>NZ_CP171634.1:0-52106 GCF_043632995.1 Pseudoxanthomonas japonensis | reverse complement strand
GGGTCAGCCCTCCGACGCCTTGCGCGCGGCGGCCTGGGCAACCGTCTCGCCGGGCCGCAGGTCGTACAGCTCGCGGGCGTTCGTGGTGGTGATGAACGGCGGGATGTCGGCGCTCGGGCCTTCGTCGTCCAGGAATGCCGGCTCCAGCGCGCCATCGACTTCCACCAGGTCGTCGCCGCTCGCGGCGGCGTCCTGCTCGGACAGCGCGTCCTCCACGAACGCGCCCACGCGCTCGGCTTCGTCGGGGTCGAACTCGACCTGGAAGCCGGGCGTCAGCGCGTCGGCCATCTTCTCGCGCACGGCCTCGCGGCCGGCGGCGTCGTCGTCAACCGGCGGCAGGACGGCCAGCGGCTCGTCGTGGGCGGCGGTGTTGGTGGTGGTTTGCTCGTTCATGGTCGATCTCCTTCGCTGTGGTCATTCGGATGCCTGGCCGTTGCGGCCCTTGCTGTAGTCGGGCCGACCCTTGAGGTCGGGGTAGGTCTGCTTGCATGTGGGGAAGTTGCTGCAACCCCACCAGAATTGCCCCTTCTTCTTGCTCGGCCGGCGCGACAAGCCGCTGCCGCAGGCCATGCACTTGTGAAGGGATGACACCGGCGCGGCTTCCTTGCCGCCGGCGATGGTCACGGCTCCGCTGTTGGCCTTCGCCACCTGGTCGCGGATGAACGTCTCTTGCTTCGTGATGAAGGCGTCCAGGGCGGCCGTGCCCTGCTCGACGCCTTTCAGCATCCGCTCGTAGAGCGCGGTCAGCACCGGGCTTTTCACAACCTCGGGCAGCGCGTCGATGACGCTGCGGCCGAGGGTCGTGCTGATGATCTGCTTGCCTTTGACGGCCAGGAACTCGCGCCGCTTCAACTCGGAAATGATCGACGCGCGGGTGGCCGACGTGCCGATGCCGTCGCCCTCGCGCAGCATCTTCTTGTGCTCGGCATCGCTGACGAACTTGTGGATGTTCTCCATCGCGCGGATCAGCGTGCCCTCGGTAAAGCGCGCTGGCGGCTTCGTCTTGGCGTCCTTGCGGGTGGCGTCCGTGCAGATCACGGCGTCGCCCTGGGCCATCGACGGCAGGGCCTGCGTGCCGCTGTCGTCGTCCTCGTCCTTCTCGCCTTCCTCGTCGGCCTGGCTGTACACGTCACGCCAGCCGTTGCGCGTGACTACCTTGCCGCTCGCGGCGAAGTTCTCGCCCGCGATCTCGACGCCCACGGTGGTCTGCATGTACTCGTGCAGCGGGTAGAACTGCGCCAGGTAGGCGCGCACGATCAGGTCGTAGATGTTGCGCTCGCGCTCGCTGAGGGCGGCCTTGCTGCCCTTCTGCATGGTCGGCACGATGCCGTGGTGCGCGGTGATCTTCGAGTCGTCCCACGTCTTGGACTTGATACGCGGATCGGCACCATCGACCAGGCCGGCCAGTTCGGGGTTGACGTGCTTGATCGCCTCCAGCACGCGCGGCGCGTCGGCGTGCTGCGACTCCGGCAGGTAGGCGCAGTCGGTGCGCGGGTACGAGGTCAGCTTGTGCGTCTCGTAGAGCGCCTGGCAGGTGTTCAGCACGTCCTCGGCGCTGTAGCCGAACTTGGCCGAGGCCAGTGCCGTAATGTCGGACAGGGCGAAGGCCAGCGGCTGGTTCTGCTTCTTGGCCTCCTGTTTGTACGCGGCGATGGTGCCCGGCTGGCCCTTGACGGCGGCCACCAGGGCGTCGGCGACGGCGGTATCGACAAGGCGGCCTTCGCTGTCCAGGCCGGCTTGATCCTCCTTCGCCTTCCATGCGGCGGCGAAGCTGCCGCCGGCGTGCTGCACCACCGCCCGGATGGTGTGGTACGGCACGGCCTTGAATGCCTCGATCTCGCGGTCGCGGGCGACCACGAGGGCCAGCGTCGGCGTCTGCACGCGGCCCACGGTCAGCAGGGCGCGCGAGCCGCCGCGCTGCGCGCGCAGCGTGTACGCGCGGCTGAGGTTCATGCCGATCAGCCAGTCGGCGCGCTGCCGCCCGCGTGCAGCGTCGGCCCAGCCTGCATAGGTGGTGTTCTCCTTCAACGCGGCCAGGCCGCGCTTGACGGAAACGGAGTCCTGCGCGCTCACCCAAAAGCGGCGCACCGGCTTGCTGTTGCGGAAGTGCTCCAGCACTTCGTCAACCAGCAACTGGCCTTCGCGGTCGGGGTCGCCGGCGTTGACGATCTCCTTGGCCTCCTTGAGCAGCTTGCCGATCACGGCGAGCTGCTTCTTCGCGTCGTCCTTGGGCTTGAGAATCCAGCTCTCGGGGATGATGGGCAGCTCATCGACGCGCCAGACCTTCTTGCCGGACTGGCCGCGCGGCACGTCATCGGGCGTGTACTCGTCGGGGTCGGCCTGTTCGAGCATGTGCCCGAAGCACCAGGTCACTTTGTCGGTGCCGCACTCGATGAAGCCGTCGCCCTTGCCGGTCGCGCCCAGCTCGCCGGCGATGGCCTTGGCGACGGACGGCTTTTCTGCGATGAAAAGGCGCATGGTGTGTCTCCCTACCAGGTGATGACCGGACGGATCACGGTCTTGATTTGCGAACGATTGATCGGGCCGAAGTAGCGGCCGTCGAAGGATGTGGCGCTCACGTCCGACATAAGCAGCACCTCGGAATTGCCGAGCGTGTAGCTGTTGGACTGATAGCGCGGCAGCGGCCGACCGGCCTTGTCGGCCTTGATCGGCGCGCTGAGGGGCAGCAGCTCGCCGTTGACGCGCACGCCGTCATCGGCGACGGCGACGGCATCGTCTTTAGCGGCTAAAACGCGCTTCATCATGTAGCCGTAGCCGCCCTGGCAGAAGCCGGCCCCGATGTAGCCCCTCTCCTTGGCGTCATCGAACACGCCGAGCTGCGGCGGGCAGAAGAGGACGTAGGCCCCCTTCTCCACCGGCGCGCTGCTCGTCCAGTACAGGCCGACCGGAATGCTCTTGGTGGTGTTCACGCGGGCACCGGCGGCATAGCCGCCGGCGGCCAGCAGCAGGGCGGCCACGCCCGCGATGACGACGCCTGCCGCGATACGTTTCAGGATGCGGCTCATATCGTGATGCCCTCCCCTTCCGTCTCGGCCTGTGCGACGGCGCGCAGGCGGTCGCTGACCTTGGGCGCAGGGATCGCGGCGCGTGCCGAGAACACTGGGTCTTTGAAGTACAGGGGTTGCTTGCCGTAGATCGCCGGGTAGCCCGCGACGTAGATCACCATGTCGCCGGCTTCTTCGATCTCGCCCTGGGCGTTCTTCTTTGGCCCCGGCATGCGCAGGCATTCGTCGGGCGTCAGCAAGGGCCGCTGCACTTCCTGGTAAGTGCGCGACACCTGGCCCAGCATCGCCGCCGTGCGGCGGCCGCTGGTCGTGATCTGCTCCTTCACCACGGTGGTCTGCCCGGTGAGGCGGGACAGGTGTTCGGCCGTCTCGACGCGGTTGGGCGGGTAGGCGTTCTGCACGTGGCAGTTCGACGTGATGCTTTCGTCGTGGCCGTAGCCCGTCTCGCGGCTCTTGAGCTGGTTAATGTCCTGGCAGATGAGGTAGCACTTGATGCCGTAGCCGGCCACGAAGGCCAGCGACTCTTGCATGATCTCCAGCTTCCCGAGGCTCGGGAACTCGTCCAGCATCATCAAGAGCCGGTGCTTGTAGTGCGCCACCGGCCGGCCGCCCTCGAAGTCCATCTTGTCGGCCAGCAGGCGCACGATCATGTTCACCATGACGCGCACCAGCGGCCGCAGGCGGGCCTTATCGTTGGGCTGGGTGACGATGTAGAGGCTTACCGGGTCGTCCTCGTGCATCAACTGCTTGATGCGGAAGTCCGACCGGCTGACGTTGCGGGCCACCACGGGGTCGCGGTACAGGGCCAGGTACGACTTGGCCGTGGACAGCACCGATCCGGCTTCTTCCTCGGGCCGATCCATCATGTCGCGGGCCGCCGAGCCGATGGCGTGATGGTTCTGGCCGTCTACGTGCCCGTAGGTCGCCATTTCCATCCAAAGCTCGCCAATGTCCCGGTTCGGGTCGGCCAGCATCGCATCGACGGACGGCAGCGTGGCGGTGCCGCCATCGTCCTTGGCCTTGTACAGCGCGTGCAGGATCACGCCGACCAGGAGCGCGAAGGCGGTCTTCTGCCAGTGCGAGTCCAGGCCCTTGCCGTCCGGGTCAACGATCAGCGTGGCAAGGTTCTGCACGTCACCCACCTCGTATTCGGTGCCGAGGCGGATTTCGTCCAGCGGATTCCAGCAGACGCCGCCCGAGGTGCTGGCCGGCTCGAAGCGCAGCACCTTGTTCTTGGCGTGCTTCTGCCGCCAGCCGGCGGTCAAGGCCCACAACTCGCCCTTCAAGTCGGTGATGACGCTGCTCGCGCCCCACGACAGCAGCGTGGGCACCACCAGGCCGACGCCCTTGCCCGAGCGCGTGGGCGCGTAGGTCAGCACGTGCTCGGGGCCGCTGTGCCGCAGGTAGAAGAAATTGCCGTCCTTGTCCTGCCAGCCGCCCACGTACACGCCGGTAGCCGTGGGTGCGGCCTTGCCGGTGACGATCTCCAGGACGTTGCGCTCGCGTGGCAGCAGGCCGGCCGCCTGAATGTCCTTCTTCTCGGCCCAGCGGGCCGAGCCGTGCAGGTACTCGTTCGCCTTCGAGCTGTTGGACGTGACGACCTTCGCCACGGCCACGCCCAGCAGGCCCACGGTCGAAACCAGCATCCCCATGCTGCCGGCCTTCATGATCTCGTCCGGGTACTGGCTGTACCACTTGTACGTCCAGTGCAGGATCGACCAGGGCGCGTACACGTGGCCCACGTTGGGGCCGAGGGTCGCGTGATAGGCGAACGTGTGGGCGAAGAACTGCGTCGCGGCCTGGAGGCCGCCGACCATCGAGGCCGCGCCCAGCACCGGCAGCAGCTTGCTCGGCTTCGGTTTGGCGGTTCGGACTTGCGGCCCTACCGCGTTGTTCATCTTGATCTTCATCTACTCCTTCCTTTCGACGTTTTGATGGAGCCTTTCGCGGTGATCGAGACGGCATCGCCGACCGCGATGCGCGTCAAGCGCCGGGCCGTGGCCTGGTCGATGGGCGTAACCATGACCTCATCACCTCGTTTCAAGAGGGCCAGCGCCTGGCCCTCGATAGTCCTGGTGCCCTGGAACGTGAGCGCACCATCACCGGCAGTATATCGGGAATGCTTCGGTATATCGAAACCTTTTAGGCGCTTTGCCTCGCGTTCGGCGATGTACTTGTCGGCGGCGGCGACGCCCGGCGGCGTCTGGCCTACTCCTGTTCCTGGCCGAGAAATTCCCCGTCGCAGTGCGTGATCTGGTTGGGTTCCTTGCTGCTCCACGTGACGAGGAACATCACGCGGCAATAGCACTTCACTTCCGCCGGCGATGCGAACCACACCGAGTTCGGACAGTGCTCGCAAACGGTGCTGGCTTTGGGGCGGCGGTTTTCTTCCAAGGCGTCCAACGTCGGGCTTCCGGTGGACGGTGGCGGCGTGAAGGCCGGCGTCGGCGCGGTCGCCTCGGCCGGCGGCTGGCCGGCCGTCGCCTGCTCGGGCGACGGCTGCGGCTCCGGTAGCGTGCTGGTCGGCAGCGGGCCGCTGTCCAGGGCCGCCAGCGCCGCGTCCAGTTCGTCCTCGATGCTCTGGTCTTTCGGTTCGCTCATGGGTGTTCTCCTTGTTCAAAAGCGCCTGCCGCCGGCTCTCAAGAGCCGGATCGGTGAAGGTGATGGGTAGCTGGGAATCGACGGCGGCGCGGATCATCTGCGCCTTGAACTCCACCGTGCCGTTGACGGTGATGCGGTTGCCGTAGCGTTGCATCGCCAGGCGCAGGGCTTCTTGCAGCCCTTCGCGCGTGGCCTCGCGGGAGACTTGCAGGCGGTCACCGTCATCGCGCACGGCGCTCATGCCGGCGCGGAAGATGATCGTCCCCTTCTTCGTGATGTTGTCCACCGCCGGCGCGTGGCCGGGCTTCGCCTGGCCCTCGCCCCGGATGGTGTTGCCCTTGAGGCCCTGGGCCGCCTCGCGGGCGCGCAGGGCGGCCAGGGCGTCGGCGCCGCCGTGCTGCGCCTCCTTCTTGAGCCAGTCGGCCCACGTGCGCCGGCTGTGCTCGGCGTAGAGGGCCGTGCGCTCCTGCTGGAACTGCTTGTTGATCGCCTGGATTTCGCTGCGCAGGGCCTTGCTCGCCTGGGCGTACAGCAGCTTCTTGTTCGCGCGGCCCTCGCCGACCACCTTAATCGTGGCGCGGCGCAGGCGGTTCGACCTCTTGGCCGCCTCGATCAGCCGATCCTTGCGATGCCGGGCGCGCTCCAGGGCCTGGGCGCGCGCCGTGGTCAAGCTCTGCTGCTCGGCCTTGTACTTCGCGTACAGCTCCACGGTGTTGACGCGAAGGCGGATGGGGTCTTTGCGGTACTGCCGCTTCGCGGTGGTTTGCGCCTGCCGTTCGGGCGAAGCCTCGAACGGGCCAAGCCGCGCCTCCAGGCTCGGCTTGGAAAGGTCGCGGGCTACTGTGCTCGCCTTCACCATCGTTCCGTCGCCGGCCTCGAACACGAGGCCATTGGCGCGGACGCGCAGCTCCATTCCGTTGTCGCGCATGACCTGGTGCAGTTCCTGCCAGGACTGCGCGCCCTTGATCTCGTCCAGGCACTCGCGCTTGATCCAGCCGACCAGGCTTTCAACGCCGGCATGCCGCTCCATGTCGGCGGCCCGGCCCTCCGCGCCGCGCTTGCGCGGCTCGTGGTTGTCGCGCTCCAGGCCGTAGTCGCGCTCCAGGGCCGTGCAGAGTTCCGCCAGCGCCCGGTGCGGGTAGTACGGCTCGTGCATCGTGTGCCGCGTCGGGTGAATCTTGTTGATGGCGATGTGGATGTGCAGGTTGTCGGTGTCGTTGTGGACGGCACTGATTCGCTGATGCTCGCCATAACCCAGCCCGACGCAGATGCGTTCCTCAATCGCGCGCAAGGTGTCGGCGCTGGGCTGCTCGCCGGCCCGGAAGCTGACGATCAGGTGGTAGGTCTTGTCGCCCTTCGCGCGGGTGTTCGTGTGCTGGGTCGCCAGCACCTCCGTGATGGCGTCCTGGATGGAACCGGCTTCGCAGTTCGTCGCCTGCACGTGGCCCAGCCGGTGGTCTTTGCTTTGGGCGTCGGTGATGTAGTTCGCCAGGCCCGCGAAGTCGCTCTTGCCAAGCGAGCGCATCGGCACGTGCTTGGCGATCATGGCCGCCCCTCCGGCTTTTTAGCCGCTAAAGAAGTCAAGGCTCGGCCCTCGGCTGAACCACGGCCTCCATGATCCGGCTCATTTCGTCCTGGGTGGCCTCGATCCGGCCCAGCAGGGCCAGGATGGTCGCCTCGCCGAACTGGAGCGTTCGCACGTCATCGGTCAGCCAGAGCTTGAGCAGGCCGCCAAGGCGGCCAAGGTCGCCGTTGACGCGCACCAGCTCGCGCACGTGCTGGTAGTCCATGACGCCCTTGATCTGGTAGCCCTGGCCCACGTCGCGCAGATAGCGCGCCACGCTGACGCCCGCCCTCTTGGCGTTCGCCTCGATCTCGTCTTTCTCTTCGGGGAACACCGGCACCCGCAGGTGCTGCCGCCGCCGGCGGCCGTGTTCCTTTTCGTCGTTCTCCATGCCTCGCCTCGTCTCTCATGCCGGCGGTAGCCGGCTGCCTCGCAGAGCAGGATGACCCGTTGAGCGCCCCCGGCGCGAATAAGGGACAGTGAAGATAGATAACCGGCTCGCCGGTTAGCTAACTTCACACATCCTGCCCGCCTTACGGCGTTAATAACACCAAGGAAAGTCTACACCAGCCATTACGATTTATCCGCAACTATCGCGCTATCAGGCCGCAAAAGCAGCAACGGATATAGCGAAACCCGCCACAATGGCCCATAATGCCCCTATCGAAGCGTGCCAATGCACGCCGATAGCGGACTTTTTGCGTTTCCGTAGCGCCGCTTAGTAGCGTTACATTTGCGATGAGAGGATTAGATGGACGAACACGATGCCAAAGACCTACCCCGAAGAGCTGGCTGAATGGGTGAAGGGACGGGAAGCCAAGAAGCCGCGCCAGGACAAGCACGTGGTCGCGTTCCTGGCCGTCAAGAGCGACGTTCAAGCGGCGCTCGATGCGGGCTATGCGATGAAAACGATCTGGGAGCACATGAAGGAAACCGGCCGGCTGCGCTGTCGGTACGAAACCTTCACCCAGCACGTGAAGCGGTACATCAAGGCCGCGCCGGTAGCTTCCCCGCCGCCTCCCGCCACTCCCCCGGACAGCCAGCCCAAGGGCGCGAAGCCCGAGCCGAAGGCCGCCCCGCCGGCCTCGGAATCCAAGAGTGAGCCACCCAAGATCGGCGGCTTCACGTTTGATGCGACTCCAAAGAAAGAGGATTTACTGTAATGGCGAAAATTCACATGGTTCTGCAAGGCAAGGGCGGCGTCGGCAAGTCGATGATCGCGGCCACCATCGCGCAGTACAAAGCCGGCAAGGGACAGAAGCCGCTTTGCATCGACACCGATCCGGTGAACGCGACGTTCGAGGGCTACAAAGCCCTCAACGTGCGCCGGCTCAACATCATGGACGGCGACGAGATCAACACCCGGAATTTCGACGCCCTGGTCGAGATGATCGCGTCGGCCGAGGGCGACGTCATCATCGACAACGGGGCCAGCTCGTTCGTGCCGCTGTCGCACTACCTCATCAGCAACCAGGTGCCGGCGCTGCTCCAGGACATGGGCCACGAACTCGTGGTGCATACGGTCGTCACCGGCGGCCAGGCCCTGGTGGACACGGTGAGCGGCTTCGCCCAGCTCGCCAGCCAGTTCCCGGCCGAATGCCTGTTCGTGGTCTGGCTGAACCCGTATTGGGGGCCAATCGAGCACGAGGGCAAGGGGTTCGAGCAGTTGAAGGCGTACACGGCCAACAAGGGCCGTGTGTCCGCCATCATCCAGATTCCGGCGCTGAAAGAGGAAACCTACGGCCGCGACTTCGCCGAAATGCTCCAGGATCGGCGCACCTTCGATGAGGCCCTGGCCGATTCGGCGCTCACGATCATGACGCGGCAGCGGCTCAAGATCGTGAAAACCCAGCTCTTCGCCCAGCTCGAAAACGCGGCGGTGCTCTGATGGCGGCCGACGACAAGATCGAGGAGCTGATACGGGAGATCGCGGCCAAGCACGGCATCGCCGTGGGCCGCGACGATCCGATCTTGATCCTCCAGACCATCAACATGAAGCTGATGCAGGACAGCGCATCGGCCCAGCAGGAAATCTTGGACGCCTTCAAGTCGGAACTGGAGTCCATCGCCCACCGATGGGGTGATGACGCCAAGGGAAAGGCGGAAAGGACGCTCAACGCGGCGTTGGCGGCCAGCAAGGACGCCATGACGCGGGGAATGCAGGAGGGCGCGAAGGCGGCCGCCGAGGCCGTGCGGCGTGAGGTTGAGGCGGTGACGGCGCAGCTCGTCGCGCCGATCCGCGAGGCGCGGCGCGTCGCCATGATGAACATGGTCGCGGCCGGCATGGCGGTCGTGGCCGCCGGCCTGGCCCTGTGGGCCTCGCTGTAGATGGCGATGCGGGATCTCATCGTCAGAAGTGGCGATGGTCGACCGCGCCGGCGGCATCGCCAGGTTCGGCGATGCTGGCCAGCTCCCGGCATCGTCGCTTGTGACGATGCTGCAGGATGATTCCGCCAGGCCCTCGGCGGGCCTCCCTCGCCAGAAATGGCGATGCTCGAGAAAAAAACCCGGCGACCGCCGGGCTTCGTTTTTATGCGGGCCTGGCTGACAGGCCCAAGGACTGCGATCTCCCTGGCCGCTCCTGGGCCTGGGATTGCTTGCGCTCCTGCTCCTGCTTGCGCATCAGCAGCTCATGCCGGCGGGCGGCCTCGCGCATGGCATCCCAATCGGAAGCCAGCTCGGGGTTCTCGGCGCGCATCTTGCGCGTCGCCAGCTCTTCGATCTTCGGCGAGTGCAGGCCCATGCCTTCCTTGATCTCGCGGACGGCCTCCAGGCGCGCGTGAAGCGTCTGCAAGCGGGCCTGCTGCTGCGCCTGCTGGTTCTGCCAGGCTCGCTTAGAGCCGGGCAAGGAAAGCCGGCCAGGCGCGGACGCCTGGGTCTGCTGCAAGCGGGCCTGCTGCCGGTCGATCAGGTTTTCTAGCCTGTCCTCGATGTGCTCCACCTGGTCGTGCTTGGCCTGCACGTAGAGCGCCAGGGTTTCGGGGTAGGACTGCTCGACCGGGGCCGCCTCTAGGGTGGCCTGCTGCTCGATCTCGGCCGCCTGGGCGGCCTCCAGCAAGTCGGCTCCGGTGTCCTCGCGCGAAGCGCCGAAGGCGGCACCGCCGAGGGTGGCCGGCGCGCTGACGCGGGCCGGCTTGGTGGCGCGGCTCTCGGTGCCGCTGCCGGGGATGGTGAGTCGTTTCAAGGGCGTGCCTCCTTTTTAGCCGCTAAAGCTACATGGAGCGCCCCCGCGTCAGTTTCGGGGCCTCTGCGGCGACTGCCGCCTTGCCCTGGGCGTTGTAGCTGATGCTCTTTGCGCTCCCAATTTCAGGTACTTTATCGAAATCTGACCGAGCGTGCATGACAAAGTTCTTGCCGATCTGCTGGTACACGTTGGTGGCGTCGGCATGAACGATCACGCCGGCGTGGGTCTGCTTCTTGTCGGCCGCTTGGGCCGTGTACAGGTTGTAGATGCCGGGCTTCAACGCGCCCGCCTTGTCTACTTTCTGATTCGTCCAAGCGCCGTCCTTTTCGGCCTGAACGATGCGTTGACCGTTCATGACCAAGAGGCGTTCTTTCATCGGGCACTCCTATGGTTGCCGTGGTTCTCAAAAGGGTGATGGTGGCCCCATGCAAGCCGCGCTCCAACAAAAAAGCCGACCTCGGCAAAGCGAGGCCGGCTCTTCCCAGCGGCCGGGTTGTGCGTTTTGTCATGGTTCCAGGGTAATTTTAAGGAAAACCAACCGATTTATCAGGTCTTTTTGCGTCCGCCGCTGGTCGGATCGGCCGCCCGGCCTTGCGCCATGACGGTTTCCAGGGCCTCCAGCCGGCCGCGAAGCCCGGCCGCTTCCTCGCGGGCCTGGGCAGCGTCGCGCTTCGCCTGGTCGCGCTCGCCCTGGGCGGCGGTCAGCCGCTCGGCCTGGCGGTGTGCCTCGGCCGCCATCGCCTTGCGCTGCTCCTGGTGGGCCTGCTCGGCCGCCTCGGCCTTGGCCTGCACCTTCACCAGCTCCGCGCGCACCTGGTCGCGCTCGGCGGCGGCCACCTCGGTGGCCTTCCGCTGCTCGGCCTGAGCGGCGCGCGCCTGGTCGGTCGCCTGGTTCGCCCGCTCCAGGTCGGCACGCAGCTCGCCGGCGCGGCGCTCGATCTCGGCGGTACGGCTGTTCGCGGCCGCGAGGTCGGCCCGCAGGGCCTCCACCTGGTCGGCGCTGGCCGTGGCCCTCTCCTGGGCCTTGTCGCGCTCTGCGCGCGCCTGGCGGGCTTCCTGATGGGCGTGATCCAGCTCCGTGCGCAGCTCGCCGGCCCTGGCCTCGGCCGTGGCCGCGCGCTCGCTGGTCGCCGCGAGCTTGCCGCGCAGCTCGTCGGCCTCGCCCTTGGCGGCCGCCTCGACGGCCTCCAGGGCCGCGACGCGGGCCTTGGCCTCGTCCAGCTCGCCGGTGAGCTGGTCGGCCAGCTCTGCGGCTTCCTGGCGCGCTGCTTCCGTCTCCTGGCGCACGGCCTCCAGCGCCTCGCGCTCGGCGGCCAGGCGGTTGTTCGCCATTTCCAGCGCCACGGCCCACAAGTCGCCGCCCAGCTCGGCCAGCTTGTCGGTGATCGCCTGCGGTGCCGGCTCGCGGATCGGGGCGGCCTGGCTGGCCTTGCGTGCGCGCCACTCGTTCATCGCCTCGCTGATGGTGGTGAAGCTGCCGCTGCCGAGCTGCTTGCGCACGTTCGCCAGCGTGGGGTTCTGGCCGGCCGCGTCCAGTTCGTCGGCCACCGCAAATATCTGCTCCTTCGAGATCGCCATGTCGGGCCTCCTTTGGCCGGTTGTATGTTGTAGCGTGTAGCATACTACAACATACAACACTACGCAAGCGGTTTAGCTGAACTTTTTTTAGCGGCTAAAACGCGGGCAAAAAAAAGCCCCGCTCGATGGCGGGGCGATGGGTGGGGGTCGGTGGTCGGCGATGCCCGGCGCTGGGCGTGTCAGCCCTCCAGCAGCGCGACAAGCTGCACGGTGCCAAGGTCGGCCTCGAACTCCTGGCCGTCATCCTCGTATTTGAGCCAGGCCCAGCCCTCGGCCGGGGGCCGGCGGTTGAGGATCAGCCGTGCCGGCCGGTCGTCGTGCTTGACCTGGATGATGGCCTTCTTGAGCTTGTCGGGGTCGGCCTCCTTCGGCTCCTTCTTCCCCTTGGCGTCATCATCCTGCGGCCCCTGCTCGCCGTCGCCGGCCTCGGCGTCGGTCTTGCCGGTCAGCGCATCGACGGTGTTGGGATCACGGTCGCCGTCCTCGTGACTGCGCTTGTCCTCCAGGAACTCGCGCAGCAGCTTCACCGAGCCGCGCGTCAGCTCCTGGCTGTCGTCGGCCAGCCAGGCGGCCACCTCGTCGGGGTTCTTCTTGTAGGCCGTCACCAGCTCGTTGATGACAGTCACGTCCTTGCCCCGGCCGCTATTGAACGCCTCGGCAATGGGTTCGGGCAAGTCCAGCAGCGTGACGTGCTGCGTGACGAAGGCCGGCGACTTGCCGATCTCCTTGGCGATCTCGCCCTTCTTCTTGCCCTTCGCCAGCTCGCGGCCGATGAAGTCGGCGATCTCACGCGCCGTCAGCTCGTTGCGTTGCAGGTTCTCGATAACCTGGTCGGCCTCGTTGTAGTCGTTGTCGATGAAGGCCGGGATCGTGGTCTTGTGCGCCCACTTCGAGCCGCGATAGCGCCGCGCGCCGTGGTTGATGAGGTAGCGCCCCGGTGCGTCCGGGTTCTCGCGCACGCTGATGGGCGACTTCACGCCGCGCGCTTTGATGGTCTCGCCGATCTCCGCGATGCTCTCCGGCGAGAAGCCGGGGTTGTCGGCCGTGCGCGGCTGGTGTGGGTCTTCGTCGATCAGGTCAAGCGGCAGCTCCTGCGGGCCTGCGCCGCCGGCGTTGGCCGCCGGCTGCTCGTTCAGCAGGCCGGCCAGGTCGCCCAGCCCGTCCAGGCCCAGCCCGGACGATTGCGGCTTGTCCTGCTCCTTCTTCTTGGCGTTGGTCTTGGCGCTCATTGCGCGATCTCCATCTTCGTGAACACGTAATCCGCCAGCGCACGCACCTCCTGGGTGGCCTTCCGCGCGGCGGTCTTCTTGATCTTCCACACCGGCATCTGCTCGCCCAGCGCCTCGGCGATGCTGTCACGCGCGCCGATGCTGAACGGCAAGATGAGCTGCGGGTATGCCTGCTGCAACGTCGCCAGGTTGTTGACGTGGCGCGGCTTCCGCGCGTCCACCTTGTTCGGCACCATGCCGAGGAAGCGCAGCTTGGGGTTCTGCTTGCGCAGGTTGCTGATGACCGCGACCATCTTCTTCATGCCCTGCAAGCTGTACGCCTCCATTTCGATGGGCGACAGCATGTAGTCGGCCGTCAGCACGGCCGCCGTCATGGCGACGCCAAGGGAGGGGGCCGTGTCGATCAGGCACACGTCGAAGAACTCGCCCAGCGCGGCCACACTGGCCCGCAGCGCGGCGGCCGCCTGGGAAAGCTCCATCTTGTCCAGGTTCGCCAGGTTGGCGTCTGCCGCGATCAGCGCCAGGCTCTCGCCCTCGCGCTTGCCGAACCAATACCGCAGGTCATCGGTGTCGCCGGTGAACAACTGGCTGGCGAGGTAGCCCGATTGGTACGCCGACAGCGTGAACGATGCGTTGCCCTGGGTGTCCAGGTCGATCACGGCCACGCGAAGGCCGCGCTCCAGGAAGTCGAATGCCAGGTGGCAGGTGGCGAACGTCTTGCCTTGACCGCCCTTCTGAATTGCCGTGACCAGTGTTTTCATGACTTGGGTTCCTGTTTCCTCTTGGCGTCTGCTTCCCACTTCTTGACGATGAACGCTTGATGCTCCGGCAGTACCGCCGTCACTCGCTCGAAGCCCTCGGGGAGCTGTTCCCCTGCTGCTGCCCATACGCGACTGACCGCCTGCGACACCGCCCCCTTGGTCAGCCCCAGCGAAGTGACAAACTCCGCCTGGGGCCGGCCATCGACCAGCACGCCGCGCGCTATGTCGATGGTCTGCTGCCCGATCTCCAGCCCCTTGATGGCCGTCTGGAATTGGGCTTCGGTTAGCCGTTTCTTCATGGATTGCACCCATAACACTCCACACCCGGTTTGTTGAACAAATGGCGGTGCCAGCCGCCAACCATGTGCAGAAGTTTAGCTAAACCATGCGAAGCCGTCAAGCGTTTTAGCGGCTAAAAATTTGTTCGCGCCTTGTCGATGGCCGATGCCGTTGCGGCCGTCGCCCGCGCCTGTCGCCAGTGGTCGGAATCCACCGCGCACGCGCAAAGCGTGGCCCCGTCCTGGTCGTAGAACACGGCCGGCCGGCCCTCCACCTTCGCCTCGATGCGCAGCGCCTTGGCAGGCAGGCCCAGCCCGTCCGCGATGACGGCCAGGGTGGCGCGCTGCAAGGCCAACTCTTCCCCCTTGGCGTCAATGAGCTGTGCCGCATGGGCGGCACTCAGGAAGAACGTCATCAGCGGGCCTACGGTGCGCGTGCCGCCGCTGGCAAAGCACACGTCGAAGGAACCGCCGCCCACGTGCGGATCGACGCCCTCCACGAGACGCCAGGGGTCAAGGCCCCATTCTTCGGATTGCGCGCTGTACCAGTAGGCCGGCGCGTCGCCGTTCAAGTCGCTGTCCGCGTACTCGCGCACCATGACGGCCACGCGGCCAGTGGTCGGCTCCACGAAGCCAGGCGGGTAGGGGAGGGTCTGCTTTGCCATGTCAAAGCCCTTTCGGTTTGTAGATCGAAACGAAGTAGGTGATCGCGGTCAGTGCCGCGAAGTACGCCAGGAACGACCAGCCGGCATACACGCCAGGCGTGTTCCAGTGGTAGAGCATCCGCACGAACTGGAAGAAGGTGATGATCGCCAGCACCCACTTGAGCACCGGCCAGACCAGCACGGTCGCCACCCATACGAACTTGACCAGGCCGGCCACCAGGCCCCGGCCTTCGGCCTTGGGTGCGGCAGGCGCAGCAGCGGGCGCGGCAGGCTGCACCGGCTCGGGAGCCGGCGGCTTGCTCGCCCTGGGGAACTTGACGATGTTGGACATGGCTTGACCCTCCACGCGGTTACGTGTTGAATGCTGGATGCTCCCACTCGGAAGCATGGTTACGGTGTGCCAGCACCAGGCCAAGCGCCCCGGATCACTCCGGGGCGTTCCTCCACCTGGGGCCGTCGAACGTGTGGAATGCCGTCATTGCAGCGTCGCTCCGCTCATGCGTCGCACGGCCGCCGCCAGCAGCATTTCCGTCAGCTCGTTATCTTCCTCCGGCGTGATGCAGCCGCCGCAGATGCTGCCGAACTTCTCGCGGGCATCATCGGCGCCGATGATGGTGTGGCTCAAGGTTCGGATGCTCTTGCCGCAGCGCCGGCAGCACGTCTCGATGATCTCGATCTTGCCTTTGCTCATGGGACTGTTTCCTCTTGGCGTTCCGTTGATGACCCGGCCGAAGCCGGGCCGCCTTCCCTTACCAGCCGACGCTGCGCTTGGCCTGCTCGACCGCTTGGCTCGACCATTCGCCCTTGGCACTGGCCTCCAGGCTCAAGGCGGCGAAATAGGCTTTGCCGCGCAGCTCTTCCGCCTGCTTCACCAGCTCGGCCGCCTCGGCCATCGTGGCCTCGATCTGGTCGCGGCGGGCTTGGAAGTCGGTGGCTTCCACATTCGGCAGGGCGTCAACCCAAGGCATGATCTTGTTCTTGCTCATCGGAACCTCTCCGGTAATCGACCTGGGCGGAATGCCCGGCCTTCAAGTGCTATATTAGGACAAAATGTCCTAGCCTGTCAAGCACTTTAGCTAAACTATTTTCGCTTTACCGTAGTCCGATGCCTAGCACTTTAGCCGCTAAAGCCTCTTTCCCTGGCGTCAAACCTCTTTCCAGATCAGCCCGAGGCCGGCGTAGTCGCACAGCAGCGCCCACGCGGCATAAGGGATCGGCGTGTCCTCGCCCACCCATCGCCGGATCGTCCGGTCGCCCTTCGGGCCGAGGCCCAGCACCTTCGCGGCTTTGCCGCCGGTGAGGCCCGCCAGGCGCAGCACCTCGCGCACCTCTTCGCCGCTCGGCTGCGCCCACCGCTCGGCCGGCTTCAAGCACTCCAGCCGGATATTGGCGTCGTTCGTCATTCGTTTCTTCTCCTGGTCACGTGATAAGCCGCAGTTGGTCGAATCCGTAGATCGACTGAATGCAGCTCGGGTCTGAATCCACCACACGGCGGCCCGCGCGGTTGGTCTTGTATGTCACCGGCCGGTCGTCATGCGCCCACACCTGGCGGGTGTCTGGATGCACCTTCACGATGATGACGCGCTTGCCGATCTCCTTGGCGAACACCGGATGGTGGACGCTCACGATCTCGCACCGTTGGCCTGGTGCGGGCGTGAACTCCACCAGGTCGGCCGGGCCTGCATCGCCATTCCTGGCGGTGCTGCAGGATGCTTCGCCTGCGCCCGGCATCGTCGCTTCTGGCGATACAGGCCCAGCCTCGGCCTTGCAATCGTCAGCTTTGGCGGTGCTGCAGCGCATCGCCGTTTCCGCCGATGCGGGATCTCGCTCGCGGCCCCCGGCCTTTCCCTTGGCGTTCGACCTGGCGGCCCTGGCCGCCTTGACCTTGCCCGCCGCCTCGGCCGCCCAGCGCCGCGCGATGAACGCCTTGTGCGCCGGCAGCACCACATCGACCAAGACGAAGCCCGGCGGGATCGTCACGGTCGCCGGCTCGCGCCGCGCCGGCGGCACCAGGCCGGCCAGCCAATCGGGCAGGGGAGCGTCGGCCAAGCGGTCGCGGTAGTTGGCCTCGATCAACACCGGCCGCTTCTTCTCGGCCAGCATGGCCGTCAGGATGCCGCGCGCAACCTCGTCCACGGTCATGCAGCCCCGCGCCGTGTCGAAGTGCGAGCGATAGCCCGTCGCCGAGATAAACGGCCTGTCCAGGTCAACCGCGTGGAACTGAAAATGCGCGTTGAGCGGCCCGCCATAACCGGCCTCGTACTCCACCAGGGCGCGCACGTCGCCCGCCACGGCCAGGAACTGGCCGCGCTGGCCCCACAAGGGCACGTCCCCCGGCACCGCAGCGCAATGCCGCTCGATGACGCGGCCGGCGGCCTCGTCGTCGGCCATGCACCCGAAGTTCGTGCCGCCGTTCAGCTTCCAGATGATCGCCTCGTATCGGTCGCCGGCCAGCTCGGCCGCCGCCCCGTCGCCGCGCATGACAGCCGCGTCGATCTCCACCACGGCCGCAACGGCCGCAGCCAGCAGGCCGTCACGGTCTGCCGGCAGCTCGGCCAGCAGCTCGGCCGCCGGCGCGCTCCAGTCCTGGCCCGTCTGGGCCGGTTGCTTTGTTCGCTTCGCCATCGCTTGACGTGCTCCTGGTGCAGCCCCGGCCGGAGCCGGGGCCGCCCCTCATCAGTCAATAGCCCGGTAGATCGCAGCGGCCTCGGGGTGGCCGGCCGCGAAGCCGCGCAGGAAGTGATAGCGGTCGATCAGGGCGTCGGCCGCGTCCGTGCCGGCGATCTCGGCCGCGAGCTGGCCGAGCGCGAACAGGGTTGCGACAATGCCGGCGGCGTCGGCCGACAGTTCGCCCCGGAAGCCGTTGCCGTCTACCTCGATCTCCAGGCGCTCGGCCAGGTCGGGGGCCAGGTAGAAACCGCCGTCCGACAGGGTGTAGTAGTGCCAATACGCGCCGTTGTAGCGTTCGCAGAGCCGGCGCAGCCAGGCGTACACAAGGGCCTCGCCGCGCATCATCAGGCGCGGGCCGAAGTAGGTAGGCAAGAAGTCGAGGCGCTGGGCCTCGGCGACCAGGGAAGCGGTGACGGGTTGGTCTTGGGTGTTCATCGGAACTCTCCGGTAGTTGACCTGGGCGACATGCCCGGCCTTCAAGACGTATATTAGGACAAAATGTCCTAACCTGTCAAGCACTTTAGCTAAACTTTAGCCGCTAAACTGGACTTCGCCCCCTTGGAGTGATAGGATTGAATCCTATTGAACCGAATGGAGGCCGCCATGCGAACCACCCAGCAACTGAGCATCACCCTGCCGAACGACATGGCCGACGTGGTGAAAACGAAGGTCAAGACCGGGGAGTACGCGAGCGAAAGCGAGGTCATCCGCGACGGCCTGCGTGCGCTACTCGCGCGTGATCGCGCCGTCGAGTCCTGGCTTCACAACCAGGTCGGCCCGGCGTATGACGCCCTGAAAGCCGATCCCTCCCGAGCCGTCACCGCCGACCAGGTGCGCGCCCGCCTGGCCGCCGAGCATGCGAAGGCGCAATGAGCTACGCGATCGTCTTCTCGCCCGAGGCCGAAGAGCAGCTTGCCGAGCTGTACCGCTACATCGCGGCGGCGGCGTCGCCTGACGTTGCCGCTCGCTACACCGAGGCAATCGTCACCTACTGCGAAAGCCTGCGCACGTTTCCACTGCGCGGCACCATGCGCGACGATGTGCGGCCCGGCCTGCGCATCACGAACTACCGCAAGCGCGCCGTGATCGCCTTCGATGTGGCCGGCGATCTGGTTTCCATCATCGGCGTGTTCTACGGCGGGCAGGACTACGAGACGATCCTGCACGACGACGCGGACGACTGAATTCCCCCGCTTCTTGACACTTGAGGGGCGCAATCACGCCCTGGGCCTGGCAGGCCGACCCCTCCCTTGGCGTTCAACCTTGCGGCCTTCGAGCTGGAGCCATCTTCCGACTTGGCGACGGCGCAGGAGTCACCGCGGCCTTGACAGTTGGGGAGTCCAGAGGGGGCCTTGGCCCCCTTTGGAAGAGCACGAACTTCTGCCAGGCGCTTGCGCCTGGCTATGGTCAGCCGTAGCGCCGTAGGCGCTCCATTCTTGGGGTGAAGGCCGTAGGCCGAGGGGCAACGCCCCTGGGGGGATGGGAGGCCGCTTTAGCGGCCGGGTGGGATCGAGAAGGGGGGGCACCCCCCTTCGGCGGCCGATCATTCTGCGGGGCACCTTGGGCCGGTTTGCCGCTTTTTTCGACACCCGGTTATAACAACTAGGTTTAATATAAAGGTTATGAAGGGTTAAAAGCCGGTTAGCTTGACCGGAAAACGCGCGCAAGCCGTTGATACGCCAAGGAAAAGGCTCGAAGGGCCGCCCCTCAAGTGTCAATGGATAAGCCCCTCAAGGGTCAATAGTCTGCCCGTCAAGTGTCAAGGATCGCGCCCCTCATCTGTCAGCACCCCCGCCCCTCAAGTGTCAGTACGGCAAGGGCCTTGCCAACAGGCTTATCCACAACTTCTGTGGATAAAGCCAGCCCGATCAAGCACATAGGCCGCCTCGACGGCCTCCGGCGCGGCTCCAGCCGGCCGATTTCGAGGCCGGCCCCTCATCTGTCAGCATCGCGCCGGGGTGCGCTGCCCCCCAAGTGTCAAGAAACGCCCCTCAACTGTCACCAGCCGGCGTTTTGTCCCCAAACGATCCACAAGGGGGAACCGCAGAATTCGGAAAAAATCGTACGCTAAGCTAACGGTGTTCTCGTGACAGCTCTTTGACTAGGCTTTCTAAGGGGTCGTCTCAGAAAACGGAAAATAAAGCACGCTAAGGCGTAACTACCCTCGGCTACACCGCGTCGGCACCACGCGGCTCTTTCTCCCCTTGCAGCGAAGCAATCAGCGGGCAAGAAACGTTCCCTTGCCGCGCATGGCAGGCGAACACAAGTTCGGATAGCACGGTTTCCATGCGCGCCAGGTCGGTCATTTTTTCGCGCACGTCCTGAAGCTTGTGCTCGGCCAGGCTGCTGGCTTCCTCGCAGTGGGTGCCGTCATCCAGCCTCAGCAGCTCTGCGATCTCGTCGAGGCTGAATCCGAGCCGCTGGGCTGATTTCACGAAGCGCACCCGCGTCACATCCGCCTCGCCATAGCGGCGGATGCTGCCATAGGGCTTGTCCGGCTCCGGCAACAAGCCCTTGCGCTGATAGAACCGGATTGTTTCCACGTTGACCCCGGCCGCCTTGGCGAAAACGCCAATAGTCAGATTCTCCAAATTTTTTTCCATATCGCTTGACTCCGTACATTGGTACGGAAGTAAGCTTAAGCTATCCAATCCAGATTTGAAAGGACAAGCGTATGTCTGAACCTCAAAACGGGCGCGGGGCGCTCTTCACTGGCGGGCTAGCCGCCATCCTCGCCTCGGCTTGCTGCCTGGGGCCGCTGGTTCTGATCGCCCTGGGGTTCAGCGGCGCTTGGATCGGCAACTTGACGGTGTTGGAACCTTATCGCCCGATCTTCATCGGCGCGGCGTTGGTGGCGCTGTTTTTCGCCTGGCGGCGCATCTACCGACCGGCGCAAGCCTGCAAACCAGGGGATGTGTGTGCGATTCCCCAAGTGCGCGCTACTTACAAGCTCATTTTCTGGGTCGTGGCCGCGCTGGTTCTGGTCGCGCTCGGATTTCCCTACGTCATGCCATTTTTCTATTAATCACAGGAGTTCATCATGAAAAAACTGTTTGCCTCTCTCGCCATCGCTGCCGTTGTTGCCCCCGTGTGGGCCGCCACCCAGACCGTCACGCTGTCCGTACCGGGCATGACCTGCTCCGCTTGTCCGATCACCGTCAAGAAGGCGATTTCCAAGGTCGAAGGCGTCAGCAAAGTTAACGTGACCTTCGAGACACGCGAAGCGGTTGTCACCTTCGATGATGCCAAGACCAGCGTGCAGAAGCTGACCAAGGCCACCGAAGACGCAGGCTATCCGTCCAGCGTCAAGAAGTGAGGCACTGAAAACGGCAGCGCAGCACATCTGACGCCCTTGTCTGCTACCACAAACGAAAAAGGATCTATCGCATGACCCATCTAAAAATCACCGGCATGACCTGCGACTCGTGCGCGGCGCACGTCAAGGAAGCGCTGGAAAAAGTACCCGGCGTCCAATCTGCCATAGTGTCCTATGCCAAGGGCGCGGCCCAGCTCGCCCTTGATCCAGGCACAGCGCCGGACGCACTGACCGCCGCCGTGGCTGGCCTAGGCTACAAAGCGATGCTCGCCGATGCCCCGCCGACCGACAACCGCACTGGGCTGTTCGACAAGGTGCGCGGCTGGATGGGTGCCGCCGACAAGGGCAGCGGCGGCGAGCGCCCGTTGCAAGTCGCCGTGATCGGCAGCGGTGGAGCCGCGATGGCGGCAGCACTGAAGGCCGTCGAGCAAGGCGCGCAGGTCACGCTGATTGAGCGCGGCACCATCGGCGGCACCTGCGTCAACGTCGGTTGTGTGCCGTCCAAGATCATGATCCGCGCCGCCCACATCGCCCATCTGCGCCGGGAAAGCCCATTCGACGGCGGCATGCCACCCACACCGCCGACGATCTTGCGCGAGCGGCTGCTGGCCCAGCAGCAGGCCCGTGTCGAAGAACTCCGTCATGCCAAGTACGAAGGCATCCTGGACGGCAATTCAGCCATCACCGTTCTGCACGGTGAAGCGCGTTTCAAGGACGACCAGAGCCTTATCGTTAGTTTGAACGAGGGTGGCGAGCGCGTCGTGATGTTCGACCGCTGCCTGGTCGCCACGGGTGCCAGCCCGGCGGTCCCGCCGATTCCGGGGTTGAAAGAGTCACCCTACTGGACTTCCACCGAGGCCCTGGCGAGCGACACCATTCCCGAACGCCTTGCCGTAATCGGCTCGTCGGTGGTGGCGCTGGAGCTGGCGCAAGCCTTTGCCCGGCTGGGCAGCAAGGTCACGGTCCTGGCGCGCAATACCTTGTTCTTCCGTGAAGACCCGGCCATCGGCGAGGCGGTGACAGCCGCTTTCCGTGCCGAGGGCATCGAGGTGCTGGAGCACACGCAAGCCAGCCAGGTCGCCCATATGGACGGTGAATTCGTGCTGACCACCACGCACGGTGAATTGCGCGCCGACAAACTGCTGGTTGCCACCGGTCGGACACCGAACACGCGCAGCCTCGCGCTGGACGCAGCGGGGGTCACTGTCAATGCGCAAGGTGCCATCGTCATCGACCAAGGCATGCGCACGAGCAACCCGAACATCTACGCGGCCGGCGACTGCACCGACCAGCCGCAGTTCGTCTATGTGGCGGCAGCGGCCGGCACCCGTGCCGCGATCAACATGACCGGCGGCGATGCGGCGCTCGACCTGACCGCAATGCCGGCCGTGGTGTTCACCGATCCGCAAGTGGCGACCGTGGGCTACAGCGAGGCGGAAGCGCACCACGACGGGATCGAGACCGACAGCCGCCTGCTAACACTGGATAACGTGCCGCGTGCGCTCGCCAACTTCGACACACGCGGCTTTATCAAGCTGGTAATCGAGGAAGGTAGCGGACGACTCATTGGGGTACAGGCAGTGGCCCCGGAAGCGGGCGAGCTGATCCAGACGGCGGTGCTCGCGATCCGTAACCGCATGACCGTACAGGAACTGGCTGACCAGTTGTTCCCCTACCTGACGATGGTCGAGGGGCTGAAGCTCGCGGCGCAGACCTTCACCAAGGATGTCAAACAATTGTCCTGCTGCGCAGGATGAAAGGAGATGGAACCATGAAGCTCGCCCCATATATTTTAGAACGTCTCACTTCGGTCAATCGTACCAATGGTACTGCGGATCTCTTGGTCCCGCTACTGCGGGAACTCGCCAAGGGGCGTCCGGTTTCACGAACGACACTTGCCGGGATTCTCGACTGGCCCGCTGAGCGAGTGGCCGCCGTACTCGAACAGGCCACCAGTACCGAATATGACAAAGATGGGAACATCATCGGCTACGGCCTCACCTTGCGCGAGACTTCGTATGTCTTTGAAATTGACGACCGCCGTCTGTATGCCTGGTGCGCGCTGGACACCTTGATATTTCCGGCGCTGATCGGCCGTACAGCTCGCGTCTCATCGCATTGCGCTGCAACCGGAGCACCCGTTTCACTCACGGTTTCACCCAGCGAGATACAGGCTGTCGAACCTGCCGGCATGGCGGTGTCCTTGGTATTGCCGCAGGAAGCAGCCGACGTTCGTCAGTCCTTCTGTTGCCATGTACATTTCTTTGCATCTGTCCCGACGGCGGAAGACTGGGCCTCCAAGCATCAAGGATTGGAAGGATTGGCGATCGTCAGTGTCCACGAGGCTTTCGGCTTGGGCCAGGAGTTTAATCGACATCTGTTGCAGACCATGTCATCTAGGACACCGTGATCGGATATCGACCCAATGTTCTACGGCACCGGCATCGGATTCGCAGCGCGCGGATTGAACTCGGCGAAACGGTATATGCATTGCCGTGAACCGACCAAAAGGAGGTGTTCGATGAACGCCTACACGGTGTCCCGGCTGGCTCTTGATGCCGGGGTGAGCGTGCATATCGTGCGCGACTACCTGCTGCGCGGATTGCTGCGCCCGGTGGCGTGCACACCAGGCGGCTACGGCTTGTTCGATGACGCCGCCTTGCAACGGCTGTGCTTCGTGCGGGCGGCCTTCGAGGCGGGCATCGGCCTCGACGCGCTGGCGCGGCTGTGCCGGGCGCTGGATGCGGCGGACGGCGACGAAGCGGCCGCGCAGCTTGCCCTGCTGCGTCAGTTCGTCGAGCGTCGGCGCGAAGCGTTGGCCGATCTGGAAGTGCAGTTGGCCACCCTGCCGACCGAGCCGGCACAGCACGCGGAGAGTCTGCCATGAACAACCCCGAGCGCTTGCCGTCCGAGACGCACAAACCGATCACCGGCTACCTGTGGGGCGGACTGGCTGTGCTGACTTGCCCCTGCCACCTGCCCATCCTCGCTGTCGTGCTGGCCGGCACAACCGCCGGTGCTTTCCTCGGCGAGCATTGGGTCATCGCGGCGCTCGGTTTGACCGGCCTGTTCCTTCTGTCCCTGTCGCGGGCGTTGCGGGCATTCAGGGAAAGAGAATGAGCGCTTTCCGGCCGGATGGATGGACGACGCCGGAACTGGCCCAAGCGGTCGAGCGCGGGCAGCTTGAACTGCACTACCAGCCCGTCGTCGATCTGCGCAGTGGTGGGATTGTCGGCGCGGAAGCCCACAAGGCCGACCAGGCAGCGCCGGCCCTCTATGGCCCCGAGAAGGGGCCAGAAAGGCCCGCCAGGGCCTCGTAGCCTAGCGGCGAGGGCCACCGGCCCGGTGAGCGTCGGGAAGGCGCTGGAAGCCCGCCAGGGGCGAGACGGGCGGCCGTGGCCGCCTGGCTCGATGCGTAGCACGACATAGCCGGTTCTCGCGGCCGCCGGCCGGGAGAATCCCCCGCAGCTTGGCCCCTCAAATGTCAAAGAGTGGATCTCATCGTCGGAAGTGGCGATGCGAGATCCAGCGGCGGCCGTCATCGTCGGAACTGGCGATGGGGCCCTCGGGGCATCGTTGGATGTGGCGATGGTCGACCGTGGCCAGGACGTGGCCAGCCTCGCCGGAAGTGACGATGCTGCGTAAGCGCGCAGCGAAGTCAGGTTGAAGTCTTGGATGTTGGCTGCGGTATTCTCCCCGGCTCGACATCACAAACGAATTCTTCATGATCATCCAACCGCGTATGCGTGGCTTCATCTGTGTCACAACTCACCCTGTGGGCTGCGGTGCGAATGTCAGGCAGCAGATCGAATACGTCAAGGCAAACGGCGCCATCAGCCAGGGGCCCAGGAAGGTCTTAGTAATCGGTGCATCGACTGGATACGGACTTGCAGCCCGGATCACCGCTGCATTCGCAAGCGGTGCCGATACGCTCGGTGTCTTCTTCGAGCGCCCCGGCACCGAGGGCAAGCCCGGCTCGCCCGGCTGGTACAACACGGCCGCTTTCCACCAATCCGCCACCGCCCAAGGCCTGTACGCGGCGAGTATCAATGGCGACGGCTTTTCTGAAGAGATTAAGCAGAAGACGATCGATGTCATCCGACGAGATTTGGGTCAGGTTGACCTGGTTGTCTACAGCCTCGCTGCACCGAGACGCACGCATCCTCGAACCGGTGAAGTCTTCAGCTCGACGCTGAAGCCAATCGGCAAGGCGGTCAACGTGCGCAGCCTCGACACCGACAACAAGGTGGTAAAGGAGACCGTTCTGCAGCCGGCGACGCAGGACGAAATCGAAAGCACCGTGGCGGTGATGGGCGGTGAGGACTGGCAGATGTGGATCGACGCGCTGGAGGCGGCGGGTGTGCTGGCCGACGGCGCAAAGACCACCGCCTTCACCTACCTGGGCGAGCAGATCACCCGCGACATCTACTGGAACGGCTCCATCGGTGCGGCCAAGAAGGACCTGGACCGGCGAGTCATCGGCATCCGGGACCGTCTGGCCGTTTATGGGGGCGACGCTCGCGTATCGGTGCTGAAAGCAGTTGTCACCCAGGCGAGTTCCGCCATCCCAATGATGCCGCTGTACCTATCACTGTTGTTCAAGGTCATGAAGGCGCAAGGTACTCACGAGGGCTGCATCGAGCAGGTCTACGGGCTCTACCGCGACAGCCTGTACGGCGATTCGCCGCGCATGGACAGCGAGGGCCGTCTGCGCGCAGACGACAAGGAGCTCGATCAGGAAGTTCAAGGCCGCGTGCAACAGCTCTGGCACGAGGTCACCAGTGACAACATCGACGAGGTTACGGATTTCGCCGGCTACAAATCGGAGTTCTTGCGCCTGTTCGGGTTCGGGATCGAAGGAGTCGACTACGAGGCCGACGTTTGTACCGATGTGCAGATACCCAACGTCATCAACATTTAAACGAATGCGCTATGCGGCGTGGCCGAAGGCTGCCAGATGTGAGGCAGCAGTTGGTCGATGTCACGCTGCTTGTGCGTGGGCAGGCGTGTGAGCACGTCCCTCAGGTACGCATACGGGTCATGCCCGTTCATACGCGCCGACTGGATCAAACTCATCACCGCTGCCGCCCTCTGGCCCGCGCGCAAGCTGCCAGCGAACAGCCAGTTGCTGCGGCCGATGGCGATGGGCCGGATCTGGTTCTCGATCCAATTGTTGTCCACGGGCAAATGTCCGTCCTCTGCGAAGCGGATGAGTGCGGCCCAACGTTTGAGGCTGTAATCCAGCGCCTTGGCTGGGGCCGATCCGTCGGGTACCTTGCGCCGCTGCAGCGTCATCCATTTATGCAGGGCGTCCAGGACCGGCTTCGTTCTCTCCTGCCGGACTGCCAGACGCTGCTCGGCGCTGAGCTCCTTGACCTCACGCTCGATCTCGTAGATGCGGGCGAGCTGCTCCAACGCGCTCTGGGCAATCTGGCTCTGGTTGGCCGCCTGCAGATCGAAGAACTTGCGGCGCGCGTGCGCCAGGCAGCCCACCTCGGTGACGCCGGCAATCAGGAGGGCCTTGTAGCCGCTGAAGTCATCGCACACCAGGCTGCCCTTCCAAGCGCCCAGGAAGGAGCGAGCGTGCTCGCCAGCGCGGCTCTCGCAGAAGTCATAGACCACCGCCCTCGCGTTCTCAAAGGCCCCGGTGGCATAGGCCCATAGGTAGGCCCGGTGTGTCTTGCCGGTGCCTGGTTTGAGCATGGCCACCGGCGTCTCATCGGCATGCAGCACGCGGTGCTGCAGCAGCTCCTTCCTCATTGCGTCCACCAGTGGCTGCAACTGCACGCCGCAAGAGCCGACCCATTGCGCCAGAGTGGAGCGCGGGATGGCCAGACCGGCTCGGCCGAAGATTGCTTCCTGGCGGTACAGCGGCAAGTGGTCGGCGTACTTGGCCACCAGCACTTGAGCCAGCAGCCCGGTGGTGGGGATGCCCTTGTCGATGACGTGAGGCTCGACAGGGACTTGGGTGAGCGTCTCGCACTTCGCGCAAGCCCACTTGCCCCGGATGTGGCGCTCAACTGTGAACACGCCGGGCACGTAGTCCAGCTTCTCGGCCACGTCCTCGCCGATGCGCTTCATCTGGCAGCCGCAGGCGCAGGTGGTGGACTCGGGCTCGTGGCGGATCTCGCGCCTCGGCAGGTTGGCTGGCAGGGGTGCGCGTTTGGGGACTTGCTTGTCTTGGCGGCCTGCCACTGGCTGCGTGGCCTGCTCGATCTCATCGGCCACAGCCTGCAGGTCCTCATCCAGCGATTCATCGAGCAGGCTCTTCTGCTCGGCGCTGAAGCGCTCCGACTGCGCGGCGAACTTCATGCGCTTGAGCAGCGCGTTCTCGTGCGTGAGCTTGTCGATCAGGGCCTGCTTGAAGACCGCCTCCTGGCCCTGGCGCTCAATTACGCCGTCTCGCTCGGCCAGCTCACCCATCAACGACAGCAGAGCCGCTCGCATCTGCTGCGGCTCCAGGGTGTCAAGGTGGTCTGCGATGATCACGAGAGAAGATGATGCGACGAACATCGCCCTCGCGCATCGGTGCAAGCTCTGATTGCCTGGCCAACGACCGGAGCACTCAAAGCACGGTGATGATTCCAGCCTCGCCGACGTTCTTCCACGGCAGGCCCAGCACGAGCGCATCGAACTGCGTGCGGCTGAGTGTGGCGGTGGTGGCGGTGGTGGCGGCATCGCGCGGCCAGGCGAACTTGCCGCTGTTCAGGCGCCGGGCCGCCAGCCAAACACCAATGCCGTCGTGCACCAGCACCTTCATGCGGTTAGCCCGTCGATTGGCGAACAGGTAGGCGTGGTGTGGGCGCGCCGCGCCAAAGACAGCCACTACGCGTGCCAGCGCCGTCTCGGTTCCCGCTCGCATGTCCAGCGGCTCGGCGGAAAGCCACAGTGCATCGATGCGGATCATCGGAGCCAGTCGCGCAGCCACGCTGCACATGACGCCGCATCTTCCATCGGCCAGCTCACGGTAACCACGCCAGCACTGCGCCGAACCTCAACATGGATCGCACGCGCCACGGGCGGCGAGCTGTTCTCAGTTGCTGGGACCTGTTCAACTGGTGGAGGCAGATTCAACGCAACGAACTCGTTCCGGGGCGCTGGCAACAGGGCGTCAGCTTGCTCCCGCATCCAGCGGTGAACGATGTTGGCGTTGACCCCGTGAGCGAGTGCCACGCCGGCCACTGACGCGCCGGAGAATTGGCATTCGGCCACGATCTGGCCTTTGAGTTCTGGCGGGTAGTAGCGCCGCTTGGGGCGTTGGGCGATCGTGTCGTTCGCCATGGTGTGCATGATCTTCATCGTGCACACGATGCCTCGGCGCTGGGTCTATCTCAAGTTGGGATTACCGGACGCATACGATGCTGCAGCTCGACGTGCGCGAGCTGGTGCGCGGTACTGCCTCGCCGGAAGTGGCGATGCTCGAGAAAAAAAGCCGCCTCGATCTCGGGCGGCTCCAGGGGAGGGCAGGGGGGCGATCACCGCTTGCAATGCACCAGGTCGTCGTTCACCCACGCACTTTCGACCAGGCCGTTTTCGCGCAGCTCGTCGCACGCTTCGCCTACCTGCTCGCGCCACTTCTTCGGCCGGGTGGAATCCGAGCCGCACATCAGCCGGAACGTCTCCAGCTTGAGCGGGTACGGCTCCTTGTGGGTGGCGAAGTAGTCGAACATGCGCCGCGCGGTGGGCGACAGCTTGCGGTACTTCTCCCACACGAATTTCGTGTAGTGGTCGCCGGCGAACAGCACCACGATTTCGGCGTCGATCTCGACCTGGCAGCGCGACGTGCGCTTGCCGCGATCCAGGACGCGGAAGCGCCGGATCAGCGACACCGATTCGAGCCGGCCGATGCGTTGGGATGAGAACTGCATGGCCGACGCCTGGAGCCGCGTCAGGCATTCCTCGGCCCTTGTGTAGTACCGACCGTTGATTGACCAGTCCAAGTCCTGGCAAAGCTCGTAGAACGTGAAGGAAACCGGCTCTCCGAGCGCGGTGCGCTTCGCGTACTCCAGCACCTGGGCGAATACCAGCTCGTCGTCGTCGGCGCGCAGCTCGATCCCGGTGTAGGTGATCTCCACGTCTTTGTTGACGTGGTAGATCGACTGGCCTTGCAGCGCGGCGCGCGGCACCTTCTTGTTGCGGACGGTGAAGATCGCCGACCGCCCGAAGTCGTTGGGCAGTGCCCGCATGTGATCCGGCCAGGGAGCCAGGTCGAACAGCGAGAGCTGCATGTCCTTGATCTGCTGCTTCGTGTGCTTGAGCAAGGCCGTCTGCTTGGCCTCGCTGACCTTCTCGGCCAGCTCACCGCCGGCCGTTCGCTTCTTGGTCGCCATCGCACTACTCCGTTTGTCCTGGGCCAGCGCGCCGATCTGCTCGGCCATCTTGTTCACGGCGGTGCGCGGTTCGGGCGGCAGGCCCATCGTGCGCGCAAGCTCGGCCGATTCCTGCGCCATGCGCTCGGATCGCTCGACGGCGGCACTTGCCGGCGTCGGTAGCTTCGGCGGCAAAGCCGCCTCGTTGTCGCCGGCCGTGGCCGGCAGCTCGAAGAGGGAACCGGCGGGGCGGAAGGCCCCGCCGGCGCTGCCCGAGTCCCTGCGAGCGGCGGCGGTACGGGCGGCAAGGTCGGTGGCGTCGGCTTCGCTAAGCCCGCCCTCGATGAGCTTGCGCCTGTATTCCTGCTCGTTGAACTCGTTCTGCATCTAATCTCCCTCCTAGCATACTGCCCGGCCGTGGCCGGGCCTGGCCTTACTGGCCGCCGCCTGGCGCTTTGGTGTCCAGGTATTCGATTTCCTCGGCGATGAAATCGAACCCGTATTCGGTCTTGCCGTCCTTCTCGTACTTCGTCGGCTCGATGCGGCCCTGGACGAACACCTTGGAGCCTTTGCCCAGGTACTTGCCCGCGTTCTCGGCCAGGCCGCCGAACGACTTGATGCGGAAGAAGTCCGTCTGCTCCTGCTTCGCACCGGCTGCGTTGCGCCACACGCGATTGACAGCCAGGTCGAAAACGGCGCGGGCGCTGTTTTCGCTATGGCGAACGTCGGTATCGCGGGTAAGATTACCGATAAACTGGAACAGGTTGTGGCTCATTCGTCATGCTCCTTTCGCTAATGGAGTCGTCAGTTTAGCTAAACCTGCGTCCGTGGTCAAGAACTTTAGCGGCTAAAATTTTCTGCCGCCCGCACCGAGAAGGCATACGGGCCTTGTACAACTACATCTTCTTCACGAACGTGCTCCGGCTGCTCGATGAGCGGCACATGACGAAAAAGGAGCTATCGGACAGGTCGGGGGTTTCGATCTCCTTCCTTTCCGATCTCACTACTGGCAAAGCCAACCCCTCCCTAAAGGTGATGGAGGACATTGCGCAGGCCCTTGAAACTCCCCTGCCGCTCCTGCTTGAATCGACCGACCTGGACAAAGAAGCCCTTGACGCCCTGGCCGGCGGCAAGGCACCCCGAAGCCTGCCGCCAGGCTTCGAGCGCGTGGCGGCCGTGCTGCCAGAACACCAGGCGTTCATCGTCAAGAAGTGGGGCGAAGCGACAAGGAAGAAACTTAGGGGGAGTTGACGCCAGGATGTGAGAAGGGAAGGGAAGCGGCGCGGAACTGAGCCACAAGAGCCAGCCAAGTTTTAGCCGCTAAAGCCCGCCGGGGTGGCTCAACCCCCGGACAACCCATAACGCAAACGCCACGGGTTCGGCGCGAGGGCGCACGGAGCATGCGCCGCGTTGTCGCCTCTTTCGCCCCTGCAATCCGCGATGCAACGTCGCGGCCGAAGTCACCCTTGTGCGCTTCGGTGTTGCGGTCGAAATTAGTTCGGTATATCGTATGAACCTGTGTAGAATGCGCGAAACGCAACGGCATACAGGGCATACGGAATGACCGACCAGAAACCAGAACACAACAGCATCAAGGAACGGGCGAAGAAGAAGCTCGAACGCGACATGGGGCCGGAGCTGCTGGCCGCCCTCAACGATCCCAAGACCGTTGAAATCATGCTCAACGCGGACGGCAAGCTCTGGCTCGAACGCCTGGGCGAGCCGATGAAGTGCATCGGCACGCTGCGCGTCGCGCAGGCGCAAGCCATCATCGAAACCATCGCGGGCTACCACGGCAAGGAAGTCACGCGCTCCAAGCCGATCCTGGAAGGCGAGCTGCCCCTTGATGGCAGTCGCTTCGCCGGCCAGCTCCCGCCGGTTGTGCCCGCACCCACCTTCGCCATTCGGAAGAAGGCCGTCGCCATCTTCACGCTCGATCAGTACGTCGAACGCGGAATCATGACCGCGCCGCAGCGCGAGGCATTGATTGCAGCGGTGCGCGCGCACCGGAACATCCTTGTGATCGGCGGCACCGGCTCGGGCAAGACCACGCTGGTGAACGCGATCATCAACGAGATGGTGATTCAAGACCCGACCGAGCGGGTTTTCATCATCGAGGACACCGGCGAAATCCAGTGCGCCGCCGAGAACTACGTCCAGTACCACACCAGCATCGACGTGAACATGACGGCGCTGCTGAAAACCACCCTCCGCATGCGCCCCGACCGAATCCTGGTCGGCGAGGTGCGCGGCCCCGAAGCCCTTGATCTGTTGATGGCCTGGAACACCGGGCACGAAGGAGGTGCTGCAACCCTGCACGCAAACAACGCCAAAGCTGGATTGGATCGGCTCGCCATGCTCATCAGCATGCACCCCGATTCCCCGAAACCCATTGAACCGCTTATCGGCGAGGCGGTTCACGTGGTTGTTCATATCGCCCGCGTCGAAGGCTCGCGGCGCATCCAGGAAATCTTGGAGGTTTCCGGGTTCGCCAACGGCCAGTACATCACCAAAACCCTCTGACTAGGAGTTACGACCAATGCAAGCAACCTTCCCGGCATTCCGCCTCAACCGCAACGCCCTGTTCTACATGGGCCTCTTCGCCCTCCTGGCGTTCTTCCTGCTGGCCCCCCAGCACGCATTCGCCTCCGAGGGCACCGGCGGCTCTCTGCCGTATGAGAGCTGGCTGACCAACCTCCGCAACTCCGTCACCGGCCCGGTGGCCTTCGCGCTGTCGATCATCGGCATCGTGGTCGCCGGCGGCATCCTCATCTTCGGCGGCGAACTCAACGGCTTCTTCCGCACGTTGATCTTCATCGTCCTGGTCATGGCCCTGCTGGTCGGCGCGCAGAACATGATGAGCACGTTCTTCGGCCGTGGCGCGGAAATCGCCGCCCTGACCGATGGCGCGCTGCACCAGGTCAAGGTCGCCGCGCTGGACGTGGCCGGCTTCCCCGGCGAAGCCGTCATGCGCTGGGCCGAGCGCGGCCACATCGCGGGGTAAGTCATGGCTCTGCGCGCGATCCCCATCCGTAGGGCCGGCAACCGAGAAAACCTGTTCATGGGCGGGGATCGTGAGCTGGTGATGTTCTCGGGCCTGCTGGCCGGCGCGCTGATTTTCAGCGCCCAAGAAGTGAGGGCAACGGTGTTCGGCATCGCCTTGTGGTTCGGCGCGCTCTTCGCGCTGCGCCTCATGGCGAAGGCCGATCCGAAGCTGCGACACGTGTACCTGCGGCACCGCCGGTACAAGCCGTACTACCCGGCTCGCAGCACGCCCTTCCGTGACAACACGCCGAGTCAAGGGAAGCAATACAAATGATCGAAGCAATCGCAATTGCCATTGCTGTGCTCGGTGCGGTTCTGTTGCTCATCCTCTTTGCCCGCATCCGGGCTGTCGATGCCGAGCTGAAGCTCAAGAAGCATCGCGCCAAGGATGCCGGCCTGGCCGATCTGCTCAATTACGCCGCCGTGGTCGATGACGGCGTGATCGTGGGCAAGAACGGCTCCTTTATGGCCGCCTGGCTGTACAAGGGGGATGACAACGCCAGCAGCACCGAGGAACAGCGGGAAATGGTGTCGTTCCGCATCAACCAGGCCCTGGCGGGCCTGGGGAACGGCTGGATGGTGCATGTCGATGCTGTGCGTCGGCCTGCGCCGAACTACTCGGAGCGGGGCGTGTCATCGTTCCCCGACTCCGTTTCCTTCGCCATTGACGAGGAACGCCGGCGCTTGTTCGAGGGCCTGGGCGCGATGTTCGAGGGCTACTTTGTCCTGACCGTCACGTGGTTCCCGCCAGTACTGGCCCAGCGCAAGTTTGTCGAACTCATGTTCGATGACGATGCGGTGGCTCCCGACCATACGGCGCGCACTACGGGCCTGATTGCGCAGTTCAAGCGCGAGATCACCAGCCTGGAATCGCGCCTGTCCTCGGCGGTCAAGATGACGCGCCTGCGCGGCCAAAAAGTCGTGTCGGAAGAGGGCAGGGAAGTCACGCACGATGACTTCCTGAGCTGGTTGCAGTTCTGCGTGACGGGCCTCCATCACCCGGTCATGCTGCCCAGCAATCCGATGTACCTCGATGCGGTAATCGGCGGGCAAGAGCTGTGGGGCGGCGTCGTGCCCAAGATCGGGCGCAAGTTCATCCAGGTGGTCGCCATCGAAGGCTTCCCCTTGGAGTCAACGCCTGGGGTGCTCTCGGCCCTGGCCGAGCTGCCCAGCGAATACCGCTGGTCGAGCCGCTTCATCTTCATGGATCAGCACGAGTCCTTGAAGCACCTGGACAAGTTCCGCAAGAAGTGGAAGCAGAAGATTCGCGGCTTCTTCGATCAGGTGTTCAACACGAATACCGGCTCGATCAACCAGGACGCGGCCGCGATGGTCGGCGACGCCGAGGCGGCCATCGCCGAGGTCAACAGCGGCTTGGTGGCGGCCGGCTACTACACCAGCGTGGTCGTGCTGATGGACGAGGATCGGGAGCGCCTGGCGGCCTCCGCGCTCCTGGTCGAGAAGGCCGTCAACCGCCTGGCCTTCGCGGCCCGTATCGAGACGATCAACACGCTCGATGCGTACCTGGGCAGCTTGCCCGGCCACGGCGTCGAGAACGTGCGCCGGCCGCTCATCAACACGATGAACCTGGCCGACCTGCTGCCGACAAGCTCGATCTGGACGGGCAGCGCCACGGCTCCGTGCCCGATGTACCCGCCGCTGTCGCCGGCGCTCATGCACTGCGTGACGGTGGGCGCTACGCCGTTCCGCCTGAACCTGCACGTGCGCGACCTGGGCCACACCTTCATGTTCGGCCCGACCGGCGCAGGCAAATCGACGCACCTGGGCATCATCGCCGCGCAGCTCCGTCGCTACGCCGGCATGTCGATCTACGCCTTCGACAAGGGCATGTCGATGTACCCACTCGCGGCCGGCATCCGCGCGGCCACGAAGGGCAAGAGCGGCCTGCATTTCACGGTGGCCGCCGACGATGACCGCCTGGCGTTCTGCCCGCTCCAGTTCCTCGAAACGAAGGGGGATAGGGCCTGGGCGATGGAGTGGATCGACACCATCCTGGCGTTGAACGGCGTCAACACCACGCCGGCGCAGCGCAACGAGATCGGCAACGCGATCATGAGCATGCACGCCAGCGGCGCGCGCACGCTCTCCGAGTTCTCGGTGACGATTCAGGACGAGGCGATCCGCGAGGCCATCAAGCAGTACACGGTGGACGGCTCGATGGGCCACCTGCTCGACGCCGAAGAGGACGGCCTGTCGCTGTCCGACTTCACGGTGTTCGAGATCGAAGAGCTGATGAACCTGGGCGAGAAGTTCGCGCTGCCGGTGCTGCTCTACCTGTTCCGCCGCATCGAGCGCGCACTGAAAGGCCAGCCCTCCGTCATCATCCTGGACGAAGCCTGGTTGATGCTGGGCCACCCCGCGTTCCGCGCCAAGATCAGGGAATGGCTCAAGGTGCTGCGCAAGGCCAACTGCCTTGTGCTGATGGCGACGCAAAGCCTCTCCGACGCGGCCAACTCGGGCATCTTGGACGTGATCGTGGAATCGACCGCGACCAAGATTTTCCTGCCCAACGTCTACGCCAGGGATGAGGACACATCGGCGCTCTATCGCCGTATGGGCCTCAACGCGCGTCAGATCGAAATCCTGGCGACTGCCATTCCGAAGCGTCAGTACTACTACGTCTCGGAGAACGGCCGCCGTCTCTATGACCTTGCCCTGGGGCCGATGGCCCTGGCCTTCGTCGGTGCGTCCGACAAGGAATCGGTCGCCACCATCAAGAGCCTCGAAGCCAAGTTCGGCCACGAATGGGTGCATGAGTGGCTGGCCGGCCGTGGGCTGAATCTCAACGACTACCTGGAGGCCGCATGAGCATCGCCGACACCCTCAAGGGCTTGATCTTCAAGAAGCCCGCCAACTCCGCCGAGCCGCGCGATCCGCGCCGCTCGAAGGAACCGCTCGCCGGCGGCCGCCGTGCGGGCGAGGCCGAGAACCCCTACCTGGCCGCGCGCCGCACCTGGAACGATCACGTGGGCGGCGTCGTCTCGCAGCGCCAAACCTGGCAGGTGATCGGCATCCTGTCGCTGTTGATCGCGCTGGCCGGCGTGGGTGGCGTGATCCACATCGGCAGCCAGTCGAAGTTCATCCCCTACGTGGTCGAGGTGGACAAGCTGGGCCAGACGGTGGCCGCCGGCCCGGTGCAGGCCGCAGGGAAGGCCGATCCGCGTGTCATCCACGCCGCCGTTGCGGACTGGATGAGCTGCGCGCGCATGGTGTCGCCTGACGTGGCCTTGCAGCGCAAGTGCGTGTTCAAGGCGTACTCGATGCTCGCCCCCAACGATCCGGCGACGCCAAAGATGAACGAGTGGTTGAACGGCACGCCCGATTCCAGCCCGTTCAAGCGCGCCGAGAAGGAAATGGTCAGCGTCGAGATCAAGACCGTCATCCCGCAAACGCCCGACACCTGGCAAGTCGAGTGGGTGGAAACCACGCGCGACCGCCAAGGCACGCTGAAAGGTCAGCCCGTCACCTGGCGCGCGCTCGTGACTACCTACATCGCCGAGGTCACGCCCAACACCACCGATGAGCAACTGCGGAACAACCCGTTGAGCATCTACGTGCGTGATTACTCCTGGTCCCGCATCCAATGAATTCGAGGTCATCCACCATGAAGAAAACCCTCTCCGCTTTGATCGTGGGCGCTGCTGTGGCGGTGCCCTCCCTGGCTCTGGCCGCCCCTGGCGACGACATTGCCGACAAGTATTTCAACAAGACCAACCCGACGCTGACCGCTCAAGAGCGCGCGGCGCTCGCCATCGCCAAACGGTGGGAAGCGGGGTCGGCGACGGGCATCAAGCCGGTGGCCGGCTCGGGCGGTGCCATCAAGTTCGTGTACGGCGCGCAGCAGCCGAGCATCGTTTGCGCGGTGCTCCAGGTGTGCGACGTGGCCTTGCAGCCCGGCGAACAAGTGAACTCGATCAACCTGGGCGACACGGCCAGGTGGACGGTGGAACCGGCCATCACCGGCAGCGGCGCGACCGAGGTTCAGCACCTCATCATCAAGCCGATGGACGTGGGCCTCGAAACCAGCCTGGTTGTGACCACGAACCGCCGCAGCTACCACTTCCGCCTGCGCTCGCATCGCACCGAGTACATGCCGCAAGTCTCGTTCACGTACCCCGAGGAAGCGCAAGCCAAGTGGGACGCGATCCAGCGCCGCGAGAAGCAGGAACGCACCGACAACACCCTGCCGGCGACGGGCGAGTACCTGGGCGATCTCTCGTTCGACTATGAGCTGTCCGGGTCGGCGAGCTGGAAGCCTGTGCGCGTCTACAACGATGGCCGCAAGACCATCATCGAAATGCCCGGCACGATGCAGCAGACCGAAGCGCCGACGCTCCTGGTCGTGCGCAAAGAGGGCGGCTTGTTCACCGACGACGAAACGGTGCTGGTCAATTACCGCGTGCAGGGCAATCGCTACATCGTGGACACGGTGTTTGACCGCGCGATCCTGATTGCCGGTGTTGGCAGTAGCCAAGACCGCGTGACCATCAGCCGGAGGAAGTGACCATGCGCAAGATCGTCTCTCTCGCGCTGCTCGCCCTCGCCCTGGGCCTCGGCGGCTGCGCAACCACCAGCCAGTACGGCAACTTCGTCCAGTCGGCCGCGCTCGATCAGCAGAAGCTCGCCACCGACGCGGTGCAGCAGCTCGCCACGCTGTACGCGCCGGCGCGCACGCGCCTGGAGCTGCAACAGCCGACGCCCGATCCGTTCGGCCAGGCGCTCGTCAAGTCGCTGCGCGACAAGGGCTATGCCCTCCTGGAGTACGCCCCGGCCGGCGCTTCCACGCAGGCCCCGGCCTCGGCGGCATCGCAGGCGAGCGCACCGGCCACCACGGCCGCGTCGGGCGGCCTGCCGTTGCGCTACGTGCTCGACCAGGCTGGCGACTCGAACCTGTACCGCCTGACCTTGATGGTCGGCAATCAATCCATCACCCGCCCTTACCTGGCGCAAAACGGCACGTTCGCGCCGGCCGGGTACTGGGTGCGCAAGGAGTGACGCCATGACAGAAAACGCCGATCAGATGGCACCTGACGCTTCGCCTGGCGAAGTGTCCAAGAAGGCGGGCGTCCGTCGCGTCAACAACATGCCCATGTACATCCTCGGCGGCGTCCTGCTGTCGTTCGTGCTGGTCATGGCCCTGGTCGCGGCGGATCGCGCGGCCAAGCAGAACGCGCCGGCGGACGGCCCCAAGGAGAAGGCCGGCAACACGTCGATGTTCGCCAAGGAGATCGCAGGCGACAAGACCGGCGGCTTGATCGAGCCGGCAAGCCCGCTCAAGGTGCCCGACATGCCGACCGGCCCGGCGTCGGCTCCGCTGGAGATCGCGCGGCCGTCCAACCCGGACGCGCCGCCGGCCCCGCCGGCCAACCCCGGCAACCCGGGCCAGCCGGTGAACGACGACGAGGCCCAGCGCATCCGCATGGCGAAGATGCAGATGTTCGGCGAAGCCGTGAAGGCCAAGACCACCGTGCGCGTGGATGCCCCGCGTAGCAACGGCTCCGCGCCGGGTGGCCCGAGCACCTACACCGGCACGCCGCAGACGCGCGATGAAATGCTGAACCGCATCGCAGCGGTGCAGCAGCAAATCGACGCGCAGCGCAGCAACGATCCGACCGCCGCCTATCAAGCACGCCTGGCGCAGATTCGCGGCATGGGCGTCGGTGGTGGCGGCGCGGCTCCGGCCGCCGGCGGCATGGGCGCGGGCGGTGCGCCGCAGCTCCTGCAAACCTCGACCAGCGGCGGCGGGCGCAACAGCATGGCGCAGTTCGGCCAAGGTGGGCAGGGCGACCGCTGGAAGCTGGATTCGCAGCCGGAAGCGCCGCGCACACCGTTCGAGCTGCGCGCGGGCTTCGTCGTGCCGGCCACGCTCATTTCGGGCATCAACTCCGATCTGCCGGGCCAAATCATGGCCCAGGTCGCGCAGGACGTGTACGACACACCGACCGGCAAGCACCTGTTGATCCCGCAGGGATCGCGCCTCGTCGGCTCGTATTCGAGCGACGTGGCCTACGGCCAAGCGCGCGTGCTGGTTGCGTGGCAACGCATCGTGTTCCCCGATGGCAAGGCGATGGACATTGGCGCGATGCCAGGCGCGGACAGCGCGGGATACGCGGGCTTCCACGACCAGGTGAACAACCACTATGTGCGCCTGTTCGGCTCGGCCTTCCTCATGTCCGGCGTGACAGCAGGCATCACCTACAGCCAACGCCAGAACCAGGCCACAAACACCTATGGCGCACCGAGCGCCAGCAGTGCCCTAAGCGAAGCCCTCGGCCAGCAGCTCGGCCAGGTTACGGCGCAACTCATCGCCAAGAACCTGAGCATTTCGCCGACGCTGGAAATTCGGCCGGGGTATCGCTTCAACGTCGTGGTCACGAAGGACATGACGTTTTCCAAGCCGTACCGTTCCTTCGATTACTAACGCCATAGGAGAAAAGCACCATGAAGCCGAAGTTTTTAGCCGCTAAATTGGCCCTCGTCATTGCTGTTTCGAGCACGCTGGCGGTCACACCTGTGCAGGCTGGCATCCCCGTCATCGACGGCACCAACCTGTCGCAGAACATCATGACGGCCATCGAATCGGTGGCCCAGACGCTCAAGCAAATTGAGCAGTACAGCACCCAGCTCCAGCAGTATCAAAACCAACTCCAGAACACGATGGCCCCGGCCGCGTATATCTGGGATCAGGCGCAATCGACCATCAACGGGTTGATGAACGCGGTCAACACGCTGGATTACTACAAGACCCAACTCGGCAGCCTGGACAGCTACATCGGCAAGTTCCAGGACGTGAACTACTACAAGAACTCGCCGTGCTTTACGGCGGCAGGGTGCTCCGACGCGGAACGCGCAGCACTTCGGAATGTGGCCCAGCTCGCGAGCGAGTCGCAGAAGAAGGCCAACGATGCCTTGTTCAAGGGCCTCGATAGGCAGCAAACGAATCTCACGGCCGATGCAGCGACGTTGCAGCGTCTTCAATCGGCAGCGCAGGGCGCGCAGGGCCAAATGCAGGCCATCGGCTACGCCAACCAGCTCGCCAGCCAGCAGGCCAACCAGCTCTTGCAGATTCGTGGCCTGCTGATCGCGCAGCAGAACGCGATGGCAACCAAGATGCAGGCCGACGCCGACAAGGAAGCCCAGCAGGCGGCAGCGGCCGCACAACTGCGCCAGGGCAGCTACCGGGCCAGCCCGGCGCGCACCTGGTAAGGGGGATTCATGAAAGCAATCAAGGCTCTGTCCTTGGCCTCGGCCGCCCTCGTGGCGGCCTTGGTCGCCGGCTGCGACAACAAGCCGGCCACGGCCCCCATGCCGGAAGTGAACGACGAGAACTGCAAGCCCGAGAACATCGCCAAGATCGAGGACAAGGGCGTCCAGCAGGCTTTTTCGTCGCTGTGCTTGCGTCGTGGTGGGGATTTCAAGCCCAGCCCGAAACGCGAATGGTGAGGTGCTGACGATGAGAATGCCAGCCAATCTAAAAACCCTCGCCCTGCCGCTGTTCGTCTGGCTGGCGTTCTTCGCGGTCGATGCCCACGCGGCCATCGACAACGCCGGCGTGTTCGATAGCGTGCTGGATCGCTACCAGGCCGCCGCGAGCGGCTGGGCCGGTGTCATCACCACGGCCGCAACCTGGCTCTTCTGGACGCTGGTTGTGATCTCGATGGTCTGGACGTTCGGCATGATGGCCTTGCGCAAGGCCGACATTGGCGAGTTCTTCGCGGAGTTCGTCCGCTTCACGATCTTTACCGGCTTCTTCTGGTGGGCGCTGACCAACGGCCCTAACTTCGCCTCGTCCATCTATGCGTCGTTGCGGCAGCTCGCCGGCAACGCGACGGGCCTGGGCAATGCTCTGTCGCCCTCGGGCATCGTGGACGTGGGCTTTGCGATCTTCGACAAGGTGATGGATCAGTCCTCGGTGTGGTCGCCGGTGGACAGCATGGCCGGCATCCTCATGGCCGTGGCGATCCTGGTCATCCTGGCCCTGGTCGGTGTGAATATGCTTCTGCTGCTCGCGTCGGGCTGGGTGCTCGCCTACGGCGGCGTGTTCTTCCTCGGCTTCGGTGGTTCGCGCTGGACTTCCGACATGGCGATCAACTACTACAAGGTCGTCCTGGGCGTGGCCGCGCAGCTCTTCGCAATGGTGCTCCTGGTGGGCATCGGCAAGACCTTCCTCGATGACTACTACTCGCGCATGAGCGCCGGCATCAGCCTCAAGGAAATGGGCGTGATGCTGATCGTCGTCATCATCCTCTTGGCGTTGGTCAACAAGATTCCGCCGCTCATCGCCGGGATCATCACCGGCGCGAGCGTGGGCGGTGCCGGCATCGGCCAGTTCGGTGCAGGCGCTGCGTTGGGTGCCGCAGGCATGGCAGCAGCAGCGGCCGCGACCGGCGGCGCCGCTCTGGCCGCCGGCGCAGCCTCGGCCGCCGGTGGTGCCTCTGCCGTCATGGCCGCCTTCTCGAAGGCCAATGAGAACGTGTCGGCAGGCACGGACGTTATGTCGGCCTTCTCGGGCGGCGGCAGCTCGGGCGGCGGTGCGGGCGGCGGCGGCGACGCCGGCACCGGCAGCACGCCCTTCGCTCAGGCTGCGGGCTTTAGCGGCAGCTCCGGCGGTGGCTCTTCGTCGGGTGGCGGCAGCCCCTCGACCGGCAGCAGCTCGGGCAGCTCGAAGGGCGGCGATAAGGGCGGCGGCAAAGCCGACGCCGGCGGCCAGGGCAGCAGCTCGACGGCCAGCACCGGCAGCAGTGCCGACAAGGCCGCCAAGAACGAACCCAAGCCCGCCGGCGGGGCAGGGCAAGGGCAGCAGGCCGCACCGGGCAGCACCGGCCCCGGCTTGCTCGCATCGGCCGCATCGGCCCTCGGCACGGCCGGCCGCATCGCCGCCGACGCCGGCGCGAACTTGGCGAAGGGAACCGCCGATGTTGCCAAGGCCAAAGCCGCGAGGCTGCGCGAAGCCGCAGCCGAGCGGATCGCCGACACCACTGGCGGAAAGATCGCCGCCGCGATCAAGGCGCAAGGAAGCGGCACGGCCGAGAACATCGACGTGCCCGACCAGCAGCCCGCGCCGAGCTTCGGCGACAACAGCCTGGCAGGCGGCCCCGCCGATGCCGATCCCGAGTCCGAAGTAGCTGCGTTCGCCAACCGCGAGCAAGGCCGCGACGGCACAACTGCGTAACCAAGGAGAGTCCAACCATGAAGAAGAAACTGTTTGCCCTGGCCGCCCTCGTGGCAGCCCTCGGATCGACCGCCGGCACGGCCAGCGCGCAAGACGTGCTGACCGGCGACACGCGCCTGGCCTGCGAGGCGATCCTGTGCCTGTCGTCGGGCACGCGCCCGAGCGAATGCACGCCGTCGCTGTCGCGGTACTTCAACATCACGAAGCGCAAGCTGTCGGACACGATCCGCGCCCGCCTGAACTTCCTCCAGCTTTGCCCGGTGGCGAGCCAGACGCCGGAAATGCAGTCGCTCGTGTCGGCGATCTCGCGCGGCGCTGGCCGTTGCGACGCGCAGTCGCTGAACTCGACGTTGGTGATGTGGACGGGCGGCTACGACGATGGGCGCACGTACATCAGCAACCAGTTGCCTGACTACTGCGGGGCCTACACCGGCCACGCCTACACCGACTTCGCCAGCAGCGGCACGCTGCCGCGCTATGTCGGGACGCCAGAGCGGGGCGGGTATTGGGTCGAAGCGCGCGACTATGACCGCGCCTTGGCCGAGTACAACGAACGCATCCGGCGCGAGGACGAAGAGCGCCGCCGTCAGTCCTGGCTGAACTGAGGGAGGGGAGGGCATGCCGTTCTTCGCCGATCTGCCGCCGCAGCTCCAGGAGCGCGTCGTCTGCTCGATCTCGGCCGCCGTCAAGTACGAGGTGCCGGTCAACATCGTGTTGGCCGTCGCCGAGAAAGAGGGCGGCAAGCCGGGCCAGTGGGTGCGCAACTCGAATGGCACGCATGACGTTGGCCCGATGCAGTTCAACACCGCGTACCTGGGCGACCTGGCCCGATACGGCATCACGGCGAACGATGTGGCGGCTGCCGGCTGCTACTCGTTCGACCTGGCCGCCTGGCGGCTGCGGATGCACATCCGCAACGACAAGGGCGACCTCTGGACGAAGGCGGCGAACTACCACTCGCGCACGCCGCAGTACAACGCGGTGTACCGGGCCGACTTGATGCGCAAGGCGTCGAAGTGGGCCGATTGGCTCGAAGCTCGGTTCGTCACGCTTGACGTGACGAAGGCCGGGGCCACGCCCTCGACGCCCAGCCAGCCCGCGACGGTGGCCCAGCGGGCGACGCCGGCGGCCAGGCCGGCACCAGCACCCCAGCAGGCCGCCCCAGCGGCCGCAGCAGCTCGCAGCGTGTCGGTGGCCGGCTACGTGCCCCGCACGGTGTCTTTCAACACTTCACGCGAGGGGTCGGCCGAGTAGGCCGGCTCTTCCGATTTAGCGGCTAAACATGGACAAATTCCACGCCTTCATGATGCGGTATACGCTGGGCGTCGGCCGGTTGCTTCAAGCCTATTGCAAGTGGGCGGAAGGACAGGCCAAGAACCAGCTCGATTTGCTTCTGCTGGGCCTCGGCCCGATCTTCGCCTTGGGCCTTCTGCTGTGGGCGCTGCCGGCGTGGATCGGCAAGCCCATCGCCTTCGTGCTCTCACTGCCAGCGCTCTACATCATCTTCCTGGTGCTGCGCGCCTACGCGATTCGCGGGGGCCGGCGCTGATGAAGGCCCTGCGGATTCCTGATGGAACCGTCGAAGCGTTGAAGTGGCTCGCACTGGTTCTCATGACCGGCGATCACGTCAACAAGTACCTGTTCAACGCGACGCTGCCGGTGCTGTTCGAGGCCGGCCGCGTGGCGCTCCCCCTTTTCGTGTTCGTCCTGGCCTACAACCTGGCCCGGCCGGGCACGCTCGAACGCGGCGTGTACGGCCGCACCATGTCGCGCCTGGCGATGTTCGGCGCGCTGGCCTCCGTGCCCTTCGTGGCCCTCGGCGGCCTGTACGCCGGTTGGTGGCCGCTCAACGTGATGTTCACGCTGCTGGTCGTCACGGCCACGGCTTACCTGGTCGAACGTGGCGGCAAGCTGCACCTGGCGGCCGCCGGCGTGGTGTTCCTGGTCGGCGGCAGCTCGGTCGAATATTGGTGGCCGGCCGTGGCTTTCGGCCTGGCGGTGTGGTCGTACACGCGCCGGCCGAGCTGGGCCGCCGCGGCGGTCGCGGTGCTGGCCTGCGCGGCCCTGTGGTTCGTCAATCGCAACCTGTGGGCCTTGGCAGCCCTGCCGGTGCTCTTCCTGGCCTCGCGGGTGGATGTGCGCGTGCCGCGCCTGCGCTGGGCCTTCTACGCCTATTACCCGCTGCACCTGGCCTCGCTCTGGTTGATCCGCATCCCCATGAGCAAGGCCGGCTACCTGTTCTTCTGATTGGAGTCCTGCCCCATGCGAAAACCCGTTCTTCTGGCCCTCTCTCTGGCGTTCCTGGTCAGCGCGCAAAGCGCACTGGCCGCCGGCGACGCCGGCAACTTCGGCACGCCGATCAAGTCCGGCGTATCGGTGTCCTTCCCCGACAGCAGCGCGACATTCCAGCCGACGCCAGAGGCCCTGGAGCTGCTGGCCGACGCTAGGAATGCGGCGATCATCTACATCAGCGGGCGCACCAGCACACTACGGCCCAGCGCGGCCGATGAGGCCCTTGCACTACGCCGTGCGCTCTCGGCCAGGTCGTACTTGGTGGCGCGCGGCGTCTCGCCGCTCAAGATCATGGTGAACTTCGCATCGGCCGCCGATTTCGTGGCAGACAACTCGACGGCCGAGGGCCGGCGCGAGAACCAGCGCGTGGACATTGAGGTGGTCTACATCCCCACCTACTGAGCGATCCGGCATCGCCATTCCTGGCGGTGCTGCAGGTCGCTCCAGCAGCTTCGCATCGTCGGCTCTGACGATGCAGGCCCGGCCGGCTTCCCTTGACAGCATCGCCATTTCTGACGATGCTGGCCAAGTCCCGATTTACTCCAGGAAGAAGGCCATGAGATACCCCGGCGGCAAGGGCGGTGCCGGCGTCTACCAGACGATCATCAACAACATCCCGCCTCACGACACGTACATCGAAACGCACCTGGGCGGCGGCAACATCCTGGAGCGCAAGCGGCCCGCTGCCCGCAGCGTCGGCATCGACGTTGATCCCGAGGTGATCGAGGTCTGGCAGCAGCTCGACGTGCCCGGCCTGGAGCTGCACCACGGCGACGCCGTGGCCTGGCTGGAGTCCCACCAGTTCACCGGCTCCGAGTTCGTCTACGCCGATCCGCCCTACGTGATGGACAGCCGGCGCGGCGGCAAGCTATACCGCCACGAATACGACGACGCCGACCACGTGCGGCTGCTCGACGTGCTGGCCGGCTTGCCGTGCGCGGTGATGGTGTCGGGCTACAGCTCAACGATCTATGACAGCTCTCCCTTGGCGTCATGGAGAACCATCGACTTCAACGCGATGACGCGCGGCGGCATCGCTATCGAACGGCTGTGGATGAACTACCCCGAGCCGGCCGAGCTGCACGATCTGCGCTACCTCGGCAGCAACTTCCGCGAGCGCGAGCGCATCAAGCGGAAGAAAGCCCGCTGGCAAGCGAAGCTCGCCAAGCTCGATCCGCTGGAGCGGGCGGCGATCATGGAATGCCTGCGCGAGCTGGAGGCGGCCGAGTAGGTCACGCCTGCGCCTGGTTGTGCAGCGCCCATACGCGCTTGACCTGGCTTTCACTGCACCCGGCCAGCCTGGCCGTCTCTGGAATGCTGTGGCCTGCGCTGCGCAGCGCCACGATGCGTTCATGCACCTTTGTGTTGGCCTTGCGGCCGGTGTAGCGGCCGGCGTCCTTCGCCAGCTCGACGCCCTGCCGCTGCCGCTCGCGGCGATCCTCGTAGTCGTCGCGGGCCATCTGCAACGCCAGCTTCAAAAGCATGTCCTGGATCGACTCCAGCACCACCTTTGCCACGCCCTTCGCCTCGGCGGCCAGGTCGGATAGATCGACCACGCCAGGGACAGCCAGGCGCGCGCCCTGGGCGCGGATCGAGGCCACGAGGCGTTCGGCCTCGGGCAGCGGCAGGCGGCTGATGCGGTCGATCTTCTCCGCAACGACGACTTCACCGGGTTGCAGGTCGCCGATCATGCGCAGCAGCTCGGCGCGATCGGCGCGAGCGCCCGAAGCCTTCTCGCGGTAGATGCCGGCGACGTAGAAGCCGGCGGCCCTGGTGCTCTCTACGATGGCGGCCTGCCTGGTCAAGTCCTGCTCGTCGGTGCTGACGCGCAAGTAGATGCGCGCGACCTTGAAAGCGACGCCGGCGGCCTGGTGCTCGGTCGGCGTCCGCATGATGCGGTCGGCACCTTCGACCAGGCCATCGCCGCCGACGCGCAGCGGTGGCGTCTTGGCGAGCGCCTGGCGCGCTGCGCGTGACTGGCGCGGCATGGCCGCAATCTGTGTTTCCTGGGCGGTGCGCGGCGTGATGATCGCGCTGCGCTTCGCCTTGGTCTTGCCTGGGAAGTAGCCGTTGCGGCTGGTCATGGGTTCCTCCGGTCATTTTGGGTATACGCAAAGTGTCCGGTCATGCTACCCCCGGCCAAAAAGGCCGTCATGCGATTTATCTGTCATTTTCAGAAGACGACCGCACGAAATATCAGGAGTCGGCTGCACTGGTGGATTGCAGCGCGGCGTACAGGGCCGTCTTGCTCACCTTGAGCCGCGTAGCGGCTTCACGAACGTTCAGCCCGTTGGCGATGTGCTCCCGCGCTCGCTGCAACTTGTCGGCGGTGACGACCGGCTTGCGCCCGCCCTTGCGCCCGCGTGCGGCGGCGGCGGTCAACCCGGCCTTGGTGCGCTCGCGGATCAAGTCACGCTCGAACTGGCCCAGCGCACCGAACACATGGAAGATGAGCCGTCCGCCCGGCGTTGTGGTGTCGATGGCTTCCGTCAGAGACCGGAAGCCGACGCCACGCGCTTCCAGCGCGCCTATCGTTTCGATCAGGTGCGGCATGGAGCGCCCCAGCCGATCCAGCCGCCAGACGGCCAGCACGTCGCCGTCGCGCAGGTAGGCCAGCGCATCCGCCAAGCCTGGGCGGTCGGCCTTGGCCCCGGAAGCGGTGTCCTCGAAAACGCGCTCGCAGCCCGCCTTGCGCAGCGCATCCGTCTGCAAGGCGGTGTCCTGTTCCGCCGTCGATACCCGCGCATAGCCGATCATCGCCATTGGCCGCCTCTTTTGTCCGTTATTCCGTCCGCCTATCTTAATGTCCGACAACCCGTTATACAAACACTTTGCCGGACAGTGTCCGGCATGACCGGCTAAGGATCGTTTGACGGACAGGGCGGCTGGCGTCAGCCGAAAAGCTCGCTGTGCGAGCCAAGCCGCGCCAGTCGCAGGGTGTCGGAATCGGACTTGCGGTAGATCAGCAACAGGTCGGGCTTGATGTGACATTCCCGGTAGCCTGCCCAATCGCCGGAAAGGTCGTGATCGCGGTAGCGCGCACCAAGGGGCTGATCGGTCGCCAGCGCGACCAGCACCGGCTTGAGCGCGTCATCGAGCGAGGCGCGGTGTTGGCCCTTGACCTCGCGCTTGTAATCGCGTTTGAACGCGGAGGAATGGTCAATCGTCCGCATGCAAATCCGCCATCAGGTCATCCACGCTGGTGAACTTCTTGCCCTTGCCTGCTTCCAGCTCGGCAATGGCCTTCTTGGTGGTGGCATTGGGCACCTTCACGTCGAAGGGCAGGCGGTGTTCGTCGGCGATGCGCAGCATCAGCAGGCGGATGGCGTCGGAAATCGACAAACCCATTGCTTCGAGCGCGCTGGCAGCGCGCTCCTTGGTGTTGGTGTCGATGCGGGCGCGGACGTAGGTATCGGCAGTGGTGCTCATGGCAATTCTCCGGGAACGGTTCAGATACCCATATTGTAGTCGCAATGCGACTACATCACAAGATTGCATCGTGCAGGGGAGTTCTGAGCAATTCCGGCCCCTTGCGGCACTTCGTGCATAGGACTGCTGACACGGCCCGTTCAGAAGTCGGCTGCACACGGGGCGGCCCGCCTCGTGAACTGGTGCAGTCGTCTTCTGAAAATGACATTATCTTGGCCGGGTCGTTATTGGCGGGTCTAAATGGCCGCTCCGTGGATCTCATCGCCAGAAATGGCGATGCGAGATCCAGGGCAGGGCGGCCGCCATCGTCAGACCTGGCGATGGTCGACGCCGGCGCGCATCGTCGGATGTGGCGATGCGAGCTCGAGGTCGGTGGCCACCGCCGGCGACCTGGTGCCATCGTCGGCAATGGCGATGCTGCAGCTCGACGTGCGCGGCCTGGTCGTCTCGGCATCGTCGGATGCGGCGATGCTCGAGCGAGGCGAAAAAAAACCGCCTCGGGGTGTCCGAGGCGGCAAGTCTGCATGCGGTTCAGGGAGGAAGAAACCGCGCCGGCGATCAGGGAGGAAAACCGCGCGGCCTGATGTGCAGCTCGGCCACTTTAGCCGGATTTTTCGACTTATCCGATGCGAGCGGCCCGCCGTGGGCGCTGCTCGATCTGCTGTTGCTTTTTCTCGACGTGCTTCTGCTCCTGGTGCTGCTGCTCGTCGCGCTGCACCTGGCTGATGGCCGCGCCGATCTGCCGCTTCACGCCCTCGATGCCCAGCTCGCTCTTGTGCGCCAAGTCGTTGAAGTCGGTGTGCTGCTTCATCGTGGACAGCGCCGCGATCTGCGCGCCGCTCAACATCGACGCCTTGAGCTTGGCCGCCTCGTCGCCGGCCAGCTCGACCTTGCCGGCGGCGGCGTCGGCAAGGCGCTGCTCGGCGCGCAGGTGGGTCTTGAAGCTGTCGGGCGTGATGGCGGGCAAGTCGCGCGGGTAGGTGTTCTCGGCCGGCGCGAAGATCGGGAAGATCGCCTTGCCGCCCACGGCCTGGGCGGCCGCCTCGGCCTTCTCCCGGCCGGGGTTGTTGCCGTGGGTCATGACCAGGTGCCGGTCGTCGTCGCCGGCGATGATGACCGGCTTGTCCGGGAACTTGGCGTGCAGCGCCTTCGCCACGGCCTCAAGGTTGCCGCTGTCGAAGGCGGCGACCGTGGCGTGGCCCACGGCCTCGGCCACCTGGGCCGCCGTGGCGTAGCCCTCCGAGATCACCAGCGCCGGCGCGGCCGCCAGGGCGTCCATGCCGCCGACCGGGTGGAAGCATCCTTCCTTCTTCGAGTCCTTGGCGAACCGCTTAGTGCCGTCCTCCTGGATGTATTGCATCGTCCATTGCTTGCCCTCTGCGTCGAAGGCCGGGATGTAGGTCTTCTGGCCTTCGCGGTCGGTCATCACGCCGGCCTGCGCCTGGATGCCTTTGGCTTGCAGGTAGGGCGTCGGCTGCTCGATGGGCACGAGGTCGGCCATCTGCCGACCGACGCGCTGCGCGGTGGCCTCCTGGGCCTTGTCCTGCTCGACGGCTCGCTGTGCCAGCTTCTCGGCCGCCTCGGCCTGGAGCTTGGCCTTCTCCTGGTCGCTCAAGGCGTAGCCCTTGCTCTTCCAGGTAATGTCCGTGCCGGTCTTGTTGTTGATGATCCGCCCGGCCGGGTGCCCGTCCAGGTGGCCCACGTAGAAGCCATCGAGCGCGCCCTTCTTGCCGCCCTCGACCGGCACGCGGTGCCGCTTGCCATCCATGATCGGGTGATCGCCCTGGGCGTTGCTGCCGGTGAACAGGCCGGCGCTGCGCATGGCCTCGGCGAACTCTTCCCTTGGCGTCATCGCTGGCCCTTGCTGGGCCTGCACGTTCTCGGGCTTCCAGCGTTCGAGCTTCGCCGCGTCGGCGCGCGGGCCGACATACCAGGACTTCGCGGCCTTGTCCCAAAGCGCGCCGGCGGCCTTGGCCGCGTTGCGCTGCTCGTAGGGCACGGCCAGGTACTGGCGGGCCTGCTGGGCCTGCTGCGCGGGCTTCTGCGCCTCGCCCTGGGCTTCGGGTGCCGGCTGGGCCGAACGCGGCTCTACGGCCGCTGTAGCGGCTCCCTGCGCCCATTTGGCGAAGGGAGCGGCATCGGTGCCCGGCGGCACGTACCAGGACTGTTGCTGCCGATCCCAACGCGCCCCGAGGCTCTTGGCCTCGTCCTTCTCCTTGTACGGCACGTTGATGTACTGCCGTTCGGGCTTCTCGGCCTGCGGCTGCGCCTGCTGCCGCTCGCGTTCCTGGCGCTCCAGCTCGGCCGCGCGGCGCTGCGCGTCGCTGTCGTTGAGCATGGCCGACGCCTCGGCGGTCTTGCGTGCCTCTTTAGCGGCTGAAATGTCCTCTTCGGTCGCGTTGGGGTCGCGCCGTACACGCTCTTCCTGCACGCGGGCCAGCTTGGCGGCGCGCTCGTGCTGGTTGTCGGTGCCCAGCGCATCGACCAGGTGCAGGCGCTCGGCCAGAGCCTCGGCCTGGCCCTCGGTGCGGGTGCCGGCGACGAAGGCAAAGGCGTCCTCGCCGAACTGCGCATCGGCCTTGCGCGCGTAGACCTGGAACGCCTGCGGCTCGATGCCGGCCTGGGCGGCATCGACGGTCTGGCCGTCCTGCTCGGCCACGCCGACGATGCGCAGCTCTCCGCTCCAGTCGGGCGGCAGCTCAACGCCAAGGTGTTGACGGGTCGCGTCGGCGAACGCCTGGCCGTCGATCTCGCCGGCGGCGAGCTGCCGGCGCGCGGCGGCGGCCTGCTCGATGCCCTGCACCGCGTCGGCAGGATGGGCGGCCAGCAGGGCGGCCGCCTGGTCGTTGGTCGGTGGGGTCATGTTCGCCTCCTGGTCTGCGACGGCCGCTTGCTGCTGGGTCAGCGCCGGCAGGGCCATCAACTGGTCGGGCGCGTAGTTGTTCAGCTCGTCCAGGCTGCGAACCTGGTGGGGTTCACCGTCCTGGTCGTGGAACGCAAAGATGCGCTGGCCGTCGCTCCACCTGGCTTCGGCGTCGATGCTCGACACGATCTGTTCGCCGTGCTGCTGGAGCTGCTGCGCGAGGTGGAGCTGTTCGGCCATGTTGGCGAACTCTTGCGCCAAGCCCTTGCGCTCCAGGTAGGCGTTGTCGGTGTCGGTGTGGCTCGGGTCGATGCCGAACACCGGCGACAGCCGGTCATGCGCGACCGCGTAGAACTGCTCGGGATCGGTGCCGGTGATGCTGCCCACGGTTTCGAGGCCACGGCTGCGCAAGGCGTCTTCCAGGGTGTCGCCCTGGAATGCCTGGTAGTGGCTGAAAGACACGTCCGGGTTGTCCAGGACTTCGGCAATGTCCACGGCCAGGGCCTGGGCCACGGCTTCGTCCTGGGCCTGGCTCTGCTGCTGGTCTTGCTCCTGAACCTGCTTCTGCTCGAAGGCCAGCACGTAGTCGTGAATCTTCTCGGCATCGGCGGCCGCGCGGAACACCTCCAGCGGCTCGTCTTGCAGCGCCTTGATCCACGAACCCACATAGGCGGCGTGCTGGCCCGGATCGTGGCCGATGCCCAGCTCGTCGCCGACGATCATGGAAGCGATCTCGGCGCGCAGCTCTTCCTTGGCGTACCCCTCGCTCCCGAACGGGTGCGCCAGGTCGCGGTCAAGGCGCGAAGCGTGGCCCGTCCAGTGGCCCAGCTCGTGCAGCGCGGTCGCGTAGTAGCGGTCGGAGCTGGGGAACTGGCCGCGCTCCGGCAGGGTGATGCTGTCGGTCGAAGGGCGGTAGAACGCCCGATCACCGGCGGCGTGGGTGATCGTCGCGCCCGAGGCTTTCAGGATGTGCTCGGCGCGCTCGACGGCGTTCCAAGTCTGTTCCTTCTTCGGCTGGAGCGGCGGCAGGCCGTCGATCTGCTCGCCGTTGAACACGGTCGCAAAGAACACGCGCGGCCGCTCCAGCATGACGGTTTCCTTGACCGGCTGGCCCTTCGCATCGAGGACGGGCCGGCCGCTGTCGTCCAGCTTGTCTTGCTCTTCGCTGAACTTCCAGTATTGAACCGGCGTGCCTTTCTCGCCCTTGCGAACCTGCGCGCCCACGGCGGCGGCCTGCTTGTAGGTCATCCAGCGCGCATCGCTGCGGCCCTGGGCCATCAGGTGGATGGCGTTGATCCCTTTGTACCGCTTGCCGGTGGTCGGGTTCATCGGCAGGTAGGCGTTGGGTTCGCCCGGCTCCCACGGCTTTTGCCACGGTGCGGTGCCGGCCTTGAGCTGCTCGATCAGCTTTTCGGCCACGACTTCGTGAAACGGCTTCTTCGGCTCCATGTTCTCGTCCCTTCGGAATAGCTCGTTGAACTGAGGGAAGTTCTGCTGTGTCCGGGAACGGTCGCGCAGGCCCTGGGCGACCATGCACACGATGTTGTGCAGGTCGTCGGCCTGCATGGGCCGCACGCGGGCGATGCAGGTTTCCGTGAATGACTGTTGGCCGCGCTGCTGCACCTGGTCGGCGACCTGGTGCTGGCTCGGCTCGATGCCCTCGCAGTGCAGGGCAAACACTTCCTCGGCGCGCACGTCCAGGGACTGGCCGGCATAGCGCCGGTTCACGTCATCCCATAGCGGCTTGAGGGTGGGTTCGTTGCGGGCGGCCGCCAGGCCGTCCAGCAAGGCGCGCTTCTCGCCCGGCGCGAAGGTGTTGGCCCCGTAGTGGCCTAGCACCTCGTGCCGCAGCGTCATCAGTAGGTCGCTGGCGCTCTCGACGTTCTGCAAGGGCACGTCCACGCGGCCACGGTAGGCGCGGCCGGCGTGCAGCGTCTCCTTGGGCACGTAGCCGCCCTTCATGTCGGCCGGCACCTCGGCCGCTCGCGGCCCGTACAGCTCGGCCGCGTCCTCGCGGAACTTGTAGGCCAGCTCCAGCGCGCCGGGGTAGTCGCGGACGAAAGCCCGCGTCACCCCTTGCGCCTCGGCTTTCGTGATCGGCAT
>NZ_CP171633.1:0-256985 GCF_043632995.1 Pseudoxanthomonas japonensis | reverse complement strand
GCGACGAGCCCTCGTATGGCTGGCCCGATTCCCCCCAATCGGCACACCTTCAGGCCGCTTCTGGGACTCGCCGCTGGTAGATCGGCAGGACCAGGGAGAAGTCGGTCATGTTGAGCTTGCGGCCGATCAGGAACACAAAGTCGGCACCGGACTGGCGATCGCTACCGGATCCCAGGTCGCCGGCGCCGCGCAGCTCGAGGTCGCGGGCTGCGATCTTGAAACCGTCGCTGGTCGAACAGAAGAACTCCAGCCGGTCCTGCTGCTCGGCCTTGAGCTTGTCGTCGCACAGCAGCTCGCAGTGCCCTTCCCCGCCCTTTCTCGCCACACGCCCTCGCAGCTGGTGGAGACTGGCGAGGCCATAGCGGGTGGGGTCGACGATCACGATCCGGTACAGGCCGGGCAGGTTCAGTCCCACCTCGACCACCGTCGTGCACACAAGCACCTTGACCCGGCCTTCGGCGAAGGCTTCGAGCGTGGCGAGCTTCTCATCGGTCGTGTTCTCGGAGGTGATCGAGCCCACCTGGTCTCCGAACTTGGCCTGCCAGCTGGGTAGTGCTCCTTCGACCGTGTGCATCGGATTGGTCTCCTTTCGGGCTTCCATCCCCTCGACCGCTTCAACGTCATCCAGGTTCTTGCGTGGATAGACCACCAGTACGCGGCCGCCATTGTTCAGGTCAGCCGAGAGCATGTTGAACAGGTCTCGGCGTCCCTCCCTGCCAATGTGCAGGTGCGTGTAGATTGTCTTGGGTGCGAAGGTCTGTCGAAGCTCCACCGTCTCATACAGACCGATACGCACCAGCGCCTCAGTGCGCGGAATGCAGGTAGCCGTGAACTCGAACAGGTGCGTGTGCCGACCTACCTTCTTCTCACGCTGCTCGCGGCTGAAACGGTGCTGCTCATCGACCAGGACAGCATCGATCTTGGGCAGCTTGCGCGTCAGCAGAGCTGTGGTGCCGATCAGGATGGACGCTTCGAGATCGACCGACGCATCACTGTCACCGGTGACCAAACTCATGGACAGATCGGGAGCCCAATGCTTGAAGTCGTCCAACATCTGGACAGCGAGCTGCGAGTTTGGAAACAGGCACATCGAGCGCCCGCCTTGATCAGCAATTCCTGCGGCAATCATGAACAGCACAACGCTCTTGCCGACGCCGACATCGCCGGCACAAAGGATGCGTGCTGGCTTGTTGCGTGCAAGCGCATTGCGGCAAACAGTAAGAGCTTTAAGCTGATCATCAGTAGGCTTGATCTGCGCATCAAGCAGTCGCTTCTCGACGGTTGAGATATTGAATGGGTTGGCGACCGGCTTTGGTCCACCTGCTTTCGCGCGGTGCAGGCCGGCGAGTGCATCCAGTCGCGTCAGTGCAGCGATGCTGTGATCCCAGTATTCAGGCGAGCGCGGACGGTGGGCCTGAAGAAAGAGCGTGCGAAGGTTCCAGCCCGGGCAACCAACCTCCTCTAGCAGCTCGCTGATGGATCCGATGGGAGCAAGGTGTTCGGTGAGGCGCTCGCAAGCCCCCGGGATGCCCTCCTCCAGGTACTGCTGCACCAGCCGGCGAATATCCGTGCCGGACAGCCCCTTGGGACGCCCCTTGTAGCTTGGGCGCAGCTTCCCATACCACTCCTTCTCCACCAGTTCCTTCACCGAAACGGTGAGCGTTTCGTTCCACCAGCGTGCCTTGGCCATGGCGCAGATGACCTGGCCCTGCTGCAGGGAGTCCATCCAGACCTGCAGGTCTCCACTGAACTGGGCCTGGAACTGGTTGCGATCGCGGTCCTCTACTGTGGCCTTGACCATCATGAAGGGCCGACTGGTAACGGTCGGCGCCGAAATCAGTCGCAGGACTATTGGCTCGAAGGTATCAACGCTCAGGTCCGGCGCGGAACTGTGCTGGGTTCGGATGTCGTCAATGGACTCGGGGAGGTAGATGGCGGTCTGCCACCGGTCCTCTACCCCCAGGGTGGCCAGCTGGCCTACGCGTGCAAAAACGTTGTTGGGCTTCTCTGCCATCTGCCTACCGTATGGCAGGCCAGTCTCACCTGTTGCGGGTGCGGACTATCTGCATAGATCACCACTCGCCATCATCGGGACGGTCGACGTGATCACTTTCCGCAGGTGCGATTAGCTTCTTCTCGCGCATACGTGCCACGAATCCGACGCCCGTGCCAGTCAAATGCGAACCGAGGTTGCTCTTCTGGCCGGTGTTCTCGTCGGCAGTAATTACAGTACCCATTTCGTCTCGAAACCTACGAAGCATCTCCTCGCCGATGCCTTGCCCCTGATATTGGGGTTGCTCCTCAAGGAACATCGACGTCAAGTGATGCCATTCGTTCTGACCATCATCTTGTGGGGCGAACTCGAACTCACCAATTGGATCGCCATTCTGGTCGTACGCACCAATCGTTGCCTGGTCCTCATCAACCACGATGTAGACAGTCGCGCCAGTTTTCGTTGTGAACTCGTCGGCGGGATCCAACTCATGCTTTGGGATAGGGTCCATTCTCTGGTCTCAGTGGGCAGGTATGTGTGCAGCCAGAAGTATAAGCAGCACTGGGATACCTGGCAGATCAGACGCCCATAAAAAACCCCCGGCGAACCGGGGGCTTGGGGGTTGGTCTATCCGTGGATCATGCAGGGATCGCCATTGGCTTCCTTGCACGATTGGCAGCCGCGGATCACTGCGTACTGGTATGCAAAATCCTGACCGGAGTGCCAATTCTCTTCGAGATCCGGCATGCCGCTAAACAGCAGCGGCATTTCCGTCCTTCCCGTCTCGAAGTGCCGTATCCCAAGGGAGAAGGCCGCATCGAGCGTGCATTGGTGGTGGTCAAATCCACTGTCCTGGCCGGCCATGATCGACAGCTCGGCTTTCGCGTGGTCGACGCGAATTGCTAGTGCGTTCAAGTCCGTTCCTCAGTGGGTGTAGATGGTTCCATTCCGGATCGTCAGCACCACCTCGCTATTGCGAAGTGCCGCCACACAGAGCGCCAGTTCGACGTCCTCATGGACGAAGAAGGCGGTGCGCTGGGCCAGGGCGTCACACAGGGCGTCCGTAACCGTGAGGCCGGTGCCATGGGTAACGCTGAGGGTGCGTTTCTGGTCCTTGTTGAACAGCGCGATGTCGATTCCGCCGTTTCGAGATGCGACCTGAGCTGTGAGGCTGTTCATTGGTCAGATCTCGCCTTCGGGGTAGAACTCGCGCCGGAAGGGATCGTGGAAATCCGGGTTGTCGGTAACTGAACCCGGCTCAATCTCTCCGTCTACTACGGACAGGTCTGCGGGCGGACTTACAGAGTTGGTGTTGGTGTACATGGGTGTGCTCTCGAAGTGGAAAGGGAGCACCCCTGTCGGGGGAGGCTCCCCCGTATGGGTTGTGGACGGTCCTTGCGGCCGCCTTAAGGTGTTCGGTCAGTGGACCGATTCGTGCCTGGCATTTCCGCCGACCATCAACTGCTCCATAAACGGAGCAAGCGTGTCGGCAACGATCATGCGAGCTTCTGCAGCCGTTGAAGCGATGTACGGCGAGGGAAGCTCAATGGTCGTTTCCTTGCCGCAGCTGTCGATCCGCTGGGCAATCAGCACAATCTGGAAACCCCGATCAGAGGGGCGCACTTCCAGGTTGAGGCTGGTGGTGGAAAAGGTGTTTCCAGTCCGCTGCATCGATCCGAAGAACGGAATGGACTTGGCAGGCAGGGTCTTCTGGGTGGTGGACATGCGTGTTTCCTATTGCCGTGCCGAGCAAGGTGGTAGCTCTGTCGGTGGCACATTCCGGCAGAGTGCCGGTGGGCGCATGTCTCCCTGGCGGGTGACATGGCACCCGGCCGGGATGGTGAAGCGTAGTGGTCAGAGCAATCCTGCAGCGATCATTGATGCTGATGTATGGGCGTAATGAAAGCGACGGACAGTGTTCAAGGGCGAAGGTGCGCCCGGTCTCTGGGAGAACGTCAAAGCGCTATTCCAGATGCGACGGCATTGCTCATCCGAGGCGCCAGCCATAACGCACTGGTCGCGACGAAGATGAGCCACCTGAGAGACCTCACCGTCCAGAACCAACTGGAAAGCGAGATTCTTCAGCATTGAGGACAGGTCTTGAGGACCTTCTTCCAGTTCGGAAGGGTACATGGGCGAACTCCGTTGAAATGGGGCTCGCCCAGTCGGGGGAACCCCGAGTGGGAAAGAAGCGATAGTGGTGCGTTGGTGGAGGCGCACAGACCTCATAACAGGCATTGCCTGGTAGTGCCGGAAATCTTCACTGGGGAATCGGCGGCTGTCAACGTGGGTCAGCTACCAATTACCCAAAAACAACTTTTCAAACGAAGGCGGGCGCCCGAAGGCGCCCGTCTCGATCAGTACAGCGAGTTACTGGTCGCAAAAGGGATGTCGTCCGACCCATCAGAGAAGTCGTTGTACTCCTGCTGCTGCGCAGGCTGGTAATTCGACCGGCCCTGCCGCGGACCCTGACCACCGCCGCCGCCGCCGCCGCCGCCGCCGCCGCCGCGCTGACCGCCGTTGCCCTGCTGCTGACGCTGCTGGCCATTGCCATTGCCATGCTGGCGCTGCTGGTTGCCACCGTTGTTGCCGCCGCGCTGCTGGTTGTCCTGCTGACCGCCACCGTCTCGGTTGCCACCGCCGAGCATCTGCATTTCGTCGCACACGATGTCGGTGGTGTACTTTTCCACGCCATCCTGGCCGGTGTACTTGTCGTAGCGCAGCGAACCCTGCACGTAGATGGAGCTACCCTTCCGCAAGTACTCGCCTGCGATCTCCGCGAGCTTGCCGAAGAACACCACCCGATGCCATTCGGTCCGCTCCTGCTGGTTGCCATCCTTGTCCTTGCGAACGCTGGTGGTTGCCAGACTGACACGGGTGATTGCCATGCCTCCTTGGGTGTACTTCACATCGGGGTCACCACCGCAGTTGCCCAGAAGGTGTACGACATTTACTCCACGCATGTTGCTTCCTCAGTAATGGGCTTTTGCCCTTGCAAATCGACGTTCGACTACTGGCCTACTTGTCGTCCTATAGCCGTGATGTAACCCGCAGAGTCCACGGCGACTGCCCGCGGGGTTTGAGGTTGCGTTTGTGTTCGCTCCCCTTGAATCCATCATGCGCGTGTTTCAACACCGCACTTTCAGCTTCAAACTTCTTGCAGGTTCCGATACATAGGCATTAGGCGATGCCCTGCCCTGTCGATACACGACGCTGCTTAGGCTTCGACCTCTTCCAGATCAGGAACAGCCACCACCGTCGAATCAAGATTCATGCGGACACGGCCGTCGCGCTGGTTGTTCCGGCTCAGCCACGCGAACATCGTGTGCAGGTATCCAACGACTTCGCTTTCGGCGATCCCCGTCAACTGGCTGAGCAGCGTCAGGACCGTCCCCTCGGCGTCAACCTCGTACCGGGTAACGATCGCGTCTTCGTCCTCTCCATGAATATCAAGCGCTGCAAGGAGCTGATCCAGAAGCTCGGCACGCTCATCCACTGCCTGCTCTTCGCCCAGGAAGAACTCCAGGCCGTTGTCCATGATGAGAGTGAGGTCAAAGAAGTTCTGGGCGTAACCCTTGAAGATCACGTTCTCCCAGTTCCATTGGATCGCCTTCAGCTTCCCCCGTTTGGCCTTCAGGTAGGACTCTGCAGCCGCCAGGAATGTGTCCTCCGCCATGACGATCGCATCATTCATTGCGGTGACGGCTTCAAGAGTCGGCACTGAGGTTTCTTCGGTCATGGCAATCTCCACTGGAATTGAATGTCAGCTTCGCTCGGCCAGTGGCATCGAGTCGGGGGCGCGGAAGTCCTGCGCCTCACTGCTGTGATGGGGTTCATCGTGCTGGCCAGCCGTCACCACAACAAGGCAGGTTGCGGGCACATTCCACTGTCCAGATGCGACGGATTGTTGGCGGGACGACTCAGGCGGCGCGGCGGGTCTTCTTGCCCGTGTATCCGTAGAACTCCCATGTCGCCGGATCAATGGGCATGGTGTTGAGCGAGAGCGGGTTCATACGCATCTGGACGCCGTGGTAGTCCAATGCTCCCTCACGCAGTAGCGTCCAGAGCATCCCAATGCCCTTCATGGCGATCTCCCTGTTGATCGGCCACGGCTGGCGACGCAGGGCTTCGTCTGCCGAACAGGACGGCTGCTCCTCATCCACTCGCTGCATATGCGCCAGTTCCGGGTACAGGTCAACGATGTGCGGAACGCGGTTTGCTACCTTGCGAGACAAGTGTCCGATCAGGCATTGAGCCTCTGCGTTGCCGTTACCGAAGTCCAGCCAGAGCGTGTCGTGCTGGGAATTGGCGTTGTCCTTGGCAAAGGCCGCGCGAAAGATGGCCAGGTCCGTGCAGGAGATGACCAGATCGACGCCTGCTACACGCATCGGACCCTTTTCGGTGCGGTAGTCCCAATCAAAGCCGTAGAAGGCGTTGATCCGATGGCACAGCACAAGGCTCTTGTAGTTGCCAACATCGGCATGGGTGAATCGCTGGCGACCGATGTTGGAGCGCGAGACGCGATCCGGGTCGTAGATCGTGACCTTGAAACCCGGATGACCAAGCTGCTTCATGCAAGCGTCCAGCGATGCAAGCTGGTCGATGACTTGCGAGCCGGTCCCCCCTGCCCCGTAAACGAGGGTTCGGATCGGGTTGTCCAGCCAGTTGGCGGGGATTTGCAGCTTGTTCATGGCAATTCTTGCCCTTTGAAATACGTGCCCCATTCCAACAGGTACGGGGACAGGCACATGCGGGCGCAGGTTTTCACCGTTTCCGGCTTCCCGCACTCGCCTGCCACGATGGCGATGTACGGTCCCATACGGGAGTTGTCCGAGGCATCATCCGTCTTGGAGAAGAATGCCGGGTGATGGCCGTGGGAGTGGAAGTCGTAGACGAGCAAGTCGTCTTGGGACTCATCCCTGTAGGTCACATGCGCCTCACCGGCACTCTCGATAACCGGCTGGGTCAGTTCGTAAACGCCCTCCTCCGGGTTCCAGTGGATCAGGGCAGCGGTTTCCTTGTCCCTGGCCGTCAGCGCCAGATCAACGCATTGCTGTAGCAGTTCGCGTGGCACGGGGCCGTTGATGGCCGTGACGAACTGGCTTGCGGTGCCGAAGGTGGTTTCCAGCCTGGACACGCGGAAGCAGACATGCAGGGCCAAGGAGCGGTGTTCCAGATAGGTGCCGTTGCCTGCCACCACCCAGCGCCTGCCCGGTACGGTCAGTGGCGTCATCGACTCACCCGGCGGGACGCAAACCAGAGGACACGCCTGCATGATGGCTCGCTGCATGGGGGTTGCGGCCTGCGTTGCCAATTCAATCATCGAACTGCTCCCCGAGGATCAGGCCGCTCATCCATTCGGAGAGGGTCATCTTCAACGGAGTCAGGTGGTCGGCCGGGAACGGATCGAACACGCCATCGCGCTCGGCCCAGAACACCATCGGATCAGGGTGCTTCTCGTAGCCCTTTGTCTTGCCCTTTCCTTTGGGCTTGGGGACGGTGATGGTCTGGTCGTGATTTCTATGACTGAAAGCTGATAGCGCGAACGAATCTCGCCATGCTGGAATCTCGCTCGGAGAACAGCCCAGAGGAATCACCGCCGATCCCGTGCAAACTTGCGAATTTTTCCAAACATTTCCCACCGGGGCATGAAAGACCATGCTGTCATCGGTAGGCCACTGATCGTCTTTCAATGCCACCACGTACAACTGACGGTTGCGTGCATGGAAGACTAAGGACGGCCAGCGTACAAGGACCGACTTCGTATCCGTCCCCATACGAAGCACCATCGGCTCCACGGTTGACGGCTGAAACCAGGTGGTGCTTGCGCCGTCGGTATGAAGGACGTTCTGCGGCATGACCCTGATGCGGCTCGCGCTTTCATCGGTCTCGCGGCCCATCAGCAGGGCGACAATGCTCGACTCCATCTCAGGCGTCATGGGACGGCCTGGGCCGATGCGCGGCGTACCGCGATAACTCTCGACCGTATGCGCGGTGGTCAGGACAAGTTTGCCTTGACGCTGATGGAACAGCAGAGCGGCGGTAGGGGCAATGCTGTGCTGCTGCTTGTAGTGGGCAAGCGAGTTAGCGTCCGGGGTGCTAATCAGGGTACTCATCAATGATGATCCGCGTCATGGCCGTTGCGACCGATGTAGCCATTACAGCAACCTCCAACGCGGCAAGATGGGGGCGCTTGATTTTTGCGGACTTGTTGATGGTGAACACTTCCGAGGGGCAATAGTCATTGCCGAAGTGCTGGATTGTTTCTTGAAAGTTGTGCCAGAAGCTCAGCGGGACAATGAACACGACTACGCTGTGGTACTCGCCACCGACAACCTCCCGCTCGTTGAAGGAGCGACCGGCTTCAAGCTGGGTATAGAAGTCGTACAGCTTCTGGATCATCGAGGCGTTCGGCCCGGTGGGAGCCTTCAACCACTTCTCCACCTTTCCATCACCCATCTTCCACGTCTCAGGGACGATGTAGCCATCCAGCATTTCGTTTAGCTGGTCGATTGCCGAATCAATGCTTTCTGCATCGTCTTCCTCGACACCGAAGTACTCAAACACCATGTCCAGCACGTTGCTTGGGAGGTCGGTCGAGACTGGACCCTGGGGCACGTGGACTCGCACGTCATGCAGGAGTTCGCCAATCATGCCGTCGATCACAGACAGCGCATCGTCTGGCGGAACGATCATCCACGTTCCGCTACGGTCATTGATGCCACGGACGAGGCAGCAGATGGCCGACAGCTCATCCTTGCTTTCCGGGTCGGGAAAGACCACGAACGGCGTGTCATTGCTCGACATGACCACCCGGCCAGCATCAGAGGTCACGCGGCATTCTTCTGCATCGCGGCCGGTCAGGGTGATGGCCAGCGCCATTGGCGAGACATGGAACGGCGTGTAGGTGCTGATCGCGGTAGGCAGCTTTGATGCAGCCTTGGCGATCACACGGTCAGTTCCCTTCAAAACAAGATTCAGGATCGTCTCGCCCGCACGGCTTTTCGTGGCCTTTGCCATGTCCTCATCGGAAATGAAGCCTGCGTCATACATTTCCCGCAGCAACGGGGCGAGATTGGCCAGGTTCTCGGCTGAGAGATCGGTCAGATTGCCGATCTCGGCCGCAGGAACGGCTCGGTCCATGTTGCACTGGTACAGGTGCGGCAGGATCGCAGTGGCTACCGCGCACTCTCCTTCACGCATGGCCTCCCTTGCCTGCTCGACCGTCACCTTGCCGCCGCGAACCGCCTCACCCAAGCGCCGTGCGGCCATCGCACGAAGCTGGCTGTTCGGTTGCTGAATCTGGCGTGCGTGGTTGCGGGTGAGCCGGGGAAGGGATTGCATGGTCAGGCCATCGGAATGAGCAGGGAGTCGATCAGGGGGCTGGTCTTGGCCGTGGCGTGCTTCTGCGTCATGGCTGCGATGCAGTTCCAGCGTTTGGGCTGGCTCCGATCCACCGTGGCCGATTCCTTCCCCCACGCCAGAATCTCATCCAGCGCGTTCTGGGTTTGGGGCACGGACTTCTTCCGCGCCCCCTTGGTCTGCACCGTGGGCTTCTGCACCGGGTAGATCAGCAGATCACCTTCGACGGTCGGCTCGCCCAGCGCCGCCGACTGGAGGAAGGCGTAGGACTTTGCGTGCAGGCGCATGGCCTCCAGCGGGGGAAGGTTCGGGTCCGGGTCGGCCAGGGTGGTGACGCCGAAACGGAAGCGACGTTCCAGTTGCGATGCGGTCGTGGTCATGGAGTGGCTCCTCAGAACAGTTCAAACGAAGCGGTGGCGGGGGACGGCGCGGGTTCGGTCGTGGTCGGGGTGGCAACCGGAGCCTCACCGGCCTCCTCATCGTCGCCCTCTGCATCGCTGGCATCGTCGGCGGCGCTGGTGCTGGTGCTGGCGCTTGCCGAGGCCGCAGCAGCGGCCGTTGCGCCCTTGTGCGTGGTCTTGGCAGCGGTGGCCTTGGCGGCGGGCTTGGCAGCGGCCTTTTCGGCAGCCTTGGCGCGTGCGGCGGCGGCAGCCTGCTCGATGCGCTCCTGATGCTCGGCCAACTGGTCGCTCAGGCTCTGGTAGGGCGTAGCCAGCTTGGTCAGCGTTTCGATCAGGGTGGCGTCGGTGGCATCGCGTGCAGCCATCACGCGCACCGGATGGACCAGCGCGGCCTGCAACGTGGCCACCACTTCATCGTCGGTTTCCTCATCGAACTTGGCCAGTTGCGGCTCGATGAGGATCTGGATCTGGCCGTTGACCTCTTTCAAGGTCAGCGCGAGGGAGGAACCGTGCTTCAACAGCGGCAGGACGTTTGCGATGAAGGACATTGAGTGAGTCTCCGTGGATGTGGTGTCAGATTGCCAAGGAACGGCACCCGTACATGCGGGTGCCGGATTCCTGCGTCAGTTCTTCTCAGCCAAGTCGGCGTTTACCCCGGAAGGTACGTAGCCAGCGAAGTTGAACCCCGACTTGAGAACGCCGTCGATCAGCTTCTTCTTGTCCAACGCGAGCAGCGCCTTGTGCTTCTTCACGCCATCGGGTTGTGCCTTCATCCAGTCCGTATAACCGGCCTCATCAAGAACGAAATGGATGGCTGGAATTGTGTGAGCGGACAGGAACTCCTTATCCACCACTACATGCGGAGCCGTTTCCACCTTGAATGTCTTGACGATGGCTCGGTTGATTTTGGTGCGGTCGCACTCACGCATGTAGGCGTCCGGGTTGTCCGACAAGAATGAGGACGCCATGCTCACCAGCAAACCCTGCAGTTCTTCCTTCGGGAGAGTGAGCAGACGTTCGATGCGTTCGTTGCAGCCAATCTTCGCCCTCACCTTGGCAGGAAGCACGTTGTCGCTCATGCCTGTGTTGGAGCGGCCCAGCGAGAACAGCCCGTAGGCTGCAAGGGCCAGTAGCACGCGCGGCTCACTCGTCACGATGGACGCAGCCGAACGCCGCACGATGGACTGGTAGGCGAGCTTTGCCGCTTTGGGGATGGCGACCGGCTCGACAGTCACACGCTCGACAACAGGTGTGGGGGCGGACGTGCCCAGGTCTTCAGTGGACTCAGCAGCCTTCGTGGTTGTCTCGCCCGTGAGCGTAGTTGGTTGTGGAGTGGGAGTGGGCTTCGGCGCAGGGTTCGACTCGGCCTTGAAGGCTGCCACCTTTTCGGTATTGCAATCTGTGTTGCCGCACAGCGGTCCCTCCACGTTGCCAGTGGTGGTGCCCAAGGTGTTGTCGAGAACGCAAGACCTGAAGGCGCATCCCCTGCACTTGTCGAACTGGGCCTTGCCCACGCCAGAAGCGCCGTGCATCACCAGCGGGATGGTCTTGCCCGGAATGACCTCGGTGCGAAGCTCGACCACGGCGTAGTCGTCGCGCAGTTCGGTGCGGCGTTCCTCGACCCACGTTGCCGTCTTGGTGGAGAAGCATCCCGCGTTCGTGCATCGCGCAGATTCGATGTGTTCGGCAAACAGGCTGCTCTGCTGGCTGGAGTTGTGCGGACAGTCGCGGCACCCGTCCAGATCGAACTTCGCCAGTGCCAAGGGGGTCGAGAAGCCCTGCAGCTGCGCTTTCAGCTGTGCAACGCTAGCGCCATGTTCGATCACCTTGCCCAACACGTCGTCCTGCTTTTCCGTCGGGAGCGTGCTCAGTAGCTCGGCGTGGCCGACCTGAATCGTCCGATCCATGAGCGCATCCATGACCGCCTTGCTCGCATGGAGCAGCTGCAGTCGATGACGCAGCTTTGCCACGGTCCAGCCCAGCACCCGCGCAGCCTGCTCGTAGTCGCCTTCACTGTCGTCCAGCTGGTCCTGCGCCAGATAGGCTTCTTCCGGCACGCTCAGGTTCACGCGCTTGAGGTTCTCAATGCGTGCCATTTTCCGGGCTTGCTGCTCGGTGCAGACGAAGACCTTCGCGTCGATGTTCGCCCAGCCGATGTCCTTGGCTGCACGCCAGCGACGCTCGCCTGCGATGATCTCAAACTCCTCCTCACCCAGCTTTCGCACGGCGATGGGGTGCATCAGACCTTCCTCGCGGAGCGTCAGACACAGGCTGTCATGCTCCTCCTGGTCGAAGCGGCGGCGTGGGTTGTGGCCCGTGCGAACGCGCACCATGCTCAGGGGGAGCGATGCCGTGTAGGGCGTGCTTTCAAGTTGTTGGCTCATGCGAAGGTCCGGTCGTCAGGGATATGCCTAGACTCGCGTAACGGCTTGTTGGCACTCGGGGGTGTACAGTTCCTGCACAAAGAACCCTGCCGTCCCATGCCTGCACTTCGCCGATTCCTCCTTTCGTCCAGCACCACGATGCGCAAGCCTTTCGATGCGCAGCTGCTGTCGAGTTGCGACACCGATTCCCTGGTGGCTGCACTGGATCGCTATCAGCGGACTGAGAACTCGTTGGAGGGCGAATTGACCGGCCTGATCGCGGCGCTGGTTGATGAACCGGCTGGTATCGGACTCGGCCGCAAGACCCAGATGGTCTGTGGCCGTGTCGGACTGCTCACCGGTCAGATCACCAACTATGGCGACCTCGCCCGGAAGTTCGGACTGGCACCCTCGACGCCCGGAGCCATCTGCAGAGGTGTCCTGACGCGACTGGCCCAGGCATCCCTTTCGGGCAAGCTCCCCCCTACCCCCTACCTGACGGCATTGCGCCGCCTGTTGGCCGAAGATGCTTCGGGCACCTGGCTCGGGCCTCACACGGTCTTCCCGGCCTCCGTTGGCGCATCTGGCGCCCTCTCCCCACAGGTGGCGATCCTGATCGGCTGGGATGTCCTGCGGTGGTCCCTACCGCGCGTCTACAGCCGCCACTTCAAAACTGGCGCTGCCAAGGTGATGCCCGAGGACTTTACTCCCATCAGAAACGGAGACGGCCCGTCCGGGGCAACCAGACAGGCCGTCGTTTCAGGACCAGGTTCTGACGCGGGTTAGACCCGCACCGGCATCACGTACACCCGCGCTTCGCCGCCATTGGCCAGCACGATGAGAGGCGCATCGGGCTTGCTGACCGACAAATGCACGGGCTCGCCTCGGACGGCGTTGAGCGCATCGAGTAGGTACTGTCCGTTCACGTTGATCGTGAAGTCGCTGACCTGCTTTGCATCCTCCGGCAGTTCGATGCTCTCCACGCTTTCCTGACCCTGCTTCTTGCTCTCAGCATCAGCGGTGATGAAGCTCAGGGTGCGACCGGACAGCTTCACGGTCAGGAAGTTGCTGAGGATGAGGGAGCGACCGACGATCTCGCGCAGTTCCGTCAACCCGACATGGAAGGGCGACAGCTTGTTTGCACCCATTACAGCTTCGTAATCGACATAGCTGTTGTCCAGCACGCCAACGTTGAAGTCCGCGTGTGGCGTCTTGACTCGCACCATGCCCTTTCCCCAGCCAAAGCTCACCTGGTCTTCGGCCTTGACCTTGGACAGCAGGGAACGAAGGTCTGCCACGGCGTTGTGGCCGAGAACCAGCTTGGTTGCCTGGTCCGTGGTGACGTTCGCACTGGCGACCGCCATCCGACCGCCATCTGTGCCAACCAGCCGCAAGCGGGTGCCCGTGAGGTGGAACAGGACGCCTTGCGGCAGTTTGGAGTCGGGCTTGATGCCCGCGACGCCCGAGCAGGCTGCGTCCAGCAGATACTTGAACTCGTCAGCCGCCAGAGTGAACTCGCCCGTCGTGTCGTCAGCCTTGCCGACCTGACGGGTGACAGGTGCCAGCGGCCCATCGCAGTTGATGGAGTAGCGGCTGCCACCGAGTTTGATGCTGAGGAAGCCCCCATTGCGCTGGAGTTCGACCGTGGAGCCGGAATCAAAGCTGCGCATGATGTCGCTCAATCGCTTGGCCGACACGCCGATCTCGCCACTCTGCTTGATCGAGGCTGCGCTGATCGTAGCCACTTCCGTGTTGTCGTCCGAAGCGCACAGGTGAACTGCGGACCCTTCACCTGCGCGGATGGTCAGACTGGAGTGACCAGTCCGAAACTTCGTCCCACGCTGGGCTACGGAAATGAGGGGGGTGATTGCCGAAAGGAGGTCTTCACGGCTGGTAGTTATGTGCAAGGGGAAGCTCCTGTTGGGTTGGCCGGTTACGTCCATCCGGCGATACAGGAAGCCTGTTCGTGGCCAGCGTTGGGAGAGAGGGCAGCGCTGGCTGGTGTCCTCAGATTGACGACACCGAATCACGTGAGATCGGGGCGCGAGATTACTGCAGGCCGCCCTGCGGGTCTTCGCACATCGCCTGAAGGCTGCTGTAGTCCTTCCGACCGATGCTGAAGGTGATCCATCCAGCACGCTCAACGCATGCTGCGGTCGCAGCAAGCTGGGGGTGCGCGGTCCAGAACTTCTCGGCAGGCAATCCCGAAGGAAGGGCGAAGTCCACATAGGACATGCACTGGTCGCGCACGCCGGTCTTGCACTGTTCATTCACCCAACTGCGCCATACCTGGTTCTGTGACCCCAGCTTCTGCCAGTGAAAGTTCCAGGTCAGGGCCACAATACTGAGCAGGACCACCAGCAGATGCTTGATCCAGCGGCCCACCATGCGTTCGCGCTCGGTCCAGTTACCTCCGTGGACGAGTGTGACCAGCAGTTCGTTCATCCGACCCTCCTCGGGGATGCAATGTCCATGTCCCATGAGGACGGCTCGCACTCACTGGTGTGGACCGGTTGAGCCATGGCGATGATGGGAAGTACAGGGTGAGCAGCGAACTTGGCCGTCGCCTGCACACGCGCCAGCGGAATCGCGCCGCTCATGCGGGTGAGGTCGAAGATCTCCACTGTTGGCGAGAGTCCCGCGACCAGCTGCTCGATGTCTGGACCGTAGCGCTCGAATGCGTCCTCCAGAGTCCACGACTCATCACGCAGGAACGCCAGCTTGACCTTCCTCTCGAACAGGCTTCGTTCTAGCCTGGCCAGGATGCCGGCGTCGCTGAGCTTGGTCGTTACGCTCTGTGGCTCGAAGAACAGGTTTCCGTTCCTGGTATCCAGAACGTAGATGCCTGATGCCCCACCCTGCCTGCGGAAGGCACACAGATCCCCCGAATCCAGCGCGTAGGTGCAGGGTCCGATGACCCGGCTCACCAGCTGGTGGTGGTCATGGAGGGAGGCTTCAGGGGCCAGGGCCAGGGCTGTATTCACGATGGCAACGTTCGTGGTGACGTGGTGCATATAGGCTGCACCTGCAGCACGGCCGCGATAACCGGGGTTGGGCCACTATTCGGCGCGGGCGGTCAGCACCGTCGAAATGGCACCGCTGGCGGTCCAGGTGTCGTTGAGGGTCACGCACGCCCCCCGGTGCAGCAGGCGATCCAGCCAGATTGTCCGAATGCCCTCCCCGTCCACTTCCGACCCAAGGATGTTGGCCACCGACGGGATCGAGCTGCCCTGCCGACGCAATACGACGGTCTGTTCGTTGACCGTCACATCATAGGTTTCGTTATGCCGCACGCTTCAACTCCGCTCTGTACTTGAAACCGTCTTGGCCGCGGAGGGAAGCGATGTTCTCGACAAACTCATTGATGACCCTATCGAGATGCCGATAATCCTCAAGCGCTTCCTCAGGTTCGAGTAGATCGATCGCCTCGAACTCCGAAACTTCCTTCCACTCGCAGACCTGTGCCTGGTACTCATCGAGAGATCCGCCCAGGTGTACGAACTCTGCATGTACCTCGCTGGTCTGTTGCGGGCGCAAGGTTCGTGCGATCGCCTGACGTTCGGTCTTGGAGTTCCAGCCACGGACACCGAGCAGCACGTAGTTCGCCTGGTACAGGTTCAAGCCCGTCTGCCCGGTCCCATAGCTGGCGACGAGAACGGAGGCCGGTCCGTAGCGGAACTCAGCATTCATCCGCCGAGTGCGGGCTTTGATGCTCTGCTGGCCGTGGAATGGTACAGAGTGGACGCCCGCCTTGTTGAGTTCGCCAGCAATGCGTTCGCTCATCTCCGGCCCATCCACATACAGCAGGATCTTCCTTCCTTCGGAAGCGAGCTTGCTAGCCCGCTTGATCAGATAGCGCTCCTTGCTGGTCAGAGGCGTGTAGCTGCCGAAGTACTCATTCTTGTAGCTGGGCTGATTGCCTGCCTTCAAGACAGCGTTGATACGCGCCAAAAGGGTGACCATGTTGAGGTTGCGCTTCTTCTCCTGGGCGTCTTCCTTCATGCGGCGGTAGCGCTCGCTGAACTCGTCGGCGACCGTGAGGAAATATGCGAGGTGGTCGTGATCCCATTCCAACGTGGTCACGCTGCTAGTGCAGGTCGGAGCCTTGAAGTGCTTGGAAACATCAGGCTCGGCAACGATACGGCGCTTGAGCACTGGCGCCAGCCAATCGCGCAGGCGTTGAACGTTGTTTATCTTCGGGATTTGTCGTTTCCCGCCAGTTTGGAGCCCATCTTCAAAGGTCACCGTTACCCAATCGAACACGCAATGCTGATCGCTGAATCGATCAACGGCACGCTCGCTGTAGTCCATAGATGTCAGCAAACGCGGTTCCAGATACAGGCCACGGCGACCGTAGGGATTGACCGCGTTGTTATTGCCACACGCCCAGCCGATCAGGCCCAAGAGGTCCTGCACAAGATTTGGGATCGGGGTGCCGGTGAACGCATAGCGACGCTTGGGTGATAGCTGCCATACGGCCTGTGTGCGTAGGCTGTCTTCAGTCTTCAGCGCGTGTGCTTCATCGCAAGCGACTGTATTGAATCGACGGCGCAACAGGTGTGCAAAGGTTCGCTTGCTGCTCGAAAGCTGCTTACGCAGGGTGTTGTAGCTGATGATGTTGAGCAGCTTCAGGTTTCGCGCGTGCTTCTCCGTTTCGATGACCTGCCACAGCGACGGATCAATGCCGGCATCCTTCAGCTGGACGGTATATTCATCGATCAGGTGCGGCTCAACTACCACAGCATTGTGTCGGCCGCCCATCATGGCAACAGCGGCACTGATGTAGCTCTTTCCGCACCCCATCTGGCCCGCGAAGACGCCGCCGTAACTGGTCGTTAGTTCAAGGGTGTCATCACGCTGGAAGTCCCACAGGCCCATTGCCTCAAGGCCGCGCTCCTGGAAGCGCGCTTCGCGGCACCGCATGATCGCCGGGAACGAGACCAGTCGACCCGGGCTGGCATCGACCCAACCCGGCTCCGAATGGGTAGCTTCAACGGCGAACTTCTTGGCGAAGTCACCCGGCTCCAGAATCAGGGTGTGCTTGCCGTCCTCCGTGGCGTAGCTGTACTTGTAGCCGTCGAAGGAGACCGAGACCGTCTCCCCTACCTTGATGACCGGACCACCCCAGACCTTCGCATTGACGATGACGTTGGCGAGCGCAGTGGCCTTGACCATGCCCGCCTTGGCCATGCCCGCCGAGTCCGATCGCACGACATGACGGAACGGCGTCCTGTCGACCTTCATGCGGCGAGCCATCCGACGCATGTAGCCGAACAGCCCGGGGTCTACTTCGGGCACGCCGCCGAGATCGGAAATCCTGCTGATCGTGGCCTGCAGGCACGCCATGGGATCGTCCTGCAGCAGGTAAACGCCCACCTTCAGGGCACCCTGGCCCAGGTAGTTCACACCGCTGGGATAGCGATGCGTCTCCGTTCGCGTCACCGGGCCGCGCAGAATTCCGTTCATCACCTTGGCTTGAACCAGACCACAGCGGAAGCTCAGGCGGATGTCCCGGCCAGCGCGGAAGACACGCACGCCCTTCTCGCCGGTCACAGGCAGGTCGATGGACTGGACTTCACCCTCGCTGCGGCGCACCGCCAGCTGCCGCGGGCCGCGGCGCTCTTTGCGCCAACCAGAGCCCAGCTGCAGGTTGGGAAGGGATTCGTCCAGAGACGACAAGACAGCGTGGACCCGGCTCTGGTCCATCGGGGCGCCGAACACGATCAGGCTGACCTCGACGGCCGTTCCCTGGTCGATGAAGCTGCGAGCGGGAAGATCGATCAACGCATGAAAGCGGTCGCGGGATTCGTGATCCTTCCATGCCTGGTGGGCGTAGCCGGCCGGCAGGAGCAGCACGCCGATCTCTGCGGCCTCCAGCGCCTGCGCCAGCGCATAGGGGTGCGACATGGCCGAGGTATTGGGTCCGAAGCGGCCATAGGTGGTGCAGGCGTAGTCCATCATGTGGACGCTCTGCAGGTGCACCGAGAACGGCGGATTGCCAACGGCGCAGTCAAAGCGCTTGGGTCGCACCGTTGCCATGTCGGCACAAAGCAGGTCGTATTCGATGCCGGCGGCATCAAGCGCCAGGCTCAGGGCTTCGATGCTCTCGGCATGGACGTCGAAGCCGGCAACCTTGTGCAGGTCGGGGTGCGCGAACTGGATCAGCGAGCCCTTGCCGATGGCGTTGTCCAGGACATTGACCTTGCAGCCAGTCCGCTCCCGGATCTTGTCCATCTCCGGCGAAAGAATGCGCCACATAAGCGCCGCAACGTCATCCGGCGTGAAGTACTGGGCTAGGTTCTTTTGGCGGGCTGCGGCCAGGCCGCCAAGCGAGCCCGGACGATCTGCGGTCTCACCCAGCGACTTGATGTCGCGCAGGGTGTCGAACCAGTGGGCAGAAACAATGTGCTTGGTATCCATGCCCCCATCTTGCGGGGGCATGGCTGTTAGACCTGCGGGTGCAGACTACTTGCCCGGGGCTGCACTCTGGGGCTTCGGGGGCGGACATGCGTTGATGTCGACATCCAGCGCCTGCAGCAACGCTTCCCGATTACCGCCAAGCGTGTAGGTCGTGTCCCGATACGTCGATTCGTTCGGGTGATTGCGGACGATCATGGTCTGCCCATTGTAGAGCTGCTGGATGATTCCGCACCCATCGCTCACCTTGCCATGCCAGATGCGGGTGGCGATTAGTGTCGGATTCCAGTCCCACACTTCCATCTTCTTGCCGACCCTGGCCATCAGCTCTTCGAGCTTGCCGTTCAATTCGATGGGCTTGTTCTTGTCCACCCGCACGATCAGGTGATCGCCGGCGGAGAACATCTGCCCATTGGCTGGACGAAAGTAGCCCCATACCGACCCATCACTACGACGAAGCAGCGTTAAGCTCTCGCCCGTGGGCGCGCTGATCGTGGCTTCCTTGGTGATCGTGTCGGTCATCGAGTCCGTGCTGGTTTTCAGCACCCAGTCTTCGGCGCCGGCATGGCCAGCTACACACAGCAGTCCCAGCAGGTATAGATGCTTCATTTCGCCTCCCCAAACGAATGTGAATTGCTTAGTCGGTACTACGCTCGTCGGCCTTGAAGTTCAGCCATTTCAACTGCACCGCACGGTCCTTCACGATCTCCAATTTGTCATTGATGATCGAGGGGCGCCACATGGACCCTTCCAGCTTGGAGTAGATGGTGTCGATGAAGGCGAACTCTGCATCCCTGAATGCCAACCACTTCCGCTGGCTGTCTTTCAGCTTGGCTAGGTCCCCAGCGTTCAATTTCCCGACAAGCTCACGGTATTGCTTGTTGAGCTCCGCATCCCAGCTGGCGTATGCCACATTGGAGCAGGAGACCATGCCGGCGGTCGTGCCGTCATTGAGCATGCACTCGTTCTGAGCTTTGTCGATCGGGTGCGAAGGCTCTTCCGCCTGCGCATGTGCGGCGGCCGCTAGAGCTGCGCCCACCATCAAAACCACCTTGAGCACCTTCATTGCTTACCCCCAGTCAGCACGTCCTGAAAGTACGCCAGCGCTTCCTCTCCGGCAAGGCTGGGGGTGATCCGTACTCTTTCGACAGACAGCAGGCCGCTCTCCCTGATGAAGACGAACCCCGCATCTTCCAGCGCCTGCGCTGACTTCGAGATGCTTGTGCGGTTGCAGCCCTGGTGCTCTACGACCTCAGCCAACAAGCGTCGAACTGCTGGACCCATCTGAGCCAATGCTTCTGCGGAAGCTCTCACATCCTCTGTGGTTTCGTGGCCCAGCAGCATCTTGCCCCTTAGATTTTGATGTCCCAGGACGCACTCGTTTTCGGCAATGCACCTTCGGGATCGTGAACGTTGAACACGTCTGCTTCCGCAAGCGAATCCAGAAACACGACGAGATTGGTTCCACCTGGTCGCTTGGTCGAAGGGAATAGCAAGCCGCTCGCCATGCTCGAAACTACGTCTGACATCAGCCAGGTCGGCGGCTCTATGTCTTCCATGAAGAAGAGCTTCTTCCACTCGCAATCCCAGTCTTTCCAGAGCTCATCCCACTGGTCGCTATAGCCTTTGCTGAAATCGGCAACTCTTCTCAACTCCACGCGGTAGGTGGCGATGGTGCCCGGCCCGAAGACTGGCTCAGCTTGGGCGAACTCAGAGAGCGCAGTTTCGGGTTCTAGCGCCAGGTAAACCGCCTGCTGACCTTGGCGGTTGAAGCGGCCGCCGACTTTTGCTGCGCCGGCGCCGCTGTGTGGGAGGTACGACCACTGAGGGGTCAGCACCCTGTATGCATAGAGCTTGATCGGCGTGATGATCAACCGGTAGCTCCAGCAGACAGGTTGATGAGGTACTTGCGGATTGCGTCAGCCTTTCCTGCTGCAACATAGGCCTCGGCAGTCTCACCACCCAATTCGGTTAGTGCGACATTACGAAACCAAAAAACGGCTCTATCAAGATCACCGCCGTTTGTCTCGATTGCCATGCTGATCACGCTTACAGAGTCGCGCATGAAATCCTGCAACTTCTCCGACTCAGGAGCGCGCTGTAGCGTGGTGCGATGAACACCCGCAAGGCTCGCCAATGTCTGTACGCTGATATGCATCCGATCAGCGAAAATCTTTGGGGAGATGATCGACTTTTCTCTTAGGGTCTCCGCAAAGCTCGCGGAAGTCTGTGACATCACGGCGCTCATACCCTATCTCCTGCTTGTGCCTAGATGATGCATATTGGACGCATATAGGATGTATGTCAAGCATTTTTATGCTGCAAAACCGTCGCGTAAGCGACCCCGTTAAGGTCCGGTGCGCCTTGAGGGGGGGGTGGTTTTCTCACATGCTTTGGCGGCACCGGAGCGCCAGGTCGTCACCGGGCCAGTCTCAATCCTGGATGAGCCGCGGCAGCTGGCATTCGGGAACACGGAACTTGCCGACTGAGCTAACCTGCCGATCACCGCCGGCAGGGGTGCCGGCACATGGGGGCAAATATGCGGATGGGGATGCTGAGCCTTGTGCTCATTGCAGTCGTGGCTGCCGGTTGCTCGAAGTCTCCGGAGGAGATCGAGCGTGAGGCAGTCGAGGCCAAACTTGCCAAGCTGGAACAGGCAGCCAGGCAGGAAGAGTACGACCGCCGTGTCCGCGCCAAGAAGGGAGCAGAGGCACTGAAGCCTCGAATGCGCGACCCATCCAGCTTCAGCGGCATGGCCGTCGTAAACAGAGAGGGGGACACCTGCTATCACTACCGTGCACGGAATGGGTTCGGCGGGCTCAGCGCCGGCCGCGCGATCCTCACCTTTGACGGAACCAGGCCAGTAGACGAACAGGACGATCAGTTCGATGCCCTCTGGCAAGAGCGATGCGAGGGTCGTGGCGGCCAAGAAGTCACGCTCAGGTAAATCCCGGCAAAACAGGTTTCGATGGTCGACCGAAGTGGCGTTGCATCAAGCGTCAAGTCGCATAGGATTGAAGCCGATAACGCAGTTGTAGAACGGACTCAAGACAACAGGGGGCAGTATGCGTTCGGCTTCTCAGCACATGAACTGGTGGGCATTGATCCCCGCCTACGTAATCCTCGGTGGCGCGTCGCTACTGGCCATCGGTGGAGCACAAGAGATGGCGCAGAACGGTGGCCATCCGTTCTTTGTTGCACTAGCTGTGGCAGGTGGCGCTGCTTTGTTGGGCATTCTTGCATTGCTTACTTGGATGAACTGGCGCGCAGCTCGTTTTCGGGCATCCAGGTGGGGTCTATACGATCAGTCAGGGAACAAGGGTGGGTTCGGAAAGGGCTTCTTGTATGGCCTGCTCGGCGTTTTCCTGGTCCACATCGCACTGTTCCTTTGTATGACGCTTCCTGCCGCGCCTGAGTCGCTTCGTGCAATCGCGTCCATTGCTCTTCTTCCCTTTGCCATCCTTTACACCATCGTTCCACTCTTCACCGGCTGGATGATGCGCTTCATTGTCGCGACTCGAATCTGAAGTCAAAGCAAGGAAAACAAAAAAGGCGGCCGAAATTGAACTGACCCCTGGAAGTTGGACATCCATCCAACCTTCGGGGGTTTTTCTATGGCCAAGTACAGTCCGTCCTTTAAACGAGAGGTGGTAGATGCCTATCTGGAGGGATCTGCCGGATTCAAGGTGATCGCCGCCCGATTCAATCTTCACAAGAAGTTGGTAGAGGTTTGGGTCGCCCATTTCCGCCAGGAAGGCCAGGCAGGCCTTGATCGGAAACGCAGTCAATTCACTGCAGAGTTCAAGCTCCAGGTTCTGGAGCATATGTGGCGCGAAGAACTATCCTACGGCCAGACTCAGGCGCTATTCGGCATCCGGAACAAGACGGGCGTAGCGACTTGGGAGCGCCAGTACAATGAAGGTGGTATTGAGGCGCTGAAGCCTCGCCCTAAGGGCCGCCAGCCAGCCATGCCGAAGCCGGAACCTCCACCCGTACCACCAGTGTCAATTCCAGACCGGAACGCGACCCATGAGGATTTGCTCAAGGAGAACGCGTATTTGCGTGCGGAGGTGGCATACCTAAAAAACTCGATGCCTTGGTTCAAGCGAAGTCCACGATCCCGCCGACAAAGCGCGGGTAGTGCTTGAACTGAGGCAGCAGCATGCTCTGCCGGACCTGTTGGCCATTAGCGGGCTGGCCCGTAGCACTTACTACTACCAGGCCAAGGTGCTGGCGCTGGGGGATCGGCATGCCGATCTCAAGGCCGCCATCCAGGCGCTCTACGACCGTCACAAAGGACGTTATGGGTATCGGCGCATCACCGCGGCGCTGCGGCGCCAGCTCGGCGAGGCCATCAACCACAAGCTTGTTCAGAGGCTCATGCAGGCCATGGGGCTCAAGTCGCTGGTCAGGCCCAAGCGATATAGGTCTTACAAGGGTGAGCTCGGGGAGATCGCGCCCAACGTCCTGGAGAGGCGCTTCAAAGCTGATGAGCCAGAACAGAAATGGGTGACGGACGTGACCGAGTTCAAGGTTAACGGCGAGAAGCTGTACCTGTCGCCGGTCATGGACCTCTACAACAGGGAAATCGTGGCGTTCCAGCTCGATGTCCAGCCGTCTTTCAAGATGGTCCGCGCCATGCTGGATAAGGCATGGGCTAGGCGACGATCACGGCGACCGCTGGTGCTTCACTCGGATCAGGGCTGGCAGTACCAGACGAGCGCTTTCCGGCGGCAACTAGACGAACAACAGATCACCCAAAGCATGTCCCGTAAGGGCAATTGCTTGGACAACGCTGCCATGGAGAGCTCCTTCGCAACCCTCAAGACCGAGCTGTTCCACCTGAAGCAGTTCACCAGCGTGGAGCAACTGCGCAAGGAGGTGGCTGAATACTTTCACTACTACAACAACGACCGTATCATGCTGAAGCTCAACGGCTTGAGCCCTGTGCAGTATTGACTCCGGCCATTGGCGGCCTAAAGATCGGAGGTAACAATGTGGCCTAAAGAAGTTCGGGCTGAACGTCGCACGCTCACGGGTGGCGGTGTGGCTTACACCCTGTATCACGCGGCCGTTGGCGAACTGGGCCAGATCCTACTGCAGCCGCTCTCGACAGGGGGCTGTCAGATGACCTGTGAGGTCCTTGACCGGCCCGATGGCCTCAAGGAAGAAAGGACGAAGCTGCTGAAGCCTCTGGAAGAACAGCTGCTGTCAGCTTTGTCTCCGCCATTGCCGGTAAAACGTTCAAAATAAGAAGGACGAGCCTAGATAGTTCCGGGCTCGTCCTAGGTAACGCAAGCGGTAAACCGAGCCGTCCAATATTTGGGGGTCAGTTCAGAATGGCCGCCTTTCTCTTTGCTGGGCTGAAATATTAGCCCTCGCCTGCGCGGCGTCCTTCCGGCAGCAGCTCCTGACCGGCCTGCACCTTTGCCAGCACTTCGTCACGTGCAGCGGTCAGCTCCTGCAGTCGCTCCGGCGAGCCCTGGGACTGGCCGAGCGCCCGACCGATGAAGCGATTGCCCGTCATCTGACCCCAAACTTCAGTCCAGAATGCATCGACCGAACTGACGTCATCACCTGCACGTGCCAATAGGTAGACGCTCAGGTAGTCCTGCTCAAGATCCTGTGCCTCGCCATTGCGGAAGCGTGCAAGCGCATTGCCCGACACGGGTGCCTGATGGCCCGTGAGGAACCCTGCAGCGCCGGACAGCAGGTTGAACTTGCGGCCCTGCTTCTGGTTCTGGCCCTGGTGGTCGAGGATGATGCGAGCCAGGTAGCGGCTGATGTAGGTGCGGATCTCGCTGGCCGAGTCGGCGTAGTTGTCGATCGCATTGCCCAGCAGCAGCGCAGTACCCTGCGTCGTGGTCGGGATCGGCTTCGGCACGTAGACCACGGTGAACTGGCAGGCCGACACGGGAGTCACTTCAACCGTCGCCTCCGCTCCGTCGCGCAGATAGGTCACCTGCAGCGGCTGGCCGATCTTGGCCTGGTCGGCTAACACTTCGTCGTATCGCTCGGTCACCTGCTCGATCTTGCGGGTCTTGAGCGCCTTGCCGTTGAAAGCGACCAGCTCATCGAAATCCTGCAGGCCTGCCGTCGCCGCCGGCGAGCCTTCACCGATACCGAAGATCATCGGGCGGTTGTCGAGCGAGCCAACCTGCGCGAAGCCCAATGCAGGGCCCGTCGTCTCGCCACACAGCTCAGCGTTGGCCTGTGCCAGCGGCCATGCTGCGGCGCTGATCTGACCCCAGCGGGCGATCTCTTCGCGCGGCTGCTGCGTGCCGGCGTTAGCGGTAATCGATGCCAGCGAGAAGATGGCGGCGACGAAAACTGTGATGCGATTCATGCTCATTCCTTTGGGGGTCCGGTGCGTTATCGGCGGGGGCGGCGGGAAATTAATGGTTGTGGAGGGAGATCATCGTGCTCACGTGTTCCGCGAACTCGGACGAGAGGTGGAACTCGTACCGGGAGACACCGAACTTCAGTTTGAACCCGCACACGTCAATGACTTTGGGGCTCCGGGAAAGTGCACGTGTATGCTGCTGCAGGTCGTAGTAGGTCACGATGTTGGTGGGCTGGTTCTTGCCAGTGGACCGATTGAAGTGCACGACCATCTCCTGCAGTACGGCGAGCTGCTTACAGATCCACTCATTGGTGTGGTAGCTGTAGTCGTTTCGCTTGTCGTACTGCTTGGTAAGTGAGTCGATGGTCGCGCCGTAGCTCAGCACAATGAACCCACCGCGCTGCACGACCTCTTTGTGCTCAAGGCGGAACTCATTGTTGAATCGGGCTGCCAGTTGCCGGCTGACTTCGTTCTCCGCCGCCTCGGACGGCAGCAACGTGTCCAAGCTGCTCATAGCGCGTTTCACCGCAGCCGTGATGTTCAGGTCTGCAATGTCGGTCTTATGGTGGCAGTCCAGGTCGCTGAAGAACTCCCTCTTGATCTCGTAGTCATTGATGTCCGGACGCCGGCCGAAGCACATACGGCTACGCAGGAAAGCATCCTGCAGGTGTTCGTAGGCTTCCTTGACCGCCTTCTCGAAGAAGGAATGCGGATCAAAGCCCTGGAGACGCACGCCCCCTTGAATCGTGTGCAAGCGATCAGCGAACGAAAGAGCTTCGTTGCGAACCGCCTCCAGCACTGAGGCGACCTGGTTGCTCGACTGATTGAGGACATCTGCGTTCATGCGGCGAACTTCGGAGAGGCTGTTGATGCCTCAAGGATGCAGATACCAACGCATCCCCGATGAGGGCGCAGACTTGCTGCAGAAAGCATTCCGCCCGTCCGGCCTGTGTCCGCTTCTTTGATAGCATTCGGCTTTCAGGGGCCAGCAAAGAGGGGAATCGAGTGTCAGCACGCGAGCCGAAGTCGACTATTTCCACCACGATTCAGATCATTGGCCGGACAAGTGAGCGCAAGGGGCGCTTGGAGTTCACTTCCGGCAATGTCTCCTTCTTCCGCAAGGGAGTCGAGACGCCCTCGATCAAGCTCAGCTACCAGCAGTTGAGCGATCTACTTATGAGAGAAGTCGAGTACCGGGCTATTGACCCGAAAGGCAAGCTGCCCAAGGGCGGCAAGGATGACTTCTGGTTCGAGACCAATGAGATTGTGGACGGTGAGAAAGAGATCACCCAGTTCGGAAGGTGTCCGCTGTCAAGTATGGACTCGCGCCGCATTGATGAAGGCACATACACGCTCTTCAATCTGAATGCTGATAAGCGAGCAACGAAAAAGGGATGGTATGCCTCCATCTCCCTTCCGATGGTGATCTCCATCCTCAACTGGTACGTCGACAAATTCCTTTCCGGCAGCCGCAAGGGCCACACCAAGAACAAGGATGTCGTCATCACAAAGCAGGAACTGCGCCGCCTGCTGCTGCAGCTGCTCAAGAAGCTGGATTGATCGGCACCGGGTGCCGGTGTAAGGGTGAGGTCACACGCCCTTGCGCCGCGCCACGGCAATCGGGAGGAATCCCGGATATGGGCGCTGGATGATCTCGACGTCCCACTGCGCGGGGACCATCTCACGCTGCAGCAGTAGCGATTCGTTGAACGAGGTGAGCGCCTTCTCGTAGCTCGCCACCCAGGCAAGTACTTTGTCCAGCACGCACGACTGCGGACTGGCCGCCCTTGGATCAGGCCGGCGGCTGTCCATGGAGAGGATCCACTTCGTCAGCGCCGCGGTCAGCGCTCCCAGGCTCAGAACGCGGATGGCCAGCGCGGTGAATGCGCGATCGCCAATGACCCGGGAAGCGTCGGCAAGGCTGCAGTCGTCCAGATCCGACTTGTCCCAGTCCTTCAGCTCATCCGCGGAAAGAGCCTTGCGCGCGAGGACGAACTCCTCTCGATAGAACTGACTGAGCACCCGCAGGCGGCGCCAGGCAATCTGGGGCTCGCAGGTTGCCATGACATCCATTGCCGTCTGGCCGAACCGCTCCATCAGCTCATGCATCATCGCTGTGGCGATGTGTCGCCTATCGACCAGCTCGATCACTTCGAGGTCAGGACCAGGTGCCGGCGCCGGCGTCATCGGCATCAGCGGCGGGATGGAGAAGCCCGGGTCCTGGCTGTCCCCCTTCCAGTACAGGGCGCCACTGACCTCGACAGGGACAGATTCCCACGCGGCCGTCGGGAGATCCATGTCCTCGGCCGGGTAGTGCTCCATATAGACCCCGGTAGGCGGGGCCGTGGCCAGCAGGCTGTCAGCCAGCGCCTGGTTCTTCCTGCCCACGTGCTGGGCGTACCCCTCCCACTCCTTCTGGGCCAAGGTACCTAGGGCCTCCACGATGCGGGCAGCCAGCTCGGTGGGCGTCTTGTTGTGCTCCACCGCCAGCTCGCCCATGACCGTCACGTCGTTGGCGATGTCCCGCAGCACCTGGTAGCGGGCCAGAAACCAGGCTTGGCCCGGGTCATGGATCGCCGTCGTGGGGACTTCCTGGTCCTTCGGCTGGTCTGCGCTCATCTGTCCCAAATGTACGGCTTCGTCTGAGGCGTGAAGCATAGGCGTTCAGGTTCCCCCAAAAAAAGGGGCAAATCACCCCTTCATTCTTGGGATTCAACGCATGACGCCCTTCGTACCCTGTCGGCTCCTATCCCTTGGGTGAGCCCATGAAGAAGACAAAGCCCCAGTGGCGCGGCCTTATCGGCGCCGGCGTGGTCATGTGCGCCGTGCTTGGAGGCGGCATCTACCTCATCAATTCCCTTGGCGCAGACGCCGAGGGCGGCGACGAGAACCCCCTGGCACCCATTGCCCGGGCCTTCGGCCTATCCCCCAAGGACTACTCCCCACCGCCCCTGACCAGTCCCATTCCGGACTACCGCCAGCCGGCCGCCGCCGGCGAGGCCTCAGGCGACTCCCCTTCGCTGGCTGGTGTGCTCGACAAGGTAGACCTGGGCGGCATGATCAAGTCCAAGGAGGAGATCCGCCGCGGCGCCCAGGAATCGGTCGGCGCCATCCTTGGCGTCGCCCAGGTGATCGACGGCGACACGATCGATGTCGCTGGCCAGCGGATCCGCCTGTACGGCATCGACGCTCCGGAGCTGGGTCAGAACTGCATCCATTCAACCGGCGAGTGGGACTGTGGCCGCCGATCGGCACTTTGGCTGCAGCAGCTGATCACCACCAACGAGCTGTCCTGCATCTCCAAGGGCAATGACCGTTACGGCCGGATCGTGGCCACCTGCACCATGGGGGATCTCGACATCGCCGCGGAGATGGTCAGCAACGGCTGGGCGCTTGCCTACCGGTCGATCACGAAAACCTATGCAATCACCGAGGGCAAAGCCAAGCGCGAACGCCTCGGTCTGTGGGACAGCAAGTTCGCCAATCCGTGGGACTTCCGGCAGGAAGGCTGATACGCAAAAGGCCCGGGTAACCGGGCCTTCTCATTTCCACTTCATGCCGAGCTTGACCAGGTGACAAGAGGGCTTCGGACTTGCAATAGTCTTGCCGCCGGCAGTTCGCCGCACTGGGGGATGGGGAACATGGAAAAGACCACACCGCCGCGCAGGGGGTGGCCATATCGGCTTCTACACGTGCTGGCCATGCTGCTTATTGGTCCTTGGGCCGTGTATTTGCCAATTGCAATCCTGACTGGAACGCATGAGCCAGAACCTGGCTTCTTAGGCGTTCTTATGGCCTATGCCTCAGCGCTTGGATTGAGCCTGGTCGCATTGGCTCTTGGAATCGCCATAGCTCTTTTCCGCCCTTGGATTGGTTGGGTCGTTTTCGTCGCCACTGGAGTATTCATAGTCACTGGCGTGGTCTATGCAGACCGTAAAGCAGAAGCGCCAGCGAAAGAGTCCGCGAGTCCAGCGAAAACCTCTCGACCCATTCAAGTCACTGTCGCAAGCGAATTCCTTCCACCCGAGAAACGAAATGCGCAGGTCACGCCTGAAGTAATATCCGCCATGGAAGATCACCTGCTCAGCGATTTCATGCAGCGTCATGCTGCTCGCGTTGGAACAGCGGCTGCAGCCACACAGAAGGTCACCGTACATTCGCTACGCGTCGAACAGGATGGGCATGTTCTCTTCATGACGGAACTGAGACCAAAGCAACCAACTGCTGGTGAAACACCTGTGCTCAGGTTGCTTTGGAATATTCACGATGGGCAGCTGAAGCGCGTCTTTTGCGCCTACGAACAGGATGATCCAACGTGGCGGCCAAGTGCTTGCGGAAAGCAAGTTGCCCAGACTTTCGATTGGGATGGTTGGTACACGCCTTGATAGGCCGCGATGAAACGGCGACGAAAAGAAGGGATTCGCTGGCAACTAGGCAGCCAGGCTGAGCTGGAACGACCCGCGAAGAGTATCCATGAGCCGCTTGTGGTACGTGTGGAAGAGAAATAGCTGGGCGTTGACGAAGGCCATCATGTCCTCCGTCTCAGGCAGTTCGCTTTCGACCAAGACGGCGAACTTGGTGATCGCAAGCGATTCGTCCAGGACGAACTCGTAGTCCTCGCCGGCGCTGGCGGCGACACGAGACACCTTCATGCCGGCCTCGATGTGCTTGGTCACCTCATCGGAATGCAGATCCACGCCCTTGATCCGCACGCTGGCCGCATCGGGCCCCTTCAACACGCACTCATCCCCTAGCGACCACCCTTCAGGCAGGTTGCCACTGGCAAGCCAGTCGGTCATCCGGCTTGCCGGCGAGTCCTGTGACGACAGGGGAATGGCAGGGAACGAGCCGAGTGCGGAGCGGATGTGCGAAACGACGTTCTCCGCAGTCTTCCTGGTGCTGGTGTTGACAAGGAATAGGTTGCGTTCGAGGTCGATCAGCGCGTACGTCCTCTTCTTGGTGGTGAAGGTTCGGGCCATCAGATCCGCGATCACCTCCTCCTTAAGGCGTCGCCGGGTTCGGCTGCTGGGAATGCGCCCTTCCTTCTCCTCCAGATCCTTCACTTTCGCGGCCAGACGTTCATTGACCACCGCCGGAGGAACGATGCGGGTCTCGGTCTGCACTGCCACCAGGATTAGCTCACCGGTCCTGTAGGCGAAGGGGGCATCATCCATGTGGACCGGCTGCACAAAGCCGGCGCTGGACATCGCCGACGGCTCGCAAGGTTTGAACTCCAGATCAGACAGCATGGCTTCGAGAGCCGTGAAGTCCATGCCTGGCGGGAAGGTGAATGCGATGACTTTGCTGAAGTGCATGGTGCCTCTGTACTGCGGAAAGGGGTTTATCGAGGGATGGACATGCCCGGCGGTTGGCCGCGGCGCTCCATCTCGATGCGATCGAAGGGATCGACGGGGATCTCCTGCCGTGCCTGCTTCAGGCGCTCCTGCTCTTGCCTGGCCTCAACGATCACCTGCATGGGAGTGCGGCCGTTGATGGTGGGAAGGATGTGCTGGAAGAGCGCCGAGTCCGGAATCGACGTGGGGTCTTGGCCGAAGGCCGTGAAGTCAGATCCTTTCAGGCGGGTCACAGCGAGGAATCGAACAGCGAAGTCCAAGGCTTGCGCGTCCGCTTCAGGCATCGCGGCATAGATCTGCCGAAGCGAATCCAGCGCGACATCAATGTTCGGTGCGTTGATGGTGAGGGTGAAGGCTGGGTCACCATCAGCGAACTGTCCCATTTCCGACAGCGCGGCGACTCGACCCGGGTGACTGGCCAGCTGATCGAGCGGGTTGGCACTGACCACATCAAGCGCCTGCTCGCCTGTACCGCTCATGCCCGACAGTCGATTCACCGCAACAGCGGGCCTGGCTGTGGTCTTGCTGAGCAAGCTCTGTGGCGTGCGATCGGCATCACCGGACGGCAATAGCTTGTTCACTGCAACGGCACCAGCGAATCCGACGGCAATGAGCAAGCCGCCAATCAGGTAGCCGTGGCGGCCGAAGTCAGGCTTCACTGGGTTGCCCTGGTGCTACCCATGCTCACGGCCGTTACCGCCAGTTGAGTACGGATGTGGGAGACGGCGGCTTCCAGCACGTTGAGCTGGGTGACATCGCCCTGTTCCCACTTCGGCGCAGCCAGCAGCACCTTTCCGTCGGCGCCCGACAGCTCGACCATGGCGGCATCCAAGACCGGCTTGATCTGTTCGGCACCCTTGGCCACGCCGCTGAAGTAGCTGAACACCTCAACGTCAGCGGTCTGGCCGGGCAGGAGCGGCTTGTCGAATTCCTTGGTCACTCGCTGGCTCAGCCACGGGGTCAGGCTGCCATCGGGGCCGAAGTTCACCATCATCACCGCCTTGGACACCGGCACATCCAGGTTGTTCTGGACGGTCAGCTTCAGTCGAAGCGCCGATGCGCCGGCCGCTTCCGAAAGCGATGCGCTGGCATTGGCGTAGTCGGCCTTGACGACCTCGAAGTTGGCCATTCGCGTGCCGATGTCCTCCGCAGCCTGCTGCCGGCGGCGCAAATCGGCCAGCTGCTTCTCGTAGGTGGCCAGCTGCGTGATGTACGTCTGACGGAGCTTGCCGGCCAGCGCCAGAAGTTCATCCTTGCTGAGGTTGTCGACCAGGGGCTTGACCTTGCTGAAGGCCTCTTCCTTGGTCGGCATACGACCCTTGGCCGCCTGCTGCATGACCAGCTGGGGATCGATACTGAAGCGGGCGACGTCAGCCAGCGCCACATCGAGCTTGTCCAGTTCCGCGCGGTCCGTGAGCCCGCCGCGGATCTTCTCCACCGACTGGACCAGCGTTTCCTGCGACGAAGCGTCGATCAGGCCCTCCTCGGTCTTGCTGCACCCGTACAGGGCCAGCGAAACGGCGAACACCAGGAAGAACTTGTGGGCATTGTTGAACAGGGACATGCGATTAGCTCGTTGGGTTGGATGCCTTGCGGGCATGTTTGATTTGAAGGTCCACCGTGGTGTTGCCACGGAAGGTGTTCGCGGAAAGAGTGAAAGCAGCGTTGATCTCGTCGCCTGCCTGCACCGGAGGGATGGGTTCTCCATCGTCCGGACGCAGCACCGATTTCTTCACTGCGCCGAACCAGATGGCGGAGGTCACTCCACCGTACTGGTCCTTCAGGCTGAGCTTCAGATGGGTGCCATCGGCACCGATGACCTTGGCGGTGAGAACGTCAAAGCGGCCGTGGAAGACCGGCGGCTCGAACTCGCGCCCGTACGGTTCCAGTTGGGCCAGTTCGTCGATCATGCTCAACGTCGGGGAGCGATCGAGCTCGCCATCGGAAAGGATCTGCGGGTGAAGCTGCGACGGATTGACCTGCAGCAGAACTGCCTCGCAGAACAGTTCCTGCAGTAACTCGATGTTCGCGGCCTGGACACGCAGGCCGCCGGCGCCGTGATGGCCGCCATGGGAGAGCAACATGCCCGGTTCCCACTCATTCACCTGATCCATCGCCTGCTTGACGTTGACGCCGGCAGCCGTGCGCAGCGAGCCGGTGAACACGCCTACCTCACCCTCCTTGGGCGAGAGCATCATGGTGGGCCGGCCAAAGGTTTCAGTGAGGCGAGAAGCGGTTATACCGTGAATGCCGGCGTGTCCGTTGTCCAGACGAACGACGATGGCGGGGCTACCGCTGCTCACCTGCAACGAGGCCAGCGTCATCGCGGCCGCGGTCAGTTCCTTCTCGATGGCCCGGCGCGTGGTGTTGTCCTGTTCGAGGACCGTAGCCAGCTGCACAGCATCGTCGTGGTTCGTGCTCATCAGGAACTGCACGCCCGTCATCGCCTCGCTGAGCCGCGAGCGGGCATTCAGTCGGGGGCCGATCTTCCATGCCAGATCGGGAGCGGTGTAGGCATCCTGCTTGCCCAGAACGACGGCCATGCCTTCCCACGCGGGGCGGCGCTTGGCGTTCATCACCTTCAGGCCGTGGGCGATCAGGGCACGATTGTTGATCGACTTGGACAGGCTCACGGCGTCGCACGCACTGCCCAGCGCCACCCAGTCCAGCAAGTCACCCAGACGCGGTGCGTTCTCCGGCAGGTGGCCACGCTTGATCAGCTCGGCACGGACAGCGCACATCACCAACCAGGAGACATGGCAGCCTGCAACGTTCTTATCGGGGAAGTCCGAGTCCTCGCGGGCAGGATTGACGACCGCGATCGCGTCTTCCGGTACGCCCCGCGCCGGGATCTCATGATGGTCGGTGACAACCGTCTCGATGCCCTCTTCGAGCATCCGCGTGATCCGATCATGGTCCGCGCTGCCTTGATCGCCAGTGACGATCAGGGTCGGACGGGGCTGATGCTGCAGGATGCGGTCCACAACCGCATTGCTGACGCCGTAACCTTCCTTCATTCGGTGCGAGTTGAAGAGCAGTACGTTCTGCTTGTCGACTCCGAAGTGGTCGACCAGCGCCGTCAGCATGACCGCGCCGGCGGTGGATCCGTCAGCATCATGGTCGACGACGCAAGCGATCACCTCGCCATTGATGACGGCACTGCAGATGCGGTCAACGGCCTGCTCAATGTCGGGGAGCAGCTGGTAGGAGTCCAAATCCGCAATCCGGGGGAGCACGCGCTTTCCGATGGGCTCCTGGCTTTCCTGCGCCTTCATGCGGCCCGCGATAACGCGAGCCTGCAAGGCGGTGAAGCCATCGCGTTCTGCAGCCGCGAGTACATCGGCATCGACCTGGCGCTTTCGGATTTTCGGTTCGGGTGCCACGTCGAGAAGTCCAAACGGTAGAGATTCAACCTTAATGGCGCCGTCGTGACCCACAGTGGGGCCCTTGTTTCTTTCACCGCGCGAGACGAACTTCGGGGCGACGGCGCTCATGTGTCAGGCACACTTGGTCTTGGGGTACGTGACAGGAGCTTCATCACGCGTCGCGGGGTTGTCCACATATGACCAGAACATCGTGGTGATGTTTCGCACCAACACTCGCTCCAATCGGTACGGCAGCTGACGGTGCGGATAAATGTTGCGAACGGCGGTGACGCTCAGGACCAGCTGTACGCCGTTGCTGTTGAGGTTCATGCCGACGTTGATGTGCGCCGTTGCTACCGGGCGTTGGCCTGACATGCTGTCGTGGCAGACAAGAATCCATCTGCGGCCTTCCATCTTCACTGCAGCGGCCGCCTGCCCCGCGCCAGATACGTCAAAGTCTGGGTGCCGAGTGGCGGCGGGAAGAGAGAACAGCTCTCCTGCCAGGACGTTGGCATCCACTTCATGAATCGGATGGCGCTGCTCATGGAAGTCGCGCACGAAGGATCGGATCAGGCTCAACGTCGTGGATGCCGGCACGATCCGGCTGCTGATGGAGGTCATGACTGGGATCCTTTCTCGCCTTTGGTGATCACAATTCGAGGCGTCCTGGACCAGTACTTCTCGAACGTGCCTTTGAACAGGGTTTCGTCTTTGGGGACAAGATGGTCTTCGACAGCCTTGATCAGGTTGCTTCCGTCGGGCCGGGTCATCTTGGGCTTTCCATCCATCTGCACCTTGATGGACTCAGGCCAGGAGTTGGGCATCGGAAAATGGAACTCGATGCGGTAGTTCAGCGGCAGCTTTGCCCCACGAAGACGTAGCTCATCGCCGAAGGCCCTGTAGCGACGAACGCACGCCCGAGGAGCAAACTTGTCCCGAACCGACATGCGAGGCTTTGGCACTGCCAGCATCGGAAATTCCTGGCGATCGGGCACCGCCGCATCCAACTGCAGCACTGCGTTGGCGGAGGACACCAGCTGCGCGAGGTATGCGTTCTTGCTGGGACGAGTCGGCTGGTTCCGGCGAGCGGGTCGGCTGCGCAGCATCACCGGCGCCGTCGAGACAGCCTGCCCCTGCAGGTGCTTCTCCCACGCGCTGCGCTGGCCGAAGCCCTTCTTCATGCCGAGAGCTTCCGGGTCAAGCCGTTGCTCGGCCGGAAGGTCGGTCGGCGAATGGTGTGGGTGGCCTGTAGCGCGGGCGCCAGGCGGCGCGTACTCGATGCATAGACCGTCACCGGCTCGCTGGCGAAGACGCCGAACCCACTGATGTTCACCTCGCGGCCCTTGTCCAGCTGAGCCACGATGGCATCGAACAGAACGGCAACAGCCTTGGTGGTCTTGTGCTTGGGAATGTCCAGTTCATGGGACAGCAGCAGTGCCAGGTCTTTCTTGTTCATCAGGTGCGTTCTTTCAGTTGCTGGTGTTGAGGTGCCAGGTATCGGCGATGTCGAGGCGGGCGATGGTGTGGATTGCCGAAAGACCGTGCTGGGCGAAGACCTCCCGATCGACACCGAGGAGACTCATCCACTGGTTGAGCCGGCGCCTGTGGTACTTGGCTTCCTCATCGTTGGCCGGGAGCAGAATCGACTGCAGCGCATAGACCAGGGCGTTGACATCGGTAGCGAGCATCAGCCCGCCATTGGCATCTGTAAGCTCAACATAGTTCCTGGAGCGACCGCGCCGGATGCCGCGAATGACCAGCGTGGCAGCGTCAGGAAAGGCCTGCTTGATGCTGTTGATGGAGAAGGAAAGCAGCGGGTTGGCATCGGTGCTGGAACCGTTTGCCGACGTAATCACCCCGTCTGCAGTGACCTTCCGACCAAGCGGAGCATCGGGATTAATGCAGATCCGCGAGTGGGGAATGCCTTCATACAGATCCCTCATCAGGCCCCATGCCTGCCGCGCACGCTCGGGGCTGACAGCCTTCTCGCGATTGATGATGACCTGCTCTGCATGCTCGCGTGCGGTCACGATGTAGGAGCGGTTGTGGGCGCTCTTGGCCTCCATCTCCATCAACGTGACCATGGGGGTGTCGTTGGACTGCGAGCGATCCTTGTGCTTTCCACGGGGCTCGGTCACTACGGCACGAACCCGCGGAATGATTGCCGAGAGTTCCGAGGTGAGTTCGCGTACTTTCTGGACGCTAAGACGAGTGGTCATCGCTTATTGGTTGCTGACGAGTGCGGTAGTGGTTTGGCCCAGGATCGTGGTGCGTTCACTGGAGCGCTTGGCGATGAGGCCGATGTAGCGCTGCTGATGCACGGGCGTGGGCGAGTGGTAGTGCTTGATGGCCTTGATGATGTCGCCGTTGTGGCGCTTGAGTTCCGTGGCGTAGATCCACATGGCAACACGCACGTTGGTGCACAGGTCGCTGGTCACGGCGTATTCGCTGATGCCGTATCGGGACAGTTTCGGCAGCCACGCTGAGTTGATCTGCGCCGGACCCATGTCATAGGTGCCGTTCTTGTTCATGGACACCTTGCCAAGGGTGCCCCGCTCCACGTCCAGGATCAGATACATCGGCGTGGGCTCAACACCGAAGCTCGCCGCGGCCTGGGTCACGCAATGCACCACTGCAGGGTCCTGCTCCGGCAGGACGCGTCGGCTTGCCTTTTTCCTGGTCGCCGGCTGTGCCGCCGCCCGAGGCGCCGCGGATCTCGCCGGCGGCGTCATGCTGGCCACCGTGGGGTACCGGATCATCTCCACCGCATTGACCACATCCCCGCCAGACTCTGAAACTGTCCGGATCATTTGCGGGCGTACGGCCTCGCCTGGTTGGGTGGCCTCAGCCTCAGGTGTGCTGGCCAGCGCCAGGCCAACCAGCAGTGCTGCCGTGCTCGGATAGATCAAGCCTCTGAAGAAGAAGGAACCTTTGCCCATTGGGACGCAAACCTGTTCTGGGATTGCGTCCAAGTTAGCCCCCTGGCCATGTAATGAGCCCCCGTATGGTTCGCCGGAATCGGGCTGTCTGGAGGGGCTTATTCGCAGGCCCCATCACCATCGAACAGGGTCTGCTGACCCTTCCGACGTCTGGGTAGGGCGTCAGGTCCACGCTCACCCGCCTGCCTGTCCCTTGACGCCATCAGGTGGTGGACCCTCCCCAGCACCCGGGCTCGATCGCTGGGGCGCAGCTCAACGGCCCCGACCTCAATGGCGACCGGCACCATCCCTTCCGGGATCGAGTAGTGTGGAATCAGGGCGTGCCTGTTGAAGTACTTGCCGCGGTCGAGCTCGAGCTTGAGCGCCAGGTCGTGGAGGGCCTGCAGGTCATCGGAAAGCAGGTGGCCACACAGCACATCCATCCGCATCCACTGAGCCTGCTCCACCCAGACCGTCATCAGCGAAACTGCCCCATGCTCATGGCGTGCAGGCGGCAGATCTTCGTGCACAGCCTCTTCAGGGCGGCTTGGGACTCCAGAGCGAACCTTGGTGCATAAGCTCCGCCGCCGGTGGCCAGCAGCCAGCCCAGGCGTAGCTCGATTGCCTGCAGGGTGTCCGCGGTCAGGACAAGCTGCGTGCGTTCGACCTCCAATGCCCCATTCGATGCCAGTACCAGGGTCAGAGGCTCCCGCTTGCACCTGGTCAGCGAAGGCGCGTCCCACTTCATGTGGGCAAGCAGGCCATCGAAGGTATCTGCGGTCAGCCTGGTGGTCGGAATCGCAGTTGAGAGAACGCCCTCGAACCAGTTGCACAGCCTTGCGGCATCAACGCCGGCGTCGATGGCCAGATTGACGTCTTCCGACCAGGCCTGCTGCAGCTGGTCAGCAGTACCTGCGTATCGACACTCCCACCGCGTTCCCTGCTCTCCACGATCGATCTCGACCATCAGCAGGTAGCCCCGCTTCGCGTTGGCCACACTCTCCACACTGGAGGGATCAATCGCGCAGCTGGACTGATGATAGGCCTCCAGGCTGAAAGACAGCGCCACCTGGTTGATGAAGTTTCCCTGTCGCATGGGGACCTCAGTGACGCGTGCCGTTCGAGCTGGACACCAGCTGCAGCACAGGGGCGCCGGCGCCAGCATGCGAGCCAAGACGCTCATTGAGCACCCACTCGACATCCTCGTAGCGCAGCTTCAGCTCCTGACCCAGCGTCGGGCTGTAGGGGCTCTTGCTTCGACGGTAGGCGTTGATCGGATCCGAACGCAGCCGGAAGATCGTTTCCCCGTCCTTGGCCAGGCGGAACATGGCCTTGTCACCCAGGTAGGCGTCCGCCATCAGGGTCAGCAAGTCCACCATGGCATTGTGCAGGTCCTGCTCGACCAGTACGCCGGCACGCATCAGCGCCTGGGTGTGCTGCTCGAAGTGCGTCTGGTGGCAATCGTCGGTGAAGCACAGGTCCATTGCGTACACGGGCGCACTGTCTTCTGCCCGCGCGGCCGACTCCCCGGCCTCGCCATCGGTCTCAGGCAGCGTGATCAGCTTGCCCACGGCGGCACCATTCACACAGATCGTGGCGGCCCATTCGTCCGCGGCTCCTGCACGTACAGTGCGGACACTGCGCAGGCTGAAGGGAGCGAAGTTCTTCTGGAGTAGATCAAACATGTTCTTTCCTACTTACCGCGGGAATGTGATGCGGTCGTTGCGTGGGTTCCAGCGGGCGAGATCCTGGAGCATGCCGATCGCTGTATGGAGGTTGGCGGGCGTGGTTCTCAGCTCACGCGCCTTGGCTTTGAAGCTTGCTGGCCACTCGATGTCCCCGGTCCAGTCTTGAGTGGGCAGTTGGGGCCTCTCCGGTAGCTCGCACTGGCGGCCGCCGGCCAGATGCACGGTGAAGATCAGACCGGACCGCTGGCGAGCCCACCGGACTTCGTGGACCGTGTGGATCAGGCGACGAAGATGCCCCGCACGCGGCCACCTCTGGAACAAGGTGAGCCCCGGATCCGGCGCCAGATCACGAATTCCAATGCTCCTGCGGATAGACGGCGGCAGGTGCCGTGCCATCATCTTCAGCTCATGGGGTGTCATAGCGCGGCCTTGTAGGGAAAGGAGACCGACGTGCGGCCATTGAAGTCAGTGCCGGCCAGCCAGTAGTGCAGCTGGTGCAGCCACTCGGTCCCGATCTGACTCTCGGACCACGTGGTGAAGAGCATGTTCTGCTCATCCCAGTCATCCTCAATCTCATCGGCCCGATTGTTGAGCAGCTCGATCGCCGCACTGGCGTCTGGGTAACGCAATGCAAGGATCTGCGTCTCTTCCAGATCCCACGTGCCACCCACCCTGACTTGCTGCCCGTCATCTCGCAGCAGGGTCACATCAAAGCGGCACATCGGCTGGCCGAGGCTCTCGTAGCGCTCCTCTGTCCACGTCGCACCGGTGATGCGTCCACGCTCACCATTGATGGTGCTCAGGGCATTGGCCAGCCGGTCGACAGGTGCCTGACAGCGGCATGCCTGTGCCGGAGCTTGTGCGTTCTGGGTCTGGATCATGCGCAGTTCCTGCTAGGTCTGTGATGACAGAATCGCACCGGGTGAGATCCCGGCGTGGGGGATCAGGATTCCTGCAACTCGGAGATCTCGATGCTGCCTTTGTCTGCGAGATCCGGCTGGGCCCGGACCCACTCGAACATGGCATCTGCCAGCGAGAGTCCGATCAGGTTGGGCACGCCCGCCCACTTCGCGAAGGCAGCATCGACCATCTCGTCATCCTCGATCCCGTTGTACTGAAGCTTGGAGACGATCTCGGCGATGGTGCCGCCATCGGAGTAGGCATCCCACTCGACCTCGCGGCTTTCAAGTGAGTGCGGGCTGGAAAGATCCAGTGACTGTCCGTCATCTCGCTCCAACACGATGGCGCTGACCGCATAGGCGTCGACCGTTTCGTGGATCGACTCGATCTCCCACTTCAGTACCTTGATGCGACCGGCGTTGGCTGCGATGAAGGCTTCCAGCGATCCGATGTACGCGCTGCGGTACTGATCGAACTCCATGCGCAGCTGGGCGAGGTCGGCCGTGGTGTTGATCATCATGTCGATGGTGCAGGTCATCCGGAGTCATCCTGATTGGCTATGGACTCAGTTTGGCGTCTGGACGGATAGCGAAATTGGGGGGCAATGTTTCCGCACGCCCATGAAAAAGGGCGCCCATTGGGCGCCCTTTCTGGTTTGCTTCGCGCCGGATTTACCAGCTGAAGCGCACGCCGGCCTTCCACAGGTCGGCGTTGGAGTCTTCGCCGAAGCTGTACTGCGCATTGAAGCCCACGTTGGCCCACGGCTTGATCAGCGTGCCGATGGTGCCTTCGGTGGCGCCGCCGATCTCGTCCACGTCGGTGTAGGCGACCTTCACGTACGGCTCGAAGTACTTGCCGGCAGCGAAGCGGGCGCCGACGCCGGCCTGATAGCCATCGGCGTCGAAACCGCCCACGTCGACCTGGTAATAACCCGCTTCGCCGAACAGGGCAACGGCATTGCTGACGTTCTTCTGGTAGCCCAGCAGGACGACGGACTCCTTCAGGTCGACGCCGGCGGCTTCGACGTCGAACTTGGAGTACTCGCCCGACAGGTACAGGCCGGTACCGCCGAACGCGACGCTGCCCTTGATGCTGGTGCCGTCGATGTTGTCACCCATGTCGGCGTACTGGGCCTGGACGTAGGAGGTGCTGAAGTCGCCGGCGGAGGCGGTGGCGGCGACAGCGAACAGCGAGGAGATCAGGGCAAGCGAGAAAAAGGACTTCTTCATGTGGTGCATTTCCTTGTTGTTTTCCGCAGTGACTTCTGCGGTATGGGTATTGGAACTGATGTGTATCGGGGCTCGTAAGGTAGGTTGGCGGTAGTTTTAGAAGGCCGTCTCCCGTTGGCTTTTGGTGGAGCCGGTCTTGCCGGCGACAGGGATAGATTCGCCCAGCTGACAAGCCGCAGATCGGGGTGCGGAAAAGTTGCAGGAACACAAAACGCCTTGTTTTAAGCTCTTTTCTAGGATCGCCAAACGTAGACGGCCACCCGAAGGTGGCCGCAAGGCGTCGAACTGTTGGGTCCAATCAGGTACGGGGGAGCGATGCCTGATGAATGTTGGCGTTGATCCAGGAGCTGATCCTTGGGGGGACTGCCCCTTCAGGGCGCTCGAATAGTGGTGGGATCTCAACCATGGTGAAGACCTCGCCTTCCTGCACCTGGTACTTACCGCTGGGCTCATCCCAGACGTAGGTGTCCTCAGCGTACCCGCCGCTTCGAGATGCGGCCGCATAGAAGATCCCCTCACTCGGATGCTGGTCGATCAGCAGGACCTCATCGAACGGGTAACGCAGATTCGCGAACTGGATTGCCTGAAGGAAGAGCTCTTCGGTCGGAATCAGGTGGAAGTCACGAACAATCTGCATTGCCGTCCGGCCGCCGGCGAAGAAGATGGCTTCGTAGTGCCGGCGGACGGGCTGTCTGCTGGTTGCGAACAGCGAATGAATGCCGTCAATCAGGCGAACGAGGCGATCGCTTTGAATGACGACATCGGACATCGGGCTTCCCCTTCGGTCAGTGCTCGTAAACGGGCAGCTGCTCGGCGATCTCGCCATCCCCGTCAAAGCGAATGTATGCGATCCCATTGGCCCGGGCAAAGATGACCACGTTGGACAGTCCTGGCAGGAGCGTCGAGGTTTCAACGTCCGCGCTTCCCGCTTCCGGGTCAACCCAGAACATCGGGCCGTAGGAGCTGTGCATGCTGTGTATGACGCCTGGCATCTTCAGCTCATCCTTCTCCAGCTGGAGCAGTTCATATCCGCTCAAGTGGGCGGTGCTGAAGGTCGGGATGATATTGCACTCCAGCCCTTTCAAGTTGACCACGGCGTTGCGCAGGCCGGTCAGCGACTCCAGCTCGGCGGCCGGAATGTTGTCCTTGGCCAGCTCGAACAGGCGCTCGATGGAGTTTGCAAACGTGTCGGTGGTGAAGTTGTTGAGCATGTCGAGCCTCTATGTGTGTTGAAGGGGTGTGCGTCTGTATGAGGCTCTAGATGTTCATCGCGAACATGCTGCTGCGCTTGGGGATGAAGGCCGCTGGATCAACCGCCTTCTTCGGTGGTGAAGCCACTGGTCCCGGCACGGGTTGCATGTACTTGGAATAGAACGCGATTGGGTTGTTCAACAGGAAGTCGAAGGCGTTCGCATCGAGCCTTTTCACTTTCCCACCTTCATTGGCCACCTGTTGCCACGACTTGTACTTCCTGCCCTTACCGTTCTCGGCGAAGTCGAAGAAGATGTGCGTTGAGTGAGTGACCAACTGCTGCACGCTGCCACCAACACGGGCAATTGCAGCCTCAATTTGACTCCTGTTGTAGCCGTTATGTCGGCCGGTAATGACGAAACTCAGCGGGGTGGGAAGGGATGCCATTGCCTGCTCCGAATGTTCTAAGTCAAGGCTATCTCTTTGACCGTTGAGACCCTTGGGGCACAGCGTTCATGCCTCTCCATATCACCTCATCAGGCGTCGTTGCGCTCCGTGCCACCCATCGCCTGCCACTGCTTCAACGATGGCGGCAATCCGTCGAGGAAGAAGTAAATTGGCACCAGCATTGCGCCCTTCACCGCAACACCGTCCCGCATCGCCGGTTTGAACTGCCATGTCGATATTGCCCGCAGCGCTTCCAGGGTCAGCAACTGGCCGGCCCGATCTCCGGGATCACGCGTGGACATCGGCGACCACCTCGCGTGCATGATCCTTCTCCATCCCCAGCCACCGCTCGGCCAGAACCGCGTGCAGGGCACTGGCATCGTTCAGTGCATCCAGCGGATCACGCCCCCGCGAGGCCTCCAGTGCCTGCTTGAGCCAGAAGCTGGTGCCGGGATCGGCCAGCACACGCTGCTCGATGCCGGTGGTCGCGATGTCGATATGGGACTGAAGGGGATTGGGGGTGGTGCTCATGCGGCTGCCTTGGCCTGATGGACTTCGATGTCTCGGGGGTTGATGCGGTAGGTGTGCTGCTCGCGACCGCTGCGCGTGGTGGCCTCGACGACGATCCAGGCATCACTGACCTGGGTGATCTCGACCGACGCATAGCCGGTACCATCGATCTTGACGTCATGGATGACGGTGCCAACACGCCAGTTATTGGCTGCCAGGACACCCGAGACCTCGCGGCCTTTGATGTACGCGCGGTACTGCTGACGGGCGGCATAGATCTCGTCGTACTGCAGCTTGCCGAGGATGGCCGCATAGCTCGGCTCATCAGTGAACGTGTGGATTGCAACGTCGCCCCGTCCAGTGGAAATGATGGCGTCGATGAAGACGTCATTGGTGGGCATCCGCTGGGCGATGAAGCCCCAGGTTCCACGCGGCATCGTTCGGATGTTGGCAATCAGCCTGTCCGCTGCAGCGTTGAACTCGGTGATGCTGTCGTAGGTCCCGCCCAAGTCGCTCGCCGTGGTCGTTACCAGCTGTTCGGCGCTCGGGTAGAGTTTTTCCCACTCCGGTCGCACGGCATCAATGAAGGCATCCGTTGCCAGGGTGTTCGACAGGTTCAGCGATTCGATGATGCCAAAGGCGGGGGTAAAGGTGATCATGTGGGATGCTCGGCGGAAGTCCCCTACATCCTTGCAGTAACGCAAGGTCTGAACTTGGGGCGCGGGGTTGTTGCCCTATACCGCCACGCTTTCCTTCTTCAGGGCGATCAGCTGTTCAACCTTCGCGCTGGGCAGACCATGGCGACCGTCATGCAGTGCAAGGAAGATCGCCTTCTCGGAGATGCCGGCATGAAGTGCGTCGGCAATAGACTTGCTTTGCGCCTCGCGTTCCGACCTGCGAACGGCGTTGGGGATGTTCCCCAGGGGGATCATCGCTGCGTCCTGCAGCAGCCGTTGCGTTGCGCCCTCAAAGCTCATGACTGCCCCCTGTTCTGCTGAGTGTGTATCCGCAAAGCAACCGCGACCTCCGCGCCCGCGTACGCAAACACGATGGCCAGTAAGCTCACTGGCTCGAATGCGATCGAGCAGGCAGCCAAGACCACCATCTTCACCAGCTGTGCGTTGAACTCCTGCTGGCGGGTCGGTCCAGGCGCCGCGTTCGGTTCCTGGTTGTCAGGCTGCTGCATTGATTCCTACCTTCGCCGCGTCCAAAGGGGACGGAACAGCGTTGTTGGGGAGTGCGGATCGCTCGATCCGGGCCAGCTCATCCATGACCTGCCACGCGGAGCGATACGGGCCGTACTCGGCCCCTTCATGGATCACCAGCCAGCCGTCCATCACCGCCGCGATTGCCGCCGTGGTTCCATCACCCATCAGCACGCGCTTGCCATCACACACATCGCCGCGCATTGGGTGGAACTGGTCAAATGCAACTGCCGACATCGGACACCTCCGTGCTTGTCGTGAGTATTGCGAGCCTCAGAGGGGCTCGAAAGTGGGGTTTGCGGTGGATTCGGAGAAGCCGAAACTCGGCTGGTAGGCACGCAAGTCCTCCCGATCCTCCAGCAGCTGGTCAATGTGGGGAGCGATGGCGGCAAACACCGCCGACTCCATCAGGTCTCGGCATCGACCCGTGATGCGCCCATCCTCGCCAGTGGGAAGCATTCCCAACAGGGACTCGCCCGATGCCGACCTCGCGTACACCGCACGCGCCGCCGCGGCCGGCAGATCGAAGGTGTCGGGAATGCGCTCGATGCCGGTAGTGAGCCAGCTGGTCAGTTCGGCCTCGACCTCCTCGGCGCGATAGCCGCGCTGGACCATCTCCAGCAGGCGCGTGATGCGCCAGCGGGGAATCTGCGTCAGAGTGAGGGGCGAAACCTGTTTGTTGGACATGCCGGCGTTCCTCGCTGGGATACAACGAGGATGACGCCGGATGAAAGGCGCACGTGGGGGTGCGCGAAACCTGCGTGATTACAGTTCGAGGTAGGACAGCTGCTTCAGCACGTCGCCGAAGTACTTGGCCAGGTCCATTCGCTGGTAGCCCTGCGGATAGATGCTGTTCGTGTGCGAATCGCGGTCCCGAATGTACCCGTCGACGTGTCGGACAAGGAACTCGTTCTGCACGTTCGCCGCCAGCATCCGGTCCAGGGCAAAGGTCTCGAACGCACGGGCGAACAATTCCCTGGGCAACGCCCAGTAAGCGTGTCCGGCATCATTGTCGCGGTCATCGCTTCGCGCATAGAACGAGTCCTTGAGCCTGCGGAACATCAGGCTCTCGAACAGCGAGTCCATCATCTTGATCGTATGCGGATGCCGCCCCTTCTTGAGCATCCCCACCACACCACTGCTCATCGTGTAGCGACCGTCGGGATCGTAGTACTCCGCCATCAGATCGGACAGGAAGTAGGTTTCTGGCGGGAGCTTGTCGGGATCGAATAGCGCATCGAGCAGCATCGCATCAAGCGCATGCCCGAACTCATGGCACAGCGCACCGCCTCCACGGGTCTTGGTCAGGTGCATCAACCACTGCTCGCGGTCGAAGTGCGCTGCGCCGGTGGCGGCGCCCCGGCCCTGGCTACCGAAGCCAATGCCCAGGCGACCGACGCACGAAGCAGCGATTGGCGGCGCCTGCAGCACTTCGCACAAGTCCATCGCAGCGTCGTACAGGCCATTGAGGAATGCCTGGCGCTCAGTTGCGCTGACCGTTTTTCCGAACTGCAGTCCCTTGAAGCGGAATGCCGTCAGCAGCATACCCTCCGTCACGTCCTGACCTTCTCGCCAGTTCGGACCGGTGCGGCTGTAGTCCAGCACCGGCGTGCCGGCACGCGTCTGCAGCACCTCGTTTCGGCGCTTCAGTTCCTCAGTCGCATCTCGAACCGCTGCGGCCTTCGACGCAAAGGGCTCATGTCGAATCGGGACAACGCGACCAGTGCCGGTGATGGCAAGCGCCGGATAGAAGCCGTCGCTGAAACCGGAAACAGGTTTTTCGGGTGTCACCTGCATGACACCCACCCGCGCATCGTCAGGGATCTCGGGATCTTCCGGCCATCCCATGGCCTCCAGGCTGTAAATCCGCATTCGTATGTTCGCAGGGAAATCTGTTGGTGAAGCGTTTGGTGAAAGTCGACCTTTAGCCGTTGCCGCCGTGGCGTACTGACGCTCGCCCTCGGACACTGCCAGCGACTGCTGTGAGGCCCGGTACGCCCTGGCCAGGCGATCTGCGGTGTGGAACTGCCTCGTTTCCCAGGCGCGACGCATAAAGCCCACGCCTGATCTGTACATCCGTGACCAGAAACCCTTGGTCAGTTCGTCCGTTTCGGGGCGAGTCACCGGCGAACGGCGCAGGTTGTCGTATACGGACATGTAGAGCAGCGCGATGGATGGCGTCACCTCACCACGAAGTGCTGCCGCCCGGAAATCTGGCCGCGGCCATAGGTCCGAAAGGGTGATCTCTGCCGGCGCACGCTTGCGCCTCGGCTCGTGCTTCCTGGCACCCCTGTATGCCTGGCCGAAGTCGCCATCGGACATGCCTGAGTTTTTCGGATCATTGTCCGGCATGTAGGACCAGCTGCCCGCAGGCAACAAATAGTTCGGGGTGCCTGCAGGAAGCTCATGGGACGTCAGCCGGGAAGGCGTGCCTTCACCGCACCGGCCGTCACCAACTGCGCCCTGCTCTCATGAGACTCCGGAAGGTAGTCCCCCCACCCTTCCAGCGTCTTTAGAGTAACACCGAGGGCCTTTGCCGCCTCTGATGGGCTTCCCAGAAGCTCGACCAGGGTGCTGACCAGGATAGGATTGGCGCCGTTGATGGCAATTGGCCTGTCGATCGCCGCCTTAGAGATCATCCCCTGGAGTACGTGCAAACGGCGTAAACGGGCAACTACCACACGAAGATCTTCATCCAGTGCAACCGGGACGTCCTTGTTCGGATCAGCCAAAGCCAACAGCTCGCGGCCCGTCAGGCGCTGCGCGTCCTGTGTGGACTCTCCTCCGGCCGACTTCCGAACCTTGGGCGGTTGCATCTTCTTCAACTCGTCTATGATGGTCGAAACCACTTCCGACGAGATCGAAGCCGGCAGTTCAGAGGTCTCATCGAGACCCATCACCTTGCGCGTGGTTGCTGCCACGACATCAGGCCCAAGCTTCGACTTCAGGATGCCGATGTAGTGCGTTTGATTGTCGGTACCGAACTTGGTGTTGGTCAGCATTGTCTCTTCCTAGCGAGGTGTCACAGTGTCAGGCTATCGGGCGCCGCCGGTAACGAATGCGCTTATGGACGTGTGTTTTCGCGAAATTTCGGAATGAAAAGGGCCGCACATTGGCGGCCCTTTCTGCTCGATCTGCTTACGATGCCATGCGTCTGGCGCGGCGCGGTGCCGCATTCCGGACGCTCCTGGCTTCCTGCCAGTCACGCATGTTGATCACGACATCGATCGGGTCGTTTCCGTTGCGCTTGTAGGTGCGACCCTTGTCCAGGGGCTTGCGGCCAGTGGGGTGACGAAGGGCGTTGAGCACCTCATCGACATCCTTCCACTTCGCCGTAGTCTGATAGGACAGCTTCGCATCAGCGTGGATGCGACGAACGTATCCACCGCTGCAGAGCATCGAGATGATGTGGTCCACCCACACGCGCAGCGGACGCACCAACATCACCTCATCATCCCAGTTGACCGCATCTGCGGTGCGCAGAAGGACCTGGGTGCGAGAGACGACCTGACCAGGCGAAAGCAGGTTCTCCACCAGCAGGCAGGCACGTTCACTGGGCAGGATGTGGTAGAGGGTGAGGTTCTTGTCGGAGCGCTTGCTGTTGTTCATGGCATTACCTGCGACGATTGCTTGTGGCATCGAGCCCATCAGCGAGCTGTTGGGATCCGGTCTTGTGGTTTCGGGCGAGAGCACGACACGGCGCGGCGGCGCGCTTCGGTGTCCATGTGTCCATTCGCGACTCGATGTCCTTCGTGCACGCACCAAGCAATCGCTCGCGAGCAAGGTCATCGGCGGTGTAACCCACCGTGCGCAGCGGATTGCGCTTGCGGAAGTCCTCAACGCTTACCAGGCTGGCCGAGATTCGTGCGTTCTCAGGGAGCTGGCGCAGCCGCTTGTTGAGGTAGGGCTGCTCAAGGATGCTGCAGCAGGTGAGTTCGACCAGGCGCGAGGATCCATCCGGGATACCGATTGCATCGCTCCACGTCAGACGTCCCGTGTAGACCGGCATTTCCTCGCCCGGCACCTCGATACGAACATCGAAGCTGGGCTTGTTGATCGTCAGCCCCGTAGAGTTCGACATGCGGAAGGCGAAGATCGCCCGGTTGTTGGCAACCTTGACGTCGCCGTCCGGCGGGGCGATGAAGGACGGGGGATTGAATTGCAGCTGATCGAGCGTGAAGTACCCGGACTGGTTGAGCGCGAGTCGGTTGCTTTCCAGCGCCTTGAGTTCCATCCGCATCGTCTCGACCAGACGGCCGTTGATCCACACCGGATGTTCCGGATCGATTGCAGGAACATTCGTGTCCTGGATCTGTCGGGCCTGCCTGGTGAACTCCTCCACCGTCATGCCATTGAGGGCTGAAAGCGGAGTGGCTGTGTCCAAACCGGACCGGTCGTTCGACTTCAGGTGCGAGAGGTAGATCTCCAGCGCCTTGGACAGCTCTGCGCCGGCGGCTTTCTGTTCCTTCGCCGCGAGCGCGGCAATCGCCTTCCGAAGCCCTTCCTCACTTCCATCGAACTCAATGGTCCGGCCACCCGACTTCGTGCAGCCAGCCAGAAGGCCGACGGCAAGCGCCATGGTGAGCAGGGTTTTCTTGTGCTTGCGCATCGAAACTCATGGGTTGAGCAGATGCGACACATGTTGGGAGGCTCGGGAAGTAACGAATCCCCGTATGGGCGCGGTCAAAACACCCCAGCTAACCGACCTTCGTTGCAGGGGCAGGAGGCGCCACGGGCATCAAGGGGAGGATTGCCCTCCCCGTTCACAGTCGACTATCGACGGTTGGCCTGGCGGGTTCGGACCGGGGCCACGCTGCAGGTCTCGGCAATCGGGCAATAGCGGCAGTTGGCCGGATCCCTGGTGGGAATGGCCGCGTCACCACCATCAACCAGCCAGTACCGATCATAGATCTCGATCAGCTCGCGGTCCGTCAGCAGTTGCGTGCGCAGGTAGACCGGGTTCCGGCCAGGCGCCACCTTCCTCACATAACCCCACGTGGCCACATTGCCCGCCGGCCTGCTGGCGGAAGTGCTGTGCCGTAGAACTGAGGCCTGAACCGACAGCTCCACCAGATCCGCACGTCGAACCTCACGCCGGAATCCAGTCTTCGTGTCGACCGGGACCAGCATGCCGTTAGGAGTCAGGTACACCTGGTCCACCCGGGCGCCGAACCTACGTGGCAAGTCGCAACGCAGGTAGTGCTCTGAGAGGACCAGCACCCCATTGGCGATCTCGGCCGGCTGGAACTGCCTCTCCTGCTCGCCATATCCCCTGCCGCCAGCCCGCCTCACACCCACGGGCTGGCGGTAGATCAGTACCAGCGCCAGGACGATCAGGCCAATGCCGAGCAACGTCCCCATCATCGGCAGACCCATCAGTCGAAGTCCCGCTGAGGGTTCGGCTCGTACCGAACCATGAGGATCGGTCCACTCTCGACCTCATGGATCACCAGCTCCACGGATTTCGGCACCGCGTCCTCACAGATCAGGGCCATCAGAGATCGAACCTCCTCATAGGCGAGGAAGGCCATGCTCTGGTACGAGTTGAGCTGCGAAGACAAGCTGGCCGCCGCACGCAGGGTGTTGGCGCCATAGATCGAGCGAGCAGCCTTCATCGAGCCCAGCAGGATCGTGGTTGCTTCCAGAGAACCGAGCAATGCCCAGCACAGCGGGTTCGAGCTCAGATCCTGGGGCCGATTCACCCAGTCGGTCACGTCATCCATCTGGCGAAACAGCGCCGGCGTTGTGTGGTCGCGAAGCTTGCGGACCATGTGCATCGAGAAGTTCTGGAGGTGGTGCTCCAGCTTTTCCCACTCGGCATCTGCATCCGCCAAGTTCTCCCGAGCCATCTTCAGCAAGTCGCGCACACGCAACCACAGCGCGGCAGCCTGGGTCACCCGCGAGACATAGCTCATCCAGTAGGGGTCGTGGTTGCCTACCCGTTCGACCAGCTTTCGACCCTTACGTGCACTCATCTTTTCCATCGCTTCCGTTCTCCAGTAGCGGGTGGACCATCCTGGTCCGAACCCAATCCAACACCTTGGCCACCTTCGCCGCAGCGGCCGGCCGGCTCGAAAGCCAGTTGGCCAGCGGCGGACTGATCGCGTAGTAGGTAGCCACCACCCACGCCGTCCACTTCGTACGCAACAGGACTTGATCGCGGAATGCCCGCAGTTCATCGGTCCTGAAGTCGTCGTAACCGTACACGGCCGACGCCACGAAACATGGGCCGCGGCCTCGACTCCGTTCCGGCCGGTTGTGAGCACTGGTCACCTGCAGGTGGAAGCGGTCGTGCTCAGCAATACCCTCCTTCCGAGCAGCCTCTCCCTCCTCCGTCACCACCTGGCCATGTCGCTGCTCCTGTTCCACCAGGCGTTCGCATCGAGCAAAGCGAGCCAGCACCGAGGCGGGGAGGTAGTCCCCCCGCTTGTAGCGACGGACTCGGCGGATCCCTTTCACTCGATCGCTCCCTGTTTGGCGCCGGAGACGAACGAACGGGAAACCGCTTCAGCCGTCAGACCCATGTCCGTCATGAAGGAAGACTTCGCGCGGTACTGGTAGATGCGCTTGTCCTTAAAGCGGGTGAGCTTCAGGTCTTCCAGAACCGCTATCTCATCCACAAGCCCCAGCTCCATCGCATCCTGCGCAGTCCAGATCCGGCCCGACATCAGCTGCTCACGACTGCCTTTGAGCTTCGTGCCCCGTGCTGCCTGCAGCTGGCCGTAGAACTCGCCGGCCACCTGAACCACCAGTTCCGACATCAACGCCGAGTCTTCAGGCGAGGTCCCCGACAACGTGGACGGACCACCCTTAAGCTGCCCCGACTTGTAGACCTGCTCGACCAGGCCGAGGCGCTGAGCCAAACCGCTGGCATCAACGTACCGGGTGATCGCACCGATGGACCCGACCAGGGAGTAGCGCGATGCGTAGATCCTGTCCGTGTGCATGGCGATCATGTACGCAGCACTGGCACCCATCGAGCCGATCACCGAGACCACCGGCCTCTTCGCGGCCTTGCAGATCTTCAGGGCCGACACGATCCGATCCGCATCGGTGGGCGAGCCGCCGGGCGAATCGATCAGCAGCACCACTTCGGTCACCCGCTCCGCACGGCAGGCCTGCTCGATCAGCGGAATGACGGACGTGGCGGACGCCTTGCCCATGTCGCCGATACCGCCGTTGATGGTGATCAGGGCGATCGAGTCCCGCGCCGGGTCTGCATTCAGACCCCACAGCCGACGGAAGTTGTGCAGGTTCACCAGGATGGCGAAAACGAACACCGAGCCCAGGGCCGCGAATTTGACCGCGTTCCAGTAGCCCTTGCGCCGCTCATTTCGGGCCGCGGTATCGGCGAGCACCGACACTGCAGACATGGCGTCCTTGATTGCCGGGGCCAGATCCGCGAGCAGATCGTCCCGGGTCGGCTTGTCAGAATTCTCGTTGGTGTTGCTCATGGGATTTCCTTTTCGTCGCCTGCAACGGTCTTCTCGACCGAGCGGCGAAGGGGGAGAACGTCAGCGGATCCGCGGGCGGTGACTGCGGGCGAGTTGCCCTGCCGGAGAAATGCGTACGGGCGGCGCAGCACCGCTGCCAGCGGCACCGGCAGGTTCAAGTAGCTGCGGAGGGAGTCCCACACGCCGACCTCGGCCGGCGTCATGTGGTGTGCGGTTGCGGTGATGTGCATCTGGTCCGTTCCTTGGGTCTGTTCATCAGGGCAGCCATCCGTTGGCTTGGTACTAGTCATACACGCCCTCTTGGTGGAGAGCCAAACCGGTTTGGGGGAACTCAGCGGCCGCAGCGGCAAGTTCGTCGTCAGGCGGCTGGTCGTTGGATGCGGGGGCGGTGGGCGCGGCAGCCAGCTGGGCGACCCGAACCTCAATCGCATCTGCCCCCCGCTGGGTCGATAGCTCCTCGACCTGCGAAGTGATCTTCCGCAGTGCCAGCCGAAGGGTCACCACGCGCGACCAGAAGTCACGAAGCGCCGTGGCCCTGCGCTCAGCCTCAAGTACCAGGGTCAGCTCGTAACTCCTCGCCTTGGAGGCCAGCTTGCTCACGTCATAGCTGTGTCGCTTGCCCTTGTTCAGGCGCGTCCTGAACCAGCCCGTCTTGCCGTCAGCGCCAGGCTTGGTCTTGCCCTTGGTCTCTGACCAGTAGATCTCCAGTGTGCCCTTGTGAAGTCGGGCATGAAGTGACAAAGGAGCGAACCTCTCCCTGAACTCCTGCTTGGTCGTTGCCTCCCCAAGCTGAGCTTGGATCTTCTTCCGCTCTTCCTTGAACCACTCGCACAGTTCATGGGCCTGCATTTCCGCAAGCGTCTCCATGACTGCAAGGTGGCCGTTTATGGCCTCAGCAGGTTTGATGACCTGCTCAACATCGAACGCCGGATGGTGCTGTGTGTTTTCTGCCCTCATCCCATCTCTCTACTTTACGTGGGACTGAAGAAAATCCCACTCAAGAAGGACGGGCGTAAGGTAGGTTCGGGGGTGTTTCGATTTGAGGTTATCCACGAATTTGTGGGGAACCGACTTCAGTCCTCCTGCAATGAGTGGGGAAGACTATGCAGTCTCACCCATGCGGTATTGCCACCCTAGCGGGGACGCTGCACTGAGTCCCACTCAATTGAGTGGGAACGCAACACTGTTCCCGAAGTGACTGCAGGGCTCCTTTCATCACTCGGAACTGTGGGAACGCTTACCGCGTGCGTGCGGATCCAGGCGCCGTGTAACCCAGCGCGCGGTGGTGAGATCCGGCACAGGCGGCTGATTGCCATGTCGATATTGGACACGCCGATTTCTTCCGCCGTCGATTGTGCGAGATTCCTATCGCGCTGAATCCCTTGTGGCGCAAACGATCTGGGGCATTACGTGTGCCGCCAGACAAGAACAATGTTCGACTTTCTTCCTGGTGCCAGCGAAAGCGATCGCGAGCCAGCTGTTCTCGCTTACGAATGTTCTAGTTTCCATTCCGCCTGAAATGCTTGCGTAGCAATGCTTTCGAGGTGCCAACCGCCAGCCGTGCCTGTTCGATTGTTCGAGATTCTTTCATGGCGTGCTGGGTGACCCCGGAATGGCAGTTCGCCACACCCTTTGTCCGACTTTCCTTCCTGCGCCGAATCGCTTGTGCTGCAAGGCCATCGACGTGGATTGCTCCGTCAGTGACGAATCGATTGTTCGAGTTTTTTCAAACACCCCACAACCTCGCTTACGCGCGCACTTTTGCCGGTCAACGCTACCCATGTGACTGAAACGCGGAATCCCCCGCCACATGGAGTAGTCGCAATGAGCACCTTTCCCTACACCGCAGCCGGGCTCGACGTCGGGTACGGCAACGTCAAACTCAGCGTCCGTGTCGCCGGCGAGGCAAAGCCGCGCGAGCAGACGATGCCGATCGGCGCTGTTCCGTTGGACCAGGCACCGAAGAAGCTCTCGGGTGGCTACGACATCCGTGATGGCGTGATCGTGTCGATCGATGGACAGGCGTGGGCCGCCGGCTTGGAGCCTTCGCACCTGCAGGGTTTCTCGCGCCCCACCCATGAAAACTACCCGGCCACGAATGAGTACAAGGCGCTCATGATCGGCGCGCTGGCCAAGGCAGGCATCACTGAGGTGGACATGCTGTACACCGGCATTCCGGTCGCCCAGTACTACGGCCACAACGGTGTCGCCCTTCGCACCCAGATCAGCAACACCATGACTGGGACCCATTGGATCAATTCGACGACCTCCATCAAGGTCAAGGCGACCACCGTTGTGCCCCAGGCCGCCGGCGCCTACATGGACATCCTGGCCCGCAGTCCGGAGCTGAAGCCGGCCAAGGGCTCCCCCACCCTGATCATTGACGTTGGCTACTTCAGCGTCGACTGGGTTCGCGTGATCGATAACGCCGTGCTTGATGACTCCAGCGGCTCGTCCCTCAACGCGACCTCCGTTCTGCTGGAGAAGGCCGCCGCCCTGATTCGCCAGAAGTACGGCCGCCCGATCTCGGCCGCCCGCCTGGAGACGGCATTCCGTGGTGGTGAGGGAACGATCGACTGGGGTCAGGTGACCCTGCATGTCGGCGAGTGGCTCGAACTGGCGTCCGAAGAGATCGCCCCGAAGGTGTTCAACGACGTGGTGCGGATGCAGCGCCACCAGGAAGACTTCCCGAACCTGATCATCCTGACCGGCGGTGGCGGCTCGCTTTACAAGAAGGCAGCCGAACAGTTCTTCCCCCACTCGAAGGTCGCGCTGAGCCGTGAGCCGGTGATGGCCAATGCCCGCGGCTTCCAGCACCTGGCCCACCTGAAGATGGGTTCCCAGCTGAAGGCGCAGGCCAGCGAGGCGGCAGCAGTTCCCAACCAGGCTGCGGCTTGAGTCTTCCCGTGAACGGAAAGCTCCCCTCCACGGCACAGTCCCCCAAGCGGACCAAGACCCTGCTCAACGTCTGTTGGCTGCCAACAGACGCTGTGCTGATGGACGCGCTACGTCCATACAAGGCTCGCTCCCGGGGACGCAGGCTGAAGGAGCTGGCTTTGCTCGGCGCCGAACTTGAGCGGCTCGGATTCCGTTTGGAGTCCACTGGCACGGGCTATCGCGTAATGCATCCTGCCAATCTGGACGCAGGTGTAGACGCGGCGGCCTGGGGCCCAGTTGCTGGCAGCCCGGTCACCCCTGCTCCAGCGTTGCTAGCTCAGATGGAAGTCGAAGCACCGGCCACCGGCCCAACAGACCACACTCAGGAACCCCTGCCGGTTGTGGCGCAGGCCGGATTCGCCACCTCTGCTCCGCACGTTGCACCTGAGCCGGTCGCTGCAATCGACGATCACGATGCGCTAGCGTTCGCTGCCAATTTTTGACGGCAGCACTGGACTGTGGGGGGCAATGCCCCCCCTCTCTTCAGGGCTCGCTCCCCAGCGGCTTTCTGACCTACTCGCCTCTGTAGCCGATCCGCTCAAGGATCCCCTCCAGGTCATCGTTGTCCACAAAGGCGAACACCAGGCGCCCTCCTCCCCCCTTTGTGTCGATCGAGACCCTGGCTTGGTACTGGCTGGACAACCTGCGCTCGAGGTCCGCTACGTTCGGGTCGGCACTAGGTTCCTCCAGCACCCTGACACCCTTGGCCTTTGTCACTTCCTTGCGCAAGTAGTCTGTGGACCAGCCGTATTGCATAGCCCGCCGAAGAAGCTCGTCTGCCAGAGCGGGCTTAAGGTTGAGCACGTATTCCAGGTGCTTGAGGGTCAGGGCCCCTCGGTCCACCCACTCAAGCCATTCTGGTCGGGCTCTCTTCAGGGTTCGGGCAATGTTGGCCACGCGAGGCCTGGACAGACCAAGCAGGATCGCGATGTCCCGTTGCTTCGTCTTCTGCTCGAGAAGCTGACGCACCTTCTCGATGTCGGATGGTTGAACAGCAATCACTGGCCGGCCGCGCCCCAGATGTTCCTGAGGAACATTTTAGCCCGATTCCACGTGCGAAATGTTCCTGGGGAACATTTACCCTACGTCCTATCGGGGGCGTCGATCAGATCAACCTCGTTAGCCAGCCTCTTCTGCCCGCCGTGGGCTTTGGACCAGGTGCTGCCCGGCACACTGATCTGCCACACAGACCCACCGGTCTTGGGCACCCTACCAAGGCTTCATGAGGCGCTTGATAGCGACGAATCCCGCCAGGTGAATGACCGTAAGGCATTTTCCTACATGGCCGGACGCATTGGAGTGTCCAATATCGACTGGCGGCGCCAGCGAAGGTGAATGATGGACGCCTCCATTTCCTGTGCTCGTCCCACGGTATTCCGATAGCGATGCCTGGCCGCTTGAAACCGTGATGCCAGGTAACCTACGGGTTGCGTGCCCTGCCCTGCTACGCCGGCGTTCGGCATTGAGCTGTCTTGCCAGTAACCAGTGGAGAGCCCCGGTCTGCTTACCTGCATGTCCTTCCCTTCCCCCTCCAGCTCTCGGGGTTGCTTCCGAAGGGCCGACGCCTTTGATTTGAGCTTTGTTTATCAGGCTTTCGGGCGGAGCCCCAAAGAGCTGCATAGATAGATCTAAAGCAAAGCTAAAGCATTGCTAGCCAGGCCGGCTTCTGCCCTGTAAGACCCATGCCGTAAGCCTTTGCCAATCTGCACGGTCGGGAAATCATCTCGGTCCGGTCGGGAAATCATCTCAGCATGGTCGGGAAATCCTCGCACCTTGGTCGGCAAACCGTCTCAGTCTGGTCGGGAAACCATCGCACCCTTGGTCGGGAAACCATCGCACCCTTGGTCGGGAAATCGTCTCACCCCTGATTCGGCGGCTGGCCAGTCTGGTCGGGAAAACCTCTCACCATTCATTGTATTCAAAGCATGACCGGCGTCTCGTTTGGTGGGCTAATCTTTGAGCCACAACATAGTGTGTGTGGTGGATTCTAACCCCCTACTTGTAGGGGCAGACCCTACGGAGGCTTCAGCCTGGGACACAGGAGGGCCTCGGTTTCGGGCCGGGTGAGATGATTTCCCGACCGCTGCCCTGCCGAGGGGGTGAGATGATTTCCCGACCGCTGCCCTGCCGAGGGGGTGAGATGATTTCCCGACCGCTGCCCTGCCGAGGGGGTGAGAGGATTTCCCGACCGCCTCCCCTGTAGAGGGGCCGTGACCTCCCGATCACCAGGCACCAGCTGGATCCAATGATCTGTCTGGCTGGGCGAGCCCTACCCTGTCTGCCGCCTGCCGCCTGCCGCCTGCCGCCTGCCGCCCGCCGCCCGCCGCCCGCCGCCCGCCGCCCGCCGCCCGCCGCCCGCCCGCCGCGGTGACGCTCATGAGCCGCACGCTATGATCGGCTTGCCAGCTCAACTTACGCGTCGACCCATGCACTGGGGGGGGGGCTGCGGCAGTCGTCGTGAAGGCTCTTACAGCCATCAACCGCAGGCAAAAAAAAGCCCGGCATTTGCCGGGCCTCTTCCTCAGGTAAGCCTTAGCGGCTTCGACCTCACGATGTAGATCTTGTCGTCCTTGATCTCCCAGGAGTCGATCTCCTCGATCGCGACCAACTCATTCAGTGCGTTCTTGAGGTTGGATTTGAAGTGCTTTGGGGAGGTCGTGGTCCCAGTGAACTGCCTCATGGTTTCGACTTTGATCGGGTACACGTGATTCGTGTGTGTCGAATAGAAGCGCAGGAGGTACCGGGCAAGGTTGCTGCTCAGCTTGCGATCGGTTTCCAGGTGGTACCGGGCTTGGACGCCAGGACCAAGCAGCACGATCAAGTCTTTGCTGAACTCCACGGACCACTGATCAGCCTGTCCAGATTCAATACGAAGAAAGGAAGCGATCAGCTGCCCTCTGTACTGAATTCTCCTGTCTTCATTCTTGTAGTTCAGTTCGATCTCGGTGCTACGCAGGCGCTCAATCGACTCACGCACACGGGTGAAGTTCTCGCCATTGGCATGCAAATCGAGGTCAAGGCAGAGCTCCCGCAGGGAGAACCAGACCTTCGTACCGAAAGGCTGGTTCCTCTGGTAATGCAGCAGCTGCGCCTGGACGTCGGCGTCGAAGATGTTGGTCTCTTCACCGGTGGCCCTCAGCTCGAAATTCGACATGCTGAAGAGCAGGGTTTTGTGGCGCCGCGGGCGTTCGGCGCCCATGCCGTAGCGGTTGATAGTGAAGAGAGAGCTTCGCAGTAGGTCCGCCGGCATCGCGCGAACATCTCGAGGCCAGACGTGGGAAAGCGTGCCTTCCTCAATATTCTGGGTTGGGCGACTGCGTTGTACGGACCGCTGGGGCGGGCGAGGGGAGATGTCAGTGCCCGATGCCTTCCTTGTGTCCTCGCTAGCGCCGGCACTTGGCCCCGACTTGATCGCCTTTGTGGCTGGAGGGTCGCCGATGGCGATTTGAACCTCGGTCAAGCCGTCGGGCAAAGCGTTCCTGATGTCTGGCCTGACTACGGCAACCTCTTCCGAGACGAAGATGTTCGGGGCGTAGAGGATGAAGCAGTAGTCATGGATCCACGGCTTCAGTGGAGCGATGTTGGTGGCCAACCAGTCGGGATCGTGGTTGGCGAAAAGCTGTTCCTTGATGGTCTTCCAGAGGTGTTCGGGCTTCATTGCGGTGTTGTTCTCGGAGAACAGTCTGTGGATAAGTTCATAACGCATTGTTTTATATAGCTTTTAGCTGCTACAAAAACGCCGCGAAACGTCCGTGTATTGAATACTCAATACGCTATCACGTAGACACTGTTGCACCAAAAGCGCAGTGCGCCGTAAAGTAGCACGGAGCCGTGCTCTCAACCTTGCGTGGGAAGAGCAATACAGTTGGGGAGGCGATTTTGAAGATCCTGTGCGTCTCACAGAACAAGGGCGGCGTCGGAAAGACCTCGCTCTGCAAGATTCTTGCCGTTGGCTTCGCCCGAATGGGGCAGCGTGTACTTGCGATCGATCTCGACGCTCAGTGCAACCTTAGCAAGCGATTTCTTGAGATGGTCCGCGACCCTGAGCTGCCGGATGGTAGCTGGCCGCCAGTACATCCTGACTATGACCCCGAAGAAGACTTCGACTGGATCGGGACATCAAGTAGCGCAGACATCTTCACGGCAGGGCAGGTTGTCCCATACCCGACCGGCATCGAGAATTTAGAGATCCTCCCGGGCAACGGTGAAGCGCTCCGCGCCATCGAACAGGTCACGATCGAGGATGCGGTCGCCCGCGTGCATGGTGCGCTGAGAACATTCCTCCGAAAGGAGGAGGTGGCAGCCGCCTACGACCTGATCATCATCGATACGCCCCCCTCAAAGGGTCCGTTGGTTCATAGCGCCATCAGGGCTGCTACGCATGTTGTGGTTCCGTCAGTGATGGAGCCAAACAGCGTTGAAGGCCTGGAAGGCATGTTCGCGCTCTGGATGCAGGAGTCTCGAACTCGCGCCGACAACGACGAGATCGTCAATGTCGGGATCCTGCCCAACATGTTCCGAAGCAACGTGGCTCTCCATGAAGGCATTCGTCAGAGCCTCCTGGAAGATCCGCTGCTCGGGCCGATGATGCTTCCCCTTCAGCTTGCGCAGCGAACGGCATTTGCGGAGTCGGATCACGATAGTGCCCGCCCAGGCTCTGTCTTCACTCTCCCAGCCAAGAATGCTGCCAGGCGTGAGGCAGAGGAAGTGGTTAAGCACATCGCGAAGGTAATGGGAGTTGCAGCATGAGTCAGCCCAGCAAGCGACAGCGGTTCTCGGCTGCAACGACAGCGACAAACAATGTGTCGGCAATGGTCGAGAACAAGGCTAACGACACAGGTACGTTTCTCTCGATTCCTGTCTCATCTGTTATTCCCGATCCAAACAACCATCGTTTGGTGAAGCTTGATTGGGATAACCCTGAATTCATTGCTGAAGATGACCCTCAAGCAGAAGCGAAGCAGGCGGAGCTCGAAGATCTTCGTCAGATGGCCAAATCCATTGGCAAGGATGGTGTCGGACTAATAAACCCCATACTCGTTATGCGTCGAGGCGATAGCTATCAGCTGATCGCCGGCTACCGTCGGACGCTTGCAAGCAAGCTCGCGGGAGCACCCACGGTCAAGGCGAACATTCGGACCAAGGTGCTGACGAGGCTTGCTCAGCATGTAGAAAACGCACAGCGACGTGACATCTCTTTCCCGGAGCTTCTAATCTCCCTTCGAGGCGTCCTACAGGAGATTGGCATCGCTGTCGTCGCAGGCATCAAGCACACGCAGGTCCAGCAGGCTCTCGAAAACGAAGTTGGATACGGTCGTATCCAGGCCTATCGACTTGCAGTCATCCTTGTCGGTTCTGGCGCCTTGCACGATGCGATCGAGTCTGGTCGTGTCACCAGCATCATTGACGCCGCTGAGCTTGCGAAGCTATCTGAAGATGACCTCGCCACTGAACTGCTTGCGCGTGAGGCGGGACCTTCATTGCTCCCAGCACAGGATGATCGCAATGAGGGGGGGGCAGGGCAGGTGGCGGCAACCAGGTCTTCGGCTCCTTCCAGAAGGACGAAGGACTATGTGAGCCTGGGCAAGGTGCGCGACATGGGCGTGGTAAAGATCTTAATGGAGAAAGTACTAGGTGACCGGGTTCCAACTGACATCAACTGGAACGACACTAAGTCAGTGACTAAGGCTTTCAAGAAAATGCTGGAGCAGCTGACTGAAAGTGCGAAATGATGGCTACCACAGTTAAGAAGCTCCCTCACACAAAAGCAACATCGGTTCGTATGACCGCGGCGATGGCAGAGAAGTATGTCTCCGCCTACACGTCCATCTATGGCCCGAGGGGTGGTGGTAGATGGGTCGAGGAGGCATTGGCACAACTGCTTAAGCATCCAAGCTTCCTGACCAAGATCGGTGCAGGTGAGGCCAATATCGAGTTCGAGATAAGCAGGCACATCGGCTTGACTCCTCTGTCGCAATCACAGATTGAGGAGGCCGTTCGCCAGGTGAGGCGTGTTGATCCGCTTCTTAGTGGCTTGCCTTCCATGATCATTCGAGCCGCAATAAAGCACAGACTCGATTCCGAGCCGGTACCTGCCAGGATGGTTGAGCAAGTCGCTACGCCGCAGGCTGAGATCTCACCGGGAAGTTTGAGGCGTCGTAAGCAGGCTTGATGGGAGCAAAGGCCGCCGAGAGGCGGCCTTTCTCGTCTAGCTGGCAGAAGTTGCATCACGTTGCAACAGAGAAGATGCTTTCCATTCGCGCACCTGAGCCGAATTGCATGCATTGGTCCTGATTACAACGGTGACGCTCGTCAAGGAATCGAAAAAAGGATTGGGCGCCGAAATTCCGACGCCGCCCGCGACAAGTTGTCGCACCCGCAAAGCACGAAAGTTGTTTTTGCGCTCCGTGCGTAAGGGATGCCCGGACACGGGCGCGGCATGTCACCCGCATTGCCGCCATGTTTGATGTAAATCGTCGACTCTTTGACGCAATCACCTGAACGCGGTTCAGCTTCCGAGCACTGTGCTTAAGACGAGTGCGCAGCATGCTGAGTAACGACACCAATTGATAACAAATACAATCGCGCCGCTTTTAGGGGGAAGTGTGTGCTGGTAGTGAGCTGCTGCCTGCAATGAGCGCTGAGTCTGTTCCCCCAAACTAAATTGACGGCACTCTTTGCCGTTACATACTGGTTGTTAGGTAAGGCAACAGAACGTGTCGCGATGAACACAGGTGCATGGAACATCGATCTGGTCGAATTCAATATGGCTTATCTGAACCTGCTTCGGATGGCCATGCTGGATGACCCAACTGAAGCAGCGGAAGCTTTCGGCTTCGCCGGTCATGAGGAGCGTCTGCGTACGCTGACCTTCCTTACCGAACAGCAGCTCATGGAGCTGGCGAGCAACGACATCCTCTTCGGATGCGACAACCTGGACGAGCTGGAGCGGGAGCTGGAATCGGCAAGCTTGCCAGGCCCGTGTGAACGAGCCATCGACCTGCTCGACGCCGGCGGCGGTAAAAGGTTGACCGGCTGGCAGGCCGAGCGCCGCCTGTTCGACATGCAGTGGTGGTTCGTACTGCGAGGCCTCACCGCAGAAAACCCGCAGGTCGCCAGTGCGGTGTTTCGCCTCCCGAGCCCCATCGTGATCCACCGAATCCGCGTGCTGACCCGGAAGTCTGTTCTCCGACTGGCCAGCTGGGGCGGCAACACGCGCCTGCGCCTGTCGCCGGCATTCCTGAGCTACATCCAGATGTTGTCGGGAGGCCTGAAGGCTGACCACCTTCGCATTGCCGGCGGCGCCATGCTGACCAGCAACCGACAAATCAACACCAACGCATTGATCTGAGTCGCGCCATGACCCAACAACTTCGCAAGCTCAAGCCCCGCCGTATGCCGCTCAATGCGGTCGACGCAAGTCAGAACTCGGCGCTTCTGCTGATCCGTGCAGCACTGAGGAATGATGAGGTTTCCAAGGAAATTGGGAACGCTGTCAGGCTGCTGAAGATGAAGCTCAAGACGCCCGACATCGCGGACTTGACGGGCCTCACCCGAGAGATGGTCTCCCGCCTGGGAAAGAAAGAATCGCGAGTGCTGGTTCAGACCGGGCGCAAGCTGCAGTCGGTGGGCACAGTGGTCCAGGACGCTTACACCCACGTGAAGGCTTCGGCCTTCCTGGTGATGCTGGAGCAGGTGTTGGCCTCAGACTCGAATTACACACTGACAGCAGACGTCTTCCTGGCCGCCATTGATGCCCATGAGGTTTTTACGCATCAGGATGTCGAAACAACGCCGTACAACATGTACGTGCTCCTGGCACGGAAATTCATGAGCCGGGATGTCTTCTTGACCGACTGCCCGCGTTGCAAGAACCGTTTCCTGCAGCTGACCTTCGACGAGCGCGACCTTCGCGAACCCCTCGAGGGCGAATGCCCCCACTGCCGCCTGGTGAGCTCAGTCATGGGTTGCAGGCCTAACTCCACGCGCGGCGAGCCTGTCATGCGTCGCGTATCGCGCATCAAGCGGAAGATCAGCGATCAGGAGACCACCACGAAGGCATTCCGCATGATGGTGGGGACCGGCTGGGATTGATCCAGGCCAAAAAACCACTAATACGTGAGAATCCTCCCACCAATTAAAAGTGGGCGACGGGCGGAACGAACACCCCTCTAACCGCCGGGATTCACCCATCCCATACTTGGGTTCGTTACATTTCGAGCCCCGCACACTGACTGGCATGACTAATGCCAGCAGAACCGTAACTCGCAGGATGCGCCCACGCCGCTGGGCAACCTACCTGCTCTCATTGTCTCTATTGGCCGGCCTGCAACAGGCCAGCGCCCAGTCATCCCTCGACCCACGCGCGGTGTTCGACCAGGCCATCAGTAGGCCGGCAGGGCAGGGGACAGCAATGCCCGCCCAAGGGGTGCAGAGCCCGCAGGGGATGACTGGACAGCAGAAGGGCAGCACGACTGCCGTCGCCGCACCTGGCGCCCGAAACCAGTTTCTTGGCCGCCATGAAGATGGCTGGTTCTGGTACGAGGAGCCGCCGCCGCCGCCGCCGCCCAAGTCGGACGAGCCGCCGCCGACCAGCCAGCCGAGCCAGCCTCAGGACAAGCCGCTGAGTGTGGAATGGATCCGGAACAACATCGATCGCCTACGCGACCAGGCCATCAACAATCCCACGAAGGAAAACGTGGAGATGTTCCTGTACGTCCACAAGTACATGATGGATCTGTCCGAGCGGTTCGCTTACACGTACCGGTCCGTCGCAGAGCAGAACACAGCGCTGGACGAGACGATCTCCAATCCAGTGACGGCGGTGTCACGTCGGCAGATCTCCGATGCGACGGAGGCTGCTCAGAGCGAGATCATCCAGCGACTGGCCGGCCAAGTGGGGGTCTGGTACTTCTTCCAGTCCACTTGCCAGTACTGCCTGCGCCAGAACCCCATCCTGGACTACATGCGGCAGGAAGCGCCGATGTCGATCCTGCCCATCAGCCTCGACGGTCTACCGATGATCGATGGCTCTCACCCGAACTGGGTGGTCGACAACGGACAGGCAGCTCAGCTGCAGGTCAGCACCACACCCACGCTCTACCTGGTTAAGCCGGACACGAATGAGGTCGTGCTGTTGGCGGCGGGACTGCGCTCGCTACCTGAGTTGAAGCAGCGCTTTGTCGAGGTTGCCAGGGCGCAGAACTGGATCACCAGGGATGAGTACGAGACGGCAATGCACGGGCTCCCGCGCAGGCTGCTGACCGATGGTGTCGATCTTGAGGAGGTGCCGCAGGGTACGTCCGATCAGGAACTACTGAAGATCATGCGCCGTGGCGGTGTTCACGGCGGGGGCGAGCAACTCAACACGCAGAACGAGGGTGGTAACACGCCCTGGAGGAAACAGTAATGGCGAGCTATTTCATCAAGTGGGTTGCCGCAGCTGCATTGGCGCTCGTTTTCTTGCTGGGTTCCCAGGGGGCCAAGGCTGATACAGGCTTTGACCGTGCTGTGGGTGACATGTTCGGTGCAATGTCGAACACGACCGATCCCCACATCTTCATGTCAGCGAAGCGAGGCGTCGTCTCTGGCGGCGGGATCGAAGTTCGCAACAAGATGATGAACATCAATGCCTACAACTTCCAGCCGCCGAGCTTGTCGATCGGTTGCAACGGCATCAGCGCATTCTTCGGCAGCTTCTCCTTCATCACGAAGGAGCAGCTGCAGCAGGCAATGCGAGCGATCGCAACAGCGGCGGTGATGTATGCATTCAAGATCGCGCTAGCAGCCATGTGCCCAACCTGTGAGGAGAAGCTGGCTGCCCTGCAGGACAAGATGGACAAGTGGAACATGGGCAACCTCAACGCCTGTGAGATCGGTGAAAAGCTGGTCAGGGACACGAAACTCGAAGGTGCGATTCAGGAGAAGTCCAAGGCGTTCGGCATGGCTTCTGGTCTGCGGGATGACCGAGAAGATGCATCCGCCCGAGGTGAGGGGCGCTCGCCATCGGCCTGGGCCAACTCCCGCATGACGAACGCCATGCGAAATGAAGTCTTCAAGGGTAACCAGGCATGGAGGCTCATGAAGGACAAGGGCCTTGGATCGTGGGGAATTGGTGTAACGAAGGAACTGATGGAGGACGTCATGTCCTACACGGGAACCATCGTGGCTTGTGTGCCCAACGTTGACGCTACGTGTCCGGCGCGAGCCAAGGCGAGCGGGGCAGCCGAGGATGTTTCGATTCACTACGTCGAGCCCTCAATGACGTTGCGTGAGCTCATCAAGGGGCGCAACGGCAACCGGAATGTCACTCGCATCGTTTGCAACGACAACGATCTCTGCCTGAACCCGCGTGCCACCGAGATCCCGACGTTCAAGGGGATCGAGGAGCGGATCAAGACGGTCTTCATTGGTGAAACGGGACAGGGTGGTCTGGTTGCCAAGATCCGCGTACCCGGCGCGACTGAGCCGACGACTTCCGAGATCGGCTGGATCACCAACACTGGCTCATACGGCCAGATCATCCTGAGCCTTGCTAAGACCAATCCTGATGCAGCTATCGCGTTCGTGGACACCTTCTCTGAAGAGATGGCAGCGACTGTCGTCTCTCAGATCATGGGCCAATACCTGCAGTCGATCCTGATCTCGCTTAGTTCGGAAGAAGGGGAGGGCACCCAGGAGTTCCGCGAGAAGGCACGAGAGGCTACCCAGCGCCTTCGGGAAGAGTCTCGCCCCTTCTTTGAACGCACCAAGAGCCGCAGCGCACATCTGGACTACTACATGCGCGTTCGCGAAACCTCATCTGAGCGGCCGTTCCTGGCCACCACCCCCGCGAAGTAATCAAGGAAGACCCTATGTTCGAGATCTACTCACTGGGAGACGGCCTGTTCATGAAGCGCGTGCTCGATGGCGTAGCCATGATGAGCAACGAAGGCTTCCTGCTCGCATTGGGCGGTTTCGGCATGCTGATCGGTTTGCTGCTCATGGGCTTGAAGGCCATTGAGTCAGGTGGCCAGAAGGTCGAGCTACCGAACCTGTTCGTCAGCTTCATCCTGATCCTTGGCATGTTCTCGGTCAAAGTGGACACGACGATCTATGCCCTGGACGGCGCACCTGGCGCCAACACGCTCCAGACCTACACCGTCGACAATGTGCCGATTGGTGTTGCTGCACCGGCAACCATCGTCTCGACAATCGGCAAGGTGATCACCGAGAAGATGCAGCAGGCATTCTCGGTTCCGGGCATGGAAGAGTTCGATGTCAACAGTGGACAGTTCGGCAACACGCTCAAGTTGCTGGACATGACGCGTCGCTGGGATCTGGGAGGGCTGAAGGGCACCCAGAGCAAGGTGTCGACTTTCAAGACCAACCTGCGCTCCTACTATGCCGAATGCACCATCCCCGCCATTCAGCGTGGCGCCGTCGATCAGAACGCGGTGATGGCGGCCACTAATCCACTCAGCTTCCATGAAACCGATGGAGGAATTGGTTTCAGGGATAAGTGGACATCGGTCAACTACATCACCTCCACGGGTCCTGCGGTCCTTGACTGTGATACGGCAATGGAGCGACTGATCGTTGACTCGAATGATGCCGGTATGGTCGGTTCGTTCCTGAATTCAGCGATGGCCATGACGGATGCCAGGTCAAACTCTACCGACCCGACTGGTGCAGCTAACTCCGCCTTTTCTGCCATCGGTGCGGCGACCAGTAGCATCCACAGTCACGTGATGGCTTCTGCTATCAGGGAGATCATGGATGAGGCCGTGGCAGGTTCCTCCACACTGACGCCGCAAGACATTCAGGCCCAGCTGATGCTGATCCAGGGTAACCGCCAGCGGCAGGACGAGTGGGGTGCCGGTGAGGTGATGTTCCGCAAGGCCATGCGACCCTTCATGGCGTTCCTGGAGTGCATCGTCTTCATTGCAGCGCCGTTTATGGCTCTCATCGCAGGCATGGGCACATTCGGCCAGCGTGTGGTTGGCAAGTACTTCACAATCATCTTGTGGGTGACTACGTGGGCGCCAATGTTCGCTGCCGTCGATCTGTTTCAGCTCACGATGGTGCAGCACGCCGTGACTGCCATGGAACGACTCCATGCAGCAAATCATGGTGTTCCGCTATCCAGCATCGCTGGTGCCGCTGCGCTGAATTCGGAACTGACTACCTGGATTTCGGTTGGCGGCTGGATGGCGACCCTGGTGCCGCCGATGGGCTACTTGCTTCTGAGTGGCGGCGCTGTAGCTATGACCAGTTTTGCCGGACGCTTGGGCGGTGGTGATCACGTCAATGAGAAGATGACGTCGCCAGACCTTGCGAAGATGGGCGAAGTCATGAGCGTTGGTTCAAGGATGTCGCACTCTGGAGGCGCTGGTACAGCAATGACCGGTGTCGAGAACCTTGGCGGTTCGTTCAATATCGGAAGTTCCGCCAGTGCTTCCGTTGAGAGTGCAAGAAGTGCCATGGAAACAGCCAGCAGAACGGCGTCCACGACATTGAACAATGCCATCAATAGCTCGCTCTCTTCTACCCAGAGTGTCAGCACGACCAGCGGCGTTACGTCACAGGTCTCGGACTCCATTGGAGATGGCACCAGCTTCACACGCGGCCAGTCGGTCGGTTCGGACGTGAGCGATCAGTCCAGCCGCGACAAGAAGACCAGCGATTCGACAAGCCTGGATAAGAACATCGGCCTGACATCAAACGGATCAAGTACTGCGTCTGGAGGTGGTGCTGGCGGAGCTGGCGAGGGTGGGAAAGGTGGTGGCACCGGCAAGGCTACGTCGATCGTCCAGGGGGGCATCAGCACTGCGAACCGGCAGACGTCGAGTGAAGACTCCTCGTTTGGTAATTCAAGCAAGCTTTCCCAGTCCGAACGCGCGGGCTTGGATCGTGTATTGAAGGCTGAGTCTGCATCTCAGAAGGTCGACATGCTCGGCCGGATGGCGCAGGAAGGAAGTTCCGCCGCGCAGTCCATCCTTGATTCCTATACCAAGTCGCAAGCATCGCAGGACCTCAAGTCCGCATCTGACCAGTATTCCCAGGCAGAGCGGATGTCGACAACCGCAAGCAATCTGACTGGAACGTCGGTGCAGGACTGGAGCTGGCACGTCAGTCAGCGAGGATCCGGTGCCGTCCAGGACGCAGTTGCGGCCGCGGTTGAAACTGGTGGCTCTGCAGCCTATCAGAAGAACCTCAGCCAGGTTCAGGAGTGGCGTGGGGCAGGATTCTTCTCGGGCGATGACAACCAGGCCCGTGCAATGGCCGCTGGCATGACGCTGGCTGGCAATGGTGCTGGGTACTACTCGATCACTCCGGGTAGCGAAGGAGACCGTTTCGAGGCACTGGCCGACTTGACGAACAAGTACTCCGTCGGTGCGGCAGGCGCAAGCGTGGGTAACGCGTCTAGCAATGCTGGACTTCAGGACAATGCCCCCGTCTATGGTCAAGCAAGTCAAGCAACATCTGGCCTTTCGATGAGCAGCATCCCGAATGCGAATGGGATCCGTGATGCAGTCACAAGCGACATTGCGGCCGGATCAGGTGTTAACGCCGATCGCGTCACTACTGCGGCTGACAGTGCTTCCAACATGGCCCAGCGTGATGTTCGCGATGATTTCTTCAATAACAACTACGGCGCGTCACGACAGGACGTGCAGGAGGAAGGACGTGGGAACCTTCGGGAGAGTCTGAACCAGGGTGTGAAGACTCCAGACCTGACCTACGCGCGGTCGATTGGTGACTTCTGGGGTGCTGAGGGATCGAGCCCGTCTGGGCTGGCCATCTTCAATGGCTACATGGCCAACGGCCGCGATGGCTCAATTCCAGAGGCGACAGGAGCAGGCGGGCCCGTTCTTCAGCGCGACGAGGGCAGGGCTATGGTTGGGGACTCCGGGCTGACACGCTACGAAGAACTGCGTAGGGAAGTCACTGCAGAGAGTGGATTCTCAAAGAACGTGACCGATGCCGATACAGTCAACGTCGTCGCTGCAGCGCGACTGCTGAATGAGAGCAGGGGTGAGTTCAGCAATGCGTACTTGACCAATGCTGATGCGGACCGGGTTGAGCAGTCGATGCAGAACCTGTCGCAGCATCAGAAGAATGCGTTGTTCGGTGGTGATCCGACTACGAACGACATGATGAATGCTGCTGGCGGCGGTGGTTTCACCGGATCAGGTATCGGTTCAGCCATGGTCAGAGAGTCTATCGATGAGCGGCCATTGCCAAAGCCCATTGGCGACTAAGGCGAAATAAAGAAGGCCCCCATTTGGGGGCCTTCTTCAGTCATCCAATCCGTTCTTCGTACCCCACGCCCTAGCGTAGGTGTCGTCGCTTGCACCCCGAACAGGGTTGTAAGTCTCCATGTCGTCGTCCTGATCGGAACCCTGCCGAGGCGTGGAAGAACCGCGGAATGCGACATACAGAAAGATGCCGGCGGCGAGCAGAATTATGAACACGTAAGCCATAGGGCACCTCCATTAATGGACCCACTATAGCTCATGCGCTAAGTGGTGGATTGGGGCGCTTGATTCCTGCACAGAGGCACCATAGGATGATCGCGAATCTGCGACGCAGACCACGACTGGGGTTCCTTCCCCCTCCAACCCGCCTCTGGGCCATCCGCCCACAGGCGCATGGTCCATTCACTATGGAATGACCATGATCTCCAATACAGCAGTTTTCCTTGTTGTTCTACCCATCCTGATTGTTGTTTTCACCTTGATGGATCCACTCGGCGCCCTAAAGGCCGATCGGACTCAAGAGCCGAAAGCACTTCCAGAACTACCTGTTGCCCAGGTCCTGCCGACCCCCGTTCTCTTGCCGCGTCCGGCAGTTGAACCCTCCCTGGCGCCAACCGTTAAAGCCTCCGCACCGGAGGTTGCAGTTGCCCAACGGTCCAGCCATGAAGACGATGAGCGTCGCCGTGCAGAACAGGCGTTCCTTGATGAAGTCGATAGTGACGAACCTCCGCTCGTTGAGCCCCCGGAAGGCTGGGAGCAGATGGCCGAGTATCAGGGGCGTACCCCTATGTTCGACTACTCAGAGAGTGATCGATACAGCATCAGTGATAGTACAGAGAAGTCCGGAAGCCGGATGATCTCTGACGAGTACATTGACGAAGCGCGTGGTTTCTACCAGGCGCCGATCTACGAGACTGAGCCAGAAGAAGTGTAAGAAGAAGAGCCCGCGCAAGCGGGCTTTTTTTTGCCCTCAGCTCAGGACTAGCCAACACCTGATCGAGAAACCCTCTCTGTCGCGTATGGACGGAGGGCTGGCTGCCTGCAACGAATGCGAGAAAGGACCCCGGTTTAGACCCAACCCATACGAGGGTTCAACGCGTATGCGGAGGTCTACCTTGGTCACACCCCACCGATGAGGCCAACCGTGTCACAGATCATGCCTTTCCCGCGATACCTGAACACGCCACAGCGGCTGCTGTTCTGGACGCTGGACCAGCTGATTCCCTTCGGCTTCTTCATGTGCGCGGGAATCATCACTGACCGCCCCTTGATCTGCATCACGCTGGGCGTGGTCGCAAGCCGCTGGCTCACCAAGTACCGCGACAGCCGCCCCGACCACTTCATGTATCACGCCCTCTACTGGATCGGAATCATCAGCTACAAGGGCCGCGCCGCTATCAACCCCTTCATCAAGCGAGTCTACCCAGCATGAAGCTCGGAATTTTCGAGAGGACATGGAATGGTCTTCACCTGCAAAACAAGTTTCTGATCGCCTTCGGCGGCGCAATGCTGATCTGCAACCTGCTCCTGGGCATTGCGCTGATCGCCAAGGACAAGACGGTCGTGCTGGTCCCCCCGCGACTGCTGGGTGAGGCAAGCGTCACAGCCGATGACGCAGATGCCGCCTTCAAGGAGTCCTTCGGGCTATCCCTGGCGACGATGTTGGGCAACGTCACGCCAACCACCGCGCCGTTTCTGGCGGACAACGTGTCGCGTTACGTAGCACCAGAAGCCCACAGGGAAATGGTTGCCGCGGTGACGGAACAGGCCGATCAGATCAAGGGTGAGCAGATCTCGATCCAGTTCGCTCCCAAGGAGGTCTTCTATCACCCGGGCATCAAGAAGGTGATCGTCAGCGGCGACTACTGGATCCGAGGCGCCCGAAATAGCGAACAGAAGATGGTTCGCACCTACGAGCTTGGCCTTGACGTTCGGAACTACTCCGTGCAGCTGGTGAGCCTGAAGACCTACGAAGGCCCCTGGTCAGCCCCGAATGAGAAAGAGCTCGAAGCTCAGATCGCTGCGGCCCCCAAGAACTGATTCCTGAAGGTACGAAATGAAGAACCGCATCCATCACATCGTTCTCGGCGTGGCAGCTGTCATGTCGACGGGTTCCGCTGCAGCGCAGGTACTCGCCCCGCAAGACATGAAGCCCGGTGCGGCCGCAGTGGCTACCGCCAGCACCCTCCCAGGTGAGCGGCCGTTGGGAACGACTCCCGAACCGCGCGTGTTGCCCACACCGGCCGCACCCCAAGCAGCGCCTGGCGGAGCAGTGAACGCAGGCGTTCTGCAGCAGGTAGAGATGCAAGCCCAAGCCGCTGCGAACCAGATTCCGATGCGTCCGCGGAAGATCCTGCCGGCGCCGCCGCCGGAGATCGAGGTTGTCTCCGGGCAGAACAAGGCTTTCGGCATAGCCCTCTCCCATGTGAACCGGATCATCACTCCTTTCCGCGACCCGGAGATCAAGACGACGAGCGTTGCCACGATCTCTGCAGAGCGGGGTGTCATTTACGTATCGACCCTGCTGCAGGACGAAATCGCTCTGATGGTCTACGAGAAGGGCGACCCCTTCAATGCCATCTCGATCACCATGGTGCCAGATGCCATCAGCCCGGTGAGTGTGAAGGTCAACGTGGCTGGCTATGTGCCCAGCGCGGAAACAGGTTTCTCGGTGGCCAATACCGAAATGGCGAAGGGCTGGGAATCAGACCAACCGTTCGTCGAGGTGGTCAAGTCGACGTTCCGTGAGATCGCCCTGGGTCGTGTGCCGGAGGGGTATGGATTCCAGGCCATCCGCCGAGTCCCGGCGCAGATGCCGGACTGCAACATGCCGGGTGTGGAGATCGCTCCCCAGCAGCTGATCACCGGCAATTCGATGGTGGTGATCGTCAGCCGCATCACCAATCGGAGCTATCAGCCGATCACCGTTGATGAGTCCAAGTGCGACTCCCCCGCACTGATCGGAGCCGCCACTTGGCCAAGCCAAAAGCTGGCACCGGGGCAGTCGGCCGAACTGTACGTCGCCGTGCGACAGCACGTGGAAGTAGAGACCAACCAGCGTCCGTCGCTGCTGAGCACCGGCTTTGGCCGCTAAGGAATGACCATGAAGAAGAGTGGAACTCTGCAGCAGAAGTGGGAATCGATGCCGGCGGGCCAGAAGAAGATGACGATGGTCATCGGTGTGTTCGGCTCCCTGATCCTGGTCTGCATGCTTGTGGTGATCCTTACGGGTGGATCGGACAAGCCGCGCAAGGAGCGTATCGCCGCATCGCGCATCGAGAACGCTCTGCTTCCAGGCGGCGACTCAGCGAAAAAGATGGGCCTGAGTTCGTTGCCGCGCGAGATCGACGTACTGAGCCGGGATCGTGCACGCGACAAGGAGCTGATCGACAAGCTGAAGTCCCAGGTCGAAGGCCAGTCGCAGGGTGACAGTGGCGCGGCACAGGCCCAGGAAGCGACCCAGGCGCTGCGAAAGGAAGTCACCGAGATTCGCGATGTTGTTGAGCAGCTGGTGAAGCTGCAGGCAAGTGGTGCGGCAAACGTTGCGCCGGGTGGCCAAGCTGGACCGGGAGTGGGCACGCCTGTAGCGCAGCCGACGCCGCAGGCCTATGGCGGGATCAGGACCATTGGCGCACCGCAGGTGGTGACTCCGGCGGCGGTTTCGCCGACTGCAGCCCCCGTGAGCGCCCCCCGCTCGGATGGCGGGACGGTTGATGCGCCGCCGAAGTCGGCTCAGCAGGGTGAGGCAGGCAAGCTCGCTGAGACCTACACACCTTCGGGTTCCATGATCCAAGGCGTCCTCCTGACTGGTCTGGATGCTCCGACAGGTCAGGGCGCGATGAAAGAACCCACGCCTGTGCTCATCCGGGTCAAGAAGGAATCCATTCTCCCGAATCGCTACCTGGCTGACTTCCGCGAATGCATGATCATCGCGGCAGGCCACGGCGACCTTGCGACTGAGCGAGCAATGCTTCGCGCCGAGAACTTGTCCTGCATCCGCACCGACCGTTCGGTCATCGACGTCAAGCTGCAGGGCTGGGTTGTCGGCAACGACGGCAAGGCTGGTGTTCGTGGACGACTGGTGAGCAAGCAGGGCGCTGTCCTTGCCCGAGCCAGCTTGGCTGGTTTGGCCGACGGTATCTCGCAAGCCTTCAGCGGAAACATCCGTGGCCAGGTGCCGGGAAGCGGTATGGACTCCGGGTACGCGATGGAATCGGGCGCCTTTGGTGGCGCAAGCACGGCGATGGATCGAATCGCCAAGTACTACCTGGATCTCGCGGACCAGATGCATCCGGTCGTTGAGATCGACGCGGGGCGAGAAGTGACTCTTGTCCTTGTGCGCGGCATTTCCTTGCCGCCACTGCGAGCACGAACCCCTTCTAGGTAAGGGAAATCGCCCCTCCCATACGGGGGTTCATCGCACACCTTCCTTTGTAGCCTGATCACGTCAGGAGGACACATGCTTATCTTGAAAAACCTGTTTACGACTCTGAAGTGTCTCGCATCCGTCGGTACGGTCCTCGCGCTTAGTGCGTGCGCCTCGATGACCGGCGGCGACTTCTCATGCCCAGCGCCCGATGGCTTCCGATGCATGAATCCGGTGGAGGTCTACGAGGCAACCAACCACACCTCCAATCTTGACGAGGTGTCGGAGTCGAAGAAGGGCAGGAAGCAGGAAGCTGCTCAGTCGATCGTTGTGCAGCCGGTTGCAGTAGCCGCGCCTTCAGCGACCGCCGTGGGCCCGGATCGTTGCTGCAATCCCGTGCTGACCGGTCTCTCGGTTGGTGCGAACGACTCTCTGTCCCTCGCGCGGCCAACTGCACAGATCGCGCCGACCAGGCAGGAAGCGGAAGTGTTGAGCCGTGGGGTCAAGGCGGCTTCCGCAATGCCCACCGGTGACGCATACCGCGAGTCGGCAAAGATCATGCGGATCTTCGTCGCACCCTGGGAAGACGAGCAGGGCGACCTGCACATGGGCGGAATCATCTATTCGGAAATCGAGCCACGGAAGTGGCGGGTTGGGCAGCGCATGCCCGAAGCAGCGAACACGTTTTCCCTTTTGAGAGGGCAGGCAGCGGCAGCGGACGACGAGGTGGCGTCGAACGAACCGGCATCAGGAACCACCAGCAACAACTTCAACCCACAGCGCTAATTTTTCAAGAGGAACGCAGATGAACAACATGAATGTGGACGCAGGCGCGGCCGTGGTCTCCAAGCCGGAAAACCGTGCGGTCGCCTTCGTCAAGGACAACGGCCTGATGCTGCTGCTGGCTGCCATGGTGATCGGTCAGGCACTGGCATCGAGCGGCGGCGCCGCAAGCGGCGGCTCGGAATTCCAGGACCTGTACGATCTGGTGCTGGGCTGGACCGAGGGTGTGCTGGGCAAGACCATCGCCGTCAGCGCCTTCCTGATCGGCATGATCATGGGCGTGGCCAAGCAGAGCATCTGGGCATTCGCGATCGGCATCCTGTTCGCCGCTTCGTTCGCCTTCGGCCCGGGCATCATCGACGGCGTGTTCACCGCCGGCTTCACGCTGTAAGTTGCGGAGCCGGTCAACGTGAAAGCAAAGGAACGAGCAGAGATCCGCGAGCGGGTGTTCGGTGTCATGAACGCCTTCGACAGCGACAATGACATCTTCATCATCTCACCGGACAAGCTCGGCTTCGGCTTCATTTGCAACCCGTTGACCGGCTTCAGCGATGTGACGCAGCAGAGCTTGAACTCTCTGCTGAATACCAACCTCCCGAACGGGACTCTCATGCAGTTTGTGCTGTATGCGAGCCCCGATCTGGAGTCGACTCTCCACAACTTCATGGTGATTCGTCAGGAACAGAAGGACGAGACCTTGCAGGGTCTGTCGCGTTCGCGCGTGGAGTACCTGCGGAGCCTGACTGGCCGACAGATCTCCAAGACCCATCAGGCGAAGCTGCGAAACATGCAGCTTTACGTAACCGTCCAGGTACCGCATGGCACGACGCCTCCGAACGAGGCGCAGCTGGCGCGTCTGTCGGAGCAGATGTCGACCATCAAGGCCGGCCTTAAGACTGCTGGATTCCGACCGGAGAACATGACGGCACGCTCCTACAAGCGCGTCATGGAAACCTTGCTCAACCATTCGCCGACTGCCGGATGGAAGGCGCTGCCGTTCTCGCAGTACGACGAGGACAAGCTCCTTTGCGATCAGATCCTCGATCTCGACACCTGCGTCGACATTGAGCGAAACAAGCTTCACTTGGGTGAATTTGCCCAAGTCCGAGTCATGAGCGTCAAGCACTACCCGGACGATGTTTTCCCGGGCATGGCCATGAAGTACGTCGGCGACCTGATGCGTGGTACACGCGCTCTGCGTGAGCCCACGGTCATCACCGTCAACATCATCTATCCAGATCCGGACGATGAGCGTTCCAAGCTTTTCGCCAAGAACACGTGGGCGACCAAGAATGCGGATGGTCCGCTCTCAAAGTACATCCCGGACTACGCCAAGCAGAAGCAGTCCACCGACATTGCAGTGAAGGCCGTCAACGACGGCGATCGCATGATCCGCGCCTACATCGGTGCGTCTGTGTTCGCGCCGGACAACGACCGCCTCATTCAAGCCGCCAGTGACCTCAAGAGTGCCTTCCAGGAGATCGGCTTCTCCCTGCAGGACGATGCCTTCATGGTCGGCCCGATGTTCTTCCAGATGCTTCCGTTCGCGGCAAGCGCGGACATGGAAGATGCGCTGGGCCGCTACAAGCTGATGCCCACGCGCCATTGCGTGGCCATGCTGCCGCTGGTCTCCAGCTGGGCCGGTACCGGCACGCCGATGCTGACCCTGTTTGGACGAGATGGCCAGTTGATGTCCTTCTCTCCCTACGATTCGGACGGCAACTACAACTTCCTCATCTGTGCCCAGTCGGGCATGGGTAAATCCTTCCTTGCCAACGCCCTGACGACCAACTTCCTGAGCATGGGCGGTCGTGCATGGATCATCGACAAAGGCTTCTCGTACAAGCAGATTTGCGAGTTCTTGGACGGGCAGTACATCGAGTTCGATGCGAGCTCGAATGTGTGCATGAACCCCTTCTCGGGTGTGCAGAACTACGAGGAGGAGGCCGACATCCTGACGGGCATCCTGACGGTCATGGCGGCACCGAGTCAGGGTCTCTCGGACTTCCAGTTGTCCGGTCTGAAGCGGGTTCTGAAGTCGTGCTGGGACGAAAACAGCACGGCAACGACTGTGGACATGATTGCCGACATGCTGGTTGGTGAGGAGGATCCTCGCCTGAAGGACGTCGGACACCAGCTCTTCTCCTTCACCTCAAAGGGTGAGTTCGGACGCTACTTCAATGGCGTGAACAACCTACGCATGGATGCGCGCATGGTGGTGCTGGAACTCCAGCAGCTTTCCGGCCGCATGCACCTTCAGCGTGTCGTGCTTCTGCAGCTGTTGAACCAGATCCAGCAGGCAATGAACGCGCTACCGCGCGATATGCCGAAGCTGCTGCTGGTTGACGAAGCCTTTGCACTGCTGGCGTCCAACGAGACCCAGAAGTTCATCGAGACGTTCTATCGCCAGATCCGAAAGTTCGGCGGCAGCGCAGGCATCTGTACCCAGTCGGTGAACGACCTGTACGTAAACGCTGGCGCCATGGCAATGGTCGAGAACTCGGCTCACATGCTGCTGCTGGGCCAGAAGAAGGAATCGATCGCGCAGGTGAAGAAGGAGAACCGACTTGAGCTGGGTGAGGGCGGATTCCGCTTGCTCTCCACGGTGCACACGGTTCCGGGCGACTACTCGGAGATCCTCATCAACAACGCCTTCGGCATCGGCATCGGACGACTGGTCGTGTCGGATGTCGAGAAGCTCATGTTCTCCTCCAAGGCTCAGGACGTCATGGCCATCAAGTCGTATCGCGATAAGGGACAGAGCCTGATGGGCGCCATCCACTCGGTGCTGCGTGATCGCGGCGTCGAAGTGAAGGACTTCTCGGAACGCCTCGCTGGTTAATTGAAAGGAATCGCAATGGACAAGAAGCTACTCGCACTGCTGCTCATCTATCCGCTCGCCATCGGCGCCGGCACCTTTTACGCCTGCTACAACCTGATCAAGGGTGAGCTTGCATCGCGGCCGCCGATCGCTGTGATCGATGAAGCAACGTTCGTGCAGGAGAACCTGAAGGCTGGCGCCACTACCCAGGAACTGGAGAAATTGCTGGTCCGTTCAGAGCAGGCCGCATCGACGCTGACGGAAAACGGGTTCCTGGTGCTTCGCAAAAACCAAGTCTTCTCTGCCCCGGCCGAGATCGAGGCCAAGCCGTGACCGAGGTGCAGGCCCCTGTCCGAAAGCGGTGGTCTGCTCGCTTCGTGAAGAACCTGATCGCCATCTTGCTCATGGCCACGATCATCTCTGTCTCGTACTTACAGCAGACATTCGCGCTGGGCTTCGACATGCAGGCCTCGCGATGCCTCCCCTGGGTTGTCTACTGGATCAAGAAGGAGAGCCCGCAGGCGGTGAAGCGTGGAGAGCTTTACCAGTACAGATTCGACTCTGATGAGCTGCTGGCGGGTAACAACCTCGTCAAGTACGCCGCAGCCATTCCCGGTGATCGAGTCCGACTCGACGGCACGGGCGTCTGGATCAACGAGGGTTACTGGGGGCCGATGCATCCGGTGCAGGTGGAAAGGCTGCTCGGCATGGACAAATCGCCTTTTGCAACTTTCGTGATCCCCAACGGCAAGGTCCTGATGTTGGGCACGCTGCCTCAGACCTATGACGGCCGATATGCCGGATTGGTCGATCTCAATGCACTCAATGGAACAGCAACGCCCCTATGGTAGTTCGCCTCTGCACCCCCTTGATCCTCCTGGCGGCTCTCATGCCGCTTTTGTCGTTCGCAGCAGACCCGCAGCAGGGGTCGTCTCCTGCCGAGATCGCGGCACCTGTTGAGCAGGGTGATCCTGCTGACAGCTTCGCCCATGACGTGATGTCTCAGTCCGTGGATGTTCTTCGGAACAGTTCCGCTTATGTCGGCGACATGGACGAGCTGATGGCAACGGAGAAGGTCCAGCAGATCCAGCGGGATCAAGAAGCCTACTTCCAGTCCTTGCTGGTTGCCGCGACCAGCTACAGCGCGGACGCAATGAATGCAGCTGCGGTCAAGTACGGCCTGAAGCCCGAAGGGAAGAAACTGCAGGCTGGCAAGGGTGGTGATCCCACCCATTTCCGCTATCGGCTGCATGTGTCCTGGTCGATGGGTGAGGGGGCAATGCGCCAGGCGCTGCAGTACGGCCTGAAGCACCGAGACTCTATGGTTATTTCCCTGCGAGGCCCGCGCCCTGGCGAGAAGATCGAGCCGCTGATCTTCGCCATGGTGAAGCTGATGGGCGAAGTCAAAGAGGGCTCGGTAGTTCCGAACATTGAGATCAACCCCCCATCGTTCACCGACAACAACGTCACCGTTGCTCCGACGATGGTGGTGATGGACGAACAGAACCAGGTGGTCGCAAAGGTCGCCGGCGTCATGAATCCGGAATGGATCGAAGCCGAGATCGATGGCGGCCGCCGCGGCGATCTTGGCAAGCAAGGGCAGACCTCCGGCATCGGCGAGATCGACATGCTGCAGGCGATGATCGAGAAGGCGAAGGCCACCGACGTCAAAGCCATGGCAGAACGAGCCAAGGCAAGGATCTGGCAGAACCTTCCGATGCTCCCGCTCCCGAAGACGCGCGAGCCCCGTGTACGCGAGCTGGATCCCGGCTTCTACGTCACCGAGGACATCCCCTTGCCGGATGGCACCTTTCTCGCTCGCAAGGGCGACTACGTGAACCCGCTGGAAGATGACGTCATGGCGTTCGACGACGTGATCGTCATCGTGGACGCCAACGACCCGGAGCAGGTCGACTTTGCGGCTGCAGTGAATGCTGCCTACCGGTCTACCGGGGTCATCACGATGCTGTCGGATCTGGACAGAGAAGACGGGTGGGGCGTGATGGGCCGCCTTACTCATCGGTTCAAAGATCAGCCCTTTCTACTGACCAGTGACGTCAAGGAGCGCTTTCGCGTCGAGCGTGTCCCGACGGTCATCACCGTGGTCGACAAGAAGATCCTGGTTCAGGAAATCCCCGCAGACAGCATCAAGGTGAAGCAATGAAAGGACTCGTACTGGCGTTCGCGCTGCTGCTCTCGGCAATCAGTGGCGTAGCAAAAGCGCAGGATGGAGGCGATGGTTCCTTCGCCTGCCCGGATTCCGAGTTCCTCGGCGCTGCTTTCTTCAACAATGTCTGCTGGAGCTGCATCTTTCCCCTCCGCGTCATGGGCATCAATCTGGGCCCGGCCGATGGTTCGTCCAGTTACGGCGACAGTGGCGTGGGCAACATGCTTCCGGACATCTTCGGGTCCGGTAACTCGACCCGCATTCCCAGTGGCACGGCGGCTCCGATCTGTGTCTGCCCGGGCAAGATTGGCTACCCCTCTCCCGGCATCACCTGGGGCTATTGGGAGCCTTCCCACCTCACTGAGGTAGTGCGCAAGCCGTATTGCTCCCCCCTGTTCGGAACCACGCTGATGAAGGACAGCGGTTCCAGCATGCCTGGTGGGGGTGGGGATGCCGCGGCTGGCCAGCAGGCAATGAAGATGATCCGCTGGGGTGGTCCGAACAACGCCTCCGATACCACCAGCGAGAACCTTGGCCAGAGCTTCTACCACTACCACTGGCTGAAGTCGCCCTATGGTTACGTGAGCGATTGGATCCAGTCGGCTCTCTGCTCTGGCGGTGGCGGCGGTGACATGGACTTCCTGTGGCTGAGCGAGATCGATCCTGTCTGGACGAAGGAGAAGCTGGCCAACCTCACCCATCCCGAAGCGAAGCTGTTCGCGAATCCGGTTGCGCAGCTTGCCTGTATGGCCGATGCCGTCACCAGCACCGTCGGCAAGCCCACAGAGCTGCTGTTCTGGTGCGCGGGTTCATGGGGGGCGATCTACCCGCACATGGGCTACCTGGGATACGAGGCGAGCCCACCTCGCGAGACTTCCCTGATGGCCACCCGGGTGATGGCTCAGATGCACAGGCGAGGCCTGGCGAAGAAGCGCTATGGCAACCAGTCCGTCTGCAGTGCTCGCATGTATTTCACGCTGCCGAAGCAGGGCTACCGCTTCCAGACCTTCTATCCGATGCGCGAAACGAAGAACAACCACTGGATCGGTGCGAGCACGTTCCGGTGGGGCGAATGGCGCAACGTCCCCTACTCCGGCGAAGACTATGTATATCTTATGAATAGCTTCTCGGAATGCTGTGCAACCTTTTATTAATCAAGCACTTACGATGCATATTACACCTAAAATCTGCGTATTGCTAGCGTGTTTGATGCCCCTCATTTCGGTCGCCCAGAACACCGTTGGCGACGCATCTGGGACCGTAGGGGGAAGCGCCGCGAAGGCGGGATTCACAGAAGGCGCAGGCAAGAACGGCACCGGTACTGTGCAGATCAACGGCCGCACCTATCAGGCAGACGAGATCCTGCCTTCGGGTGACAACAAGGCTTACGTCGATCGCCTGAAGCAGGTCGATGGCTCGCGCAATTTGCAGGGCTTGAAGTCGGCGTACGACGAGCTCAACCCGCAGATCGACAAAGACCCATCGTCATGGGCCGAAGCGACCCGTACCTCGACCGTCGTGCCGAAGGACATGCATCGTGTCCAGGACGAGGTTCGGAACGACAGTTCGTTCTGGGAGCACAGCCTCCAGAAGCTCAGCGACGGCGGCGCACGTGACACGCTGGGTGACATGCTGACCGAGTGCAAGACGACGACCGTTGTCACGCCTGGCAGCAAGGAGCACACCTACACCGAGGAGCGGTATTGCGACAAGGTGAACCTGCCGGCAGAGGCAGGAGACAAGGACGTTTGCGCCCGGCAAGCGGAGTACACCGAGACGCCGACCACGGACCGAAAGGAGAAGGTTTCCCAGCTGTTCGTCACCGACGAAGGCAACGGGACGGTCTGTAAGCGAGAAACCCGTGCCGAAAACTATCGTGACACGCTGGCCGGTACGATCACGTCCACTATCGACCTGACGGCCGAGACAGGTGGTCTTTCGTGCCGTCGCGAGATCATTCCTGAAGTCATCACCTCCCAGGTCACAGGTGAGAAGTCGGCGACGCTGCCAATCGACACCCAGATCGGCGGCTACCAGTGTGGCAAGTCCGTCTGGCCGAGCACCGTCAACAACCCGACCTTCGGCGCGATGGACGCGAGCCTAAACGTCAACAACGAGGTTGGCGGCGTCGCGTGCAATCGCTGGCGAGAAGTTCGTGTTGGCTCTGGCTCGCAGACTAAGACTGTCGACTACACGCATGCCTGGGGCAATGTAACGAGCAGTTTTGGCAACGATGGCCCAGACCTCTACATCGCTGAACCTCCTGAGGCAATCATCAGCCATGTGTCTGCCGTCAAAATCGCGGGCTGCGGTCCCTCACCCATTAACTACCAGACCTTGTATTCATGGGGTGGTCCTGCACCTGCAGACTGGCCGAAAGGCTCAACTATTTACGACTCAGGTCGCGGTGCATGGTGGGTTCCTACATCTATCGCGGGTTTCAGCGCGCCTACGTGCCGAAATCAGACTGCCACGTACCGCATCACCTACAACGTTGAGAAGCCTGGGCGCTTCTGGGACATCAAGGAAAGCGGCAACTGCTCTGATCCGGGCACTACACAATGTCCGACTCAGTGGGCGTGTACGGCTAATGCCCCAACTACGATCAATGGCATCGCCGTATCTGCGGCGGAGGTTCAAGCTCTGGGTGCGCTTTATCCAGGTGCAGGTGGAACATGTACAAGCGCGAGCCTGACCCGTGTCTGTGGCGGTACGGCATCGATGTCGAACGATTTCAGCATTGCATGGGCCCTTCCGGCAGGCACGACCGGTATCGACAATTTCCAGTTCGCTGTCAGAAACCCACAATCTGGTGTAAATGTCGTTCTGACGCAGGTCCCATCAGCTGCCAACAACTGGATCGCGCGATTCCGAGTTGACAGGACGAACTTCTCGTATGTTCCTGCGCAGCCTCAGATCCAGATGACCTGGATTGCCAATAAGTGGGACACCCATATCGGAACAGTCACCGATGGCAACTGTGCCGCTAACGGCTCGCCGAACTGCCCGACACAGTGGCGTTGCACCGCTAATGCGCCAGTGGTAATCAACGGGATCACCGTTACCCCTGAACTGGCTGCACGGGCTGCGCCCTTGTTCCCCGGCGCCAGCAACAGCTGCGCCAAGGCCGAACTGCACAAGGTTTGCTCGGGTAATGCGGATCTCAGCTCCGTCATCAGCATCGCCGACAAGCTGCCGGAGAACACTGTCTCGATCAGCAACTTCCAGGTGCATGTACTGAATCCGCAAACGGGTGTGCAGGTGATCCTGACCCAGACGCCGAGTCGTGACAACGCGTGGAACGCCCACTTTGTTGTCCGCCGTACGGACTTCTCGTATCAGCCCGTGAACCCCCAGATCAAGATGACCTGGGGCGCTACCGTGACGATCATCGAGACGAAGGTCACCGACACCGGTAACTGTAGCGACCCTGGATCAACAGCGTGCCCTACGCGCTGGACCTGTGCGGTGAATGCACCCACGACGGTGAACGGCATTGCCGTCTCAGTTGCCATGGCCCAGCGTCACTCTCCCTTGTTCCCGGGTGCGATCAACTCCTGCACCACGGGCCACTTGAATCGCGTGTGTGATGGCAGCTCGGCGCTGATCACCTCGATCTACATCGGTCATCTCCTATCGCCGGACTCAAGCGAGATCACGAACTTTGCCTGGAAGGTCAACAACCCACAAAACGGTGTGACCATCCAGCTGGTTGAAGCTCCGTCTTTGGCGAATGGATGGCTGGCCAAGTTCCGAGGCACGCGCAACTACGCGATCGCCACCAACCCAGCCAAGCCAAGCCTGACCTTGAACTGGAACTACCTATCTGAACTGAAGATTCGTACCACGATCATCACGACGGGCGACTGTGCCGATCCCTATGGATCGATTGCGGCAATGGGGGCACCTGAGAAGCTATCTGTAGGTGCCATGCAGGTCATGGTCGCTGCGAATGACGATGTGCCTGCAACGGAGAACGTCACCGCATTTGAGAAGGCCGCGCAGGCGATCCTTGATGGGGTCTTCCCGACCGCGAAAGCGAATCCCATCATGGTTGCCGGGATGACGGCCGTGGCAGCTAACAGCTGCCCGGTACGGTGGTACTGCACCAAGACCGCTCCAGGCACAGCCAATGGCATCTATGTGACGCCAGCCGACCTGCATCAGCGCGGGGAGCTCTATCCGGGCGAGAACTTCACCTGCTTGGACGCAGAATACCGTCGTGAGTGTGCGGGTAGCGGCTCGAACCAGACCGTGATCTCGATTGCCGACCAGATCCCGGCCAACATCACGACCATCGCAAACTATGGCTGGCAGATCGTTGATCCGGGTGCCGGCGTGGCAGTGCGCCAGGTTCAGGCACCCTCGTACGCCAATGGCTGGAAGGCCATCTTTGAAACTACGCGTACCGATTGGAACGTCGAACCCAAGCAGCCGTCCGTACGTCTTATCTGGAACCAGGTGGGTATCCCGGACTGGGACATCGACGTCGTTGACCAAGGCGACTGCAGCAAGGACGGTGACGAGTTCTGTAAGACGGAATGGACCTGTCTTGAGCGGTACCCGGAAGATCCGCCGGTTCCTGTTTCCCATGTCACCGGCGAGTTCGTGTTCACTGGGTCCGACACGCTCAATGGAACCGTGGAGCAGCAAGTTGGTTTCAGTCGACCCAATGCTGGCGAAACGGCTCTGCATGATTTCCGTGTCAACTCATTGTCCGGCACGCTGGATGTAACGATCCTTGTTGAGCCATCTTTGGCCAATGGGTGGCAGGCCACCCTTCGCCTCACTACGAAGGGATTCGAGTATCAGTACCTTCCAGGCAAAGGACTGCAGAAGTTCTCCAGTGCCAAGATGACGTTCACGTGGAAGAAGGGTCCGCGTCCTCCGTACGTTGCACCGCCGTATCGCAGTCAGAGTCCCGGCCCGTTGTACCCGGGGGATGATGGCTCGTGTAAGCGAGCCGAGAAGAAGATGAACTGCAGCGGCATCTGGACCGGCGAGCAGTGCTTCATTGACGAGGATGGGAAGCGTGAATGCGTCACCCAGCCGCCGACCAGTGAGGTGCCCAACGATTGCAAACGCCTGGAGGACGATGAGACCTGCACGGAGGTGCGCGAGGTCTGCTCCGAAGGCGGCATGTCGGCAAACGGCCACTGCTACACCAGCACGAAGGTCTACGAGTGCAAGGTCACGGTGATCGGCGAGGACGTCGAGATCGACGAGGAGACCGTGTGCGAGGGCGCCCAGCCCGCGCCATGTGCTGATGGCAAGTGCGGTCCGCAGGACAAGGGCCCCATCAGCGTGTCGAAGGCGGGTGCGGAGCTGGTGACGAGCCAGACGATCCTCATCGACTACAAGGTGGATGGCGCCGCCGCCGCTGGTGGCGGGATGGCCAAGGCCATTCCTGTCGAAAAGGGATCGACGGTTGGCTCGATGGTCGCTTCTGTCTTCCAGGCCGTGCTCGATGGTGTGATTCCCAGTGCTGCGGCTCAGTCCAATCCGGACGATCCGTTTGGCCTGCCCCTGCCGTTCCCGGTACCGGACCCGGATCCGCCGGGCAACCCGGATGAGGTCCTTGGACCAGGCGTTGCTCAGGACATGCTGTCGAAGGTGAAGCTGTTCACTGGCGAGCGCGAGTCGTGCAAGAAGATGCTGGGTGGCCTGCTGGATTGCTGCACCAAGGATCCGCCGGATAGCCAGAAGCAGTGGTGGGAGCGCTACGGCACCTTCGCCCGAGAGAACGGCATGGCTGAGCTTGGTCAGTACACGGACGAGCAGAACGAGGACGGCACGGGCGTGTGGGACAACTTCGATGCCACATCGGACTCAATGACCTTGAACCAGTCCTTCACCTCGCTGGCGGAGAACATCAACGCCGGCGGTAGCGGCGGCAATGGCACGACCGATGCGACGTTGGAGGACTACGCACGTCAGTTCTCGAACTACTCTGCGACCAACATCCGTCCGAAGCTGGGCTGGTACTGCAAGGATCATGAGAAGGACCTGGCAATCAAGAAGAACCTCGGCCAGTGCACCTACCTGGGCTCGTACTGCCAGACCGAATCGCTGCTGGGCGTGTGCATCGTGAAGATGCATGTGTCCTGCTGCTTCAATTCGACGGTCAGCAAGTCCATTCGCGACCACATGGCAAAGGACGGCCGCTACGGAATGGGTACTGCCAAGCGTCCGCAGTGTGGTGGCATTCCGCTGACGGATCTGATCAGCGTGGACCTGGAGAACTTCAACACGGACGAGATCGAGGCACGCATGGCCGCCGGCGGCTTCACCCCGGACATTGGTGAGCTTTCTGGCCTTTCGGGCGAGGAGTTCGACGTGGCCATGTTCGGATCGGGCAACTCGCTGAACGACCCGGATCGTAAGGGTCTGCAGGAGCGCACCGGTGATCGTCTGGGCGCAATGGATGACGACATCGTGGATGGCTATGACGCGATCGACGGGGCCATCAACCGCCGCTCCAGCACCGCCAACACCGATGTGCCCGACCCGGAGAGTCCGGGTGCCATCACCTTCAACCCGGGTCTGTACTTTGTGGACCAGGGGCAGGTGGTGAACGTGAAGGTCAATCGCAACGGCGGCAAGGGCGCCGTCAGCGTCACCCTTCGCACGGTCACTGGTGGCACCGCTGTGTCCGGTACCGACTTCACCGCGGTCAACACGACGCTGACGTGGGCTGCCGGCGAGATCGGCACCAAGTCCGTCGGTATCCAGACTGCCAACCGGAACCGGGCCTCGGTCGCTACGGTGATGGTGCAGATCTCCAATCCCACTGGCGGCGCCATCATCAACCCGCTGAACAACGCAACCGTCGAAATCAACAAGGCAAAGGAGTAGGGCCGTGGAAGAGAACACCAGGATCAGCAGCAGCAACGCCGTCGGCCTGATCACCGAAGCGCTCAGGGAGATCGTCCCTGACGTGGGTCTGCGTGTACGCCGAACCTTCGCCTTCGATGAGAACGACATGACGCCTGTGGAGTTCGTCCACTCCCTGGCCGCCTCCTTCACCAATGGCTTCAACGGCTACAACACGCGAGGGGTCGGCTACATGCTGGTCCCCATGACCACGGTTTTCGCGCCCATGTCACCTGGGGAGGCGTGCGCGGCTAACGTCCTGCAGCGCCGGCTGGCCTTCATGGAAACGTGCCTGAAGTACACGCATCAGTTCTATCGGGAGGCGATCGCGCGGGAGCTGGAGACGGCACCGCTGCGTGACGTGGACGACGGGGCTCCGGCGCTGGTGAAGCGGATCAGCGAGCTGTGCCTGCAGCTGCTCGATGAGGAGGCAATGCGCGAGGCCCTTTCCTTGTTCTGGGAAGAATCCCAGCATGAGGCAGCCACGCGCTCGCGCACGATCCACGAATTGACCTCCGAGCGTCTGGTATGGACGGTCGGATCTGACCGCTTCAGCCTCACTGAGCGTGGTCTGGGGTGGAGTAAGAGCGGTCAAGACTGGTTCGATGCCACCCACATCGAAGGATCTGTCCACAAGCTGCGCTTCATGCCCCAGACCCAGCTGGGCGCCCAGCTGGCAGAGGCCGCACGGGGAACCAAGCAAAGCCCGGTTCTGACCGTGGTGGGCTGACATGAAGGGATCTTGGGTTTTCCTGGTTTACCCGATAGCGCCGGCAGCCGCCGGCGTGCTGATGGGGACATACCCGCTGGCGCTGGCGGCCTTACTGGTCGCCGGCGCTGCCGCCTGGGTCTGGAAGGCACGCAAACGCCCAGTACTGGACATACTGATGCCTGCAGTGACAGTTGAGGGCTTTTCTCGGCTGGCAGCTGCATTGGTGGTCATTGCGCTCATGGTGCAGGCAGTGGCCAGCTTCCTTCTTGGCCTGGGCACAGTTGCTGGCTGGTCCGTCGCGTGGCTTCTGCCTTACTCCATTTTGCCGTCGTGCCTGCTTGCTGCCGCTGTTTACCTGAAGCTCAACCTACTGCGTTGAACGGCGGCTGGTGTAGGGGGAGAACGCACCTCGCAGAATTGATCTAATCTGGACTCGATAGGGGAGTTCAAAAGGAGTGGGGAGCATGGATATTGAAGAGTTCAAGCGTGGATTTATCACCAGAGGTGAGCCGCTACCTGATGACATTCTCGGGGCGTATACCACCGGCTTGCCTCCCGAGGTGATCATCCAGCGGAGACGACAAGAGTCTTTGCACAACTCCGATTCCCATCAATCGAGTGGTGCTTCCAGAACCTCTAGCAATATCGTCAGTCGGACGCCCCTTTTTCCTAGACTTGTTCGATTGGCGAAAGTGATGCTGGTGGTTACGTTTGCAGGGCTGGCGATCATGTTCGCATTCGATCTCACTCGTCCCATCACATACATCGCACTGGCATCCCTTACGCAGCCAACGATTATTCCCGGCAGCGAACTTGCGCATATCAGACAGGTAGTTCCTGGGACGACAAACCATGGCCCGAAGGATGGCCACCTGAAGGCACTTCGTGGGGCGCCTGTGGAGTGGGAGCGAATGAATGCAAAACAAAGGACAGCGTTGGCATCCGTCCATGCAATCTTCGTGAGCAATAGCTTCTATCCAGACCTGACAATCAAAGAGTCGCAGTGGAACTACCTGCAGAAGGCGATCCCCTCTTATCTGAGCGCATACGCCAACACTGATCCGATCTACTCTCGAATGCTTTCCGAGTTCTATCTGAAGGACATCGGCGGTAGGAATCAAGACGCTGCGCTAACAGCCTTGGCACATGGATCCAGCGATGCGATGCCGTCTGGTCGTGGACGTATCAGCAACTGGTTCGCGTATAAGGCGCTCGCTGGCCAGATCGCCAACAGGGCACGTACTCAAGATGCGCGGGCTACGAGCCGCTAAGGCATCACTGCAGGCGTCGAAATCAGCTTCTCGAACCTGTCCCTCACGGCGGGTATCGCAAGGTCAAAGACAGGGATTGACCGAGAACGGCTGATCCTGATTGCCTGGCCCGTTCCGCCGCGGCCGCTCCCGCCGAGCGTCCAGCAAATCACCAGCTCTACAGGGCTGGCTAGATCACGGCCTAGTGCTTGGTAGCCATTTCTGGCGTGGTTCAGACGACCGCGGCTGCCTACGCGATGCCACGCTGGGTGGTACTGCTTTGCCAGATCCATTGCAGCCTGGTCTGTCCCAGCATGAACGACTCGGCCGGGACCACAATCCTCAGCCGATCGCCCGTTGAAGCCCTGCGCCGGCAAGAAGATCTCTTTCGATCCGCCCACCAGGTCGCAACCGTCCTCAAACGCGGAATCTGCACCTGGCGCTCCACCTGATCGGAGTGTCCAACCTCGACGTCCGTAAGCAGCTCCGATCTCGAACATGAGCGCGAGGACATCATCGGGTGTGACGGTTGATCCGATGCCAGCGTATGGGCGGTAGGGAAGGGGAGGGCTACCTGCAGCCATCCAGCACCGCGTCATCAGGGTCAACGCCGTTCGCCACAGCCATCTCGCGGTAGCTCGCGAATAGGGTATGCCCGGCGTCGCTTACATCGTCCTTAATCTTGCCTCGCATACGATGCAGGCGAACCGTCAGATTGTGGTCCGCTCCGCGCAACAGGAACCCTGCGCAGACTGCTGGTCGATCAGCGCCAGCTGTGTGGCACGCGAAGGTATTTGATGCCATGTCATAGGTGGTCGGGGCGGAATGCTTGAACCCTGATGCAGGGAATACGCCCGTTGCATCAACCCGCCAAGGACAGTCCTCGCATGGCTTCTTGCAGTACCTGACTGCACCGGCCTCAGATGATACCGTCACTACCTGGTGATCATCGCCTGCCGGACGAATGTTGAGGATTCGACTGCGCTTCGACATGAAGAAAAGGCCTCACTTGATGCACCCAGCATGCACCGAAGCAGCGTTCACCTACGCGGGTGCAGCCAACCTGCCAGGTCTAGAAATCAGACTCGTTGATGCGTTCGGTTTGCATGTTCCCGTCGACCACTTTGTACAGCGTCATCGACATGTTGTCATACTCGATTCCAGAGTCAGTTTGTCTTTCAGCAAGAGCAAACGGTTCCGACTTGGAAAAGGCACCACTGGTGCCATCGAGGTATCGAACGTCATAGTTGCCAGCTGTCACATCTGAGGCTTTGAAGCGACCGAGTTTTGGGATGTAGAAGGTTCTGACCGCTGCAGCTGGATACACATCAAGGGAATAGAGCTTCACTAGAACGTCGGAATCGTTCTGCGTGTTGTCGATCGTCACTGACGAGAGCCCATCACTTCGCAGGTAGGGCTCGTCCTTTATGTACGCAGGAGAGTAGGGGATGCGGCTTTGCCCAATGCGCTTTGCGATGTGACCTAAAGATGGATCCATGGCTTCAACCCGCTCGACCTCCGCTTGCTCCTCTTTCTTCATCCTCTCCAGCAGCTGCTCGTAGGACTCGACTTTGGGGGATTGAAGCTCGATCGGCGGTGGCACGTCTTTAAAGGACGGTTCGCGATAGGAATACGCGGGTTTCGGATTGCCTGTGTCCTTGAACATCTTGTTTGCAAGGTTGGCAAGGAATGCCAGAACACCGATCAGAATCAGTACGCCCATCGCACGGCTGGCAAGGGATGCGTCACCTTGCTGCCGCTGTTGATGCTGCGACTTCGGTCCTGGTGATGGCGCAGGAGCTGGTTGTGGTTGCGGTGGCGGCGCCGACGCCGGCGAGGAGGGGCGGGGCGGGGTATAGGCCCACTCGGCGCCTGCGGCCGGGCCGGAGGGGTACGAACGCTCCTGATCACGGATCCAGGCGTCGTGTTCGGCTCGCAGGTCTGGGTTGGACAGCACCTCGTATGCCCGATTGACCAGTTGCATGATGCGGCTGGCATCAGGGTCTTTGTTCACGTCCGGGTGGTACTGCTGCGCCAGTGCCCTGTAGGCAGCCTTGATGACCGCCGGCGGCGCCGACCTGGCTACCTTCAGGTTGTCGTAGTGCGTGACTAGCTTCCCCATCGCCCCTAACCCCATCTTCCCGGCCTCATTCTAGCGGCTGGCGGGCTCTGGGCGGTCGGGCGGGGGTATGAGCGCAGCGGCGCTAGGAGAGCCCCAGCGCCGCTCTGGCTTTGGCGTACTTGGCCAGGAGCCGCTGTTGGGCGTCGATCGGGAGTAGGGCCAGACGCTCGGGAGAGGAGTTGTCGCCGATGTCCGCATCCTTCACCACCAGGGCTGTCGCGTTGTCACGGATGGCGGCGTAGTAGTCCTCCGGCGAGATCCCGGGCCGGCGGGTAAGGAGCTGCACCGGTACGACGACTGAAGGGGGGAACATCAGGACTGCAGGCGCATGCTCTGGCTGGTCTTCCAGGACGTCGTGAAGCCATGCCGCAGCGACGGCCTCAGCGGGGTGTCCGGCGGCCGACACACGCGCTGCCACGCGACCGACGTGCCCGATGTAGGGCAGGCCCGCCTTGTCGACCTGGTTTGCGTGGGCGAGCGTTGCCAGCTCACGCGCCCGCGTGACGAGATCAGAGTCCTGCGTGTTCAGTTCCATGGGCGTCGCTCCTGTTCACCTTCATTCTACCGAGGGCAAATGCTGGCGTAGGGGGTACTTGAGACCACCGTGGTGACATAGCTTCCGCCCCAATGGACTATGCTGACTCCATGGACATCATCTCGATTGCTCAAGAGCGCCTGTCTGGTCCAGATTGGACTGACTTCCTAGCGGCGCTGGACATTGTTCAACGCGATCGCGTTGCCGGCGAGGAGGCCTTCTGGCACGCCGTGGATATGTCGAAGGCGCACCTGTTCGACGGCATCGCTGACCAGGATGCAGACCAGATCGAGGCCGCGGTGAATGCCGAGCTGGTTCGTCGGAACTTGATCACGCCGGCGGGCGAGCTGGTTTCTTCCTGAGCCAATCCAGCACCTGGTCCAGGCTCTGACCGTCCTGCAGGCGCCGGAAGACTTGCCCCCGCTCTTTTCGTGAGAGAGGCCTGCCGATAAGGCGACCAAGCTCTACCGTGCGAATGGTGGTGCGGATCCGCCGAACCACGAAGTCCTGCTCCTCGGGAGCAAGAATTCCTCCGCGCTGAATTGCGGCCAGCACTTCCGCCTCCAAAGGCGTGAGTTGCTCTGATGGAAGCGGGCTGTCGCCGTCCTCATCGATCATCGGATCTACCTGCATTGGACGAGGGCATACCTGGCCAGCGCCGCCAGCCGTGCCGTGGTCCCTTCGTAATCGCCATCGGTATCTGTGCACGCCATTGAGTAGTCCTTCTTGTAGGAGAAGACGGCAATGTCGCTGTAGTCGAGCGGATAGCCTGGCGGGAGAGTGAAGTTCAAGAAGGCGCCGCCCCCCTTCAGGTCCACCACTTCCACGCTCGATGTCGGCACTGGCACACCAAGGATGAAGTGATACCCGTTAGTCGGACCAGCCTGGCACTGGCGAAACCAGTTGGCGTTTCCCTTCGTGTCGGCAAATGAGAAGGAGCGCCGGCCATTGCTGCAGGCAATCTGCATGGACTTCGTGCCGTCCTGCGAACGGGAGATGATCCAGGGAGAGCCGCCATCCTCGCCACCAACTACCTCCCACGGCAGCCACATGGCGGGGTCGTAAACGACCTTCAGCTCCGTTGCTTCCTTCATGGTGAGCCAGCGCATCTCTTCCGGACCGGCCTCAATCGTGTAGGCCAGTAGGCGAAGATCGACTCCCATGTACACAGCGTACTGGAGCAGGGCACCCATGATCTTCTGGGTGCCATCCATATCCAATGCGGTGATAGCTGCAGCGGTGGGCTCTTGTCCTCTGTTGTCGGAGTAGAACCTATGGATGCCGAGTAGCGGCTTGTCGCCTATTGCGGTCCGTTTGGTCCCACCGAGGAATGCATATAGGCAGGCGGAGGCGCACATTGTGGCCTCCGTCTTAAAACCCTTCTCTCGAAGCCAGATGCCAAGCTCGACGCCCGCTATCAGGCTTCCACCTGGAGAGTCAAAGCGTATGACCTTGGGCGAGTACGCATTCGTGGCAACGTATGCCTTCAGATCAGCCAGAGAATCGCTATCTATGTCACCTTTGGCATTGATCCAGGCATGGCAGGCCACCGGATCACGGCAGCCTTCGGTTGAACCTCCGTGAGAATAGTCCAAGGCGAAGCATTGACCGCTTAGCAGGAATGCTGCGACTAAAGTAACCAAGCGCATACGACTCCCTCAGACAATGCAGTCGATGAAGCTAGAACCATTCTGCATCGAAGCTGCAGAACCCACGACAAAACTGCTCAATGCAAAGATGTCGTGATCGTTGAAGCATCAAGTATGGCCTTATGCTTGACTGATTCAATGATCAACTTGCGCGATGCAGGCTGCATCTCAGCTATCAATGCATGGGCCACTGCGCACGGCGAATGCAGAAAGGATCCATCGGTAAAGTCAAGAAACGACGTCATATCGAACTCGTCCTTGTCGAAATAGTCCAGGTCATCCTCCATGCACATGCGCAAAGAGTCGCAAAGGTAACCAAGCGACTCGCCCATGCCTAAGCTGAATGCATCGACATACGGTTGAGTGAAGGTATCTGGGTCCAAAGCCGAGCGTATGCCTAGTTCCATCACTCGAAGATCATGGCTTTCAGGATTCGCTTTTGCCAGGCGAGTTACGTGCTTCAGCGCCTTGTCCAATCGTTTCCTAGCCACATCAGCTGCGATGATCCAAGTTTCCAGCTCTGTTGCGTGGGAGATGTTGTATGGCTCTGCAAAGTAAGCGGGCTGCCATCTCCGCCAGTCGCCAGGGATCCTTAGAAGCGATCTTGAAGATCGTGCAACAAGATCGAAGTGACCCTCGGTCGACGCATAAGAAAGGATCTTCCCCACGGAGCACATCAAATTCCACTGGACATCCTCAATTCCGCAATGGTTAGCAATAGCCAAGCTACGAGAGATCTGCTGGATTGAGGTTGCAATTACCTCTCGGTACAAGGTTCTGCTACCTGCCAATTTTGCCAAGCCGGTTAAGGCTGTGAACCAGCGTGCGGGAACCAAAGGCTTCTCGAAGACGGTTGATACCGACTTGTGCAGTGGTCGAAAAGTGTCCCATTGATCCGAGATGTCACCCTTTTGGTAATCAGACAAATCAGTTGGCCCACACTCGGCGTCCCGCAAGTGGGCAAGACAGATCTCCAAGTGCCTTGCAGGATTTGATTTGAGGACCTCTTCAGACCAGCTGATCTTTCTATGCGACAAGACAGTTTTCGAGGACTGTGTACTAGTCAAATGACTAGGCTTCCAAAGCGCTCTTGCCTCCCAGAAAGTTCCAGCAATAGGTACCCCTGCTCCACTCATGTCGTCTAGTTCATAGTCGAGGAGACGCGCTTTGGCCCTTATAGCTTTTGCAAACGCATCTACCCCCTCACGAACACTCTTAACTGGTACGACCATGCGTGCTGTGTCATTGAGCATTCCAGGAGCGATTACCAACGCATCAGCCTTTTCATTGTCGAAGGCGATGATGATGGCAGGCGACCAGCTGGCACCTACGCGTACAGCACATGCCATTGGAGAGCATGGAGGCAATGACAGCGAGGAGATCGGATCTCCCGAGAGGCGAATGTGTCCAGCAAGAGGGATCGCCCAGCGAACCTCGTACCCCCAAACGAACCAATACACGATGTGTTCACGCGTGGTCATCTGTATGGGAGTCCGTCGCAAGCTTGCGAAGACATCTGGCGGAATCATGCTTCCTACACCAACACTGGTTCCACTTGGACCAAAGAATGACTCGCCAGGATTACCCGGCTTCCAGACCATGAGTGATTGGTGAGTGCCAGGGGACTTACGGTTGTCCGAAACTTCAGCCCGCCATTCCAGACGAGTCAGGCCCTCTTTAAGGCCATCTCTTTGAATGTCAGCGAGGGATGTTCCAGCGCCGTGGCATAGATTCCTGGAAAGCTGGAAATAAACCGTTGTTGTCAACTCAGCTAAGGTTGATGCCTTCAATGCGGCTGCTGCGCGTTGCTCATCCGTCACATGGGACTGATAGATCTCCGGGCAACGAGAGGCGTCAGATCGGGAGTCTTCAGGGGCATCGAGAATTTTGAGTTCTTCGCCAATGAAATCTAGTACCACGTCATAGAGGACTGGAACGCCCACATCTTGTGCCATCGGCAGAGGCACATAGGGCAATAGATACTCCTCCTTGCCAGTAGTTTGATTAGTTCGCTTCAGGATCTGGTTGTCTCGAAGAAGAGCGGAGATCTGAGCTGCTTTTGTTGGCACCTGCTGAGTTGCAACACAAACACGAAGAGTTTGGAGAAAGACAGACTCGTTTGGAAGCAAATCCCAGGCCATACCAACGGTCGTCTCAGCCATGACACCGGAAGCAGCATCTTCTGCCATCTTCCCTAGCTTGGGTACAAGACTCGCAACTACGTTCTTGAATTCAACCATTCGCCCAAGATCTTTTGGCGCCGTGAGAGGGAGCTTGGGTTCCCAATATCGACCATACTTGTACCCAATGTTCCACCTTATGAACTGCTTCGGGCTTTCGCGAATCGGAACATCGTCAGAAAACCATTTAAGCTTCCCAATCATTGCATTGAACTCATCTGTGGCTGGCGCAGATGAGTGGCTCTCAAGGAAAGCCTTTGCGAACAAGATCGGGTCCAACCGGTAGCTTTCAGCTACGGCCTTAAAATATGGAGGTGGAATCATGACTGACCTGAGAGTCCCAGCATCATCTGCAGCTACGCATGCAGAATAGGACTTGTTGAAAAGCGCCTTGGTGATGGCGTCTCGCAACTTGGCCATTGAAAGCGTTATGCCAAGGTCTCGCGCGGACAATTCGACGGCGCGGACATAGGAACGTATCGACATGACTACTCCTCGCGGCCCCTGGGCGATCCGTTTAAACACCGATGGCCGCAAGGTAGCGGTCTGTCGGGAGAATTTGGTTGTTCAACACGCTATCGAGGTCGGATCGAACCTGTCCGGGCGCCGGACCAGCCTTTGCTGCTGTAATTACTCTCTCACCCGGCAGCAGAGTTCGCAAGGTGTCTACCTTGCCCTCTTAACTGGACTTCGCTTTCTGGTGGCCGACTGATTTTTAGGGGATTGGCGAGCCTTCGTCTGTTGCCCACGTATCACACCGGCAACCTTTTTCACCCTTGTTGAGACGACCTTTTTAGCGGGCGCCTTCTTTCCTGCACTCCTACTACCCGGCTTAGCAGCATTGCTCTTCGATCTGCTCACCTTTGGTTTCGGGGCCAATGTTGTCTTTCGCTTGAGCATTGCTACCGAAGGTGCCTTCCTGGTTGCGACCGAGGTACTAGTACTCGCCTTTTTTTTGGTCGCCTTCTTTGCTACGGGCTTGGAAATGTTCTTTGCGGCCTTCTTGACTGCTTTCCGCGCAACCTTCGATGCAGCCTTCTTGGCTTTCGCTTTTGCGGGGCTCTGTGTAGTCCCCTTGGAAACTTGTTTTGCCGACTTCTTGGCGACCCGCTTAAGAGGCTGCGCTTTGCGTACTGCAGTCTTTACGGCTGCTTTCCGGATGGTCCTCTTTGGCGCTGGAGCCAGCACTTCCTTCAGAGCGGCTGGGAGATTGTTGAGTGCTACCAGGAGAGCGTCTAGTCTCGCAACCAGCTCTGTGCTCGGCTCAGCATTTGATGCCGGGAGTGACGTGTAGATCTTGTCGATTGTCGACACAATGTGCTCCAAATCCTGTTTCTGGAGGGTATTCGCGCGGCCCTCATTTCGTTGTGTCGACAAGTGACCAGCCAAGGCATCAATGCGATCAATGACGGGTACGAGTAAGTAGGAAAGATCCACCGGCGGCGTCGGCAGAGCTTCGATTGTTGCGGGTACTGCCGAAGCCGGCGCAGAGTCCATTTTCAGTGCGATGGCCTCGATTTGATGACCCATCGTCACCAGCTGCTGCTGCATTACTTCAGCAGCTCCAGCAGGCATCCGCAGGCGCAGGTCCCCCAGATCAGACAGGACATTCCGGAGATCGTTACGGATCTCCGGAAGGCCATTCTTGTCGTCGCTTTTCGACGCCCTCCCGCCGCGAACGAGTTTGGCTACTGCGGCCAACGTTTCGCCCTGGATCTCGGTTGCCCCCGCGATCAGCTTGAGGTGATCGCGTTGCTCCTCAAGTGCCTGCATGACCATTGCGCCAATCACGTGGGAACCGTCGACTGCCCGGCCATCCGAACCCTCAACGCCTGCAGGGGCGCCCTCGCGCCACGCCTTCACCAGCGGAGCAATGTCACGCAGAGAACCGCCCAGGACACGCTGGACGTTCCGCGTGCTCGCCATATCCCCCAGCTGCGTACAGACGGCCGCAACGTTGTGCGCCGTCACGCGGGTGCGGCGACTGATTCCTTTCAGCCTCAAATCGCGCACGGCGGCCTGTAGGTCGCTGCCATCGGTACTTCTGCGGCGCATGCTCTTTCTTTCGGGGGTTTGACTGTGTTTCAACATACGGAAAGGATACCTGAAAGAACGTGAAACCCTTATACAGCAATACGTAAGGTGTTACCAAAGGTGATACCAAAAAAGATTAGGCAGAGGGGTTATGCTGTTCAGGTGCAATAAATGGCCGTTATCGTACCTATTGACTGATAACGCGGATAACATTAGGCTCAGGCCGTGAAAATCCGCCGCCTAAAGGACGCGCAGCTGCATGGCATTGATCCTTGATCCGTACATGGTCAGAGCGATGGAGCGTGTAACGCCCGATCGCCTGTACGAGTCGCTTGCTCGCCTTTACCCGGATCTCGACTGGGATGATTCGGAACAGAAGGAAATTTCTGCGTCTTGGCTTCCGAAATGGCTGGCCAAAGCACGTACGCGACCTGGTACTGCGCTCAGCACCGGGCGCCGCAACAGCATGAGCGGCATGGTGACGTGCGCGTTACTTGACGCTATGGGCGCCCCGAGTCCAAAAACAGCGAGAACGCGTTTAGACCTGGCCTGGGCTCTTCTGGATAGCCCCGAAGGGCGAAATGTTCTGGGCTCGCTGCCAGAACTTGAAGCCGAGCGTCAGAAGCGCCAAGGCGCATAACGGAGTAAAGCACCATGCCTGACTTGTCCTATCTCGACCTGTACGAGCACGATGGTCACTTGCACCAGCAAACTGGTTCAATGCCCATGGAAGAACTGCTTAAGCAGTTAGAGCGCGATGTTCGACAGTCGAACGAGCAGGTGGCGCGGGCATCTGAGATGGCGGCGCAAGTGGCGCACAGCATCCGTGCTTTTACCCGCGCAACACACCAAAGTCGCCATGGCGAGCCATTGTCAAAGCTCGCTTCATTGCAGAGTGCGACCATGCGAGTGCTTCAGTCATTGCTGCCAAGCTACAGAGCGAGAAGTACAGAATTGGAAGTCCTGGACCTGTGTGTTGCATGGGATCCGTCCCGTCACACCATGCGGCGTCTCTATGGCCGAACGCTGGCCGAGAACATGGATACATGGCTACGTACCGGCGACGCCAACGAGACTCTTGTCGAGGTGCCCGCGAGCGAACTAGCTTCGATTGAGGCAGTGGTTCGCGAGATGGAGATCTACTTTGGCCAACTGCAGGCAAGCATCATTGCTGATGGCTTGTCAAAGGCATCTCCAACATCGCAGGTCCAATCTGAGGACTCGTCGATGGTCCGGCGGCGGGAGCTTGCGCGAGATTGGCCCACCGCCGCGCAGGTTAGCCGCCAGCTGGGATCCACCGCAGTAAACGCGAGTCACCGAGCCAACCAGTTGAGGCGTGATGGCCAGCTGCTAGGCGTGTGGTTGCCCTCCGAGCAGGAATATCGCTTCCCGACGTGGCAATTCGCCGGCGACGGCCAACCACAGCCAGTACTGGCTGAGTTGTTGGCGCTGCTACGCGGTGCGGGGGGGATGGGCACGGAGAATCGCCAGACGTCCGGTTGGGGTGAGGTCGAGTGGTTCATGACTCCACACGCCCTTCTCGATGGGGCAACGCCCGAGGAGCTGATTACAAGCGAACCGGAGCGTGTCCTTGCGGTGGCCAAGGAAGAGTTCGGGGAGTCCGCAGATGCCAGCTGGTAAGCCGTGGTGCACGGAAGCACCCGACTTCCGCAATGTTCCAACTGAACCGATGTGGCGCGTACACCCGCAAGCCTATGGCCCGTTGGCAGCCAACCGTAACTCCAGGGCTCGGGGCGCACTGGTCGGCACCCACGGGATGTTTTTCGCTGCTGACAGCCTCTCCGGCGCCCTCTGGGAGGCTACGCTACGGTATGCGGCGGTGGGCCGAGGCCGGGTCGCCAGATTCCCGCTATTCAAGCTACGCGGCATGGTTGCCTCCCGTATCCGTGCGACTCGCTCCGACATTCCGTTGCTCGAGCTCGGCCGTCCAGGAATCCTCTCCCTTTTCCCAGACGGCGACGGCCCGGAAGTCCTCGCGGTCAATTCGCTGCTGGCCACTCCGAAGCATGAGGAGACCCACTCGGAGTTCCGCCAGCTTGAGCAGGATCTACAGTCGGTGGGCGTAGTGGACATGCCTGTGGTGTCCTGGCCATCCCGCCAGTTCCCCAAGTCGACTGTGTACCTAGCTTACGACCCGCCGATGGTAGGCAGCTGGTGGGAAGTCCTTGGGCCACCGATCGCGCTGGACAGCGCTGCAGGCCTCGCCCTGATCCAGGATGAGCTCGCAACTCACGGCTTCACTTTCGAGCCGCTGGATACCATTCCGCCTGGGCCACCATGATGAGTAACGAATTGCTGGTGGTGGACTCGCTCGATCCGGTGCTGGTGCGGCCGGCGTCCGCCGTACCGTCCCCGGCACCCGCGCTACCGTCGTGGGACGCCATCCGGGTGCGCCTGACCGCGTGGGAGGCCAAGTTCCGTGCCGCCCGCTCGGTGGCCACGCTCAAGGCCGTGCGCGCCGACTGGCAGGTGTTCCTTGGCTGGTGTGAGGCCAGTCGCGTCTGGGCCCTGCCGGTGGCGAGTCAAGACCTGCTGCGGTTCCTGACCGACCAGGTGGTGTTCGGCAAAAAGCGCTCCACCCTCGACCGCTACGTCAACACCATCCGCCTGATCCACAAGGGCGCGGGGCTACCCGATCCCACTCACTATCCCGATTGGAAGCTGGACTGGCAGGCCATCGTCATCCGTCTGGCCGACCTCGACGCCAATGCCCCCGAACAGGCCGAGCCTATGCGCACTGCGCACGTGCGCCAGATCCTGGCCTCGCTCGGCGACGCACCGCTGGATCTGCGTGACGCGGCGCTGATCAGCCTGGCATCGGACACCCTGTGCCGGGAATCGGAATTGGCCGTGCTGAAAGTGGAAAACATCAGGCGCGCCGGCGACGGCTGGTCGGTCGACCTGCGCCGCAGCAAGACTGACCAGGCCGGGCTGGGCACGGCGCGATACTGCAGCCCGGCTGCCAAGGCGCGCCTCGACGCGTGGTGCGCCAGTGCCGGCATCGAGCGCGGTTACCTCTTCATCCCGGTCGGCAAGGGGCGCACATTCACGGCGCCGCCGCCGAAAGAACGCAGGCCGCTGGGCGCCGTCCAGGTTGCGCGCATCCTGCGCCGGCGCGCAGTGCGTGCAGGCGTGCCCGGCGGCGTGCTCCTCACCGGGCACTCCGGTCGGGTCGGATCCGCGATCGAGATGCTGGAGGCGGGTGCGACGATTGCCGAAGTCCAGTTCGCCGGCGGCTGGAAAAGCCCACGCATGGTGCTGCATTACGGCAAGCAGGCGCTGGCCGGTAGCAATGCTATGGCCAAGCTGCGTGCCGCACAGGCCCAAAAGGAACCAGGCGAGCAGAAAGAAGACTGATAGCGTCCAGGCTACGGTGCTTTCCTTGCGCGCTTTGTTGGCTTCGACGATGACTTGGCAGCCGACTTTACTCGTCTCGCCTTCTCCTGCCTCTTCATGTTGCTCACATGCTCCTGTGCCGCCTTCTTAGTCCACGTGCACGAAGCGCTGGTGCTCAGCCTCACGTAGGCAGGGCCCACATTGCCCTGCCCCAACGGGAGCACCACACGTCTGTTGCCATCCGGAGAGTACCCGAGCCCAAGGAACAAGATCTCGCCAATCAACACGATGGCAGGATCTGATGGATCACGCCTTTTGCCGATCTCCAGCATGTCATGGGCACTAACGACGTTAACAACATCATACTTAGTTTCCCAACGCGCGATTGCGACCCGCGAGAAGGCATCTAGAGCGAAGCCAAGATCGCTGTGGTGGAGCAAGAACGAGAGCCAGCGAACATGAAGATCTGATAGGACATACTCTGAGCAACGCCAGGGGTGCGGCCTACTGTTCAAGTCTGTGATGTTGAGCGCGACCTCAAACGAATCATTCCCCAGCGCGATAAATGCTGGTCGACGTTGTGAGGTTCCTTGCACGTTCGCACCACGTGGATCGCCTGGACGAATCGTAAGCGAACCATCCGTCAGCCCGCATAGCAGAAGATGTCTGAGTTCGCCCTGGTGAAGGATGGATTCGCTCGATCTAACTTGGAAGCCATCGACCGTATGTCTGCTCTTGCCAAACTGACCTAGTGAGTCGACATCGCGGGGAAATACCCTGCCATCAAATACGGGCTCACTGTCCGCAAGCTTCTTAACTGGCGATCTAAACTGAATGGCAGGCATGGGCCTCTGCCTGTCAATGAGTTCCAGCAATACGCGTTGAGGTAGTGCGACCACGTGGGGACTGGTACTGACAAAGCCTAGCTGCAGCGCAAGACCACGGGCGGTTGGACGTCCGGTAGAGGAATTGAACTCTTGCCCACCAAAATCAGCGATGACAAGCGCAGATGGGTCTACGGCGCGGACTGCTTCACGCGACGTCCCCCCACTTTCAGTAGCGGGGCTCTTTAGAGTCCGGGTTTCATCGTACCGGCTTTGGCCGCCAGTTGTTCGGCGTAAGCGGCCGGGGTCAGGCCACCCAGGGTCTTCTTTGGTCGCTCCTCGTTGTATTCCCGTCGCCAGGTCTCGATCTCGGTGCGGGCGTGCAGCAGCGTCGGGAACCAGTGCTCGTTGAGGCATTCGTCCCGCAGGCGGCCGTTGAAACTTTCGATGTAGGCGTTCTGGTTCGGCTTGCCTGGCTGGATCAAGCGCAGTTGCACACCGCGCTCGTGGGCCCACGTCACCATCGTCTTGCCGCAGAACTCCTTGCCGTTATCGGTCCGGATCACCTGCGGCAGGCCACGGGTCAGCGCCAGCCGGTCCAGCACCCGTGCCACGCCGTGGCCCGAGATGGCCCGCTCCACCTCAATCGCCACCGCCTCGTGCGTGGCATCGTCCACGATGGTCAGCGCCTTGAGCACACGACCCTCGGCGGTGCGATCGAACACAAAGGGGTCGTTTGCGGGAGAGGGCGAAATCCTACGCTAAGGCTTTGGCCAACGATATTCTCCGGTAAGATTGATGTGTTCCCAGGGGATAGGAGAAGTCGCTTGATATCTAGTATGACGTCTGTCGCACCTGCTTGATCGCGGCCGCGATAGCTAGATCGCGTTGCTCCTCTTCTCCATCCGCGTTCCAAGCTGCGGAAAGGCACCCATAAGCGTACGCCTGGTCGAGCAGGCGACGCGGATCGACGTCCAGCGCACGAGAGAATGCGTCCGCCATCTGTGCAATGCGTCTAGGATCGAGACAAAGGTCGTCTCTGTCAGCCGGATCGTAGAACATATTGGCGGCGCCAAAGCCCACTTCACCGACCAGACCGACGGGATCTATCACCAGCCAGCCGCGACTGGAGAACATGATGTTTTCATGATGCAGATCGCCATGTAGCCCACGCAGTTCCGAGGCATTGCTCATCATTTGATCGGCTATAATCGCCGCGTGGACGTAGTCAGTTTGACAACCTGCGTTTTGATCATCGCGCGCCCGCTGAAACAAAGCTGCAAAGCGATCCCGGATCGGGAGAAGGGCAGAAGGCAGGGGTTCCTCAGATGCGGCATACAGCTTCGCCATTAGTTCCGCTGCAATTTCGGTCGCCTGGTAGTCGCCGTGCTCGGCAACGATGTGAGAGAGCATTCGCTCCCCGGCATATTCGAGCAACATCAGATTGTTCTCACGACCGAGCAACCGGACTGCTCCCCTCCCATTGCGCCATACCAGATAGTCGGCCCCGCGCAGTTCATCAGCAATGTCTTCTATAGGTTTCAATCCCTTGACGATTGCAGGAGTCCCGTCTGGCAATGAAACTTTCCAAACGAGGCTGGAAAAGGTGTCCGCAATGAGAACAGGTTGCGAAACGTGCCAATGAGCAGGAAAAACAGGCGGCATGAACATCAACCCCAAGTCAGAGGGTCCAATCGCAGATAGAAGGCAAGGCGTTCGCGGTCGGGGGCTTCGATCCCCAATACATTGAATAGGACAGCGAAGGCGCGCTCTGCTTCATCTGGCGCTGCCCAGTTCTCTTCGGCGTTAGCAATCATGAGTGCCAAATCGGCATAGCGATCTGCTGTTCCGAGCCGCCCAAGGTCGATCAGACCCGTGCATTGAAGAGTTTTAGGGTCCACCATGAAGTTCGGCATGCAGGGATCACCATGGCAAACAACCATATCGGTGCGCTCTTGGTCGAGCCGCACCGGTAGCTCTCGTTCGACACGAGCCAAAAGATCGAGCTGCGGCGTACTCTTGTCCTCGTCCGGTAAGAAGTCGGGATTGACGGCATTGCGGGACACCACATCAACGGCGCGTCCGAACATTCGCGACAGCCTGCGCTCAAACGGACATTGATCAACCGATAGGCTGTGAACAGCGCCAAGTTGCTGCCCCATTGACGGCCACGCTTTGAGCAAATCCGCTCCAGACAGATCAGCCGCCGGTACTCCCGGAATTGCCGTTATCACCAAGCATGCACCCTCCTGTTCCTCCTGCCAGTTGATCACCTCGGGGCAAGCCACACCTCGACCTTTGAGCCAAATGAGGCGGTCACGCTCTCCAGCGAGCTCACCGCGGCGGGAAGCAGGTGCGATTTTCGCGAAGGCATGCCCGTCACCACGTCGAAAAACAAAATCACCAGATTCTCCGCCTCTGACAGGCAACCAGTCAGAATGCGATTCACCAAAAAAAATATTAGTTCGATTCAATGGAGGTTCCTTCAGTTTTCTGATGAAGCGCGGAGGTGGCTCAACCTGCGAAAAGAAACGAGTTGCTACGTAAGTCCGAGAACATGCTTTCCATGGTCTCTGAGCTCGCCTTTGGGACCGACATATCGGTAGAGAGTGACGCGCTCGATGCCGAGTTCCTTGCAGAGATCGGAAACTGAAGTATCGCGCTGGGCCATGGCGGCTTGCGCGAGACGCACCTGAGCTTTGGTGAGCGCGAATTTTCGTCCGCCCTTGCGACCGCGCGCTCTCGCGGAGGCGAGACCCGCCATGGTGCGCTCTCGGATCAGATCCCGCTCGAACTCGGCCAAGGTGGCGAAGATTCCGAACACCATGCGACCGGACGCAGTCGTGGTGTCGATCTGAGCGCCCTTTCCAGTCAGAACCCGCAGGCCGATCTTGCGGTCTGACAGCTCCTTCACCGTGTTGACCAGATGGGCAAGCGATCGTCCGAGGCGATCGAGCTTCCAGACCACCAGCACATCGCCGTCACGCAATGACTTGAGGCAGGCAGTCAAGCCAGGGCGATCATCACGACCGCCGGAAGCAAGATCATCATAGATATTGTCCCGTTCGACACCTGCGGCGCGCAAGGCGTCGTGCTGCAGGTCGAGAGACTGCGAGCCATCGGCTTTGGAGACGCGGGCATATCCGATCAGCATGTATCACAAACGTTGGTTTGAGGCGGCGCTTCGGCCACGATTGCATTGACCTCTGGAAATGTATCTCAACCAGCTTCATAAACAAAGCGTCTTGAACGCTATCAGATTTTGAAAAAGGAACATGTATGCCGCGTCGCGTCACTCTAACCGATCGGCAGAAAGACGCGCTGTTGCGCTTGCCGACTTCACAGACGGATTTGCTCAAGCACTATACGCTGAGTGATGAAGACCTTGGGCATATCAGGCTGCGTCGGCGCGCTCACAACAGGTTCGGCTTCGCCCTGCAATTGTGTGTCCTGCGCTATCCCGGCCGGGTGCTGGCTCCAGGCGAACTGATCCCTGCAGAGGTCATCGAATTTATCGGAGCGCAGCTTGGCCTGGGTGCCGACGATCTCGTAGACTATGCTGCCCGCGAGGAAACACGGCACGAGCATCTTGCCGAGTTACGGGGGCTCTACGGCTTCCGCACCTTCTCCGGACGTGGTGCGAGCGAGCTGAAGGAATGGTTGTTCCGAGAAGCCGAGATGGCGGTGTCGAACGAGGATATCGCCCGTCGCTTCGTAGCCGAGTGCCGACGCACCCGCACTGTCCTTCCCGCGACATCCACGATCGAGCGGCTTTGTGCCGCGGCTCTCGTCGATGCCGAGCGACGCATCGAGACGAGGATCGCCAGTCGGCTGCCTATGTCGATCCGAGAACAGTTGCTGGCATTGCTCGAGGAGACGGCTGATGATCGGGTGACCCGTTTTGTGTGGCTGCGCCAGTTCGAGCCTGGCTCGAACTCTTCGTCGGCCAACCGGCTGCTCGACCGGCTCGAATATCTGCAACGCATCGATCTCCCCGAGGATCTGCTTGCCGGCGTTCCTGCCCATCGGGTGACTCGTCTGCGCAGGCAGGGTGAACGGTATTATGCCGACGGCATGCGCGATCTCCCGGAGGACAGGCGGCTTGCGATCTTGGCTGTTTGCGTCTCGGAATGGCAGGCGATGTTGGCCGACGCAGTGGTCGAAACCCACGACCGGATCGTCGGCCGTCTCTACCGTGCTTCGGAGCGTATTTGCCATGCAAAGGTCGCAGACGAAGCGGGGGTGGTGCGTGACACCCTGAAATCCTTCGCCGAGATCGGGGGCGCCCTGGTCGATGCACAGGATGATGGCCAGCCGCTGGGCGATGTCATCGCGAGTGGGTCAGGGTGGGACGGCTTAAAAACCCTTGTTGCAATGGCAACCAGGCTGACCGCCACCATGGCCGACGATCCGCTCAATCATGTGCTCGACGGTTATCACCGCTTCCGCCGATACGCTCCACGCATGTTGCGCCTGCTCGATCTGCGAGCTGCGCCCGTTGCACTGCCGCTTCTGGAAGCGGTGACGGCCCTTCGTACCGGTTTGAACGATGCCGCGATGACCAGCTTCTTGCGGCCCAGCTCGAAATGGCATCGCCACCTTCGGGCCCAGAGGGCTGGCGACGCTCGCCTATGGGAGATCGCGGTGCTGTTCCATCTGCGCGATGCGTTCCGCTCCGGAGATGTCTGGCTTACTAGGTCCCGGCGCTATGGCGATCTGAAACACGCACTCGTTCCGGCACAATCCATCGCGGAAGGCGGTCGTCTCGCTGTGCCATTGCGGCCGGAGGAATGGCTGGCAGACCGGCAAGCTCGCCTCGACATGCGGTTGCGCGAGCTTGGCCGTGCCGCTCGCGCAGGCACGATCCCGGGCGGGTCGATTGAAAACGGCGTTCTGCATATCGAGAAACTCGAAGCCGCCGCGCCGACAGGCGCCGAAGATCTGGTGCTCGATCTCTACAAGCAGATCCCGCCCACGCGCATCACCGATCTCCTGCTGGAGGTGGATGCGGCGACCGGCTTCACCGAAGCGTTCACCCATCTGCGCACAGGAGCACCCTGCGCTGACCGGATCGGGCTAATGAACGTTATCTTGGCGGAAGGGATCAACCTCGGCTTGCGCAAAATGGCGGATGCGACAAACACCCACACCTTCTGGGAATTGATCCGCATTGGACGGTGGCATGTCGAGGGCGAAGCCTATGACCGGGCGCTGGCCATGGTGGTCGAGGCACAGGCAGCGTTACCCATGGCCCGGTTCTGGGGCATGGGCACGTCGGCTTCGAGCGACGGACAGTTCTTCGTCGCTACAGAGCAAGGTGAGGCCATGAACCTGGTCAACGCGAAATATGGCAATACCCCGGGCCTGAAAGCCTATAGCCACGTCTCCGACCAATATGCGCCGTTCGCAACCCAGGTGATTCCTGCAACGGCAAGCGAAGCGCCTTACATCCTCGATGGCCTGCTGATGAACGATGCTGGACGCCATATCCGCGAGCAGTTCACCGACACGGGCGGCTTCACCGATCACGTCTTTGCCGCATGTGCCATTCTCGGCTACCGGTTCGCTCCGCGCATCCGCGACCTGCCATCCAAACGGCTCTACGCGTTCAATCCGTCGGCCGCCCCGGCGCACCTGCGAGCGTTGATCGGCGGAAAGGTCAACCAAGCCATGATCGAGCGCAATTGGGGTTCAGCCGACATACGTGTAAAAATGACTCACAGAATCTGATTTCTTTTTTGAAATCATGATGTTGCCGGATAAAAACTGCACCAGGGCTATCCGTGGCCACGCCCCTTTCCACCTGACGCCGCTTCAGCTGCAGGTTTCAGTTGCTCCAATAGCTGCTCCAGTGTTTCCAGACGCACGCCGGCGCGCAAGGCGTCGACTTCGGCCCGCTCGCGACGTTCCCTTTCCTTCATGGCCAGGTTTGCCCAACGCCCAAAAATGTAAAGTTCGCAAAGCCCGCCGGAGAATCAGGCTTTCGCCGCCCACCCCGACGCAGTTGACCAATATCGCTATGGCGTGGACGACATAGCGTCTGCAGGCGGTTGGTCGATCGCTCGGAAAAGGAGCACCCGGGCCGCCTGACCCCGGAGCTGCTGGCACACATCCGCGGCCGGTTCCGTTCGGCAACATCAACTTCAGCGACACTCTCCGCTGGAGAGGTCATCGCCGGGGAGATGACGATGTCACCGGAGCGAAGGGGGCAACGGACGGACGCGGCCACTGCCCAAGCACTCACCGCCGCGGATGGCGCGTGGCCTTGCTTGCTTGCCACGAACCCGATGCGCTGCACGACACACATCAGATTGGCTTCAGCACCTTGCGTCGTTCGGGGCGCTAAGGCGCTCTCCGGAGCAGGTCGTAGATGGCGATGATCGTGCTGCCCACGCCGAGCGAGAACCAAAACACCGAGAAGTGATACTGCGGCAGCGCAGGTTCGATGATGAGGATAAGCCCAATGGCGAGTAGGGCGTATACGGGGTTCTGCCGAGATACGTGTAAAAATGCCCCACAGAACTCAAATAATTCTTTTGGCACAATAAGTTAGCGGATATTTTGCGCCAGCCGATCGAGCGCAGGACACGCCTCTCCAGTCGCTACGTGATTGCACTCGTCCACCAACTGTTCCAGTTCCGCCTCCAAGAGCCGCAACTCTTCCATGCGTTGCCGGACTTCAGTCAATTTCCGCTCGGTCAGCAATCGCGTCTGCTCGCAGGTGCGCTGGCCTTTGACTTCGAGCAGGCCTGCGATCTCGTCGAGTCGGAACCCCACTGCCTGTGCCCGGCGGATAAATTGGAGCCGGCCGACATCGTCGGCACCGTAACGCCGCACGCTGCCCTGCGGCCGTTCGGGCTCCTGCAGTAGCCCTCGCCGCTGGTAGTAGCGGACCGTTTCGACATGCACACCGGCCGCTGAGGCCAGCCGGCTAATTGTCATCGCATTGGTGGTCATGGCTTGACTCCGTACCTTGGTACGGAGATTACCATGCCGACATGGCCCAGCCCCGATCTCGATCCTCCCTGCCTGCCCTTATGGGAGCCGCCGCCGCAGCGGCCGGCGCGTCTGTGTGTTGCGTGGTCCCTTTGGTGCTGGTCCTGATGGGCATCAGTGGCGCATGGATCGCCAACCTCACCGCCTTGGATGCCTGGCGCCCCTGGTTCAGCGCGGCCACACTGGCTTGTCTGGGTTGGGCGTTCTGGACGCTGTATCGCCCGGCGGCGCGGTGCAGGACTGACGGTGCCTGCGTCGATCCGGCGCAGCTGCGACGCCGCCGGCGCTGGCTCTGGATCGCCACCGGCTTGATCGCGCTGTTGCTGCTCTTCCCCTACTACATAGGCTGGTTCCTGTAAGGAGTTCCCGATGCGCAAGATCCTCCTTGGTTTGATCCTCACAGCATGGATGGGGTTGGTCTCCGCAGCGCCCCCCAAGCAAGTCGTCGCCCTGCACGTGGAAAACATGACCTGCCCGGCGTGCAGCATCACCATCGATAAGGCCTTGGACAAAGTGCCGGGTGTGACGGCGCGCCGTGTCGACACTCAGGCGGCCACCGTGATCGTGACCTTCGATGCCGAGCGCACCAATACGGCGGCCATCGCCAAGGCCATCACCGATGCCGGGTTTCCTGCCACCGCCAAGGCGAGCGCGAACGGTGGCTGAGGTGCAACTGCAAAGCACGCTGACGTGCCCCGCGTGCGGGCATCAGGCAACCGAGACCATGCCGACAACCGCGTGCCAATTCTTCTACGAGTGCCCGGGGTGCCATACCTTGCTGCGCCCCAAGGCGGGTGATTGCTGCGTGTTTTGCTCCTACGGCACGGTGCCGTGTCCGCCCATCCAGCAAAGCAGCCCCTGCTGCAGCAACGTGGGTTGATTCACCCTACGCGGCCAAGGCCAGAGGTAGTTCGATTTCGTAGGGTTCCGGGATCGCTTCCACGTCGATGAGATAGTCGCCGAAGCGTTTGACGTGGCTGGTCACATAAGGACTGAGCGTAGCCACGTCTTCCGGGGTGATCTTCCAGCCCGCACGCATGAGCGATTTGATGATGCGGGTCTGCTCGACCACGTTGTGGAAGATGACGGCGTTGGACACCAGGTCGTTGTAATTGACCGCCTTCTCCTGTTCGAGCGGATCGTTGTCGGCGATGATGCCTTCCCCGCCGAAGAAGAAATGCTTGGCAAACCCGTTGTAGGCCTCGACCTTGTTGGTGGAGGCCGTGATCTGTTCGCGCAGCTCGCGGTTGGAGATGTACTGCAGCAGGAACAACGTGCGTACGGCCGCGCCCAGTTCGCGGAATGCCTGGTACAGGCGGTTCTTGCGGCTGTAGTTGCCCAGCTTGCGCAGCAGCGTCGAGGCGGCGATCTTGCCGGACTTGATCGACAACACCACCTGCATCAAATCCTTCCAGTGGGTCTCGATCAGGTCCCAATCGACCGTGTCGCGGAACAGCGGGTCGATGTGCTCGTAGCGAATGTCTGCGTCGGGCCGATAGAACTTGTAGTCCCGCCAGTTGCGAATACGCGGCATCAACTGGATACCCAGCAGGTGTGACAACCCGAACACCGGCAGCGACTGGCCCTGGGTGTCGGCATGCACGGTGTCAGGCTGGATGTCGGAGGTGTTCTTCAGCAGTCCGTCGATGATGTACACCGCTTCCCACACACCGCACGGGATGAAGTGACTGAAGAGCGCCACGTAGGTGTCGGAGACGTGATGGTAGGCGATGCCACCGTAACCGCCGTAGCGAATGTGATACGAGGCCAGCAGGTTCTGATCGTAGAGGTCGTACTTGGTGCCGTCGGCGGCGGCGCTCTTGCCATCGCCCCAGAATTTGGGGAGCTGCAGGCCGGCATAGCTGTTGATGATGTCGCGGCAGGCCGCGGCCAGCTTGTTCGCGTCCACATGCCGGCGGTTGACGAACGACAGCATGTGCGCGGAGACCGCACCGCGTAGGTGTCGCGCCGCCTGCGCCGGCCCGAGGTTGCAGCCGTAGGTGAACGTGGTGAGCACGTAGCGCTCAAGGGGCTGCTCGATCTTGGTGTCGGAGCCGGACAAGGGGCCGAAGTGCCGCGTCCAGCCGGTCCAGTGGGCGACATCGCACAGGATCTCGATGACGCTGCGCTCGCGCAGGCGGTCGAGGATGGCCGTTTCCAGGGCACGGGCGTGGCTGCTCATCTCCTTGGCCTTGCTCCGCTTCAGCACCGGCAGCCCGTCCTCGCCGATGATCACCTGGCCGTTGTCCAGATAGCCTTGGTCGGTCAGCTCGGCGACCTGCAGCAGGCGCGATTGCAGCGCGTTGACGAACTCCACGGGCGTGGAAGGCAGATTCAACTGCCGGCAGTAGTCCGCCACCAGCGGTTCGCATTCGTCCCACGGCAGCAACTGGTGCCGGTAATCGGCATAGGTCTCCGAGCCGCGTACCGCCACGTCCCCGGATTTGAGTTCGTTCGCCAGCGACGAGAACACGCAAACCTCGAACAGGCGACGATGCACACGCTCCTCGCCGGCTTCGGTCCGGTGCACGATGGTCTTGCGCCACGGCTGGGAAGTGAACGCCAGATCGACCGGCTCGTCCAGCCAATCGCCGCGGGCACGTTCCTGGCGCAGGATCAGTTCGATGGCGTTGATCAGCGAGCGGTCTTCGGTCGTGGATTCCAGATCCAGGTGCCGCACCATCCGCAGGATCGTGGCCCGGTGGCTCTTGTAGAACGGCCACAACAGCGGCAGATGGTTGTCGCCGGCATGGGCGGCGATCGCCTCGCAGTCGGCCTGCAGTGCTTGTGCGCCGCCGCGCCGGGCGACCAGCTGGCGGATTTCGCGGCCGGCCTCGGTGTCGCTGGGATGGTGGTCGAGCACGCGGACCACATCCGACATGGTGGCCACCAACGCCTCGGTCTTCTCGCGATACCGCGCCCGCAACCGCTCCAGTTCCTCCCGGCCGCGGTTGTGGATGTTGCCCAAGCGCTTGATGAACATCTCCGCGAGGTCGTCGCGGGTCTGCACCCGGGCGCGGTGGATCAGGCACAGCAACACCGCGTGACGCTTGGCCGGCCGGAAATCCCGCAGTTCGGCGGCATCCAGGGCGCGGGCTTCGGCTGCGAAGTGCTTGCGCTTGAGTTCGGGCACCTCCACCAGGTGCTGCTCGCTACCGACCAGGTTGTCCAACGCCGCAATGTGATCGAGCAGTTCCTGGAAGTGTTGCAGGGAGGCACGCTTCGGCAGCCGCTTGATCGCCTGCAGCGGGCTCTTCTGGCGAGGATCGCTGACCACCAACAAGTCATCCAGACGCTGCTTCTCGTCGGCCGTCAACCGTCCCGCAATCAGCGCAAAGTAACGGCCATTGACGAGCGTGCGGATGCGCCGGGCCATGCGATCCAACGCGGAGAACGCCGGCAACTCGATGCGGTCGCGCACCAGTTGTTCGATCGCGACATTGATGAGGTCTGCCGGATTGTCCATGACGGCGGCCGCGTCGTTCATGGCGCGGGCAGCCACGCCGAGGCCGCCGTCGGCATAGGCGCGCACCTGCAGGTAGGCACGGATGCGCTGGTAGTAGCGATACCGCTTGTTGGGTGCGACCGGCGCCGGTTTCACCTGCACCCTGTACTTCAGTTCGCCGCGGATGTGACGCACCACCGCCGCGGGCACTTCCTCCAGGGCCGGAAAATAGCCCAGTCGCTGGAACGCCTTCAGCAGGACGGCTAGGGTCAGGCGGTGCGCGGGCTGCCGTGCCTGTTCGGCGACGAAAGTCAGTTCGGCTTCGGTGGGGGTGTAGGCGGCGACCAGTTCGCGGACGACGGGATTGCGCTTGAACTGGGGATACGCGGTCCGTTCGATCGACGCCATTGAAGCCTCATTCGGTCAGGGTGCGGGTAACGCCGGCGGCGGCAAGCTCGCCTCGATGCGCTGGCGCGCAAACGGGTCGCTGCCGTCGAGGTAGCGCATGGCCGAGTGCACGTCGCGCCAGCCGACGTATTCCATCAACGCCTTCACGTCCCAGCCGTTGGCATTGGCCCAGCCGGCGAAGCCGCGGCGCAGGGAGTGGCTGCTGTAATCCGCCGCATCCGGGAGCCCCGCCGCGGTGAGCAAGCGGCGCAGCAGTGGAATCAGGCTGTTGGGATGCAGCGGCGTTTCGCTGACGCGCCCCCAGCGGTCGATGCCGCGGAACACCGGCCCCTGCGTGAGCTCGGCCGCAGCCGTCCATTCGGCGGTTGCCATCACTGGGCACAACCGCGACAGCGCCGGCACCTTGTAGGTGGTACCCAATGCCTGGCGGTCACCCTTGCTGCGCGGCAGGAAGCAGGTCATGCCTTCGCCCGGGACCAGGCGCAGGTGTTCGACTTGTACGCGGATCAACTCATCGCTACGGAAGCCGCGCCAGAAGCCCAGCAGGATCAGCGATCGGTCCCGGCGATGGCGCAGTTCGTCCGCATAATCGCCGCGGTCTCGCGCCGCCGTGATCGCGCCCGCAAGCCAGTCGTCCACCTGGGCTAGCCGGGTCAGTTGCAGTGGCTCAGCCTGGGTCTCGACCGAAGGGTGCACGGTCTGGATGCCCTTGAGCACTTTGCGCACCAGTGGCGCCCGGGTTGGATCGACGAACCCGTGCTCGCGGTGCCAGTGCGCGAGAGCGGCCAGCCGCTGTCGCAACGTGTTGTTGGCCAACTGTGCGGCATGATCAGCCAGGTAGCGGGCCACGCTGTCCGGCGTGGCCGGCAGGTGGCCGCCCCATTCGACCTCGAAGTGCCGCAGCGCCGAGGCGTAGCTGCGCTGCGTGTTCTCGCGCTCGGCGGCCTCCAGGTACCGTTCCAATGTCATGGGCGGCACACCGGATCGGTGCACGAAGTCGAATCGTTGCCCGGGTGCCGCAGCGCCCCCAGGATGGTGCAGGTGCCGCGCTCGCCGCCCGCGCACTGGGCGATCACGCCCTCCAACTCGCTGGCCATTCGGGTCAGCGCCTCGATCCGCTGATGGATGTCGGCCAGGTGCGCCCGGGCCAGCACATCGACGTTGCCGCACGACAGCTTCGGATCGTCGTTCAAGCGCAACAGGCTGCGGATCTCCTCCAGACTGAAACCCAGCTCGCGCCCACGGGTGATGAAGCGCAGCCGTTCGACGTCGCCCGGCGTGTAGGCGCGGTAGCCGCTCCCCGTTCGCGTCGGTGGTGGCATCAGTCCGACCCGTTCGTAGTAGCGGATGGTTTCCAGGTGGCAGCCGCTGGCGACGGCAGCTTCACTGATTTTCATTCGCATTCTGCTTGACTCTGTAGTGGCTACGGACTTTACGCTGAGCCTGTGCCCGCTGCCACCCCGGCCGCGGCCTGCTGCGTTCGTGCCCATGCCCCTGCCGATTACCCTGATTCGATCCAGTCTCTTCGCCCTTCTGCTCGGGTGGGCCGCGCTGCTGCCGGTCCGCGCCGAATCGCCGGCAGCCAACCCCCGCCAGACCTGGCAGATGCTCGACTACATCGCGGTGGACTATGCCGGCGCCGTCCAGGGCGGCCGTGTCGTTGCCCCCAGCGAATACGCCGAGATGCAGGAGTTCGCCGGTGCGGTCCGCACGCAACTGGCGAGCTTGCCTGCGACCCCGAAACAGCCGGCGCTGCTGGCGCAGGCCGACCGGCTGGCGGTGGCGGTGGCCACCAAGGCCGAACCTGCGCAAGTCGCGGCGCTCGCCCGCGGGCTGGCCGACGACCTGCTGGCCGACTACCCCATCGGGGCGGTGCCGACCTCTCCGCCGGAACCGACACGAGCCACGGCGCTCTACGCCCAGCAATGCGCGGCCTGTCACGGCCCAAGTGGACGCGGCGACGGTCCGGCCGCCGCCGGGCTGGATCCGCCGCCGATCGCTTTCACCGATGCCGACCGCGCCGCCCAGCGCACGCCGCTGGCGCTGTACGAGGTGATCTCGCAGGGCGTGCCGGGCACCGGCATGGCCAGCTTCGCTGGATTGCCCGACGCTGACCGCTGGGCGCTGGCGTTCTATGTGGGCAGCCTGGCGTACTCGCCGCAGGCCCGTGCCGACGGTGAGGCGCTATGGCGCAAGAATGCCGACGCGCATGGCCGCATCCCCACGCTGGAAGCGCTGACCCGCACCCGCGAAGCCGACCTTGCGACGAGTCTGCCCGCGACACAGGCCAACGCCATCGTTGCCTACCTGCGTTCCCGGCCGCAGGCCGTCAACGAACCGGTGGCCGGCGCCGGTCCGCTGGCATTGGCCCGGCAGCGACTGGCCGACAGCCAGCATGCCTACGCCGCCGGCGATATCGCACAAGCCACGACGTTGGCGTTGTCGGCCTACCTCGATGGCGTGGAGCCGATCGAGCCGACATTGGCCGCGCGCAACACGGCACTGCTGCGCGACATCGAAACCGCCATGGCCCGCTATCGCACCCAATTAGGGCGCCGAACGGCCCCAGCGGACATCGCCGCGCAGGCGACAAAGATCAATGCACTGTTCGATCGCGCCGAGGCGGTACTGCAGGATTCGCACACGGACACGACCACTGCCTTTCTCGGCAGCTTCACCATTCTTGTGCGCGAGGGGCTGGAAGCACTGCTGATCGTGATCGGCATGATCGCGTTCCTGCGCAAAGCCGAGCGCCGCGAAGTGCTGCCCTATGTGCATGCCGGTTGGGCCGGCGCCTTGCTGGCCGGCGCGGTGACATGGGCGGCGGCGACCTACCTGGTGGACATCAGCGGCGCCAACCGCGAAGTGACCGAAGGCGTGTCGGCGTTGTTCGCCGCCGCCGTGCTCCTGAGCGTGGGCATCTGGATGCACCAGAAGAGCCTGGCTGGCCGCTGGCAGCACTACCTGCACGCGAAGCTGTCGGCGGCGTTATCGCGGCGCTCGGCGGTCTTCCTGTTCGTGCTCGCGTTCGTGGCGGTGTACCGCGAGGTGTTCGAGACGATCCTGTTCTACATCGCGATGTGGAGCGAACAGGCCTCCGCCGCCATCCTCGCGGGTCTGGTGGCGGGCAGCGTGGTCCTGGCCGCCGTGGCGTTCTGGATGTTGCGCGTGAGCAAGCGCCTGCCGATCGGCCGGTTCTTCTCGATCAGTTCGATCCTGATCGCGGTACTGGCGGTCATCCTCGTCGGCAAGGGCATCGCCGCCCTGCAAGAGGCCGGTTGGGTATCCCAGGCCTTGGTGCAGGCGCCGCGCATCGAATGGCTGGGCATGTATCCGTCCTGGCAATCGTTGCTGGCACAGGTGGTCGTGGCCATCGCCGCGGTGGTCGGATTCATCGTCAACACCCGGTCCGCACCGGTACCGGCACATAGCCCCAAGACCCAAGCAAGAGGGATAGATCAATGAGTGACTGCGGCTGCCACCACGAAGCCAAGAATTCCCGCGAACGTCGGGTGCTATGGATCGCTCTGGGACTCAACGCCGCGATGGCGGTCATTGGCGGCATCGCCGGCTGGATCGCGCAATCCACCGGCTTGCTCGCCGATGCGCTGGACATGCTGTCCGATGCCACCGCCTACACGATCGGCTTGATCGCGATCGGGCGAACGGCCCGCTTCAAGGCCAATGCGGCCTGGCTCAGCGGCAGCATCTTGCTGGTGTTGGGCATCGGCGTGCTGGTCGAGGTCGGTCGACGGGTCATGTACGGCGCCGAGCCGCTCAGTAGCTGGATGATCGGCACCGCACTGTTGTCGCTGGCGGTCAACGTGAGTGTGCTGCGCATGTTGGCGCCACTGAAATCCGGCGAGGTGCATCTGCGGGCGACCTGGCTCTTCACCCGCGCCGACGTGGTGGCCAACCTCGGCGTGATCCTGGCCGGTGTGCTGGTGCTGTGGCTGGATTCCCCGTATCCGGATTTCGTTATCGGCGCACTGATCGGCTTGTATGTGATCAAGGAAGCCGTCGAGATCCTGGGTGATGCGCGCCGCGCCCAACGTGAGGCCAAGGCGTGAGGCGCTGGCGGACGTTACGTCGCCGCTTCGCGGCAACGCTGATCGCAATCTGCAGTGCCCTGGGTATACAGGCCCAGGCCGCACAACGTTTGACCTTGGATGACGCCATTGCTCGCGTGGCGCAGATGCACCCGGAGATTCGTTGGGTGGAGGCTCGCACGGTGGTGTTGGCCGCCGAGCGCGAGCGGGCCGAGCAACGCCCGCCCTGGATCGCCGGCGCCGAGGTCGAGAACGCGTTCGGCACAGGTCATGCCCGTGGTTTGGACAGCGCGGAGTTGACCCTGACGCTGGCCTCGGTCCTGGAGCGCGGCGGCAAACTGGACGCCCGGCGCACCCTGGCGCAAAGCCGCATTGATGCGATGGCCGTGCAGCGGGAATCCCGCCGGCTGGATCTGCTGGCCGAGACCGCGCGGCGTTACTTGGCGGTCGTGGCCGCGGAGCGTAGCCGGACGCTGGCGGAGGCCGACATGGCGCAACGTCAGCGCACCGTGGCAGCGGCGCGGCGGCGACTTCAGGCCGGCGCCTCGCCGGAATCGGTGCTTCTCACGGCACAGGCGGCACTGGCCCGAGCCGAACTCGCACGCGACCGGGCCGAGCAACAGAGAACGGCCGCCCGCCAGCACCTGGCCGCACTCTGGGGCGAACGCGCCCCCACCTTCGACTCGGTCGCCGGCGACCCGCTGGCCTTGCCGACCATCTCACCGTTGCAAACGCTGGCAGCCGAGCTGGAACGCACCCCCGAACTCGCCCAGTTCGCCGGCGAGCGCCGCATTGCCGAAGCGCGCCTGCAGCTGGCGCGCACGGCGGCGACGCCGGACCTGGAATGGCAAGTCGGTATCCGACGGCTGCAGGAAAGCGACGACACCGCCCTCGTGGCGGGGGTGTCGATGCCGCTTGGTAGCCGCGCCCGCGCGCAACCGGAAATCCGCGCCGCCGACGCCGAACGGGAAGCGTTGTCGATCGAGCGGGAGGCCAAGGGCCTGTCGCTGTACTCGACGCTGGTCGAGGCGCACGGTCGTTACACCGCAGCGCAGGTCGAAGTAGCGCGCTTGCAGCAGGACGTGCTGCCCAAGCTCGCTCGCGCCGAACAGGCCGCCGAGCGCGCCTACCGCGCAGGCGCCATCAGCTACCTGGAATGGGCGCAACTGCAATCCGAGCGGACCGCGGTCCGTCAGCAACAACTCGATGTCGCGCTCGATGCGCAGCGCGCCCTGATCGAAATCCAGCGCCTGACCGGTCAGGCGCTCGTGACCGCGCCGACAGCCGCTTCGTCTGGAGATATCGCCCCATGATCCATCCGCGTTGGCCCGCCTTGGGCCTGGTCGTGTTGTTGGCCGCCTGCAGCGCCTCGGCGCCCGAGCCCGAGACCGCCGAAGCCCAGGAAGTGGGCGAGCACGAAGAAGCGCCGCAGCACACCACGATTCCGGCCAAGACCGCGCACGCCGCCGGCATTCGCATCGCCGCCGCCGGTCCCGGCATCATCGCCGACGAGCACGAAGTACAAGGCTTGCTGACTCCCGTCGAAGGACGCGTTGCGCAGGTGACCGCACGGTTCCCGGGACCGGTGCGTTCGGTGCGCGCCGGCGTTGGCGACCGCGTGCGCGCCGGCCAGGTGCTGGCGAGCGTCGAGAGCAACCTGAGCCTGACGACGTATTCGATCACCGCGCCGATCAATGGCGTGGTCATGGCCCGCACAGCCGCGGTGGGCATGTCCGCGGTTGAAGGCGCGCCGCTGTTCGAGATCGCCGATCTGTCCACGCTGTGGGTGGACCTGCACATCTTCGGTGCCGACGCCCAGCACATCAGTGCCGGAGTACCGGTGACCGTGACGCGCCTGAGTGATGGCGTGTCCGCGAATACCACGCTGGAGCGCGTGCTGCCGGGGACGGCGACCGCAAGCCAGAGCACGGTCGCCCGGGCCACCGTGGTCAATGTCGATGGTTTGTGGCGCCCAGGCTCGGCGGTGAAAGCTCGTGTCACCGTGGATCGTCAGCCAGTGACGCTGGTGGTGCCGATCACCGCCTTGCAGACCGCCGAAGACCGGGATGTCGTTTACGTGCAGCAAGGCGACACGTATCGCACCCGGCCGTTGACGCTGGGTCGGCGCGATGCCGAGCGCGTGGAAGTACTGGAGGGCCTCAAGGCCGGTGAGCACGTGGTCGTGGCGCAAAGCTTCCTGGTCAAGGCGGACATCGAAAAGTCCACCGTCGAAGAAGAGGAGTGAGCGCGGCCATGCTGGAACGCCTCATTCGTTTCGCCATTCGCCACCGCTGGCTGATGCTGGTGCTTACCGCCGCGCTGATCGCGCTGGGCGTGTGGAGCTACCGGCACCTGCCGATCGACGCCACGCCCGATATCACCAACGTCCAAGTCCAGATCAACACGCAGGCACCGGGCTACTCACCGCTGGAGGCCGAACAGCGCGTGACCTACACGATCGAAACGGCGATGGCCGGGTTGCCGAAGCTGGACTACACCCGCTCGCTGTCGCGCTATGGCCTCTCGCAGGTCACCGTCGTGTTCCAGGATGGCACCGATCTGTATTTCGCCCGCCAACAGGTCGCCGAACGCCTGCAGCAGATTGCCTCGCAGTTGCCCGGGGACCTGGACCCGGAACTCGGTCCCATCGCGACCGGCCTGGGCGAGATCTTCATGTACACCGTGGAGGCCGAGCCCGATGCCCGCAAACCCGACGGCACGCCGTACACGGCCACCGACCTGCGCACCCTGCAGGATTGGGTGATCCGGCCGCAGTTGCGCAACACGCCAGGCGTGACTGAGGTCAATACCATCGGCGGCTTCGAGCGGCAGATCCACATCACTCCGGATCCCGCGCAGCTCGTGGCCTTGGGCTTCACGCTGGATGATGTGGTTCAGGCCGTGGACCGCAATAACCAGAACATCGGCGCCGGCTACATCGAACGCAACGGCCAGCAGTTCCTCGTGCGCGTGCCCGGCCAACTCGCGGACCTCAAGGCGATTGGCAACATCGTGCTGGATCGGCGCGACGGCGTGCCCATCCGGGTGCGCGATGTCGCGACCGTGGCCGAAGGCAAGGATCTGCGCACCGGCGCGGCCACCCAGAACGGTCACGAGGTGGTGGTCGGTACCGCTTTCATGCTGTTCGGCGCCAACAGCCGCGAGGTGTCCCGCGCCGCGGCTGCGAAACTGGAGGCCGCCAACGCCAGCCTGCCGGCGGGGGTGCACGCCAAGCCGGTCTACGATCGCACCACGCTGGTCGACCGCACCATCGGCACGGTCGCCAAGAACCTGATCGAAGGCGCATTGCTGGTGATGCTGGTGCTGTTCCTGCTGCTGGGGAACGTCCGCGCATCGTTGATCACGGCGGCGGTGATTCCGCTGGCCATGCTGTTCACCATCATCGGCATGGTCCGTGGCGGCGTCTCAGGCAATCTGATGAGCCTGGGCGCGCTCGACTTCGGCCTGATCGTCGACGGTGCGGTGATCATCATCGAGAACTGCCTGCGCCGCTTCGGCGAGGCGCAGCATGCGCTCGGCCGCGAACTCAACGACGAGGAACGCTTCGACGTGACGGCCTCGGCCACGACCGAAGTGATCCGGCCCAGCTTGTTCGGCCTGGGCATCATCGCCGCGGTGTACCTGCCGATCTTCGCGCTGTCGGGCGTGGAGGGCAAAATGTTCCACCCGATGGCCATCACCGTCGTGCTGGCGCTGACGGGCGCGATGATACTGTCGCTGACCTTCGTGCCGGCGGCGATCGCGACCTTCCTGCGCGGACGCGTGGCTGAGCACGACAACCGATTGATGCGCTGGTCGCGCGCCCGCTATACGCCACTGCTGGAGTGGGCATTGCGCCAGCGCGTGGCGGTTCTGGTTGGCGCTGCGGTACTGGTGCTCGGCAGCGGCTTGCTGGCGACGCGCCTGGGCTCGGAGTTCGTGCCGAGCCTGGATGAAGGCGACATCACCCTGCAGCCGCTGCGCATTCCGGGCACAGGCCTGGAGCAGTCGGTGGCCATGCAGAAGACGCTGGAGCTGCGGATGCGGCAGTTCCCCGAGGTGGCCAACGTGTTCTCCAAGATCGGCACGGCCGAGGTGGCCACCGACCCGATGCCACCGTCGATGGCCGATACCTTCCTGATGCTCAAGCCGCGCGAGCAATGGCCTGATCCGCGCAAGCCCAAGACGGAGCTGATCGAGGAGCTGGAAGCCGCGGCCCGCGAGATTCCCGGCAGCAACTACGAGTTCACCCAGCCCATCCAGATGCGCACCAACGAGCTGATCTCTGGCGTGCGTGCGGACGTGGCGGTGAAGGTGTACGGCGATGATCTGGAGCGCCTGACGCGGGTGGCCACGCGCATCGAACGGGTCATGCGTCAGGTGCCCGGTGCCGAGGACGTAAAGGCCGAACAGGTCACCGGCCTGCCGCTGCTCACCGTCACGCCCGATCCGGCTGCGCTGGCGCGCTACGGTCTGAACCCGGGAGACGTGCAAAACACCGTCGCCACGGCTGTCGGCGGCACCGTTGCCGGACAGCTGTTCGAGGGCGATCGCCGCTTCGACCTGGTGGTGCGTCTGCCCGAATCACTGCGGCAGGACCCGGCAGTGCTGGCCGATCTGCCGATCCCGTTACCGGCCACCATTGATGCCGACGCCGACGAATCCAGCCGCGTCGCGACCTGGCGCAGCGGCGCGCCGCGCACGGTGCCCTTACGCGAGGTCGCCCGGATCGAGGTGCAGCGCGGTCCGAACCAAGTCAACCGCGAGAACGGCAAGCGTCGCGTGGTGATCACCGCCAACGTGCGCGAGCGCGACCTGGGCGGCTTCGTCGGAGAACTGCGCACGCGCATCGGGCGCGATGTGAAGCTGCCCGAGGGCTACTGGGTCGACTACGGCGGCACCTTCGAGCAGTTGATCTCGGCCAGCCAGCGGCTGGCGGTGGTAGTGCCGGTGACGTTGGCCATCATCTTCGCGCTGCTGTTCATGGCCTTTGGCTCAGCCAAGGACGCGGCGATCGTGTTCAGCGGCGTGCCTTTGGCCCTGACCGGGGGCGTGGTCGCGCTTGCGTTACGCGGCATTCCGCTGTCGATCTCCGCCGGCGTCGGCTTCATCGCGCTGTCCGGTGTGGCCGTGCTCAATGGCCTGGTGATGATTGCCTTCATCCGCCGTCTGCGCGAGCAAGGCGATCCGCTGGACGAAGCCGTTCGGGATGGCGCGCTCGGCCGATTGCGACCGGTGTTGATGACCGCACTGGTGGCCTCGCTGGGCTTCCTGCCCATGGCACTGAATGTCGGCGCCGGTTCGGAAGTGCAGCGGCCGCTGGCCACGGTGGTCATCGGCGGCATCCTGTCCTCGACGGCCTTGACCTTGCTGGTGCTACCGGTGCTGTACCGTTGGATGCACCGCGCAACGCAAGGGCAAGCGCCGATCGCGACGCGTTGAGGGCCACCCATGAGCGATGCGGATGTCGAAGCGGTGCGCCTTGCGATGTTCGTCCATTCCGGCGTAAAGGCCGTTGACGAGCCCTGCCTCTATCGCACCTCCGATGGCGAATTGGGCCTCTCGGCCACGGTGACCGTTGCCGCACCGGATGTGGACTTGGCCGTGGTTCGAGCCACCGTGGAAAAGGTGCTGGAGGAGCAGTTCGGCATCCGCGAAGTGGACCTTTGGTTCAAGGACCCGGGTCCGCTGCCGGTGTTGGCGCCGGGCGGACTGCTGGAGAAGAAGTGATGGATCACCGCCTGTCGCGCGATCCATCCTGGCCCGGAAACGCATGGCGACCGGCGTCGCCATGCGTCTGCACAAGACTCACTGGGCCGGTTCGATCCGGGTGATCGTCGCGGCCATGCCTTGGGTGGTGAACTCAAACTGTACTTTCTGCCCGGCCTGAACCGAAGCCACCTGCTCCGGCGCGGCCTTGAAGCCCATCGTCATCGCCGGCCACTTCAACGCCTCGACCGGACCGTGGGCGATGGTGATCTTGCCGGCGGCAGCATCCACCGATTCGATGGTTCCCATCGCCATGGCCGTGGTCGCCGCTTGTGCATCACCGGCCATTTGCTTGTGCTCGGCTTCGGACATCTGCATGTCGTCGGCGCTCGGGGCGGCGGCGGGCGGCGCCTCCATCGGCATCGACTGCTGCGCGGCCTCGGGCATGGGCTGATCCTCGGCGTTGCCCGGCGGTTGCGAACAGGCGGCCAGCAGGACGGTGGTAAACAGAACGGCTTGAAGTTTCATGTTGCTTTTCCTTGGTGGGTGTGGCTGGGTGAAATTGCGGGGTGACACGATCGACCGTCACAAGCGCTCAGCGGGGCTGTGCATCGCCCAATTCCGGATATACGTAGTCATGGCGACGCGCCTTGCCTTGCACCAAGCGAGCCTCCACGCAGCGCCCGGAAACCGAGGTTCCGATTTCCGCCTTGCCGACACGGCGTTCGCGGAAGGTGAGTGCGAACTTGGGATTGCCGAACTGCTCGCGGCGCACCAACTGGACCTGCTGGCCGGCGGCGGGAGCCGTGGCATGCGGATCGAGGCAGACCTGCAGGTCGCCATCCGACACGGACGCGATCGTGCCGATGCGATACGCCGGATTCAGCGAGGCGCAGGCGCTCAGCACTCCAACGACGGCGGTGAGGAAAACTATGTGGAAAAGACGTTTCATGATGGATCTCCGGTTCAATGGATGAGCGAATCGTGCGCGCCGCTCATGTCGCGGTGCCCGCCTTATTGACGGGCGAAGCAGGACGGGTCAGGGATCGGCCGCGCAGCAGCCGGAAGGCGGCCGGAATGACGAGCATCGACAGCAACGGCGCGGTGACCATGCCGCCGAGCATCGGCGCGGCGATGCGCTGCATGACTTCCGAGCCGGCGCCCGCGCCGATGAACAATGGGAACAGGCCGGCAAGGATCACCGCGACCGTCATTGCCTTGGGGCGCACGCGCAGTACCGCGCCTTCGCGGATGGCCGCTTCCAGCGTCGCGAGGGTTTCCGGTTCACCGACCGCCAGGCGACGCTCCCAGGCGTGCCGCAGGTACAGCAGCATGATCACGCCGAACTCGGCGGCGACACCGGCCAGGGCGATGAAGCCGATCAAGGTCGCGATCGACACCGCATGGCCCAGCACCCAGATCAGCCACAACCCGCCGACCAGGGCCAACGGCAGACTGAGCAGGATGATCGCCACCTCGCCGAAGCGCCGGAACACCAGCCAGATCAGCAGGAAGATGATCGCCAGCGCCGCGGGGACCACCCACTGCAATCGCGCCAGTGCCCGCGCCAGGTACTCGTACTGGCCCGACCAGGCGATGCCGTAACCAGGCGGCAGCTGGATGTCCTTCGCGGTGCGTTGCTGCAGGTCCTTCACTACCGAGCCCAGATCGCGGCCGGCGACATCGACGAAGACGTAGCCGACCAGGCGGCCGGCCTCGCTCTTGAGCATCGGTGGGCCGGGCGTCAGCGTCAGATCGGCCACCTGTCCCAGCGTAAGTTGCACGCCGCCCGGGGCGACCAGCGGCAACTGCGCCAGCGCCGCCAGCGAATCACGCTGCCCGCGCGGATAGCGCAGCACGATGGGATAGCGCTCGCGCCCTTCGATGGTTTCGCCGATGGGATCGCCGCCGACCACCGTGGCGATGAGCTTCTGCAGATCGGCCTGGCTCAGGCCGTAGCGGGCCGCGACTTCCGGGCGGATGCGCACGTCGACGTAGCGGCCGCCGGTCACGCGCTCGGCCAGTGCGGAACTTACGCCGGGCACCGTTTTCGCCAGACGTTCGAGTTCGTTGCTGATCTGTTCGATGATGCGGGTGTCCGGCCCCGACACCTTGATCCCGATCGGGCTCTTGATGCCGGTACTGATCATGTCGATGCGGTTGCGGATCGGCGGCACCCACAGGTTGGTCAGGCCCGGGATCTTCACCGCGGCATCCAGCTCCTGACGCAGCTTCTCCGGCGTCATGCCCGGCCGCCATTGGTCGCGCGGCTTGAACGTCACCGTGGTCTCGAACATCTCGATCGGCGCCGGGTCGGTCGCGGTATCGGCGCGGCCCGCCTTGCCGAACACGTGCGCGACCTCCGGCACGGTCTTGATCATGCGGTCGGAGAGCTGCAGCAACTGCCCGGATTTCCCCGCCGACAGCCCCGGTAGCGCCGTGGGCATGTACAGCAAAGTGCCTTCGTCCAGCGGCGGCATGAACTCGCTGCCGATGCGCGCATACGGGATGGCGGTGAGCAGCAGCAACAGGCCGCTCAGGCCCAGGGTCAAGCGTGGATGCCGCAATACCCAGTCCAGCACCGGCCGGTAACCCGCGATCAGCACGCGGTTGACCGGATTCGCCTGTTCCGGCCGGATGCGGCCGCGGATCAGGTAGCCCATCAGCACCGGGATCAGCGTCACCGACAGGCCGGCCGCGGCCGCCATCGCATAGGTCTTGGTGTAGGCCAGCGGCGAGAACAGCCGGCCTTCCTGTGCCTGCAGCGCGAACACCGGTACGAACGAGAGCGTAATCACCAACAGGCTGGCGAACAGCGCCGGGCCGACTTCGGCGGCCGATTCGGCCATCAACTCCCAGCGTTCCTCGCCCTCCGGGTCGCGCCCGTGGGTCTCGCGCCAGTGCTCCAGGTGCTTGTGCGCGTTCTCGATCATCACCACCGCGGCGTCCACCATCGCGCCGATGGCGATGGCGATGCCGCCAAGAGACAGAAGATTGGCGGTGATGCCCTGGTAGCGCATCACGATAAAGGCGGCCAGCACGCCGAGCGGCAGCGTGACCACGGCGACGAAGGCCGAACGCAGGTGCCACAGGAACAGCGCGCACACCAGCGCGACCACCAGGAACTCCTCGCCCAGCTTGTGGGTGAGGTTGCGCACGGCATCAAAAATCAGCTCGGAGCGGTCGTAGACCGGCACGATCTCCACGCCCTTGGGCAGGCTGGCCTGCAACTGCTTCAGCCGCGCCTTGACGTTCTCGATCGCACTCAGCGCATCCTTGCCGGTGCGCAGCACGATCACGCCGCCGGCGACCTCACCCTCGCCATCGAGTTCGGCGATGCCGCGGCGGAAGGTCGGCCCACGGGTGATCGTCGCCACTTCGCCCAGCAGCACCGGCACGCCGGCGGCAGTGCTGCTGATCGGTACACGCTCGAACTCCTCGCGGCTGCGCAGATAGCCCTCGCTGCGCACCATCAGCTCGGCTTCGCCTTGTTCGATCACCGAGCCGCCGGTGGCACCGTTGGCGGCGTCGACCGCATCGATCACCTGCGCCACGGTCAAACCGCGAGCCGCCAATGCCTGCGGATCGGGCACGATCTGCCACGCGCGCACCATGCCGCCGACGCTGGCGACTTCGGCCACGTCGGGCACGGTCTTCAACTCGTAGCGCAGGAACCAGTCCTGCAGGGCGCGCAGCTGGCCGAGATCGTGCTGGCCGGTGCGATCGACCAGCGCGTACTCGTAGATCCAGCCAAGGCCGGTAGCGTCGGGACCGAGCGCGGGACTGACGTCCGCCGGCAGGCGGTCGCGGACCTGGCTCAGGTACTCCAGCACCCGCGAACGCGCCCAGTACAGGTCGGTGTCGTCGTCGAACAGGATGTAGACGAAGGAATCGCCGAAGAACGAGAAGCCGCGGACCGCCTTGACGCCGGGCACCGACAGCATCGTCGTGGTCAGCGGATAGGTGACCTGGTCCTCGACGATGCGCGGCGTCTGGCCCGGCCACTCGGTGCGGATGATGACCTGGGTGTCGGACAGGTCGGGCAGCGCATCCAGCGGCGTGTGCTGCACCGACCACAGGCCGGCGGCGGCCAGCAGCATGGCCGCCATCAGCACCAGGGCGCGGTTGGCGATGGAGGCACGGATCAGGCGGGCGATCATGGCTGATCTCCCGCGCGCTCTTCGATCCGCTCAAGCCGTTCCACCGTCAGTCCCTTGGTGTCGGAACGGACGAAGACGCGTACGCGGTCGCCGGCCTTGATGTCCTTGGCCACGTCCGGGTTGGCCAGCGGGAAGGCCATCGTCATGCCCGGCATGTTCAGCGTCTGGAACGGGCCGTGTTCGAGGGTGATCTTGCCGCCCCCGATGGACTCGACAGTGGCCTGCGCTTCATGCAATACCGGTTGGGCCGCAGCTTCGGGCGCCTTGGCCGTTTCGAGACGTCCAAGCAACCCCGACAGGCTGGCCTCCGAGTCGATCAGGAACTGGCCGGACACGACCACGCGTTCGCCGCCCTTGAGTCCGGCGAGGATTTCGGTGCGGCCACCGCCGCTGCGCCCGGTGCGTACGCGCACCGGCTGGAAGCCGCCTTGGGCGTCCTGCACGATCACCCGGCTGTCCGTACCGGTGGCGATCAGCGCTTCGGTCGGCACCAGCGGCACCGGCGCGCCGCCTTCAGGCTGCACCGTCACTTCGGCGAACATGCCCGGCGCCAGCACGCCGTCGGGATTGCGCAGCACGATGCGGGCCTGCTGCGTCCGGCTGGCCATGTCGACCTGCGGCAGCAAGGTCTCGACTTCACCGGCAAAGGTCTGCCCCGGCACCGCGCTGACGAGTGCCTCGACCGGCGTGCCCGGTCGCAACCGTGCCGCATCGGCCTGCGGGATCGCCGCCTCCAGCCACAACGTGACGGTGCCGTTGACGCGGAACAGCGGCGTGCCGGGCATCACCGCCTGGCCTTCGCGGGCCAGCACCTCGGTGACGACACCGTCGTGCGGTGCGCTCAAGGTCACGCTGCCGTCGCGGGCCAGGCCGCTGGGCACGCCGAGCACGCGCAGCCGCTGTTGCGCGGCCGACTGCAGTTCCCGCGCCGCGGCCGATTGCGCCTGCCGTAGCGCCTGCGCTTCGGCCAGCGCACTGCTCCAGCCCGGGGCCAGCAGCGAAGCCAATGCCTGCCCCCGAGCGACCTTCGTGTACGGTGCCTTGACCTGCACCCAGCTCACCAGCCCTTCGGTCACCGCGCTGACCACGGCTTCCCGGCGCAGGTCCCAGGCCAGCGTGCCCGGCACGCGCACCGTCGCCGTCAACCGGCCGACCTCGACTTCCTCGGTGCGGATGCCCACGCTCTGCCGCAGGCCCGGATCGATGCTGACGCCACCGCCAGCCACTTCGTCGGCGTACTTCGGGACCAACTGCATGTCCATGAAGGGCGACTTGCCCGGCTTGTCGAAATGCTGGTCCGGCACCATCGGGTCGTACCAGTACAGCACCTTGCGCTCGCCAGCCTCGGTCGTCGGCGCATCGGCCATCGCCATGTCGTGGCCGCCGCCTCGCTGCGCCCACCAGTAGCCGCCGGCCAGGCCGACAACCAACAGGGCGGCGGCGGCGGCGATCAGCGCCACTCGATTCGTCGTGTACGTCATGGTGAGTGTTCCTCTTCGGGCAGCAGGTAGACCAGCGCCGCCCAGGCGCGGCCGAGTTCGCCCAGATGGCGGGCGTGTTCGAGGTGCAGTTCGATTTCGTCGCGGCGCGCTTCCAGCCACGGCTGCAGATCGGCGCCGGCGGCGTAGGCGGCCAGTGCGGTCTTCGCGCGGTCGCGGGCCAGCGGAAGCGATTCGGTTTCCTTGCGCGTCACCTGGCGCTTGAGGCCCTCCCATTCGGCCAGGGTCATGCGCACGCGCTCGGCCTGCGCACGACGGGCGTCCTCGCGTTCGGCAGCCACCGCGTCCAGTTCGGCACGCCGCGCGGCCACGCCGCGGTCCTGCCGATTGCGCGTGAACAACGGCAGGTCGATCGCGAACTCGACCATCAGCATGTCGCTGCGCGGCACGCCTTCGGGGGTGCGCTCGCGTTGGCCGTAAGTGACACCAACGCTCCAGTCCGGTCGCTTCTCGGCGATGGCGGCATCGACTTCGGCTTCGGCGACCGCCTCACGCGAGCGCCAGGGCAGCAGCGGCCCTTGTCGATCAACCGAGGCCAGCAGCGTGGCCGGGGCCACCGGCAGCGCCATCAATTCGGGCGGTGCGCCTTCGATGCGAAGCGCCGCAGGTTCTTCGCCCAGCCAGCGCGCCAGGCTGGCACGCGCGGCTTCCAGCGTGGCCTCGGCGGCGTCGATGCGGTTTTCCAGTTCCAGCGCGGCGTTCTGCGTCGCCATCGCATCGACCGCCGAACCGGTGCCGCCGGCGAGCCGTGCCTTGGCGGAACGGACGGCCACGGCGGTCGGTTCCCGCAGGGCTTGCAACGCTGCGAGTTCCCGTTGCGCCGCCCACAGGGCGATCCACGCTTGCGCCACCGCCTGACGCACCGCAAGTTGCTCGGCCTCCGACAGCGCCTGCGCCTGTTCGACGGTGCGGTCGGCCACCGCCTGACGCGCCTGGCGTTTGGCGCGTGCCGGGAATGCCTGCATCACGCCGATCTGCTTCATGGTCATGTCGTCGGCGCGGAAGTCGAACGCGTCGGTGCCGGTGACCGGCCAGTTGGCAAGACCGAGTTTCAGCTGGGGATCGGGCAATGCCGCCGCGCGGGCGGCTTCTTCGCGACCCGCCGTCACTTGCGCCTGGCGCGCCTGGAGCATGGGCGCGCGCTCAGCCGCGATGCGCAGTGCATCGTCAAAGGAGAGATCGGTCGCCGCGGACCAACCGGGAACAAGAACCAGGCCGAGGGCGAGCCACCATGTGGCAGGCCAGCAGCGGGTGCTGCACCAGCGGCGCAGCGGAAAAAAAAGGGTATCCGGAATCTGGTGTGGGTTTCAGGGTTTATGGCTGTTGTAGCTCTCATTTCAAAAGACGGATTCTAGTGTTGGAACCGAGAACGAGCATGCTAAGCTAGAAACCGGATTTCAGTGTGGGCTCGCCCAGGTGTTGAGTGACCGATTTTCTGCAGTTGCGTAGCCTCAATACACTTGAAGTCGTAGGCGATGACGAGCGCTATGTCGTCAAGGCTGAAGGCGTTGCGCCAGTGGCAACCTGCCCGCTGTGCAAGGTCGGACGTTTGCACGGTCACGGCTCACAAGAGCAGTCGTTTCAGGATACGCCGACGCACGGCAAGCCGGTCGTGGTGTTCATCCAGCGCAGGCGATATCGCTGCATCTCGTGCAATAAGACGCTCTTCGAGCCTGTCGCCGATCTCGACAGCAAGCGTCAAGCCACGGCCCGCCTGGTGCGTTATATCCGTAAAGAGAGCTTCACCAAGACCTTCGCGGCGCTGGCGCGCGAAGTGGACTTGGACGAGAAGACGGTCCGCCACGTCTTTGACGACTTCATCGAGGAGTTCGAGGCCAAGGTCCGGTTCCGGACGCCCCGCATCCTGGGGATCGACGAGCTCAAGATCATCGGCCAGTACCGGGCGATGATCACCAACATCGAACGCAAGACGGTATTCGACCTCCGGCCGAGCCGGGCCAAGGCCGACCTGTTGCCCTATTTCCGCAACCTGCGGGACAAGGACACCATCGAGTGGGTGGCGATGGACATGTACCACGTTTACAAGCAGGTGGTGCGTGCCACGCTGCCGCAGGCGCGGATTGTGGTCGATCGTTTCCATATCCAGCGGATGGCCAATGACGCGCTGGAGAAGCTGCGCAAGCGCATTCGCAAGGATCTGCCGGCTCGGCAGCGCCTCAAGCTCAAGGATGAGCGCTTCCTGTTGCTCAAGCGGCAGCACGATCTGAAGGGCGCAGACATGACACGGGCCCTGGAATGGTTCCGCCAGTTTCCCCAGCTCGGGGAGGCGCACGCCCTCAAGGAAGGCTTCTTGTCGATCTGGGATCACAAGAGCCGTCCGGAGGCTGAAGCGGCATGCGCGACGTGGTTAGGCAACATTCCACCGGAGCTGGCGGCCACGTTCAAGGATCTGACCACCGCCGTGCACAACTGGCACGACGAAATCTTCTCTTACTTCGAACAACCCATTACCAATGCCTATACTGAATCCGTCAACCGACTGGCCAAAGACATGAACCGCATGGGCAGGGGCTACAGCTTCGAGGTGATTCGGGCGCGGATGCTCTACAACGAGAAGGCGCGCAAGGACGGGGCCGTAGTCGAGACCGTAGATGTCGATGATGACCAGGTATCAACGAACTTCGAGTTCCAGCGAATGACGATGGCATCGATCCGCAAGAAGCAGGTCAGACGCGTGGTCGAATATGGACCTTACATTCCGACGTTGGTGCGGCTGCTCGAAGAGGGGTATTTCGAGTAAACCTTGACCCATCGCACAAGCCCCGAAGCTTCAACCTGGGTGTTTGGCTCAACGGATGAAGCTGAGCATTTGGGCCTGAACGCTCAGCACAGCACTACCCCGCGCAGCAGGACAGTTGCTTCACATCCTTGGTGAAAGTCTGCGCTGCGAGCTTCAGTCCCTCGACCATGGTCAGGTAAGGGAACAACTGGTCGGCCAGCTCCTGCACCGTCATCCGTGCCCGGATGGCGAGCGCGGCCGTCTGAATCAGTTCGCCCGCCTCGGGGGTCACCGCCTGCACACCGAGCAACCGGCCAGTGCCGGCTTCCGCGACCAGCTTGATGAAGCCACGTGTGTCGAAGTTGACGAGCGCCCGGGGCACGTTGTCGAGTGTCAGCGTGCGGCTGTCGGTCTCGATGCCGGCATGGTGTGCTTCGGCTTCGCTATAGCCCACGGTGGCGACCTGGGGATCGGTGAACACGACCGCCGGCATCGCCGTCAGGTCCAGCGCCGTGTCGCCGCCGGTCATGTTGACCGCGGCGCGGGTACCGGCCGCCGCTGCGACGTAGACGAACTGCGGCTGGTCGGTGCAGTCGCCCGCGGCGTAGATGTGCGGTGTGCCGGTGCGCATCCCATTGTCGATGATGATGGCGCCCTGCGCGTTGACCGCGACACCTGCCGCGTCGAGATCCAAGGCGCGGGTGTTCGGTGTGCGGCCGGTGGCGACCAGCAGTCGGTCAGCGCGCAGTTCGCCGCGCCCGGTCGTGAGCACGAATGCTCCGCTTGCAAAGGCCACCTCACTGGCCTGCGTGTGCTCCAGCACTTCGATGCCTTCGTTGCGGAACGCGGCCGTGACGGCTTCACCTATAATGGGATCTTCGCGGAAGAACAGCGTGTTGCGCGCCAGGAGAGTCACCTTGCTGCCGAGTCGGGCAAAGGCCTGCGCGAGTTCGACCGCCACCACCGACGAACCGATCACCGCCAGCCGCTCGGGAATACGGTCGCTGACCAGCGCCTCGGTGGAGGTCCAGTAGGGGGTGCCCTGCAAGCCGGGGATCGGCGGAATCGCCGGGCTGGCGCCGGTGGCGATCAGGCAGCGGTCGAAGGCGACTGCGCATTCGCCGCCTTCTGCCAGTTGCACGTTCAGATGGCGGTCGTCCAGGAAGCGGGCGTCGCCGCGTAGCACGGTGATGGCGGGAGTGCTGGCCAGAATACCTTCGTACTTGGCGTGACGCAGTTCGTCGACGCGCTCCTGCTGCTGCGCCAGCAAACGCTCGCGCAGGATCGCCGGCGAAGCGGCCGCAATGCCGTCGTCGAACGGACTCTCGCGCCGTACATGGGCGATATGCGCGGCACGGATCATGATCTTGGACGGTACGCAGCCGACATTGACGCAGGTACCGCCGAGGGTGCCTCGCTCGATCAAGGTGACGCGCGCTCCTTGCTCGACGGCTTTCAGCGCCGCCGCCATCGCCGCGCCGCCACTGCCAATCACAGCGACGTGCAATGCCGGCTCTGCATCTCCGCGCTTCGGCTCGCCGTTTAACCCGCCCAGCGTCTTGTTCAACAGGTCCGCAGGCTTGCTCGGCATGTCGGCAGCCTGCGCCCGGTAACCGAGTGCAGACACGGCGGCGACCAGCGGTGCCATCTCCAAATCGGCGCCCGCATCAGCCGTGATTTCAGCCCGCCGTTGCGGATAGGACACCGCTGCCGAACGCACACCGGGCACCTTCTCCAAAGCTTGCCGGACGTGCTCGGAGCACGCCCCGCAGGTCATGCCATCGACGTGCAGTGTGATCGCCTCGGTCATGGGACGATCACTTCTTGACCGTGGAAGGGTAGCCTGCGTTCTCGGTGGCTTTGGTCAAGGCGGCTGGCGTCGTCTTGGTGTCGTCGTAAGTCACCACCGCTTCCTTGGGCTCCCAGGTCACCTTGGCTTCAACGACGCCTTCGACCTTGGACAACGCCTTCTTGACCGTGATCGGACAGGTGGCGCAGGTCATGCCCGGTACCGACAGCGTGACGGTTTTGGTGGCGGCCCAAGCTGGAGCGCTCAGGGCTACAGTCAAAGCGAACAGTGCGACAAATTTCTTCATGACAGTCTCCTTCAGTAGAACAGGGGCATGACGTAGGGGAACGCGAGGGCGATCAGTACCAGGGCGGACACGATCCAGAAAATCACCTTGTAGGCTGTTCGCACCTGGGGCACGGCACACACGTCGTCCGGTGCACAGGCGCGGGCGGGCCGGAAGATGCGGCGCCAGGCGAAGAACAGCGCGACGAGCGCGGCGCCGATGAAGATCGGCCGATACGGTTCGAGCGCGGTTAGGTTGCCGATCCAGGCGCCAGAGAAGCCTAGCGTGATCAGCACCAGCGGGCCGAGGCAGCAGGTCGAGGCAAGGATGGCGGCCAAGCCGCCGGCAGCCAGTGCACCGCGGCCGTTGCTAGGTTTTGCCATGAGGGTCTCCTTCCGGGACTTTGCGTGATGCGCTAACGTTACTTCCGTAGCCAAGTACGGAGTCAAGCGCCATGATGAACATCCCGGAAACCCTGACCATCGGGGCCTTCGCCAAAGCAGCCGGGGTCAACGTGGAGACCATCCGGTTCTATCAGCGCAAGGGCTTGCTGCTGGAGCCGGATCGGCCCATCGGCGGCATCCGCCGCTATGGGCCGACGGACGTGGACCGGGTGAAGTTCGTGAAGTCCGCTCAGCGCTTGGGCTTCAATCTGGACGAGGTTGCGCAATTGCTCAAGCTGGAGGACGGCACCCATTGCCACGAGTCCGCCGACCTCGCGGCAGCGCGGCTGGCGGATGTGCGCCTGCGGCTGGCCGATCTCCAGCGCATGGAGTTGGCGCTATCCCAATTGGTCAAGGCATGCAGGTCGAGCCAAGGCAAGGTGACCTGCCCACTGATTGCTTCCTTGCACCGACATGCGCCAGCAGGAAAAACCCACACTGAAGGCTTGAAACGGACGAGCCTGCGAAACTAGAAACCTACAAGCAAGAACAGTCAGACAAGCAAGTGCTTTAGCTGTCGTCCCACACTAAAATCCGGATACCCAAAAAAAAGGGACATGAGACCTCCGAACACGCAACGACGAGCGCGCCGCCGAATCCGGCAGCGCGGGAACGAGTCACGCTCGGGGTCTAGATCTGCAGGCTACAGAAGCGCTGCGCCGGCGGCGGATCGGACCGGCAGGTGGGGACATCTTCGTAGTACTGGGCTTCAACCGGCGGCAGCAAGGCCGCGGTCAAAGCGAAGTGCAGCGGTGGCAGGGCCAGCGAAGGCACCTGCGGCGCCTTGAGGTCCGGGCTGGTGACGTGGTCGCGCAGGCAATGCTGGTCGCACAGCGCCGGCGCCTGCGGATCGGGCATTTCCATGCCTTCGCAGCCGGCCATGACCATCTGCGGTTCCGGGGGCGTTTCGTTGATGGGACACGCATAGGCGGCCAGCGCAGCCTGTTGGAACAGCAGCGCCAGCAATGCCAGCCAGGCAAAGCGCAGGCGCAGCGAGCGAGCCCGGAATGCGCGCAATTTCATCGGCGCCCCTCACGGCACAACGCGGCCGCCGGGCGAACAAGCGCCACAGTCAGGCTTCGCGTCAGCAAGGGCGAGGATAAGGGCATCGCAAATCAGTGTACCGCGGACTGTTCGGTGTAGAGGTGAAAAGCACGTCGAAAGTTCCACAGATGTACTTATGTCAATTATGTAGGATACTCTACCAATGAACTGGCTCATCATGGTTCTCTCCCTGCCTACCGAGAACGCCACGGTGCGCCAACGGGCTTGGCGCTCGCTCAAGGCGGCGGGTGCCGCGGCCCTGCGGGACGGCGTTTACGTGCTGCCGGCGGCGGCGGAGCACCGTGCCGTGCTCGAAGCGGTGGCGGTCGATGTGACCGGGGGTGGCGGTGTCACCCATCTGCTGACCGCCCAGACCACCGACGAGGCGCCCTATGTGGCTCTGTTCGACCGCAGCCGGGACTACACCGAGCTGCTGGCCGACGCCACCCGGCTTCGTCAAAGCCTGCCCGACACCACGCCGTCAGAGGCGTTGAAGCGCACACGCAAGTTGCGCAAGGCCTTCGAGTCGATCACCGCGATCGACTTTTTCCCGGGCGAAGCACGGCGCCAGGCCAGGGACACGCTGGCCGAGCTGGAAACGGCCTGCGCCCGGCTGCAAGCGCCGGACGAGCCGCATTTCGTGGCTGGTGCGATCCAACCTCTGCCCGTCGCCGACTACCAGGGCCGTCTATGGGCGACGCGGCAGCGTCCGTGGGTGGACCGGCTGGCCAGCGCCTGGTTGATCCGCCGCTTCATCGATCCCGAGGCCCGCTTTCTGTGGCTCGCCCATCCGGCCGACTGTCCGCCGGAGGCGCTGGGGTTCGACTTCGATGGCGCGACCTTCAGCCACGTCGGCCACCGCGTCACCTTCGAGGTGCTCGCCGCCAGCTTCGGTCTGGAACACGGCCCCATCGCACGCATGGGTCTTCTGGTGCACTACCTCGACGTGGGCGGGGCGCCGCCGCCGGAAGCGCCGGGCGTGGAAAGCGTCCTGGCGGGGTTGCGCGACACCGTGGCCGACGACGACCAGTTGCTGGAACGCGCCTGCGCCGTGTTCGACGGCCTGCTGGCCAGTTTCCGCAGCAACGGGAGCACAGCGTGATCGCCTCCCGCTCAATCGACGCGCGCTCGCGATGCAGGAATGCGATGCGCCCGCACCTTTCTCCTCAAGCTCCCGTGACCACGAGATGACCATGACTCCACCGATCGACACCCAACGCCGTCATGTACTGAGTCTGGCCGCTGCGGCCCCCCTCGCACTGGGAGTCGCCAAGGCCGCCCATGCCGTTCCGACTTCGGAGACCACCGCCATGCCCAATCCCGTCCCTGCACCCAGCAGTGCCCCCGCGCTCAAGCCGCTGCCGTTCGACCCGGCCAAGCTGAAAGGGCTGTCGGAACGCCTGATCCGCTCGCATTGGGAAAACAACTACGGCGGCTCGGTCAAGGCGCTGGCCGTGACGAAGAAGCACCTTGCCGAGGCGCTGGCCGCACCGGACATGCCGCCGTACCTCTACAACGAACTGAAGCGGGAACACCTGCTGCGCACCGGCTCGGTGGTGCTGCACGAGTACTACTTCGACAACCTCGGCGGCGGCGGCGGTCAGGCCGATGCGGCCAGTCGCAAAGCCCTGGCCGAGGCCTTCGGCAGCTTCGATGCGTGGGAAACCGAGTTCCGCCGCATGGGCACAGGGCTGGGCGGCGGCTCGGGCTGGGTGGTGCTCGGCTTCAACACCCACACCCGCCAGTTGGAGAACTACTGGATGGCCGATCACGCGCATGGCCCGGCGGCCACGCTGCCCATTCTGGTAATGGACATGTACGAGCACTCCTACCAGATGGATTACGGCGCCGCGGCCGCCAAGTACGTGGATGCGTTCTTCCAGAACATCCAGTGGGAAACGGTGGCGCAGCGACTGGAGGCTTGCTGCAGGCCCTCGGCTGCCTAGCTCCAATGTTCGCCAGTCCGATAGCCAATGAGCGCAATCCCTAACCCTGTGGCAGCGAGTGGGACCGGCGATACGCCCACCTACACGGTGCCGCGCGAGCCGTGGCTGCGGCTGTTCCTGCGGTTCCTGCGCTTCGGCGCGTTGGCCTGGGGTGGTCCGGTGGCCCAGATCGGCATGATCCGGCACGAGCTGGTGGACGAAGAGCGCTGGATCAGCAGCGCCCAGTTCAACCGGGTGCTGGCGGTCTACCAGATCCTGCCCGGGCCGGAGGCGCATGAGTTGTGCGTGTACTTCGGGATGCTCTCGCGCGGCCGCTGGGGCGGTGTCCTGGCCGGCCTGGGCTTCATGCTGCCCGGGTTCGTGCTGATGTTCGCGCTCTCGTGGGCGTACGTGCGCTATGGGCTGAAGACCGACGGCGTGCTGGCCGTGTTCGCGGCGGTGCAGGTGGCGGTGGCGGCGCTGATCGTGCGCGCCGTGTTCCGCATCGGCGGCCATGTCGTCACCGATCGCTGGCTCTGGGCGATCGCGGTTCTCGCGGCGGGCGCACAACTGGCCGGTGTGCACTTCGCGCTGATCCTCGCCGTGGGCGGGATCATTTACCTGATGGCACGTCACGGCCTGAGCACCGCCGCGCTGGGTGTGATCGCACTGGCGGCCGCCGGAACCGTCGCGTTCGCGGTGCGCAACGGCGGCCTGGCCGGACTGGACGCCCTGAGTCACGCGGGCGGACCGAGTGCGGCCGTCGCGCAGGCGACGGTACCGCTCCTGCTGTTGTTCTGGTCCGGGTTGAAGGCCGGCCTGTTGACCTTCGGTGGCGCCTATACCGTCATTCCGTTCCTGCAGCGCGATGCCGTGACCCAGGGCGCGTGGATGAGCAATGCCCAGTTCCTCGACGGCCTTGCCCTATCGGGATTGCTGCCGGCGCCGCTGATCATCTTCTCGACCTTCGTGGGCTACCTCGGCGGCGGGCCGTGGGGCGCCGTGGCGATGACCGCGGGCATCTTCCTGCCGGCCTTCGCCTTCACCCTGCTGGGTCACGATGCCCTGGAACGCCTGGTGCATCAGCCGCGCATACGGCTGTTCCTGGAGGGGGTGACGGCAGGCGTCGTCGGCCTGATTGCGGGAACGACGCTGGCCCTCCTGCGCGTGAGCCTGACGGGTCTGGAGGCGTTGATCCTGTTCGCGATCGTCCTGGGCGTCCTGTTCGCTTCCAAGGCGCGGCTGCTCATTCCGGCCGTGATTGCGGGCGCCGCCCTGTGGGGCTGGGTGTCGCAGGCACTTGGCCACTGAACCGGTTCGGTCGGGCGACAGAACAGGGCGCCCTTCCACCATCAAGCCGGCGATTGCCGGAACGGAGGTGTACCGTGCAATGGGTCACCCGAGAACGTCCCAAGATCGATCGGATCGCCTGTCCCTGGCTGATCCGCCGCTTCATCGATCCGGAGGCGGAATTCCTCTTCGTGTCGCCGGGCGAGGTGCGCGCCGTGGCGCGTACCACCGGCGCGATTCCCTACGATGTCCCGGACGTGGAATTGAGTCACGTCGGCGAGCTGTGCAGCTTCGACGTCTTTCTTCGCAAATACACGCTGGACGATCCGGCGCTGGACGATCTCGCGCGGATCGTGCGCGGAGCCGACACCGCGCGCCTGGATCTGGCGCCGCAGTCGGCCGGACTGCTGGCGATCTCACTGGGGCTGTCGCAATTGTTCGAGGACGACCACGAGATGCTGCGACACGGCATGGTGGTCTACGACGCCCTCTATGCCTGGAGCAAGCACGCCCAGGGCGAGCGCCACACCTGGAACCCGGACGCGCTCCGGGAGAAATCGTAATGAGGACCGCAGTCTCAGCGTCAAATTGAAGCGAGGAACAGTCGCGCATTCGACACTTCTGGCCGGCCAGCAGCTGTGGTGCTTCGCAGTACACCGCGATCAGATTGGGCCACCAACGGCTCTGCTGTACTGGATTTCCTGTCGTCACACCCGACAAGTCACGATCAGGCGGGATAAATCACTATTATCCCGTCTGAATTTATAGTTGAATTATGCCGATTTCCATAATTTGATTGGTATGTAATTACGTGGTATGTAATACATTACGAAATCGTCTGAGGAGACGGCCATGGCCCGCGGCGGGTTGTACAAGAGCGATGTACAGAAAGCCCGCGACGCGTTGCGCGCACAGGGCAAGCACCCGTCGGTGGACGCGGTGCGGGTGGCGCTGGGCAACACCGGCTCCAAGACCACGATCCACCGCTACCTGAAGGAGCTGGAAGAAGAGGAAGGGCAAGGCCCGGGCGCCAAGGTCGCGGTCAGCGAGGCCCTGCAGGACCTGGTCGGCCGACTGGCCGGGCGCCTGCACGAGGAAGCCGAAGCGATCGTCACCGAGGCCCGGCAGCGATTTGAAGCGCAGCTGCAGGAACGTGGCCAGGCGCTGGAACGCGCCCAGCAGGAAGCAGGCGCGCTGAGCGCCCAGCTCCAGCGCACCGAAACCGCCTTCCACGAAGAACAGACCGCACACGCCGCCATTCGGCAGACCTTGGCCGAGCGAGTGACGGAAGTCGCGCAACTCGGCGAACGCATCGCCGGCCTGACCACGCGCCTGGCCGAGCACGAGGCCCATGCCCAATCGTTGGAGCAGAAGCACCAGCACGCCCGCGAAGCGTTGGAACACTACCGGACCTCGGTGAAGGAGCAGCGCGAACAGGAGCAACGCCGCCACGAGCACCAGGTGCAGGAACTGCAGGTCGCGCTACGGCAGGCCAACGAAACCCTGACCGCCAAGAACCACGAATTGCTGCAGCTCAACCGCGACAACAGCCAGTGGCTGGAGCGACATGGAAGAATGGAACGGGAACTGGCGGACGCCCGCCGGGGCATCGAGGCCCAGCAAAAGGAACTGGACGCGCTGCGGCTTACGGCTGCCGAGCACCAGGCCCTGCAAACGCGCTGGGCGCAAGATACCCAGACCCTGGAGACCGTACGGGCGGAGTTCGCCGCCACTCGCGCCGATCTAACGAAGGAGCGGGAGCGTCGCGAACAGGCCGAGGCCGAGGCGTTGCGCGCCGGCGTACGTTTGACCACGCTGGAGCAGTTGCTGGCGCAGCTGCGGCCCGAACCCGTCGATAATTCAAGCGCCCAAAAAAATCCGGCAACTCGATGATTTCACGGAGGAAATGAAATTCTATGGGGCATTTTTACGGGTATCCGGAATCTGGTGTGGGTTTCAGGGTTTATGGCTGTTGTAGCTCTCATTTCAAAAGACGGATTCTAGTGTTGGAACCGAGAACGAGCATGCTAAGCTAGAAACCGGATTTCAGTGTGGGCTCGCCCAGGTGTTGAGTGACCGATTTTCTGCAGTTGCGTAGCCTCAATACACTTGAAGTCGTAGGCGATGACGAGCGCTATGTCGTCAAGGCTGAAGGCGTTGCGCCAGTGGCAACCTGCCCGCTGTGCAAGGTCGGACGTTTGCACGGTCACGGCTCACAAGAGCAGTCGTTTCAGGATACGCCGACGCACGGCAAGCCGGTCGTGGTGTTCATCCAGCGCAGGCGATATCGCTGCATCTCGTGCAATAAGACGCTCTTCGAGCCTGTCGCCGATCTCGACAGCAAGCGTCAAGCCACGGCCCGCCTGGTGCGTTATATCCGTAAAGAGAGCTTCACCAAGACCTTCGCGGCGCTGGCGCGCGAAGTGGACTTGGACGAGAAGACGGTCCGCCACGTCTTTGACGACTTCATCGAGGAGTTCGAGGCCAAGGTCCGGTTCCGGACGCCCCGCATCCTGGGGATCGACGAGCTCAAGATCATCGGCCAGTACCGGGCGATGATCACCAACATCGAACGCAAGACGGTATTCGACCTCCGGCCGAGCCGGGCCAAGGCCGACCTGTTGCCCTATTTCCGCAACCTGCGGGACAAGGACACCATCGAGTGGGTGGCGATGGACATGTACCACGTTTACAAGCAGGTGGTGCGTGCCACGCTGCCGCAGGCGCGGATTGTGGTCGATCGTTTCCATATCCAGCGGATGGCCAATGACGCGCTGGAGAAGCTGCGCAAGCGCATTCGCAAGGATCTGCCGGCTCGGCAGCGCCTCAAGCTCAAGGATGAGCGCTTCCTGTTGCTCAAGCGGCAGCACGATCTGAAGGGCGCAGACATGACACGGGCCCTGGAATGGTTCCGCCAGTTTCCCCAGCTCGGGGAGGCGCACGCCCTCAAGGAAGGCTTCTTGTCGATCTGGGATCACAAGAGCCGTCCGGAGGCTGAAGCGGCATGCGCGACGTGGTTAGGCAACATTCCACCGGAGCTGGCGGCCACGTTCAAGGATCTGACCACCGCCGTGCACAACTGGCACGACGAAATCTTCTCTTACTTCGAACAACCCATTACCAATGCCTATACTGAATCCGTCAACCGACTGGCCAAAGACATGAACCGCATGGGCAGGGGCTACAGCTTCGAGGTGATTCGGGCGCGGATGCTCTACAACGAGAAGGCGCGCAAGGACGGGGCCGTAGTCGAGACCGTAGATGTCGATGATGACCAGGTATCAACGAACTTCGAGTTCCAGCGAATGACGATGGCATCGATCCGCAAGAAGCAGGTCAGACGCGTGGTCGAATATGGACCTTACATTCCGACGTTGGTGCGGCTGCTCGAAGAGGGGTATTTCGAGTAAACCTTGACCCATCGCACAAGCCCCGAAGCTTCAACCTGGGTGTTTGGCTCAACGGATGAAGCTGAGCATTTGGGCCTGAACGCTCAGCACAGCACTACCCCGCGCAGCAGGACAGTTGCTTCACATCCTTGGTGAAAGTCTGCGCTGCGAGCTTCAGTCCCTCGACCATGGTCAGGTAAGGGAACAACTGGTCGGCCAGCTCCTGCACCGTCATCCGTGCCCGGATGGCGAGCGCGGCCGTCTGAATCAGTTCGCCCGCCTCGGGGGTCACCGCCTGCACACCGAGCAACCGGCCAGTGCCGGCTTCCGCGACCAGCTTGATGAAGCCACGTGTGTCGAAGTTGACGAGCGCCCGGGGCACGTTGTCGAGTGTCAGCGTGCGGCTGTCGGTCTCGATGCCGGCATGGTGTGCTTCGGCTTCGCTATAGCCCACGGTGGCGACCTGGGGATCGGTGAACACGACCGCCGGCATCGCCGTCAGGTCCAGCGCCGTGTCGCCGCCGGTCATGTTGACCGCGGCGCGGGTACCGGCCGCCGCTGCGACGTAGACGAACTGCGGCTGGTCGGTGCAGTCGCCCGCGGCGTAGATGTGCGGTGTGCCGGTGCGCATCCCATTGTCGATGATGATGGCGCCCTGCGCGTTGACCGCGACACCTGCCGCGTCGAGATCCAAGGCGCGGGTGTTCGGTGTGCGGCCGGTGGCGACCAGCAGTCGGTCAGCGCGCAGTTCGCCGCGCCCGGTCGTGAGCACGAATGCTCCGCTTGCAAAGGCCACCTCACTGGCCTGCGTGTGCTCCAGCACTTCGATGCCTTCGTTGCGGAACGCGGCCGTGACGGCTTCACCTATAATGGGATCTTCGCGGAAGAACAGCGTGTTGCGCGCCAGGAGAGTCACCTTGCTGCCGAGTCGGGCAAAGGCCTGCGCGAGTTCGACCGCCACCACCGACGAACCGATCACCGCCAGCCGCTCGGGAATACGGTCGCTGACCAGCGCCTCGGTGGAGGTCCAGTAGGGGGTGCCCTGCAAGCCGGGGATCGGCGGAATCGCCGGGCTGGCGCCGGTGGCGATCAGGCAGCGGTCGAAGGCGACTGCGCATTCGCCGCCTTCTGCCAGTTGCACGTTCAGATGGCGGTCGTCCAGGAAGCGGGCGTCGCCGCGTAGCACGGTGATGGCGGGAGTGCTGGCCAGAATACCTTCGTACTTGGCGTGACGCAGTTCGTCGACGCGCTCCTGCTGCTGCGCCAGCAAACGCTCGCGCAGGATCGCCGGCGAAGCGGCCGCAATGCCGTCGTCGAACGGACTCTCGCGCCGTACATGGGCGATATGCGCGGCACGGATCATGATCTTGGACGGTACGCAGCCGACATTGACGCAGGTACCGCCGAGGGTGCCTCGCTCGATCAAGGTGACGCGCGCTCCTTGCTCGACGGCTTTCAGCGCCGCCGCCATCGCCGCGCCGCCACTGCCAATCACAGCGACGTGCAATGCCGGCTCTGCATCTCCGCGCTTCGGCTCGCCGTTTAACCCGCCCAGCGTCTTGTTCAACAGGTCCGCAGGCTTGCTCGGCATGTCGGCAGCCTGCGCCCGGTAACCGAGTGCAGACACGGCGGCGACCAGCGGTGCCATCTCCAAATCGGCGCCCGCATCAGCCGTGATTTCAGCCCGCCGTTGCGGATAGGACACCGCTGCCGAACGCACACCGGGCACCTTCTCCAAAGCTTGCCGGACGTGCTCGGAGCACGCCCCGCAGGTCATGCCATCGACGTGCAGTGTGATCGCCTCGGTCATGGGACGATCACTTCTTGACCGTGGAAGGGTAGCCTGCGTTCTCGGTGGCTTTGGTCAAGGCGGCTGGCGTCGTCTTGGTGTCGTCGTAAGTCACCACCGCTTCCTTGGGCTCCCAGGTCACCTTGGCTTCAACGACGCCTTCGACCTTGGACAACGCCTTCTTGACCGTGATCGGACAGGTGGCGCAGGTCATGCCCGGTACCGACAGCGTGACGGTTTTGGTGGCGGCCCAAGCTGGAGCGCTCAGGGCTACAGTCAAAGCGAACAGTGCGACAAATTTCTTCATGACAGTCTCCTTCAGTAGAACAGGGGCATGACGTAGGGGAACGCGAGGGCGATCAGTACCAGGGCGGACACGATCCAGAAAATCACCTTGTAGGCTGTTCGCACCTGGGGCACGGCACACACGTCGTCCGGTGCACAGGCGCGGGCGGGCCGGAAGATGCGGCGCCAGGCGAAGAACAGCGCGACGAGCGCGGCGCCGATGAAGATCGGCCGATACGGTTCGAGCGCGGTTAGGTTGCCGATCCAGGCGCCAGAGAAGCCTAGCGTGATCAGCACCAGCGGGCCGAGGCAGCAGGTCGAGGCAAGGATGGCGGCCAAGCCGCCGGCAGCCAGTGCACCGCGGCCGTTGCTAGGTTTTGCCATGAGGGTCTCCTTCCGGGACTTTGCGTGATGCGCTAACGTTACTTCCGTAGCCAAGTACGGAGTCAAGCGCCATGATGAACATCCCGGAAACCCTGACCATCGGGGCCTTCGCCAAAGCAGCCGGGGTCAACGTGGAGACCATCCGGTTCTATCAGCGCAAGGGCTTGCTGCTGGAGCCGGATCGGCCCATCGGCGGCATCCGCCGCTATGGGCCGACGGACGTGGACCGGGTGAAGTTCGTGAAGTCCGCTCAGCGCTTGGGCTTCAATCTGGACGAGGTTGCGCAATTGCTCAAGCTGGAGGACGGCACCCATTGCCACGAGTCCGCCGACCTCGCGGCAGCGCGGCTGGCGGATGTGCGCCTGCGGCTGGCCGATCTCCAGCGCATGGAGTTGGCGCTATCCCAATTGGTCAAGGCATGCAGGTCGAGCCAAGGCAAGGTGACCTGCCCACTGATTGCTTCCTTGCACCGACATGCGCCAGCAGGAAAAACCCACACTGAAGGCTTGAAACGGACGAGCCTGCGAAACTAGAAACCTACAAGCAAGAACAGTCAGACAAGCAAGTGCTTTAGCTGTCGTCCCACACTAAAATCCGGATACCCATTTTTACACGTATCTCGGCTGAACCCCGGGACCGCATGGGCATTAAACATCAAGTCGTCTTCTACCCCGTCGGCAACGGGGACACCACGCAACTGATCATGGCCAGCGGGCGCCGGGTGCTGTTCGATTTCTGCCATCGCGAGAAAGGCGAAGACAGCGATGCGCCCGAGATCGACCTGCAGGCTCGGCTGAAGGCCGATCTCAAGGCCGCCGACCGCGACTACTTCGACGCCGTCGCGTTCACACACGCCGACAACGACCACATTCAGGGCAGCACCGAGTTCTTCGAGCTGCAGCACGCCCAGTGCCACCAAGGCGATGGACGGATCAAGATCCGTGAACTCTGGGTGCCCGCGGCCATGCTGCTGGAGGAGGCAAGCAACGATCAGCAATCCGACGAATTCGTCATCCTGCGCCAAGAAGCGCGTCACCGCCTGTTGGAAGGCAAGGGCATCCGGGTCTTTTCCAAGCCGCAGGCATTGATGGATTGGCTGGAACCAAAGTTGAAGGAACGCGGTGAAACGGCCTCGGCTCGCGACCATCTGTTCGTGGACGCCGGCACCTTGGTACCGGGGTTCACCCTAGCCACAGACGGGGTCGAGTTCTTCTGCCATTCGCCCTTCATCAAGCACTGCGATGAAGGCGACATCATCCGCAATAGCGCAGCACTGGTCTTCAACGTGCGTTTCGATGCCGATGGCGAAACCTACGACTACCTCGAGGTCGGCGATGCCGAGCACGGCGATCTCGAAGACATCGTCGCGATCACCCGCTACCACGGCAACGACGATCGTCTGGCCTGGGATCTGTTCAACATTCCGCACCATTGCAGCTACAAGGCGCTGAGCGACGACAAGGGCGACGACGAAACCGAGCCGACTGACCTGGTCAAGGACCTGCTGCGGATGGGCAAGTCGGACGCCTACATCGTCAGCTGCAGCAAGCCCATCCCTGACACCCGCGAGGCCTACAAGCAAATCCAGCCTCCGCATATCCAGGCGCGCAAGGCCTACAAGCGCTACCTCGACAAAGTGGGCGGCCGCAAGTTTCTCGTCACCATGGAAGAACCCAACGGCTTCAAGCCCGAGCCGATCACGTTCGAGATCGAAAAGGGCGGCGTGACCTGGGTGCGGGCAGCGACCGCATTGGGAGCGGCCAGCATCATCACCTCCCGTCCGCCGCGGGCCGGATGATGAGCGAGGACTTCCATTCACTCGATCAAGTTGAACCGCTTGCTGACGCCCGGGGGCTGACTTTCCCCCGGGCACGACACCTTGCCGACACGATTCAACGTCATCGCGACTTCGAGCTGATCGGGGTAGGCCGCTGGACCTGGTCCGACGGCAGCCCCGTCGAATGCCTGTTCGTCGAGGCGACCTGCGATCGCGTACCAAAGAACAATCCATACGGCCTGCGCTATCGCGAGCGCCTGGCACTGTTGGTCCGCGCCGGACGCGAGGACCTGCCGATCGTCCTCGCGTTGCGCAAGGAGTTCCCGCGGTTGGTTCACATGAACCGCTTCGCTCCCGACACGCCTGCGCACCTGTGTCTCTATTTCGAGCCGGCCACGGCAGTCTTGCGCACCTGGACGCCGGAGTCGTTTCTGCACCGCATCCTATGGTGGATCGAAAAGAGCGCCCGCGGCGAATTGCATCTGGCCGATCAGCCGCTGGATCATCTGTTCTTCTCGTCGAAGTTCGAATTGGTCTTGCCATGGAATTTCGACACCCTGCGCGAGGGCAACCCGGAGTTCGTCATCGCGCGGAGCGAGATGCGCCCGGACAATGGCACCACCTATTTCCTACTCCCCAAACAAGCGACCGCCAATCACAAGGTCACTTCCGCCGTCTCAGTGGATGTGACCCTGCCGGCGGTCGTGAACAACACGGTAGAGGTCGATCCAGACACATTAGGGCAATTGGCCGATTTGCTGACCGACCGCGGCATAGCGCTGCTCACAGAGCTGCAGCCGAAATTGCGAGCATTGGTGGATGCGCACGGAGCGGTTGCGCGAGCGGACCAGCCGTTTACCGCCATCTTGCTGCACATACCGATCTGTCGTGACGCAGGAGGGCCTCCGGAAAAGGTCACCCATCGCGCCTTCATATTGCCCAATGACCCGCTAGAGCTCGGAGTGGCAACCGGCGCCCTGATGTTCCATGAAGGCAAGTATTACTCGGCGGCTGGAATCCTAGATGCCCCCGAAGCCTTGACATGGCGGGATCTCAAGGTGATGCCGGTCGATGTGCTGTCTGCAAACACGTCCGAGAAAGCACGGCAACAATCGGGCTTGGCGAACGAGGGCCCGGACGGTGTCGTGGTCGGCGCCGGAAGCCTGGGCAGCGCGGTCCTCAACCTGTGGGGGCGCAGCGGTTGGGGCCGATGGACTGTGATCGACAAGGATCACGTCAAGCCGCACAACCTTTCGCGACACACCGCGGTCGCCAAGCAGATCGGCGATGCGAAAGTGCACGCCGTCGCGGCCTTGCACCAGGCCGTCACGCAAGGCGCCAGCGTCATTGTCCCGATCGTGGCCGACGCGAGCGACTCCAAGAATGCGACGGTGACATCGGCCCTGACGGATACAACGTTGGTTGTCGATGCCTCGGCCGGTCTGGACTACCCGCGTCACGCCAGCACGATCGATTCCTTTGCGCGCCACGCGTCCATCTTCGTGACACCGAGCGGGAACGCCGGCGTCGTGCTCATCGAAGACGCGTCGCGCAACCAGCGACTGCGCACCTTGGAGGGTCAGTATTACCGGGCTCTGATCCAGAACGACTGGGGCCGTGACCACTTGGCGGGCCACCTCGGCGCATTCTGGAGTGGCGCGAGCTGCCGCGACATCTCGATGGTCCTGCCCTACGCCCGGGTGCTGGGCCATGCGTGCACCTTTGCCGAACAGCTCCCCGCGTTGATTGCGAGCGACCAAGCGCACATCCGTGTCTGGCAACAGGCATTGAAACAAGGTGGCGTGGCGGTCTACGACATCCCGGTGGAGGCTGAGCAGAGTCTGCCGCTCGATGACGATCTGACGGTGTTCTTAGATGCGGGCGTTGAACGCCGCTTGCGCGAATGGCGCCGCCTAGGCTTCCCCAATGAAACAGGTGGCGTGCTGCTGGGCTACTACGACTACAACGTCGGGGCCTTGGTCATTGTCGACGTCCTCCCTGCACCGCCCGACAGCAAGGCCACCGCGGGTTCCTTCGAACGTGGCATAGAGGGCTTGAAGGAGGCCGTGGACGAGGCCTCGCGGCGCACGGCCGGCATCGTCGGCTATGTGGGCGAGTGGCACAGTCATCCGCAGGGGCATTCCGCCTCGCCGAGCCGGGATGATTGGATCCAGCTCATCCACCTCGCCTTGGGCATGAGCGAGGACGGCCTGCCAGGCGTGCAGCTGATCGTCGGTGAAAGCGGCCTGCAGTTGTTGAAAGGTGCCATGCGCGTATGAGCTTGCCGACCGACACGCCCATCGCCTTGGCCCTGTCCGGCGGCGGCATTCGCGCCATGGTGTTTCATCTGGGCGTGCTGCGCTTTCTCGCCGAACAGGGGCGGCTCGAAGACATTCGGTGCATCTCCAGCGTATCCGGCGGCAGTCTGGTAACCGGCCTGATCTTCCAGGAAGGCGGAATGCGATGGCCGAACTCGCGGGAGTTCCTGAGCAATGTCTATCCGGCATTGCGTGAACGATTGGGTCAACGCAGCATGCAATGGGGCGCACTGCGCGAGCTGTTGCGCCTGACCAATCTGCGGTTCTTGCTATCCCGTGCCAATCTCCTCGCAGGCGCGCTCAAGCGAGAGTGGCGCATTAGCCATCGACTGGCCGACTTGCCATCCGTTCCGGAATGGTCGATCAACGGCACCAATGCCGAGAACGGCCGGCGTTTCCGCTTCAAACTTGACGGGATGGGCGATTACCGGACCGGCTACGCGGCACCGGGCAATTTTCCGCTCGCCAACGCGATGGCCGTATCCGCGGCGTTTCCAGGCGGGTTCGGTCCGTTGAGCCTGCGTGCCGATCGCTTCGAATGGCGGCGACGAGACTGGGATGCGCCCCTAGAGGCCATGCAGATGGTCCGCCCGCCGCGCATCCTCCATCTGTACGACGGGGGGGTGTACGACAACCTGGGGATCGAGTCGTTTTTTGATCCCGGACGCGCACGCACAAAGAAGCCGGGCCATTTCATCCTGGTATCGGATGCCGGCATGCCGCTCGCCGACGGGCTGGCGGCCAGCGCGCTGAATCCTTTCCGGCTCAAGCGGGTCGCTGACATCATGTCCGATCAGGCGCATGCCTTGCGCATTCGCACCTTCCATCACTACCTGCAGCAAGCGCCTGGACAGGGCGCCTTCTTGTACATCGCAGGTGCGACGAGCACCGGAGGCGCAGCCGAACGGGATTTCGCCGCTACGTTTCCAACCACTTTGCGAAAAGTGTCGGGCGCCACCTTCGACCGAATCTCTTCCCATGGCTACCACGTTGCCCAAGACCAACTGAGCGGGCCAGTTCCCACATGCCAACCCTCCTGAAGACCGCCCCCACCCGATTCCGCGCCTACCAGTTGGGTCAGGCAGGATCCTCGTTCTCGTACTTTGATGGCCAGCATTTCACGCTGATCGAAGCCATGGCCACCGATGTCAGCAAGCCCTCGCTGCTACATGAGCTTGCAGCGTGTGGTAAGCGCACCATCGACACCTTGCACATTACCAGTTGGGACTCCGATCACTGCAGCGAGTCCGGCCTCGGCTGGGCACTGGAAACCCTCCAGCCCGCCAAGGTCGAGTATCCAGGCTACGATCCTCATACCGATTGTGCGAAGGCTTGCCTCAAGCTGCTTCGCTCCTACCAGAGCCAAGCCACTGCGAAACAGCGGTCCGTCAAGCTCAATAGGATTGACCCTCCCTATATCCAGTCATTGGAGCAGGCGCAGGGGCTTGGATACCGGAATATCTTCTACCATCCGAAGAGCATCTTTCCGTCGTCCAACGACAACTCGACGGTAAAGCTGTTCCGGACGGGGATGTTCAATGTCCTCAGTCTGGGCGACGTTCAACACGCCAACATCGGCTCGATGCTACGGTCCTGCAAGATCATTTGCCGGGAAACCGACGTTATGGTGCTGGCCCACCATGGCGCGGATAACGGCATTACGACCAAGAAGTTCTTGGAATGCATACGCCCCTCATTGGCTATCTGCACCAGCAACTATGACAACCAGTACGACCATCCCCCTCAGAGCATCAAGTCGCTGCTCTACGAGCAGGGGGTCAGGCTGTGCACCACGAAAACAGGCGATGTCATCATCGCCTCGGAGGCTCCGCATCGCTCAGCTTATAGAGTGATCAACCTGAAGGCCGGCTCCACCGAAGTATCGTCTGTAACAACGTTCCGGGCGAAGAAATCGCACTTGCTTTCGGCTAATCAGGACGTGATCCGCAATATCTACCACCCGGGCTTCAAGGGCATCAAACGCTAACCAGCCATCCAGCCCACGCTCATGATCGGCCCCACTACCGGCGAGGTAATAACTGACAATGGCCAAGTTGTGGATTGACAACGGCTACCACGTTCGCGTTCTGGAGAGGGCCTACCGAGGCGAACTGGTTTCCAACGACCACTCAAGGACGGTGAACTTCTGGATGACCCACAGTATCGAGGTGCCCGAGGGCAAGGTGGGTTTCGCCACAACGGTCAAAGTAGACAAGTCAACACACTCGGACGAACAGGCGGCACTTGCCTATGCGCGCAACTGGCTTTCGGTGGAGCTTCCGCGGGCGTTCCAGCAAGGACACGGGCACTTCAACGTTTACGGTTGCAGATGGTGCACGGCCGCTGACACCGCCAAGGATGTATTGCCTGCGGTATCGCCCGTCGTGCTGGAGTTCGACTGTTCGCCACCAGCAAGGGCTCACTTGGTCGAAACTATTGCCCATCTTGAATCCGTCAAGCGGGCGTTCTCAGCAGCACGGACGAAAATTGACGACTGGGCGTACCACAACACCCCGCACGGCTTCAAGGCAACGTTGGGGATGGCTTGCGGCTTGTTCTCGAAGCTGGAACAAGTGCTCTCCTGCTCCGGAGAAGGCCAGGGTGGAAGCAAGCCATCCCATGTTCGCAATGCGCGAAGTAGTTACGAAGAATTGGCGCGTCGCTCAAGGGAGTCGAACTCCACTTACCAGCACCATCTCAGGGATCTGCAGCGGTTTGCGTTGGCATTGCGATTCCCGGCGGTATGGGACAGGAGGCCGCAGGTTCCGTCCTGAGCATCGCACTCGTTGAGTTTTGCCTGGTTCCCCTTATCGCGCCACAGAACGTAACGAGAACAGAAAAGCGCCTATGGACGCCTTGGAAGACATTCTGAAGAGCGGTGCTTATCCAGGAACATTTCACCCGATTTATCAGCGTTCGCCCTCGGCATGGTTTCCAGGAAACGAGGCCGCGAGCCTTCTTCTGCAGTCGCAGTTCATCTGGGACGACATCGTCGCGCTTTCCAATATCCAGCACGACTCCAACGGTCAGTATCAGCGGAAGCTGATCCTGAAGTACCTCATCGTCGAACTCAGATCGTTGCTCGAGGTCTTCGATCGGCTGCAGGCATTGGTCATGCGCGCAACCGTGTTTGATCCTGAAGAGCGCGATCAGCGGCCCTACCGAGGCATCACCATGGCCGAGCACCGGCTCGCGAGGGCGCTCTATAAGGAGTACGCCCAAGCCAAATCAGGTGTTGAGAAAGACGTCGTCGATATCAGGAACGCCATCGGCGCGCATCGAGGCAACATTGACTGGCCCGTGGTAATGAGGTTCTGGGATGCCCTCTCTCTTTCTGCTCTCCAACCTCTCCTGGACGTCATCCCAAGGGTATTTGCCCATGTCAAGGAGCTGAACATCTACGAATGGAGTCGTGCGCCTAATGAAGGCGTCATCGAGATCATTGGGGCAGCGATCTACCCAGGCGACATCGAGTTTGAAGATGTCTTGGATTCCGAGCCGCCTTAAGCTCGCGCTGTCGTCCTCCCGTATGTTGCGCCATGGCGCAGTTAGTGCGTCGCTAATCAGGGAAACACCATGTCGGATGAAACGCCGAAATCAAGGCCTGAGGTTGACGGCGCCCCGCCGAGACGAGTGGTTGATCGAACCTTGGCTGGGCGTCAAATGACATTAGGCCAGTTCCACGAGACGGCGCGACGCCAGTTCAGCGTTGTTGGTCAAATCCAGCAGGTGCTTAGGCCTTCGGTCGATAAGTTGGTTGGGAGCTCCGCGACAATGCAGTTCCAGACTATCGCCGCCAGTCTCTCGCCACTCTCGACGATCCGCTCTTCCGCGCCGTGGCTGAATGTCCTGCAAGCCTCCTCTGCCCTGTTGACAGTTGCGGAGGCCGCAGCAGCCGAGCGTGCCCGGGTGCTTGAACTGATCCGGCCGAAGTGGAACACCAGCCTGATAGGCAATGCCCTCTCGGAGACCGTGCGTCAGGCCGAGATGGCCAGCATTGGCCGGATAAGCGAAGTCGCCCGGCTGGCCAACATCGATGCGATGCAACGCGTCAGCAGTACCGTCGGGAGCGTCATTGCCAACCTTCAGGTGCGGTTGCCAAGTCTTCTGGAGATTGGCGAAGCCCTCCAGCGCTTGCCCGAGCGGGTGCGCGAGAACCTGGTCGCGCTGGCTGATGCCGGCTGGTACCTCGATCCCGAAATGCCTTTTACGGACTTGGCATATTTCAGGGAAGAACTGGCTGAAGGTTCGCCCGAGGAGGTGCATCGCGAACTGGCCGGTTATTTTCACGAAGCACTGGATCGCATTGAACAGGAGTTGATCGAACGCCACCCAAAGCGGGAAAGATTTATCCGCAGCGCGATGAAGTCGCACCGGACCGGCGATTACGCCAGTGCGATTCCGTTGTTGTTTGTCCAGGCCGACGGCATCTGTTTCGACAGCACTGGCTACCAACTGTTTGCCAACGGGGGGCTGCGAAAATACGCTAAGCGCATCGATCCAGACACGCTGGAACGCGCCTACCTTGAGCCGCTGCTGCGGGAAACACCGATGACCGAAAGTACCGGGCGGCGTGCTGCCCGAAGTACCGCACTGAATCGCCATGCCGTCCTGCATGGCGAAAGCCTCGATTACGACAGCAACGTGAACAGCCTCAAGGCCATTTCGTTCCTCAATTTCGTTTCGTATGTATTACTTTCTGATGACCAAGCATCAGAAGGCTGTGCTATCCCGCATGTCGATGGAGAGTAACTCTACTCCGCAGCAGCAAATTCCCGCTCTTGGCGGACGCTAATTCAGCACCGCGCCTTCCAGTTCACTGCGGGCAGCATGCCACCTCGCCTTCCCCACTGCCGGCTGTCTTTGCAGCCGCAAAGGCCTTGAGCGCCCACATCTCTCCCACGCAGCCGCCCATGGTCGAAGCGATTGCAAGCATTTCGGCCATCTCCTCTCGGTTGGCCCCCAACTCGACCGCCTTGCGTGCGTAGTGCGCTATACAGGGCTCGCAGCGGGAACTGACCGACCACAGCAGCGCTGCCAGCGCCTTGATCCGGGCAGGCAGCGCGCCATCGTCGGCGTAGATTGCTGCTTGGCGCATCTGGTCGATGTGGGATGCAGCAACATGAAAGGGATTCGACGGCGCGCTCATGGCTTCACCTGCGATGGATAGCCGGCGTTCGTCGTGGCATCGGTCAGCTGCTGCAGAGATGCCTTGGCGTCGTCGAAGGTGACGATGGCCTCGCGCTTCTCGAAGTTCACTGTGATTGCGGTGACGCCATCAACCTTGGCAAGGGCCTTCTTGACCGTGATTGGGCAGGCGGGACACGTCATGCCCGGAACCGACAAGGTCGCGATTCGGGTGACGGCCCATGCCGGAGCCATGGTCAGGGCCAATGCAGCGGCGGAGAGGAGAAAAAGTCTTTTCATGGCGAACTCCCGACTAATAGAAGAGTGGCACAACATAGGGAAAGCCGAGCGCAATCAGGATCAGCGCAGCCACAATCCAGAAGATCAGCTTGTAAGCGGCTCGGATCTTCGGCACTGCGCACACCTGCCCCGGCTCGCACGCCGACGCCGGATGGAAGATGCGCCTCCAGGCGAAAAACAAAGCCGTCAGTGCAGCCAGGATGAAGATGGGGCGATACGGCTCCAGCACCGTGAGATTGCCGATCCAGGCGCCACTGAACCCCAGTGCCACCAGAATCAGCGGCCCCAGGCAGCAGGTCGAAGCCAGTACGGCTGACAGGCCACCCACGGCTAGTGCCGCACGACCGTCTTTTCTCGTCATCCTTCTATCTCCTGTTCAATGCCTACGAGGTAAAGTTAGGGCCGTACCAAAGTACGGACTCAAGCCCATGTCGCCGCCTCCCGATGAGCTGACCATTGGTGCCCTGGCCAAATCCGCGGGCGTCAATGTGGAGACCATCCGCTTCTATCAGCGCAAGGGATTGCTTCCGGAACCGGTCCGGCCGTATGGCGGCATCCGTCGCTACGGCGCGACCGACCTGGCGCGGTTGCGGTTCGTGAAGTCGGCCCAGCGCCTGGGCTTCAGCCTCGAAGAGATCGCGCAACTGCTACTTCTGGAAGACGGCACCCATTGCCGCGAGGCGGCGCAATTGGCAACGGCGCACTTGAGTGACGTCCGAGCCCGCCTCGCGGATCTTCATCGCATCGAGGCGGCATTGTCCCAGTTGCTGGCGGCGTGCGAATCGCGTCGCGGCCAGGTGTCGTGCCCCCTGATCGATGCTTTGCACTGACCGGGCACAGGCAATAAATCGATTACCGGGCGCGGCGTGCGTACACCAGCCCGAGAACGCTGCCGAACACCAGATGCAGCATCCACGTCATGACCGGCGCGATCATGCCGAGCTTCATTCCGAAGAGCCCCGCGCCTGCCATCGGCATGATCATCAACATCATGAGCAGCCAGGCCGCCGATCCGAACACCAGACCCTTGGCGACTGCCTCCTTGCCCGGGATCGCCTTGTACAGCACTGCGAACAGGGCGCCCCATATGGCACCGATCATGAAGTGGATGACCCAGGCGACTGGAACCGCTACCCCCATCATCCGCGACAGCATCGAGATGACATCCAGCTGGGGCATCAGCCCCATCATCGACTTTGCCACCATCAGTACCGACAGCACGACGGTCGCGACAATTCCGGCGGTAATGCCCTTGGCGATATTGCCCATTTCGCTTCTCCTCTGAGTTGGTCGAGCGAGCTTGCTCTCAACGATAAAGAGGTGGCGATGAGGCAAAAGGATTCGCCGACCAGCGTTGCCGAAGGAATTCATCGTGATCCGCCACGAGGGAAAGCCTGAGGAAGGTGCTATTCCACGCCCCCGCGAGCGTGTTCCCTTATCGCATCCGTCACTTCGCGATTCACGTCCATCCCGCCCAGCAGGTAGCAGCGCCCACGCACGCACGGCATGCCGCGGTGATCCATGCTGGGTTGCTCCAGGAGTGGTCGCGACCTCCATGTCCCCGTGCCCAGGTCAAAGGCATCCACTCGCGCCGACGCGGGTGACGGCACTCCGTCGTATCCGGTGCCGTCGAAGTTGTAGGGGTTCTCGCTGCCCGCAACGAATACCAGCTGCCGGCCTTCATCGTCGGCGAAACTGCCCATGCGGTAACGTGGCAAGCCCGGGTGGGATGCCACGCGTTGCCACGCAATCCGCGTAGGGTCGCCTTCCTGGATGCGCCCGTGCCAGCATTCGTCGGAAGCCTGAAAACGGCGCGTCCCCTCGCCAGTGTCCAGTCGCACCCCGTCGCAGATCAGCAGATCCTCGCCCAGCAGCGCCCCGGCGTGGCCGAATACCGGGGTGCCCGGCCAGTCGGGGGCCCGACTCCAGACATTGCGGCGCGTGTCATACACCTGCACGGCGGCGACGTTGTCGTGCTGGTGCCAGCCGCTGACGAGAATGACCCAGCGGTCCGCGTAAACCAGCGCCACGGTGTCGTCCACCGGCACCGGCATCGGCGCCATCGCCGTGTAACGGCGGCTCCTCGGGTCGAAACGCAGCACATCCGGAGTGGAGACCTCCGTCCCGTCCTCGGCCACGGTGTAGCCACCGAACAGGTAGATCCGACCGCGAGCGGCTGCCGCGACCGAGGCCAGCCTTCCTCCTGCGACCGGCGGTGGCGGCAACTCTTGCCAGCGGTTTCGCCGGCTGTCGTATTCGAACGCGCGGCGGCTGACGTCGCGCCAGGTCTTTCCCTGCCCGAGTCCGAAGAAGCTGTAGAGCCTGAACTCCTCCCCCTCCTCCACGGCCGCCACCGCGTTGTTGCTGACGGCGACCGGCAAAGGCGGAATGGCACTGCCTGCCATCGGGAGCATCAGCAGGACGAGCAGCGGGAAAACGCGTCCGCACATGCGCAGCCCGGTCTCGATCGATCTGCCCGCAGGGGATCTGCCTGGCGCGGTGCGTCCAGTTACGGTGTCCACCCTCAAGTCGTTCGGCATATGTCCCCCTCGCAATGCACCGACGGTATGACGCGTCCCATCATGCGCATCGCCGAAAGGGCAATGGCGACCCCCGCCAGAATCCCGAGGTAGGCCGGGATTGCATGCGGCGAAAGCGATGGGATGCCGAACAGGATGAGCCCGTCGTTGCCGCCCGGAATGAACATGGCGCCGATGCCCATCAGCAAGCCGCCTCCGGCATGGCGCATGGCCTCGCGTGCGCGTAGCCGTTGCAGCCGGAAGGATCCGCGCTGCCAGCTGGAGAAAGCCATCCCCACGAGCGCCGCCGCGAGTACCAGCAGCGGAACGGATTGCGACGCGCCGCAGCGGGCCACCGTGCTGGCCTCCAGGACGCAAAGCATCGTTCCGGTGAACGACCACGGCCCCCATGCCAGCAGCAGCACGGCGTTGGCCCCGCCGACCAGCGCCGCTCCGGCGGACAAGGTGTAGATCGGAGCCCCGATGCTGTGGCGGAGCGAACCGGATTGCGCCAGCCTGCGCACCAGCAATGCCGCTTCCCAAAGGACGAACAGGCCAATCGGAACCGACAGCCAGAGCGGCAGTTGACCGGCGGGTACGTTCGCGGGCGTGGCGTCGCGAAGTCCGGACATGAGTGTCAGCGCCGACACGATCCCTACGGGCCACATGAGGACCGTGGCCAGTACATTCAGATTGCCGTCCATCAGCCGCGACAGTGTCGAAAACGTGCAGCCGCCGTTGATCCCTGCCCCCAGGCCAAACAGCATGCCTCCGGCGACGGAAAGCCCGCTCAACGGCCAATGCCGCAACCCGATTTCCAGGGGCACCGCCGCAGCCAATGCGCTCAGTGCCATGACCCAGAGCGAGCTCTTGGCGAACGACCACAGGAAATTGGCACGTCGGGTGGTCAGAACTTCCGCCACGGCCTTGACCGTGCAAAGCCCGGCGCGATGCGCGGCAAAGCCCAGCAACGCGCCCATCAGCATTGAAAGAACAATCAGCATGCCTGGCCTGGCCCTGGACTATTGCGACATGAGTGGGGCAGTCGCCGATTCCGATACCTTCGCAATGCGCAGGATATCGCCTGCACTGAACGGCGGGACGGACAACGGCTGCGGCAGGCGACAATAGAGTGTCGGCGGAACCGAAATGTCGGCGACATAGAGATCACCCGCTGCGGCGCATGTTGAAAGTCCGATCTTGGGCGCGGCCAACGTCAGCGTGGCGACCGCCACCATCGACGGATCCAGCGTCTTGCCGCTGGCGGCGTCGAATCCCGAAGGCACATCGAGCGACAGCACAGGCGCTGATGCGGCCCTCGCCCAGGAAATCAGTTCGGCGACGCGCCCGCGGGGGACGCCATGCAGGGAATAGCCGATCAGTCCGTCGAGGATCAGGTCGATTCCGTCATCGGGCTGGCCTCCCGGCTGCAGTCCCATTCGTTCGAGAATGGCCAGTTGCCGTGCCGGTACGGGCGCCATCGCGGCGGGGTCCTGCGAGAGGACGATGGAAACCCGGGCACCCCACCCTGCCAGCCTTCGCGCGGCCACGAGCGCGCCACCGCCATTGCCGCCGCCTCCCGCCAGCACGACGACGTGCGTCCCCCTCGGATCTCGCCCCAGGAACCGCACAGATGCCAGCGTGGCCAATGCACGGCCGGCGTTCTCCATCATCTGCGGGAGGCTGATGTCGTAGTGCCCGATCATCAAGCGGTCGACTTCGATCATTCCGGCCGCATCGATGGCGGGCCAGTTGCGAACGACCGGAAATCCGAACGGATCGCGTTCCATCACGCCGCCTCGATGGCCGCGACGACATCACGGCACCACCCCGTGCCACCGGTGAAGCATGCGCGCGGAAGGCATGGAGCTTTCGCGCTCATGGGGTCGCAGCCTGTTCTACGTGGCGATTGCCGACATCGTGGAGAAACTCCACGAACTCGGGTGACTTCTGCAGGAGCTCCCTGGATTGCGCAACGAGCGCATCGACTTGGGCAGGTTGCAGGCGAAAGGTAGTCGGCATGGCATTGAAGCGCCTACGAACGTCAGCGCTTTCGATCTGGTCGAAGGTCAGGATGGAGAAGTGCACCCTGACCTTTGCCTGGTCCGGCCCCCGCATGGTGTTGACGTGGTCCTCCCACATCAGGAAACCCTGCTTCGCCAGGGAAACCGTCTCCGTGTTGAGGATGCCGAGTGCCGAGTCGAACGAGGACTGGAGCATGGCGGTAAGCCCGGGTTCGCGCCCCTGGAGCGACCAATCCGTCTCCGTGTACACCTGCGCGTTTGCAATGACCACGAGGACATTGCGCACGCGCTGCAGCTGATCCCGAGTAAATGCCCCAGACATCTCCGGAACATTGCCGTAGTGCGCGACCGGACTCATCATCGAACCGCGTACGCCCAGGTTGTCGGTTACACCACCGTCGACCAGGCGCACTACCGGCATGCGATCGGGGATGGCGTAGCGCTCCAGCGCTAGCGCGACGGCACGCCGCCGCTCCAGAAAGGAGTCATGCGCCAGCGCATCGGCGACCCAGGGCTGATTCCGCTCATTGCAGCCATCGTAGTTGCGCAGCGCCATGCTGGCGAAAGGCCCCGGAACGGCGGACGATGCCATCACGGCATTGGCCACCGGATAGGGAGCAAGGTCGGAACACAGGAAGTCGAACTGTTGCTGGATGAAGGAGAACGTTGTGGCGTTGTTGATGTCGCTGGCGTTGATGATGATGAATGGCAGGTCATGCTGCGACAGGTCGCGATAGGTCGCCCCTGCGAACAAGGTTCGATCCAGGTATGCCGCCACGAGGTCGCTTCGGTTGTAATCGCCGGACGCGGTCCGCACTAGGCTGCCCGGACGCGCCGCGAGCCTGATCAACTCGCCCTGCCAGTCGCGGTTCAGGAATTCGCGCTTGAATTCCGTGAAGATGCGATCGCCATATAGGCCGTAATACGCTGCGGTATAGCTGCCACCGGAAACGGACGTGATGACGTCGACCTCGTCCAGCAACCGGCGTTGCGCGCCATCGACCTTGATCGTGGTATCGCGCAACGCCTCCAGTACGCCGTAGCTGAACGAAGCGGCACGGGTACCACCTCCCGAGAACGCAAGCACCACGAAGATGTCCTGTGAATTCTTCGGCAGGCGATTCCGGAACTCATAGCGATCGTCCATCGCCTGCCGGCCAATCGGTGCATTCCAGATGCGGTGTGCACATCCGGTACCGGACACGGTGACGACGATCCCGAACACTACCCAGGCCAGAACGGATCGCACTGTGCGCTGACTCGCCATGGGCTGTCCGGGGATGTCAGCTCTGCCGGTGCGACCACGCGAAGTCACCGAACTCGGGGTTGGTAGCCGTCCCGGTGATGTGGTTGGTGTAATTGCTGAGGGTCTTCATGGCCACGCCGAGCACGACTTCGATCGCCTGCTGCTTCGTGAAGCCGGCGGCAAGGAAGCGATCCAGTTCGCCTTCGGGCACCCAACCGCGTTGTGACACAACGGTCCGCGTGAAGGCCGCCAGTTCGTCGAGGCGCTTGTCCGGGATCGTGGCTTCACCGCGAAGGGCATCGACAACCTCCGCCGCCGCACCCGCCATCTTGAGTGCGATCATCGAGTGCGCAGCGACGCAGAATTCGCAACCGTTGGCTACGCTCGTCGCCAGCAGCACGACCTGCCGTTCGACCGGGGTGAACGAGGTCTTGTCGAACAACGCCGAAAGATCGAAGTACGCCTCCAATGCCGCGGGGGCCTCCGCGAGGTGGCCATACAGATTGGGAACGAAGCCCAGCTTCTGCCGGGCGCCCTTCAGCAGGTCGCGCGCGCCTTCGGGCGCCGAATCAGTGGTGTGCAAGGGAAAGTGGGACACGGGATTTCCTCTTTGTTGATGTCCAGAGCCTGCGGGGACCTGCGCACGCATGTGCGCGTTGGACACCCGCACCAAGCCGCACGAAAACGGCTGACTACCTGGATAAAGAGGCGTCGGGAAGGCAAAAGGATTCGCAGGCCGGCAGATTCGTCAGCCGCACACGCGACGTAACTTTTCCATCCGCTGAAGCGAAGTCTCCCTGTGAGAGGGATGCCAGGCCGAGTGCCGGTGCCCTCGATTCCCAACCACACAGGAGATTTTCCATGTCGACCCGCTTCCAGTCCGCCGTTCCCGCCCTCGCCCTCGCCGCTGCGCTGGGTTCGGCTCTGGCCATGGGCGCCGCGCCCGCTTCCGCCGCCGAAAAGGGCGCCGCCCAGGAGAAGTGCTTCGGCGTCGCCCTCGCCGGCAAGAACGACTGCGCCGCCGGCCCGGGCACGACCTGCGCGGGCACCTCCAAGGTCGATCATCAGGCGAACTCGTGGAAGTTCGTCCCCGCCGGCACCTGCACCACGACGCCGTCGAAGACCTCGCCGACCGGCTTCGGCCAACTGGCGGAGTTCAAGGCCAAGCCGTCCAAGGCCGGCTGATCGTCTTTCCCTCTGGCTTCCGGAGATAGGTCGGTGAACCTCCCTCGCAATCCGCACAGCGCCGAATATCCTCCGGCCGATGCCGGCCTGCCCTTGCGGGCCGGTATCGGATTCAAACCCCAGCACTTCGATGCGTTGCTGGCAGACGAGGCACCGCCCGCCTTCGTCGAAGTGCACGCGGAAAACTACATGGGCGCCGGCGGTCCACCGCACGCCCAATTGTCCATGCTCCGGGAACGCCTGCCGGTGTCCGTGCACGGCGTAGGCCTGTCCATCGGTGGCGAAGCCCCGTTGGACCCGGCCCATCTCGCCCGTCTGCAGGCGCTGATCGACCGCTACCAGCCTGCGGCGTTCTCGGAGCACCTGGCGTGGTCCACCCATGACGGCCGCTTCTTCAACGACCTGCTGCCGCTGCGTTACGACGCGGCAAGCCTGGCCCGGGTCTGCGCGCACATCGACCAGGTCCAGGAGCGGCTTGGCCGGCAGATGCTGCTGGAAAATCCCAGCACCTATCTGGAGTTTGAAGGCAGCAGCTACAGCGAGCCGGATTTCCTGTCGGCGATCGTGCGGCATACCGGCTGTGCGCTGCTGCTGGACGTGAACAACGTCTACGTGTCCTGCCACAACAATCGCCATGATCCGGTCGAGTATCTGGCTGCGTTGCCACTGCGTGCGGTGCGCGAGATCCACCTGGCCGGGCATGCGCAGGAATGCGATGCCTCCGGCGAACGGCTGCTGATCGACGATCACGGCTCCCCGGTCGGTGCCGCCGTGTGGGCGCTGTACCGGCACGTGATAGCGCAGACCGGACCGATGCCGACCCTGATCGAGTGGGATACCCATATTCCGGCCTATGCCACGCTGCGCGAGCAGGCGCAGCGAGCCCAGGCCTTGCTGGATGAAGTCTGCGCGACGGCGAAGGAGGCGGCATGATCGCGTCCGCCTCTCCTCATCGCGAATTCGCCGCCGCGCTGCAGGTGCCGACCCTGAGCGTTCCCCCAGGGCTCAGGGTCGGCGGTGGGTATGCGGCTGAGCGCCGGTTCGCCGTCCATCGCAACAACTTCGTCGTCGGCCTGATCGACGCACTGGCCGAGTCCTTTCCCGTGGCCGAGGCCCTGGTCGGCCCGGAGTTCTTCCGCGCGATGGCGCGTGAACGTGTGCTTTCCGATCCGCCGCGTTCACCGGTGCTGACCGACTACGCACTCGATTTCCCGGACTTCATCGCCGGTTTCGCGCCGGCCGCGGTCGTCCCCAATCTCGCGGACGTGGCGCGAATCGAAGCCCTGCGCATCCGCGCCTACCACGCTGCGGACGCCACGCCTGTGCGGGACGCGGCTTACCGGGAGTTGCTCGCGGATCCGTTGCGGATGGGTGCTGCGACGCTGCGACTGCATCCGGCCTGCACCTGGTTTCGCTCGCGCCACGCCGCCTATTCCATCTGGCACGCCCATCAAGGGGTGTCCGACATGTCCGAAGCCCGACTCGACTTGATCGATGTCGATCGCCCCGAGGACGTGCTGGTCACGCGGCCGGAACTCGACGTCGTAACGATCCCCCTGCCCGTCGGCGCCACCCTGTGGCTGGACGCGCTGCAAGACCGGCACACGCTGGGCGAAGCCTTTCAACAAGCCCATGCCGCTGACTCGCAGGTGGACGACGGTGCGCTGTTCACGCTGCTGGTCCAGAACGGATTGGCCATCGCCCTCGAAACAACTACGGAGAACTGAAGTGAGCACTTTCATCGTGGCCTCTTCCAAGCCCCAGCCCGGCCTCGTGGCCTCCGTCACCCGTCTGCTGCAGAAGACGACAGCCCTTTTCAGTCGCATTCCGCACAGCCTGATCGCCTTGCTGGCACGGTTCTCCGTGGCAATGACGTTCTGGCTGTCGGGACAGACCAAGATCGAGGGTCTGGTGCTGGATCCCATCAACGGCACGGCGCAGCTCGGCGTACCGCGGATTTCGGACGGCGCGCTGGAACTGTTTCGCAGTGAGTACGCGCTGCCGCTGATCCCACCCGAACTCGCCGCGCCCATGGCGGCCGTCGCCGAGCACGTGTTCCCGCTGTTGCTGCTCGTCGGTCTGGCCAGTCGTCTGTCGGCGCTGGCATTGCTGGTCATGACGTTGGTCATCCAGGTGTTCGTCTACCCCAGCGCGTTCCCGACCCACGGATTGTGGGCGGTGTCGATGCTTTACATCATGGCGCGCGGGCCCGGCGTGGTCTCGCTGGACCACTGGATCGCCCGCCGCTCGGGCGTCTGGGCGCGGTGACTTGGCCGCTGTGCCGGGACGACGCATCATGGCCACCATCCTCCCGTTCCCGATGCCGACACCGGCCATGCCCCAACGCAGTGAGCAGGTGGTCCACAACGTTCCGGGCCGCACGCCGGACCCGGACGACACCTGGAGCGCACTGATGGTGCGCGCCCAGGATGGCGACAAGGTCGCCTATCACGCGCTGCTCAACGACATCACGCCCTACCTGCGTGCCATCGCCGGCCGTTACCTGGGGAGGGGCGAGGATGCCGAGGACGCGGTGCAGGAAATACTGCTGGTCGTGCACGACATCCGACATACGTACGAGCCGGGACGTCCATTCAAGCCCTGGCTGGGCACGATCGCGACGCGCCGCTGCATCGACCTGCTGCGGCGACGCTCGCGGCGGATCGAACATGAATTGCTCGTGGACGTGGAGTTCGACCATCTGCAGGACGCATCGCCGGGGCCGGAAGAAGCCACGACCCGGCTGCAAGAGGCTCAAGACGTTCGCGACGCCGTCGCCGAACTGTCACCCCGGCAACAGGAGGCCGTTCGGCTGATGCACCTGCAAGACATGTCGTTGAACGAGGCGTCGGTCCAGAGCAAGCAGAGCGTCGGGTCCCTGAAAGTCGCCTGCCATCGGGCGCTGAAAACGTTGAAGCACGCGCTGCACAAGGGGGACGGCCGCCATGACTGATACCAACCGACTCATCGAACAGCTCGCCGCCCGCGCTCAACCGGTACGCCGACTCGCCTCGCCGCTGCGCCGGAGTCTGCTCTGGGTCACGCTGGCCACGGTGCTGATTGCCATGATCACGTCGGTTTATGGCCTCCGTTCCGGACTGGCGTCGCAGCTGTCTGCCGCGCCGGCATTGATCGAATGGATCGCCAGCGTGCTCACCGGCCTGCTCGCCGCGTACGCCGTCTTCCAGATCAGCGTGCCGGGGCGCTCGCTCGCGTGGATGTGGTTGCCGTTGCCCGCCCTGCTCCTGTGGTTGAGCGGACTGGGCTGGGGCTGCATGCAGGACTATGCGCGCATGGGACGGGAAGCCTTCCTGGTCGAACTGGTCAGCTCGGAATGCGCCGTCGCCATCACCATGACCAGTATCCCGCTGGGCCTGCTGATGCTGGTGATGGTGCGCCACGCCGGCGTGGTGCGCCCCGCGCCGACGGCGATGCTGGCGGCGCTGAGCGCGGCCGCCCTGTCCGCCGCCGGCGTCAGCCTCTACCACAGCGGAGAGAGCGCGCTGATGGTGCTGCTCTGGCACCTCGGCGCGGTCGTCGCGTTGTCGCTTGCGTGCCTCGCGTTCGGGCGCCCGCTGTTCTCCTGGATCGGGTACGCCAAGCGCTGAATCTCGCAGCCCGGCGCGGCGTAACCAAGGTAGGCGGATCGCCAGTCTGTGGATGCCGCCGGGAGAAGCGTTGAGGTTCTTCCGGCGGCTTCCGGGCAAGTCGTGCGGGCTCAGTGCCCGACCGAAAGGGCCGCGTCGCGGTCGCGGTGAACGCCCAGCCGCTCCACGAGCGACTCACTGGCCTGGTTCAACCCGATCACCTCCACGTCAGCGCCGTGCTTGCGCAGCTTGAGCACGACGCGATCCAGCGCGGCCACTGCGCTGGTGTCCCAGAAGTGCGCGTGGGTCAGGTCGATGACCACCTTCTTCTGTGCGTGCAGGTAATCGAAACTGTTGGCGAACTGGATGGCACAGGCGAAGAACACCTGCCCCTTCACGACGTACACGCGGCTGCCGTCTTCGGCCACGTGATCGTCCACCTGCAGCATCGAACTCACCCGGCGCGTGAACGAAAGCGCAGTCAGCAGAACACCGGTGAGCACGCCCTTTGCCAGGTCATGTGTGGCCACGGTGACGATGACCGTGCCGATCATGATCAGGTTCGCACTCTTGGGATGCGTCTTCAGCTCGGCGAAGCTCTTCCAGTGGAACGTCCCGATGCTGACCATGATCATCACCGCCACCAGCGCCGCCATCGGAATGCGCGAGACCCAGTCCGACGCATAGACGACGAGCAGCAACAGCACCACGCCCGCGACGAAGCAGGACAAACGCCCCCGTCCACCGGACGATACGTTGATCACGGACTGGCCGATCATCGCGCAACCGGCCATGCCTCCGAAGAGGCCGGCAACGATGTTGGCCGCACCCTGCCCGGCGCATTCGCGGCGGCGATGGGTCGGGGTGTCCGTCGTATCCTCGACGATCTGCGCGGTCATCAGCGATTCAAGCAAGCCGACAACGGCCAGGGTCGCCGAAACCGGCAGCAGGATCTTCAGCGTTCCCAGCGTCCAGGGGATGTCCGGGAACAGGAAGACCGGCAGGCTGTCGGGCAGTTCGCCCATGTCGCCGACGGTACGGATGTCCAGCCCCAGCCAGACGCAAACAGCGGTGAGCACGACGATCGCGACCAGCGGCGACGGCACCGCCCGCGTCAGCCGCGGCAACAAGTAGATGATGGCCAGCCCCGCCGCGCACACGGCATACACCTTCCAGGACATGCCGATCAGCTCCGGCAACTGCGCCAGGAAGATGAGGATCGCCAGCGCGTTGACGAAGCCGATGACCACCGAACGCGAGACGAAACGCATCAGCGTGTTCAGCCTGAGCGCCGCGGCAACGATCTGCAGCAGGCCGGCGAGGATCGTGGCGGCGAACAGGTACTGGAGGCCGTGGTCCTTGACCAGGTCGACCATCAGCAGGGCCATCGCCCCGGTGGCGGCCGAGATCATCCCCGGTCGGCCGCCGGCGATGGCGGTGATCACGGCGATGCAGAACGAGGCGTACAGGCCGACCTTGGGATCGACGCCGGCGATGATCGAGAAAGCGATGGCCTCGGGAATGAGGGCCAACGCGACGAGCAGGCCGGACAGGATGTCGCCGCGGACATTGCCGAACCACTGCTCGCGCAGCGAATATGTAACGGACACTGGAATGACTCCGGCGCGCCAGCAAGGCGCGCATGCAAAGGAAGGCACAAGACCCTGTCAACCGCCACAAGGCGGTCGGCGCGAACGCAGCCAGAGAAGGGTCAGGGCGGAGTCATCAGGCAGGAGCTCGGCGAAGGACGCGCATTGTATTGCAGCGCAGCAGGTGACTCAACGACGGGCGCTATCGCGGTGCGATAGCCAGAGTTTCTTTGGTGTCGCGACGCGTGGTGTGCCGCCCTGCATCTCTTATCCACTCTTGGTACGAACTCTCAGCCGCCGTCCGTCGCGCCTTGCGACAAGCGCTCGCGCATCAGGGACCGGGCACGGTGCACGCGGGACTTCACCGCGGCCAGCTCCATTCCGAGCTGCTCGCCGATCTCGTTGAGCGTCAGGCCGTCCACGTCGCGCATCAGCAGGATTTCCCGGTAGTGCGGCGGCAATGTCGCCATCACCCGGCTGATGTCGGCGCGCAACTCCAGGGGCTCGGGCGTCACGATCGACTCGATCGCGGGTGTTATTTCCTGGTTGGTCAACAGGCGCCAGCCGCGCCGCATCCGGTTGCACTCGCGCTTGACGATGCGGAACAGCCAGGAGGTCATCGATTCGACCTGGCGTAGGTCGCCCATTCGCCTGGATACGGTGAAGAGCGTTTCCTGCACCGCGTCCTCGACGTCGTTGACCTCGCAGTGGTACTCGGCATAGCGGCGCAGATCCTGGCGCGAGCACGTTAGAACGGCGTTGATCGCTTCAACGTCGCCGGCTTTCGCCGCATTCACTGTTTCTGGGTCCAGGCGACCTGCCACTATCACTCTCCAAAGCGCCTCGGAACAACGTTGTTGCCGCTCCGTACCGGCTTCTACATGGTATCCGACCGCGATTCATCCAATTCCCTCCCCCCGAAGAACACCATCTCACGTCGCCAGATGTGGACGAAAAACCGCCAGGAAGTAACCCGCGCGAATCCTTTTGCCTCTTGCCGGCCTCTTTACACAGGTAACCGGTCATTACGCCGGTCCCGCCCGACTTGAGGAAACGCAATGGCTCGATCCGCGATGCGCCTGATCCTGCTGGCTGTGCTGGCCATCGCCGCCTGGGCGCTATGGCGCAGTGGGCTGCTGGATCAGCTCAGCCTGGAGGGACTGAAGGCCCGGCAGGAGGCGCTGCAAGGCTGGACCGCCGCCCACTCCGTCGGGGCGGCAGTCGGGTTCTTTGCGCTGTACGTGCTGGTGGCCGGCCTGTCCCTGCCCGGGGCCGCCATCCTCACGCTGGCCGCGGGCGCCCTGTTCGGCCTGGTCGAGGGCACGCTGCTGGCCTCCTTCGCCAGCACGATCGGCGCGACGCTCGCGTTCCTGGCGTCGCGGTTCCTGTTCCGGGATGCCATCCGCAACCGGTACGGCGAGCGGCTGCGCGCCTTCGACGAAGGCATCGCGCGCGATGGCGGGTTCTACCTGTTCACGCTGCGCCTGGTGCCGGTCTTTCCGTTCTTCGTCATCAACCTGGTCGCGGGCCTGACCGCGCTGACGGTGCGCTCGTTCTACTGGGTCAGCCAGGCCGGAATGCTCCCGGGCACCATCGCCTACGTGTACGCCGGCACCCAGCTGGCGCGCATCCGCGAAGCCGGCGACATCCTCTCTCCCGGCCTGCTCGGCGCCTTCGCGCTGCTGGGTCTGATGCCCTTGCTGATGCGCTGGCTGGCACGGTGGCTGGCGGCGCGCCGGGTTTATCGCGGACACAAGCGCCCGCGCCGCTTCGACTACAACCTGGTCGTGATCGGCGCCGGTTCGGCGGGCCTGGTCTCGGCGTATATCGCTTCCGCGGTCAAGGCGAAGGTGGCGCTGGTCGAACGCCACCGCATGGGCGGCGACTGCCTCAACACCGGTTGCGTCCCGTCCAAGGCGCTGCTGCGCAGCGCCCGGCTGCTGGCCGAGGCGCGGCACTCGCAGCGCTACGGCATCGACCGGATGGACGCGGAGTACGACTTCGCGCAGGTGATGGAGCGCGTCCAGGCCGTGATCGGCAAGGTGGCGCCGCACGATTCGGTGGAGCGCTACACGGGGCTTGGCGTGGAGGTCGTCGAAGGCGATGCGCGCATCGTGTCGCCGTGGGAGGTGGAAGTGGGTGGCCGGCGCCTGAGCGCACGCAGCCTGATCGTCGCCACCGGTGCCGGGCCGCTGGTGCCGCCGCTTCCCGGTCTGGACACCGTCGACTACCTCACCTCCGACACGCTGTGGAACCTGCGCGCCCTGCCGAAGCGGTTGCTGGTGCTGGGCGGTGGCCCGATCGGCTGCGAACTGAGCCAGGCGTTCGCGCGTTTCGGCAGCGAAGTCACGCAGGTGGAGATGGCGCCGCGGCTGCTGCCGCGCGAGGACGCCGATGCCGCCAGCGAGGTGGAGTCGCGCTTTCGCGAAGAAGGCATCCACGTCAGGGCCGGCTGCAAGGCGCTGCGGGTGGAACGCGATGGAGAAGGCGGCCGCCTCGTGTGCGAGCAGGACGGGAAGGAAGTCGCGTTCGCCTTCGATCGTCTGCTGCTGGCACTGGGGCGCAAGGCCAACGTGCACGGGTTCGGGTTGCAGGAGCTGGGCGTCGCGATCGATCCCCGCGGCACCGTCCGCGCCGATGCCTTCATGCGCACCAACTTCCCCAACATCCTGGTCGCTGGCGACGTCGCCGGCCCCTACCAGTTCACCCACGTTGCCGCGCACCAGGCTTGGTATGCGTCGGTCAATGCGTTGCTGGCGCCGCTGTGGCGCTTCAAGGCGGACTACCGCGTGATCCCGTGGGCAACGTTTACCGAGCCGGAAGTGGCCCGCGTCGGCCTGTCGGAGGACGAGGCGCGGGCGCAGGGCATCGCCGTGGAAGTCACCCGGTACGGGCTCGACGACCTGGACCGCGCGATCGCGGACTCCGCCGATCGCGGTTTCGTCAAGGTGCTCACCGCACCAGGCAAGGACCGCATCCTCGGCGCGACCATCGTCGGCGAGCACGCCGGCGACCTGCTGGCCGAGTTCGTATTGGCGGTGAAGCACGGCATCGGCCTGAACAAACTGCTCGGCACGATCCACACCTACCCGACCCTGAGCGAGGCCAGCAAATACGCGGCCGGCGTGTGGAAGCGCGCCCACGCGCCGCAGGGCGCGCTGCGTTGGGCCGAACGCTACTTCGCGTGGCAGCGGAGCTGATCATCATGCGCCTGCTGCTTGCCTTGCTGTTCTGGTTCTCGGCTTTCGACGTGATCGCCGCGCCGGCGGCCTACGATCCGTCCCACGCCGCCTGGGGCCGGTTGTTGTCGGCCCACGTCGACTGGAATGCGGTGGGGACGACGACGACGGTGGACTACGCCGGCTTCGCCCGCGACTCGGTCGCGCTGCGCGGTTACCTGCAGTCGCTGACGACCGTCACCGAAGCGCAATTCCGGCAATGGCCCCAGGCCGAGCGCGAGGCGTTCCTGATCAATGCCTACAACGCCGCCACGGTGCAATTGATCCTGACCCGTTATCCGAAGCTGCGGTCCATCAAGGAGCTTGGCGGGCTGCTCAGTTCGCCCTGGAAGCAGGCGTACGTTCCGCTGCTCGGGAAGACGCGCAGCCTCGACGACATCGAGCACGGCCTGCTGCGCAGCGATCCGGGTTATGCCGATCCGCGCATCCACTTCGCGGTCAACTGCGCCTCGGTAGGATGCCCCGCCCTGCGGCCCGAAGCCTACGTCGGTCCGCGCCTGCGTCAGCAACTGGAAGACCAGACCCGGCGCTTCCTGCGCGACCGCTCTCGCAATCGTCTGGATGCCGGAACCCTGCGGGTATCGAAGATTTTCGACTGGTACGGGCGCGACTTCGCCGCTCAGGGCGGCGTGAGCGCGTTCCTCGCTCGCTACCCGGATGCGTTGGGCCTGGACGCGGGTGTCAGCGGTCGACTGCGCCGGGGACAGTTGCCGATCGCCTACCTGGACTACGACTGGTCCTTAAATCGGAGGCAGCCATGAAGTCGCGACTGGCTGATTGCCTGCACTCGTTTCGCGCCATGCCGCGTTGGGTGCAATTGTGGATGGCGTGCGTGCTGGTCCCGGTCAACCTGATGCCGTTCCTGTTGCTGTCCACACCGACCGGTCGGGCGGCGGCGTTGGCGACGCTCGTGGTGATGCTCGGCGGCCTGCCGATCATGCTCGCCGAGCGTGGGCTCTCGCGCCTGATGTCCGTGCCGCACCTGGTGGCCTGGATTCCGCTGGTGACGTTGCTCGTCATCTGGTTGATGCATGGACGTCCGATGAGCCCGGCTGAAACCGGACTGGCCGTCACGCTCGTCGTGGTCAACACCATTTCTCTCGGGTTCGACGTTGTCGAGTTCGTCCGCTGGTGCCTGGGAGGCCGTGCGGTACCCAGCGCTGCATCAACCCCCAACCGCACCTGAGGAGCTTTCCGGCATGTCACTGATCCTGCTGATTCTGGTCACCCTGGCGCTGGCCGCCGCCAACGGGGCCAACGACAACATCAAGGGCGCGGCCACGCTCATCGGCTCCGGCGTGATCGGTCATCGCGGTGCGATCGTGCTGGCCACGGTTGCGACAGCGGCCGGTGGCGTGGTTTCGATTTTTCTCGCCAATGGGCTGCTGGCGGCCTTCAGCGGCAAAGGCATCGTGCCGCAGGAGATCACCACTTCGGTGCCGTTCCTGCTGGCGGTGGGCGTGGGTGCGGCCATGACCATCTGGCTAGCCACGTGGACCGGCATGCCGGTTTCCACCACCCATGCCCTGCTCGGCGGCTTGCTGGGCGCAGGTGTGGCGATGGTGATGCAGCAGGTGGCCGTCGGGACCGCGATCAAAGCGATGCTGGCGCCGCTGCTGATCTCGCCGCTGATCGCGCTGGTGTTCGCATTCGCGCTGGTGCCGCTGCTGCGGCGGCTGCGCGCACCCTCGGCGCACGGCGAGCCCTGCGTCTGCAGCGAGATCGAAGTGGGCCACATGGGCACGGCATTGGCGATCGATCGCACCATGCTCGCAGTGGCCACCGAGGATGCACCGCAATGCCAGCCGGCGCCCGGCCGTAGCGTGACGGTACTGCCCATGCGACGTTGGCTCGACAACACCCACCTGCTCAGTGCCGCTGCCGTCAGCTTTGCGCGCGGATTGAACGACACGCCGAAGATCGCCGCATTGGCCGTCGCCGGAAGCGGCCTGGGCGTGGGCTCGGCCTCCGCGGCGGTGGTGACGGCCATGGCAGCCGGCGGCCTGCTGGCGTCACGCCGGGTCGCCAACACGCTCGCCCACAAGGTCACCCGGATGGATGCGGGCGAAGGCCTCGGCGGCAACCTCGTCACGGCACTGCTGGTGATGGGCGCTTCGCGCTTCGGCATGCCGGTATCCACCACGCACGTCAGCACCGGCGCCCTGTTCGGCGTGGCGGCCAGCAACGGTGGCGGCCATGCCGCGATGATCCGACAGATCCTGCTGGCATGGTGTTTCACCCTGCCCGTGGCCGCGCTGCTCGCATTCGGCACCGCACAGATCATTTCCTGAGAGATACCCATGAACCTGCACACTTCCCACGGCGACAACATCCACAATGACATCCGCCACTATTACGGCGACGTGCTCCAGTCCTCGCGCGATCTCAAGACCGGTGCGTGCTGCCCGGCCGAAGCCATGGCACCTGCACTGCGGGCCTTGCTCGACGACGTCCATCCCGAAGTGAAGGACCGGTTCTACGGCTGCGGCTCGCCGCTGCCGCCGGCCCTGGAAGGCAGGACCGTGCTCGACCTGGGCTGCGGCACCGGGCGCGACGTGTACCTGCTCTCGCGCCTGGTCGGCGAATCCGGTCGCGTGATCGGCGTGGACATGACCCCCGAGCAATTGGAGGTCGCCCTCCGGCATCAGGACTGGCACGCACAACGCTACGGCTACGCCCGCTCCAACGTCAGCTTCCACGAGGGCTACATCGAGCGACTCGACGCCTGCGGGATTGCCGATGCTAGCATCGACGTGGTCGTCTCCAACTGTGTGCTCAACCTGTCGCCGGAAAAGGAAAAGGTCTTCGCCGAGATCTTGCGCGTGCTCAAGCCCGGCGGCGAGTTGTACTTCTCCGACGTGTTCGCCGACCGGCGCATTCCCGACGCATTGCGAACCGACCCCGTGCTGCTCGGCGAGTGTCTGTCAGGCGCACTGTACGTGGAGGACTTCCGCCGGATCATGGGCCGCCTGGGTTGCGCGGACGTGCGTTGCGTCAGCCAGTCGCCGATCCCGCTGCTGGATGCGCAGATCGAGGCCCGCATCGGCATGGTCCACTTCCGTTCGATGACCATGCGCGCCTTCCGCCTGCCGCTGGAGGACCGCTGCGAGGACTTCGGGCAGGTCGCGACCTACCGCGGCACTGTCGCCGGCCAGCCGCATGCCTTCGTGCTCGACGACCATCATCGCTTCGAGACTGGAAAGCCATTGCGGGTGTGCGGCAACACCTTCGACATGCTCGCCGCGTCGCGCTTCGCCGGGCACTTCGACCTGCTCGGCGACAAGGGCACGCATTTCGGCCTGTTCGACTGCGCCCCTGCGGTGGATCCGTCCTCCTGTGCCACCGGCAGTTGCTGCTGAGCCATGTCGCCGAGCCTCGCCATCGTCGTGCCCGCCGGTCCAGGCGATGAAGCCTGGCGTGGGCTGTTGCCGCAACTGGATGCCGCCGGCGCCCAGGAGATCGCTCTCGTCCTGACGCAGTCCGACGCACGCGACGTGGAGGACCTGTCGTCCAATATCACGCTGGTTCCCTCGCTGCCAGGACGGGCACGGCAACTCAATGCCGGCGCCGCGGCCACCTGCGCGGACTGGCTGTGGTTCCTGCACGCCGACTCGCACATTGGAGCCGCCACCATTGCCGGCCTGCACCGCTTCGTCCGCACCAATGACGATGCGATCGGCTACTTCGACCTGCGGTTCCTGGACGATGGCCCATCGCTGATGTGGCTCAACACGCTCGGGGCGCGTCTTCGCAGCCGCTGGCTGGGACTGCCGTTCGGCGACCAGGGTTTCCTGATGTCACGTCGGATCTTCGACGCCATCGGAGGATTCGACGAACACCTCGTAGGCGGCGAGGACCACGCGCTGGTCTGGATGGCGCGATCGCTGGACGTTCAACTTCGTCCTACAAGGGCTCCCCTGCACACAAGCGCACGCAAGTATGCGCGGTATGGCTGGTGGTCGATCACGCGCGAGCACCTGCGGCTGACGCTCATGCAGGCGCGCACGTTCTCCCGGCAGGTGTCGCCACGATGAACTGCGGGATCGCCATCTTCGTCAAGACGCCGGCGTTGTCGCCGGTGAAGACCCGCCTGTGGCCGGGCATCGGGCGTCGCTGCGCCGAAGCGCTGTACCTGCTTTCGGCGGAAGCCGTGGCCTCGGTGGCACAGCAGGCCGGCGGCGTGCAGCCGTACTGGGCCGTCGCGGAGACCGCCGCGCTGCATTCCGATGCCTGGCTCGACCTGCCGCACCTGCCGCAGGGCGAGGGCTCGCTGGGCGAACGCATGGCCCATGTCTATCGCCAGCTACGCCAACGGCACCACGCGGCCCTGCTCGTCGGCGCGGACGCCCCCCAGCTCATCGCCGCGTCGCTGCACAGGGCGGCGGAGTGGCTGAGCTGCGTGGACTCCCGGCTGGTGCTGGGCCGTGCCGATGATGGCGGATTCTGGCTGTTTGGTGGAAACAGCCCCCTTCCGGATCGGGCCTGGACCAGCGTGCATTACAGCGCGCCGGATACGGCCATGGAATTCACCCACGCCATGCGTGACGGTGGCTGCTGGCTGGAGCTGGAGACCCTGCACGATATCGACACGGCCGACGACATTCCCCACGCGGTCGCGTCGTTGGCTGCGATCGACGTTCCGACCGCCGCTCAGGTTCGCCTGCTGCGGTGGCTGACGTCGTCGACGATCGCGGAGCCCTGCGTATGAACGGCAATGGGCTCCTGACGCCAGGACTGCTGCGGCTGGCGATCGTGTTGGCTTTGCTGCTCGTGCTGCTGGCCTGCCAGCGCGCCTGGCCCCGGCGTGGAGAAGCGTCTCCGCCGCGCCGTCGCTGGCGCAACCTGGGCCTGGCCGCGATCGGCACCGCCGTCGTTTATCTGGCTCTGCCGGTGAGCGCGGTGTCCTTCGCCGCGATCGTGCAGAACCACGGTTTCGGATTGCTCGCGCTCACGCCCTGGCCGGGCATCATCGAGTCCGCGCTGGCGATTGCCGTACTGGACCTGGCCATCTACTGGCAGCACCGCTGGTTCCACCAACTGCCCTGGTTGTGGCGCATCCATCGCGTGCATCACAGCGACACGCAGTTCGAGGTGACGCTGGGACTGCGCTTCCATCCAGCCGAAATCCTGCTGTCGATGCTGTACAAGTTCGCCGTCATCATCGCCCTGGGGCCGTCGGCGGCAGCAGTGGCGTTGTATGAAGTACTGCTGGCCACCTTCGCCCTGATCACCCACGCCGATGTCGCGCTGCCCGGACAGTGGGATCGGCGTCTTCGTATCGTGCTGGTTACCCCGGACTGGCACCGCGTGCACCATTCCGTGCACCGGAACGAGACCGACAGCAACTACGGCAACCTGCTGACGCTCTGGGATCGCCTCTTTGCGTCCCGCATCGCGCAGCCACGCGATGGCCACCCCGGCATGACCATCGGCCTGCCCCAGTTCCGCGCCCCCGCAGACCAGACGTTGCCGGCCCTGTTGCGGCTGCCGCTGGTCGGCGATGTGCGCCCCTCCACGAGTGGACATTGAACCCTATGCACGACACCTGGCCCCTACTGAAAGACAGTGATTTCCCGCGGATCGAGCGCGGCGCAGTCACCACGCTGCAGCTCAACCTCGGCTACCGCTGCAACCTCAGCTGCATCCACTGCCATGTCAACGCCGGTCCGCGACGGACCGAGCGCATGGACGAGGACACCATGCGCACCGCGCTGGCGGTGGCCAAGCGGTTGAACGCCACCACCCTGGATCTCACCGGCGGTTCTCCGGAAATGAACCCGCTGTTCCGCTGGCTGGTCGAGCAGGCACGCGCGCTCGGCCTACACGTGATGGACCGGCTCAACCCCACCATCATGGAGGAGCCAGGCTACGAGTGGGTCGGGGAATTCCTCGCCGCGCACCAGGTCGAGATCGTCGCTTCGTTGCCGTGCTACAGCCAGGAGAACGTCGACGAGCAGCGCGGCGACGGCGTTTTCGAAAGCTCGATCCGTGCCCTGCGTCGACTCAACGAAGTCGGCTATGGACAGCCCGGCAGCCCGCTGCAACTGAACCTGGTCTACAACCCCAACGGCGCCTTCCTGCCTCCGAATCAGGAAAAACTCGAACAGGACTACCACCGGCTGCTCGGCGACAACTTCGGCATCGTCTTCAACCGCCTGTACGCCCTGGCGAACATGCCGATCCAGCGCTTCGGCTCCTGGCTGGTCTCCAAGGGCCAGTTCCAGACCTACATGGCGACGTTGCGACAGGCGCATCGCGACGAGAACCTGGATTCGGTGATGTGCCGGTCGACCCTCAGCGTCGGCTACGACGGCTATCTGTACGACTGCGACTTCAACCAGATGCTGAAGCTGCCGCTGGCCGGCCGCGAGCAGCCCACGCACTTGCGGGATTTTCTCGATGGCGAGGTTCCTCGCGGGATCGGCGTGGCGGGACATTGCTACGGCTGCACCGCCGGCCAGGGTTCCAGTTGCGGAGGAGCTTTGTCATGAGCGTCCAGCCCGGGTCATGTAGTGCGGTCAATGTCCTGTTCCTGTGTACACACAACTCTGCGCGCAGCATCTTGGCTGAAGGCTTGGCGACGAAGCTCGGGGAAGGCCGGCTTATCGGCCACAGCGCGGGCAGTCATCCTTCCGGAACGGTCAATCGCCATGCCTTGGAAACGCTACGGGAGCGCGGTTGTCACGTAGCCGCATTGCGGAGCAAGTCGTGGGAAGAGTTTGTGCAGCCGGGGGCGATTCCGATGGACATCGTCATTGCCGTCTGCGACAGCGCTGCGCGCGAGGCCTGTCCCGTCTGGCCGGGTGCACCGGTCACGGCGAACTGGGCCTGCAGGGACCCGTCGGCAGCGTCAGGTGACGATCGGACCATCGCGCTGGCCTTCAGACACACAGCGGATCTGATCACAGGCAGGCTGTGGCGCCTGCTTTCGATTCCGTTCGACACCGTGCCTCCTGCCGTGATCGCGGACGAGCTGACCGCGATCGCACGGGAAATATCGGAGGTAGAGAAGCCATGACTGCACCGGTAGCCAACAGCATGTTCGTCGACCGGCTATTGCCGGGTTGCATGGCCTTCTTCATGTCCGCCCTCGTGACCTGCACCGCGACCTGGGTCAACTCGCCCTCGATGGCCGGCGTCGCAGTGGCTTTCCTGCGCGCATGGGCGGTATCCCTGCCGGTGGCGGTGGTCGCCGCCTACCTGACCCGCCCTCTGGCCTTGCGCGTCGCCAAGGCCATGTCGATGTGTATCGCTCGGCTTCCGCGACGCGCGCACTGAAAGTTAGTGGCCGCGCCACACCCCATCAGGAGTCTTGCATGAGCTGGATCAAAGAAATCGGGCCGGACGAAGCCGAAGGTGAGTTGCTGCACCAGTACCAGGAACTGGAACGGCAACGCGGCAAGGTGGCGAACATCCTCAAGGTCCACAGCCTGCGGCCGTCGTCGCTGCAGGCACACCTGGCGCTCTACATGGACCTGATGTTCGCCTCCGGCGGGTTGTCGCGCGCCCAGCGTGAGCTGATCGCCGTCGTCGTTTCGCGGGTCAATCAATGCGACTACTGCGTCGCCCATCACGCCGAGGCGCTTTCCCGCTATCTGCGGGATCCGGCGTTGCTGGCGGAGATCGCCCACGGCGAGGTGCCGGCGTCGCTGACGCCTGCCGATCAGGCACTGGCCGCCTACGCCAGCAAGCTCACCGGCGCACCGTCCACGATAGCGCCAGACGACATCGAAACCTTGCGGCGCCACGGGTACGCCGATCCGGACATCCTGCTGATCAACCTGATCGTCGCCTATTTCAACTTCGTCAATCGCATCGCGCTCGGGCTGGGGGTCAGCTTCGACGAAGTCGAGGTCAGCGGGTACCGCACATGAGGTGACGTCATGCTCCTGATCAACAAGCCACTGGCGTGGCTGGGGCAGAGGTTGGCCCGGTTCCTCTCCAAGCAGACTCATGTGCACGGCGTCGCCCCCGAGACACCGCTGGGACTGTTGCGGGCGACCCTGCGCCCGGGCGACGTCCTGCTGGTGGAGGGGCACAGCCGGATCAGTTCGGCGATCAAGTACCTGACCCAATCCACCTGGTCCCATGCCGCGCTCTACGTCGGCGATCACTTGGCGCAGGCGGGCGGCGATCCGCGCCACTGCTTCATCGAGGCCGACATCGTCGACGGCGTGCGCAGCATCGGCCTGGAGCAATTCGCGGGCTACCACACCCGGATCTGCCGCCCGGTCGGGCTGGACGAGGCCGCGGCGCGCAAGCTTACCGGCTATGCAATCCAGCGTCTGGGCGCACGCTACGACCTGCGCAACGTGTTCGACCTGGCACGTTTCCTGTTCCCGACCCCGCCGCTGCCCGCATCGCTGCGCCGGCGGGCGCTGGCCTTCGGCAGCGGCGATCCGACACGGGCCATCTGCTCGACCCTGATCGCGCAAGCCTTCCAGTCCATCCGCTATCCGGTACTTCCGACCTTGCTCCGACACGACGTTTCCACACCCACGTGCCCGGGATGCGTGGACGAACTGCTGCGCGTGCGTCACTACAGCCTGTTCGCACCGCGGGACTTCGACGTGTCGCCGTATTTCGAGATCGTCAAGCCGAGCCTGGCGTCGGGCTTCGACTACCAGAAGCTGCGCTGGGACGAGATCGCAGCGACTCACCCGCATCCTGAAGGAGAAAAGCCATGATCCCCGCATCAAGAAGACTGGAAATTTCGCTGCTCGCGCTGCGTCTGGGTGTGGCTGCCGTCATGTTGCCGTGGGCGCTGGACAAGCTGGTCCGCCCGGAGCATTCGGCGAAAGTGTTCGAGGGGTTCTACCACTTGTCCGGGTTCGGCGAGACCGCCTTCCTGGTCCTGGGGCTGGCCCAGACGGTGCTGGTGCTGATGTTCCTGGCGGGCCTCGCCCGCACCTGGACCTACGGCGCGGTGCTGCTCCTGCATGCCATTTCGACCTTGTCGTCGTGGCGGCAATACCTGGCCCCGTACGAGGGCGTCAACCTGCTGTTCTTCGCCGCCTGGCCGATGCTCGCCGCGTGCCTGGCGCTGTTCCTGCTGCGCGACCATGACCGGCTGCTGACGCTCGGGTCCGGGAAGAGATGAATTGCGGTTGCTCAGGCGCAGCACTTTCGGTCCGCCCGTGGGCGTAACCAATCCCCTCGTTCGAACGAATGCTGTCAATGCGGAGGCTGCTTCCGCTGCATGCCCCGTCAACCGAGCCCGCCAGGTTTCGCTCGCTCGACGAGACGGTTCACCAGTCCACTCAGGAGATCATCCATGAAAGCAAATCTCATGCCTGGCGTTTCGGGCGTCGCGCTGGCCTTGATGGCAGCGAGCCTGGCCGTGTCCAGCCCGGTGTCGGCCGGGCAGAAGGCACAACTCAAGGCGCGCAGCGTCGATCTCGTGCATTGTTCGGGCGTCAATCAGTGCAAGGGCCATAACGACTGCAAGACCGTGAGCAACATGTGCAAGGGCCAGGGCAGTTGCAAGGGCCAGGGTTTCGTCGCCGCACCGGCTGCGGCCTGTGAGGCGATCGGAGGCCAGGTGATTGATCCCGGCATGACCATGACCGTCGCCAGCAGCGAACTGATCCATTGCAACGGCGTCAACAGTTGCAAGGGCCACAATGACTGCAAGACCGCGAACAACGCCTGCAAGGGCCAGGGCAGCTGCAAGGGCCAGGGCTTCGTCGCCCTGCCGGCGGCCACCTGCGGCAACGTCGGCGGCACTGCGGGCTGAACGTGCAGTACGGCCTGCTGACGACCGGCCAACCCTCCGGCGCACCCGCGCCGGAGTCCCGGCCGTGGCTGGGGTTCGGCCTGGGACTGCGGACCGAGCACTACGAATCCGTGCTCGCCGAGGCCCCGGCCGTCGACTGGTTCGAGATCATCTCCGAGAACTTCATGGTCGCCGGCGGCAAGCCTCGCCACTACCTGGAAGCGATCCGCGAGCGCTACCCGCTGGCCATGCACGGCGTTTCACTGTCGATCGGCAGCACCGATCCGCTCGACCGGGACTACCTGCGGGCGCTTAAACGGTTGATGCAGGAGATCGAGCCGGCCTGGGTGTCCGATCACCTGTGCTGGACCGGCGTGGACGGCATCAACAGCCACGACCTGCTGCCCCTGCCCTACTGCGAGGCGGCCATCGCCCACGTCGTGGCGCGGGTGCAGCAGGTGCAGGACTTCCTCGGCCGGGAGATCCTGCTGGAGAACCTCAGCTCCTACGTCGAGTACACCGCCTCGACCATGCCAGAGTGGGAATTCGTGGCCGAGATCGCCCGTCGCAGCGGCTGCCGCCTGCTGCTGGACGTCAACAACATCATCGTCAGCGCCCGCAACCATGGGTTCTCGCCGTTGGACTACCTGGCGGGCATTCCGGGCGACCGGGTCTGGCAGATCCACCTCGCCGGCCACAGCGACTACGGCGATTACGTGATCGACACCCACGACCACGACGTCCCGACGCAGGTCTGGTCGCTGTATGAGGCGGCGATCCGCCGTTTCGGCCCGATCAGTACGATGATTGAGCGCGACGACCATATCCCGCCGCTGGCGGAGTTGGTGGCGGAGCTCGACATGGCACGCACCGTTTATGCCCGGGCGCTCGCACCCGCCGTGGCCGTGGCCTGACATGGAGACCCTGGCAACCCTGCAGCGCAGTTTCCTCGCGGCCCTGACCGCGGGCGACAAGACATTGCTGGCGCAGCTGGCCACGCGCCGCGTACCGCGCGAGACCGGGCTGGACATCTACGCCCACGCCTACGGCGCGCGTCTGCGCGAGGCGCTCGACAACGACCACCGCCAGCTCGGCCGTTACCTCGGCGACGATTTGTGGGACCAACTGTGCACCGGTTACATCGCGGCGCACCCGTCCCGCTACCGTTCGCTGCGGCAGTTTGGCGACCGCCTGTCCGAGTACCTACGCACGACCGAGCCCTTTTCGGATCACCCGCAAATCGCCGAACTGTCCGCCTTCGAGCGTCGGTTGCTCGACAGCTTCGACGCGGCCGATGCCCCCTACGCGGACCGGAGCGGCCTGCAATCGCTGCCAAGCGAAGCCTGGCCGGAGCTGCGCCTGCGATTCCAGCCCAGCCTGCAGCGGTACTCGGCCGCGTGGAACAGCGTTGAAATATGGCAGGCATTGAAGGATGAGCGGACGCCTCCTGCGGCCGCGCCCGCGACGAGCCGTGAATGGGTGCTCTGGCGCGATGCCACACGCATTACCCGTTACCGCTCCCTGGATGCTGAAGAGGCCGCTGGCCTCGACCACTTCCTCTCCGGCGGAACCTTTGCTGGCTTGTGCGAATTGCTGATGGATGCTCATGCCGCGCAGTCGGTTCCCTCGGTTGCGCTGCAATTGATGCAGCGATGGGCTCAGGAAGGCTGGATCGCACACTGGGTGTCGACCAAGGCCGCCGCAAAGCATCGTGGACTGGACGGAATAACCCCTCTTGAGTAGATCAAGGCCTCGAGCTTGGGTAAGCCACGTGCGCTGACGCGCAAGGCGACGGCCTGCAGCTGACGCTACTTCACATTGCGTGCCGGGCGCCTTGCTTGCGGCGCCTTCGCCGCCTCGATCTGCTTGAGCAGATCCTTCTTCTGCCGAATGGTCAGGTCGTTCCATTGCAGCAGCAACTCCGCAAGCAGGTCGTCTTCGGTGTAGAGAAACGCCGGAGGAATGCCCAGTACCTCGGCTAACCGCTTGGCTCGCTTGAGCTGGGGTTCGTGCTTGCCGCGTTCGTACTGATTGATGGTGGGAGAGGCCACGGAAGGGTCCAGGCCGGCGAGCACGCCGAGTTGCGTCTGCGACAGGCCGGCGCGTTCCCGCGCCTGCGCCAGTCGCTGCGCAAAAACTGGGTGCTTTGCCGTCCGATTCGCCACTGCCACCCCCTAAGGAAGCCTTAAGGATGGCGGAAGTGACCGCGGCTTGGATACTAAGATATTCTTAGACATCCAACAACCGCTTTTGGCCTTAACTCAATGGCGCCTTCTGCCCCGGCCACCGTCGATGAACTCGGCTTGCAAGGCTGCCTGTACCTGTGGGCGCTGCTGACCGGTCAGGAACACCGTCTGCCGGTCGCCCAGACCCGACGCATGACGCTCGTCGTAATGGCGTATCTGCTGGAACGTGGAGTAATTGAAGTGCCTTGGCCCGAAGCGCGATGGGACGTCAAGCCCGACGCCAGGACGACACCGATTGAGGGGTTGCAATGGCGCCTGATATGGACGGTGTACGAACCCGCGCGGCTGATCGATGCGTTGGACGACTATTTCGACTCGCTTGAACGTGATGACTTCGCTACCGCCCAGCGGCTGCGGCTTTGGATGGAGTTGGGTTCCGGCGAAGCCGAACGCTTCTTCGAGCAACAATTGGTCAAGCACCGCTTCTGCGCGGACTGGGCTCAGGACGTCGCCTTCGCTTATCGCGAAAGCACGGCGGTGCTGACACTGGCCCAGTGGCGATACTGCGCGTGGGCTGCCGTCCGACGCGGCGCGTCGATGGCTCTGCAGCACGGACCGCAAGCCGACGGTCTACGCGACACCATCTATCAAGAGCTACGCCGCCGTGCCGCCACGGTGGCCAGCGGCGCCTGGACAGGATGCTCGTTCCCGCCCTATAACCCACAACCGGAGAGCGCCCTGGGCCGGGGGTTCGTGCATCGGTTGACCCGTCTGGGCGCGCTCTACTGGACAGGCTGGCCCAGCGTCGAGGTTCTGCTGGGCCATCAGCTCGATCGTTCCCAGAGGGTCGGGGGGCCCTAGGTGGGTAAGGCGGCCTCGTCATCCTCGGGCAGCGCGCATTGCTGCTCGATCCGCCGACTCGTAGGATCGCGTGTCACCGCCTGCCGCACGTCGCGCTCGCAGATCAGGGCCTCTATCTCAGCAGGCAACTCGTACGTCCGCTCAAAGATCTGCGTCTGTTCGAGGTTCTCGATCGCGCACGCGACCAGCCAGGTCTGACGTTCCAGCCATTGGTGCTCTTCCGGTGTCGTGCAACGCACGCTCCAGTCGGCCAAGACGTCCTCCGCCCAGAGTTGCATCTCCAACGTGTGCTCCAGCGAACTCTGGCCCGCAAGCACGCGACGGCGCACCAGGAACAGCAACAACGTGAATGCGGCGCCACTGAAGCCGGGGCGGTTACAGAAGTGGCGGACCGCAGCGAGCACCCCCTCCCGCAGGATCCGCACCTCGTCCACCGCACCCACCTCGATCGCACGACGGTACAGCAGGCACAGCAGCAGAAGACAGGTAATCGATCGTTTGCGTGCAAAGCGGCGAATCACCCGCCGGTAGGCGCTTGCGGGCGTTGGCAGACGGCAGATCGATGCCACGCGCACCAGCAGCCTGAGCGCGGGGTCCTGCATGCGCTCGACGAAGATGAGTTGCCGGATTGCCTGATTGATCATTTCCTCGCGCTCGTCCGGGGAGGGCAAGGTCGGCCCAAGCAGGCGCCACAACGCGCTGTCGTAGACCAGCTTCGTATGCGCGAAGCCTGGCTTGGCGGCCACGCGCTCAACCACGGTGTCCTTATCGGGCCGTGGAATACCGGGGTCCGAGGCGTAGTACTCGATCCGGACGAACGCCCGCGCGGCCTCTTCGACATCGCCCAGGAAGAAGCGCCCCATCGCCGGGTGATCGCCAGGCGTGCGTCGGTGGGACTTCACTATGGCCAGCCAGATCTGGCTGCGCGCCCGATGGACCAGATCCTTTGGGCCACGACGGCGTGTGGGCTCTGGTTCGCCTTGGTTCGCCTTGGTGCCGGTTGCGGCACCAGCGACATTTTTGCTGGGCTTTTGGGGCATGGCGGTGCCAATAAAAACATGGCTCACTGCGCGCTGTCACGCACAGACCCGCAATTCATGCCGTTAAGCGAAGCAGACGCGCAGGCGCTGACGAAACGCCTGCTTTCCACACATGGGGAGTTGATCGGCGGTCTCCCCCTCGCCCGCTGCATGGGGTTCCGCACCGCCCGGGCCTTTCAGGTCGCGGCCCAGCGCGGCCACTTGCCGATTGAAACGTTCGCCCTGCCCGGTCGCCGCGGACGCTTCGCCCGCACATTCCAAGTCGCCCAATGGCTCGCCAATTGCGACGTCGTCCCAGAAGCCCCGGGCGATGAGCACGCGATCCGCCTCGCCCTGCCCACCCATTCGGGCGAATAGCCAAACACACTCGCCAGACCTCCAGGAGGTGCATCCCTGACGTCCTGATCGCTCCCAACGAGATTTCCCGGCCCGGAAATGCGCAGGGGCCCGCGCGCCAACGCGGACCCCTGACAAGACTCTTGAGAACCAACTCCAGCCTCAAGCGTCCTGCATTTCCTTCCGCCCGTCAAGCGATTCGCTCGCCTGGCACGGGCATCTATTGCCTGAAGGAACTGCTGATGCTCCTTTTCCCGATTCGACGTCGTCGTCGCGACGACAGGTCGGCCTCCTCGACCGCCCCATGCTGTTCGCGAGCCCTGCGAGGTCGCCCATGAGAGCGATCGATCGCACTATTTATCCCCGTTTGTCCGCGAACCCGACACGCCGCGAACTGATTGTTGAGTTCACCCCTACTCCCGAGGAAGCCGATTGGATCAATCGGCGATTCACCAAAAGCCTGCCCCATCGCCTCACTTTCGCGGTGATGTTCAAAGTCTTTCAGCGCCTGGGTTACTTCCCTACGTGGTCCGAGATTCCGGCGCCAGTTATTGCACACGTCCGCGCTTCGCTAAAACTGCGGCGCGAACTCAAGCCGGCGATCGTGGACCCCAACACCACCTGGCTGCGCTACCAACGGGACATCCGCGACCACCAGGGCATCCAGGTCTATGGTCACGCCGAACGCCGCGGCGTGATGGAAGTGGTCGCAGAACGCGCTGCGGTGCTCGACTATCCATCCGATCTCATCAACGTTGCCATTGAACACCTGGCCCAGGAGCGTGTTGAGCTGCCTGCATTCTCGACACTCGACCGCCTCACGCGGCGCCTGCGTGCGCTCGTCAACCGCCGCTATTTCACACAGATCACGGAACGCCTGACGGAAGACGACCGCTGCAGGCTGGACGACCTGCTTGAGGTGCCGTCCGGGGGCAAGAGCGTCTTCAACGCGCTCAAGCCCAGCGAACGCCGGGACTCCAAGACGCATTTCAAGGTGCTGCTCGATCATATCGACATGCTCGATGGCCTCGTCGATGTCCCTGGGGTGCTTGAGGGGCTTCCGGACGTCAAGCGCCGGCACTTTGCCGGCGAGGCGGCCAAGCTGGATGCCTCCGAACTGCGCCGATTTGCACCGCTGAAGCGTCATGTTGTCTCGCTCTGCCTCCTCCATGACGCACGCATCCAGGCGCGCGACGACCTGCTCGAAATGTTCGTGCAACGCATGGCCAAGATTCATCACCAAGCCAAGGCCGCGCTGGATGCGTTGCGCAATCAGTTCCGGGAAAAGGACGAAATCATTCGGGCCACCATGGCCGATGTCGCTCGCCTGCTGCTGACCAACCCGGTCGATGCCGATGCCGGTCGTGAAATCCGCCGATTGGTCACGAATCAAGGCGGGGCGCAGGATCTGCTAGCCGAGTGCACGAAACTGCAGGCCTATGACGGCGACAACTACTTGAGCCTGCTACCCGGGCCGTTCAAATCGTATCGGAACCTGTTCTTTCGCATGGCGCGCACCATCGAATTGCACAGCACGAGTGAAGACATGGCGCTCATTACGGCGCTGCATGGCCTCTTGGCTATGCCCGATCGGACGCCGCAATTGCTGCCGGTGCCATCAGACCTGTCGTTTACCACGGAAGCCTGGCGCGATCTGTTGGTCCAGCGGCCGGCACAGGGCGATCCCTTCATGGAGCGCCGGCTCTATGAGATCTGCGTATTCAGTGCGCTCGCCAATGACCTCAAATCAGGGGACATTGCCGCCGTTGGCGCCGAGGCCTTCGGAGACTATCGCGCACAACTTGTGCCTTGGGCCGAGTGCGAGCCGGAGATACCCGATTATTGCGCTCGACTGAACCTGCCGGCGACGGCCGCTGAGTTTGCAGACGAATTGCGCACCCGGCTGGCTCACGTTGCAGAGCTCACCGATCGGGCCTACATGGACGACCAGACCCTGGCGATCGATGACAATGGTATTCCCATCCTCAAGCGACATAAGGCCCGCCCCATTCCGGCCGGCGTCCCGGAACTGGCAAACGCCATTGTGGAGCGCATGTCCGAGGTCAGTGTCATCCAGATTCTTTGCGACTTGCAGCATTGGTCGAACTGGACGCGGCATTTTCAACCTGCCTCGGGTTCAGAGCCGAAGCTGAAAAACGCAAGCGAGCGCTACGTCCTTACGGGATTTGCCTACGGCTGCAATCTAGGCCCAGCTCAAGCGTCACGCCATCTGGGCGGAGTAGTTACGGCCCACGAGCTTGGCTTCGTCAATCAACGGCATATTGACGGCCCAAAACTTGAGGCTGCGAGCCGAGACATCGTTAATCTCTATGCGGGGCTTTCTCTGCCCCGGTTCTGGGGGGATGGTTCGGCGGCTGCCGCTGATGGAACCCAGCACGAACTATACGAACAGAACCTCATTGCGTCGCGCCACATTCGGTACGGTGGTTACGGCGGCATCGCGTATCACCATGTTTCCGACACCTATAGGGGTCGCCTCAGAAAACGGAAAATAAAGCACGCTAAGCCGGTTGCAACGGTCGTAGCGGCCTGAACTTGCCCGCGCCGATCTTGGCGCTGCTGCGCCAGAGGTAATCGCCGGTCAGGTTGATGTGTTCCCAGCCGAGCGGCGACAGGTATTGCAATAGCGCGTCATCGACAGCATGCCCGTTGCCACGCAACGCATGTGCTGCGCGCTCCAGATAGACCGTGTTCCACAACACGACGGCCGCCGTCACCAGGTTGAGGCCGCTGGCCCGGTAGCGCTGCTGCTCGAAGCTGCGGTCGCGGATTTCGCCCAGACGGTTGAAGAATACGGCGCGGGCCAGCGCGTTGCGCGCTTCGCCCTTGTTCAGTCCAGCGTGGACGCGGCGGCGCAGCTCCACGCTTTGCAACCAGTCCAGGATGAACAGCGTGCGTTCGATGCGCCCCAGCTCGCGCAGGGCGATGGCTAAGCCGTTCTGGCGCGGATAGCTGCCGAGTTTCCGAAGCATCAGCGAGGCTGTCACCGTGCCCTGCTTGATCGAGGTCGCCAGCCGCAGAATTTCATCCCAGTGGGCACGAATAGCCTTGATGTTCAGCCTGTCGCTGCTAATCATCGGTTTGAGCGCGTCATAGGCGGTATCCCCCTTGGGGATGAACAGCTTGGTGTCGCCCAGGTCACGGATGCGCGGCGCAAAGCGGAAGCCCAGGAGATGCATCAGGGCAAAGACGTGATCGGTGAAGCCTGCCGTGTCGGTGTAGTGTTCCTCGATGCGCAGGTCGGACTCGTGGTACAGCAGGCCGTCAAGTACATAGGTCGAGTCGCGCACGCCGACATTGACCACCTTGGTGTGGAACGGCGCGTACTGGTCGGATATATGGGTGTAGAAGGTTCGCCCAGGGCTGCTGCCATATTTCGGGTTGATGTGACCGGTACTCTCGGCCTTGCTCCCGGTTCGGAAGTTCTGGCCGTCCGACGATGACGTGGTGCCGTCGCCCCAGTGTTCGGCGAAGGGATGCCGGAATTGGGCGTTCACCAACTCGGCCAGCGCTGTCGAATAGGTTTCGTCGCGGGTATGCCAGGCTTGTAGCCAGGCGAGCTTGGCGTAGGTCGTGCCGGGGCAGGACTCGGCCATCTTGGTCAGGCCCAGGTTGATCGCGTCGGCCAGGATGGTGGTCAACAGCAGATTTTTGTCCTTGGCCAGATCGCCCGATTTCAGGTGCGTGAAGTGGCGGGTGAAGCCCGTCCACTCATCGACTTCGAGCAGCAGTTCGGTGATCTTGACGTGTGGCAGGATCATGGCTGTCTGGTCGATCAGCGCCTGCGCGGTGTCGGGTACCGCCGCATCCAGCGGCGTGATCTTCAGGCCCGACTCGGTGATGATCGCATTCGGCAGGTCGTTGGCCGCTGCCATGCGGTTGACCGTGGCAAGCTGCGCTTCAAGCAGCGTCAGGCGGTCGTGCAGGTACTGGTCGCAGTCGGTGGCCACGGCCAGCGGCAATGCGCTGGACTGCTTGAGGCTGGCGAACTTCGCGGGCGGCACCAGGTAGTCCTCGAAGTCCTTGAACTGGCGCGATCCCTGCACCCAGATGTCGCCCGAGCGCAGCGAGTTCTTCAGCTCGGACAGCGCGCACAGCTCGTAGTAGCGCCGGTCGATACCCGCGTCAGTCATCACCAGCTTCTGCCAGCGCGGCTTGATGAAGTCGGTCGGGGCATCGGCAGGCACTTTGCGGGCGTTGTCGGTGTTCATGCCACGCAGTACCTCGATGGCATCGAGCACGTTCTTGGCGGCGGGTGCGGCCCGCAGCTTGAGCACGGCAAGGAATTCCGGCGCGTAGCGGCGCAAGGTGGCGTAACTTTCGCCGATGCGGTGCAGGAAATCGAAGTCATCGGGCTGAGCGAGCTTCTGCGCCTCGGTGACGCTTTCGGCGAAGGCATCCCAGGACATGACGGCCTCGATGGCGGCGAACGGATCGCGGCCAGCTTGCTTGGCCTCGATCAGCGCCTGGCCGATGCGCCCGAACAGCCGCACCTTGGCGTTGATCGCCTTGCCGGATGCCTGAAACTGCTGCTGATGCTTGTTTTTGGCGGCGTTGAACAGCTTGCCCAGGATGCGGTCGTGCAAGTCGATGATTTCGTCGGTGACCGTGGCCATGCCCTCGATGGCCAGCGCCACGAGGGTGGCGTAGCGCCGTTGCGGCTCGAACTTGGCTAAGTCGGCGGGCGTCATCTGGCCACCCTCACGGGCGATCTTGAGCAGGCGGTTCTGGTGCACCGACCGCTCGATACCGGAAGGCAGATCGAGCGCCTGCCACGCCTTGAGGCGTTCGATGTGTTCCAGCATGTGCCGCGAGTTCGGTTTAACCGGCGACTGGCGCAGCCAGGCCAGCCAGGTCGTCTTGCCGTTGTCCCGGCGCCTGAGCAGATCGTCGAGGCGGCGGCGATGCGTGTCCGACAGTGGTTCGGCCAAGGCGTCATAGATGCGCCGGTTGGCGCGAGTGATGGCCTCGGCGCTAGCGCGCTCGATGGCGTTGAGCGCGGGCAGGATGATCGACTGTCGCCGCAGATGCTCAAGGTGCTAGCCAGCACGATGCCTTTGTCGGTTTGCATGGCCAGGTCGGTCAGCGTGTGCACGGCCTGCCGGTAGTGGCTCATGGTGAACGGCTGGAAGCCAAACACCGTTTGCAGCTCGACCAGGTGCTCGCGCCGGGTCTGCTCCCGCTGCCCGTAGTCGTCCCAGCTTTCGACGCCGACCTTGAGCTGGTCGGCGACCAGTTTCAGTAGGGGCAAAGACGGCGCCTGATCGACACCAAGGAAGATTCCGGGAAAGCGCAGGTAGCAGAGCTGCACGGCAAAGCCCAAGCGATTCGCAGGCCCGCGCCGCTGGCGGATGATGGAGAGATCGGTATCGCTGAACGTGTAATGTCGAATTAGGTCGTCCTTGGTGTCCGGCAACGCCAACAGGCTTTCCCGCTCGGCGGCGGACAGTATGGAACGACGAGGCATATTTATTGATCCAATTTCAAGTATTGATACAGGGTCTCCCGGCTGACACCAAATTCACGGGCCAGCTTCGCTTTTTGCTCGCCCGCCGTGACGCGCCGTTTCAGTTCAGCAATCTGTTCACCGCTCAGAGACTTCTTTCGGCCTCGGTAGGCTCCGCGTTGCTTAGCGAGCGCGATGCCTTCGCGCTGCCGCTCACGGATCAAGGCCCGCTCGAATTCGGCGAATGCCCCCATGACCGACAGCATCAGGTTCGCCATCGGTGAATCCTCGCCGGTGAAGGTCAGGCTTTCCTTGACGAACTCGATGCGCACGCCGCGCTTGGTCAGCTTTTGTACGAGGCGGCGCAAGTCATCGAGGTTGCGCGCCAAGCGATCCATGCTGTGAACCACCACGGTGTCGCCTTCGCGCACGAAGGCCAGCAGCGAATCAAGCTCGGGCCGCTGGGTGTCCTTGCCCGACGCCTTGTCGGTGAACACCCTGCCGACTTCGACATGCTCCAGTTGCCGCTCCGGGTTCTGGTCGAAGCTGCTGACCCGGACGTAGCCGATGCGTTGACCCTGCAAGATACCTCCAAATACGAAAGTGTCAGGAAGAAATCTATGACCTTTCGCCGCAGGTGTCAAGAAACACAAAAGTTAACTCTATTCTGACGTTGCTGGGTGGCTTCTCCTGACATCAGGATAGGGTATGCCTCAGTCTGACAGTGATGAGTCGCAGGCGTTCGGATCGGCATCGGTTTCGCTCCCGGTCTTGGCGCGCGCCTGGAAGCGCTGATAGCACTCCAGCCCGCAGAAGTGCTCGACGTATTCCGCGCCTTCCGGGGTGAAGGCGGCATCGAGCGGGATTTCCTTGCAGCACACGCAGCAACTGGTGGCAGTCGGATCATTTGCATTCATGGTGGCACCCCTCCATTGACTGACGAAGACGGCGAATGCCGCCGCCGGCATCGGCTTGGCGAACAGGAAGCCTTGTCCTGTGTCGCAGTCCGCTTGTCGCAACAAATCAAGACTCGCCGATGTTTCCACGCCTTCGGCCACTACTTCCATGCCAAGCCCATGCGCAAGCTGAATCACGGTGCGCACGATGGTCTGGTCGCGGTGGTCGTTGGCGAGTCCGGCGACAAACGATTGGGCTCTGTTGCAAAGATTGGCGGCAGTCAGAGGTAGGCTGTCGCTCTGCGCCGATCAGGCGGCTGCTGCGAAATGGTGGTTGAGCATGCCCATGGCCTCCGTCAGCGCCGAGGGCCCAATGCCAAAAGCTCTCTCCACAAGGCGCACCTCGCCCCTGATGCCGGGCTGCAGGCACCAGGGGCGAGCCTGTCCTTTGCGCAGGGCTCGCATGACTTCGAATCCCTTGATCGTGGCATAGGCCGTGGGGATCGATTTGAAACCGCGCACCGGCTTGATCAGTATCTTGAGCTTTCCGTGATCGGCCTCGATCACGTTATTGAGATACTTCACCTGCCGGTGGGCCGTCTCCCGGTCCAGCTTTCCTTCGCGCTTCAATTCGGTGATCGCTGCACCATAGCTCGGCGCTTTGTCGGTATTGAGCGTGGCAGGCTTTTCCCAGTGCTTCAGGCCTCGCAGGGCCTTGCCCAGGAACCGCTTCGCTGCCTTGGCGCTGCGGGTCGGCGACAGGTAGAAATCGATCGTGTCGCCCCGCTTGTCGACTGCCCGGTACAGGTAGGTCCACTTGCCCCGCACCTTGACGTAGGTTTCATCCAGGCGCCAGCTCGGATCAAAGCCACGCCGCCAGAACCAGCGCAGCCGCTTCTCCATCTCCGGGGCGTAGCACTGGACCCAGCGATAGATCGTCGTATGGTCGACCGAAATGCCGCGTTCCGCCAGCATTTCCTCAAGGTCGCGATAGCTGATCGGATAGCGACAATACCAGCGCACCGCCCACAGGATCACATCACCCTGGAAATGGCGCCACTTGAAATCCGTCATCGTTCCGTCCGTCCAATCTCCGCCAAGCATGCTCAAGCTTCACGATTTTTGCAACAGAGCCATCTGCACCAATCTCGACTATGCTCAATACTCGTGTGCACCAAAGCGAGGTGAGCATGGCGACGGAGGCTCTGTTGCAAAGATTGGCGGCAGTCAGAGGTAGGCTGTCGCTCTGCGCCGATCAGGCGGCTGCTGCGAAATGGTGGTTGAGCATGCCCATGGCCTCCGTCAGCGCCGAGGGCCCAATGCCAAAAGCTCTCTCCACAAGGCGCACCTCGCCCCTGATGCCGGGCTGCAGGCACCAGGGGCGAGCCTGTCCTTTGCGCAGGGCTCGCATGACTTCGAATCCCTTGATCGTGGCATAGGCCGTGGGGATCGATTTGAAACCGCGCACCGGCTTGATCAGTATCTTGAGCTTTCCGTGATCGGCCTCGATCACGTTATTGAGATACTTCACCTGCCGGTGGGCCGTCTCCCGGTCCAGCTTTCCTTCGCGCTTCAATTCGGTGATCGCTGCACCATAGCTCGGCGCTTTGTCGGTATTGAGCGTGGCAGGCTTTTCCCAGTGCTTCAGGCCTCGCAGGGCCTTGCCCAGGAACCGCTTCGCTGCCTTGGCGCTGCGGGTCGGCGACAGGTAGAAATCGATCGTGTCGCCCCGCTTGTCGACTGCCCGGTACAGGTAGGTCCACTTGCCCCGCACCTTGACGTAGGTTTCATCCAGGCGCCAGCTCGGATCAAAGCCACGCCGCCAGAACCAGCGCAGCCGCTTCTCCATCTCCGGGGCGTAGCACTGGACCCAGCGATAGATCGTCGTATGGTCGACCGAAATGCCGCGTTCCGCCAGCATTTCCTCAAGGTCGCGATAGCTGATCGGATAGCGACAATACCAGCGCACCGCCCACAGGATCACATCACCCTGGAAATGGCGCCACTTGAAATCCGTCATCGTTCCGTCCGTCCAATCTCCGCCAAGCATGCTCAAGCTTCACGATTTTTGCAACAGAGCCAACGATTGGTCGATCTTGAGCGTGCTGATGGGGCAGCATTTCAGGTGTTGCAGGCAGGAATAGCCGGTGCCGAAGTCGTCGGCGGCGAAGCGCACACCGATCTGTCGCAAAGCTTCCAGGGCGGGGAAGATCGCCGGATCACCGAACGCAACCGATTCGGTCAGCTCAATTTCAAGATACGCGGCGGGCAACCCGGCATCGGCCAGCACGCCCTTTACCCACTTGTCGAAATCTGGCCCCACTTGGCTCGCCGCAACATTGACGGCCAGCCGGAACGGTTGCCATGCCAGCACCCGCCAGTCGCGCATTTGACGGCAGGCTGCGCCCAGCACCCATGCGCCGATTTCCGGCATCAGGCCGGACGATTCGATCACGGGCAGGAACTGGCCCGGCGGCAACAGTCCGAGCGTCGGATGACGCCAGCGCAACAGGGCTTCCGCGCCGACAATCTGCTCACTGCGCAAATCGACAATCGGCTGGTAGTGCAGCTCAAGCTGCCCGCGCTCGACCGCCTGCGCCAGTTGCGCCACTGTCCATTCAATTGGCTGGGAAGCGCTCATGATCGACCTCTGAAGGCCCGCAGCAGCCGCGTCACAGACAGGACAAACAAGCCGGTCAGCGTGAGGGCTGCAATACCCCAGTGCTCGCCGATGAACGCGCCGGCCGTCGTGCCGGCCAGCACAATGGCGAGAATCGGCAAATGACAGGGACAGGTGAGCACCGCCAGCGCACCCCACAGGTAGCCGGTGAACGGCTTGTGTGTCTCGGTCGGCAAGCGCTCGGGGCTGTTCATGGCAGACTCTCCGCTTGCTGGGCCGGCGCGGTCGGCATCGCGGCCAACTGCACTTCCAGATCGGCCAACGCTTCGCGTCGGCGTTCGACGAACTGACTCAGCACGGCAAGCTGTGCGGCTGTTTCATCGCAGTCCGCCGCATCCAGCGCCCGGCACAACCGCGCCAATGCGTCCAGGCCGATGCCCGCCTCAAAAGCGGCCCGCACAAAGCACAGCCGCTGCAAGGCGGCGTCATCGAACAAGCCGTAGCCGCCCGTGGTGCAGGCGACTGGCCGCAGCAATCCGCGCAGCAGGTAGTCGCGCACGATATGCACGCTCACCCCGGCCTCAAGGGCCAGTCGGGACACTGTGTAGGCGTTCATCGAACACCTCCTTTTCCTTATCCGGCGCAGCAGGACAGTTGCTTCACGTCCTTGCTGAAGGTCTGCGCCGCGAGCTTCAAGCCCTCGACCATCGTTAGGTAGGGGAACAACTGGTCGGCTAGTTCCTGCACCGTCATGCGGTTGCGAATGGCGAGAACAGCCGTCTGGATCAGTTCGCCCGCTTCCGGGGCCACCACCTGTACGCCAATCAGCCGTCCGCTGCCTTCCTCGATGACCAGCTTGATGAAGCCGCGGGTATCGAAGTTGGCGAGCGCACGCGGCACGTTGTCGAGCGTCAGCGTGCGGCTGTCGGTTTCGATGCCATCGTGGTGCGCTTCCGCCTCGCTGTAGCCCACGGTCGCCACTTGCGGGTCGGTGAACACCACGGCCGGCATCGCGGTCAGATTGATGGCGGCGTCGCCGCCGGTCATGTTAATGGCCGCACGAGTGCCGGCCGCTGCCGCCACATAGACGAACTGCGGCTGGTCGGTGCAGTCGCCGGCCGCGTAGATGTTCGGGCTACTGGTGCGCATGCCCTTGTCGATGACGATGGCCCCCTGCGCATTGACGGCTACCCCCGCCGCTTCCAATGCCAGGCTGCGCGTGTTCGGTGTCCGGCCGGTGGCGACCAGCAGCTTGTCGGCGCGCACTTCGCCCTGTCCAGTGGTCAGCACGAATTCGCCGTCCACATGGGCGACTTGGCTGGCTTGCGTATGTTCCAGTACCTTGATTCCTTCGGCACGGAAGGCGGCTGTGACGGCCTCGCCGATGGCAGGGTCTTCGCGGAAGAACAGCGTGCTGCGCGCAAGGATCGTGACCTGGCTACCCAGCCGGGCGAAGGCTTGCGCCAGTTCCAGCGCCACCACCGACGAGCCGATGACGGCCAGGCGTTCGGGAATGGTGTCGCTGACCAAGGCCTCGGTCGAAGTCCAGTAGGGTGACTCTTTCAGGCCCGGAATCGGCGGCATGGCCGGACTGGCACCCGTGGCGACCAGGCAGCGGTCGAACATCACGACGCGCTCACCACCCTCGTTCAAACTAACGATAAGGCTCTGGTCGTCCTTGAAACGCGCTTCACCGTGCAGAACGGTGATGGCTGAATTGCCGTCCAGGATGCCTTCGTACTTGGCATGACGGAGTTCTTCGACACGGGCCTGCTGCTGGGCCAGCAGCCGCTCGCGCAAGATCGTCGGCGGTGTGGGTGGCATGCCGCCGTCGAATGGGCTTTCCCGGCGCAGATGGGCGATGTGGGCGGCGCGGATCATGATCTTGGACGGCACACAACCGACGTTGACGCAGGTGCCGCCGATGGTGCCGCGCTCAATCAGCGTGACCTGCGCGCCTTGCTCGACGGCCTTCAGTGCTGCCGCCATCGCGGCTCCACCGCTGCCGATCACGGCGACTTGCAACGGGCGCTCGCCGCCGCTGCCCTTGTCGGCGGCACCCATCCAGCCGCGCACCTTGTCGAACAGCCCAGTGCGGTTGTCGGTCGGCGGGGCATCGGCGAGCATCGCTTTGTAGCCCAGGCCAGCCACGGCGGCGGTCAGTGCGTCCGGCGCTGTGCCTGGATCAAGGGCGAGCTGGGCCGCGCCCTTGGCATAGGACACTATGGCAGATTGGACGCCGGGTACTTTTTCCAGCGCTTCCTTGACGTGCGCCGCGCACGAGTCGCAGGTCATGCCGGTGATTTTTAGATGGGTCATGCGACAGATCCTTTTTCGTTTGTGGTAGCAGACAAGGGCGTCAGATGTGCTGCGCTGCCGTTTTCAGTGCCTCACTTCTTGACGCTGGACGGATAGCCTGCGTCTTCGGTGGCCTTGGTCAGCTTCTGCACGCTGGTCTTGGCATCATCGAAGGTGACAACCGCTTCGCGTGTCTCGAAGGTCACGTTAACTTTGCTGACGCCTTCGACCTTGGAAATCGCCTTCTTGACGGTGATCGGACAAGCGGAGCAGGTCATGCCCGGTACGGACAGCGTGACGGTCTGGGTGGCGGCCCACACGGGGGCAACAACGGCAGCGATGGCGAGAGAGGCAAACAGTTTTTTCATGATGAACTCCTGTGATTAATAGAAAAATGGCATGACGTAGGGAAATCCGAGCGCGACCAGAACCAGCGCGGCCACGACCCAGAAAATGAGCTTGTAAGTAGCGCGCACTTGGGGAATCGCACACACATCCCCTGGTTTGCAGGCTTGCGCCGGTCGGTAGATGCGCCGCCAGGCGAAAAACAGCGCCACCAACGCCGCGCCGATGAAGATCGGGCGATAAGGTTCCAACACCGTCAAGTTGCCGATCCAAGCGCCGCTGAACCCCAGGGCGATCAGAACCAGCGGCCCCAGGCAGCAAGCCGAGGCGAGGATGGCGGCTAGCCCGCCAGTGAAGAGCGCCCCGCGCCCGTTTTGAGGTTCAGACATACGCTTGTCCTTTCAAATCTGGATTGGATAGCTTAAGCTTACTTCCGTACCAATGTACGGAGTCAAGCGATATGGAAAAAAATTTGGAGAATCTGACTATTGGCGTTTTCGCCAAGGCGGCCGGGGTCAACGTGGAAACAATCCGGTTCTATCAGCGCAAGGGCTTGTTGCCGGAGCCGGACAAGCCCTATGGCAGCATCCGCCGCTATGGCGAGGCGGATGTGACGCGGGTGCGCTTCGTGAAATCAGCCCAGCGGCTCGGATTCAGCCTCGACGAGATCGCAGAGCTGCTGAGGCTGGATGACGGCACCCACTGCGAGGAAGCCAGCAGCCTGGCCGAGCACAAGCTTCAGGACGTGCGCGAAAAAATGACCGACCTGGCGCGCATGGAAACCGTGCTATCCGAACTTGTGTTCGCCTGCCATGCGCGGCAAGGGAACGTTTCTTGCCCGCTGATTGCTTCGCTGCAAGGGGAGAAAGAGCCGCGTGGTGCCGACGCGGTGTAGCCGAGGGTAGTTACGCCTTAGCGTGCTTTATTTTCCGTTTTCTGAGACGACCCCCTATATTGCGTTCTTCAGCCAGTTCATTACCTGCGGCGTATGGGAAGGCGTCTACCTCCTGGACGGACTGCTGAAGAACACGTCGGACCTTCAGCCCACAAAAATCCATGCGGACACCCAGGGTCAGTCATACACCGTGTTCGGTTTGGCACACCTTCTGGGAATTGAACTGATGCCACGAATTCGCAACTGGAAGGACTACCGGTTCTATCGGCCCGACGCGAAGGTGCGCTATGACCATATCGATGCGATATTCAAGGAACGCATCGACTGGGCGCTGATTGAACGGCATTGGAAGGATCTGATGCAGGTAGTGATTTCGATCCGCAACGGTCGCATGGCCGCATCCACCCTGCTGCGCAAGCTTGGATCCGCCAGCAGGAAGAACCGGCTGTACCATGCCTTCAAGGAATTGGGGGCGGCCGTGCGCACCTTGTTCCTGCTGCGCTATATCTCGGACCTCCAACTTCGCGAGCAGATCACGGCAGCCACGAACAAGGTCGAAGCCTTCAATGGGTTTTCCAAGCACCTGTTCTTCGGCGGTGAGGGCGTCATTGCTCGCAATGACCCGGTCGAACAGGAAAAGGCGATCAAGTACAACAACGTCGTCGCTAACGCCGTCATGTGCTGGAATGCGGTCCAGCAGAGCCGCCTGATTCGGCTCCTCCGCAAGAGTGGCTGGAAGATCACCTCCACCCAAGTGGCCTACCTGAGCCCCTATCTGACGAGCCACATCAAGCGTTTCGGGGACTACACGATCGATATCAAGTTGGTCCCACCGCCGGTGGAGCCGGATCTGGATCTGGACGACTGAGCTGCCGGGGTTGGTCGGCATGCGTCGAAAGTCACGCAACACATTGATCAAAAACAACTTTCGCGATCCTGTGCATGGTTTTTACACGTATGTCGGCTGTACCCCGAATAGACGAGATCGCGAGCGGGTTGGCGTATCCAAGCTGGCATTGGCGCGGTCGTGCCAGCCACGGACAGTTCAAGCAACGCCAAACTGTTCGGACACAAGCACTCCGCGCATGGGGCCCGAATAGCTGGATCAATGGCGCCACGTCGAAGTACGCGCTGTATGCGGAACGAGAGACGGTATGCTAGGTTCAGCGGGTGCGCCGCAATGCCATGAACACCCTCCGACGACTGCGATTCCCGGGCTGGCTGCTCATTGTGGCCATCTTGTGCGTTTCGCTATCGCCAGTGACATTGGCCTCGACCGACTCATCGGTGAAGAGTCAGCAGTGCGCGTACTCTGACGGGACGACAACCGATCAAGGGCGCGTTGGCGGGTCCTGTGCTGGCGAGGATATAGGGTGCCTGCACGTTTGCAGCGCACTGATTTACGCGCCCATGTTTCTCTTTGATTTCAGAGCATCGATCCGACCGGATTCACTCAACGCTCTCGATCTTGCCAGACGGGAGCGACCGCCTCATCCCCCGCCGAAAGCCTGAGTCTTCCCATCACCTACCTGACTCGCGATCTGCCTCAGCCGGTCGCGGCTTGACCGTGCGTGCCATGCACGCCGTATTACGGATGGAGAAAGACACATGAAGTTGGAAGGCGTCACGGGGACGTGTACCCGACACTGGGAGCGAGGGGCTGCCGCTCTCATCGGGATCAGCCCGTTCAATAGTTATTTCAGCGCCGAACGCATCAGGTCGATTCTGGAGTTCTGCGAGCGCGACGAGCGGCCGGTTGCGTTGTTCATTCCGGACGATGTGACCCGATTCACGCTGCAGGCGCGTGGTTACACGCCTGCGCAGGCCATAAGAAAAACGCAGCGACAAACCCGGTACCTGTACAACAAGATCGAACGCGCCGCCGGTGACAGGGATCTCAAGATCTTCGGGTGCCAATCACTGGAGGTAAACCCAGCGTACGTAAAGCACCACACCGCCTTGTGTCAGGCGTTCGAGACCGACCAGCCCTTCCGTCAAGGTTGCCTCGACACGACGCATTGGGTACTGGCAGCATCCGAGAACGAACCGGTCAGCACGCAGGCAGCATTGCTCGGCGTGCGTTACTTGCTGGCAGAGTTGCCCTTGTTCTTGCATGCGCCGGAAATTCTCGGTGAGAAAGCCGTCGTGTTTATCTACCACCAATGCCCAGACTTCATCGCGGCCCTGTACCGAAACCCAGAGCGCACACGTATATCACCTGGGCAGGGTTTCGGGGTGCTGCAATCCTTGGTGGACGATCAAGCAAAACATCACGACGCGGCGCTTGCCAGCTCTGCGGTCTGAGTGATCTTGGAGGCACTTTCCCGACCCCGCTTCGGCGGGGTTTTGGTGCGCCAGGCATGGGCGTATCAGCGTCAGAGCCTTGTTGCCCTTGCATCAACCCGCCCCTTCCTCGCGGTGCACGCCGCCGGCAGCCACGTTCACGCCTTCCGCCAGGGTCGGGTGGATATGGATGGCGCGGGCAACGTCTTGAAAGGTGGCGCCGACCCGCATGGCGACAATCAGCTCGTGGATCAGGTTGTCGCCCTCGGGGCCGATGATGTGCGCACCCAAGACCTTGTCGGTCGCGTCATCGGCGATGATCTTGATGAACCCGTCGGTTTCGCCGATGGCGCGGGCCTTCGCCACCGCTTTGAACGGCTGCACCCCGATCTTGAGCGTGTATCCCTGCTTCCTCGCTTCGGACTCGGTCAGTCCAACAGAACCGATAGAAGGATCGGTGAATACGGCGTGCGGCACGAGCCTCTGGTCCGCTGTCGCGGCGGGGTCGCCCTTGATCAGGGCGCGATAGAGGATCTCCGCATCATCTCGCGCCGAGTGGGTAAACATTGGTGGACCTTTCACGTCACCCATCGCCCAGATGCCGGCGGCCGACGTCCGGAATTGATCGTCGACTTTGATGAAACCGGCACGATCGGTTTCCACGCCGACCGCTGCCAAGTTCAAGCCGGCTGTATTCGGCGTACGTCCAGTGGCGAGCAGCAGGTGCGTGCTCTCGAAGGTTCGCTCCCCGGCGCCTGTGCGGGCGTTGACCACAATGGTGCCGCCCGACTGCTTGACGCTAGTCACCTCGGCTCCAGTCACCACCTCGATTCCCTCACGTCGAAACACTTCGGCCAGAACTGCACTGATATCCGGCTCCTCGTTCGGCACGAGACGCTCGGCGCGCTGGAGCAGCGTGACCCGTGAGCCAAAACGTGCGTACATCTGGGCGAATTCGACGCCGACGTAGCCACCGCCCACAATAGTCAAGGACTCCGGCAACTCCGTCAGATCGAGCGCAGACCGGTTGGTCAGGTAGTCCACGCCGTCCAACCCGTCGATGGGCGGAACGGTCGCCTCCGTGCCCGTGTTGATGACGATCATCGCGGACTCCAGCATGCGTTCGCCGACGATCAGGCGCCCAGGTCCATCGAAGCGCGCATCGCTCTCGATCAAGTGAAGATTTTCGATTTTTCCGACACCCCGGTACGCACCGTCCCGGATCGGCTTCACCACCTCGTCCTTGCGCCGGACGATCGCTGCGAGATCCGCCTTCGGCTCCCCGGCCACGATGCCGAACTCGGCCGCGCGGCGCACGTGGTGCATGATCTTCGCCGAATGGATCATGGTCTTGGTCGGGATGCAGCCACGATTGAGGCAGGTGCCGCCGAGCAGCTCCCGCTCGACCAGGGCGGTCTTCCGGCCTTTGAGTGCGGCTTTCTGGGCGAAGGGAAGCCCTGACATCCCGCCTCCGATCACGATCAGGTCGAAATGTTTGCTCTCACTCATGTTCTTCTCCTTTATGTCGAACTCGTTTCAGCAGGGCCTCCAGGTGAGTGGCGATCGTGGATGCAAGACGCTTGGCGCGGATGGCGGAATTTCCACTGAATCGCTCATCCACGGTTTCCACGAATAACGCCAGCCACCGTTGGAAATGTCGGTGTTGCAGGGGGTGTCGAGCATGCAGCGAGATATGCCTGGCAATCATGTTGCGCCGGTAGCTTTCGCGGTTTCTGAGCAGCATCTTGCGCCAATAAGCGCGAACTATTGGTTTATGTTGCTGCAGGTCAATGTCTTTGAAAATCGGCCCAAGCACCGAGTCAGCCACTACTTCCGCGTAAAAGGCATCCACAAGGTCGGCAATGGCCTCCGGCGAGTTCAGTTCACGTTTGGTTCGTGGATCCGCGGACATCGTTCTTGCCAGGCGATCACAGGCGGTCGTCACGCGGGACAGGATGCGGCGATGCGCGTGCGCAGGAAGGCCATATCCTGCTCGGACAGTGCCGCCAGGTTCTTCAACATCGGCAGGCGGCGGATATCGTCCATCGCCATCGGGGTGTCCAGACGCGGGTTGAGACGGTGATAAGCCGGGCCAAGCAGGCCCTCGGCCAGCAGGTCGACGTACTGGGATTGGCTCTCGTTGGAAACGCTGTGAAAGTGTGCGCCCCACGCGAGCCGGCCGCCTGCTCGCAGCCGATCCGGATCGTAGGGCATGGCACACAGTTCGCCGGTGCCCACCGACAACACGGCCAGTTGCTCCAGGCAGGTGGCGCCGAGGTCGTAAGGCGGCGCCATGCCGCGGCGGCTCTTGCGGCTGAAGCGGAAGGCCTCCACCACACCCAGCAGCGCGGGGTTGTTGGCGTACAATCCGCCGTCCACCAGATCGGTCCAGTGCGCGGTGGACTGCGCGGCAAAGAAGGTTGGCGCCGCGGACGTGGCCAATGCCAATTCGACCAGGCGGTCATGGCCATGGATCGCTGGCTGGACGTAATCGCTCCGGAACAGCAGCGGCCGTGCGTTGACCAGCGAGGTCGCCGTCACGCAGACATCCGTCCGTACATCTTCCAGCGTGCGTTCGCCGAAAAAAGCCTGCATTGCCTTGCGCAAAGCATCGGTGCGGTAGCGGGGACGGAAGGTGCCGATCCAACTGGGGCGGCGCATTGCCGCGCCGAAGATGCGTGGAAGGTGTGCCTCGTACGAGGCCGACACCGCACTAACCGGCTGGCCGAGCGCAAGCGCCAGCGCGATGATGCCGCCAGTCGAGGTGCCGCAGATCAGGTCGAACCGGGCGCCGAGGGGAAGCGTCGCGTCGGTCAGCGCGTTCAAGTACGTTTCGACGTGTTCGAGAATCTTGAGTGTCAGGTAACCGCGTGCGCCGCCGCCGTCGAGGGCCAACACCGAGAATAGCGGTGGCGCCGCAGGGTTCATTCGTGGCGCGGGTCTTGCGCCGGGTCCGCCCCGCTGGCGCCTTCGGCGCGCATCCTGAAGCGCTGCAGGCATTCCACTCCGCAAAAATGCTCGACATATCCGGTGCCTTCCGGCGTCAATGCCGCAGTCAGCGGAATCTCCCTGCAACAAACGCAACAACTGACGGTGGTGTTCTCGGTAGCGTCGTTCATGGGTGCCTCGGTATGGCGCGCAAGGCGCAGATCAGCGACACGACGAACAGCGTCGCGAACGCGAGCGCCGTCATGCCCAGATGATGGTCCAGGAAGGCGCCGGCCGCCGTCCCCGACAGGAGTAGCGCCAGCACGGGCAGATGACAGGGGCAGGACAGCACGGCGAGCGCGCCCCAGCCCCACGCGCGCAGCCGGGAGATTGCACCGGGTCTGGCTGCGTTGGCGCTCTCCGTTGCCGACTGCTTCGCCTGGTGTGGGAGACTGCGCGCCACGATTCACTCCCGATCGCTGCCATCAGCCAATTCGGCCAGCTTTGCCGTGACTTCGGACAATGTCGTCTGCTTCGCCGCAACGCGCCCCAGCAGGCGCTGCACGCAATCCCGTACTTGGGCGTCGTCATGCGCATCGATGGCCCGGCACAGGTGCGTCAGTTCGTCCAGCCCGATGCCGGCCTCGAAGGCGGTGCGCACGAAGCGCAGCCGCGCCAGCGACCGTTCGTCGAAAATTCCGTACCCGCCTTCCGTGCGCCGTGCCGGATGCAGCAGGCCGCGCACCACATGGTCGCGCACCACATGGACACTTACGCCTGCGTCTTCGGCCAGGCTGGAGATCGTATAGGCGTTCATGGCTGCACTTGGCGGCTCAGCCCGCACAACACGACAGCTGCTTCACGTCCTTGGTGAAGGTCTGCGCGGCGAGCTTGAGCCCCTCGACCATGGTCAGGTAGGGGAACAACTGATCGGCCAGGTCCTGCACGGTCATCCGGGCCCGGATCGCGAGTGCGGCGGCCTGGATGATCTCGCCCGCTTCCGGCGCGACCGCCTGCACGCCGATCAGCCGGCCGCTGCCGGCCTCGGCGACCAGCTTGATGAAGCCGTGGGTGTCGAAGTTGACCAGCGCTCGCGGCACGTTGTCGAGCGTGAGCGTGCGGCTTTCAGTCTCGATGCCGTCATGGTGTGCTTCGGCCTCGCTGTAGCCCACGGTGGCCACCTGCGGGTCGGTGAACACCACCGCCGGCATCGCGGTCAGGTCCAGTGCCGCGTCGCCACCGGTCATGTTGATGGCCGCGCGGGTGCCGGCCGCTGCAGCCACGTAGACGAACTGCGGCTGGTCGGTGCAATCGCCGGCGGCATAAATGTGCGGCACGGAGGTGCGCATGGCGCGGTCGACGACGATGGCGCCTTGTGCATTGACGGTGACGCCCGCCGCGTCCAGGGCCAGACTGCGGGTGTTGGGCGAGCGGCCGGTGGCGACCAGCAGCCGGTCGGCGCGCAGTTCGCCGTGGTTTGTGGCGAGGACGAATTCATCGTCCAGGTACGACACCTGGCTGGCCTGGGTCTGTTCCAGCACCTCGATGCCCTCGGCGCGGAAGGCCGCGGTCACCGCTTCGCCGATGGCCGGATCCTCGCGGAAGAACAAGCTGCTGCGCGCCAGGACCGTGACCCGGCTGCCCAGCCGGGCGAAGGCCTGCGCCAGCTCGACCGCCACCACCGAGGAGCCGATGACGGCCAATCGCTCGGGGATGCGTTCACTGGCCAGCGCTTCGGTCGACGTCCAGTAGGGAGTGTCTTTCAGGCCCGGGATCGGCGGCACCGCGGCGCTGGCGCCGGTCGCGATCAGGCACCGGTCGAACGCCACGTCACGCTCGCCACCATCGGCCAGGCGAACGCCCAAGGTGTGTCCATTCTTGAAGCGCGCCTCGCCCCGCACGACTTCGATGTTCGGGTTTCCGTCCAGGATGGATTCGTACTTGGCGTGGCGCAATTCGTCGACGCGGGCCTGCTGCTGGGCAAACAGGCGTGCGCGGTCGATGGCGGGTTCGCCTGCGGCGACGCCAGCGTCGAACGGACTGGTCCGCCGCAGGTGTGCAACGTGCGCGGCACGGATCATGATCTTCGAGGGCACGCAGCCGATATTGACGCAGGTGCCGCCGATCGTGCCGCGTTCGATCAGCGTGACCTGGGCGCCCAATTCTGCGGCCTTGAGGGCGCCGGCCATGGCGCCGCCGCCGCTGCCGAGGATGGCGATCCGCAGACGCGCCGGCGTGTCCGCCGAATCCGCGGGACTCGATGTGTTGCGCGACCTGAACAATCCACCCAAGGCGCCCAGCACGTTGTCGATGCCCGAAGGCTTCGCGGATCCAGGCGTTGTGCGCTCGCGCTCCGCCGTCTCCACCAGCCGATAGTTACGGGGCAAGGCGGCGTTCAATTGCTCCAGCGTCACCGGTTGGGCACTGTGGACGCGGGCTTCCTGCCTGGGATAGCTGACCGTGACCTCGGTGAGTTCCGACAGCGATCGCAGTGCGTTCTCCACGTGGAGGGCGCAGTCCGCGCAGGTCATGCCGGTCACGTTCAAGATGCGTTCGTTCATGGGGTTCCCAATCTCTGTTCAGATCCAAATATGGAGTGGCGACGCCACAAGTCCGTGCGAGCGGCTGCGTGCCGCCTGGTGCGGCCTCGAAATCATGCTCGCCATCAGCAGCAATACGGCGCCGCCACGATCAGCAGGAGCACGAGGCCAGCCATCACCGCGACCGCGAAGAAATCGTCCTTCTTCGATCGCAACCAGGCCTTCATGCGTTCGGTGGGTTTTGCCGGTGTCATGGCCGCGGCCCCGGTGCGTCGCAATGTGTTGGCCCGCAACGGCGGCTGGCCGGCGACACCAGATCCCACAGAGACACCGCCACCATCAAACCGAGCCCGGCGTAGGTGGCGTAGCTGCTCCACCCGTACTTGAACCAGGGATAGAGCGACAGCAGCACGATGACCGGTCCCAGCATGCCCAGCACGCTGCGGTGCCACTGCCGATGGCTGAGCCAGCCCAGTGCATTGACGACGAGCGCGAGTCCGGCAAACAGCGGGAGCAGCGTGTTGACGAAGAGGCCTTCCCACCGGCTGAGGAAGCCGAGCCCGATGGCCGCGCCGAGGCTGGCGATGGCGGGGAAGCACATCGCACAGCCCATGGCGGACACTACAGCGCCGATTGAGCCGGCCTTGTCGCCGAGTCGGGCGATCCAACGGATCGGTTGGACCGCAGTCCTCACGGCCTCATTCCTTCACGCTGGACGGATAGCCCGCGTTGGTCGTCGCTTCGGTGAGCGCCTTGAGGGTGGTCTTGGCATCATCGAAGATCACGACAGCTTCCTTTTTTTCGTAACTGACCTCGACTTGAGCCACACCCTCGACCTTGTTCAGCGCCTTCTTGACGGTGATCGGACAAGTGGCGCAGGTCATGCCGGGCACGTCGAGCGTGGCGGTCTTGGTCGCGGCCCAGGTGGGGGCGGTGAACGCGAGGCCCAAGGCAAGTACGGCGGCGAGTTTCTTCATCTGCGAATCCTCCAGTGGTGTCAGTAGAACAACGGTGCGAGGTAGGGGAACGTCAGCGCCAGCAAAATCAAGGCGGCGACGATCCAGAACAACACTTTGTAGGCGGTCCTGGCCTGCGGCACGGCGCAGGCCTCACCCGGTGCGCAGGCAGCTGCCGGCCTATAGATGCGGCGCCAGGCGAAGAACATGGCAACCAGGGCCGCGCCGATGAAGAGGGGCCGGTAGGGTTCGAATGCCGAAAGATTGCCGATCCAGGCTCCGCTGAACCCCAACGCCACCAGCACCAGCGGTCCGAGGCAGCACGTGGAGGCGAGGATCGCCGCCATCCCCCCGGCGAACAGGGCGCCACGGCCGGTCTTCTTGGTCTTGGTCTGCATCGGGCTGTGTGCCTCCACGGTGATTGATTGAGCGGGACTCATGCTAGTGCCGTACCCAAGTACGCACTCAAGGCGTACTTCGTGGGGACTGGGCGGCACGTTCAGCCCGAAGCAAGGTTTGTCGATACAGCCATTTCCAACCGTCGCGAATCAGCCTCGCCCAACCAGGCTTGTGCAGCAGTGCCATTGAACGCGTGGTGGGCGGCAGATCGCTGAACCGTTGGCGCAGTTGACGCAGGATCCGGGCTTCGCGCCGCACCAGCAGTCGCGCCACCTGGGCCAGCGATGTCCGGCGATAGCGGCGGTAGTCCTTGATCACAGCCGGCTGGCCATCAAGGCAAGTCGGATAGACCTCCGGCTTCAGCCCCCGCCATCGCTTGAACGCCCGCAGGAAGAGCACGGACGTACCGGGCACGCCGTCGACGCCGCCGGGAAGCGCTCGTGTCCCTATCAACATGTAGGCAGATGCATGCAAGCGCGCAGCGGGACTTTCCAGCGCCTCTCCTGCTGCGCGCCGACATGCTGCTGAAGTACGGTGCTTGCGGCGACATACAGCCGGTCAAGGCGGGTCTCGATGGGAACCACCTCCTCATCGATGAGCACGTCCCGAAACGCGCATGCCAGGTCGCATTGCAGGGCCGCACCCTCGGGCAGGGGTACACCCGCCTCTGACAGGCGCAGCACGACCCGTGCCGCCAGGGTGTGCGCTTCCTCTTCGCTGAGATGATCGACGCTCTCGCGCCCGTACCAGCAGGCCGGATCGGGGAAGGACGCGAGCAGTTCCGATACGGGCGCGGCGGGGACGGGGATAATCTCATCGCTCTGGCCTCCGAGGGCGGCCCATAGCAAGTCGACCTGCCGGCCTGCATCGAGCTCGCGCTTCCATTCGACCGCAATCACCTCACCGCTGCGATGCAGCCAGGCCCGTTCGACGGCGGCTTCGCCTTCCAGGCGGATCAGCACTGGCTTGGCCAGGCATCCGCAACCGAGTTGCGGCACGACCGCGCACGCCAGCGGCGCTGAATAGAAGCGGAGGATTCGGGACATGGTCTTTACCGACGAATGCTGACGAGCGTAAGCTACTCCTGTAGTTAAGTACGGGATCAAGTACCATGCCGTCCTCCCCGGAAAACCTGACGATCGGTGCGCTCGCCAAGGCGGCCAGCGTCAACGTGGAAACGATCCGCTTCTATCAGCGCAAGGGATTGCTCGACCAGCCTGAGAAGCCTTATGGCGGCATTCGCCGCTATGGCGCCTCGGACGTGGCCCGGGTCAGGTTCATCAGATCAGCGCAGCGACTGGGGTTCAGCCTGGACGAGGTCGCGCAACTGCTCCGGCTGGAGGACGGCACCCACTGCGATGAGGCCGCCGAACTTGCTGCGGCACGCCTGGCGGATGTTCGGACACGTCTGGCCGATCTCCAGCGCATGGAGACGGCGCTGTCCCAACTGGTCGTTGCATGCCGCACGCATCAAGGCCGAGTGTCATGCCCCCTGATCGCCGCGTTGCACTGAAGGCGAGCCGACATGACGACTGTGGACCGCTACCTCGAAGCCGCCAGTCGCGAGAACACCCAGCGCAGCTACGGCTCGGCGCTGCGGCATTTCGAGGTTGAATGGGGTGGGCACCTGCCGGCCACGCCGGACAGCGTGGCCCGCTACCTGGCCGACCACGCCACGCAGTTCGCGAACAACACGCTCCGCCAGCGCCTCGCCGCGCTGGCGCACTGGCATCGCGAGCATGGGTTCGTCGATCCCACCCGGGCGCCGCTGGTGCGCAAGGTGCTCAAGGGCATCCAGACCTTGCACCCTTCGATCGAGAATCAGGCCGAACCGCTACAACTGACGCGACTGGTGCAGGTGGACGACTGGCTCGGTGCTGCGATCGCAGCCGCCAGCGAACGCGGTGACCGCGCGGACGAGCTGCGCCATCGGCGCGACCGGTCCCTGATCCTGCTGGGCTTCTGGCGCGGCTTTCGCGGCGACGAACTGATCCGCGTACAGGCCGAACACCTGCGCCTGGTCCCGGGCGAAGGCATGACCTGTTTCCTGCCGCGCAGCAAGGGTGACCGCCAGGCGCTGGGCACCACGTACAAGGTGCCGGCGTTGTCGCGGTTGTGCCCGGTGACCGCGACCGCCGAGTGGACGGCTGTGGCCGAGCTGACGCAAGGACCGTTGTTCCGCGGCATAGACCGCTGGGGCCACGTCGGCGAAGCACCGCTGCATCCGAACAGCCTGATCCCGCTACTGCGCCGCCTGCTCACCGCTGCGGGACTCCCGGATGCAGAGGAGTACAGCAGCCATTCCCTGCGTCGCGGCTTCGCCGGCTGGGCCAACGCCAACGGCTGGGACGTGAAGGCGCTTATGGAATACGTCGGCTGGCGCGACGTGCATTCGGCGATGCGGTACATCGATGGCGGCGATCCCTTCGCCCGCCGGCGGATCGAAGCGAGCTTGCCGGAAACGCCAACGCTGCCAGGGCCTGCAACTACCCGAGGAAACTGAATGGCGTCGATCGAACGGACGGCATACCCGCAATTCAAGCGCAATCCGGTTGTACGCGAACTGGTTGCGGCCTACACGCCAACCGACGCCGAGCTGGCCTTCGTTGCCGAGAACACCCGGCAGCCTGCGCATCGCCTGACGCTGACGATTCTGCTCAAGACTTTCCAGCGGCTGGGGTATTTCCCCGTGTTGGACGAAGTGCCGCTTGCGGTGGTGCGCCATATCCGCGGCGCGCTGAAGCTGAGGGTGCAGGTAAAGCCGGCGGACCTCGCCAACGCCTCGCGCTATCGCTACTACCGCCGGGTCCGCCAGTTCCTGCAGGTCCGGGCGTTCGGCGATGGCGGACTGAAGATCGCGGCACGGGCGGTATACGAAGCCGCCGCGGTGATGGACAACCCGGCGGATCTGATCAACGTGGCCATCGAACAACTCGTGCGCGATCGCGTCGAGTTGCCGGCGTTCTCCACATTGGATCGCCTGACCCGGCGCATCCGCACGCTGGTCAACGGTCGCTATTTCGCCCAGATTGAGGCGCGGCTGACCGTCGACGAAAAGCAGCGCCTTGAAGGCCTCCTGCAGGTCGAAGAAGGGCGCCAGAAGAGCCCGCTGCACGCAATCAAACGCCTGCCCAAGCGCTCTTCGCTGCAACACTTCCAGGAGCTGATCGACCATATCGCTGAACTGGGCGAGTTGGTGGGCAGCGAGGTGCACCTGACTGGCATCCCAGAGATCAAGCGCAAGCACTTCGCCGCCGAGGCACGGGCGCTGGATGCTTCCGAACTGCGCAAATTCCGACCCGCCAAGCGCTACGCCGTACTGGTGTGCCTGATCCACCGGGCCCGGGTCCAGACCCGAGATGATCTCGCGGAGATGTTCAGCAAGCGCATGGGCAACATCCACAACCGGGGGCGTGAGGAACTGGAGCGGTTGCGGGCACGCTACCGCGAGAAGACCGAGGCGATCGTGGCGACGATGTCGGACGTGGTTCGCGTCCTTGACCATCATCCCGGCGACACCGAGGCGGGCCGGGAAATCCGGCGCTTGGTCAACGCCCACGGTGGCGTACAGACCCTGCAGGCCGACTGCAACGCCATTGCCGCGCACAGCGGCGACAACCACTTGCCGCTGCTGTGGCCGTACTACAAGAGCCACCGCGCCACCATCCTGCGGATGGTGCGCATGCTGGACTTGGCTTCGACCACGGAAGACCGCTCGCTGATCGATGCGATTGAACTGATCCTGACGCAGGAGCGGGCCCGCGGCGACTGGTTGGATGAACCGGTCGATCTGGCGTTCACCACCCAGCTCTGGCGCAAGACCATCGTCCATCGCACCGAGCAGGGCGAGGAGCGCATTCACCGGCGCCTGTTCGAGGTCTGCGTGTTCTCGTCGCTGGCCAACGAGCTGAAATCGGGCGACGTGGCCGTGCGCGGATCGGAAACCTACGCCGACTACCGTGAGCAGTTGCTGCCGTGGGAGCAATGCGAGCCGATGCTGGAGGATTACTGCAAGCAGGTGGGGCTGCCGTCGACCGCTGTTGGCTTCGTCAATGCGCTGCAATCACGCCTGATGCAGGTCGCTGATCTGACCGACCAGAGCTACCTGGAGAACGGTCAGGTGATCATCGGCGAGGACGGCATCCCGGTACTCAAGCGCAGCAAGGCCAAGGAGATGAGCCGCGGGGCCCGCGCCCTGGAAACCGCCATCCTCGACCGCCTGCCTGAACGCAGCGTCATCGAGATCCTGTGCGACGTGGCGCATTGGACACGCTGGCCCCGACACTTCGGGCCGCTGTCCGGCTCGGACGCCAAGATAGAACAGCCAACTGAGCGCTACGTCCTCACCGCCTTCACCTATGGCTGCAACCTCGGGCCGGCCCAGTCCGCCCGGCATCTGCGTGGCGCCGTCTCGGCGCACATGCTGTCGTTCGTCAACCGTCGCCATGTGGACGCCAACAAGTTGGCGGCGGCTTGCCGCGATATCATCAACAGCTACGCAGGCCTGCAGCTCCCCAAATTCTGGGGCGACGGCAAGAGCGCGGCCGCTGACGGCACCAAGTACGACCTCTACGACCAGAACCTGCTGGCGTCGTACCACATCCGCTATGGCGGCTACGGTGGCATCGCCTACCACCATGTCTCGGATACTTACGTGGCGCTGTTCAGCCACTTCATCCCGTGCGGTGTCTGGGAGGCGGTCTACATCATCGACGGCCTGCTGAAGAACACCTCCGACATCCAGCCGGATACCGTCCACGCCGATACGCAGGGACAGTCGTTGCCGGTGTTCGGGCTCTCGCACCTGCTGGGCATCCAACTGATGCCACGCATCCGCAACTGGCGCGAATACAAGTTCTTCCGCCCGGACGAGGATATCCGCTACGAGCACATCGAACCGCTGTTCCGCGACACGGTCGACTGGGACCTCATTGAGACCCACTGGAAGGACCTGATGCAGGTCGTGCTCTCGATCAAGACCGGTACGATCGCGGCCTCGACGTTACTGCGCAAGCTGGGCAACTACAGCCGCAAGAACCGTCTGTACCAGGCCTTCAAGGCGCTAGGTTCGGCCGTGCGCACGTTGTTCCTGCTGCAGTACATCTCCAACCGCGAACTGCGCGAGCAGATCACGGCCTCGACCAACAAGGTGGAGGCTTACAACGGCTTCGCGAAGTATTTCTTCTTCGGCGGAGAGGGGGTGATTGCCGACAACGACCCCGTCGAGCAGGAGAAGGCCGTCAAATACAACGACCTGGTCTCCACTGCCGTCATCTTCTACAACGTGGTCGAACAGACCCGGATCATGAAGTCCCTGATGCGGCAGGGGTGGAAGATCACCCGGGAGGACGTGGCTTCGCTCAGCCCGTACGTGACCAGCCACGTGAAGCGGTTCGGCGACTACCTGATCGACGTGGAAGCGATTCCGGAACCGTATGAGATCGAGCTGGCTTTGGCGGCATAGTCTGGCCACCAGAAAATATCCGCTAACTCACTGATCTAGTGAACAAACGTGGGCCTTGTGAGTCATTTTTACACGTATGTCGGCTGAACCCCCAATTGGCCCGACATCCTGCGCATCGCCGCCACCATTGCTGCCGGGACCGTCGCGCCAAGCCAGATTCTGCGGAAACTCGCCTCCTATCCGCGGCAGAACGAGCTCGCGACAGCCCTGCGGGAAGTCGGTCGCGTCGAGCGCACCCTGTTCATGATCGACTGGATTCTGGATGCCGAACTCCAACGGCGTGCCCAGATCGGGCTCAACAAAGGCGAAGCTCATCATGCGCTGAAGCGGGCAATCAGCTTCCACCGCCGCGGTGAAATCCGCGACCGTTCCGCCGAAGGCCAGCATTACCGCATCGCCGGCATGAATCTGCTCGCCGCCATCATCATCTTCTGGAACACCATGAAGCTCGGCGAGGTCGTTGCAAACCAGAAACGCGATGGAAAGCTGCTATCGCCCGATCTCTTGGCCCATGTTTCGCCGCTCGGATGGGAACACATCAATCTCACCGGAGAATATCGCTGGCCAAAGCCTTAGCGTAGGATTCCGCCCCCTCCCGCAAACGACCCCACAAAGTCCATCGACCAGACCTGGTTGGCTGCTTCCGGCCGAAGCAAGGGTTGGCGCTCGCCCAGCAGCACCTTCTTCCGCTTGCGCCGGCGCACTTGCAACCTGGCCTCCTGATACAGCCGTTCCACCCGCTTGTAGTTCACCGGCCACTGCTCCTGCCGCAGCTTCAGGTAGATCATCCCGACCCCGTAGCGCTTGTGCCGCTGTGCCAGCGCAAGGATCCGCTTGCGCAGTTCGACGTTGCGATCCGGGCGAGGCTCGTAGCGAAACGCGCTGGCGCTCATCCGCAGCGCGCCCAATGAGCGCCGCTCGCTCAGCCCCCGATCGATCATCTGCCGCACCAGGTCGCGTCGCGCCGGTGCGGTCAGGGCTTTTTTCGCAGGACGTCCTTGATGACGTCGTTCTCGAACATCTGCTCGGCCAGCAGCCTCTTCAGGCGTGCGTTCTCAGCCTCCAGTTCCTTCAGCCGCTTCGCATCCGGCACGCTCATGCCGCCGAACTTGCTGCGCCACAGGTAGTAGGAGGCCTCGCTGAATCCGTGCCGCCGACACAGGTCCTTCACTGCCACGCCGGCTTCGGCCTCACGCAGGAAGCCGATGATCTGTTCTTCGGAAAAGCGCTTCTTCACGTCCAATCTCCTTCTCGTTGGGGATTGGACTCCAAATCGCCGTGCTACTCAAAAGCGGGGGGACGTCGCACGGAGGAGATATGCCGCGGCGTTGGTCTGCCCGAGGCCTGGCGCCATCAACATGCTATCCAGGAAGACAATGTTCCGGGGCATGTTGGAGTATCCAAGGTCGGCCTTGGAGTAGTCAGCTCGCCCTATCCGCAAGCTCTCAAAAATCTGCCATGCATCTTCGGAACCGACACCACCTTCATCCCACCGATCACCCCGCATTGGATCTTGAGCGGGACGATAGGTAGTAACACGAATCGTGCTGTCCCGGAATCCTGACACTGAACCCACCATCACTTGGAACGTGAAGTACTTGCCGGCGTCCTCGCCTTCGTACCTATCGTGCGGGGCCCGATCAAGCCTAAAATTCATCTTCATCGAGCTGGGTGAGCTTGCCATTCCAGGGGTCCGCCATAAGGTAGAGCCCATGGTCAATCATGATTTGAAGAGTCTCTAGCTAGGTTGGCCCTACTTTCGTGCCATTGAAGTCCCTATCCTGGACGATCCGCACCAACCCGCCCCATTCGCCGCACTCATGCGTCCCCACTTTTCAACGGTATGCACTCATCTAGCCCCAAATTTCAATGGCACCTACTCATGCTTCCCCAGATTGCAATGTTCGGGGCGCCGGTGGATTCAATGGTCGCGTAACACCAAGAACAGGATCCGGAGGTGGGCCCACGTCCTCGAACGTCCTCCAACGTCCTCCCCAGTCCCGTCTGGTACCACAAGAGAAAAACCACGAATAAGTGAGAGTGGATCAAAAACCCCTTCAAACAAGGCATATCGTGTCAGTGGCGCACTAAGACGTTCCCCAATAGATTGTCATCAGATTTAGGGATAACATCGAGAGGGGATTGACCCGCGCCTTCATCCAGAGCCACATGCTCACGAACCTTCATCCGAGTGAACTTGACGGCGCTGTTGCTGCACTTGATGAAACTCTAACAGCTGCTCTTCAGCGCTTTGCTAAAGAGGTCGCGAGATCCGGTGTAAGTGCAGCTCCAAATGAGAACGTCATTGTTTATGGCTGCAAGGAAATAAGCGGCCATTTTACTTCTGTGCTGCAAAGTGCACCATGGCTTGTCGTCGTAGAGGTAGCCGATGAAAGCGCTGCTAGCATCAAGATCATCGCATTCAGGAGGCGATTCGATTCGAGCGGAACTGTTCAACTCGTCTCATTGTGCCAGTACTGCTCAATCCAGTTCAGGATCTGCCCCCACGCACTTAAAACCCTAGCTTCTCTTCAGCATCTGCTGACCCCAGAGAGCACAGTTGAGCCTTTTGTTGGGCTGTATAGCTCTGACGACTGGGGTTGGGATGATCACGACGTTAGGGAAATTCCTGATTACCTGTCTGCGCACGATAGAGCGTCATCTGTTGGCTCGTATCTCACGCTCGCGAAGGTCTTTGATACTGGCTCGGGGTGGCAAGAAGGCTCCAAGCTAGTACTACAGCTCAGTAACGTGCAGCGCTCAAGGCTCGGGGAAGGACAGAGTAAAACAGTTGTTTCACTGCGGATTCTTACCAAAGACAACAGGCTATTTCTGGCAGAGGCGATCCCACTCAATGCACCAGAATGTGAGCTTGAGTGGTATGCGAAGTACGACTCTATGCCTGCCGAGAACGACGGCTCAGGTCGTCGTATTGAAAGCTTTGGCGATGCATTTCATTTGACCCAGTTCGCCAAGCAGGAACGTCTACTCAACTCAAGGGGACAGTTGGTCTACTACAACCGGGCTGCTGAAGCGATGTACCGCTGGCATCCGAATGACGACGATTCACAAACGCTTGTATGTTTGATGAACGAGCCAAAGGATTGGCTATTTCCTGACGGACCTGTCTTCTGTCCGCATGCGAATACCATAACGCAGCCCTCGATTCCAAGGCATGTTGTCGACTTGATGGAGCGTGTGCCTAGCATTGATGCGGAGCAATCAAAAAATGTGACTGCGCATTGGAAGCACCATCCTGTCCTAGGGACTAGCTATTTACCACTTCCTCTCGCCGAAAGAATCATTACTGACGTTCCCACAACCCTTGTTGGTAGGGTAGAGACATCAATCAATCGCCCAGGCATACAGACGCCAATAAGCGGTGTCTTCGTCGTTATAGAGCGCTACGCAGGATCAACCCCTGTGTCGGTGGACATCAAGAATGGACACCTTGAGCACAAGGAAGGAAACAACTGGAATCGGTACCATATCAATACTGACCACAGTACATTGGTTGAGAGCCTTAACCTTCTTGGCTTCATAAGGCTAAGCGACATTGAAGGTGCCTTTGTGCTGCAAGCACCTATCGGCGCCTCCATTGAAGATGTCTATCTGGCGATCTCGCTTGATGAAGGTTGGGATTGGTTTGCGACGCCGAATGGGGTCAACACTAGATTGGTTGACTCGAAGGGACCTCTAGCCCTCACCTTCAATGCCGCTGTCAAGAAGCAAACGAATGGTTCTGATAAGTATGAGCTAGTAATCGACTGTCGTGGTGGTGACGAGAAGGTTGAAATTGCTGGCCTTCACAACAGTCACTTCCTGCAAGATCGACTCGCACATAAGCTTTGGAGTGACCGCTACGGCCGGCGACTGCCCGAGGGTGTCCTGCTGCTAGGGATCAGCAAAGGGGTGTATGCGTTTGTAGATAACCACTCACTTCAAGAATGCCTATCCAAGGCAAGCATCCTTCTCGATCATGCAACTCGGGTTGGATCGTCTTTGGTTCTCTCCAGTGGAGCACTCTTGAGGCTCGCAACACTAGATGAAGAGCTACTCGAATCTGGAGCGGAGATTGAGCGTGCGCGAACAGTCGTAAAGGAGCTTCTAGACGCGCAGACAGTTGGTGATGAACGCGAAATTAAAGGCATCAATGGCATAACGTTCTCACCGAATCAAGCCGCAGGGGTGAATTGGCTAGTTGCTCTATACAAGAACCGACTTGGCGGCGTTCTGGCGGATGAGCGTGGAGCAGGAAAGACATTTCAAGTGCTAGGAGCTGTCGCTGAGACACGAAAGATAAGGAAGGGCCTTAAGAAAGGGCCAGCCCTCATCCTTATGGAACTTCGTGAGCTCGATCATTGGACTGGCAAGCACCTGGGTGAGCACGCAAAGGGCTTGAAATGGAGCGTCTTCCACGGACTCAGGAAGCCAGATGTCGATGTTCTACGTGAACAGGACGTTGTTGTGACTACATACGGGATGGTTCCACGCAACGAGGAGCTATTCAGGTCTTTGGACCCTGGCTTCATTTTTGCGGATGAAGCTAAGCGGCTGAAAAACAAAAGCACAAAGACATGGGGCGTCATCAATTCAATTGAGGGCGCAAGCGTCGTCTCGATCAACGGCACACCCTTGACAAGGAATGTTGCTGATATTTGGTCTGGCATCAATCTCGCGGTGCCCGGGTTTCTCGGCAGCTATACCGGCTTCACGCGACGGTACAAGGCGCATATCGAAGAAGACCCTGCATTCCTTGATCGTCTACGGAAGGCCATGGCGCCAATTTTCATTAGGCGGTCTAAGGACAGTCCCAGCGGAACACCTAACAAGCAGCTTATACAGCAGGTTGTGACGATGGAGCCGCGCCAAGCGGAGGCCTACACACAGGCTAAGGCGCGTGTTCTGGAGGATTTGCAACAGCTACGCGATGCTGAAGTTCCGACCCCGCAGATCCGTTTCAAGCTGAGCAACATGCTGGAAAGGTTGCGAGCCATCACTGCTACCCCTGGTAACGTCCGGCAGCTTTCCAGTAAGGGCGAGGCTCTGAGGGACATGGTGGGAGAGTTTGTCGATGATGGACGTCAAGTCCTCGTCTTTAGTCACAACAACACCTTTGTCGACAGCATTGCTGAAATCCTGCGTAAGCAAGGAATTCCAACGAGCGTGTTCAAGGGGTCTAACGCCTCTCAGCGGAACAAAGAGAAGCAGTTGTTCATTGATGGGCATAGCCGAGTTCTCGTTCTGTCGGGCTATGGCGGAAAGGGTTTGGATCTACCTCAAGCAACGCGTGTCATCATTACCGATCCGTGGATTGATGCGGATGAAGACGATCAGATGGCGGATCGTGCGCTTCGATTCATCTCCAAAGAGGACATCGAGGTCTTCCACCTCATCGCTTCGGGCACACTTGAGGAGGGCGCGATGGTGTTGCTAGACCGACACCGGGAGATGCAGCAGGCGATCCTGGACGGCGCTCCAGCCCCAGATCCGAGGCTCATGAAGGCGAGTACGCTTGATGACTATCTCTACCTTCTGGAATTTGAACCTAACGTTCGCAACTAGCAACGATCAATCCTCCCCCAACCTAGCTTGGGCTGGGTGCCGGCGACAGCCATGATTGAGTGGCCAATTGGGCACACCGATTTACTGATCGGTCTCAGTCCTACTTCCTTGGCTTCCCCAACTCAACAGGATGATTGATGACAACGAATGCCCCTACCCCCGAACAGAACGCCGACCTCAATGCTCGCCTGGACGTCGTGCGAGAACAGACCACGTTCGACAACCGTCTTAGCCAGGCCAACAGCGCCATGGTTACGACCGCCCAGCTGGATGTGGCTTCATTCTTGATTTGCCGAGAGCTGCTTCGCGGAAGCATTCCGGACGAAGACCTGACGTCTGCAAGCATCGCACTTACCTGCGACCCCGGTCGGTTCGGAAACCCGTTCTCTGACTTGGCCACCGACATCTCCTCCTCGATCAGTGAGCTTGCAGAGGCTGTGCGGGCGCATACCGAGGCAAAAGAAGCCTCCTGATTGAGAATTGGCCTGACCTGTGTTTAAACTCGCGCAGGCGCTTCCCGGCGCCTGCCGCCCACACTGGCGAACGTGTCTCGACGCGACGGTGTTTCAACCCTGCCAATCGAACCCCGATGGCGACAAGTGGGCTGTCGTTGATCACCGGAGGCTTCGATGTGCCCTGCACCTTCCAAGACGCTTGTTGCCCGTCTCAAGCGCGAAGCTAAGGCTCGCGCGAAACAAGATTCCGTCTCCCACTCGACCGCCCTTGAACAGTTGGCTAGGGAGGCCGGCTTTGCGAACTGGCACGCCGTCATCTCAGGGCTCACCAGTGCATCGGCAGCGCAGCCGGCGCCCTACACCACCGATCCCCGCCTTCCCGCGCTTCCCACGTTCCTGCCCATAGATCCGAAGCTACCGCGAGGGTTCGACTCAACCGCCAACGACTTCCGGTCTGCGCGCCAGTTGGACGAATGGTGGGATAGACCCTATGCGATCCGTCAAGCCGATGGCAGCTTACGCGTGCGTTGCCTCGACGGCGGCGCTCACGATCGCAGTACTTCTTACGGAGTCGCGAAGAGCGAGGATGAAGCCTTGGAGCTGGCAAGGTCCAAGCTGGCGTCATGGCGATTGAGACGCGAACGGCCCATGGTCTATGTTGATGACGCTCCGGGCGTCCACTTAGTACGGATGCCACAAAGGCCGGATTGGGAAATGTTGTTCCTGCTGCGTTCTGTCTCGCAGGAGGAAGTCCGTACCTGGATGGATCAGCACTTTTCTAGGGCAGACTAAGCAGTGACTGGCGCTTTCCGCTGGTTAAACCCTGCCCCGTCCCCGTTTCGTTGGAAGATGGGGGCTGGCGACAAGTGCGCCGGCGTGCAGGGAGTGGAGATCGGTATCACACGAAGGGGGGAGTGATAAGTATGGCCAAGATCTACAGCAGCGGGATGACGCCAGTAAATCGAACGGCCGAGCGTGTGATCCAACCTGGATTGCACTACGAGCCCAAGCTGAAGCCAACGCCGCATAGTGAACAGAATCATCCTCATGAGCTTCGCCCCATCAATCATATCCCCGCCGAATTGCGGGGCCTGGTCGGGTACAAGTTCGGCAGGATGACCGTGCTGGGGTTGTCGCTGCAGCCCAAGAGCTGGTCTGTCAGGTGCGCTTGTGGGATGTACTGCTTACGAAAAGCAGCAGCTATCAGAAATCCGGCCAACGATCTTGATGCATGCCGCATCTGCCGGCAAAAGCTCTTTGTTGCGCGGGAGAATCATTGGAGAAGAACCGGCAAGGATGTCGACATCAAGTCGCTCGCCATTGCGTCGCCGCGCCGTGATCCTCTGCCTGGCGCCCCGGTTCGTGGGAAGGTCCTTGTCAAAGGCAAGGGCACAGGGACTACTGTGAAGAGTCAGCCTGAGAAAGATATGGGGAAGGCTATGAAGTCGAACAGGCCGCAGCGCGCCAGCGCGCCGACTGCATTGGCAAACGCCTTTATAGCCGCGCAGCAGCGGAAGGAAATGAAATGAAGCGTGAAGAGGAAATGGGCTCTGCCTACGGCCCCATTCGCCTGAGGCGCAGCATGGTGCATACGGCCAGCCAGTTGGGCACCGACGCCAATTGAACTGTGTGCCGTAGCCGGCCACGTGGGCACCGGTGGATATGCCTTCCGCTGGAGGGCACATACTACGTTCCTCCTCCAGAGGATGGCTTGACCAGTCGAGGTGGTCGCATGCAACCAGGTACATGGCGAATTGATCGGGTAATTCGGGATGAGGGTAAGCAGAGCACCTTGCCCTACCTGATCACTGTGCATTCCGTCACGGGCGGTGAGATCCAGTTGCGGTGTGCTGGGCCGTGGCCAGCGCCTGGCAGCAACCTCTATGCGATGCGTTCGGAGGTGCTCAAGGACGGCGAAAGAACCGAGCTGGTCGAGGAGTGTCGCATTGTCGACATTCAGAAGAAGGCGGGGCCCAAGGCAATCACTGTCCACGTAGTTCTTGATCGAAAGCGACAGAAGCGCTGCAGCTTTCTCTTTTTGAAGAAGAACGGCCGCGAACAGGTGTTCTTCCGCACCGAGAGTGGCATCAAGGCACACCGAAGTAGCTCCTACCTTCAGCCAAAGCCCTTGCGCTTTGTGAGCGAAATAGTGATTGACTCGCGTGAGAAGTATCCCTGGAAGATCAACGCCGCTCATGTCATTCGGCGGGAGCTGCCGGCGGGCGACTATGCACTATGCGTCCAAGAGCGGATCGTTGCGGTCATCGAGCGCAAGACCCTTCAGAACATGCTTGCTAACCTCAATTCACTTGAGGCATATCACACCCATCTTGCCGAGTTGACGACTTTCCCCGGTGCAGAGGTTGTGATCGAAGCCTCTCTGGCGGACTTCTTCAATCCCGAGAAGGTGAAGCCGATGTCTGCAACCCGATGCACACGCGCGTTGGCGGACATTGCAGCGAAGCACCCGAGTCTGAGGATCACCTACGCAGGCAACCGAAAGAACGCCCAAGTTTGGGCAACTGAGTATTTCGGCGCCGTAGCCGCTAAGTATCATGGTGTTGAAGAGGAGAAACTTGAGCAAGGATCGCTTCTCAATCAGAACTCTGACCGCGGCTTTACTGGTGGTGTTGTCAGCGAGATCCGCCACACGGTGATGTACGTCCTGCCGGAACGCTTCCAGGTGGCCCAGGTTCGTGATGCACACCCTGAGGCAAGCAAAGTAGCCATAGCCGATTGCCTTAAGGCTCTTCGCGGTGAGGGCAAGCTGACTACTTCAGGTCACGGCCGCGGCACTGTCTGGGTGCGGGCGAAGGCAACTGGCGCGTCGCCTTGAGTCAGGCCGTGGCCGTTCGTAGTCCCAAACTAGATCATCCCACCAAGGAGTTCTTGGCGGGGCTGCCGCCCTTTGCAGGCCTCGAGCTGGACAGGATCCAGTGGGTGGGTAGCGAGAACGATGCTGCCTGTGCCCTGCAGACCCTTCTGCAGGCAAGCGCACTTGGCTTTGACACAGAGACCAGGCCTACCTTTGTCGCCGGCGACGTAAGAACGGGTCCTGACGTGATCCAGCTGGCGACGGCAGACCTGGCATTCTGCATTCCCGCTGAAGGGGCATGGACAAGGCAGCTACTTGCTCCCCTTCTGGAGTCCGACCGCATCCTCAAAGTCGGATTCGGGGTGGCCAACGATCGCCGCCCGATCTACGGTAGGTACGGGATCAAGCTGAAAGGGGCACTCGATCTTGCGCCAGTTGTGCGGAGGCTCGGCTATCGGCAGCGAGTCGGGCTGCAGGCCGCTGTGGCAGTGGTGCTCGGGAGGCGGCTAGGCAAGTCGAAGACCACCCAGCTGTCCAATTGGAGCGCTCGCCCTCTCAAGCCATCCCAACTGATCTATGCGGCAAACGACGCGTTCGCGTCTTGGTCTGTGTTCGATGGGATCCAGCGGCTGCACCCTGAGCTACTTCAGTCTGCTATTGCCCACCTAGTGCCATCGGATCGGCCTTGATCCTGGCTCTGTCAAGGCACTCGTTGTCGATCTTCTGCCTTTCATCAATGAGATCGATCATCGCCGCCTGCCTACTCTTTCCATGGGTAGCAACGATCGCAGATGACATGTACTGCATCATCGTGCCCTTCTCGATAGAAGAAAGCATTCGACCGGTTAAGTGAGCGTCTGTAGCGCTACTGAGAATGGAGGAGACCATCATGCAACTGTTGATCGCCTGGCGATCATAGCTGTTGTTTTCCATTCGCTTCATTCGCTCTTCCAGCATCCTTTTCTCGCTGGCAAGCTTGGAATTTTCCATCGCGAAGTCCGACTGATAGTCGCGGGCTTCCTTGGTCTCTGCTTTCGCAGCGGTGACCTGAGATGCTGCGGTGAGGTATCCGCCAGCTCCGCCCACAATCAGCCCTACAACCAATGCAGTCCCTGCTCTTCCGCTCACTATTCTGTCCCCCTGTTGGTGGACCAATGATGCAGTGAGAGGGTCAATCTGGGCAATGGTGCAGGGCCCCAGGTCGGCTCGACTAGTCGGCTTCGAGTTCGTGCCGGTAGTGGACGTCAGGCTTGTCCGTCAGGATCGCGACCAACTCATTTACCGTCTTGCCTTCCGGATAGAGCCACGCGTCGACGTTCTCCGGCTTGAGCTGCAGGGGGCATCGATCGTGTCCGGTTACTGCCACCTCAGGAGGCGGATCGTTAGTGATCACTGCGAATGAAAGCAGCTCCTCGCCGCCGGCGCCCTTCCATCGAGACCAGATGCAGGGAATCAGCATCTCCTGCTTTGGCTCAGGGATGAACTTGAGTTTGATGCTTTTATCTTGTGGGAGATCCAGTGCGGCAAGCTTGTAGTCGCCGGCGCTGGCGAATTCGTGGAAGGCTCGAGCCACGATCACTGCGTGCTGCTTCCTGAAGAGTGCTTTCCAATACCCGCCAGGCTTGATCAGTTTGTCGAGCCGCGCATTGTAGGCACCAGGGTAGGTCTGGTCGAACTCAGCGGGCACACCTGGTGGACGACAGAGATACCGCATCGGGAGCACTGTCTTCTCGCCATCGACCACGCACATCACGGGTGCGTAGTTCCCTGAGTAGATGCGTGCGTATCCGCTACCCTTCTCTTTCCCTGGCACTTCCAGCAAGCCCGCGATCTTCCCTTCCGTCGAAGCGATCTTGTTGGTCGCGATTCGCCTCTCGTTGAGTGCTGCCTTGGTCTCCCGTCTTACTAGCTTGGCTTCGGCCGCCTTCAGCCGTTCGCGAAGCTCGCCAAGGCTCATCTCCATCCTGCCCAGTCGCTCGGTGCGTGCGTGCCGCAGTTCCTCTTGGATGTCGGCGAGCTCTGGATTTGGATCATCCAGAATCGCAGTTTCCATGGTTGGCGTGAGGTACAGATCGCCTGTTCGACGCGTCTTGTTGACGAGCTTTGCGAACTCCGCAAGAGACAGATGCGCTCCGTAGCGCTCTACATAGGCGACGTACGAACTAGCTGTTTCGACGCTGTAGCACATGGCTTATCACCTACCTTGCACAAGCCCACTCAAGAATTCCTTCGGCCAGTGTGTCTGGCGCAGGAAGTCGCGGCGGGGCTGTTACGGGGACACCACCATTGGTTACCCCGTCTGCATCGTACTCAATGATCTGAACGGTCTGATATGTGCCTGTAGTGCAATTGAACTTGTCGCGTGCTCTCCGGGAACCACCACTTTTCAGGCTTGTACTGTTCCAGAGTGTCCGCGTGCTCCCTTCGACAGATATTGTTCTCAGATCAATGCTCCACCAGGTACCGTCACTGCCTTGAAGCAGGCGCAACCAGCGTTCGGATGTCCTACTCCCCCGCGACTTGTAAATCTCGACGGCTCGTTCTAACGATTGGTACCCACCATCTTGATAAGGATCCGCTGCAATCGCCTCCGCAACAGCGGCTTCGGCCGCTGCAGCAGCTGCCCAAGCAGCGGCAGCCGCATCTTCAGTCTCGCCGGCGGCCGCAGCCGCATCAGCAGCGGCTTGAGCTTCTGTAGCCGTGGCAGCAGCCGCATCTGCCGCCGGGTCCGACTTGAACCTTGCGGCCTGGTCGACCAGTTGTTGGCGCGCTTGGGCGCCGGCGTCTGGGGCAGCGATGGATGGGAGCAGCAGCACTGCGATCAGGGCGAGCCTATTGGGGTTCATCCTTGGTTTCCAGGTCAAGATTCAGGGTTGGGGATCTTGGGGCGAAATGGCAGCACCCGGGCGTTCGGCGCCGGCGGGAGGATGTACTCGCGGGCCTCTTCCCAGGTCATACCATTGGTATCGGCCGGGTGATAGGCCGCGTCGTTGGCAGCCTCCTCGGGGTCTCGGTCCGGTCCGCGGTTCATCCGACCAGTGTACTCACCCCGGTCCGGCCCGCCAGTTCATACGTAGGGCCGGGCTCGAGCGTATGCTCCCCGACCCGGCCGGCCTGTCCAATCTCGACAGGTGAGATGGTCCTTGTTCACCCTTCGCCGCCATGTACGACCCCGAAACGACAACTGTCGCCACCTATCACGGCCCTGCCACCGGTGCTTTCCCGGCTTCACTACCCTTGCCGTCTACAGACGTCACGGCAGAGGCAGGCTTCCCATTGCCGACGGCAGATTTCAGTGCGAGCGAGGTGGATCTCGGAGAGATCTTGGTGCCGAATCCGCTGGCCTCGTTCTTGTACCGTGCGGCCGGCAACTCAATGATCATGGACGGTGTTCTGGACGGCGACTTTCTCTTGGTCGATCGATCGCTGAACCCCCGCAGCGGCGATCTCGTCGTTGCAACGTTCATGGGCCAGGCGCCGATCTGCAAGCGCCTGCGGCTCGATGGCGATCGCATCATTCTTGATTCCCGCAATCCACACCACAAGCCGATCGAAGTCCCCGAAGGAGTCGAGGTGGAGTGCTTCTGTGTGCGCAGCGTGGCCCGGGTCGTCCGCCGCGGCTGATCTATGCGTTCTGCAGCCACTCCCTACCGATACCCCGATCACCTCCGCGGCGACGCTGAGGCTATGCCCAAGGCCGCCGGGGTGTACGTCTTTCATGGTGAGGATGGCCCCCTGCCCCTTTACGTGGGCAAGAGCGTCTGCCTGCGTACACGGGTGTTGGACCACCTGCGTACGCCGGAGGAGGCTCGAATGCTCCACCAGGCTCGCAGGATCACGTTTCAGCGCACTGCCGGCGACGTTGGCGCCCAGCTGCTGGAAAGCCACTTGGTAAAGCGGCTCAAGCCCATCTACAACCGGCGCCTGCGCCAGGTGAAGACTCTGTATTCGCTCCGGTTGGCCGAGGGTCGGGTGACGGTTGTGTCGAGCGCCGACGAAGCATTCTCGGAGCAGGCGGGTGTGCATGGCCTGTTCCGCACAGCACCGGCCGCCCGGCGTGCGATCGAGGAGCTGGCAGACTTGCACCGTCTGTGCCTGGTCACGCTGGGTTTGGAGCCTGGTACTGCCGGCCGTCCCTGCTTCCGTCACCAGATCCGCCGATGCGCGGGCGCATGCGCCGGTGCGGATGACGCCTATGGCCACCAGCAGCGAGCCAGTTCCGCTTTAGGTTCGCTGCGCATGAAGCGATGGCCGTACCGGGGCGCGTTGGGTGTGGTGGAGCGCGAAGGACGCATGTCGCGAATCCACGTGGTGAGAGAGTGGTGCTACTTGGGCAGCGCGGCGACGCCGGCGGCGGCAGCGAAGCTGGCCAACCGCCCTGCCCGCTTCGATCTGGATGGATACCGTCTACTTGCGCCGCTGCTGGTTACACCAGGCAATGTGCAGACTATGGAGTTGGCGTGATGTTCGCTTTGATCGACATCGACAGTGCATATTGCGCCTTTGAGAGCGTGTTCGATCCGTCCATTCGCGGCAAGCCAATCATCGTATGCTCGGTTAACGATGGCGCGGTTATTGCACGCAGTAAGGAAGCCAAAGCATTAGGCATTGGCATGGCTCAGCCCGTGCATGAGATCCCGCCGGAAGTACGCAAACAGCTGGTGATTCGCTCTGCGAACTTTGAGCTTTATGGTTCTATGTCTGATCGCTTCTATCGCATTGTGCAGGAAGCGGCACCACGCGTCGAACGCTACTCGGTTGACGAGCAGTTCTTCCTCGCAGATGGCATTCGTGATCGGAGAGCATTTGCATTACAGCTTGTAGAACGGGTCAAACGCTACTTGGGAACAAATAGCTGCTGCGGACTCGGCCCCTCGAAAACACTTGCAAAGGCAGGCAACAAGCTGGCTAAGTCAGGTGCCGTGGTTGTTGATCTAAGCGATCCATCCACACACGACGAAGCGTTGGCGAGGCTGGAAGTCGGCGATGTGTGGGGCGTTGGTCGCCGCTGGGCGCCGCGCCTGCAGGCAATGGGAATTCGTACCGCCCGGGATCTGCGCGATGCGCCCCCAGATCAGATCGGGGAGACCTTCGGCGTGGTTCTGCTGAGGACTCAGCGTGAGCTGCAGGGACGTCCGTGCGCAGGCATTGAGTCGGAAGATCCAGATCGCAAGTCGATCATGGTCAGCCGCAGCTTCGGTGAGCGGGTGACGGACCTAGATCAGGTGCACGAAGCGGTGGCCACGTTCGCATCCCGCGCGTGCGAGAAGGCGCGTAAGGGCGGCTTGGTGGCCGGCGCGATGCAGGTGCACCTGGCCACGGATGTCTTCCGGCCGGACCAGCGCCAGCACCACCCCAGCTGCAGCTTCACCTTCCCAGTGGCCACGTCAGACACGCGTCTGGTGCTGGCCCTTGCGCGGCGCATGGTGGAAGGGATTGCGAAGCCTGGCTACGCCTACAAGAAAGCTGGCGTGATGCTGTTCGATCTCGCGCGACCTGATGCCCTGCAGGCGGACCTGTTCTCGCCGCCTACAGTCGGCGATGAAATCCTCATGTCCACTTTGGATAGCATCAACAAGCGCTTCGGCCGCAGCACGGTGAAGTTCGCCGCGGCCCATGCTCGCCAGGACGCCCCTTGGCGCATGAAGCAGAGGAATCTGTCCCCCTGCTACACCACGCGCCTCAGTGACCTGCCCAAGGTCCTGTGCTGACTGGTGTCCCTTATGGGGCCATGTTGGCGGCCGTGACCGCCTGGATCCATGACTTGGACTGCTCGCGAGTCCATTCAAGATCATCCTTCGACCCGTACAGAAGCAGCATGAACATCGTGTTCTTTACGCGGATGAAGTTCAGGGTGCCGGCGGCGACCTCAGTGACTGACTCGCCGTCCTTGATGCCTACGCTGTAGCGTGACAGGACAGACATCGACAAGCTGTTGGGCGTTTCGTGATGAATCGGAAGTGGGACCAGACTCTCCAGACCGACCTCCACCTGAGAACCTAACTTGCCCGACAGTTCGCTGCTGGCCTGATCCATCAAGCCGTCCACTCGCGGCTTGATGTTCGCCATTGTCCGCTCCAGATCGGCCCTTGCCTTAGCCTTCAATACCTCGAAGTCCGCTTGGGTGAAGTTATAGTCGATGGCCACCTTTGGAACTTGTACGACGAATCGCCTGGTCATATCGGGGACCTCGCCGGTCATGGCCACGGCGAGATCTTGCTCCGAAAGGAACAGCGCGAGGGACTGATTGTTGGGTGGCGTAAAGGAGTCCAACAAGCTCAGCAGCTCAGTCATGTCCGCCGGCACACGCCCGTATCCTTGTGGCGTCGGGATCTCGATGGTCTTCTTCCCGATCTGGACCGGCGCCGCGCCCGCCATGAAGTGTGCGGCTGCGAAACAAGATGCGATAAGTATGCGCAGGAAGGTTCTCATAGCGACACCGGTCAGCCGCAGCTGAACTCAATGAATGACTCCGCAATAGAGCCTGGAATCACAGGAGCGAAGGCCGTTGGCGTAGAGGAAGTTCCTGAGGACGTGCCGTCGGCCCTGTACTCGGTATAGGTGACGGACCTGGATTCTCTACTTGAGCACTGGAACTCCATCCTGTTCGCGCTCAACAGGACCCCACGCTGAAATTCATTAATCCACAGAGTAGGTTTCTCACCCTCTACAGCCGTACGCATGTCAGCGTAGTAGAACTTGTCGCCTTTGGATTCGCCAACAAGTATCCAGCGATGAGACGAGCCATAACCGTTGTTGTCGAAGACACGGTACGCTGCCAAAGCAGACGACAACTTCTTTTCAGCCTGGAAGTAAAAATATGCGCGATACGCAAATGATTCGTCTTGCTCGCGCGGCAAGCGCGTAAAAATCCTTCCTATGTACTCGCTCCTCCGCTGATCCTCGGGGAACGACTCCTTCACCTTTTCCCACTCAATTGCAACATGACCTGTACTAAGGAGGGGATTGTAGGTGAGTTGGTCCGATCTACTCGATGCCTTCTTTGCCGGTTGAGCGGCCACTGGAAAGGCACATGAAGCGACAAGCGTCAGCCCAACAAGCGCGATGCGAAGCAGCATTCTAGTCCCCTGATTCAGTTCTAGACTCCGGCACCCCTGCCGGGTCTTTTGGCTATTCTACTTCGCCAGAATTGGGGCTGCAGCAGCGGCGCATCCTCTTTTGTCGTGCGATGACGGCGATCTTGTCGGAGGCCACGGCGGTCCACAGGAAGCGCTGGTCGTGCGCAGCAACGGCCGTTTCGGGCCAGACGCGGTTCTGGGCGTCCAGCATCACAGTGTCGAGCGTGCGCAGGACATAGGGCGTATCTGCCAGTGCAGCGCCCTTGTACGGCCTGAATTCTTCTACCACCCAACGACCCGGGAGGCCGCGTACATTGCAGATTGATCCGAGGGTGACTGCCATCGCCACATCCGTTCACTTGGAGATTCCAAGCTTGGTGTCTGGCGATGCCCCGACTCTGGGGCTCAGGCTTCCTGCAGTGTTCGCGAGGAAAGGCGGTAGATCAGCGAGGTGGCCTGCGCTGCATCGAGGCCGACGTAGCGATCCAGCAGCATCAAGATGGTCGAGCCCCGGTCAAACAGGGAGGCATCGTCATCGAGCGCGACGGCATGTCGAATGTGGACGCCTGCCAAGTAGGCTTCGCATTCGCGTTGGCGCTCACTTACTCCATCACCTAGAACCGGGGTCACCCCGGCGATTCGTGAGTGGATGGACGGGGGGAAATGGGAAAGAAGCTGATCGCGTGTGGCGTTGATGCGCCAGTTCGTGCTCAGCACCAGGTCGACATGGGGGCACGACTCCAAAACACGCAGAAGGTGAGGCAGGTTCGTGAAGGACCCTGACTCTGCTGGGTGCATCACGCCATCGAAGTCGAGGAAGAGAATGCTGGAGCCAGGTCGAGGCCCGGGCCACGTCGACGCCGGTGGTTGATCTGAAACCTGCTTTCGATCCCGCACAACACTACGTAGCCACGACAACATCAACGAAGCCCTTTCTCCTTCAGCGCGGCAGCATAGGCCAGATGCGTTGCTAGTCCAGACCTGATTCTGCGCTCGAACAGGTTGCATTCAACGGCATCCAAGACGTCGGTCACATCTTGCTTGGGGAGGAACACGGAGAAGCCACCCTGAGTGTTCTTGGCGATGCGCGTGGGGCCGAGATCGGTAACCCATCCATCCTGGTCCAGCGAGTCCGTCAGCGCCTTGTTTGATAGGCGCTCGAAGTGAACTGCGGTGACGGGCCGCGGACACGTCTGCGTGCTGCCAGAGATCGCCGAGGAGGCCTTTTCGGTTGGTGTGCAGTCCCGCGACAGCGGGATCACCTCCACGACCCTTGCCCCGTTCAGCAGTGGTGCCAGGTTCGTGGAAACGCACTGACTGTGACCATCGGAAAGAGCGAGCTTACCCACCAGGTCATCGTAGCTCTCGTAGGTGGAATTGCAGCCGGCGAGAAAGATGACCGACAGGATCAGAAGGATCTTGTTCATGGGCTATGACTGCATGAGGAGGATGCTAGAAGCATTGGTGCGGAACGCCTTGAGGATCAGCTCGCAGAGCGATTCCGGCATGTGGTACTGCAGGTGATCCGGCCTGATCACGATGATCAGGTCATCTGCGAAGTGATGGCGGTCCTGGTCGGAGTACTGGTACTGCCTTGCCTGGAGCTTGAGCAGCATGCTCGCGCTGCCCTCATTGAGTGTGCTGGCGAGCTTGTGGCGGCCTTCCAGTCGTGCCAGCGTCGCGATCGCGGCGTTGACGCGCATGATGATGTTGAGGTTCTGGCGGCTGATGTGCATCGCCAGAGGCGACTTGTGTAGGCGGAAGGTGAATTGCGCCGCGCCAGAGTGTCGTTTGACCGGCAGCACGATCAGGTCTGGCTGTTCGATGCAGAACCCTGCCAGAAGATCCGTTGTGGCCAGCTTGGCGGCATTGGCTGGCACCTTCTCCGGCTGGAAGCGTGCCTTCACCTCCTCGAAGAACGTGCGCAGGCTGCGGGTACGCGCGTAGTCGAGTGTCGCAAGTAGACGCTCGTTTGACCGACCGCCGGTTGGCATGTCCGGCCATTCGATCAGGTCGTGGTACGGGACGGTGCTGAGCGAGCCTGAGGGGTCCAGGATCGGCATCAGGGCCTTCATCAGGCGCTCGGCGAGCTGTCGGTAAGCGTCATGGGGGGCAACGGCCCGCTCGGCGCTCCAGTCCAGTACCGGCGTGCCATTGGCCGTGGACACGCCCTGGGCGAAGACCTCCGACAGGTTCTCGTTGACCGAGATGGCATCCCGGGCCTGGCGCTCGATCGCCGACAGGATGCTCAGGAATATCCGATCCAGGGCATCAACCGACTCGTCCAGACGCTGTAGGTCCAGAACGACGGATTCGGGGATCTGGGGTAGTTCTTCAGGCGCCGGCGCCGGCGCCGCAGGTGACCTGTTGCGCCCCCGACGCTGGATCAGGAGGGGGTGCTTGATTCGCTGACGGATGACCTGGTTGGGACGCATACGGGCGGGATGTGGAAGGTCTGCCAATTCTGTTGGCCTGCCGGCAGCCTGGTAACTGGGGTTGCCCGCCTATTCAGAGGGGCACTGCAGGAAGCTGTGCGGCGGCCGACGGCGAGGTGTTGTTGGTGGGTACAAACGCGACCTATGATCGGCTCGCGCAGTGAACCCGCTGCGCTGCAGCTGAGGCGCTGCTGGGGGCGTGATGGATCGACGAATCGGACACTTCCCGAACTATGGTGCGGCCACCGGCTGGGCTCAGACGCTGGCGATGGAGCATCGTGAAGATGTTCATGTCCGGCGTGACGGCGAGGGCTGGGGGCTGTTCGTGGCCGAAGAAGTGGCCGCTCTGTTTGGCGGCTGGTGGGAACGGCACGATGTCGCTGGCTCCTATCCCCTGCCCTCTGATCCTCGCTGGAGCGAAGGCGAACAGATTGGCGATTCTCCCGACCCTGAGCCCTTCCCTGATGGCACTGAGGGAGAGTTCCGATGGTGATCGAGGCTGACCAGGCCGAGGCGCACCGGTGAACGCTCCAAGCCTCTGGTATGTGGTTGGAATCTTGGGTGCATTGGCGACGAGCTGGTGGATCTCCGAGCTCTATCAGCGCCATTGCCCATTCTCGGGAACCGAAGGTCGGAAATGGCATGGGGCAGGCATTTTCAACCTGGCTCTGTTTGCGCAGTGGTCCTTGCTGCTAGCTTTCGCCGGCCGCGGTCGGCCTGATAACTGGGTGATGTGGGCTATCGGAATCGCCCTCGCCACGTGGGTTGCACGACGCTTCTGGGTGGACAAGGATCGAGGCGAGGACGCTAAGTAGGCCGGGGCGTCCTTTCCCCGGCCGTTTCCTTAGCCCATACGGCGCTGCTGCTGGCCGTTGCCGTAGCTCTGCTGACGGTTGTCACCCTGCGGGCGCTGGCCGGCACCACGGCTTTCCTTGGCGGCCTGCGACTTGGTGTGCAGATCCGCGGCCCGGCGGATAGCCTGGTCGACCAGATAGCCGTCCTTCTCCTTCAGCTGGTCCTTGCAGGTCCTGTAGAACATGGCCAGCACCTCGCCGATGTCGTCGGGGCCGACATTGACCTTCCGGATCTCCTTGCCCTGCGCGATGGTGAAGCGGACGGCGCCGGCGTACTGTTCCGAGGTCTCCTCGACCTCGATCCACTTTTCGTTGTTCGCGCCATGGCCAGCAAAGCGGGCCTTGGGAATGAAGCCGCGCAGGACCGCAGTGATGAGCTGCACTTCCTTGGGCACGCACATCAGGGTGATCTTGCCGTCCCAGTTCATGCCGCCGCGGGTGGACTGACCGGTTGCCTTGGCGATCGCGATGTTGATCGTGTAGTTCGTGTTCTGGTTGTTGACGCACCGCTCGAACTGGATCGCGGTGTCCTTGCCAAAGCACGCCTTCTGGTCGTAACGCGACTCTTCCGGCACACGCGGACCATTGCCGTTGTCCTGCTGCGGGCGGCCGCGAGTGGGGTGGTCCACGACGCGACGCTCCTGATAGTCCCGCGCCTGCTGGCTCTGGCCGCGGTTCTGCGGCGGGGGTGCCTGCTGGGGCCGCTGCTGGTGCTGCTGGGGAGCCGGACGCTGCTGCTGGTCGCCCTGGCGCCCTTCCTGCCGCTGCTGGCCACCCTGCGACGGGCGCTCCTGCTGGGGCTGCTGGCGGGACTGCTGCTGTGCCGGCGCCTGCCGCGCCGTCGGCTCGAAGTCGTCTTCCGGTGGCGGCATGGAGTTGATGCCGTTGCCGTTCTGCTGCGGCGGTCGACGGTCCTGCTGCTGTCCATTCGATGCAGGGGCACCCGCCTGACCCATGATGGCGGGCAAACCAATCTCGCGAATCGCGCGGACACCATCACGCAGGTGTTCCTTCAGGAACTCCGTTGCGTTGGCATCACCTTTCTCAGCACTGGTCAGCAGGTCACCTACCAGCTTCGGCGTCTGCTTCTTGCAGGTGGCGTACACGTCCGGCACCGAGATGGTGTTGGAGATCAGCGTGCGGATGCGAGCATGCAGCTTGAGTGTCAGAGAGAACGCGCGGGCATGGTTGACCGCAGTCGGGTCATTCTGCTGCAGGCCTGCCACGATGCTTTGGATGATCTGCGGCCCGATGCTGGAGACGAGAGTGGAGATCTCGCCGGGATCGAGCTGCTGGAGACCGACCTTCTCCAAGAGGCTGTTGAAGACTTGCGGGCGGACGAGGTTGCTCATGTGCTTTTCCCTGGCAAAAGTATCCCAGCACATCCTTTCAGCATCGAATCGCACAGGCTGCGATCAGTGAAAGGAACCGCTGTTCACTTCATTTCTACCAGCGAAGACAGCCACCCAAAAACGAGTTTGGGGGAGAACGTAAATGCGTCTCGGGCTGAGCTACAGCACCATCCAGGTACCGCCTTCGGTGAGCACTTCGTATGTCGTGGTCCCATCCGGCAATCGGATGTGGAATGCCGCAGAGGTTCCCACGCGACTGATCACTTCGCAGGTTCCACGGTCTCGACTCCACACGTGTACCCCGGGCTTAAGCATCGAGACATCAGTGAGTGGGGTGCCGGCGCTGAGTGCCGCGAGGTGCGGCAGGGTCTCGATCTGGATCAGATCGGCCATGCCCTTCTCTTTCAGGTAGCGCTGGGCCACGCGGGGGTTGCGCAGCGTAATACGGTCCTGCACACCATCGCGGACTGCCTCGGCCACGCGCATCGAGATGCCCAGTTCGCCCTCGAACAGGTACGGACTAGCCTTGCGAACACCATCGCTGGCCTGAGGGAAGTCCTCGTACTGGTCCACCCACGCGGACAGTAGCGGATCTTCGGCGTGCTGGATGATCAGGTGGTGCTGGGCGCGGGTCACGGCAACGTATGCCAAGCGCCGCTCCTCCTCAGCGTCGAGGGGCGAGTTGGCAGGGACAACGCCGGCGTTCCAGCTGGGCAGGATTACCGTCGGGAACTCGGCACCCTTGCTGGAGTGGATCGACTGGATCCGCACATGCGGGTACTTGGGCGGCTTGTCCTTCTCATGCGCGGCAAGGGGCCCCAGCTCGTCCAGGAACTCGGTCAGCGTCTCAAACCCCTCAGCAGCGGCACGCATCGCCTGTACATTGCGGACGCGCTCCTCACCGTCCTCACGGGTGCGCGAGTGCTTCAATAGCGAATCCGTCAGGCCGGTGAACTGGATATAGGTGTCGATCACCTCGCCCGGGCGCATAGCGCTCATGCTGCCCCGGCAGAGCATCTCCATGAAGCTCGCGCGATCGCGCAGCTTGGGCAGACCCGTCTTCAGTCGCTCCAGCTCCTGTGCCGGCACGATAGAGCCGATCTTGTTAACCGCATCTAGCATGCCCTTGCCCACTTCACGCGAACCCTGATCCTCGAAGATCTCCATGGCATAGACGGTGAGCATCTGCGTCACCTTATTGGAGACGAAGACGGTGGGCGCGACCATCATGGCCTGGATGAAGCGCGGGATGCTCTTGGTCATGAACGGCCAATGGTCGGCGGCCATCGCCATCGCGCCAACGAGACAACCGATCTCAGGGTTGTACAAGGTCCCTTCCCTGCCGTACACAAAGAATGGGATGTCAGCCATCAGCATCTCCATCTGGAGAGGGACGGCGTGGGAGTAGTTTCGACACAGGATCGCTGCATCGGAGAGCGAGCCGTTGGCCTGGCGCTCCTTCAGCAGGTTGATGATGAACGGGTTCCTGCCCCTGACCGGATGGGTCAGCTCAACGAGTGTGCTCGGGTTTCCGTCCTCGGCGATGCTGAGCTTGTCATCGCGAATCTTGTTGTTGACGACGAGATGATTGGCGAACAGCGCAAGCTCATCGCCGAAACGGAAGGTGCGCGACATGACGTAGCGCTTGCAGGGCGTGAAGCGTGCTGCGAACTCCTGAGTAATGTATTGGACCCTGGCCCCACGCCAGGAATAGATGGCCTGGTCGGCATCGCCAACGACAACGACCGACGTTTCCGGACCCGTAATGCCCTCCAGAATGCTCATCTGGACTTCCGAGATGTCCTGAAACTCGTCGACCTGAATCTGCTGGTAGCGGCCGCGGAACAGGCTCCAGAGCTCGGGATTGTCTTTCAGTGTGACGGCGGTGTCGTAGATCTGATCGTCGAAGAAGCGCAGACGCTGGCGAATCCGATCGCTCTCGAAGCGGATGTAGGCGCCAACGATCAGTGCACGTGCCTCATAGGGCATGTCTGTGCGGTCGTAGACCGCACCGGGAGCATCGAAACCGCTCTTGGTCAGGGTCTTGAGTGCATTCAGCATCTCGAACTGCTCTTGCGAGACGTAGACCCCCTTCCCCGCCTGAGTTCTCAGCGCCTGCTGCAGCATGGTGGCTTCCATGCTGGACGAGTCTTTCGGCTGGCGCGTTGGGGCGACGTGGCCGAGGCGCTCCAGCTCCTTCCACATGGCCAGGCAGAAGGAGTGGTAGGTCTTCACGTCCGGGATCGCTGAGTGGCCAAGTCGCTTGGCGAGCCGACCGGAGAAGTCCAGCTGCGCTTCCTTGTTGTACTGCAGGATCAGGATCTGGCTTTCGGGGATCCCCGAGGCGATCAGGCGCCGACACCGTTCGACCAGCGTCGTCGTCTTGCCGGCGCCGGCGACGGCCGACACAAGGGCATGCCCAACCTGGTGGTTGGCCACTGCAATCTGCTCATCCGTGAATCGTCGGCTCATACGCCAAGGCTACTGGACTTTGGGATAGCTCCCCAGCCGGCTTGGGGGGCATTTGAAACCACCCCCAAACCCGCTTCTGGTCATTAGCCCGCGTTGCTACCTTGGCTGTCCCGAATCGACCTCACCCACGATGAAGCGAATTGCCGTTCTACTGGGCCTGCTGATGGCCGCACCTGGAGCCGTAGCGGGCTACGCAGAGCCCCTGCCCGCCGCCCAGGCATTCCGACCCCAGCTCACTGCCTATGACGGCAACACGCTGGTGATCTCATTCCAGATCCCGCCGGGCTACTACCTTTACCGAAAGCGATTGTCGATCGTCGACACGCAAGGTTTTCAAGTGACCGGCTATCAGGTCGGCGGCACCAAAGTGATCGATGATCCGATCACAGGCGCGGAGGAAGTGCTCGACTCCGGAAGCCGCGTTGTTGTCCGCGGCGCAGCCACCACCCCTGAAATGGGCGTCCAGTTGCGACTGAAGATGCAAGGGTGCCTGAAGGACCAGGTGTGTTATCCGCCCGAGATCCGAACGCTCTCGACCCGTTGAGCAGGCATAAAAAAACCCCGGCATGACCGGGGTTTTCGTTGTGTGGAATGAAGATCCCAGTCCGTGACGGCACTGGGATCATGTTGGCATTGTCAGTTCAGCGACGCCCTCAGAGGTTCGAGGACCTGCAGCACTGCAGGAAGCTTGCGGGCCTCCTCCAGTCCGATGGACCTGAGCACATCGTTCCAGTCCACCGTCTTCTCCCCTGCAGGGATAGAGAACGGGGGAATGACACAGACAGCCCTCTTGCCGGCCTTACGCAGACGGGAAACCAGTTCAAATGCGGCACTCTGGCCAACATCGTTCTGATCACGGTCCGCCCAGACAATCACGGCTTCAACGTAGTCCGGTATGACCAGTTTGGTCATCTGGTTCTGGTTGATCGCTGACCAGGTGGGGAACCCAGCGATGGCGCGGGCGGCCAAGGACGACTCGATGCCTTCGCCGACCATCAGGACGGGGTGGCGATCGGTGTCGAACTTGACGGCACTGCCTTCAATGGGATGGGTGGAGATCGAGGATGTCAGTCGGCGAACGGATTCAACGTTAGCCTTGTGTCCATCATCGGTGATCCAGGTGCGGTGCAAGCCACAAGTACGGCCATTGACGTCCGTCATCATGCACACCATCGCCGGACCCGTATGCACCACCTTACGTTCAGTGAAGTAGTCCAGAGCCGGATGGCAACGGACAGCGGTGAGGGGTCCCCGGACTTCGTGGAGCTGGCGATTGAAAAACCAGCGACGAACCGGGAAGGATCGTTCATCGGACAGAGGCAGTGCTTCACCCCAGATCTGCGAAACGATCTTCTTGTTGAAGGCATCCTTCCGTGCGATCTCTTCAGGATCCTTCACCTTGACGTACCGAACCGGGAGGTTCGACGCATCAAAGCGACCACCAAGAGCCTCTACAAGCATCTTCTTGGCTTCCCCGAAACCGCAGCGACGGGCGTGCATCAGCAGAGCCCAACCATCCTGCCACTTGCCACAGGAGCAAATGGCGCCGCCGGTGTCAGCGAAGTCCTGAAAAATCCGGAAATCGTTGGCGCCGCCGTGAAACGGACAGGTGATGTGATGCTGATGACCCCTTTCCACCGCCAGATCAAGACCAGGGATCAATCCCAGCAGTACCTGGTCCCAGCGGCCCTTCAATGCTTCGTTGAGCTGCCTGGTTTCGGCCTGTTGCTTCTGACGGTATGCCTGTTCTTCTTCTGGTGTGCGAATGCGGTTCATGTCGGTTCCTTGTTACACGGGTTCAATGGATGAGCAGCATCTACATGCCGTTGATGCATGGCATGGAGGAGAGCTAGTTGGAATGCCCGGAGATGGGCGAGATGAGGTGGTGCGTGAGATGGAAATAGATCGGAATTGGCGGGCCGAGTCCCGTTCGTGAGGCATGCCTCAGAAAGTGCATCGGCAAGCTGACGGCTTGCCCATGGACTCTCCCAGGCCAGGAGATCCCCCAACCAGCGCGAGGCTGGTCGGGGGAATCCTGCGTTAGGCCGCTTTGAGATGCTTGCGACCGAACAGTTGCGTTACCACTGAAGGAAGTTGCGAGATGTCGTGCAGATCAACCCAGTTCTCGAAATTGCAGATGTTCGTCGCACCATAGGTGCCCATCACTGCCACTTCGATGCCCTGGCTCAAGGCGTACTCAACAGCTGCCTTGGTGGACTCCACTCGATCACTATTGGGTTCACCATCGGTGGTCAGGATCATCACCTTGCGCGGCTTGCGCTGCGCTTGGAGCATCCTGATGCCGAGGTAGACCCCATCGTCCATTGGTGTGCTGCCGGAGGCATGCAGCTGGAACTGGCCAGGCACATGCTTGGCCTTGCGGCCGAACGGCAGGACGATGGTGTTGAGCGGGAAGGTGAAAGCGCCACAAGTGACACCTTCGATGCCTTCCAAGGCCACGGCCGACGCATATACCGCTTCGCACGTCAGCTTGATCTTGTCGCCCTTCATGGAATACGACGCATCAATACCCAGAACAACCGCGGTATCCAGCTCGATCTCTTCCGAGACTGATTTGAACACCCTGCTGTCGCCGGCCGCCACACGATGGATGTGTGAGGCAGACATACGACGTCCCTTCCGATGGATGCTCACTTCGGCCGTTGATGCGGCCTCCATGTTGCGTCGGAAAGAGCGCCGAAGTGGGCTGGTAACGGCCAGAGCCGCACCCAGATCGCAATCGTCGTTGGTATGGGTGTTGATCGCAGTCGTGACGCTGGCCACGTTGACGTGCATCGCAGGGCTGTCCATCTTCAGCTGCCCGTTGGAACGCGGGGCAACCTGGTTGACGACTTGCTGCAGTGCCTCCCTGATGGCGTCCGATCGCTCCCCTGCCCGCTTGTCCGTATTGGACGGGTCGAGAATTGACTGGAGGGCCGCCACCGCAGGATTGTCACCGCTACCTGCCGCGTCGCCGGAGCCGTCCGGAGGCGAACCCCCGGCGTTTCCTGCATCGCTCTTGCCCTTCTGGCCCTGGCTGTCACCAGATCCATCAGCAGCAGCCTGCGGAGCGTCCTGAGCGCCCTTCTGACCCTGGTTGTCACCAGAGCCGTCCGAGTCGCCTTGGCCGTCCTGAGAGCCCTGTCCGTCCTGTCCCTGCTGTCCGTCCTGCCCTGCGTCCCCGGAGGGTTGCTGAGGCTGGTTGGACTGCTGCTGTTCCATCTCGTCCTTTGCCTTCTCGATGAACCCGGCGATGTTCTTGGCCATGGTCAGTGAGTCTGCAGTGTTGGCGAGCTGGTCCAGCTGAGGGAGCAGTGCGTCCAGGCGCGTCATGAACCCCTTGGAGAACTTCGACTCACAAACCGCGTGAGCTTCCAAGGCCAGCTCCTTCGTACCGACATCACCGCGATAGTCGCAGTAGAGCCGATACAGCAGGTAGCCGGTCAGTGCTTCCATGGGGCTGGCTTCCGCCGCCACATGGGTGTACCGGTCCGTCAGGTAGAGCGATTGGGTCAGACTGTCGAGATACTTTCGAGTGTTCGGCCACTTTCCGATGAACGCATTCTCCATGCGAACGTCTTCAATGATCCGGAACAGTGAGTCCACCAGGGGCGTCACGTCCTTGAGCTGCTTCAGAACCTTGAAATCAGATTCAGAAACGTGGCCCAGTTCGTGGTACCCGAGACCGTAGGCAAGAGACGTCATCAGCACCAACGTGTCGATGTCGCTCTTGTCCGCCGGAATCGGCAGGTTCATCAGCTTGATGACCTTGCCGTCAGTGGAACCGCAGTCACTTGCGCCGTAAACAACACTGACGCGGCAACCTGTAGCACTTGCCAGTCCCGTCAGGGCGATTGGCATGCCGCCAAGAGTCGCCATTGCGGAGCGGACTGCGTTCTTCGGATCCAACGCACCGCCCGTGAGGGCGGTGCGCAGGATGGTCCTGCATTGATCCTTGTTCATGGAGTGACCTTAGAGGGTTTGAGAGAACAGCTTGCGGCGGCTCTGCGACAGGCTCTGCTGGGCCCCGATAACGGCGGCATCAACTGAGGGAAGGTCGGATTGCGCTTCAGGCTGGACAGCCGGCGTACCTGCGAACAGGTTCGTTTGGGCTGGTTGCGGGATGGGCTGGTGAGCATCGGGGTTGGCAGCGAATGCCTCGCCGATACCCAGTGTGGTCTCCGGGTCCATCAGCTGACGCAGCACGGTGGTAACGGTGCTGGTTTGCTGTGCGTTGAGCGGACCAGTTGACGGCAGATTGGAGAGAATGACGCGGAGGGACGAAACGGTTGGGAAAACGCGGACATCCAAGAAAGCGTAATCACCCAGCTTCTCGACAAGCTTCACAACCTGCTTGACGTTCGCTTGCGTGATCGATTCCCTGAACCTGCGCTTGCCTTTCGGCTTGCTGGGGTCGACAGGAACCATGAACGAGGTGAAATAGATCTCCCTCGCTTCAGATGCCACTTCCTCCATCAGCCTCGGCGTCGCATTCACCATGATGGTGTTTGCAAAGTGAGCATTGATGGGATCGGAGTCATCGTCCGCCGGGGCAGTGATCTTGAAAACGCCGACCTTGAACGAAAAGCGCTTTCGCACTTCGTCTTCGGTCATGCGTCCCTCCTTCAGGAGGGCCTTCCACTCGGGGGGTGCTTTCTCAACCTGCTTTTCGTACGCAGATTGGAGATTCTGGATGAACTTTTCGACCTCAGAGTTGAAGTCATCCTCAAGCTTGGGAAGCTCTTTGAGGACCGTAGCTGCACGGTCCTCATTGACTGCCACACAGTCACCGATCAGGGTAAATCCCTGGGTCTTCAACAAGCGCTCGATGCGCTTGCGAACTTTCCGGGGCCCTGCCAAGTGCTTCTGGTCAACAAGGTTCTTGCGCCCGTCCGAAGCGAACTGCTGCGGCGGAAGGGTTGAAGCAATGTCCTTGTAGTCCAGATTGCGGTCAATCTTGAGTGTTCCAGACCAGATCGAAACCTGGGGCGAGAACATTACGAGCTTGCCAATGGGTGAGTCTTTGATAGAGATGGTCATGTGTATCTTCCGGGTGCGCGACCCACAAGAGAGATGACATCCCGTTGCGCAGGCGGGATGTTGGTCCCGACTGGACAGATAGATCCCGAGAGGGACATAGCTGTCCCGGTCGGGTAGATAAGCAGGCTAACGTGGCCTGTGGACGTAAGAGCCAAGGGCTCAAAAGGGTCTTTCTTCTGACTGCGCCAGGCGTCAGGAGAAAGACCCCTCAGAGAGGGGTCTTGTGATCGGTCAGAGCGACATTGACAGCGCCACCCGTCCGCCCCGTGGTGCTTGGGGAGGAATGGGCTTCGCGATCAAGCCGAGGTTGCACAGCACGGAAACGGCTTCTGCCACGACTTTTCCCGTCCGATGTTCAAGACGGAAAGCCTCCTTTACATCGAAGGCGTTGGCATCAGCGTCCGAAGCAGTTACATCAACAGCCCGTGCCGACATCGCGTAAAACACCGGTACAACAAGGTGTCGTAAACGTTGCGGTACGTGGGCAGTGATCTGAACACCCCTGAAGTTGTTCTTGACGGTAGCTACATACCCGTCGAAGTTCAGGATCAGACCCGAAGGTCCGGTCTCGTCCTTCATCTCAATGCCCGCTTGGCGGACATCAATCAGGAAGGCGTTGACATTGTTCATGTCGAGGAACTGAGCTGAGTAGAAATCCAACGGTTCCTGTACTGCATCAGGCATTTCCGAGAAGTAGCCCTGGGCGATGTACGAGCCAACGAGTTCGTTGACCCGCTCATCTACAGAGCTTTTCAGTGCACCGAAACCCTCGATGTCGGTCTTGGGTCTCTTTCCGGGCTTGGTGGTAGTGATGGAGATCCCGACTTCGTTCGTGTCGATGACGACACTGATGAACTTGCCGTCAGGTTCACGCTTCTGCAGGACGATTGCTTCCATTGCCACCACCTCAGGTCAGGATCGAGTCGTAGAGAGCATTGACAGCCTCCTTCTCATGATCCGGCATCAGGTTTGTCAGAACCGGGCCAAGGGCGTACTGCCCAGGGGAAATGCCGCGGCTCAACAGGTAGCCAAAGGTCGATTCGAGGTAGAGCCAGTCGATCACCATCGAACGGCAGAACGTGCGGGACAGCTGCACGGACTGGTTGCCGATCTTGGTGGCCGTCTTGCCTGCCTCGCGCAGCGCAACAACGAACTGAGCCTTCTTCTGAACGATTCCCTTGTCGAGATCCGGATACAACGACTGGATGAACTCAGCCTCCTGATCCACGCTGGGGGATTCGTAAACCATGCTGAAGAAGCGACGCAGCACGCTGGTGTTCTGCCCACGGGTACCTGCGAAGGCATCGGTGGGATCGTCCAGGAACTTGGAGTTGCACGTAGCGTGGACTTGGAAGCCACGCTTGGCATGAATGACCTCGCCGGTCTCCACGATGGTCACCGTACCGGAATCGAAGAACTCGTTCAGACCCAGCAGAGTGCTGGGCTTGGCCGCATCGATCTCGTTGATGATCAGAGGGATTCCGTACATGGCCGCCAGCGCACCAGCACCGTACTCGATCGTGGTGTCACCACCGACGATGGAGCGGGTGTAAAGCAGTTCGGTAGGTTCCATGTCCGCCCGCATCGTTACTTCGATGCACGGAATGCCCTGGTAGGCATGCCGTTGACGCAGGTGGGTGGTCTTGCCGGCGCCGCTATCCCCGCTGACCAGCAATCCCCGACGCGGTTCGGCGTCGTCCCGAGACCACTCGCGAGCCAATGCCATGGAGAACAGGCGATCAAACTCGATGTTGTCGAATCGGAAGTAGGGATTCATTGCGGGCAGGTACGTGTGGTTCTTCGTACCGATGCCCACGATGGTGTCAGCGTCGCCGATGTCCAGGCCGACAGATCGCATCTTGGTGACTGCGACCTTGTAGTCCATCGCCCGTGAAGCCAGGGCGTTGGTGTCGGCAAATGGATCGTTTGCCGGGATGGTGATGGCTTCGAGATGTGAGTTGTACATGGTGGACTCCAGTGTGAAAAAGGGGAGTCCGCCCTGTGGGGAGGATACTCCCCAGATGGGTTGTGGTTTTAGTTATGCGACGCGGTTCGCTAGCCCAGCGGGAGTGCGAATCGTGGAACGGCCAGCTTTCGGCTCAAAGTCGAACATCTTGCAGAGCCCCAGGAAGGAGAACTCCGATTCGTCCGTGCTGTAGAGCCACATGAGTGCATCCGGATCTCCGCGCTCGGCAGCCATGACTGACTGGCGGAACACGTCGTAGTGAAGGCGCTCATGCTTGTAACGCTTCCGGACCTGCTTGAGGATCGCTCCTCGTACAAGATCAGGATCAACGTTGCTGACGTAGCAACACGTCTCGTATGAGAACGGGTCGTTGGGTCGGTTTGCTGTCATCCAGACAACCAACTCGATGATGCGTGGGTTGTTGGTTGCCCAGTTCTGCTGGAAGGCCTCTTGGAAGGCTTCCAACATCTTCTGGTGGATGATGATGATCTCTTCGCGGCTGAACTGCTCGTCGTTGCCCTTGATGCGAGCTTCGTTGTAGCGAGAGCACGCAGGCTTGGGAACGTAAGCAACAACACGTTCGGAATCGCGGGTCCGCATCTGAAGCTTGTACTGCACGGATTTCTTGCGTTCCTTACCAGGGCGCCTCATACGCAAAGCGTCCCTGGAGAATCGGCCCTCCTTTTTGCGAGAGCTGATCAAGAGGTCAAACATTCCTTCCCGAGAGAAGCGGTGACTGATCTCAATGTCCGAGTCCGTCACCTTGATGTTGAACAGTTCGGGCTGCACGTCGTGCGTACCTTGACTGTCACGCCGATCATGGCGCTTGTGCTTGCGGTTTTTCATGGTGTCTCCGTCGTGGTCGATAAACCGGCCAAGACGAAGCCCGAGAATCGGGAGATCGTCCCGACCGGGTTGGTAGTCGTGAATTGAGCTTCACGTAGCCGTCAGACGAGCTGACAAAATCGACCGGGGTGACGAAACCCCATGATCCCTGCATGGCAGAGATTGCCTCTGCGCTCAGTAGAAAGCGCACACGCAATCGCGCCCAGGGAAAGGCGAAGTATGAGAGGAAAGGAAGTGCCCGAAGGGGCTAGGTAGAGAGGCCGTTGGCCTGAGTAGAGGGGCATTAGCGGCGCCCAGACCGACGTATTAACGCAGAGCCAATTTAGCGCTGTGCTTAGGCGCTGTCAACGGGGTTTGGACCGAAAAAAGAGCCGGGATCGCGTTAGCGAATCCCGGCACACTGGTAATCAAGAAACAGGTTTTTGCCATCAACCTATGGGTCGGAACTAGCGGCTTTTGCCTATCCGAACGAAGGGCTCTCGAACAACAAGACCCTCCATCGAGTCCCATTGGCATTTTTGGCGAAAATCGCACAATCCGCACGGCGTATTGAAAGCCGAAAGCGGTCGCTTCGGGAACTTCCCTGCCCTGATGCATCGGGCAGTCTCGATCCTTCCTTGCAACCACTCCAGTTTCTCCTCCTGATCGCGCATACGCACGATGCAGGGAGGTTCGACCGTTGGACCAGCAGCACCTTTCTTAACTGGCACTTTGCGCTTAAGAAGCTCGACGAACATGGTGCCGTCTAGCCGCTCAAGTCCTAACTCATCCATGAAGGCTTCAACTACCACCTGGTAGCCCGTGAGCTGTTCAGACAGAAGAGCAAAGCCCTCGAAGGACGCCTGGGCCGGTGTTTTCCAGTCGCAGACGATGATCCATCCATCACGCTTGCGGCGCAGGATGGCGTCGATGATGGCGGTGTACTCGATGTTGTCGGGGAGGCCGATCTTGAACTCGCGTTCGAGGATCGGCTGCCCTTTTGCATCAAGAACCACCTCATATTCGTCTTTCTTCCAGAACTCATCGAAGCGTTCCAGCATCAGCTTTCCGCAGTCGATGAAGTCCTTTATCGACCAGTTTGCGGGAAGCCGAAGGTTTGTCTCAGAAGCTCGGCGCAGGAACTCCTGTTCAAAGAACAGGGGCGCCGTGAACGTTGCTCCGTCGAACTGTGCCTTCAGGTAGAGGTGAATGGCCGTGTGCACAACCTTGCCGAACATCGTGGCCATGCTCTCCTGGATGCAGGTGAGACGGTCGATCTTGGCGTATTTGTACTGACGCGGACAGGTTTGGTAAGTCGAGTCGGATGAAAACGAGAGATATAGGGTCTTGTTCATGACCTTACCTCTTGTTAGCCAGGCGGCGCAGGCGAACCAGCTCCGACTTGCCATCGTTATCATCGTTCAAGCGACGGACGTCTTCTCCAACAAGCCGCGCATAGTGCGTGATCTGCTGCAGAAGGCGAGTGTCGATGTGCCCGTTGTCGGCACTGGACTGTTCCTTATCAGGGTTGTTCTCCTGTTCCGGACTGGGTACCAGGGCCGCTTGCACGGGCTCAGCTTGCGTAACGGATGCTGCTTCTTCCAGATCCACAGTCTGCACCGGCTCTGGCAGTGAATCACCAGCATCAGTTACATCCTGCGAAACGTCTCGATCGTCACCTTCAGCTTCCGAGGCCACCTGTGAGATCGGGCGGACCACGAATCCCTGGGCAGCAACAGCCTTTGCGGGCTGCTGGGTTTGCGTCTGTGCCCTGCTTGTCGCTGCAGAGTCAGCCGGCCTTTGGTGAACCATGACGGAAGAAGCATCACCGTCAGGAGCGCTTGGAAGACCCATGCCGCGATACAGCTGCAGCAGAACCCTCTTCAACCCCAAATCTGCCGAGTTGAGGTTGTTGACGCCCTGAAGGACTGTCACGGAATGCACGACCTTACCCGTGGGATCGGTCAACGCAGCCGTGAACTTGAGCACCTGAAGCATCGTGGGAAGATCACCGCCGAAGGCGTTCTTCATCACGACACCGTTCTCGACCAAGGGATTACCAAAGTCGGGCAACTTCAGCCCTTCCATGACAACCATGTCCGTGGTCACGGCCCATCCCAGCATCGGGTCGAACGTCCCGAGAAAGATGGGTGTCAGGTAGTCCGGAGTCCATTCGCGCATCTCCCGACCATTGAAGATAACGGGATTACCGTCCGAGTAACGCCAGGTGACGAGCTTTGACGTGTCGAGTTCGGTGCCGTCAAACGGACCCTGAGTGATTTCGTACTTGTTAGACATTTGCATCTCCACAACCCAGGCACGCATGCGCGTGTCCCTCCTGGGTTGAATCGAACCCAGGGAACGGGCGGTGTTGATGGATTAGAGTTGGATTACCACTTGCACAGGTTGTGTTCCTGATGGCTGCTTTGTTGAGCAGTGTTCAGGCCTTTGTCCCTGTACAGCGTGGCCGCATCACTTTGGTGGTGGCTGTTGCCGTACTGCGGTGGTGCGGGATGGGAAGTGGGAGCAGGTGCTTGTGCGGGTGCTGCAGGCGCTTGCGCACCAGGACGTTGAACGGCAAAGACCCGAGGAGCGGACTTGACAGGCTCCGGTTCCGAAATAGCTGGCTCGGATTCGATCATTCCGTCAGGACCGCAGTTCATCGACTGACCTGCAGGACGTTCGTCACCGATGGCTTGGATAGATGACGCTTCCACGAAGATGAAAGGGTCACTGGTGCCCTGCCCCAGCTTGATACGACTGCAGATCCCACCTGATGCGAGCACTTCCCGTCCCTTGTAGAGGTTGCGGGAGAAGAACGTCGCACCGTTCTCCGTCGTGTTCATGGTGACGGTGAGGAAGGTGGTTTTCTCGCTGATGCTTGTTGCGTTGCGCTTGTGGTTCAGTGCGATCACAAACTCGACGTCGAAACGACCGGGCCTGTGCTCGCTCTCCACAATCTGTGCATCCCTTACGAGACGACCTGTAACCACTACATTGTTGATGTTCATGATGGACTCTCATGGTTGCGTAGACACCCGAAGGTGCGAACCTGGGCGGTTCTGAAGGTAATGGGGGAAAGAACCCCAGTTTTTGTGTGGCATGGCCACGCAACCGAGAGAGCACCAAGGTGCCCTTCCGCAAATGCTCTGGTGGAGCGCTTGAGGAAGGACACCCGACAGGTTGTCCTGCCGGGTGTCTATGCCGATCTCCTGCTCATGCTCCGGCCGCCACACGGACAGGCATCAATCCATTCTTTCGGATCAAGCCGTTCTGTTGTGCGTGGGCGCGGAGAGAGTTCATGTCCATGACACTCGAAAGCCCCTGCTCCAGTTCAGCGTGGGTATCGAGCGGATCACGGTCGAGCAGGCGTCCCATCAGGACAGTTACATCAGCGTTGTTCATGGTCTTCTCCAGTTGACGGGGCGGGTGTCCCCCGAAAGCACCTTGTGGAAAGTGGTTTCGGTGGGAGACCCGCGTCCATCAGCGGGATCAGGGTGCAAGCCAGACGTCTACATCTCCAGGGCCCCGTAGGGCCGCTGGAGAGACTTGTAGTTCCGCTGGATCAGCGATTGCAGGCGGAGACGGTACCGTTGACGGCCGCGTCGATGCTTTCCTGGATGTTGTTGCCGGAGGCGTAAGCAACCAGGGGATGCATCTTCGTGGACGAGCAGCCGGTATCGACTTCAACTTCGACCGTTGCTGCATGGGCCACGTCACTGTCAAAGGTACGCATGACGGCGAACAGGACCAGCATTACGGCAAAGATGTAGCCGATGATCTTCCAGGTGTAATCCTTCTGCAGGCGCTTGTCGGACACACGGATGGCTTGGGACTTCTTGCTCATGGGTAGTTCCTCACCGGTGTGCCAACCGGATAAATGAGAAATCCCGGTGGCACTGGCCGGGAGGTGTGAACACCCCCGGAGAACAAAAAGACACCCCTGGTGGGGAACTTTTGTTCCCCGTGGGATAAGAGAGACTGCACAGACGTCGCCGATCAAGGCGCGCTTCACGATCTAGGATCGTCATAAGCCTGTGGAGGTTTGAAAGCGAAAAGCAGTGGCGGGCGAAGCGCAAGGCGCATCGTCGCGTCGGCCAAAGCAGATAGCAGGCAAACCAGTGCCCAACTGACTCTCGACTGGGAGAGCAGGCAGACACAAAGTCACGTATCGGGATGCGAAAAACGCACGCCGTCAGATACGCGGCCAGCACGAAACACAACGTCAATCGACACGATTGAGGAAGGCGTGACTGGACTAGGTAACCGCTGCAAGAGCGGTATCCACACGTGGTGGATGGGATGTCGGCGCGAAGCCGGAAGATAGGTCAGCGGACTGACTTGAATAGACCATCTCGAAGGATGGATTCGGCCCCTTGTTTTTGGAGGGTTGGGCCTCTGGACCTCTCATCGGGTTGGTAGACACGAAGTCATACACAACCAAGCTGGCGAGAAGCTTAGATGCGGTTGGAATTAGGTGTCAAGGGCAGTTGGGCAAGATAAAAAGTTGTTTTGAGTCTGCAGGTGAGGCATGTAACGAGCCCCCGTTTGGAAAGGCATTTCGACATACCCATAGGCACCTTCCGCGCATTTCCGAGGCCGAACAATGGCACTACGGCATTTGCCGTACAGGAAGGAACACCCATGAATGCTGTAGTCAGTCCCGTGCAGGATGCCCAGAAGCCTGGTGCCGCTGCACAGAAGCCGGCGAAGGCCCGGCCGGCGGCGCTCAAAGTCGCCAAGACCGCCGAAGCACCTGCATCCCAGCAGGTCCGAAAGCCGCCCCGCGGCATCAATGGCTTCGAGATCCCGAACGGTGCGTACCGCGAGGATCGCAAGCTCGATCTGCGAAACATCGAAGTCATCAAGCTGGCAGAAACCGGTTTCGCACATGCCCACGAATCGTTCTACAACATCGAAATGGTGTTGCCGAACTACCAGAACGAGAACGCCGATCGCATTCGCGAGACGGAAGCGGCCATGTCGGCGCTAGTGGGCGGCCTGGCTACTGACCTGGCCAATGAAGTCAAGCGACTTCGTGTACTGGCGAAGAACTCCGGCGTCGAGCTGACCAAGGGCGGCTATGTCCCCACGCATTTCGAGCTGCAGGTGGCGAGCCGGTACGCATCGCGGCTGCTCAACGTGTTCACCGACCTGGATGAGCTGTACCTGATCACCTCGGCGATGACCTTCAATGGTGCCATGGGCGCCGCCGAGCGCGTCACGCTCAACTCGCAGTGGCGCAATCGCATTCGCCGCTTCATCCGATCCCTCAAGCACCACTACGTGATGCTGAAGAATCGTGGCGAGCTGCCCGCCCAGCACAATGACGCAGAGGCCGATACCGGCACGGATCAGCAGTTCCAGGACTCCCTGGAGCGGATCGACGATGCCGCTGACGGTGGTTCGACGGCAGCAGCACAAGCGGCAGCCTGATGCTTAACACTGGGCAGCAGCAAGCAGTCCGGGCCTCGGGGCACGCCATGATCTGTGCGTGCCCCGGTTCGGGGAAGACGACTGTCCTGAAGTTCCGGGCATCCCATCTGCTTGAACTGTCCCCGTCCAGCCGGTTGCTGGCAGTCACCTTCACCTCGGACGCCGCCGGCGAGCTCGAGGAGCGCATCAGGTCTCAGGCGCCAAAGCTCGGCGATCGACTGGTGTGCGGCACCTTCCACAGCTTGGCCAAGCGTCAGCTCGAACGTGCGGGAAAGAAGGTCAACCTCAAGGCTCAGGCCGCGGCCGCCATCTTGCGCTCGGCCTACAACGAGGTGGTGACCCAGACGAACATCTACCCTTTCGAGGAGATCGCCTCGAAGGTGGACTTCTTCAAGACCCACATCGACCATTCGTTTGGTTCGCCTCAGAACCAGATGGCCGAAGAGGTCTACCTCCGATACAGAGAGTTGATGGCGGAGCGTGGGTTCCACGACTTCTCTGACCTGCTGCTGCTTGCCACGCGAGGCATGCAGAAGGGATCGGATCATCCGGATTACGTGGCGCCGTACAAAGTGGACTATGTTCTGGCCGATGAGTTCCAGGACACCGACGACATTCAGTTCAAGTGGATTGCCGAGCACATCAAGCACGGCGCCAAGGTGACCGTTGTTGGTGATGACGACCAGTCGATCTTCGGCTTCCGCTTCGCCGGCGGCTACAAGTGCATGACCGAGTTCCAGCGGCTCACCGAAGCCCAGGTCATCAATCTGGACACCACCTATCGCTGTGCTGCTGAGATCCTCGCACCAGCGTCCAAACTCATTGCGCACAACACGGAGCGGCTACACAAAGACCTGGTGACCGAGAACAAGGCCCAGGGCCAAGTTCGTGTGCTTCGTTTCCCGTCGCGCGAGGCCGAGAATTCCGCAATGGCCGCTGCCATTTTGGAGAACGGTGACTTCGGCAACTGGGCGGTACTGGCACGGACCAACAGCCAGCTGGAGAAGGTCGAGAGCATCCTGCAGGAAGTCAGCATTCCCTGCACTCGATCAGGGCGCACGCCCTTCTGGGAATTGGATGTACCAGCCCTTTACCTGTCCGTGCTGAAGTCGTTGGCGGCCGGCGATATGGCAGGTTTCGATCAGCTCCTTCGTCGTGGGGGAGTCGATGAGGCCGATCTGACCCGAATCACAAACCGGGCAATGTCATCCCGGCCTGGATCTCTGCAGCGGTTCTTGAATGAACCCGACGAAACGGACTCTCCCACCGTCAAGAGACTGGTCAATGTGATTCCCGACTGGATCGAGATGGCGAAGGATCCGGAGCGAGTGCAGCGTGCGTGTATGGGGCTGAACATGTTCATGAGCAGGAACATGTACAGCAGCCAGCCAACCAAGGCGACCATCGAGCGGAACAATCGGCTACTGACTTCCTGCGAAGGAATGATTGCGAAGCTCTCAGGCACGCTGAAGCAGCGCCTCATGCACATCCAGCGCCAAGCTGAAGGCACTGACGAGGAATCCGACGCAGTTCGCCTCATGACGCTCCATGCCTCTAAGGGTCTGGAGTTCAAGCACGTCTGGATTGTGGGATGCGAGAACGGGGTGATCCCCTCCAGCCAGGCGCCCGTTGATGAGGAACGCCGATTGTTCTACGTCGGCATGACGAGAGCGAAGCTGAATCTCTTTCTGAGCTATCAGCGCAACAACGACAGTCAGCCGTCGGAATTCCTTGCGCAGGCCGGCCTGATTTAACTCAGCGTCCATCTGCGGGCGCCGTTTCTACCCTCAACTGACTCTATTGGGCAGGTGCGATGGAAGCGAGCAGATGACGATTTGTTTTTCTTCGTCGTCACGTGCCCAGTAGATCCGCAAGCCGAAACGAGGGTCGAAAGACGAATTCCCCCGGAGGTGCATGTCGGCGACCAGGCGTTTCCCGTTGTGGGTCATGGTGTAGCTGTCGGCGGTGCGAGCGTCTGTAGCTGCGACCCCAACCCTACTGCACTCAACCCCAAGCTCAGCACACCTGGCCTCCCATGCCGCGGGATCCCGCTTGGCCGTGTCGTAGAGCAGCGGCCAGTACAGTTCAGAGAGCGCCTGCAGGCAAGCGTAAACCTTGGCTGGATTCTGGTAGTTCGATTCCTCCGCTGCCGTGACAGCTCGCGGATGTAGGTGAACCCTGTCCTTTAGATTGGCAGCAGCCCATGACTGCAGTTCTGTGAAGTCGGCTGGATACTCAACGACTTCGGAGGGTTCAACTGCCTTGGAATTGATCAGCGTATTGATCGACTTCTGAAGCTCGTATAGCTCCCCGCGAAGGGCGTCATTCTCCGCCTGGCGATCCTCGGCGATGGATGTCTGCCTCGCCAGCTTTGACTGCAGTTCGTCGACCAGGGCGGCGCTGGATGGCACATCGGTAGAGTTCGCTGGCTGAGCCCCGCCTTGGCGGCTGTTGTTCAATGCGAGGAGCTTCGTCCTTGCCTGTGACAGACTGGCATCCAGTTCGGCTGACTGCCGGCGAGCTGCGTCGCGACTCGCCCTGGTCGTAGCGAGCTCACGCTCCAGTTCCTGAATCTTGATTCGGGCTGAGTTCGCCGTCTCAAGCGATTGGGCAACGACCTCGATCGACTCCAAAACAACTTTGCTCTGATCGAAGATCGGGCGAATGCCATTGCCAGGGATTCGGAACGGAAGCAGGTCACCCATGTAGGTGAGCAGAGCTGAAGGGGCAGGATTCTCCTGCAGCCATTCGTCCGTTATTGGCCTGTCAGCAACAAGCTCCAGTTCGGCCCACATGCCAGGATCACTTGGCCAGAAGCCGATGTCCTCGCGTAGCAACTGCTGGCTAACGGAGAACCGGCAGCAGAAAGAACCTTGAGGACCCGACATCGAGAGTTGGGCGTGTGTGGTTGCCCTAAGCGTCCGTGTCATGGTGTTCGGGATCACTTCCTTGATGACTTGGATCTGCAGCGTGCCGTCCTTGAGCGGGGCAGTAGCGCCATCTGCGGCATCTGACCTTGGGTCCTCAGAGATGGTCTCCAGCGCCTCCCACACATAAGACTTCCATTCCCCCTCATCAATGTCGATGCACTCAAGAATGGCTTTGAGGGCGCCGTGAACCGCGCGATCGACCCCCTCTCGCGTCCGTGCTGCCGGTGCTTCCGGGCCAGAGCGGTAGGCGTACTCCCGGGTTTGGGCACCGTCGAATGCATCGTCCGTCATTCGATTGAGTTCGGGGGCGAAGGCCGCGAAACCTTCGAGCAACGCTTTGCGTTCCGCCTGACACTCAGGACAGGTGTTCGGATCGTGACCTTTTGATTGATGACGACGAACGGCCTTGGCCTTCTGCCGTTGTTTTGCGTCCCGCTTGTTCTTGCTGTTCCGGCTCATCCAACCCCAAGCTCCATCTCTCGATTCATGGCGAGTGCTTCACTGTGCCTTCAGAGGCATGAGCATTGCCAGGTAAACGGTATCGGAGTCCTGTTCCACTACCGCTACGGCCTCAGTTCGTAGCTGGTCAATTCTGATCTGGATATGGCAACCGATCACGTCGCCAGATTCACCGTGGTTGATCAGTCCCATTGTGACCTCGATACCTTCATGAACCTTTTTAACATTGTCGAATTGACTACTGCAGATCTCTTTGGCTGCCACCGACTTGGTAGCAGCAGCAACGCCACGCTTAAGCATCAGCATGCCGGTGTCATCTACCGATACTGTACGGGTCAACAGTCGGAATCTGCCGAGATTGCCGGTGGAAGCGGTCTTCACTTCATCGAGGACGACTTTCTTAGGCCTGATCTGCGTGTGCAGTGGGACAACCTCGCTTGATGTTGGCCATACAACCTGCACATCCGACTTGGTGCTGTCAGAGCTCTCGGCTATGAGGTGGCCAACCAAAAGGGCAGCTGCAACTGCCCCCACTGCTATGAGCACCTTCTTCAATCCATCACCGGACATGGCCTGGCTCCCCTTCAATGCCCCACCTAGCATAGCGCCACCCTCGCCCATGCGGCCGACTCGTACAGGCGATGCAGACAAGGAAAACCCCGCCAAGGCGGGGTTCAGTGGTCAATCCATAACGGAATAGCCGGCAGTCAGTCCTTTTCGAGGATGGCCAGCAGCGACATCTTGGACACGCCGGCGGCGAAGCGGTTGTTTCCGCCAAGCTGGATCAATCGCCAACCCAGCTTGTAGAGCTCGGGAAGGGACTTCGCCTCTTTGATGCCCGGGCAAATGATACTACCCCCCTTTTCATCGGCCCAACTAAGGGAGATGCGCGACCTGCCAACGCCCGTTAATCTCCGCTTAGGTCAGGACCTCTCGGCCAATCGGCTGCTTGCTTGGCCGCAGTCGCTCGATGAGTCCCTCCCCTCCCTGCTGGCTGATTCCCAGATTGGCCGCGATGACGTGCGCGTCAGCACCAAGGCGTAGCAGGTGAGTAGCCGCCGTGCCTTTGAAACGGTTCAAGCCAGGTGCGTCGTCTGCATACCGGTTCCAGGTTGCCGAGATCGCATTTCCTGTCATCGAGAACACTCTTTCAGTGTCCTTGGCTTTGCCCACGTACTTACGCATTGCAGACAGGACGGGATTGCTCAGATAGATCGGCAAGGGATGGTTGGCCACGAATATGGAATGGATGTGGTCCTGACTACCCGGCTCGTCTGCAACATCAAACGTCCGCTGGAACGATGCCATGGTGATCCCCGCCAACATGGCCGGCTTAATGCCGGTCAGAAGGAGGATGTGACATGGCACGCGGTAATTCACCGGAAGGCGCGTGACCAGTTCGGCAACCTGGAAGGCTGACAGCGGGATCTCGATGGGTGCCCTTGTATTGAAAGGCTCATAGACGACTGGTGTAGCAGGCCAAAGCTGAGCCCACGCCATCGCCATCCATAGCGCGTGGTGGCCAGCCGCCGCAGATTCCAGCCGTAGTGCGTTGGCTGTCTCTCTGATTCGGCGGAGAGACTCCTCCGGTTTGATGGAGCCACTGACACATGATCCAACAGCGGGTTCTACCAATTCCGTGAGAAGCCTCTTGTACGCCCGGTGCGCGATGGATCTTGAATCGGGCATCGCCGAATTTAACCAGCGAGAGAAGAGATCACGGACAGTGAGGAATTGCAGGTTTCTTTCCATGATCAGGCACTCTTTGCGAACATCGTCAGGGACACCCATACCGAACCTGCGCCGAGCATGATGAGCAAGGGGGTCATGATGGGGTTGAGCGGGATAGGTGCAAAGATGATGGCCACAGCGCCGATAAAGAAGATCCAGACCATCGACTTGGCCATGATGTGCATCGTTGGCGATGGCGTGCTGAAGTTGGTGGATGCGATCCTGCGCTGTGTCATCGCATCGATCATCACCGGGGTAAAGATCAGGATCCCGTATGGCCACCACATCGCCGTTACGGACACACGCACCAGGAATTGGTAGACCAGAAGCCACATGGTTCTCACCCGACTCTCGATGTATCCCAGCACTGGTCCAACCGTCTGGGCGGCCGCACTGGTAGTGTCCGAACCCGGCTCCGGGCTCACGACCCGCAGCGAACCAACCACCAGTCCACTATCGACGAAGCTGGCCTTGTACCAGGTGTGTGCGCGGGATTCAGCGTGCCCTGCCGGACCCTCTCCAAGGACGCCGTAGTTGAGCTGCCTCTCTCGCTCCAGCATACCCGATACGTATCGCTCCGAAGCGAACAAGGCGATCAACGCCAGGTAGCAGAGGCACCCGATGATGATGAATTTCCATGTCTTGGCTGCTTCCTCAATCCGGTGGGCCATTACGCGACCTCCTTCTTGGGAGTTGGCGTTGAATCCAGCAGTGGGATTCGGCACTTGACCAGCTTGCCACCGGAGATTCGCCCGAAGAACTCAAGATTAGGCAAGCAACCCAGCATTGCTGGCGCAACCAAAGGCACCTGCTCTTCCTTGATCGTTTCCGAGATCCTGTAGCCGAACTCCATGACCCGGGCCGTGCCTGTGTCCGTAGCCTTTCCGTATTCGATGTGACGCACCCATGTCTTGGGCAGGGACTCAGCGATGTACTCCTGAGTGTTGCCGTCGATGGTGCGCAAGACGATGACGTTGTTCAGGTTGCCCAGCACCATGCGAGCTTTCTCAGTCGAACCCACGCGAGCAGCGAAGTCGCCAAAGGTCTGGGTCGCAATGATCAGGCGCAGATTGGAACCACCGGCCTTGTTGAGCAGCTGGATCATCTTGTCGCTGACCAGCTCCGCGGCCTCGTCGATGATGAGGTTGACGGGCTTGTTGTCCCCGCCCTCGCTGAAGTTGTAGCGATCACCGGAGACCGCGGTCATGTCGGAGACGAACATGGAGCCAATAGCCGAACCCACCATGTTGTCGGACAGCGAGTCCAGGCCGATGTAGCACACCTGACGGTTTGCGATGATTCGCGCGAAGTCGGTGATCAGGCGTTCGTCATCAACATCGTCTGGATCGGGTGAGAGCAGCCCGCCCAGTGTTCCTGAGGTGAGCATGGTCAAAACCGGGACCAACGATGCCAGCATTTTCTGCTGATGGGATGCGTCATGGCTGAAGGTTCCCATCAGGCCTTCAAGGCCTGCGTGGGGCTTCTTCTTCTGGATCACGTCCCGGTAGTACTCGACGTAGACGTTGCAGATTGCCTTGTCATTCTTCTTTGCCTTCTCCAGGAACGGCTTGACCTCATCGCGCCATTCCGGGTGAACATCGGAAAAGTACTTCTCGCAGGCCTGGCGCAGCAACGTTTCGACACCGGAGTCCACGTACCGCTTGAGCTTCACCAGGGTCGGCTTGCTATGGACCATCAGCATGCCTTCGCACATGTTGGTCAACACGCCCATTGCGTGTGCGGTGAACGGGTCATTGCCGGTTTCAGACGGAATCAGCGCGGCGACGCGCGTGGCCAACTCTGTTGCCCGGTTGAAGTTCTTCAGTGGATCGATGCGAGCCGAGTTCTCCGGGAACGCGGGATGGAAGTAGATGAAGTCGTTCGGACGTCCCGAATCGACACAGGCGTTGAGCGCCGAGTCCCGTAGCCCCCTGTCTCCCTTGGGGTCCCAGATGATGACGGACTCACCGCGATCGACGGCCTGGGCGATGATCGAGTCCAGGGTTCGCGACTTGCCAGCTCGGGTCGTACCGATCAGCAGGATGTGGCCGGCGGTGTGGTCCAACGGCAGGAAGATCGGCTCTTCTCTTGCCATGCCAATGCCGTGGATCCAAGGCTGACCCATCTGGCCGCGGTTGTCGCTTGGAATCAGCCGCGCCGGATCTGCACGCTCAATCTGGTGTGTCAGCTGGGCCATGTCCTGCGACCAGGAAAACCCGAATCCGAGAAATAGCTCGTTGGGATGGTCGGCACAAATGTCCCGCAGTTCCTGCCTGGTCATGAAAGAGACCGTCTGGCCACTCAGATTCCTCTGCAGAGACCACAACTTGTACGCCTTCAAGCCACGTACCGCCCCCATGGCAAGGCACAGGCCCGAGACGACGATGAAGATCCCCGGGGGGTACGGGCTTACGGCCTGCACCAAGATGGTCAGGAATGCTGCGACGACCCATGCGGCGATCGCGTAGAACTCGTAGATCGTCCGGAACGGATCTTCGTACTTGTAGACGTCCTTGAACACGCTCACGGATTGTTCTCCCTGTAGATTCGATCTTTGACCAGCGTCGCTGTCTCAGCGTCCAACGTGATGTTGTAGGTGGGATTGATGCGAAGCTCCCACCTGGCCACAGCAGCCTTGGCGAACTGGGTGATGACAAACAGGGGATTGGCCTTGTCCACCCCCAAACTGTGAACCGCGGTTCGGCTGATGCCCCGGTGCGAACCGAGGAAGTCAGTGACCGTTACCTTGACCAGCCGCTCATCGAGCTCAACCAAGCTGTCGATCGAGTCTGCCGTTGGCGAGTAGCGATCCTTGAAGAACCGATAAAGCGCATTGCGCAGTACCGACGCCTGCTCTGGATCCTGGGTGCCGGCGAAGGAGAGCGCAGTCCACCGCCCGACATCATCGGCGGTCAGGTAAGGGCCAATCGTTGTGGGTGAGCTAGGCGCTTCGTCCTTCTTGGTGTCCGGGTTGAATGCGTCGCCGGCGATCAGGGTGAAAACGGTACTCATGTCCTCGTTGAGCCTGATGCACTCGACGGGGCGATTCGTGCGCGGGTGCGTGATGGAGACGTTGGCCCGACCAGGCGTCGCAGGATCTCGCTCGATCCAGCCGATCTCGCTCATCTCCGTACGCAGCTCAAACACGTCTGCGCCCAAACCCTCGAACGCGAGCGGGAACTTGAGGTTGACCCGTTCGTCGATAAGGAAGATGTGCTCTCCCACACGTAGCTTCCCGATCTTCAGCGAAGCAGCGATGTCCTGTAAGTAGATGCCGATCGGCCGCTTGCCCTTCAGCCACTCGTTTGCTTCCTCCTCCGTCGCCGGCGGCCAGTTCGAGCGCATCAGGTCTCGGGCCTCACGCATCTGCTCGGTGCGCGAGTCCCTCTCGGTGGAACGGTCTCGGTAATACGGATGGTCCGGGTCATCTGCAGCAGACTGCTGGTCCTGGCCTTCGTCGGTGATGGAAATCTCACCGGCTTCAGCCAGCCTCTGCGCAGGAGGAAGGACGGGATCTGTTGCTTCCCCACCCACCCGCTCGGGCATGGTGACGCCCTTCAGCATGTCGGCAGGGTACAGGTGTGGGTAGGCCTCGGCGTGCCCGGTCTGGGGCACCTTGGGTTCGCTGGTGGCGGCAGACGATGCATCACCTGACGGCACCTGGTCCTCACTGGCGTCGCCGGCGTCGCTGAGGCTCGGCTTGGCGGGTAGCTGACCGCTTGCCAGGCGAATGGGGGCCTGTTCCAGCTCCTCCACATGCGCAGGCTTGGCAGGCGCCGTGTCATCGGCCTTGGCGGGCGCCGTAGCACCGGCGGGCAATGCAGGTGCGCTGACGGCTTTCTGGCCAGGTGCGGGTTCCCACGTCACTTTGACCGGGGTCGGCATGACCGTGGATGAGGGAATGATTGCTTCGGTGTGGAAGCGGATCACCTGCAGGCGCTGAGAGAACGGCTTGCCCTTGCTCTCGCCCTCGATCGTCACATGCCAGGTGTGCATCGCACGACCGTCGGGCAGGATGTTGGGCTGGGTGAAGCCGTAGTCGGCAAGGATCTCCAGGACCTGCATCGAGTCGTGGACCACGCCCTGTTCGCCGCTGTCGCGGAGGGACTGAACCATCCGATGGGTGATCTCGGGGAACACAGCCACGATCCCGTCTTCTGTGTACCAGACCGGATCGCCAACACGGTTGAGCCGCCATTCGCCGGAGAAGAGCTTGTCGTGCAGCGATCGCACCAGACGCGAAGCAACAGAGCGAAGGCCGCCCTGACCCGTCTGAGCAAGCCGCGAGCGCGAGGCCAGAATGTCACGCGAGACGCTCAGCTGGTCAGCTTGCTTGATGATCTCGACCAGGGGATTCGACGGGTCGTGGCGCGAGGTCATGGCCAGCAGCATCTCGGAGAACGGCTTCTGGCTGCCGGCGGCGGCGATCCACCGCAAGGTCTCCTCGGGCACGATGCGGTAGATGGCGGCCGTCGTGAAGGCTTCGTGCTTCGTTCCCCGCGGGGCATGCCGCCAGGTGATGAAGTAGTGCTTCAGGGAGTTCTCGGTCAGCCATGCGTGCAGCGGCAGCACGTGCGGATCCCACTGCAGCTTCCCTGACTCATCGACAGCGCCCACGTCGAACAGGGGCTTTCCAAGGTCATGCATGATCGCGCCCAAGATGGCGCACATGCGATACCGCGGCTCCAGCGCTTTCCGTTGGGACGGGGTGAAGTCCAGGGCGAAGACGGCAGCCTCACAGCGCCGCGCCGCGTGGTAGCCGCACTCCAGCCCATGGCGCAACAGGCCGCCAATGTCCCAGTGGTGATGGTTCTCCGACGCCGGCAGCAGATGCACGAACTGGGCGTAGTTCTGAAGGACAGGACGGAGGTAGCTGTTGAAGTCGCTGTAGCTGAAGCCGGATGCCTGATGCAGCTTCTCTACCAGGATCTGCTGGGTCTTCAGCAGGATCTCGGGTGGTGCCGCGGGCACCGCTTCTTCACGATTCGGGTAGAAGGGTACGGGCTGGCCAGCGAACGTTGGGCCGGCCGGCGGCACCTGCGCTCGATGCACGATCGCGGAGGTATCTACCAGGTGCGTATCAGGCTGCGCCTTCTCTACAGCCTCCTCCGCCCCTTCCTGTGCAACGTCGACCGGCATCGCCGGCACTTCCTTGGTCTTTCTGCCGATCAGTCTGTTCAACCACATGGATAGATCCTCATGCCCATGCGGATGATTCTGGTGCTCGCAAGCTGTAACGAACCCCAGTAATGGCGGCTCTTTTGCGGTTATTTCAGCCCCAAAAAGAGAACCCCCGCACCGATGTCCGTTCGGTGCGGGGGCGTGTGTGGCCTCTCCTTGGTCTGGGCTGGCATCCTGCCACCTGCATGGTTCCGAGCGTCCTGCCCTTCCCCGATGCTGTTCCTGTCCCTAGCTATGCCCTCTATGTCGTCCTTCTGGTTCGCCTCCCTGACGAGGCGTGGGCGTCCTGCCCTTGAATTCAGTTAACCACGTGCGCCTGGTACCCAAAAATTCGTTTGGGGGAAAAGTTGCAGTTAGCGCGTCGGCTCCAGAACGGTGGCATTACTGATCTTCGTTCCATCTGGCATGGTGACGGTTGATCGCGTGGTTACCTTGTAGTTCTTATGGATCGCGTAGATGAAACCGACACCAAGCGCTACGGCCAAGAACGATACTGCACCAATGAGCGGGGCTGCCGCTGCCGCACCTACCAGAGCTGTAGTCCAACCAACTGGATTCCAGATCATTGTTGCGGAAAGGCCTGCCGCCGCGATGGCGGCAATAAGTGCGCCTTTTGACGCCTTTGCCACCAAGCGTACTTTGCTTCCCAAGTCCGGGTCGGAAATGATGATCCTTACATTGCCGACTGCAAGTGCAGCCTTCAATTCCTCGCGTGACTTAACGTAGATCTCGCCTTTCAATTGCACCCCCCTTTATGAGATACGCCGCGGCATTCTGCGGCGTGACCCCATCACGCTGCACACCGCTTGGCGGGTCCATTGTAGACGGCCACGATGACGCAGGCAGGCTATACCCGACTACCTAGGGGCACCAATTACTGCGCCGTGTGTTCCTTCACGTAGTCACGGGACTGGCCGTTCTGCTCGCCGATCAGGATCTCGCGGATCCGCGGTGGGACGTCGGGACTGTTGATGTCAGTACATTGCCCTTTGGCTGCATTGACCTCATCGCAGTGGAGCGTCCTGTTGCGCCAGTAGATCAGCTGGGTCTCGAAGCCCGAGTTCTTCGTATGCAAGCCGCGATTGGTGGCCTGCGTCATCAGCTCGTTCTGCGTCAACCACTTGCCCGCGTGCATCTTGAGAGCCACGTCGTCGGACAGAACGTCTTTCTCGCATTGTTCAACTGTGTCGCACATGACTTTCACCTGCGGCACGTAGTCGATGACTTGCTCTTCAGGCGCTTTGCTGCAGCCGGCAAGAACGGCAATCGAGATGAGGGAAAGCATGTGGATTCGGGTCATGGGCTTAGTCCGGTCAGTTCGTGGTGATGTGGTTGAAATAGATGCCGGCTTGAATGGCTTGCTCCATGTCGGACAGCTCCAGAGCCGCCCGAGCTGAGCCAAGCTGGATCGCCTTTTGGTACCAGGTGCGGGCCCGACTCGGATCCTTGCCGCGGCCAATTCCGTAGTTGTAGATCCGCGCAGCGTTCTCGGCGGCTTCCGCATTTCCGAGCTGGGCAGACCGCTCGAACAGGCTCACGGCCTGCTGCATGTCCCGCGGCACCCCGGTTCCGTTGACGAACATCGCTGCTAGGTTGTTGATTGCGCCCGCGTGGTTGAGTTCGGCCGCCTGCCGGAACATGGGGATGGCGGTCTCGTAGTTGCCCACCATGGCCGCATCCAGCGCCCGGCGATTGAGGGAGTTGGCGTCGACCTGCAGAGCCGCCGGCGGTTGCTTCGCCTGCATCTCCGTCCGCAGAGCGGCGATGGTCTTGTTCGATTCGTCCAGCTGCATTCGTGCTTGAACCAGCTGATCCATGGCTTGCTCCAGCTTGTCTTGAAGGGCGATGAGTTCCCCGTGGGAGTAGGACTGCACCGCCGGCGCCGGCGCCGGCAGTTCGGCGGCCGCGATCGCGATGACGGGCATCGGGAGGGTGGCCAGCACCGGGAAACCGGACCCAAACGTGGTGGGTTCCAGCTTCTGGGGCTGCACGCTCTCCAGGAGGGCGGCGGTCTTGGAGTTGGCCAGCAGCGGAGCAGCCTTCAGGAACTTCGACTGGCGAGCTTCCAGTGGCCGCTGGACGGCTTCCATGGGGCGCTGGACAGCCGCGGCGGCGTCCCGGGCCACACCTGTAGCGCGGACGACGGCAGGCCCGCTGAGGCCTGCGCTGGCCAGCTCCTGCAGCAGCTGGGTGGCGCCCGGATTGCCCATGGTCGCTGCATGGGTGATGCGGAAGACGGAGAGCTTGGCCAAGTGGCGGCGCTGCTCCTCGCCCAGATCCTCTCGGAGCGCCTGGCGCCCGTAAGCCATACCCAGGTCTACCCGGCAAATCGGGTGCAGCTGTGCGTCACATGCGGACAGCACATCGAGTGCTTTGGCCTGTTCCAAGGGGTCATGGGACTGCAGGTACAGGGCAGCCAGCTTGGAGGCGGCCAGAGCGTTCCCGCCCTGTGCCGATGCTTCCAGCTGGGCAAGGTCTGCATAGGAGGACGCCAGCCCGGTGCCGGAATGGTCGGTGGCCAGCGCCTGGCCGGCGCCAAGGGAGGCGATCACCGCCAGGGAGAGGATTCGCAGTTTCAAGGTGTCGTGCCACGGATTTGGGGACGTGGGGGACTGTAGAGGGCCAGCCAT
>NZ_CP171632.1:437500-4178453 GCF_043632995.1 Pseudoxanthomonas japonensis | reverse complement strand
CAGGTGGAACAACTCGCGTGTAGGGGCGACAGGTCATCCCGCAGTGCCGGGGGGCAGCGCGGGGTGGAATCCATGGGGTCGGCCAGACTACCACCGGTGCCGGGACCCGCCAACGATCCTGTGCATAAGATGTGGATGACAGGACGAACGGCAGCGCGGTCAGGCGGTTGCGGGGAGATCCACATCGAAAGCACGCGGGGAGTTGACCGTAAGCCGGCGGTTCCTATAGAATTTCCGGTTCTTTCCACCCGAACACGCCCGAGGGCCCCATGGCCACCAAGCGCACTTACCAACCCAGCAACCTCAAGCGCAAGCGCGACCATGGTTTCCGTGCCCGTATGGCCACGGCCGACGGTCGCAAGATCCTGGCCCGTCGCCGCGCCAAGGGCCGCAAGCGCCTGACCGCCTGATGGCCTGGCCGCATCGCGGCCATGCTTCCATGCGTTCCCTGCATCAAAAGGAGCCCGCCCGTTCACGAGCGGGCTTCTTGCTGAGATGAGCACGGCATTCCCGCGCAGCGCGCGGGTACGCGCGAGCGCCGACTATGCGCGCGTGTTCGAACAGGCGCGCCGCACCTCCGATCCGTTGATGAGCCTGCACTGGCTGCCGGGCGACGGGCCTGCGCGCCTGGGCCTGGCGGTGTCCCGCAAGGTCGATACGCGGGCGGTCGGCCGCAACCGCATCAAGCGCCAGCTGCGCGAACACTTCCGTCGCCTGCGCACCACGCTGCCCGGTGGCGACTATGTCGTGGTCGCGCGTCCGCCCGCGGCGAAAGCCGATTCCGGGCTGTTGCGCGCAACCTTCGAACGCGTGTTGCTGCGCGCTGGCGCATTGCCCGCACCGGCACCGGGCGGCACAATGCCGCCGGGCTTGAATTCCCCCGCGCCGCCTCCCACTCCTTCTTCTCCGACCAAACCGGTTTCCGACGCCGGTTGAGACTGCCTGCCTGATGAACCAGACCCGTGTATTCCTGATCTTCGCCTGGCTGATGGTGGCGACCCTGTTGTGGCTGGAGTGGAACAAGGACAAGGCGGCACCCGCCGCGCCCGCCGTTGCCGCGCAGACGGCCACGACGCCCGGCAGCACCGTGCCCGCCGCGGTCGTGCCGGCCTCGCCCTCGTCGGGTACTGTCCCCAGCGCGCCGACGGTCGCGCCGATGCCCGCTGCGTCCGCGAAGAACGCCGCGCCCGCGCGCGTCACCGTGAATACCGACGTGCTGAGCCTGGTGCTGGACGGCGGCAGCGTGCTGCAGGCCGACCTGCTCCACTATCCCCAGAGCAAGACGCCGGGCAGTGGTCCGGTCCGTCTCTTCAGTGAGGATCCGCAGCATTTCTATGCGGCGGAAAGCGGCTGGGTGAGCAGTGGCTCGAAGGCACCGGACCATCACGCCTTCGTTCCCGAGAACGGCGCCGGGGACGTGAGCCTTGCGCAGGGCGCCGACAGCGTCAGCGTACCGTTCGTGTGGCAGGGTCCGGATGGCGTCACCATCCGCCGCACCTATACCTTCAAGCGCGCCAGCTACGAGATCGAGGTAAGCGACCAGGTCGTCAACGCTGGCACGGGCACGTGGCAGGGCACGGTCTACCGCCAGCTGCTGCGCACGCCGCCGCAGGTCAAGAGCGGCATGACCAATCCGGAATCCTTCAGCTTCAACGGCGCCACCTGGTGGGACGGCAGCTACCAGCGCCGCAAGTTCAACGAGGATTATCTGGAAGACGGCCGCGTCAACGCGCAGGTGAAGGGTGGCTGGATCGCCATTCCGCAGCACCACTTCTTCAGTGCGTGGATTCCGCAGGCCGACGACACCACCACGATCTCGCTCGACAATCCGGACAACGGCACGCGCGCGCTGATCCGCGAAATGGGTCCGGGCGTCAACGTCGGCCCCGGCCAGCAGGCCACCACCACCGCGCGTCTGTGGGTGGGCCCGAAGCTGGTCGACAAGATCCATGCGATCAAGGCGCCGGGCATCGACCGCGTCGTCGACTACAGCCAGTTCGCCATTCTCGCGCTACTGGGCCAGGGCCTGTTCTGGGTGCTCAACTTCCTGCACGGCTTCATCGGCAACTGGGGCTGGTCGATCATCGGCCTGGTGATCCTGGTGAAGCTGGCGCTGTATCCGCTGTCGGCGGCGCAGTACAAGAGCTTCGCCAAGATGCGCAAGTTCCAGCCGCGCATCCAGCAGCTGAAGGAGCGCTACGGCGACGACAAGCAGAAGTTCCAGGTCGCCATGATGGAGCTGTACAAGAAGGAGAAGATCAACCCGATGGGCGGCTGTCTGCCGATCCTCGTGCAGATGCCGGTGTTCCTGGCGCTGTACTGGGTGCTGGTGGAAACCGTCGAGCTGCGCCAGGCGCCGTGGTTCGCGTGGATCCAGGACCTGACCGCGCGCGATCCGTACTTCATCCTGCCGGTGCTCAACATGCTGGTGATGTGGCTGACGCAGAAGCTGACGCCGGCGCCGGGCATGGATCCGATGCAGCAGAAGATGATGCAGTTCATGCCGCTGGTGTTCGGCGTGATGATGGCCTTCTTCCCGTCGGGCCTGGTGCTGTACTGGGTCACCAACGGCGCGCTGGGCCTGCTGCAGCAGTGGTGGATGACCAAGCGCCACGGCGAATCCGCCACGCCGCCGAAGACCGCGGTCGCGAAGTAATCCGCACCCACCGCGACGCCACGAAGCCCGCCCTCCGGCGGGCTTCGTGTTTCCGCTACGCTAAAAGCTCCTGCGAGCACTACCTCATGACGTCAGCCCACGACACCATGGTCGCGATCGCCACCGCACCCGGCGCCGGTGGCGTTGGCATCGTGCGCCTGTCCGGCCCGCGCTCGCAGGCGATAGCGGAGCAGATATGCATGCGTGCGCTGTCGCCGCGCCGCGCGCACCACGTCCATTTCCGCGACGCCGATGGCGACACGCTGGACGACGGCATTGCGCTGTCGTTCCCCGGCCCCGCGAGCTTCACCGGCGAGGACGTCGTCGAACTGCAGGCGCATGGTAGCCCCGTCGTGCTGCAGCAACTGGTCGCGCGTGCCTGCGCGCTCGGCGCGCGCATGGCGCGGCCGGGCGAATTCTCCGAACGCGCCTTCCTCAATCACAAGCTCGATCTCGCCCAGGCCGAGGCCATCGCCGACCTGATCGCCGCCGCCGATGCACGCGCGGCACGCGCGGCACGACGCTCGCTCGACGGCGTGTTCTCGGAACGCGTCGACAGCATCGGCCAATCGTTGCTGGGCTTGCGCGTGCACGTCGAAGCCGCGATCGACTTCGCCGACGAATCGATCGACACGCTGGGCGGCGAACAGGTGCGCGCGCGCCTGGCGGACGCGCGGCAACGCCTGGATGCGCTGATCGCCGATGCCGAACGCGGACGCAAGCTGCGCGATGGCGTGCACGCGGTGATCGTCGGTCCGCCGAACGCGGGCAAGAGCTCGCTGCTCAATGCGCTGGCCGGCAGCGACCGCGCCATCGTCACCGACGTCGCGGGCACCACGCGCGACACGCTGCGGGAAACGATCCGCCTCGATGGTCTGGAACTGCACCTGGTGGACACCGCCGGCCTGCGCGACGGCGGCGACGCGATAGAACGCGAGGGCATGCGGCGCGCGCGCGCGGAACTCGCACGCGCCGACGTGGCGCTGGCGGTCGTCGACGCGCGAGATCCGGAAGCGGGGCGTGCGGCGGTTGCCGACGGCATCGAGGGCGTGGGCACCATTCTGTGGATCCACAACAAGACCGACCTGCTGGCCGCCGTGCCGCCGGACGACGACGACCGCGTGTACGTGTCCGCGGCCCAAGGCATCGGCCTCGACCGCCTGCATGTACGGCTGCGAGCGCTCGCGACGGGATCCGCCAGCGATGGCGGCGATGGCGAGTTCTCGGCGCGTGCCCGCCATGTGGAGGCGCTGCGTCGCGCCGCGGCGCATGCCGCCACGGCCACCGACCAGCTGCGGTACGAACAGCTGGAACTGGCGGCCGAGGAACTCCGCCTGGCCCACGATGCGCTGGGCGAGATCACCGGCCGCCTGAGCGCGGACGACATGCTGGGCCACATCTTCTCCACGTTCTGCATCGGCAAATGACTGCGCCGCGGCGCAGTCCGCCAAAAGTGTGACAGACATCAAGTGTGGGTCCCGATGCGCCGACGTACTCTGGCGACCGGGTAGGGGTACCCGGAAGGCATCGCGCCATTCCAGCCCGGACGGGGCCTGGCAGGTTGCGGGTCCGTACTGATTCGCGACACCCGGCGCCGCGCTCACGCGCGGTCGACGGCGTGCCGACACCATTAGAAACGTACTTGGGGGAGTTGAAACGATGTCCTTGATCCAGACCACCGGGCGCCTGCGCTACGCCGCACCGCTGCTGCTGCTCGTCGCGCTGGCGGCGTGTTCCAAGCAGGACGAAGCCGCTGCGCCTGCCACCGCCCCCGCTGCCGCGCCTGCCGCACCACCGCCGCCGGCCGTGTCCGCCGAAGTCCAGGCCATGGATGCCGACAGCCTGCGCGACGCCGCCACCAAGGCCCTGCGCGAGAACCGCATCTATGCGCCGGGCGGCGACAACGCCATGGAGTACTACCTGGCCCTGCGCGACAAGCTGCCGAACGACCCGGGCGTCACCAGCGCGCTGACCGACCTGATGCCCTACACGCTGATCGCCGCCGAGCAGAGCATCGCGCGCGAGGAATTCACCGAGGCGCAACGCCTGTCGGCGATCATCCAGAAAGCCGATCCCAAGGCCCCTGCGTTGCCACGCCTGCAGCAGAGCATCGCCGCCGCGCAGCAGGCCGTCGCGCAGCGTGCCGTCACCGACGAGGCCGCCAAGACCAAGGCCGCCGAAGATGCACGCCTGAAGGAACAGCAGCGACTGACGCAGGTGGCGGAGCAGCAGCGCGCGACCGAAGCCGCCGCCGCCCAGCAGCTCGCCCAGCAGCAGGAAGCCGCCCGTGCGGAAGCCGCGCGCCAGGAAACCGAACGACAGGCCGCCGCCCAACGCGAGGCCGCGGAACGCCAGGCTGCGGCGGCCCGCGCCGCCGCTCCCGCCGCGGCGCCGTCGCAGGCCCTGCGCGCGGTGAGTACGCCTGCTCCACGGTACCCGCCGGAAGCCCTGCGCTCGGGGACCCAGGGCGAGGTGCTCGTCGAGATCACGGTCGGCACGGATGGCTCGGTCACCAACGCCCGCGTGGTGCGCGCGACGCCGGCGCGCGTGTTTGATCGCGAAGCCTTGAATGCCGTGCGCCGCTGGCGCTTCGAACCGGTGGATGCGCCGGTGACCACGCGCCGCACGATCGGCTTCAGCCCCGGCTGATCGCGGTCGCAGGGATGGCATGCGAAACGCCGGCCGCAGCCGGCGTTTCTTTTTTGCGTAAGGGATCTCGCCTAACAATAGAAGGCCAACGCTGGACCAGAACACGGACGACGATTACTGTGCCGCCGCCCGCATGACGGGCGCACATCACAACAACACGGAAGGATTCCATGAAGCGATTCACTGTTGCCGGCGCCGTTGCGCTGGCATGCCTCACCCTCTCGTCCACCGCCGCCGCCACCGAAGCGGGCCAGTGGTACGGACGCCTGGAGATCGGCCACAGCGACCTGAAGGTCGAGGTCGACAACCTGAGCGCCGACGACACCGATACCGTCTACGGCCTGCGCATCGGCCACTACTTCACCCCGAACGTGGCCGTCGAAGGGTTCTACTCGATCCTCGGCGACCGCTCCATCCAGGGCATTTCCTACGACATGGATGCGGTGGGCCTGGGCGTGGTGGGCAAGAAGGCGTTCGGCGCCGACAACACCGGCTTCTTCATCGCCGGTCGCGCCGGTGCGCAGAGCGTCAACACCAGGCTGAGCGCCGACGGTGTGTCGCTGCGCGACCGTTCCACCAAGCCGTACGTGGGCGTTGGCGTGGGCTACGACTTCGACCACAACAACGGCCTCAGCCTGAACTACGACTACAACACCGGCGACCTGTTCAACGCCGACGTCACCGCGCAGACGCTGACGCTGGGTTACGAATACCGCTTCTGAGGCGAAAAAAAACGGCCACCGCGAGGTGGCCGTTTCCGTTGCGGCAATCGAGGACGATCAGCCCGCGATGGCCAATTTCTCCTGGTGGTAGCGGCGCACCGCCGCGAACCACAGCAATGCCGCCACGCCGAACGCCGCAGCGATGTAGATACCCCAGGTCTGCGCGCCGATGTACTCGTTGCGGATGACCTTCAGCAGCAGCTGGTTCTGCGCCAGGAACGGCACGGCGAACTGCCAGGGCTGGCTCTTCAGCGGATTGGCCATCAGCGCGAAGGTCGGGATCATCGGCAGCAGCATCAGCCAGGTCATGTGGCTCTGCGCTTCCTTCATGCTCTTGGCCGAGGCCGCGAGATAGGTCAGCAGCGAGGTGCCGATGAACAGCATCGGCAGCAGGATCAGCAGCATCTTGCCCATCGACAGGAACGACACGTTCAACTGACGGCCCAGCGTGCCCGCGAACTGCGCACTGAACTTGAACGCGAGCAGCGTCAGCAGCAGTGTGGCCAGGCCGATCACGCAGGCGGCGGCGATCTTGCCGCTGACCACGGCGCTGCGTGGCGCCGGCGTGGCCAGCAAGGGCTCCAGCGATTGCCGCTCGCGTTCGCCCGCGGTGGCATCCAGGATCAGGTAGGCGCCGCCGATGAAGGACGTCAGGATCAGCAGGTAGGGCAGCAGTATCGACAACAGCATGCCCTGCTTCGCTTCCGGCGTGGCCAGGTCCTGCATACCCACGTTCACCGGCCGCGCGACCGACGCATCCACACCACGCGCAAGCAGGCGCAGCGCACCGACCTGCTGGCTGTACGCGGACAGCGCGGCGTTGACGCGTTGGGTGGGGATGTCGGCATCGCGGCGCGTGCTGTCGCGCAGGATCTCGACCAGTGCGGGACGGCCGTTGCGCCAGTCCTCGGCGTACGCGGGATCGATGCGCAGCGCCACGTCGATCTCCTGCGAGCGGATCGCGGCATCCAGGTTGTCCGGTGCCTTGCCGGCGGTGATGCCGTTGGTGGCGAGGAACTTCACCAGGTTAGGTGCGTGTTCCGCACCCACCATCGGGATCTCGAGCGTCTTGTCGACCTGGGTGCGGATGCGGTTCTCGGTCAGGTAGCCCATGCCCAGCATCAGCGTGGGATACAGCAGTGGGCCGAGGAACAGCGCCAGTGCCAGCGTGCGGCGGTCGCGCGACAGGTCGCGCAGTTCCTTGCGCATCACCGTGAAGACGGTACGGAACATGTTCATGCCAGCAGGCCCTCCTCCGAACCGATCACCTTGACGAAGGCGTCCTCCAGGTTGTCCTCGCCCGCCTGCGCACGCAGTTCGTCGGCAGTACCTGCGGCGACCACCGTGCCCTTGGCGATGATGACGATGCGGTCACACAGCGCGGCAACCTCCTGCATGATGTGGCTGGAGAAGATCACGCAGCGGCCTTCCTCGCGCAGCTGGCGCAGGAAGCCGCGCATCGCGCGCGTCGTCATCACGTCCAGGCCGTTGGTGGGCTCGTCGAGGATGACGTTGCGCGGGTCGTGCACCAGCGCGCGGGCGATTGCGGTCTTGGTGCGCTGGCCCTGGCTGAAGCCTTCGGTCTGGCGGTCGAGGATGTCGCCCATGTCCAGTGCCTCGGACAACGCTTTCGTGCGTTCGGCGATCTGCTTCGACGACAGCCCGTGCAGCTCGCCGAAGTAGGCGATGTTCTCTCGCGCGGTCAGGCGCTTGTACACGCCGCGCGCATCGGGCAGCACGCCGAGTGCGCGGCGCACCGCGACCGGATCGCGGGCCGTGTCCAGGCCGTCCACGCGGACTTCACCGCGGTCGGGCGTCATCAGCGTGTAGAGCATGCGCATGGTGGTGGTCTTGCCGGCGCCGTTGGGGCCGAGCAGGCCGGTGATCTGGCCGTCGTGGGCGGTGAAGCTGACGCCGTCCACGGCGGTGACCGTTCCGGTCTTGGTCTTGAAGGACTTGTGCAGGTCGTTGGCGATGATCATTCGGTCATGTCCATTGAAAGTGGCGGGCGCGCGGTGCGCGGCTCACGGCTCCCAGCCGTTGAAGCTGGTGAAGGGCGGCACGTAGTCCAGGCTGTCGAGGCAGGTCGCATCCAGATCCTTGGCGTTCGCGGTCTCCAGGAAGCGGCCCAGCAGCTTGGGCATGCAGCCGACGGCGAACGTGCCGTGGCCCTGGCCCTTCAGCGTGAGGTGGCGGCCGGCGGACAGTGTCTTCAGCACCTGCTCGCCGTAGCGCGGCGGCGTGACCGGGTCCAGCTCGCCCGACGTGATCAGGGTGGGAATGTCCGATGTCCATGCGGTGTGGAAGTCGGCAGGACGCTTGCCGGTGGGCCACGCACCGCATTGCGCCTTCAGGGTGTCGCCGAGCATGCTGCCCAGCACCGTGTCGGTATCACCGGGATCGGCCTTCAGCAGGTCCGCATCCTCGGCGCAGATCACCGACAGCTGCATGCCGTGCATGAACTGGTCGCCGACCTGCGTTTCCAGCATCTTCGACAGCGACATCAGCGAACCGTAGCGGCCCTGCTGCGCTTCGTTGAGGACCAGCGGCAGCAGGGCAGCACCCTGCGGGTAGTACGAGTACATGCGGGTGATGCCGGCGACCGCACCGGCCGTCGCTTCGCCGCTGAGCAGCTCGCCGGTCGACGGATCGCGGTAGTCGGTCTGCACAGGTGCTGCGGCGAGGCGTGTCATCAATGCGCGCAGCTGCCCGCGCAGGTCGTCGCCGAAGCGCGCCTTGCACGTCGGCGTCGCCTGGCAGCGCTGGAACTGCAGCGCCAGCGCAGCGTCCAGGTTGCGCGCATGCTCGCTGCCCAGCACCAGTTCGTTCGGCACCACGCCGTCGATCACCACGGCGCGGGTGCTGTCGGGATGGCGCATGGCGTACTGCTGCGCGACGCGCGTGCCGTACGAGCCGCCGACCAGGTTGATCTTCGCCGCACCCAGCGCCTTGCGCACGCTGTCCAGGTCGCGCACGGCATCGGTGGTGGTGTAGAAGCGCGGATCGGCCTGCAGCGACGCGGCGCAGTCGCGCGCGAACGCGACGGCCGCCTCCTCGCTCAGGTCTTCCGGGTCGCTGTAAGCGTTGCGGCCCTCGTCATCCTTGCAGGCCAGCGGGTTCGACTTGCCGGTGCCGCGCTGGTCGACCAGCACGATGTGCCGCGACTTGCGTACCTCGCGGAACGCCGCGTCGATGGCCGGCCAGACCTGTACCGCCGCCTGGCCCGGACCACCGGCGAGGAAGAACACCGGGTCGTCGGTCGCCGCGCCTTCGTTGGTGGCCGGCAGCCACGCGATATTCAAGGCGACCTTGCGGCCCTCGGGTTTCGCCGGGTCCTCGGCCACGTCGTAGGTCGCGCATTGCGCTTCCACCGTCGTCGTCAGGTAGGGCGCGGTCAGCGTGCAGGGCTTGAAGGCGATGTCGCCGTAATGCCGCACCGCCTGCTGGTCGGGGCCGGTGGCGGTGCCATTGCAGCCTGCCAGCAGCAGCGCGCCGAGGGCGGTCGCGAGTGATCGATGAAGAAGTGCCATGTATCAGTTCCGTTGGAGGCGGGTCCCAGCATGCCATGACGATGCGGCGGGACGGATGTGACCAACGATCTGTACGAGGCGGGCGTTACTTGCTCGAGACGTATTTCTCGCGCCGGATCTGCGGAATCGGCAGCCCATGTCCTTTCAGCGCGTCGAAGCAGGCATCGACCATGTCGGGGTTGCCGCACAGGTAGGCGATATCGCGCGCGGCATCGGGTGCGAATTCGGCCAGGTGTTGCTGCACATAGCCCTGGCGGACGTCGGGATGCGGATTGGCCGGCAGCTCGCGCGACAGGCACGGCACGTAGCGGAAGCCCGGATGCGCGTCGGCGAAGGCACGGAAGTCATCGCCGTACAGCAGCTCGGTCGGCGTGCGTGCGCCCTGCAGCAGCACGACCTCGACGCCGCGCTCGGCCATCAGCGCTTCCAGCTGCGGCAGCATCGAACGGTACGGCGTGACGCCGGTGCCGGTGGCGATCAGCAGGTAGCGTGCGTTGCGGTCGCCCGGCATCAGGCAGAAGCGGCCGAACGGGCCACTGGCCTCGACATGGCCGCCTTCCGGCAGGCCCTCGAACAGCGCGGTCGCCGCGCCACCGGGCACGTAGCTGACCGCGATCTCGACCGCTTCGCCCGGTCCCATCGCATGGTCGTGGATCGTGGCCAGCGAATAGCTGCGCTTGGTGGCCGTGCCGTCCGCGTAGCTGAAATGCACCTGGATGAACTGGCCGGGGATGAAGTCCAGCGGCTGGCCATCGTCGCGCACGAAGCTGTAGTGGCCCACGCTGGGCGCCAGCATGCGGCGGCCGACGAGCTTCAGGGGAAAGGGAGCGATGGCCAAAGCGGCTGGAACACTGTGTGGCCCGGGGCGGTCCCGGCGGGACGCCTATAATAAGCGTTCGCCCTCCCACCGCGCCCCGCGCGCATCGCAAGGCTCCCATGGCGTCTCCTTCCGCGGCCTCCGCCGCACCCCCCGCGCTGGCCATCACCGACCTGCGCAAGGTCTACGACACCGGCGTGCAGGCCCTCAAGGGCGTGTCGCTGCAGGTCGAACCCGGCGATTTCTTCGCCCTGCTCGGCCCCAACGGCGCCGGCAAGTCCACCCTGATCGGCATCGTCAGCTCGCTGGTCAACAAGAGCAGCGGCCAGGTCGGTGTGTTCGGCGTGGACATCGACCGCGACCGCGACGGCGCGATGCGCCTGCTGGGCCTGGTGCCGCAGGAAATCAACTTCAACATGTTCGAGAAGCCGCTCGACATCTGCGTGAACTACGCGGGGTTCTACGGCATCCCGCGCGCCGAGGCGCTGGTGCGCGCCGAAGAGGAACTCAAGCGCGCGCAGCTGTGGGAGAAGGCCAACGTCATGAGCCGCACGCTGTCCGGTGGCATGAAGCGCCGGCTGATGATCGCCCGCGCCATGATGACCCGGCCGAAGCTGCTGATCCTGGACGAGCCCACCGCCGGCGTCGACATCGAGATCCGCCGCGGCATGTGGAAGACGCTGAAGGACATCAACGCCGCCGGCACCACGATTATCCTCACCACGCATTACCTGGAAGAGGCCGAGAGCCTCTGCCGCAACCTGGCCATCATCGACCGCGGCGTGATCGTCGAGCAGGGCCCGATGCGCGCGCTGCTGGCCAAGCTGGACGTGGAAGGCTTCCTGTTCGACATCGACGGCGACCTGCCGGCGCAGCTGCCGGTGATCGAGGGCACCACCCTCGTCGCCACCGACGCGCACACGCTGGACCTGGACATGCCGCGCGCGATGGACCTCAACCGCGTGTTCGCCGCGCTCAACGACGCCGGCATCCGCGTGCGCTCGATGCGCACCAAGAGCAACCGGCTGGAGGAACTGTTCGTGCGCATGACCGGCAACGGCGACGGCGCCAAGGAGAAGGCGGCATGAGTCATCCGAACCTGGTCGCGCTGGGCACCATCGTCCGTCGCGAAGTCGCCCGCATCCTGCGCATCTGGGGCCAGACCCTGGTGCCGCCGGCCATCACCATGACGCTGTACTTCCTGATCTTCGGCGGCCTGATCGGCAGCCGCATCGGCGACATGGGCGGCTACAGCTACATGGAGTTCATCGTGCCGGGGCTGGTGATGATGAGCATCATCCAGAACAGCTACGGCAACATCTCGTCCTCGTTCTTCGGCGCCAAGTTCGGCCGCCATGTCGAGGAACTGCTGGTCAGCCCGATGCCGAACTGGGTGATCCTGCTCGGCTACGTGGCCGGTGCCGTGCTGCGTGGCCTGATGGTCGGCGCCATCGTGCTGGTCATCGCGATGTGCTTCACCAAGGTGCGCATACCGCACCCGCTGGTGACCATCACCACCGTGCTGCTGGGCGCGACGATCTTCTCGCTGGCCGGCTTCGTCAACGCGGCGTACGCGAAGAAGTTCGACGACATCGCCATCGTGCCGACCTTCATCCTGACCCCGCTGACCTACCTGGGCGGCGTGTTCTATTCGGTCAAGCTGCTGCCGCCGTGGGCCGAAGCCCTGACCCACGCCAACCCGATCTTCTACATGGTCAACGCCTTCCGCTACGGCCTGCTCGGCACCAGCGACGTCCCGCTGTGGATCGCCTACGCGCTGATGCTGGCGTTCGTATTCGGCCTGGCCGCGCTGGGTCTGTGGCTGTTGAAGAAGGGCGTGGGGCTGCGCAGCTGATGCGGCTGCTCGTGCTCGGCGCCGGCGGAACCGGCGGCTATTTCGGCGGTCGCCTGGCACAGGCCGGCATCGACGTCAGCTTCCTGGTGCGTCCCGCGCGCGCGGCACTGCTGCGTGAGCGTGGATTGCGCCTTCGCAGTCCGCTGGGCGACGCCGACGTAGCGGTGCAGGTGTTGACCGCGGACGACCTGTCGGCCGTCGTGCCGTTCGACCTGGTGCTGCTGAGCTGCAAGGCGTACGACCTGGACAGCGCGATGGATGCCATTGCACCGGCCGTGGCGTCCGGGGCTGCCGTGCTGCCGCTGCTCAATGGCCTGCGCCACTACGAAGCGCTGGATGCACGCTTCGGTTTCGACAAGATCCTGGGCGGCCTGTGCTTCATCAGTGCCACGCTGGGTGCCGATGGCGAGATCCTGCACCTGGGCAAGCCGGCGTCGACGACGTTCGGCGAACGCACCGGCCAGTCGCCGGATACTCGCCTGCAGGCATTGGCCGCCGCCTGCACGCAGGCGGGCGTCGATCACGCGCACACGCCCGACATCGCGCAGGCGCAATGGGTGAAGTACAGCTTCCTCACGGCCCTCGCGGCTGGCACGTGCCTGATGCGCGCGCCGATCGGCGAGATCGTGGCGGGCGAGGATGGCGTCGCGTTCATGGCCGGACTGTACGACGAATGCCTGGCCATCGCCGCGGCCTCGGGCCAGCCGATACCGGCCGCCGCGCAGGCGTCCGCGCGCGACACGCTGACCGCCGCCGGCTCGCCGATGAAGGCCTCGATGCTGCGCGATCTGGAATCCGGCCAGCGCGTCGAAGCCGCGCACATCGTCGGCGACATGGTGCATCGCGCGCACGCACACGGCGTCGATGTGCCGCGCCTGCAGGCTGCCTGGGTGCACCTGCAGGCTTACGAAGCGCAGCGCGCCGCGTGATGCCGGCTTTCACGCGGCCCTGACGCCGCGTGCCTCCATCCTGTGCCAGCTTTCCGGTGGCGCAGCCATGAAGCACCTGCACAAGATCTTCCTCGCCGGCCACCTGGCCATCATCGCCCTGTTCTTCGTCGCCGCCGTCGCGCTGATCGTGCTGGCCGCGAGCGAACTCTGGCATGGCGTCATGATCGCCGGCAGCGACCTCGGCCTGCGCAGCCGCTTCGACAACATACTCGAGAGCATCGGCATGCTGACCATCGGGCTGGTGGCGCTGGAGCTGGCGCAGACCGTGTTCGAGGAAGAGGTGCAACGCGACGTCAAGGTCAGCGGACCCACCCGAGTGCGCCGTTACCTGTCGCGCTTCCTCGTGGTCATCGTCATCGCGCTGTCGATCGAGACGCTGGTCGCGACGTTCGAACTGATGCACGAGGATCCGCGTCAGCTGCCGTACGTCATAGCGATAGGCGGCTCGGCCGCCTTGCTGCTGGTGGCCTGGGGCTTGTTCGTCCACCTCAACCGCAGTGCGGAAGAGCTCGAACCCGAGGCCATGCAGCAGGCCAAGTCCGAGGACAGCAAGGTCGAGTAAGTGCGCAGGGCTTCAGCCCGCCTCCGGCAACCGGAAGAACGCCCGTGCCGTCGCCGTCGTGGTGGCGGCGGTCACCTCGATGTCCTCGCCGCGGTCGCGCGCCAGCTCGGCGACGATGTGGGCCAGGTACATCGGCTCGTTGCGTCGGTGCGACGGCTGTGGCTTGACCGTGCGCGGCAGCAGGTAGGGCGCGTCGGTTTCGATCATCAGCCGGTTGGCCGGGATGTTCTTCACCAGTTCGCGCAGGTGCAGGCCGCGGCGTTCGTCGCACAGCCAGCCGGTGATGCCGATATGCCAGTCCTGGTCGAGGCAGTCGAACAGTTCCTTCTTCGTGCCGGTGAAACAGTGCACCACGGCCGGACCCAGCTTGCCGTCGAAGTTCTTCATCATCGCCACGAAGTCGTCGTGCGCGTCGCGCTGGTGCAGGAACAGCGGCTTGCCGGTGTCCACCGCGATCTGCAGCTGGCGCTCGAACGCCTTGCGCTGCGCGGGGCGCGGCGAGAAGTCGCGAAAGTAGTCCAGCCCGCATTCGCCCACCGCCACGACCTCCGGATGCGCATGCAGCGCACGCATCTCGGCATCGCACTCGTCGGTGTACTCGGTGGCGTGGTGCGGGTGCACACCAGCGGTGGCGAACAGCTCGCCCGCGTGTGCCTGCGCCAGCCGCAGCGCGGTCGGCGAGTGCTCGCGGCTGGCGCCCGTGACCACCTGCTGGACCACGCCGGCCTCGCGTGCGCGCTGCAGCACCGCGTTGCGGTCGTGGTCGAAGCTTTCGTGGGTGAGGTTGGCGCCGATGTCGATGAGATCCATGGTAGCCATTTTAGCCGGTGTAGGCGCCGGGTTCCGGGATGTGCGATGTGGGGTGTGGGAGCGACGTCAGTCGCGATGAACTACCGTGGAGGACACATCGCGACTTACGTCGCTCCCATATCCATGTGCATGAGTTCGACCGGGAAAGCCTTATCCTTCCCACCGCATGCCGTCTCCCACGTTCCCGATCACACCCCTGCTGCCGGACATCGTCCGCAGCCTGTCCGATCACACGCGCCTGGTGCTGGAAGCGCCGCCCGGCGCCGGCAAGACCACGCAGGTGCCGCTGGCGCTGCTGGACCAGCCGTGGCTGCAGGGTCGCAAGATCGTGATGCTGGAACCACGTCGCGTGGCCGCGCGCGCGGCCGCCGGGTTCATGGCGAAGCAGCGTGGCGAAACCGTCGGCGGCACGGTGGGCTACCGCATCCGTTTCGAGAACAAGGTCGGTCCCGATACGCGGATCGAGGTCGTCACCGAGGGCATCCTGACGCGGATGATCCAGGACGATCCGATGCTCGAGAACGTCGGTGCGATCCTGTTCGACGAATTCCACGAACGCCACCTCGCCGGCGACGTTGGCCTGGCGCTCGCGCTGGACGTGCAGGCGCAGCTGCGCGAGGACCTGCGCCTGGTCGTCATGTCGGCCACGCTCGATGGCGAGAAGCTGGCGCGCTTCCTCGATGCGCCACGGCTGAGCAGCGAGGGCCGCGGTTTCCCCGTGCAGGTGGCGCACTTCCCGGCACGCCGTGCCCTTCGACAGGCTCAGGGCGATCGGGACGAGCCGCTGGAACTGCATGCGAAGCGTGCGATCGAACACGCCCTCGCACAGCATCCCGGCGACGTGCTGGTGTTCCTGCCGGGCCAGCGCGAGATCGTGCGCGTGGAGGCGATGCTGGCGGACGTGCTGCCGCGCGACATCGTGGTGCTGGCGCTGCATGGCGAACTACCCGTCGAAAAACAGTCCGAGGCGCTGCAGCCCGATCCGCAGGGCCGGCGCCGCGTGGTGCTGGCGACCAACGTGGCCGAGTCGTCGGTCACCCTGCCTGGGGTGCGCGTGGTCGTCGACAGCGGCCTGGCGCGCGAGCCGTCCTACGATCCGAACAGCGGGTTCTCCCGGCTGGAAGTCGCGAGCATTTCGCAGGCGTCCGCCGACCAGCGCGCCGGTCGCGCCGGCCGTGTCGCCGATGGCTGGGCCTATCGCCTGTGGCCGCAGTCGCAGCGGTTGGACCCGCAACGCCGCCCGGAGATCGCGCTGGTCGAACTCGGGGCGCTGGCGCTGGAGTTGGCCGCGTGGGGCAGCGACGCATTGCGCTTCGTCGACGCACCGCCGCCGGGCGCCATGAACGCAGCCCGCGACCTGCTGCGCCGTCTTGGCGCGTTGACGGTGACGAATGCCATCACGCCGCTGGGCAAGCGCATGCTGGCGCTGGGCACGCATCCGCGCCTGGCCGCGATGCTGCTGTCGGCGGGCGAGGGCGAGGACCTTGCGCTCGCCTGCGATCTCGCCGCGCTGGTCGAAGCACGCGATCCGCTGCGGATGGGAGGCGATGCGCTGGCCGTGCGCTGGCGTGCGCTGGCGGCGTTCCGCAATGGCCGCGCACCGCAGGACGCGAACCGTTCGGGCCTGGCCGCGATCGACGCCGCCGCGAAGCAGTGGCGCCGCCGCGTACGTGAGAACGCAGCGCCGCCATCGTCCGTTGAAGCGCATCGCTTGGGCGACGTGCTGATGCACGCCTTCCCGGACCGCATCGGCTTCCAGCATCCGCAGGACGCGCGTCGCTACCTGCTGGCGAACGGGCGCAGTGCGCGGCTGTTCGACGACAGCGCGCTGGTCGGCGAACCGTGGATCGTCGTCAGCGAGCTGCGCCACGAGAACCGCGACGCGCTGGTGCAGCGCGGCGCGCCGGTGGACGAACGACGCCTGCGCCGCGATTTTGCCGACCGCTTCGTCACCGAAGACACCGTGCGCTGGGACGCGGCGCGGCGTGCGCTGTCCGCCCAGCGCGAATCGCGCTTCGACCAGATCGTGTTCGACGCGCGTCCCGCGGGCCGCGTCGATCCCGCGCTCGCTGCCGCGGCGCTGACCGACGCGGTGCGCGACCTCGGACTGGAGGCGCTGTCCTGGCCAGAATCGCTGCAGCAGTGGCGCGAACGCGTGCGCTGCCTGCGCGAGTGGATGCCGGATCTCGGCCTGCCCGACCTGTCGGACGACGCGCTGATGGCCACGCTCGACGACTGGCTGAAGCCCGCATTCGCCGGCAAGACCCGGCTCGACGCGCTGGGCGAGGACGACCTGGCGAACGCGCTGAAGTCCGGCATGGAATGGTCGCTGCGCCAACGCATCGACCAGCTGGCGCCGACCCGCATCACCGTGCCGTCCGGCATGGAGCGCCGCATCGACTACGCGCATGGCCAGCCGCCGGTGCTGGCGGTGAAGCTGCAGGAGCTGTTCGGCCTGGCCGACACCCCGCGCGTCGCCGATGGCCGCGTGCCGCTGCTGCTGCATCTGCTGTCGCCCGGCGGCAAGCCGCTGCAGGTGACCTCCGACCTGCGCAACTTCTGGAACGCGACCTATGCCGAGGTGAAGAAGGAAATGAAGGGGCGGTATCCGAAGCATCCGTGGCCCGACGATCCATGGAGCGCCCAGGCTACGCATCGGGCGAAGCCCCGCGGCACCTGACGTTTCGTTATCGCCTGCCGCGGCGGCGGCGCATGCTTCACGTCGCGGGGAGGTTCCACTCGGCGCGGCCCGACGCTCCGTGGAGCGCGCAGGCTACGCATCGGGCGAAGCCCCGCGGGACCTGATGTTTCGTTGTCGCCTGCCGCGACGACGGCGTATGCTTCACGTCGTGGGCAGGTTCCACTCGGCGCGGCCCGACGATCCGTGGAGCGCGCGGGCTACGCTGCCGTTCAGGTGCGGGGCGCCGAACTAACGCCGCGTAAACACCACCGCCAAGACACTGGCGGCCTACCCACTTCTTCCAGGGAAGACACATGAGCAAGCTGACCACCATCACCGACCGTGCACTGGAACTGGCGAGCCAGGCCGGCACCAGTCTCAAGCACGCTGTGCCGAGCGCGGACAAGCTGTTGCAGACGGGGGCGGCGCTGGGCGTCGCCAAGACCGGCGGGAAGCTCGCGGTGAACTTCGTGCGGCGCAATCCGGCCGTGGCGGTGGCGACGGGTATCGGCGTGGGCCTGCTCGCGCTGGTGGCCTACCGCAAGCGCAAGCAGGGTCAGGCAACCGGTGCGATCGAAGGCAAGTCGCGCCGGGTGGAAGCCCGCAAGGTCAACGGCAAGGCATCCACCGCGCGCAAGACCGGCACGCCGCGCAAGCCGCGCAGTACGGCCCGTTCCGCCGAGAGCTGATCGCCCGATACCGGCCGGCGCGCCTCGTCAGAGCGCGCGCCAGGCACCGGGCGCGAGGTCGCCCAATCGGGTGTCGCCCATGGCGACCCGCACCAGCCGCAGCGTCGGCAGGCCGACGGCTGCGGTCATCCGCCGGACCTGGCGGTTGCGTCCTTCGGTGATCGTCATCGACAACCAGGCGTCGGGCACGGACTTGCGGAAGCGGACCGGCGGATCACGTGGCCACAGGGTCGGTGCGGGCTCCAGCGGCTCCACACGCGCGGGCCGCGTCGGCCCGTCGTTCAACGCCACGCCACGCCGCAGCCGATCCAGTTGCTCGTCGGTCGGCGTGCCTTCCACCTGCACCCAATAGGTTTTCGGCTGCTTGTGGCGCGGATCGGTCAGCCGGTTCGCCAAAGCGCCGTCGTCCGTCAACAGCAGCAAGCCCTCGCTGTCGTAATCCAGCCGGCCGGCGGCGTACACGCGCGGCGGCAGGCCGAACTCGGCCAGCGTGCGCCGCGGCGGCTCGCTCCGGTCGGTGAACTGGCAAAGCACGTTGAACGGCTTGTTGAACGCGATGAGCATGGGGCGGCGGACTGCAACGCCGCGACCCGGTGAGGATCGCGGCATATCCAGCTGCGCAGGATCAGTGGTGCGGCTTCACGAACCGCAGCGTCATGCGGTCGCTTTCGCCGATGGCCTGGTACTTCGCGCGGTCGGCTTCCGGATGATTGTTGGACGGCGGCAGCGTCCACACGCCGTTCGGATGATCCTTCGTGTCCTTCGGATTGGCGTTGATCTCGCTCTTCCCGTCCAGCCGGAAACCCGCGGCCTCCGCCATCGCGATCACCTGCGCTTCGCCGACATAGCCGGTCTTGTCGTCGGCCGCGACGTCCTGGTTGGCGCGGTGCTCCACCACACCCAGCACGCCGCCCGGCTTCAGCACCGCGAAGAAGCCCTTGAACATGCCTTCGGCCTGGTTGGCGCTGCGCCAGTTGTGCACGTTGCGGAAGGTCAGCACCACATCGGCCGAGTCGGCCGCGCCGAATACCGGCTTGGCGGGGTCGTACTTCACCATCTTGGCCTTGTCGAACTGCGCCGGACCGTCGGTGAATTTCTTCTGCAGGCCATCCACGCTGCGCTGGTAGTAGCCGCGGCTCTTCTCGGACGCGGACGCCGGGTCGACCACGGCGGCGACGTAGTGGCCGCTCTTCTTCAGGTAAGGGCCCAGCACCTCCGCATACCAGCCGCCACCGGGCGTGATCTCCACCACGGTCTGCGTCGGCTTCACGCCGAAGAAGGCCAGCGTTTCCTGCGGGTGGCGATAGACATCGCGCGCGGTGTTCTCCGCATTGCGCCAGTCGCCTTTCAGGACGGCATCGAGCGCGGCGGCGTCGGCGGCGGCCAGGGTGGGCGATGCCTTGGCCGGCGTCGCCGGTGTTGCGGCTATCGTCGGCTGCGACGCGGCGAGGGCGGCGAGCAGCGCCAGGGAAAGCGGGACCATGCGGATCGTCATCGGAAAGACCTCCAGAAAGGTGCGCGGAGCCTAGCACGCGTCTTGTTCAGGCGGCATGGCGGTCGCCGCACGCAGGACACGCTTCACCGCATCCTCCCGCATGGTCGCTAGACTCGCCGCATCCACGCACCGGGAACCGCTTCGCCATGAACGACGACCGCAACACCCGTATCGTGCTGGCGGCGCGGCCGCAGGGCGAGCCGACCGCAGAGAACTTCCGCCTGGAGCACGCGCCGCTGCCCGCGCCCGCTGATGGCCAGGTGCTGCTGCGCAACCGCTACCTGTCGCTGGACCCATACATGCGTGGGCGCATGAATGCCGGGCGCTCCTACGCGAAGCCGGTGGAGATCGGTGAGGTGATGGACGGCGGCACGGTGTCGGAGGTGATCGAATCGCGCCATCCCGATCTGCAGGTCGGCGACGTCGTGCTGGCGCATGGCGGCTGGCAGACGCATGCCGTCGCCGACGGGCGGACGTTGAAGCGCAAGCTGGACGCGAACGTCGCGCCACTGACCACCGCACTGGGCGTCTACGGCATGCCCGGCTTCACCGCCTACGTGGGCCTGCACGAGATCGGCCAACCCAAGCCCGGCGAAACCGTCGTCGTCGCGGCGGCCAGCGGTCCCGTCGGCGCGACCGTCGGCCAGATCGCGAAACTGCAGGGCGCGCGCACGGTCGGCATCGCCGGCGGCGAACAGAAGCGCGCCTACCTGCGGGACGAACTCGGCTTCGACGTCGCACTCGATCATCGTGCGGCTGACTTCGCCGAACAACTGCGCTCGGCCTGTCCCGACGGCATCGACGTCTACTTCGAGAACGTCGGCGGCGCCGTGTTCGACGCCGTCGTCCCGCTGCTCAACGATTTCGCCCGCATTCCGGTCTGCGGCCTGGTCGCGCACTACAACGACAAGGCGCTGCCGTCCGGACCGGACCGCATGCCCTGGCTGATGAGCCAGATCCTCACCCGCCACCTGACCGTGCGCGGCTTCATCCAGCACGACTTCATCGCGCTGTATCCGCAGTTCCTGCGCGAGATGGGCGGCTGGCTGGCGGAAGGAAAGATCCGCTGGCGCGAGGACCTGATCGAAGGGTTGGAAAACGCACCGCGCGCGCTGATCGGCCTGCTGCGCGGGGAGAACTTCGGCAAGGTGGTGGTGAAGCTCTAGACCTTCGTCCCCGCGAAGGCGGGGACCCAGTGACGTTCCATGGATAAAGAAAGACACTGGATGATCGGCCATGCGGCCGCTGTGGAGCGCTTCCCGCCTTCGCGGGAAGACGATGGGCGTGAGTCGAAGCCGGACAGGCCGACATTCGTCAGCGCTCGATGCCGTTCTCGGCTTCGTACTTTTGCATCGTCGCGATCGCGTCCAGCATGTACGCGTACCATGCTTCTTCGATCTCTCCGATCTGTCCGATCAGGCGCTCAAAGTCGGGCGTCGATGCACCGCGCGCCAGTAACCGCTTGTAGGCCGAGGCATACCTGCCGTTCTCGTAGTGGAACAGGAAGTGGGTCAGGCCCCAGTAGTGCAGGTAATACAGATTGACGTGCCGGTCGATGCCGGGGCCGCGGCCCTCCAGCAACTCGCGCAATGGAATGAAGCGGACGGCGTCGACGTCTGCGTGCAGGCTGCCGGTCAGCTTCATCCGTGACAGCCACCAGATCGGGTAGGTGTCCGGGTCGCTGCGGCCCGGCGTCAGCACGCCGTCCTCGAGCCAGCTCGCGCCCAGATAGCCAGCGACGCCTTCATTGGCCCATGCGGGAAGTCGCCAGCCGGCGACTTCCGTGTTCAGTTGATGCACGGTCTCGTGCAGCATCCAGTGATGCGGGTTCTCCTTTCCGCCACCGTAGTAGGCGTAGCAGGCGGGCCGCAGGTAGTACGCCTCGGCCCATGGCCGACTTTGGTTGTTGCGCTGGAATTCCTCGCGGTCGGCGAAAAGCACGAGCGTCATTCGCCGAGAGGTTGGCTGGACGTGGGCGGCGAACAGTCCCATGTATGCCGCATGCAGGCTTTCCACCGCCTGCGCGACCTGCTGCGTCTGCGTCGCCGTGGCGGTGCTGTGGATGCGGTAGTGCGGTGTCTCCAGCAGTGTCGCGTTGGCGGGAATCCGTGCGACGGGTGTCGCCGCCGCCCCAGACACAGGCTCCGGCCGCGTCCGCTGCCATGCAACGAGGCCGACGGCCAGCGCCAGTGACGCCACGATGGCGGAGGTCAGGATGCTACGGCGTGTCATGTCGCCGGCGGCACCGGCAGGCTGACATGCATCAGCGTGGGATCGTCGGGATCCAGCTTGACCCGGAAGCCCAGGCTCTCGCACATGGCCAGCATGGTGCGGTTCTCGCGCAACACCTGGCCTTCGATTGTCTTCAGGCCCAGCCACTGTGCGTACTCGATCATGATCTGCATCAGTTTCCAGCCGATGCCGTGGCCCTTGAGGTCCGAGCGCACCAGGATGCCGTACTCGCCTGTTTCGTAGTTGGCATCGGCGTGCAGGCGCACTGCGCCGAGCATCTCGTGCGTGCCCGGATGCACCGCCACCAGCGCGATCGAGCGGGCGTAGTCGAGCTGGGTGAGGCGGGCGATGAACTCGTGGCTGAAATGGCGCACCGACTGGAAGAAGCGCAGGCGCAGGTCTTCGTCGGTGATGTGGGTGAAGAACGCGCGGAACATCGCGTCGTCTTCCGGCCGCACCGGTCGCACCAGCGCGGGCTGGCCGTCGGCGAGTTCGATGGTCCGTTCCCATTCGGTCGGATACGGGAAGATCGCGAAGCGGGGATGGCCGCGGCCCTTGTGCAGCGCGCGACCGCGCGCCACCGCGATGCGCGCATCGACCGCGACCACGCCATCGCGGTCGGCCAGCAGCGGATTGATGTCGAGCTGCTGGATCTCGGGAATATCCGCGGCCAGCTGCGCCAGCTTCACCAGCACGAGCGCGACCGCGCGCTCGTCGGCCGCCGGCACATCGCGGTACGCCTTCAGCACGCGCGACACGCGGGTGCGCGCGATCAGCTCGTGCGCCAGCCGCAGGTCCAATGGAGGGAGGGCGACGGCCTGGTCGTTGATGACCTCGACCGCCGTGCCGCCGCGCCCGAACGCGATGACCGGGCCGAACACGGGATCGTCGGCGATACCGGCGATCAGTTCGCGCGCCTTCGGCCGCAGCAGCGTGGGCTGCACCAGCACGCCTTCGATGCGCGCGTCCGGCCGACGTTCGCGCGCGCGCTGCAGGATGGTCGCCGCCGCCTCGCGGACGGCGTTCGCGTTGGGCAGGTTGAGGCGCACGCCGTCGACGTCGGACTTGTGCGGGATATCGGGCGACAGGATCTTCACCGCCACGGTCGCACCTTCGGCCAGCAAGGGCGCGGCGATGCGCGCCGCATCGTCGGGATCGACCGCGCGCCAGACCGGTGCCATCGGAATACCGTAGGCGGCCAACAGCTGGGTGGTGGCGAGGGGATCCAGCCAGGTCTGTCCGGCGTCCAGTGCGGCATCGACCAGCCTGCGTGCGGTGGCGAGGTCCGGACTGAAGTCCTCCGGCAGGCTGGGCGGCGTCTCCATCAGCGCGGCCTGCACCTCACGATGACGGACCAGGTGCATGAAACCGGCGACCGCGTCGGATTCGTTCGGATAGCGCGGGATCTGGGCGGCATCGAGCACGGCTTCGGCCTGCGGATCGTTGCCCAGCCAGACGGTGAAGACCGGCTTGCGCGCGCCGTGCGCGGGCCGCTGCGACAGCACCCGGGTGACCGCATGCGCGGCTTCCGACGAGGACGACAGCACGGTCGGCACGTTGACCGCGAGCAGTGCATCGTTCTCCGGATCGGCGAGCAGCGCCTCGATCGTGGCGGCATAGCGGTCGGCGTCGATGTCGGTCAGCAGGTCGACCGGATTGGTGCGCGACCAGCCCACGGGCAGGATGCGGTCCAGCGCATCGCGGGTGGTGTCCGACAGCGTCGCCAGCGTGCCGCCCTGTTCGTACAGGTGATCGACCGACAGCGCGCCGACGCCGCCGCCGTTGGTGAGGATCGCCAGGCGACGGCCCTGGAACGGCCGCACCTGACCCAGCGTGCGCGCGGCGGCGAACAGTTCGTGCAGCGAACGCACGCGCAGCAGGCCGGCACGGCGGAAGGCGGCGCCGTACACCGCATTCGGACGCGCCAGGTTCTGGGTATGCGTGCTGCCGGCGGGCGTGACCTGTGCGCGACCGCTGTGCCCTGACTTCACCACGACGACCGGCTTCGTGCGCGCCGCCGCACGCGCGGCCGACATGAACTTGCGGGCGTCGTGGATGGCTTCCACGTACAGCAGGATCGCGCGCGTGCGATGGTCCGTCGCGAAGTAGTCCAGCAGGTCGGCGAAGTCGACATCCAGCGCATCGCCCAGCGACACGACGGCCGAGAAGCCGACCGGCTGGCTCATGCTCCATTCGACCAGGCCGCCGGAGATGGCACCCGACTGCGAGATCAGCGCGAGGTCGCCGGCCTTCGGGAAGCGGCTGGCGAGGCTGGCGTTGAGGCGTGCATGCGGCGCGATCACGCCCAGGCAGTTCGGCCCGAGCACGCGCAGGCCCTTTTCGCGCGTCAGGGTTTCGAGCTGCACCGCGGGCGAGCCCGGACCGCTGCCCATCGCCGCGGTCAGCACGACCACGGCACCGGCGCCTTTCTCTGCGGCTTCCGCGGCGAGCTGCGGCACGGTCGCCGCGGGCGTAGCGATGACCACCAGGTCCGGTGTCCATGGCAGGTCGCGAAGCTGGCGCACGGTCGTCACGCCGTCCATCGGCGTCGGATGCTTGTTCACCAGTCCGATGTTTCCGTCGAAGCCGGCCGCCAGCAGGTTTTCGATCACCGCACGGCCGACCGAGCGCGGCCGCGACTGGCTGCCCACCACCGCGACGGCGCGAGGCCGGAAGATGGAATCGAGACGGTACGTGCTCATGACGGGACAGCGTCCTCCGGATGCCGGCAAGGGTAGCGCGACGCGCGTTGCGTCCGCATGCGCGCCATCACGCCAGCTTCAACGCATCCGGATACGGGGCAGTATCCGGGTATTCGCCGGCGGCGAGATGCGACTGGAGGTCGCGCCACCACGCCGGCCGGAACAGGTCGCCGTGCGCCGCCTTCAGTGCCTTCGCCTGCGCGTCGGGAAGGCCGAGGAACTGCGGGAAGCGTTCGGGGAAGACGTCGCCGGCATCCACGTGGAACCACGGGCCATCGGCCATCTGCTCCTCGTACGTGGTCGGTTGCGGCCAGTCGCGGAAGCGGCAGTCGGCGACCAGCCGCAGTTCGTCGTAGTCGTAGAACACCACGCGGCCGTGGCGCGACACGCCGAAGTTCTTCAGCAGCATGTCCCCGGGGAAGATGTTGTTGCGTGCCATGTCCTTGATCGCCTGGCCGTAGTCGAGCGCGGCGGTGCGTGCGGCCTCGGCCTTCTGCTCGCGCAGGTACAGGTTCAGCGGACGCAGACGCCGCTGCACGTAGCAGAGGTGGATCACCAGGTCGTCGCCGTCCTCGCTGAGGCTCTGCCCGCAGCTTTCGCGAAGTTCCCGCAGCAGCTCGGGCGAGAAGCGCGCGCGCGGGAAGCGCAGGAAGCGGAACGCCTGCGTGTCCAGCAGCCGGCCGACGCGGTCGAGGTGGAACACCAGATCGTACTTGTCCTCGACATCCTGTCGGCTCATCGCCTTCGGGTAGGCGAAGCGGTCGCGGATCACCTTGAACACCAGCGGGTAGCTGGGCAGGGTGAACACCGCCATCACCATGCCGGGCGTACCCTCGGCATGTACCAGCCGTTCGTCCGGATGCGCGTGGAAGTGGTGGAAGAAGGTGCGGTAGCGTTCGGTCTTGCCCTGCTTGGCGCGGCCGAGCACGGTGTAGATCTCGTCGATGGGCTTGCCCGGCAGCAGCGAACGCAGGAACACCACCGCATCGCCGACCGTCGACAGGTCGGCGTGGAAGTAGCTGCGCGAGGTACCGAACAGGTGCGCCACGTCGCCGCGATGGGTCAGCACCGCTTCTGCCTTCAGCTGGCCACCGTCGTTGACCAGGGCGATGACGCAGGGCGAGAACCGGTGTTCGCCGAACACACGGCCCACCAGGTAGGCGCGGCGCTCGCGGTAGAACACCGTGTCCAGCAGTTCTATGCCGCGGACGGGATTCGCGCCCCAGTGCGCCAGGTCGTCCTGCAGGCGCACGGCGATGGCCGCGGCGCAGCGGGTGCGGTGGGCATAGGGCACGTCGAACCCGTAATCGCCGAGCACGCGCGCGAACGTATCCGTCGGGCGCTGCTCGGACACGGCATAGCTGTGGCGCGCGACCGGATGGGTGATCGCATCGGTGGGTTCGACGTCCAGCGCGACGAACTCCAGCGCCGGGTCCACGCCGCGGATGCGCAGGAAACGGCGGCAGAGCGTGTTGTAGAACGTCTTGTACAACTCGCGGTCGATCTGTCCCGCGACCAGCGTCTCGAACGCCGCCCGTGCGGTGACCCATAGCGTCCGGTCGTGCGCCTGGCCCAGCAGCGCTGACTGCAGCCGCAGCGCGCATTCGGCGATGCACTGGTCGTACAGCTCGATGCGTTCGACGGCGTCGGCGCGCGCGCCGGCCCAGTCCATCGTCTCGAACCGGCGCTTCGCGCGCTGCGTGATCTCCGCGAATCGCGCGTGGTAGTCCGCGAAGGCGTCGTGGATCAGGCGGGCGATGGCATCGTCGTGGACCATGCGACCGATGTTAGCCGGCACGCGCTGGAGTCATCGCTCCACCGCGATGCCGGCCTGCTCCAGCAGCCAGGCGCGCACCTTGCCGAACCCGGGGTGCGAGAGGCTGCGTTCGGGATAGACCAGGTAGTGCGCGAAGTCGGCCTGCAGCCGCTGCTTCGTCAGCGTCACCAGGCGGCCGGCCTTCACCAGCGGCTCGGCCAGCGTCCAGCGCGCCAGCGCCACGCCGACGCCCTGCGCCGCGGCCTGGTGCAGCGTCTCGGTGTCGTCGAACTGGGCGACGTAACGCGCGGGCGGTTGGCCGCCGAAATGCTCGAACCAGTCCTTCCAGCGGTTGGCCGGATCGCCGAGCAGCGGAAGCTTGGCCATCTGGTCCGGCGACGGCTTGCCGTGCTGTTTCACCAGTGCGGGACTGGCCACGGGCGTGATCCATTCGTGGAAGAGGAACTCGGCGTGCACGTTCGGCCAGCGGCCGCCGCCGAGGCGCAGTGCCAGGTCCACCGGCTCGCGTTCGAAGTCGACCACGTGCGTGCTCGACTGCAGGTTGAGCCCCAGCTCGGGATGCGCCGCGAGGAACGCCGGCAGTCGCGGCACGAGCCAGGCGGTGGCCATCGATGGGATCAGGCTGAGCGTCACGGTGTGGTCGTTGCGCAGCGTAGCGCGCCGCAGTGCGTGCTCGATGGTGTCGAGCGGGCCCGAGATCGCATCGAACAGGCGCTGGCCGTCCGGCGTCAGTTCCACGCCGCGCGGGCCGCGCGCCAGCAGCTTGTGGCCCAGCCGCTGCTCCAGCAGCCGCATGCGGTGGCTCAACGCACTGACAGTGAGGTGCATGGCCTCCGCCGCACGCGTCAGGTTGCGCAGGCGGGCAGCGGTGACGAAGGCGTCCACCTGGTCCAGCGGCAGCCGGCTCATCTTGAATGCACCTCAAGGCTGGGTTGCGGAGCTTTCGCTTTTTCAGGGCAGATCATGCCCCTACCTTGGGAGTCCTTCAAGCCGGACACCGGCGCAACGGAGCAGTCCCATGCAGACCGAGACCAGGAAACAGTGGTGGCAGCAACTGGGTGGCATGAGCCAGGGCATGTTGTTCCTGCAAGGCCATGTCGCCCATCACGACAGCACTTGCCGGGTATCCGCCGAACGACCACACCATCAGCACGATGCCGCCGGCAAGGTGCGGCACCGTCGGGCCCTGGAACGTCTGAGCGCCCGTCGCCTGCGCGCGATGACGTCGCTGTCGTTGTTCCGGTAAGGCAGCGGTTCCCTCGTTCGTGGGAGCGACGTCAGTCGCGAACAGGCTGCCGCGGCGGTTCATCGCGACTGACGTCGCTCCCACACCGATTCCCACGCTGGCTTCAGGCCTTCACGTACACCCACGCATCGCGGCCGGATGTCAGGCGCACCTGCACGCGCACGTAGTCGGCGACTTCGTAGCGGTCCGCCGCTGCGAGTTCGTCGGCGGTGATGCGGAACACGGTGCCGCCGACTTCATCGGACGGATCGCCGCTGGGACTGACGATGGGATGGAAGCGTTCGCCGCTGGCGGCGAGCACGTCGGGATCGGTGATCTCCACCATCGTCCGCGCGTATCCGGTCATCGCATCGGGTTCGCCGTCGAGCCGGCGGCCGAACGAGGAGCGCTGCACGCTTTCCAGCTGCAGGGTGCCGTAGGAGAACAGCAGGATGTCGGTGGCGTCGGTCATGGCGGGAGGCATCGGATAGCGGCGGCACGCACGATGGTCGCCGAAAACACAACGCCCGGCACGAGGCCGGGCGTTGGAGTCGGCAGCAAAGCGATCAGCGTCAGGCCGACAGCGTCGCCAATGCGTCGTTGAACGTCTTGCTGGGACGCATCGCGGCGGAGGTCTTCGCCAGATCGGGGTGGTAGTAACCGCCGATGTCGAGTGCCTTGCCTTGCGCGCCGTTCAACTCGCCGAGGATGGTGGCTTCGTTGTCGGCCAGCACCTTCGCCAGCGGGGCGAACCTCGCCTTCAGCTCGGCGTTCTCATCCTGCGCGGCGAGTGCCTGCGCCCAGTACAGGGCCAGGTAGAAGTGGCTGCCGCGGTTGTCGAGTTCGCCAACCTTGCGCGCGGGCGAGCGGTTCTCGTCGAGGATGCGGCCGTTGGCCACGTCCAGCGCGTTGGCCAGCACCTTGGCCGGCGTGTTGAGGTAGCGCTGGCCCAGGTGCTCCAGTGATGCCGCCAACGCGAGGAACTCGCCCAGCGAATCCCAGCGCAGGTAGTCCTCTTCCAGGAACTGCTGCACGTGCTTCGGCGCGGAGCCGCCGGCGCCCGTCTCGAACAGGCCGCCACCGGCCATCAGCGGTACGATCGACAGCATCTTCGCGCTGGTGCCGAGCTCCATGATCGGGAACAGGTCGGTCAGGTAGTCGCGCAGCACGTTGCCGGTCACCGAGATGGTGTCCTCGCCCTTGCGGGTCCGCTCCAGCGACACCTTCATCGCCTCGACCGGTGGCAGGATGCGGATGTCGAGCGCATCGATCGTGTAGTCCTTCAGATACTGCTCGACCTTGGCGATCACCTGCGCATCGTGCGCACGGTCCTTGTCCAGCCAGAAGATCGCCGGCGTCTTGCTCAGGCGCGCGCGGCCGACGGCCAGCTTCACCCAGTCCTGGATCGGCGCGTCCTTGGTCTGGCACATGCGCCAGATGTCGCCGGCCTCGACCTGCTGCTCGAACACGACCTTGCCCGCATCGTCGCTGACGCGCACGCTGCCGTCTGCCGGAATCTGGAAGGTCTTGTCGTGGCTGCCGTACTCCTCGGCCTTCTGCGCCATCAGGCCGACGTTGGGCACGCTGCCCATGGTGGCCGGGTCGAACGCACCGTTCGCACGGCAGTCGTCGATCACCGCCTGGTAGATGCCGGCGTAGCAGCGATCCGGGATGACGGCCTTGGTGTCCTGCAGCTTGCCGTCGGCGTTCCACATCTTGCCGGAGTCGCGGATCATCGCCGGCATCGAGGCGTCGACGATCACGTCGCTCGGCACGTGCAGGTTGGTGATGCCCTTGTCGGAGTTCACCATCGCCACGGCGGCGCTGTCGGCGTAGACGGCCTGCAGATCGGCCTTGATGGCTTCCTGCTGGTCGGCCGGCAGCGTGCCGAGGCGTGCGTACAGGTCGCCGATGCCGTTGTTGGCGTCGAAGCCGATCTGCTCCAGCACGGCCGCATGCTTGGCCAGCGCGGCCTTGTAGTACTCGTTGACCACCACACCGAACATGATGGGGTCGGAGACCTTCATCATCGTGGCCTTGAGGTGCAGCGAGAACAGCACGCCCTTGGCCTTGGCATCGGCGATCTCGGCGGCGACGAACGTGGCCAGCGCCTTGCGGCTCATCGAGGCGGCGTCGACGATCTCGCCAGCCTTCACCTTCACCTTGTCTTTCAGCACGGTGACCGTGCCGTCGTTGGCGACCAGCTCGATCTTCAGCGCGCCGTCGGCCGCCAGCGTCGCCGACTGTTCGCTGCCGAAGAAGTCACCGGCGGTCATGTGGGCGACGTGCGACTTCGAGTCGGCACTCCATGCACCCATGCGGTGCGGATGCTTGCGGGCGAAGTTCTTCACCGACAGCGGGGCGCGACGGTCGGAGTTGCCTTCGCGCAGCACCGGGTTCACCGCGCTGCCCTTGACCTTGTCGTAGCGCGCCTTGGCGTCCTTCTCCCTGTCGTCCTTCGGTTCGTCCGGGTAGTCCGGCAATGGATAACCCTGCGCCTGCAGTTCCTTGATGGCGGCCTTCAGCTGCGGCACCGAGGCGCTGATGTTGGGCAGCTTGATGATGTTGGCTTCCGGCTGCGTCGCCAGCTGGCCCAGCTCGGCCAGGTCGTCGCTGATCTTCTGCGCGTCGCTCAGGTATTCCGGGAACTGCGAGAGCAGGCGGCCGGCCAGCGAGATGTCGCGGGTCTCCACGGCGATGCCGGCCGGCGCGGTGAACGCTTCGACGATCGGCAGCAGCGACTGGGTGGCGAGGAACGGGGCTTCATCGGTGAGGGTGTAGATGATGCGGGGCGTATCCGACATGGCGATCAGGACTCTCGACAAGGGGCGATGGGAATTCAGCGCGCCATTGTCGCGCGCCATCGCACGCAGGGCAAAACGAGGGGGTATGGATGCAGGTGCCCGCCCTGCGTTCCTGTCCCGGGACAGGGTCGCGGCGCCGTGCGTGCAGAGGGAACGATCCGGCGACGGATCACGCGCAAAAAAAAGCGGGCGTGGATCGCTCCACGCCCGAGCTTGCCCCACACACGTGGGAGAGAGCCTTGGTCTTGCGGGATTACTTGACTTCGATTTCCTGCGTCATGCCAACCGGCTGGCCGTTCAAGGTCACGTCGACCTTGTACTTGCCGGCAGGCCAGTTGGTCGCCTTGGTGAACTCGATGTTGGTGGTGTCGGCACCGCCGGCGACTACATTAGCGGTCTGCTGAGCGGCTACTTGGCCATCCTGGAACGTCAGCTTGGCGTCGATCGCGGCATTGGCCGGCGTCGCCGCATCGGTCTTCACCGACACGATGATCTTGTCCTTCACGCCGAACATGCCCACAGCAGCCACGGACTTATCGGCGGCGGCCGTATTGCCGACGGTGACGCTGGTAGCGCTTACCGGCATCGGGGCAGGTACGGGTTCAGCCGGCGCGGGTGCCGGCTCAACGGCGGCCGGCGGCGCGACAACGGGTTCTTCCTTCTTCTTGCAGCCGACGAGCGCGACGGTGCCGACGAGCGCGGCGGCCAGAGCGTATGAAATGCGGTTGTGCTTCATGGGTTCGATCCTTGTGGATGAGGTGGAGAGGCGATCAGGCGTCGGCAGGCTTGGGCGGCAGCTTGATGACCTGCCCCGGGAAAATGCGGTCGGGGTCGTCGATCGTGTCGCGATTGGCTTCGAAGATCTGCTTCCACGCATTGGCGCTGCCGTAGTGCGTCTTCGCGATCTTGGAAAGCGTGTCGCCCTTCTCGATGGTGTAGCTCTGCTCGCCGATGATCTCAGCAGTGCTGTCGACACGTGCAGTCACGTCGGAGAAGTCCGCAGCCTTCTCGGCAGTGGAATCCACCTTGGCTGTAACGTCCGAGAAGTCGGCCTTCTTTTCTGTACTCATTGCATCCACCCTTCCTGGCGGGCTGTGGGATGCGCAAAGCGTTGCACGCGCCCTGTTAAGAATCCATAGCGCGCGCGTGAAACGGATCTATTGTTACCTGAGTAACTTTATTGGCGCAGGTCGCGCTTCATGAGCGGGACATTCATGTCGGCCGTCGCGCGCCACGGATTGATGTCCAGGCCACCGCGACGCGTGTAGCGCGCCTCGACCGACAGTGAGGTCGGGCGGCAGTGCGCCAGCAGATCGTGAAAAATCCGTTCGACGCACTGCTCATGGAACTCGGCGTGGTCGCGGAAGCTGACCAGGTAGCGCAACAATTCCACGCGGTCGATGCGCGGGCCGCGGTAATGGATCACGACGGTCGCCCAGTCCGGCTGGCCGGTGACCGGGCAGTTGGACTTCAGCAGTTCGGACGACAGCACTTCCTCGACGCTCTCTTCCGGATCGGCGGCCAGGAACTCGGCACGCGGCGGACCGTAATGGTCGATTTCCACATCCAGTCCGTCGATCGACTCGCCTTCCGGCGTCTCCGCCATCGGCGGCAGACCGAACACCACCTGCACGTCCGCCCCGGCGCGCGCCGACAGGTCGGTGGCGATGCGTTCCAGCACGGCGGCATCGCTGTTGAAGCGCGTGCTGTTGAGCGAGTTGAGGTAGAGCTTGAGGGACTTCGATTCGATCAGGCAGGGTGACGTGCAGGGCACGGTCAGTGTGGCGGTCGCCACGCGTGGCTTGCCGCGGGCGTCCAGCCAGCTCAGCTCGTAGCCGTGCCAGCGGTCGTGTCCGATGAAGGGCAGGGCATCGGCGGCGATGCCGATCTCGTCGCGCGCGCCCTGGCGCGGGATCGGGAACAGCAGGGTCGGGTCGTAGTGCGCGGGATACGCGACCTCGCGACCCAGCGAGGAATCCTGGGGGGTGTTGTTCATGCCGCCATTTTACGGACGGGCCCTAAAGCCGGGGTGTATAACGGCGGCGTCTCCCGAGAGGACGCGACCATGCGATCACTGCTGCTGCCCGGCCTGTTCGTGCTGCTGTCGGCCTGCGCCAGCGACCCCGCCAGCGGCGGTGGTCCACCGCCGGCGACGTTGCCGGACGACGGGTTGGTCCGTCCGCAGGGCGAGGGGCCGGTATTGATGAAGGTCGGCCAGGTGTTCGAGATCGCGCTGATGTCCAACGCCAGCACCGGCTACCAGTGGGAATTCACCTCGGACGGCACGCCCGTGCTGTCGCGGACCACCGGTCCGGCCACGCCGCCGCCGATGGACACGCAACCGCCGATGCCGGGCGCGCCCTCGCTCGCGCGCTGGTGGTTCCGGGCGGAGACGCCGGGCGAGACCACCGTGCGGATGGTCTATCGGCGGTCGTGGGAAACGGTACCGCCGGTGGAGGTGGTGGAGTACCGCATCCAGGTCAAATGAGGATGGCGACAATGACGGCAGGAAAAGGACTTCTCATGGCGAGCTGCCTGCTTCTGGTGGCGCTGCCCGGAATCGCAGCCTCAGCTTCCGATCCGTCGGACGGGTGTGCAGAGCCGACGTTGCGTCGCGAACTCCTGCAGCGACGCGATGTCGACCAGTCGGCACGCAATGCATTGACGGCATCGCCGACATCGAAGGAGGCGCTGGACAGCGTGCTGAGCGTGGATGCAGACAATGCGCGATTCATGCGCGGCATCCTCGCCGCGTGCGGGTGGCCGAAGCGCTCGCTGGTAGGTGATGAGGCCGCGAAGGCGGCATGGCTGCTGACCCAGCACGCGGACATGGATCCGCAGTACCAAGTGCTGGCGGGCCAGCAGATGAAGCTGGCCGTGCTGGAAGGCGAGGCTGACGCCAGGCAACTGGCCTCGTTGGTGGACCGGAATCGGCGCCTCAATGATCAGCCTCAGGTGTACGGCATGCAGTACTTCGCCAGTGCGCAGGGCGTCATCGAGTTCTACGACATCGTGACGCCTGCGCAGTTGGATGAGCGGAGGCTGGAGATCGGACTGGAAAGCTTCTACTGCTGGGTCCAGCGGCTGTCATCCGGCAAGAAGGATGCGGCGTTGGTGTGGCCCGCTGGCGTCCTGTTCGTGCCCTCGACGTGCAAGGCCGATTGAAGCACGTTGCTCCCACAGGCATTCACCAGACAAGGGCCCGCCTGTGTTCGGCTTGGCTTCGCTGGCCCCGCAAGGCAAAGTGGCCGCTCCCCCGAAGGCCAGGGAGGCCGTCATGACCTCGCACGCATCCATTCTCTGGCTGGCGCTGATGGCCGCAGTCCCTGCCGTCGCGCAGACATCAGTCGCGCAAACACCATTGGCCGCACCTGCACCTGCACCTGCACCTGCACCTCCTGCCTCCGCAACACCGGTGCCCGATCCGGTGTTTGCTGCCTGCATGACCAGCCTGCGAAGCGTCGCCGAAAAGCAGGGCGTCACGACGGTCAGCTTCGACACGTACACGAAAGACCTGGCCGCCGACATGAGCGTGCTGGACCTGCTCGACGCGCAACCCGAATTCACCACGCCGCTGTGGGATTACCTGGCCGCACTGGTCGACGAGCAGCGTGTGGCAGATGGGCAGGCCATGCTGACGACGCATGCCGATCTGCTGGGCCGGGTATCGCAGGCCTACGGCGTGGACCCTGCCACAGTGGTCGCGGTGTGGGGCGTGGAGAGCGACTACGGACGCGTGTTCGGCAAGCGGCCGCTGCTGGTGTCGCTGTCCACGTTGTCGTGTTTCGGTCGGCGCCAGGCGTTCTTCCGCGGTGAATTCCTGACCACGCTGAAGCTGCTGCAGGCGGGCGACGTGCGCGTGGACGGCTTGAACGGGTCCTGGGCCGGCGCGTTCGGCCATACGCAGTTCATGCCCAGTACGTACCAGCGCATCGCGGTCGACTTCGATGGCGATGGGCGGCGCAACCTGATCGACAGCATTCCCGATGCGCTGGCCTCGACCGCGAACTACCTGGTGAAGTCCGGCTGGCGCACGGGTGAGCCGTGGGGCTACGAGGTGAAGTTGCCGGCCGGATTCAACCTCGCACAGGCCGGGCGCACCAACCGCAAGCCGCTGACCCAGTGGGTGTCGCAAGGCATCGCCCGCGTCGATGGCCAACCGTTGCCGGCCGACGACCGCAACGCCGCGGTGCTGGTGCCGACCGGCGTCAATGGTCCCGCCTTTGTCGTGTTCAAGAACTACGACGCGATCTATTCCTACAACGCCGCCGAGAGTTACGCCTTGGCCATCGCGCTGCTCGCGGATCGCCTGCGTGGCGGCACGGGGCTGGTCGTCGCCTGGCCGACCGACGATCCCGGGATCGGGCGCCCGCAGCGGCGCGAACTGCAGACCCTGCTGCTCGCCCGCGGCCACGCTATCGGCAGCGCCGACGGCATGATCGGAACGCAGACGCGGCGGGCCGTCGTCGTCGAACAACAGCGCCTGGGCCTGTTGCCGGCGGATGGCCGGGCCGGCACGAAGATCCTCGCGGCGTTGAAGGCGGAAGGTCCGCCGGTCGCGCCACCCGCGGCGGACAAGCCATGAATACGCTTCCCGACGGCGTCACCCGCGAAACCTGGCAGGGCATCGACGTGCTGCGCGTGGAGACGCCGTTCTCCGTCGCACGCATCAGCCTGCATGGCGGGCAGCTGCTGTCGTTCACCCCCAACGGCTTCGATGACCTGCTATGGGTGTCGCCGACGACATCGCTGCCACCGAAGGCTATCCGCGGCGGCGTGCCCGTCTGCTGGCCATACTTCGGCAAGCAGGGGCAACCGGACGGTGCCGTCCAGCACGGCCATGCACGCATCTCGCGCTGGCCGTTGACCGAGGTGAAGCGCGAGGCCGACGGCACCGCCGTGCTGAAACTCGCGCTGCCGCTGCGCGACGGCGTGCCGCTGGAATTGCAGATGTCGCTGCACATCGGCCGCGAACTGCGGCAGAGCATCGACACCCTGCATCGCGGCGACGCGCCGTACCGACTGACACAGGCGCTGCATACCTATTTCCGTGTCGCCGACGCCATGCAGGTACGGGTTACCGGGCTGGACGGCCTGCGCTACGACGACAAGTACGACGGCGGCACGCATGTGCAGTCTGGCGACTGGTCGCTGCACGATCCGCACGATTCCGGCCGCAGCGATCGCATCTATATCGGCACCGGGCATCGGTTCGACCTGCTGGATCCGGCGGGCGGTCGCCGGATCCGGCTGGACACCTTCGGCAGCCGCTCGCTGGTGGTCTGGAATCCGGGCGAGGCCGGCGCCGCGGCCATCGGCGACATGCCGGACGACGGCTGGCGGACCTTCGTTTGCCTGGAAGCCGCGAACGCCAGCGACGACGCTATCGAGCTGGAGCCGGGCCAGAGGCACCGGTTGAGCCAGGTGATCTCGGTGGCCGCGTTGTAGACCCGCCCTGTGGGAGCGACGTGAGTCGCGATCGCACGCGTGCCGCCATACACGGTGCCAACGGTGCGGAAGTGCTTCAGACATCGATACCGAACATCGAGGACCGCCATGGTCTGCGATCGCGACTGACGTCGCTCCCACAAAGAGACTCCACCACCGCGGTTGGCATGCCCTACACTTGCGCACCTCTCGCCGGTTCCGCCCGTGAACGCCGAAACTCCCGCATCCGCAGGCCGCCGCGCGGCCCTGTTCTTCATCTTCATCACGGTGCTGATCGACATCCTGTCGTTCGGCGTGATCATTCCGGTGCTGCCGGGGCTGGTGCGCGAGTTCACCGGCGGCGACTTCGTGCAGGCCGCGTGGTGGGTCGGGACGTTCGGCATGCTGTTCGCCGCCATCCAGCTCGTGTGCACGCCGATCCAGGGCGCGCTGTCGGACCGCTTTGGACGACGCCCGGTGATCCTGCTGTCGTGCCTGGGCCTGGGCATCGACTTCGTGTTGATGGCACTGGCGCAATCGCTGCCGTGGTTGCTGGTCGCGCGCATCTTCTCCGGCGTGTTCTCGGCCAGCTTCACCACGGCGAATGCCTACATCGCCGACATCACTGCGCCGGAGAAACGCGCGCAGGCGTTCGGCATGATCGGGGCGGCCTTCGGCGTGGGTTTCATCATCGGTCCGATCATCGGCGGCCAGCTCGGTGCCATCGACCTGCGGCTGCCGTTCTGGTTCGCCGCCGGGCTTGCGCTGCTGAACTTCCTGTACGGCTGGTTCGTGCTGCCGGAATCGCTGCCGAAGGCGCGTCGCACAGCGACGTTCGACTGGTCCCATGCCAATCCCATCGGTTCCATGGCGCTGCTGAAGCGCTATCCGCAGGTCTTTGGGCTGGCCGCGGTCGTGCTGATCGCCAACCTGGCGCACTACGTCTATCCGAGCGTGTTCGTGCTGTTCGCCGAGTACCAGTACCGCTGGAACGAGCAGCAAGTTGCGTGGGTGCTGGCGGCCGTCGGCGTATGCAGCGTGATCGTGCAGGCGGGCCTGGTCGGTCGCGTCGTGCCGCGATTCGGTGAACGCCGCACACTGCTGTTCGGGCTGGCGTGCGGCGTGGTCGGCTTCTGCATCTACGGCACCGCCGATGTCGGCTGGATGTTCCTGATCGGACTGCCGATCAGTGCGTTGTGGGGTCTCGCCGGTCCGGCGACGCAGGCACTGATCACGCAGCAGGTGGGCGCCGACGTGCAGGGCCGCGTGCAGGGCGCATTGATGAGCCTGGTCAGCCTGGCCGGCATCGTCGGCCCGATGATGTTCGCCGGTACGTTCGCACTGTTCATCGGCAAAGCCGCGCCGGCCCATGTGCCCGGCGCGCCGTGGTTGCTGGCGGCGGTGCTGCTGGCCATCGGCTGGCTGGTGGGATGGCGATTCGCACGACCACCGCAGGCATCGACAGCGGGATAGGAGAAGGCCGCCCGAGGGCGGCCTTCTTCATGGCATAGACGTAGTGGCGATCAATCGTTCTCGACGTGGATGATCTCGCCGGTGTTGGCGGCCAGGTGGATCTCGACATCGTTGCCGTCGGCACGCTCGGCTTCGGCCTTCCACACGCCGTCGTCAAAATCGACGTCATGGATCTTGGAGTAACCGGCGGCGGCCAGCTTCGCCTTGACGTCGTTTTCGCTGAGGTTGGACACCAGCTTCTCGGCCATCACGTCGCCGGTGGCCGGATTGATGCGGACGTCGACGCGGTCGCCGTTGGCACTGGTGGCGTCGGTTTCCCACATGCCGTCTTCGAAATCGAGATCGTCGATGTTGGTGTAACCCTTCTCGGCCAGCAGCGCGCGCACCTGCGGCTCCTTCATCGCGTCCTTGCCGGCGGTCGGCGCGGGCGCCTGCGCGAACGCGGCGCCGGACAGGGCGGCCAGCGTGGCCAGGGTCAACAGGCGATGGCGGAGGCGGATGGTCTGCATGGGAATCTCCTGCAAGGATGGAGCGCCGATCCTGCCGACGCCCGCATCACCGGTCGGTGAATCCCGCGCGTTGGAACTGAACGCTCCACACCGTGTTCACCTGCATGAGCAATGCATCAACGCGACTCAGCGGCGACGCAGCACCAGCAGCGTCACCACACCCGCGACCAGCCCCCAGAATGCCGACCCGATGCCGCCCAGCGACAGCCCGGAGGCAGTGACGAGGAAGGTCACCAGCGCCGGCTCGCGATCCGCTTCCTCGCGCAACGCGGCGGCCAGACTGTTGCCGATGGTGCCGAGCAGAGCGATGCCGGCGATGGCGAGGATCAGTTCCTTCGGGAACGCCGCGAACAACGCGGCCACCGTCGCACCGAACAGGCCGACGATCAGATAGAACACGCCGGCTGCCATCGCCGCGACGTAGCGACGCGATGCATCCTCGTGCGCCTCGCGGCCCATGCAGATCGCCGCGGTGATCGCCGCCAGGTTCAGCGCGAACGCACCGAACGGCGCCAGCAGCAGGTTGGTCACGCCGGTCCAACCGACAACGGGGGAGATCGGGATCGCGTAGCCCGAGGCCCGGATCACCGCCACGCCGGGCACGTTCTGCGAGGCCATGGTCACGATGAACAACGGCAGCGTGATGCCGACGATGGCGGCGAACGAGAAAGTCGGCGCGGTGAAGATCGGTTTCGCCAGTTGCAGCGACAGGCCGTCCACATGCAGCAGGCCGAGCGCTGCGGCGAAGACGATGCCGACCAAGAGCGTCAGGATCACCGCGTAGCGCGGCAGCAGCCGGCGGGCGAGCAGGTAGACAGCGAACATCGTCAGCACCATGCCGAGCTGCGTCTTCATCGCCGCGAAGGCATCGATGCCGAAGCGCAGCAGCACGCCGGCCAGCATGCCAGAGGCCAGCGACACCGGGATGCGGCTGATCATCCGCTCGAAGAAGCCCGAGAAACCGCACACCGCGATCAGCAACGCCGACAGCAGGAACGCACCGATGGCGTCCGACAGCGGCAGTCCGGCCGCACTGCTGATCAGCATGGCGGCGCCCGGTGTCGACCACGCGGTCACCACCGGCATGCGGTAGCGCAGCGACAGCCCGATGCAGGTCAGGCCCATGCCCAGGCCGAGTGCCCACATCCACGAACTGATCTCAGCCGGCGACGCGCCCAGAGACTGCGCCGCCTGGAATACGATCACCGCCGAACTGGCGAAGCCGACCAGCACGGTGACGAAGCCGGCTGCGATGGCGGAGAGCGAGAGGTCCTTGAGCAGATGGCGGGTTGGGATGGAATTCATGCGGTCATCCATGTCGTGGGAGCGACGTAAGTCGCGAACGCTTTCTCACCGAACTTCGATCGTCACTACCCTGATGGCCCCACCTTGGATCTTCGCGACTTACGTCGCTCCCACGACAGCAACACGTTTGCCGACCGCCTCGCACCAGCGGTGCGCGACCGCCAGCGACGTCGTGCACACCGCTTCATCGGTCACCGTCGTCACCGCGCGCTCCAGCAACTGGATGTCGGCTTCGTGCTGGCGCGCGACGTGCGGATCCTCGAAGAAGATCACCCGCTGGCAGCGGTGCTCCAGCACGCGGTCGGCGATCTGCGCGTCGCCGCCGAGCGGACCGCTCTGGAAGCGTTCCACCCAAGGCGTGTCCTGCGGCCAACCGCGGCTCCAGGCCAGCTCGTTGAGGCGCGCGCCGGTGGTGCCGGTAGCCATGCGATGCGCGAAACGCGACAGCACGTCGAAATGGGTATCGGCGAAGTCGAGCATCCGCGGCTTCATCGCATCGTGCGCGATCAGCGCCAGCGTCTGCGACTCCAGCGCATGGAAGCGGTCCGCGCCGCGGTCCGGCGCGAGGCCGGCATGGATGCGTTCCATCTCGACCCAGTCGCGCGCCGAGGCGACCGTCGACAGGAACGGTTTGCCGTGGATCACGCACTGGCGCTTCAAGGCAATCGCTTCGGGAAAGATCGAGGACGGATCGACCGGATCGATGAAGTAGATCGCCCCGTCCAGGCTGCGCTCCGCGCCTTCCAGCCCGACGACTTCCGCCACCAGTTTCATCAGACCGCCATCGCGGCCGTAGGGATAGCGCTTGAGCGGCTCGTAGCCGCGCAGCATCCCGGCGGCGGCGATGGCGTCGTGGGTGCGGCCCACCACGTGCAGACCCAGATCGAGCTCGCGGATGCCGGGTTCGCAGGCACGCAGCCAGCGGAACAGCGCGGCGTCCTCGGTGTGGTGGTGCAGGCGGTTGGCGGCCAGGCCCAGGCGCATGTTCGATCGGATGAGGGCGGAGCAACGAGTCTAGCGTAGAGCCGAGCTTGCCCGGCTCATGGAGATCGCCGAATCAAACGCAGCGGAGCAAGCTCCGCTCTACGAAAGCAAGAGCGTCGCGATGCTGCCTGCCGCGTCGCGCCCTTCCGCCACCGCGGTGACGACGAGGTCAGCGCCGCGCACGGCGTCGCCACCGGCGAACAGTTTCGGATGCGTGGTCTGGAACGGCAGGCGCTCGCCGCCGCCGGCGACGATGCGGCCGTTCGGCGTGCCTTCCACGCCGACCTCGGCCAGCCACGCCGGCACGGTGGGCGAAAAGCCGAACGCGATGATCACCACGTCCGCTTCGAGCACCGATTCGCTGCCTTCGATCGGCACCGCATTCTGGCGGCCACGCTCGTCGGGTTCGCCGAGCTTCGTTTCCACCACCTGCACGCCGGCCACGCGGCCGTCGTCGCCTGCCACGATGGCAAGCGGCTGGCGGTTGAACAGGAAGCGCACGCCTTCCTCGCGCGCGTTCGCCACTTCGCGCGCGGAGCCGGGCATGTTGGCTTCGTCGCGACGGTAGGCACAGGTGACCTTGGCCGCGCCCAGGCGGATCGCGCTGCGCACGCAGTCCATGCCGGTGTCGCCGCCGCCCAGCACGACCACGCGCTTGCCCTGCAGCTCGGGCAGCTGCAGCTTGTCTTCCCAGCCGGCGATCGCGCGACCCCAGGGATCGCTGCCGCTGACGATACGGCCGTTCTGCACCAGGAAGGGCAGGGCCGGCAGCACGCCGTCGAGATCCTGGCCGGGCAGGCCGCCGTCGGTGTAGCGGTAGGCGCCGGTGCCGAGGAAGACCGCGTCGTACTCCTCGAGCAGTTGCGCCAGCGTCAGGTCGCGGCCGATCTCCACGCCGAGGCGGAACTGCACGCCCATGCCTTCCAGCACCTCGCGGCGCTGCGCGATGACGCTCTTGTCGAGCTTGAAGCTGGGAATGCCGAACTGCAGCAGGCCACCGATCTGTTCGTAGCGGTCGTAGACCACCGCCTGGATGCCGGCGCGCGCCAGACGGTCCGCGCAGCCGAGGCCGGCGGGACCCGCGCCGATCACCGCCACGCGCTTGCCGGTCGGCTGCACGTCGCTGAGGTCGGGCCGCCAGCCGTTGGCCAGCGCGGTGTCGACGATGTACTTCTCCACCGCGCCGATGGTGACCGCGCCGAATTCCTCCAGCGTGCAGCTGCCTTCGCACAGGCGGTCCTGCGGGCAGACGCGGCCGCAGACTTCCGGCAGCGGGTTGGTGGAGTGGCACAGCGCGGCGGCTTCCTCGATGCGGTTCTCCTGCACCAGCTGCAGCCACTGCGGGATGGCGTTGTGCACCGGGCACTTCCAGCTGCAATAGGGATTGCCGCAGTCCAGGCAACGACCGGCCTGGTACTGCGCGTCGTCCTTGCCGAACTTGCCGTACAGCTCGCCCCAGTCGCCGCCCGTGCGCAGCTCCAGCGGAATGCGCTGCGGCATCGTCCGCGGCAGGTCGAGGAACTGGAATACCTGCTTCTTGCTCATGGGGACAGTACCTGCTTCCCCTCTCCCTTGATGGGAGAGGGTGGCCGAAGGCCGGGAGAGGGTGAGCCGGAGCCCGCTGCGGCGAAGCGCCACGTCATCGCATCGAGTGCATGGAAGCAACCGCACGCGTCGCTGCGCTCGCGCCCCCTCTCCTGCTCTGCGGGCATCCTCCCCCGCGAGGGGGGAGGAGAAAGGCGAAGCGCACTCATGCCGCGCGCCTCAACGTCTCGTTGAGCGAATCGATGCTCGCCGCCTTCGGCTTCACCAGCCAGAACTTGCCCACGTAGTCGCGGAACTCGTCGAGGATCTGCTGCGCCCAGATGCTGCCGGTCAGTTCGCGGTGCCGGCTGATCAGCGTGTGCAGGTGCTGGCGGTGGCTCTCGAAGCCTTCCGGGCTGATGCGGTGGATGTCGATCAGCTCGTGGTTGTAGCGGTCGACGAAATCGCGGTCCAGGTCGAGCACGTAGGCGAGGCCGCCGGTGAAGCCGGCGCCGAAGTTCAGGCCCACCCTGCCCAGCACCAGCACGATGCCGTCGGTCATGTATTCGCAGCAGTGGTCGCCGGCACCTTCGATGACGGCCAGCGCGCCGGAATTGCGCACGCCGAAGCGCTCGCCCGCGCGGCCGGCGGCGAACAGCTCGCCGCCCGTCGCGCCGTACAGGCAGGTGTTGCCGATGATCGGCGTGTTGCGCGCTTCGAAACGCGCACCGCGCGGCGGGCGCACTACCAGCCGGCCGCCGGCCATGCCCTTGCCGACGTAGTCGTTGGCTTCGCCTTCCAGCTCCATCTGCAGGCCGCCGGCGTTGAACGCGCCGAAGCTCTGGCCGGCGGTCCCGCGGAAGCGCAGGTTCAACGGCGCGTCGGCCATGCCCTGGTTGCCGTGCTGGCGCGCGATGGCGCCGGACAGGCGGGTGCCGATGCTGCGGTCGGTGTTGTGGATCAGGAAGCGGTGGTCGCCGCCGCTCTTCCTGCGGATCGGCTCGGCCAGCAGGCCGTCGAGCTGCGTGGCGAGACTGTCGGGCGATTCGTACAGGCGCTGCGCCGCGCAGGCGCTGCTGTCGAACTGCGCGCCCTTCAGCAGCCGCGAGAGGTCGACGCGAACGCCTTCGCGCGGCGATACGTCGATCTGCTGCAGCAGGTCGGTGCGGCCGACGATCTCGTCCAGCGAGCGTGCGCCCAGGTACGACAGCCACTGCCGGACTTCCTCGCTCAGCAGGCGGAAGAAGTTCTCCACGCGTTCCGGCAGGCCGGTGAAGTACTGCGTGCGCAGGCGCTCGTCCTGTGTGGCGACGCCGGTGGCGCAGTTGTTGAGGTGGCAGATGCGCAGGTACTTGCAGCCCAGCACGATCATCGGGCCGGTGCCGAAACCGAAACTGTCGGCGCCAAGCAGCGCCGCCTTCACCACATCGAGGCCGGTCTTCAGGCCGCCGTCGGTCTGCAGCACGGTGCGGTCGCGCAGCTGGTTCACGACGAGCGCGTGGTGCGCCTCGGCCACGCCGAGTTCCCACGGCACGCCGGCATAGCGGATCGAACTGACCGGGCTGGCGCCGGTGCCGCCGTCGTGGCCGGAGATGGTGATCAGGTCGGCGCCCGCCTTCACCACGCCGGCGGCGATGGTGCCGACACCCGCATGGCTGACCAGCTTCACCGAGACCAGCGCCTGCGGATTGACCTGCTTCAGATCGTAGATCAGCTGGGCGAGGTCTTCGATCGAATAGATGTCGTGGTGCGGCGGCGGCGAGATCAGGCCGATGCCGGGCTTGGCGTAGCGAAGCCGCGCGATCAGGTCGTTGACCTTGTGACCGGGCAGCTGGCCGCCTTCGCCGGGCTTGGCGCCCTGCGCGACCTTGATCTGCAGCACTTCCGCATTGACCAGGTACTCGGGCGTCACGCCGAAGCGGCCAGACGCGACCTGCTTGATCTTGCTGCGCTTCTCGGTGCCGTAGCGCGCAGGATCTTCGCCGCCTTCGCCCGAGTTGCTGCGCCCGCCCAGGCGATTCATCGCGATGGCCAGTGCCTCGTGCGCTTCCGGCGACAGCGCGCCCAGCGAAATCGCGGCGCTGTCGAAGCGGCGCAACAGGTCGGACGCATCGGCGACCTGGTCGAGCGGCGTCGGCACGTCGGCCTTCTTCAGCTGCAGCAGATCGCGCAGCGCGGACGGCGGACGCGTGTTCACCGCTTCCGCGTACGCCTGCCAATCGCGGGCGTCGCCGCTGCGCGTCGCGCGCTGCAGCGTCATCACCACGTCCGGGTTGTACATGTGGTACTCGCCGCCGTGCACGTATTTCAGCAGGCCGCCGACGTCCGGCGCCTCGCGGTCGTTCCACGCACGCGCGTCCAGCTGGCGCGCTTCCAGGTCGAGCCGTTCGAAGCCGACGCCGCCGATGCGCGACGGCGTCTCGGCGAAGCACAGGTCGACGACATCGGGGTCGAGGCCGACGATCTCGAACAGCTGCGCGCCGCGGTAGCTGCTGATGGTGCAGATGCCCATCTTCGAGATGATCTTCGACAGGCCCTTGTAGACGCCCTTGCGGTAGCTGCGGCCGATCTGCGCCTGCTCGCCGCCCTTCTTGATCTGCAGGATGCCGCGGCGGCCAAGGTCGAACAGCGTCTGGTAGGCCAGGTACGGATACACCGCCGTCGCGCCGACGCCGATCAGGCAGGCCATGTGGTGCGGGTCGCGCGCGGTGCCGGTCTCGACGATCAAGTTGGCGTCGCAGCGCAGGCCGACCCGGCACAGGTGGTGGTGCACCGCGCCGGTGGCGAGCAGCGCGTGCGCCATCGGCCGGCCCGGCTGCGGGTAGCGGTCCGACAGCAGCAGCATGACGTCGCCATCGCGCGCGGCCTGTTCGGCTTCGCGGCAGATCCGCTCCAGGCCGGCCTTGAGGCCTTCCTCGGGCGCGTACGACAGGTCGATCAGGCGGTTCTTCTCGACGTACTGCGGCATCTTCAGCAGCTGCCGCAGCTTGCGCTGGCTCAGCACCGGCGAGTTGAGGATGACGTGGTTCACCGTCTCCGCGCCGGCATGGAAGATGTTGGTCTCGCGGCCCAGCTGGGTGGTCAGCGACATCACGCAGTCTTCGCGCAGCGGATCGATCGGCGGGTTGGTGACCTGCGCGAACGCCTGGCGGAAGTAGTCGTACAGCGGACGCGTCTGCCGGCTCAGCACCGCCATCGGCGTGTCGTCGCCCATCGAGCCGGTGGCTTCCTGCTCGGTCTCCGCGAGCGGGCGCAGCACCTGCTCGACTTCCTCGGTCGTCAGCTGGAACAGCTTGTGGTAGCCGCGCAGCGTTTTTTCGTCGAACGGCTCCTCGACCAGCGACGGGTCGATCAGTTCGGTCTGCAGGTAGGTGACGCCCTGCTGCAGCCATTGCTTGTACGGCGCGCGGCCGCGGTTGATGCGGTCCACCGCCTCACTGTCGAGCAGGTCGCCACGGCGCAGGTCGATCGCCATCATCTCGCCGGGGCCGAGCTTGCCCTTGCGGGTCACGCGCTCGGCCGGCACTTCCCACACGCCGGCTTCGCTGGCGACGATGAAGTGGCGGTCGCTGGTCAGCATCCAGCGCGCGGGGCGCAGGCCGTTGCGGTCCAGCGTGCACGCCGCATAGCGCGCATCCATCGAGACGATGCCGGCCGGGCCGTCCCACGGTTCGGTGTTGAGGCCGTAGAACTCGTAGAACGCGGCGAGGTCGGCGTCCTTGAACTCCAGCGACTGCGTGGCCGGTGGCACCAGGATGCGCAACGCCTGGATCAGCTCCATGCCGCCAGCGACCAGCAGTTCCAGCATGTTGTCCAGGCTCTGCGAATCGGAGCCGTGCATCGAGATGACGGGGTCGAACTCGGCGATGTCGAAACGCGGCGTCTTCCACACCTTGCTGCGCGCCTGCGCCCAGCGGCGATTGCCTTCGATGGTGTTGATCTCGCCGTTGTGCGCCAGCAGGCGGAACGGATGCGCCAGCGGCCAGCGCGGCAGCGTATTGGTCGAGAAGCGCTGGTGGAACACCACCGCACTGCTGGCCAGCTCGGCACGTTGCAGGTCGGCGAAGAACACCGCCAGCTTGTCCGGCAGCACCATGCCCTTGTAGCCGATGGCATGCGGCGACAGCGTGACCACGTAGAAGTCGGGGACCGGCACGCGCAGCTGCTGTTCGCTGCGGCGGCGCGCGAGGAACAGCGCCAGCCCGAAGGCTTCGTCTTTCTGCTCATCGCCGGCGTCGACGAACACCTGTTCGATGCGCGGCAGCGTGTCCTTCGCCAGCTGGCCGCACACGCTGTCGTTGGTGGGCGGCGCGCGCCAGCCCTTCACGGTGACGCCGGTGCGGAACAGTTCGGCTTCCAGCGTGGCGCGGCACTGAGCGGCCTGCGCGTCGTCGTGTGGCAGGAACACCAGGCCGGAGGCGAAGCGTTCGCCCAGCGCGATGTTGGACTCCGCGGCGAGCGCGCGGAGGAAGGCATCGGGTTTGCGGATCAGCAGGCCGCAGCCATCGCCGGTGAGTCCGTCGGCGGCGACGCCACCGCGGTGGGTCATGCGCGAGAGCGCGGCAATGGCGGTATCGACCAGCGCGCGCGAGGGCTGGTCGTCGAGTTGCGCGATCATGCCGAAGCCGCAGGCGTCGCGCTCGTCGTTCGGATCGTACAGACCGTTGTCAAAGCCGCCTTGGCGATTGCGAGGGGCCATGTGTCGCCTCAAACCGGAGTGACGGCGACACCGTGCCCTGCCCACGCAGCGGCACTTCGAAATGTCACCGGAGCCCCGACTAGATCACAGTTGTTGCGATGCCGCAACAACACCTATTGCACGCCAGTGGTTGGTTGCAAAGGCAACTTTTTGCGGGGCGTGCAGTGCGATTCTTCATGCACGAAAAAGCCGCCTGTGCAGGCACAGGCGGCTCGTCGTCGCACCCTGTCGTGTGGCTGTCAGCCGCAGTTGACCGAGGTCGCCGCGCCCTTCTCGTCGAGGATGACGTTCAGGCGGTTCGGATTGAAGTCCATCGTCGCGGCATCGCCCGGCTTCAGTGCGCGCACGGCCTCGGACTTGCTGTCGGTCTTTGCCTGTTCGATCTCCTTCTCGCCGGCCGTCTTGCCGATGATCCACTGCGCCTGGGTATCGTCGCAGGTGCCGGCGAGTTCGGTCGGTGCCGGTTCCGCGGGCGCCGGCTCGGCGGCTTCGGTGGCGGCGGCCTGGGATTGTTCGGCGGCGGCGGTCTGCTCGTCGGCATCGGGCGCGGAACAGGCGGCAAGCGACAGGGTCAGCAACACGGCGGGAATCGCGGCTCGGATCATGCGGCACTCCGGAAGATGGGTCTGAAGCAGAGATTACGTATTGGACATTCGAGAGTCGTTAATCAGGGGCCGAACGGTGCCGCCGATCAGGCGCGACCGCCACGAACGGACCGGAAAGCCGGGCCTGCTCACGCCGCGATGGGACGCCGCCGTTCCAGCCACCACAGCAGACCCGCAGCGAACAGCCAACCGAGGAACCAGGGCCACGCAGGCCCACGGGGGCCTTCCGTTGCCGACGCGGCGGCGGCAGTCCGGGATCGCGATGCCAGCCGCTGGGTCTGTTCGCGCACCGCGGCCGCGTGCAGGTGCGGCGCATCGTCCTTCGCGCGGACGAAGAACGGAGCCGTCGTCCTGTCCGTTGCCAGATGGTGCCATCCCGCCGCGCGCGGCCAGTAGCCGCCGCAGCGGGTCGCGCCGGTGGCGGGATCGCGCTGCACTCGGGTGACGGTGCCATCCGGTGCGGTGACCCGGGCGTCGTCGGCGAGTCCGCATGGCGATACCCGCTGCGAAACACGCGCATCGTCGAGTGCGGCCAAGGTCGCGTCCGGGCTCGAACGTGCGAGCGTGCCCAACGCCTGCGACCACAGGGTGGCGTGCGTGTCGGCGTGGCCGGCCAGCGCCAGCGTGTAGGTATCCGTCGGCGTCCACGCACCGATGCGGCCGCGCCCTTCCGCGCGCCACCACGCGATCGGGGTGCCATCGGCCGTGCGCAGCAGCGGGATCGCGTCCGGCGACGCCGGGCGCAGCGCCTGCCGCGTCAGCGTCGGCAGTCCGGCAGGGACCGCATCCGCATCGACCGGCGCATCCGCCGTGCCGGCGCCGCGGCGCGCGCGCCAGGCATCGTCGTCAGGCGCGGGACGCGGCAGCTGGAATTCCGCTGCACCGTTGCCGGCCAGCGACACGCCGAGCAAGCGCTGCACGCCCGGCGCGAGTGCGCCATCGACGCGGACCAGTACGCCAAGGCCATCGCGCACGGCGGCGGCGAGTGCCGCGCGCTGCCCGTCGCCGAGCGCGGCGGCGCTGCGTGCGTCCAGCAGCACCAGGTCGAAGCGGCGCAGCGTGTCGGCCGTCATCGGCAGTGGCGCGTCGCCCAGCTGCAGGCCGCCGCCCAGGCTGACCTGCAGGTGCAGCGGAATGCCGGCGTCGGTCGCCCAGCGGCGCAGGTACTTCCATTCCGCATTCGGCGCACCGGCCAGCGCCCAGACGCGTGGCGCGGGTGTGGCCTGCGTCCATACCGGCACCGTCGCCGCATCCACCACCTTGCGCGTGGCATCCAGCACCTCGACGCGGAACGACGACGGCCCCGGCAGCCGTGCCAGTCCGTCGAGGCGGAAGCTGCCCTGGCGGTCGACGACGGTCGCGGCGATGCGCTGGCCGGCGGGATCGCGCAACACCACGGTCGCCTGCGGCACGCCATGCACGCGGCCCGTGACGGCGAAGGTGGCGCCCGGCACCACGACATCGACCGGCGCCAGCTGCACGATGCCCGTCGGCATCGGCGCCGCCGAAAAGGCGAGGTCGCGATCACCGACGGCGTCGCGATCGCGCGCTTCCAGCCCGGTGCCGACGACATGCAGCGCATGCGCTTCCGGATGCCGGCGCAGCGCCGTGCCGAGGTCGGGCACGCGCTCGGCATCGAGGCCTGCCGGTGCTTCGGGCAACGCGACGCGCGGCTGGCCTTGCAGCGTCGCCGGCAGGGCGACGCGGTCCGCCTGTGCGGTCATGACCACCAGCGTGCCGGTGGTGGCCGACTGGCGGGGCGGCAGCAGGGTGAAGTAGAGCAGCAGCGCGATCATCGGCTGCAGCAGGCACAGCAGCGCGAACCGCGTCGATGAACTGCGCCGGTCCTGCGGCGCGCTCTGCCGCCACAGCACGAGGCGCAGCCATGCCATCGCCACGGCGAGCGCCAGCAGCACGGCCAACAGCAAGGGCAACGACGCGGCGACGTTCATCGCGCCGGCTCCTGCCGCAGGGCATCCAGGTACCGGCGACCCGCGTCGTCCACCGCGCCACGCCGCGGTACCTGCGCCGGCGGTTGCGCGGACGCCGACCACAGGAGCGCACGTAGTCGCTGGCGGCAGGGCGCGCACGCCGGATCGCCGCGTACCTCGTCGATGGCGGCGAACAGGTCGAGCACGTCCGGAACGCGCGTCTCGTTGCTGCGCAGCCAGGCCTGCAGCGCATCGAGATCGGCGACGTCGGCCGGCACGCTGTCGTTCGCCAGCGCGGTCCAGGCGCGCGCCGGCGCCGGTGCTTCCTCGTCCTGCGCGCCCGCGAGCGGGCCGAGCGCGCGCGGCGCGATGCCTTTGCGGTCGCCGTCGAGTCGGCGCGTCTCGTCGATGGGCGGCAGTTCCGGCCCTACCCGCGCCAGGTAGATGCGCGTGGCCTGCTGCACCTGCTTGATATAGTCCAGCGCCTTGTAGGCGAACGGCAGCGCCCGGTCGGGATGGCCCTGGCGCAGGTGCAGTTCCGACTGCCACATCTGGTCCAGCGCCTTCTTCAGTGTCGCGCGCGTTTCCGGATCGAGCAGCGTCGCGGCCTCGGCGTGGTCGTGCGTGTGGCCGTAGGCTTCCAATACGTCGGCTTCGCGGCCGAAGCCAGCGCCGCTGGCCGACGTCGCCTGTCCGTGACCATGCCCGTCATCGGCCTGCGCGGTTTCGCCGGCATGGTCGTGGCCATCGTCGTCCGCATGCCCGTCGTCCGCATCGTTGGTCGGCGGCGGTTGCGGTTCGCCTTCGGCTTCCTCGCCGAGGAACTGGCCGTAGCGCAGGCGCAGGATGCGCTGGTCCACGCCGATCGCGTCGGAGCGCGTGACGAACGTGTCCGCCGGCAGGCTGCGCTTCTGCTTCTGCAACGCCTCCGCGTCGATGATGATCTGGCGCTGGCTGCGGAAGTACGCCGGCATCACCTTCTTCACCAGCCCTTCCAGGCCGGTGCTTTCCTGGCCGAGGTCCGCCGGCCAGCGCAGGATCAGGCCAGGACTCTGCGCGTGCTGCGGCGTGGGCGAACGCGTGTCCTGCACGGTGAGCTGCGCGATCAGGTCGTCGCCCACCGCCATGCCCAGCGCTTTCAGGTCCAGCGAGGCGCTGAAGCGGCGTGCCGTCGCCGGGCCGCTGCCGCGCAGCGTCATCACCTGTTCCTTGAACGCGATGTTCTCGCCGCTGCCCTGGGCGAGCGTCAGTTTCAGCGTGGCGGTCGGGGCGATGCCGTAGTCATCGCGCGCTTCGAAGGCGAGGGACCACTGCGTCTGTCCGACCGCCACCAGGCTGAGGCCGCGATCCGGTGCCAGCACCTTCACTTCCGGCGCACGGTCGGGGATCGCATCCAGACGGCGCAGCTTCGTCGGTGGCAGGCCTTCCGTGCCGGCCGCGACGACGCGATACAGCGTCGACTTCGCCAGCAGGTGCGCAGCACTCCAGGTATCTCCGTCGCGCGTCAGCGCGATCCGCTGGCCATCGTGGAAGACCAGCGTCGCCGCCGTCGGTTGCGGATCGAAGCGCAACGTCCAGGTCAGCCGCGAGCCGATCGGCGCCTTGGCATCCAGCGTCGCTTCCGCATGTGCGGCAATGCCGGTGTAGCCGGGGGGCGCGACATGCAGGCGTTGCGCGACGAGGTGCGGGATGCCGGGTGCGGCCGGCGCGGGTTCGTCCGACGGTGCGAGGGTGCCGGCGTCGTTCGTCAGTGCGGGCCACAGCAGCGTCGCTGCGATCACGACCGCGGCGGTGAGCCACAGCGCTGCCATGCGCGACCATGGCCACGGTGCGCGCAGGTCCGGCGCGGGCTGTGCGCGCAGCCGTTCGCGCACGCGCGCCTGCTGCAGCTGCTGCAACGGCGACGGGGAAACAGGCGGCGCCAGCAGCAGGTCGGTGCTGTCGTCCAGATCGGTGCGGCGCGCATCCAGCTGCCGCACCAGCCACGGCGTATCGAAGGCGCGCGTCCGTCGCCAGGCGAGGATGGCGAGCAGTGCGATCCCGACCAATGCCACCGCGACCGCGACGCCGGGCGATGCCGTGCGCCACAGCACCGCGCCGACGGCGACCGGAATCGCCGCGCCCAGCAACAGCTGGCCGAGCAACGCATGCCGGCGCGCCTGCGCGAGACGGTCGGTCGCCGACAGCGTCATGGCGCCACGCTCCGTGCACGTCGCGTCGCCATCCAGCGCTCGACCAACACCAGCAGTGCGATCAGCAAGGCCAGCCAGGGCTGCAGGTCGCGCGGCGCGACGGGATAGGTCGCGCCACCAGTCACCGGCGCGTAGTCGCTGGCGAGCACGCGCGCGGGGGCTGCGGCTGGCGCATCGAACAGGGCGCGCAGCTGCTGCGGGAAGTCGGCTTCGACCAGCGCCGGCATCGCATCCGGTCGCAACGGTCGGATGAAACGCAGCGCGCGACCCTTGCCGCGCGTCGCGAATTCGACCAGCGCGACGCCGTCGGCATCGCGCCACGGCGTCGCGTCGGCAGTGAAACCGTCGAGCGTGCTTTCGTTCGCCAGCAGTGCGGTGCCGCCGGATTCGATCCATTGCACGACCGCGGCGGGTAGCGGTCCCGGGACCAGCCACACTAGCGCGCGCGCGGACGCTGGCAGCGCTTCATCCTGCGTGCCGACCTGCAACCCCGATGGCGCGTCGACGCTCGGCTGCCAAGCAAGTACTGCTGCACGCAGGTAACGAAGTCCCGTGTCGTTGCCCGACGGGTGACGCACGACCAGCGACGGCGGTGGTAGCGCTGATGCCGACGCTACCGGCATCGCACCTTCGACCACGGTCCACGTCGCCGCACGCGACAGCACTGGGCGTTCGGCGTCCGCACCCTGCAGCGTGGCCGGTACCACCACGGTCAGCGGCGCACCTGCCGGCAGTTCGGCATCCAGCTGCCGCAGCAGGCTGGCGACGGCGGGTGTGCCTGCGGGTGCGGATTCGTCCAGCGACGGGAAGCCGGCCGCCAGCCAGTGCAGCTGCGCGTCGGTGTCTGTTGCCTGCGCACGCACCGCCGCCGCATCCACGCCCGGCACGGCGACGACCCGCGGGCGCGTGTCGTCCATGCCGGACAGCACCGGCTTCGCCAGCCACAGCGCCAGCAACGCGAGCAGCAGCAGGCGAAGCAGCAGCAGCGGCCACTCGTCGAAGCGGATCCGGTGGCGCGGCTTCGGCTTTTGCCGCAGCCAGCGCATCGCGGCGAAGTCGGTTGGCGTCTGTTCGTGGCGACGCGCCAGGTGCAACAGCAACGGCAACAGCAACGCCGCGAGTGCCGCGAGTCCCGCAGGCAGCAGCAGCGCAAGGTTCATGCGTACTCCGCTGCGTCGCGCGCACCGAACAGCCGCCGCAGCGGCAGGTCCAGCGGCTGGTCGGTGTAGTAGCGCGCGTGGCGGACGCCGCTGGCATCCAGCCGAGCATCGAGCAGGCGCTGCGCCTCGGAGAAGCGGGTCAGGTAATCCGCACGCAGCGCGACGGCGTCGCCCAACAGCTCCTCGCCTGTTTCCGGATCGCGGAAGCGGTGGCCGCCGGTGAACGGGAAGTCGCGCTCCTCCGCCGTCAGCAACTGGATCGCCAGCACCTCGCGGCGGGCAGCTGCAAGGCGTTCGATCAGCGCAACCATCGCCTCATCGAAGCCGTCGCTCAGCGCCATCACCAGGTCACCGGCACCGATGCGCTCCCACACCGGGGCCAGCTTGTCGGTCGCGGGAAACACGCCGCCAGCCGTCAGCCCATGCAGCGCCAGCAGCAACTGGTCGCGCTGGCGCGCGCCGTTCCCGGGCGACACCAGGCGCACGCCATCGCCGTGCAGCACCAGCAGGCCGAAACGATCGCCCTGGCGCAGCGCGAGTTCAGCGATGCAGGCGGTGAGCCGGCGCGCGGCATCGAAGCGCGTGCCGCGTTCGCCGTCGCGCTGGTTCATCGAGGCGGTGGCGTCGAGCACGATCCACACCGTCAGCGGACTCTCGCGCTCGGCTTCGCGTACGAAGAAGCGGTCCGAGCGTGCGTACAGCTTCCAGTCGATCTGGCGCAGTTCGTCGCCGGGCTCGTAGGCGCGGTACTGCGCGAATTCCAGGCCGGCGCCGCGGCTGCGGCTGTGGTGCACGCCAATCCCCTGCGCGCCGATGGCACGGCGCGCGGTCAGCCGCAGGTCCTTCAACCGGCTGCGGACGTCGGCGGGGATCAGGTCGTGCGCCACGGGCGGTCGATCAGCCGGCGAGCGGTACACCGCGCAGCAGCGCGGCGATCACATCGTCGGCACTCACCTGTTCGGCCTCGGCGGCGAACGACAGCAGCAGACGATGGCGCATCACCGGCTTCGCCAGTGCCGCGATGTCCTCGCGCGTCGCGGCCAGGCGGCCGTGCAGCAGTGCACGCGCCTTCGCCGCCAACACCAGCGACTGGCCGGCGCGAGGACCCGCGCCCCAGCGCACGTACTTGCGGATCTCCTCGGGCACGCCGTCGCCGGGACGGCTCGCGCGTACCAGTTTCGTGATCCAGCGCAGCAGGTCGTCACTGACGTGCACGTCGCGCACATGCTGCTGCAGCGCCAGCACCGCCTCGCCTTCCATCACCCGCGGCACCGCGCCGCCTGCACGGCCGGTGGTCTGCGCCAGGATGTCGTGCTCTTCCTGTTCGGTCGGGTAGTCGACGCGGATGTGCAGCAGGAAACGGTCAAGCTGCGCTTCCGGCAGCGGGTAGGTGCCGGCCTGCTCGAGCGGATTCTGCGTGGCCAGCACGAAGAACGGTGAGGGCAGGGCATGCGTGGTGCCGGCGTAGCTGACGGTGCGCTCCTGCATCGCTTCCAGCAGCGCGGCCTGCGTCTTCGGCGGCGTACGGTTCAGTTCGTCGGCGAGCAGCAGATTGGTGAAGATCGGACCGGGCTGGAAACGGAAATGGCGATGGCCGGTGCCATGGTCTTCCTCCAGCAGCTCGGTGCCGAGGATGTCGCTGGGCATCAGGTCCGGGGTGAACTGCACGCGGCGGAACTGCAGGTGCAGCGCCTCGCCCAGCGAGCGCACCAGCAGCGTCTTGCCGAGGCCAGGCACGCCTTCGAGCAGGCAGTGGCCGCCGGCGAGCAGGCCGATCAGCAGCTGCTCAACCACGTCCTGCTGGCCGACGATGGCCTGGCCGATGGCGGCGCGGAGTTCGCCCAGTTTGGAGAGCTGCTGCTGGAGGTCGGATTCGGTGATCGTGGTCATGGTGTTTCCTGGCTGACTCCAGTGCAGCGGGTCGCAGTAAGGATCGCCGTCATCCCAGCGAAAGCTGGGATCCATCGTGATCTTCGCGCTGAATGCGGACGGCCGGTGGAAGAGGCAAAGGCAAGATCAAACTGGATCCCGGCTTTCGCTGGGATGACGGCGGAGAGTGTCGGGTGGGCGGATACGGTCATGTCGTTAACGCATAGATCACGAGGTTGACGCCGAACTTCGTGTTGTCTTCGGCGAGGAAGCGCTTGTTGCGCCAGTCGTAGTCCCACTCGCAGCCGTAGTCCTTGTTGCTGTAGAGCACGCCGAGGCGGCCGTTGATCTCGATGCCCTGCAGGTACTCGTGCACCAGGTCGTCGCCCCAGCCGTTGAGTTCGAAGCTGGTCGCCGGCGGGCCGTCGAACTTGAAGAACGAGGAATAGATCGCGTGCGTGTTCGGCAGCTTCTTCATCGCCTTCGAGCCGAAGATGGCCGCCATCTGCGCTTCGAACGACTTGGCGAACAGGCCGTCGATATCGTGGTTGCAGTCGTCGACGAAGACGAAGCCGCCGTTTCGGACGTAGCGCTCGAAGTTGCGCTTCTCCGCAGGATTGAAGTCGACCAGCTTGTGCCCGGCCAGGTAGCAGAACGGCGCGGCCAGCATGCGCGGATCGGACAGTGCCAGCACATGCTCCTTCGGATCCACGCGCAGGCTGGTGTAATCGATCAGCGAGGTGATCAGGTTGGACGGCATGCGCGCGTCCACGTCCCAGTCGCCGGAGTCGTATTTCAGGCGGGTGAAGCGGAAGTCGTAGTTGCCCGATTGGGCGCGCGCCTGCCTGGGCAATGCAGCCGTCACCACGCCGCCGAGTATCAGGTGGAGGAACTGCGCACGCGTTAGCCGGGAGTGGAGCAAAGCCGGGGTCTCTGAAAGCCCCTCTCCCGACGGCGACCGCAGGAAGTCCCTGTGGGAGAGAGGGGTTGGGGAGAGGGGCGATGGTGTCCCGATGGTTCAGGCATCATGGACTGCGCTCGCCCCTCATCCGCCCTTCGGGCACCTTCTCCCGGGGGGAGAAGGAGAAGCGTTACACCGCATCCGACAGCGACGTGAAGGTGAAGTCGCGCAGCTTCATCGGCGGGATCATCATCACGAAGCTGGACTCGTCCCCGGCCACGCGCACCGGCTTGCCCAGTTCCTCGATGTTGTTGAGCATGATCACCGGCGATTCGTTGAAGCGGAAATTCTTCACCGGGTGCTTGATCTGGCCATTCTCGATGTAGAACGTGCCGTCGCGGGTCAGGCCGGTCAGCAGCACGGTCTGCGGGTCGACCATGCGGATGTACCACGTGCGCGTGACCAGGATGCCCTTCTGCGTACCCGCGACCAGCTCGGCGGTGGACTTGGTGCCGCCGGCGAACAGCAGGTTGCCCGGCGAACCGACCGCGCGCTTGCCCTGCTTCTGCGCCCAGAAGCGCGAGTACTCCAGGTTGACCACCTTGCCGTTCTCGACGATCGGCATCTGCTCGCGCGGCAGGCCTTCGTTGTCCCACGGCATCACTTCGGCGCCGGGGTGCCACGGATCGGCGCTGATGTTCACGCGCGGGTCGTAGACCTGTTCGCCCAGCTTGTTGCCGCCGCCCTTCTTCGACAGGAAGCTGCGGCCTTCGTCGGCCTGGCGCGCATCGAAGAAGTTCATCATGAAGGAGATCAAGCCGGCGGCCGCGGCGGGCTCCAGGATGACCGTGTACTTGCCCGGTTCCAGCGCCTTGGCCTCGGCCGATTCGCTGGCCTTGCGCATCGCGGTACGGATGTCGCTGTCGGCCTTGAACGCGTTCGCGTCCTTCAGATTGCGGCCGACCCAGCCGGAACCGCGGCCGTCCTCGGTGCGCACCGTGCAGGTGTAGTTGAACGCGGTGGCCTTCTGGTAGCCGAAGTTGCCCTTGCTGTTGGCGAAGGCGACGAAGCTCTGACCGTCTTCCAGAAAGCCGGCGGCGATCAGCTTCTCCGCCTTGCACGGCCCGATCGAATCGGCGGCGACCTGCGCGCGGAATTCCGGCGTGATGGCGGCGGTGGAATCGCTGAAGGTCGGCGAGGGCTTGTAGGTCTGCTTCTCGACGGCCGGCATGAACTCGGGGTTCTCCGGCGCCAGGCGGGCGAGGTCTTCGGCGCGGCGCACGACGCGCTCCAGTGCGGCGTCGTCGAACTCGTTGATGGTCGCCACGCCGGTGCGCTTGCCGAACGCGACCTGCACGGCCAGGTCGGTATTGCTGACGATGCCGCTAGTGGACACGTTGTTCAGCGCGAACCGGATGTTGCCTTCGATCGAACCGGTAAGGGAGGCGGTGCACTCGTCGGCGGTGGACAGCGCGAGGACCTTGTCCAGGATGGCTTTCGCCTGCGCTTCGGTGAGGATGCTCATGGAGTTTTTCCTTGTAGAGCGGAGCTCGCTCCGCTGCTCTTCGTTGTTTGGCAGGACCTACGATCCGGTGCAGCCGAGCAAGCTCGGCTCTACAGGTCTCATCCCAGGCTGCGGGCGGTGTTGATGACGTTCATGCCGTTGAAGCGCGCGGTCGAGGAACCGTGCGACACCGCGGACACCTGGCCGGGCTGGCCCTTGCCGTCGAAGAACGAGCCACCCAGGCGGTAGTCGCTCTCGTCGCAGATCGCGGTGCAGGCGTTCCAGAATTCCGGCGTGCGGATCTGGTAGGCCACGTCCTCGAGCTGCTGGGTGATCTTGCCGTTCTTGATCTCGTAGAACAGCTGGCCGCCGAACTGCGCGTTGTAGCGCTGCTGGTCGATCGAGAACGAGCCGTCGCCGATGATGTAGATGCCGTTCTCGACGTCCTTGATCATGTCGGCGACCGACAGCTTGGTCTTGCCAGGCGCCAGCGACACGTTGGCCATGCGCTGGAACTGCACGCTGCTCCACGAGTCGGCATAGCAGCAGCCGTCGGATTCATCCTTGCCCAGGATGTGGGCCTGATCGCGGATGGTCTGGTAGTCGACCAGCTTGCCTTCCTTCACCAGGTCCCAGCGCTTGGTCTTGACGCCTTCGTCGTCGTAGCCGACCGCACCCAGGCTGCCGGTCTGCACCTTGTCGGCGAACAGGTTGACGAGGCCGCTGCCGTACTGGAACGCCTCCTTGCGCTTGTCCAGCGTGGCGAAGCTGGTGCCGGCGTAGTTGGCTTCGTAGCCGAGCACGCGGTCCAGTTCGAGCGGATGGCCGACGTTCTCGTGGATGGTCAGCCACGTGTGCGAGGGATCCAGCACCAGGTCGTACTTGCCGGGCTTCACCGACGGCGCGGTCAGCTTGGCGCGCGCCTGCTTGGCGGACGCGATGGCGTCCTCCTTCATGTCGTAGGACAGGCCGTAGTTGATGACGCCGTTCGGCGTGGTGTACTTCTGCGACGCGTCGCCATCCAGGTACTCGTAGCCCATGCCGACCGGCGAGGACAGGCCGTCGCGGGTGCGGAACTTGCCGCTGGCCTTGTCGATGGCGGTGACCGTCATCGGCACCCAGATGCGGTGCACATCCTGGTCGATATAGGAGCCGTCGGTGCTGGCGAAGTACTTCTGCTCGTTGACCACGAACATCATCGAGTTGACGAAGTCGGCGCCGGCGTTGATCGCGGCGGCGTTGACGCCCAGCAGCAGGTCGACCTTCTCCTTGATCGGCACCTCCATGGCGTTCTTCCTGATCGGCGTCTTCCACGACACCTCGCCGAAGCCCGGCGCCTTGGCCAGCTGCACCGGCGCGGTCTGCGTCTTGCTGTTGGCGGTGGCGATCGCGGCGGCCTGGCGCGCGGCGGCGGCCACGCCCTCGGCGGTCAGCGTGTTGGTGGCGGCGAAGCCCCACGCACCGTTGGCGATCACGCGGATGCCGGCGCCGGTGGACTCGGTGTTCACCACGTTCTGCACCTTGTCTTCACGGGTGATCACGAACTGGCGCAGGTAGCGGCCGATGCGTACGTCGCAGTAGCTGGCGCCGGCCTGCTTGGCCGCAGCCAGCGCGGCGTCGGCCAGGCGCTTCTTGAACGCGATGTCGAGGGTGGACTGGAGCTGCTCGGCGGCGATCGCCTTGCCGAAGTAGGACGGCACCATCAGCCCGCCCACGGTGAGGCCGGTCAGGGCCAGGAAGTCACGACGTTGCAAGGCTGTTCTCCACCGTTGGGCCTGCACGGGGCAGGCGGGGACTGCGACGGACGCGTTGTGCCCGCGCCATGTGGGCCGCGCGGGTCGTCCCCGATTCTTGCGCCGGGGTGCAGACACCGTCAAATGACTTTCGGCATAGAAGGAGAGACGTCGCGCTCATCGCGGCGGGCAGGTTCAGTCCCGCCATCCCAGCGCACGCTGGGATCCATTGGCGCTTCGCTCTGGAGTGGGAATACAAAATCAGGAGCACGATGGGTCCCAGCGTGCGCTGGGACGACGGTCGATGGCCTATCCCAGGCTGCGTGCCGTGTTGATGATGTTGATGCCGTTGAAGCGCGTCGTCGCCGAACCATGCGAGACCGCCGAGACCTGGCTGGGCTGGCCCTTGCCGTCGAAGAACGAGCCGCCCAAGCGGAAGTCGCGGGCATCGCAGATCGCGGTGCAGGCGTTCCAGAACTCCGGCGTGCGGATCTGGTAGGCCGCATCCTCGATCTGGCGGGTGACCTGGCCGTTCCTGATCTCGAAATACAACTGGCCGCCGAACTGCGCGTTGTAGCGCTGCTGGTCGATCGAATACGAGCCGCGGCCGTGGATGTAGATGCCGTTCTCCACGTCCTTCACCATCTCCGCCACGGTCAGCGGCGCCTTGCCTGGCGCCAGCGACACGTTGGCCATGCGCTGGAACTGCACGCTGCTCCACGAGTCGGCGTAGCTGCAGCCGTGCGAAGCGTCTTCGCCGAGGATATGCACCTCATCGCGCGTGGCCTGGTAGTTGACCAGCACGCCGTCCTTGACCAGGTCCCAGCGGCGCGTCTTCACGCCTTCGTCGTCGTAGCCCACCGCGCCCAGGCTGCGCGGCTCGGTCTTGTCGGCGGTGAAGTTGACGATCGGGCTGCCCCACTGGAAGCGCTGCTCGCGCTTGTCCAGCGTGGCGAAGCTGGTACCGGCGTAGTTGGCCTCGTAGCCGAGCACGCGGTCCAGCTCCAGCGGGTGGCCGACGTTCTCGTGGATGGTCAGGAACAGGTTGGACGGGTCCAGCACCAGGTCGTACTTGCCGGGCTTCACCGACGGTGCGGTCAGCTTGGCGCGCGCCTGCTTCGCCGCCGCCACGATGTCCTCGCGCAGGTCGTAGGACGCGCCGTACGCCACCACCCCGCCGGGCAACGCGATCTTGTCGGCCGGGTTGGCGTCCAGGTACTCGTAGCCCATGCCCATCGGCGCGGACAGGCCGTCGCGGGTCTTGAACTTGCCGGTGGCCTGGTCCACCACCGTCACCGTGAAGGGCACCCAGATGCGGTGCACGTCCTGGTCGATGTACGAGCCATCGGTACTGGCGAAATACTTCTGTTCGTTGATGACGAACATGCGAGAGGCCGCGAAGCTGGCGCCGGCCGCCAGCGCGGTGGCGTTGGCGCCGAGCAGCAGATCCACTTTTTCCTTCACCGGTACCGCCATCGCGTTCTTGACGATCGGCGTCTTCCACGCGACCTCGCCCACGCCGGCCAGCGGTGCCAACTGCACCGGCTTGCCCTGGATGCGCGCATTGGCGCGGGCGATGGCAACCGCCTGCCGTGCCGCAGCCGCGACGCCGTCCGGCGTCTGGTCGTTGGTCGCCGCGAACCCCCAGGCACCCTGCGCGATCACGCGCACGCCGATGCCGGACGACTCGGTGTTCACCACGTTCTGCACCTTGTCCTCGCGCGTGATCAGCGACTGCCGCAGGTAGCGGCCGATGCGCACGTCGCAGTAGGTCGCGCCTGCAGCGGTGGCCGCTGCCAACGCCGCGTCGGCCAGACGCTTCTTTTTCGCCACGTCGCCGGGTTCCAGCAGGGCTTGGGCGGCGATGACGCGCGTGCCGGGCAGCGCCAGGCCGGCCAAGGTCAGGCCACCGAGGGCGAGGAAGTCGCGTCGTTGCATGTCGGGATCCTGGAGCGAAAGCCACCGGACTGTCGTCGGCATGCGGCGCAACGTCAAGTGACGCCGGTCATGCCACGGCGACGTAGTGCACAATGCGCCTCATCGCGCACAGGAGCCTCGCAGATGAAATCCCGTTCGGTCGCCCGGCCCGAGAACGACGACGAGCAGCCACGACTGGCGGTGCTGATCGACGCCGACAACGCGCAACCCGCCGTCATCGAAGGCCTGCTGGCGGAAACCGCCAAGTACGGCGTCGCCAGCGTCAAGCGCATCTACGGCGACTTCACCAGCACCCGCATGACCCAGTGGAAGCAGGCGCTGCTGAAGCACTCGATCAACCCGGTGCAGCAGTTCGCCTACACCAGCGGCAAGAACGCCACCGACAGTTCGCTGATCATCGATGCGATGGACCTGATGTACACGCGCCGGTTCGACGGCGTCTGCCTGGTCTCCAGCGACAGCGACTTCACCCGCCTGGCGCAGCGCCTGCGCGAGGAAGGGCTGACCGTCTACGGTTTCGGCGAGCGCAAGACGCCGGACGCCTTCGTGCAGGCGTGCGACAAGTTCATCTACGTCGAGGTGCTGCGGAGCGAGGCTTCCGCATCCAATATGCCGCCGTCGCCGCCGAAGCCTGCGAAGCCGGCCAGGAAGACCACCAAGTCCGCCGCGAAGAAGCCCGCCGGCCAGGCCGAGCCGACGGCAGCGCCGGTGGCGGAGGCCGGCAAGCAGGAATCGCTGCCGCTGCGGCTGATCCGCCAGGCCATCGAGGAAGCCAGCGACGACCAGGGGTGGGCTTTCCTGGGCGCCGTCGGCAGCTACCTCAACAAGGTGCGCCCCGATTTCGACAGCCGCCTGTACGGGCACAAGAAGCTCAGCGATCTGCTGAAGGCGCATCCCCGCCACTTCATCGTCGAGGAGCGGGCAGGCGACGGCGGCGCGAAGCGCTTCTATGTCCGGGCCGCGTAGCATGCGCCGTGCGCACGACCTCATGATGCTTCCGTCAACGCCTGGTCGTGCGCATGGCGCACGCTACGCATGACCAGACCATTCGCGCCATCATGCGAACGCAACCAGGGACCGATCCTTGAGGTCCTGCAGCGCCATCTCGCCGAGACCCGTTGCGTGCTCGAGATCGGCAGCGGCACCGGCCAGCATGCGGTGCACTTTGCGGCGGCGATGCCGTGGCTGACCTGGCAGAGCAGTGATCGCGCGGACAATCTGCCGGGCATCGCGGCGTGGCTGGACGAGGCGGCGTTGCCGAACACGCCGCCCGCCGTCGAACTCGATGTCGACGGACGCTGGCCCGCTGCCAGATTCGATGCCGTCTTCACCGCCAACAGCCTGCACATCATGGGCTGGCCGCAGGTCGAGGCGTTCTTCGCCGGTGTGGGCGGAATCCTTGAGCAGAACGGACTGCTGATCGTCTACGGCCCCTTCAACTACGGCGGCGACTTCACCAGCGACAGCAACCGCGCCTTCGAGCAGTGGTTGAAGGAGCGCGATCCCGCCTCCGGCATCCGCGATTTCGAAGCCGTCGATGCACTGGCGCGTGCGATTGGCTTGGCGCTCGTCGAGGACAACGCCATGCCGGCGAACAACCGCGCCCTGGTGTGGCAGAAGACCATCGAGAAGGAACAGGCAACGTAATCGCGGCGAAGGATGATCTTCAATGGTCGGCTGCCATGTCGCGCAATCTTTCGCTCGCGCGGCGAAGGCCGTCGAAGATGGTCTGCGCCACGACGCCAGGAAAATCCGCAGGCAGCCGTGCGGCGACCGACGCGATCACGGGTTCCACCTTCTCAAGAAGGTCTTGGATCCAGGGTTCGGCGCCATCGCGAACGCCGCACGCCCGAGCCGTCTCGTTCCAGTGGCGCCGGCGTACGTTCAGCAATTTCCGATGCTTGTTCTTGCCGACCACCGACATGGCAAGCGCAGCCTTGTGGGGATCCAGCTGTTGCGGACCATGGCCAAGAATGGGATACACGGACAACACATCGTAGAGGGGCGTCAGGCGGAATCGGCCTTGCGGCTCGATGTGCAGGCTGAAGTTCTTCGCGTGTCCGTCCGTTGCGGCGAGGAGCCAGAACAGGATCTGAGTCCTGAAGAAAGTCTCGCGGTCGCCGGGTTCGGCTGACTGACGCAACAGATCCATGATCTGCACGATTCCCGGCCCGCCATCGCTTTCGTACTTGCGCGAAGAAGGCAGGCCGAACACTTGGCAAAGGTCTTCCTGCGGCAAGCGGATCCACCAGGTGCCATCCTCGGACAATCGCCTGTCGAAACGCTCGACCACCAAGGCGCGCTGATCTTCGAACCTGCCGATGGACGTGTTTGCCACGGGCAGGCCGAACGCACGCAACAGTTGCATGCAAAGCCACTCGTTTTCCACCGACGAGGCCATGTCGGCGCGCATGTTGCCCACCAGTCCAAGCGGCAGTTTGAATATGTGCGTGCTGGGCGTGCTCCCCAGGGGAACGCACCATTGGCCGTTGTGTAACAGGAGCGCAGTCTTTTCCTGCGCGCCCGCCAGCGACAGTCGGAATTCATCGTCGTCGTGGTGTCCGGGCAGCGGAGGGGATGCCACGCCCCCGAGAAGGCGGGCGACACCAGATTCGTCCAGGGATCGGGCCTGGATGGTGCGTACTTCGTCCGGCGGGGTGTTCGCCGGCAATAGCTGGATGGCGCCTACGCAGTCACGGCCGATCTGTTCCAGCAGCGCGAAAGTGCTGTTGGAGGGAACAGTGAAGCGGTTTCGAAGGCGTGCACGGATGTTGGCGCTATCGGGCAGCAAGTTGTCGAAGTAGTGCTCCACCACATCGCCACGGTGCGACATGCCCTCCGGCAGCAGGGGCAGCGATAGGGACAAAGGGCGCGCCAACGGCGAGGCTAACCAACTGGAAGCGTACGTCAGGCGGGTCGGCTGGGCATCCTGCCAAGTGGCAGCCTCCACACCGTTCATCCATATCCGCAGCGCACCCATTGCCTACCACTCCACCGCGTCCAGCGAGGGCGAAGAGGGCGCGCGTGGCGCCAGCGACACTTGCAGGCCCAGCACAGCCCAGACTTTCATCAGGCGCTCGAATGTCGCGGCTTCCGGTCTGGCCTCCAGAGCGGTTACAGCTTGTCGTGTGATGCCGAGCTGATCGGCCAAGTCGGCCTGGGTCAAACCCTGCTTCTTGCGCAGGGCGCGCAACAAAGGGGCCAGCTGCTGAGGTGTCTGGATTGGATATTGGGCGGCAGTCATAGGTGTGCCCCTTTGAGTGGCATAGGCAACCTAACGTTTGCCTGTCCAAAATGCAAGCCATACATTGCATTTACCTTATGCAAGGCATAAGTTGCATTTTTACAGGACATACAAAGAAAAACCCCGCCGAAGCGGGGTTTCCTTTTTAAGCGGCCTGCACGATGTGCAGCGCCTTCGGGTTGCGCCACAGGCCGAGCAGTTCGGCCTCGCGCGCTTTCGCGGCGTGCAGGTGCTTTTCCTTGACGTGACCGTAGCCGCGGATGTGCTCGGGAATGCTCGCGATCTCCACGGCCAGGCCCAGCTTGCCGGCGTCCAGTGCGGCCAGCAGTTCGCCGGTGGTCTTCTCGTAGTCGGCGATCAGCTGGCGCTCGCCCTTGCGCTCGTCGGTGTAGCCGAACACGTCGAACGTGCCGCCGCGCAGGAAGCGCAGCTTCGCGAGCAGGCCGAACGCCTTGAACACCCACGGGCCGTATTCCTTCTTCATCAGGCGGCCGTGCGCGTCCTTCTTGGCGAACAGTGGCGGCGCGAGGTGGAAGTGCACCTCGTAGTCGCCGTCGAACTGCTGCTGCAGCCGGCGCTGGAACTCGCCGCTCGTATACAGGCGCGCGACTTCGTACTCGTCCTTGTAGGCCATCAGCTTGAAGAAGTAGCGGGCCACCGCTTCGGTCAGCGCGGTCGAGCCGGGCGCCCGGGTGTTCTCGGCGTTGCGCACCTGCGTGACCAGGTCGGTGTAGCGGCGCGCGTAGGCGGCATCCTGGTACTCGGTCAGGAACGCGGTGCGGCGCGCGATCAGTTCGTCCAGCGAGCGCGACAGGCGCAGGTCGTCCAGCGGCAGGAAGGCGACGTCCGCGTCGCCCGCGCCGTCTTCCGGCAGGCCGCGAAGCTCGCTCTCGTTGCCGGGATTGCGCGGTGCCGCGTTGGCGCCCCACTCGCTGCTCTCCCATTCGCCCGGCGGCAGCACCTGGAGGGCGCGCGGCGTGCGCTCGCTCTCGGTCTGCGTGTTGCGGATCAGGCCGGCGGCTTCCTGCACCGCCTGCGGATTCACCACGGCCAGGCGGCCCCAGGCGAAGGCGGTCTTGTTCATCTCGACGGCGGCGCCGTTGAGTTCGACCGCGCGCATGATCGCGTCGAACGAGATCGGCACCAGTCCCTGCTGCCAGGCGTAGCCCAGCATGAAGAGGTTGCTGCCGATGGCGTCGCCGATCAGCGCGGTGGCGATCTGCGTGGCATCGACCAGCATCGGCTCGCGGCCGCCCAGCGCGACCTTCACGCCGGCGATGATGTCGGTGGCCGGGAACTGCATATCCGGATGCGTGGTGAACGTGCCCGGCATCGCCTCGTAGGTGTTCAGCACCACCTGCGAGCGTTCACCGCGCACCTTCGACAGCACCCAGTAGTCGTTGACCACCACCATGTCGCAGCCCAGCACCAGGTCGGCCTCGCCGGCGGCGATGCGCACGGCGTGGATGTCTTCCGGCGTGCGCGCGATGCGGATGTGCGTGGTCACCGCGCCGCCCTTCTGCGCCAGGCCGGTCTGGTCGAGCACGCTGGCGCCCTTGCCTTCCAGGTGGCCGGCCATGCCGAGCAGCGCACCAATGGTCACCACACCCGTGCCGCCGACGCCGGTGATCAGGATGTTCCAGGGCTCGTCGAGGGAGGACTTGAATGCGGGCCCCGGCAGCGCAGCGAGCAGATCCGCGGCGTTCGCCTTCTTGCCCTTGCGCGGCGTGCCGCCGTGCACGGTGACGAAGCTGGGGCAGAAGCCGTCGACGCAGCGGAAGTCCTTGTTGCAGTTCGACTGGTCGATCTCGCGCTTGCGGCCGAACTCGGTCTCCTTCGGCAGCACCGACACGCAGAAGCTCTTCACGCCGCAGTCACCGCAGCCTTCGCAGACCAGCGTGTTGACCATCGTGCGCTTGGCGGGATCCGGCAGCTTGCCGCGCTTACGCCGGCGGCGCTTCTCGGTGGCGCAGACCTGATCGTAGATCAGGATGGAGACGCCCTTCACCTCGCGCAGGCGGCGCTGGACGTCGTCCAGTTCGGCACGGTCGAAGAACTCCACGCCGCTCGGGAACAGCTCGCGCTTGCTCCACTTGCGCACGTCGTCGCTGACCACGACGATCGTGTCCACGCCCTCGGACCGCATCATGTGCGCGATCTGCGGCACGGACAGCGTGCCGTCCACCGGCTGGCCGCCGGTCATCGCCACCGCGTCGTTGTAGAGGATCTTGTAGGTGATGTTCACCCCGGTGGCGACCGACTGGCGCACCGCCAGCGAGCCGGAGTGGAAGAACGTGCCGTCGCCGAGGTTCTGGAACACGTGTTCCGTCTCGGTGAACGGTGCCTGCCCGGACCACGTCACGCCTTCGCCGCCCATGTGGGTGAAGGTGTCGGTGTCGCGGTCCATCCACGTCACCATGTAGTGGCAGCCGATGCCGCCGAGCGCGCGCGAGCCTTCCGGCACCACCGTCGAGGTGTTGTGCGGGCAGCCGCTGCAGTAGTGCGGCACGCGCGGGAAGTTGGCGCGCGGCAGCGCCATCTCGGCTTCCTTCTCCTCCATCCAGCGCAGGCGCTGTTCGATGGATTCGGTCGTGAAGAAGCGCTGGATGCGCCGGCCGATCACGCCGGCGATCGTCGCCGGGGTCAACTCGCCGGTGGACGGCAGGATCCACTCGCCGCCCTCGTCGTACTTGCCGACGATGGACGGGCGCGTGCCGGCGCCGGCCGGCCAGTTGTAGAAGTACTCCTTCATCTGCCGCTCGATGAAGGCGCGCTTCTCCTCCACCACGACGATGTCTTCCAGGCCCTTGGCGAACTCGGTGATGCCCACCGGCTCCAGCGGCCAGGTCATGCCGACCTTGTAGACGCGGATGCCGATGTCGGCGCAGGCCTGTTCGTCCAGGCCCAGGTATTCCAGCGCCTGCAGCACGTCCAGGTAGCTCTTGCCGGTGGTGACGATGCCGAGGCGCGCGCGCGGCGAATCCAGCACGATGCGGTCGACCTTGTTCGCGCGCGCGAACGCCTGCGCCGCGGCGACCGCGTACTTGTGCAGGCGCATCTCCTGGTCGAGCGGAGGATTCGGCCAGCGGATGTTGAGGCCGCCGGCCGGCATGGCGAAGTCTTCCGGCAGGATGATCTCGCGCGCGAACGGATCCACCTGCACCGACGCCGACGATTCCACCGTCTCGGCGATCGTCTTGAAGCCGATCCAGCGGCCGGTGTAGCGGCTCATCGCCCAGCCCACCAGGCCCAGGTCGAGGATGTCCTGTACGCCGGCGGGGTTCAGGACCGGCATCATCGCGCTGACGAATTCGTCTTCCGAGCCGTGCGGCAGCGTCGAGCTGCGGCAGTTGTGGTCGTCCGCGGCCAGCGCCAGCACGCCGCCGAACTTCGAGGTGCCAGCCGCGTTGCCGTGCTTGAACACGTCGCCGCAGCGGTCCACGCCGGGACCCTTGCCGTACCACATCGAATACACGCCATCGACCTTGGCGCCAGGGAACAGGTTGGTCTGTTGCGTACCCCACACCATGGTCGCGCCCAGATCCTCGTTGAGGCCCGGGGTGAATTTCACGCCTGCCGTCTCCAGGTGCTTGCGCGCGCGCCACAGCTCCAGGTCGAAGCCGCCCAGCGGCGAGCCGCGGTAGCCGCTGATGAAGCCGGCGGTGTTCAGGCCGGCGGCCTGGTCGCGCAGCCGCTGCATCAGCGGCAGGCGGACCAGCGCCTGCACGCCGCTCAGGTAGATGCGCCCGTCGGTGCGCGTGTACTTGTGCTCCAGCGTGTAGTCGCTGTCGATCACCCCGATCTGCGGCAAGTTGGCGGACGAGGGCGAGGTGAGTTCGGCGGTGCTGGTCATGGCGGGCCCGTGAAAGCGGCTGGCGAGGCCCGAAAACCCCTCGGGCGTGAAGGCGCGCATTGTAACAGCGGCTTTTTCTGTGACGCGCATCACTGGGTTGTTGTGCGTTGCAGCGGTTAGGATGCGTCGGGGGGCTGTCGTAGTCCGGGGGAAACGTAGTGAGAGCAGGCAAACGCACACTGCTGGCCATCGTGCTGGCATCGGCGGTCTTTTCCGTGCAGGCACAGTCGGTGCCGAAGCCGAAAGAGTTCTACTTCGACGAAGACCGCGCGGCTGCGCCGGTCGTCGCCATCACCGGCGTGGAAGGCGACGCGCTGGTTGATCAGCTTGTGAAGGCGCGGGAACGCGGCCGCAAGACGGTCGAGGCCACCGCCCAGCTGGCGCATGTCGCGTTGAGCGATGGCCGCGCTGACCTGGGCCGACAGCTGTACCAGCAGGCGCTCGCCAGCACCCAGTCCGGTGGCGGACTGTGGCGTTCGATCAGCTGGAACTACGGTTGGGATCTCCATCGCCTCGGCGAACACCAGGCGGCCCTTGAGCAGTGGGTGCCGCTGATAGGCGCCGTGGGAGGTGCTTCCTGGGTGCCGCCGACCTTCGCACTGGTGCTCTGGAAACTGGGCCGCAAGGACGAGGCCGTGCAGTGGTACGGCGCTGCCGTGCGCACCGAGCCGCTGCTGTGGACCGATGCGCGCAACTACGCCTCGCTGTTGCCCGGCTGGCGCCAGGAAGACCGCGACACGCTGGCCGAAGTGCTCGGCGCCTGGCAGGCCAATCCGCCGGTCTGGCCGTAACGCGTAAGATCGGCGGATGAAGGCGCGCGTCGCGCGCCATCCTCAGTCCACGATGCGTACCCTTGCTTCGCTGTGCCTGGCGACGGCGCTGACCGCCGCCACCGGTATCCCCGCTTCCGCTGCCGACCGCATCACCGGTCGCGCCTTCGCCACCCGTTCCGACGTCATCGCACCGCACGCGATGGCGGCCACGTCGCATCCGCTGGCCACGCAGATCGCGCTGGACGTGATGAAGCAGGGCGGCACCGCGATGGACGCCGCCATCGCCGCCAATGCGGCGCTCGGCCTGATGGAACCCACCGGCAACGGCATCGGCGGCGACCTGTTCGCGATCGTGTGGGATCCGAAGACGAAGAAGCTGCACGGCTACAACGGCTCGGGCCGTTCGCCGAAATCGCTGACGCTCGACTACTTCAAGCAGCAGGGCATCACCGACATTCCCGCGCACGGCCCGTTGCCGGTCAGCGTGCCGGGTGCGGTCGATGGCTGGTTCGCGCTGCACGACCGCTTCGGCAAACTGCCGATGAAGGCCGTGCTGGCGCCGACCATCCGCTATGCGCGCGAGGGCCATCCGGTCCACCAGACCATCGCCTACTACTGGGAACGCTCGGTGCCGCGGCTGTCGAAGTTCCCCGGCTTCAAGGAACAGTTCACCGTCGGCGGCCGCGCGCCGCGCACCGGCGAGATGTGGAAGAACCCGTATCTTGCCGACACGCTGCAGAAGATCGCCGATGGCGGTCGCGACGCGTTCTACAAGGGCGACATTGCGCGCACCATCGATGCGTACTTCAAGGCCAGCGGCGGCTTCCTCTCGTACGAGGACATGGCGGCCCATCATGGCGAGTGGGTCGAGCCGGTCAGCACCAACTACCGTGGCTACGACGTGTGGGAACTGCCGCCGAACGGGCAGGGCATCGCCGCGCTGCAGATGCTCAACGTGCTGGAAGGCTACGACTTCAGCAGGATCCCCTACGGCAGCCCCGAGCACGTACACCTGCTGGTGGAAGCGAAGAAGCTGGCCTTCGCCGACCGCGCGCGCTGGTACGCCGATCCTGCGTTCCAGCCGTTGCCCGTCGCCCGCATGATCTCCAAGCCGTATGCACGCGAACGCGCGAAACTCATTTCGCCCGACAAGGTACTGCGCGAAGTGCAGCCCGGCACGCCGAAGGAGCTGGAAGAGGGCGACACCATCTACATGACCGTCGCCGACAAGGACGGGATGATGGTCTCGCTGATCCAGTCCAACTACCGCGGCATGGGCAGCGGCATGACGCCGACCGGCCTGGGCTTCATCCTGCAGGACCGCGGTGAGATGTTCGTGCTGAACGGTTGCGAGGGCGCCGCGCCGCATCCCAACTGCTACGCGCCGGGCAAGCGTCCGTTCCAGACCATCATCCCGGCCTTTATCACCAAGGACGGCAAGCCGTGGGTCAGCTTCGGCGTGATGGGTGGTGCGATGCAGCCGCAGGGCCACGTGCAGATCGTGATGAACCTGGTCGACTTCGGCATGACGTTGCAGGAAGCCGGCGACGCACCGCGCATCCAGCACGACGGTTCCACCGAACCGGTCGGCAGCGCCAAGGTCATGAGCGACGGCGGCGTGGTGCAGCTGGAATCCGGCTTCCCCTACGAAACCGTGCGCGCGTTGATGGACAAGGGCCACCACGTCGAATGGGCACTCGGCCCGTACGGCGGCTACCAGGCGATCAAGCGCGACCCGGACACCGGCGTGTACTACGGCGCTAGCGAGAGCCGCAAGGACGGGCAGGCGGCGGGGTATTGAGGGACTCTTTCGAGAGGTCTCATAGGTTGGCGTGAACGGAGCGAACCCCAACATCGCAGTGATGATGGGTCACCGTGTTGGGCTTCGCAGGCTCACGCCAACCTATCGCGCTGATGAGTGCCGCACGCGTACCGCACTGCCGGTAACATCCGGTCAACCAGGGAAGGGATCGGGCGCATGGAGCAGACACGGGTACCGGGATCCGAGCTGTCGTTGCTGGACGCCCTCGTCGTGTCCACGATCTGCTTCGGCCTGTTCATCGCGACGTCCTTCCAGGCCGTGGTGGGAGGCTATCCCGATGCCGAGTTTTCCGACGCCAGCAACGTCTACGGCATCCTGATCGAGTTGGTCCTCGCCCTCTGCGCGCTGCTGTACCTGCATGCCCGCCGTTTCGACCTGCGTCCTCTGTATCCCCATCCGCACCTGAGCGGCGCGTTGCAGGGCGTGGCGATCTACGTCGCGGCGGTCGTGCTCGCCTGGGTGGTGACGACGCCCTTCGTTGCGGACGACGGCTCGGTGCCGATCGTGGCGTTCTCGTTCGAGGGCGCGTCCCTCGCCTCGGTCGTCGCGTTCGCGATGGTCAACGGAACCTTCGAGGAGGTGTTCCTGCTCGGCGTGCTGGCGCGCGGGCTGAAAGGCCATGGCCTGCTGTTCGCGGGGGGGTTCTCGCTGCTGGTGCGCCTGCTGTACCACACGTACCAAGGGCCGGTGGGCGCCGTGTCGGTGCTCGCGTTCGGGCTGGTGCTGACCGTGTTCTATCTGCGCACGGGCCGCCTGTGGCCGGTGGTGTTCGCGCATATCCTCGGCGATATCGTTCCGGTCGTCTTCGGCGAGAGCTGAGCAATACGTAGGATGCATGGAGCGAAGCGGCTTTCAACGGCGAAGCCGGTCTACCCACCATTACCCTGCCAATTTTCGTTATGGAGCCCATGCGTCGCGATCCAGCCCTTCACCAACTGATTGCCGACCTCGCATCCGAACGCGGTCTGCGGGTCGAGTGCGACACGCACTACGATGCCTTCAACTGGGAAAACCGCTGGGGGACGGATGATGTACCGCATGTTCTGGATATCCAGCCGTATCCAGATGGGAGGATCGAGGTGTCTCGACGGCGTACACGCTATCCATTGCTATGGCGACTGATCGCGTGGGCAAGGAACGTCATTCCCATGCTTCCGGACCTGGGTCGGTCTACCCGTGAACCAGTAGCGACACTCAGGTGGCCTTCGGATCCCGCTTGCCTGCGCGATGTCATCGAGTCCGAGCTGGTGCAGGTAAGGTAACGTGGTTGCGGCTCAAGGCCTGCGGCGTGGATCATCGAATCCTTGCCGACAATTTCTTTTCGGCTGAAGGACAATCTCCGCCACGGTGGGCCAAGGCCCACCCTATGAATACGAGGCACCACCATGGCCACACTCCCCGCCATCCCCGAACTCACACCCGGCATATACCGCCACTACAAGGGCAACGATTACGAAGTTGTCGCGGTGGCGCGGCACAGCGAGACGCTGGAGCCGGTGGTGGTGTACCGCGCGCTCTACGGCGAAGGCGGCTTGTGGGTGCGGCCGTATGCGATGTTCTGCGAGGACGTCGTCGTCGATGGACACAAGGTGAGGCGGTTCGCGCTGGTGGAGTCTGCATGAAGCGTCTGTCCGTCGCGTGCGCATGCATCGCCTTGCTGCCGATGACGGCCAGCGCCATCTGCGTTATCGAGCCCCTGGAGTCCAAGTTGCAGGCGGCGGAGACGGTGTATGTCGGCACGGTGGTGAAATCGGCACTGGTCCCCAGGCTGGAACAGCTCCGAAGCGCAGCGACATCGAACGAGCGTCGGACGACGATCCGCCATACCGTGGAGCCGGAAATCGTCTTCAAAGGCGACCCGTCTACCGTGGGTGCTGTCATGTCGACATGGCACTACAGCGATCCCAATGCTGTCAGGCGTGCGGTCGTCTCCGAACTTACGACGCTTATGCCAGGCGATACGATCCTGGTTGTCGCCGAATCGAGCGGCCCGGCGCGCTACGAACTGTGCACGGCGAGCCGCATGTGGAGTACCGAAACCGAGAAGGCGGTTCGCGCCCATTTTTCGCCGAACCGCTGACTTACGTCCCGCGTCCGCTTGCATCGACACCACCAAAGCAACGACATGACGACCTACACCGCCCTGCTCCGCGGCATCAACGTCGGCAAAGCCAAGCGCATCGCCATGGCGGACCTGCGCGCGCTGCTGGAGGCGCTCGGCTACACCGACGTCGCTACGTTGCTCAATAGCGGCAACGTCGTCTTCAAGGCCGGCAAGGGAACGTCCGCAACGCTGGCGACCGACATCTCGAAGGCCATCGCCGATCGACTCGGCATCGAGGTGCCCGTCATCGTGAAATCCGCGAAGGATCTCGACGCCATCATGGCCGACAACCCCTTCGCCGACACCGCGACGGATCCGTCACGCCTGCTGGTCGCGTTCACGCCGGACGCCGCCACGTTGGCCAACCTCGACGCCATCGCGCCGCATGTAGTCGCGCCCGAAAAGTTCCTGGTCGGCACGCGCGCCGCTTACCTGCACTGCGCCAGCGGCATTCTGGAGAGCAAGGCCGCGGAAGCGATGCTGGGCAAGGCAGGCAAGGCCGCCACCACGCGCAACTGGGGTACCGTGCAGAAATTGCAGGCGCTGGTGGAGAAGATCGGCGGGTGACGTTTCCCGTCTCGTGGGAGCGACGTCAGTCGCGATGACCTACCGCGGAGGTGACAACGCGACTGACGTCGCTCCCACAGGAAAAGTGGCGACCTGCCGTCCCGCCTACAGATCGAAGCCCAGCAGCAGCGGGTCGTGGTCGGAACTGCGGAAAGGCACGCTGGCGTCGCCATCAGCGTAGCCTTGCGCGTCCTGTTCGTCGGCATTGATATGCCACTCCGCTGCACCGCGCAGCTGCTTCACCAGCGAGGGGCTGAGCAGGGCGTGGTCGAGGCGGCCGGTCAGGCCGTTGTAGACGTAGGAGTAAGGCTGCTCGACACCCGCCTGCTTGAACGCGTCGATCCAGCCGGCGTCGTCGCGCAGCCAGCGCACCGGGTCTTCCATCGCGTAGGCGTTGAAGTCGCCCAGCATCACCACGCGGTCGCTGCGCGTGCGGGTCGGGTCGGTCTTCAGCCATGCGTCCAGACGCTTCGACGAATCGAGGCGCAATGCATTCCAGCAGCCGGCGCCGTCCTTCTGGTCAGTGTCGGCGCCGGTGGCTTCCGAGCAGCCTTTCGACTTCAGGTGGTTGGCGACCACGACGAAGGGCTTGCCGTTGCCACGCACGAACGCTTGCGCCAGCGGGCTGCGGCTGCGTTCGCCGAACGGACCTTCCTGCAGCGTGGCGGGCTTGCCGCTGGGCCTCACCTTGTCGCTGCGGTAGATGAGGCCGACGCGGATGGTGTCGGGGCCGGGACCCTGCTTCGCGTCGACGAAGCGCCACGTGCCGCCGCCTTCATTCAGCGCGGCGACCAGCTGCGCCAGGCTGGAGTCGGCGCCGTAGCCGTCGTTCTCCAGTTCCATCAGCGCGGCGATGTCGGGGTCGAGCCCGCGGATGGTCGCGACCAGCTTGGCGATCTGCGCCTTCAACTGCTCGGACGTCTTGGCGCCGCGCTCGGTGGGAAAGCCGCCGCCCTTGCCGTCGCCGTTGAACAGGTTCTCCAGGTTGAACGCCGCCACGCGCACGTTGCCGGCGACCTGCGGTGCGGCCGGACGCTGCGGCGCGGCGATGGTCGGTGCGGCGGTGAGCTGCAGGCGCCAGCCACCGGCGCGCTGGTCGACGATGCCTTGCACGCCGGTCAGCACGGTGCTGGTGCGCAGCGGCTGGCCGTCCTTCACGTACCAGACGGTGGCGGGGTCGCGCTTGGCGCTGCCGTCGTCCAGCAGCAGGGTGCGGCGTGTGTTGTCGGACGCGAGGCGCTTGGCCTCCGCGCTGCCGGGCGTGGCGAGTTCGCTGGGTTGCCACAGGCGGCCGTCGAAGCTGGTGATCAATTCGCCGAAGCGTTCCAGCATGTGGGTGCCGCTGAGCGTGAGCGGGGCATCGATGCGGACGTGCATGCCTTCCAGTGCTTCCCAGTCGGTGGGCTGCGCGGTCAGCACCGTCGGTGCGACGTTGCCCTTGCCGCGCGGCTGGATCACCGGCGCATGCAGTGCGGTCAACGTGTCATCGTTGCCGGCTTTACGTTCGCCGACGATGCCGCGCACGCGCAGGCGGTCACCGACCGCAATCGTCGGTGGGGGCGCGCCTTCTTCCAGGGCGACGAAGAGGGCGTCGGAAGTCTTCGCATTGCCGTCGCCGGCATCCTGCACGAAGAAGCCGCCGAGGCCTTCAATGAACGCACCGGTGACGACGCCTTCGATGGTGACGGTCTGACCATCGAGCGGACTGCGTGCGCCTTCGCCCTGCACCTGGCCGATGGGAATGACGCGCGCCTTCGGCGTGGCCGCACAGGCAGGCAGCGACAGGGAGGCGAGCAGGGCGAGGCAGAGCATGGAGCGGGACGGCGTCATCGTGGGCAACCGGGAAAGCGAGGCGGCAAGGGTAAACGGATTGGGTGACGGAAGGTTTTCCATGCGAGGCGGACTGGCGCGCTTCCCCTCTCCCTGTGACAACGGGGAGAGGGTGCCCGGAGAGCCTGCCCCGTACTCGATACGGGGGCGGATGAGGGGCGAGCGCGGTACTAGCCCGTGCGCCGACGCATTCCCACTCCGCTCGCCCCTCACCCGCCTTCGGCACCCTTATCTCTTGCCGATCTGCCAGATTAGGTGCCGAGAGCCGGCGTGGTTGAGCGTCACACCTTGGGTGCTACGACCGCGGGAGAGCAAGCTCGCCACGCCGGAATCTCCCTGCACACGCCCGAACAGTTGCTCGAGTAGGCGCTCGTAACGATAAGGCTGGGCCGCAAGGGAGGACTCTCGACCCTGGCAGCTTACCGGAGATGGGCAATGGGATACGGCATAGGTCTTGATGTGTGCAAGGCATGGATCGACGCGCATGTGCACGGCATGGAGCGTCGGGCTCGATTTCCCAACACCGACACCGGGCTTGAGGCCCTGCGTCACTGGTTGGCCGAGGTGCCGGTACGCCAATGTGTGCTGGAAGCCACGGGAGGCTACGAGCAGCAGGCGCTGGATCGCCTGCATGCGGCCGGCGTGCCGATGGTGCGCATCAATCCCCGTCAGGGGCGTGACTTTGCCAAGGCCACCGGCCAGTTGGCCAAGACCGACGCGCTCGATGCCCAGATCCTGGCGCACATGGCGGCGGTGCTGGAACTGACGCCGTATCGCCCTGCACCGGCCTGGCAGCGCCGTCTGGCGCAATACCACCAGCGCCGCCTGGACGTGCAGCAGACCGTACAGCAGGAGCGCCAGCGACTGGAGCAGCTCACCGATCCCTGGCTGCGTCGGCAGACCTTGCTGGACCTGGGTCGTAGTGAAGCCATGCTCAAGGCGCTGGACGCTCGCATCGCTCAGCAGGTAGCCGAGCAGCCCGGCCTGGCCGTGCTGGGCCAGATCAAGGGCGTTGGGCCTGTGCTGCGCTCAGCCTTGGCCACGCAATTGCCCGAGCTGGGCCACCTCAGTGGCAAGGCCATCGCCAAGCTGGTGGGCGTGGCACCGCTGGCCTGCGACAGTGGCAACCTGCGCGGCGCACGCCGCATCTGGGGTGGCCGGGCAGGCCTTAGGGCCACGCTGTACATGGGCACGCTGACCGCCGTGCGCTACGAACCGACGCTGCGGTCCTTCTACCAATCGCTGCGCGATCGCGGCAAACCGGCCAAGGTCGCCTTGGTGGCCTCCATGCGCAAACTGCTGGTCATCCTCAACGCCCGCATGCGGGACCATCTGAACGCGTCCTGCTGCGCCTGAATCAAGACAGTTGCTCTCCCCGCACGCGGGGAGAAGGAAGCGGTCGTTTCGGGGTTGAAGCACCGCACAAACAAAACGCCGCCCGGAGGCGGCGTTCGTGGAAGGCCCGAAGCCTTACTTGCTGTTGGCCAGCATCCAGTCGACGGTGGCGTGGATCTGCTCTTCGGAGATGGCCGGGTTGCCGCCCTTCGGAGGCATGATGCCGCCGTCCGGACCGGTGAAGCCTTCGATGGCGTGCTTGTACAGGGTGTCGACGCCCTTGCTGGCGCGGGCGCCCATGCCGGCGGCGGTCAGCATCGGGGCCTTGCCCACGCCGTTGGTGTGGCAGGCGCCGCACAGGTTCTTGTAGATCTCGCCACCGTCCAGCGTGCCGCCGTAGGCGACCTGGGAAGCGGCGGCCGCCAGCGCGGCCTGGGCGGCGGCGGCCTGGGCGGCAGCACCGGTTTCGCCTGCATAGACAGCACCGGCCGGGGCGATGCGCGCCTCGGTGATCTGCACGGCCTTCGGGTTCACTTCCGGCGGAATGCTGTCGTGCAGGAAGTACGCGCCGACGATCAGGCCCGCGGTGACCAGCATCAGGAAGCCGATCACCATCGAGAAATGCTTGAGGAATTCGAGGTCGTAGTTACGCACTTTCCACCTTTGGCAGCACGGCCGTGGGCCGCGCATGGCTACGAAAACGGGGGTCGACGGGCACCGGGGTGCCGCGGACAAGACCACATTATAAGCAGGGCGGCCGGTTTTGCCTCAACACCGGCGCCGGGAGGCTCAGGCGGTCAGGTAGACCTGCAGTGGTGCGCGCAGCGCCTGCAGCACGTGGTGCATCGGGAACTGCGCCCCCGGGCCCTGGCCCGAGAGGGCCTGCTGGAGCACCTGCCGCTTTTCGCCGCCTTCGATATGCAGGTAGAGCCGGCCGGCATCGCGCAGGACGGGCAGGGTCAGGGTGATGCGGGGCTCGCCTGCGCCGGGTGCACGCATCGGCAGCACGGTGGTGCCGGTGGCCGTGTCCATCGCCTCGGCCAGGCGGTCGCCGCCCGGGAAGAACGAGGCGGTATGTCCGTCGCCGCCCATGCCCAGCACCACGACATCCAGCGTGGCCGGCAACCCTGCAGCGATGTCCTCCAGCACCTCGTCGGGCGTCGCCGCGGGCCGGTACAGGGGCACGAAGCGGGCGTCGGCGGCCGCGTTCTGCAGCAGGCACTCCTTCACCAGCCGCGCATTGGAGCGCTCATGGTCATCGGGCACCCAGCGCTCGTCCACCAGCGTCACGGTGACGTTCGCCCAGTCCAGTGCCTGCTGCGAGAGCGCCTGCAGGAAGCGGCGCGGGGTGGTGCCACCGGACAACGCCAGGCTGGCCTGGCCACGCTGGACGAGCGCGGCGCGCAGGTCGTCGGCCACGGCCTGCGCCAGGGCGGAGGCGACGGCGTCGCCATCGGGGAACGGGTGCAGCTGGATCTGCAGCGAGAGATCGGTGGGGGGCATGGCGGGTCTCGGGAGTGGGGGCTTCCCGGGGGAAGGCAGGTCGGCCGGCGGCCGGAATCAGGCCCCGCGTGTGCGGGGCCGGCAGCGTCAGACGGTGTCTTCGTGCCAAGTGCGGCCGTCGCGTTCGACCAGCGCCACGGCGGCGCTGGGGCCCCACGAACCGGCGGTGTACGGCTTGGGCGCGTCGCGCTGGGTCTCCCAGGCGGCGAGGATCGGGTCGATCCACGCCCAGGCGGCTTCGACCTCGTCGCGACGCATGAACAGGGTCTGGTTGCCGCGCACCACGTCCATCAGCAGGCGCTCGTAGGCTTCCGGCTGGTGCACACCGAACGCCTCGGCGAAGCTCATGTCCAGCGGCACGTGCTGCAGGCGCAGGCCGCCCGGGCCGGGGTCCTTGATCATCAGCCACAGCTTCACGCCTTCGTCCGGCTGCAGGCGCAGCACCAGCTTGTTGCCCATCACCGGGCCGGCGCTGTCTTCGAAGATGGAATGCGGGATCTGCTTGAAGGCGATGACGATCTCGGACACGCGCTCGGACAGGCGCTTGCCGGTACGCAGGTAGAACGGCACGCCGGCCCAGCGCCAGTTGTCGACTTCGGCCTTCAGCGCCACGAAGGTCTCGGTGCGCGAATCGGGCTTGCCGAGCTCTTCCAGGTAGCCGGGCACGGCCGCGCCGCTGCTGGCGCCGGCGCGGTACTGGCCGCGTACGGACAGGTGGGCGACGTCTTCGCCGCGCATCGGCTTGAGCGAGCGCAGCACCTTGAGCTTCTCGTCGCGCACGGCATCGGCCTGCAGCGCGGCCGGCGGTTCCATCGCCACCATGCACAGCAGCTGCAGCAGGTGGTTCTGCACCATGTCGCGCAACGCGCCGGAGGTGTCGTAGTAGCCGGCGCGCTTCTCCAGGCCGACGGTCTCGGCCACGGTGATCTGCACGTGGTCGATGCGGCTGGCGTTCCACAACGGCTCGAACAGGATGTTGGCGAAGCGCAGGGCCAGCAGGTTCTGGACCGTTTCCTTGCCCAGGTAGTGATCGATGCGGAAGATCTGGTTTTCGGCGAATGCGCTGCCGACGGCGTCGTTGATGACCGCGGCGCTGGCCGAATCGTGGCCGATCGGCTTCTCGATCACCACGCGGGCGTTGCCGGTGTTCAGGCCGTGCGCGCGCAGGCGGTCGCAGATGGCGACGAACAGGGTGGGGCTGGTGGACAGGTAGAACACGCGGATGCGGTCGCCGGTGGACTGCAGGCGGGTGGCGAACTCGTCCCAGCCTTCATCCTTGGTGGCGTCCAGCGCCAGGTAGCCGAGCTTCTGCAGGAAGGCGGGCAGCTTGGCCTTCAAGGTCTCGTCGCTGGCGGCGATGCGGGCCAGCGCTTCGCCGACCTTGGCCTGGTACTCGGCATCGCCCTGCTTGTCGCGGGCCACGCCGATGATGCGGCTGTCCTCGGGAATCTGGCCGTCGGCGTAGCGCCGCAGCAGGCCCGGCAGCAGCTTGCGCAGCGCCAGGTCGCCGGTGCCGCCGAAGATGACGAGATCGAAGGTGTCGACAGGCAGGGTCTTCGCGGTCACGGGCGTCTCGGTGCAACAGAAGTGAGTGTCCACAATACCACCAGGGTACCACGAGATGCCAACAGGTCCGCACTGCAACGGGATTGTTGCGATATTGGTACGGCACTGGTATCTTGATTCGCATGCAAACGAACCTGCTCGAGGAATACCAGCGGCTGCAGACCGGTGAATCCACCCGGGCCGTGGCTTACCTGCGCCTGCGCCGCGCGCTGCAGAACCTGATGGACGCCGGCGTGCTGCGGCCCGGACAGGCGCTTCCCAGCGAGCGCGACTTGGCGCAGCTGCTCGATCTCTCGCGGGTGACCATCCGCAAGGCGCTGGCCGGTCTGATCGAAAGTGGTCTGCTGGTGCAACGGCAGGGCGCCGGCACCTTCGTCGCCGAACGCATCCTTCGCCAGTTCTCGCGGCTGACCAGCTTCACCGACGACCTGCGCGAGCGCGGGTTGAACCCGCAGGTAAAGTTCCTGGAGCGTTCGGTCGGCGAAGTAACGCCGGAAGAGTCGATGGCGCTGAACCTCTCGCCCGGAAGTGGCGTGGTGCGCATGTACCGCCTCCGTCATGTGGACGGTTCGCCGATCGCGATCGAGCGGACGCTGGTGCCGTACGCGCTGCTGCCGGATCCCGACAGCGTGACCACTTCTTTATATGAGGCGCTGGACGCGTACGGTCATCGTCCACGCCGCGCCCTGCAGCGCCTGCGTGCCGTGGCCCTGGACGAGGAGGCGGCCCGCCACCTCGAGCTGCCGGTCGGAGCCCCGGGTCTGCTGGTCGAGCGCCGGGCGTTCCTGGAGGATGGCCGGGTCGTCGAATCCACCCGGTCGTACTATCGCGGCGACGCCTACGACTTCGTCGCCGAACTGCAGAGCGACTGATCGTCTGCCGGCCAAGCCGGCGCTTCCCCGCTGTTATCCCCTTCCACAGCCCCTGCCTGCCTGCACCCGGACCGGCGGGGTAACCGTCGTGGCCGGTCGATCCGCCGCCGCTGATCCGTCAGGACCGGCCTTCGGTCGGTCTTGGCGAGCTTTTGACGCCGCCTCGCTTCGCTTCTGTGATGAAGTTCACGTACTTACCTATTGACGTCAATGAGTTGACGTTAAATTAAAGTAAATGTGTAATAGGCATCTCACTTATTTGTGAGGGATGTCCGCTTCACCAAACGAAGTGCGATGTGTGACGTATGCCCGTGCAGGTTGGCCAATCGAGCCGCCGAGGGGTAATGCGACTTTCAAGACAGCCTTGGGGGAGGCAGTCCCGGCTGGCCGTTCTCCCGATCCAGCGTAAGGGACCACCGTGTACGTCTTCACTCACCTCCGTCGTTTGGCCCAGAAGAGCGCCTCCATTCTTGCGTTTGGAGCATTGGCTCTCTGCAGTGCGGCCGCGGCGCCGGTGCTGGCGCAGACCCAGGTCATCAACAGCGCCCGTGTGACGGTCCCCGTCGGCGTGGTGGATACGAACCCTGACAATAACGATGCAAGCGCTACGGTCAGGGTGGTGGTGCCGAACCTGTCGATCGCCAAGAGCGGTCCGGCGACGGCGGTGGTGGGCACGGCCTACAACTATGTGCTCACGGTGACCAACAACGGCACCGCGCCGACCACAAACATCGCCACGGTGGCCGATACGGTGCCGGCGGGGCTGACGATCAATTCGGCGGCCGGCTGCTCGATCAGTGGCCAGAACGTGTCCTGCCAAGTGTCGGCGGGTCTGACGAACGTGGCGCCGGGCAACACGGTGAGCTTCACGATCAACGTGACACCGGCGGCCTCGGCGGCACCCAGCGTGTCGAACACGGCGGTGGTGACCGGCGGTGGTGACCCGGACTGCGTGGGCACCGGTTGCACCACGCCGCCGGTAGTCACGACGGTGAGGCCGACCATCGACGCAGTGAACGATAGCTATAACGTTCCTGCCGCGGGTGGCACGACAGCCAGCGTCATCGCCAACGACACCACCAACAATGTGGCGGCGGTCATCGGCACCAATGTCACGCTGACGCCGGGTGCGGCGCCTGTTCCCGCGGTTGGCAGCATCACGATGAATGCCAATGGCACCATCACCGTGGTTGCGAACACCGCTGCGGGCAGCTACAGCTATCCCTACCAGATCTGCACCATTCCCGCGACGGTGCCCGTGACCTGCGACAGTGCCGTCGCGACCGTCGTCGTCGCCTCGGCGCCCGCGCTGACGATCGACAAGTCGGCTGGCGCGCCTAGCGGCGGCACAGTGGGCAGCACGATCGCCTATTCGTTCTTGGTGACCAACACCGGCAACACCCCCCTGACGGGCATCGTGATCAACGATCCGCTCCTGACGGCAGCAGCGGCGTGTGCGGTGACCACGCTGGCTCCGGGTGCGAGCACCACCTGTACGTCCAGTTATGCGATCACCCAGGCGAACATCGATGCCGGTGTGGTGAATAACAGCGCCACAGCCACGGGCACGCCTCCCTCCGGCCCGGCCGTGACCTCGCCGCCTGACACGACGACCACGCCGATCACGCAGAGCTCGGCTCTGACGGTGGCCAAGAGTGTGACCTCGACGGGTCCGTACGCGCTGGGCTCGACGATCAGCTACAGCGTGGTGGCGACCAACAGCGGCACGGTGACGCTGAACAACGTGGTGGTGAGCGATCCGCTGCTGGCGGCGCCGAACAGCACGACGTGCGCGACGCTGGCGCCGGGTGCGACGTGCACGCTGACGGGCAGCTATGCCGTGCAGCAGACGGACGTTGACGCGGGCCAGGTGGTGAACACGGCGACGGCGGACTCGAATGAGACCGATCCGGTGACCGGCACGACGACCACGCCGATCACGCAGACGCCGGGCCAGAGCCTGGTGAAGGCGCTGACCGGAGACAGCACCGGTGGTGCGGTCGCGGTGGGCGATGAGCTGACCTACACGATCACGCTGAGCAACACGGGCAACACGACGCTGACCGGCGTGGTGGTGAACGATGCGCTGATCACCCCGTCCAGCATCAGCTGCGCCAGCGTGGCGCCGGGTGCGACCTGCCAGCTGGTGGGTACGTACACGGTGACGCAGGCCGACGCCGATGCGGGCAACATCCGCAACACGGCGGTGGTGAGCAGTCCGGCCTGCCCGGCGGGCAGCACGAATGCGGGCTGCACGACCACGATCGACACCCCGGTGCCGCAGACGCCGGGCCAGAGCCTGGTGAAGGCGCTGACCGGAGACAGCACCGGTGGTGCGGTCGCGGTGGGCGATGAGCTGACCTACACGATCACGCTGAGCAACACGGGCAACACGACGCTGACCGGCGTGGTGGTGAACGATGCGCTGATCACCCCGTCCAGCATCAGCTGCGCCAGCGTGGCGCCGGGTGCGACCTGCCAGCTGGTGGGTACGTACACGGTGACGCAGGCCGACGCCGATGCGGGCAACATCCGCAACACGGCGGTGGTGAGCAGTCCGGCCTGCCCGGCGGGCAGCACGAATGCGGGCTGCACGACCACGATCGACACCCCGGTGCAGAACCCCTCGGTGACCTTCAGCAAGTCGGTCGTCCTCCCGGTAGGCCAGACCGAGGTCTCGGTGGGGGATACCCTCACCTACAACCTGCAGGTCGTGGTCGGCGATGCCGTGACCACGTCGCCGGTCACGCTGACCGACACGCTGGGCCAGGGCCTGACGCTGGGCACGGTGACGGCGGGCAGCCTGAGCTGCGGCGTGGGCAACCCGCTGGTGTGCACGCTGCCGGCGAATACGGCGCCGGGCACCTATCTGGTGACCTACACGGCCATCGTGAACGAGCTGGCGACCGGCTTCGTCCGCAACGTGGTGGTGGCGACGGGCGATGACGCCCCGACCTGCCAGGGCGCGTGCCAGACAGAAACCATCGTGACCGAGCCGTTGCCGGCCATCGTCAGCTACGGCAAGTCGGCCGTGCTGCCGGCAGGCAAGAACCGCGTGGTGGCGGGTGACGTGATCACCTATACGTTGACTGCGACGGTGGCGGCGGCACCGACCTCCAGCGTGATCACCCTGACCGACACGCTGGGCACAGGCCTGACGTTCGGTGCGGTGACCGCGGCGGGTGCCTACACCTGCGGCGCGACCAGTCCGCTGGTGTGCACGCTGCCGGAGGGCACGGTGCCGGGCGTCTACACGGTCACCTACACCGCGACGGTCAATGGCCAGGCAAGCGGCGTGGTACGCAATGCGGTGGTCGGTACGGGTACCGACAACCCGGTGTGCGCGAACGAGTGCGACGTCGAGACGCCGGTGGCGACGCCGACGGTGGTGGTGAACAAGAGCTCCGATCCCGCCAACGGCGCGACCGTGCAGCCTGGCCAGGTGATCACCTACACCTTGTCGGTGCAGGTTGGCCAGGCGGCCCTGGATTCCGCCGTGACCCTCGTGGACACGCCGGATCGCGGCTTGACGCTGGGCGCCATGCCGGCTGGTTGCGCCTACAACGGCACGACCATGACCTGCATCGTGCCGGCCGGTACGCCGGTGGGTACGCAGACGTTCACCTACACGGCCACCGTCAATGCCTCGGTGACGGGTCGCGTGACGAACGTGGTCGTAGCCAACAGCGCGGATCCGACCGATCCGCCGCCGACCTGTCAGACCTGCAGCACCGAGCACCTGGTCGGCCTGCCGGAGATCCGCCTGAGCAAGTCGGCCGGCGTGCGCGAAGTGCGCATCGGCGACCTGGTCCGCTACACACTGACGGTGGAGAACGTGGGCAGCACCGACCTGGTCAACGGCAGCATCGTGGACACGCCGGCGGCTGGCTTCAGCTATGTCGAAGGTTCGCTGCTGGCAGCCGATGCCGACCGGATGGTGACGGTCTCGGGTAACCGGCCGCTGCGCTTCGCTGGCGTGGACGTGCGTGCCGGCGAGACCGCCACGCTGGTCTACGTGCTGCGGGTGGGCGCGGGTGTCCGTCCGGGCGCCCACGTCAACCAAGCGCAGGTGCGTTCGTCGATCGATGAGCCGGTGTCGAACGTGGCCACGGCGGAAGTACTGCTGACCGCCGATGCGATGCTGGATGACAGCCTGCTGGTCGGCACGGTCTTCAACGACCGCGACGGCGACGGCTGGCAGGACAGCGCCACGCTGGGTGGCGTGAAGGTACAGGGCGGCTTCGCACCGGGTGCCTACATCGCCAACTCGACCACCGTCGACCACGGTGCGGGCCCGCAGCCCGAGCCGGATGCCAGCTCGCCGATGCTGCACGGCATCGCCGTCGGCACGATCAGCGGTCGCCAGTCGCCCGCGGATCCGGTGGATGCCCATGAAGTGGTCATCCGGCAGCGGTTGAGCGAACTGGCCTTCACCGACGACTTCGTGCTGACCAGCGACCAGGGCGTCACGGTGCGCATGGATGCCGTGGGCAACACGCGCGTCGAGCAGTCCGGCGATGCCGCCAAGGGCCTGACCGCGGCTGCACCGACCGTCGAGCGCCGCGTGGCGCAGGGCGAGGGCGGCTACGTGGTCGACTACGTCATCCGCAACACCGGCATCGACGAGCGTGGCATCCCTGGTGTGCGTATCGCATCGGTGGAAGGCCTGTTGATCGAAACCGACCAGTACGGGCGCTACCACCTGGCAGGCGTGTCGGGTGGCGCATGGGAGCGTGGCCGCAACTTCATCCTGAAGGTCGACCCGTCCACGCTGCCCTCCGGTGCCGAGTTCACCACCGACAACCCGCTGCTCCGCCGGATCACTCCCGGTGTGCCGGTCCGCTTCGACTTCGGCGTGAAGCTGCCGGAGCAGGTGATCGAGGGTGGCAGCGAGCAGGTGGAGCTGGAGCTGGGCGATGTGTTCTTCGCGCCCGGCAGCGCCGAGGTCCGCGCGCAGTACCGGCCGGTGATCGAAGCGATGGCGGCCCAGGTGCGCAAGCACGGGGGCGGCGAGGTGGTGATCAGCGCCAACGGCGATGCCGAGGCACTGGCGTTCGAACGTGCCAACGCCGTCAAGGCGGCGTTGCTGGAGACGCTGGAACCGGCCGTCGCGCAGGCGCTGGTGGTCAGTGCGCGCGGCAACGTCGACGACCCCGGTTCGCTGGTCGTCGGCGTGGATGAAGGCGGCGCGTTGCTGGGCACGGTGCTGTTCGATACCGACAAGGCAGCGATCCGCCCCGAGTTTGAGCCGTTGCTGGACAAGGTGGCGGCCGCACTGGAGAAGCGGGGCGGCGGCAGCATCGCCATCGTCGGCCACACCGACGTGCGGGGTTCGCATGCGTACAACACCGCCCTTGGCATGCGCCGCGCAAAAGCGGTCTACGAAGCCCTTGCCAAGCGACTGAGCCCGGAGGTGCGCGCACACGTTCGCGTGGAATCCAGTAACGATCCGACAGCCCCTGTCGGCGTGCGCAAGTGAAGGGGCGGATCATGAAGAAGCGTATGAAGATGAAGCTGCTGGACTACACGCTGATCGGCCTGTTGGCGGGTGCCGCTCCGGTCGCCGCCGCGCAGGCGCCCTCGCCGGCGCCGGTGAAGGCCGACGGTGCGGCGACGCCGGTGGAATGCGATGGCCAACAGTGCGCGGGCGAGGAGGGCCTGCTGTTCCGGCTGCGCACGCGCAGCTACGACAGGCCGGTCACCCAGGGCACCAATGAACAGTCCTCGTCCCCGGCCTTGCAGCCTGATCGCCGGGTCACTGTGGCTACCGAGCAGCCGGGCAAGGCGACGGCGATGGGCAAGTTCTCCATCGATCTGCCTGGCGGCGGCGCCATCTGGGCGACCGAGGATCCCACGCTCGGCCAGCCGGAACTGTCGGTGTCCGCGCCGACCATCGTGTCGTTCGACGGCCAGCGCATCACCAAGCCGGTGCAGTTCTACGTGCGTGGCAACTATCCGGCCTTCATCAAGCGCCTGGAGATCTCGATCTATCGAAGCAGCGATGCCGATCTGATCGAGCCGATCGCCACCGTACCGCTGGACGTGGCCGGCGTGACCCGGGCCGATTGGGATGGCGCCCTGCCGGCCAGGTATCCGTTCCGCAAGGGCGACGAGCTGGTCTATGTGCTGCGCGCCTACGGCGAGGGCGACAGCTTCGATGAGACGTATCCACGCACGCTGCAGCTGGTTTCTCCCGAAGAGGCTGAGCGCGGCGCCACCCTGCTGCGCGACAGCGCCGAGCGTGCCCTCGGCACATCGCTGTCGAGCGAGCAGGCGCAGGCGCAGCGCCAACTGGACGACGTGTTCGCCGGCAACGGGCTGCGCCAGCAGAACATCCCGATGTACGGCTCCCGCATCCGTATCCAGGGCCGCAACATCCCCGACGACGCGCAGCTGACCATCAACGGTGAGCAGTACCCGGTGGACCTGGAGCGCAAGTTCGTCGCCGAGTATCTGGTGCCGGTGGGTCGTCACCGCTTCGAGATCGGGGTGGGCGAAACCGGCGGTGGTAGTGATGACACGCGGCGTGCCGCGACGCATGCACTGGACGTGGACGTCACCGGCCGCTACTTCTTCGGCGTCGGCCTGGCCGACGTCACCGTCTCGCAGAACAAGGTCAGCGGCTCGGGCGCGGCGTTCGCCAACGACACGCGCTACCAGGACGACGTGATCAGCGACGGTCGCCTCGCGTTCTATGGCAAGGCCAAGTACGCGGGCAAGTACCTCGTCACCGCGCAGGCCGACACCACCCAGCGCGATCTCGAACGCCTGTTCGATGGCTTTACCCAGGCCGATCCGCAGGACATCTTCCGTCGCCTCGATCCGGACCTCTATTACCCGGTCTATGGCGACGACTCCACGACGTACCGCGACGTGGACACGATGGGCCGCTTCTACCTGCGCGTGGACTGGGACAAGAACCAGGCGCTGTGGGGCAACTACAGCACCGGTATTACCGGCACCGAGTACGCGCAGTACCAGCGCTCGCTGTACGGCGCGGCGCTGAACTGGCGCTCGAACGCGACCAACCGCTGGGGCGATCCCGGCACCGAACTGCGCGTGTTCGGCTCGCAGGCGGAAACCGCACCGGGCCACAACGAGTTCATCGGTACCGGCGGCAGCCTGTACTACCTGCGGCATACGGACTTGTTGCCGGGTTCGGACGTGGTGACACTCGAAATCCGCGATCTGACCACTGGCCGCACCGAAAAACGCGTGGTCCTGCAGCGCGGCACCGACTACGAGATCGACGAGTTGCAGGGTCGCGTGCTGCTGACGCGTCCGCTGTCGCAGATCACCCGCGAGAACACGCCCACGCTCACGCGCGACACTCCGCTGGACGGCTTCGAGCAGCGCCTGATCGTGGATTACGAATGGGTGCCGTCGGGCTTCGATGCCGACGATGTCACCGCAGGCTTCCGTGGCAAGCACTGGTTCGGCAACCATGTCGGCGTCGGCGCGACCTACGTGCAGGAGAACCGCGCGGGCGAGGATTACACGCTCGCCGCCGGCGACCTGACGCTGCAGGCCGGCAAGGGCACCTACGTCAAGGCCGAGTACGCGCAGACCGAGTCGTTCGGTGCGCCGGTGTTCTTCTCCGACAATGGCGGCTTGAGCTTCATCCAGCAGAACGACACCGCGCTGTTCCGCGAAGGCGAGGCCAAGTCACTCGAGGCCCGCGCCAACTTCAAGGAACTGGGCTGGACGGAGCAGGACTGGAGCGTGGGCGCCTGGTGGCGCAACACCAGCGCCGGCTACTCCATCTCGCGCTACGACACCGGCCGTCCGGTGACCGAATACGGCGCCGAGCTGCTCGGCCAGTTCACGCCCAACCTGGGTTTGTACACGCGCTACACCCGCGCCGAAAGCGGGGCGGAATCGCTGACGCAGGCACAGGCCACGCTGGAATGGCGCGTCGACGACGCCAGCACGTTCAGTGCGGAAGTCCGCCGCGTGGACCAGGAAGGCACCGCGGCCGACGCCGCCGGCACGTTGGGTGCATTGAAATACCTGCGCCGCCTCGGCAGCTCGCTGGAGCTCTACGGCATCGGGCAGGTGACGCTGGACGACGATGGCGGCCAGTACGCCGACAACAACGCACTGACCCTGGGTGGCAAGTACCTGTACGGCAACCAGTCGTCCGTGGGCGCCGAACTCACCACGGGCGACCGTGGCGAAGCCGCCACTGTCAACGCCGAGCATCGGCTGACCGCCGAACATTCGGTCTACGGCGCCTACACCTACTCGACCGATACCACCGACTACGATTCGGTGTTCAATCGCAGCGCCCAGAATGGCTGGACGCTGGGACAGCGCTGGCGCCTGTCCAACCAGGTGAACCTGTACAACGAGAGCCAGTTCCTGAAGGAGCGCAACGCCTCCGGCCTGGCGCACACCTTCGGCATGGATTTCTATCCGGCACAGGGCTGGAACATGGGGTTCACGCTCTCCGACGGCGAACTGACCAACACGGCCGGGGGCAACGTCGATCGCCGTGCGATCAGCGTCTCCGGTGGACGTACGTCGCCGGATACCGACTGGCAGAGCAAGCTGGAGTGGCGCGAGGACAACGGAGCCGAGCAGCGCGAGCAGTGGGTCAGCACCAACCGGCTGACGCACAAGTTCAACGAGAGCTGGCGCATCGCGGCGCGGTTGAACTACGCCGACACCGACGACCAGCTCGATCCGCTGGCCAGCGCCCGCTTCATCGAAGGCAACGTGGGCTTCGCTTACCGTCCCTGGGACAACCAGCGCTGGGGCCTGTTCGGCCGTTACACCCACCTGTACGACCTGGCAACGCTGGGACAGGTGGGTGGTGCGGACTACGACCAGAAGTCGCAGATCCTGTCGTTCGAAGGCGTGTACAAGCTGGACCAGCGCTGGGAATTCGCCGGCAAGCTGGCGCGTCGCGAAGGCGAAGTGCGCATGGGGCGCGGCACGGGCGTGTGGCTGGATTCGGCCACCACGTTCGGCGCGGCCCAGGTGCGGTACGACCTGCGGACGAAGTGGCACGCGATGGCGGAATACCGCTGGCTCGACGTGGACGATGGTGGCTCGAGGCAGGGCGTCCTGCTGGGCGTCGATCGCGACCTCAGCAAGAATTTCCGCATCGGCGTGGGCTACAACTTCACCGACTTCAGCGACGACCTGACCGACTTCGACTACGACCACAAGGGCTGGTTCCTGAACCTGGTCGGCACGTACTGACGCCAGGCCCGGCGCCACGGCGCAGGGCCTTCCGCGACGGGGCGTTACGGGGGCGATGATCGGGGCGCGGCGGCGGTAGCCTCGCCCGCCTCCGGCTGATAGTCCTGCACCAGCGTCGCGCGGATCGTGGTGGTGATGGCATGGCGCGCGCCGAAGTGCCGGCTCGCTTCCACCAGCGCGTCCTGCAGCAGGGTTTCGGCCTGGCGCCGATCCGCGACCGACGCCGGGCCGTCAAGGCGGGCGCGTTGCAGCAGCACCTGCGCCAGCAGGTGTCTGGCGCCGGGCGCGGGCCAGTGGCGCTGCCCGGTGGCATGGATGACTTCCTGCAGCAGCCCGGCTGCCTCGCGCAACGGCTGCGGGGCGGATGAGGCGGGCGCGCGGCTGGCGAACGCCAGCAATGCCATCGCCTGTTCCTCCTTCGCATCCAGCGTCACGGGATGACGCGGACCCAGCGTGCTCTCCAGCAACTGGACGGCCTGCCGCGCAAGCGACACGCCCATGCGTGCATCGTCGCGGGATGCGATGCGGGCCTCGAGCAGCAGCAACTGTGCGTACTCCGGATGCCGGGCACCATAGGTGGCGAGGATGGCGTCGCGTGCTGCCTGCACCGCGGTGGTCGCGAGGGGAGCGTTGCCGGGGGTTCGCGAGGCGACGTCGAGCTGCAGCCGCAGGCTGCGTGCCGTGTCGGGATGGTGCGGTCCCAGACGCTGGCGGCGCGCGTCGAGCAATGCGGTGGCCCGTTCGGACGCCTCCGCGTAACGCTCCTGCAGCATCAGCAGCGGAAGCCTGGCCTCGCTGACACTCTCTTGCACGGCCGGGGCACCGGCGGACGCCGCGCGGGCTGCGCTCCGCAGGTCGATGTCCGCGGCTGCCAGGTCCAGCAACTGGAGATGCCACTGTGCGCGCAGCACGAGCAGTTCCACCTGCATGTCGAGCGCCGCCGCCTGCGAGGATGTGCCGGCAGCGCTGCGCTGCGCGAATGCGAGCGCATCGAACGCGGCGTCGTGTTCCGACACTCCCCAGTGGGCGCGCGCGAGCTCGGCCAGCAGCGCGAGCGTGGACGGGTTCGCGTTCGTCTGCGTTGACGTCGAACGCTGCAGTCCCTGCGTGGCGACATCGCGCGCCTCTGCGTGACGCGCCTGCAGGTTGAGCAGCATCGCCAGCATGGCCCGGGTTTCGGTATCGCCCACCGTCTCGTTCGACAGCAGGCGATGGGCCTCGCCCGCCAGTGCCAGCGCATGCCGGTAGTCGCCCAGCGCTGCGTAGCTGCGCGCCAGTGACGCGAGCGCCCGGGCCTTGATGGCAGGGCTGGCATCCAGCGAGAGCGCACGCAGGCCTGCTTCGGTCCTTTCCAGCAGCGTGCGGGACGAAGGGCGCGTGTCCGCCAGTCCCGACAAGGTCGCGCTGCCGAGGGTCTGCTCGAACACGGAGGAGACCGCCTGGGTGTCGTGAAGCGTCTGCCGGTCCTGGCGATGCAGCCAGCCCAGCACACCGGCACCGGCGGCACCCACGACGAACACGCTCGCCGCCAGCGCGCTGGCGAGCGCGTTGCGTTGCAGGAAACGTCCGAGCACGTACGCACGCCGATGGCCGCGGGCGGTCACCGGATGCCGCGTGAGCCAGCGTTCCAGGTCGTCGATCAGCGCACCGACGCTGGCGTACCGGTCCTCCGGCTTCAACGCGACGGCCTTCAAGGCGATCGCGTCCAGATCGCCCTGCAGCCGCTTGCTCAGGTGGCGGAGGTCCTGACAGTCGCGCTTCACCGCCAGTTCCGGCGAGATCGACATCGCCAGCGCGGACGGAGCGCGGGCAGGTGCCACCGAAGGGCGTCCGATGAAGCTGGCGTGCAACGGAAGCAGGGGACGCGGCCAGTCGCCGACGAGCAACTGGTACAGCATCACGCCGAGCGAATAGAGGTCGCTGGCGACCGACGCCGCGCCGCCGGAAAGCACCTCCGGCGCGGTGTAGCCATTGGACACGGCGACCCGTGGGGCGACGGCGCCGTGCAGGCTGCCGGTCACCGCCGACAGACCGAAATCCACGAGGTGTACGCGGCCGTCGGTCGACACCAGCAGGTTGCCCGGCTTGATGTCCTGGTGCAGCACGCGGCGATCGTGTGCGTACCGCAGTGCCTGGCACGCCTGCAGCAGCAGGCGGATGCGTTCTTTGAGCCCCAGCCGCTGCTGGTCCGCCCACAGGTCCATGGCGGTGCCGTGCACGAGCCGCATCGCAAACCAGGGTCTGCCGTCGGCCTCGACGCCGCCGTCCAGCAATGGCGCGATATGCGGGTGATCGAGTTGCGCGAGATGGTTGCGCTCGCGCATGAACGCATCGATCAGCGCGGGCGACGACATCTCGGTGCGCATGCACTTCAGTGCGACCTGCTTCTCATATTGGCCGTCGGCACGACTGGCGCCGTATACGGTGCCCATGCCGCCCGATCCCAGCACGTGATCGATCCGCCACGGGCCCAGCCGGTTGCCGATGCGCGCCGACGCGTCGTCGGCATCGTCCTTCGTGGACACCTCGCCCAGGAGCTCGAACGCCGCGACTTCGAGCGGGTGTGTGGCCGCGTCGGCGGACAACAGGCGCAGCAACGCGTCGTGGAGCGCGGGTTCGCGATCCTTCAATCGTGCAAGAGCGGCGGAACGCTGCGACGGCGTGAGGTCGACGTACTTGTCGAACAGATCCAGCGCACGGGCTTCCAGGTCGGACATCGGCGACAGTCGGTCAAGGGCAGGACGTCGCGCGTACGGCAGGCGAGGCGGCCACGGACCCAGTGCCGCGAGGGTATCGCGCTTTCGCGACGGGATGGGCCCACCACGCAAAACGAGAGAAAAAGCCGGGAATTGTTGAGAGTGGCGCGATCCATCCCTAAGGCACTGAGATCAAAAGGGTTTGCCGAGATTACCAGCGTTGATTCAACCCGTGCGAAGCACTTCGGGTCCGCTTCAGGAGACAGAATCCGATGTCATTCCAGCCAACGAAACTTGTCTTGTGCAGTAGAGGATGACGTCGTGTCACGGAGAGAGGGTGATACGCTGGACCTGGTGCTTCATCAACCAGGAGTATCGAAGGATCCAACGTTCGTCCTGTCTTGCCGGGTGGCAGGCCGGCCCCTGCAAAGGACTGCAGACCATTAGGAAGCAGCACGCAATTGATTCCGGTGAGCTGAGCCTTACAGTGCTAGCGAAGCGGAGTCGCAGTCTTTCCTGTCGGTGCACCCGGTGCGGCTTTCGCAGCCCTGATCGTTAGTGGGTGTGAAGCGGAAGGGCAGCTTGGCGATAGCCGCAAGCCCAAGGTTTCGGATCGGCTACCGCGTATCGCCTTTTTTCACTTTCGCGGTGACGCCTGGGCCATTCGCTACCGATGAGCGTCGCACCAGTTGGTGGGGCAAGACGTGGTTGACAAGGATGCGGTCGGACGCGCCGCGCCTGATCTCGCGCAGAAGGATATCGATGGCCGTGTCCGCCATGGTGGCGACGGGCTGGTGGATGGTGGTCAGCTCGGGCCACACCATCGTCGCTGCGGAGGTATCGTCGAAGCCGACGACGGACAGGTCGCGGGGGACGTCCAGGCCCCGGCGATGGGCCACCGACACCACGGCGGATGCCATGTCATCGTTGCTGGCGAAGATGGCGCTGGGAGGACGACGCAGCGCGAGAAGGCGTTCTGCTGCGTCCAGGCCGGAGCGGTAAGTGAAGTGTCCGGGCTGGACCAGCTTGTCGTCGTACGCGATGCCCGCGTCGGCCAGTGCATCCCGATAGCCCTGCCAACGGTGCGCGCTCGCCGTCTGGTTGGGATCGCCCTTGATGTAGCCGATCCGCGTGTGGCCGTGTTCGATGAGGTGCGAGACCACCTCCCGGCTGGCGCAATAGTCGTCGATACGCACGCAGGAGATGGTGTCGCTGAAGTGGCCTGAGGCGATCGACACGACAGGCACGCCGGCCTGGGAGAACGCGGACACGATGGCCTTGGACTCGCACAGCGGAGGAGGGAGAACCACGCCCGCCACGCTGTTCGACAGCTGCCTGGCAGCGGCCAGGCATTCGGCGGCATCCAGGCCATCCCAGGTCGCGATCACCAGCTGCGCCGCCGCGCGGGCCGATCCACGCAGCGCGCCCACAAGCAGCTCGCGCAGGTAGCTGGAGCTTGGGTTGGTGTAGATGAGCGCGATGCAGGTGTGTTGCGCCGCCGCCAACGCGCTGGCGGCCATGTTGGGCCGGTAGCCGAGTTCGCGCACGCTGCGCATGACGCGATCGCGGTTGGCCTCGCGCACGCCTGCATGGCCATTGACGACGCGGGATACGGTCATCGGCGAGACGCCGGCGTGGTGCGCTACTTCATCGATGGTGACGGCCCCTCCCTTCCTGCGTATTGCCTTGTTGTTCTTCATGCCGATGCTTCCGAATGACGGGGCGAAATCGCGATTACTTGCGCATTGAAGCAGCGCGGAACAGGTTCAGTCCCCACCTTCGCCTGTTTACAGCGCCGCCATGGCGATTCGTAGGCGCTTTGTTGCGCTGCATGGTGACAAGCGAGAACACGCATGTTTAGTCTGCGCCCCAACGCAATGATAGCGCTACCACTCGATGTCGGCCAGTCAGGGGTGGCAGCCGTTTTCCATCGCGCGATCGTCGTCTTGCCACGCTTGAATCCGGAATGGGTAACGAGAGCCTTCGGGGGCAACTTACCGATCCGGCCTGGAAGACGGGCACTGCCCGTGGGCGCCCCCGGGAGGGGCGGTACATCACTAACGTATGCAGCGAAGGGGAAATCCATGACCGTGTGCAGTTTCCGTACCATCCCATACCCGAGGACACGTCAATGAGCCGGAAGTTGGCGAAATTCAGATCCCGGGCCATGTTCACCTTCGTCGGGGGCGTGCTGGTCATCAATCCCGCCTTCGGCCAGGACGCACCGGCGTCGGCACCTGCGACGCAGCAGGAGCAGGCCTCCTCGCAGGCCACCGATCTGGACACCGTCGTGGTGACGGGCATCCGCAACAGCCTCAGCCAGGCGATGGACATCAAGCGCGATTCGGCGGGTGTCGTCGATGCGATCAGCGCCGAGGACATCGGCAAGTTCCCCGACACCAACCTCGCCGAATCCTTGCAGCGCATCACCGGCATCTCGATCGAACGGCGCGACGGCGAGGGTGCGCAGGTCACCGCCCGCGGCTTCGGTCCGCAGTTCAACATGGTTACGCTCAACGGACGGCAGATGCCGGGCGCGGATGCGTTCGGCGCCTCCGGCCAGGTCGCCATCGGCGGCATCGATGGCGGCACGCGCGCCTTCAATTTCGCCCAGCTCGCGGCCGAGGCGATCAACGGCATCGAGGTCTACAAGACCAGCCAAGCCCAGGTGCCCAGCGGCGGCATCGGCGCCACCATCAACATCCTCACCGCGCGCCCGTTCAACTACGACGGCTTCGTCGCGAACGCGGGCGCCAAGGTGGTTTCCGACCGCAGCCAGCCGTTCGAGAACGACCTGACGCCCGAGTTGTCCGGCATCTTCAGCTACACCAATCCCGACAAGACGTTCGGCGTCAGCCTCAGCGCCAGCCAGCAGAAGCGCAAGGGCGGCTCGGTGCAGGCCACGGAAAACTACTGGAACGTCCAGCCGTGGACCGGGACCATGCCCGGCAACCCGACCGTGGTCAACGCGCCAGGCGTCGGCGACCTGTACGCGCGTCCCAACGACCTGCGCTACGCGTTCTCCGAGTTCGAGCGCGACCGCGTCAACGGCCAGGCGGTGGTGCAGTTCGCGCCGACCGACAGCCTGACCCTGACGCTGGACTACACCTATTCGACCAACGAGATCACGGAGAACCGTGGCGAACAGGCGATGTGGCTGCAGAACAGCAACTACACCAACGTCGAGTTCGACACCAGCGGCGCCGTCGCAACGCCGATCTACATCCGCGAGATCGCCGGCACCAAGGATTTCGGCCTCGAACAGCAGCGCAGCATGCAGAAGTACAAGCTGGGTTCGCTGGGCCTGAATGCGGTGTGGGACGTCAACGACCGCTTCCGCCTGAGCTTCGATGCGCACAACTCGAAGAACGAAAGCCGTCCGAACGATCCGCTGACCGGCGGCGGCTCGATCTTCATGAGCATCGCAGGCACCAACAACTGCACCACCGGTCCGCACTGCGGCGGTTCGTGGGTGCAGGAGCTGCGGTTCAACAACGGTCTGCCGGTCGGTACGCAGACGTGGTACCCGAGCACGGCGGATGCGATCGCCGGCACCAACGGCGTGGTCAATCCCGGATTCGTCGAAGGCGAGATCGGCTCGCAGGTGCTGCGCATCAATGCGCAGACCCAGGTCAGCGAGATCAAGCAGGCACGCATCGATGGCGAATGGAGCTTCGATAGCGGCCGCTTCCAGTTCGGCGTCGACAGTTCCAAGTCGTCGACGCACCGGCTGCAGGCCGCGGAGAACTACTCCACCCTGGGCGACTGGGGCGTGGGCAACGTCAACGGTGATGTCGCCGACGGGCTGATGGACCTGATCAGGCCGTACGACATCGCGGGGCTGTTCAAAGACTACAGCGTCGCGAGCAGCAATGGCGCATGGCGGGGCAATGCCGCCGAGCTGGCGCAGTGGGCCGCCGACAACTATGGCGCAGGCATTGGCGTGAGTCCGCAGCGCGCCGCCGACAACCGCGTTGAAGAGAAGACGCAGTCGGCCTACTTCCAGATCGAGCTGGACGGCGAACTGGGCGGCATGCGCACGAACACCCGTCTCGGCGTCCGCTACGAGACGACCGACGTCGTATCCACTTCGGTGATCGCCATTCCGGAGGCCATCGAATGGCAGGCCAACAACGATTTCCGGGTGGTGCTGTCCGACGAGCAGCAACCTTTCAGCGAACGGGCCAGCTACAGCTATATCCTGCCCAACCTTGACTTCAGTATCGACATCACTGATGAACTGAAGGGCCGCGCTTCGTTCGGCAAGAGCATCGCGCGGGCGCCGTACGGCAACCTGTATGCAGGCCCTGGTGCGCAGCAGCCGTTCGGTTCGGTCCTGATCGACCCATCGGTACGCGCGAGCGGCAATGCGCAGAATCCCAGCCTGAAGCCGCTTGAGTCCGACAATCTCGACCTGGCGCTCGAGTGGTACTTCGCCGACGCGAGCTACGTGTCGTTGACCTACTGGAACAAGTCGGTCGACAACTTCATCGGCAACACGGTCGGACAGGAGAGCCTGTACGGGCTGAGGGACCCCACGTCCGGTCCGGATGCGCAGACCGCGCTGGCATTCCTCACCAGTGCCGCCTGCGTCACCCAGGTCGGCGCGGCCAATGCGGCAGCATGCTCGGCCAACGACACCTCGCTGTTCACGGCGCTGGCGCTGCTGCGCAACAACCCGGCCGGACTGGCGGCATACAACGGCACCGATGCGCAGGTTCTGGCGACGGAGGCCGCCTACGACCTGTATGGCGAGGCCGACGATCCGCTGTACCTGTTCAACGTCAACCGTCCGATCAACCAGAACCAGTCCAAGCTGCACGGCTGGGAGATAGGCGGGCAGTACTTCTTCGGCGATAGCGGCTTCGGTGTCCTGGCCAACTACACCGTCGTGCGTGGCGATGTCGGCTACAACAATGGTGGCGATCCGGGCATCGACCAGTTCGCACTGACCGGCCTGAGCGATACCGCCAATGCCATGCTGATGTACGAAAAGTATGGCTGGTCGGTCCGGTTGGCGTGGAACTGGCGCGACGAGTACCTGATCCTCGCCAACCAGGGCGCCAGCCGCAATCCGTACTACGTGGAGGAGTACGAGCAGTGGGATCTGAGCGTGAACTACACGCTCAACGACCACTGGTCGTTCGGCCTGGAGGCGATCAACCTGACGGGCGAGGACGTGCGGTGGCATGCACGTACCGATCAGATGATCGTCAAGCTGGCCGACCAGAGCCCGCGCTACATGCTGGGCGTCCGCTACAAGTTCTGAGTTTGGCGGCGGACGACCTCTCCGTACGCCGCCGAGGGGACCGCTGCGCGAGCAGCGGTCCTTTTTTCCGGGCACAAGAGGGTTCCGTGCAGCGGCGCGGGCGGTAACATGACGGCGCACCTTGGGATGGGAATGCAGACGACGATGGCCCGGTACGAGCTCCTCAACAACGTCGCCCACCGCGACCTGCGCGTGGCGACCGGCTTCGGCCCCGAATTCGGCGACGACGTGGGCATGGTGCCGGCGTTTCCCAGCGAGTTCGCCGAACTGCAGCGCGAATATCCGATCTTCCTGCGCAAGGACGCCGCCACCGGTGAGTGGCAGTCCGTGGCGCTGCTGGGGTTCGAACAACGCGAGAATCTGTTTTTGCAGGACGGCGGATGGAATGCCACCTATCTGCCCGGTGCGGTGGCGAAGGGTCCGTTCCTGATCGGGTTCCAGGAGCAGCGCAGCGAGGGCGAGCTCCGACAGGAACCGGTGATGCACGTCGACCTCGAGCATCCGCGAGTGACGATGCGGAGCGGGGAACCGGTCTTCCTCCCCCAGGGCGGCACGACGCCCTATCTCGACCATATCGCGGGCGTCCTGCGTGGCGTCCATGAAGGCATCGCCTACGGTGCGGCGATGTTCGCGGCGCTCGACGCGGCCGGATTGATACAACCCGTGCAACTGGATGTGCAGGTGGATGAGCGGCACCGCGTCGCGGTCAACGGCCTGCACGGCATCGACCGCGAACGCCTGGCTGCGCTGGATGACGCGACGCTGTCGGCGCTGCATCGCGCCGGGTATCTGGAGGGCGTGTACCTGATGCTGGCATCGCTGCATAACGTGCGCCGCCTGATGGCCGAGAAGCAGCGTCGTCTGCGGCTACAGGATGCCGCCACGATGCCAGGCAAGGACTGACGCCGTGGCGGAGGGGACGCCGATACGCATCCTGGAGGGCATCCGCGCGGATGCGTTGCCACTGGAGATGCTGCTGGCGGAAGGCGAGCCGGTGGTGTTGAAGGGAATCGCGCGTGAGACGGGCCTCGTGCAGGCGGGCGCGCACTCCGTGCACGACGCGATGACCTATCTCCGCCGTTTCGACGCCGGCATGCCGGTGCAGTACTCCTTCGGCGGTCCCGGGATCGCGGGGCGCCCGTTCTACAGCGAAGATTTCACCCGCCTCAATTTCGAGGTGCGGCGTGCGCCGCTTGCCGAGGTGCTGGACGGGATCGCGGACCATCTCGAGGATCCCCATCCGCCGACGTATTACGTGGCCTCGCTGCTGGTCGAGCGTGCGCTGCCGGGCTTCGCACAGGACAACGGCCTGCCGCTGGCCGCGAACGGGATCGACGCGCCTGCGAGCATCTGGATCGGCAACCGGGTGGTGGCGTCCTGCCATTTCGATGCGCCCCAAAACCTCGCCTGCTGCCTGGTGGGGAGCCGACGCTTCACGCTGTTTCCGCCGGAGCAGATCGACAATCTCTACCCTGGCCCGTTCGATCCCACGCCCGGCGGGCAGGTCGTCAGCACGGTCGATTTCGAAGCGCCCGACTTCGATCGCCATCCGCGGTTCCGCGATGCGCTTGCGACCGCGCGCACCGCGCTGCTGGAGCCGGGCGATGCGATCTTCATTCCCAGCATGTGGTGGCACCACGTGCGCAGCCTGGCGCCCTTCAACGTGCTGCTGAACTACTGGTGGCGCAGCTCGCCCGCGTTCCTCTCATCGCCGTTGCCAGCGCTGCACCATGCGATGTGGACGCTGCGCGACCTGCCCGCCCGCGAGAAGCAGGCGTGGGCGAAGCTCTTCGAGTACTACGTGTTCGGCGACGCCGGTCAGGCCGGGGCGCATCTGCCGGAACAGGCGCGCGACCTGCTAGCGCCGATCGACGAAACGCAGGCGCGACGCATCCGCGCCATGCTGCTGAACCGACTCAACCGCTGACGGGGGCAACCGCATTGGATTCTGCAACCACACCAGAAGCACGCATCCGCAGGGTCGTGATCGCCGGCGGCGGAACCGCCGGTTGGTTGGCCGGGTGTGCGCTGTCGCACCAGTTCCGCGACCGGCTCGAGATCACCCTGGTCGAGTCCGAGCAGATCGGCACCGTCGGCGTGGGCGAATCCACCGTGCCGCCGATCCGTACGTTCCACCGCTTCCTGAAGATCGACGAGCAGGAGTTCCTGCGCGCCGTCGCGGGCACCTTCAAACTATCGATCTCGTTCGAAAACTGGCGCCGTCCCGGTGAACGCTACATCCATCCGTTCGGCATCACCGGGCAGGGCACGTGGGCGGCCGCATTCCACCATTTCTGGCTGGACAGCCTGCGCCGTGGCATGCCGTCGGAGTTGGGCGACTTCTGTCTGGAAACGCTGGCCTCGCGCGGCGACCAGTTCTCGTTGCAGACCCAGCCGCAGGTCAATTACGCGTACCACTTCGATGCCGGGTTGTATGCGAAGTTCCTGCGCCGCATCGCAGAGGGCCATGGCCTGCGGCGTGTGGAAGGCAAGATCCGCGAGGTCAGGCAGCATGCGGACGGCAACGTGCAGGCGCTTGAACTGGAGGACGGCCAGGTCATCGAAGGCGACCTGTTCATCGATTGCACCGGGTTCCGCGGGTTGCTGATCGAACAGACCCTGCATACCGGCTATGAAGACTGGAACGAATGGCTCCCGAGCGACCGCGCCGTTGCCGTGCAGACAGAATCGGTGGGCCCGCCGGTGCCGTACACCCGCGCCATCGCGCACGAGGCCGGCTGGCGCTGGCATATCCCGCTGCAGCATCGGGTGGGCTGCGGGCTGGTGTTCTCCAGCCGCCACATGTCCGACGACGAAGCGCGTGCCAAGCTGCTGCGCGATGTCGGCGCGCCCGCGTTGCGCGAGCCGTGGCTGGTGCCGTTCCGTACCGGGCGACGGTTGAAGGCATGGAACCGCAACGTGGTCGCGCTGGGCCTGGCCAGCGGTTTCATCGAGCCGTTGGAGTCGACCAGCATCCACCTGACGATCAGCGCCGTCGTGAGGCTGGTGCAACTGTTCCCGTTCGACGGTATCGCCTCGTCGCTGGCGGACCTGTTCAACGAGGTCAGCCGCGCAGAGATGGAGCACGTGCGCGATTTCATCATCCTGCATTACCACGCCACCCAGCGCGACGAGCCGATGTGGAAGGCCTGTCGCGAGATGGCGCTGCCGGATTCGCTGGAGATCCGCCTGCGCGCCTGGCGCGAGCGGGCGCACGCGTGGCAGGACCCGGACGAACTCTTCCGCGTGGATTCGTGGACCCACGTGCTGCTGGGGCAGGGCATCCAGCCCGGTCCGCCGCACCCGCTCGCACGCGGGCTGTCCGATGATGACCTGCGCACGTTGCTGGCCTCGATCCGCCAGCCCATCGAGCGCGCGGTCGCGCAGATGCCATCGCAGCAGGCGTTCATCGAGCAGTACTGCAAGGCCGCACCCGGCGTGTGGCCTTCGCGCCCGGTGCCGGCGTAGCGACCGACGACAGGCGCATGATCCTGACGCCGCATCCGGAGCTGCGGGTCCAGCATCGCGTCATCGGGCGCGAGCGTGCGCCGCTGCTGGTCGTCGACCATCTGGTGGCCGATCCCGATCGCCTGCTGCGCAAGGCCGCCAGCCGGTCGTTCGAGAAGATGCCGACCATGTTCCCCGGACTGCGTGCGCCGGCGCCGCCGTCGTACCAGCGGTTTCTGGAGACCGCATTGAACCCGCTGCTGCGCGAGGCGTTCGGCATGTCGCCGGGCCGCTTCGTGTTCCCCATGTGCCATTTCTCGCTGGTGACCCAGGCGCCCGAGAGCCTGCATTTCCTGCAGCGCGTGCCGCACATCGATTCGGTGAGCGGAGAGGGGTTGGCCACCGTGCATTACCTGTTCCGGACGCCGTGGGGTGGCACGGATTTCTACCGGCACCGGCGCAGCGGCTTCGAGTACATCGACGAGAGCCGGCACACGGCCTATTTCGCGTGCCTGTCGCAGGAGAGCCGCGAGGACGCCGCGCAGCGTGGTGGCTACATCGACGGCGATAGCCCGCTGTTCGAGCGCGTCGCCGACGTCGAAGGGGTCTTCAACCGGCTGGTGGTCTACCGGCGGAATTCGCTGCACTCGGGAAGGATCGGCAACGACCGGGCGCTTCCGACGGATCCGCTGCAGGGACGGCTGTCGATCAACAGTTTCATCGACGTTGTGCACTGACGCACGCGGCGGATGGCCGTGGGCCACGGCCGGTGGCGCGGCGCCGGCAGGCGGTTTTTGCGGCGCAGCAGGCTTTTTCCGCCGCTCGTGGTTACAGTGCGGCAACACGGCGCGGTCACCCCGCCGTGCGGGAGAAAAAGGGAGCGGCAGGTCGGTTCCCTTTTTTAAACGGCCAGAATGGTAGCGCTAACTTTTTGTGGGTCGGAGGCAGGTTCGATGGAGTTGGTCGCCGGTATCGACGCAGGCACGCAGAGCCTGAAGGTGGTGGTCTACGACCCGGCCACGCGCGGGCTCGTGGCGACGGCGAGCGTGCCGCTCGAGTTGATCAGTGGCGAGGACGGCCGCCGCGAGCAGCAACCGGCCGACTGGGTCGCCGCCATGCGGACCTGCTTCGACTGTATCGATCCCGCCGTGCGCGCGGGCGTCGTCGCGCTGGCGGTATCGGGCCAGCAGCACGGCTTCGTGCCTGTGGATGGACACGGCCAGGTGCTGGCCCCGGCAAAGCTGTGGTGCGATACCATCACCACGGCCGAGTGCACGCAGATCATGGACCGCCTTGGCGGTGCCGAACGCACCATCGAACTGGCCGGCAACCCGATCCTGGCCGGCTACACCGCCTCCAAGCTGCCGTGGACGAAGACGCACCGGCCCGAGGCCTACGCCCGGCTGGCGACCATCCTGCTGCCGCACGATTACCTGAACTTCGTGCTGACCGGCCAACGCTTCTGCGAGTGGGGCGATGCCTCCGGCACCGGCTGGCTCGACGTACGCACGCGCACGTGGTCGAAGGACCTGTTGCGTGCGACCGATGCGGACCGCGACCTGGCCGACTGCCTGCCGCCGATCGCCGCCCCGGACGCGCTGTTCGATATCGATCCGGCCATGGCGACGCAGCTCGGCCTGCCGGCCACGGTGAAGGTCGCCGTCGGTGGCGGCGACAACATGATGGCCGCCATCGGCACGGGGTGCGTGGAAGAAGGCCGCCTGGCGATGAGCCTGGGCACCTCGGGCACGCTGTTCGCCTATTCCGATACGCCGGTGGTCGATCCGGCCGGTGCCTGGGCCGCGTTCTGCTCCTCCACCGGTGGCTGGCTGCCGTTGATCTGCACGATGAACTGCACCGTGGCCACCGAGCAGGTGGCCAAGGCCTTCGGCTTCAGTACGCGCGAAGGCGATGCGCACCTGCACGCCACCTCGCCCGGCGCCGACGGGCTGGTGATGCTGCCCTTCCTCAACGGCGAGCGCACGCCCGACCTGCCGCTGGGCAAGGGCGTGCTGGCCGGGCTGGATCCGACGAACTTCTCGCCGGCGCATCTCTACCGCGCCGCGATGGAAGGGGCGACCTACAGCCTGAAGTACGGCTTCGATTCCTTCGTGCGGGCCGGCATGGCCTTCGATCGCATCGTGCTGACCGGCGGCGGCAGCAACAGCGCGGCCTGGCGCCAGCTGGTGGCCGATGTGTTCGGCCTGCCGGTCGATGTGCCGGCGCAGTCCGAAGGCGCGGCCTTCGGCGCGGCCTTGCAGGCGCTGTGGGCCATCGGACGCGCCGGTGGCGAGGGCGCGTCCATCGCCGATATCGCCCGCACCCACGTGGCCGTCGATCCCGCGTTGTCCACCACGCCCGATCCGTCCCGCGCACCGGCTTACGCGGCGGCCTATCGCCGCTTCCTCCAGTACCTCGATGCCGTCACCCCGCTGCAGCGCGGCTGACGTCCCCCACGCACACCCACAGGATTACGCACCATGAGCACCCAACCCTTCATCGGCGCCCAGGAATACTTCCCCGGCATCGGCCGCATTCCCTTCGAAGGGCGCGGCTCGGACAACCCACTGGCGTTCAAGGTCTACGACGCGCAGAAGAAGATCGGCGGCAAGACCATGCAGGAGCACCTGCGCTTCGCGGTCTGCTACTGGCACACCTTCTGCAATGCCGGCCACGACCCGTTCGGTCCGGGTACGCGCCACTTCCCCTGGGAAGCGGGCAGCCCGATGGCCACGGCCGAGGCCAAGGTCGATGCGGCCTTCGAGTTCTTCACCAAGCTGGGCGTGCCGTACTGGTGCTTCCACGACATCGACCTGGCGCCTGATGCCGAGGACATCGGCCAGTACCAGAAGAACCTCACGCACATGGTCGGCCTGGCCAAGGCGCGCCAGGACGCCACCGGCATCAAGCTGCTGTGGGGCACGGCCAACCTGTTCTCCCACCCGCGCTACATGAACGGTGCATCGACCAATCCCGACTTCGCCGTTGTGGCGCGTGCTGCCGTGCAGGTCAAGGCGGCACTGGAGGCCACGGTCGAGCTGGGTGGCGAGCATTACGTGTTCTGGGGCGGTCGCGAAGGCTATGCCTCGCTGGTCAACACCGACATGAAGCGCGAGGTCGCGCACTTCGCCCGCTTCCTGACCATGGCACGTGACTACGGTCGCAGCATCGGGCTGACCGGCAACTTCCTGATCGAGCCCAAGCCGATGGAGCCGATGAAGCACCAGTACGACTTCGACAGCGCCACCGTGGCCGGCTTCCTGAAGGAGCACGGGCTGGAGAAGGATTTCAAGCTCAACATCGAGGCCAACCACGCCACGCTGTCGGGCCATACCTTCGAGCACGACCTGCAGGTCGCGTCCGACCATGGGCTGCTGGGCAGCATCGACGCCAACCGCGGCAACGCGCAGAACGGCTGGGACACCGACCAGTTCCCCACCGACCTGTACGACACCGTCGGCGCGATGCTGGTCGTGCTGCGTCAGGGCGGGCTGGAAGGCGGCCTGAACTTCGATGCCAAGGTGCGCCGCGAGTCCACCGATCTGGAAGACCTGTTCATCGCCCACATCGGTGGCATGGACGCGTTCGCCCGCGGTCTGGAAGTGGCACATGCGCTGCTGACCGAGTCGCCGTGGGAGCAGTGGCGCCGCGAGCGCTATGCCAGCTTCGATACCGGCAAGGGCAGGGATTTCGAGACCGGCGCACTGGATCTGGCCGGCCTGGCCACGCTGGCCACGCAGCTGGGCGAGCCGACGCAGGTCAGCGGCAAGCAGGAGCGCTACGAGAACCTGCTCAACCAGTACCTGCTGCGCTGAGCGCGTGATGACGGCTTCCGCCCGCCTGATTCGGGCGGAGGCATTGGCAGCAGGTGGATTCGAAGCCTGGAGGGGCGCAACGAATGAACAGCACCACGCTTGAAGGCGGCCACGTCGCCGGTGGCGAGAACACCCGCTTCATCATCCTGATCAGCCTGGTGGCGACGATCGGGGGGTTCCTGTTCGGCTTCGACAGCGGGGTCATCAACGGCACGGTCGACGGACTCAAGGCGGCGTTCGGATCCGATGCGGCGGTGACCGGTTTCAACGTGGCGTCCATGTTGCTTGGCTGTGCGATCGGCGCCTGGTTCGCGGGTACGCTCGCCGATCGTTACGGACGGCGGACGATGCTGTTGTGGTCTGCGGTGTTCTTCCTCGTGTCGGCGTGGGGATCGGGCATCGCAACGTCATCGATCGAGTTCGTCGTGTACCGGGTCATCGGTGGCTTCGCCGTCGGTGGTGCCAGCGTGATGTCGCCCGCGTACATCAGTGAGGTTTCGCCCGCGCGTTACCGTGGCCGGCTGGCCACGGTGCAGCAGATTGCGATCATCTCGGGTCTGTTCGCGGCGTTCCTCAGCAATTACTTCCTGGCCAGGTTCGCCAGTTCCTCGCTGGCTCCGCTGTGGCTGGGCCATGAAGCGTGGCGCTGGATGTTCTGGGTGGAGATCCTGCCGGCCGGACTGTTCCTGGTGGCCCTGCTGTTCATTCCAGAGAGTCCGCGCTATCTCGTGGCCAAGGGCAGGCAGGCGCAGGCGCTGGCCGTACTGACACGGCTTTACGGTGGCGTCGATGGGCCGCGCAAGCAGGCCGAGATCGAAGCCTCGCTCGCGGCGGACCATCATGCACCGCGGCTGTCGGATCTGCTCAACAAGGCCACCGGCAAGGTGCGCCCGATTGTCTGGATCGGCATTGGCCTGGCGACGTTCCAGCAACTGGTCGGCATCAACGTCGTCTTCTACTACGGCGCGGTGCTGTGGCAGGCGGTCGGCTTCTCCGAGAGCGATGCGCTGCTCATCAATGTCATCTCCGGTGCACTGAGCATCGGCGCCTGCATCGTCTCGATGCTGCTGGTGGACAAGGTGGGACGCAAGCCGCTGCTTTGGGTCGGGTCGGCGGGCATGGCGGTGACGCTGGGCCTGGTGGCCTTCGCCTTCTCCACCGGCACCCTGGATGCGGCCGGCAAACTGCAGCTGTCCGACGACATGGGCGTGCTCGCGCTGGTGGCGGCCAACCTCTACGTGGTGTTCTTCAACCTGTCCTGGGGCCCGGTGATGTGGGTCATGCTCGGCGAGATGTTCCCCAACCAGATTCGCGGGTCGGGCCTGGCGGTAGCCGGCCTGGCGCAGTGGGGTGCGAACTTCCTGATCACCTGGACCTTCCCGATGCTCCTTACCGGCATCGGTCTGGCCGGCGCCTATGGCCTGTACACGCTGGCCGCTGCGACCTCGGTCGTCTTCGTCATGAAGTACGTGCACGAGACCAAGGGCAAGGAACTGGAGCAGATGGAAGGATGAAGACGATGACGAACCGGAGTTCCCTGCGCGTGCGCAGCGGTGTGCTGATCGCAGCGCTCGTGATCGCGCTCGGTGCGTGCAAGGGCGAGGACAAGGCAGCGGCTCCGGCGGCTGCGGATGCCAACCCATGGCCGCAGGTCGCCTGGCCGCTGGCCGAGGATGCCGCACTGGAGCAGCGCATCACCGAGCTGATGGCCACCATGACGGTGGAGGAGAAGGTCGGCCAGTTGGTGCAGGGCGACATAGCCAGCATCACGCCGGATGACATCCGCAAGTACCGCCTCGGCTCGATCCTGGCCGGCGGCAACTCCGACCCCGGTGGCCGCTACGACGCCTCGCCGGCCGAGTGGCTGGCACTGGCCGATGCGTTCTACGAGGCCTCGATGGACACCTCGCAGGGCGGCAAGGCCATCCCGATCATCTTCGGCATCGATGCCGTGCACGGGCAGAGCAACATCGTCGGCGCCACGCTGTTCCCGCACAACATCGGCCTGGGCGCGGCGCGCAATCCCGAGCTGCTGCGCCGGATCGGCGAGATCACCGCACTGGAGACGCGCGCCACCGGCATGGAGTGGACCTTCGCGCCCACCGTGGCGGTGCCGCAGGACGACCGCTGGGGCCGCACCTATGAGGGCTATTCCGAGTCGCCGGACGTGGTGGCCAGCTACTCGGCCGCCGTGGTCGAAGGCCTGCAGGGCAAGGTCGGCTCGCCGGACTTCCTCGATGGCCGCCACGTGATCGCCTCGGTCAAGCACTTCCTCGGCGACGGCGGCACCACGAACGGCAAGGACCAGGGCGATACGAAGATCAGCGAGGCCGAGCTGGTGCGCATCCACGCCGCCGGCTATCCGCCGGCCATCGCGGCCGGCGCGCAGACGGCGATGGCCTCGTTCAACAGCGTCAACGGCGAGAAGATGCATGGCCACAAGCCGTACCTGACCGACGCGCTGAAGGGCCGCATGGCCTTCGGCGGCTTCGTGGTCGGCGACTGGAACGGCCACGGCCAGGTGAAGGGCTGCACGAATACCGACTGTCCGGCCACCATCAACGCTGGCCTGGACATGGCGATGGCCTCGGACAGCTGGAAGGGCTTCTACGAGACCACGCTGGCGGCGGTGAAGGCCGGCACGATCAGCCAGGCACGGCTGGACGATGCGGTACGCCGGATCCTGCGGGTGAAGTTCCGCCTGGGGCTGTTCGAAGCGGGCAAGCCGTCCTCGCGTGCGGTGGGCGGGCAGTTCGCCCTGCTCGGTGCGCCGGAGCATCGCGCCATCGCACGCCAGGCCGTGCGCGAATCGCTGGTCCTGCTGAAGAACCAGGGCGGCGTGCTGCCGATCTCGCCCAAGCAGCGCATCCTGGTGGCCGGCGATGGCGCGAACGATGTCGGCAAGCAGGCCGGTGGCTGGACGCTCAACTGGCAGGGCACCGGCACCACGCGCAAGGACTTCCCCAACGCCGACACGATCTACGAGGGCATCGCGCAGCAGGCCAAGGCGGCCGGCGGCGAGGCGATCCTGTCCGTCGACGGCAAATACACGCAGAAGCCGGACGTGGCGGTGGTCGTGTTCGGCGAGAACCCGTATGCCGAGTTCCAGGGCGACCTGCAGACGCTGGCGTACAAGCCGGGCGACGAGGCCGACCTGGCGCTGCTCAAGCGCCTGAAGGCCGAGGGCATCCCGGTGGTCGCGGTGTTCCTGAGCGGTCGCCCGCTGTGGGTGAACCGCGAGATCAATGCGTCCGATGCGTTCCTGGCCGCCTGGCTGCCGGGCTCGGAAGGCGCGGGCATCGCCGACGTACTGCTGCGCAAGCCCGATGGCAGCGTGCAGCACGACTTCAAGGGCAAGCTCAGCTTCAGCTGGCCGCGCACGGCGGTGCAGTACGCCAACAACGTGGGGCAGGCGGGCTACGACCCGCTGTTCGCCTTCGGCTTCGGCCTGACCTATGCCGACAAGGGCGACCTGGCGGCGCTGCCGGAAGAGTCCGGCGTGACCGGCGACGAGGGCGCGAGCGGCGTGTTCTTCGCACGCGGCGATGCCGGGTCGGGCATGGCGCTGCGGCTGGAAACCGCCGATGGCCAGGGCGTGACGGTCACCAAGGTGCCGGACGCGCTGGACGGCGATCTGCTGAAGGTCACCGGCGTGGATCATCAGGCGCAGGAAGACGGACGTCGTCTGGCGTGGTCCGGCAAGGGCGAGGCGGTCGCGGCGCTGCAGTCGCATACGGCGCTGGACCTGCAGCGCGAGAGCAATGGCGATGTGATGCTGCTGACGACGCTGCGCGTGGACGCCGCCCCGACCGCCGAGGCCTGGCTGTCGGTCGGCTGCGGCACCGGCTGCACCGCGCGCGTGGCGCTGGCGCCGACGCTGGCCAAGCTGCCGGTCGGCCAGTGGACGCGTGTGGGCGTGCCGCTGAAGTGCCTGGCCAAGGCGGGTGCCGATGTCGCCAAGCTGGACCGTCCGTGGTCCATCGGTACGGCGGGCGCGATGACGGTCTCGGTGTCGCGCGTGGCGCTGGGTGCATTGAACGAAGCCGAGGCCACCGTCGCATGCCCGGACGCGTAACCACTGCGGCCTCGCCGTCCGCCCCTCATGTCCGCAGGGAGGGCTCGCGGTGATGACCCGTGGTGCGCTATCGGCGCTTCGGCGGCGCCGCCACCGAGTCGCGGGTGACCAGCCGGTGCGGCACCACGTGATCCATCAACACGCGCGTACTGTCGGACTTGCGCCGGATGCTGCGCAGCAGGATGTCGATGGCCGTATTCGCCATCGACGCGATCGGTTGGTGGATGGTGGTGAGTTCCGGCCAGACCGTGGTCGCGGCCGAGGTGTCGTCGAAGCCCACGACCGACAGGTCGCGCGGCACGTCCAGGCCACGCCGATGCGCCACCGAGATCGCCGCCGCGCCCATGTCGTCGTTGCTGGCGAAGATCGCGGTCGGCGGCTTGCGGTGCGCGAGCAGTTTCTCGGCGGCCTTCAGCCCGGAGCGGTAGGTGTAGTCGCCCTGCTGGACGAGGTCGCTATCCACTTCGAGTCCAGCCTCATGCAGCGCGGTGACGAAGCCATCGTAGCGGCGCGAACTGGCGCTCAGGTCGCTGCGTCCCCGGATGAAGCCGATGCGGCTGTGGCCCTGTTCGATGAGGTGTTCGGCCATCTCTCTGCCGGCGCGGAAGTCGTCGATCCGCACGCAGGAGATCTCGTCGCTGAAGCGGCCCGACGCGATGGCGACCACGGGAACACCGGCCTTCACCAGCTCCGTTACTGCTGCACGCGATTCGCACAGCGGCGGCGGCAGGATCACGCCGTCGACGCGCGCACCCAATGCATGGGCGGCCTTGCGCTCGGATTCGGTATCCAGGTCGTCCCAGTAGTCGACCACCAGCTGGATCGCGGTGCGGGACGCGACCCGCAGCAGGCCGACCAGCAGTTCGCGCAGGTAGGCGCCACTGGGGTTGGTATAGATCAGCGCGATGCGCGTGTGCTGCGCGGCGGCCAGCGAACTGGCCGCCAGGTTGGGCGTGTAGCCCAGCTCGCGCACGGCGCGCATGACGCGTTCGCGGGTGGCGTCGCGGACCTTGCCCTGGTTGTTGATCACCCGCGACACGGTCATGGGCGACACGCCGGCCCGGGCGGCCACCTCGTCGATCGTCACGCCGCTGGTCTTGCGGCGGATCGACTTCTTCGGCTTGTCCACTACACGTTCCCTTCTTCTACGGTGGCGCCGCCAGATGGCGGCCGGCCGGTCCGGCATCGGCATCTGGCGGGATGATGGAACAGTTCGCGCCCGCCTGTCCCCCGGACATTGGAATGTTACCGCTAACCTCCGGGTTGGGCGACCGGCGTCGAGGCTGGCGGCTGGCCATGGCATTGGCCCTGTGGGCATGCACCGGCACCGCATGGGCGGAAGACGGCTACGCGTTGTGGATGCGCTACGTGCCGGTCGACGCCACATCGGCGGGCGGGTATCGCGCCCACGCGAAGGAGATCGTCGCGCCCGACCGGACCGCTACCCAGCGCGTCGCGCGCGAGGAACTGGAGCGCGGTCTGGCCGGCCTGCTGGGCGTCACGCCCCGGTTGCGCACCACGCTTGGCGACGGTGGTGCGTTCGTCCTGGGCACGCCGCAGTCGTCGCCCTGGGTCGCACCGTTCCGTCGTGACCTTCAGGCACTGGGCGACCAGGGCTATCTGCTCCGGTCCGCACGGATCGGCGAACGCGATGTGATCGTCGTGGCTGCGCGCGACGACGTCGGCGTGCTGTACGGCGTCTTCCACCTGCTGCGCCTGATGCAGACGGGCGCGTCGCTCGATCGGCTGGAGGTACGCGAGTCGCCGGCGATCGCCCGACGCGTGCTCAACCATTGGGACAACCTCGACGGCTATGTGGAGCGCGGCTATGCCGGCGGCTCGCTGTGGGACTGGCATACGCTGCCGGACTGGCAGGACCCGCGCTACATCGACTACGCGCGGGCGAATGCCTCGCTCGGCATCAACGGCAGCGTCCTCAACAACGTCAATGCGAACGCGCTGAGCCTGTCGCCGGACTACCTGCGCAAGGCGGCGGCGCTGGCGGACGTGTTCCGCCCGTACGGGATACGCGTGTACCTGAGTGCGCGTTTCAGTGCACCCATCGAGATCGGCGGGCTCGCGACGGCCGATCCCCTCGATCCCGACGTGCAGCGCTGGTGGCGGAACAAGGCGGACGAGATCTACGCGTTCATTCCGGATTTCGGCGGCTTCCTGGTCAAGGCCAACTCGGAAGGCCAGCCCGGTCCGCAGGACTACGGACGTTCGCACGCCGACGGCGCCAACCTGCTGGCCGATGCGCTGGCGCCGCATGGTGGCGTGGTGATGTGGCGCGCCTTCGTCTACGCGCACGACGTGCCGGAGGACCGCGCCAGGCAGGCGTACAACGAGTTCGTCGGGCTGGACGGCGCCTTCCGCCGCAACGTGCTGCTGCAGGTGAAGAACGGGCCGATCGACTTCCAGCCGCGCGAGCCGTTCCACCCGCTGTTCGGCGCGATGCCGCGCACGCCGTTGATGATGGAGTTCCAGATCACCAAGGAATATCTCGGCTTCGCGACGCACCTGGTCTACCTGGGGCCGCTGTACGAAGAAGTCCTGCACGCCGACACCCATGCGCGCGGTCCCGGTTCGACCGTCGCGCGGGTGATCGACGGCTCGCTGGACGGCCATGCGCTGTCCGGCATCGCCGGCGTCGCCAACATCGGCGACGACCGTACCTGGAGCGGATCGCATTTCGACCAGGCGAACTGGTATGCGTTCGGCCGGCTGGCCTGGAATCCGCGGCAGTCGGCGCGCGACATCGCGGCCGACTGGGTAGCGATGACGTTCTCGCGCGATCCCGACGTGGTGGCGCCGGTCGTCGACATGATGATGGCCTCGCGCGAGGCGGCCGTGGACTACATGACGCCGCTGGGCCTGCACCACGTGATGGCGCGTGGCCACCACTACGGGCCGGGTCCGTGGGTCGATGGGGGACCGCGTGCGGACTGGACCTCGGTGTACTACCACCGTGCCGACCGCGACGGCATCGGCTTCGACCGCACGTCGCACGGCAGCGATGCCGTGGCGCAGTACGCGGCTGATGTGGCGGACGTGTTCGCCGACGTGGAGCGCGTGCCGGACTCGCTGCTGCTGTGGTTCCACCACGTGCCGTGGGAGCACCGTATGGGGTCCGGGCGTCCGCTGTGGGATGAACTGGTCCATCGCTACACGCGTGGTGTGCGCAGCGTCGAGGCGATGCAGGCGACATGGGACCGACTGCAGGGCCGGGTGGATGCCGAGCGCCACCGGCACGTCGCCGCCTTCCTGCGCATCCAGCGCAATGAGGCGCAGTGGTGGCGCGACGCCAGCGTCGCCTACTTCCAGTCGCTCAACGGACGCGCACTGCCGGCCGGGGAGGAGCCGCCCGCGCATCCGCTAGCGTACTACGAGTCGCTGCAGTTCCCGTTCGCGCCGGGGGATGGGCGATGAGTCGTGCTATCACGCTGGCAGGCAAGACCCTGGCGCTCGCGTTACTGTTCATCGGCGGTGGTGCACGCGCACAGGATGCGCCGCTGTTGCACGCGCTGTTCCAGGACCACGCGGTGCTGCAGCGGGAGCGCCCGATCCCGGTATGGGGTACCGCCGATGCAGGCGCAACGGTCAGCGTCACCCTTGCGCGCGAGACGGTCACGACGCAGGCCGGAACAGACGGTCGCTGGCGCGCGACACTGCGGCCGGCGGCGGCCGGTGGCCCCTACGAGCTCGTGGCCAGGGCAGGGCAGGCGATGCAGGTCGTGCGCGACGTGATGATCGGGGACGTGTGGCTGTGCTCGGGGCAGTCGAACATGGAACTTCCGGTCTGGCGGGCGCTCGACGCCAGCAGCGAGATCGCCTCGGCGTCGCACCCGCGGATCCGCTTGTTCACCGTGCCGCAGGTGGCGGCGGTGATGCCTCAGGCCACGTTCCCGAGTGCTACTGCGTGGAAGGTCGCATCGCCGGAGACGGTGCGCGACTTTTCCGCTGCCTGCTTCTACTTCGCACGCGAACTGCAGAAGACGGTCGATGTGCCGATGGGGCTCATCCAGGCCGCGTGGGGCGGGTCGCGCATCGAGGCCTGGACCGGTGCGGATGCTCTGCGGGCGGGCGGGGGCGCGGAGGAGGCGCTGGATGTGCTGGCGCTCTACGCACACGATCCCGCGGCGGCGCTGGCGCAATGGGGACGGCACTGGGAGCGCTGGTGGACCACGCGCCCCGGCGCCGTAGCCGGCGACAGGCCATGGCGGTCCGATGCCCCCGATGCCGGCTGGCGCGAGGCGCCAGCGTCGCTCGGCGCATGGGAGCGCTGGGGCGTCCCTGCGCTGGCGGACTACAACGGCATGGTCTGGTACCGCGCGCAGGTGACGCTGACGGCGGCGCAGGCCGCGACGTCCGCCACGCTGGAACTGGCGCCTGCCGACGAAACCGACATGACCTGGGTGAATGGCAGGGCGGTCGGCAGCGAGTACGGTGCGGGCGAGCCACGCCACTACCGGTTGCCTCCGGGTCTGCTGAAGGCGGGCGCCAACACGGTGGTGGTGAACGTGCTGGATACCTATCGCGATGGCGGACTTGCGGGGCCGGCGAGTGCGCACGCGTTGCGTTTCGACGACGGCACGCGCGTCGCCCTCGATGCGTCATGGCGCTACAAGCTCGCGCCCGGCGACGACGCGCCGCCCGGCGCGCCGTGGCAGGCCGCGAACGGCCTGTCGACGCTATACAACGGCATGATCGCGCCACTGGGCGACTACGGCCTGCGCGGCATGCTGTGGTACCAGGGCGAGTCCAACACCGGCGAGGGCGCCGCCTATGCCGCACGGTTGCGCACCTTGCGCGACGACTGGAGACGGCAGTTCGGTTCCCGCATGCCGCTGCTGGTCGTGCAACTGGCCGGCTATGGCATGCCGCCGAGCGCACCGGTCGACAGCGGCTGGGCGGAGCTGCGCGAGGCGCAGCGTCAGGTGGTCGCCGAAGACGCGCATTCGGGGCTGGTGGTCGCCATCGACATCGGTGATGCGTACGACATCCACCCCCCGAACAAGCAGGAACTGGGCCGACGCCTGGCACGCGTGGCGCGTCATGTCGTCTACGGCGAACGCGCGCTCGCGCCGTCCGGCCCGGTCGTGCATGAGGCGACGCGCGCCGCCGACGGCGTGCGTGTCGCGTTCGGCGGCGTCACCGGTGCGCTGACGACAACCGGCGCGAACGGCCCCATCGGCTTCGAACTCTGCGACGCGCAGGCGCGTTGCAGATACGCAGACGCCACGCTCGAAGGGAACACCGTCGTTCTGCGCGGCGCGGACCTAGTCGATGCGACGCGGGTGCGCTACTGCTGGGCGGACGGCCCGGTCTGCACGCTGCGCGACACCGCCGGACTGCCGGCCGGTCCTTTCGAACTCTCCCTCACGACGCCCGAGGTGCCCCGATGAAGCTGTTCTCCCTGCGCAAGCCACAGGACGACCACGGCGAGGCGCGCGCATGTCGCGGGCGTCACGTCGGTGCACGCGGCGTGCTGATCACGGCTCTGCTGTCGCTGGCCGCGCACGTACATGCACAGTCGCCCGCCGCGCCGCCGGTGTACTTCGACTGGTTCGAATACAGCGGTCGCGACAAGGCGTTCGAAGCGCCATTGCCCGCCGGCCACTACCGCAATCCGGTGCTGGCGGGTTTCCACGCCGATCCCAGCATCGTCGCGGCCAACGGCAAGTTCTATCTGGTCAACTCCAGCTTCACCTACTTCCCGGGCATTCCCGTGTTCGAGAGCACGGACCTGGTGCACTGGAAGCAGATCGGCAACGTCATCGACCGTCCCACCCAGCTGGACTTCGACGGACTGAGTGTGTCGCGCGGCATTTTCGCGCCCACCATCGAGTTCCACGACGGCGTGTTCTATGTGGTCACCACGGCCACCGACAGTGGCGGCAATTTCATCGCCACCGCGCGCGACCCCGCCGGCCCGTGGTCGGATCCGCACTGGCTGCCGACCATCGGCGGCATCGATCCGTCGCTGTTCTTCGACGACGACGGCAAGGTCTACCTGCTCAACAACGACGAGCCGCCGGGACCGGCGCGCTACGACGGCCACCGCGCCATCTGGATGCAGCAAATCGACCTGGCGCGCTTCCAGCCGATCGGTCCGCGCAAGGTGCTGATCGATGGCGGCGTGGAGCCGGAGAAGAATCCGATCTGGATCGAAGGTCCGCATATCTACAAGCGCCAGGGCTGGTACTACCTGTCCGATGCGGAAGGCGGTACCGGACCGCAGCATTCGCAGGTCGTCCTGCGCAGCCGTGAGGTATGGGGTCCTTACGTGCCGTATGCAGGCAATCCCATCCTGACGCAGCGCGACCTGCCCGCAGATCGACCGTTGCCGATCACCAATGCGGGGCACGCCGATCTGGTGGAAGGGCCGGATGGATCGTGGTGGGCGGTGTTCCTCGCCAGCCGCAACTACCAGCAGCGCCACTACAACACCGGGCGTGAAACCTATCTGCTGCCCGTGCAGTGGCGCAATGGCTGGCCGGAGATCCTGCCCGCCGACCAGACGATTCCCTATGTCGTGAAAGCGCCCTCGTGGATGCGCGGCGACGCCCCGCAGGCGCCGTCCACCGGCAACTTCGTACATCGCGACGAGTTCGATGGCCCGGCGCTCGCCTCCGACTGGCTGCGCGTGCGCGTGCCGAAGACCGCCTGGGCGGACCTTGCCGCGCGTCCCGGTTCGCTGGCGCTGACGCCGCTGGCGGAAGGCCTGGGCACGCTGCGCAACCCTGCGTTCCTTGGCCGTCGCCAGCAGCACCTGCGCTTCGAGGCCAGCACCGCGATGACAGCGCCTGTGCCCGGCGTGGCCGCGGGACTGGCCGCCTTCCAGAGCGAGGCCTACTGGTACTTCCTCGGGGTACGCCGCACGGCGGGCGATCGCATCGCCGTGTTCCTGGAAGCACGCGACGGCAGCGGCATCACGCGCACGCTGGCGACACACGAGGTCGGGGCCACCGGTGCGCTCCGCCTGAAGATCGAGGGCGACGAAGGCGACTACGGTTTCGCGTTCGATGCCGGCGATGGCCGCGGATGGCAGACGCTGGCCAGCCGGGTCGACGGCACCGTGCTGAGTACCGACCGTGCCGGCGGTTTCGTCGGTGCGCTGCTGGGACCGTACGCGCGCGACGAGCGCGCCCAGAGGAGCGAATGATGAAGACCATGATGTCCGTTTCCATCGCCCGGCGCGTCGCGCCGGTTCTGTGCGCGTTGGCACTGTGTGTGGCCACATGGATGGCACCGTCCGCGCACGCCGCCGACACGAAACCGTGGCTCGACACCTCGAACAGCTTCGAGGCGCGCGCCGCGGCGTTGGTCGCGCAGATGACGCTGGAGGAAAAGGCCGCGCAGATGCAGAACGCAGCGCCGGCCATCGAGCGGTTGGGCGTGCCGGCCTACGACTGGTGGAACGAAGCGCTGCATGGCGTGGCACGCGCCGGGCAGGCGACGGTGTTTCCGCAGGCCATCGGCCTGGCGGCCACCTTCGACGTGCCGCTGATGGGGGAGGTGGCCACCACGATCAGCGACGAAGCGCGCGCCAAGCACCACCAGTTCGTCCGCGACGGGCAGCACGGCCGTTACCAGGGGCTGACCTTCTGGTCGCCGAACATCAACATCTTCCGCGATCCGCGCTGGGGCAGGGGACAGGAGACCTATGGGGAAGATCCGTACCTCACCGCGCGCATGGGCGTCGCGTTCGTGCATGGCCTGCAGGGCGACGATCCCGTGTATCGCAAGCTGGACGCGACCGCGAAGCATCTCGCCGTCCACAGCGGTCCGGAGGCCGATCGCCACCACTTCGACGCGAAACCCAGCAAGCGCGACCTGTACGACACCTACCTGCCCGCGTTCGAAGCGCTGGTGAAGGAGGGCGACGTGGACGCGGTGATGGGCGCCTACAACCGCGTGTATGGCGAATCCGCCAGTGCCAGCAGGTTCCTGCTGCGCGACGTGCTGCGCCGTGACTGGGGCTTCAAGGGGTATGTAGTCTCCGACTGCTGGGCCATCGTCGACATCTGGAAGCACCACAAGATCGTCGCCACCCGCGAGGAAGCGGCGGCGCTGGCGGTGAAGAACGGCACCGAGCTGGAGTGCGGCGAGGAATACGCCACGCTGCCCGCCGCCGTACGCCAGGGGCTGATAAGCGAGGCCGAGATCGACGACGCGGTCACCCGCCTGTTCGCCGCGCGCATGCGGCTGGGCATGTTCGATCCGCCCGAGCGTGTGCGCTGGGCGCGCATTCCGTACTCGGTCAACCAGGCGCCGGCGCACGACGCACTGGCCTTGAAGGCGGCGCGCGAATCGCTGGTGCTGCTGAAGAACGACGGCCTGCTGCCGCTGTCGCGCGACCTGAAGCGCATCGCCGTGGTCGGCCCAACCGCCGACGACACCATGGCGCTGCTCGGCAACTACTTCGGTACGCCGGCCGCGCCGGTGACGATCCTGCAGGGCATCCGTGATGCCGCAAAGGGCGTCGAGGTGAGCTACGCCCGCGGCGTGGACCTGGTGGAGGGGCGCGACGATCCAGCGGCCACCCCCCTCATCGAGGCCGCCTACCTGCGGCCGTCGGCCGATTCTCCCGAGCGCGGGCTGCGCGGCGAATACTTCCGCACGCAGGACCTGTCCGGGCCGCCCGCCCTGGTACGCACCGATGCGCAGATCGGCTTCCGCTGGGATCGCGGTTCGCCGACCGACAACCTGCAGGCGCGTGGCGAGGCGGGTCCGGGGCAGGGCGTGCCGAGCGACCGCTTCAGCATCCGCTGGAGCGGGCAGCTGTTGCCGCCGGTGTCGGGCCGCTACCGGATCGAAGCGGCCGCGGATGACGGCTTCCGCCTGTACGTGGACGGCAAGCGCGTGCTCGACCATTGGACTAACAGCGATCGCCTGCGCAGCGATGACGTGGACCTGGACCTGGAAGCCGGACGCGCCTACGACCTGCGACTGGAGTACTACGACGCCGAGCGCGATGCCGGCGTGCGTCTGGCGTGGCGCATGCCGGGCGCCAAGCCGCCGTTCGAGGAGGCCCTCGACATCGCCCGCAACGCCGACGTGGTGGTCTTCGTGGGAGGCCTGACCGGCGACGTCGAAGGCGAGGAGATGACGGTCAACTATCCGGGCTTCGCCGGTGGCGACCGGACCGACCTGCGCCTGCCCGCCACGCAGCGCGCTCTGCTGGAAGCGCTGCATGCCACTGGCAAGCCGGTGGTGCTGGTACTGACCGGCGGTTCCGCGCTGGCGGTGGACTGGGCGCAGGCGAACCTGCCGGCCATCCTGATGGCCTGGTATCCAGGGCAGCGGGGTGGCACGGCGGTGGGCGAGACGCTGTTCGGCGATGCGAATCCCGCCGGCCGCCTGCCGGTGACGTTCTACACGGCGGACCAGGCGATGCCGGCGTTCGACGACTACACGATGGAAGGCCGCACCTACCGCTACTTCCGCGGCACGCCGCTGTATGCGTTCGGACACGGCCGGTCCTACACCCGCTTCGACTACCGCAACCTGCGCACCGATGCACGCACCGTCGCCGCAGACGGTCGCCTGCGCGTGCAGGTGGAGGTGGCGAACACGGGCAAGCGGACGGGCGATGAGGTGGTGCAGCTGTACGTCCGCCCGCTGACGGCCGGCCCCGACGATCCGCAGCAGGAGCTGCGCGGCTTCCAGCGCATCCACCTGGCGGCCGGCGAGCAGCGCACGGTCGTGTTCGAGCTTGAGCTGCAGCAGGCCCTGCGCCGCTACGACCAGGCGCGCGGCGCCTACACCGTGCCGCCGGGTCGCTACGAGGTGCGCGTGGGCGGATCCAGTGCCGATATCCGCGCGCATGCACCTTTCGAGGTCACCGCGCAATGAGCGAAACGCACCGCATAATCCCGCATTCTTTCTTTCCACGACGTCCAGGACAGCCGACGCATGGCCAGCACTGACCACACGCTATCGATCCGCGAAAAGCTGGGCTACAGCCTGGGCGACCTGGCGGCGAACCTGATCTTCCAGACGCTGATCACCTATCTCGCGTTCTTCTACACCGATGTCTACCGCCTGCCGGCGGCGACGGCCGCGACGATCATCTTCGTGGTCGGCCTGCTGGGCGCGTTCGTGTTCACGCCGTTGATCGGCATCGCCGCCGACCGCACGTCGACACGCTGGGGCAGGTTCCGGCCGTGGATCCTGTGGACGGCGGTGCCGTTCGGCGTGCTGTCGCTGCTGGCCTTCAGCACGCCGGACTTCAGCGAACGCGGGAAAGTCGCCTATGCGTTGATGACCTACAGCCTGCTGGTGCTCGTCTATGCGGCGAACAATCTGCCGTACTCCGCGCTCAGCGGCGTGCTGACCGGCAGCATGGCCCAGCGCAACAGCCTGTCCGCCTACCGGTTCGTGGCGGTGATGATCGCGCAGTTCATCATCCAGGTGCTGCTGATGCCGCTGGTGCTGATCCTCGGCGACGGCGACCGCGTGGTCGGCTTCGAGCGCGTGATGACCGTGTTCGCCGTGGTGGGTACGGCGTTCTTCCTGATCACCTTCGCCACCACGCGCGAACGCATCGTGCCGACGAAGGCGCAGTCCGGCGGGGTGATGCAGGACCTCGCGGACCTGGCGCGCAACCGCCCCTGGCAGGTGATGCTGGCCTTGACGGTGCTGGTGTTCATCAACCTGGCGCTGAAGGGCGGCACGTACATCTACTACTTCCAGTACTACATGCACGAAGCGGCGCTGGCGGGCTTCCTTGCCGACTCGGGATTCAACGGCTTCATCGCCGCCCTGAACGCGGCGCTGACCGGCGCGGGTCTGGCTGGCTTCACGTGGCCGGAAGATCCCGCCACCTCCACCTTCAGCCTGTTCAACGGCAGCGGCATCCTCTGCATGATTCTGGGCATCGGTGTATCGCGGAAACTGGCCGACCGCTTCGGCAAGCGTGACGTGTTCGGCGGTGCGTTATTCGTGTCGACGCTGTTCCTGCTCGCGTTCTATGTGTTCCCGCCCACCGCGGTCGCGCTGGCGTTCGGCGCCTTCATGCTGCATGGCTTCTGCTACGGCATCACCATCCCGCTGCTGTGGGCGATGATCGCCGACGTCGCCGACTACTCGGAGTGGAAGAACCACCGTCGCGCCACCGCCATCATCTTCTCCGCCATGCTGTGCGGCCTGAAGATCGGCCTGAGCGTCGGCGGTGCGCTGGTCGCCGGCATCCTGGCGCATTACGGCTACCAGGCCGGCGCCGACGAACAGTCGGCCGCGGTCGTCGATGGCATCCGCCTGACCGTCAGCGTCTACTGCTCCATTCCCTTCCTGGTCGCGGTGGCGCTGCTCTTCCTCTATCGGATCGACAAGCCGATGGAGACGCGCATCGAACACGAGCTCGACCAGCGCCGTCGCACCGCGGGCGCAGCCGCGTGACCTCCATGTCCTTGCCCATGAACGACACACCCGTCCACGACGACGCCACGCCGCGCGCCGTCGAACTCGACCGCCTCGCGGAACGCGCGATCTCCCGGCCGCTGGTCACCCACATCTACACCGCCGACCCGTCGGCGCACGTGTTCGAAGGGCGGCTCTACATCTATCCCTCGCACGACATCGACGGTGGCGGCGCCTTCGATGACGAAGGCGGGCACTTCGGCATGGAGGACTACCACGTGCTGCGCATGGAGTCGCCGGAGGGCGAGGTCACCGACTGCGGCGTCGCGCTGCATGTGCGCGACGTGCCATGGGCCGAGAAGCAGATGTGGGCACCGGATGCCGCGCATCGCGATGGCCGCTACTACCTCTACTTCCCCGCCAAGGACGGCGGTGGCCTGTTCCGCATCGGTGTGGCGGTCGCCGACCGGCCGGAAGGCCCGTTCGTCGCGGAGCCGGCGCCGATCGACGGCACGTACTCGATCGATCCTGCGGTGTTCGAGGATGACGACGGCGCGCACTACCTGTACTTCGGCGGCATCTGGGGTGGCCAGTTGCAGCGCTACCGCGACAACGCGTACGACACCGCGCATGAGGAGCCGACCGGCGACGCGCCCGCGCTCGGACCGCGTGTGGCGCGACTGGATGCCGGCATGAAGGCGCTGGCGGAGCCCACGCGGGAGATCGTGATCGTGGACGAGCAGGGCGTGCCGCTGCGTGCGGACGACCATGCCCGCCGCTTCTTCGAAGGCCCGTGGCTGCACAAGCACGAAGGTCGCTATTACCTGTCGTATTCCACCGGCAACACCCACCTGTTGTGCTATGCAGTAGGCGACAGTCCGTATGGCCCGTTTACCTACGGCGGCGTGATCCTGACGCCGGTGGTCGGCTGGACCACGCACCATTCCATCTGTGCCTTCGGCGGACAGTGGTATCTCTTCTATCACGATGCGTTGCACTCCGGCGGCGTGACGCACCTGCGCACGGCGAAGTGCACCGTGCTGCACCACGAGGCGGATGGCCGCATCCGCACGATCGATCCCTATGGCGGCTGATCCGCGTCACGCTGCCTGGGACGATGCGCTGGCACCGATGCCGGCAGGTCCGTTGCACTGGTTGCGCGCAGGGCGGCTGGAGGTCGCGCTTGCACCGGAAGCTGGCGGCCGCATCGCGCAGATCCGCCATGACGGCATGGACTGGCTGATCGGCCCCGATGACGGCTGGCCCGCGACCATCGCCTGGGGCTGCTATCCGATGGTGCCGTGGGTCGGACGCATACGCGCAGGACGTTTCGATCTCGACGGTCGCACCCATGCGTTGCCGGTGAACTTCGGCGGGCACGCGATCCATGGCATCGGCTTCTCGCGTCCGTGGCGGATCGAAACATTGGAGACGGACCACGCCACGCTGTCGCTGGCGCTTCCGCGCGATGGCTATTGGCCGTTCGGTGGCACCACGACACAGTCGATACGCGTGGAAGACCACCGCCTGCAACTGCAGCTCGCCGTGCAGGCGGACGATCAAGCGATGCCGGCGGTGCTGGGCTGGCATCCGTGGTTCCGCAAGCCCGACCGCCTGATCTTCGCCCCCACTGCGATGTATCCGCGCGACAGTGAGGGCATCGCGACGCTGCCCCGTGTGGCGCCCGTCCCCGGTCCGTGGGACGACTGCTTCGTGGCGGAGGGCGAGATCGCGCTGGCGCGTGATGGACAGCGTCTCGACCTGCGCGCCGATACCGATCACTGGGTTGTGTACGACGCCGCGGCGCATACGACCTGCGTCGAACCGCAGACCGGTCCGCCGGATGCCTTCTCGCTTGCGCCGCGCGTGCTCCAGCCCGGCCAACAGCATCGGCTTTCCTTCGAGCTCGCCTGGCGTACGGGCGGCGAATGACGGGAGCGGTGCCTGGTGAGCGTCACGCGGTTCGTTCCCGCCCCTGGAGAATAAAGATGCGCTCGAGTCAACCTCGCATGACCGCCTTCCGCGGCATGGCGCTCGCGGCGATCGCGTGGCTGGGCGCCACTCCGGTCCGTGCGCAGGGCGATGTCATGGTCGCCATCGCCACACCGGACCAGTCCACGAAGGGGGAAACACCATGAAGCCGCATCGCACCGCAGGCACGCTGTGCCTTTGCGCAGCGCTGATGCTGCCGTGGGCAGGGGAGTCGTGGGCGCAGGAGCCCACTTCGCCGACGCCACGGTCGAACCCGCTGATCCGCGACAAGTTCACCGCCGATCCGGCGCCGCTGGTGGTGGGTGATCGTCTGTACCTGTACGTCGGACACGACGAGGCGCAGCGCGACGAGATGTTCACCATGCGCGAGTGGCTGGTCTATTCGACGACGGACATGGCGACCTGGGTCGACCACGGTCCGATCATGCAGGTGGCCGACTTCGCCTGGGCCAAGGCCGATGCCTGGGCGTCACAGGCCATCGAGAAGGATGGCCGGTTCTGGTTCTACGCCGCGGTCGAACACGACGACACGCAGCCGGGCAAGGCCATCGCGGTCGCGGTGTCGAACCGCCCGACGGGACCGTTCGTCGATGCGAAGGGCGCGGCCCTCATCACTAATGCGATGACGCCCAAGGGCACGCACAGCTGGGAGGACATCGATCCGACGGTGTTCACCGACGACGATGGCACCACCTGGATCGCCTGGGGCAACCGGCATTGCTACATCGCCCGGCTGAAGCCGAACATGATCGAGATCGACGGCCCCATCACCGAGATCACGCCACCACACTTCGAGGAAGGCCCGTGGCTGCACAAGCGTGGCGATCTCTATTACCTCACCTATGCCTCGCTCGACCGTGCGACCCACCGCGACGAGAAGGTGTCCTACGCCACCGCCCCTTCCATCCAGGGGCCGTGGACGTATCGCGGCGAACTCACGGGTTCGGGGAAGTACAGCTTCACCATCCATCCCGGCATCGCCACGTTCAAGGGCAGGGACTATCTGTTCCTGCACAACGCCGCCCTCACCATCGGCGACCAGAACGGTGCCATCGGCAGGCGTGCGGTCACGGCCCACTACCTGCAGTACGACGAGGATGGAAGCATGAAGCCCGTGCTCCAGACCGACGAGGGAGTATCCGTAGTGCCTGAGCGGCAGCCTTCCGCTCGCTGAAGGGTGCGGCAAGCGAGTACGGGAGCGGGTCGCTGTCCGGATTCGTCTCTCGGGTGAGCGGGAAGCAACGACATACGGATGCGGTTCCGGCAGTATCCGGATTCATCCGTAGCCGCTGGACATCGGGAGTTCGCCAGAGAGCTCACGCCTCGCGTTCTTCCTGCTGAAGCCGCTTGAACCCCATGCGCCGGGCGATGAAATCGTCCCCTCTCGTCCACTGGTGGAACATCGCCGCGAGCATGTGGAGGCACACCAGTCCCAGCAGGATCCACGCACCGTACACATGCACGTACCAGGCGACGGCGCGTCCGGTTTCCTCGTCCGGCGGGACGAACAGCGCCGGCATCTCGAGACCGCCGAACAAGGTGCGATCCGCGCCCATCCATACCCAGATGACATGCCCGCTGAGCGGCAATGCCAGCACCAGCAGATAAAGCAGGCCATGGATCCAGGATCGCGCACGATGTAGGCCGGGTGGTTCCTCGGTGTCCACTGCCGGCATGGACATCACCAGGCGCAGACAGAGTCGTAGCACCGTCAGGCCCAGGATCAGCATGCCCAGCCGGAAATGCAGCCGCAGCAGTGCCTCCGACCACCGCACGACGCCGTACTCCGCCACGAAGCCGAGCGTGAACTGCACCGCCAGCAGCAGGGCGAGCAGCCAGTGCAGCACGCGCAGCGGCAAGGGATAGCGTTCCAACACGGGCTTTCTCACGGTGCGCATCCGGGATACCCCGGGATGTTCCGGCCCAGCACGATGTCGCGACGTGCGAGCCATCCTTCCGCGGTCCGCACCGGCGCCACGATGCCGCCACCCCCGCGTCCCTTGTTCGCCTTGCGTGCGGCCGAGGCCGTCAGGTGCGGGTCGTCGCGGAACAGCACGTCGTCGATGTAGTACAGCGCGCAGCCGGGCTCGATGACGTACAGGTGGATGTGCTGTGGCATGGTGCTGCCCGGGTAGCTGCCGGGACGGATTGTCAGGAAGGTGTACGTTCCGTCCGCATCGCTGGCGGCCCATGCGCGCAGGCGCCCGTGCTGGCGGATGCCTGCATCGCGGTCGCCCCCTTCGCCCGGGTAGAGGCCTTGCCGGTCCGTCTGGTGCGCGTACACCACCACGCCGCCGCGCGGCTTGCCTTCCGCATCAATCACCTGTCCGGTCAGGCGCAGGCGCTCGCCGGGTTCGTCGTCGGGTGCCAGTCGGGCGATGGCGGGCGGGTCCGGGGGCAGGCCGATCAAGGGGACGTCGCAGTCCTCGCAGGGCAGTCCGACGACGGGCGTCGCGGCGGTGTCCGGTGGTGCGCACGCGGCAACCAGCAACAGGACGCATGTGCGTGCGACACGCGGCAGGGCCAAGGGGGTGGAGCGCGACATGGGCGGTCTCCGGTGGGTGCAGAAGAGAAGAGCCGGCATCGCCACGCTCCGTTAACCGCGCCTGGCGTGTTAACACTTCCGCCCGGACCGCCCTCTGCTTCCACGCCACTCCGGACTCCATGGGCCATGAAGGCCACGATCGATCCCGCTGACATCGCCAGGCAGGTGCAGGACGCGCAGCGAGGCGCGCAGGCGGCGTTCGCGTGGCTCTACCGCACGTTCGCGCCACTGGTGCATGCCATCCACCTGGGCATGACCTCGCGCGCCAGGGCGGAAGAACTGACGCAGGAAACCTTCGTCATCGCGTTCGACCGGTTGGCGCAACTGCGCGATCCCGCGTCCTTCGGTGCGTGGATCGCGAAGATTGCCCGCCGGAACCGTCCGGTTTCCAGGGTCGAGGAACGGGTCCTTGCGGAAGCCGACGATCCTGCGTGGCCGGGTGCGGGTCCCGAATCTGTCGCCCAGGCGAACGAAGCCCTGCGTGCGATCCGGCGCTTGCCCGAGGCCTATCGCGAAACGCTGATGCTGCGACTGGTCGAAGGCCTGAGTGGTCCGGAGATCGCGAGCCTGACCGGGATGACGCCGGAGTCGGTCCGCGTGAACCTCCATCGCGGCATGGCCCGGCTGCGCGATGCGCTGGGCATGACCGCGCGGCACGAGGAGAGGGGTGATGACCGAACAACCTGATCCGCTGTGGGATCCGCAGCAGTCCGGCGACGAGACGCTGGCGCGCCTGACCTCGTTGCTGGGCCGGTATCGGCATGTGCCGGCACCCGAGCGCGTGTGGTCTGCGGGACCGCCGATCGTTCCGCGCAGGCGCACGCGCCGCGCCGTAATCGCAAGCGCCGTCGCGCTTGCGGCGTGCATGGCAGCCGTCGCCGTCTGGGTGCCCTGGCGCCTGCACTGGGACGAACGTCGGCAGTGGGCGGTCGACGCGGATGCCGGACCACTTCCGGCCACGCTGGGCGTCGGCAACATGCTGACGACCAGCGCCGGAGAATCGGCCACGGTCCGGGTGGCGCGCATCGGCCGCATGGACGTGCTGCCGGGAACGCGGATCCGGTTGCTGGACACGCGCGGTGGCCATCATCGTCTGGAACTGCTGGAAGGTCGCGTACGTGCGCGCATCTGGGCGCCTCCCGGGTACTTCGGCATTGCAGCGGGCGCCAGTGAAACCGTCGACCTGGGCTGCGAGTTCGAGATGAGCCGCAACCCGCAGGGCGAAGGGACGATCCACGTGACCAGTGGCTGGATCATGCATCGCGTGGACGGGCAGGAGACGCTGGTGCCTGCGGGATCGCGTCTGGACTTCGACGCGGCGCGCAGCGGCATTCCGCTCTCCACCATGTCGAGTCCCGCCTTCCGTGCCGCCGTCCAGCGACTGGACCTGGCGATGGCGGAGGGAAAGCGTCCGCCCGGGGCCGAGGAGGCCGTCGTCCGCGAGGCGACCGCATCAGACAGCTTCGCCTTGCTCAGCCTGCTGACGCGCTATCCCGCACTTGCCAGCGGCCCGGTCTATCCGAAGCTGGCAACGCTTCTCGACCTGCCGGTCGACGCCCCGCATCGGGACGCGTGGTCGCGTGGCAGCATGCACGCGATGAATCTGTGGTGGGAGCGTATTCCACGTCCCCCCAAGGCATGGTGGTTGAACTGGCAAGACGCGTTCCGGTAGTCGAGTCCGAGCATCGGAAAGGCGCCGGACCGGTCGGCCGGATGGTGATGGCGATACCTGGAGAATCCCTTTTGGATCTCATATCCCTCGGGTTCAAGATGGTCTGGGCGACGGTCGGACTCTTCTGGCTGTGGAGCGCCCGCGGCGTAAAGCGCTCCAGTCGTACCGAATCCCTGTTGCTCCAGCTTGTCGTCTACTGGGCACCCTTGCTCATGGCTTTCCTGCTGCTCGGGCCAAGCGACTGGTTCCAGGGCAGCTTCCTCAACGAGCGCTTCATTCCCAAGGCGTTGTGGACCAAAGGAGTGGGTCTCGCGCTCGCCGCCGCGGGTGCAATGCTGGCCTGCTGGTCGCGGCATATCCTGGGGCGCAACTGGAGCAGCGTCGTCCAGCTCAAGCAGGATCACGAGCTCATCGAGTCCGGCCCTTACCGGTACATCCGCCACCCCATCTACACCGGTCTTCTGCTCGCATTCCTGGGCACCGCGCTGAAGGTAGGCGACTGGCGGGGTCTCCTTGCCGTTGCGATCGTGCTGGCCTCCTTCTGGCGCAAACTCGGCGTGGAGGAGCGCTGGCTCAGCGAGGAATTCGGCGCTGCCTACGCGGCATACAGGCGGCGCACCAAGGCACTGGTTCCCGGGGTGATCTAGAGGCTGGCGTCGCAGTCGAAGCGAGCTTGCAGCGATCCGGCCGATGTCGGATTCCGACCGAGGCGGACGTCGTTCCGCGTCAGGCTCGGGCGATGGACGCGCCGCCGTCAACGAGAAAGGCCGTGCCGGTGATGAAGCTCGACGCATCCGATGCGAGATGCAGGACGGCGCGCGCAATCTCTTCCGGCGAGGCCATGCGTTTCAACGCATGAAGGCCCTCCACGAAGGCCAGCACCTCCGGCGTGGCGTCTGGCGCGTTGGTGATGCTGGCGGGCGTGTCGGTGCCTCCGGGGAGCACGGCATTCACACGGACCCCTTTCGCGCCGTACTCGGCCGCCAACGCCTTGACCAGGCCGATCTGGCCCGCCTTGCTGGCGGCATACGCCGCCATGCCGGGTAAGCCGGCCGTGTAGCCGACGAAGGAGGACGTGAAGATGAGCGAGCCTCCGCCGCGCGCCAGCATGGCCGGCACCTGGTACTTGGCGCCCAGGAACGCACTGGCAAGATTGGTGTCGAGCGTCTCGCGCCATTCGTCAAGCGACATCTCCGCGATGGGCTTCGTCTCTCCCACCACCCCCGCATTGTTGAACGCGACGTCAAGGCCACCGAAGCGGGTGACGGCCGCGTCGACCAGGGCCTTCGCCACTTCTTCGCGCCTGACGTCGCCCGCAACCGCGATGGCATGCCCGCCCGCCTCTTCGATTTCGCCGACGAGCGCGTCGAGTTCGGCGTGGCGGCGCCCACTCACCACGACGCTCGCGCCTTCTCTCGCGAATAGCCTGGCCGTCGCGCGTCCGATGCCGGAACTGGCGCCCGTGACGATGGCCACCTTCTTTGCCAATACATCCATCTGCAACTCCCGTCTCTTTGTGTCGGGAGAATCTATCGGCCCTTGTCGCCAGTCACTATCCGTTTCTTGCTTTCGTACCTTGCGGCGCAGCGTGATGTGCGATTTCGGGGCTGCTTGCGTCCGATGTGTCTGTTCCTGGCCGCGGATTCATATGATCGATGCAACACACGGATAGCTGCATAGGCAGTGGGAGTGTTGCAGATGAAGCGTAGGAAGAGGATCTACTACACCGACACCCAGAAGGCGCTGATGTGGAACCGTTGGCAGCAGGGCGAGTCGCTGCACCAGATCGCCTCCCTGTTTGACCGGCACCACAGCTCAGTGCGGAACATCTTGGCCGAGCACGGCGGCATTCGTCCGCCAGTGAGGCGTCGATCTCCGAGGGTGCTGAGCCTGGCCGAGCGCGAGGAGATCTCCCGCGGCTTGGCGGCGGGACGATCGATCCGCACGATTGCCGCATTGCTGGGGCGGGCGCCATCCACGATCAGTCGCGAGATCGATCGCAACGACGGCCCTGAAGGCTACCGCGCCAGCCAGGCCGACCATGCCGCCTGGGACCGGGCGCGGCGCCCCAAGCCCTGTAAGCTGGCGCTGCATCGAGCCTTGGCTGCTCGCGTGGCAGAGAAGATCCAGCGGCAGTGGTCGCCTGAGCAGGTGGCCGGCTGGCTCAAACGCACCTATCCCGATGATGCGAGCCGTCAAGTGTCCCACGAGGCCATCTATTGCACGCTCTATATCCAGTCGCGCGGGGCGCTGAAGCAGGAACTGCTCGTCCATCTGAGGCGCACGCGGGCGATGCGTCGATCACGACACCACACCCAGAAGACAGAGAACCACGGTCGGATTGCCGACACCGTCTCGATCAGCGAGCGGCCGGCAAGTGCCGAAGATCGGGCCGTGCCAGGACATTGGGAAGGCGACCTGCTGTTCGGTGACCGGAACAGTCAGATCGCCACGCTGGTGGAGCGACAGACGCGGTATCTGATGCTGGTGAAGGTGGCAGGCAAGGACACCGAGACCGTGGTCAATGCACTGATCAAGAATGCGCGCCGCCTGCCGAAGCAGCTGTACCGGTCGCTGACCTGGGATCGGGGCAAGGAAATGGCGGCGCACCGCCGCTTCACCTTGGCCACGGACATCCAGGTCTACTTCTGCGATCCGCATCATCCTTGGCAGCGCGGTACCAACGAGAACACCAACGGACTACTGCGGCAGTACTTCCCGAAGGGCATCAACCTGGCGAACGTCTCGCAGGCCAAGCTGGACGCCGTGGCGCGCCAGCTCAACGAGCGGCCACGCAAGACGCTGGACTACGAAACACCAGCAGAGCGATATCGAAAAACTGTTGCGTCGATCGGTTGAATCCAAGGCCGGAAGCAGACATAGGATCAAGTCTGAGTTGTAGGCGTGCGGATCACACCGGAATGCCGCTCAACAAGGTTTGCCACAACCATCCCACGCGCGCCACGCCGCCATCGCGCTACCGGGGAGGCTGTAGCTTGTGTTGGGGGTATAGCTCTCGCGGCCTGCGCAGTTGACCATCCGCGCCAAATTTGGATCGATTTAATGCGATGATCGCCGCCTGCGAATGATCACTGCCTGCAGGGGGAGCCATCAGTGGATGCCGTGCGGAGCCACGCCAAGGCCTGCCTTGTTGCCGACGTTGGCGGGACGAATGCAAGGTTGGGGTGGACCCGTGACGGTCAGGCGGTGCGGGACGTCGTGGTCTATCGCTGCAGGGACCATGTTTCACTGGCGCATATCCTGAACAAATATTTCAGCCGGATAGCAGGTGAACCAGGCGGAGAGACGGACTGGGATGCGGTCGTGGCCATTGCCGGATACCTGCACGGCGACCGCTTGGTCAACGCCAACCTGCCGTGGGAGGTCTCCGTCGTGGCAACCGCAGATGCTGCGCGGCTTGCTTCATTGGTCCTGATCAATGACTTCGGTGCAGTTGCCCATGCCCTTCCGGGGATCCAGCGGCACACGCTCGTTCCACTACTGCCGGGGCAGAGGGATGATGGCCTGCGGACACCCGCGCTGGTGCTCGGACCCGGCACCGGGCTCGGTGCCGCGATGTGCCTTGATCGCAGGGGCACAGAGGTGCTCTTGACCGAGTCGGGCCACGCCGCCCTGGCGGCGAATTCCCCGCTGGAGCTGGAGATCGTGCGCAGCCTCGCCGTGCGATGGCCGCACGTGGATACCGAGCGTGTGCTGTCGGGTACTGGGATGAAGAATCTGTACGAGGTCCTGGCTCGCATGCGAGGTGGGTCCCCGGCTCATCAGCACTCAGAACAGATTGTTGGCGCGGCGTTGGCCGGTGATGGGGTGGCTCGCGAGACGCTGGACGTTTTCTGCGCCTGGCTCGGCAGTTTTGTCGCAGACCTGGTACTGACGCTGGGAGCGCGCGAGGTCTATCTAGCAGGCGGTGTGACCACGCACATTGCCTCGTTTCTGCATGCCGGACCGTTCCAGCAACGCTACTCGACCAGATTCACGGCGGATCGGCTGTTGCCGCCCGTCTGGCGCATCGATCATGGGCAACTGGGCCTGGCGGGCGCCGCCATGTACTGGCGGGCGCATGCCTCGTCCCGCTATGGACATTCCATCGAGGAGCACGCATGAAGGGTAGGAGAAGGTTTCTGGGCCAGGTGGCCCTGTCGGCCGGGGCCATGGCGATGTCGCGGGCGACCGTCGCTGGAGCTGGCGATCGCGCCACCGTCGAGGGAGGGCGCGTGGTGTCCACGTGGGACTTCGGTGTTGGCGCCAATCAAGCGGCGTGGACGCGCCTGTCGGCGGGAGAAAGCGCACTGGACGCGGTCGAGCAGGGTGCACGGTGGGCCGAGACCGACCTGTGCAACCCGACGGTCGGACGCTGCGGCAATCCGGACCGGGACGGCGTGCTGACGCTGGACGCCAGCATCATGGATGGCGACGGACGCTGCGGTGCCGTGGCGGCGCTGGAGGACATCGACCATCCGATCAGCGTCGCGCGCCGGGTGATGGAGGAAACACCGCACGTGATGCTGGTCGGCGAAGGTGCGCAGCAGTTCGCCGTGTCGCAGGGCTTCAAGAAGCAGCGCCTGCTGACGCCTGAAGCGGAACATGCATGGAGGGAATGGCGCGGACGAGCGAAGTACGCACCCCAGATCAACGTCGAGCGGACCCTGAAGCCTGGCAACAAGGAAAATCACGACACGCTGGGCATGCTGGCGATCGACCGCACGGGCCGTCTCGCCGGTGCGTGCACGACCAGCGGCATGGCCTGGAAGATGCGCGGGCGTGTCGGCGACAGTCCTATCATCGGCGCAGGTCTGTACGTGGACAACGAAGTGGGCGCAGCGACGGCATCGGGCGTGGGTGAGGAAATGATCCGCAACGCGGCGAGCTTCCTGGTGGTGGAACTGATGCGCCAGGGCCGCACGCCGATGGACGCATGCCGCGAGGCCATCGAGAGGGTGGTACGTAAGCGTCCTGAAGCCAGCAAGTCGCTGCAGGTCTGCTTCCTCGCCATCAACCGGCATGGCGACGTAGGCGCCTACGCATTGCACGGTGGGTTCGTGTACGCGGTATGCGATGCGCGCAAGCAGGACGCTTTGTTGGCGTCGGACTCGGTCTACGGCGAGGGCGCGTGAACGTACTTGAGATAGCGGCAGGCTCGCTCGCCTCGGCTTTGGTCGCGCAGCATGCCGGTGCGGACCGTGTGGAACTGTGCGAAGGACTGGCATACGGCGGGACGACGCCGTCCTACGGCACGTTGGCGATCACGCGCGAGCGTCTGCGGATTCCCCTGTTCGTGCTCGTGCGGCCGCGCGCCGGCGATTTCCTATACGGCGCGCAGGAAGCCGAGGTGATGCTTCGGGACATCGAGAGCTGCGTCCGCCTGGGGTGCGATGGCATCGTGGTCGGTGCGCTCGATACCGATGGAAACGTCGATCTGTCCTTGTGCCGACAGCTTGTCTCCGCGGCGGGATCGCTGCCGGTCACGTTCCACCGTGCATTCGATGTCGCACGGAATCCTGCGGAAGCGCTGGAGCAGGTGATCGGGCTTGGCTTCGCACGGGTACTGACGTCGGGCGGATGCGCCACGGCCATGGAGGGCGCGGGGAATGTCGGCGCACGTGTGCGACAGGCGGCAGGGCGGATCGTGGTGATGCCGGGGGCAGGTATCGATGCCGGCAACGTCGCGGCGCTTGCGGTCGCCACAGGCGCCCATGAGTTCCATGCGTCCGCCAAGGCGCTACGGGTGTCGGCCATGCGCTTTCGCGCGACGGCGTTGGAGGGCTTGCCCTCCGACTGGACGGAAACCGATCCCGAACGCATCCGTGCCCTGCGCGCGGCGCTGGATGCCGGCGCGCAGCGGGGCTGAGCAGAATGCGCGGGTCTTATCGCGTCATCGAGTAAGGGGCTTGCAGCGCGGCACCCGTGCGCGCCTTGTCCGGCGCCGCCTGCATGGTGAAGCGCAGTTCGCCGCCCGCCAGGATCTCCGCGTGTTCCACATAGGTCCGGCCCAGCGGCTTGCCGTTGAGCGTCACGCTGCCCACGTAGGTGTGCGCAGCGTCGAGGCCGTCGGCGACGACGGTGAAGCGCTTGCCGTTGGGGAGATGCAGCGTGGCGCGAGGCAGGAACGGACGACCGAGCACGTACTGGTTGCTGCCCGGCGTGACCGGATAGAAGCCGAGCGCAGTGAACACGTACCAGGCCGACATCTGGCCGAGGTCGTCGTTGCCGGCCAGGCCGTCGGGCCGAGGCGCATACTGGGTGTCCATGATCTGCTTCAAGCGCGCCTGCGTGCGCCAAGGTTGCCCTGCATAGGCGTACAGGTAGGCGACATGGTGGCTGGGCTCGTTGCCATGCGCATACCAGCCGATCAGCCCGGTGATGTCTTCCATATGCTCGAACACAGACGGATCGACCTTGGCGTCGAACACGGCATCCAGCATGTTGAGCAACGCATCGCTGCCGCCATGCGCCGCCGCCAGTCCTGCGACGTCCTGGGGCACGTACCAGGAGTACTGCCAGGCATTGCCTTCCGTGTAGTCGGTGCCGTAGCCGCTGGCGGTCGGATCGAAGGGCTCGCGGAACGCACCATCGCGCTTGCGGGCGCGCATGAAGCCGGTGCCCGGATCGAACGCATGCTTCCAGTTGGCCGCGCGCCGGCTGAACTCCTCCGCCACATCGGCCTTGCCCATCGCCTGCGCCATCTGCGCGATGGTCCAGTCGTCGTAGGCGTACTCCAGCGTCTTGCTCGCAGCTTCGCCTTCTTCGTCGATCGGCACGTAGCCGAGTTCGCGATAGGCGGCGATGCCGTCGTAGGGGCCGTAGTTGGCGCTGGCGACCATGGCCTGCAGCGCTTCGTCGGCGTCGTAGCCGCGGATGCCCTTCATGTAGGCGTCCGCGATCACCGGGACGGCGTGATAGCCGATCATGCACCACGTTTCCAGACCGTGGAACGACCAGACAGGCAGCACCCCGTACGGACTTTCGCGGCGTGACGCCAGCAGCGAGTTGACGAAATCGTTGGTGCGTTGCTCCGGTTGGATCAACGTGGCAAGCGGATGCAGTGCACGATAGGTGTCCCACAGGGAGAAGGTGGAGTAGTTCGTCCAACCTTTCGCCTGATGCACGGCGTTGTCCGGGCCGCGGTAGCGGCCGTCGCTGTCCATGAAGAGCGTGGGGCCCAGCAGCGTGTGGTACAGCGCGGTGTAGAAACTGGTGCGCTGCGCGGCGTCACCCTTGGCTTCGACGGCGCCAAGTGCGTCGCTCCACTGCTGTTTCGCAGACGCGCGCATGCCGTCGAAATCCCAGTCCGGTGCTTCCGCATCGAGGTTGGCGATGGCGCCCTCTTCGCTGACCGGCGAGATGGCGACCTTCACCAGCAGCGGTTGGCCGGAAGCGGGTGCGATGTCGAACGCCGCCACCAACTGGCGCCCCTCGATCTGTGCGCGCTGGCCGGGATCCTTCTCGCCCGGCGGCGGGAACCCCTTGTAGGGAATGTCCTGTTCGGTGTTGTGCAGCTGGTGGCCGGTGATCGGCTGCGAGAAACGCATGGCGAAGTAGAGCTGTCGACCAGGTGCCCAGCCGCGCGTTTCGCGGAAGCCGGTCACCGTACCATCCGGCCGCACGCGCACCCGCGACCACGAGATCTTGCCGGGGTAGTCGTACATGCTGGTGCGCAGATCCAGCACCACATGGGCCGGCTTGTCCTTGGGAAACGTGTAGCGATGCATGCCGACGCGCAGGCTGGCGGTCAGTTCGGCGCGTACCTCGTGATCGTCCAACGTGACCGCGTAGTAGCCGGGCTGTGCGGTTTCGGTCGCATGGCGGAAGCGGGACGTGTAACCGCTGCGCGGCTTGTCAGGATCGCCCCGCTCGAGTTTCAGCTCGCCGGTGGTGGGCATCAGCAGCAGGTCGCCCAGGTCCGAGTGACCCGTGCCCGAGAAATGCGTGTGCGAGAAGCCGACGATGGTCGTGTCGTCGTAGCGATAGCCCGCTGCCCACCCGTAGCCATCCTTGCGCGGCTGGATACGCGTGTCCGGCGAGAGCTGGACCATGCCGTACGGCACGGTAGCGCCCGGGAAGGTGTGGCCTTCGCCGCCCGTGCCGATGAAGGGATCGACCGCCCGGTAGGCCGCATCGCCCACGCTGGATGGCGCCGCAAGTGCGTCGCCCGGCAGGAAAGTGGACGTTCCCGCGAGTCCCGCCAGTATCACCGCCGCCGCACCGAGCTGCTTCATCTCAACGCCTTTTGGATCGGTCGAATTGCGGGAAATTAGCATACGAAACCAAGGCCGGTGATCGAGAAAGGGCGGGAGCGCGCGCCCGATCATTCTTCCGGCGCGCTCCCTCGCTACTGCTGCGCAGCAGCATGCAAGATCCTGGATGGCGTGGTAAATCTGCACCGTAATTGGATCGATCCAAAACGCATCGCCCACGGCCGCGCCGGCCGTCGCCAGGGAACCCCGCATGCCTACCAGGTCCACGACGTCCTTCGCGGTAAGCCGGTTGGGTGCCCTCAGCGCCATCATGGCGCCGTGCTTTGTGATGGCGCTGATGATGCTGGCTGCCAGCGCCCACGCCATGGATCGCCGTGTCCTGCACGACGGCTGGGAATTCCGGCAGATGGCCCCGGCGACGGGCGACGCGGGTATCGGTTCTTCCTGGCGTGCCGCGAAGATGCCGGGCACCGTGCATACCGATCTGCTGGCGCATGGCCTGATCCCCGACCCCTATGTCGGTGCGCCCGAGGCCGGGCTGCAATGGATCGGCCTGGCCGACTGTGAGTACCGCACCACCTTCCAGGTGAGCGCCGGCGAGCGCGCTGCGGTGCGAAGTGAGTTGACGTTCGACGGCCTGGATACCTTCGCCGAGGTATTCCTCAATGATGAGAAGGTGCTGGATGCCGACAACGCCTTCCGCACCTGGCGCATTCCCGTGCAAGGGCGACTGCGCGAAGGTTCCAACGAGCTGCGTGTGGTACTGCGTTCGCCGATCCGACGCATGCTTCCGCACGTGCAGGCCATGTCGCAGCGCATCGCCGGCAACTATCCGTCCCCCTACGGCGATGAGCCGAAAGACGTCCTGACGGCCAACTTCGTGCGCAAGCCCGGGTACCACTATGGCTGGGACTGGGGGCCGCGCTACGTCACGGCCGGCATCTGGGGGTCCGTCCAGTTCACGAGCTGGAGCGCCGCGATGGTGGAAGACCTGCAGGTACGGCAGGATCGTGTGACGGCGTCCGTTGCGGAACTGACTGCGATTGCGACGGTGGACGCAGCACGCGCGGGCGACTACCAGGTGCGCCTGTGGAAGACCGGACCCGGTGGCGACAGGAAGGTCATGGCCACGCAACGGGTGACGCTGCCCCAAGGCAGAAGCCGTATCCCGCAGTCCTTCCGTATCGAGCGACCGCAGCGCTGGTATCCGACCGGGTATGGCGAGCAACCGCTGTACACGTTCGACGTGGAAATCGTGCAAGGAGCAGGTATCGTGGACGCGCGTCGCGTTCGCACAGGTTTGCGCAGCGTCGAGTTGCGACGCGAGCGGGATGCGGACGGCCGTGGTTTCGCCTTCATCGTCAACGATATTCCGGTGTTCGCCAAGGGCGCGAACTCCATTCCGTTCGACATGTTCCCGTCGCGCGTCACGCCGGCGCAGTTGAGGCGCGTCCTGCAATCGGCGGTCGACGCCAACATGAACATGGTGCGCAGTTGGGGCGGCGGCTACTACGAAAGCGATGCGTTCTACGACATCGCCGACGAACTGGGGCTGATGGTATGGCAGGACTTCATGTTCGGCGGCGGCATGCAGCCTGCCTACGATCCGGCCTTCCGCGCCAATGTGGTCGCCGAGGCGAAGGACCAGGTACAACGCTTGCGCAACCATCCCAGCATCGTCCTGTGGTGCGGCAACAACGAAGAAGAGATCACCTGGAAGTACTGGGGCCATGGCAAGACACTGAAGGAAGCCGATCCTGAGTTCGCGGCCAAGGTGTGGGACGGCTATGTGCAGCTGTTCGACCGTGACCTGCGCCGTGTGGTGGAAGAGGACGCGGGCGGGATCGCCTACTGGCCCAGTTCGCCCAGCGACGACATGGCCGAGGTGGCCAACACGCCCGCCAGCGGCGACATGCACTACTGGGAAGTCTGGGGGAACCCGGCGCACCCGCCATCGGCCTATCTCGGTGTCACGCCGCGTTTCATGTCCGAGTACGGGCTGCAGGCCTGGCCCGTGCGCAAGACCATCGACCACGCGATCGCACGGGACGAGCAGCGAATCGACTCGACCCAGGTCGAGGCGCACCAGAAATTCCTGGCCGGCAAGGGCAACGAGCGCCTGCTGCACTACATCCGCATGGAGTTCGGGGAACCGAGAGATTTCGACGCCTTCGTCTACCTGAGCCAGGTGATGCAGGCCGAGGGCATCGGGCTGGCGGCGCGGCACCATCGTGCCAGTCGTCCCCACACGATGGGCTCGCTGTACTGGCAGCTCAACGACGTGTGGCCCGGTGCGTCATGGTCGGGCATCGACTGGTTCGGGCGATGGAAGGCGATGCAGTTCCACGCACGACGATTCTTCGCTCCGGTCGCGCTGGCGGCACTGCGCAAGGACGGACGCACCACGGTGAGCGCAGTGTCGGACCGCACCACCTCGCGTAAGGGCGAGTGGCGGCTGCGGGTGATGGACCTGCATGGTCGTGTGCTGCGCGACGAGCGCACGCTGTTCGAGCTGCCGCCATTGTCGGCGGTGCGCCTGGCGACCTATCAGGATGCGGAGCTGCTCGGTGATGCCGACGCTGCGAAGACCGTGGCGGTCCTCGACATGAACGTGTCGGGTGAGCTCCCTGTGCGCGAAGTGGTCTACTTCACCGAAGCCAGGAACATCGCCTGGCCGGCGTCTCCCGTGCAGGCCGAACTGCGCCAGGGGCCGAAGGGCACCACGCTCGAACTCGGTGCCCATGCGATGGCGCGGGCCGTATGGGTCGACTTCGGGTCGCTGGACGCGGACATCGCCGACAACGCCCTCACGTTGTTGCCCGGCGAGCGCGTAACGCTGGGCGTCTCCTCGAGCGCCACGCCAGAAGCCCTCCGCACGGCGCTGCATGTCACTACCTTGGCGGACGTCCTGTCCGCACCTTCCTCTTCCCGGAGCACCGCGACCCCATGACCCCAAACGTCCCCGCACACGACGACTTCCGCAGCGAGCGTTTCCTGCGCGACCACATCCGTCGGACGATGGCCTTCTACCATCCGCGCTGCATCGATCCGGAGGGTGGTTTCTTCCACTATTTCAAGGACGATGGAAGCGTCTATGACGCGTCCCATCGTCATCTGGTCAGCAGCACGCGCTTCGTCTTCAACTACGCGACGGCGGCCCTGGAGTTCGGTGATGAGGATGGTGCACTGCGCGAGGACTACATGGCGGCGGTGCACCACGGACTCGCATTCCTGCGCGAGAGGCACCTGGATCCGGTGAGCGGCGGCTACTTCTGGACGCTGCGCGACGGCATGCCTGAGGACACGATGCAACATTGCTACGGTGCGGCGTTCGTCCTGCTGGCGTACTCCATCGCATTGAAGGCCGGCGTCGAAGTGTGCCGCGCGTGGATGGACGCACACTGGAACCTGCTCGAAACCCGCTACTGGCAGCCGGAGCACGGTCTGTACCGCGACGAGGCCACGCGAGACTGGCAGTTCAGCGATTACCGCGGGCAGAACGCCAACATGCACATGTGCGAGGCGATGCTCGCGGCCTACGAGGCGAGCGGCGAGATGCGCTACCTGCAGCGAGCCCTGCAGCTCGCCGACCACATGACGCGCCGTCAGGCAGCGCAGACCGAGGGGCTTGTCTGGGAGCACTACGGCGTGGACTGGCGCGTGGATACCGACTACCACCGCGACGATCCGAAACACCTGTTCCGTCCATGGGGATTCCAGCCGGGCCACCAGACCGAATGGGCCAAGCTGCTGCTGATCCTCGACGCCCACCTGCGCCATACGGGCGCTCCCGCTGACTGGCTGGTGCCGAAGGCGAGGGACCTGTTCGACCGATCGATGGAGGCGTCCTGGGACGCGGAGTCGGGCGGACTCGTGTACGGCTTCGCGCCGGAGTCGCTGCGCAAGGACATCGAGGGCCCGTCGCTCCCCGACGGACGTCACTTCATCTGCGACGACGACAAGTACTTCTGGGTACAGGCCGAGTCGCTGGCCTGTGCGGCCAGGCTGGCGGTCGCCACCGGCGACGAGAAGTACTGGCACTGGTATGACCAGCTGTGGAGCTACGCCTGGGCGCACATGATCGATCACGTCCACGGCGCCTGGTTCCGCATTCTCGACCGGCGCAACCGCAAGTACGACGACAACAAGAGCCCCGCGGGAAAGACCGACTATCACACCATGGGAGCCTGCCATGACGTCCTGTCCGTGCTGCGTTCGCATGCGTGATCGATCCCGCATCCGTGGCCGGTGCCTCCTTCCCGCCGCACTGACGCTGCTGCTGGCATCGAATGCGGCCTCCGCGCACGACACGCACTTCTCCACGTCGTTCGAAGCGAACGAGCCGGCGCCGCAGACCACCCGGACGACCGGCGCGCGGGTCGAGATCGGCGAGGGTCCTGCGCAACCCTATGCCGCCAAGGCGGCGAAAGGTTACACAGGTGATCGTGCACTCAACTACCGGGCCGATACCGTCGCGCACGTGCCGCTGTTCGCGGTCGACATCGAGGTCGAACGCGACACCGTGCTGTCATGGATGGTGCTGCCCGAGATCGTCGAAGGTGATGCGGCAGCTTCGACGGGTGTTTCGGTCGACCTGGTGTTCGATGATGGTAGTCGGCTGTCCGACCTCGCCGTCGTCGACCAGCATGGCGCACGCGTCACGGCGGACGGGCAGGCCAGTTCGATGACGCTGTATCCGCAGCAGTGGGCGCACAAGCAGGTGCGTGTTGGCGATGTGGCGGTGCTGCGAGGCAAGCGTATCCGTGCCATTGAGCTGCAACTCCGGCCCGGATCGCATGTTCCATCCGTCGGCTGGGTCGACGATATCCGTATCGACCGTCTTGCGGCCGTGGACAGGCGGCGCCCCAGCGACTACGTGCTCACCACGCGCGGAACACAGTCCAACAGCACCTTCTCGCGGGGGAACAACATCGCCGCGACGGCAATGCCCCATGGTTTCAACTTCTGGGTACCGGTCACGGATGCCGGTTCGCTGAGCTGGCTTTACCGCTGGAACGAGCACAACGGGCCGGACAACCGTCCACGCCTGCAGGCGCTGTCGATCAGCCATCAGCCCAGTCCCTGGATGGGCGACCGGCAGACCTTCCAGGTCATGCCGTCGACGGCCTCGGGAATACCCGAGGCGGATCGCTCGAAGCGTGCGCTTTCGTTCACGCACGACCGGGAAGAAGCCCGTCCCCATACCTACCGCGTGGACTTCGACAACGGCATCCGCACCGAGATCGCACCGACCGAGCGCGCGGCCATCTTCCGGTTCCGTTTCCCGGAAGGCGATGCCAACCTGCTGTTCGACAATGTCGATGCACGCGGCGGGCTGACGCTGGACGCCGCGACACAAACCCTGCACGGCTACACCGATACGCGTAGCGGCCTGTCCAACGGTGCGACGCGGATGTTCCTCTATGCACGGTTCGATCAGCCCTGGCGCGGGAGTGGTCCGATCGAGACCGGTCGCCCCACCGGGTACGTGAAGTTCTCGCCTGGAAGCAATGGCGAGGTGTCGATGCGCATCGCCACCTCGTTGATCTCGGTGGAGCAGGCGCGTCGCAACCTCGAGCAGGAGATCGGCAGCGCCGGCTTCGACACGATCCGCTCGCGAGCACAAGCGGCATGGGATGAACTGCTCGGCCGGGTCCAGGTGGATGGCGCCAGCGAAGACCAGCGGATAACGGTCTATTCCAACCTGTACCGGCTGTTCCTGTATCCGAATGTCGCGCACGAGAATGTCGGCAGCAATGAACAGCCTGATTGGCGTCACGCCGACCAGAACAGCTGGTCCAAGGACAACACATCAGGAGATGCGCTGCGTACATCCGCATCGGTGCGCGAAGGGAAGATCTACGTCAACAATGGGTTCTGGGATACGTTCCGCACGAGTTGGCCCGCCTACTCGTTGTTTGCACCCGAGCGCGCGGGAGAGATGATCGACGGCTTCCTTCAGCAGTACCGCGACGGTGGCTGGATCGCGCGATGGTCGTCGCCGGGCTACGCCGACCTGATGGTCGGCACCAGCTCGGACGTCGCGTTCACCGATGCATGGCTGAAGGGCGTGCGCGGCTTCGATGCGCATGAGGCGTATGAGGCCGCATTGCGCAATGCAACCGTGGTGCCGCCGGTGTCCAACGTGGGACGCAAAGGCCTGGCGCGTTCGATGTATCGCGGCTACGCCGACAACGGCGTACATGAAGGGCTGTCCTGGACGCTGGAGGGTGCACTCAATGACTTCGGCGTCGCCCAGCTTGGCCTCGCACTGGCCGTCGGAGAGAAGGACGAGGCGCGCGCACGCCGCTACCGGGAAGAGGCTGAGTACTTCCTGGGCCGTGCGACCGACTACGTGCACCTGTTCGATCCCGCCACGTTGTTCTTCCGGGGACGCAAGCCCGACGGCAACTGGCATACGCCGGCCGCCGGTTTCGATCCGCGTGTCTGGGGTGGCGATTACACCGAAGCCAATGCATGGACCTTCGCGTTCACTGCCCCCCACGATGGCGTAGGGCTGGCCTCGCTGTTCGGCGGCGAGGAGGCGCTCGCGGGTCGGCTGGACGCATTCTTCGCAACGCCGGAAACGGCGGATAAGCAGTTCTCCGGCTCCTACGGCAACGTCATCCACGAGATGACCGAGGCGCGCGACGTGCGCATGGGCATGTACGCCCACAGCAACCAGCCGTCGCATCACATCCCGTGGACGTACGTGGTGGCGGGACAGCCGTGGAAGACGCAGCGCATCACCCGCGACATCATGCGCCGGCTCTACCTCGGCAGCGAAATCGGTCAGGGCTACCCGGGCGACGAGGACAACGGCGAGATGTCGGCTTGGTACCTGTTCGGCATGCTGGGGTTGTATCCGCTGAGGATGGGCGCGCCGGAGTACATCATCGGTTCGCCCGCGTTCGAGCGTGCGCGGGTGGCGCTCGCGGACGGAAAGACGCTGACGGTCATCGCGCACAACAACAGCGCCGACAACGTGTACGTGCAGTCCTTGAAGGTCAATGGAAAGCCATGGGATCGGGCCTGGATACGCCACGAGGACATCGCAGGCGGCGCCACGCTCGAGTTCGTCATGGGCGATACGCCTTCCACCTGGGGTGACGGCGCCGCTGCGCTGCCACCATCCTTGACCGCCATGGGAGCGAAGCCACGCGGCCTGACCGACGTAACCAGCAAAGGCAGGATCGTGGTGCAGGGCAGCCTGCGCGCTGCGGCGTCGCTGGTCGACGACGATGCCGGCACCTCGGCCACACTGCCGCCCCAGGCGAGTGTCGGTTTCCGTCTCGGCGCGCCTGCCCGCGTCAGCCACTACACGCTCTCGAGCGCGGACAAGGCGATGACGGGCGTTTCGTGGAGCCTGGAAGGGCGCGGAAGCCAGGGGGCGTGGGTCGTGCTCGACCAGCGCCGCGACGAGTCGTTCCAGTGGACGCAACAACTCCGGCCTTTCCGGGTCGAGCGGCCGGGCGACTACGTCGAGTACCGGTTGCGGATCGACAGCGAGGGCGAGGTGACGCTGTCAGAGCTGGAACTGCTGCGGCCGGAGGAAAGGCTGCCTGCGCGCTGAGGAGCGCCCGATCCGGCGGTGGCGCGTTGCGCTGCCCTCGGACTTGCGGGGACCTGCCCGATTCGAGGTTCGGCCAGGGATGTTGCGAGGCAGCATGCATCCGGGAAAGTGCTGTGCTAATTATGCGCTCCGTCGAATTAGACCGATCTAATTCGATCCAGGGGCAAGGAGGAGGCGAGACTGTCGCGGAGTGCCGTTCCAGGAACCCGGATCGTCCCGCAGCAAGGGTCCTTTTTATTTTCCGAAAATTTAGATCGATATAAATCCATCGCGTCAGCAGCCGATCAATCTTGGGAGAGGGTGATTGAAATGAAATGCACGCCACACGCACGCAGCCGTAGTTCGTTGTATGTGGGCATCGCCATCGCGTTGTCCGCCGCCGCCGTTTCCGGCAACACGCTCGCCCAGCAAGCCGAGGGCACGCCGGCCGCCGCCTCGACCCAGGCCACGGATCTGGATACGGTGACGGTGAAGGGCTACCGCTATTCGATCGAGCAGAGCCTGGAGCAGAAGCGCAACGCCAATGCCGTGGTCGAAGTCATCACCGCCGAGGACGTCGGCAAGTTCCCCGACAAGAACGTGGCCGACGCGCTGCAGCGCGTGCCCGGCGTGCTCATCAGCCGCAACGGCGGCGAAGGCAAGAACGTCAGCGTGCGTGGCCTGTCATCGGAACTCGTGCTGACCCAGTTGAACGGCAATTACATCGCCAGCGCGGAATCGAACGGCGATCCGACCCGTTCGTTCAACTACACGTTGCTGCCGTCGAACATGCTGGGCAGCGCCGAACTGTTCAAGACGCCGGAGGCACGCATCGACGAAGGCGGCATCGGCGGCACCGTGATCCTGCATACCCGACGCCCGCTGGAGCTCGAGCCGAACTCGGGCTTCGCCAACATCGAAGGCACGTGGGCAGACACCACCAGGAAGACCGATGGGCAGTTCTCGGGCTCGTACTCCTGGCATGACAAGGAAGACCGGTTCGGCGTCTTCGTCGGCTACACCCAGCAGAAGCGCACCACGCGCACCATGGGTGCCAGCACCGAAAGCTGGCAGTGGTACGGTCGCGACGAAGGCGGCAACGCGGTCGACGTGAACGGCAGGCCTTCCGATTTCAATTCGAACTGGTGGGGCGGAACGGGCTTCTGGGACCAGAACGGCAACTACTACACCGGCTTCATGATGCCGACCTCGGTCAACTTCGCCGTCAAGGAGGAAGAACGCGAGCGCAAGGGCGGCCAGCTGACGTTCCAGTACAAGCCCACCGACAACCTGACCCTGACGGCCAACTACTTCCGGTTCGACCTGTCGCAGGATTCGCAGACGAACACGCTCAAAGTGCCGGAATGGAACATCGCCCGCTATTACGGTGATGGCAACTGGCGTGGGGGCCGCCTGCTCGACGGCCTGACCTTCGACCCCAGTGGCACCATCGTGACCGGAGCCGACTACAGCCTGCATCAGGGCAAAGCCTATTACTGTAGCGAGGAGGAAGCTGCTGCGGCCGGCATGGCCCCGGGTGGCTGGGGTTCGGACGATTGCACCGTGCCGACGCCGCAGATCACAGGCAGCTACAACATCGAGAAGTCGCTGTCGCAGACCGTCGACTTCGGCGGTGAGTGGCGCGGCGAGAAGCTGGACGTCTCCTTCAAGGCTGGCCGTACATGGGCCGAGGGTGGACCCAAACTGCAGTTCGCGCTGCCGATCAAGCCACGCCGCCAGAATGCGGACGGCAGCTGGACGAACGGCAACTATGCCAGCTCATGGGATCTGACCGGAACGCCGACAATGACGTTCTCGCCGGACCTGATGCAGAACCTGCAGAACGGCATCCTGCAGGTGGACCTGGGTTCGACCGGCTCATCGTGGACCCGTAACGACACCGAGCAGAACTACGCGCAGGTCGATGGTACCTGGCACTTCGACGGCGACTTCTTCGACTCGCTCCAGTTCGGCGTCAAGGGCCGGGACGGCGGCATCCACCGCAGCACCGGCAACAGCTACTGGGTATGCCCCGGCACTGATCCGAGCGATTACGACAACCGTTACTGGGCAGGTCGCTGCAACAGCGTCGCCACCCAGTTCTCTCCGGACCTCATCCGTCAGTTGAGCAACCTGCCGGGCGGCATCAGCGCCAGCGCATATCCGGCGATCAACTTCCCGGGCTACATCGCCTATCTGAACAGCACGTACGGTCCCATGCAGACCCGCGAGGAGGACAACTTCGTCTACAACGTCGACGAGAAGATCTACTCGACCTATCTGCAGGCCAACTTCCGTACCGACCGTCTGCGCGGCAATGTCGGCGTGCGTATCGCTCGCACCAAGCAGCATGCCGACTCGACGGACAAGATCACCTCGTACAACGACTACTTCTTCGACGGCGCCGATGGCAACCCGCTGGCGTGCGTGCAGGGCGCAGCGACGCCGGCTGGCGCGCCCGCCGACACGTACTGCGGCAGCGAAGGGTTCTGGAGGCTTCATGAGCGGGTGGCGCGGCCGGAGTCGTACGAGATTGCTGCGCTTGACCGTACCTACACCGACATCCTGCCGAGCTTCAACCTGGCCTACGACCTGACCGACAACCTGCTGCTGCGTGCGGCCGCCTCCAAGGTGATCTCGCGTCCCAGCTATGGCGACATCGCGGCGCCCGGCAGCCTGGAGTACTACAGTCAGGAATATGTCGACGACCGGCGGCTGACAGGTGGTGCGGGCGAGCTGGGCTGGTACGGCTCAGGCAGCAACAAGGGACTCGAGCCGTACAAGGCCACCCAGTTCGACCTGGGTCTGGAGTGGTACTTCCAGCCGGGCTCGGTCGCGGGCATTGGTCTGTTCCGCAAGAACGTGCAGAACTTCGCGGTGAACGTGATCACCGACGTCAGCATGATGGTCGGTGGCCAAACCGTCACCGTGCAGAACTACAGTACCCAAGCCGGCGGCCAGGACGCGGTGTCGCAGGGCGTCGAGCTGTATGCGCAGCACACGCTGGATTTCGGCCTGGGCTTCCAGTTCAACTACACCTACAACGACGCCAGCAAGGCGGCTGTGAGCCTCGAGGATGGCACCGAAGTCGGGAAGACCTCGATGCCCGGCAGCGCCAAGAACCAGACGAACTTCACCGTGTTCTACGAGACGGACAGCCTGTTGCTGCGCGCCTCGTACAACCGTCGTGGTGAAGTGGTGCAGGGCCTGGTCAATGGCCTGAACGTCTACGACGAGCCGTACTACCAGGTCGACCTCAATGCGGCGTACAACATCACGCCTGCGCTCAGCATCACGGCGTCGGTGCTGAACGTGACCGAGGAAGAGACGCGCTCGCACCTGGGCAACGACACCAAGGATCGCTTCTACACCAACAGCTATGCGGGCCGTATGGCCTATCTGGGCCTGACGTACAAGTTCTGAGGTCCTCCCGCGTGTCTGGCCCCATGCTTTCTCTCCCGCCCGGCGACGGGCGGCGTGGGGCCGACGGCCCGGCTACGGCCGGGCCACTTCTTCCCTCGCATGCGACGGCCCGTCCCGTCGTCGCATGCGGCACATCAAGACAGGTCCGGAACGCATGAAGCCACCCTCGCTCTCTTCCCTGTTGCGCGCGTTGCCGCTGCTGCTCGTGCTTGCGGCATCGGCGACTACGGCGACCGCACAGAAGCCGAGCGCGGAGGTCAATACGTTCATCGGCAGCAAGGACGACGGTAATACGTTCCCTGGCGCATCCGCGCCGTTCGGCATGATCCAGGTCAGCCCGATCGGTTCGCACTATTCGGGCTGGCGTTACGACGATCCGCAGATCCGGGGTTTCGGACACTCCTTCCTCTCCGGCGCAGGGTGCTGGGAGCAGGGCGGGCAGGTGTCGGTACTGCCGGTGACCGGGCGGATCGGTCCCGGTGGCGATTTCGATACGGCCGATCCCAAGGCGTTCGACCACAAGCGCTACGGATCGCGCTACCGGCACGACGGCGAGAACGGGCAGGCCGGCTATTACAAGGTGCGTCTGACCGACTACGGCGGCATCGACGCCGAAGCTACCGCGTTGACCCGTGCGGCGGCCGAACGGTACACGTTCACCGCGACGGACGAGGGTCATGTGCTGGTCAATATCGGGCAGGCCAACGAGCGGCACTCGGTGACGGGCAGCGCCCTGACCGTGCTGGGCGACCGCGCGGTGGAAGGCAAGCTGGTGACCAAGAGCTTCTGCGGCGGCCACCAGTACACGACGTGGTTCCGCCTGGAGTTCGATCGTCCGTTCAAAGCGTTCGGTACCTGGGGCGAAGGCGGTGGCCTGCCGGGTTCGCGCCATGGCATGGAAGGCGAGGGCAAGCCGAGCGGTGCGTGGCTGACCTTCGACCTGGGCAAGGGCCGCGCTGTTACCGCCATCTCGGCGATCTCGCATGTCGATGCGGAAGGCGCGCGCAACAACCTGCGCAGCGAGGGCATGGCCGGCGGACGGCTGCTCGGCTTCGATGCGATGCGCACGAAAGCGCAAGCCGTCTGGGACAAGGAGCTGTCCAGCGTGCGCGTGCAGGGCGGTAGTCGCGACGATCGCGTGGTGTTCTACACCGCGCTGTACCACGCGCTGTTGCAGCCGTTGACGGGCAGTGATGCCGATGGCCGCTACCGTGGCTACGACGACCTGATCCACCGTGCCGACGGCTGGACCTACTACGAGTACTTCTCGCTGTGGGATACCTATCGCTCGCAGAACCAGCTGATCGCGCTGCTGCGTCCGCAGCGCGCCGCCGACATCGCGCGCTCGCTGCTGGCCATCGACCAGCAGGGTGGCTGGCTGCCGCGCTGGGGCTATGCGAGCTTCGAGACCAATATCATGACCGGCGATCCGGTCACGCCGTTCCTGGTGGACCTGTGGCGCTTCGGCGCACTGAAGGGTCGCGAAGCGGAGGCCTATACCGCGCTGCGCCGCAACGCATTCGAGGTGCCGCCGCTGAACTCCCGGCATGCCGGTCGCTCGGGCAATCCCAGCTACCTCGCGCAGGGCTTCGTGCAGTACGACCGGGCATTCCCTTCCAAAGGTATGGACGTGGATCCGCACCATGGCGGCTCGGCGACGCTGGAGTACGCCTTGGCCGACTGCTCACTGTCGATGATGGCCGGGGCGTTGGGGCATGGCGACGATGCCGCCGTACTGAAGCGCCGTGGCCGCAACTGGCGCACGCTGTGGGACGCCGATGTGCGCGACAAGGAAACCGGCTTCAGCGGATTCCCTCGCCCGCGCACGGAGGATGGCCAGTGGTACACGCCGTCCGACGGCCACTACAGCCCGCGCTCGCACCATGGTTTCCACGAAGGCACCGCCTGGCAGTACCAGTGGCTGGCGCAGCAGGACGTACCCGGCCTGGTGCAGGCCATGCATGGTCCGCAGGAGGCCGCGCGCCGCCTGGACGACTTCTTCGCCTACGAGGCGTTGCTCGCCGACCCGGCCGGCGCGGCGCGCAAGGAATGGGTGGTGGGGCCTTACAGCTACTACAACCAGTTCCGCTACAACCCGAACAACGAGCCTGACCTGCATGTGCCGTGGATGTACACGCTGATCGGCCAGCCGTGGAAGACCTCCACGGTGCTCCACGCGGCGCAGCAGTTGTTCACCAATGCGCCCAACGGCGTGACCGGCAACGACGACCTGGGCACGATGTCGGCCTGGTATCTGTTCAGTGCGATGGGCCTGTATCCGGCGGTTCCGGGCACGGGGGAGTTCCTGCTGCACGCACCGCGCTTCTCCCGCATCGACATCGACCTGGGGTCGGGACGTTCGCTGCGCATCGAGGCGCCGCAGGCCGGCGACGGCAAGGCCCGTTACATCCAGGCCGTGTCGGTGGACGGCGATGCCCATGCGGCAGTGTGGCTGGATTGGGAGCGCCTGCAAAAGGGCGGGCACCTGCGCTTCGAACTCGCCGACGCGCCCCAGCCGGAGGGATGGGGTACGCGGCAGGCCGACCTGCCGGCATCACCCTGTGCGACCGATGCCGCCCTGGTGTCGGGGACAGGGCATTGAGTCCGCGCGCCGTGATGGCATGGAGGTCAACGTGATGGTTTACGCTGGACGCACCATCGCCATGGATCGATCCACATGAGCCCGAAACGCCCGCCCAAGCCGGGAACCGTACGTTCGCCCGCCGCCGCCAAAGCGGCCAAGGGGACGGGCACTGCATCCCCGGCCAAGGCAGGCAAGCCGGCCGCGACCGAGCGCAAGCGCGATCCGCAGCGCGTGGTCACCGTCACCGACATCGCGAATGCCATCGGCGTATCGCGCGCCACGGTATCGCTGGTCCTGCGCAACAGCCCGCTCGTGCACGCGGACACCCGCGCACGTGTCGAAGCCGAACTCAAGAAGCAGCGGTACGTCTACAACCGCGGTGCGGCCAACCTGCGCCGGCGCACATCGTCCAGCGTCGCACTGGTGATCAACGACCTGGCCAACCCGTTCTTCGCCGAGTTCGCGGCCGGGGTGGATGAAGCCCTGGGCGAGCGGGGGTTCGTGACCCTGCTGGGCAGCACGGGCGAATCGCCCGAGCGCCAGCAGGCGGTGTTGACCTCACTGATGGAACACACGCCGGCTGGCGTGATCCTGTCGCCGGCCGAGGGCAGCGACACGGTGCAGCTGCACAAGGTGCTGGACGCGCGCACCAACGTGCTGCTCTTCAATCGCGAACTGGCGGGGGCCGACGACTGGGGCTTCCTCGGACTGGACAACCAGAACGGCGCGCAGATCGCGACGGAACACCTGATCTCCCTCGGTCATCGGCGGATCGCATTCTTCGGTGGTCATGCCGATTCGAGCTCATGCAGGCAGCGACGCGCCGGGCATTCTCTGGCGATGAAGAAGGCAGGATTGCCGGTGGAATCCGCCTGGCTGATCGAGTCTGCGCCGAATCGCCTGGAAGCCGCCGCCCGCACCGGTGAGCTCTTCGGCGACACCGCATCACCCACTGCCGCCGTCTGCTACAACGATACGGTCGCGCTTGGCCTGATGCTCGGCCTGATCGCGCGCGGCATCCAGCCGGGCAAGGGTTTCGCCGTCACCGGCTTCGACGACATTCCCGAAGCGGCCGTCACCACGCCACCTCTGACGACACTGGTGGCGGATCCCCGCGAACGCGGACGGCAAGCGGCCAAGCTGGTACTGCACCAACTGGACCATCCCACGGCCGTTCCCGGCAAGACCATCGCGCCGGTCACCTTGTCGGTACGCGAGAGCAGCGGGGTGCGGTCGCGATGACTGCCGCTTTCGAAGCCCGCACACGATCCGCTCAACGCCTGCAAATTATTGCGTCTTGCCTGTTTTCCTTTGCCACTTCAATTTTCCGATGAATACGATAGCTTCGAATCTCCCTCGCTCCGGTGGCCCCCTTCCTCCCGTCATGGCGAATCCGCTGGGTGATGGCGCATGAGTTCCAGGACGAAGATCGTCTGCTTCGGCGAGGCGCTGATCGACATGCTGGCGCAGCCGCCCGCATCGCCTGGGGATCCGAGGCACTTCCTGCAGTACGCCGGTGGCGCGCCGGCGAATGTCGCGGTGGCGACTGCGCGCCTGGGCGCCGACGTCCATTTTGCCGGCATGCTGGGCGAGGACATGTTCGGCGACTTCCTGTTCGAGAGCCTGGCAGCGGCGGGAGTAACCATGGATTGCATCGTGCGCACGGCCGACGCGAAGACGGCGCTGGCCTTCGTCGCGTTGGACGAACATGGTGAGCGCAGCTTCAGTTTCTATCGGCCGCCAGCGGCCGACCTGCTGTTCCGCGCGGAAGACTTCACGCCTGCGTGCTTCGAGGGCACGGGTGTATTCCATGTCTGCTCCAATAGCTTGACGGAAGCGGGCGTCGCCGACGCCACCTATGAGGGCATGCGTCGTGCGCGCGACGGCGGTGCGATCGTCAGCATCGACCTGAACCTGCGCCCCGCGTTGTGGCCGCAGGGCGAAGATCCCTCGCCGCGACTGTGGCGGGCGCTGATCGAAGCCGATCTCGTGAAGCTCTCGCGCGAAGAGCTCGAGTATCTTGCGCGTTGGGTCGGTGGCGAGACGGCGGTCATGGAGCGTCTCTGGCAGCATCGCGCACAGATCGTGGTGGTGACGGACGGAGCACACCCGATCCGCTGGCTTACGCGCTCGGCCAACGGAACGACGGACACGTTTCAGGTCGTCGCGATGGACACGACGGCGGCAGGCGACGCCTTCGTGGGCGGGCTGCTGTTCCACCTGACCCGCCACGGCGTGGATCGGGATAGCTTTGCGGGCTTCCTTTCCGATCCGCGCAACGTAGTGGCGGCGCTCCGATTCGCCGCCGCCGTGGGGGCGCTGGCGGTCACGCGCAAGGGCGCGTTCGCCGCAATGCCGAGCTTCGACGAAGTAAACGCGTTGCTGTCGTAGAAGGCACCGGAAGACACGGGACAGGATCGCTCATGACGGCCAGCCACAACCGGATCAGGTCCGTCGTCGTCGTGGGCGGAGGCAGCGCAGGCTGGATGGCGGCGGCCGCGCTGGTGACCTATCTGGGCAAGCAGGCCACGGTTCGCCTCGTGGAATCCGAGGAGATCGGCATTGTCGGTGTCGGCGAGGCCAGCGTCCCGTACATGAAGCAGTTCAACAATGGCCTGCTCGGCATCGACGAGTTCGAGTTCGTCCGCCGTACGCAGGGCACGTTCAAGCTGGGCATCCAGTTCAACGATTGGGGTGCGCTCGGCGAAACCTACGTCCATGGCTTCGGCAAGATCGGCCAAGGCATCGGGCCGCTGCCGTTCCACCAGTTCTGGCTCAAGCTCTTCCTGGCCGGTCATGCTCGACCTCTCGGCGAATATTCGTTGCCCACCGCGGCCGCGCCGCTCGGGAAGTTCATGGCCAGCCCGGCCAATGCACCGCCCGACTCGCCGCTGGCCGACATCGCGTATGCCTACCACTTCGATGCCGCGCTCTACGCGGGTTTCCTGCGTGAGCTGTCGGAGCGCAGGGGCGTGCAGCGCATCGAGGGCAAGATCACCCACGCGGTCCAGCGTAGCGAAGACGGTTTCATCGAGGCCGTGGTGCTGGAAAGCGGAGACCGGGTGGAGGGCGACCTCTTCATCGACTGCTCCGGCTTCCGGGGCCTGTTGATCGAACAGACCCTGCAGACCGGTTATATCGATTGGACGCACTGGCTGCCGTGCAACCGCGCCATGGCCGTGCCATGCGCCAGCGTGGGCCCGCCGACGCCGTACACGCGGTCCACTGCGCTCAAGGCCGGCTGGCAGTGGCGCATTCCGTTGCAGAGCCGCGTCGGCAACGGTTACGTCTACTCCAGCGAGCACATCAGCGATGACGAGGCTGCGTCCACGCTGCTGGCGAACCTCGACGGACGCGCGCTCGCCGATCCGCGTCCGCTGCGCTTCATTACGGGCATGCGCAGGAAACTATGGAACGGGAACGTCGTTGCGCTCGGGCTCGCCAGCGGTTTCATGGAGCCGCTGGAGTCGACCAGCATCTACCTGGTGCAGTCTGGCATCCAGCGCCTGCTGGGCCTGTTCCCGGATCGGGACTTCGATCCGCAGCTCGAGCGCCAGTTCAACGAGGAGTCTGCTTTCGAGTACGAAAGCACACGCGACTTCCTGATCCTGCACTACTGTGCCACGCGGCGCAGCGACAGCACGTTATGGGACTACTGCCGCACGATGTCGATCCCTGACACCCTGCGGCGCAAGATCGAGATGTTCCGTCGTGGCGGTCGATACTTCCGTACGGGCGACGAGTTCTTCGCACTGCCGAGCTGGGTGCAGGTGATGATTGGTCAGGGCATCGTGCCTACTGGCTACCACCCCATTGTCGACGACATGCCGGAACAAGCGCTGGTGGAGCATGTTGCGCGCGTGCATCGCTCCATCGCGAGCGGGGCAAGGGCGATGCCGACGCACCAGGACTTCATCGATAGGCACTGCAGAGCGCAAGCGATGTGATCCGGTACCTGTGCCGGTCCGCTGTGCCAGGGCATCGGCGAGAGCTGGACTTGCGCTGCGCATAGAGGAGTAATGATGCCTATCGCAACGTTGTCCGTTTACTTCTTCTTGCAAGCGGCGGTGATCCTGTTCGCCTGTCGCCTGTTCGGACAGATTGCCAAGCGGATCGGCCAACCGCAGGTGGTTGGCGAGATGATCGCCGGTGTCACGCTTGGCCCCTCGCTGTTGGGCTGGGCGTCTCCCGACCTGCAGGCGGCGCTGTTTCCCCCGCAGACCCTGGACACGCTGTACGTACTTGCCCAGTTCGGTGTGGGGCTGTACATGTTCCTGATCGGCACCCAGTTCCGCAGTGACCATTTGAACTCGCGTCTCGGAGGTGCGTTCTCCGTATCGATCGCCGGCATTGCAGTGCCATTTGCGCTGGCATTTGCGATCGTGCCGTGGTTGGTGGGCGTTCCAGATCTGTTCGCCGACAGCGTGCAAGTTTTCGATGCTTCGCTGTTCCTGGGCGCTGCCATTGCGATCACGGCATTTCCGATGTTGGCTCGAATAATCCATGAGCGCGGCCTTGCAAACAGTCCATTGGGTACGCTCGCGCTCACCGCTGGCGCGGTCGACGATGCGGCGGCCTGGTGCATCTTGGCTGTGGTGCTGGCGAGATTCGGCGGCAGTTGGGAGAGCGCATGGTGGGCGATCAGTGGCGGCGTCGCCTACGCCGTATTCATGATGCTGGTGGGGCGTCGTTTGCTTCGTCAGATGGTCGACAAGGCCAAGCCAGATGCGCCGCTCAGCGATACGATGCTGGCTGTGTTGCTGATTCTGTTTTGCCTCAGCGCCTGGTCAATGGATGCGATCGGCGTGCATGCTGTCTTCGGCGGCTTCCTGTTGGGCGCATGCATGCCGAAGGGGGCGCTGGTAGAGAAGCTTCGCGAGATGGTGCAGCCGTTCGTTGTCGTGTTCTTCTTGCCAATGTTCTTCACCTTCTCGGGGGTGAAGACCGACCTCGGGATGGTGCTTGAGCCGCAGCTGCTGCCTGCGGCGATCGTGATTCTGGTCGCCTCGTTCGCTGGCAAGGGGATCGCCTGCTATGTGGCGGCGCGCCTGGCAGGTGAGAGTTCTCGCGACGCGAAGGCGATCGGTGCACTGATGAACGCGCGCGGTCTGATGGAACTCATTCTGATCAACATCGGCCTGCAGGCTGGGGTGATCAAGCAGGGCCTGTTCTCGATTCTGGTGCTGATGGCAATAGTCACGACGCTTATGGCCACACCTCTGTTCAACTGGATTATGCGACGCGATGAGGGAAAGGCGACCGCCATCGACAAAAGCTAAGCGACAACCTGTGGCTCGGCCATTGGCCAAGAGCAGGCATCGGCCGACATCTGCATGGGGCAATTCAGTTCGACGGAGTGGATCGCCCCGGTCAATGCGCCGGAGCTTTGTCATTTGAGATCTGCTCGCGCCACAAGGCCATTGCGCAGTCCGGGCTGCTGAAACCCTGGGTTGTGTCCCAAGTCCGGCACAGATTTTTCACGGGGGCGATGGCGCGCCTGGAGGGATTCGAACCCCCGACCAATGGCTTCGGAAGCCACTACTCTATCCGGCTGAGCTACAGGCGCGTTTTTAAAGGACTTTCTGCTTCGGGCCAGTCTCTTTTGAGTAACGGCCCGGTGACACTGCGGTTCCCGATTTTGGCCTATGAGCAGCGGCTTCGGAAGCCACGACTCTATCCGGCTGAGCTACGGGCGCGCGGGACCGGCATTCTAGCCGCAAACCGGCACGATGGCCCAGTTCCGGCCGCGCGACGCGGAATCGAGGTGCGCGAGCCGGCCTGTTACCCTTTTGCGCATGGGATACGAGCGTTACGACGAGGCCGGGGGGCCGCGCTGGCGGGAGCGTCTGGGCCAGTACTGGAAGCTGGTGCGTGGCGACCGCCCGATCGGGGTGCTGTTGCTGCTGTGGCCGACCTGGTGGGCGTTGTGGCTGGCCGCGGGCGGCATGCCGCCAGGGTGGACGCTGTTCGTCTTCACTGCCGGCGTCTGGCTGACACGATCGGCGGGATGCGTGATCAACGACTACGCGGACCGCTGGCTGGATCCGCAGGTGGAGCGCACGCGCGGGCGTCCGTTGGCGACGGGCGCGGTATCGGGACGCGAAGCGCTGGCCGTGTTCGCGGTGCTGATGCTGGTGGCGTTCGGTCTGGTGCTGACACTGAACCGGCTCACGGTCTGGCTGAGTGTCGTCGGCCTGTTCCTGGCGGCCAGCTACCCCTACCTCAAGCGCTACACCTACCTGCCCCAGGTGTACCTGGGGCTGGCCTTCGGCTGGGGTATCCCGATGGCGTTCGCGTCCGTGCAGGGCGAGGTGCCGACCGTCGCGTGGGTGCTGTACGGCGCCAACATCCTGTGGGCCACCGCCTACGACACCTGGTACGCGATGGTGGATCGTGAGGACGACCTGCGTGCCGGCTCGAAATCCACGGCCATCCTGTTCGGCGATCTCGACCTGATCATCCAGGGCGTGCTGTATGCCCTGGTGTTCGTCGCGTTGTATCTGGTTGGGCGGCAGGCAGGACTGGGCACGTATTACTGGGCGGGCGTCGGTACCGCCGCGTTGCTGGTCACCTCACAGTTCTGGATGGCCCGTCATCGGGAGCGTGCAGCGTGCTTCCGCGCGTTCCTGCACAACAACTGGGTGGGTGCGGCGATCTTCGTCGGACTGGCGTTGGATCTGGCCCGCCGAACGGCGTAGTGCATTCACGATGCGCGTGAGATAGCGTGATAGTGTTCACATTAATCAATGTGACAACGCACGCGCACGACATGGCAGAACATGACAGGGGATCGGGAATCGCAGGATTCCCTGGGGTGAAATGCGGCCGCTGGATGATCGGCATGGTGCTGGCGGCATGCCTCGGCAACGCCGCAGCGCAGACCGTACGGTGGGAGGATTACCGCGGCAACGACCGGGTCGGCACCGTGTACACCGGCCCGGCAGGCGCGCCGACGTTCGCCAACAACACCGGCACCGGCGCGGCCCGCCTGAACGCGCTACGGGCCATCGCCGCCAATCCGGCAAATGCCGTGCGCACCGGTACGGTGGCGGACATCAACTACCGCGCCGCGGCCAACAACCTCTGCAACATGGACACGCCGGCCACGAGCGTCGCGTCCTGCAACGTGCAGGCGATGGGGCGCGTGTCGTACGCGCTGATCCGGTTTCCGGCGGCGGGCACCTACAGCGTCAGCATCGCGCACGACGACAATGTCGAACTCGGCTTCTCCAGCGACTACGCCAATACCGCGTACCGCACGGCGTCGTACGACGTGCCGGTCGGCACGGTGAACGACTGGACCGCCAACGAGGACACCTACGTCAGCCTGGGCACGTTCACCGCTGCCAATGCCAACAGCTGCGCGCTGGTGCGCATGTACTGGCTCAACCATGGCGGCATCAACCATGCGCGCCTGCGCTGGACGCTGCCGGGCAGCGGTACGCCGGCGATCATTCCGTCGACGGCGTTCCGTGACCCCGCCGCGGCGGCCAGCGCGAACGGGTGCAACGGCTCGATCACCGGCAACGGCACCACCATCACGTTGAACAAGGTGCTGGGCGCGCCGCGCGCCGATGCGAGCGACCAGTTCACCGTGCAGATCGGCACCACATCGACCACCGGCACGGTGCGTGAAGCGACCACGTCCGGCGCCGGGGTGGGCCAGCAGGCCAGCACGGCGGCACTCGCGGTGACCACCGGCACCACCTACTACCTGCGCGACACCATGGCGGCCGGCAGCGCATCGACGCTCGCGGGCGCCTACACGGCGACCATCGCCTGCACCCGCAATGGCACGGCGTTCACCCCGGCCGGGGCGTCGCCGACGTGGAACGTCACGCCGGCCGCCAACGACCAGATCGTATGCGCGATCACCAACACCGCGCGCCCGATCCTGCGCCTGAGCAAGGAACTGCCCGATGGCCGCCTGCAGGCCGCGGACCAGTTCGCGCTCGCCATTGCAGGAACGGGTGCCGGCGCCGGCGCGTCGGTGACCACCACGGGCACGACCAACGCGCCGACGCAGGTCGCGATCGTCAGCCCGGCGACGGTCGGCGCCAGCTACACCTTCTCCGAGACCGGCGCAGGTGGCGCGAACCTGGCCGACTACACCACGACCTATGCCTGCACGAATGCACGCAGCGGCGGCTCGGCACCCACCGGCAATGGCGCGTCGTTCGCGTTCGCCCCGGCGGCGGGCGACCAGCTGAGTTGCGTCTTCCGCAACGTGCGCATCCCGAGGACCGACCTGTCGATCACCAAGGCGGCCAATCCCACCACTGCACTCTCCGGCAGCGTGGTGACCTACACGGTGACGGCCAACAATCCCGGCCCCAGTGCCGCAAACGGCACCGTCATCCGCGACACGCCGGGCGCCGGCCTGAACTGCACGGATCCCGTTGCCACCGCGGCGTGCGCGGCGTCCGGTGGCGCGAGTTGTCCGGGCGCCACCGTGCCGGTCGCCAGCCTGACCGGGGCGGGCGTGACGATTCCGGCGCTGCCTGCCGGCGGCCAGATCGTGCTGACGCTGCAGTGCCGCGTCACCGCCACGGGCCTCACGCCCTGAAGACGTGGTCGCGTGCCGTCATGGCACGCGGGCGCACACCCACGCATCCACGCGCCTGACGCCCGCGCCGAGCAGGACGCGGGCGGCCGCCTGCAGGGTGGCTCCGGTGGTCATCACGTCATCGACGAGTGCGACATGGCTTGGCATCGCAGCGTGCGGTGCGGCCCGGAAGGCACGGGCGACATTGCGCTGGCGCTGACCGGCATCGAGCTCGGATTGCGGCGCGGTCGCGCGGACGCGACGCAGCAGGTCGGACCGCAGGGGCAGGGCGAGCGCAGTGGCGAGGGGGCGCGCGAGTTCGAGCGCCTGGTCGTACCCGCGCTGTCGCATCCGATGCGGATGCAGGGGCACCGGCACGAGCGCGTCCGGTCGCGGCGCCAACGCCAGCGGGCCGGCCATCAGCTCCGCCATCAATTGTCCGGCGGCGAGGTCGCGATGGAACTTGAAGCGCGGCACCAGCCGGTCCAGCGGAAATCCGTAGACGAACACCGCCCGGGTATGGGTCAGTGCAGGAGGATGCAGCAGGCAGTCGCCGCACTCCCCGGCTACCGCCATCGGCAGCCCGCAGCGGCTGCAGCAGGCGGAGTTCCATGGCAGCTGTTCCATGCACGTTGAGCACAGATCGACGTCCATGTAGCCACGTTCGCGGCAGATCGTGCATCGCGGGGCAAACAGCAGGCGAGTGGCGTGGCGCCACCAGCCGTCAACTTTCAGCGCATCCATGCGGTTGACAGGGCCGGACCCGGTTTCCAGACTTCCCCGACTGTATTCCGCCGAGGCCGCAATGTCCGCTCACTTTTCTTCCGATGCGCCGGTCGTGCGCCACGACTGGCAGCGCGACGAGCTGCTGGCCCTGTTCGACCTGCCGTTCCCGGAGCTGCTGCATCGCGCTTCGGCCGTGCATCGCGTTCATTTCGACCCGGCCGAGGTCCAGGTCTCGACCCTGCTGTCGGTGAAGACGGGCGGCTGCCCGGAAGACTGCGCGTACTGCCCGCAGGCGCAGCGTTACGACACCGGCGTGTCCGCGCAGAAGCTGATGGACGCCGACGAGGTGCTCGCGAAGGCGGCGCAGGCCAAGGCGGCGGGCGCATCGCGCTTCTGCATGGGCGCGGCGTGGCGGTCGCCGAAGGACCGCGACATCCCGAAGGTCGCCGAGATGATCCGCGGTGTGAAGGCGATGGGGCTGGAGACCTGCGCCACGCTGGGCATGCTGAGCGGCGAACAGGCGCACGCGCTGAAGGACGCCGGGCTGGACTACTACAACCACAACCTCGACACCGCGCCCGACTTCTACGGCGACATCATCCATACCCGCCAGTACCAGGACCGCCTGGATACGCTGGAGCACGTCCGCGATGCCGGCATGAAGACCTGCTGCGGCGGCATCGTCGGCATGGGCGAATCGCGCGACCAGCGTGCCGGCCTGCTGCAGGCTTTGGCGAACCTGCCATCGCACCCGGACTCGGTGCCGATCAACCGGCTGGTGCAGGTGGCGGGCACGCCGCTGCATGGCACGACCGAACTGGACCCGTTCGAGTTCGTCCGCACCATCGCCGTCGCCCGCCTCGTCATGCCGGCCTCGATGGTGCGGCTGTCGGCCGGGCGCGAGGCGATGAGCGACGAACTGCAGGCGCTGTGCTTCCTGGCAGGCGCCAACTCGATCTTCTACGGCGAGAAGCTGCTGACCACCGGCAACCCGGACACCGGGCGCGATCAGGCCCTGTTCGCGCGCCTGGGCCTGCGGCCGATGGCCGTGCAGGTGGAAAACATGCACGACCATCACAGAACCGATGCCCCGGGCAGCGGTACGGTGCATGCCGACATCACCCGTTCCGAGCCGTCCTGCGGCCGGGCGGCATAAGTCGGGGCAACAGGGGGCAGCATCGGACGACGCACGCTGGCGCGGTAACGCGGCCGGCGCGTCGTCGTCGACGGTCTCCCGCTGACCCCCGGCGCCTTCATCCCCAGGCCACGCCGACATGACCCGCACCGACCTGCACGACCGCATCCTCGCCCAGCGCCAGCAGCGCATCGCCCTGGGCCGGCAGCGCACGCGCCGCACCGTCACGCGTCGCGACGGTGTGCGCGTCGAGGTCAACGGCCGCTGGCTGACCGAATTCAGCAGCAACGACTACCTGGGGCTGGCGCAGCAGTTCGAAGTGACCAATGCGCTGCAGGATGCCGCCGCGCGCGAGGGTGCCGGCGCCGGTGCCTCGCACCTGGTCAGTGGCCATCACGCCTCGCACGAAGCGCTTGAGCGCGACATCGCTGACTGGCTGGGCTATCCGCGGGCTCTCCTGTTCGGCAGCGGCTTCCTCGCCAACCTCGCCGTGCAGCAGGCGCTGCTCGAAGACGGCGACGTCTGCGTGCAGGACCGGCTCAACCACGCCAGCCTGCTCGACGCGACCCGCCTGGCCGGGGCGAAGCTGCGCCGCTATCCGCATCTCGACCCGGAAGGCGCGTTGCGCCAGCTGAAGCTGCAGCCGGAGGGTGCGGCGATGCTGGTCACCGACGGCGTCTTCAGCATGGACGGCGACACCGCGCCGTTGCGGTCGTTGAGCCTGGTGGCGCGCATGCAGCAGGCGCTGTTCTTCGTCGACGATGCGCATGGCGTCGGCGTGCGCGGCCCCGAAGGCCGTGGCAGCGTGGCGGAAGCGCGCATGGGCGTCGCGGACGTCCCGCTGCAGCTGGTCACGCTGGGCAAGGCATTGGGCGGTTACGGCGCCGTGGTGGTGGGCGAGGAGACGCTGATCCAGCACCTGACTGAAACCGCGCGCCCCTACATCTACACCACGGCGATGCCGCCCGCGCTGGCGGCGGCGACACGCGTCGCGGTGAAGCATGCGCGCCGCGACCAGTGGCGCCGCGAGAAGCTGCAGTCGCTGGTCGACCGCTTCCGCGGCGGCGCGCAGCGGGCTGGCCTGCAGTTGATGGCCTCGGATTCGCCGATCCAGCCGGTGCTGTGCGGCAGCGACGCGACCGCGCTCGCCCTGTCGGCCGCGCTCGACAGCGCGGGCTACCTGGTGCCGGCAATCCGTCCGCCGACGGTGCCCGACGGCAAGGCACGGCTGCGCGTGACGCTGTCGGCGCTGCATTCGTTGCAGGACGTGGACGGGCTGGTGACGACCCTGGCGCGCTCGTGGGATGCCGTGCAACGCGTGCACGGCGCCGTCGCCTGACAGCACGCCCCTGCGTGGTCCCGCATCGCGCGGGATCGGCGACAATACGCGGCATGCATATCGAAACCCTTGGCAGCGGCCCTTCGCTGGTGATGCTGCACGGTTGGGCCTTGCACGGTGGCGTGTTCGCCCCGCTGGTGCAGCGCCTGTCCGACCGCTACACGCTCCATCTCGTCGACCTGCCCGGGCATGGCCACAGTCGCGACAGTGAGGTCGCGCTGACGCTGGACGCCACCGTCGATGCCATTCTCGCGCACACACCGCCCGCCGCGTGGCTGGCCTGGTCGCTGGGTGGGCTGTTCGCACTGCATGCGGCCGCGACGTCGCCGCAGGTGCGCGGGCTGGCGATGATCGCGGCCACGCCGCGTTTCGTGCGCGGCGATGGCTGGCCGCATGCGGTGCTCCCCCGTGTGTTCGCGCAATTCGGCAGCGATCTGAGCGGCGACTACGGCGGCACCCTGGATCGCTTCCTGGCCTTGGACACGATGGGGTCCGAGCACGCACGCAGCGAATTGCGCACGCTGAAGCAGGATCTCTACGCACGCGGCGAACCGGCGCCAGCGGCGCTGCAGCGCGGGCTGCAACTGCTCGAACAGACCGACCTGCGGGAAACCCTGCCAGCGCTCTCCGTGCCCAGCCTCTGGCTCGGCGGCCGTCGTGATCTGCTGGTGCCATCGAAGGCGATGCGGGCGGCGGCGGAAGCGGCGCCCAACGCGCAATTCGTCGAGATCGCCGGTGGTGGGCATGCGCCGTTCCTCGGCCATGCCGACCTCGTGGCGGCGGCCGTCGACCGCTTCCTGCAGGCGCTGTCGCAGGATGTCGCGGCATGAGCACGTTCGACCAACGCCACATCCGCCGCGCGTTCTCGCGCTCCGCCGCCGGCTACGACGCCGCGGCGGCGCTGCAGCACGAAGTCGAAAAGCGGTTGATGGAGTCGCTGGACTACCTGACGTTGCGCCAGGGACAGGACGCGGTCGACCCGAAAGTCGTGCTCGATGTGGGCTGCGGCCCCGCGCACGCGGCCGCCGCCATGCGCAAGCGCTGGCCGAAGGCGCAGGTCATCGCGCTGGATCTCGCGTTGCCGATGTTGCGCGAGGCGAAGAAGCAGGCCGGCTGGTGGAAGCCGTTCCAGCGCGTCTGCGCCGACCTGCGCTCACTGCCGCTGGCAGAGGGCAGCGTCGACGTACTGTTCTGCAATCTCAGTCTGCAATGGGTCGACGACCTGCCGGCAGCGTTCAACGGTTTCCGTCGCGTGCTGAAGCCCGGCGGCCTGCTGGTGTGTTCGACCTTCGGGCCGGAGACCTTGCAGGAGCTTCGCGATGCGTTCGCGCACGCCGACGACACGCCGCACGTCAGTCCGTTCCCGCCGATCGCGCAGTTCGGCGACGCGTTGATGCTGGCGGGCTTCCGCGATCCGGTGCTCGACCGAGACCGCTTCACGCTGACCTACGACGACCTGCCCGCGCTGATGCGTGAACTGCGCGCGATGGGGGCAACCAATGCGTTGCAGCGTCGCCGACACACGCTGACCGGTCGCGCGCGCTTTGCCGCCGCTGCCGCGGCTTATGAGCCGCTTCGCCGCTCGGACGGCAAGCTGCCGAGCACGTGGGACGTCATCTACGCGCATGCCTGGGCACCGCCGCCGGGCGCACCGATCCGCGGGCAGGGCGAAGACATCGCGGCGGTGCCGCTGGCGAAGATCCCGATCCGACGACGCGGGGAGTAGATTCAAAGCCTTGGGTTCGCCACATGGACTCGCTGCGGCTCGTTATGCCTGGCGAAGGCTCAAGCGCTATCGCGGCGCACCTGCCGGATCCAGTCCTGCAGGTTGTAGTAGTTGGTGACGCGCGCGATGCGGTCGTCGCGGATGTCGAAGAACGCACCGCCCGGCAACACGTAGGCCTGCCCGTTCGCCGGCGGCAGGCCTTCGTCAGTGTTGAGGTATTCGCCGTGCACCATGTACTCCGCGGCCGCATGCTGGCCGTCCTGGGTCACCAGCACCACGATGTCGCGCAGCTGTTCGCGGTAGCTGGCGTTCATGCGCCCGAGGAACGCCGCGAACGCCTCGCGCCCGGTTTCGCGCGCGCCCTGGTTGAGGTCGTGCGCCACGTCGTCGGTCAGCAGGGCCAGCATGCCTTCCCAGTCGCCGCGGTTGAACGCGGCGTAGTAGGTGAGGACGAGTTCCGTGGCGCGGTCCTGCCGGCGCGTGCCGTCGATCTTCATGCGGATTCCCGTGGGGTGGGCGACGTCGCGATGATACGCCACGCATTCATCGCGGAAGCCGGTCGCGGTGGAAGAAATAGACTTCCTGCAGCAGGAAACGCCAGCGCGTGGCGAAACTGCGGAAGCGGCTGGTCGGCGTGGGCGATCCGACCGAACGGATGCCGAGGTCGCGGCTGATCCGCAGCGCGCGCGCCATGTGCAGCGGGTCGCTGACGATGATGACGCTGTGCAGCTTGTGCTGCTGCATCAGCACGCGCGCCTGCCGCAGGTTGTCGTGCGTGTTGCGCGACAGCGACTCGATCAGGATCGCCTTGTCCGGCACGCCCTGGCGCAGCGCGTAGCGGCGCGCGACCTGCGACTCGGAGAAGCGTGCACCGGTACCGCCATAGCCGCCGGTGAAGATCAGCGTCGGCGCCAGGCCGCGCTTGTACAGGTCGATGCCATGGCGAATGCGTTCCTCGAACACCGGCGACGGCTTGGCATCGTAGGCGGCGGCGCCCAGGACGATGATCGCGTCGGCGGGTGTGGCGTCGTCGCGCTGGCCGACCCAGATGATGTAGGCGGCCACGCCGGCCAGCCAGATCAGCGCCAGCATCATCAGACGGAACGCCCATCCGATGACGCCGCGCTTCGATTTCTTCCTGCGCGTACTCATGCGGCGCGGCCCCACGGCAGCGCATCGATATCGACATTGCCCCCGGACAGCACGATGCCGACCCGCTGTCCGGCAAAACGCTCGCGCTGCTGCAGGACGGCGGCCAGCGCGATGGCGGAGGAGGGTTCCACCAGCAGCTTCAGGCACTCCCAGATCAGGCGCATCGCGGCGAGGGTTCCGCTGTCGTGCACGGTGACCACCTCCACCCGGTGCGCACGCAGCAGGGCAAAGTTGGGCTCGCCGAGCGTGCCGCGCAGGCCGTCGCAGACGGTATCGGGTACAAAATCGATGCGGCGCTCGCCAGCGGCCTGCGACACGGCCGTATCGGCTGCACCCTCAGGCTCGGCCCCCATCACATGGCAACCCGGCGCCGTTGCCGCGGCGGCGATCGCGGAGCCCGACAGCAGGCCGCCACCACCGACAGGGGCCACGAGGACCTCCAGTGGCCCGTGCCCATTGAGCAGTTCCAGTGCGGCCGTGCCCTGGCCGGCGATCACATGCGGGTGGGTATACGGGTGGATCAGCGTGGCACCGGTGTCGGCCTGCACGCGGGCGGCGGCGGCTTCGCGCGCGTCGATGGTCGCGGCGCAGGTGTGCAGTTGCGCGCCGTAGCGGGCGATGTTCGCGAGTTTCGCCGCGTTCGCGCCCTCCGGCACCACCACATGGCAGGCGATGCCGCGGGTGCGCGCCGCCAGCGCCAGCGCCGCGCCATGGTTGCCCGACGAATGCGTCACCACGCCACGTGCCGCCGAGGCGTCGTCCAGTGCCCAGACCGCATTGCAGGCCCCGCGGAACTTGAACGCGCCGGTCCGCTGCAGCGGCTCGGCCTTGAAGAGCAGTTCGCAGCCGGCCAGCGCGTCCAGGGCGCGGGAACGCAGGACGGGCGTGGCATGGGCATGGGGGGCGATACGGGCGGCGGCGGCGAGGACGTCGTCGAAGGTGGGCAGGGGCATCGGCATGCGGAAAGGTTAGCGCATCGACCCCCGCTGAACCTCCGCCAGCGCACGCGCGGCGCATGCCGCGATGCCGGCGGGGTTAAGCACGGATTCAATGCCCCGGGCCGATCCTGCCCCTGCACAGTAACGGGGGTTCCGCCATGAAGCGCTCATCTCTTTTGACCATCGCCTTCGCCAGCCTGGCGCTGGGCGGCTGTGCGACTTACGACTACGTCGGCGATACCGCACCCGGCGGCTACTACCACGGCCGGCCGAGCACGCAATACTACGACCAGTACGGTGGTTACTACGGTGGCAGCGTCTATGGCAGCTATGGCCACGGCTACGGCGGTCCCTATCGTTACGGCAGCTACTACGGCTATCCGTATTACGGCTATTACGGGTCGCACTACCCGTATTACCCGCCCCGCCCCCCGCGGCCGGGCGACAACAATCCTCCCCCCAAGCCGCCGCCGACCAATGGGGGCGGCAATCGTCCGCCGCCGTGGCGCGACCCCACCGGTCGCTGGCGCGAAGGCGGCGCTCAGCCGATGGTCCCGGGCCGGCCGGCGCAGGTGACGCCGTCGCCGAGCCAACCGCGCGTGGGTGAAGGCGGCTACCGTCCGCCACGCGTGGCGCCGTCCCCGTCGATGCCGCGATCCGCTGAACGGCCGCAGCGGATGGAAAGGGCGGCGCCACCGCCGCGTGCCGAGCGATCCGCGCCGCCCCAGCGCATGGAGCGTCCCTCCCCACCGCCGCGTGCCACGCCGCGCGACAATGGCGGCACGCGCGAACTGGAGCGGTAATCCAAGCGGCGCGGCGGTGCCGTCCGTCGCCTGTCCCCCACCGCTGACGCGGTTTCGAACCTCGGTTGACCGGTTGCGTCGCTTTCTGACGTAAGCGGCAATTAAAGGTTCAATGTCGACGTCCGGTGGGGAAATCTGGATCCCCCCTGTTCCGGCCCCATCGGGCGTCGGCGCCTAACGAAAAGCCCGGCTTTGCCGGGCTTTTTTCTTGCTCTGGTATCCTGCGCGCATAAAAAGGGGCCGGTAGTCCCCCGACTACCGGCCCCCGGCATCCCCGGCGTGCGCATGGCTGGCCCCTGTTCCAATTACCAACCCGGCGCCCCTGGTCGCTTGCCACGACGGGTGCATGGGAATACAGCAGGAAGCGTGCCAACTTTGCCCGGTCGCCATGCCGGATCCCGTCTTCCGTACCTGCCCCGTCCACCGGCCTTCGTCATCGACTCCTTGCCATGAGCGCCAGCTTCCACCACTACGACGTCATCATCATCGGCGGCGGCCATGCCGGCACCGAGGCCGCGCTGGCGTCCGCGCGTGCCGGTGCGCGCACGCTGTTGCTGACGCACAACGTGGAAACCGTGGGCGCGATGAGCTGCAACCCGGCCATCGGTGGCATCGGCAAGGGCCATCTGGTGAAGGAGATCGATGCACTGGGCGGCGTGATGGCCTGGGCCGCCGATCGTGCGGGCATCCAGTGGCGCACGCTCAACGCCTCGAAGGGGCCGGCCGTGCGTGCGACGCGCTGCCAGGCCGACCGCGCGCTGTACCGCAGCGCCATCCGCCGGGCGGTGGAAGCGCAGCCGAACCTGACGCTGTTCCAGGCCGCCGTCGATGACCTGGTCATCGAGAACGGCACCGTTCGCGGCGCGGTCACCCAGACGGGTCTGACTTTCCATGCGCCCGCCGTGGTGCTGACGGCGGGCACCTTCCTCGCCGGCAAGATCCATGTCGGCGAGACGCAGTACGCCGCCGGTCGCGCCGGCGATCCGCCGGCGACCGTGCTGGCGCAGCGGCTGCGCGAGGGCGCGTTCGTTGTCGATCGCCTGAAGACCGGTACGCCGCCGCGCATCGATGGCCGTTCGCTCGACTATTCGGTGATGGAAGAGCAGCCCGGTGACGATCCGCTGCCGGTGATGTCGTTCATGGGTAACGTCGCCGACCATCCGCGCCAGGTGTCGTGCTGGATCACGCACACCAGCGAGCAGACGCACGAGATCATCCGCGGCGCACTGCATCGCTCGCCGATGTATTCCGGCCAGATCGAAGGCATCGGCCCGCGCTACTGCCCGTCCATCGAGGACAAGGTGGTGCGCTTTGCCGAGAAGGCCAGCCACCAGATCTTCGTCGAACCGGAAGGCCTCGACGTCGCCGAAATCTATCCGAACGGCATCTCCACCTCGCTGCCGTTCGACGTGCAGCTGGCGCTGGTGCGCAGCATCCGCGGCATGGAGAACGCGCACATCACGCGCCCGGGCTACGCCATCGAGTACGACTTCTTCGATCCGCGTGGGTTGAAGGCGTCGCTGGAAACCAAGGCCGTCGCCGGCCTGTTCTTCGCGGGCCAGATCAACGGCACCACCGGGTACGAGGAAGCTGCCGCGCAGGGCCTGCTCGCCGGGCTCAACGCCGCGCGCTTCGTGCAGCAGAAGGAGGCATGGTCGCCGCGCCGCGACGAGGCCTATCTCGGCGTGCTGGTCGACGACCTGATCACGCACGGCACCAGGGAGCCGTACCGCATGTTCACCAGCCGCGCCGAGTACCGGCTGCAGCTGCGCGAGGACAACGCCGACCTGCGTCTCACCGAAACCGGCCGCATGCTCGGCCTGGTCGACGACGCACGCTGGCAGCGCTTCGAGGCCAAGCGCGAAGCCATCGCGCGCGAGACCGGCCGCCTGCGCGCGCTGTGGGCCACACCCGCGAACGCGCTGGGCCGCGAGGTCGCCGACACGCTGGGCGTGCAGGTCAGTCGCGAAACCAACGTGCTCGACCTGATCAAGCGTCCGGAACTGGACTACGCCAAGCTGATGTCGGTGCCGTCCATCGGCCCCGCCGTGGACGATGCGCAGGTGGCGGAGCAGGTGGAGATCGGCGTGAAGTACGCCGGTTACCTCGACCGGCAGCGCGACGAGATCGAACGCCAGCAGCGCAACGAATCCACGCCGATCCCCGCCGGTTTCGATTTTTCCGGTGTGCGCGGCCTGTCGGCCGAAGTGCAGCAGAAACTCGAGCGCGTGCAGCCCGAAACCATCGGCCAGGCGCAACGCATCCCCGGCATGACACCCGCCGCCATTTCGCTGCTTCTGGTGCATCTGGAGCGTGCGCGGCGCATGCGCGTGGCGTAAGCCCTCCATCTTCAGTGCGATACTCCCTGTCCAGAATGGGGGGCATGAGATGGACATCCATCCTGTGGAACCGGAGAAGCGCACCGCGATCGAGCAGGCGCTGGCGAACATCGAGCGAGAGCACGACGTGCGCATCCTGTTCGCCTGCGAGTCGGGAAGCCGGGGCTGGGGATTCTCTTCGCCGGACAGCGACTACGACGCGCGTTTCGTCTACCTGCACCGCGCACCGTGGTACCTGAGCGTCAACGAGCGCACTGGGCCCGGCGAGCCGCAGCGTGATGTCATCGAGCTCCCTATCGAAACCGATCTGGACGTCAGCGGCTGGGACCTGCGGAAGGCATTGCGGTTGCTGTCGAAATCCAATCCCACCCTGCTGGAATGGATGCGTTCGCCCATCGTCTATCGCCGCGACGAACGGCTCGCTCCGATGCTCGAGGCGCTGGCGGCCCGCACGTACTCGCGGCGTGCAGGCTGGCACCACTACCTGAGCATGGCGTCCGCGACGTTCGACCATCATCTGCAGGACGAGCGCATCAGGACCAAGAAGTACCTGTACGCCATCCGACCCGTGCTGGCCTGCCTGTGGATCGAGGCGGACGAGCAGCCACCGCCGATGGCGTTCGAACGACTGCTGGATCGTCTGTATCCCGATGGGCCACTCCGTGAGGCCATCGATGCGCTGCTGGTGGTGAAGCGGGCCAGCAAGGAGGTCGCCGATGCACCGCGGATCCCGGCGATCAGCGACTTCCTGGCGGAGCAACTCGCGCGCATGCGATCGGCGCCACCTGACCTGCCTGGCCGCGAAGGCGGGGACGCGCCATTCGACGCCTTCCTTCGCGCGGCGCTGGGCGTCAGTTAGTCCGATACGTCGGGATGCCGCGCCTTCCACGCCGCCAGTTGCTCGCGGTAGTGCTGCAACTGCTCGGCATACAGGTCGTGTACGCAGATCGGGCAGCCGCTGTTGCAGCAGTCGCTGGGCAGCGGCGCTTCGGGCTCGAGGGGGCGCGGGTCGTCGTCGGGCGTCACGGCACGCCCATTTCCTTCAGCAGGTGCGGCGCCGGATACACCTTGCCCATCAGCCAGCGCAGGTAGCGCATGTCGACGTGGACGGCGCGCTTGTAGCGCGGGTCGAACATCCAGCTGGCGCTGACGGACTCCCAGTTGCTGTCGAAGTTCAGGCCGATCAGTTCGCCGCGCGCGTTGAGCACGGGCGAGCCGGAGTTGCCGCCGGTCGTGTCGAGGTTGGTGAGGAAATTGACCGTCTGCGTCTGCAACACGGGATCTTCCGTGCCGGCGAAGTCGCGCTTGGCGATGGCGTCCAGCAGCGGCTTCGGTGCGTCGAACGGCGCCGTACCGGTGTTCTTCTCGACGATGCCGGCCACCGTGGTCACCGGCGTGTACTGCACGCCGTCGCGTGGCGAGAAGCCGTCGACCTTGCCGAAGCTTACGCGCAGGGTGCCGTTGGCATCCGGGTACAGCGCGCGGCCCTGCTGCTGGCGCCAGGCGAACAGCGTGCGCATGTAAGCCGGGCGCAGGCGCAGCTGCTCGCCTTCGCGCGTCTTGCGTTCGTTCTCCAGCGCCAGTTGCACCGGCACCAGTGTCGCCGCCAGGTCGATCAGCGGATCGGCAGCCAGCGGCTTGCCTTCGCGAGCCGCCGCGAAGCGCGACAGGCGCTCGGCTTCGTCGCCGAGTTTCGTGCCAGCGTAGAGCGTGTCGAGGGCCTGCCTGAGCGTGGCAGGCGTGCGTCCGAACGCGGCATCGAAGGCGGGCAGGCGCTGCGCGTCGGGCAGCTGCTGGTAACGCGTCAGCAGGACGGTGAGTAAGGCCTTCTCCACGTCGGGCGAATAGCGGCGCTGCACCTGTTTCAGAATGCCTTCGAGCATGGCGTGGTCGCGCGCCTGGAAGCCGCTCTCGCGCTCGGCATCCGGCTTGGCCGATTCCATCCGCAGGCGCTCCAGCGTGATGGCCGTGCGCATCAGCTGGGACTGCGCGCCGAACAGGTTGAGCAGGAACTCCCGCTCGCGCATCGCGGAACCGCCGGCGATCGACGCGATGAGCGCATCGATGTCGGCGCGTTCCTTCGCAGCGGCCTCGGTGGCGAGCATGCCGCGCTCGTCTTCCGCGCGCACGCGCACGGCGTCGCTGCGGCGCAGGCCTTCCAGTTCGCCGGCGGCGCGCTTGCGCTGGTTCTTCAGCGACTGCAACTGGGCGGCATAGCGCGTCTTGGCGTCGGCATCCTTGGCGCCTGCCGCTTCCACCACCCCGATCAGCTGGTCGAACACCGCTACGCGGGAGGGCAGCGTCCAGGTGATCTGTTCTTCGAACTCGGCCGCCGTGCGATGGCGGTACGTGATGCCGGGGTAGCCGGCGAGCATGGCGTAGTCGCCGGCCTTCGGGCCGTCCTTCGCCAGTGCGAGGTGCGCCGGCGCGCGGTAGGGCACGTTGTCGGGGCTGTAGGCCGCGGGCTTGCCGTCCTTGCCGACGTAGGCGCGCAGCAGGGTGAAGTCGCCGGTGTGGCGCGGCCACATGAAGTTGTCGATCTCGTCGCCATAGTTGCCGATCGCGCGCGGCGGCGCATAGGCCAGGCGGATGTCGCGCAGCTCCAGCTGGGTGATGCGGTAGAAGTCGGTGCCGTAGTACATGTTGGCGACGCTGCAGCGCACGCCACCCTTGGCCTCGCATTCGGCGACGATGGCCTTGCTGGCGCGGTCCACCGCGTCGAAGTAGGCGCGTCCGGTCTTGCCTGCGGTCTCCTTCAACACCGTGTCGGTGACCCTGTCGTAGCCGACCGTGACCAGCACGCGGAAATCCGGATTGGCCGGCAGTTCGCCCGCACGGTCGGCGGCGATGAAGCCGTCGTCGATCAGGTTGTGCCCGGGCTTGCTGTTGTACTGGATCACGCCATAGGCGACGTGGTGGTTGGTCAGGATCAGGCCGTCCTTCGATACGAATGCGCCGGTGCCGCCGCCGGCGCGCACGACGGCGCTCAGCGGCGCGGCGGTGACGTCGGCCAAGGTCTTCGGATCGCCCTTGAAGCCGGCCTCGCGCAACGTCTTGCCCAGCTGCGGCAGTTGCGACGGCATCCACATGCCTTCGTCGGCGTGGGCGGGCAGGGACAGGGCGATGCCCAGGGCGAGGGCGGTCGTCGAACGTCGATGGCGCATGGTCGTAATCCTGCAAACGAGACGGAAACGATATCGGGCCTGTCCCGGTGCGGCAATGACGGCCTGTGTCGCCTCGTCAGTGCGGATCGCCGAGGAAGCGTCGCCAGTGCTGCACCGCGCGCTGGATACCGGCACGTTCAGCGTCGTCCAGCACGCGAAAAGGATCGAGTACGACATCGTCGTCCACCGCGCTGCCGCGCTTCCACGTCGCCGCCACACGTCCGCCGACGATCATCGTGGGCGCCACGAGTCCGTTGACGCTGAAGACGCGTCGCGTCTGCGCGGTATCCAGCACCGGCGTGCGGTCGCGGTAGCCGATCAGGTACTCGTCGAACGCGGGCAGCAGGTGCACCGCACGGGATCGCGACGGTGCAGGCGCGTCGGATCGCCACCACCATGTCGTGTCGTCATGCGTCTCCTGCTCGAGCGCGGATGAGGCCAACGTCAGCGCCAGCCGGGCATCCTTCTGCGTCAGTCCCGACCACCACGCGAGATCGGCGGCGGTCGCGGGCCCGTGGGCCTGCAGGTAGCGCAACGCGAGGCGATGCAGCGCTTCGTCGCGATCGAGTGCTGCGCTTGGCGGCACCCATGCGTCCATCAGCACGAACGTCGGTTGCTTGCCATGGCGGGGTCCGTGGCAGATCACGCTTTCGTGCGCCAGCCAGTTCAGCAGGTGCAGGCCGCGCTGGCTGGCACTGGCGATGCCGGCGGCATCCATGCGCGCGTACAGGTCGGAGCGCGGGACCGGAACGCTGGCGGCGAGCGCCTTTTCCACCACGCGTTGGCCACGGGCCAGCGTCGTCGCGTCCAGGCCCAGCTCGCGGGCGATGCGGCCGGCATTTGCGGCCTGCACGCGCGGGGCGAGCAGCGCGACCATCCAGCGCACGTCGTCACGTGCCAGCAGATGCAGCGTGCCGCGCATCGGCCAGGTGCGTACGATCTCGCCGCGCGCGATCGCGTCTTCGACCTGCGCCAACGTCGCCGTCTTTGTCCGCAGGCCGACCGCCCACAGCGCGGCGTGGTAGTCCTGCGCCTGCATGGCGGTCATGTGCCGCACCGCCTCGGCCGGCGAGGCCGCGACGGGTGCGCTGATGCCGTGTGCGCGCAAGCGCCGTGCCGTCAACGACGGCGGCACGGTTACTTTTCCTTGCGCCAGTTGATGGAGCCGCGCGTTTCGATGGTGCTCGACTCGATTTCCACGTCGAAGCCCTTGCGCAGCAGGTACTTCAGCGTCACTGCCGAACCGGAACCGACCATCGACACGCCGTAGCTGACGTACAGCTTGGGCGAGAGGTACTTGCCCACGCCGAATACGGAACCGCCGAGCGTGCGCGATTCCAGCACGCCGGCATCGTCCAGGCCGATCTTCGCGCCCAGCTGCGAGGCCAGCAGGCCGGCGCCGGCGCCGAGCGCGGACGAGGCCGCATTGATGCGCTGGCTTTCGTCGCTGCTGGCGGTGTTGAGCGAGCGTCCGAGCACCAGATAGGCGAGGGCTTCGGATTCGGACATCGACGGATTCGACCAGACGCGCGCGCGCGGCTGGCTGGCGCGGCCGGTGACGTCGATGCCGGCGGTGACACCCGCACTGACCACCTCGCGCTCGGCGCGGATGTTGATGCGCGGATCGGAGACGGCGTTGTTGCTCCACGTCAGCTCGCCGCGGGTGATGCGCAGCTTCTGCCCGTAGGCCTCGTATCGACCATCGACGTCGAGCCGGCCGGTCGCCAGCATTTCGCGGCCCGGCTGCGAGCGCACGTGCATGGTGCCCGCCAGCGTGCCTTCCAGACCGTAGCCCTTCAGTTCGACCTTGTCGCCGACCTTCAGGGCCAGATCGAGATCCAGCCGCGAACTGGGCGCGCGCTCCGGATCGACGGGGTCGAGGACCACCACGTCTTCCGATGCGGAGACGCCATCGTCTAGCTTCTCGACGTCGATCGTCGCCGACGGGATGCCGACCTCGCCGCGCACCTGGATGGTGTTGTCGGCGAAGCCCACCTGCAGGTTCGGCGACGCGACCGCGCGCAGGTCGGTGGTGTCGGAGACCAGCACGTTGTCGCCGCGCACCTGGAACTGCAGCGGCGTGGTGTCGTTGTTCCAGCCCAGCGTGCCGGTGACGTTGAGCACGCCACCGGTCCCGGTACCGCCCGTGGACGAGACCGTCTTCATGCTGCCGCTGATGCGTGCACTGCCGTCCGACAGCGCGACCAGTTCGGCGCCGCCATCGGCCAGCGACACGCCGAGCGCGGGCAGTTCGCCGGTGAACTCGGTCAACGTCGCTTCGCCGCTGAGCAGCGGGTGTCCGCGCGTGCCGGCGACGCCGATGTGGCCCGCCAGCTTGCCCTGCGGACGCACCAGGTCCGGCGAGAACAGTTCCAGCCAGAACAGGCGCGAGTTGTGGAAGTACAGGTCGCCCTTCAGCGGCGCGAACGCATCCCAGCCGGTGTTGAACGTGGCATCGACGTAACCGTCGCCCTTGAAGCCGGTGCCCAGGCGGCCCTGGATCCGCTGCGGGGTGAAGTCCACATCGAGGGTGAAGTTGTCGTAGCGGATGATCTCGCCACGCGCGGTCGTGCCCATCTTCAGGCCGCCGTCGAGTGAGGCCAGGTGCACTTCACCCTGCCACGCATTGCCGGCGGGACGCAGCGTCGCATCGAGGGTGAACTCGCCGCGCAGCGTCAGCGGGCGGCCGTCGCTGGGCGGCAGCCACGGTTGCACCAGGGCGAGCGACAACGCTTCGCCCCGGATCTCCAGCCCCTGCCGCGGCCAGTTGGCGCTGGCGCACAGCGCGCCGCCGATGTCCGAGCCGAGGCAGCTTTCCGACAGCGTCCAGTTGGCACCGTTCTGGGCGAAGCGTGCCGGTTGCCGCAGCGTCCACGGGCTGCCTTTCGACAGCGCGATGCGCAATGCATCCAGCGTGCCCTGCCAGTTGGCGCCACGTTTCTGCGCCGTGCCCGACAGCGCGACCGCGCCCATCGCATTGCGCGCGTCGCCGTCGAAGCGCAGGTCTTCCACTGCGCCGCGCGCCGTCACGCTGACGCTGTCCAGTACGGTACCGACGTCGATCGCGCTGCCCTGCAAGGCGAGGTTGCCCTCGCCGCTGCGCCACGGCAGACGCCCGCGCAGGCTGAGCGTACCGGCGCTCCAGTCGTTCCAGCGCAGGTTCTGGCCGCCGAGGTCGGCATCGACGTTCGGCGCGGTGCGGGCGCCGGTCAGGTTGACCGTGCCGGCCAGCGTGCCGCTGGCGTCCGGCAGCAGGTCCGCCAGGTTGAGCGGGTCGAACGCGGCGTCGATGTCGAGCGTATCGCCGACCTTGCCCTTGGCGGTGACGCGGCTGCCGCCGAGCGACAGCGCAAGATCGCCCGAGCCGTTGTTGCCATCGAGGGCGAACGTGCCGCGCGCATCCAGTGCGCGGTCGCGCAGGCGCCCGTTGAGCCTGGGGATGTCCAGCGTGCCCTGGAACAGTCCGTCTTCGCGCTGCTTGCCCTTCGATGCGAGCTGGCCGGACACGTTGCCGTTCCAGCCCGCGGCGAAGTAGCCGGGATCGAAGCCGGCCAGCGTGGCAGTGACGTCCCAGTCCAGTGCCGGCGACCAGCCGACGGTGCCGGTGGCATCCAGCGTGCCGGTCGGCATGGTGGCGCGCAGCGTCTTCAACTGCGCGCGCTCGGCGTTGCCGCTGCCATCGAATTCCAGCAGCGCGCTGTCGTCGCCGCGGGTCAGCGTCGCCTTGCCGATGGCGGCCCAGGCTTCCAGCTTGCCGGCCACGCCGAAGTCGCCTTCGGCGCCGATCATGCTGTCCGCGTCGCTGCCCCAGCGCAGGCCACGCGCGTTGACCGCGAAGCGGAACTCCGGATTCTCTGGCACGGTGAAATCGGCGCGGCCGCGCAGCGAGGCGTAGCCATCGAACGCGCGGATCGCCAGCGGTTCCACCGTCAGCACTTCGCCATCGATGCGCGCATGCGAGGGTTCGATCACCACCGCGATGTCGCCCTGCTGCACGGTGCCCTGCAGGTCGGCCGCGCCGCCGGCGCCCTTGGCGGCTAGGTCGAACGATACCGGCGTGCTGTCGTCCATCACGTCCAGCAACGAGAGATCCAGCGCTTCGGTCTTCGCCGCGAAGTTCCAGGTCGGCCTGGTCTCGCCGCGCAGCGTGAGCGTGGCGCGCAGCGGTGCCGGTGCGGCGCCGGACACGCCGACATTCATGCGCGCGCGGTTGCCGCGGGCTACCAGGCCGATGCGCGCCGGTGTGCGCCCGAGCGACGCGGGGAACACGCCGGTGGCCGTGAGATCGGTCGCGTAGCCATCGCGCGGGGCATAACTGCCATGCACGCCGAAGGCGCCGCGGTCGCTGGCGATGGCCAGCTTCCCGGCGTGCACGTAGCCGTTGCCGATGTCGAGGGCGCCGCTGGCGCGCGTGATGTCGATGACCGGCTGGCCACCCTGGCGGATCAGGAAGCGGTCGATCTCCAGTGCATCGGCCTGGATCGCCAACGGCATCTCGATCTGCGGCAGCACGTCCGGCCAGTGCGGCAGCTCGAACGGCTCATCGCTCTCGGGCACATCGAGCATCGCGCCGCGCAGCTTCAGCACGTCCAGGCGCAGGCGCTTGCCCAGCAGCGGACGCAGGTCCGGCTCCAGGTAGACCTCGTCGGCGGTGAAGTGGATCTTGTCCCAGCGGAAGTCCACGCCGCGCAGGGTCAGCGGGCCGGCGATCGGTCCTTCCACCTCGCGATAGTCCAACGACGCGTCCGCCGGCAGCCGCGCCTTGATCTGCGCCAGCAGCACGTCGCGGCCGGCGACGGTCTGCAGCAGCCAGTACAGGCCGATGCACAGCAGCACGGTGAGCACGCCGGTGCCGATCGCGCTGCGGATCGCCAGCGTGCGCATGCGTGCCTTGCGGCGCGCGCGCAGTTCGGCGATGCGCGCCTCGCGCTCTTCCGGCGTCAGGTCGTCGGGGAGCTTGTACTTCCTCACAGATCCGTCCCGATGTTGAGGTAGATCTGGAAGCTGGAGTCCGGATCGTTGAGGCCGTGCGCCACGTCCAGGCGTACCGGTCCGACCGGCGAACGCCAGCGGAAGCCCACGCCCACGCCGGTGCTCAGGTCCGGGCGTGTGCCGTCGAAGGCGCTGCCGGTATCGACGAACACCGCGCCGCCGTATGGACCGCCCTTCGGATAGAACTCGTACTCGACGCTGCTGGTCAGCACGTTCTTCGCGCCCAGCGCGTAGTCGCCGCGGCGCGGGCCGACCTCGCGCCACGCATAACCGCGGATGCTGCGGTCGCCGCCGGCGAAGAAGCGCAGCGACGGCGGCATCGCCACCAGCGAACTGGTGAAGGTGTGGCCGTATTCGCCGCGCACGATCAGCGCGCTGTTCGTCTTGTAGCGCTGCGACCAGCGTGCGCGCATGTGGAACTGCAGGAAGTTGGCATCGGAGCCCGCGCCATCCACGCCGCCGCGCAGCAGGATGGAACCGGCCAGCTGGTCGGGACGGTTCGAGCCCACCGGCGAGTTGGTGTAGTCGGCGCGCAGCGAGGGGTAGGTGAACGTGGCGTACTCGACGGTAGTGTCGGGCAGGCCGGTCAGCGGATCGTCCTCGACGTAGCGCCAGCGCTCGCGCAGCGCGTGGATCGACGCCACCGCCGTCCAGTCCTCGCTCACCTGGCCGCTGCGGCTGCCGGTGAATTCGACATGGCGCAGGTCGATGTAGTCGGTCTGCTCGTCGCTGGCCTGCACGCCGACGGTGTACCAGCCGTCCAGCCACTTGAACGCGGGAATACGGTACTGCGTGACCAGCGTCTTGCGCTTCTGCGCGTAGTCCAGGAACGTGGACAGCTTGTGCCCGCGCGAGTTGACGTAGCGGCGGTCCAGGCCCAGGCGGATACCGGGGCCGCTCTCGGTGCCGTACGCCAGGCCGGCGGTGTAGATGTCGCGCTTGGCCAGTTCCAGGTTCACGTCGATCGGCACGCGGCCGTCGACCGCCTTGTCGGGGTTGGCCTGGATGTCGATGCTGGAAAAATAGTCCAGGCCCGACAGCGATTCGCGCAGGCGGTCCAGCTTGCCCTGGTGGAAGTAGCTGCCTTCTTCCCAGTACACCAGCTTCTCCAGCAGGCCCGGGTCGAACTTGTCCTGGTGGAAGGTGGTGGCGCCCATGTCGTAGCGGATGCCGCTGACCCAGCCCAGCGCGATGTCGGCGGCGTGGTCGGCACGCGTGACCTCGACGCGGCGATGGGTGAAGTCGGCATCGAAGTAACCGCGGTCGGCCAGGCGCCGCACGATGGCCAGCTTGCTCGCTTCGTACGTGGTGTGGTCGAAGACGTCGCCGACGTTCGGCGCGAACGCTGCCAGGTCCTCCTTCAGGTAGCGGTCGTCGCCACCTTCGCCCTCGATGGACAGGTCGCGCCGCCGCACGCGCACCGGCTCGCCCAGTTGCACGCGCACGGTGACGGTCAGGCGTTCGTCTTCAGCGCTTTCAGTGCGAGGCGCGTCGAGGGTGACGGTGGGCGAGTAGTAGCCGAACGGCTCCAGCGCCTCGCGCGCCTCGGCCACGGCCTCGCCGAGCAGGTACTCCAGCCGCGACTCGCCGAGCCGCTTGCCCAGCGAGTCGTTCAGCGACAGCGCGGCGTTGATGTTTTCGATCATCAACTCGTCGTCCAGACCTTCGACCTGCACCTTGTCGACGATGGCGGCAGCCCAGGCCGGAGCCGTGGCGGCGAGCAGGACGACGAAGGTGGCGAGGCGGGGGAATCGACGCATGCGCGCAGGATACCCGGTGCGGGTTAAGCGGGGTGAAGGGTGGGCGCCATCAAGCGGAACATCGTTCACGCAAACATGTCGTCACCGCGATCTGCTCCTTCCCCCGCATGCGGGGGAAGGCTGGGATGGGGGCGAAAGCGATATGACACGGACGATGGTGATGCGAGCGGTCCACACATCGCGCTTTCCCCCACCCCAGCCCTCCCCCGCAAGCGGAGGGGGGCGCAATGCGAGGACGTCAGCCCGACAGATGCTCGATCGCCGCCACCGCCCGAAAGCGGTCGGCCAGGCGCTTGAGCAGCGCAAGGCGGTTGGCGCGCACGGCCGGGTCGTCGGCGTTGACCATCACGCCGTCGAAGAACGCGTCGACCTGCGGGCGCAGGCGGGCGAGGTGGTTCAGCACGGTCACGTAGTCGTGGTGGTGCAGGGCTTCGTCGGTCTCGCCGAGCACGGCTTCCACCGCTTCGGCCAGCGCGCTTTCGGCCGGGTCGGTCAGCAGCGCGCGGTCGATCGCGTGCGGGATGTCGATGTCGGCCTTCTTCAGGATGTTGCCGATGCGCTTGTTGGCGGCGGCCAGCGCGTCGGCTTCCGGCAGCGTGGCGAAGGTGCCGATGGCGTCCAGTCGCGTGTCGAAGTCGTACAGCGAGGCGGGCTTCAGTTCGGCGACGGCGTTGAAGTGTGCGGCGGGCACGCCCTTGTCGGCGTAGTAGCTGCGCAGGCGGTCGAGGATGAAGTCGTAGATTTCATGTCCAGCGACCTCGTCAAGCTTGATTGCATCCTTCCTGTGCTGCTGAATGTTGAGTTGAAGCGACGGCTTGGCGGGCACATTAGGTCCGACGGACGTGCTGCCTCCGCTCGTTATGGTTACCGATTGTTTAGCGATTCCATTCAGTGCTTTGTCGAGCAATGAATTTAAGTTGAGATCAAACCCACTCTCGATTACCGTCCTTGCCAACCCCAACGCATTGCGACGCAGCGCAAACGGATCCTTGTTGCCCGTGGGCTTCAAACCCGCGGCAAAGCCACCCGCCAGCGTGTCGAGCCGTTCCGCAATCGCCAGCACCTTGCCCAGCGGCGACAGTGCGATGTCGTCGCCGGCGAAGCGTGGCTGGTAAGCCTCGTCGATGGCCAGCGCGATCTCCTTCGGCTCACCGGCGGCGAGGGCGTAGTGACGGCCGGCGATGCCCTGCAGTTCCGGGAACTCGTTGACCATGCGCGACTGCAGGTCGTTCTTCGCCAGTTCGGCGGCGCGACGCGCCTGTGCCGGGTCGGCACCGACCTGCGCAGCGATGGTTTCCGCCAGTGCGGCCACACGCGCCACCTTGTCGGCGACGCTGCCCAGCTTGGCCTGGTAGGTGACGGTCTTCAGGCCATCGCCCATCGACGTCAGGCCCTGCTTCAGGTCCTCGTCGAAGAAGAACTTCGCATCGCTGAAGCGCGGACGGATCACGCGCTCGTAGCCCTTGCGCACTTCGTCGACGTTCTGCGACTCGATGTTGGCGATGCCGATGAAATGCTCAGTCAGCTTGCCGCCGTCGCTGAGCACCGGGAAGAACTTCTGGTTGATCTCCATGGTCTCGATCAGCGCTTCCTGCGGCACGGCCAGGAACGCGGATTCGAAACTGCACAGCACCGCCGCCGGCCATTCGGTCAGGCAGACCACCTGTTCCAGGTTGTCGTCGGTGATGCGTGCGCTGCCACCCGCCTGCTCGGCCGCCCTGTGCACTTCCGCCGCTATCCGTGCGCGGCGCGCGTCGGGATCGACCAGCACCTTCGCGCCTTCCAGGGCGATGACGTAGTCGTCGGGGCTATTGATCCATACCGCCTTGTCGTGTTCGAAGCGGTGGCCGCGGCTCATGCGGTCGGACGTCACGCCCAGCACATCGGCCGGCACCACATCGTTGCCGAGCAGCAGCACCAGCCAGTGCACCGGCCGCGCGAAAGCGTAATCGTGGTCGCCCCAGCGCATCGGCTTGGGAATCGGCATGCCGGCCAGCGCCTCGCGCACGATGTCGGCCAGCAGGTCGGCGGTCTTCGCGCCGGGCTTCACCGCGCGGTGGACGAAACGCTCGCCCTTGCCGTCGGTGGTGCGCTCCAGCTGCGTCCAGTCGATGCCGGCCTTCGCCGCGAAGCCTTCCAGCGCCTTGGTCGGCGCGCCATTCGCGTCCAGCGCGATGTTGAGGTACGGGCCGAGCACTTCGGACTTCTGCTCCGGCTGTTCCACGTCGACTGCCGGCAACAGCACCGCCAGGCGCCGCGGCGTGTACAGCGGCTTGGCGTCGCCGCGTTCGTAGCCGATGCCGCGCTTCTCCAGCGCCGCGATCACGCCATCGAAGAAGGCCTGCGCCAGGCCCGGCAGCGCCTTGACCGGCAGCTCTTCGGTACCCAGTTCGACCAGCAGGGATTTTTGTTCGCTCATGTGCATGCAACCTTGAGTTGTTCCCTTCTCCCTGCGGGAGAAGGTGCCCGAAGGGCGGATGAGGGTGCGGTGGAGTCCGTGGCGGTGAACCATCCGGATTCCGCCGGACCCTCTCCCCAACCCCTCTCTCCCACAGGGACTTCCTGCGGTCGCCGAGGGGAGAGGGGCTTCAAGCGGGTTCTTTCTTCAGTCCGGGAAAGCCCAGCTTCTCCCGCTGCGCGTAGTACGCCTCGGCCACTGCCTGCGCCAGCTTGCGCACGCGCAGGATGTAGCGTTGGCGCTCGGTGACGGAGATCGCGCGGCGCGCGTCCAGCAGGTTGAAGCTGTGGCTGGCCTTGGTGACCTGCTCGTACGCGGGCAGGGGCAGGCCGGCTTCCACGAGTTTGAAAGCTTCCGTTTCGTACGCGTCGAAGCGCTTGAACAGTTCTTCGACGTTGGCGTGTTCGAAGTTGTACGTGCTCTGCTCGACTTCGTTCTGGTGGTACACGTCGCCGTAGGTCACCACGCCCTGCGGACCGACCGTCCAGACGAGGTCGTAGACGTTGTCGACGTTCTGCAGGTACATGCAGAGGCGCTCGAGGCCGTAGGTGATCTCGCCCAGCACCGGGCGGCATTCCAGGCCGCCGGCCTGCTGGAAGTAGGTGAACTGGGTGACTTCCATGCCGTTCAACCAGACTTCCCAACCCAGGCCCCAGGCGCCGAGGGTCGGCGATTCCCAGTTGTCCTCGACGAAGCGCAGGTCGTGCACGCGAGGATCGATGCCCAGCGCCTTCAACGAGCCCAGATAGAGTTCCTGGATGTTGTCGGGGTTCGGCTTCATCACCACCTGGTACTGGTAGTAGCGCTGCAGGCGGTTGGGGTTTTCGCCGTAGCGGCCGTCGGTGGGGCGGCGGCTGGGCTGCACGTAGGCGGCATTCCACGGCTCGGGACCGAGGGCGCGCAGGAAGGTGGCGGGGTGGAAGGTGCCGGCGCCCACTTCGAGATCCAGCGGCTGGATCAGCACGCAGCCCTGCTCGGCCCAGTACTGGTTCAGGGTCTGGATCAGGGCCTGGAAACTGAGGCCCTGGAAGGTGGTTACCGGTGAAATGGTTTGTCCGGCCATCGCGTTATCGTGCACTGCGGAAAAGCGGGCTAGTATACGGGCAAGCCCTTGTCCTTCCGCCGCTTTTCGCCCGTTCGCCGCCGTCGTGGATACTTCCGTGAAAGCCCCCTTCCTCATCGTCGAAACCGGACAGCCGGTGCAGTCGATGCGGCGTTATGGCGGCTTCCCGCACTGGATCCGCGTGGCCGCCGGGCTGGAGGCGGACGAGACCGTGGTGGCGAACGTCGAACGCGGCGATGCGCTTCCTTCGCGCGAGGGGTTCGCCGGCGTCATCGTCAGCGGCTCCGCCGCGATGGTCACCGACCGCGCCGACTGGAGCGAGCGCAGCGCCGACTGGCTGCGCGACGCCGCCCACGAAGGCCTGCCGCTGCTGGGCATCTGCTACGGCCACCAGCTGCTGGCGCATGCGCTGGGCGGCGAAGTCGCCTACAACCCGGCCGGCCGCGAATCCGGCACCGTCCACATCGACCTGCACCCGCATGCGCAGGACGATCCGCTGTTCTCGGCGCTGCCGCTGAAGTTCACCGCGCATGCCACCCACGTGCAGACCGTGGCGCGGCCACCGGAAGGCGCCACCGTGCTGGCACGGTCGGAGCAGGACGACTGCCACGCGTTCCGCTGGCGCGATCGCGCCTGGGGCGTGCAGTTCCACCCCGAATTCGCCACCCACCACATGCGCGGTTACGTGCACGCGCGTGCCGACCACCTGCGCAGCGAGGGCCGCTGCCCGGGCACCATCGCCCGCAGCGTGACGGCGGCGCCGCAAGCCCGCAAACTATTGCGGCGGTTCGTCCGCCATGCGCGTGGCCTGCACGCGCGCTGAGCCTTCCTGCTGTACTTCTCCCAGAGAACCCCGATGTCGACGATCAACAAGGTGCCGGCCAGTGCCGGCGCAGAATGGCTGCTGGCGGGCTTCGCCCTGCTGAAGCGCGCACCGGTGCCGCTGGCGACGCTGGCGGTGCTGTGGGGCCTGCTGTCGATGGTCGTGGCGCTGGTGGCGGTGACGCTGCCGGCGATGACGCTGGCCATGCAGTTCCTGCTGGTGCTGGCCGGGCCGCTGTTCTTCGCGGGCATGCTGTGGGCCGTGCGCGAGGTGGACCAGGGTCGCGCGGCGCAGCCATCGCACCTGTTGCAGCCGGTCCGCGACGGCCATGCGCCGGCACTGTTGGCCACGCTGCTGCCGCAGCTGCTGGCTGCGCTGGTGATGGGCGCACTGCTGTTCGTGCTCGTCGGCACCGAACAGCTGCAGCACCTGGCCGATGTCTACCAGAAGATGCAGACCATCGCCGCTGCCGGTGGCCAGCCGGATCCTTCACTGGTCGAAGGCCTGCCTGCCGGCCGCCTGCTGCTGTGGCTGTTGCTGGTGACCGTCGTCTTCGTGGCGGTGAAGTGGATGACGTTCATCGCGTCGCCGCAGATCCTGTTCTCCGGCACGCACGTCATGGACGCCATGCGCAACAGCCTGCGCGCCTGCGTGCACAACTGGACCGCGATGCTGGTGTTCTACCTGCTGGCCGGCATCGCCATCTTCGCCGTGGGCATGGGCACGCTGCTGGTCGCCTCGATCCTGGCGCTGGTCGTGGGCGGCGCCATTGCCATGGGCCTGTGGCAGTTCACCCTGATGGCGCTGGTCATGCCGGTGCTGGCGGGCGCGGCGTATGCGGCGTGGCGGCAGATGCTGGGCGAGGCGTCGGCTGCGCCGGGTGGCTCTGTGGCGCCGACCCGGATCGAAGTCTGAGCGTCGGGCAGGGCAGACGGTGGGCCGAGGCCCACCTTACCAAGCGGGTCGTTCCTTCTGTTTGAGCGTGCCAGCCGAGACCGGCGCGGGCGCCGCATTCCGTAGAGTCGAGCTTGCTCGACTGAGCCGCGACCAAGGTCGGCCGCAGAGCAGCGGAGCAAGCTCCGCTCCACGGCAGGCGATCATCTGCGGTCGAGGCGTTCATGGTTTGCTGAGTCGCGCGACGACGGCTTGGGCGTCACGAGCGGTGGGCGAAGGCCTGCGCGGTGAGGCGATTGCGCGGCTGGCGCGCGATGGTTGGCCGTCCGGGCGCGCTGCGGCGCGTTCGGCGCACGATCGCTCAGGCGTTGTCGGCGCGCGCGCGCGGCTTGAGCCATCCCGCCGCGACGATGCCCAGTTCGTACAGCAGGCACATCGGGATGGCGAGCATCAGCTGCGACACCACGTCGGGCGGGGTGATCAGCGCGGCGATGACGAACACCCCGACGATGGCATAGCCGCGGCCCTCGCGCAGCTGCTGCGGCGTGACCCAGCCCAGCAACACCATGATCACCAGCGCCACCGGCAATTCGAAGCTCACGCCGAAGGCCAGGAAGATCACCATCACGAAGTCCAGGTACTTCGCCGGGTCCGGCGCCAGCGTCACGATGTCCGGCGTGAACACCGTGAGTGCATGGAACACACTGGGCAGCACCAGGAAGTAGGCGAACGCGCATCCCGCGTAGAACAGCAGGATGGCCGACACCAGCAGCGGCATCGCCAGCCGCTTCTCGTGCTTGTACAGGCCGGGTGCGACGAAGCTCCACGCCTGGAACAGCAGCCACGGCGAAGACAGGAACAGCGCCAGGAAGAACGCCAGCTTGATCGGCGCGAAGAATCCGGAGGTCGGATCGCTGGCGATCATCTGCGTGGCCTGGCCCGCGGGCAGCTGGGAAATCAGCGGCTGGGCAAGGCGGTCGTAGAGCTGGCGCACGAACGGCAGCAGCGCGAGCAGGATGATGCCGGTACCGGCCAGCCCGCGCATCAGCCGCGTGCGCAGCTCCAGCAGATGCTCCATCAGGCTGCTTTCGGCTTCCTGTTCCGGGGATGCGCGGTTCATCGTGCGTCCTTCGGCGGGAACAGGTCGGCGGTCGTGCCGGCCTCGGGCGCTGGCGTCGCGTCCTGCGGCGCATCGCCGTGCGCGTCGGTGGTCGAGGCGAGACGACCTTCGTCTTCCGTCACGGGATCAGCGGACTCCGGTGCGGGATCCGCCGCCGGTGGTTTCGCCAGTGCGGGAGGCGTGATGGCGGATTCCACGTCGTCGCGCAGCGCCTTCGCGTCGTCGCGCGTGGCCTGCCGCAGGTCCTCGAACTGGCGTTCGGTCTCGCGCGTGCTGTCGCGGATGCGCTGCTCGGTGTCGCGCAAGGCATCCTGGGCGTCCTTGAGGTTGCGCTTGAGTTCCTCGGAGGCGAGTTCGCGTTCCAGTTCGTCCTTCACCGAATACCACTGCGCGCGCGCGCGGCGTACCCACAGGCCGGCGAAGCGCGCCGCCTTGGGCAGGCGTTCGGGACCCAGCACGATCAGCGCGACGACCGCGATGACCAGCAGTTCACTGAAACCGATATCGAACATGGACGCGGACGCGATGCCGCGCGATCAGTTGGCGTCGCGGTCGCGCTCTTTGGCGGCGCTGGACTCATCGGTGCGCGACTGGTCGTTCAGCTGGCCAGCCGGCGCGTCGTCGTCCTTCATGCCCTTCTTGAAGCCCTTGACCGCCTCGCCCAGGTCCTGGCCGGCGTTGCGCAGGCGCTTGGTGCCGAAGACGAGCAACACGACCACCAGCACGATGATCCAATGCCAGATGCTCAAACCGCCCATGGTGTGCTCGCAGGAAAGTTGGGGCGCTCAGGATAGCGCAGGCGGACCGCCGGGATGGCGATCCACCGCCCATTACTTCCGTCAGGGTGTGCTGTCGAGCGGCTCGGTACGCACTTCGCCGTCCTGCACCGGCTCGAATCCCTGGGTCTGCGTGGGGGCCGGGGCTTCGACCACCACCGGCGCGACGGCCGGTGCCGGCGCGCGAGCCTGGGTGTGCGCGCCGCCGGTGCCCCGATTGCCGCGGGCGAGCTCGGTGACCTCTTCCAGTTCGTCGCGGAATCCGACCACCGCGCTCGACGGTTGGCCCGCACGACTCTCGAAAATCGCGCGCGGGGTGGCGGCGCTGCCGTAGACGGCGGTGTTCGCATCGTCGTCGATCTGCAGCACGGCACCGTCGAGCGCCACCCCGGCGAACAGGCCGCGCGCGCGCGACCACGACCAGATCTCCGCCTTCAGCTGGCCATCGGTGGACGCGCTGGCATTGCGGCCGACCGGGCCGGCCGCCACGCCGGCATCGGCGCCGAGGGTGAACTTGCCGTTGACGATGGAGTCGAGCGAGCGGTCGTTGCGGAACACCAGCACCACGTCGGACGACTGCACGCCGGCCTGGAAGCCGATGCTGCCGCCGGTGAGCTTGATGAAGACCGGCTGCGACCAGCTGCCGTCCGGATTCTTCACCGACATCAGGCCGTGGCCGCGACGGCCGCCGATCACCAGGCCGGCCTTCAGCGTATCGGGGATGACGACGATCGCCCGGCCTTCGTCCAGCAGCTTGTCGGGGATGCCGTTCTCGGGAATGCGCTGGATCTCGTTGAGCACGCGCACCGCGTTGGTGGCGCGCTCGTCCTCCTTCGGACCCGCGATGGCCTGGCCGGCGAACAGGGCGGCGGCCAGCGCGAGCGCGGTGGGCGGCAGCAGGCGACGGGAGGTGCGGTTCATGACGGCTCCATGGGGGGAATTGGCAGCGACACGCTGCAGCCGCCCGAAAGTAGGCGGGGTCGGATGAATCGGTGCTGACAGCAGGCGCCTATCGCGATCATGGATCGGATCGATTCGGCGCGCCGCAGGCGCTCTGACACAATACACGCATGCCTGACACGCCTCCCCCCGCTCTGCTTGTCGTCAACCTCGGCACGCCCGACGCGCCCACCCCGCGCGCGGTCCGCCGCTACCTGGCCGAATTCCTGCACGACCATCGCGTGGTGCAGCTGACGCGATGGCTGTGGTGCCCGCTGCTGCACTTCGTCATCCTGCCGCTGCGTGGACCGAAGGCGGCGGCCAAGTACGCCAGCATCTGGCTGCCCGACGGCTCGCCGCTCGCGGTGCATACGCGCCGGTTGGCCGCCGCCATGCAGGCACGGCTGCCGGACTGGCGCGTGCTCGACGCGATGCGCTACGGCCAACCGGCGCTGGCCGCGCGGCTGCGCGCGCTGCGGGCGGAGGGCATCCGAAGCGTGGTGGTGCTGCCGCTTTATCCGCAGTACTCCACCACGACCACCGAGTCGGTACGCGACGTGGTGCGGCGCGAGGCCGCCGGGCTCGAGGTGCAGTTCATCGAGCAGTACGCGACGGATCCGCAGTGGGTCGCGGCGGTCGTGGCCTCGGTCCGGCAATGGCGGGAACGCCACGAACCCGGCGAACACCTGCTGTTCTCGTACCACGGCCTGCCGCAGCGGCTGGCGCGCAACGGCGATCCGTATCCACAGCAGTGCGAGGCCAGCACGCGCGCCATCGTGCAGGCGCTGGGCCTGCGCGACTACGAATGGACGCTGACCTACCAGTCCCGCTTCGGCAAGGAGCGCTGGCTCGAGCCGGCCACCGACGCCACGCTGCAGGCGCTCGCCGTGCGCGGCGTGAAGCGGGTCGACGTGGTCTGCCCGGGTTTCGCGGTGGACTGCCTGGAGACGCTCGAAGAGATCGCCATGCAGAACGCCGAGCTTTTCCATGAGGCCGGCGGTGGCGAACTGCGGTACGTGCCCTGCCTCAACGACGATGCCCTGCACGCCGATGCATTGGCGGCGCTGGCGCGGCGGGTGGCGGGCGCCGGCGCATGACCCTGCGCGAGTTCGAGGTGGACATTCCGCTGGGGCGGATCGCCGGATTGCGGACGGACCACGGCGGTGCGCGCGTGCTCGCCTTGCACGGCTGGCTCGACAACGCGGCGAGCTTCGTGCCCTTGGCCGCCCATCTGCCGGGCGTGCAGCTGGTGGCGCCCGACCTGCCGGGCCATGGCCGCAGCGCGCATCTTGCGCCCGGCGCCGAGTACACCAGCGGGGTGGCGGTCAATGCGGTACTCGACATCGCCGATGCGCTGGGCTGGGACACGTTCTCGCTGCTCGGCCATTCGATGGGCGCCGGCATCGCCAGCCTGATGGCGGCGGCAGTACCGCAGCGCGTGCGGCGGCTGGTGGTGATCGAAGCGCTCGGCGGCCTGGCGGAAACCGTCGAGCGCACCGCCGATCGCTGGCGCGAGGCGATCGCGGCCGCGCGTGCGCTGCCCGGGAAGCCGCTGCGCGTGTTCGCCGATCTCGCCGCGCCGGTGCGCGCCCGCATGCTGGCCAACCAGTTGAGCGAGCCGGCGGCGCGGCTGCTGGTGGAGCGCGGCGTGCGGCCGCTGGAAGGCGGCTTCGTCTGGAGCAGCGATCAGCGGCTGACACTGCCCACGCCGCAACGGCTCGACGAGGCGCAGCTGTCGGCCCTGGTGGCCGGCATCACCTGTCCCACCACGGTGGTCTACGCCGATCCGCCGCAGCCCTACTTTCCCGAACCGCTGCGCTCGCAGCGTGCCGCGCGCCTGCCTGACGGCAGGCTGCATGTCATCGCCGGCACCCACCACCTGCACATGGAAGATCCCGCCGGCGTCGCCGCGGTGGTCTCAGGCTTCCTGGCGTCCTGATCCGCCGCGCTTGGCGGCATGGAAGTCCATGGCCAGCGCCACGTCGCCCTTCCGGATGGGCGCGCTGCTCCGCCACCAGGCGGTGGTGACCGCGTCCAGCTCGCCGTCCTGCTGCGCCAGGCGGCGCAGGAGTGCGATGTCTTCCGCACTGGCCAGTTGTTCGTTGGGCAGGTAGTAGTGCTCCAGCGGTGCGCGCGCCGCGGCCGGTGTCCGTGTCAGGCGGGCGATGAGTCCCGCAGCCGCCAGTCCCGACAGGATGTAGCCGGCGAGCAGCACGGGAATGGAATCGTGCGTGCTGCCGAGCCACGCCACGCTGGCGGCGGCGGGCAACAGCAGGGCGAGCAGTTTCCCGAGGCGGTCGAAGCGCTGGATGCGGCTGGCATCACGGCGTCGTTCGCGGGCGCGTGCGCCGGCTTCCTCGACCGACAGGCTCTTGCGGCTCATCAGCGCGCGGCGCGCGTTGAGGCTGGTCGCCGTTTCGCTGGCCGGGAGGTTGTACAGCGAGAACTCCCGCGAGGCGTTGCCGGCGCCGGGCGCGCGCGGAAGGGGCGCGACATTGGACGGGAAGGGCGTAGGTGGCGTGGGCGGACGCTGGGTCATGGCGGACAGGCGACGGAAGGAAGGGGCCGGCCGGCGGCCCGGCGCTCCCTGCTGGCCCGCCGGATCCGGCTTGCCCCTCAATTCGTGACGCGTGTCTCATTCAGGACATGGGCGGCGTGCGCTGCCCACCGGCGCCCTAGGGGGCGTTGAGGAGCCGGTGCAGCCGGGCTTTCAGCCGGCGTCCCTCGGCGTGGAACCACGCCCGCTCATCGCGCCAGGTGGGGAAGCGGATTTCGACCTCCCGCCAGAAGGCCGGCGAATGGTTGGCCTGCAGCAGGTGGCAGAGTTCATGGACCAGCACGTACTCGAACGCCGATGGTCGGCCCAGCACCAGCGCCAGGTCCAGCGTCAGCGTGCCGTCGGGCGCCAGCGAGCCCCATTGCGAGGACATCACCTTCAGGCGGATCTGGCGTGGCGCGCGGGGCAGGCCGGCGAGGTAGCCCGGCAGCCATCGTCCGATGTCGGCGCGCGCCTCGGCTTCGTAGAACGCGCGCAACGTCCGCCGCAGGGTGACGTCGCTGACGCGGGCAGGCAGGTGGACGTGGATGCCGTCATCCAGCCGCTCGATGCGGGCGAAGCGGCCTTCGTGCCACCGCAGGGGAACGTCCTCGCCGCGCAACGGCAGGTGGGTCGTCTCCCCCGGGACGAACGCGGGCGCATCGTCGTCCGGCGCGTGGCGCGCGAGCTGCTCGGCCAGCCATCCGCGATGCTGGTGCAGGAAGCGATCGCCCGACACCAGGCTGGCGCGCCACGGCAGCGTCAGCCGTGCGCCACGCTCGTCGATGCTGAGCTTCAAGCGCTTCGCCCGCGGATCGCGGACGCGCTGGATGTCGATCGTGCGACCGTCCTCCAGCTGCATCGTCACCGTGTCGCGCTCGACGCTGCGGGGCGTGCGGGTGATCAGGCGCTGGAGCAGGGACGGCATGGGGCGATGGTAGCGGATGGGCCGCCGTGGCCGCGTGCGCTCAGTCGGCCTTGCTGAGCTTGAGCGCGTGTTCCAGCACCAGGAACAGCCGCTTCAGCTCGCCCGCCATCAGCGCGAAGCGCGCATCCAGTTCGGCGCGCAGGTCGTCGTGCTCGGTGTTTTCCAACTGGTCGACCGCGCCGTCGAGGAACTTCAGCTTGCGCACGATCAGGTCCTCGCCGAGGACGAACGACACGTGGTCGTCCAGCACCAGCGCCAGTTTGGTGACCTGCTTGCCGGCCTCCAGGTGCTTGGCGATCTCGTCGCTCTGCAGCTCCTGGTTCTGGCACTTCACCACCGCGCCGCCTTCCATCGCGTCCTTCAGCTCGCATTCCTCGCCCAGCGACAGGCCTTCCGGCAGCGGCTCGCCGGCGATCCAGCCGGTCAGCACGTTGCGCGGCGCCACTTCGGCGTTGAGCGGCAGCGCCGGGAAGCTGCCGAGCGCGCGGCGCACTTCCGACACCACGTTCTCGCCGGTCTTGCGCGAGGACGCATCGACGGCGATGAAGCCCAGCTCCAGGTCGATCAGCGCATCGGTGCGCGACGGCTTCACGAACGCGCGCGGCAGCAGTTCGTGCAGCAGGTCGTCCTTCAGCCGCTTGCGGGTCTTGCCGCCGGGCTTGCGCCCTTCCTTCGCCTCGATCTCCAGCAGCTTCTTCTGCAGCAGGTCGTTGACCACGGCGCCGGGCAGGATCTTGTCCTCGCCGCCCACGCTCAGCCAGATGGCGTCGTTGATACGGTGGGACAGGGCCTCTTCGCCACGGCCGAACGGCGAGATGAAGCCGCGCGAGGACAGTTCCAGCGGACCGACGGGCTTGAGCGCGGCCTCGGGGAGGAGTTCATCGAGCTGGGAGAAATCGAGCGAGGTGGGGAAGCGGAACAGGGTCAGGTTGCGGAAGAACATGAAAGGACCGGGTTGGGAAGGGGTGGTTCGTGTTTGCTCGTCATTCCCGCGAAGGCGGGAACCCAGTGCCTTTCACGGGCGCCTGGGAATCTGTCGAACGTCGCTGGGTTCCCGCCTTCGCGGGAATGACGACGTTGGGTAAACGTGCGGTCAAGCGTCGTCGTCGGCCATCGCGTGCGGCTCGCCGGCCAGCCAGGCATGGGCGTTGGGCAATGCCGCGCCGTCGCGATGGCCCAGCGAGAGGAAATCGAACAGGTTCGGGTCGGAAAGCTGCGAGGGCCGGATGTCGCCCAGTGCGCGCGCGATGGTCTCGATGCGGCCGGGCGTCTCGCGTTCCCACGCATCCATCATCTTCTTGACCTGCTTGCGCTGCAGGTTCTCCTGGCTGCCGCACAGGTTGCAGGGAATGATGGGGAAGCCCTTGGCCTCGGCGTATTCGGCGATGTCGTCCTCGCGCACGTAGGCGAGCGGGCGGATCACCACGTGCTTGCCGTTGTCCGACAGCAGCTTGGGCGGCATGCCCGACAGCTTGGCGTGGAAGAACATGTTCAGGAAGAACGTCGCCACCAGGTCGTCCCGGTGGTGTCCCAGCGCGATCTTGGTGAAGCCGTTCTCTTCGGCGTAGCTGTACAGCGAGCCGCGGCGCAGGCGCGAGCACAGCGAGCACATCGTCTTGCCTTCCGGGATCACCCGGCTGACCACCGAATAGGTGTCCTGCTCGATGATGTGGAACGGCACGCCGACGCGTTCCAGGTACTCCGGCAGCACGTGCCCGGGAAACCCGGGCTGTTTCTGGTCCAGGTTCACCGCCACCAGCTCGAAGCGGACCGGCGCCTTCTTCTGCAGCTGCAGCAGGATGTCCAGCATCGTGTAGCTGTCCTTGCCGCCGGACAGGCACACCATCACCTTGTCGCCCTCCTCGATCATGCCGAAATCGGCGATCGCCTGGCCGACCTGGCGCCGCAGGCGCTTGGCCAGCTTGCCCTGCTCATGCGCGACACGGCGGGGGTCGACCGCCGGGCGGCGCAGGACGGGGTCGGGCAGGGGCAGGACGGTGCTCATGGCGCCATTGTACCGGGGTGCGGTGACGCCCTCGCCGCCGGCGGTGTACGCTCGCGGCGTGGACATCGACAACCCCGCCGACATCGCCGAGAAGATCGCCGCGCTCCGGGTGGAGCACCGCGACCTGGACGAAGCCATCGTGCGGCTGGTCGACGACGCGGACGCCGACGAGGTCGCGATCAAGCGCCTGAAGAAGCGCAAGCTGTGGCTGAAGGACTGCATCGCGCGGCTCGAGAGCGCGCAGATCCCGGACGAGCCCGCCTGATGGCAGGGAAAACGAAGGCCCGCCGGAGCGGGCCTTCAGGTGAGCGGACCGAAGGCCTATCGGTAGAGACGGACGACCTGTAGCGTCCAGTCGACTTCCTTGTCGCCGGCCCTGGCCTCCAGCGCGGCATGTTCCGCGGCAAGGAACGCATCGGCGGCATGCGAATCCAGGTCGCCGATGGCTTTCAGGGCCATGGCGCGGTCCTGCCAGAGCGTGCCGTCGCGGTAGATCGATGTCAGCAGCTCCAGCTGGTCGACCGCACCCAGCGTGCCCAGCGAGGAAATGGCTGCCAGACGGACGTACTCGTCCGGATCGCGCGCCAGCACCGCCATGGGGCCGATCGCCGTCGGGTTGTTGGTGAAACCGAGCGCGTACACGTCCAGATAACTGTCGTCGCCGCGCGTGCCGATCTTCTTCACCAGACGGTCCACATCGGCATCGCTGCTGCGCGCGCCATGCAGGCGGGCGGCGATCTTCGCCGCCAGTTCCTTGATGGCGAGCGACAGCGGCTGGTTGAACGTGGGCTCGACGACTTCATCGAAGCTCCAGACCGGGACCTTGCCGCGCTTCACGAACACGCCGAGGCGCTGTTTGCCTTCCGGCGTCACCAGCTCGCCACCCAGGAAGGTCAGCGTGACGAACGGGCTGAAGCCGTTGGCGCGATGGTTCTGCATGCGGAACGCCGTCAGTTCCAGCGTCGGCAGCGCCGTGCCCCCCAGCTCGACCTGCGTGGGCAGGCCGCGCGCCACCAGCTCGGCCTGCAGGTTGCTGGCCAGGTAGCCGGCGGCATCGAGCGGCGCGCCGTCCACCGTCAGGGCGGCAGGCAGGATGCCGCTGGAGAAGGCGCGGCCCGCGCCGGGACGGGCATCGACCAGGGCCAGCGTCGTGGCAGGCGCGGCAGTGCCGAAGACCAGCTGCTCGGACGGCGCCGGGTGACGGACGGAATACGACTTGGGTGCGCAGCCCGCGAGCAGCGCGAGCGCGGCCACGCATGCGGCCATGCGGGCGAAATGATGGACGTGCATTGAGATCCCCTGTGTGGTGTGACGTTCCTTGTGGCGCCCGGTCCCCACCGGATGCCGCGGGCGAGTATAGCCATGACGGCACGGCCGATACGCGGCTGCGCGATGTCCTTGTCGGGCGACGCAATCTGACGCAGCGCGTCACTCCGGCGCAGTCCCCTGCGCCACGGCCGGGGCCGCGCAATGCGCTGCAGACGCGTGGCGGCGGGCCACATGCGCGTGCAATCCACAGTTGGCCCGATGCTTGCTTGATAGCCCGCGTGGGGATCTCCCCTACCGACTGACCGTCTGCCGTCCTGCCGGCGCCGCGGTTCCCGAAGCACAGGCCTCGCGCGCTGCCGCGCCGTGGCGAGGGAGTGGCATGGAGCAGGACAAAACGTTCAACCACCGGGTGCCGATGTCCGCCCGCGAAGCGCGGATCGCGTCGGCGTCGGCCGAGGCGGCGCTGGCCGGCATCGGACTACGGATGCACCGCATCCAGCCCGGGGAGCCGCTGGGCGACGTGCCGCGCCTGCGCCGCGAGGTCTACTTCCACGAGCAGGGCCAGTTCGGCGACCGCAGCAAGCGCGTCACCGACGGACTGGACGATTGCGGCACCACGCTGGCGGTGGAGAAGGGCCAGCAGGCGATCGCGACGCTGCGCCTGCACGACTTCTCGCCGCTGGCGGTGCAGGTGGAGTACGGCAGCCTGTTCCGGATCGACGAGTTCGCGCGCACCTGGCCGTTGTCGCAGGTGGCGGTGGGCACGCGCTTCGCGGTGCAGGCCGACCAGCGCAGCAAGCCGGTGGTGGACCGGCTGATGGAAGAAGCGTATCGCTGGGCGCAGGAGTCGCGCATCCAGTTCTGCCTGCTGGCGTGCGAACCGTTCCTGCACGGCGTGTTCGAGCACTACGGATTCCGCGAATACCTGCCCCCGGCGATCCTGCCGGGCGGCGTGGACCTGTTGCGCATGGTGCTGGTGATGGAGGACGAACCGTACCTGTCCGAGTGCGGATCACCGTTGCACCGGTTGATCCGCGAACCCGCGCGCGCGCTGCCGTCGAAGGCGTGGCTGACGCGCCAGTTCCACGCGATGTCGTGAGTCTGAGCGCCGTCAGCAGACGGCGTTGAGCGCGGCGAGCAGCCGGACCAGCGCCGTCTGGCTGCGTTCGCCGGTCTTGTCGAACACCACCTTCAATCGTGTCTGTGCCGTCGACACCGCGATGCCGCAGGCCTGCGCCGCGAGTGCGAGGTCGGTATGCTGCAGCATCGCCACGGCAAGACGGCGCTCGGCATCAGTGAGGCCGAACAGGTGCTGCAGGGCCTGTTCCAGTCGCGCAGGGCTTGCCGACGCGGTGGGCTGCACGAAGACCAGCAATGCCGCATCGCCGGCCAGCAGCGGCGGCGCCAGCGGATGCGCGGTGATCGCCACGGCGCCGATGCCGGGCGCTTGCACCACCAGCTTCTCGACATCGCCCCCGCGGCCATCCGGTCGTGCCAGCGTGGCGCGCGCAAGCAGTTGTTGCAGGGCGGCATCCTGCCAGCCCGGCGCGGCCAACTGTCCTCCTCCCGTGCGCTGCAGGACGCCCAGGCCAAGCAGGTGTTCGCCAGCTCCATTCGCACGCAGCAGTTTGCGGTTGGCGGACAGTGTGAACATCGCCATCGGCGACTGCTCCAGCGCCATTTCCAGCGAATCGACGCGCCGCTGCAGCAGGTCGAGCCGCCGCATGATGGCGTAGGCGTTCACCCAGTGCGGTACCACGCGCTTGAACAGACCGAGCTCGTTGTCGTCGAACAGGCGGTGGCGGTCGTCGCGACAGATCGACAGCGTCATCGAGTTCACGCCGTCGTAGTGGCCCACTGCCGCGACCTGCTGCTCCACGCCGAATACGCGGTAATAGGCGTTGTATGCATCGGTGCGCCGCATCTTCGCGATCGGCAGCAGGTCTTCGGTATCGAACACGCGACCCGTGGCGAGGTGCGGCGTCGCACGGCTAACCCACGGATCGACATGCAGGTCGAGCGATTGCAGTTCCGTCGCCACCTGGACCGGGTCGGCGCCATGCAGACGCGCCACGCTGCCGCGGCCGCAGGCGACGTCGTGGCCAAGGATGCCGGTGAGATGGCTGCGCGTCGTCTGGCTGAGTTGCAGCGTGAAATCGTCGAGCCGATCCGGATCCAGGATCGATTCGTACAGCGGCTCCAGCACGCGCGCGAGGGCGTGGTCGTCGTTCATCGGCGTTCCCCTGTGGCGGCGCGAGGATCGTGTCCGACCCATCTCCGCCGCAGTTAATTACGAAATGCGCCCGGGCACAAGCCGAATCGTCCCCTTGCGTCAAGTCCGGAACGGGAGTGCGAGCGTCTGCCGCAGCTCGCTATCGTTGCGGGAGGGGGCGTGATCGCCGCAGGCGGCGGACCGCACGGAGCCATGGGGAGATGGCGACCGGGGGATGCGCGGACTCAAGGAAGACGAGCGAGGTGCCGATAAGGCTGCGAGGGAATGCGCCGTGGCACCGTGTGGCGCGATTGCACCCCGACCGTCCCGTCCGGAATCCGATCATGCCGCTGCTCCGCATCCTCGTCGTCCTCGCCTGCCTGATCATCGGCCTGCCCATCGCGCATGCGCAGGACCGGGCGCCGGATACAACCGCCGTCGACGCCGCTGCATGGGGCCCGTACGTGCGTCTGGTGGAGCGCAGCTGGCAGCTCGGCGACGGGTATCGCGTGGACTGGGAATGGCTGTCGCCGGGCGAGGAACTCCGCGAGCAGTGGGTCAATCCGCATGATGGCAAGGTGGTGCAGACCAACGTCATCCGGCCAGGGGATGCGCCGGGCCGACTGCTGCTGACCTCGTCGCTGCTCGGCATGAACCTGACGTGGCAAGGCCGTGTCGCTTCTGCGGACGAAGTGGTCTGGGCGCGCGAGGGCATGGTCAAGCTGCCGTATCGACTGCGCTTCGCCGGCGACGGCCAGGTGTTGTACGAAGGCGTCAAGCTCAAGGGCGAGCAGGTGACGGACGTGAAGTACACGCATGTGATGAAACCGATGGAAAGCAGCAGGCCGGCCTCAACCGCTGCGTCATCCGCCGTTGCCGCGGCGCCCGCGGTTCCGCCCGTCACCGAGTCGCCGATCGCCAGCCCGTCTGCACTTGTGATCGCGGCGAAGACGGAGCCGGCCATCGCGAAGACGCAGTCGCCCGCAGATCAGGCCGCGCAGAATTTCGGATCGCTGACGCGCTTCAATGGCATCCGCCTGGTGGGCGACGACGACATGCTCGAAGTCCAGGTGCTGGCGCCGGACACGCTTGCCATCCAGTTCTTCGGGCCTGACGGCAAGCCCTGGAATCGCTATCTGGTGAAGGCACGCGCCGACGGGTCGGGGAAACTCGACCTGCTGGAGACGGCGATCGCCAAGAACAGTCGACCGGATGCGAGCTTGGGATCCGACGACACGCTGTATGTGGAGTCGCAGGACGGCTGGTTCAGCGGATGGCGTTACGCCTACGCCTTCATGGCCAGTGGCAACAGCATCCGGGCGGTGAAGACCGTGGAGTTCATGAATGGCCTGCGCATCGCGTTGAATGATGGCGCCAGCACCACCCGGACGACCTATCGGCCGTTGACGCAGGAGCGCGTGGTGCAGGCGATGGAAACCTCGCGGCAGAACGCCGAGAACGAACGCATCGCGGCTGAGAACCGCCGCCGTGCGCAGGCCGAGCGCGAGGCGACGTGGAACGCGGCACTGCAGGGTTTCAGCCAGGGCATGGCGCAGGCACAGGCGGACCAGTACTACGCCCAGCAACAGCAGGATGCCTTCCTGGCCGAGACGGCCGCGCAGGCGCAGGCCACGGCTGCACGCGCGCAGCGCCAGCGCGACGAGGACGCACGCCGCGCGCAGGAACTGATCGCGGCCAGCCGACCGCAGACCGCCGCCGCGCCGACCCCGGTGTCGACATCTGGCGCAACGACCTCGCCATCGGGCGCAGCACCGGCCACTGCCGCGACGGCGTCGACCACGGCAGACAAGGCGACAGCGGACGCGGAGCGTCGCCGCCAGGCCGAACTGGCCGAACAGCAGCGCAAGCGCGACGCGGATGCCAAGAAGCTGGCCGACGAACAGGCGCGCCAGCGCCAGCAGCAGGAATGGCAACAGAGCCTGCAGCAGGCACGCAACAGCCTGCACCTTCGCGCGGACACCTGCCTCGGTGGCAGTGGCCGCTATTACGTCATCGGCCCGAAGACCAGCGTCAAGGGCTGCGCCACGGTGCACTACGAGGCACGGTGTCCGGGCGTCGCGCAAGGCGCGGGCGTGCAGGGCAGCCAGCACAACTACATCGGCGGCAGCTGCATGGGCGTGGGCGACGCGATCGCGATTCCTGGGTCGCCGCTGTCGTGCCCGGCGGAGCAGGTGATCGTACGCGTGACGGACGTGACGGGGTGCTGAGATGAGTGTACGGCTGTGATCCACCGGGCATGCAATCCATCCGCTGCCGCCCGACAGGAGGGGAGTCCGTGAGAGTCGCCAACAAGATCCTGGTACTCGCACTGCTGGCGGCACCGTACGTGGCCCACGCGCAGATCGGATTCTATCTTCCTTGCAGTGGAAGCAAGGCCCGCTCCGAAGGCCGGACGCGCGACATATCGGACGACTTGAAGGTCAACACCGTCGGCATGTTGATCGACGACATCGAGGATCGCTACTGCGTCACCCCCGCAAAGTGCGTTGCGCTGGGGTTCTGCAAGGCGAGCTCCCCCAAGGAGCAGGCCGCCGCCGACAGATCGAATCCCGAAGCTGCCGCAGAGCGTGCGCGACTCGAGCGGGAGCGGCAGCGAAGGGAGGCACAGGCCGAGCGCCAGCGACAGGCCGCCGAGGGCGAGCGCATTCGCAAGGCCGCGGAAGTGGCCAGCGAAACGCAACGCCTCGGCAGCCATCGCGAGGCGGAGGCGCGACGACTGGTGGAGATGCGTGAAGCGGCGGCGAAAGCGCGCGGTGGCGCGAGGCCGGCCGGTCCCGCGTTGTCGGGCCAACCGCCGGCAGGGCAGGATGATGCCGCGACCGCCGCACGCAAGCGACGCGAGGCGCTGGAAGCGGAACGAGCCGAGCGCGAAAGGGCCGAAGCCGAAGCGAAGAAGAAACGCGAAGAGGAGCTCCGCACGCACCTCGCGGCCGAGCGTGCCGGCATCCGCTTGCGTGCGCTCAAGTGCGGCGGGCAGGACACCGTCGCCGGCGTGCGTCCGGCCGTATCGCCCCGCATCGCCAACTGCATCTCCGTCCACTACGAAGCGCGCTGTCCAGGCGTGCCGCAAGGGCAGGGAATACAGCGGGTGTTCGCCAACTTCGTCGGAGGCGACTCCTGCTACGGAGACACGCAGAAACTGAGTCCACCGCTGGCCTGCAAACCGGAGAACGCGATCGTCGAGGTTCGTTCGGTGACGGTATGCGGATGGTGATCAAGCGATCCTCAAACCCCATCTTCGAGGTGTCCCATGAAGAAAACCGTGTTCGTCGCCGTGATCGGCCTGATGCCCTGCGTCACACTCCATGCGCAGGAGCAAACTGTCGAGAATGCGCAGAAATTCCTTTCTATCGTCTTGCCTGGCAACGGGTACATGGGCGGATCCATCCGGGAGACTCCGGGAAACGTCACGACGGCAATGAGGGAGGGAGACTCGCGTTACTTCTATGATGCGGATCTGCGCGGGGAGGCGAAGATCGTCGATGCCGGGCCTGTCTCGCGATGCGTGTCGAAACTGCTGGCGGACTATGCGGACGTCACCATCAGCGCCAATGTGCGCCGATATGCCGGCGGACCGGTCATCGACAGCATCTCCCGCGGGATCACCGAGGCGGGCACGTTCTCGGTCGGGGCCAACGGCCTTCGCACGATCGGCGGCAAGACGGACGGCTTTTCCTGGTCGGAGGTGAAATCGGTGCAGCAGTCCGGCGGCGACGTGAATCTGATGTTCGCCGGCAACAAGCATGTTGCGACGATCTACCTGCGCTCGGACGATCTGGCGAAGCGCGTGGCCTACGCCATCGAGTTCCTGCGCATGGAGTGCGATGCCGCCGCGGGAACGGGGTTCTGAGTTCGATGCGATCGGATGCCGCTGCCAGACAGCGGCCCATGCGCGTCAATCCTGCGGCGCCACCACGGGCTCGCCCGGCTTGGCGGCTTCCGGGCTGACCTTCTCGATGGTGTGGCGCAGTTCGCGGCCGAGGATGGCCTTGGCGTCGCGCGCCCACGCGTCCAGGCGTTCGTCGAACAGCAGTTTGCTGTTCTCGTCGGGCCAGACCAGCTTCAGTTCGCGCAGCTTCTGGATGAAGCCACGGAACAGCGTCTTGTCGAAGAACTCCGGCGCGGCCGGTGCGTACAGCAGGCTGAGGCGCTGCGCGGCCTGCTGGCAGAGGCTTTCCAGTTCGGCCGCGCCCAGCGTACCGGGGCCGTTCTTCACCAGCACCGAGATGGCGATGTAGTAGCGCTCGAACGCTTGCTGCAGCGAATGGCCGATCGCGCGCAGGCGGAACACCTCGTCGGTCTGGCCGGCGCTGCGCGCCAGGATCCCGCCGTCGTCGTCGTTGACCTGCTGCAGCAGGCCCTCGCGCACGAACACCTCGATGGTGCGCTCCATGCGCTCGGCGAACTCGTCCTCGGTCCATGGCAGGAACAGTTCGGCCTGCAGGAACGGGTACAGCGTGCGGCCCAGCCGCAGCACGCCGGCGCGGCTCATGCGGCGGTTGTTCTGGAAGCAGCAGGCGATCCACGACGACGCCGTGAACAGGTGCAGCACGTTGTTGCGGTAGTAGCTCAGCAGCACCGCGGTGTCATCGTCCACGCTCAGCACGTCGCCCAGCGGATGCTTGATCCGCTGCAGCATGTTGATCTCCTCGGCGTGGGAGATGATGCGGTCCGGCGAGTGCGGAGTGACCGTGACACGGTCGGAATACGGCAGTTCGGCCAGCAGCGTCTTCGACAGTTCGATCTGCGCGATCAGGTCGGCTTCGCCCATCGCGTGCTTCGGCGTGGACAGCAGCGCCAGCGCCAGCAGGTTGATCGGGTTCACGTCGGCGGCGCGATTGATGTTGACCTGGATCTGCTGCGCCAGCGCATCGACGATGTCGGACAACCAGGCCGGCTTCTCTTCTTCACCGACCGGCGCGCCGTCCCATTCCGGTGCGTGCCTGGCCAGCGCGTCGTTCAGCGGGATCGGCTCGCCGAAGTTCACCACCACCTGGCCGTAGTTCTGCCGCAGCACCTTGGGGATGCCCCACAGCACTGCCCAGATGGATTCCTTTTCCTTCGGCCGGCCGCTGAGTTCGTCCAGGTAGCTGGTGCCTTCCAGCAGCTTTTCGTAGCCGATGTAGACTGGCTGGAACAGCACCGGCTTGCGCGGCTGGCGCAGGAACGCGCGCAGCGTCATCGAGATCATGCCGCCCTTCGGCGGCAGCAGCCGGCCGGTGCGCGAGCGACCGCCTTCGATGAAGTACTCCAGCGAGTAGCCACCGGACACCAGCTGCGCCACATATTCGGTGAACACTGCCGAGTACAGCGGGTTGCCACGGAAGCTGCGGCGCATGAAGAACGCGCCGCCCTTGCGCAGCAGCGTGCCCACCACCGGCAGGTTGAGGTTGATGCCGGCCGCGATGTGCGGCGGCACGATGCCGCGTTCGTACAGCAGGTACGACAGCAGCAGGTAGTCCATGTGGCTGCGGTGGCAGGGCACGTAGACGACTTCGTGGCCGGGTGCGGCTTCCTTGAACTTGTCCAGGTGGTGGACCAGCACGCCGTCGTAGATCTGGTTCCACACATGGCTCAGCAGGAAGCTGGCCGAGCGCACCACCGGGTTGGAATAGTCGGCAGCGATTTCCCAGGCGTAGGCGTGCGCTTTCTTCCACGCGTCCTCGGGCTTGGACTTGTCGCGTCTGGCCTGTTCGGCGATGGCGTCCTTCACCGGCTCGGCGGCGAGCACCTGGTCGACCAGCAGGCGGCGCGTCGACAGATCGGGGCCGATGACGGCCTCACGGATGCGGTGGAAGTGCGTGCGCAGCACACGCGAGAGCTTGCGGACCGTGCGCTCGGGCTCCAGGCCTTCGTCGACGGTGCCGCGCAGCGAGACCGGCGGCGCGAAGCGCACGATGGTGCCGCGTCCGTTGAGCAGGATGGCGAGCAGGCGGCGGAAGCGGCCGACGATGGCCCAGTTTTCGGAGAACAGCACCGAGAACCAGCCGCTCTGCTTGTCGGGCGCGCGGCCGACGAAGATCGACACCGGCACCAGTTGCACGTCAAGGTCCGGCTGGGCGCGATGCGCCTGCAGCAGCTTGGCCAGCGAGCCGGAATGCGTCTTGGCGCTGACCTGGTCGGGAATCAACGTACTGGCGTTGCGGCGCGACAGCGCCACGTAGGCGCGCTTGCGGCCGAGCGGATTACCGCCGACCGGCAGCGGCACCAGCGGCGAGGGCAGACCGGCGTCGCGACAGGCGCGGTCGAGGATCAGCGCGTTCGACAGGCCGTAGTCTTCCAGCACGTAGCAGACCGGACGGCCGTCGAGCAGGTCGGCCGGCACGCCGGGCTCGATGTTCAACGCCAGCCACGGATCGGCCAGGCGACCCAGCAGCCGTGCCCACAGCGGGCGCTTGGCCTGGCGGGCGGCGGTGTACGGCGCCATCGGTACGCCCGCGGTCACCGGTGCATCGGCACCGGCCACGGGGTCGGCCGATGCGTCGGACGCAGGCGCATCCGTCGCCGCGGGTTTCTTCTCCGGCGGCGTCGGGGTCGGGCCGTCCGGGAACGGCAGGGAATTCTGTTCAGGCATCGGCCGCATTATGGCCCACGCCCGTGGCCGGCTGGAAAGCGGTTACAGCGTCCGCCGCCGCCCCTGTCGGCATTCCGGGCCTCCTCGGATGCCGGGAAGAAATCCTGCAAGTGCATGAAACACAAGGGTTTACCGGCCCCGGTATGGCTCGCAACCCACGCCATCGTTGTCGCGGTCCAGGTGCGGCCCGTAGCCGGGATCGCCCCGCCGTACCGGCGCTGCGCCGTGTGCGCGGGCTTCGTCGCAGTTGCGGAAGACGCGCCCTGGCCCTGCGCCGTCAAGGCGCGCGGGTCCGGAGGATGCGGGGGGTTGGTCGGGCGCGGGTGCGGTCAGCGCCGTGCGGGGCGGGGTGCCGCCGCGATGGCAGTGGTACTCGCCGGTCTGCCGGTTCGTATGACAACCATGCTTGTCGAGACCGCCCGGATGCGCATGCGTGGCGGACACGCTCGCCAGCAGCGTGGCCAGTGCCACGAGCGTAATCGCGCAGGGCCTCCGGTTCGTCACGGCGGGGATGGCGTCTCTTCTTCGGCGGGCGGCGCCGGCAGCGTGTCCGGCGCGGGCATCGCCGCCGCCAGTACCTCGTCGGCATGCCTGAGGTAGTCGCTGAGGTACCACTGGCCGTCGCGCCGGGTCAGGCTGACCACGGTATCGATCTCGCGTTCGCCCAGCGGGTAGTGGATGCGCACCGTGGCGGTGTCGCCCTTCTGTTCGACCAGGCCGGTGCGCAGGTCGGTGAAGGTGGCATCCAGCGGCAGCCCATAACGCGTGAACGTGGCCTTGGCCTCGATGAAGAACGGTGTCAGCCGTCGCAGGCTGTCGGTCATGCCGGCGTCGTTGAGCGCCTGTTCGGTGGTCAGCCCAGTGCGTCGCGCGGCCGGCGCGAGCCGCGCCAGCGTGGCCTTGGCCAGGGCGGGATCGCCGAGCGGCGCCTGCTGCGCCCAGTCGCCGAGGGCCGCGATCACCTGCGCGTAGTGGTCGCGTTCCTCCTGGGTGTAGTCGCCTTCGTTCTTCACGTATTGCACGCCGAACAGGCCCAGCGTGCGAGCGGCCTCCTTCAGGTCGCGGTCCTGGCGGGCGAACTGGCGGTCGAAGCTGCGTTGCAGGGTCTTCTCCGCGTCCTTCGCCGACAGCGCGGCCAGCATCGGCACCAGCTTGTCGTCCAGCGGCAGCTCGGTGAGCGGCCAGCGGCTGTGGCCGGTACGCCAGGCGGCGTCCAGTCGTGTGTGCACATCGGGCGGCACCGCATCGCGCGCGAAGCCGACCAGGTCGTTGCGCTGCAGGTGCGAGGCCAACTGGCGGACGGCCGCGGCCGGCTCGCTGGCGGCGCCGGCGAGTTCCACGGGTTCGCGCTTCTTGCAGGCGGCGATCAGCAGCAGCGACAGCCCGAGGGCTGCCAGCACGCGCAGGACGGACGCGGACGGCTTCGGCTTCATGCGGTGTGACTCCCCAGTCGCCCCGCATCTTCGCGGCCGGCGCGGGAGGCGGCAAGCATGGCCGTCGCAAGTTGCCGGTCGCCGGACCATAAAAAAGGAGGCCGGGCGTCTTGCGACGTCGCGACCTCCCGAAATCCGGTCGAAACCGGAGGACGAAGTGTTGTGGCACATCTCCGGCCCAGAGGCCGGATGCGCACAGACTACCCGCGCCCGAATGCTAAGGCAACACCTGAAATAGATATAGGTAAGCTATTGAATTAATTGATTACGCCAGCGATCTCATGCTGGATAGCTTCCGCCGCGGCACGTGGATCCTGCGCCTGGCTGATCGGCCGGCCGACCACGATGGCGTCGGCCCCCAGCGCGAAGGCCTCGGCCACGCCCACGGTGCGCTTCTGGTCGTCGCCGACCGGGCCGCCCGGGCGGATGCCGGGGCAGACGATGGAGAAGCCGGATCCGGCCGCGGCGCGGATCATGCCGGCCTCCTGGCCCGAGCAGATTACGCCATCGATGCCGGCGGTCTGCGCCGCCAGCGCACGTTGCACGACGATCTCGCCCGGTTCGTCGCCGTTGATGCCCATGGCCCGCAGATCGCTGCCATCCATCGAGGTCAGCACGGTCACCGCCAACAGGCGCAGCTCACCGGCGCGCGCCTCGGCCGCCGCTTCCATCATTCCCGCATGCCAGCCGTGGATGGTGGCGTAGGTCACCGGCCACCGCGACAGGCCGCGGATCACCCCGGCCACGGTGGCCGGGATGTCGAAGAACTTCAGGTCGACGAACACGCGCTTGTCGCGGCGCGCCAGTTCGTCCAGCACGGTGAAGTAGTCGCCGCTCGCCAGCAGCTCCATGCCGATCTTGTAGAACTGCACCGCATCGCCCAGCCGGTCGACCCATGCCAGCGCGTCGGCGCCGGACGGCGCGTCCAGCGCGAAGATCAGGCGCTCGCGCGCGCTGAGCGCGACGGGGCCGGCGGCACTCACGGTGCGTAGTCCAGCGCGTCGCGCTTGGCCTGCGTGCGTGCGGCGGGCGGCTGGTCCCAGGCGTTGTTGAACAGCGCCGGTTCCCACGAGCCATAGGTCGGGTTGGGCAGCATCCACCAGCGCTCGCCGAACCAGTCGTCGTATTCGTCGAACAGCGCCTGGCGGCCGTCGCGGGTGTTGGTCTCCACCTGCACGAAATCGCCGATCTGGTCACCGAACTGCATCAGCACGCGGTACTGCTGGCCGGCCAGGCGGCGACGGCAGTTCTTCTCGCTGCCGTTCTGCTCGCAGCCTTCCAGCACCGTGCCCAGGCCGAGGAACACGCTGTCGTCGGCGACCGGCAGGCCGGCATCGCGCAGGTTCGCCAGCGTGGCTTCCTTCAGGTGCACGGCGCGGTTGGAGATGTACAGGATGGTCACGCCCTTGGCGGCGGCGGCCTTGGCGAAATCCACCACGCCCGGCAGCGGCTTGGCCTTCTTCTCGGCCACCCACTGGTCCCAGCTGATCTCGTCGTATTCCTTGCCGTCGCGGATCAGGCGCGCCTGATAAGGCGAGTTGTCCAGGACGGTCTCGTCGACGTCCATCACCACGGCCGGTTTCAGGCCGGTGGCGGCGTTGCCGCGCTCGCTGGGTACCAGCGCGTCCCAGTGCTTTTCCCTCAGCGCGACGTCCAGGTGGTCGGCGGCGGCGCGGAAGGTCTGCGTGGTGATCGCACGGTACTCGACCGACGTCTGCACCCACGCCACGGCATTGAGGTTGTCGTGCGTACCGGTGGGCTTCGTTGTCGCGGCCGCGGCGGGAGCGGGAGCGGGAGCGGGCGCAGCGGCTTCGGCCGGTGCCGCCGCCGGTTCGGTGCGTTTGCAGGCGGCCAGGGTCAGCAACGACGCCGCCAGGCCGGCGGCAAGCAGGGAAACGCGCATGGAAGATCCCATTTCGAATGTGCGGGAATTCTAGCCGACCGCTGTTACACCCGTCGGTCCATGCCGGTGCGTGCGGGTTATCCTGCCCGCCCGTTCCAGTTCCCGATGCCTCCATGGAAGACACCGCGCCCGTCCTGAATGCCGCCGAGGCCCGCCTGCTGGGCTGCCTGATCGAGAAGGAGGCGACCACGCCGGAGACCTATCCGCTGACGGTCAACGCTGCGCAGGTCGCCGCCAACCAGAAGACCGCGCGCGAGCCGGTGATGGCGCTGGATCCGGGCGCGGTGAACCATGCGCTGCGCCAGCTCGAGCAGAAGGGCCTGGCGAAGCAGGTGTTCTCCTCGCGTGCCGAGCGCTACGAGCACCGTACCGCCGCGTTCTTCGGCATTCCACAGCAGCAGGCCGTGCTGCTGGGCCTGCTGATGCTGCGCGGCGCGCAGACCGTGCATGAGCTGCTCGCGCGCAGCGAGCGGTTGTTCAAGTTCAACGATGCGGACGATGTGCGCCACCACCTCGACCGCCTGATCCAGCGCGAGACCGCACTCGTCGTGCAGATCCCGCGTGGTCCGGGTCAGCGCGAGGACCGCTATGCGCATCTGTTGAGCGGGCCGGTGGATGTCGCGGCGATCGCCGCGCGTGCGCCGTCGGCGTCCGCGGGAGAATCCGCGTCGCCCGAACTCGAGGCTCGCATCGCGGCGCTGGAGGCGGACGTCGCCACGCTCCGCGCGCAGCTGGATGCCCTGCTCGCTGCGCGGGACGATTGAGCGTCAGCCCTCGTCGGGCACCAGCGCCAGCAGGTCGGTCACGCCCATGTCGACGCCCGCCTGCGACAGCAGCGTGGTGATCTGCCCGCGATGGTGGGTCTGGTGGTTGAACAGGTGCGTCGCCAGGCCCAGCACGCTGCGGGTGAAGGTCGTGCCCTTCGTGTTCGCATAGGTCAGCGACGCGCCCAGCCGTTCGGCCGTGAGCGTCGCCGCCCACTGCAGGATCAGCGCGTCCATCCACTCGCGTCGTTCGCGCAGCAGCGGCAACGTGGGATACAGGATGGCATCCAGCGCGGCCGGCATCGGTGTGCCGTCGAGCGCGGCGAGCACGCCGGGTGCATCCGGCGCGGCGGCGAAGCGCTTCAGCCAGATCGTATCGGTCACCACCAGGTGGTTCAGCGTGCCCAGGATGGAGCCGAAGAACGCGCCGCGATCCGACACGATCGCCTCGTGCGGCAAGGTCGCCACCGTGTCGTACAGACTTCGGTTCATCCACTGGTTGTACGACGCGAGCAGCGTGAATCGGGTATCGCCTGTCATGTTCCTGCGCGCTCCCGGCGCTGGTTCACATTGTGATGGATGGGGTCGCGGGCCATTCGCCGGCACGAAAACGCCACTACATGCGCTTACGCGCGGAGGGACGTTGCGCGCAGTGATCCCCCGCGCTACGTTCGCCTCGCCCCCGGCACGGAACGTTTTCATGGAACGACGCCTCATGCGGAGCATCGCCACCAGCGCGCTGATCTCCGTCGCCACGACAGGATGCCACGCCACCATGGCTCAATCGAGCTCAGACAGTCCTTCTTCCGCGCTGCCGGAAGGCCACTACACCAACTTCGGCGCCGAGTGGCCGCTTAAGTTCAGGGCGCATTATTTCGGTGCTCACTGCTTTGACACCCAATCGTGCGAAATCCTCTATCGGGGCTTCCGTCACGGCACGGAAGACAGGCCTTCGCCGTCGGTCGAATCGTATGGGCGACCGCTCGAAAAGCTGCTGAGTGCGGGCCGTGGCCCCATTCCGAACTTCCCGCCTCCCGCTCGCGTCACGTGGCGCTCGAAGGACGGAACGCCGCTCGAGGCTGAAATCGATATCGGAGAGATCTTCCGGGATGAGCTGATCCGGCACCAAGTCGCGCGTGAAGATGCTCTGGATCCTGCAACCAGCGGAACGCCGCGAATCATCGTCGAGGTCAATGATCGGACCATCAACGTCTACATGCGGGACATGATCGCGTTGAAGAAACCGCAGTTTCCGGATCGCCCGCACAGTGATTTCCGTGACGACCTGATCACTGTGTTCAGCCGCACCTACTGAGCAAGGAGCGCTCGCCATGCACTCGGTCAGTCTTCATATCCCAGAATCGGATCATTCGAACGTCGGTGCCGCGATAGCATGGGGTCAACAAGGGGTTGGGGTAGCGCCATGAATCGCAACAATCCCTGGACCATCGCCGGCAGCGCACTAGTCATCATCGCCACGACAGGATGCCACGCCACCATGGCCCCATCGACCTCACCCGGTTCTTCTTCCGCGCTGCCGGAAGGCCGCTACACCAACGTCGGCACCGAATGGCCGCTTAAGTTCAGTGCGCACTATTTCAGTGTCTCGACGTACAGCACGTACGACTGTCAAGTGGAATACGGTGGCAGACTGCGTGCTAACGATCCGGAGAACGAACTTCAATCATCATCCGAATCGCTGGGCTCCCGATACCCGGACAACATGACGGCGAGAATGGGGCCCATCGCAAATTTTCCGCCGCCTGCCAAGGTCGCGTGGCGATCACAGGATGGGGCACAACACCATGCCGAGATCGACATCGGCGAGATATTCAGCGACGGGCTGATCCGGCATCGTCTACGCCGCGACGAGATCTCAGAGGGGCGGGCAGGGCCCGGCGCATTGCCGGGAATCATTCTGGAAGTCAACGACCGCACGATCAATGTCTACATGCGGGCGCACATTTCAACAAAGGACTTGCAGGAACCCGGTAACCGATACAGTGACTTCCGCAATGACCTGATCAAGGTGTTCAGTCACACATATTGAGCAAGGAGCGCTCCAGAATGGATTCCGATTCCAGTTTGAACCGTAACGTTGATATTGAAGTCGAGCCTCCCGGCCATCTGGGATATCAGCGCTATAGACTTGATGAAAAGACGCTGTCGAAGCTACGCGTTCCGGTACTTTTGAGCTCGGATCGGTCGCATGAGCGGCTCTATGTTGCTGCGATGGACGGCACGGGCAACAGCATGTTCGATGACAAGCCTGAAAGCTGGAGCACGGTCGCAAAGCTTCATCTTGAAATCAGGAGTCTCGAGGATGCGGGCTTAACCCATATACGCTCGGACTACATCGAGGGAACTTACACGCAGGATGGGTTGCTGAAGATCCCAGCAAAGCTCGTTGATGGGCCATTCGGCCACACCTTTGATGAGCGGGTCGAGACGGCTTACTTCAAGTTCTGCGTGCAGGCCAAGGAATGGCTTAGGGAGGATCCCGAAGCGCAGATCCGCGTCGCAGGTATCGGATTCAGTCGTGGCGCGGAAGAGATAGCGGCGCTGGAGCGCATGATTCATGTGCGTGGGATACGCGATCCGGATGACGCGGACTATCGTGTGAATGGGGAGAACCTGATCACCCGCATCGAGTACGCCGACCGACCGCTGCTCGTGCAGCCAGGCCTGACGCCGCAAGTGGCGCTGCTGATCGATCCCGTTCAAACGGGCGTCGGGGAGCATGATCGCCGCTTGCCTCCCTCGACCCTGACAACGTTCCAGCTGACGGCAGAAAACGAGCGTCGTGATTTATTCAAGGTCACCCTGCACGTGCCGCTGGGGTTCAGTGAAGACGATCGCAGCCTCAACCTTGCCCGCCCCGGATCTCATGGAAACATGGCGGACACGCACTTGCGTAATGGATTAGGTATCGAGAACTACAATTTGAGCGTCGAGTTCCTCAACCGGCTCAGCGACACGCCCTATCTGGAGAAGCGTCCGCTTCCAACCGATCCCGAGCAATACGTCATCCACCGCTCCGACCAGCACATGGGTGGCTTGTACGGCACGCGCGGCTACGACCGCGACGGCATCCGCGACCAGGTGGACACACTGGCGCCGGAGCGGCTTTGCCGGCGTCTCGTGGTGGACGACTGCAATCGCAAGGAACCGATCGATGAAGCGCTCGACGCGCAATTCGAACGCCGCACCGGGGTATCGCCGCCGGCGCCGGACAAGGTGATGCAGCCCAATGCGGGAGACCGCTCCACGTGGCCCGGGCTCAACGATCTGGTGGAGCAAGCCTCGCGTGCGGCGGCGGTGAGGGGAAGCGATCCGATGTCTGCCGTTGTCTCGGAGTATCTGAGTGGTCCGTGGGCGCGTCAGTTCCAGGCCGATGTCGAGCGCGCGCTGGCGGCACGCGAAGGGCAGCCGTTGCACATGACGCCGCCGCAAGCATCACCTGCCGAGCCCGCGCGCGAGTCCCCCGTGCCGGTGCGCTGAGCGGACACGGGCACGCTACCGCTTCTCTTCCATCAATCCCACCAGGTTGCCATCCGGATCGCGCAGGAATCCGGTCCACAGTTCGTGGTCCGGCATGCGCGCCGCCAGTTGCGGCGGACGCTCCTCCGTGGCGCCGCGCGCGACCAGCGCGGCCTGCGTGGCGACGATGTCGTTCACGGTGAAGTAGAGGATCGAGTTCGCACCGACGGCGCCGGCGCCCTGCGGCGTGGTCAGCATCAGGCGCACGTCGCCGGCCTGCAGGAACGCGAGCGTCGGCGCGGGCTGGAACAGGAAAGTCAGTCCCAGTGCGTCCCGGTAGAACGCCAGCGCGGCATCGACATCGCCGACGGTGATGGCGATCTGGTGGATGTGGGACAGGCGGGGTTTCATGGTCTCGCTCCGGTCGATATGCATGCAGCTCAGCGCTCCGGCATTCGTTGGTCTCGTGGCGGCCTAGGACACCCAGCCGGGCAGTTCCTCTACGACACGCCAAGCCTCTCCTTTCCATTTCAGGCGAATGGTATTGCCCGACGCCCACAAGCCGTGATGGTAGGTTTCCAGGACGATCGTGGCGGAGGTCGGACCCACTGCCTTGAAGTCGAGCAGGTAGTAGAAGATGGCGGCTTGTCCTGTGCTCTTGTGGGTACTGCCTTCCCGCGGGTTCGCCACTGCCTTGCAGTCGGATGCCTTGAACAGCGGAAGTCCCAGGTGTCGCAAGGAATCGAGGACGCCGGAAGATGCGTCCCGGCCGTCGACGCCGAGGCAGTAGACGAAACGTCCCTGCTCTTTCGGCAGCGCATGTTCGAACACAACGATCTGGATGTCTCCGGGAATCGCCGCATGTGCCGCCTGCGACGCCAGTGCAGCGAAGGGCAGGAAATAGGCCAGCCACATCGTCGGACACATCATGGAAACGCGGGGGTTCACTTCGGGCGCCGGCTGCTGCGCAGCAGGAACAGGCTGCCGACGAGCATGCCGGCGAGTGACGCGCCGAGGCCGAGCCCGAACCCGACCACCACGTCCGCGACCGCCAGCCCGGGACCGGCGACGCCGCGCGCAGCATCCAGCGCGAGCCGCACGAGTACCGCGGCCGGCACCACCAGCGCGATCAGCAGCCACAGCGTCAGGAAACGTCCGGTGCCGAACGCCCGCATCAGCATCGCGATCACGCCGACGGCGACGAGTCCTGGGCCATAGAGTGCGCGCGGCAGGCCGGCCAGTTCCGGCGGCAGTTGCCAGTACGGAAAGCCAACGCCGACGAGGGCGATCAGGAAGCCGATCCACCGCCAAGCCTTGCTGTCGCGCGTCATGCCCAGGTCCACCGGAGTGCGATGCCGCGCAGCGTAGCGCAACCGCCGCCGTCGTGGGTCAGTCGAACATCGCCTGGATCGCCGCCAGGCCGGCGCTGGCGCGCTCCTTCTTGCGTTCCGCATCGGCGACCGGATCGGCGCCGTCGCGTTGCAGTTCGTCCGCCGGCAGCTCGTCGATGAAGCGGCTCGGCTGCAGGCGCATGCGCTCGCCGAAGCGGCGCGTCTCGCGGTTGTGGCTGAGCCACAGCTGTTCCTTCGCCCGGGTGATGCCCACGTACATCAGGCGCCGCTCTTCCTGCAGATTGCCTTCCTCGACGCTGGTCTCGTGCGGCAGCGTGCCGTCCTCGCAGCCCACGATGAAGACGTAGCGGAATTCCAGTCCCTTGGCCGCGTGCAGGCTCATCAGGCGCACCTGGTTGCCGCCGTCGTCCTTGTCGTTGCGCGACAGCAGCGCGAGTTGCGCGGCGAGGTCGCCGGCCGAGCTGCCACGCGGCCCGCCCTCGAACCAGTCGGCCAGTTCGTCGAGGTTGGCGCGACGGCGCTGGAACGAGGCCTCGTCCTTGCACTGCGAACGCAGGTCCGCCAGCAGGCCGGAGCGTTCGCTCAGGCGGCGGACCAGGTCGGCCGGCGGCAGCTCCTCCGCATGCCGGCGCAGGTCGCGCACGATGTCGACGAAGGCGCTGAGACCATTGGCCGCGCGCGGCGGCAGCGCCTTCAACGCGCCCATCGATTCGGCCGCGCGCGACAGCGGCAGGTGCGCGTGCTGGGCCATCTCGGCGAGCTTCGCCAGCGAGGTCGCGCCGACCTCACGTTTCGGCGACTGCACGGCGCGCAGGAAGGCCGCATCGTCGTCCGGGTTCACCAGCAGGCGCAGCCACGACATCGCGTCCTTCACTTCCTGGCGTTCCAGGAAGGCGGTGCCGCCGGTCAGGTGGTAGGGGATGCGCAGCAGCTGCAGCGCCTTCTCCAGCGCGCGCGACTGGTGGTTGCCGCGGAACAGGATGCAGAAGTCGCTCCAGGCCGCGCTCTTGGATACCTGCACGAACGCGATCTCGGCGGCGACCTTCTCCGCCTCGTGCTCGTTGTCGCGGCATTCCCACACGCGAATGCGCTCGCCGTCGGCCTGGTCGCTCCACAGCGCCTTCGGATGCTCGTGCGGGTTGTTGGCGATCAGGGCATTGGCCGCGCGCAGCACGCGGTTGCTGCAGCGGTAGTTCTGTTCCAGCTTGATGATCTGCAGCGCCGGATAATCCTTCGCCATCTGCAGCAGGTTGTCGGGATTCGCGCCGCGCCAGGCGTAGATGCTCTGGTCGTCGTCGCCCACGCAGGTGAAGTCGCCGCGCTCGCCGGCGATCGCCTTCAGCAGGCGGTACTGCGCATCGTTGGTGTCCTGGCATTCGTCGACCAGCAGGTAGCCGATGCGCTCACGCCACGTCGCGGTGATCTCAGGGTTGCCTTCCAGGATCTGCACCGGCAGCCGGATCAGGTCGTCGAAGTCCACCGCATTGAACGTGGTCAGGCGATCCTGGTAGCGCTGGTACAGCAGCGCCGCGTCCTTCTCGCGATTGGTGCGCGCTTCGGCGAGCGCCTCTTCGGGTGACAGTCCGGCATTCTTCGCGCGTGAGATCAGGTTCTTCGCCGCCTCGACGTCGTCGGGCTTGGCGCCGTACATCAGGTCCTTGACCTGCGCGTGGGCATCGTCGGCGTCGAAAATGGAGAAGCCGCGCTTCAGGCCGACCGCGGCGTGCTCGATCTGCAGGAATTTCAGCCCCAGCGCGTGGAAGGTGCAGATGGTCAGCCCTTCGGCCGCATCGCCCTTGATCCGCTTCGCCACGCGCTCGCGCATTTCCTTGGCGGACTTGTTGGTGAAGGTGATCGCCGCGATCCGGCGTGCCGGGAAGTGGTTGCCCGCGATCAGGTGCGCGATCTTTTCCACGATGACGCGCGTCTTGCCGCTGCCGGCACCGGCGAGCACCAGCAGGGGGCCCTTGCTGTGCAGGACGGCGGCGCGTTGGGGGGGGTTGAGACCGTGCATGGAGACTTCCGCTGGGTGGTCATTGTAGCCGGCCTTGCCATGGCCGGAGTGATTTACCATCGGCGCGCGCCCTCCACTCGGCATCCTGCTGGTCTTCGCTTCCGGCGCGTTGGCGTAGCGGAAGAACCATCAGAACAACCTGTTTTCCGTCGTGAGCGCGGAGGAATTCATGGCCTGCCATCCGGATCTGCGCTGGCGTCGTGACGGCCTGCTGGCCTACAACGGCGGAGATGATCCGGAAGCGTTGAGGCGACTGAAGAAGAGCGCCCGTTTCGACTACACGTCGCCGCAGGCGATGGTGGCCGACATGTGCTGGCGCGACATCGGCGTGGAGCAGGATCTACCGCTGGCGTATGCATGGATCGACCTGTCGGCTGAACGGCTCTGTCCGGACATGGTGGCGTTCCGGGAGCGCTAGTGGGTCGAACTGACCGAAAGCGAGCGCCGCGATGCACTGATGCGGGGCCGCGAGTTTATGGCGATACCATGGCGAAGCCGCGGCAGGCGATCCATCTGGGACGCGGCTTGCGCAAGATGAGCGTCAGCCGCACTGGTTTCGTGGGCAATCTCAGTATCAGGATGTGCCGGTCCGACGGTACCGGATTCGAGATGCGCGGAGAAGGAACCAACCTCTTTCACCAAAACGATTGCGGTTGCCCCGCCTGACACTTTTATGCTCTTGCTACCGATTGCTGACGACATGAGTCGGTCCGGGGCGTGCCAAGCAACCATGGGCCATGCCAGCCGGCTCAATGATCCTGATTGGCTGAAAACGTGAGCGATAGCGCCAACTGCTGGTATTTGGCCAGAGTTTCGGCATCACTTGTGCGCACCATGATGTGGATGACCCGTTGTTCACCGAGTTGGATCAGCGCCTCGCGGATCAGTAACGTCGGGTCGTTGGCTATCTCGCTGCGATACCACTGCACTTCCTTGCCGTCGAGCATGCCCCGCTCTGCGCGGTCGCGATCGCGCGGCCTGAGCGGAGATTCGGAACTGAACGTGAGCGCAAATGCTTCCGCGCCGTCTTCGGTCCGCATGGCGCGGCACATCAGTATGTTCGGTAACCGCAGCACTTCCCAGCGTAACGATTGCGCGACATACGACGGGAGCGCGGGGCATTCCCCGAGCGGGTAGGGAGCGGTCTGAGCGCTAGTTGGACCAGCCCAGGAAAGCGCGAGCAGGAGAAGCCGGGTCAAAGCCATCGATCTCATTTCAGCCATCTCCGTTGTTGAGTGCAGCCAAATCTTTCCGCGAGCGATATCGCCTTCATCGTGGCGTGCCGAGGAGCGGTACCCGCTCCTCAACCCTCTACAGGAAAGTGTGGCTTAGGATTACTAAACCCGGGTCCCTGGCGCGCCATCTCGATTACCCATTTCATTCGGGGTATCGATGGGGTACGGAACGGATGCCTTCTAGTGTGTCCGGGACTAACATCATATAAATCAATACCCTAGGAATATCCAGGTTGGCCAAGCTCTACTTCTACTACTCGGCGATGAACGCCGGAAAGACCACCACGCTGCTGCAGTCCGCGCACAACTACCGTGAGCGGGGGATGCGCGTGGCGATCCTGACGCCGCGGCTGGACGACCGTGCCGGAAGCGGCGTGGTGGCGTCGCGCATCGGGTTGCGCGCCGAAGCGGTGGCGTTCGACCGGCATGACGATCTGGAGCGGTGGGTGCGCGACGACATCGCCGTGCACGGCAAGCTCGACTGCGTGCTGGTGGACGAAGCGCAGTTCCTGACCCGCGCGCAGGTCTGGCAGCTCAGCGACGTGGTGGATGCGCTGCGCATTCCGGTGCTGTGTTATGGCCTGCGCACCGATTTCCGCGGCGAGCTGTTCGAGGGCAGCCAGTACCTGCTGGCCTGGGCCGACGAAATGAGCGAGATCAAGACGATCTGCCATACCGGCAAGAAGGCGACCATGACCGTGCGCGTCAACGAGCAGGGGCTGGCCGTACAGGACGGGCCGCAGGTGGAGATCGGCGGCAACGAGCGCTACGTGTCGGTCAGCCGCGCCGAGTTCAAGAAGATCGCGCGCGGGGAAGGCCGCATCGAGTCCCAGCAGCAGTCGCTGCCGCTGGCGTGAGCCGCCTCAGTGGCAGGCGGCGCGGATGTCGGCGGCTTCGCGGGGAATGACGCCGCCATCCGGCTGCGCTGCGCGCAGCTCGCCCACCAGGGCATCGAGTTCGTTGCGGCCACGGTCGCGTTCGCGCCCGCCGAGGCGGCAGTGCGCTTCGCCGAGATAGGCGCGCGCCTGCCAGCGCAGCTTCGGTGCCTCGCTGCCGCCGCCTTCGTGGCGGGCCAGCCGCTGCAGCGTGGCGAGGGCGTCCGCCGGCCGGCCCAGGCGGGTGAGGTGGCGCGCCATCGACAGTTCCGCGAACCAGGTGCGCGGGTGGTTCGGACCGAAGCCGACGCGGGTGAGCCGCACGGCGCGATCGAAATGCTCCGTCGCTGATTCCAGCTTGCCCTGCGCGGCCAGGACCTCGCCGATCATGCGATCGGTTTCGCCGACGAGCGCATGGCTGGCGCCGATCGTGCGGACGCGGATCCGGCGCGTCTCCTCCAGCGCGGCCAGCGCTTCGTCGTCGCGGCCGGCGCCGTGCAGCACCATGCCGTAATTGAACAGGCTGCTGGGCAGGAGCTGCTCGTTGTCCAGGCGGCGCAGGATATCGACGGCGTGACCGACGTCGCGCGTGGCGGCTTCGTAGTCGCCACGCTCCCACGCGATGATGCCCAGCGAGTTCCAGCTGGCCGCGGCATCGCGATGCTGCGGGCCCACCGTCTGCAGCGTCAGCGCGTGCAGTTCGCGCATTTCCGCCTCGGCGCGGTGCAGCTGCCCGAGATCGACATGGATGGCCGCCACTTGCCGGCGCACGGCCTGGGTGATCGGGTGTTGCGGTCCGTGGATGTCCTGCGCCAGGTCGCGCGCGCGCTCGAAATTCGCCAGCGCGGCGTCGGTCTCGCCGCGGTTGCGATAGAGGATGGCCAGGCTGCGCAGGATCTCCACGGCCAGCGGGTGCCGCGCGTGACCATGCGCCTGCAGGTGCGCGAGCGCCGCCCGGTAGCCGCGGGCACCGGCCTCGGCATTGCCCAGTTCCACATCGAGCTGCGCCAGGTCGCGCATGTTCTCGGCGACCCCGGCTTCGTCCTTCAGGCCACGACGGATCTCCAGCGAACGGTCGAACATCTGGCGCGCGACCTGCTTCTCGCCGGCATCCGCGCGGCAGCGCCCGTTCTGCGACTGGAACTCGGCCACGCGCAAGGGCAGCCGCGATTCGAGCGCGCCCAGGCGTGCCTCCATCGGGACCATAGCCTGCACGCACTGGCGCGAGCGGCCGAGCAGACGCAGCACGCGACCGTGCTGCGTGGCCGCCTGCAGGCGCAGGCTGTCGGGGACATCGTCGGTCGCCGCCAGCACGCGCGCCTGTTTCTCCAGCAGGGCGAGCGATTCGTGGTAATCGCCCAGGCCCAGCCGCAGGCGTGCGATCACGCCCAGCAGTTCCGCCTGCGCGCGCGGCTCGTTGGCCAGCTCGCGCTCGCCGCGGCGCTCACCCGCCGCCAGCAGTTCGCGCGCATCGAAGGTGCTGCCCTGCTGCGACGCGCTGGCGTTGTCGAACAGGCCGATCACGAAGTCCTGCATCGCCTGCGCGCGCGCGGTCTCGCGCATCGCCTGGCGTCCCTGCCACACGCTGGCCGCCAGCGCGGCGACCAGCACGGTGGTGGCCAGGCCGCCCGTCGCCAGCGCCCAGCGGTGGCGCACCAGGTACTTGTGCACGCGATAGCCCACGCTCTGCGGACGCGCGTGGACGGGGCGTCCTTCGATATGCCGCTGCAGGTCCAGCGACAGCGCCTCGACCGACGCGTAGCGTTGCTCCGGCGCCTTCTGCAGGGCCTTGAGCGTGATGTTGTCCAGGTCGCCCGCCAGCTTGCGCGCCGTGCGGCGCGCGTCCGGATCCTGGTTGCGGCTGCCGTCGGTGGTGCGCAGTGTGGCGACCGAGGGCTTGAGCGGTTCCACCGCCAGGATGGCCTGCTCCCATTCGGCGTCGGTCTGCCGGCGCAACCGGTACGGCTTGGTGCCGGCGATCAGTTCGTACAGCACCACGCCGAGCGAATACACGTCGGTCATGGTGGTGACGAGCTCGCCGCGCACCTGTTCCGGTGCCGCGTAGTGCAGGGTGAAGGCGCGCACCTCGGTGCGTGGATGCACCGCCACCGGCTCGGGGTCGTCGAGGAGCTTGGCGATGCCGAAGTCCAGCAGGCGCACGTCGCCGGTCGGTGTGACGAGGATATTGGACGGCTTGAGGTCGCGATGGACGATCAGGTTGGCGTGGGCGTGGCTGACCGCTTCGCAGACCTGCAGGAACAGCGCCAGCCGCGCTTCCAGCCCGATGTTGTTGGCCAGGCAGTAGTCGGTGATCGACACGCCTTCCACGTACTCCAGCGCCAGGTAGGGCTGGCCCTCGCTGCCGACGCCGGCATCGAGCAGGCGCGCGATGTTGGGGTGTTCCAGCCGCGCCAGGATTTCGCGTTCGCGGGTGAAGCGCAGGCGCAGGTTGGGGTCGGCCAGACCGGGGCGCAGCAGTTTCAGCGCGACGCGGCGCTGGTACAGGCCGTCCGCACGCGATGCCAGCCACACCATGCCCATGCCGCCTTCGCCGAGCAGCGATTCCAGCTGGTAGGGGCCGACGCGGGTACCTGGCTTCAGCTGGCCGGGCTTGTCGACCAGCGGCTGGTCGATGAAGCCGTCGCCTTCCTCCTCCAGCGCGAGCAGCTTCTCGAGTTCTTGAGCGGTGTCCGGATCATCCGCGCGCAGGATCTCGAGTTGTTCCGCACGCGCCTCGGGCTCCAGCTCCAGCAGGACGTCCAGCAGCGGGGACAGGCGTTTCCAGCGGTCGACGTCCATCGGCGCGGTGCGGGTGGAGCCGGCTCAGCTGTCCGCCATCGCCGACAGCAGGAACAGGCGGGCCTTCTGCCAGTCGCGGCGGATGCTGCGCTCGGAGCGCTGCAGCAGCTCGGCGATCTCCAGTTCCGACAGGCCGGCGAAATAGCGCATCTCCACCACCTGGGCCAGGCGCTCGTCGGCGGCGGCCAGCTTCTCCAGCGCGTCGTTCAGCGCCAGCATGTCCTCGTCCAGGCGCAGGTTGCCTTCGACTTCTTCCGGAATGTCGGCCACGCGCTTGAGGTCGCCACCGCGCTTGCGCGCCAGCCGGCTGCGGGCGTAGTCCACCACCACGCTGCGCATCGACGAGGCGGCATAGGCGAAGAAGTGGGCGCGGTCCTCGAACTTGGCCGTGCCGGTGGAACCGAGCAGCTTCAGGTAGGACTCGTGCACCAGCGCGGTCGCGTCCAGCGTGTAGCCGTGCTGTCCCGACAGCTGGCGGCGCGCCATGGTGTGCAGTTCCTGGTACAGCGTGGCCAGCACGCGGTCCAGCGCGGCGCGGTCGCCGCCACGGGCCGAATCCAGCCACAAGGTGATGTCAGGTGCGTCGGCCATCCGTCTTCCCCACGAGCCAAGGGCGGGAATATAACGTCATTTACCTCACATGACGTGAGGACGGGGCCGGCCCCTCAGGGAGTCAGCGCTGGCAATGCCCGCACCAGACCGTGGCCCGCTGGCCGATGCTGGCCTGCTTCATCGGCCGGCCGCAGCGCGGGCAGGGTTCGCCGCCCCGCCCGTACGCCGACAGCTCCTGCTCGAAGTAGCCCGGCGCCCCGTCCGGGCTCAGGAAGTCCCGCAGCGTGGTGCCGCCCCGGGTGATCGCGTACGCCAGGATGTCCTTCACTGCCGCCGCCAGCGCCACGTACCGGTCCCGCGAGACCTTGCCAGCCGCACGCAGCGGCGAAATGCCGGCGCGGAACAGGCTCTCGGCCGCATAGATGTTGCCCACGCCCACCACCACTGCCTGGTCCATCAGGAAGGTCTTCACCGGTGCCTTGCGGCCCCGGCTCAGCTCGAACAGGTAGTCGCCATCGAAGTCGTCCGACAGCGGCTCCGGTCCAAGCCCCTGCAGCAGCGGGTGGATCTCGCCGGGGGGCTGCCACAGCAGGCAGCCGAATCGGCGTGGATCGTTGAAGCGCAGCACGCGGTGTTCCTTGCCCTGCAGCGCGATGTCGACGTGGTCGTGTGCGGTCACCGGCGTGTCGGTCGGCAGCACGCGCAGGCTGCCGGACATGCCCAGGTGCAGCAGCGCGCTGCCGGCGGCCGTGTCCACCAGCAGGTACTTGGCACGCCGGCGCACGGCGTCGATGCGCTGGCCGGGCAGGTCCTGCACGATCTCCGCCGGGATCGGCCAGCGCAGGTCCGGGCGGCGCAGCGTCACCGCCTGGATGCGCCGGCCTTCGATGTGCGGCGCCAGGCCGCGGCGCGTGGTCTCGACCTCGGGCAGCTCAGGCATGACCGGGCACCGCGCTGTAGAAGCCGTCCTCGCAGCGCACGCGCACGGGTCCGCCGAACGCATGGCTGAGATGCGCATCGGTCAGCGTCGCCGCGCGGTCGCCGTCGGCGCAGACCGCGCCGTCGCGCAACAGCAGCACGCGGTCGATCTCGGGAATGATCTCTTCGATGTGGTGCGTCACCAGCACCAGGGTGATCCCGCGCTGCGCCAGCGACCGCATCAGCCCCAGGAAGTGCTGCCGCGCCACCAGGTCCAGGCCGGCGGTGGGTTCGTCCAGCAGCAGCGCCTGCGGTTCGTGCACCAGCGCGCGCGCGATCAGCACGCGCCGCATCTCGCCGGTGGACAGTTCCGCGACAGGGCGGTCGGCCAGCGTGGACGCACGCACCTGCTCCAGCGCATCGTGCGCCCGCGCGCGCATGCCGGCGTCGATCTGCCGGTGCGGCGGCACCACGAAGCTGGAGAAGAAGCCGGTGACCACCGCATCCTCCACGCGCAGGTAGGGCATCTGCTGCAGGTCGCGGGTCAGGTCGCTGGTCACCACGCCAAGGCGATTGCGCAGCTCGTTGACGTTCCAGCGGCGCAGGCCGAACACCTTCACCGGCGCATCGCCTTCGCGCGCCAGCGGATACAGCTCGCGGTTGATCAGCTTGATGAAGGTCGACTTGCCGCCGCCGTTCGGCCCGAGGATCGCCGTGTGCTGGCCCAGCGGAATGGTCAGCGACAGGTCGTGCAGCACGCGGGTGGCGCCGCGCACGACGGTGGCGCGGTCCAGTTCGAACAGGGGCGCGGTCGCCGCGGCCGTGGTAGGGGAGGCTGGCAGGTTCATCGGGGCGGGGAGGGCTCGGTGCACGTGCAGCGTACCCGAATCCTCCGGCGGGCCGAGGACGGGGCCGCGACAGGATCGACCGCATCACGCGGCCGGCGGCGGTCGCCCCTACAATGCCGGCATGCGCCGCCTTCTGCCCACGCTCTGCCTGTTCTGCATGCCACCGCTCGCGATGGCGCAGGTCAACGCCACCGGCGAGTACCTTGCACGCATGGACACCGACGGTGACGGCCGCGTCAGCCTGGCCGAATACCAGGCCTGGATGAGCTACGCCTTCGACGGCATGGACCGCAACCGTGATGGCGTGCTGTCCGTCGACGAGTTGCCCGGCGGGCGCGGCAAGCCGATCACCCGCGAGGCGCATCTCGCCCAGCTCGCGGCGCGCTTCACGCGGCAGGATGCCGACGGCGACGGCTTCCTCAGCGCGAAGGAACTGGCTGCGCCACCGCGCTGAGCGTCATGGCGCGTGGACCAGGCGTCCGCCCGCGAACGCCCAGTTCTCCCACGTGGTCTCCTTGAAGCAGACCATGACGTTCTCCGGATTCCTGCCCGCGGCGGACAGCCGCTGCATCAGGTCCGCGAGCAGCGCCTTCTTCACCTTCACGCTGCGACCGACGGACCACAGGATCTCGATCAGTGCGAAGTCGTCGTCGCGCGCGCCTGCCACGTCCGGATACGCCGGGTCGTAGCGGAAATCCTCCGCCGGCAGTTCCAGCACGCGCTGGAAGCGGTCGGTGGCCGGTACGCCGGACGCGACCAGCGCAGCGTGCACCGCATCGAGGATGGACGACTTGAAGGCATCGTCCTTCGGCGCACGGACGGTGAGGGTGATCAGCGGCATGACGATGGCCTCGTGCGATGGGTGGCCAGCGTATCGCGTGGCCGGTTCGGGCAAAAGAAAACGCCGGCCACGAAGGCCGGCGTCGGGGTTGCCGGCCCTTGAAGGGGCCGGCGGGGGAGGAACGGTTACTTCGTGATGTCGACGTTCTTCGTCTCGCGCAGGAAGAACGTGCCGATGATCAGCGTCATCACCGCGATGCCGATCGGGTACCACAGGCCGTAGTACAGGTTGCCGGTGGCCGCGACCAGTGCGAAGGAGATCGCCGGCAGGAAGCCGCCGAACCAGCCGTTGCCGATGTGGTACGGCAGCGACATCGAGGTGTAGCGGATCTGCGTGGGGAACAGCTCGACCAGGTAGGCGGCGATCGGGCCGTACACCATGGTCACGTAGATCACCAGGATCCACAGCAGCAGGATCGTCATCGGCTTGTTGATGCGATCCGTGTCCGCCTTCTCCGGATAGCCGGCCGTACCCAGCGCGGCCTTCAGTTCGCCGCCGAAGGCCGCGGTCTTGGCCTTCGCATCGTCGCCGGACAGGCCGGCGGCTTCGAACGAGGCGACCGAGGTGGCGCCCACATTGACCTTCGCCACCGAACCCACGGGAGCGGCCTGGACCGAGTAGGGAACACCGGCGCGGGCCAGTGCGGCCGTGGCGACGTCGCAGGAGCTCGTGAACTTGCGCACGCCGACCGGATCGAACTGGAACGAGCAGGTGTCCGGATCCGCCACCACGATCGCCGGCGAGGTACGGCTGGCCTCTTCCACGCCCGGATTGGCGAAGTGGGTGATGCCCTTGAAGATCGGGAAGTAGGTCACCGCAGCCAGCAGGCAGCCCGCCATGATGATCTTCTTGCGGCCGATGCGGTCCGACAGCCAGCCGAAGAACAGGAAGAACGGCGTGGCCAGCGCGAGGGCGGCGGCGATCAGCAGGTAGGCGACGGTGGAGTCGACCTTCAGGATGCTCTGCAGGTAGAACAGCGCGTAGAACTGGCCGGCGTACCACACCACGGCCTGGCCGGCGGTGGCGCCGAACAGCACCAGCAGCATCAGCTTCAGGTTGCCGCCCTTCAGCGAATCACGGAACGGCGTCTTCGAGCCCTTGCCTTCGGCCTTCATCTGCTGGAACAGCGGGGATTCGCTCAGCTGCAGGCGGATCCACACCGAAATGCCCAGCAAAATGATCGACGCCAGGAACGGAATGCGCCAGCCCCAGGCTTCGAACGCTTCGGTGCCCAGCGACAGGCGGCACGCCAGGATCACCAGCAGCGACAGGAACAGGCCCAGCGTGGCTGTGGTCTGGATGAAGGCCGTGTACAGGCCGCGCTTGCCGTCCGGCGCATGCTCGGCCACGTAGGTGGCCGCGCCGCCGTACTCGCCGCCCATCGCCAGGCCCTGGGCCAGTCGCAGCACGATGAGGATGACGGGTGCGGCCATGCCGATCGATGCGTAGTTGGGCAGCACGCCGACCAGGAAGGTCGAGATGCCCATGATCAGGATGGTGACCAGGAACGTGTACTTGCGGCCGATGCGGTCGCCCAGGCTGCCGAAGAAGGCCGCACCGAACGGACGCACGAAGAAGCCCGCCGCGAACGCCAGCAGCGCGAAGATCATGCCGGTGGTCGGATTGACGCCACTGAAGAACTGCTTGGCGATGATGGCCGCCAGCGATCCGTAGAGATAGAAGTCGTACCACTCGAACACGGTGCCTAGGCTGGAGGCGAAGATGACCTTCTTGTGGCCCTTCGTCAGCTCGCCCTTCGACGAATGCTGCACGGACGTGGAACTCATGTGGATTCCCCTCAGAATGTGTACTTGACGGTGGTGTGCAGACGCTTCAGGTCGCCTTCGCGGTCGTCCTCGAGCGAACGCTGCCCGTAGATGAGCTCCGCGCCGATGTCCAGTTTCGGGAACGGCGAATAGATCACGTTGGCGTGCATGGACTGCGTGCGCTCGGTGACGCCGAAGCCGGTGAGCGCGGCGTCGTTGTCGAAATGCGAGGCCGCATACATCAGGTTGGTACGGACTTTCGGACTGAACACGTGCCGCCAGGCGACGAAGCCGCCGTACCCGTCCAGCGCGTTGATGTCGCCATTGGCTTCGGTCACCACGTCGCTGCCCACGCCGAAGGCGAGGTAGCGGCCGATGCCCTGACCCGCGTTCACCGCATAACGGATGTCGTCGCTCTTGCCCAGGTTGAACTTGCCCGACACGCTGACGGAGGCGCCGGTATCGGTTTCGTCCAGTACCTTGAACTGGCGCACCATGCCGGCCACGGTGAAGTGGCCCCAGTCGCCCTTGGTCAGCCAGCGTGCGGTGACGTCCGGCGCGGCGTTGTCCCCGCTGTTGAAGCGCGCACCAGTGAGGTAGGGGGTGACGGTGGTCTGCGGGTTCTCGATCGAGAACGACCACGGACCCTTGGTGTAGCGCACCTGCGCCTGGCGCACGAAGACCGTGCCGTCGGTGGGGCCGACGAAGTCGACGGCGTCCGGCAGTGCCGCCACGTCCATGAAGTTGGACCACGTCTGGCCGGCCAGCCAGTTGTTCCAGCTCACGTAGGCGTGGCGCAGGCTGACGGCGTAGGTGTTGGTCGCGGTTTCGTTGCCGGCCAGCGCATTGCTGCCGCCGCCGAAGAAGTCCATCTCGACGAAACCCTTGAACTTGTCGCCGTTGTCGGTGACATGGTCCGCGCTCAGCCAGAAGCGCGAGAATTGCGCGTGGAAGTCGGTATACACATCGCCACCGTCGGCGGTCGGGCCACCGACCGGAATGGTGCTGGGCACGTAGAACAGGCGGCCGGAGTTGCCGTCGGCGATGCGACCGTCGCTGGTGTCGGTGACCATCGCGTCCATCTTGATGAAGCCGCCGTAGGAGAACGTGCTCCCCGGGTTGGACGCCGTCAGGATGGTGGTGTTCTGGATCGGCTGCTTGCCCGCGGGGACGGCGGCCGGTGCGGTGGCCTGCTTGGCCTGCACCTGCGTCACCTGTTCCTGCGTGGTGGTGATCTGGGTCTGCTGTTGCTGCTGCGCGGACAGCAGCAGTTGCACCTGCCGCTCCAGATCGGCCACGCGGGCTTCCAGCGCCTTCTCCTTGGCGGTCTGTGCGAACGCCATCCCCGGCGCGATCAAGGCGACGAACAGCGCGGCGGCCAGTGGCCGTCGCGCGAATGCGGAACGTTGGGTCATAACCCCTCCCGAAAGGTTGATGGCCGCGTTGCGCGGCTGGAGGGAGACTTGCGCCTGCATGCCGGCGACGCCTATTCGCCATTAGTCGTAACGGCGCTGCAGCAAAGACGAAGTGCCGGAAAAACAGGGGTGCGGCGTTCTGTCGCAGGCAGGCGGTGCGCGGACTTTAAGACCATCGTCTAAGTGGGATGCTGCAATGCCGCACGCCGGTATGCGTCAAACTCGATGCCCCGGATGCGCCTGCGTCGTCCCGCCGGACGCGCGCCTTCCGCCCCGCTTGCTTCAGAATCGACGCATCATTTGAACGTCCCGGGAGGACCTCATGACTGACCTGTATCCGGTCAAGCCGGAATTCGCCGCCAAGACCCGCATCACGCGCGAGCAGTACCTGCGCGACTACCAGGCCTCGATCGACGATCCCGACGCGTTCTGGGGCAAGGCCGCCGAGCGGCTGGACTGGTTCACCAAGCCGACCCAGGTGAAGGACGTCAACTACGCGCTGGACGACTTCCGCATCCGCTGGTTCGCCGACGGCGAGCTCAACGCCAGCGTCAACTGCCTGGACCGCCAGCTGGCCGAGCGCGGCGACAAGGTCGCCCTGCTGTTCGAAGCCGACAGTCCCGACACGCCGTCCTACGGCGTGACCTACCGCGAGCTCTATGAGCGCACCTGCAAGCTGGCCAACGCGCTGCGCGCGCTGGGCGTGCAGAAGGGCGACCGCGTCACCATCTATCTGCCGATGATTCCCGATGCCGCCGTCGCCATGCTGGCCTGCGCGCGCATCGGCGCCATCCACTCGGTGGTGTTCGGTGGCTTCGCGCCCAATTCCATCGCCGACCGCGTGTCCGACTGCGCCAGCAAACTCATCATCACCGCCGACGAAGGCCTGCGTGGCGGCAAGAAGGTACCGCTGAAGGCGAACGTCGACGCCGCGCTCAAGCTGCCCGGCACCAATTCGGTGGAAACGGTCCTGGTCGTGCGCCACACCGGCGGCGCGGTGGACATGCAGATGCCGCGCGACCGCTGGTTCGACGCCGTCGTCGATGCTCAGCCGGCCGAGTGCGAGCCGGAACGCATGAACGCCGAGGACCCGCTCTTCATCCTCTACACCTCCGGTTCCACCGGCAAGCCGAAGGGCGTGCTGCACACCACCGGCGGCTACCTGCTGTACGCCGCCTACACGCACGAGGCGGTGTTCGACCTGCGCGAGGACGACATCTACTGGTGCACGGCCGACGTGGGCTGGGTCACCGGGCACAGCTACATCGTCTACGGGCCGCTGGCCAACGGCGCCACGGCGGTGATGTTCGAAGGCGTGCCGAACTACCCCAGCGTGTCGCGCTTCTGGGAAGTGATCGACAAGCACAAGGTCACCATTTTCTACACCGCGCCCACCGCCATCCGCGCGCTGATGCGCGAGGGCGAAGCGCCGGTCAAGAAGACCTCGCGTGCCTCGCTGCGGCTGCTCGGCAGCGTCGGCGAGCCGATCAATCCGGAAGCCTGGCGCTGGTACTACGATGTGGTCGGCGACGGCCGTTGCCCGATCGTCGACACCTGGTGGCAGACCGAGACCGGCGGCATCCTCATCACCCCGCTGGCCGGCGCCATCGACCTCAAGCCCGGGTCGGCCACGCTGCCGTTCTTCGGCGTGAAGCCGGCGCTGGTCGACGCCAACGGCGAACAGCTCGATGGTGCCACCGAGGGCAACCTGGTGCTGCTGGATTCCTGGCCGGGCCAGATGCGCACCGTGTACGGCGACCACCAGCGGTTCATCGACACCTATTTCCGCACCTACCCGGGCACCTACTTCACCGGCGACGGCTGCCGCCGCGACGAGGATGGCTACTACTGGATCACCGGCCGCGTCGACGATGTCATCAACGTCTCCGGCCACCGCATCGGCACCGCCGAAGTGGAAAGCGCGCTGGTCGCGCATCCCAAGGTGGCCGAAGCGGCGGTGGTCGGCTTCCCGCACGACATCAAGGGCCAGGGCATCTACGCCTACGTCACCCTCAAGGCCGGCGAAGCGCAGAGCGACGAGCTGCTGAAGGAACTGGTGGCGTGGGTGCGCAAGGAGATCGGCCCGATCGCCACGCCCGACCACCTGCAGTGGGCGCCCGGCCTGCCGAAGACGCGCTCCGGCAAGATCATGCGTCGCATCCTGCGCAAGATCGCCGAGAATGCGCCCGAGCAGCTCGGCGACACCTCCACGCTGGCGGATCCGTCGGTGGTGGAATCGCTGGTCGCCGAACGCAAGGTGCGGTGAGGCAGGAGTGACATAAGAGGAGTGAGAAGTGAAAAAAGGCAGAAGCACGTTTGCTCGACTATCCTGACGCCGCACCTCTCACTCCTTACTCCCCCACTCACTCCTCGCTCCTCGCTCCTATGCCTACCCTGCTGATCGCCGACGACCACCCGCTGTTCCGCGAAGCCCTGCGCGGCGCCGTGCAACGGGTGATGCCGGGGGTGAAGCTGCACGAGGCCGACAGCGTCGACGCGCTGTACGTGCTGGTCGATGCGCATCCCGACGCCGACCTGCTGCTGATGGACCTCAACATGCCCGGCGCGCACGGCTTCAATGCGCTGGTGCACCTGCGTGCGCTGCATCCGCAGCTGCCTGTGGTCATCGTGTCGGCACGCGAGGAGCCGGCGGTGATGCGCCGCGCGCTGGACCACGGCGCGCTCGGCTTCATTCCCAAGTCCGCCGATTCGGACACCATCGGCCAGGCCATCGGCGCCGTGCTCGACGGCGAACGCTGGGTGCCCGACGAAGCGCACAGCGCACCGGCCACCAGCCGCGACGAGCAGGAAACCGCGCAGCGCCTGCGCGACCTCACCCCGCAGCAGTTCAAGGTGTTGCAGATGCTCGGGGCCGGCCGTCTCAACAAGCAGATCGCCTACGACCTGGGCGTGTCCGAAGCCACCATCAAGGCCCACGTCACCGCCATCCTGCGCAAGCTGCACGTCACCAACCGCACGCAGGCGGTGTTGGCCGCGGGTCGTCTGGCGGTGGACCCGGACGGCATCGTGTTGCCGCCGGAAGAAGCGGAGTAGGGCGTTCCGAAGGCCCTACCTGCGCGGCGCCACCGACACGCCGAACAGGCGCATCACCGGCCCGGTCAGCAGCGCACCGACGATGGCGCAGGGCGTGCCCCACAGCAGCACCGCGACGTAGATCATCGATGGGCCGCCGCCCTGGTAGGGCCGCACGCAGTCCGTGTAGTAGGCGAACACCAGCCAAGGGGCGAACAACAGGCAGGCGCCCACGGCGCGCAGCGGGTTGGCGGTGAACAGCGAAACGAAGGCGGGCAGCAATGGCACCATCAGGAACGTGCCCATCACCGCCAGGAACGTAGACAACGTGTGGTCGTAGCAGCCGACGCTGTTGAACGTCTGCAACGCAATGACGAAGACAATGGCGGCGATGCCACCGATCAACGCGTGCTTGCGGGACATCACCATCAGCGTCAGTTCCTCACCGGAAACACGGTAGACGGCATGGCATCGCCCGCGTTGTCCGCATGGCCATGTGCGGAATGCCTACTTGCCCCAGCGCCAGCGCGGCGGCTCGCCTTTCAGCCAGCAGACCGCAACCAGCGCCAGCAGCACAGCCCACGTGCCGATCAGAAAGGGCACGACGTTCCGGTGGGGAGGAAAGAACAGGAAAACCGAGACCAGCAGCACCAGTGCCACGCCGTAGACGACCCAACCCTGCCACCGCAACGGCAAGCCCCACCCCCACCCGTAGCGCTTCGCCTGGAACCAGTAGTCGTCCTTCTGCATGGAAAGCTCCCGTCGAGGTATCCGAAGTTCGCAACGACCGCGCGCTTCGCCTGGCACACCGGTATGCCGCTTCCCGACCTGAGACGGCAGGGAGCGCAAGCCGCTCAATCAGGATTCTACGCTGATGGGCGGTTGCTGCTTGTGTTGTTCATCGATAGGCGACCAATCATGTGGCTAGGGCAGTTCCTACGAAAAAGTGGACACCAATTCTCTAGCGGCACTGCTCGAACTCCACCGGTGATCGATAGCCCAGCGCCGAGTGCAGGCGCTGGTGGTTGTAGAACTGGATGTAGTCGTTGACGGCCATGCGCAGCGAGCGATCACTGTTGAAGCGGTGGCGATGATACATGTCCGACTTCATCGACTTGTTCCATGACTCCATGTGTGCGTTGTCGTTCATGCGGCGCGGCCGGTTGACCGACTGCACCAGCCCGGACCGTCTCAGTCGCTGCCTGAAGTCGTCGGCCATGAACTCGATGCCGCGGTCACTGTGGAACAGCGTATCGCAGGCCGGCGTGCGTGTGCGCAGGGCGGCAGTCAGGGCGCGACGGGTCAGCGAGGCCGTGCGTTCGGATCCCAGCGACCAGCCCAGCAGGCGGCGGGAGTAGCGATCCATCACGGTGGCCAGATACCGCCATTGGCCGGCGACCTTGAGGTAGGTGACATCGCCGACCCACACCTGATCCTGTCGTTGGCAGGGCTGCTCGTGCGCGCGGCTCGGGACGCTGTCCAGAAACCGCGCCAGGCCGGAGCGACGGCGGTACAGGCGGGCCGAACAGGCACGCACGCCTTCCTGCCGCATCAGCCTTTCGACCCGACGGCGTCCGATCGGCTCTCCCTGTCGCCGGAGGGCGGCATGCACCCGGGGACTGCCATAGGTCTGTCGGCTGGCCTCATGCACCTGGCGGATCTTCTCTATCAGCGAGGCGTCCTCGATCCGGCGATCACTCACCGGTCGCCGAGCCCAGGCGTAGTAGCCGGCGGCACTGACCCGGTAAAGGCGGCACATCGCCCTCACCGGACAGGTTTCCTTGTGGTGTTCGATGAAGGCGAAGATTTCGCTTTTCGATCGGAAGTGAACGCGATCGCTTTTTTTAAAAGGTCATGCTCGAGCTTGAGTTGCTCGTACTGCCGCTTGATCTTGCGCAGCGCCTTCAGCTCGGCTGCCGTCGACGGATCCACCGGTGCACCCTTGGTCACGATAACGCCCTCCCGCGCGAGTCTTCGCCAACGAGACAGCATGAAGGGATGGATGTAAAGCGACTGGGCGACATCGCCGACCCGTACGCCGGGCTGCTGGCTCAAACGCACGGCAGAGGCTTTGAAGGCATCGCTGTAGCGATGGATGGTTCTGGGGCCTGGCTTTGGCATTGGGACACTCCTGAGGGTTAGGTCGGGGTGTCCACTAAACCGTAGGAACTACCGGTTCGGCTTGAATGATTTGTTAGGCGCGGACCAGTCTTGCGCCACGGAAGTAGATTAAGGCAAAGCAAGTTGACGTGATCAAGAGCCCTGCGACTCCACCGACAAGCGCATCTTGATCGAAGATGGCTTGAAACGACGTAGCGCCAAGTATGGAGCCTGCGACCGGGAGCCAAGTGCCGAAGAGTAGGAGAACTAAGAAGCTAAGTGGTGAAGTGCTGATCTTTGAGTCGCAATGAGGGCACAGCATGCAGCGAGGGCCGCCAAGCCAAAGAAGTCGCCAGGGGCTAACCGCTGGCTTATTGCAGGTTGGGCAACTCCGGTTCATTGCATCCGCGCCTAACACCTTGAGTTAAGCCGACCCGCGAAGCGGGTTCGGCTTGAACGAACTGTTATGCAGCCTGGGTAGTAGGTGCCCCGGACTGCCGAAGCGATCTTAGCCGAGAACAGTAGGCGAAGAGGAAATCACTGGATGGAGCCGGGGACAGTGAGTGGCCCGCGCTTGTAAAGCCGAAGCCAGTGGTGCCGCCAATCCGAAGGTCATGAAGCCATCCTTTGCCGAGCGGCGCAGATGCAATGCGTCCGAAGCCGATTGAAGCGGAGCCGGGAATGCGGGCGACCGGACTAGATCAGCGACCGAACAACGCCGAAGCCATGAGCGGGTGAGAAAGCAGAACATCACCGAAGCCGACAACACCAACACACCAACCCACGCATAACACTTTGAGTTAAGCCGACCCGCGAAGCGGGTTCGGCTTGAACGAACTGTTATGCAGCCTAGGTAGTAGGCACCCCGGCCTGTGGAACCGATCTTAGCCGAGAAAGTTGGGCGAAGAGAAAATCACTGGATGGAGTGGGGGCAGAGAGTGGCCCGCGCTTCTACGGCCGAAGCCAACGGCGCCGCCAATCCGAAGGTCATGAAGCCATCCTTTGCCGAGCGGCGCAGATGCAATGCGTCCGAAGCCGATTGAAGCGGAGCCAGGAAGCACGAGCGATCGAGCTAGGTCAGCAACCGATCAATGCGGAAGCCAACGGCGCATCGGAAGTCAGTGCATCACCGAAGCCGACAACATCAACACGCCTGCCCACGCATAACACCTGAATTAAGCCGTGCCGCGAAGCGGCATCGGCTTGAATGAATTGTTAGGGGGCGACATGCAAAGCTGCGGCGAGCGCGCTCTTTGCCGACGACACTCCCTTCTTTGCACGCTCCAACTCTGCTTCCGCCGCCGCAAGCAATTGACGTGCCTCAGCAACTCGACTGCCGGGCAGCCAAGCCGCAACGACGGCTACTTGCTCGATATTGGAGCTTACAACCCCTTTTGATGAGCCGTCCAAGATGCCAAGCCTATGCTTGCAACTCTGGCGCGATTGCCCCGCAGGGCAGGAACAAGCAGCAGTGAACCCGCTGAGTCCGCGAGAAAAGGTAACAAGATAGGGCTCTTCAGCAGAGCCCTGAACTTGAAATGCGATGATCTCCATATCGCCCCCTAACACCAGAATTAAGCCGACCCGCGAAGCGGGTTCGGCTTGAATGACTTGTTAGGCCGCAGCGTAGTGATGCGGCACTGGGGCGAAACCTGAAGGTCTATGTCCCTGACGTACCCGGAGTCGGAGATGAGAACTTCGACGCCCGCCGAGGAAGGCCGCAGGGCAAGAACATAGACGCTCTCGTCTCCGGGCATGTCAATGTTGGGTACGAGCAACTGCGAGTCGTGCCCCTCAATGTCAAGGTATACCTCGTAGAAGTTCATTTGTCGGCCCTCTGCAACAACTGATACCGAGGGACAGGATGGTGAGTCGAGCCGAAGAGATGGCACCCGCTCTAGCGAGCAGCCCTGAAGGCAGGCTATAGCCACAAGGGCGGCTGTCAGTTGTTTGTGTGCGGTCACAGGACTTCTCTCATGCGGCCTAACACCGGAATTAAGCCGACCCGCGAAGCGGGTTCGGCTTGAATGAACTGTTAGGGGGCAGACTATGAAGTCCCATCGATCAGGACGCCGCCAACAAGCCAAGCCCCCACTATGCCGATCAGAGTAATCAGATGCGCGATGGATAGCCACTTGCTCCGGAGCGCCATAGCAGAAGGGGCTAGCAGCAGCAGAGGTATGGCCGAAGCCAGTGAGTGTAGCCAGAGAATTGAGTTAGAGACGGGTGGGGCTGACCAGTACGATGCTAGAAAAGTGGCGATGTAAACGGCAGAGCCGAACAAGCCGGGGGTAGCCGCTATGAGTTTACGATCTGTGCGGGCGCCGCGTAGCAGGAAGGGCACAGGAAACAGAAGGAATAGAAGGGGAATGAGCCACAGAGCCAAGCCGGAAATGGCATTGAGACCCATGGATGTATCTCTGCCCCCTAACACCTTGAGTTAAGCCGACCCGCGAAGCGGGTTCGGCTTGAACGAACTGTTATGCAGCCTGGGTAGTAGGTAGCCAGGACTGCCGAAGTGATCTTAGCTGAGAAAGCCGGGCGAAGAGAAAATCACTGGATGGAGTGGGGACAGTGAGTGGCCCGCGCTTTCGCGGCCGAAGCCAACGACGCCGCCTATCCAAAAGTCCTGAAGCCATCCTCGTGTCGAGCGGCGCGAACCTGCTGCATCCGAAGCCGATTGAAGCGAAGCCAGGAAGCACGGGCGATCGAGCTAGGTCAGCAACCGACCAACACCGAAGCCAATGACACGGCGGCATCCCGCGCATCACCGAAGCCGACAACACCAACACGCCTGCCCACGCATAACACCTGAGTTAAGCCGACCCGCGAAGCGGGTTCGGCTTGAATGAATTGTTAGGGCCCAAACCTCGGCACACAAAGTGCGTTGCCAATGCTACGACAGCGCCACAGATGATTGCCCAGAGGCCAAGATTTGGGTCCAGCGGAAGCGCAACAAGGCCAGGCAGGACGCCGAGCCCAAGGACGTAGTACCAACGAGCACGGCTTTTGCGAAGGAGGAGAACATAGCCAGGTGCGCCAACCAAAAGTGCCGGCAATGCGCCAAGAATGAGCGTGTAACCAAAAGTAACGGTGGCGGCCGACGTGGGACTGAGTAGTGCATTGTTGTTTGTTGCAGAGTCCACCGCAGCAACCGCCGCCATGAGTGCCGCGACTAGCAGCAATGCGGCGAGTGCCGTAGCCCCTACCACCATCAACTGACGCAATAGACTCATTTGGGCCCTAACACCTGAATTAAGCCGACCCGCGAAGCGGGTTCGGCTTGAATGAATTGTTAGGTTGCGTATCCATAGCCACCAAGACGCGTAATCGTGAACGCGATGTACTCACCAGTCAGCCCGGAATCATTGGATTGTACTGGACCCTCTACTTGCACCAGACCGCAATCAACCATGACCGGGTTGATTTGGGTGATTTGGCCGAAGGCCCGATAGCGCCAACCGCCAAGAGGCACCAAGTCTATTCTTTGCTCAGAGTTGCCGGAGAACATCTCCTCCCAAGTCTCGTCATCATCCAGAAGCGTAGTTAGCTCAAGGTCGAACTCACTGCCAATGTCCGGAGCGCTTGCAGCTGAAACAGTGAACTCATCCATGAGGCAAAGATCATGTCCATTGATGCGAACGATGGCCTCCAAATATGGGCCTTGAGTAGTGAGCAACTGTGCGCGGATCATAAGCAACCTAACGCCTGAATTAAGCCGCGCCGCGAAGCGGCGTCGGCTTGAATGAGTTGTTAGCCATCATGGCCCGAAACCTTTAAGCCAGCGGACGAAGAATGCAATGCTCAAGCCCGATAGAAGTGCCAGAGTCATTACTGCGATTAAAGGTAGTCTTTGGTCGTGACCAAGCAGGCCGACTATAAAACCGGCCGCCCCACCGAGACCGATAGCTAAGACCATGAGAGCTATACGGAGCCGCTTGGCTCTTTTACTATTTGAGGGTGGCTTGCCCGCAGTTGCGGCAGTCTTGCCGAAGCTGAGTAGCCAGCGGATATGGACAAGAGCACCACCAAGCAATCCTAGGATGGTGGCCAAGAGTACTGTTCCGGAATATGTGTCTACCACTGACCTCTCCCCTGATGGCTAACACCGGAATTAAGCCGACCCGCGAAGCGGGTTCGGCTTGAATGAATTGTTAGGGCGCTGCCTACTCACCCCGACCCCGCATATCAGATACCTCAACGATCTCGGTGATGTCCAGTACGTGCTGGCAACGGCCAAGCCCACCGTAACTGCCGCGAGGGCCTAACTTGCCGCGCACAACAACGCGAGAGGTGCCCCATTGACCATTTACGTCCTTGGCGGGAAGCATGGCGCGTCCCATCCGGCCCGCGTCAATGCACCAGGCCTCATTCTTGCCGTCTGGCGTGAGATAGGAACTCTCGAAGTTATAGAAGTACTCGCCGCTATAGAGCGGATCTTCTGGCGGGCTGGTAGCACAACCCGCCAGCAGCGCAAGAACAAAGGAGGCTGACGTGCAGAGTTTGCTCATTGCTGCGCCCTAACACCAGAATTAAGCCGACCCGCGAAGCGGGTTCGGCTTGAATGAATTGTTAGGGCTCACGCCCGTGTACGTGAACCTACACACATAGCCACCCTCCTCAGACTCAAGGTTATCCGATGTGTACGCCTCATAGGATCCCGGGCGACTGAAGATCAGCGCAAGTGGGCTATCCACTGAAGCGCGGCCTTTGGACGATAGTGGCACCTCGACCCGTGTGGCCAGGGCAAAGTCTTCAGGAGCCATCAGCTGTGGCTCACCCTCCGGAGGTGAGCCCACAACCAGGAAGTACCAAGAATTGTCAGAAACACGACGGATAGCTAGTTCGCGGCCGTGCCCGGGGCCCAACGTAAGTACGAGAGTCTGATTGGATTGAAGAGTTGCCGGCGAGCAGGCCAGTATGCGTGAGTTGGACGACCATACGGCAGGCTCGTATCCATCACTTGCAGCTGCGGCGCTAGAGATTAGGAGCACGGCGAAGAAGATGCTTTTCATGAGCCCTAACACCGGAGTTAAGCCGTGCCGCGAAGCGGCATCGGCTTGAATGAATTGTTAGAGGTGCGGCACGGATCTTGCCGCAACAACCATTACCGAGAGCACAGCTAACGGTGCAACATGGAGCTTGATTGAGAATGACTGCGTCTTGTGCAGATGCATAGCAGCCATAAGAAATAGAACAGCTACAGCAAATGTACCAAAGGAGATTAGGTAGCCAAAGGCAGCGGATGGGCCACCCTCCGGAGGAGTCCAAATTGTTGTGGCCAGGCCAACTGCAGCCATACCCAGCATGACTACGCCCAGTAAGTCCTCAACTCCGATCACTAGCTTCTTGAAGATGGGAAGCATGCTTACGCGCACCTCTAACGCCTGAATTAAGCCGACCCGCGAAGCGGGTTCGGCTTGAATGAATTGTTAGGCCCCAATCTCATGGCGCCCACTTGCGGATAAGTATGCCTCCGCAGGGATCCCAACAAGCGCCGGGCCAGAAACTTTAGCGCCTTGCACGGAGGCGCCTGAGTTAAGGACATTGTCCACGGCATTGACACATGAACTTTGCTCAGCAACTGCTTTAAACGGCACCTCGGGATCATGTGTGAGGGCGAGTGCTTGTGCGTAAAGGGGTTCCGCGGATAGCGGAAACTCATGCCACGTTCCGCTTCTGCTCTTGGCAGAGAACGTTGTGGGTAGATCAAGTCCCTCTATGCGACTGAGAGCAACGAGACCGAAAGCTTCAGGAAGCCAATCCAGTGCTCGATGGGCTAGCTCTTGCGATCCGGCAATGGAATGCGCGCGTGACTCACGCTCTAGCGCCGTGAGAGTGCGGTCGGCAACCAAACTAGCAATTGACTTGAGCTGATCTTGCGAGAGCGTGTCCATGGGGCCTAACACCTGAATTAAGCCGCGCCGCGAAGCGGCGGGCAGTTCCTACGAAAAAGTGGACACCAATTCTCTAGCGGCACTGCTCGAACTCCACCGGTGATCGATAGCCCAGCGCCGAGTGCAGGCGCTGGTGGTTGTAGAACTGGATGTAGTCGTTGATCGCCGAGCGGAGCGCGCGTTCACTGTCGAAGCGGTGGCGGTGATACATGTCCGACTTCATCGACTTGTTCCATGACTCCATGTGCGCGTTGTCGTTCATGCGACGCGGCCGGTTGACAGACTGCACCAGCCCGGACCGTCTCAGTCGCTGCCTGAAGTCGTTGGCCATGAACTCGATGCCGCGGTCACTGTGGAACAGCGTATCGCAGGCCGGCGTGCGTGTGCGCAGGGCGGCAGTCAGGGCGCGACGGGTCAGCGAGGCCGTGCGTTCGGATCCCAGCGACCAGCCCAGCAGGCGGCGGGAGTAGCGATCCATCACGGTGGCCAGATACCGCCATTGGCCGGCGACCTTGAGGTAGGTGACATCGCCGACCCACACCTGATCCTGTCGTTGGCAGGGCTGCTCGTGCGCGCGGCTCGGGACGCTGTCCAGAAACCGCGCCAGGCCGGGGCGACGGCGGTACAGGCGGGCCGAACAGGCACGCACGCCTTCCTGCCGCATCAGCCTTTCGACCCGGCGTCGTCCGATCGGCTCTCCCTGTCGCCGGAGGGCGGCATGCACCCGGGGACTGCCATAGGTCTGTCGGCTGGCCTCATGCACCTGGCGGATCTTCTCTATCAGCGAGGCGTCCTCGATCCGGCGATCACTCACCGGTCGCCGAGCCCAGGCGTAGTAGCCGGCGGCACTGACCCGGTAAAGGCGGCACATCGCCCTCACCGGACAGGTTTCCTTGTGGTGTTCGATGAAGGCGAAGATTTCGCTTTTCGATCGGAAGTGAACGCGATCGCTTTTTTTAAAAGGTCATGCTCGAGCTTGAGTTGCTCGTACTGCCGCTTGATCTTGCGCAGCGCCTTCAGCTCGGCTGCCGTCGACGGATCCACCGGTGCACCCTTGGTCACGATAACGCCCTCCCGCGCGAGTCTTCGCCAACGAGACAGCATGAAGGGATGGATGTAAAGCGACTGGGCGACATCGCCGACCCGTACGCCGGGCTGCTGGCTCAAACGCACGGCAGAGGCTTTGAAGGCATCGCTGTAGCGATGGATGGTTCTGGGGCCTGGCTTTGGCATTGGGACACTCCTGAGGGTTAGGTCGGGGTGTCCACTAAACCGTAGGAACTACCGCGTCGGCTTGAATGAATTGTTAGGCCGCAGTCTATGCGGGATTAGCCGAAATTGTCCCATGGCTTGTAACTAGGGTCACTTTTGATTGGTCCCTTATTCGCTGCACGAATTAGAAGCCCGAATCCAAGAAAGAAGAATCCGACAAGCAGCAGCCCTATGCCTCCGAACCGAACCGCAATTTGAATGGACTGGGCGGTCGACAACAGGAACGATAAGGCAATAGCCAGGCAGGAAACGATACAAAGTGCGGTTCCAGCGTAGAACGCGGGGGCGTAGAACTTGCTGTCGGTCAATGACATGGTGATTCTCCTGCGGCCTAACACCAGAATTAAGCCGACCCGCGAAGCGGGTTCGGCTTGAATGATTTGTTAGCGCTCATCCTAGCCATTCACCAAGCGCGTCGGTAGACGAATGTCCAATCAGCTCAACTCCATCCGGGCTATCCAAGTGCCCGTATGCGAGGGAGAACAGTCCGGTATCGGGATTGTATAAAAGGCACTGGTGAGTTCAACCCGTCAATGCAACATGATCAACAGTTGCACTGATAGGAGCGAACGATATGGCAAGGATGGGACGGCCCGGCATGTCTCGAGCCCAGAAGCGAGATCTATGGCGACGATGGAAGGGCGGCCAGTCGCTCAGCGACATTGCCCGCTTCTTTGACAAGAATCCGGGTTCGATTTTCGGGGTTCTGGCCGCGCAAGGCGGGATCGCGCCGAGGGAACGTCGCCGATCCGCCCGGTCGCTGAGCTTAATGGACCGCGAAGAGATATCTCGATGCCTAGCTTCTGGCCAGTCGTTTCGCCAGATTGCGCTCAGCCTAGGGCGGCCTACCTCGACGATTAGCCGGGAAGTGGCACGGCATGGTGGCCGTGACCGATATCGGGCCGCACATGCCGATGAGGCCGCTTGGGAGGCAGCCCGGAGGCCACAGTCTTGCCGGTTGGCCGATAACCCTCGTCTGCGCTGGTTGGTGGCTTGCAAGCTGGGCCAGCAGTGGTCGCCGGAACAGATCGCCGGCTGGCTTAAGCTGAGGTTCCCGCTCAACCAGGCACTGCAGGTGTCGCACGAAACGATCTACCGGAGCTTGTTCATCCAGGCGCGCGGCCTGCTCAAGAAGGAACTCCTGGCGCACCTGCGCACGCGTCGCCGTATGCGCCACTCAAAGCTGGCCACCGCGACGCCTCGCGGCGGGATTATCGACGCGGTATCGATTCGGGAGCGTCCGGCGGAGGTCGAAGATCGCGCCGTGCCAGGGCATTGGGAGGGTGATCTGATCACGGGCAGCAACAATTCCCACATCGCGACGCTTGTGGAACGGCACTCGCGCTTCGTGATGCTGGTGAAAGTGAAGGGTAAGGACACCAGCAGCGTCGTCTCGGCGCTGAGCCGGCAAGTGAAAACACTGCCAACCGCGCTGCGAAAATCGCTGACGTGGGATCGAGGCGGTGAGATGGCCAGCCACAAGAACTTCACCGTGGCGACCGACACGCAGGTCTACTTCTGCGATCCGCAAAGCCCTTGGCAGCGCGGTTCGAACGAAAACACCAATGGCCTTCTGCGGCAGTACTTCCCCGACGGCACGGATCTATCCCGCCATTCGCAGGCATTCTTGAACAAGATCGCCAGACGTCTCAACGAAAGACCTCGTAAGACCTTGGGCTTCCAGACGCCAGCCGCTAAGCTGAGCCAAGCCGTTGCGTCGACGGGTTGAACTCACCCTGACCAACTTTGCTATTGAAGTATGCAACGGCAATCATCCGATATGGATTGGCGCTCATGCCGCAGTACTGCTGAGCCCAACTTCCCGCGCGGGCCGTCACAACCACTGGCTCAACAACGCATACTCGTAGAGCTAAGCGCTGTTCTTGTAAATATGTCTCGCGATCCCCTTTGCCCAAGTTGGGCGTGGAGGACTCCATAGACAGTGATGTCTCCAGCGCTTGAATTGCGGCATTGCTGCTCATGAGCGCTAATACCGGAATTAAGCCGACCCGCGAAGCGGGTTCGGCTTGAATGAACTGTTAGAGGGCAATCCGTCCAAAATCGGCTGCCTGCTTTTGTGGCCTGACAACGTGCTTGGTGCTTAGCAGATCGCCATTACAAGAAAGAGAGACAACGTAAGCCTTGAGCGTTGGCGGAACCATGAAATTGACGGCAAATTCTCCTTGCACGGGCTTGGCATCTAGTGCGCGACTAGGATCTTCAGGACTCGAGAGGGATACAACGCAAGAAGCATCAGTCACAACCTCGCCGACTGCACGGACAATCCCATCTGCCGGGATGGAGACGCATGCAGTCAGTTGCATTGCAACCACTGCGAGAAGTGGGTAGCGCTTCATCTGCCCTCTAACACCTTGAGTTAAGCCGACCCGCGAAGCGGGTTCGGCTTGAACGAACTGTTATGCACCCTGGGTAGTAGGTAGCCAGGACTGCCGAAGCGATCTTAGCCGAGAAAGCGAGGCGAAGAGAAAATCACTCGATGGAGTGGGGACAGTGAGTGGCCCGCGCTTTATCGGCCGAAGCCAATGGCGCCGCCAATCCGAAAGTTCTGAAGCCATCCTCGTGTCGAGCGGCGTGAACCTGCTGCATCCGAAGCCGATTAAAGCGGAGCCGGGCAACGCAGGCGATCAGGCTACGTCAGCAACCGACCAACACCGAAGCTAATGGCGCAGCGGCATCCCGTACATCACCGAAGCCGACAACACCAACACACCAACCCACGCATAACACCAGAATTAAGCCGACCCGCGAAGCGGGTTCGGCTTGAATGAATTGTTAGGCATTGCTGCCTAGGACGCCAGCTCGATCGCGTAGCCAGCCGGTAGGCCCCTCTTCTTGTCGAATGAATCCATCGATATCTTGCTTGTCAGCAGGGGAAACCTCTGAAAGAAGCTGGTTGAAGACTCGGATTATCGACTCATCTTTTGTGCCGTACGCGTTGGCGATTGAGCCAACGAGATCTCCGGCACGATCCGGCAGGCCCTCAATTAGTCGAGGAAGCTCGTTGATTAGGGCTGTGCAGTACGAAATTTCACCAAACCGCCACGCGGCTCGGTCGGCTATCTGGTAAGCGCCGTAGTCATTCTCTGCCTTTAACGATTCAAACACTGCGAGGACATACTCAAATCCTTCCGATCCCTTGAGTGCATCGAGCATCTCAACGTAGCGATTGAAACGAGCTTGTCTTTCGCTCCATCCAATCGAGTCATCTCCGTCCTGCACGATGTTGCCTACGTGCAGAAGCTCCGCTCTCCATTCTTCAAAGCTCGCGGTCATAGTTAATGCAATGCCTAACACCTTGAGTTAAGCCGACCCGCGAAGCGGGTTCGGCTTGAACGAACTGTTATGCAGACCGGGTAGTAGGTGCCCCGGGCTGTTGAAGCGATCTTAGCCGAGAAAGTTGGGTGAAGAGAAAATCACTAGATGGAGTGGGGGCAGTGAGTGGTCCGCGCTTTTGTGGCCGGAGCCAAGTGTGCCGCCCCCCATGGAGTCAGCCCTGCATCCGTCAGCCGAGCGGCGCGAACCTGTTGCATCCGAAGCCGAGTGAAGCGAAGCCAGGAAACGCGCGCGACCAAGCCATGTCAGCAACCGATCAATGCCGAAGCCGCTGGCAAAAGAACGATCAGCGCATCACCGAAGCCGACAACATCAACACACCTGCCCACGCATAACACCGGAATTAAGCCGACCCGCGAAGCGGGTTCGGCTTGAATGATTTGTTAGGCCGCTGGCTTGGATGTTGCCGCCGAACGAGCCTGAAGGAATGCGAGAAGAAAAGGGGTTGCAAACGCTAGCGCCCACGCTACAGCAAGCACTAGAGCAAAAGCTATCTTGCCCGAGGTGGCTGAAACAATGGCAGGCGACAAAACGAGCAACAGCCCTAGCGCTTTGCGGCGGGTGATGGCGTAAGCACCTGCAGCTACGATCAACCAGAGAGCACAAGTGCTAGTTATGGTGAAAGTTGTGATGGACTGCTGGGCCATGCGTGCATAAATGGGGCCGACGAACGGGAAAGCGATGGCGCCCACCAGAGAGAAAGCGAGCAGAGGCCATGCGAGCAAGTCAGAGAAAGCGAACCAAAGCTTTGTGAGCCGTTGCATGCTGTTCCTGCGGCCTAACACCTTGAGTTAAGCCGACCCGCGAAGCGGGTTCGGCTTGAATGAATTGTTAGGCGGCATTGCGTGGATAGCTCCGAAAAGCTAGCCATGCCGCCAAGACGGTGCCAGCTAGCCAAGTGCCCAGCCACACCCAGAGCAAAATGGCGCCAATTGTGAGGTCAACCGGATCTAGATCGTTTGGGTAGTAATGCCGCCTGTAGAGAGTTGAACAGAACATGCCCGCGCCAAAGCCGACTACAGCAGCCAGACCACTACCGACGGAGGCCCGAAGAGCTCGCTTGGTTGCCCGTCCATCAGAGTGCTTGAGCGATGACCGTGGAGTGATGTCAGATCCGGGCGGCTTGTAAGGGTTGCGAGAACGCATGGTATGCCGCCTAACACCTTGAGTTAAGCCGACCCGCGAAGCGGGTTCGGCTTGAACGAACTGTTATGCAGCCTGGGTAGTAGGTACCCCCGGGCTGTTGAAGCGATCTTAGCCGGGAAAGCCGGGCGAAGGGACAATCACTGGATGGAGTGGGGGCAGTGAGTGGCCGGTGCTTGTACAGCCGAAGCCGATGGCGCCGCCTGCATGAGGTCAGTCCCGTATCGGGCAGCCGAGCGGCGCGAGCGTGTTGCATCCGAAGCCGATTGAAGCAAAGCCGGGAATGCGGCGACCGGACGAGATCAGCGACCGAACAACGCCGAAGCCATGAGCGGGTGAGAAAGCAGAACATCACCGAAGCCGACAACACCAACACACCCGCCCACGCATAACACCTTGAGTTAAGCCGACCCGCGAAGCGGGTTCGGCTTGAACGAACTGTTATGCAGTCTGGGTAGTAGGTACACCGTGCTGCCGAAGCGATCTTAGCCGAGAAATCCGGGCGAAGAGACAATCACTGGATGGAGTGGGGACAGTGAGTGGCCGGTGCTTGTACAGCCGAAGCCAATGGTGCCGCCAATCTGAAGGTCATGAAGCCATCCTTGTGCAGAGCGGCACGAACGTAGCGCGTACGAAGCCGAGTGAAGCGAAGTGCGGAAATACCAATGGTCCGGATGAGTCAGCGACCGACCAACGCCGAAGCCGTAGTGCAAGAAAGATCAGCGCGTCACCGAAGCCGACAACACCGACACACCAACCCACGCATAACACCTAGTAGACCCCATACATGGGGTGATAACGCCGAGTATTGAATCTTGGCGGAGGGTCGTCAATCGGGTGTTTCCTTTGTGACATCAACGTCTTGCGCCAGCGCGCTTCCGTATCGGCTGCTGATAGCCCGGGCGTTATCAGGCACTCGCCAAGAGGCGGGATTATCAGGGGCTCGATGGGGTGATAACGCTGACTGCGCCGGGAGTGCGGGTGCCCGGCGGAAGGTAGGTCCGTGTGTGGAAAACCTCACTCGGTGGGGGCGGGCATGGTGCTTGGCACGTGGTGGGCGGCCAGGAAGGCGCGCAGCGAGGCGGGCTTCACCGGCTTGGTCAGCAGGCGATAGCCCCGTTCCCGGGCTTCGCGCTTCAGCTCGTCGCGACCGTCGGCGGTGAGCAGGGCGCCGGCGATGGGGCCGGGGCTGGCGGCGCGCAGGGCGTCGAGCGTGGCCAGGCCGTCGAGGCGGTCGTGCAGGTGGTAGTCGACCAGCATCACCGCCGGGCCTTCGGCGATCTTCTCCAGCGCCTCGTCGACCGTCGTGGCGGTGATGACGTCCGCCTGCCAGCGGCCGAGCAGCGCCTGCATGCCGTCGATGATCTCGCGGTCGTTGTCGACACACAGCACGCGAAGGCCGGCGAGGGAGTCGGAGGACAGTGTGCGGCGCGGCGACGTCCGTCGCTCGATGGGCGCGGCGCCGCGCGGCACGACGATGGAGAACATGCTGCCGCGGTCCACCGTGCTGCGCGCATCCAGTTCGTGCTGCAGCAGGCGCGAGATCCGCTGGCAGATCGACAGGCCGAGGCCCAAGCCGCGCTCGCCCCAGTCGAACGGCTGCTGGTAGCGGTGGAACTCGTCGTAGATCTGCCGCATGTGGTTCTCGGGAATGCCGGGGCCGGTATCCCAGACCTGCAGCACGACGCGCTCGCCCCGCACGCGCATGCCGATCACGATGCGGCCTTCGCGCGTGTAGCGCAGCGCGTTGGCGAGGAAGTTCTGCAGCACGCGGCGCAGCAGGCGGCGGTCGCTGCGCACCGGTATCGCGCGTGCGTGCACGTGCAGTTTCAGGCCGCGGCCGGCGGCGACCGGCGCGTACTGCGCAGCGAGTTCGCGAAGCAGTTCGCCCGCATCGAAGTCGGTGATCTGCGTCTGCAGCCCGCCGGCATCCAGGCGCGAGACATCGAGCAGGCCGTCGAGCAGTTCCTCGGCCGCGCGCAGCGACGCGTCCACGCGTTCGGCCAGGTGCTTGCGCTCCTGCGCCTGGTCGTCGGCTCCTTGTTCGCTGTCGCGCAACGCACTGACGAACAGGCGCGCGGCATTGAGCGGTTGCAGCACGTCGTGGCTGATCGCCGCCAGGAAGCGCGTGCGCGACTGCTGCGCATGCTCGGCCGCCTCGCTGCGCTCGGCGACGCGCTGTTCCAGCGTCTCGTTGGTTTCCAGCAGCAGCGCTTCGGCATGCTTGAAGTCGGTGATGTCGTTGTAGCTGGTCACGTAACCGCCGCCCGGCAGCGGCTGGCCGCGCATTTCGATCACCTGGCCGTCCGCACGGACGCGCTCGAAGATGTGCGGCGAGCCGGCGCGCATGTAGCGGATGCGCTTGTTGATCTGCGCATCGATGTCGCCATCGCCGAGCTCGCCGCGCTCGGCGTTGTAACGGATCAGGTCGGCGACCGGGCGGCCCACGTACAGCATGCCGTCGGGATACCCGAACATCTGCTGGTAGCGGCGGTTCCATGCCACCAGGCGCATGTCCGGGTCGACCACGCTGACGCCGGCACTGATGTTCTCCAGCGTCGTGGACAGGATCTCGCGGTTGAAGCGCAGCTCCTGGCCGGCCTGGTCGAGTACCGCCACCACTTCGCCCAGTTCCATGCCCGAGCCGCGCAGCACGCTGGTCAGCACGATGCGCGCGGAGGCCGCACCGATCGCGGCGGCAAGCAGGCGCTCGGTGAACTGCACCCACGCGCGATCCGCCGGTGCATGGGGCTGGAATTCGCGTTCGAGCAGCTGCGCCTGCTCGGCGAACGCGCGGCGCGCGTGCCGCTCGCCGACCACGCGCTCGGCCAGCGTGCGCAGGTCACCGACGCGCACGCTGCCGGGCCATTCGCCCGCGACCAGCGCGGGGCGTTGCGCATAGGGGTCGAGGAACGGCGCGGCACGCAGGCGCTCGTCGACGCCGGGGCGCGAGCGCGCGGAGACGATCATCATGGCGCCGGTGTTCACCAGCAGCGACCAGAACGTGCCGTGCGTCAGTGTGTCCCAGCCGCTCAAGCCGAACAGCTGCTGCGGACGCAGCCAGCGGATCCCGAACGGGCCGTCGTGCAGCCACAGCAGGTCGAACCAGCCGGCCTGCGTCATCGTCGGCAGCAGCAGCGTGTAGATCCAGGTGGCGAAGCCCAGCACCATGCCGGCCTCCACGCCGCGCCGGCTGGCGCCGCGCCAGTACAGGCCGCCGATCAGGCCGGGCGCGAACTGCGCGACCGCCGCGAACGCCATCAGGCCGTACGACGCCAGCGTGCTGTCGTTGCTGCTGCTGCGGTAGTACGAGTACGCCGTCAGCGCCAGCAGCAGGATCGCCACGCGGCGGATCCACAGCACGCGCGAGGCGACGTCGGCTTCGGCATGGCGTTTGCCCCAGCCGCGTCGCAGCAGCACCGGCATGATCAGGTCGTTGCTGACCATGGTGGCCAGCGCGATGCTCGCCACGATCACCATGCCGGTGGCCGCGGAGAAGCCACCGATATAGGCGATGATCGCCAGGGCGGTGCGCCCTTCCGCCAGCGGCAACGCCAGCACGTAGCTGTCGTCGGCGACGGCGGTGCCGCCGAACAGCGACGCGCCCGCGGCCGCCACCGGCACCACCATCAGCGAGAACAGCGCGAGGTAACCGCCGAACAGCCAGCGCGCCTTGCGGATGTCGCCGACGTCGCTGCATTCGACCACGGCCACATGGAACTGGCGCGGCAGGCAGACGATGGCCAGGAAGCCGAGCAGCGTCTGCGCGATGAAGCCGACCGGCGGCGCGTTCTCGAACAGCGTGCGCGCCGAATCGGTGACGCGGAAGGCGTTGTCGTCCAGCCACAGATAGGCGAACACGCCCACCGCGATCATCGCCACCAGCTTGACCACCGACTCCAGCGAGATCGCCAGCATCATGCCGTGGTGATGCTCGGTCGCATCGACCTGGCGGGTGCCGAACAACGCGGCGAACAGCGCCATCAGCAGCGCGACATACAGGGCAGGATCGGTGAAGAAGCCGTGCGTGCTGTCGCCGCCGGCGCCACTGAGCACGCTCAGGCTCATCGCCACGGCCTTGTACTGCAGTGCCAGGTACGGCACCACGCCGATCAGCGCGATCACCGTGACCAATGCCGCCAGCCGACGCGAGCGGCCGTAGCGCGAGGAGATGAAGTCGGCGATGGAGACGGTGTTCTCGCTGCGCGCGATCAGCGCCAACCGCTCGATGATGCGCCAGCCGAACAGCAGCAGCAGAACCGGACCCAGGTAGATCGGCAGGTAGCCCAGGCCATTGCGCACCGCGCTGCCCACCGCGCCGTAGAACGTCCACGACGAGCAGTACACCGCCAGCGCCAGGCTGTAGACGACCGGACGCAGCCAGGGGCGGTCGGGATACATCGGGCGGCGGTCGCCCCACCACGCCACGCCGAACAGCAGCGCGGCGTAGCCGATCGACACCAACAGCAGGATCCAGCTGGAAACCAACGCCCTCTCCCGGCGCTCAACCCGTCGCCGAGTGTACCGGCTGCCGCAGGCCGCGGTGGCGGGTCAGGGCGCGGGGATCGCCAGCAGTTCGCGCACGGCCGTCTCAGCCTGGCCGCGCAGTTCGGGGATGGCGATGCTCTCCCACACGCAGCCGATGCGCAGGCTGCCGAGGATGAACACGCGCGGCTGCGCGGTGCCGTCGGCGTCGACCATGCGGCCGTCGCGTGCCGCCTTAAGACCGATGCCGTGCGGTCCCGGTTGCGCGTGGCCCTTGCCCAGCACGTCGTGCAGCAGCGGGTTGCGCATGGTCTGCGCGCGCATTTCCACACCGGTCGCATTGACCACGTAGTCGACGTCGAACTCGTCGGTGCGTCCGTCGCGAGTGTGCGTGGTCACGCGCAGGCGGCGGCCTTCGTTCATCACCGTGTCCAGCCGGCCGCGGTGCAGGCGCAGCTGCCCACGGTCGAGCATCGCCTGCAGCACGGCGTGCACTTCCGGCGCGATGCGGTGGCGATGCACGTCCCACTGGCGCACCACGTGGCGCAGGAATCGGCGCTGGTCGGCGATCGACAGCGATTGCCACAGCGCCTGCCCGTGTGGACGGATCCGTTCCATCGCCGCCTGCCACGGCAGGCCGCCGGCGACGGCCTGCTTCGCCGCGGCACGCAGGAAGCGCATGCGTGCGCGCAGACTCATCGACTGCAGGGGGGCCGGGTCGAACGTGGCGGCGGGACCATGGCAGTGCGGCAGCGGCAGCAGGGCATGGCGCGACAGCACATGGATGGCGCCGGTATGGCCGTTGTCGGCCAGGCTCAGCACGGTGTCCACCATGCTCAGGCCGGAACCGACGATGCACAATTCGGCGTCGGCGGGGATCGCCTTCACCGCATCGAAATCCCAGGCCGCCAGCGAGCGGCCTTCCGGCAGCTGCGGCGCGCCGCGCGCCGGCAGCGGCTTCGGCGTGTTGCCGACGGCGAGCACCACGCCCTTGGCCTCGAGCGGTCCGTGCGCCGCCAGATGCAGCGTCGCGCCGTCGTCGCGTGCGTCGAGTTCGGACACGCTGTCCTGCACGACCAGCAGCGACGCGGGACTGGCGGCGACGGCCTCCTGCAGGCGGATGCGCAGGTACTCGCCATACCGCCGGCGTTCGATGAAGGCATGCGCCAGCGTGTCGCGGTCGGGCCCACCCGGTGGCGTGGTGGCGACGACGTAGTCGAGGAAATCCGCGGGCCGGTCGTCGAACGCGCTCATGCGCGCGGCAGGCACGTTGAGGACGTGTTCGCCGTGCGTGGTCGCATAGGCCACGCCCTGCGCCAGCACGTCGCGCGGTTCGATCATCACGATGCGCAGCGGTCCGGTGGCCAGGCGCAGCGCCTGCATCGCCGCCAGTACGCCACCGGCGCCGCCGCCGATGATTGCGAGGTCGCAGGGCGGCAGGGGCGTCGGGGTCGCTTCGGTCATGCCGCCATTGTAGGCGAACGGGTCGGTGCATCCCTGCGACGCGATGCCGCTACATCAGCGAATCCGCCAGCCGCGCCACGCCTTCACGGCTGCGCTGCCAGCCGGGGCGCCGGCGCCAGGCGCCGCCGTCGACGTGGTCCGCGTGCGCCAGATAGTCGGCCTCGATCGCGCGGATGCGCGCGACCACGCCGGCGTCGTAGCAGACCAGGCCGATTTCCGCGTTGAGCGCGAACGAGCGGATGTCCAGGTTGATCGAGCCCACCAGCGCGATGTCGTCGTCCACCGTCAGGTGCTTGGCGTGCAGGAAATGCGGCCGGTACAGCGCGATCTTCACCCCGCAGGCGAGCAGTTCCTCGTAGTACGACTGCTGCGCCCAGGCGGTGAGCGTCTGGTTGCTGGTGGCCGACAGCACCAGCTGCACATCGACGCCGGACAGCGCGGCGATGCGCAGCGCGCTGAGGGTGGCGTCGTCGGGGACGAAGTACGGCGTGGTCAGCACGACCTTGCGGCGCGCGAGATGGACCAGCGCATTGACGGTGTCGCGCGCGTTCTCGAACGGATACGCCGGGCCGCTGGGAAGCAACTGCGCGGCGACGTCCTGCGACTGCACGCTGAGGTCCGGCTGCACGTCCAGGCGTTCGCCGGTCTCGATGTACCAGTCGCTGGCGAACACGCCTTCCAGGTGCGACACCACGGGGCCTTGCACGCGCGCCACGAGCTCGCGGTTCGGGTGGCCGGGCACGAACACGGCATCGGCCAGGTTCTGCGAACCCACGTAGCCGATACGGTTGTCGATCACCGCCACCTTGCGGTGGTTGCGCAGGTCCATGCGCCCGCTGCGCCGCCACTGCAGGCCACCGGGCAGCATCGCGTGCACCTGCACGCCCGCCGCACGCAAGCGCGGCGCGTACGCCCGCAGGCCGCGCTTGGCGCCGACGGCGTCGAGCAGCAGTCGGCACGTCACGCCACGCGCTGTGGCGCGACAAAGCGCGGCGGTGACGGCTTCGCCCACGGCGTCGTCGAACATCAGGTAGTACAGCAGGTGCACCTGCTGCGCGGCGCCGTCGATGTCGTCGATCAGCGCGCGCAGCGAGGCGTCGTACGCGTCGAGCAGCGCCACCGCGTTGCCGTGCGTGGGCATGAAGGCGCCCTGGCGTTCGATCAGCGGCGCCATTTCGGCGGCGGCGCCGTCGTACGGCGTCCAGCGCAGCGCACTGAGCGGACGCTGTTCCTCGCGGATCACGTCCGACGCCCGCGCCTGCCGCTCGATGCGCTCGCGCGACAGCCACGGATGCCCGAGCAGCAGGTACAGCGGCAGGCCCAGCAGCGGCACGAACCCGACCAGCAGCAGCCAGCTGCGTGCGGCGGCCGGCGTGGTGCGGCTGGGAATCCACCACAGCGCCGCCAGCCGGATCAGCCAGTCGACGATCAGCAGGGCGGTGCCGTAGGACCAGTCCATGCGGTGCGTCCGTCGGAGGGGGATGGATCGATTCTGCTGGCGGACGTGGGTAAAAGAAAACCCGTTTTCTCCTGCCGGCAGAAAGCCCGGTCTTTTTCCTTCTCCCCGCAAGCGGGGAGAAGGTGCCCGGAGGGCGGATGAGGGGCAGCTTCTCGCGTTTCACCGAAGCCGAAAAGCAGGAAACCCCGCCGAGGCGGGGTTTCCTGTAAGGCACTGGATCCCCGCTTTCGCGGGGATGACGCCATGACACCGGCGAACGCGCGAGCGCGTTCGCGTCATGGCGTCACTTGATCTTGCCTTCCTTGTAGATCACGTGCTTGCGCACGACCGGGTCGTACTTCTTGATTTCCATCTTGCCCGGGGTGTTCTTCTTGTTCTTGTCCGTCGTGTAGAAGTGGCCGGTGTTGGCCGAGGAGATCAGACGGATCTTGTCGCGCTTGGATGCCATGTGTAGTTACTCCTCAGACCTTTTCGCCGCGGGCGCGCAGCTCGGCCAGAACGGAGTCGATGCCGTTCTTGTCGATGGTGCGCAGGGCGTGCGCGGACACTTTCAGCTTGACCCAGCGGTTCTCGCTGGCGACCCAGAAGCGGCGCTCGTGCAGGTTGGGCAGGAAACGACGACGGGTCTTGTTGTTGGCGTGCGAGACGTTGTTACCGGTCTGCACACGCTTGCCGGTGACTTGGCATACGCGGGACATACGCACCTCGATAGGTAATTGTGTCGCCCATAGCCCGGGAGACGGCGGCCCGGCGGACGGCCTGCAGGGCAGGTCGGACACCACGCGATACGGTAGGAAAACCGCTGCGGACACAAGCCGGAATCGCGTTTCCGGCCGCAGATCCGGTCGGGCCGGACGCAGCGAGCCGCGCATTATGCCGAGGTTTCCCTTGTCCCGCAAGCACTTAGCACGGAAGCCGCGTAGAGCGGAGCTTGCTCCGCTGCTTTCCGGCCGGTCTCCCTGGGGCCGGATGGCGTACGGAGCCGAGCCAGCTCGGCTCTACGAGGGGTTTCGCCGCACCCGGGCGCAGGTCGGGTCTTGGCCCCACATCGCGGCGCCTCCGGAGTCCGGAAGGCCTGGCCGGCGCGGTAGGCTTGGGCCCACCCTACGGGATCACGGCGCGGCCGTGGCCGGCTTGGCCGGGCCCGCCTTGCTCGCCGCGATGAAGGCGCGAATCTGGCTTTCCAGCACCGGCAGGGTCACCGAGCCCTGCTTCAGCACGGCGTCGTGGAAGGCTTTCACGTCGAACTTGGGTCCCAGCGCCTGCTCGGCCTCGCCGCGCAGGCGGACGATGGCGATCTCGCCCAGCTTGTAGCTCAGTGCCTGGGCCGGCCAGGAGATGTAGCGGTCGACCTCGGTGGTGACCTCGTGCTCGGACAGGGCGGTGTGGTCGCGCAGGTAGGCCAGGGCCTGGTCGCGGGTCCAGCCCTTGTGGTGCACGCCGGTGTCGATGACCAGGCGCGCGGCGCGCCACATCTCGTAGGTCAGGCGCCCGAAGTCCTCGTAGGGTGTCTCGTAGATGCCCATCTCCTTGCCCAGCTTCTCGGTGTACAGCGCCCAGCCCTCGCCGTACGCGGAGATGTAGTTGTCGCGGCGGAAGGCGGGCTGTTCGCCCTGTTCCTGCGCCAGCGCGGCCTGCAGCGAATGGCCGGGCGAGGATTCGTGCAGGGTCAGCGCCGGCAGGTTGTACAGCGGGCGCGAGGGCAGGTCGTAGGTGTTCAGCCAGTAGGTGCCCAGGCCGCCGCGGCCGGCGGTCCAGAACGGCGCGATGTCGGCCGGCACCTCGACGATGGTGAAGCGCCCGCGCGGCAGCGTGCCGATGTATTTGCCGACCTCACCATCCACGCGCTTGGAGATCCACGCGGCGCGGTCGAGCAGCTGCTGCGGCGTCTTCGCGTAGAACTGCGGGTCGGTGCGCAGGAAGGTCAGGAACTCGGCGAACGTTCCCTTGAAGCCGGTCTGCTTGATGACCTCCTGCATCTCGGCCTGGATGCGGGCCACTTCCTTCAGGCCGATCTGGTGGATCTGCTCGGCGCTGAGGTCGAGCGTGGTGTACTCGCGGATCTGCTGCGCGTAGAACGCCTTGCCGCCCGGCATGGCTTCGGCGGCCAGCGTGGTGCGCGCCTGCGGCACGTATTCGCTGCGGAAGAAGGTCAGCAGCGTGCCGAACGCGGGCACCACCTGCTGGCTGATCGCCTCGTGGACTTCCTTGCGCAACGCCTCCTGCTCGGCCGCCGGGATGCTGGCGGGCATTTTCTTGTACGGGGTGTAGAACGTGGACTGCTCGGGATCCTTCAGATCGGCGACCGCGGCGATCGACACATCGCGTCCGTCCAGCACCGCGCGCGGCACGGTGAACCCGCGCTCCAGGCCACTGCGCATGTTGGCGATGTGCTGGTCGAAGTAGCGCGGCACGTCGCGCAGGCGCGCGGCGTAAGCGCGGTAGTCGTCGGCGTCCTTCATCGGGCGGCGCGCCATGAACGACAGGTTCGACCAGAACGAGGAGTCGGAATTGAACGGCATCTCGTAGGCGCCCAGGCGCACCTCGTCGGCCAGGTTCTCGACCTGCGGGCGGTAGATCGCCAGGTTGATGCGGTTCTCCGGCGAGAGCGCCTTGGCGTCGATGCCGTCGAGATCCTTCAGCACCTGCTCCCACACCTTCAGGCGCGCCTGCTGCGCCTCGGCGCCGACGTCCGGCAGGCGACGCTTGTCGCCGCTGGTGTCGGCGTCCTCGTCCGCCTGGCCGGTCTGTTCCTGCCGCCACTTCCATTCCTTCTCGTACAGCGCCTGGAAGCGCTTGTCGGCATCGGACGGGGCGAAGGCGAGCGCGTGCAGCGGTGCGCAGGCAAGCAGCAGGGCGGCGGTGCGGAGGTTCAAGGCAGGCATCCGGTGGAAGCGGAATCCGGATGGTAATGCAGCGGCGATGTGCCCGTCCGGGCGGCTATCCGCGTCTTTGTGGGAGCGACGTAAGTCGCGAGCTTTTCGCCTGTCGGTGAATCGGCCTCACCGCCATCGCGACTTACGTCGCTCCCACAACCAGCATCCTGCGGGCTTCAGCCCCTCGGGCGCAGGCGCTCGAGCACGCCATCCAGCGTGTCCAGGTCGGTGTACTGGATGATCAGCTTGCCCTTGCCGCCGCGACCGTGGGCGATGGTGACGCGGGTGCCCAGGCTCTCGGAGAGTTCGGTTTCCAGCGAGGCGATGTCGGGCTGCGGCGAGGCCTTGGTGGGTTTGGCCTTCTTGCCGGTGACCGGCACCTTGCCGGCGGCGAACTGCTGCGCGCGGTGTTCGACTTCGCGCACCGACCAGCCCTGTTCGGCGGCCTCGGAGGCGAGCTTGCTGGCCAGGTCCGGCGACAGCGTCAGCAATGCACGCGCATGGCCCATTTCCAGGCGGCGCGCTTCCAGCAGTGCGCGGATCGCCGGCGGCAGTTCCAGCAGGCGCAGCAGGTTGGACACCGCGGCGCGCGAGCGGCCGACGGCTTCGGCCGCTTCGGCGTGCGTCAGCGAGAATTCGTTGATCAGGCGCTGCAGCGACTGCGCTTCTTCCAGCGGATTGAGGTCTTCGCGCTGGATGTTCTCGATCAGCGCCATCGCGATGACGGTGCGGTCGTCCAGTTCGCGCACGACCACCGGCACTTCGGCCAGGCCGGCTTCCTGCGAGGCGCGCCAGCGGCGTTCGCCGGCGACGATCTCGAACTTCCCTGGCGACAGCTCGCGCACGACGATCGGCTGGATCACGCCCTGCGCCTTGATCGACTCCGCCAGCTCGGTGAGCTTGGACGCGTCCATCTGCATGCGCGGCTGGTACTTGCCCGGCTGAAGCTGCTGCACCGGCAACGTGCGCAGGGCTTCGCCCGGCTGGGCTTCCGGCGGCGGCGTCTCGGCGGCTTTCGGGCCGAGCAGGGCTTCCAGTCCGCGACCCAGGCCGCGCTTCTTCGGGGCGCTCATCACGCGTGCTCCATGTGCTGCTGTTGCTTCTTGCGGTCGGCCGCGCGGCGCAGGATCTCGCCGGCCAGGCCCAGGTAGGCGACGCCGCCGCGCGAGGCGCGGTCGTAGCCGACGATGCTCTGGCCATGGCTGGGCGCTTCGGCCACGCGCACGTTGCGCGGCACGATGGTGCGGAACACCTTGTCGCCGAAATGCGTGGTCAGCTCGCCGGAGACGGCGTTGGCCAGGTTGTTGCGGATGTCGAACATCGTGCGCAGCACGCCTTCGATCTCCAGGCCGGGATTCAGGCGCGCGCGCAGCGCATCGATGGTTTCCATCAGCGCCGACAAGCCCTCCAGCGCGTAGTACTCGCACTGCATCGGCACCAGCACCGAGTCGGCCGCGGTCAGCGCGTTGAGCGTCAGCAGCGACAGCGCCGGCGGGCAGTCGATGATGATGAAGTCGTAGTCGCCACGGATCGGCTGCAGCGCGCTCTTCAGGCGCTGCTCGCGGCCGTCGGATTCCATCAGCTGGATCTCCGCCGCGGTCAGGTCGATGTTGCCCGGCATCAGGTCGAAGCTTTCAGCGGTGGTCACCACGGCGGCCTTCGCGTCGACCTCGCCCAGCAGCACGTCGCAGGTCGAGGCTTCCACTTCACGCTTGTCCACGCCGCTGCCCATCGTCGCGTTGCCCTGCGCATCCAGGTCGACCAGCAGCACCCGCTGCGGCGCGCGTGCGAGCGCGGCGGCCAGGTTCACGGCGGTGGTGGTCTTGCCGACTCCGCCTTTCTGGTTGGCGACGGCGATGATGCGGGCCATGCGAGGGCGCCTTATCGAGTCCGGGGTGAGGGGGGATTATGCGGGCTGGGAGCGACCCTGCGAAATCACGGGAGCGAAACCCGCCTGCCGTACCAGGCGCCGGCACGGACGAGTGGGTCCACCCTCCGCTTGGCAGCGAGTCATATCAAGGGCTTAGCTGTTGCAAAGTCACTGATCGTCCATACAATGTACAGATGATCAAGTTCGACTGGGATCCGGCCAAGGCGGCCTCGAACCTCAGGAAGCATGGTGTTTCCTTCGAGGAAGCCCAATCCGTCTTCTACGACGAATTCGCCATCCAGTTCTACGATGAGCCTCACTCGTCCGACGAGGATCGCTTTCTCATGCTCGGCATGAGCAGTGGAGCCCACCTCCTCCTCGTTTGTCATTGCGAGCGCGATGACGGCGGCGTTGTCCGCATCATTTCGGCACGCAAAGCCACGAAACAAGAAAGCTCCTTTTACGGGCAATGACCGCCATGAAAGCCGAATACGACCTTTCCAAGATGAAGTCCCGCAAGAATCCCTATGCGGCCAAGCTGAAGAAGCCCGTCTCCATGCGTCTCTCGGAAGACGTGGTGGAATACTTCAAGAGCATGGCCAATGAGGCGGGTGTTCCCTATCAGAGCCTGATCAACCTGTACCTGCGCGACTGCGTCATGAAACATCGCAAGGTGCAGATCGCCTGGCCGAGCAGCAAGGCGTGATGGTTCATTCAAGCTGACGCCGCTCCGAGGGGCGGCTGGGTTCAGGAACTTCCGCTCAGCCGGGCCGGTCGCGGCGTACAACGACCATGTGGCGCTCCCCGACGAGGCCCGGCACCGCCAGCGGCTGGATCGTATCCACCGACCAGCCGGCCGGCAGGGCGGCGATCTCGTCGTCCGGGCGCACGCCCTTCATGGCGAGCAGCGCGCCACCGGGCTTCAGCAGGTGGCCACCGACCTCGATGATGCCGCTCAGCACGTCGAGCGCGCGCGCGGTAAGCGCGTCGTAGGCCTGCGGTTCGTCCAGCGCTTCGGCGCGCGATTCGGCGACGCGCGCGTTGTCGAGTTTCAGCGTGCGCACGGCCTCGCGCAGGAAGCGCGCCTTCTTGCCGTTGCTTTCGACCAGCGTCACCCGCAGGCCGGGCTTGGCGATGGCCAGCGGAATGCCGGGCAGGCCGGGGCCGGTCCCCAGGTCCGCCAGCGCGCCACCGTTCGCGGCCAGGTCGTCGACGAACGGATGCATCGCCAGCGAGTCCAGCAGGTGACGGGTGACCATCTCGCGCGGGTCGCGGATGGCGGTGAGGTTGTAGGTCCGGTTCCAGCGGTCGAGCAGGGCCAGGTAGGCGAGCAGGCGCGGCGCGAGCGCATCGGCATCGAGCCCCAGCGTGCCGAGGCCGCGATGGAACTCGTCGCGCAGGTCGGCGGGGAAGGCGGTGTCATTCATCGCGGCATTATCGCAGGCCGCCATGCGGCGCCGCGCGGATGCCAGGCCAGCGCCGCGCGATAGTCCGGCGCGGCGGCCCATTCGTGCAGGCGCCAGTCGTCGGCGCGGCCGAGCGCGGGGTCGCAGTCGGCCAGCCGTGCACCGTCGTCGTCGAGGCGGACATGGAAGCGGTGCAGGCCGAACGAGATGCCCTGGCCGTGCGCCTTCAGCACCGCCTCCTTGGCGCACCACAGGCGCACGAAGGCGAGCACGCGCGCATCGTCGTCCAGCGACTGCAGCCAGGCGGTCTCGTCGGGATGGTAGAAGCGGCGCGCCAGTTCCATCGCGCGCGGCCGAGGCCGCAGCCGCTCGATGTCCACGCCCAGTTCGACGTCTTCGCCCAGCGCCAGCAGGAGGGCTTCGCCGCTGTGGCTCCAGCCAGTCTCCAGGTGGTGCAGTGGCGCGATGAAGTGCGGGCGTCCCTGCGGATCGCGGGTGATCGGCAGCGCATGCGGCGCGACGTCCAGCACCTGTGCGAGCCGTTCGCGCGCGGCGGGCTCGCCGCGCTGGCGGGGCGCGTGCGGCAGCAACCACAGCGCGATGCCGTCCAGCCGCCAGTCGGCCGGCGCGTTGCGCCAGCTCACGTTATCGGCCCGCATGCGTGCTGCGGCACAGCGTGCAAGCCTGTGGCGTTGGCGCTATCAAACAGGTGCACGGAGGCTTCCCCCACAGGGTTAACGACGGTTTCACGAAGTGCGTTGGAGATTGAAGCGTGCCCCGCGCCAAGGGGTCCTGTCCATCGAGGGAGAAGCGACGCAATGAATTTTCTCATCTATCTGATCGTGGGTGGCATCGCCGGCTGGCTGGCGAGCATCGTCATGAAGCGCGACGGTTCGCAGGGCATCATCCTGAATGTCGTGGTTGGCATCATCGGCGGCTTCCTCGGCGGCTGGTTGCTGCCGACCCTGGGTCTGGGCCTGGGGGGCGGCTGGGTCGGCTTCCTGCTCACCGCCTTTATCGGCGCGGTCGTGCTGCTGCTCATCGTCAACCTGCTCACGCGCGGCCGCGCGAGGTAACGGTTCCGCTGCGGCCGCGTGCGCGTTTGAGACGCACCCAAGGCCCGTGGCAATGCAAAGGCCCGGCAACCGCCGGGCCTTTGCTTGTCCTTGCAGGGGGGCTTTGGCCCCGACCAGAATTCACTATTGCTTCGGGGAGGGAGCGTGCCGCGGAGTGGTCGTGGACGGACCGTTGCGGTCGGGGCTGAAGCCCCTCCTACCGCGTGACGTCAGCCGCCCAGCTGCACCCACGCCGGCGCGTGGTCGCTCGGGCGCTCCCAGGTGCGCGGTTCGCGGTCGATGCCGGATTGCACGGCGTTCGGGCGCAGCGCGTCGGACACCAGCGTCAGGTCGATGCGCAGGCCCAGGTTGCGGCGCAGGCCGCCCATCCGGTAATCCCACCAGCTGTAGACGTTGGCTTCGTCGCTGTGCAGACGGAACGCATCGTGCAGGCCCAGCGCGTACAGCCGCTGCAGGGCAGCGCGTTCGGCCGTGGAGGTCAGGATGTGGTCGTCGTTCCACACCTTGGGGTCGAAGACGTCGCGGTCGTCCGGCGCGATGTTGAAGTCGCCCATCACCACCAGTTTGGGGTGCGTCTGCAGCTCGCTGGCGATCCAGTCGTGCACTGCGTCCAGCCAGCGCAGCTTGTAGGCGTACTTGTCGGTGCCCACATCCTGGCCGTTGACCACGTACAGATTGATGATGCGCACCTCGCCGACAGTGGCGGCGATCACGCGCTTCTGCTCGTCCTCGAAGCCGGGAATGCCGACCTGCACCTCGCCGATCGGCTCGCGCGACAGCAATGCCACGCCGTTGTAGGTCTTCTGCCCGGCGAACACGCTGCGATAGCCCGCTTCCGCCAGCGCGGTGTCGGGAAACTTGTGATCCTCCAGCTTGGTTTCCTGCAGGCCCACGACATCCGGCGCGAACGCGCCCAGCCATTGCGTGAGGTGCGGCAGGCGCACGTTGAGCGAATTGACGTTCCAGCTGGCGATCTTCATGGCGGGGATTCTATGCGAGGAGGACGGTCACGCGCCCGCTGGGTCGTCGACGGTCGTCGTTGCGTGGCCGGCGCCCTCGCCGTCGCGCATCAGTCGCGCGGCCATCCAGGCGGCAATCAGCATCATCGCCATGCCGAACACGGCGATGGCGCGCATGGCATCGGTGAACGCGGTGCGCGCGGTATCAGCGATGGCCGCTCCCGCCGCGCCACCGACTTCGCCGGCGACGGTGACGGCACCACCCAGTGTCGACAGCGCACGTGTCGTGTCCGCATCGGGCAGCGTCGCCGGCAACGCCGGGTCCAGCCACAGCCGGTACGCCAGCATGCCCAGGCTGCCCAGCACGGCGATACCGAGCGCACCGCTGAGTTCGGCACTCGTCTCCGCCAGCGCCGACGCCGCGCCCGCGCGCTCCGGTGGTGCGGTAGTGATGATCAACTCGTTGCCGACGGTGAACACGGGCGCCATGCCCAGGCTCATCGCCAGCATGCCGGCGATCAGGATCCACAGGCCATGCGGCGGCGTGACCAGCGCGGTGATGCCGAAGCCGACCGCAGCGAACAGCAGGCCACGCACCATCACCCGCCGTGCGCCCCAGTGGCGCGCCAGCCGTGGCGCCAGCAGCGAGCCGACCGTGAAGCACACTGACCAGGGGATCGTCGCGACGCCGGCCTGCAGCGGCGTCAGCCCGAGCACCAGCTGCAGGTACTGGGTCATGAAGATGTACACGCCCATCATCGACAGGCCCGCCAGCGCATAGGCGACGATGGCGGCGGAGAACGCCGGCCGGCGGAACAGGGTGACATCCAGGAAGGGATACGCCAGGTGCTTCTGCCGGCGCACGAACAGCGCGCCCAATGCCACGCCCGCCAGCAGCACCGCGACGCCACGCGGATCCATGCCGTACTCGGCGATGCGCTTCAGCCCATAGACCACCGCCAGTACCGCGGACAGTGACTGCGCCATGCTGGCCGGGTCGAGTTTGCCGGCATCGGGATCGCGGTATTCGGGAAGCAGTTTCGGCCCCAGGACGAGCAGCAGCACCATCACCGGCACCGCTGCCAGGAACGCCGCGCCCCACCACCACCATTGCAGCAGCAGGCCGCCGACCAGCGGGCCGATGGCGCCACCGACCGAGAACGCCGCGATCCATACGCCGATCGCGAACTGGCGTTCGTGCTCGTCATGGAACATGTTGCGGATCAGCGACATCGTCGACGGCGCGAGCGTGGCGCCGGCGATGCCGAGCAGGGCGCGCATCGCGATCAGCATCTCCGCGCTGCGCGAGAAAGCCGCCAGCACCGAGGCCACCGCGAAGGCCGCTGCGCCGATCAGCAGCAGCTTGCGCCGCCCGATGCGGTCGCCCAGCGTGCCCATCGTCATCAGGAAGCCCGCGACCAGGAAGCCGTACACGTCGACGATCCACAACAGCTGGCTGGCGCTGGGGTCGAGCTCGGCGCTGATGGCCGGCAGCGCCAGGTTCAGCACGGTCAGATCCATCGCATAGACCATGCAGGGCAGGGCGATGATGGCCAGCCCGATCCATTCGCGGCGGGTGGCTTTGGTGGGTACGGGCGTGGTCGGCATGGCGGTCCGTCGATGGCGTGTCATCCCGTCCGACGAACGGGGATGGCGTATTTCGACGAAGGATACCGATCCGCGTCAGGCGCCTTCCACGTCCACCCGGATATGCGGGCAATGTCCCGCCAGGTCCCGCGCCCACTCGATGGCGTCGTAGGGTACGCCGCGTTCGGACGGGAAGCGCAGTGGTGCATCGTCGTGGTCGTACAGGAGAATCCGGTCGTCGCTCTCGTCCGCGCGCAGCACGCGGATCCGCGCGATCCGGTCCAGCGCGATCGCGTGTTCGCCGGGAGCGATCTCGTCGTCCCACCACCACAGCGTGCGCGCCTCCAGGTCCAGGCGGCTACCCCAGCGGCGCACGTGTACCAGCATCGCCAGCGCGGAACCGGCGAACACGACGCCCATGAAGAAAGCCACCGGCACCAGCCACGGCGCGCACTGCCGTCCGCTGGCATCGCAGTTGCTGGCCGGATCGAGGGTCAGTCCTGCGTACACGAACATCGCGCCGACCAGCAGCATGCCGTATACGCGGACGTCGCGACGGCTGTTGCTGGCCTGCCGGAGCTTGCGCATGCGGTACTAGCGGATGATGAAGTCGATGAACCGCGCGACCTTGGAGTACGGCGGCTTCAGCAGGTCGCTGCCGGCGCGGCGCGGCTGCCACAGCACCGGCAGCGCCTTGCTCATCGCGTCGAAGCCCGCACGGCCGTGGTAGGCACCCATGCCGCTGGGGCCGATGCCGCCGAACGGCAGCGCGTTGATGCCGAAATGCAGCACGGTGTCGTTGACCGTGACGCCGCCAGCCAGCGTCGTGCCGAGGATCTTTTCCACCCGCGCGCGGTCGTGGCTGAAGGGATACAGCGCCAGCGGCCGGTCGTGTGCGTTGACGTAGGCGATGGCCTCGTCCAGCGACTCGACGGTGCGGATCGGCAGGATGGGGCCGAAGATCTCGTCCTGCATGACCTTCGCATCGTCGCCTGGCTCGATGACGACCGTCGGTGCGAACAACCGCTGCGCGCGGTCGTGCTTCGGCGCCAGCGGAACGACCTCATGCCCGCGCTGACGGGCGTCGTCCAGATAGCCTTCCAGCCGTGCGAACTGGCTGTCGTTGATGATGCGGGTGAAGTCGCCGGCCTCGGACAGGTCGCCGTAGCGCGACGCGACCTGGTCGCGCAGCGCCTGCACCAGCGCATCACGGCGCTGGCGGCCGACCAGCAGCACGTAGTCGGGCGCAATGCAGGTCTGCCCGCCGTTGAACCATTTGCCGGTCGCCAGCCGCGCGGCCGCCTGGTCCACCGGGAAGTCGTCGCAGACGATGGCGGGCGACTTGCCGCCGAGCTCCAGCGTCAGCGGCGTCAGGTTCGGTGCGGCGGCGGCCATCACCTTGCGGCCCACCGCCGTGGAGCCGGTGAACACCAGATGGTCGAACGGGAGGGCAGCGAACGCGCCCGCCACCTCGGCACCGCCGGCGGCGACGCTGACGCGTTCCGGCGGGAACACCTCCGCCAGCAGCGAGCGCAGGAACGCGGTCGTGCGCGGCGTGTGTTCCGACGGTTTCAGGTACACGTGGTTGCCCGCGGCGATGGCGGTCGCCAGCGGAATCAGCGCCAGGTTGACCGGATAGTTCCACGGCGCGATCACGCCGACCACACCGACGGGTTCCTGCCGGATCTCCGCGCGCGCTGGCCAGAAGCGCCAGCCCACGCCGACCCGCTTCGGCTTCATCCAGCGGCGCAGGTGCGAGGCGAGGTGGTCGATCTCGTTGAGCACGGTCATGCCGTCGGCGATCAGCGATTCGTGCCGCGAGCGGTGGCCGAAATCGGCGGCGATGGTGTCCGCCATCTCCGGCAGCCGGCGCTTCAGTGCATCGCGCAGCCGCTGCAGGTCGTCGCGGCGCTGTGCGCAACCGGGCTTGCGTGCCTGCCAGGTCTCGCGCAACCGCTGCAGCGTGGGCGCGAGATCGCCGACCGGCGTATCGCCGTCGGGCATGCGTGCGTGGTGGCCTGGGGCAGGCGTCCCCCCTGAACTCGTGGCCGTGATCGCGGCATTGGCGGCGGTAATGGCCGCGTTCGCGGCGTTCGTGGCGGCATGCGGAGAGGTCGTCATGCCCCGAGTGTATGCCGTCGTTCCGGAGCCGGCGCACTACAATCGGGGCATGGACCCGAATCTGACCGCCCTGCGCCCCTACCTTGACCGCTTTCCCGTCCTCGGGCCGCGCGTCTACGTCGATCCCGCCGCCACGGTCATCGGCGATGTCGAACTGGCCGAGGATGTGTCCATCTGGCCGGGCACCATCCTGCGCGGCGACGTCAACTTCATCCGCGTCGGTGCGCGCACCAACGTGCAGGACGGCACCATCGTCCATGTCAGCCACCACAGTCCCTACAACAAGGCCGGCTATCCGACGCTGATCGGCGCCGACGTCACCATCGGCCACGGCACCATCATCCATGCCTGCACCATCGAGGACCTGTGCCTGATCGGCATGGGTGCCTGCATCCTCGACGGGGCGACGGTGAAGAAGCATGGCTTCCTCGGTGCCGGCGCGATCCTCGGGCCGGGCAAGGTGGTCGGCGAGGCCGAGCTGTGGCTGGGCAATCCAGCCCGCCTCGTGCGCGTGCTTTCGGACAAGGAGATCGAGAGCCTGCACTACTCGGCGGCGCACTACGTGAAGCTGAAGGACCGTTACCTGCAGCCGACACCGCCTGCGGCATGATGGCGCGCGGCGCGCTCCGCGCCGAAGACTGGGAGACCCGCATGGGCTGGAAACCGGACGGCTACACCTCGGTGGCCCCGTACCTCGTGGTCGATGGTGCGCAGCGCACGATCGATTTCCTTGTCACGGTGTTCGGAGCCGAACCGCTGCGCACGCATCCCATGGGTGAGCGGCTGGGCCATGGCGAAGTCCGCATCGACGATACCGTGCTGATGCTGGCTGACGGCATGGACGGGTGGCCGCCCATCGCCAGCCACGTGCATCTTTACGTGCCCGATGTCGATGCAACGTGGGCGCGTGCACTCGCGGCCGGCGCCGAGCCGGTGCAGGCACCGGAAGAGAAGGGCGATGGCGACCGTCGAGGTGGCTTCCGCGATGCCGGTGGCACCACGTGGTGGATCTCCACGCAGGTCGGATAGCGACGTCGGTCAGCGCGACGGCGGCAACCGGCGGTCGACCGCCAGGAACGCGAACGCCGTTGCCAGTGCCGCCACCAGGATGACGGCCACGGTGATGCTCACCTGTCCGTAGCCAAGGGTGTCGGCATTGAGGAACGGATACGGATACCAGCCCGTCATCGCGCCGTGCGCCATCGTGTAGGCCAGCCAGGCGACCGGCCAGACGAACGCCCACCGGATCGTGCGCCCGTCGATCCGTGGCCGTGGCCCGAACAGCAGCCAGCCGAGCAGCGCCCACACCGGTGAGAACTCGTGGAAGCCGGCATTGATCCAGATGCCAATGCCGCTGGGGTGCACCAGTCCGGACAGTAGCGTGGCGAACACCACGCCGGTGACCGTGATGCCGAGCAACGCATCGAGTCGCAGCACGCGCCACACCGGGCCGTCGCGGTCGGGCCTGATCGCCAGGCTGATCGCTGCCGCCAGCACCAGCAGGTTGCTCTGCACGGTGAAGTAGCTGAAGAACCGCAGCAGTTTCGTCGCCAACGGGACCGGCGCGGCTGGCGTCGTCGTATTCACGTCCTGTCCGCCGCTCACCAGCAGGAACAGCTGCGCGACCACCGTCGCGGACACCACCACGGCGAGGACCAGGTTCCAGACACGCTGCATGCGACGTCTCCTAGCTGAGGGGAAGCGTGATCGGTGCCGTTGCGCGCTCGAGTGCCGACAGCAGGGCCATCGCCTCGGCGCGACTGGCCCCGCACATGTCGGCGCCGGGCTTCAAAGTGCCGCAGAACGCGGGCCGGTCGGGGTGGCCGAACAGCCGGCAGCGCAGGGCGTCGTCCAGTTGCACGCACGGCACGCCGGCCGGCTTGCCCTGCGGCATGCACGGAATCGGCGAGGTGATCGAAGGCGCGGTGCAGCAGGCCGCGCACCCCGACCGGCAGGAGAAGACGGTATCCACGATGGCGCGAAGTGTAGGGCCTGGCTGGGCAAGGATGGCGCGTCCGGCTAAAGTCGCCTGGCATGGGGAAGGCGCATGGACAGCGGGACACACGGGTTTCACCACATCGATCCGGTCGCGGCCAGCGCGCTGCCATGGGGACGCTGCCCGTGGTGAGCGGCTGATGCTGGATACCTATCGCGAAGTCGTCACGCCCGAAGGCGTGGGCCTGCATCTGCCGGCGGCCGGCCCGGTGCCGCGCGCACTGGCGTGGGGCATCGACCTGGGCATCCGGCTCGGCATCGTCTTCGTCATGGCCACGCTGCTGGCGTTGTTCGGCGAGGCCGGTGCCGGCCTGAACCTGATCGTGATGTTCCTGGTGTTCTGGGCCTACCCGATCGTGCTGGAGTCGGCCTGGCGCGGGCAGACGCCCGGCAAGAAGGCGCTCGGCCTGCGCGTGGTCTCGGCCGACGGCGCGCCGGTGGGCTGGCTGGCGGCGATCACCCGCAACCTGCTGCGCATGGTCGACATGCTGCCGTTCGGGTATGCCACCGGCCTGGTCGCGTGCCTGGCCGATCCGCATGCGCGTCGCCTCGGCGACATGGTCGCCGGCACGCTGGTGGTCCACGCCGGTCGCGAGCGCAGCCATGTGCCCGCGCCGGTCAACACGGTGTTCGTGCCGCCGGCCCGGCTGCTGCCCGAAGAGCAGGGCGCGATCGTCGCGTTCGCCGAGCGCGCGCCGCAGCTGACACCTTCGCGGCAGGAGGAACTGGCCAACCTCGCCCAGCCCATCACCGCGGCGCAGGGACAGGCCGGTGTGCAGCGGCTGTACGGCATGGCCAACTGGCTGCTGGGGCGGCGATGAGGCAGGAGCAGTTCGTCGCCCGCCACCAGGCCGAATGGCTCGCCTTCGAGTCGTGGCTGCACGCGCGCGGCGGGAATGCGCGGCGGGCACGTGGCGAGCGCAACACCGGCGAGCTGACCGACGAGGATGTGCCGGCGCGGTACCGGCGCATCTGCCAGCACCTCGCGCTGGCGCGCCGGCGCGGCTACAGCCCGGTCGTCGTCGACCGCCTGCAGGCGCTGATGCAGCAGGGCCACGGCGTGCTGTACCGCACGCCGCCACCGCGCTGGCAGCGCGCGCTGCGTTTCCTGCTGGCGGAGTTCCCGCGGCTGGTGCGCAGCGAGGCCGGCTGCATGTGGGTGGCGGCGGTGGTGTTCGTGTTCCCGCTGGTGCTGATGTTCGTGTTGCTGCAGTTCCGGCCGGAGCTGGTGTACAGCATCGTCTCGCCCGAACAGGTGGCGATGTGGGAGCGCATGTACGACCCGAACGACGCGCGGCATGCGCTCGGCCGCGAAAGCGGAACCGACTGGCAGATGTTCGGCCACTACATCTGGAACAACATCGGCATCGGCCTGCGCACGTTCGCCGGCGGCCTGCTGGCCGGCGTGGGCGCGCTGTTCGTGCTGATCGTCAACGGCATCAGCATCGGCACGGTGTTCGGTCACCTGCAGCAGATCGGTTCCGGCGACCCGCTGTGGCGCTTCGTCTGCGGGCATGCGCCGTTCGAACTGACCGCCATCGTGCTGGCCGGCGGGGCGGGCCTGCGGCTCGGCCTGAGCCTGGTGGCGCCGGGACGGCATCGCCGCATCGATGCGCTGGCGCGTGCGGGCGCGAAGGGCGCACGGCTGTGCCTGGGCGTGGCGTTCATGCTGCTGGTGGCGGCCTTCATCGAAGCCTTCTGGTCGTCGACGCAATCCATCCCCGCCGTCGTGAAGTACAGCGTATCCGGCGTGCTGTGGACGCTGGTGGCGCTGTGGCTGGGACTGGGCGGGCGCGGGGTGGCCGATGAGGATTGAGCAGCTGACGGTCCGCCTGCGCGCACGCTCCGACTGGGAAGCCATCGAACTGGGCATGGCGCTGGTGCGCCGGCATGCCGGGGCGATCTGGAAACCCTGGCTCTGGCTGACGCTGCCGGTGTTCGCACTGCTGAACCTCGGCGCATGGTGGATCGACAAGTTCTGGTTGGCGGCGCTGCTGATGTGGTGGCTGAAGCCGGCCTTCGACCGCATCCCGCTGTACGTGATGTCGCGCGGGGTGTTCGGCAGCGTACCCGCGACGCGCGAGACGCTGCGCGCGCAGTTCCACTGGGGCACGCGCACGTTGCCGCACCTGCTCACGTGGCGCCGCCTCAGCCCGGTGCGCTCGCTGTACATGCCGATCGACCTGCTGGAGGGCGTGCAGGGCGACCGGCTGCGCCAGCGCCGTAGCGTGCTGGGCGGACAGGCCTATGGCACGGCGATCCTGCTGACCTGGATCTGCCTGGTGTTCCAGGGGGTGCTGGTGCTGGGCGGCATCCTCGCAGTCGTGATGTACCTGCCGCAGGACCTGCTGCCGGACAGCGTGCAGGCGGCGTTCCGTGTGGCGGCCATCGAATGGAACGCGTGGTTCAAGCTCGCCTGGAACGCCTTGCTGTGGGCGGCGATCAGCGTGATCGAACCCTTTTACGTCGGCGCAGGCTTCGGCCTGTACCTCAACCGCCGCACGCAGATCGAGGCGTGGGACCTGGAGATCGTGTTCCGCAAGCTGCGCGCACGGCTGGCGGCCGCCGCGCCGATGGTGCTGGTCGCGAGCCTGTGGCTGGGCATGGCCGGCACGGCCGGGGCACAGGAGCGGCATGGAGCGCCGCCGGTGGCCGCGGACGCGCCGGTCGCCACCGGCGAAGACGGCAAGCCGGTGCCGCCGACGCTGCCCATCGTGTTCGGCGACCAGCGCGTCGATGACCGCACGTTCCGCGAGGCGGCCGACCGGGCGTATCGCGATCCGCTGCTGGGCCGCCGCCAGGTGCAGTCCGGCTGGGAGCGGCGCAACCCGCAGGAAAGGGACACGAAGGAACCGCACGATCTCGACAGCGCCTGGCTTTCTGGCATCGGCAAGACGCTGGCCTTCGTCGGCGAGTGGGGCCTGTGGCTGGTGGCGGGCGTGCTGGTGCTGGTGGTGCTGGCGACGGTGCGCTACTGGTGGCCGTGGATGCGCGGCATCGCGAGATCGCCGGTGGCGCCTCCCGACGCACCGCAGTCCGATGCGCTGGTGTTGCCCGAGGCGCTGCCCGACGACATCGCCACGGCCGCGCGCGCGCTATGGCGCGACGGTCGTCGGCGCGATGCCCTGGCGCTGCTCTACCGCGCCAGCGTGGAAAGCATGAGCCAGCGCGTCGACCTCGTGCTGCCGCCGGGCGCCACCGAGGCCGAATGCCTGCGTGCCTCGCGGCGCCTGCCGCAGGCCGAGGACCGCCACGTGTTCGCGCGCATCGTGCGCACCTGGCAGTACGCCGCCTATGCCGAACGGCTGCCCGGCGAGGACGAGTTCGACGCCCTGGTCGGCGATCTGCAGCAGCGCTACGGGTGGGCGTCGTGACGTCCGCGCGCCGTAATGGCCGGGTGGCGGGTGCGACGCTGGTGGTCGTGCTGTTGCTGGCGGCGCTCGTGGGCCTGTGGTTCCGGCACACCTTCCATCGCGTCGAGAAGACCGTGTACCTGCCGCCGACCGGCGAGGCGGCGTACAACCCGCTGTACGCGCTGGCGAAGACGCTGGAAGCCGATGGCGTTAAGGTCGATGTGCGCCAGCGCCTGTTGCTGGACGACCACCCCATGGCGAGCCGCGACACGCTGCTGCTGTTCAACGATCCCCGCGTGCTGTCGCCGTCCGACGCCGAACGCCTGCTGGCGTGGGTGGAGGAAGGCGGCCATCTGCTGATCCGCACGCCGGCCTATTCGCCGGGCGACGCCACGACGGGACCGGATGCGCCGCAGGCCGCGATGCTGGACCAGCTGTCGGCCTGGCTGGTGGACGAAACCCCCTCGTGCGAAGACTTCCAGGTGGAAGGCGAGGGCCACCACGTGGAGTTCTGCCGCGGCTGGCGCTTCGCCTTCGACGACACCGTGCCCGAACTGGCGTGGGGCGACCTGAAGAACGGTTACGTGTACGCCCGCGTGGCAGCCGGCAAGGGGCACGTCGATGTGCTGGCCGATTTCGATTTCCTGACCAACACCGCCGAGCGCGGCTTCATGCAGGAGGCGCTCGACACACCGCCGGATGGCGGCCTGCGCGACGGTCCCCATCGCGCGCTGGCGCGGCAGGTGCTGGCGCCCAACTACCGCCAGGGCACCATGCACCTGGTCTACGCGGCGGAGATGCCGTCGCTGTGGCGCACGCTGTACCTGCAGGGCTGGATGGTGTGGGCGCCGCTGCTGCTCGCGCTGGCCGCCTGGCTGTGGATGCGCATGCAGCGCTTCGGCCCGCCGGTACCGTCGCCGGCCGGTGAACGCCGCTCGCTGCTCGAACACGTCCGCGCCAGCGGCGAACACCTCTACCGTTACGGTCGCGGCGTGATGCTGTACTCCGCGGTCCGGCAGGCGTTCCTGGCGCGCCTGCGCCGTCGCGATCCGGTCGCCGCCGCGCTCGCCGGCGAGGCGCAGGTCGCCGCCATCGCCGAGCGCACCGGCCAGCCGGCCGACCGCATCCGCACCGCCCTCAATGTCCCTGCCTCGCACGACCGGCAGGCCTTCCGTGACCGCATCGCCCTGTTGATCCAACTGAGAAACCGCCTATGAACGACGAGACCGCCGCCGCGCCGCCCGCGCTCCCGCCGACGCCGCGCAATGCCCTGTCCGAGCGCGTCGAGGCCGTGCGCGAGGAAGTGTCGCGCGCCTTCATCGGCCAGCCCGACGTGCTGGACCAGATCCTGATCGCGCTGCTCGCCGGCGGCCACGTGCTGATCGAGGGCGTGCCGGGCCTCGGCAAGACCCTGCTGGTGCGCGCGCTGGCGCAGGCGCTGGAGCTGACCTACGCGCGCGTGCAGTTCACGCCCGACCTGATGCCGAGCGACGTCAGCGGCCATGCCGTCTACGACCCGAAGACCGAGAGCTTCCAGGTCCGCCGCGGCCCGGTGTTCACCAACATCCTGCTGGCCGACGAGATCAACCGCGCGCCGGCCAAGACCCAGTCCGCGCTGCTGGAAGTGATGCAGGAAGGCCAGGTCACGATCGAAGGCACGTCGTTCCAGCTGTCGCCCCCCTTCATCGCGCTCGCCACGCAGAATCCGGTGGAGCAGGAAGGCACTTACCCGTTGCCGGAAGCGCAGCTGGACCGTTTCCTGCTGAAGGTGTTGATCGACTATCCGGCGCTGGAGGACGAGAAGCGCATGGTCGATGCCATCACCACCGGCCGCACCGCCGCCGACTTCGACCTCTCGCAGGTGAAGCGCGTGCTCGGCGCCGCCGACATCGCGGCGATGCAGCGCGAGACTGCTGCCGTGCGCGTGGATCCGGAAGTCGTCGACTACGCCGTGCGCATCGTCGCCGCCACCCGCAAGTGGCCCGGCATCGCGCTGGGCGCGGGGCCGCGCGGCAGCATCGCGCTGATCCGTGCGGCGCGCGCGCAGGCGGTACTGCAGGGTCGCGATTTCGTCACCCCCGACGACGTGCGCGACATCGCGCGTCCGGCGCTGCGTCACCGCATCACGCTGGCGCCCGAGTTGCAGATCGAAGGCCAGTCGCCCGATGACGCGTTGCGTGCGCTGCTGGCGAAAGTGGACGCGCCCAGGAAATGATCGTCGGCGCTGTCGCCACCGATCCCGTGATCCGCTCCCTCCCCCGCGTGCGGGGGAGGGCTGGGGTGGGGGCGCGCGACCAACGTGATGGTGTGCATACGCGTCCGTTCTCCGTTCGCCCCCATCCCGACCTTCCCCCGCAGGCGGGGGAAGGGGCGTGCCCATGAGGCCGGCGCCGCTGCTGATCCTGCTGATCGCCTGCTGGGGACTCGCCGGCCTGGCCGTGCCCTTCCTGGGATGGCCGCTGTGGCAGTGGCAGCTGGTGGGTGCCGTGATGCTCGTGGTCGCCGCACTGGATGCCTGGTGGCTGCGCGGCCGGCCCACGCCGGACACCGTGCGCGAGGTGCCCGAGGCGCTGCCGCTGGGCATCGAACGCGACGTCGCGCTGTCCTTCGAGTCGCGGGTGAAGCAGCGGCTGGAGGTGTTCGACCTGCATCCGGGCGGCTGGGCCTCGTCGGGCCTGCCGCGCCGGCTGACGCTGGCCCCGATGTCGGCCACCCGCATCACCTATCGCCTGCGTCCCGCGGCGCGTGGCGACGCGCACTTCGAGGGCGTGCAGGTGCGCCTGCGTTCCGCGCTGGCGCTGTGGCGGCAGTTGCGCGTGGCGGGCGCGCCGCAGCGGGTGCGCGTGTACCCGAACTTCGCACCGTTGACGCGCTTCGCATTGTTCAGCGCCGAACAGGCCTCGCGCCTGGTGGGCGCGCACCTAAAGCGGCGACGCGGCGAGGGCACCGATTTCCACCAGATGCGTGAGTACCGCGTCGGCGACAGCCTGCGTCAGGTCGACTGGAAGGCCACCGCGCGCTCGCGCAAGCTGATCTCGCGCGAGTACCAGGACGAGAAGAACCAGCAGCTGGTCATGCTGATCGACACCGGCCGGCGGATGATGGCGCGCGAGGACGAACTGGGCCACTTCGACCATGTGCTCAACGCGTCGCTGGTGGTGTCCTACCTGGCGTTGCGACAGGGCGACGGCGTCGGCCTGTTCGCCGCCGGCGGCGACAGCCGCTGGGTCGCGCCGCAACGCGGCATGGCCGCCATCGATACGCTGCTGCGCGCCAGCTACGACCTGCAGCCGCGCCCGGTCGCCACCGACTACCTGGCCGCCGCCACCGAACTCAGCCTGCGCCAGCGCCGCCGCGCGCTGGTGATGCTGGTGACCAACGTGCGCGACGAGGACATCGACGACCTGCTGGCCGCGGTGCGCCTGCTGCAGAAGCGGCACCTGGTCTGCGTGGCCAGCCTGCGCGAGACGTCGCTGGACGACGCCCTCGACGAAGAGGTGCACGACCTGCAGGGTGCCATCCACGCCGGCGCGGTCGCCCGCTACCGGGAGCAGCGCACGGCGGCGCACGATGCGCTTCGCAGTCATCGCGTCATGGTGCTGGATGTCACCAGCGACGAACTGCCGGCCGCGCTGGTGGAGCGCTACCTGGCGGTGAAGCGCGATGGTGTGCTGTAGTGGCGGCCATGCGCACGCTCGCCACGCCGCTCGTCCTCGTCTTGCTGTGCCTCGGTCCCCGACCATCGCATGCCGCGGATGTCGAACGCATCCGCCTGCAGTCGACCGAGGTGGTGGTCGAGATCACGCCGGCCTTGGGCGGCCGTGTGCTGCATGCCGGGCGCGTCGATCGTCCCAACCTGATCAAGATCGGCGAGCCCGTCGCGTCGCAACCGACGCCAGCCGTCTCGGCGGACGCGGACGACATCGGCTATCTCGGCCATGACGTCTGGCTCGGACCACAGAGCGGCTGGTGGTCCGACCAGCACGCGAATCCATCGCGTCGGGCGGCCAAGGCGGTGTGGCCGCCGGACCCGTACCTGACGTTCGCGGAGACGCGCGTGGTCGCGCGTTCGCCCGAGCGGCTGGTGCTGGAGGGCATCGACAGCCCCGTCACCGGCGTGCGGCTGCTGAAGTCGTTCGCGTTCGATCCGTCCGATCCGTCCACCCTCATCGTGACGGCGACCGCACGCAACATCCGCGGACGTCCTGTCGCGCGCGACCTGTGGTTCAACACGCGCACGTCCTCTGCGACGCGCGTCTACGTGCCGGTGGCCGATGCGCGCGACGTGCGCGTCGAAGGCGAGGACGGTGCCGTGCCTGCGTGGCGCATCGAGGGCGGCGTGTTCTCGTTCCTGCCCGCACCGTCGGACGTGCCGATGCGCCGCGGCAAGGTGCTCCTGCAGCCGTCCGCAGGCTGGATGGCGGGCTTCGCCAGTGGACAGGCGCTGGTGATCCGCTTCGACCACCAGCCCCGCGCCGCCATCCATCCCGAGCAGGGCCAGGTCGAGCTTTACCTGGACCATGCCGGCGACGTCCAGGCCGGCCTGCTGGAAATGGAAGTGCACGCGCCGTTCCGCACCCTCGCCGCCGGCGAGGCGATGCAGGCGCAGGAGCGCTGGACCCTGCTGGCGTACGACGGACCGGAGACGCAGGAGGCGCAGGTCGCCTTCCTGTGCGAACGCCTGGCGCTCTGCGTCGCGCCCGACTGACCGCCGCGCGTCAGCGCGATGCGTCGATGCCCTTGCCCGTCGCCGTCCACCAGAGGCCGCCGTACAGGTGTGCCAAGTACGACGGGTCGTCGTACAGCACCGGCGTGTGTCCCAGCGCGGTGACGAAGACGCGGCCGCCGTCGTAGGCGTGGTACCAGGCGACCGGGTGGTCCTTGCCCATGCCGCGGGCGGTCTGGCCGGGCCAGATGCGGGTCGGGTCATAGCTGGTTTCATCCACGCTGAGCACGGTGCGCAGGCCGCGCGTGACCGGAGCGTTGAACTCGTACCACTCGTCCGTCCACACCCAGCGCGACGGCAGGCCGAACGCGGCGGGGAACGCCGGATCTTCCACGCGCACGGTGGCGGTCTGCACCATCGGGTGGATGCGGAAGGTCCGGCCGATCAGGCGCTCGAACCACGGCCAGTCGCCGGGCGGATTGAAGATCAGCGCGCGGTGCACGGCCATCACGCCACCGCCGGTGCGGACGTAGGCTTCCAGTTTCGTGCGCTGTTCGCCCTTCAGCTCGTCGCCGGGCGTATTGAGCAGCACGATGGCGGCATACGGCGACAGGTTGCCATCGAAGGGCGTACTGTTCCACGACCAGGTCAGGTCGAAGCCATGCATCTGCGCCATGCGCTCGAACTGCGGCTTGGCGACCACGGCGTAGTCGTGGTGGTAGCGGTTGGGGATGGCGACCACCAGCACCTTGAACTGGCCCTGCGCGAACGCGGAGAGTGCCAGAGAGGCGAGGCAGAGGAGCGTCAGCAGCAGGAAGCGTTTCATCCGGCGATGCTAGCCCGCTCGCCTGCTGTCGGGTGTCGCCGCGCTATTCCGTTTTCAGCGGCGTCTATGCGGATATCGCCTAGGCCGTGCGCGTGGCCTGCATCGCCTTGCAGGCGCCCCAGGCCAGCATCACCAGGCCGGCTGCGGAGACGACACCGATCAGCATGCCGAAGGCGCTGAACAGGCCCATCATGCTGCTCACCGAGGCATAGCCGTCGGTGGCGTTGTTGATCACCCATGCCTGCCACACGCTCATCACGCCGCGCAGCAGGGTGGTCAGCAGCATCAGCGAAATGCCGGCCAGCGCCAGCTTGCGACCCGGCGCCGGCGGCGCCCACATCGCCAGCATCGCGGCGCCGGCCACGCAGGCCAGCAGTTCGGGCAACTGGTAGCCGAGCATCGTCAGCATCTGGGTGAGGAATCCGTCCATGCATGTTCTCCAAGAATGTTTCGTCGCAGCCTAGCCTACTAGATGGCGCCGCGTTGCTTCACATGGGCAATAGGGTCAACCAGAGGAAACAGCGCAGCCGGGGTGTATCTCCACTCGCATCCAGGGTGAGCTTCTCTAGCTGTACATCGGCTACGCGAAGGCGATGCCTGGCGAGGTCTTGCCGATACCCGGTAATCACGCGCGAATCCGAAACTGCCTGCAGGAATGGGCGCTGCAGCGCCAGCAACGCGGGATCGTCGTGATTGCCGGAAGACCCGATCGCATCATCAAGCTGCGATGGCGCCGAGGCCCGCAGGCGCAGGAAAAGCTCCTGCTGGAAGTCTGCTTCCAACAGCCGTTCGTGCAGCACGAGGATATCCAGCTCCGCGCTGCCGGCGTCGGTCAGGGCGAGCAGTGCGTCGTCCAGGTTTGGCATGCCGACATCGGACGCTGTGTCGTAACGCAGGCTCGAGGTGGCCGGCAGGGCGCCCGACGGTGCGCGCACGTCATGTATCCATCCCGCCTTGGCGTGCGGGACCAGACCAAGCATGAGGGCGACGCTTGAGGCGAGCCTGATGAGCATCGCGCTCAATCCGCCGTCACCAGCACCTTGTCCTTGCCGCGCAGCGCGGCATAGACGGCATCGGTTTCCGGTCGCACGCCATGCCAGTGCTCGAAGGCTTCGGCGGCCTGCTCCACCAGCATGCCCAGTCCGTCCACCGCGTCGTGGCAGCCGGCGGCGCGCGCCCAGGCGAGGAACGGGATCGCCGCTTCGCCATAGTTGAGGTCGACCGCCAGCGTGCGTGGCGTGGCGAGCGTGAAGGGCAGGGTGAACGCGCCCTGGTCCTGGCGCGCAGCGGACGTCGCGTTGACGATCAGCGAGAAGTCGCCGAGGTCGCGTAGGTCGTTCCAGTAGCGCGAGTGCGCGCGCTCCGGTTCGCCCAGCGCATCGGCCAGCGCATCCGCACGGTCCGCGGTGCGGTTGACGATGATCAGTTCGCTGATGCCGGCATCCAGCAGCGCGGGCGCCACGCCGCGCGCGGCGCCGCCGGCGCCGAGCAGCAGGGCGCGGCGCGCGCGCAGGTCCAGTCCATTGCGCTCCGTGAGATCGCGCACCAGCCCGGCACCGTCGGTGTTGTCGCCGTGCCACTGGCCGTCGTTGCGGGTGAGTGTATTGACCGCACCGGCACGTCGGGCGCGGTCGCTGGTCCGCGCGCAGATCGCGAACGCGGCTTCCTTCAACGGCAGGGTGACGTTCGCGCCCGCACCGCCGTCGCCGGCGAAACGGTCCAGTGTGGCGACGAAGTCGTGCGGCGCGGTGTCGATGGCCGTGTACTCCAGCGCGACGCCGACCTGCTGCGCGAACGCGCCATGGATGCGCGGCGACAGCGAGTGGGCGACGGGGTGTCCGAAGACGGCGTAGCGTTGACTCGACATGGCGCGGTACCCCGTCTGCTGGCGTTCGCCGCAGTCTACCCCGCGTCGCCGCCCGCTTGACAGGCTGCGCCCTGCGCTGCACTGTGCCGCCGCCGAAGGGGGCGTGCCAGGGAGCAAGGCGACAGGCGAACGGGCTGGGGAGTCCGACCGCCTTCCATCGAACTCTGCCACGGCGGGGACGCGTGTCGACCGGGAACGGAGCGACGCCACGTTCATGCATGCGCGCCCGTCGGCGTTGCCATCCGTACCACACCGATCCGCCCCGCCGGTACCGCAAGGACGCGGGGACGCCACCACCACCGAAAGGGGAAACACCATGAAGCCGTTGTTCCGCTATCTGCCGCTCGCACTGGCGGCCTTCGCCCTGCATGCGCAGGCGCAGTCCGTCTCGCCGGCCTACGAGGCATTCCGCAACAAGAGCGCCGCGCAGCCCGCGCCCACCCAGCCCGCGACGCCGGCGACCCAGCCGACTGCAGTCAGCCCCGCACCGCAGGCGCCCGCGCCTGCGCCGACCTATGCCGCACCGGCGCCTTATGTCGCGCCCGCCACCGCCCCCGAAGATGAGGAGGACGGCGGTTTCTTCGTCGGTGTGCAGGCGGGCCAGGGTTGGATCTACGAAGACGTCGAACAGGACGCCGTGGCCGTGAGCGCCGGTTACCGCTGGCAGGCGGGCCCGTGGACGCAGGTCGGCGTGGAACTGTCGGGTGGTCGCCTGGACAGCACCGATTACCGTGGAGTCGAAGTGCCGAAGGCCACCTACAAGGCCATCGGTGCGAACGCCCGCTTCAACTTCGGCAACAGTCCGTGGTTCGCCACGGTGCGCGGCGGCTACTTCGACGCCAAGCAGGACGGATACTACGGTGAACTCTCGACCGATGGCGGCTATGCAGGCGTGGCGATCGGCGTGGATATCAACCGCCACTTCAACATCCACCTGGGTTACACCGGCTTCGTCTACGCAGACGACTACAACGACTGCTATTACGACGATGACGACTATTGCGATTTCAGTCGTGCCGACACGGTGATGCTGGGCATCGAAGCCCGCTTCTGATGCAGGAACGAGAACGGGAGCCGACAGGCTCCCGTTCTCGTTGTGGTGCCAGCCTCTCCGGTCAGTCCGCCGGACGCCCCAGTTGCCTTACATAGACGTGCTGGGTCTTGGCCAGCGCGAAGCCGGCCGAGGGATAGAACGCGTGCGATTCCGGCCGCACCACATTGGAACGCACGAAGACGTCGTGGCCGCCCCGGTCGCGGATCCAGTCGCAGGCCGCGTCCACCAGGCGCTGGCCCAGGCCCAGGCGACGCGCCCGCGGATCGACGATCAGCGCGGTGATCTCGGCGCGGTGCCCGAACTCGATCATCAACCGCCACTCTGCGGCCACCATGCCCAGCAGATCGCCATCGTCGTTCGACGAGCCCGCCACCTTCACCGCGTGCGCGGGCGACGCCAGCAGGGTGGCCAGCCGCTCCTTCATGCTGCCGGCGTCCACCGGATAGGCGAGCAGCGTGCACAGGCGCGCCACTTCGGCGGCGTCGTCAAGCCGCGCATCGCGGATGCCGACGGCGTCCACGTCAGCCGTTCCGCAACCAGCGCGCCGCGTCCAGGGCGAAGTAGGTCAACACGCCATCGGCGCCGGCGCGCTTGAACGCGGTCAGTGCTTCCAGCGCGCAGGCCTTCTCTTCCAGCCAGCCGTTGGCGGCGGCCGCCTTGATCATCGCGTACTCGCCGCTGACCTGATACGCGAACGTCGGCACGCCGAATTCGTCCTTCACCCGGCGGATCACGTCCAGGTACGGCAGGCCCGGCTTGACCATCACCATGTCCGCGCCTTCTTCCAGGTCCAGCGCGATCTCGTGCAGGGCTTCGTTCGAGTTCGCCGGGTCCATCTGGTAGGTGAACTTGTTGCCCTTGCCGAGGTTGCCGGCGCTGCCCACCGCGCTGCGGAACGGGCCGTAGAACGCGCTGGCGTACTTGGCGGCGTACGACATGATGCGGGTGTTGATGTAGCCCGCGCTCTCCAGCGCCGCGCGGATCGCGCCGATGCGGCCGTCCATCATGTCGCTGGGCGAGAGGATGTCGACGCCCGCGGCGGCATGCGCCAGCGACTGCTTCACCAGCGCTTCGATCGTCTCGTCGTTGAGGATGTAGCCGGTGTCGTCGATCAAACCGTCCTGGCCGTGCGTGGTGTACGGGTCCAGCGCCTGGTCGCTCATCACGCCGAGTTCGGGGAAGCGCGCCTTCAGCGCGCGGATCGCGCGCGGGATGATGCCGTCCTCGTCCCAGGCGATGCGGCCGTCGGCGGTCTTCGCCGACGGATCCGGCACGCCGAACAGGTCGAGCACCGGCACGCCCAGTTCCAGCGCTTCTTCGCCGACGCGCAGCAGTTCGTCGATCGACAGGCGCTCGACGCCCGGCATCGACGCCACCGGCGAGCGACCCTTTTCCTCGTGCACGAACACGGGGTAGATCAGGTCGTTGGTGGTCAGCACGTGCTCGCGCATCAGGCGACGGGAGAAGTCGTCGCGGCGCATGCGGCGGGGGCGGATGTGGGGATAGGCCATCACGGGCTCCTGGCAGAGCGGCGAATGATACGCGGGTGGCCGGAGGGGTGGCCTGCGACAGGCGGTCGCAGCGCGGAACGCTGCGTCCGCCGCGGAATCAGATGAAGCCGCCGCCCAGCGACAGGCGGATGATGCCCACCACGATCACGATGCCGTTGAGCACCAGCCCGGCCTTCGCGCGACCCCGGTTTTCGGTGCGGGTGAACAGGATGCCGATGGCGGCGATGATCGCGCCGACCGCGGCGAACGGGATCAGGAACCAGTTGCCCCACCCGAGCAGCGGAATCAGCGCCAGCACCATCCACAGCATCGCCACGATGCCCCACAGCAGGCTGATCAGTCCCATCGAACGTTCTCCAAGGCGTGGCGCGCGGTACGGCGCCTCATGGCACCACTATGCGGATGCGCGACAGGTGCTTCAAGCACCCACGCCGTGCATGCCCTCGATCTCGACCAGCAGCTCGCGCCGGCAGACATCGGCATGCAGCATCAGCCACGGCACGCGCGTGCCGAGGCGCGCTTCCAGCTGCGCGGCGACGGCATCGGCGTCGGCCGCATCGCTGACATAGACCTTGAGGCGCGAGCTGGGATCGAGATGCGGCGGCAATCCCGGCGCATGCGTGCGCGCGGCGCCCAGCAGGCTGTCGAGGTTGGTCAGCGTCTCGTCGAGCTGCGCGCGCAACGAGTCCGCATGCTGCGATGCGTGGCCGACGATGCTGGCCGTACCGGAGAGCAGCAGCGGCATGCTCGTCGAGGGCGGCAGCAGGGCGCGCGCGAAACTGGGCGACTGCGGTCCGTACTCGCGGGGGTAGCGGTAGGCACTGACCTGGCGCGGATTTTCCAGCGGCAGGCCGGGCTCGCGTGCGGCCAGCCAGTACACCTGCAGCACGCGGCGTCCGTCGCGGCTGCGCGCTTCTCTGGATCCAATCGCGGTGGCGGCCGGCAGCACGCGCGTATCGACATCGCCCAGCCCCTGCACGCGGCCGACGCAGAACTGCCGGTAGCGCTCGGCATCGCCGTCGCCGTCGGTGATCGCGTCGAAGTAGTTCCAGATCCGCAGCAGGTGCGGGTATCCGCTGTCGCGCCAGAACGCCGCCATCGCGGCGTAGGCCTGGGCGCTGGCGTGCAGGATGCCGCCCTCCGGCTCCTCCCACTCCACCACGCCGAACAGCAGGGTGCCGTCGTGGCTGTAGCGCACGGCGCCGTCGCGTCCCGTCGTCACCGGTCCGCTCGCGCGCCAGACTTCGTATGGTGCGGCCGCTTCGCGCAGCGGCGACAGCGGCACGCGCAGGTACCGCGGATCGTCGATGGCGGTGGTCGACGGCGCCAGCGCGCCGAAGCCGAACACGGCCAGGGTTTCCGGCAGGCCCAGCAACGCCTGCGGCGTCGGGGCATGGATGTAGTCGACGGCCAGCCGCTGCGGTGCGGATGGATGGTCGGGAGCGGAGCTCATCGTGCAGGAAACGGGTGCATGGTCTGGGTGAAATGATAACCCGCCCATCCCATCACGCCGTCCGCCCGCAGGCTGTGCCAACATTCAGGCCATCCGGCGGAAGATCGCCGCAGGTCACCGGGAGAAGCCGTCATGACGTTCCGCATCGCCCCCGTCCTGGTCGCGGCCCTGCTCGCCGCAGGCTGTGCCAGCAGTTCCAAGGTCATGCTGGGCCAGGCACGCCCCGCGCTCGATCCCGCGCAGGTGCAGGTTTATCGCACGGCGCCGGCCGGGTCGCTGGAGATCGCGCAGCTCGAATCCAAGAGCGCGGTCGGTTTCGGCACCCAGGGCCAGACCGATGCCGCCGTGGCCCGCCTCAAGCGCGAAGCCGCCGCCCTCGGCGCCAACGGCATCGTGCTGCTGGGCGTCGGCTCCAGCGGCTCGCCGGTCGGCATGTCGGTGGGTGCCGGCAGCTACGGCCGCCACTCCGGCGGCGGCCTCAGCATGGGCATCCCGACCACGCAGAAGCAGGCGGCGGGCGTGGCGATCTACGTGCCGCCCGGCACGTCGGTCGATCCGTCGCTCGTGGTGCCGGACGCTGCACCGAAGCCTTGAGCAAACTTCAAGCGCGATAGCCCTCCGAAGGCGGCCGATGGCCGCCTTCGTCGTTGAGGACTCATCGCGCCGACGGCGGCTGGTTGTCTTCCAGCACGATGCGCTCGCCGCCCTCCACATTCACTGCCAGGGTTTCGTAGCGCCACTCACCGGCGCGCTTTTCGGCAACCACATACAACGTGCCCTCGGCGCGCGAGCCGATCAAAGGAATCGCGAGCTCGGCCTCGCCGCTCGCTCCGTTGGTGCTGGTCTTGCCCTGTACGAACCAGCCGGTGTGGACGGGCTCGCCGAGCGCGGCGATCACCGCAGGGTCCGCTTGCGCGCGTGCGACGGCCTGCGGGTACGGGGGCGTGGATCTGAGGATCCCGAAGATGAGAGCCGCAAATCCGATGATGCAGGCAATCAACAACGCAAAGAACAGCGCCGCCAGCACGGGCACGAACCACTTCCAGTTGCGTTGCCACCAGTTGGGTCGAGCGGGGACGTGCGTCGACATCATGGTGCTCCTGGCGGGTGTGGAATCAGGGCTTCAGGCAACGGGCGAAGAAATCCTCGGTCAGCCGGTAGCGGTGCAGCAGGTCGCTGCCGCGCAAGCCGTGCTTGGCACCGGGGTAGGTCATCAGCTCGAACGGCGTGCCGCGCTTCTGCAGGTCGCTCATCAGCTGCGTCGAGTTGGTGAACAGCACGTTGTCGTCGGCCATGCCGTGGATCAGCAGCAGCTTGGAGTGCAGGCCGTCCAGGTGGGTGAACACGCTGGCTTCGCGGTAGCCGGCCTCGTTCGCCTTGGGCAGGTCCATGTAGCGTTCGGTGTAGTGGGTGTCGTACAGCGCCCAGTCCGTGACCGGTGCGCCCGACACGCCGCAGGCGTAGGCCTCGCTGTGCTTGGCCAGCAGTATCAGCGTCATGTAGCCGCCGTTCGACCAGCCGTGCACGCCGATGCGCGCGGGATCGACGAAGGATTGCGATTTCAGCCATTCGACGCCGCGCAGCTGGTCGTCGACTTCCACCGTGCCCTGCTTGCCGTACAGTGCGCCACCGAAGGCCGCGCCGCGGCGCGGGGTGCCGCGGTTGTCCAGCGAAAACACCACATAGCCCTGCTGGGCCAGGTACTGGTTGAAGAACGCATCGCTGCGGCCCGGCCAGGCGCGAGTGACAGTCTGCGCGGCGGGGCCGCCGTAGACGAACACCACGACGGGGTACTTCTTCTTCGGGTCGAAGTTGGCGGGCTTGATCAGGCTGTAGTGCAGCGGCGTGGTGCCGTCGGCCGCCGTCAGCGTGCCGAAGGTGGTCGGCTGGTGCGCGGCGAGATACTTCGCGTAGGGATGTCCGGCGTCAGTCGCGTCGTTCCTGAGCAGCGTGGCCAGCTTGGTGCCGTCGGCCTTGAACAGTTCGATCTGCGGCAGCGTGGTGTCGCTGGACCAGCTGTCGACGAAGACGCTGGCATTTCGCGCGAAGCTGGCGGCGTGCATGCCGGGTGCCTGCGTAAGACGGCGCGGTTCGCCGCCGGCCAGCGGGACGGCATAGACATGCGTCTCGGTCGCCCCGTCGCGCGTGCCGCTGACGTAAGCCAGGCCACGGTCTTCGTCCACCGCCAGCAGGCCGTCCACGACCCAGTCGCCATGGGTCAGTTGCGACAGCATCGCCCCTTCTTCGGACACCAGATACAGATGCTCGAAGCCATGGCGTTCCGACGACCACAGGAAGCGTCCATCCTTCAGGAACCGCAGGTCGTTGTGCAGCGGCACCCACGTCGTCGACGTCTCGGTCACCAGCGTGCGCTGCTTGCCGGTCGCCAGCATGGTCTCGATCAGCTCGAGTGTCTTCTGGTCGCGCGACTGGCGCTGGAACGTCAGGCGCTGCGGATCGCGCCAGTCCACGCGGGCGAGATAGATGTCCTTCTCGGCGCCGAGGTCGATCCAGCGCGGCTTGGCGCCTGTCTTCGGCGCGATCGTGCCCAACTGCACCAGCACGTTGTCGTCGCCGGCCGCCGGATAGCGCTGCTCGATCACTTCCGTGCGGTCGGGATAGACCTCGTAGCGCTTCACCAGCGGTACCGGCGTTTCGTCGATGCGGGCGAAGGCGATGGACGAATCGTCCGGCGCCCACCAGTAGCCCGTATGGCGATCCATCTCCTCGTCGGCGACGAACTCGGCCACGCCGTTGCCGATGGTGTCGCTGCCGTCGCGCGTCAGCTGCACTTCCTTGCCGTCGGCCAGCGCGATGACCCACAGGTTGCGGTCGCGGATGAAACTGACGAAGCCACCCTTCGGCGAGATCTTCGGATCGGTGGCGAAGCCGCCGCCATGGGTCAGCTTGCGCACCGCGTCCTTGCCGGACCTGGCCAAGTCGTAGAAGTACAGTTCGCCGCCGAGCGGGAACAGCAGCGCCTTGCCGTCCGGCGACCACTGGTAGTCGACGATGCCCGACAGCGCGGCGATGCGCTGCCGCTCGCGGCGCGCTTTCTCCTCGTCGCTCAGCACCTCGTCGCCCGGCAGCACCACCGACGAGTCCACCAGCAGGCGTGTCTGCCCGCTGGCGATGTCGTATTCCCACAGGTCCAGCCGGTTGCGGTCGCTGTCCTTGCCGCGTAGGAAGGTCACCCGCGAGCCGTCCGGCGCCACCTGCGGTTTGGTCAGCGTGGGGCCGGACAGCGGTGCGCTGCCGGTGATCGCTTCCAGCGTGAGTTTTTCGGCGTGGGCGGGCAGGGCGGTGGCGAGGGTCATCAGGGCGAACAGGGCAAGGCGCATCGGATTTCTCGGGCGGCGGAGCCGGTCAGGCCCCGGATTATGCCGCGAACCCCCGGCGCCGGTGCCTCAGGCCTTGGGCGCGCCTTGGCCGAACAGGTGCTTGCGCTCCTCGTCGGTCAACGGTTTGCCGGCATCGGGATTCACCTGCGTCTTCAGCGCGTACGCACGCTGTACCGCAGGCCGTGCCGCGATCTCCGCCTGCCAGCGTTGCAGGTGCGGATACGGCGAGAGGTCCAGCGGCGCCTTGTCGTAGGCGTTGATCCACGGATGGATCGCCATGTCGGCGATGCTGTAGTCGTCGCCTGCCACATAGGCATGTGTCGCCAGCTGCGTGTCCAGCACGCCGAGCAGCCTCTGCACTTCGCGCGTGTAGCGGTCGATGGCGTAGGGGATCTTCTCCGGCGCATATACGGTGAAGTGGCCGTACTGCCCGCTCATCGGACCCAGGCCGCCCATCTGCCACATCAGCCACTGGTTCACCGCCACCTTGTGGCGCGTATCGGTGCCGAAGAAGCGGCCGGCCTTGTTGGCCAGGTAGAGCAGGATCGCGCCGGATTCGAACACGCTGATCGGCTCGCCGCCGTCGGCGGGCGCATGATCGATGATCGCCGGCATCTTGTTGTTGGGCGAGAACGCCAGGTACTCGGGTTTGAACTGGTCGCCCTTGCCGATGTTCACCGGCACGATGCGGTAGTCCAGCTTGATGCCGGCCTCGGCGAGTTCTTCCAGCAGCAGGGTGATCTTGTGGCCGTTGGGGGTGGGCCAGTAGTACAGGTCGATCATGGCATCGTCCGCAGCAGGGGTAGGCGGCCGAGTCTAGCGGCCCGGGCCGACTTGGCAGCGTCAAATCCGGCCGGTACCCTGCGCCATCCTTGGAAAAGACCGTTCCGACATGACCGACCCCAAATCCGCGCGTCTGGGCCCGTTGCCGGCCCTGATCTTCAGTTCGCGCTGGCTGCAGCTGCCGCTTTACCTGGGCCTGATCGTGGCGCAGGGCGTGTACGTCGTCCTGTTCCTGAAGGAGCTCTGGCATCTGGTGCATGGCGCTACCAGCCTCAGCGAACAGGACATCATGCTGCTGGTGCTGGGTCTGATCGACGTGGTGATGATCTCCAACCTGCTGATGATGGTCATCGTTGGCGGCTACGAAACCTTCGTCTCGCGCATGGGACTGGAGAAGCATCCCGACCAGCCGGAGTGGCTGAGCCACGTCAACGCCAGCGTGCTGAAAGTGAAGTTGGCCATGGCGATCATCGGCATCTCGTCCATCCACTTGCTGAAGACCTTCATCGGCGCCAGCACGCTGGGCGGCCTGCCGTTGTGCGGCACGCCCGCAGCGTTTGCAGCGGCGGAGGCGGCAAGGACGGCAGGCTGGCTGGCGAAGACGTGCAGCGATTTCACATCGACGGGCGTCATGTGGCAGACCATCATCCATGCCATCTTCATCCTGTCGGCCATCGGCATCGCTTACACCGACCGACTGATGAACAACGGTGCGCCCGCCAAGCACGCTGCACACTGATCCGTGCCGGCCGAACCCCTTATCCGAGACGCGCACGAGGGCGACTACGCCGCCATCGTCGCGCTGAACATATCCGAGGTCCGGCATACCAGCCCGATGGATGCGGACAGGCTGCGCCACTTGGCGTCCCTGTCCGCCTACCACCGCGTCGTGGTGCTGGAGGGGCGCGTGGTCGCCTTCCTGCTGGCGATGCGCGCCGGCGCCGACTACCGCAACGACAACTTCGCCTGGTTCGCCGCGCGCCATCCGGATTTTCTCTACGTGGACCGCGTCGTCGTGGACGCCGCCGTGCAGGGCCACCGCCTGGGCTCGAGGCTGTACGCCGACCTGTTCGCCTTCGCCCGTGAACACGGCATCCCGCGCATCACCTGCGAATTCAACGTGATGCCGCCGAACGAGCCCTCGCGCCGGTTCCATGAACGGCACGGCTTCGTCGAGACGGGCGGGCAGTGGCTCGATGAGGGCCGCAAGCAGGTCTCGATGCAGGTCGCCGAACTCGCCTGAATGGCTGCGTCTCAGGGTGTGGGCCGCCGCAGGCCGTAAAATGGACGGATGGATGTTTCCCACCTGCTCGATGATCTGAATCCCGCCCAGCGCGACGCCGTTTCCGCCGAACCCGGGCACTACCTGGTCCTGGCCGGCGCCGGCTCCGGCAAGACCCGCGTGCTGACCCACCGCATCGCCTGGCTCAACGAAGTCCATGGCGTGCCCACGCACGGCATCCTCGCAGTGACCTTCACCAACAAGGCCGCCGGCGAAATGCGCGCGCGCGCCGACGTGCAGCTGCGCAACGGCAGCCGCGGCATGTGGATCGGCACCTTCCACGGCCTGGCGCACCGCCTGCTGCGCCTGCACTGGCAGGAAGCGAAGCTGCCCGAGACCTTCCAGGTACTGGACAGCGACGACCAGCAGCGGCTGGTCAAGCGCGTGGTGCAGGCGATGGAACTGGACGAAGGCAAGTACCCGCCGAAGCAACTTACCTGGTGGATCAACGAGCAGAAGGACGAAGGCCGCCGGCCCGAGCACCTCCAGCCCGCGCCGAACGACGACTGGCTGGACGTGCGCCGGCAGGTCTACGCCGGCTACCAGGAGCGCTGCGACCGCGCCGGCCTGGTCGACTTCGCCGAGTTGCTGCTCCGCGCGCATGAACTGCTGCGCGATACGCCGGCGCTGCTGGCGCACTACCGCACGCGCTTCCGGCAGATCCTGGTGGACGAGTTCCAGGACACCAACGCCATCCAGTACGCCTTCATCCGCGTGATGGCGGGCGATACCGGGCATGTATTCGTCGTCGGCGACGACGACCAGAGCATCTACGGCTGGCGTGGCGCGAAGGTCGAGAACATGCAGCAGTTCCTGCGCGACTATCCGTCGGCACGGACCATCCGGCTGGAGCAGAACTACCGGTCCAGCGCCAACATCCTGGGTGCCGCCAACGCGGTGATCGCGCACAATCCGGCGCGTATCGGCAAGCAGTTGTGGACCGACACGGGCGACGGCGAGCCGATCGACCTGTACGCCGCCTACAACGAGATGGACGAAGCGCGCTTCGTCGTCGAACGCATCCGCCAATGGGTGCGTGACGGCGGCAGCCTGGGCGACGCCGCCATCCTCTACCGCAGCAATGCGCAATCGCGCGCGTTCGAAGAAGCGTTGCTTTCCGAGCAGGTGCCGTACCGTGTGTATGGCGGTATGCGCTTCTTCGAGCGTGCGGAAATCAAGGACGCACTGGCCTACCTTCGCCTGATGGCCAACCGCGCCGACGACGCCGCGTTCGAACGCGTGGTCAACACGCCGACGCGCGGCATCGGCGAGCGTACGCTGGACGAGGTCCGACGGTTGGCGCGCGGTGCGCGCGTATCGCTGTGGGGCGCCGCGTCGCTGGCGGCGCAGGGCAGCGAACTGGCGGGTCGTGCACGCAATGCGCTGGCGGGATTCGCCGCGCTGGTCGACCAGCTGGCCGAGGAAACCGAGGACATGACGCTGGCCGAGCGCGTCGACCACGTGCTCGCGCGCTCTGGCCTGCGCGAGCATTGGGCACGCGAAAGTCGGGGCGGGCTGGATTCTGAATCGCGCACCGAGAACCTCGACGAACTGGTGTCGGTCGCCTCGCGCTTCGTGCGCCGCGAAGACATCGCGGCCGAAGAGGATGGCCAGGAAGGCATGAGCGAGCTGGTTGCTTTCCTGTCGTATGCCGCGCTGGAGGCGGGCGAAGGCCAGGTCGAGGCCGGTGAGGATGGCGTGCAGCTGATGACGCTGCATTCGGCCAAGGGTCTGGAGTTCCCGCTGGTCTTCCTCGCCGGGCTGGAAGAAGGGCTGTTCCCCAGCAACCGTTCGCTGGACGAGAGCGGGCGGCTGGAAGAGGAGCGACGCCTCGCCTACGTCGGCATCACCCGCGCGCGCCAGAAGCTGGTGCTGAGCTATGCCGAGGCCCGTCGCCTGCACGGGCAGGACATGTACGGCATCCCGTCGCGCTTCCTGCGCGAGATCCCGGCCAACCTGCTCAACGAAGTGCGGCCGCGGGTGCAGGTCAGCCGGCCGGCCTCCGGCTTCGCCACCCGCGTGACGCCGGGTCATGCGAGCCTGGAGACGCCCGGTCTCAAGCTGGGCCAGACCGTGACGCATGCGAAGTTCGGCCCGGGGGTCGTCACCGACTACGAGGGCAGCGGTGCGCACGCACGCGTCCAGGTCAATTTCGACAGCGAAGGCAGCAAGTGGCTGGTGCTGGCCTATGCGAACCTGCAGGCCGTATAGGTGCGGCGATTGATCCAGATCACGGCGCCCTAAGCCCGGTGGGCGTGTAATGGCCTTACCCCATCAGCACGAGGTGCGGCGATGTACCGGCATATCCTTATCGCAACCGACGGCTCCGAGCGGGCCACCAAGGGCGTGCAACAGGGCCTGGCGCTGGCCGGCAGCCTGCAGGCCAAGGCCACCGTGTTGACCGTCAGCGAGCCCATCAGTACCGGCTTCGACGACGCATTGGGCTGGAGCGCGGTGGCGACCTCGCTGCCCGATTTCCAGAACGCCCGCGACGAGGCGGCGCGCAAGGTCCTGGACGGCGTCACCGCGCTCGCGTCGGCGGCCGGCATCGTCCCGCAACTGCTGCATGTGGCCGACCGTTACGCGGCCGAAGCGATCGTCGATACCGCCGAACAGCAGGGCTGCGACCTGATCGTCATGGCCTCGCACGGACGGCGCGCGCTGGGCCGGTTGCTGCTGGGCAGCCAGACCAGCGAGGTGCTGGCGCGCTGCGGCGTGCCGGTGCTGGTGATCCGTTGAGCGCGGGCGCTCACCAGCCGTAGAGCTTCCAGTACACCGGCGAGATGTCGCTGTTGTCCTTGCTCTTGTCCAGGCGGCCGTCGCCGTCGGAGTCGTACAGGTAATAGGGCGCGCCACGCGCGGGCGTGACCTTGACCATGCGCAGGTTGCCGGCCACGCGGTATTCCTCGATGGTGTCGCCGTTCTTCTCGGTACGCACGGCGACCTGCGCGTTGGCCAGGTCGACGTCGGCGGGATGGCTGCCCCCCGTGGTGGCACAACCGGCGAGTGCCAGCAGGCAGGACAACGGCAGGGCAAGGCACGTCGTGCGGTTCATGGGGGGCGTCCGGTCGGCGGGTGACGACCCGATTATGCGCCGAATGCGGAGTGCGCGCGTGACGTCCGACGAGGAGGTGCGGCGTAGAATGCCAGCATGACAAGACTCGTACTGATCGACGGCTCCAGCTACCTGTTCCGCGCGTTCCATGCGCTGCCTCCGCTGACCAATGCACAGGGCGAGCCGACCGGCGCGCTGTTCGGCGTGGTCAACATGTTGCGTGCCACGCTGAAGGAACGCCCCGACTACGTCGCCTTCGTGCTGGATGCGAGCGGCCCGACCTTCCGCGACGAGCTCTATCCGGACTACAAGGCCAACCGGCCGCCGATGCCGGAAGAACTGCGCGCCCAGGTCGAGCCGATGATCCGCATCGTGCAGGCACTGGGCTTCCCGCTGCTGCGCGTGGAGGGCGTGGAGGCCGACGACGTGATCGGCACGCTCGCGCTGCAGGGTGCCGCGCAGGGCATGGAGGTGACCATCTCCACCAGCGACAAGGATTTCGCCCAGCTGGTGCAGCCTGCGGCATCCGGCGGTGGTGCGATCGCACTGGTCAACACGATGAGCGGCAGCCGGCTGGATTCCGTCGAAGCGGTGGTGGAGAAATTCGGCGTTCGCCCCGAACAGATCGTCGATTTCCTCGCGCTGATGGGCGACGCCGTCGACAACGTGCCGGGCGTGGAGAAGTGCGGCCCCAAGACCGCCGCCAAGTGGCTGGGCGAGTACGGCACGCTCGACGCGATCATCGATAAGGCAGGCGAGATCAAGGGCAAGATCGGCGACAACCTGCGCGCTGCATTGCCACGCCTGCCGCTCAACCGCACGCTCGTCACCATCAAGACCGACGTGGCGCTGGAGGGCGGTCCGGACACGCTGCCGCTGCGCGACCGGCACGTCGATGAGCTGCGCGAACTGTATGCGCGCTACGGGTTCAACCAGGCGCTGAAGGAACTCGATGGCGGCGCGAGCGATGCGTCGTCCGTCGCCGAAAAGGAGCCCGGTCGCGCGCGCGGCACCGGCCGTGTGGCCACGGCCACCGTGGACGAGGGTGCGATGGATCCGTCGCTGGGTGTTGCCGGCGAGTACACCGCAGTGATGGAGCGGGCGCAGCTCGATGCACTGGTGACTCGCCTGCAGCAGGCGGACGAGTTCGCCTTCGACACCGAGACCGACAGCCTGGATCCGATGCAGGCCAATCTGGTCGGTCTGAGTTTTTCCACTGAACCCGGTCACGCCGTGTACGTGCCGGTCGGACACGACTATCCCGGCGCGCCGCCGCAGCTCGACCGTGCCGCAGTGCTCGCGGCCCTCGCGCCGGTGCTGGCCGATCCCGCCAAGCGCAAGTTGGGCCAGCACGGCAAGTACGACCTGCACGTGCTGCGCCGTCATGGCGTGGATGTGCAGGGCTATGCCGACGACACGATGCTGGAGAGCTTCGTGCTGAACGCCGGCAGCAACCGCCACGACATGGACAGCCTGGCCAAGCGTTACCTCGGCTACGACACGATCAAGTACGAGGACGTGGCCGGCAAAGGTGCGAAGCAGATTCCGTTCTCGCAGGTGGCGGTCGACGACGCCACCCGCTACGCCGCCGAAGATGCCGACATCACCCTGCGCCTGCATCGCACGCTGGCGCCGAAACTCGCGGCCGAGCCCGGTCTGGAAAGCGTCTACCGCGGCATCGAGATGCCGCTGGTGCCGGTGCTGGCGCGCATCGAGGCCAACGGCGTGAAGATCGATGGCGACGAACTGCGCCGGCAGAGCGCGGACCTGTCCAAGCGCATGCTGGCCGCGCAGCAGAAGGCCACCGAGCTGGCCGGCCGCACGTTCAACCTCGACTCGCCCAAGCAACTGCAGGCGCTGTTGTTCGAGGAGCTCAAGCTGCCGGTGCTGGTGAAGACGCCGACTGGACAGCCCAGCACCAACGAGGAAGCGCTGGAAGCCATCGCCGACCAGCACGAACTGCCGCGCGTGATCCTGGACTACCGCGGCCTGGCCAAGCTGCGCAGCACCTACACCGACAAGCTGCCCGAGATGGTCAATCCCGACACCGGCCGCGTGCACACCAGTTACCACCAGGCGGGTGCCGCGACCGGGCGGCTGTCGTCCACCGACCCGAACCTGCAGAACATCCCGATCCGCACCGACGACGGTCGCCGCATCCGCAAGGCCTTCGTCGCACCGGCCGGCCGCAAGCTGGTGGCCTGCGACTACTCGCAGATCGAACTGCGGATCATGGCGCACCTGTCGCAGGACCCCGGCCTGGTGCGTGCGTTCGAATCCGGTGCCGACATCCACAAGGCGACGGCGGCAGAGGTCTTCGGCCGCACGCTGGAGGACGTCACCGGCAACGAGCGTCGCGCGGCCAAGGCGATCAACTTCGGCCTGATGTATGGCATGAGCGCCTTCGGCCTGGCGCGGCAGCTGGGCATCGCGCGCGGCGAGGCGCAGGACTACATCGCGCTCTACTTCAGCCGGTATCCCGGCGTACGCGACTACATGGAGCGCACCCGCCAGCAGGCGCGCGAGCTTGGCTATGTCGAGACCGTGTTCGGCCGCCGCCTGTATCTGGAGTACATCAACAAGGGCACGCAGGGGCAGCGTGCCGGTGCCGAGCGCGCGGCGATCAACGCGCCCATGCAGGGCACGGCGGCGGACATCATCAAGCGCGCGATGATCGGCGTCGATGCGTGGCTGGCCGACCACCGCGAGCGTGCGATGATGATCCTGCAGGTGCACGACGAACTGGTGTTCGAAGCGGAGGCCGATTTCGTGCCGACGTTGCTGGAAGAGGCGTCGGCCCGCATGGCCGCCGCGGCGCAACTGAGCGTTCCGCTGGTGGTGGACAGTGGGGTCGGCGACAACTGGGAAGAGGCCCATTGAGCCGGCCTGAAAACGGTTTCCCTTCCGGAACATGGACTTGCGAAATGTTCGGGGAAACCCTGTCAGGTATATTTGTATACCGACCAGTTCAATAAAATGAATTCCTCCTGAATCTTACGGTTTTTTAACCGGAATCTTCACGAACCATCCATGTGCGGAGTGGTCATATAGTCCGTGACAGATGCAACGTCTGTCACTGATCTCTCCCATCCCCTGGAGCGATCTCCCCCGGAGCGAAGACCCCTCCCCAGGTCCCGCTCCCCTAGCCCCGCCGACCCCCCCCTGGTCTGCGGGGCTTTTTATTGCCTGTCGTCCGGCGGGGTACGTGCGCTACCGTGCGCGCTGTCTTCTTCCGCCGGGTGATGCATGAGCGCGACGTTCGCCGAGATGTTCGATCTGGCCATGCCCTGGTGGGCCTTCGTGCTGAGGGCCTGCGTGGTGTACTTCATCCTGCTGGCGATGATCCGCATGTCGGGCATGCGCACGATGGGCCAGTTCACGCCCTTCGACATGCTGCTGGTCGTGCTGCTCGGCAATGCCGTGCAGAACGCGTTGCTGGGCCAGGACACCTCGGTGGGCGGCGGCCTGCTGCTCGCGGCCACGCTGATCGCGTTGAACTGGATCGTGGGCCTGGCGTCGGCACGCTCGCCGAAGGTGGAGCGCTGGGTGGAAGGCTCGCCGGTGCTGCTGGCGCGCGAGGGGCAGGTCTACCGCGACGTGCTGCGGCGCGAGCTGATCAGCCATGAGGATTTCGAGAAGGCCATGCGCGAGGCGGGATGCCTCGACGTGGCCGACATCCAGCTGGCCGTGCTGGAGAACAATGGGCACATCACGGTGGTGACGCGGCAGTCCTGACGCTCCGGCAGGAGCGTTTGATACGCGTCAGTCAGGGCATCGCGCCCAGGGGGCGCTCCTACAAGCGCGCGAAGCTATTCGGCCAGCCAGTCGCGCGGCTTGAGATAGTCGAGCAGCCGCTGTTCGTCGCTGCCTTCCTCCGGCGCATAGCCGTACTCCCAGCGCACCAGCGGCGGCAGGCTCATCAGGATGGACTCGGCGCGTCCGCCGCTCTGCAGGCCGAACAGCGTGCCGCGGTCGTACACCAGATTGAATTCGACATAGCGGCCACGACGATAGAGCTGGAACTGCCGCTCGCGCTCGCCATACGGTGCGTCCTTGCGGCGTTCGACGATCGGCAGGTAGGCGTCGAGGAAACCGTCGCCCACCGCGCGCAGGTAACCGAAGTCGCGGTCGACGTCCTCGCTCAGGTCGTCGAAGAACAGCCCGCCCACGCCGCGGGTCTCGTTGCGGTGCTTGAGGAAGAAATATTCGTCGCACCAGCGCTTGTGCGCGTCGTAGCGTGCCTGCCCGCCGAACGGTTCGCACAGGTCGCGTGCCGTCCGGTGCCAGTGCCGGACGTCTTCGTCGACCGGATAGAACGGCGTCAGATCGAAGCCGCCGCCGAACCACCATGCGACGGTTTCGCCGTCGCGCTCGGCGCGGAAGTGGCGGACGTTGGCATGCGTGGTGGGCAGGTGGGGATTGCGCGGGTGGAAGACCAACGACACGCCGACGGCACGCCACGATGCGCCTGCCAGCTCCGGGCGATGCGCGGAGGCGGAGGGTGGCAGCCGGTCGCCGGACACATCGGAGAAGCCGATCCCCGCCTGTTCGAATACCGCGCCATCGCGCAGCACACGCGTGCGTCCGCCACCGCGGATCGGCGATGCGTCGCCCGGCGGGCGCGCCCACGCATCCTCGCGGAAGCGTGCACTGCCATCGGCGGCTTCGATGGCCGCGCAGATGCGGTCCTGCAGGTCGGTCAGATAATCGCGGACAGGCGTGATGTCGTTCATGCCACGCATTCTAGCGGGGCGGGCTGCGCATCCCGAACTCCGCCCGTACCGCCGGGCGGCACAACTGCCAGACGACCAGTCCGTGCAGCGCCGCGAAGAGAAAGGCGCTTACCCACAGCGTCGCCAGTGTCAGCAGGCGCAGCGAGGCGAACTCCGACCGCATCGGCTCCAGCGCTGGCTGGTGAGGCAAGGTCTGGATCCAGGAGAATGCGGCATCGATGGCGGCGATGCCGGCGAAGTTGGCTGCCGCGCCCGCCACCATGAACAGCACGAAGCCCCACCAGCCCCACAGGCGCCGGCGCAGCAGGCCGAACGACACCGCCAGGAACGCGGTGCAGACCGCCAGGAACGCGACGGCGAGGGCGGTCAGGTGGGTGAGTACCCAGGTCGCGGACGCAGGAACCGAGTGTGCTGCCAGGAAACCCAGCAGCGCGTCGGTATCCACCTGGCCCAGCACGACAGTCGCCGCGATGACCTGCACCCCGGCGTAGAGCACGGCGGCGATGCCGAGCACGATCGACACCTTCGCCGTGACGGTGACGAAGGCCGAGCCGGAAGTGCGGGTCACGGCGGACGCCATCGCCTTACTTCAGGTTCTGCTCGAACAGCTTGAGCACGCGCTTGTATTCGTCGAGCCACGAATCCGACCGCGTGAAGCCGTGCCGCTCCAGCGGGTAGGCCGCCAGTTCCCAGTTGTCCTTGCGCAGTTCGATCAGCTTCTGCGTCAGCACCACCGAGTCCTTGAAGAACACGTTGTCGTCGATCATGCCGTGCGCGATCAGCAGGTGGTCCTGCAGGCCGTCGGCGTACTCGATGGGCGACGAAGCGCGGTAGGCCTCCGGATCCAGCTCGGGCGTGTTGAGGATGTTGCTGGTGTACTCGTGGTTGTACTGCGTCCAGTCCACCACCGGGCGCAACGCGGCGCCGGCCTTGAACGTGCCGGGCGCGCGGAACAGCGCCATGAAGGTCATGAAGCCGCCGTAGCTGCCACCGTAGATGCCGGCGCGGTCGCGGTCGCCCTGCTTCTGCTCGACCAGCCAGTCCAGGCCGTCCAGGTAATCCTCCAGTTCCGGATGGCCCATGTTGCGGTAGATCGCGGTGCGCCAGTCGCGGCCGTAGCCTTCGCTGGCGCGGTAGTCCAGGTCGAGCACGATGTAGCCGCGTTCCACCAGCAGGTGGTGGAACATCTGCTCGCGGAAGTAGTTGGGATAGCGCGCGGTGACGTTCTGCAGGTAGCCCGCGCCGTGCACGAACATCACGATGGGGTAGCGCTTGCCCGGTTCCATCGTCTTCGGGCCGTAGTACTTGCCCCACACCACGCCGGCGCCATGCTTCGACGGTACCTGCACGTACTGCGGCTCGATCCACTCGCGCGCCTTGAATCCGGCGGTGCGGGTATCCGTCAGCTGCTTCGCTGCACCGCCCTCGATGCCCATCACCGACAGCTGCGCCGGCGTATAGCTGCGCGAGTGGCGCACCAGCAGCTGGCGTCCGTCAGGCGACGTGCTGAAACTCTCCACGCCGTCCAGCGAGGTCACTTCGCGCAGCGTGTTGCTGGCCAGGTCGAGCTTGCAGACTTCGTAGTCGCCCGGCCAGTCGCGGTTGCACAGGAAAAGGAAGCCGTTGCCGTCCGGCGCGATTTCCGGCTCGGACACTTCCCACTTGCCGGTGGTGCGCGCACGGAACTTCTCCGTGCCGGTCGCGGTGTAGAGGTGCGAATAGCCCGACTCTTCCGACAGCAGCCACAGCGTGCGGTTGTCCCGCAGCCAGCCGAACTCGTTGAAGCCCCAGTTGATCCACGCGGCATCGGTCAGGCGATGGCGCGGCACCAGCCTCGCGCCTGCCAGGTCGACCGTGGCGATCCAGCGGTCCTTGTTGTCGACGGCATGGAGCTGCACCGCGACCTGCGTGCCGTCGTTCGTCCAGGCCACGGCGTCGCCGCCGCGACCACCTTCCACGCGCACGTCGCGGTTGCCTTTCAGCGGCTCCTTGCCGGCGGCCTTGCGCAGGGATGCCAGCGGATCCTTGTCGATGCCGGGCAGCGGATCGAAGGCGAGCGGCTTCACGCTGCCGTCGGCCAGGTCGACGCGCCACAGCGCATGCGGCAGCGGGGCGTTGCGGCCCACGCGCGTGCGCACGTCCTGGAATTCCTCGTAACCGGATTCGGTGACGTACTTGGGCATCTTGCCGCCCTGTCCGGCGTCGGCGCCTTTCCTGCGCGTCACCACCAGCAGCCAGCGGCCGTTCGGCGACAGCGAACTGGATTCGATCTCCACCTCGGTGCCCAGGTAGATCGGCGCCGGCGCGCGCGTGGGATCGGCCTTGCGCCAGCTCTCGGCCTGCTTCTGCGCGGCCTCGCGCTGGGCGCGATCGTCGGCGAGCGTGCGGATCGTGCGCAGCTGCTGCTCGCGCAGCGCGTCGGCCTTGGGGGGAGCGAGTGGATCGCGTTCGGCCCTGAGCTCGGCGACGGTCGACGTGCCGGTGCCTGCCGTCCAGCGGTACCAGGTGGTGCCGGTGCGCCAGATGACCGCGCCGTCGTGGGCAAAACGGGCCTGCTGTTCCGCTTCGTTGGTTCGGGTGATCTGGGTCAGCGCACCGTTGCGCAGGTCGCGCACGAACAGGTCGCCGTTGCGCGACAGCAGCATGCGCTGGCGGCTTGCGTCGTATACCGGTTCCGCCGCATCCAGCCCGGCGCGCTGGTCGTCGCCGACACGTCGCGCGGCACTGCCGTCGAGGGCCTGCTCGAACGTGTCGCGCACCAGGCTCGCGTCGCGCTTGAGGTCGTATTGCACCTGCCTGCCGTCCCACGCCCACCAGGCACGCTCGACCGGCGGACCGATCCAGTCCGGTTCCGCCATCGCCTGTTCGATGGTCAACGGCGCGGACGTCTGGGCATGCGCCGGGGAAACGAGGGCGAGCGGCAGCAGCAAGGCGAGCAGGGCGGGGCGCATCGGGCATCCGTTAGTGCGAGGTGAAGAGGCCAAGAGTACCAGTCCCGCCGCGGCGTTCCGGCCGCCGATGGTCATGCGCGGCGTGAACGCCGTACGGGTTTCGCGTATAGGGCATTTCCCGCACAATCCCCGCTTGTCCACACGCGGGGCGCGACACGCGCGGATGCAAGCCTACGTCTACAAGAGCCAGCGCAAGGCCGACACCTTCGTCTACTTGGCGAAGCGCGATGATTTCTCGCTCTTGCCGGAACCGCTGCGCACGCAATTGGGCGACCTGTCGTTCGTGCTGGAAGTGGCGCTGACCCCGGAGCGCAAACTGGCGCGCGAAGACGCGGCCGTCGTGCGCGGGAATCTGTCGGCGCGCGGCTTCCATGTCCAGTTCCCGCCGCCGCCCGATCCGCGTGTCCGTCCCGATGCCTGAGTTGCGCCTGCAGACCCGCCCGATCGCCGTCGCTGCCCTGCTGGCAGGCCTGCTGCTGGCCGGCGTGGGGGGATGGGCCGGCGGCGTGCCTGCAGCAGTCGCCGCCTGCCTTGCGCAGCCGGCGGTCGCGCTGGGCGTGTCCTGGCTGCGCGGCACCCGCGTGCTGGCGCCGGCCCGCGCCTGGCGCGAGGACCTGCCAGCGCTGGTGCTGGCCTGGGTGGTCGCTTTCGCCGGCAGCGCTGCGCTGCTGGCCTGGCCGTTGGCTTCGCTGCACGACAGCGGCAGCCTGACGGCGGCGCTGGGCGTCAGTGCGGTGGTCGGCGCGGTGATCGTGGGACTGTGGCGGACCTGGCCGCTGTGGCACGGGCTGGAGCGCGATGGCGGGTCGCTCGCGGCGCATTGGCGCGGCTTGGCCGAGCGCGATTTCCATGCCTGGCGCGGTCTGGCCGTGGCGACCCTGCTGGCGCTCGCCGTCGGCGGCGGCCTGTGCCTCGCGTGGAGCGGACTGGTGCCGGACGCGCTCCGGGGCGGTGCTGCGATGGCGTACGCGCTGCTGCTGCCGGTCCTGCACTGGGGTGTCCAGCGGCTGGACGGCGCAGGTGTGCTGCCGGTGGTCGAGATGCCCGACAGCGAGGACGACGATGCCGTCCCGCTGGCGCATGTCGAACACAGTCCCGGCCAGGTTCTGGATCTGGAGCAGGCGCTGTTCGAGGCCGCACGCAGTGGCCGCGTCGACCGCGCACTGGAGTTCATCGAAGCCGGCGCGGACCCGCATGCGCTGCCGACCGAAGGCGCGCGCGACCAGCGCAGCCTGGGCGCACTGGCAGCGGTGCTGCCCGACCTGCGCCTGCTGCGCACCCTGATCGCGCACGGCGTCGACCTCAACCACGCGCACGCCGGCGTCACCCCGCTGCTCGCCGCCACGCGCGACAGCTGGCACGGCCGGCCCGATGCCGTCACCACGCTGCTGGCCAATGGCGCCGATCCACGCATCGCCGATGCCGATGGCAACACCCCGCTGCACCACGCCGCCCGCAGTTCCGATCCCGGCGTGGTCGCGCTGCTGCGCGATGCCGCGGCGGAACTGGACGCGCTGAACCATGACGGCCTCACCCCGCTGGGCGTGGCCTGCGTGGCCGGCAACTGGCGGCTGGCGAAGTTCCTGCTCGAGCGGGGCGCGCGTCCGGATCCGCAGGGTGGGCAGCCGGTGCTGCTGGCCGCCGCCTCGACGGAAGAGGACGATCCCGCCGGCGTGCAGTTGCTGCTCAAGCACAAGGCCAAGGTGGATGCGCGCGACGCGCAGCGTCGCAGTGCACTGCATGAAGCCGCCTTCGCCGGCCACGCGGAGATCGCCACCACCCTGCTTGCGGCCGGTGCCGACGTGCACGCGCGCGACGCGCAGCAGCGCACGCCGTGGCTGGATGCGGCGCGCGGTGCGCATCTGCAGGTGCTGGAAAAGCTGGCCGATGCCGGCGCCGACCGCCATGCGCTGGATGCCGAACGCCGTAGTGCGCTGATGCTGGCCTGCACGGCCGAACACGCTTCGCCGGCGCTGGTGCGCCGCTTGCTGGACTGGGGCGTGGATCCCGCCCTGGCCGATGCGCAGGACCGCCGTGCGGTCGACGTGGCCGCGGAAGCCGGGCGCTGGGCGCTGGTCTCCGCACTCGACCCCGGCTACGCGCTGCCGACGGCCGTGGCCGCGGCGGACGACGAAACCCCGCCCGACCGCGCACCCGCGGCGCTGCTGCGCGGCGGCCTGGCCAGCGGGCAGTTCGACGGACTCGATGCGCTCGCACGCCTGAGCTCGCGCGAAGAGCTCGGTGCGCTGCTGCACGACACCGACATGCAACGCCCGGCACGGCTGTCCTGGCTGCTGCGCCACGGCGCGGACGCGGAGAGCCGCAATGCGGCCGGCGACACCCTGCTGTTCGTGCTGCTCGCGCAGGGCCCGGCCGTGCAGCCGGCGCTGGCAACCCTGCTGGCGCGCGGCGTCACCCCGGCGGGCGCGGGTGGACTGGCGCGCTTCATGGCCGCCTGCGCAGCGGACGACCAGGCGGCGCGCGCGCTGGAATCCTGCGCGCTGGACCTGCTGGAACGTGGCGCCGACCCGTTCGCGCCGTCGCCGCAGGGCGACCCCGCGCTCTCGCTGGCGGTGCGCCTGGGATGGCAGCGCGTGCTCGACCGCCTGCTCGACATCGGCGTGGACCGCGAGGCGCGCGACAGCCACGGCATGACGGCTCTCCACCTGGCGGCGGTGCTGGGTCGCGAAACCGCACTGAAGCAGCTCGTCGCGAAAGGCGCCTCGCCGGATGCGCGAGCTGCCGACGGGCAGACACCGCTGGGCGTCGCCCTGGCGTGCGGACGCCGCGACCTGGCGGACTGGCTCGACTGGCGCATCTGGTCGTTGCCACGCCGTGCGCTGCGCCCGGCTGACCTGCCGGCCGCCGCGATGGCCGGCGACCGCGATGCCGTGCGGCGCCTGCTGGACCTGGGGTTCGATGTCGATTCGCCGGATGCCCAGGGTTGCACCGCGCTGCTGCGTGCGGCGGGCGGTGGCTTTGCGTCCACGGTCGAACTGCTGCTGGCGCGCGGGGCCGATCCGCAGCGCGCCGCCAACACCGGCGCCACGCCATTGTCGGCCGCGGTCAGCATGCGCCAGGTCGAGATCGTGGGCGCCCTGCTCGCCGCCGGCACCGACATCGAACACCGCCTGCCCGGCGGCGTCACCGTGCTGATGCTGGCGGCGGCACTGGGGCTGCCGGAAATCGCCGCGCGCCTGATCACCGCGGGCGCCAACGTGCATGCGGGCGATGCGCAGGGCCTCACGCCGCTGCATTGCGCGGCGCTCTACGGTTTCACCGCCCGCGAGAAGCCACGGCTGGTGGCGTTGCTGGACACGCTGCTGCTGTCCGGCGCCGAGTTCGAACAGGCTGCGGCCGGCGCGGTGACGCCGTTGCTGTTGCTGCTCGGTGCGCGCGCCGAGCCCGGGACCGCCTGCGACGAGGAGGTGGTGCTCGCCGGCCTGGAGCGCCTGCTCGACGAAGGCGTGTCGCTGGACGTGCAGGACCCGCGCGGATTCGGTCCACTGCACCTGGCGGCGCTGCATGGCCTGCTGCGCGTGGTCAGCCGCCTGCTGCGGGCCGGCGCGGATCCGGAACTGCGTGATGCATTGAACCGCACGCCGCGCGAGATCGCGGTGATGCGCGGCTTCATCGACGTGGCGGCGGAATTCGTGCCCGCCACGCCGGGCGCCGGCGCCTCGATGGCACGCTTCCTGCGCGACCGCGGCTGACGCAACGGCTCACGTCGTCCGCGGCGTGTCCTCGCCGGTGGCATCGGCTTCGAACAGTTTTTCCAGGTCGCTGACGGCATCGCGCGCGGTCTGTATCACGGCGCCATCGTCGTCGTAGACCAGGTACTGCGCACGCAGCAGCTTCTCGTCGTGCTGGCGGAAGCGGCGCGCGTGTTCCGCCGCGGTTTCCGGGGGCAGGCCGAGCTCCACCAGCACCTGCTGCGCCATCTCCAGGCTCGAACCCAGCGTCTCGCGATACGCCTCGGCACTCAGGTCCATCAGTCGCCACGCATGCTGGCGGTTGCGCGCGCGTGCCAGGACACGCGCTTCCGGATACATGCGGCGGATCAGGCGCGTCGCCTTGATGTTGGTATCGGGATCGTCCATCGCGATCACGAACACCTTCACGTGCTGCGCGCCGGCGGACCTCAGCAGGTCGGGCCGCGTCGGGTCGCCGTAGTACAGCCGGATGTTGCCGAAGCGGCGCAACGTGTCGACGGTATCCGGGCTGTGCTCCAGCGCGACGAAGGGAATGCGTTGCGCGGTGAGCAGGCGCGCGACGATCTGGCCGAACCGGCCCATGCCGGCGATCAGCACCTGCGGCTGTTCGTCCGGAATCTCGTCGAACGAGCGCGGCGCCGCGGAGGGTTTCGGCTTCACTTCCGCCAGCACGCGATGCAGCCCCAGCAACAGCAGCGGTGTCAGCGCCATCGACACGCCGACGATCGCCGTCAGCTGGTTGCGCAGTTCGGCGTCCATCAGCTTCACGCGCGCCGCTTCGCTGAAGACGACGAACGCGAACTCGCCACCCAGCCACAGCGTGCCGGCCAGCATCAGTGCGCCGCGGGGCTGCAGGCGCCCCGGCCAGCGCCCGATGCCGAACAGCAGCGCGAACTTCACCGTCAGCAGGGCCGCGACACCCGTCGCGACCAGTTCCGGCGCCTTCACCACCGCATCCAGGTCGATGTCCATGCCGACCGCGATGAAGAACAGGCCCAGCAGCAGGCCCTTGAACGGATCGATCTGCGATTCCAGTTCGTGGCGGAACTCCGAATCCGACAGCAGCACACCGGCGAGGAATGCGCCCAGGCCGGCGCTCAGGCCGGCCAGCTGCATGAACCAGGCGATGCCCAGGACGACCAGCAGCGCGGTGGCGGTGAACACCTCGGGCATGCGCGTGCGCGCGACGATGCGGAACAGCTGGCGCAGCACCAGCCGGCCACCCAGGATCACGATCGCGATGGCACCGACCGCATGCAGCACCATCGTCCAGGTCAGCGTCTCGTTCTTGGCGCCGCCGAGCAACGGGATGGCGGCGAGCAGCGGGATCGCCACCAGGTCCTGGAACAGCAGGATGGCGAAGCCGAGCCGGCCGTGTTCGCTGGTGAGTTCCTTGTGTTCGGAGAGCAGCTGCAGGCTGACCGCGGTGGACGACAGCGCCAGGCCCAGGCCGATCACCAGCGCGGTCTTCCAGTGGTGGTCGAACGCCAGCGCGATGCCGCCCAGCAGCAGCGCACTCAGCAGCACCTGCAGCCCGCCGGCGCCGAACACCGGCTTGCGCATCACCCGCAGGCGCGAGGGCGATAGTTCCAAGCCGATGACGAACAGCATCATCACCACGCCGATCTCGGCCGCATTGAGGATGCGGTCCGCATCCCGCACCAGCGCCAGCCCGTCCGGCCCCAGCACCACGCCGGCCACCAGATAGGCCAGCACCGCCCCCAGGCCGAAGCGCTTGAACACCGGCACCGCGATCACCGCGGCCAGCAGGAACACCAGCGCCAACTCCAGACCACTACCGTGCATGCATCACCTCGTGGGGATAGTATGCGGGCGACCGGGGCCTGGACGGGCCGCTTCCAGGGGGTGAGGGGGCATGATGAAGCAGGGAAAGGTATGCGTGATGTTGTTTCTGCTCGTCGCGCTGGGCATGGCGCAGGTCGCGGGCGCCCAAGGTGCGGCGGAGGTCCGCAAGCAGACCGAGGCCAGCCTCAGGGTAACGGGCGCGATCCATATCGCCACCGACGGCGTCGTCGAACAGGTAGTCCTCGACACGCCCGAGAAGTTGCCTGCGGGCATTGCCGATTTCGTCACCCGCAACGTCATGACCTGGCAATTCGAACCCACCGTCGTGGACGGCGAGCCTCGCCGGGCAATGACGCTGGTGAGCGCATTGCTGGTTGGCAAGTTGGTCGGTGACGGCAAGATGCAGGTTTCCATCCGCGCCGCCGACTTCAGCGATGGCAAGGCCGTGCCGCAGGACGAACAGATAACGGGTCGCGTGATGACGCCGCCGCGCTATCCGATGGGGCCGGCGCAGAGCGGCGCGCAGGGCACCGCCTACCTGCTGGTCCGGATCAAGCGGGACGGCACCGTGGACGACGTGGCTACCGAGCAGGTCAATCTCCGGATCGTCAGCAACGAAGCCCAGATGGCGCAATACCGCAAAAGATTCGCCGACGCGGCCATGGAGGCGGCTCGCAAGTGGAAATTCGTGCCGCCGACTGCGGGCGAGCAGGCCAACCAACCTTACTGGCTCGCCCGGGTGCCGGTGGATTTCGCGTTCCAGAACGCACAGCGCTACGGCAAGTGGGAGGTCTACATCCCGGGACCCCATACGCGGCCGGCGTGGGCAACCGATGAGGATGCGCCTGGATTCTCCCCGGATGCGCTGGCGGAGGGGGGCATACATCTGGCGGGCGAGAAACGCGGCCCGAAGTTGCTGACGCCGTTGGATGGGGCATGAGTATGCAGGTGCACCGCAGGTGGAGGTGGAGCGCAGGTCTAGTCGAGCGCATGATCCTGGCGGCTGCTGTTGTCTGCTTGTCCTGGCATGCCGATGCACAGCAGCGGGACGCCGCCATCAGGCTGGAGGTGGCGGGCACGGTGCGCTTGGCCGCCGATGGCGCGGTGATGCGGTTCGAGCCCGAGCCACAGGTCAGCGCGCCGGTGGCCGCGCAGGTCGCGAAAAGCGTGGGCGGGTGGCGACTTGCAGGTAAAGACGGCCAAACTGCCGAGGGCGAAACGCATGTACGAATGGCACTGGAGGCCGTCAGCCTTGAGCAGGGCTACGGCCTGCGCCTGACTGAAGTGTGGATCGGCGCGCCCTCACTGGCGCCGGGGACACCGCTTCCGGAATACCCGCGCGTCCTGCTCGAAGCCCGTGCCGGCTCGCGTGTGCTGCTACAGCTCGGGCTGGACGACGAGGGAAGCGTCGCGCATGCGACCGTCAAGCACATGGGCCTGCTGACCCACATCAAGGACGAGGCGATCCGTGCGAAATGGCGCGAGCGCTTCGGCCAGGCCAGTGTGGAGGCGGCGCGGCACTGGAAGCTGGTCGCCGGCTCACGCCAGGGTAGCCGCGCGGTGTTCCCGCGCGAGGTGCTGGTGCTGGTAACGTTCTGGCCGCGCGACCTGAAGGGCGACACCGACTACCGTCATATCGGCTGGCCGATGGCAACCTCTCCCTGGGCGATCCAGAACAGGACTACGCTGCCGCCCGGCAGCGTCCTCGTCGATCCTCGCGTCTTGCCGGTGGATTCCACGCTATCGCTGCAAGAGGATGTCGTCGGTTCAATGCTTTAGGGGGCGGGATCAAGATACCAGGCATGCGCGGAGCCAGGGAAAGCGGTGTCTGACCTGTCGGGGTCGCAATGAGCATGATCCTGAAGTGCCGGGAAACACCGGCTTCTCCATAAAGCCGTAGCACTACGATTCCAACAAAGGAGAAACCGCAATGCGCACGTGGATGGCAATGGGGCTTCTGTTGTTTTCGACTTGGGCGCACGCGCAGGGCGCTGGCTCGGTCCGCAAGCAACTGGAGGCCAGCCTGATGGTAGATGGCGAGATCACGGTGGACGAGAAGGGCGCCATCACTGAGTACTCGCTCAAGGATCCGGACAAGCTGCCGCCGGGTGTCGAAGCCTTCATCCGCAACAACCTCTCGGTGTGGACCTTCGAGCCACCTACGCTGGACGGCAAGCCCGTCCAGCTGCGCAACAACATGACGCTGATGCTGGTGGCGAAAAAAGTTGACGATGACAACTTCCTCATGCGCGTGCAGGCGACCAGCTTCTACCCGCAGTCCACGGAAGAGGGCTACGAGATCGCCAGCAGGAAGATGGAGCCGCCGCGTTATCCCCGGCCGGCCGCGATGGGCGGTGCGCAGGGGACGGTGTATCTGGTCGTCAAGGTCGGACGCGACGGTCGCGTGCAGGACGTCGTGGCAGAGCAGGTGAACCTCCGCGTCGTAACCACGGAAAACATGATGGGCAAGCTGCGCGACATGTTCGCCGATGCCTCGATCAGTGCGGCCCGGAAATGGGAATTCACGCCCCCTGCTCGAGGCGATGACGTGGATGCCGAATACTGGTCGGTCCGTGTGCCGGTGGATTTCACCATGGGGACGTCCCGTCCGCGCTACGGCCGCTGGGTCGGCTACATTCCCGGTCCACGGCATAAGGCTCCCTGGGTGGATCCCGATCTCGTCGACAGTTCGCCCGAGGCGATGGCGGCTGGCCAGCCGCGCCAGCTGGGCAAGGAAGGTTTGCGCCTGCTGACGCCGTTGTCGCCGAGGGGCTGATCCACCAACAAAAACGCCCCGCAATGCGGGGCGTTTTCTTTGCCTCTCCGTCGCCGGATCAGCGCTTCATCGAGCTGAAGAACTCGTCGTTGGACTTGGTGTTCTTCATCTTGTCGAGCAGGAACTCCATCGCCGCGATCTCGTCCATCGGGTGCAGCAGCTTGCGCAGGATCCAGATCTTCTGCAGCAGCTCCGGTTCGATCAGCAAGTCCTCGCGGCGGGTGCCGGAGCGGTTGATGTCGATGGCCGGGTAGACGCGCTTCTCGGTGATGCGACGGTTGAGGTGCACTTCACTGTTGCCGGTGCCCTTGAACTCTTCGTAGATCACCTCGTCCATCTTGCTGCCGGTCTCGACCAGCGCGGTGGCGATGATGGTCAGCGAGCCGCCTTCTTCGACGTTGCGCGCGGCGCCGAAGAAGCGCTTCGGGCGGTGCAGGGCGTTGGCATCCACGCCGCCCGTCAGCACCTTGCCGGAGCTGGGCACGACGTTGTTGTAGGCGCGGGCCAGGCGGGTGATCGAGTCGAGCATGATCACCACGTCCTTCTTGTGCTCGACCAGGCGCTTGGCGCGCTCGATCACCATCTCGGCGACCTGCACGTGGCGCGCGGCGGGTTCGTCGAACGTCGAGCTGACCACTTCGCCGCGCACGGTGCGCTGCATTTCGGTCACTTCTTCCGGACGCTCGTCCACCAGCAGCACGATCAGGTGCACGTCCGGGTGGTTGGTCGTGATGGCGGTGGCGATCTGCTGCATCATGATCGTCTTGCCGGCCTTGGGCGGCGACACGATCAGCGCGCGCTGACCCTTGCCCTGCGGCGCCATCAGGTCGAGGATGCGGCCGGCGATGTCTTCCGACGAGCCGTTGCCGCGCTCCAGGGTGAAGCGGCGGCGCGGGAACAGCGGCGTCAGGTTCTCGAACAGCACCTTGTTCTTCGACGCTTCCAGCGGCTCGCCATTGATGGTGTCGATGGTCGACAGCGCGAAGTAGCGCTCGCCGTCCTTCGGCCAGCGGATGCGACCGGCCAGATGGTCGCCGGTACGCAGGTTGAAGCGGCGGATCTGGCTGGGGCTGATGTACACGTCGTCCGGGCCGGCCAGGTAGCTGGCTTCGGCGGCGCGCAGGAAGCCGAAGCCGTCCGGCAGGATTTCCAGCACGCCGTCGGCGGCGACGCCTTCGCCGTGTCGGGTCAGCACCTTCAGCAGCGCGAAGATCACGTCCTGCTTGCGGGCGCGGGCGACGCCTTCCTGGATGTTCAGCTGCTCGGCGATGTCCAGCAGCTTGGGCGCGGGCATGCGCTTGAGGTCGCCCAGCGAGTATTGCGGGAAGCCCTCCGGCACGCTCGGCGGCTGCCGCGGCACGTAGTTGTCCTGCTGGCCACCGTTGCCGCCGTCCTGCGGCATGCCGTCGTTGCCATGGCGCTCGCGGTTGCGTTCGCGGCGGTTGCGGAAGCGGTCGCGGCGATTGTTGTTGAAGCGGTTGCCGTCGCGCTGGTCGCCGCCTTCCTGCTGGCCGCTACCTTCGTGTTGCTGGCTGCCGCCCGCCTGCGCCTGCGGAGCGGGCGCATCGCCACCGCCGTCATGGGACGGCGCGGGTGCTGCGGGAGCGGGTGCGCGTTCGGCCGCGGCGGGCGGCGGAAGCGGAAGCTGGGGGGCCGGGTCGGACGCGCGCTCGGTCGGCGCGGCGGGGGTGTCGGCGGACGGGGTTTTCGGAGCACGGGCTTTGCGCACGCGCTTCTCGGCGGGGGCGCCGGTTTCGTTGCTGCTGTCGGACAAGTTGCGAATCCTCGCTAGGTGGCGAGCGCCGGCGTTGCGGCGGCGGGGTGAAGTGAAGAGTGGGTATTCAGATGGGTGCGGCGCATCCCCTGCGCCGGATTTCGGGGCCGACACTACCACCGGGCCCGGGGTAGCGGCAAGCCGCTGGGAGCGGCGGGTTCAAGCGGATTCAGCCTGCGCCCCCGCGGTGGCGGGGGCGTGGCGAGGGCGTCAGGCGGCCTGGGAGCCCAGCGCCTTGTCGATCATCTGGGTCAGCTGGCCCTTGCCCACGGCGCCGATCTGGGTGGCCTGGATCTGGCCGTCCTTGAACAGCAGCAGCATCGGGATGGAGCGGACGTGGTACTTGATGGCGGTGGCGCGGTTCTCGTCCACGTTGACCTTGGCGACCTTCAGCTTGCCGCCGTAGGTCTCGGCCAGTTCGTCGAGGACCGGCGAAATCATCTTGCACGGGCCGCACCATTCGGCCCAGAAGTCCACCAGCACCGGCTCGCCGGACTGCAGCACGGCAGCATCGAAATCGGCATCGCCGACGTGGGTCACTTTGTCGCTCACGGGGATCTCCTGCGGGGTCCGCGGAAGGGCGCGGACGGGTTCGGGCCGGGACGGCCACCACGATTGGGGTAAACTGGGGCGTTCCGCGACCTTTATCAAGGGTTCCCAGGTGGTCGCGCAACCCGGCACAGGGGGCGCAGTGTGCGACGCCGGTCAGGCCGTTGCAAGCACACCCACCGCATTCATACGAGACGCGCGCGGAACACAGCGACGCAAAGAAGAAGGCATGAGCGACAAACCGTTAACCGACATCACGTTCTCCTCGTTCGACCTGCATCCGGCGCTGCTCGCCGGGTTGGAAGGCGCAGGTTTCTCCCGTTGCACACCGATCCAGGCGATGACACTGCCGGTCGCCCTGAAGGGCGGCGATGTCGCCGGCCAGGCGCAGACCGGTACCGGCAAGACGCTGGCCTTCCTGGTCGCGGTGATGAACCGCCTGTTGACCCGCCCGGCGCTGGCCGAGCGCAAGCCGGAAGATCCGCGCGCGCTGATCCTGGCGCCGACCCGTGAACTGGCCATCCAGATCCACAAGGATGCGGTGAAGTTCGGCGCCGACCTCGGCCTGCGCTTCGCGCTGGTCTACGGCGGTGTGGACTACGACAAGCAGCGTGAACTGCTGCAGCAGGGCGTCGACGTCATCATCGCCACCCCGGGTCGCCTGATCGACTACGTCAAGCAGCACAAGGTGGTCAGCCTGCACGCGTGCGAGATGTGCGTGCTGGACGAAGCCGACCGCATGTTCGACCTCGGCTTCATCAAGGACATCCGCTTCCTGCTGCGCCGCATGCCCGAGCGCACCACGCGGCAGACGCTGCTGTTCTCGGCCACGCTGTCGCACCGCGTACTGGAGCTGGCGTACGAGCACATGAACGAGCCGGAGAAGCTCGTCGTCGAGACCGAGTTCATCACCGCGGCCAAGGTGCGGCAGAAGCTGTACTACCCGGCCGACGAAGAGAAGATCCCGCTGCTGATCGGCCTGCTGTCGCGCAGCGAAGGCGCGCGCACGATGGTGTTCGTCAACACCAAGGCGTTCGTCGAACGCGTGGCGCGTGCGCTGGAACGCGCGGGCTACCGCGTCGGCGTGCTGTCGGGCGACGTGCCGCAGAAGAAGCGCGAGTCGCTGCTGAAGCGCTTCCAGGCGGGCCAGCTGGAACTGCTGGTGGCGACCGACGTGGCCGCGCGCGGCCTGCACATCGACGGCGTGTCGCACGTGTTCAACTACGACCTGCCGTTCGATGCCGAGGACTACGTGCACCGCATCGGCCGCACCGCGCGCCTCGGCGCCGAGGGCGACGCGATCAGCTTTGCCTGCGAGCGCTATGCGATGTCGCTGCCCGACATCGAGGCCTACATCGAGCAGAAGATTCCGTCCGAGCCGGTCACGGCCGAACTGCTGACCGCGCTGCCGCGTCCGGAACGTCCGAAGCCGGTCGCCGGTGAGGGCGACGAGGAAGAAGAGAGCGTCAGCCAGATCTTCCGCGAGGCACGCGAGCAGAAAGCCGCCGACGAGGAACGTCGTGGCGGTGGTCGCAAGCCGGGTGGATCCGGTGGTGCCGGTCGTCGCGACGGTGGCCGTCGCGAGGGCGGTCGCCGCGACGGTCCGCGTTCGGCCGACGGCAAGCCGCGTCCGCCGCGCGCGCCGCGTCCGGAAGGCGAAGCGCCGAAGCCGCAGGCGCCGCGGCCGGCGAACGACGAAGTCCGTGCCGACGCGGCCGCGTTGCCGGAAGGCGAGCGCAAGCCGCGCAAGCGCCGTCGTCGTCGCCATGGCCGTCCGCTCGAGGGTGCCGAAGGCGCCGTGGCGAATGCCGCGCCGGTCGCCGCGAAGCCGGCGGCTGCGCCCAAGCCGGCCGACGACAATGCGGGCTTCCTGACCAAGCTGGGCCGCAAGATCCGTTCGCTGGTGTCCGGCGGCTGAGCCCTGTCATCGTGCGTATCGAGGAGAAGCCGGGCATGTCCCGGCTTTTTCTTTGCGCGGCGCCATCGCCAGCGTCGCGACCGCTCCGGCATAATCGACGCACATGAGCGTCCTTCGATTCGAAAACGTCAGCAAGCAGTACCCCGGCGGCCACGCGGCGCTGGAGGACGTCAGCTTCGAGGTAGCCGAGGGCGAGATGCTGTTCGTCACCGGCCACTCCGGTGCCGGCAAGAGCACGCTGTTGAAGCTGATCCACCTGAGCGAGCGTCCCAGTCGCGGCGCCGTCGTGTTCGGTGGCAGGAACCTGCTGAAGGTGCGCGGCGGGCGCATTCCGCTGCATCGCCGCGAGGTCGGTGCGGTCTACCAGGACCATCGCCTGCTGACCGACCGCACGGTGATGGAGAACGTCTCGCTGCCGCTGATCCTGCGCGGCGACCGCCGCGGCGACATCGGCAAGCGCGTGCGCGAAGTGCTGGCGCGGCTGGGCCTGGGCCATCGCGAGAGCGCGCTGCCCACGCAGCTGTCCGCCGGCGAGCAGCAGCGCGTCGGTATCGCGCGCGCCATCGTTGCCGAGCCGCGCCTGCTGGTGGCGGACGAGCCGACCGGCAACCTCGATCCGACGCTGGCGGCGGAGATCATGTCGCTGTTCGCCTCCATGCCCGAGCGCGGCACCAGCGTGCTGGTGGTCAGCCATGACCTGTCGCTGCTGAAGCGCATGAAGAAGCGCGTGCTGATCCTCGACCACGGCAAGCTGGTCGACGACATTTCCCCGGCGGACCTGGCCGAATGAGCGACGCGAAGAACAGCCGCGCGCAGGCGCGCTCCGGGTTCGGCATCTGGCTGGACCAGCATCTCTACAGTTTCGTTTCCAGCCTGGGACGCACGGTGCGTCGTCCGTGGGCCACGCTGCTGACGATCGGCGTGATGGCGGTCGCATTCGTGTTGCCGCTCGGCCTGTGGCTGGCGCTGCAGAACGTCGGCCATTTCGCCGGCGACGTGCAGCAGTCGCGCGAGATCGACCTGTTCCTGACGCCGGAGACGCCGGTCGCGCGGGCGCAGGCGCTGGCGGAATCGCTGCGCAGTCGCGACGATGTCGCGCGCGTGGACCTGCGCACGCCCGAGCAGGGGCTGGCGGAATTCCGCGAGCGCAGCGGGCTGGCCGGTTCGCTGGACCTGCTGGATGGCAATCCGCTGCCCAGCCTGCTGGTGGTGGTGCCGGAAGGCGACGACGCACGCCTCGTCGCCGCGCTCGAGGCGCTGCCGGAAACCGACCTGCTGCAGCACGACGCCGCCTGGCGCGAACGCCTCGCCGGCTGGATGGAGTTCGGCAAGCGGCTGGTGTGGGTGCTTGCCGCGCTGTTCGGCCTGGGTGCGCTGCTGGTGGTCGGCAACACCGTGCGCCTGGACATCCAGTCGCGGCGCGAGGAAATCGGCGTGCTGCAGTTGCTGGGCGCGAGCGATGGCTTCATTCGCCGACCCTTCATCTACCTCGGTGCGTGGTACGGGCTGGCGGCCGGTACGCTGGCGCTCGGCCTGCTGACGCTGGCGGCGCTGGCGTTGCGCGCGCCGCTCGCCGCATTGGCGCGCAGCTACGGCAGTCCGTTCGTGCTGGTGGGGCTGGACCCGGCCGGTGCGACGGTCGTCGTCGCGGCGGCCACGGTGATCGGCTGGCTGGGGGCATGGCTGGTGACCGGCCACTTCTTGCGTCAGACTCGCCCGACTGCCACCTGACACCTCCCGCACCTTCATGGCCCAAGAGCTCCGGCATCTGATCAGCGACGCGCCCCGCGTGATGGTGGTGGACGGGTCGAAGCTGGTCCGCAAGCTGATCGCCGATGTGCTGCAGCGGGAACTGCCGGGCGTGCAGGTGATCGGCTGCGCCAGCATCGCCGAGGCGCGCGACGCGCTGGCGGCGGGCGAAGTTCACCTGGTCACCACCGCGCTGGCGCTGCCCGACGGCGACGGCATGGAGATCGCGCGCAGCGTGCGCGAGGCCGCGGGGCAGGCCTACGTGCCGGTGATCGTCGTGTCCGGCGATGCGCAGCAGCACCTGGAAGAACGCCGCTTCACCGAATTCGTCACCGACTATTTCGACAAGGCGCTGGGCCACGAAGCGCTGGCGACCTTCATCCGCGGCTACGTGCAGCCCGAGCCGGTGGTCGGCGCCACCATCCTCTACATCGAGGACAGCCGCGTCGTCGCCGAGACCACCAAGCGCATGCTGGAGCGGCAGGCGCTCAACGTTGTGCACGTGATGAAGGCCGAGGATGCCTTCGCGCTGCTCACCGCCGAATCGCTGGGCCTGTCCACGCACAAGTTCGACCTGGTGCTGACCGACGTGATCCTGAAGGGCGAGCTGAGCGGGCGCGACATCGTGCAGCGCATCCGCGTGGATTTCGCCTACGGCAAGCGGCGCCTGCCGATCCTGGTGATGACCGGTGACAGCAACCGCGACAACCAGGCCGAACTGCTGCAGGCCGGCGCCAATGATCTGGTGCTCAAGCCGATCGCCGAACGCCTGCTGGTCACGAAGGTGCTGTTCCAGTTGCGCCTGGCGCGCATGGACGAAACGCGCAGCCTGGTCTGAGCGCATGACGGACGACGACCGCGTCAAGCTTGAGCCTTCCTGGAAGGCGCACATCGGCGAATGGCTGCAGCGGCCGGACATGCGCGAGCTGTCGGCGTTCCTGCGTCAGCGCAAGGCCGCCGGGGCGCGCATCTATCCGCCGGGACCGCAGATCTTCGCCGCGTTCGATGCCACGCCGTTCGACGCGGTGAAGGTGGTGATCCTGGGGCAGGATCCGTACCACGGGCCGGGGCAGGCGCATGGCCTGTGCTTCTCGGTGTTGCCGGGGGTGCCGGTGCCGCCGTCGCTGGTGAACATCTACAAGGAAATCAATGCCGACCTCGGCATCGCGCCGCCGGACCATGGCTGCCTGCTGCCGTGGGCGCGGCAGGGCGTGTTGCTGCTCAATGCCGTGCTGACGGTGGAAGAGGGCAAAGCCGGCGCGCACCAGGGCAAGGGTTGGGAGGGCTTCACCGACCACGCCATCGAGACGCTGGCGCGCGAGCGCGAGGGCCTGGTGTTCCTGCTGTGGGGCAGCTATGCGCAGGCCAAGGGCAAGGTCATCGACACGCGCCGCCACCGCGTGCTGCGCGCACCGCATCCGTCGCCGTTGTCGGCGCATCGCGGATTCCTGGGGTGCGGGCATTTCAGCGCGACCAACCAGTACCTCGCGCAGAAGGGCCAAACGCCGATCGACTGGCGATTGCCGCCGCGGGAGCAGTTGGCAACGTAGCGTGCGCCATGCGCACGACGCTTGATGCATCAATACCGGGTGTGGGAGCGACGTAAGTCGCGATAGTCCACCGGTAACGCTTCATCGCGACTTACGTCGCTCCCACAATCGCATGAGCCTGCGGCGCGTCTCGTTCCGAGATCGTGCGCGCAGCGCACGCTACCTGGTGCGGCGCCGCTTCTGCGGCGGCGAGACCGGCGGCGGTGGCGTGACCGGGATGTTCCTGATCTCGCCCTGCAGTTCTTCCAGCATCGGCACCATCTTCAGCTGCACGGCGCTCAAGATGTTCTGCATCAGCGCAGGATTCTTGTCGAGCATGCGCTGGCCGGCCGCGCTCTCGTAGAACTTGGTGATCGCGCGCACGTCTTCGCGGGTGTAGGTCTTCTTGTAGACGTCCAGGTAGACCGGACGCATCTGTTCCCACGACAGCGCCTTGCGGACGATTTCCTGCGTCTTGGCCTCGATGCGCGCCACTTCGGCCTTCTGCTCCTCGGTCATCGTCTGGCCGGCGAAATGCTTGTCGAACTCCTGCTGCTGCACGGCTTCCATCTGCGGCACCATGCCGGCCAGCAGGCTCTCGGCGCGCGAGGCCTTCAACAGGCGGTCGATGTCGGCGTCGGTGGGCTCAGCCGCGAAGGCGGTGCTGGCGCAGGCCAGCGCGACGGTGACGAGGAGAAGGCGGCAAAGCCGGCGGGCCGCGGTCAGCGAAGCAGGAATCATGCGGTGCGGGTGGCGTGGAACGGGGGCACAGGGTGCCTGCCGGGGAGTAAATCTGGCGTTAACTGGCGCCGATCCTGCGCCAGTACGCTACGAACCGACGCCTATCCTGACTACAATCCGCCGCATGGGGAGCACCGCACTCGCGATCACGCCGACGCTGGCGATTCCGGACGACGAACTCGTCGAGCGCTTCGTGCGCGCGAGCGGCGCCGGCGGCCAGAACGTCAACAAGGTGGCGACCGCGGTGGAGCTGCGCTTCGACGTGGCCGGTTCACCGTCGCTGCCGGAGCCGCTGCGCGAGCGCCTGCTGACTAGGCGCGATCGCCGCCTCACCGACGAGGGCGTGCTGGTGATCGACGCGCAGCGCTTCCGCACGCAGGACCGCAACCGCCAGGACGCACGCGAGCGGCTGGCCGCGATCATTGCCGCCGCGCTGGTGGTGCCGAAGAAGCGCGTCGCCACCAAGCCGTCGCGTGCGGCGAAGGCGCGTCGTCTGGACGCCAAGCGCGAGCGCAGCCAGGTCAAGCGCGGCCGCTCGCAGAAGAATCAATGGGAGTAACCGTTTGAGCCACGACATCGTTCCGCGCATCCCGCCCAACATGCCGCAGGTGCCGCCCAACCGCTTCACCCGCTGGATGGGGCGCACCTTCCTGCGAGTGTTCGGCTGGCGGATCGAGGGCACGCTGCCGGATCTGCCCAAGCTGGTGATGATCGTCGCGCCGCATTCGTCGAACTGGGACGGTATCTGGGGCATGGCAGCCAAGATCGCGATGGGCTTCCAGGTGCGCGTGCTGGGCAAGGCGCAACTGTTCTGGTGGCCGCTGTCGCCGCTGCTGCGCAAGCTGGGCGTGGTGCCGGTGGACCGCAGCTCGCCGCAGGGCACGGTGGAGCAGGCGGTCCGGATGATCCGCACGTCCGACAGGATGTGGTTCGCGCTGACGCCGGAAGGCACGCGCAAGCGCGTGGACAAGTGGAAGGGCGGCTTCCTCAAGATCGCCCAGCAGGCGCAGGTGCCGATCCTGATGGCGTACTTCCATTACCCCGAAAAGATCATCGGCATCGGCGACGTGTATTACCCGACCGGCAACATGGAGGTCGACATGGCGGCCATCCGTGAGTGGTACCGGCCGTGGCAGGGGAAGAACCGCGGGACGGTGTGAGGCGCGGATCGACGCAGCAAGAGCCCATGGATCCCAGCATGCGCTGGGATGACGGGATCGGGTTATCCGGCGAGCGGTACGCGTAGTACTTGGCTCACGCGTGACGCGGGAGATCGCCCTATACCTCGACGGCACACGCCGTCGTCCCAGCGAACGCTGGGACCCATCTTGATCCTGCCTCGCGCGCACGCGTGCACTGAATGGAAGGCTCTTGCGGTACCAAGCCGAAACAAGCTCGATCCCGGCATGCGCCGAGCGGTGAAAAGGGGGCGCCAGCGCTGGCGCCCCATCGCATACCCGAAAGAAAAAGCCCGCCTTGCGGCGGGCTCTGTTCCTGTGCGTCGCGATCCAAGGCTCAGAGCGCTTTGCCGCCCAGCTTCCAGGTGACCTGCAGGAAGTAGGCACGCCCCACGCTGTCGAACCAGGCCGTGTCGTAGTACGGATAATTCGACCAGGTCGGATCCTTCGGCGGCATCTTGTCGAGCAGGTTGTTGACCGTCAGCGAAATACGCAGGTGATCGTTGATGTCGTAGCGCGCGCCGGCATTGAAGCGCCATGAATCGGGCATCCAGGCATCGTCCGCGTAGTTCGGCACGCGGCCCAGGTAGTTGCCGAACAGGCTGGCGCCGAACGCACCCTTGTCCCAGCTCACGCCCAGATTGCCCTTGCGGCGAGGCAGTGCAGGGCTGTAGGTCTCGTAATTCAGCATGTCGAGCGTCGGGTCGCCCGGGTACTGCTGGCTCTCGTGGCGATGCACCCAGGTGTAGCTGCCGGTGAAGCGGAAGTCGCCGGCCTGCTCGGTCTGCAGGCGGTAGCTGACGCTGGTGTCGATGCCCGAGGTCTCTTCGCTGGCGATGTTGATCGGGCTGAAGCGCACGCTGGTGATCACGCCATCGCTGTCGCGGATGACGCGGGCGATCGCGTCCTGGCAAGTGGCCGAGTTGATGTCGACCGGCGTGCCGTTGTCGGTGACGCCCAGGCGGCAGCTCGCTTCATCGCGACGGATCCGCTCGCGATCCTGCGTCTGCACCTGGTTCATCACCTTGATCTTGTAGTAGTCCATCGACAGGTCGAAGCCGCTGAACGGCGACCACACGAAGCCGGCGGAGAACGACTTGCTGGTCTCCACGTTGAGGTCCATGTTGCCGCTGTAGACGTCGAACGTGCTGACATCGTAGCTGCCGTCGTCGTAGCAGTAGTCGTTGGTGGCGTCCGGCTCGGCGGTACGGCAATCGTAGTAGTCGGTCGCGAAGCGCGTGCGGTAGTAGTCGTTGCCGGCGAAGAGGTAATGCATGTCCGGCGCGCGGAAGCCGGTGCCGTACGAACCGCGGACCAGCAGCGTGTCCAGCGGACGCCACTCCAGGCCGGCGCTGTAGGTGAACTTGCCGGGATTCTTGTTGCCGTACTCGTAGCGGTCGTAACGACTGGCCAGGCTGGCTTCCAGCGTGGACAGTAGCGGCAGGCGCAACTCGCCTGCCACGCTCCACCGGTCGCGGTCGCCACGGCCATCACCGTAGCGCGGGCCGTAGTAGGCGTCTTCGGTCAGTGCCAACGGATCGGGATTGATGCGATAGGACTGGCTGCCGTATTCCACCGCGCCGGCGAAGCCCACGTCGCCGGCCGGCAGCGTGAACAGGGCGGTGTTGTCGACGGTGAAGCTGAGGTTGTCGTTCTTGGCCACCGGGCGGAACGTGGACATGGTCGAGATGGACGCGAATTCCGCCGGCGTCAGTGGCGTGAACAGGCGGTTCGGATCCGGTGCGTAGATGGCATAGCCACGGCTGGTGTAGCCGAGCCGCTCGCCCAGGAACAGACGATTGGCCGCATCCGCCTTGATGCGGGGCATCTCCACGTCGGCCTTGTACTGCGAGTGGTTGTAGGCGCCTTCCCAGTTCCAGTCCTGGCCGAACTGGCCCTTGAAGCCGGTGGTCAGCGCAAACGTCTTCTGCACGGTGGTGTTCATGCGGTTGCGCAGGCCGCCGATTTCCTCGGGCGAGAACTGGCGCGTCCAGATCTCGCGCTGGTCGGTGAGCGCGTTGTAGAACACCTTGTCGCGGTAGTTGTTGGTCGACGCCGGGTCGTGGAATTCCCAGCCCATGTGGTCGCTCGCCACATCGTTGCCGTTGGTGCCGGTCAGCAGCCGCACGGTCTGGTGGCCGAACTGCGCGTCGGCGAACCAGGAGAGCGTGTCGGAAATGCGGTATTCGAACGCGCCGAACACATTGCCGCCCTTGCGCTCGTTGGTGATCGTGCGATACGCGATGGCGCGCTCGCTGCCGCAGTAGGGCTCGCCGAAACGGTCGTCCGCCAATACGGTCGTGCCCTCGTTCAAGCCGGCCATGGCCGCGCATCCATCGGCGGGCGCGATGTTGGTGTCGTCCTCCCAGTTGAGGATCTGCGCGGTCAGGCGCGGCAGCTGACGGCGCGCCAGCGGGGAGTCCAGCGTGGAATCCTGGTTGCGACGCTCGTAGCCCCACAGCGGGCGCTTGTCGAGCAGTTCCACGCCGACGATGCCGCTGAAGTCGCCACGCTCGAAACCAGTGGTCACGGTCAGCCGGTGCGACTCGCCGCCGCCTCGCTCGGTGTCGCCGTAGCGGTAGTCGAAGATGGTGCCGTCGACCGACTTCTTGAGGATGAAGTTGATGACGCCGGCCATCGCGTCTGAGCCGTAGACCGCGGAGGCGCTGCCGGTCAGCACTTCCACGCGGTCGATCATGCCGAGCGGGATGTTGCCGATGTCGGTGAAGTTGCTGCGGCCGTTGAGCGGCAGCGGAAAGTCGGCGATGCGGCGGCCGTTGATCAGCACCAGCGTGTGGTTCGGGCCGAGGCCGCGCAGGTCGACCGCCTGCGCGCCCGGCGTGGACTGGGCGCTGGTGGTGTTCTGCTGGCCCTGCACCGTGCCGCTGTTCTGGCTGAGCGAGCGCAGCACGTCGGGCACGGAGGTGAAGCCGGCGGCCTGGATCTGTTCGGCCGTCACCACCGTGATCGGTGCGGGACCCTCGATCTGCGCGCGCGGGATGCGCGAGCCGGTGACCTGCAGGGTTTCCAGCTGGGTCACGGGTTCTTCGGCTTGCGCGGCGCCGCCACCGGGAGGCGCCTCCTGGGGTGCGGGGCGGGGTGCCGGCGCGCGGCGCGGGGTGGCATCGGCCTGCACGATCAACACGGCGCCGGAGGCATCGCGCTTGGCCTGGAAGCCGCTGCCCTGCAGCAGGCGATCGAGCGCCTGGTCGGGGGTGGCGGCGCCTTGCACCCCGCTGGTGCGTCGGCCCTTCAGCTGGTCGGCGCGGTAGACGAGCTGCGTACCGGACTGCTTGGCGAGCGTGTTGAGCGCCGTGGTCAGTTCGCCCGCAGGCAGATCGATGCGGCCGGGGGCCGCTTGGGCCTGCGCGGCAAGCGCCGCACTGCAGGCCGCACTCAACAACAGCATGCGCACTGGATACCGCATCGACTTCTCCCCGGGGGCGCTCGGAATGGCGCCTGTTGGCTATCAGGACGAACGAACCGCGCAAATCCCCCCATGACCTTCGTCGTGGCGTGCGCGGCCTAGCGTGTATGCAGGACGATGCGGTCCGCATGCCGCTCGGCGCGCACCGGGAATCCCTGTTCCAGCAGGTGGGCAAAGCCCTCGGCGTTGGACCAGCGGAAGTTGCCGCCCACCCGCAGGTCGGCGACGGCGTCGTCGCCCAGCTCCAGCTTGCGGGTGTTGAAGCGGTTGAACTCGGCGGCGGCCGCGGCCAGCGAGGTATCGTCGAAGGTGAGGAAGCCGTCGCGCCATTCCAGGTACCGTTCCGCTTCCGCCACCGGCAGCGAACGCACCAGCACGCCGTTGCGGCCGGCGGTCGCCACGCTGCCCGCCGGCAACAGCGACACCGGCTGCGCGGTGCCGTCGGGGCCGGCGCGGCTCTCCAGTCGCACCTTGCCTTCGGTCACCACCACGCGGATCTCCTCCGGATCGCGTCGCACGGAGAAGCGCGTGCCCACCGCGGCCACGCGGCGACCGTCGGTCTCGACCACGAACGGGCGGCGCGTGTCGTGGGCGACGTCGAAGAACGCTTCGCCCTTCGCCAGTGCCACGTGCCGCTCGCCGCGGCTGAGGGTGACGTCCAGACGGCTGTCGCTGCTCAGCGTGGCGGTGGAGCCATCCGGCAGCGTGATGGTCTGGATCTGGCCGACCGTGCTGGCATAGCTCGCCTGTTCGCGGCCGCTCAGCTGCCAGCTGCCCCACGCGACCGGGCCGAGCACGAGCAGGGCCAGCGCAGCGGCCAGGCCGTGCTGCCAGCCACGACGACGGTGGCCGCCGCGGTCGCGGGGAGCGAAGGTCAGGCCGCGCAGATCCGGGCGCGCGTCCGCCCTGGCTTCGCCACCATCGGCCATCGCGCTGCTGCGGGGCGGCAGCGTGCCGGCGGGCAGGCCGGCGGCCAGCGCCTGCAGGCGGCCGGCTTCGGCCCATGCGGACTGCAGGCGGAGGAACTCGACCTTGTGCCGCGCGGATGCGGCCAGCCACGCGTCCAGCCGGCGCTGTTCGTCCGCCGTCCAGTCGTCCGCATCGCGGCGGGCCAGCCAGTCGGCGGCGAGCGCCTCAATCTGTCTGCTGTCGGCCATGCGCATCGTCCTCGTCCATGATGGGCCGGGCACGATGCCCGTCCAGCGCAGGCACGGCGTCGCCGCCGTACAGGTGGTCGGCGATCAGGCGCATCCCTTTGGCCAAATGCTTTTCCACGGTCTTCTCGCTGATGCCCAGTCGGGAGGCGACGTCCTTCTGCGGCAGTTCCTCCACGCGCCGCAGCCACACCACCTCGCGGCAACGGTCGGGGAGCCGGTCCAGGGCCTCGACCACGCGCTTGAGCGCCTGCCGGGTCCCGGTCCACCGCTCGGGCGACACCTCGTCGATCAGGTAGACGTTCGAGGACTCGAAATCACCCACTGGCTCGATCGACACTACCCGGCTGCGGCGCAGGCGGTCGGTCATCAGGTGGCGCGCGGTGGCGAACAGGAAGGCCTTGGGCGCATCCGGACGCGTCCGTCCCGCCGCTTCGTACACGCGCGCGTAGACCTCCTGGCGCAGGTCGTGCCATTCGTCGCGGTGCGGCCAGCTGCGCTGCAGGAACAGCGACAGCGCGCGCTCGTGGACAAGCACTTCGCGGACGAACCAGTCGTCGAATTCGGTGGCCATGGCCGCACTCTAGCCCAAGCCCGCGCGCTTCCGCATGGGGGAAGCGTGCCGCCGGTTCGTCTCCCTTCGTCATCGGCGCGTGGCATCCTGCCGCGACCTTCGACCTGGGAGTACGACGGCATGGTGTCAGTCTTCGGCATGTTGCAGCGCGGTGCGATCTGCGTGGTGGCGCTCGCCTTGTCCCTGCCGGCGTGGGCCGCCAAGCCGGCGCACTACGTGCTCGGCGACACCAACGCGAAGACGCCGGGGCAGGTGCAGCCCGGCCTGCTGCTGATGGGCGGCGGCGACCGCAACTTCGACGCGATGCACTGGTTCATGAAGAAGGCCGGCAACGGCCACATCGTCGTGCTGCGCGCGTCGCAGGCCGGCGAGATCGGCGAAGAGTTCTTCAACGAGGTCGGCGGCATCGTATCCGTTGAAACCTATGTGTTCAGCGACCGCGAAAGCGCGAGCGATCCCGCCGTGCTGCGCAGCCTGAAGCGCGCGGACGGTATCTTCCTCGCCGGTGGCGACCAGTCGCGCTACGTGCGCTTCTGGCGCGGCACGCCGGTGGGCGCCGCGCTGGACGCGCACGTGCGTGCCGGCAAGCCGCTGGGTGGTACCAGCGCCGGCCTGGCCATGCAGGGCGAGTACCTGTACGGTGCGATGGACGGCGGCAGCATCATCAGCCCGCGCGCGCTGGCCGATCCGCTGGGTGCGGACAACACCATCGAGACCGGTTTCCTGCAACTGGCGCTGTTGAAAGGCGTGATCACCGATACGCACTTCAGCGAGCGCAACCGGCTGGGCCGGCTGATCGCCTTCGTCGCCAAGGCCGAGTCGCTGGCAGGCCGCCCGATCCTGGGATTGGGCGTGGACGAGGATGCCGCGGTCGCGGTGGAAGGCGACGGCAGCGCGCGCGTGTACGCCACCGCGCCGGGCGCCGGCGCCACGGTGGTGAAGGGTGGCTTCGCGCAGAAGCAGGTGGAAGACGAAGCGATGAACCTCGATCGCGTCGACACCGTCATCGCCGGCGTCGATTCCGTGCTGCACCTGCCGAGCGGTCGCGTCGACAAGCCGGCCGCCGAGCGCCACTACGCCGTGCGCAACGGCGTGCTGGTGGCATTGGATTCACCGTTGCTGGTGATCCACGGCGGCGCCGGCGTCGAACGCGCCGGCATGACGCCGGCCGACGAGGACGCGGCGCGCAAGGCGCTGGAAGCCGCGCTGCGCGCCGGTCATGCGCAACTCACTGCGGGCAAGCCTGCGCTGGAGGCGGTGTCCGCCGCGATCACCGTGCTGGAAGACGCGCCGCAGTTCAACGCCGCGCGCGGCGCGGTGTTCACCCACGACGGCAAGAACGAACTCGATGCCTCGATCATGGACGGCGCCACCGGCAAGGCCGGCGCCGTCGCCGGCGTACACCGGGTCAAGAACCCGATCACGCTCGCGCGCGCGGTGATGGAGAAGTCGCGCCACGTGATGATGGTCGGTGCTGGCGCGGAAGCCTTCGCGAAGGAGCAGGGCGTGACGTTGGTCGATCCGTCGTACTTCCGCACCGAGAAACGCTGGCAGCAGCTGCAGAACGCGTTGAAGGAAGAAAAGCAGGCGCAGGCGAGCAACACGCCGCTCGCGCTGCCGGGCAAGGCCTATTTCGGCACGGTCGGCGCGCTGGCGCTGGACGCGAAGGGCCAGCTGGCCGCGGGCACCTCGACCGGCGGCATGACCAACAAGCGCTACGGCCGCGTCGGCGACTCGCCGATCATCGGCGCGGGCACGTGGGCCGACGATCGCTGCGCGTTCTCGGGCACCGGCTGGGGCGAGTACTACATCCGCGCCGCCGCCGCGCACGAGGTCTGCGCGCGCGTGCGCCTGGCCGGGCACAGCATCGCGCGTGCGTCCGAGGGCGTGATCAACCGCGACATCCCCAAGGCCGGCGGCGACGGCGGTGCCATCGCGCTGGGCGCCGACGGCAGCATGGCGTTCCCGTTCAACACCGAGGGCATGTACCGGGGCTGGATCGGCGCCGACGGCGTGCCGCATGTGGCGATCTACAAGGAAGACCCGCTGCCCGCGCGTTGAGGCGCCGCAGCGGCTATGCTCGGCCCTCCATCACGGAGGGTCGGGCATGAAGGGGATGCTGTTTGTCGGCCTGCTGGCTTTCGCGTCGGCAGCGTGGGCGGGGGATGCAACGGATCAGGTGGTCAGGTTCCAGGCCAACGCGCGCGTGGTGCTGGATGCGGAAGGCGTGCCGCAGCAGGTGCAGGCCAACGAAAAGTTGCCGCCGGCCGTGCGTAGCGCTGTCGAGCAGCGTGTGATGCAGTGGCGCTTCGAGCCGGCCCGGATCGGGGGCGTGGCCAAGCCAGGCGTCACCCACGTGTCGCTCGACGCCTGCGCTGTTCCCGCGCCCGACGGCACCATGCGCATGGCGATGGACTACCGGTCCAACGGTCCCGGTCTGGCGGGCGGCGCGATGATGGTGGCCCCGCCGAGGTATCCGGTGGAGGCGGCGCGCAATGGGCGGGAGGGCAGTTTCAATGTCTTCATGCGTATCGGCGCCGACGGGCGCGCCTCGGTCGAGCGGATCGAAAAGGTGTCCGGGACCGTGAAGCCCTTCGAAAAGACGCTGCAGGAGTGGGTAGCCGCCATGCGTTATGTCCCCGAAGAAGTGGATGCAGCGCCGATCAGTACCCAGATGTCGATGCTGGTGGACTTCGAAATGGGGGGCGGCAGCTTGAAGGAGTTGGCGCGCGAAAAAAACGAACGGGACGCGCAGTCCATCGGATGCCGACGGGCGGCGGAGGGTGCAGCGCAGGATCCTCGCCATCCTGTCGTACTGGACTCGCCGTTCAAGCCGATCACGACGAGCTGATTCCGGAACGTAGGCCTGCCTGGGGAGAAGGTCGTGAAGAAGTGGAGCGTTTTGTGTCTCCTGCTGTGCGTGGGTGCGGCACAGGCGGAGGGCGCGAAGGAACCGGTGCGTTTTCCGGCGACCGCGCGGATCGCCCTGGATGCCGAGGGCGTCCCGCAGGACGTGCAGGCCAATCCCAGACTGCCTGTGCCGGTGCGCGAGGCGATCGAGGCGCGTGTGAAGCAGTGGCGTTTCGAGCCCGCGCTGGTCGATGGCGTGGCCCGGCCGGGCATCACCCATGTCCGGCTGCAGGCCTGTGCGATCCCGCAGCCGGATGGCAGCCTGCGGGTCGGCATGGACTACCGGGGCAACGGGCCCGGCTATGCCGATGACGCCCTGCGACTGCCCCGTCTGCCGTATCCGCCCGCGGCGATGCGGGCGGCGGCGCAGGCCAACGTCGACCTGATCGTGGCGATCGGCGAAGACGGCCGGGCGACGGTGCAGTCGATGAAGGCCCGGCGCGGGTCGTTGAAGGAGTTCAAGGCGAGCCTGGAGGCATGGGTGGCGGCGCTGCGGTACGTGCCGGAGGAAGTGGACGGCCGGCGCATCGCGACCCGGATGCGCATCCCGGTCGAGTTCCATTTCACGGAGCGCTCCAAGCGGCAGGACCCGACGGCCGCCGCGATGCGGGCGCCCGAGTGCGCGGCAGCGGCGGGGCAGCCGGACGATCCGCTGAACCCGGTCGTGCTGGACTCCCCCTTCCGGCCGCGCGAAACCGGTTGAAGCCGGCGCCCCTGGGCCGGGGCGCGCCACGCCACGCGGCGGCCTGCCTCCTCTGTCCTGCCGCCGCGATGGCGGCAGGCGCCTTCAGTGTGACCCGTGTCGCAAATGTGACGACTGTAAGTTAGGATACACGTCACATTTCGGCCGGCCCCTCCTCGCCTGGAAGGCGTCTTGGGTCGGCTTGCCACAGGGGGCAAGCGGTAAGGGTCCGTTGTCGGATGGACCTGGGGAGCGCCTCTTCCACAGAAGCGTCAGGGGATCCGTTCGTCGATGTCGTACCGCGCTATTGATGCCTTGCACCCGCAGGGCGCACGTTCTGCACGCCTGTCCGTTTCCCCCGTCTCCCGCATCGCCGGCGCCCCCGGCGGCTGGCGTCGTCGCCTCTCCCAGGCGGCCCTGCTGTCCATGGGCCTGCTGCTCGCAGGGTCGGCACTGGCATTGATCACCGGCAGCTGGACGACCAGCGGCACCGCGTCGGCCAACACCACCGTCAACGGCATCACGGTGACCTTCACCGGTACTGCCGACGAGGCCTATTCGAACGGCACCTTCAACACCACCAACCGGTGGAGCGATCCGTACGGCGGCACGGTGAGTGGCGGCGCATCGCTGACCATGGTCTTCGACAGCGCCGGCGCGCGGAACTACGTGGTCACCTTCAGCAAGCCGGTCGACAATCCGGTGCTGCACATCGACCGCATCGGCGGCTTCTACAACAACAACCTGCCCAACAGCACCCGCTGGGAACTGGCGACGTTCAGTGCGCAAAGCGGTGCGGTGACGCTGGAAAAGCTGGCCGGCAACAACCAGTTCGTCGTCGATCCTGCGCAGTCGCGCTTCTATCGCGCCACCGGCACCGGCTTCAACGGCACTGGCAGTTCCGATTGCAGCACCAACAACACCGGCACCGGTTGCGGCTCGGTGCGGTTCAACGGCACCGGCATCACCAGCCTGACCTTCCGGGTCGACATGATCGGCTCGCGTGGCGACGGCGACGAACTGGAAATGCGCTGGAGCTTCCCGGGTTCCAGCGTGATCGTGCGCAAGCAGTCCGTCGGAGGCACCGGCACGTTCCCGTTCACCACCAGCGGCGCGCTGACGCCCTCGTTCACCCTGGCGACCACGGCACAGAACACGCCCGTCTCGTCCACGACGTATCCCATCACCAACCACGCCGCCGCGATCACGCTGAGCGAGTCCACGCCGCCCGCCGGTTACGTGATGACCGCCGGCAGCTGCGTCGACCAGACCGGCGCCGCGGTGCCGGCGACCGTGAATACGGCGACGCGCCAGATCGCCATCGCACCTGCCAGCTACGGCACCAGCCAGACCATCACCTGCACGTTCACCAACAGCGCGACGGCGACGCTGGCACTGGCCAAGACCTGGGTCAACGCCGCCATCAACGACACCGCGGCGCTGTCGGCGACCGGCGGTGCCAACACCGCCACGCTGGCGTCCACCGCCAACAGCGCCTCCGAGACCGATACCGGCGCGGCCGTGCAGGTCGTCCCGGGCAACGTGATCACGCTGGCCGAGACCCTCGGTGCGGGCAATGCACGGACCTACACCGCGAGTGCGTGGTCGTGCAGCGGTGGCAGCCTGAGCGGCAACACGCTGACGCTGACCGCGGCGCATGCGGGGCAGGCGATCGTCTGTACCGTCACCAACAGCGCTCGCGTGGCGGACGTGTCGGTGGTGAAGTCGACGGCTGCGGGCCCTGCCGTCAGCGGGCAGGTGCGGAACTTCACCGTGACCGTCTCCAATGCCGGTCCCTCGGCCGCCGACGGCGCCGTGGTCAGCGACACGCCCGGCGCGGGACTCGCGTGCCCGGCGTCCGGCAACCCCATCAGCTGCACCGCCAGCGGCGGCGCGGCTTGCCCCGGCGCAGCGGCGTTGCCGACGTTGGTGAGCGGCGGCGTGGCCGTGCCGACGCTGCCGTCGGGCGGCACCGTGACCTTCACCGTGCCCTGTCAGGTGACGGCGACGGGTCTGTGAGGCGGCGGGCGCGCTTCCCAAGCGCGCGCCGAGTCCCCATGATGCGGCTCCGTTCTTCGCCGCGTTGATGCAATGAGCCGTACCGCCTGGCTGTGGGTGGTGGTGATCCTGACCGCCATCGCCCTGGCCGCGACCTTCCTGGTCACGCCGCGTTTTCCCGTCCCTGTGCCCGATGCCGGTCCGCCGGTCACGCCGTTCGGCTGGACCGGGCAGTTGTCACTGGTTGCCGGCGACGGCGTGCGCGGCACGCAGGAAGGCGCGGGCCCGCAGGCGCGCTTCGACGATCCCTGGGGCATCGTCGTGATGGAGGACGGCACGCGCTACGTCGCCGATGCGGGCGACAACAACCGCATCCGCCGCATCACGCGCGAGGGCATGGTCACGACACTGGCGGGCGGTCGCGAAGGCTTCGCCGATGGAACGGGTCCGGCCGCGGCCTTCCACACGCCGTCCGCGCTGGCCCGCGATGCCGGAGGCAACCTCTACGTCGCCGACACCGGCAACCATGCGATCCGCAAGGTGACGCCCCAGGGCGTCGTGAGCACGGTCGCCGGTACCGGCGAAGCGGGTTTCCGCGATGGCGCCGCGGCGCAGGCGCAGTTCAACGGGCCCATCGGCATCGCCGTGGATGGTGCCGGGCGCATCTACGTGGCGGATACCTACAACGACCGCATCCGCCTGATCGACCGCGATGGCCAGGTCAGCACCCTGGCCGGCGGCGACATGCCCGGTTTCGTCGACGGCACCGGTGGCGAAGCGCGCTTCGATACGCCGACCGGCATCGCCGTCGATGCCACCGGCGTGGTCTGGGTGGCCGACCTGCGCAACGATGCCCTCCGCCGTATCGGGCCGCAGGGCGGCGTCAGCACCTTGCCGATGCAGGCCGACCTGCCGGACCAGGCGGGGCCGCGCCGCCCCTTGTCGCTGGCGCTGACGCACGATGGCCACCTGTATGTCGGCGAGCTGTTCAGCGGCCGGGTGATGCAGGTGATGCGCGATGGCCGCTGGCGGGCCCTCGCGGGGCATCTGCCGGGGCAACGCCTCTCGCGCGCGGCGGGCCTGGCTGTCGACGCCGCCGGTGACGTGCACTTCACCGATGCCGGCAGCCATCGCGTGCATCGCATTGCGCCGCTGGCGGCCGGCAACGCGCCTGCTCCCGTGGCGGTCGGTCCGTCGCAGGACGACCCGCTGCCGCAGACAGCGGGGCGCTGGCCGCTGGCGCCGCAGGACGGCTGGCACGAGGTGGTCGGTACGTTGGGCGAAGTGCGTGGCGATTACAGCGGCGAGAGCCGGCACCACCTGCATGGCGGTCTCGACATCCGTGGCGATGTCGGCGCGACCGTGCTGGCCATCGCCGATGGCAAGGTGAGCAGTCCGTCCGCGGCATGGAACTTCAACGGCCTCAGCGAAGGGCTGGGCCTGGGGCCGCTGGACTACATCCACATGCGCGTCGGCCGCACGCCACGCGGCGATCTGCTCGATCCCGCGCGTTTCCAGTTGCTGCGCGACCTGAGCGGTGATCCCAGCCGCATCCGCGTGCGCCGCGGCGCCCGCTTCGCCGCGGGCGATGCGCTGGGCACGGTCAACCGCATGGCGCACGTGCACCTGTCGATCGGACCGTCGGGCTACGAGCGCAACGCGATCGCGCTGGGCTTCACCGGGTTCACCGATACGTATCCGCCGCGGATCGACGAGGTCGCCCTGTTCGATACGCTGGACCAGCCCATCGACCAGCGCCAGGACGGACGCGTCCTGGTGCCGCGCGACCTGCAGGGAGTACGCATCGTCGTGGATGCGTGGGACCAGGTCGACCGCAACCTGCCGCGCCGCCGTCTGGGCCTGTACGCGCTGGGTTACCAGCTGCTGCACGACGACGGCACGCCGGTCACCGGCTTCGAGTCGCCGCGCATGACGCTCGACTTCCAGCGCCTGCCATCCGACGAGGCGGTACAGATCGCCTACGCGCCGGGCAGCGGCATCACCGTGCACGGCAGTGCGGTCACGCGGTTCAAGTACAGCGTCACCAACACGGTACGCGACGGCAGGTGGAGCGAGGGCACGTGGCAGGCGGGCGCGCTGCCGCCGGGCGACTACACCCTCCGGATCACTGCCCGCGATTACCACGGCAATGAAGCACAGGGCCGTCGCGACCTGAAACTGCGCCTCCCGTAGGGGGGCTCAAGCACGCCGGCCTCTGCCGCGCGATACCGTGTCGATCCGCGCCACGGCCGTTCGTCGCAATCCTGAAAGCGGCCGGAGCGACCGGTCCGCACGACAGGAGATCGCAATGCGCGTCATGGTCATCGTGAAGGCCAGTGCAGAGTCGGAAGCCGGGAAGATGCCGGACACCGGACTGCTCGAGGAGATGGGCAAGTTCAACGAAGCACTGGTCAAGGCCGGCATCATGCTGGCCGGTGAGGGACTGCATCCCACCTCGCGCGGCGCACGCGTGCGCTTCGACGGCAGGCAGCGGACGGTCATCGACGGCCCCTTCGGCGAGACGAAGGAACTGGTCGCCGGTTTCTGGCTGTGGCAGGTGCGCAATTTCGACGAGGCGATCGAGTGGATCAAGCGCGCGCCATTCGATGGCGGCGAGGAGATCGAGCTGCGCCGGGTGTTCGAGGCCGAGGACTTCGGCGACGAACTGACGCCGGAATTGCGCGAGCAGGAAGCGCGCCTCGCCGCGCAGATCCAGTCGCAGACACAGGCCTGAGGGAGCGATCATGACCACCCAGATCTTCGTCAACCTGCCGGTCCGCGACCTGGACAGGTCCAAGGCGTTCTTCACGGCGCTCGGCTACGCGAACAACCCGCAGTTCACCGACGAGAACGCCGCCTGCATCGTCATCAGCGACACCATCTACGTGATGCTGCTGGTGGAGCCGTTCTTCCAGGGCTTCACCCGCAAGACGATCTGCGATGCGCGCACGCACACGGAAGCGATCCTCTGCCTGTCGGCCGAGTCGCGCGCCGGCGTCGATGCGCTGGCGGACAAGGCGATCGCCGCCGGCGGCAGCGAAACGCTCGAAGCGAAGGACTACGGTTTCATGTACCAGCGCAGCTTCCAGGATCCCGACGGTCACCAGTGGGAAGTCGTGCATATGGACGATGTCGCGACGCCGTCGGATTGAGGTACATGAATGTAGGCGGCGCCACCCTGGCGTTTCCGTAGTGAGCGCTTGCGTGCGTGGCGCTTCTGTCGTACAGAAGACGTCACGCAAGACGCGCGAGGCCTATCCGATGCAGGGCAGGAAGCCATCACTCCGTCGAGGTTCGCCGTGCCATGCACTCTCGCTGGTACTGGTCTCGGCGATGATCCTTTCAACTTCAGGATGCCAAGGCATGGTGATGACGCAGGAATCGGGCAGCCCAAAGACCGTCGGCAAGGTCGACAACACGGTGGCCGACTGGCCGTTGACGTTCGTGCAGCACAACTTCGGTGCGCACTGTTTCGACACCATCGGCTGCAGGATCACCTACGCGGGCTTCACGCATGGCGTCGAGGGCTCGGAAGAGGTCAGCCCCCCCTTGGTGTCCCGTCGCGGAACGCGCGAGCAGATTCTGCGGGCAGGACACCTTGCGCGGCGGAACTTTCCGCCGCCGGCCCATGTGGTCTGGCGATCGAAGGACGGCCAACCGCATGAGGCCGACATCGACATCGGCGAGATCTTCCGTGATCAGAAGATCGTCCATCGGGTGCCGCGTGAAGATATCCGCGAAGGCGTCTCCATTACCGATCCCGATATCGTGCTGGAAGTCGAGGACCGGACGATTACGGTGTACATGCGGGCTTTCATCCCGACCAAAGAGCTGCAGGTTCCCGGTAACCCTTACAGCGGCCATCGCGACGATCTGGTGCGCGTATGGAGCAGGACCTACTGAAACGATAGTCCAGGGAGCAGGACATGGGCGGAGAGCGGCACCCCGATGGCGTGAGCACGATACCGGCAACGGCCTCGGACCTGGCGAGCTTTGACCGCGCCAGTGGACAGCTGGCGACATTCGCCGCGCCTGTCCTCCACGACAGTGGCAAACCAGACGATCGTCTGTTCGTCGCGGCGTTCGACGGCACCGGCAACAGCGTGGTCAAGGACGCGCCGGAGAATCACACGAACGTTGCGCGCATCGCCAGGCAGATCGAGTCCCTGGGCGATCCCGCCATCGCGCAAGGCTATGTGGAAGGCCCGGGCACGCAAGGGGGATTCGACGGTGGCCTGGACCTTATCAGGGGGCATACCTACGAGTCGCGCATGGAGGACATGTACCTGCAGTTCGTGAAGCAATCCGCCGCGTGGTTGAAGGAGAACCCGGATGCGGACATCCGCATCGCCGCCATCGGCTTCAGTCGTGGCGCGGAACAGGCGGCCGGCTTCACGCGGATGGTAGAAGAGCGTGGCATCCGGAATCCGGAAGGTGCGCAGGTCACGCGCGACGGCGATGGTCGGATCCTGCACGTCGACTACATCGGTCCACCGCTACGCGAACCCGGCACCGTCATCCAGGCCGTCGGCCTGTTCGACCCCGTCGGCACGGGTGAGCCGCGCGATCACGACCGCCGTCTGCCACCGTCGGTGGTGTCGGGTTTCCAGATCACCGCCGACGATGAGCGGCGCAACCTGTTCCAGTCCACCCGCGTGATGGATCCTGGCGTGACCGATGGCGGGCGCTTCCTCAACGTCACCGTCGCCGGTGCGCACAGCGACATCGGCGGTGGCTATACGCAGGATGGCATCCCGATCCGCAGCGGCAACCTGATGATCGACTACCTCAACGGCCTGAGCGACCGGCCATTCCTGGACAAGCGTGAAGAACCGTCCGATCCCGCTCGAAACGTGATCCATCGCTCCGAGGAACACCGGTTCTTCTACCGCACCTCGATCTACGACAAGGCGGGAACGCGCGGGATGCAGGAGGAACTCGCGCCGTCGAACCTCTGCAGGATCGACTGCCTCGATGCGCAACCCCGCAATGAAGCGCTCGCGCGCGAGCTGGCCTGGCAACCCGTCAAGATCGGACCGGTCCCGGTCGGCGCGGAGGTGTCGCGGTCGGGCGGCATGGTCGAGCGTCTGTTGCAGGCGGCCAAACAGGGCGACGGTGGTGCCGTCGAGCGCATCTCGCGTGAATACCTGCACACAGACGCCGGGCAGGCGTGGCTGCAGGCAGGCCAGCAGCGGCTCGACGCCGCCTCCATCACGCAGGCACCACCGGTGGAACGCCTGCAGGAGCCGGCCGCGCTCGCGCGCTGACGCCGGCATCGCGTGGCGTGATCGCCTGCGTTTGTCTGTGGCCGTCGGGCTGCGTTCTAATCCGTGCGGGGACACGCGATGCCACGGGAGGCGTCCATGAGGTGGGGAGCACGGAATGCGGGCATCCTGCTGGGATGCCTGCTGGCGCCGCTGGCGCACGCACAGGTGGATCTGGAGCCGTTCCTGAAGCGGGACGTGCTGCAGACGCTCAGGATCTCGCCGACCGGCGCCTACTACGCCATGACGGTCCCGATGGAGGACCAGACCGTGCTGGCCGTGGTACGTCGTGCCGACAGGCAGGTGACGTCGAAGATCCACGCCGGCAGCGACAGCGTCATCAGCAACGTGTGGTGGGTCAGCGACGAGCGCGTGGTGGTGTCGGTGGCGAAGAAGTACGGCTCCCGCGACCAGCCCTATCCCACCGGCGAGCTTTACGCCACCGATGCGGACGGCACGAAGCGGCGCCAGATCTTCGCGCGTTACGGACTGGACGGCACGCAACTCCAGCCCCGCGCCGCGTCCCTGATCGACACGCTGCCCGACGATCCGCGCAAGGTGCTGATCAGCATGTACGCGCTGGATACGTCGACACCCAACACGCGGGTGGAGCGGCTGGACGTATTCAACGGCACCATGGACACCGTCGCCACGGCACCGGTGCGCCGCGCCAGCTTCACCGTCGACGCGGCGCGGCGCGTGCGGTTCGCGCACGGATCGGGCGACGACAACGTCAGCAAGCTCTACCACCGCGCCGACGACACGTCGCCCTGGACGCTGGTCAACGATGAAGCCAGGACCGGCTTCGTGGAGTGGCCGCTCGGCCTGTCCGCCGACGGACGGACCGCCTACCTGCAGGTGCAGCAGGCGACGGGGCCGGATGCGATCGTGGCGTTCGACACGGTCACTGGCGCGCGCAAGGAGGTGATGCGCGATCCGGTGGTCGATCCGCACGAGATCATCTATGCCGACGACCACCGCACGCCGGTCGGCACTTTCTTCATGCACGACAGGCTGCGTGCCGCGTTCTTCGACGAGAAGTCGCCGACCGCGCGCCTTTACCGCAAGCTGGAGCGCGCGTTTCCCGGCGCGTCGGTCGACGTCACGTCGGGGACGCGCGATGGCCGGCTGAAGGTGGTGTACGTCTGGAGCGATACCAGCCCCGGCGACTTCTACCTGTTCGATACCACCACCAATGCCGCGGACCTGATCTTCAGCCGGCGCAGCTGGCTGGATCCGGCGATGCTGGCGCCGAGCGAGCTGGTCACGTTGCGCGCGCGCGACGGACTGGCGCTGCACGGCTACCTGACCCGGCCGCGCGAGGTGCGCGACGGGCCGGTGCCGCTGGTGGTGATGCCGCATGGCGGGCCGTTCGGCGTCTTCGACGGTTGGGAGGTCAACGACGAGGCCGAGATGCTGGCGCGCGCGGGCTACGCGGTGCTGCGCCTGAACTATCGCGGCTCCGGCAACTACGGCAGGAGTTTCCGCCACGCGGGAGCGCGGCAGTGGGGGAGGACGATGCAGGACGACCTCACCGACGCCACGCGCTGGGCGATCGGGCAGAAGATCGCCGATCCCAAGCGGATCTGCCTGTATGGCGCCAGCTACGGCGCCTACGCATCGCTGATGGGCGTGGCGAAGGAGCCGGACCTGTACCGTTGCGCCGCGGGCTACGTCGGCGTCTACGACCTGGCGCTGATGCACAAGCAGGATTCACGGGACAGCCGGTCGATGCGCAACTGGGCGGACGACTGGATCAGCGACCATCGCGCCAGCCTGGCGGAGGTGTCGCCCAACCTGCTGGCGCAGCGCATCCGCGTGCCGGTGTTCCTGGCGGCCGGCGGAAAGGACGAGATCGCCCCGCAGGCGCACAGCGAGCGCATGGAGAAGGCGCTGAAGGCGGCAGGCGTGCCGGTGGAAACGCTGTACGTGCGCACCGAAGGTCATGGCTTCTACGCCGAAGCCAACCAGCGCGCGTACTACACCCGCCTGCTGGATTTCCTGTCGCGCCACCTGGGCGGCGCGAAGGCGAAGTAGCTCAGGCGCCGACGCGGCGCCTGACTTCGTCGAAGTCGCGCACCGGCCGCACTTCGATGCTGCCGGTGCCGATCCACGGGAATTCCTGTGCGATCTTCACCGCGTCCTCGAGGCTGTCGGCCTCGATGAGGTTGTAGCCGCCGAGGATTTCCTTCGTCTCGGCGAACGGGCCGTCGACGATGCTGGTCCTGCCGTTGCGCACGCGCACGGTGCGCGCGGTGCTGCCGTGCTCGAGCTGCTGCGATTCGATCAGCGTGCCCTGCGCCTTCAGTTCGTCGGCGTGGGTGATGCAGCCGTGCATCATCTGGTCGAAGGCGCCTTCCGGCAGTGATTCGAGCAGGGAATCGTCCGTGTAGATCATCAGCAGGAATTTCATGCGCCCTCCCGGCGTGCAGTGCAGGCCGGGATTGTGCCACGCGGGTGTTCAGACCATGTGTCGTGGCCGCGCCGCGTCACTCGGCCGCGGGCGAGCGATACCAGGCCTCGACCGTGCCCTTGACCTTCATCGTCATCGGATTGCCGCGGCGGTCCTTCGACTTGCCCACCGGCACGCGCACCCAGCCTTCGCTGATGCAGTACTCCTCCACGTTGTCGCGCTCCACGCCGTTGAAGCGGATGCCCACGCCGCGGTCCATCGCCACGGCATCGTGGAACGGGCTGCGCGGATCGGAGGAAAGACGGTCGGGAGGTGTATCGGACATGGGAAGGCGGTATGCGGAGAACGGGTGGGCAAGGATACCCGAAGCGCCCCGCTCACCAGGCCACGCGGTGGCGGCTGCACGCCAGCGTGGCCCGCAGCGTCAGCCGTCCGCGCCGCGGATCCGCGCTGAGCCGGGCGGGGTCGGCGATGGCGGGCGCGCGGAACGCGGCGCCGTCGTGGATCAGCAGGCGATTCCAGCGCGCCGGCACCGTCAGTGCATGGGTGAAGCTGGCGCTTGAGGCCTGCGGATAGCCGGCGGCGATCGCGTGGCGCAGGGAGAAGTCCTCCGGCAGCAAGGCTTCGGCGTCGTGTTCGAGCTGTTCGACCTGCTGTGGCGAAACGCGGGGCAGGAAGAAGTGGGTGCCGCCCAGGGTGGGGTCGTGGAAAAGGAACAGTTCCGCCAGCACCAGGCACTGGTCCGGTTCGAAGGCGCGTTGCCGGCGCGGCAGCCAATGCGCCGGCGCGAGCGCGGGCGGCGACGTGGTCACCAGCGACAAGCGGCTGGCGCTGCGCAGTACGCGGCGTACGCCGAGGGCCTGGCGTGCGTGGTCGCGGACGACGTCGTGCAGCAATGCCGTGAAGTCCTCTGGCATGGGCAGGTGCAGGCCGGGGAACACGGCCGCGGGCGCCGGCTGGAAGTCCTCGCGGTAGGCCTCCGCGAACGCGGGCAGCCGCTCCGGCGCCAGCAGGGCGTCGTCGATCACGATGCAGGCATGGCCGTGGCCGATGGGCATCTGCCGGACCACGGGACGCGGATTGAACATGGCGGGTCTTCTCCGGCGCACCGGCGTGAAGCCGATGCCGCCACGATAGACCCCGCGCGTGGCAGAGACAAAGAACGCCGGGGCGGCCCACCACGACCGCCCCGGCGTGTGCTGCCGTCGAGGAATTACGGCATCAGCACCTTGTCGACCACATGGATCACGCCGTTGCTCGCCTTCAGGTCGGCGGTGGTGACCTTGGCGACATTGCCCTTGGCGTCGGTCAGCGTCACGCCGCCATCCACCACCTGGGCCTTCAGCTCGCCGCCCTGCACGGTCTTGAGCGTGGCGGTGCCGCCGCTGGCCTGGATCTGCTGGGTGAGGGTGGCGGCATCCACCGCCCCCGGCACCACGTGGTAGGTCAGCACGGAGGTCAGGTCGGCCTTGCTTTCCGGCTTCAGCAGCGTATCGACGGTACCGGCGGGCAGTGCGTCGAAGGCGGCGTTGGTCGGCGCGAACACGGTGAACGGACCGGCGCCCTTCAGCGTGTCCACCAGGCCGGCAGCCTGCACGGCGCTGACCAGCGTGGTGTGGTCGGGCGAAGCGATCGCGGTGTCCACCACGTCCTTCTGCCCGGCCGGCGTCGCGGTGTTGTCGGCCGGCATCGGATCGCTGGCCTCGGCCACGGGCATGGGCGCGCTGCCGGCATCGGCTTCGGCGGTCTTGGGCGAGCACGCCGCGGCGGTGAAGGCGGCGAGCAGGGCCACGGAAAGGACGGTGCGGTTCATGGGTATCTCCTGAAGTGAGGGGGTGTCGTTGCTGCGCTTGTGCCGACCTCTACGCCGACCCCTCCACACGCGGATGCATCACGTGGCTTTAATATTCAGCCAACCTTGACATCGTCCCGCCGCGCCACGTCGCGGCACTGCCACGAAGACGCCCCATGACCCTGCCCGATCACGAATTCGATCCCGACGACAACTTCCGCTATGCCTTCGACGACGAAGACGACATGGACCTGGACGACACCGAGGCGCTGGTCTGGAACCTGCTGGTGCTCATCAACCCCGGCGACGAGGAAACCGCGCTGCGCCAGTTCGCCGCCTACCGCGACGCCAGCGGCGAAGAGGGCGCGGAACCGGACCAGGTGCTGTGGACGCTGAAGGATGCCATCGACTGGACGTCCGGCTTCCATGTCGACTGGAAGGACACGGAGTCCTTCATCGACTGCGTCAACCAGCTGGCCGCGCGCTACGCCATCGAGATCGACTGGGGTGGCGACACCAGCGATGAGGACTTCCTCGACGGCACCGACGTGCCGGCGTTGATGGCGACCGCCTACGACCGCCTGCGCGAGCACGGCTACACGCTGTGGAACTGGAACACCGACAGCGATGCCTACGCCGGCTGGATGGCGCTGCGCCGCGACGATGAAGGCATGCAGCAGCTGGCCGCGGTGATGGGCGTGGAGATCCGGCCGGGCAGCGACGCGTTCTGATCGCCGTCCAGCGACGTCGCACGCGCTAGACTCGCGGCGTCGCCCCGTTCCGAGATCGTCCGTCATGCGCGTGCTGCTGGCCTGCCTTGCCTGCCTGGTGCTGTCGGTGGCCAATGCCGCGACGGCGCAGGACGTCACCACGCTGCTGTCGCCTTCCAAGCCGAAGGCGCCCGAAGCGATCGCGCTGGCCGACATCCCCGGTCGCGCCGATGCGGACGAACGCTATGCGGAGGAAGTGTCGCTGCGCGCGGAGCGTGCCGATCCGCTCGGCCGGCTGGTGCCGCGGCTGGCGACCATCGAGACGTCGGTGGCGGAGAAGAACGGCCTGTTCGCCTACGGTGAGCTGCGCACGCTGCCCGTGCTGCGGCTGGAAAGCATGGAGCGCCACTGGAAGTTCGACGCGCGCCAGTACGCGCGCTGGCGCGGCGACATGCAGGCGTCGGTGGCGCCGTACGCGCAGGATGCGGCGGAACTGGCGCTGCGCCGCGCCGACTGGGAGCTCACCCGGCAGGGCATGGCGGCGGACGGCACGCCGGATGCGCTGCGCGCGCGCGTGGAGGGCGTATCCGCGCGGCTGCAGGCGGCCGAGCAGGCGCTGTCCACGCCACTGGCGGGGCAGATCCGCCTGGGGCAACGCGCCAACCTGCTCGCCGCGCGCATCCAGGCCGGGCAGCAGGCGGTGGACGATGCCATCGCGTACTCGGACCGGCGCCTGTTCCGCCTGGATGCGCCGCCGTTGTGGCGCGTGCAGGACCGCACGGTCCTGCGGCAGGACGTGGCGGACAGCCTGAAGCGCGAGGTCCAGCAGGAGAACAGCTTCGTCGCCCAGTACGCGGCGGCGGATGTCGGCAACCAGCGGCTGCTGCATGTGCTGCAGTTGATGTTGCTGCCGGTGCTGCTGTGGATCGCGTGGCGGCACCGACGCCGCCGCCTCGATCCGACCGCGGTGCTGGCGACGGACGCCGAGTCGCGCGTGGTGGGGCGTCCTTTCTCCACCTGGCTGCTGCTGTCCATGATCGGCGTGCTGCTGTTCGAGCCGAACGCGCCGTTGTTCCTGCACCAGTTGGCGATGCTGGTCGCGCTGGTGCCGGTGCTGCGCCTGATGCCGCAGCAGGGGCGCCGGCTGCTGGGGCCGTGGCCCTACCTGGCGACGGCGTTCTACCTGCTGCAGCATCTGGCCGTGCTGCTGGTGGCCAGCGATTACCTGTACCGGCTCTACTACCTGGGACTGTCCACGCTGGCGCTCGCGGCGACCGGCTGGCTGCTGTGGCGTTCGCGCGGCGAGCGCTATGCGGGCGTGGCCGGCCGCGCCGGTCGACTCGTGCATGGCCTGGCCTGGGGCGGTGTCGCGATCCTGTCGGCGGCGATCGTCGCGAACGTGCTGGGCAACGTGTCGCTGGCGGAAATGCTGACCGCCGGCATCATCGAAAGCGGCTACTTCGCGCTGGTCCTGTATGCGGCGGTGACGGTGCTGGAAGCCCTGTTGCGCCGGCTGGGCGCGCGCCCCGAGGTGCGTCGGCTGTGGTTGATGCGCCGGCATGGCGGCCACCTGCTCGATACGCTCGCGCGCTGGGCGCGCGTGGCGGCGGTGATCGGCTGGATCGTCTACACGATGAACCGCTTCCGCATCTTCCGGCCGGTCTACGACGTGGCGAAGGCGATCGTGACGCACCGGTTCGAATACGGCGAGCTGTCGATCAGCTTGGGCCATGTGCTGGTGTTCTGCATCGGCGTGGTGCTGGCGGTCTGGGTGGCGCGGACGCTGCGCGCACTGCTGCGCGAGGAAGTGCTGCCGCGCATGTCGCTGCCGCGCGGCGTGGACAACAGCGTCGCCTCGCTCAGCTATTACGTGCTGCTGTTGCTGGGCCTGCTGGCGGCGCTGTCGGCGGCGGGCTTCAAGATCGGCCAACTGGCCTTCATGTTCGGCGCGCTGGGCGTGGGCATCGGCCTGGGCCTGCAGGACGTGGTGAAGAATTTCGTCTCCGGACTGATCCTGATGTTCGAGCGCCCGGTAAAGCCGGGCGACGCGGTCGACATCAGCGGTACCGCAGGCCGCGTGCGCACCATCGGCATGCGCGCCACCACGGTGCGCACGTTCGAGGGCGCAGACGTGGTGGTGCCGAACGGCCTGCTGCTGTCGGACAAGGTGACCAACTGGACGCTGGTCGACCAGAACCGCCGCGTCGACGTCGACCTCGGCGTCGCCTACGGCTCCGACGTGACGCGGGTGATGCAACTGCTGCAGGAAACCACGCGGACCACGCCCGGCATCGCCGACGATCCCGCCCCCGCCGTGCTGTTCACCGGTTTCGGCGCCAGCTCGCTGGATTTCGCCATCCGCGCCTGGAGCCGTCGCTACGACGACTGGTCGGCGATCCGCAGCGACCTGATGACGCGATTGCACGCGGCGCTGGGCGAGGCCGGCATCGAGATTCCGTTCCCGCAGCAGGATGTCCATGTCCGCTCGGTGTCGGAGGATCTGCTGCGGTCCTTGGCGCAGCGGTCGCCGTCGTCGGGGGATACGACGCCGACATGATGGCGGTGGGGGGGTGTCGATCCATGCGCCGGTCGCTCGTCGCATGGGAAAGGCCAGGAGTTTTCCCGATGACACGCCCCTTCGACGTCCAGCGCATCGACCATCTCGTCCTGCGCGTGCGCGACCTGTCCCGCAGCATCGTCTTCTACGGCGATGTGCTGGGGTGCCAGGTGGTACGCACGCGCGAACACCTCGGCCTGGTACACCTGCGGGCCGGCGCGTCGATGATCGATCTGGTCGCCATCGACGGGACGCTCGGTGCGCGCGGCGGCGCGCCAGCAGGCGCCGAAGGCCGCAACGTCGACCATCTCTGCCTGCGCATCGAACCGTTCGACGAATCCGCGCTGGTCGCGCATCTCGCCGGCGTCGGCATCGTGCCGGACGGTCCGGCGGAGATGAACTTCGGCGCCGAAGGCGATGGCCTGTCGCTCTACTTCAGGGATCCCGACGGCAACACGATCGAGCTGAAGGGGCCTGCCGGCGGCGCTTGACTCAGCGCGGCCGGTCTCAGGGCTCCGCCGTCGTGTGCGGCGCGGCGGGCGCGGTCAGCGCCACGGCTGCTGTCGTATCGACGGGCGGATTCGGCATGGCGACATCGGCATCCGGCAACGGCGCGCCGGGCGCCAGCAGGCGGCCTTCGCCCTGCAGCGCGTCTTCGGCCGCCTTGGTCATCACCACGATGCTGATGCGCCGGTTGATCGGATTCTGCGGGTTCTGCTTGTCGAACAGCACCGACGAAGACAGGCCGACGACGCGCGACACCTTGTCCTCGTGCATGCCGCCCAGCACCAGCGCGCGGCGGGCGGCGTTGGCGCGTTCCGCGCTGAGTTCCCAGTTGGTGTAGCCGCGGTTGGACGTGTACTGGGTGACGTCGGTATGCCCGGTGATGCTGATGTGGTTGGGCACCTGGTTGATGAAGGTGGCCAGTTCCGCGAGGATCGTCTGCGTGTAGGGCTTCAGCACCGTGCCGCCCAGGTCGAACATGGGCCGGTTCTGCTGGTCGACGATCTGGATGCGCAGGCCTTCCGGCGTCAGGTCGAGCAGCAGCTGGTCCTTGAACGGTTCCAGCGCCTGGCTCTTGCCGATCGCCTCTTCCAGCGCCTGCATCAGCGATTCCAGGCGCTGCTTCTCTTCCGCCTTCCGCTGTTCCTCGGACACCTGGTCAGCATCGCCCGGGGGCTTGTCGAACGGGTTGTCGCTCTCGCCCTTCGGCAGTTCCATCGTGCCGCCGAGCTTGATCATCGAGGTGCTGGCGCCGCCGGGGCCGGCAGGACCGGGTGCGGGCGAGAAGCTCTTGCCGCTCAGCGGGCTGGGATTGCGGAAGTATTCCGAGATCGCCGCGCGTTCCTTGTTGGTGGTGGCGCCCATCAGCCACATCACCAGGAAGAACGCCATCATCGCGGTGACGAAGTCGGCGTAGGCGACTTTCCACGAGCCGCCGTGATGGCCGCCGCCGGCGACCTTCTTGACGCGGCGGACGATGATGGTGGGGCGCTGCTCGCTCATCGCCGTGGCTTACTTGTTGGCCTTCAGGTGCGCTTCGAACTCGGCGAACGGCGGGCGCACGTCCGAGGGCAGCGTCTTGCGCGCGAACTCCAGCGCCACCGCCGGGTTGTAGCCGCGCAGGCAGGCGAGCAGGGCGGTCTTCACCGATTCGTACATGCGGCTGTCCTGTTCCACCTGCGCCTCGATGGCGGCGGCCAGCGGCGAGACGAAACCGTAAGCCAGCAGGATGCCGAGGAAGGTGCCGACCAGCGCGGCGGCGACGTGCGCGCCGACCGCGGCGATGTCGCCACCGATCGAGCCCATCGTCACGATGATGCCGAGCACCGCCGCCACGATGCCGAAGCCGGGCAGGCCATCGGACACTTTCTGCAGCGCGTGCGCGGGCGCCATCGCTTCGTGGTGGTGCTTTTCCAGTTCCAGTTCGAGCAGCGGTTCCAGCTCGTGCGGTTCGATGTTGCTGCCCACCATCAGGCGCAGGCACTCGGTGAGGAAGTCGAGCAGGTGGTGGTCGGCGAGGATCTTGGGGTACTTCTGGAACAGCGGGCTGTTGGTCGGGTTCTCGATGTGTTCTTCGAGCGACATGAAGCCATCGCGGCGCGCCTTGTTGAGCATCTCGTGGATCAGCGTCAGCACGTCCAGGTAGTCGGACGACTTGTACTTCGCGCCCTTGAACACCGACAGCGTCGCCGAGATCGTGCCCTTGACCACCTTGGTCGGATTGCTGGCCATGAACGCGCCCAGCGCGGCGCCGCCGATGATGACCAGTTCGAAGGGCTGCCACAGCGCGCCGAGCTTGCCGTGCGAGCCGAGATAGCCGCCAAGCACGCTGAGCGTGACGATGATGAAGCCGACGATGATGAGCATGGCGACACGGCCGCAGGGTGGGGTCACCCAAGGATCGGCCCGACGGACCGTTTCTTGAGCCGCGAACGTTCGTCGGCCGGCGGCGGGGAGTGACCTTCGGCAGGGTTGACTACAGTTGTCGTCACGGGCATGTTGACGACAACTGTAGTCACGAGGCGATCCCATGCCCGGCAAGGCCCGCAAGTCCATCGGCGACCAGGAACTGGCGCTGCTCCAGCATCTGTCCACGCACGGCGAAGCCAGCGTCGGCGAGGTCGCCGCCGCCTTCGGCGAGGCGCGCGGACTGGCCCGGTCCACGGTCCTGACGATGATGGAGCGGCTGCGCGCGAAAGCCTTCCTGCGCCGCCGCCAGGTCGACGGCGTGTACCGCTATGCCCCGGTCGCCCAGCACGACGACGTGATGCGCAGTGCGGTGGGCAGCTTCGTGGAGAAGACGCTGCAGGGCTCGCTGTCCCCGTTCGTCGCCTGGATGTCGCAGCGCACCGAAGTCAGCGACGACGAACTGGCCGAACTGGAAGCGCTGGTCGCCAACCTGCAGTCGAAGCGGAAGGAGGGTTGAGATGGACCTTATCGCCCTTGCCGACGCCATGATCGACCGCGTGCTCGCGGTCGGCCTGCAGTCGCTTCTCCTCGCCGCGCTGGTCTGGGCGCTGTGCCGTTACCTGCCACGCCTGGATGCGCGCACCCGTGCTTGGCTGTGGTGGCTGGTCGCTACGCAGATGGTGGTGGGGCTTGTCTGGCATGCGCCGGTCGTGTTGCCGCTGTTGCCTGCGACACCAGCCGCCGCGCCCGTCGTCGTGGCGATGGCCGCGGACGCGTCGACGTCTGCCGCATCCACGATGGCGGTCATGCCGGCGCCAGCGACGCAAGCGTCGCGGATCGATACCGGTGTGCTGCTGCTCGCCGCCTGGCTCGCCGGCATCGCCGTGATGTTGGCCAACACGCTGCGCCACGCTTGGCGCCTGCGGGGGCAGATCGAACGCGCACGTCCGTGCCGCGATCGTCGCGTTCGCCGCGTGTACCAGACGTTGACGCAGCGGCTTGGCATTGCGCATGTGCCGGCACTGCTGGCCAGCGACGAGATCGATTCGCCGATGCTGGCCCGCCCCTGGCGTCCGGTACTGATGCTGCCGGCCGACCGCATCGCGGCGATGGGCGACGACGACCTGCACATGGCGCTGCACCACGAACTCGCGCACCTGCAACGCCGCGATCTGTGGTGGGCGTGGATGCCGGCGCTCGCGCAGCACCTGTTCTTCTTCCACCCGGTGGCGCACCTGGCCGCACGCGAATACGCCTTCGCCCGCGAGGTCGCCTGCGACGCGGCCGTGCTCGAGGACGAGCACCACGCCGCCCACGACTACGGACGCCTGCTGGTGAAGCTGGGCGTTTCCACCACCCCGGCGCCGGCGTTGGCTGGCGCGTCCCCCACGTTCCGCATTCTCAAGAGGAGACTGTTGATGTTGCAGCAGACCGCTTCCCCCCTGCGTGCCGGCGCGCTCGCGCTGACCGTTGGCATCGTCGCGCTGGCCGCCATGCCCTACCGCGTCACCGCCCGCACCTCGCCCGTCGCAGCACCGGTGGTAGCACCGGTGGTCGCACCGGCTGCGGCACCTGTCGCCACGCCTGCCGCAGCGGCATCGCCCGCAGTGTCGCCGCGTGCGGTCGTCGTTGCCGCTGCGCGCGACCTGCCGGCGCCGCCTCCGCCGCCGGCGCCGCCCGCACCGCCGAAGGTCGCACCGCCCGCACCGCCGCCGCCCCCTCCGGCTCCGCGCGTCTACACCAGTTCCAGCACGCACGCGGTCAACATCGGCCACCAGCGCAATGGCGATGCGTACGTGCTCATCGACGGCGACGACGTATCGATGGCGGGCCACAGCGACGACATCCGCACCGCCCAGCGCCTGCAGCAGGGCAACGCCCCGTTGCTGTGGGTGCGGAAGAACGGCAAGCAGTACGTGGTGCGCGATGCCGCCACGGTGCAGCGGATGAAAGCCGCGCATGCACCGGTCCAGGCGTTGGGTGAGCAGCAGGGCAAGCTCGGCGAACAGCAGGGTGCGCTCGGCGAACGCCAGGGCGAGCTGGGCTCGAAGCAGGGCGAGCTGGGCGTGAAGATGTCGGAGATCGCCCAGCACCAGGCGGCTGCCGCGCTGCGCGGCGCCGACACCCGCGAAGCCGCCAACGACCGCCGCATGAAGGCGCTGCAGGACGAGCAGGATGCCTTGGCCCGCCAGCAGGAAGTCCTCGCCCGCCAGCAGGAGCCCCTCGCGCGGCAGCAGGAAGCGTTGGCGCGCAAGCAGATGGCGGCGACGGACAAGCTGCATCGGGACGTCGATCGCCTGCTGGACGAGGCGATCCGCAGCGGCAAGGCGCAACAGCTCTGAGTTGCGCGTAGAGCGGAGCTTGCTCCGCTGCTCTCCGGCCCACCGATCAGGGATTGGAAGACGATGGAGCCGAGCAAGCTCGGCTCTACGGCGTCAGGATTCTGCCGTGTGTCCGCTCCATTGCGCGCGTGCGATGCGGATGATCGCGCGGACCTGTTCGCGGTCGCGGTGGCGGGAAATGGCGATGGCGCCGAGCCGCAATGCCTCGTCGCGCAAGGCTTCGTTCACGTCGTAATGCGCGCCGCTGCGCTTGTCCTGGAACGCGCGGCGCGGCATCCCGAGTCGTGCGGCCATCGCATGCAGCTCGTCCAGCGTGTCGGCCATCAGGTGCGCCCAGCGCTGTCCGCGCCACAGCGTCACCGGATCGTCCACGTAGACGCTCATCGCGGTGCGGTGGCCTTCGGCGGTCGCACCATGCGGTCCATCAGGTGCTCCAGCGTCGCGGGCAGGTCGCCGCAGCGGCCCATGTGCACGGGCGAGGTCTGGATGATGGAACTGCGCTTGGCGGTCAGCCAGTGGAAACGCGCCCGCGTCGGCAGCAGGCCGATCGGCGCAGCGGCTTCGCCGCCGCGGCAGATCGCGGGAATGGTGTCCAGGTGGCGGCGCAGCGAGTCGAGGTCCAGCGTGGGATCGAGCGCGCGCAGGCGGGCCTCGTCCAGCTCGATGCGGGCCTCCAGGAATCCCGCGCGCTCGCACGACAGGATGATGCCGACGTTGGTGAACTCCTCGCGCTCCACGCGCGGGACCACGCGGATCACCGCGTAGTCGTAGGTATCAGGCGCGCACACGGATCGCCTCCTGCACGAACGCTTCGCGCCGCGCCACGCGCTGCGTCAGATAGGCCACGTACGCGGCGCGCTGCGTCGCCGGATCGCCGAAGGTGTCCGGCCCCTGCAACCATGCGTCCGGCACGTCGGCGACGATGCCGGCGATCACGTCGTCGGAGAGGCGCGACGCCAGTTCCGCATCGACCTCGGCGACACGCGACGCCCAGCGCAGCAGCACGTGGTCGCGGATCAGCGGGAACGGCTTGCCCGCACCCGACGCGTCGCCGTCCCAGCCGTGGTGGAAGTACAGCGCCGCGCCATGGTCGATCAGGTACAGGCGGCGATGCCACATCAGCAGGTTGGTATTGCGCGCGGTGCGGTCGACATTGCTGATGAAGGCGTCGAACCAGACAATTCGCGAGGCGAGATCGGCGTCCGGTTGCTCGGCGACCGGGTCGAAGTTCACCGCGCCGGGCAGGTAATCCATCGCCAGGTTGAGCCCGGCGCTGGCCTTGATCAGGTCCTGGATCTCGGGGTCGCCTTCGGTGCGCGCGAGGTCGGCATCCAGCTCCATCAGCGCCAGGTCGGGCATCGGCAGGTCCAGTGCCTTTGCGAGCCCGCCACAGATCAGCTCGGCGACCAGCGCCTTCGGCCCCTGGCCGGCGCCGCGGAACTTGAGGACGTACAGGCCGTCGTCGTCGGCTTCGACCACGGCGGGCATCGAGCCGCCTTCGCGCAGCGGGGTGACGTAACGGGTGGCAGTGCGGAGCGGGAGCGTCATCAGGCGATCAGGATACCGCGCCCGATGCAGGAGGAGCGTCGGCACCGATCGTACGGACATGGCGCGGCCGAGCATGGTGACTTGTCCTGTGACCATGGTGGTCGGGGCTGAAGCCCCTCCTACGGTTACGTGGAGCGCGACACGCCCATCCGCCGCAGCGCCAGGTACACCACCACACTCGATGCCGCGCCCAGCAGCAGGGCGAAGGCGAGGCCGTGCGTGCTGTGGGCGAACGGCAGTCCCGGCAAGTTCATGCCGAACAGGCCGGCGACCAGGCTGGGCGGCAGCAGCAACGCGGTGACCATCGACAGCACGTACAGGTGCCGGTTGGTGCGTTCGGCCAGCTTCGCCGCGACTTCGTCCTGCAGCAGGCGCGCGCGTTCCTGCAAGGTGCCGACGTCGCCATCGAGATCGTCGAAGCGCTGGTTGAGGCGGGATACCGCTGCGAGCAAGTCGTCGCCATCCTCGGCAGCGTGGCGCTGCTCGAACTGCTTGAGCACGCGGCGCATCGCGGTGAGTGGGCGATGCAGGCGCACCGTCTGGTGCCGCAACTGGGCCAGGTCGCGTCGTTCCTCGCCGATGCTGTCGGCGAGCACACGGTCCTCGATGCGGTCCAGCCGCACCGACAGGCTGTCGCTGCTGCGCTCCACCGTGTCGGCGAAGCGCTCCACGATGGCCTCCAGCAGGCGCACGGGCGACCCGACGCGCGTCTGTCCGGCGATGCCGCGGCGTGCGGCCTCCACCGACCGCAGGGGCTGGCGGCGTGCGGTGACCAGCAATGTCGGTGTCAATGCAAAGTGCAGCCAGCCGATGCCGTCGTCGTTGCGCAACTGCCCTTCGGCCGCGGGATCGACGCCGCGCTGGTGCGTCCAGTCCACGAAGACGCCCTGGGCAACGTCATCTTCGCGCTGCAGGTTGACGTAGGTGTCCGGCGACAGCAGGACGGCACGCGCTTCGCCGGGAATGGGCAACGTGGCCGCACACTGCGCGCTGCGCGTATCGCTCAGGTCCAGATGGAGCCAGTGCCAGGTATCCGATGCCTCCCGCACGGCATCCACGGGTTGGGCGCGTCCCTCCGCGTCGAAGCGGTACAGCCACAACGCGCCGGGCAGCCCGGTGAGCGGTGGGACGGACACAGGGGGCGTGACAGGCGGCAACATGTTGCAGGCGTGCGGCAGCCACAGGTCAGGGAAATGACGTTCAGGCTACCGCCGTCATGTGCCGGTCTTATGACAGCCCGGACGCGAGCCTATCCGGCCGGCTGCGCTTCCGGACCGCCGCGGTGCAGGGGATCGGGCAAGGCGTCGCCGTTCGGGGTGAAGGCCAGCGACACCGAATTCAGGCAGTGGCGCTCGCCGGTCGGCGGCGGGCCGTCCGGGAACACGTGGCCCAGGTGCGACTGGCAGCGCGCGCAGACGATCTCGGTGCGGATCATCCCGTAGCTGCTGTCGCGGATGCGGCCGACATGGGCCTCGTCGACGGGCTGGAAAAAGCTCGGCCAGCCGGTGCCCGAATCGAACTTGGCGCTGGAACGGAACAGCGGCAATCCGCACAGGCGGCAGGTGTAGACGCCGTCCAGCTTGTTGTCCAGGAACACGCCGCAGAACGGCGCCTCGGTGCCATGGTGCAGCAGCACGCGGCGCTCTTCCTCGCTCAGTCCCGCGATCAGGGTCTCGCGCTGCGCATCGGTGGGCGGGGTGAGATCGAAGACGGTCATTAGCGAGCTCCGCGGAAGGGATGCGTCCGATATGGTGTCTGCGCCAGCACGCCACAACCCTGGTTTACCATCGGCGCACTTCCAGGGAGAGCAGCACGGATGCGACGGATACTGGCCATGTGGGCGCTGGCCCTGCCGCTGACCGCGGCCCACGCGCAGACGCCTGCGCCGACGCCGCGCATCCCGCCCGCCCCCGGTTGCCTAGATGCCCGCCAGATGGACGAAGTGCGCCAAGTGTCGCCCGCTCTGCTCGCCGTGCAGGGCCGCGACGGCCAGCGTTTCCGCATCGATCTGGCGGAAGGCTGCCCGGGCGCCAGCCAGGCGCAGGCGGTGCTGCTGGCACGCGAGGGCTGGGTGTGCGGCACCGGGCGGGAATACGTGCGTATCGGCGATGCCACGTGCGCGGTGGCCGCCATCGCCACCGTCGATGCGCGCGAGTACGCGGCGCTCGCCCGCGCCTCGCAGGTGTCGGACGACGGCGTGACCACGCTGGACACCGTGCAGGTACGCGCGCCGCGCCGACACGGCTTCGCTGGCTCGTCGAACTTCTGCTTCAACCCCCGTTACCTGCGCGCCTGGTCGGAAGACAAGCAGGGCATGCTGGTGGAGCTGTCGCCGAAGCGTTCTGGCGGGCACCGCTACTACCGTGTCGAACTCGCGCAGTCGTGCCCGGACCTGGATTCGGCGCCTGCGATCACGTTCCGTTCGGGCGTGGGCATCGGACTCATTTGCGGCAATCCCGGCGACCGGGTGGTGGCACAGGATAGCGGCGGCAACAGCGTCTTCGATTCGGGCAACGCGGACGCCTTGATACCCGGTGACGAGCGACGCTGGTCGCGCCGCGGCATCCGCATCCAGTGCACCGTCTCGGCGGTCTACCCGCACGAATCGGACGACGGAAACGGACAGGCCCCGCGGTGAGCGGGGCCTGCATGTCGCGGAACACCAGTGGATATCAGGGCGTCGAGGTCAGGGCTGCGCCGCTGCGGAATTCCTTGCGCAGCCAGTCGTCGATCAGCCGCTTCTCGTAGCGCAGGTTGTCGTTGTTGTTGATCTGCGTGCCCATCAGGAACGCGTGGTCGACCAGCTTGCGTTCGCCCTCGGCCACGACCTGTCCATCCGCGCCCTTCAGCGTGAAGTTGAGCGTCATGCGCGGCGGGTAGAGGTCCTTCACGATGCGGATGTCGTTCATGCCGGCGCGCACCGTCGGCTCGTAACGGCCGGCACGGTCGATGTCGGAGATCGTGACGTCCAAGGTCTGGCCGCGGGCGAGGCGCTGGCCGGCCTCGTCGCGCAGGTAGGTGGCCAACTGGGTGACCCAGCTGCCGCGCTCGGCTTCCCAGCGGTTGCCGCTGTACTTGATCTCGCTGAACTGCGCGGGGTCGGTCCAGCTGACGCTGACCGCGCCACCGTCGGCGGGCACGCTGCGCGGCAGGGTCGGATCGGTGACGGTCTTGGGGGCCGCCACGGCGGGCGCGGCAACGGCGAGCGCGACCAGGGCGGTGAGCAGCAGGGCAGGCGCCTTCATGGCGGGTCCTCCGTGGATGTCACATGAAGTGTGCGCCCGCAACCGGGGCCGGACAACCACGCATGCCGTCCCGTGCCGCCTGGCGTTCAGTCCATGTTTCCACGCCGTTCAGAGGTTGCGCAGCCGCTCGACATCGCGCACCGGTGGCGCGCCGAACATGCGGCTGTATTCGCGGCTGAACTGCGACGGGCTTTCGTAGCCGACGCGATGGCCGGCGCTCGCCGCATCCAGCACTTCGCTGAGCATCAGCCGGCGAGCTTCCTGCAGGCGCAGCTGCTTCTGGTACTGCAGCGGGCTCATCGCGGTGACGGCCTTGAAGTGGTGGTGCAGCGCCGAGGCGCTCATGTGCACTTCGCGGGCGATGTGGTCGATGCGCAGCGGCTTGGCGTAGTGCTCGCGCAGCCAGTGGATCGCCTTCGCGACACGCTGGCCCTGGCTGTCGGCGATGCCGATATGACGCAGCATCGCGCCCTGCGGGCTGCACAGCACGCGGTAGAGGATTTCGCGTTCCACCAGCGGCGCCAGCAGCGGGATGTCGCGCGGTGTGTCCAGCAGCTTCACCAGCCGGATCGCCGCATCCAGCATTTCCACGCTGCTCGGCTGCAGGAACAGGCCGCGCGACGGCGGCGGCAGCGGTGCCTTGGCCGATTCGGCCTCGGTGACCATCTCGGCGATGGTCGCGGCCGAGAGCTTCAGGATCAGGCAGAGATAAGGCGCTTCTGCCGAGGCTTCGGTCACCTGGCCGGTCACCGGCAGGTCCACCGAGGCGACCACGAAGCGGCTGGCGTCGTAGTCGTAGACCTCGTCGGCCAGGATCGCGCGCTTGGCGCCCTGCACGATCAGGCAGAGCGCCGCTTCCTGCACGCCGCGCATCGGCAACTCCATCGGGGCGCTCAGCCGCGAGAAGTTCAGCGCCGGGATCGCCGTGGTGTGGAAGCCGTCCTTGCCGGTGGATCGTTCAATCAGACCGGCCAGTTCGTGGACGCGGTCGCCAAGGGGAGGGGGAGTGTGGGGCATGGGGCCTGCCTGTGGAACGGGCGAAGAGGATGGAAACGAGTCTACGCAGCGGGCGCGCGGATGGAACGGCTTGTGGCTGGCCTTGGCAGGATCGGGCAAGGATCGACGAGGAACCGGATATCGAGGCCGCGGGCCCGGCGCCCAGACTGCGCTCCGTGCCGGCGCACCCCGCGCCGCGCTTCCCCCAACGAGGTGTCCCATGTCCGGAATCGAAGGAAAAGTCATCGCCATCACCGGTGCCAGCAGCGGCATCGGCGAAGCCGCCGCCCGCGAACTCGCCCGCCGCGGCGCGAAGGTCGTGCTCGGCGCACGCCGCACCGACCGGCTCGAGCAGCTGGTCGCCGGGATCGAAGCCGCCGGCGGTACCGCCCGCCAGCGTGCGCTCGACGTCACCCGTCTCGACGACGTGCAGGCCTTCGTCGACTTCGCCCGCAACGAGTTCGGCCGGCTCGACGTGATCGTCAACAATGCAGGCGTGATGCCGCTGTCGCCGCTGGCTGCACTGAAGATCGACGAATGGAACCAGATGATCGACGTCAACCTCCGCGGCGTGCTGCACGGCATCGCCGCCGCGCTGCCGGTGATGCAGGCCCAGCGCGGCGGCCAGATCATCAACGTCGCCTCCACCGCCGGCCATCGCGTGTGGCCCAGCGCTGCGGTGTACTGCGCCACCAAGCATGCCGTGATCGCGCTGTCCGAAGGACTGCGGCAGGAACACGACAACCTGCGTGTCACCGTCGTCTCGCCGGGCGTGACCACCAGCGAACTGGCGGAGACCACCAGCGACACCGGCATCAAGGCATGGCTCGAGGACTTCCGCCAGGTCGCGATTCCCGCCGAGGCGATCGCGCGCGCCATCGCCTATGCGGTGGAGCAACCCGACGACGTGGATGTGAGCGAAGTCATCGTGCGACCGGCGGCGAGCGCGAACTAAGCGTTCCATCGCGAGGGGTTGCCGTCGCGACGACGGGGGAGTGCAATGGCGCACTCCCCCGTTTCAGGATCCCTCCCATGGAATACCGCTACCTCGGCGCATCCGGCTTCCGCGTGCCCGTCCTCTCCTTCGGCACAGGCACCTTCGGCGGGCAGGGGGCGTTGTTCAGCGCATGGGGGAGCACCGACGTCGCCGAGGCACGCCGCCTGGTCGACGTCTGCCTCGATGCCGGCCTCAACATGTTCGACAGCGCCGACGTCTATTCGAAGGGCGCGGCCGAGGAGATCCTCGGCGAAGCCATCAAGGGCAGGCCGCGCGACGCGCTGATCATTTCCACCAAGGCGACCTTCCGCTTCGGCGACGGCGAAAACCAGGTCGGCTCCTCACGCCACCACCTGATCAATGCCGTCGATGCCGCGCTGAAGCGGCTCGGTACCGACTACATCGACCTGTTCCAGCTGCATGGCTTCGACGCGCGCCCGCCGGTGGAGGAAGTACTGTCCACGCTGGATACGCTGGTGAAGGCCGGCAAGATCCGCTACCTCGGCGTCTCCAACTTCTCCGGCTGGCACCTGATGAAGTCGCTCGCCGCCGCCGACCGCCATGGCTGGACGCGCTACGTCGCGCACCAGGCCTACTACTCGCTGGTCGGCCGCGACTACGAGCACGAACTGATGCCGCTCGCCGCCGACCAGGGCGTCGGCGCCGTGGTGTGGAGCCCGCTGGGCTGGGGCCGCCTGACCGGCAAGATTCGCCGCGGCCAGCCGCTGCCGGAGACCAGCCGCCTGCAGTCGCAGACCGCGCAGGACGCCGGCCCGCAGGTCGATCTCGAGTACCTGTACGACGTGGTCGATGCACTGGACGAGATCGCGCAGGAAACCGGCAAGTCGATCCCGCAGGTCGCGCTGAACTGGCTGCTGCAGCGGCCGACCGTCAGCACCGTGGTGATCGGTGCGCGCAACGAGGACCAACTGAAGCAGAACCTCGGTGCGGTCGGCTGGAACCTGACCGCGGAGCACGTGGCGAAGCTGGATGCTGCCAGCCAGCGTCCGAAACCGTATCCGTACTGGCACCAGGCCGGCTTCGCCTACCGCAATCCCACCCCGGTCTGACGGCCACGTCGCACGATCCGTCGGCCTCGTGATCCTGTAGGAGCGCCCCATGGGCGCGATGCGCTGGGTGAAATCGCGAGAACAGCATCGCGCCCAAGGGGCGCTCCTACAAAATCAGCTGTCGAGGCCGACCCTCCCAAGCGGGAGGAATTGCTAGAGTCACGCCTCCTTGTCAGTCCCGGAGTTCCGATGCGCCTGCACGCCCGTGTGGTGAATGTCCTCGCCGCCGTCCTGTCCGTCGCCTGCGCGCCCGCGTTCGCGGCGACGACCTACGTCAAGGCGGGCCGCCTGCTGGATGTCGAATCGGGTCGCGTGCTGACCGATCAGGCCATCGTCATCGAGGACGCGCGCATCACCGCCATCGGCCCGGCCGCGAGCACGCCCGTACCGGCCGGCGCGACGGTGCACGACCTGTCGACGAAGACCGTGCTGCCCGGGTTGATGGATGCGCACGTGCACCTGCATGGCGATGCCGACCTGCAGGGCTATCGTCGCCTGGCGATCTCGCTGCCGGCCGCCGCCATCAAGGGTGCGAAGAACGCACGCACCACGCTGCTCGCCGGCTTCACCACCGTGCGCGTGCCGGGATCGCCGGGCTACGCGGACGTGGCGCTGCGCGATGCGATCGCGAACGGTGAGGTGGAGGGGCCGCGCATCCTGGCGGGAGGCATCGCCATCGGCATCACCGGCGGCCACTGCAGCGACAACAACCTGCTGCCTGCCGAATACAAGGCGGTGGGCGAGGGCGTGGCCGACGGCCCGTGGGCCGTGCGCCAGAAGGTGCGGCAGGACGTGAAGTTCGGCGCCGACTTCATCAAGACGTGCTCGACCGGCGGCGTGCTGTCCAAGGGCACCGAAGTCGGCGCGCCCCAGTATTCGCTGGAAGAACTGAAGGCCCTCGTCGACGAAGCGCATGCGCTGGGCCGCAAGGTCGCCTCGCATGCGCACGGCGCCACCGGCATCCGCAATGCGCTGCTGGCCGGCGTGGACTCCATCGAGCACGCCAGCTTCATCGACGACGAAGGCATCGCGCTGGCGAAGAAGCACGGCGCCGTGCTGGTGATGGATATCTACAACACCGAGTACATCCTCGGCGAAGGCGAGAAGGCCGGCTTCCTGCCGGAGTCGCTGGAGAAGGAGCGCCGCGTCGGCGCCACCCAGCGCGAGAACTTCCGCAAGGCGCACCAGGCCGGCGCCATCATGGGCTTCGGCACCGATGGCGGCGTCTATCCGCATGGCCTCAATGCGCGTCAGTTCTCGCGCATGGTGCAGTTCGGCATGACCCCTCTGCAGGCCATCCGGTCGGCCACAGTGGTCAACGCGCGCCTGTTCGGCATCGACAAGGACGTGGGCGTGCTGAAGCCGGGCTACTCCGCCGACCTGATCGCCGTCGACGGCGATCCGCTGCAGGATGTCGCCGTGCTGGAGAACGTCGGCTTCGTGATGAAGCAGGGCCGCGTCTACAAGAACACCGCGAAGGAATGAGGCGCAGCGCATGTCCAAGCCTGTGAAGATCGATTTCGTCTCCGACGTCGCCTGTCCCTGGTGCGCGATCGGCTTGGCGGCGCTGGAGCGCGCCATCGCCAGCGTGGGTGGCGACCTGCAGGTGGAGCTGCACTTTCAGCCGTTCGAACTGAACCCCGACATGGTCGCCGAGGGCGAGTCCATCGCGGACCACCTCGGTCGCAAGTACGGGCTAAGCGCGGAGCAGCTGGCGCAGAACGGCGAAGCGCTGCGACAGCGTGGCGAAGCGCTCGGGGTGCGCATCGATCTGCAGAAGCGCGACCGCATCTACAACACCTTCGACGCGCACCGTCTGCTGCACTGGGCGGGCGAGCTCGGCGCGGCGCAGCAGCAGGCGCTCAAGCGCGCGCTGCTGCAGGCCTACCATGGCGACGGGCGCAACGTGTCCGACCGCGACACGCTGGTGGACATCGCCGCGGCGGTCGGCCTGGATGCCGGCGAAGCGCGGCGCATCCTGGAGACGGACACCTATGCCGCCCAGGTTCGCGAACGCGAGCACTTCTACCAGCAGCACGGCATCCGCGCGGTGCCGTCGGTGATCTTCAATGATCGCCACCTGGTGCAGGGCGGCCAGCCACCCGAGGTGTTCGAACAGGCGCTTCGGCAGCTGGCCGGGATCAGCGGCTGACCCGGGTGTAGCGCGTCTCCACCGCCCGCATCTCCTCGCCCTGCGGGGTGATGTTGAACATGCTGATGACCAGCGTGTCCGGGTCGGGCTGATCCAGCGTCGTGCGCCAGCCCCAACGCGGGCCGCCCTGTCCGTCGCCATAACTGCCGAGTACATCGGCGCAAGGGGCACGGCCGCTGCCGGTCGAGAACATGATGCCGGTGCCGGTGCCGAAGCTTTCCACCCAGGCGGATTCCCAGTTCCCTTCGTCCAGGTGGTAGCCGTACATCACGACGCCCTCGACAGGTTCGTCGTTGTAGCGGGCTTCGTATTCGTGGATCAGGAAGCGTCCGCCCAGCACGCTGCGGATGCGCCCGCGCTGCGGCGCTTCGCAGGCCAGTAGGTCAGGCGAGAACCACAAGCGGAAGCGGCCTTCCCAGTCGCCAGCCATCTGCGCGAGTTGCCGGTGCCGGCCGGTCGCCAGCGATGCTTCGAATGCCTGTTTGCCCATGACGCCCATCCTGGCGTGGAGGAGCGGGCATCATGCCATCGGCGGTCCCGGCCATGGACGTTCTCCGTGGTGCGTGGAGTGAGGTGGCGTTCGTGCCCGCAGGCTTTAGGCCACCGCTGCCGCATGACGAAACTGTAATCCACCGGCAAGACCGCCGTGAGGCGGCGAGGCGCAGAGTGGCGCCACGGTGGGAATTGGCCCACCGCATCACGCCCTATCGAGGAACATTCCCATGAAGCTGCGCTATTCCCTGATGACTCTCGCCCTGTCGCTGGTAGGCGCCACCGCGTTCGCCGCCACGCCGGCACCGTCCATCGCGCCGGGCGCCAAGACCACGGCCGCCAAGCCTGCCCACGCCACCAAGTGCGCCGAACACCAGAAGCAGGACAAGCAGGGCCGCTGCGAGGACGCCAAGGCCGCCGCGAAGAAGAGCTGAACCACTGCACCGGGTGGCCCGCCGCCTGCGTGCGGCGGCGCTACCATGGGCATCCACGGGAGGCACGATGCGCGCCTTGTTGATCGAGGATGACCCCCATACCGCGGCCTTCGTCTGCAAGGCGATGCGCGAGGAAGGGCACGTACCCGACCACGTCGACAACGGTCGCGACGGCCTGTTCCTGGCCACGACAGAGCGCTACGACGTGCTGGTCATCGACCGCATGGTGCCGGTGCTGGACGGCCTGAGCCTGTTGCGGGCCTTGCGCGCGGCGGGCAATGCGACGCCGGCGATCCTGCTGACGGCGCTGTCCGACGTCGACCACCGGGTGGAAGGGCTGAAGGCGGGCGCCGACGACTACCTCGCCAAACCGTTCGCCTACGCCGAACTCAGTGCCCGCATGGACAACGTCAGGCGGCGCGGCGGAAGCGAGGCGCCCACGACACGCCTGCGCGTGGCCGACCTTGAGCTGGACCTGCTGTCGCGGCGTGCGACCCGCGGCGAACGGCGCATCGACCTGCAACCGCGCGAGTTCCGCCTGCTCGAATACCTGATGCGGCAAGCCGGCAGCGTGGTCACACGGACCATGCTGCTGGAAGCCGTGTGGGACTACCACTTCGACCCGCAGACCAATGTCATCGACGTGCATGTCAGCCGGCTGCGCCAGAAGCTCGAAGGCCCCGGCGAGCCGTCGCTGCTGCACACGGTCAGGGGCGCGGGCTACCGCCTCGGCGGATGAAGCGTCCGCGCCCATCGCTGCGATCGACCACCGCACGACTCGCGTGGGGTGCCGCGGCGGCGTTTCTCGCAGGCTTCTGGCTGCTGTCGGCCGTGGCCTACGTCACGCTTTCATCGCTGCTGGAATACGACGCCCGCGAGCGCGCAATGGCCGACGCCGGCGGGCTGGCCGATCTGTACCGGCGCGACGGGCGCGAGGTGCTGGTGTCGGAGGTGCGCCAGCGCGTGGCCGACGGCATCGATCCCGATGCCCTGTACGCCGTCATCGATGCGCGCACGGGTGCATTGCTGGCAGGCAACCTGCGGGACATGCCGCCGTCCGCGTTGCGGACAGGGTGGCTGTCGTTGGCGGACGAACCGGAAGGTACGCCACGACGCGTGCATGTCAGCAGGCTCGATGGAGGCATCTACCTGGCGGCGGGTCTGAGGATGCGGGCCGCGGCTGGCTTCAACACACTGGCGGTGCGCACGGTGTTGATGGCGACGGTGTTCGCGTTGCTGCTCGGCGCGCTGCTGGGCCACCTGATCGCGCGCTAGTGACGCACCGCCTGCGCCGCCTCGAGGAAACGGCGGCGCAGGTCGGCGACGGCGAAATCGACCGTCGGGTACCGCTCGACGGAAGCGATGACGCCTTCGAACGATTGGCGATGCGCTTCAATGCGATGCTGGATCGTATCGGCGGGCTGCTGACCGGCGTGCGCGACGCCACGGACCACATCGCGCACGATCTGCGCACGCCGTTGACGCGACTGCGCAGTCGGCTGGAAGGGCTGCGCATGGAGACATTGGACGAAGAACAAGCCATCGCGCTCGATGCGGCGGTCGGCGAAGTCGACCAGTTGCTCTCGTCATCCAATGCATTGCTGCGACTGGCGCGTGTGCAGTCGCAGCCCAGGGTGGACGACGATCCGCTGGTGGCGCTGGACAGGATCGCGCGCGATGCCATCGACCTCTACGAACCGATCGCTGTCGAGCGCGGGATCCGGATGGATGCGACGTCCATCGGACCGGTATCGGTCCGCGGCGACGCCGACCAGCTCTTCCAGGCCACGGCGAACCTGCTGGACAACGCCATCAAGTATTCGCCCGGCGATGGCGCGGTTGGGGTCGTGGTGCAGGCCTCGATGACGGAGGCGATCATCGTCGTGTCGGATGAGGGCGAAGGCATTCCCGTCGCGGAACGTGCCCGGGTGTTCGATCGCTACTACCGGCTGGAGCGGCATCGGCGCTCGCCGGGTACCGGACTGGGGCTGAGCCTGGTGCAGGCGGTGGTACACCGCCACGGCGGCCAGATCCACCTGGACGATCATCGGCCAGGGTTGCGGGTGACGGTGCGTCTGCCGTTGCCGGGCGAGGCCGGTGTCGTCGATCCGGTGACTGACCCGCCCTAGCCGTGGCGCGCCAGCAGGATGGCTTCGTTGCTGGGCATCTCGACCACCACGGCGGTCTGTATGCCATGGTGCTGGTGCAGGGTGGCGGCCAGCAGTTTGGCGCTTTCGCGCGCATCGCCGAGGTTGTCGAACCAGTCGCGACCGTACTGGCCTTCGTAAAGTTGCCAGCCTTTGTCGTTGGCGGCGATGGTGAACAGCAGGCGGGGCATGACGGACTCCAGTCAACACGCCGGGCAGGGAACCGGCGTGGGAACTGTGCGCGAATGTGTCACTTATCACATTCGGCGGACGCCCCGGATGTGCGTAGGAAAAATCCTACGCGGCTGTAGGACTGGTCCGTGGCGTCAGCGCAGGAGGGGCTCGAGGGCCTTCCACACGTGGTCGCGCAGTTTGGGTTGCGCACTGGCGACCGGGTGCAGGTTGTCGGCCTGGTAGGCACTGCGGTCGAGCGCGATGGGTTCCAGCAGGAACGGGAGCAGGGCGGTGTCGTACTGCTTGGCGAGTGCGCTGAAGTTCTGCTCGAATCCGCGCGTGTAGTCGGGCCCGTAGTTCGGCGGCATGCGCATGCCGACCAGCAGCACCTTCGCCTTGCCGGCCTGCGCGGCCTTGATCATCTTCTCGAGGTTGGCGCGCGTCTGCGCCAGCGGCAGCCCCCGCAGACCATCGTTGGCGCCGAGCGCGATGACGACCACCGCAGGCGTGTGCCGCTGCAGTTCCGCCGCTATGCGCGACGCACCGCCGGCGGTGGTCTCGCCGCTGATGCTCGCGTTGACGACGCGCCAGCCCGGCCTCGTCTTGCCGATGCGGTCCGCCATGAGCGATACCCAGCCCTGGTTCGGCGCGAGCCCGTAGGCCGCGGACAGCGAATCGCCCATTACCAGGATGGTGCGCACGCCCTTGGCCGGCGCGGCCGATGCCGTCTGCGCTGCGACGGGCCGTGCGAACAACGCGACGAGCAGCAGCAGCGACAGGCTCGCCAGCCATTGCATGCATGCGCGACGGGCCCCATACCTGTTCAAATTAAGAAACATTTAATCCGTGCTCCCGATGATCCACGAAATGACCGACGAGACGATCATGGCTGACGCCAGCAGACTCCCCACTGAAGCCGCCACCCGCCACGCCGTCCTGGACGTGCAGGGCCTCGGCAAGCATGTTCCGCTGCCTGATGGTGACCTGACGATACTCGACGACATCGGCTTCCGCATCGAACACGGCGACACGGTCGCCATCGTCGGTGCCTCTGGCTCGGGCAAGAGCACGCTGCTGTCGCTGCTGGCCGGCCTCGACGTGCCCAGCACGGGCGCGGTGACGCTGGACGGGGAGCGCCTGTCCGATCTGGATGAAGACGGCCGGGCGCGCGTGCGCGGCGACAAGGTCGGCTTCGTGTTCCAGAGCTTCCAGCTGCTGCCGTCGCTGACCGCGCTGGAGAACGTCATGCTGCCGCTGGAGTTGCGTGGCGATACCGATGTCGAAGGGCCGGCGCGGCAGATCCTGGAGAAGGTTGGTCTCGGCCAGCGCCTCGGTCATTACCCGCGCCAGCTGTCCGGTGGCGAACAGCAGCGCGTCGCGCTGGCGCGCGCGTTCGTCACCCGGCCGTCGCTGCTGTTCGCGGACGAGCCCACCGGCAATCTCGATACGCATACCGGCCAGGCGATCATCGAACTGCTGTTCGCGCTGAATGCCGATGCCGGTACCACGCTGGTGCTGGTCACGCATGACGACCACCTCGCGGCAAGATGCCGGCGCCTCATCCGGCTGGATGCCGGTCGCCTGCAAGGCGCCGCCGCATGAGGACGCTGGCGCTGGCATGGCGCCAGTTGCGGCGCGACCTCGCCGCGGGGGATGTGCGCATCCTGTTCGCGGCGCTGGTGCTGGCCGTCGTCGCGGTGACTTCGGTCGGCTTCGTCACCGATCGCGCGGAACGTGCGCTGGCGATCGAGGCGAATCGTTTGCTCGGCGGCGACGTGGTCGTGCGCGGCGATGCGCCGCCGACAGATGCCTTGCGCGCGCTGGCCGCGGCGCCGGGCCTGCGCGCGACCGAGACGCAGGAGTTGCAGAGCATGATCCGCGCAGGCGAATCGCTCTCGCTGGGCGACTTGCGTGCACTGGGCGACGGCTTCCCGCTGCGCGGCAGCTTCCGCGTGGTCGACCACACCGGCGGCGTCGAACGCGATGCCGGTGGCATTCCCGCGCCGGGTACGCTGTGGATCAGCCAGGCGGGCGCGGAGACGTTGGGCGCCAGGCCGGGCGACGAGATCGGCATCGGTACGCGCACGCTGAAACTGGCGGCGCTGGTGACGCAGGAGCCGGATGCGGCGCTCGATTACTTCAACGTCGCGCCGAAGGTGTTCCTCAATCTCGCCGATCTGCCGTCCACCGGCCTGGTGCAGGAAGGCAGCCGCCTGCGCTACCGCCTGGTCGTCGCCGGCGATGCCGCGGCCGTCGAGACCTTCACAGCGGGGGTCAAGCCACAGCTGGCGCGCGGCCAGCGCATGGAGACCATCCAGGATGCGCGGCCGGAAGTCCGCTCGGCGCTGGATCGCGCCAGCCGCTTCCTCGGCCTCGCCGCGCTGGTGTCGGTCGTGCTGGCGGCCGTCGCGGTGGCGATGGCCGCGCGCCGGCACAGCGAGCGGCATCTGTCCGGCACCGCGGTGATGCGCTGCCTGGGCGCGCAGCAGCGCACGCTGGTCGGCATCCATGTCGGTGAGCTGGTGCTGCTCGGGCTCGCTGCCTGTACGGTCGGCGTGCTGATCGCGTTCGGCCTGCAATGGGGCATCGGCAGTTGGCTGCAGCGATCGCTGGAGATCGATATTCCGCCGGCGGGGCTGATGCCCGCGCTGCAGGGCTATGGCGTGGGCATGATCGTGCTGCTCGCCTTCGGCGCGCCGCCGGTGCTGGCGCTGCGTCGCGTACCGGCGTTGCGCGTGCTGCGCCGCGACCTCGATCGTACCGAGCCGAGTGCGTGGCTGGTCGCGTTGACCGGTTTCATCGGCCTCGGCGCGCTGCTGTGGTGGAAGGCGGGCTCGCCGACGCTGGGCACGGCGATGCTGGTCGGCATCGCCGGCACGCTCGCGGTCCTCGCACTGCTGGCGTGGGCGCTGATCCTGCTGGTGCGGCGCGTGCGCTCGCGCCTGCGCGGCAGCCTGCGCTACGGCCTGGCGAACGTCAGTCGTCGCGCGGGCACGTCGATCGCGCAGGTGTCGGCGCTGGGCCTGGGCCTGATGGCGCTGCTGCTGCTGACCTTCGTGCGCACCGACCTGCTCGACCGCTGGCAGCTCGCGCTGTCGGCGAATGCGCCGAACCGTTTCATCATCAACGTGCAGCCGGACCAGGTGGATCCGGTAAAGAGCTTCATGCAGGGCCGTGGCCTGTCGGCGGTCGATCTCTACCCGATGATCCGTGGCCGCCTGGTCGAGCTCAACGGCAAGCCCACCAGTGGCGCCGACTACGAGGACGCCGACGAGCGCACCCAGCGCCGGGCCGACCGCGAGTTCAACCTGTCGATGGCGGCGACGCTGCGCGACGACAACAAGGTGACCGCCGGCGAATTCTGGACAGGTCGCACGCCAGCGTCGCCGGAGCTGTCGGTGGAGGAAGGTTTCGCCGACGGGTTGGGATGGAAACTTGGCGACCAGGTGGCCTTCGACATCGCCGGGCAGCGTTTCGAGGGTCGCATCACCAGCCTGCGCAGCGTGGACTGGGAAAGCTTCCGGCCGAACTTCTTCGTCGTCGCCTCACCGGGCGCACTCGATGGCTATTCGGCCAGCTACATCACTGCCGTCAGTGTGCCGACGGGCGATACCGCGTTCACCCGCGAACTGGTCAACCAGTTCCCCAATCTGTCGGTGATCGACGTCGAGGCCGTGCTGAAGCAGGTGCGCAGCACGGCCGAGCAGGTCTCGCAGGTGGTGCAGGTGGTGTTCTGGTTCTCGTTGGCCGCCGGCCTGCTGGTGCTGATGGCGGCCGTGAGCGCGAGCCAGGACGAGCGGTTGCTGGAGGGCGGCGTGATGCGCGTGCTCGGCGGCAGCCGTCGCCAGCTGCGCCTGGCGCAGGCATCGGAGTTCGCCGCCATCGGCCTGCTGGCCGGGCTGGTCGCGGCGATCGCCGCGTCCGTGCTGTCGGGCGTGGTCGCCACGCAGGTGTTCGAGCTGCCGTGGAAGGCGAACTGGCAGCTGGCTGCGATCGGCGGCGGCCTCGGCATGTTGGCCGCGCTGGCTGCAGGTCTGTTCGCGACGAGAAAAGTGCTGGATGCGCCGCCGTCGGTGACGCTGCGCGAGTTGCAGGGTTGACGCATCCACTCTCGTGGGAGCGACGCAAGTCGCGATGAAGCGTTACCGGTAACCCATCGCGACTTGCGTCGCTCCCACAACAGCAAAAGCAAAAAAGGGGCGAGCCGAAGCTCACCCCTTGATGCACACCGCCTGACGCAGCGTGTGGACGACTTCCACCAGGTCGGACTGCGCGGCCATCACGGCGTCGATGTCCTTGTAGGCAGCCGGCGATTCGTCGATCACGCCGGCGTCCTTGCGGCATTCGACATGCGCCGTCGCCTCGCGGTGCTGCGACAGTGTGATCTGCTGGCGCGCGGCGGTACGGCTCATCACGCGGCCGGCGCCGTGGCTGCAGCTGTGGAAGCTGTCCGCATTGCCCTTGCCGCGCACGATGAAGCTCTTCGCACCCATGCTGCCGGGAATGATCCCCAGCTCGCCGGCACGCGCGCTCACCGCACCCTTGCGGGTCACCAGCAGGTCCATGCCACCGTGCGTCTCCTTCTGCACGTAGTTGTGGTGGCAGTTGACCGCCATCTTCTCCAGCTGGAACTTCGGCAAGCGGTGGCGCATCTCGGCCAGCACGCGCGACATCATCGCTTCGCGGTTCTCGCGGGCGTAGTCCTGCGCCCACGACACCGCTTCCACGTAGTCGTCGAACAACGGTTCGCCTTCCATGAAGAACGCGAGGTCCTTGTCCGGAAGGTGGAAGCCGAGCACGCGATGCTCAAGTTGCTTGCGTGCCTGTTCGATGAAGTACGTGCCGATCAGGTTGCCGGTGCCACGCGAGCCGCTGTGCAGCATCACCCAGACGGCATCGCTTTCGTCGAGGCAGAGCTCGATGAAGTGGTTGCCGCCACCCAGCGTGCCGATCTGGCAGCCAAGCTTGTCGGTGCGCACCTTGCGGTGCTTCTGCTTGATGACGTCCAGCCGCTCGACCAGTCCCGACTGCGCGATGCGCGTGCCGATGCTGTCGGGCAGCTTCCAGTGCTCTCCGCCACGGCCGTTGCCGACCGGCACGCTGCGCTCGATGCCGGAACGTAGTTGCGCCAGGCTGTCGGGCAGATCCTTCGCGCGCAGCGTGGTCCGCACCGCGGCCATGCCGCAGCCGATGTCCACGCCGACCGCCGCCGGGATGATGGCGCCGCGGGTCGGGATGACCGAGCCCACCGTCGCGCCCTTGCCCAGGTGCACGTCGGGCATCACCGCGACCCACGGCCCGACGAACGGGACGGACGCAATGTTCTGCAATTGCTCGTGGGCCTGCTGCTCCAGCGGCACGCCGCGCACCCAGCCCTTGATCGGCGTGGTGCTGCCCTCGGCGTGCAGCAGTTCGAATTGGGTTTGCATGTTCATGTGATGTCCTTGTCCTAAATCTTTGTAGGAGCGCCCCATGGGCGCGATGCTCCTGCTTTCGCTTCTTCCCTGAAAAGCATCGCGCCCCTGGGGCGCTCCTACAGAAAGCCTGTCGCGGCGGATCCGTCCACCGCACAGGGCCTTGCTACTTCAATGTCACCAATTGCTTCAGCACGCCGTCCAGGCCGCCGAACACGGTGAGCTTGTCGATCTTCTCGGTGACCTTTTCCAAGGCCTCCAATTCCTTCAGGCGCATCAGCACCGGGGACTCGTCGATCAGCTTCGCGGTGTTGAGCAGGGAACGCGTGGCGTTCGCCTCCTCGCGACGACGGATCACGTTGGCTTGCGCCTGCTTCTCCGCCTGCACCACCGCGTTGAGGATCTCCTTCATCTCGCCCGGCAGGATCACGTCCTTCACGCCAACGCCCAGCACTTCCACGCCGAGACCGGTCAACTGGCCACGCACGTGCGCGAAGATGTCGGCGTCCAGCGAGGCCTTGTCGCCCAGCAGTTCGTCCAGTGTCTTGGCGGAAACCGCCTTGCGCAGGCCGTACTGCAGTTCGCGGTAGACGAAGTCACCGATCTTCGCGACCTTGGTGCGTGCGGCTACCACGTCGGTGACGCGGGTGCTGGCGGCCAGGTTCACGCGCAGGCTGACCTTGTCGCGGGTCAACAGCTCCTGGCCCGATACTTCGATCGTCTGCACGCGCAGGTCGACCACATCCACCGCCACGTTCTTCTGGAAATTCCAGAACGCGTAGGCACCGGGTGCGAGCGTGCGCTCGAGCTTGCCGTCGACGAACACCACGCCGGCGGACTCCGCCGGTACGTCGGCCACCACCGCCAGCTTCGACAGCGTGCCCAGCTGGCGCAGGCGCCGCGCGACGGCAGCGTCCACCTCCAGCGACGCCAGCGTCACCGCCTGCACTTCGACCTTCACCAGGCCGATCCAATACAGGCGCCGCGAACCGGGCGGCAGCACTTCTTCCAGCTTGCCGTTCTTCAGCACCAGGCCGACCTGGTCCACCCCGATATCGGCGTGCACGAAGGTCTCGCCCAGGCGGTTGCTCAGGCCGACGATCAGTGCGTCGACGTCGTGGCCCGCGTATTCCGGCACGGCGATGTTGAAGGTGCGCACCTCGGTCCGACCCATCGGGTCGAACCAGCGGTACACGCCGGGTGCGAGCACGCGCTCGAACCGACGGTTGCGATACACCAGGCCGCGCTCGCCGTCACCGATCACGACCCTCTTGGTCCAGAACATGGCGTTGTTCTCCTTGTTGGCTCTGGTGGTTCGATCCTGTTGTGGAACACCGTCGCGGAGGATCGAATGCCGCAGCGGTGGGGTGTCAACGGCACGTGCCGTCGACGGAAGAAGGCGGAAACGCCCCTGGACGGAGGCGGTGCGGACAGCCGGCGCTGTCGGCGGAGGCGTCGCCACGTTGCAGCGATCCGGAGATCGCAGCGACCGTGGCGTGCCTCCGCGTCGAGGGCGCGGTGCCGGCACCGTCCCCGCTGCGGTGCGCTGCGTTCCTGCATTCCATCGCGGAAAGGCGAGGCGCCGCACGGGGCGTTCCCTGGTGGAACTTTCGTTCCGGTTTCCAGATTTACAGTCTGGTGTTGGAGCGGGAGTCGAACCCGCGACACTCGGTATCTAAAACCGATGCTCTAACCGTCTGAGCTATCCAGAGGTGACGTACCGGAATCGAACCGGCTCACCAGCGTGAGCTGATGCCATGCCAATAGGCCGTCGTCGAGGAACACCTTCTCCCACGCTTCGGCATACGCCACGGCAGCGCCGCGCGCACCGGACGGGACACGAGCCCGTACCGCTGTAGCGTGTTCGATCGATGTTCCGCATTGCCGGCTGTCGCCAACCGGCAATCCGTTCGGGCGCGATGCGCCCTTGTGGTGTCCATTCCCCGCGCCGCTCGCGTCGAAGCATCACAACGCAGCGCACATGCGCCGGTCGCAGCCGCGCCCCTGCCTCGGGGCGCGCGGACGCGCTACCCGGATGCTCCAGGGCGGAAAGAAACTTCCGTGGTGGAATGGAGGGAACCTGGTCGATGCATGCGCATCCTCCGCGAACGCTGGAAACAAAACGCCCCCGGGACGTGCGACCCGAGGGCGTTCGCGTTCCTCGGGAGATCGGGGTGACCGATCTCCCAGGGAGTCAGTCGGATGTCAGAAGCGCAGGCACTGCGCGCGTTCGCTATCGCGCAGATAGCCGCCGTTCGCGTGCAGCACCATGCCGCAGCGCGATGGCTGCAGGGCGGGCTTGCTGTCGAAGGAATGGGCGGGCTTCATGAGAAAATTCGCTTGGTGAAAAAACGGCCACGAGGCCGACGGGCGCGGACAATACGCCGCTTGTTTGCGAAGCGCAACACTTTTTTAATTTTATTTTCGATGGCCGACCGGCGGCACCGGAAGGAAGCACCAGTGGCTGCCGCTAGAATGACGCACCTCCTCCCATCGCGCCTCGCACCGTGGCCTCAAAATTTTCCGACCCCGCGCTCGACGCGCTGATGCTGCCCTTTGCGCAGGGCCAACTCGCCTGGCCTGACGGACCGGTGCTGTTCCTGCGCGCACGCGACGGCGCCGCGTTGCGTCAGTTCCCGCTGGCGCAGCTGGTGTGCGAACAGAGCTTCCGCCCCGATGCCGAACTGCTGGAGCGCGCGGGGCTGCGCGTGGTGGCCGATGCCGCCAACGATGGCGCGCGCTATCCGCTGGTGCTGGTGCTACCGCCGCGTCAGCGCGAGGAAGCGCGCGCGTTGCTGGCACGCGCTGTGCAACTCGTCGCGCCCGGCGGCATCGTCGTCGCGGCGATGACTAACAACGAAGGCGCGAAATCGGGCGAGGCGGATCTGAAGCAGCTCACGGGTATCGCGGGCAGCTTGACCAAGTTCCATTGCCGCACGTTCTGGACGCGGCCGCTCGGCGAGACCGTCGACAGCGCCTTGCTGGCGCCGTGGTCGTCGCTGGACGCGCCGCGCCGGATCGAGGGCGGACGCTATCTCAGCCGCCCCGGTGTATTCGCCTGGAACCGCATCGACCCGGCGTCCGCCCTGCTGGTGGAATGCCTGCCGACCGATATCGCCGGTCACGGCGCGGACCTCGGTGCCGGATGGGGCTTCCTGTCGCTGTCGCTGCTCGAGCGTTGCCCGGGCATCACCGCGCTGGATCTCTACGAGGCCGAGGCACGCGCGCTTACGCTGGCGAAGGGCAATCTGGGCAGCGTCACATCGTCTGCGCGCCTCGATTTCCGCTGGCACGACGTCACGGCCGGCCTGCCGGAACGCTACGACTTCATCGTCAGCAATCCGCCGTTCCATACGCAGAGCCGCGCGGATCGTCCGGACATCGGCCAGCGCTTCATCACCGCTGCGGCCGCCGCACTGAAGCCGGGCGGGCGCCTGTGGTTGGTGGCCAACCGCCATCTGCCGTACGAGCAGACCTTGAACGAAAGTTTCGGCGAGGTACGCGTGGCCGGCGAGCGCGACGGCTTCAAGGTCATCGCCGCGATCAAGGCGAGGCGCTGAGCATGAAGATCGTCAAGCACATCGCCAACCTGGGTTACGGCAGCCGCAAGCAGGTGCAGTGGATGTTCCGCGAGGGGCGCATCACCGATGCCGATGGCGAGGTGCTGTATGCCGACGATCCGGTGGACCACGACAACATCCGGGTGGACGGCGAACCGCTGGATCCGGCGCCCGGCGTGGCGATCCTGCTGCACAAGCCGGTGGGTTACACCTGTTCGACCAAGGACACGGGCCGCATCGTCTACGACCTGTTTCCCTCGCGTTTCCGCGAGCGCTCGCCGGTGCTGTCCACGGTCGGCCGCCTGGATCGCGAAACCAGCGGCCTGTTGCTGTTGACCGATGACGGTGGCCTGCTGCACCGGATTATTTCGCCGAAGGCCAACCTGCCGAAGGTATACGACGCGACCCTGGCGGAAGACCTGCGCGGAGACGAGGCGGCGCTCTTCGCCAGCGGGACGATGATGCTGGAGTCGGAGCAGACGCCGCTCGCACCGGCGCAGCTGCATGTGATCGATCCGCGCCATGCACAGCTGATGCTCACCGAAGGCCGTTACCACCAGGTACGCCGCATGTTCGCCGCGGTCGGCAACCATGTGCAGGCGCTGCATCGCAGTCGCGTGGGTGGCCTGACGCTGGATGGACTGCCGGAGGGGCAGTGGCGGATCCTCGATGAAGGCGATCTGCGCCGGTTGTTCGGAGCAGGCGAATGACAGCACGGGGACTGCCGTTCACGCCTGCGGCAGTGATCTTCGACATGGATGGGCTGATGCTGGACAGCGAGCGCGCCATCATCGGCTGTCTGGCCGAAGCGGCGCGCGAAGCCGGCCACGACCTGCCCGAGGTGCTGTGGCTGTCGATGGTCGGCCACAGTGAAGCGGTATGCCGGCATCTGCTGGACGAAGCGGTCGGCGAGGCGCAACGCGAGCTCATCCTGCAGCGCTCGCATGTGCTGTACGACGCCGTCGTCGCGGCAGGCGTGCCGCATCGTCCGGGCATCATCGCGATGCTGGATTTCCTGCAGACGCGCGGCATTCCCCGTGCCGTCGCCACGTCCACCCGGCGTCCGCTGGCACTGAAGAAGCTCGCGGCGTCTGGCTTGCTGACCCGTTTCGATGCGGTATGCACCAGCAGCGATGTCGAACACCCCAAGCCCGCTCCCGACGTCTACCTGCTGGCTGCGCATTCGCTGGGCATCGAACCGGCGCGGTGCCTGGTGCTGGAGGATTCACCGACCGGCGTGCGTGCCGCACTGGCGGCCGGCATGTATCCGATCCAGATCCCGGACTTGCTCGAACCCGATGATGCGGCGCGGGCGCTGGGTCACGTCATCCTGCCGTCGCTGGATGATGCGCGATTGTTGCTGGAGCAGCGGTTGGCGTTGGCCCAGGCTGTCTGACGTGGGAGCGACGTAAGTCGCGAAGCTTTTCAGCAGAACTCCGACACGCCACCGGGTGATCCGCTCATGGCGGTTGTCGCAGTGCTTGCCATGCTCGTTGCTCCTCAGGAGCACTGACATGTCGGGATACTCGGATCTCAGGAAAGGGCGCGTCTCGCAACCCGGCCAAATCTACCTGGTGACATTCGCAACGATGGACCGCCGGCCGCTGTTTGCGAGTCCGGAGCGTGCCATGGTGGCGTGCCAGGCCATGACAGCGGCGCGACTGTGGTACCGCTCGAGGCTGTTGTGCTGGGTACTCATACCCGACCACTGGCATGGGGTGATAGAGCTCGGTGCATTGGACAGCCTGTCTACGCTCGTCCAGCGTCTGAAATGCAATAGCGCCAGGACGATCCGTTCGAGCCATCCCGACACGGGGAATGTCTGGGAGAAGGGATTCCACGACCGCGCGCTGCGCGATGCGACCGCAGTGCTGACGACCGCGCGCTACGTCGTGGCGAATCCGCTTCGCGCCGGATTGTCGCGTCGTGTGGGGGAGTACGCCTGGTGGGATGCTGTCTGGTTATGCGGATAGCGCATCGTCGAGATGTGGAGAGTGTCGGGAAAGCATCGCGACTTACGTCGCTCCCACGTCAGCCTTCGTCATTCACGCCGGCCCGAATTGCGTTGTCACTCCACGAACAGCTTCGCCCACCCCGCATGCCCCAGCGCATCCAGCGTCGTCACGTTGCGCTCGACGATGACGTCGGGGTCCGGGAAGGCTTCGACCGCGCGGTCGATGCTGGCTTCGCGCAGCAGGTGCAGGGTGGGGTAGGGCGAGCGGTTGGTGTAGTTGCTGATGTCGTCGGGGGCGGTGCCGGCGAACTGGTAGTCGGGATGGAAGCTGGCGACCTGGATCTCGCCCTGCAGGTCGAGCGCCTCGACCGCCGCATCGGCGTTGTCGAGGAAGTCGTTGTAGTCCAGGAAATCGGTCAGCACGTCCGGATGCACGATCAGCGTGGTGTCGACCTGCTCCGGATCGGTGTCGCGTAGCAGCACCAGTTCTTCCGCCAGTTCTTCCAGCAGCGCTTCCGGCGTGCTGGCGTCGCTCAGCACGAAGCGGACCTGCTGCTTCACGTACACCGCCTTGGCGAACGGACACAGATTCAGCCCGATCACCGCGCGTTCCACCCAGCGGCGGGTGGCATCGAGCGGATCGGGCATGTCGCCGGGCGTGGTCGGTGCGTCAGTCACGGAAGTTGTCGAACTGCAGCGGCAGCTCGAACTCGGTCTTCTTCAGCAGGGCGATGACGTCCTGCAGGTCGTCGCGCTTCTTGCCGGTGACGCGCAGCTTGTCGCCATTGATCTGCGCCTCGACCTTCAGCTTGGCGTCCTTGATGGTGGAGACGATCTTCTTGGCCAGCTTCTGCTCGATGCCCTGCTGGACGGTGATCTTCTGGCGCGCGCCGGCCAGGTTGGTCTCCACGTCGCCGAAGTCCAGGCAGCGGGCATCGATCTGCCGTGCGATCAGGCGCGCGCGCAGGATGTCGGTCATCTGCTTGAGCTGGAAATCGCTGGGCGCGGACTGGGTGATCAGCTTCTCTTCCAGCACGAACTTGGCGTCCACGCCCTTGAAGTCGAAGCGGGTGGAGAGTTCGCGGTTGGCCTGGTCCACGGCGTTGGTCAGTTCGTGGACGTTGACTTCGGAGACGACGTCGAAGGAGGGCATGGAGAAAATCCTGTAGCGGGGCCGCGGAATTCTACCGCGCGTCGGGAAGCGGCACCGCACCTGCCGAAGCGCGAGCGCGTGCGGATCGCCGCAGACCCGCAAGGCGGCGGACGGCTTCGCACACCAGCAAGGGGACGATCCAGCTGCACCAGAGCAGGGTCGCGATCAGGGTCGGCGACGGCGCGAGTCCGCCGGCGATGGCAAGGGGCAGCGACAGGCGGAAGATGATCGGTGCCAGTGTCACCGCGTAGTTGCGGACCATCCAGCGACGGTGCCGCTCCACCGCGCCGCGCAGGATGGCGGCCAGTCCGGTGAGCGCCGTGGTGAGCCAGGCCAGCGCGGTGGCAGCGAACGCGGCGCGGATGGCGAACGGGGCGGGCGAGGTGGCGATCAGTCCGGTGGCGCCCGTCGCGGCGACCAGCATGCCCACCAGATAGATGCGGCCGGTCAGGCGATGCAGGCGTGGCTGGCGCAGGCGCCACTGGGTCAGGAACTGCACCGGTCCGAGCAGGACGGTGGTGAGGCCGCCGGCAAGATGCAGCCACAGCCAGCCCCGTCGCGTCATGAACATGCCGTACGCGGCCGAATCGAGATGCCGGTACTTGCCGTAGGCGGCGATCAGGAATTCGGCGCTGGCGATCGCGAGCAGCAGCCACAGGCTGGCCCAGGCCAGGCGCAGGGCAAGACGGGAAGGTGGTGAGGCGTCGGTACGCGGAGCGATCCCTGTCATCGGCCTGCCTGCGCGGGTGGGTGCGCGCAGGGTAGCGCACGCCGGTGCCATGCGGTCTTCCAGGGCGATAATGGCCCATGTCCGTCGCCCGTCCCTCGCTCGCTTCCGCCGTCCTGCTGATGCTGGCGGCCGTACTCATGTTCGCCCTGATGGATGCCGGCCTGAAGCTGCTGTCGGCGCACTACCCGCCGTTGCAGGTGGCGGCTCTGCGCGGCCTGTCGTCGCTGCCGCTGGTGACGGTGTGGGTGCTGGCAACGGTGCCCGCGCGTTCGCTTTTGCGCGTGCATTGGCCGCTGCACCTGCTGCGTGGCGCGCTGGGCGTGGCGATGATGGCCGGCTTCGTCTACGGGCTGCGCACGATGCCGCTCTCCACCGCGTATGCGATCACGTTCGTCGCACCGCTGCTGGTCACGGCGATGGCGGGACCCTTGCTGAAGGAGAGGGTCGGCGCCGCGCGGTGGACGGCGATCGGTATCGGACTGGTCGGCGTGCTGGTGATCCTGCGGCCGACCGGTGAAGGCATGTTGACCGGCGGCGGTCTGGCGATCCTGGTCGCGGCGATCTGCTATGCGTTGGGCGCGATTACCGTACGCATGCTGGCGCAGCGCGACAGCACGCAGGCGATGGTGTTCTGGTTCGTCGTGCTGCTCTCGCTGGGTGCGTGGCTGCTGGCGTTGCCGGCGTGGAAGCCGCTGCAGTCGCAGCATCTGTGGATCATCGCCGGCGTCGGCGTGTCCGGTTCGCTGGCGCAGGTGGCGCTGACCGAAGCCTTCCGCCGAGGCGAGGCGTCGCTGATCGCGCCGCTGGAATACACCGCGCTGCTGTGGGGCGTGCTGCTGGACGTGGCGTTGTGGTCGGTATTGCCGGACGGCGTCACCTGGATCGGCGCGGGCATCATCGTGGCCAGCGGGCTCTACCTGTTGAGGCGCGAAAAGGTCCACGTGGAAGCCGAGCATCCTTGACGCGCATTGCGGCATGATGCGGGCATGCCCATCGTCCTCGTCCTGCTGTTCGTCTTCCTGCTGCTCGCCCTGTGGGTGGTCCTGCTGCCGCTGTCGCTGTGGCAGCGCTACCGCTATGGCCGTGCCCGCCGCATGGCGCGACGCTGGCTGCTGACGCTCAATGCCTGGAGCCTGCTGGTGTCGGTTGCCATCTTCGTCGCGGTCAGCGCCTTCGGCCTGTTCTGGTGGCCGGACAGCCTGGTCGGCGCGGGCGTCGGGTTGCTGGCGGGCAGCGTGCTCGGTCTGCTCGGCGTCTGGCTGACGCGCTGGGAGGTGGCGCCGCAGGGCGTGTTCTACCAGCCCAATGCCTGGCTGGCGCTGTTGCTGGTCGCCATCGTCGCCGGCCGCATCGTGCTGGGCATGGTGCAGATGGTGCAGTACTGGCGCTCGGATGCCGCACCGGCGACGCACGCGTTGCTGAGCGGGCACGGCAGCCTGCTGGCGGTGGCGGGTCTGTTGCTGGGCTACTACCTGGTCTATGCGTGGTGCGTGAAGTGGCGCGTCGCCCGCCTGGAGCGGTTGCGCGGGCACTAGCTCGTCGCATGGTCGATATCGCGTCCGGTGGATTCCTGTGCAGCGGAGCGAGCTCCGCTCAAAAAAGGCGGCGGGCCCGGAGGCCCGCCGCCGTATCGACGCGTTGGAGCGATGGATCAGAAGCGCGCGCCGATACCCACACCCACGACCCACGGGTCGATCGTCAGTTCTTCACCGGTGCCCTGGCCGCCGACGCGCACACCGGCGTCGCCCTTCATGTAGCGCGCATCGGCGCGGGCGAACCAGGTCTGGTTGATGTTGAAGTCCATGCCGGCGGTGGCCATGGCGCCCTTGGCGGTCTCCAGGCCCACGTGCGCACCGTCACCGCCGATGCTCTCGTTGCTGAAGTTGGACTCGTAGTAGCCCAGGCCCACGAACGGACGCATCACCTGGTGGGGCGCGCCGAAGTGGTACTGGCCGCTCAGCGCGATCGGCTGCTGGTCGACCGTGCCGATCTTGCCCGGCCCGTCCGCCTTCACGCGATGGTTGAACTTGTCGGCCGCACCCCACAGCTCCACGGCGATGTTGGGCGTGGCGTACCAGCTGGCGCTGATGACCGGCGCCACATCGCCGTCGATCTTCAGGCCGGGTGCCGGATCGCGATCGGGCTTGAGGATGGCGGCGCCGCCGACCACGGCAAAGCGCTTGTCGTACGCGGAAGAGCCGGCGTCGCTGGACGCATCCTGTGCGAAGGCCGCGGGGGCGGCGGCAAGCGCGGCAAGGGCAATCGTGAGGGTTCGAATGGATTTCATGCAGGAATCTCCTGTGTTGTTTTCTTATGGTCCCGTCCCGCGATGCGTTGTGATGCGACATCGCCGTCAGGGCGAGCGCACCGTAACCACCCACGCATGAACGCCTCCCACGTCGCGACGTGAACGAAAAGGGAATCCGCGTCACCTGCGCGCTCGATCCGTCCGTATTTCACTGCGCGTGCATGTTGCTGACCGCATCGGTCTTCATCCTTTGCCGCGCACGTTTCGTCCGGACCGCGACTCGCAGGACAGCGCGCGCCTGTCGATCGGCGGGTGCCGCCATGACGTTGCCCGGCGTGTTGCGCTACTGTGGCGGCCCGAGGGGAGGGCGCCATGGCCACCAGCACCGCCAAGACGGTCGACGAGTACCTGCAATCGCTGCCAGACGCGCGCCGCGCCGTGGTGTCGGCAGTACGCGACCTGGTCAACCGGCACCTGCCCGGCGGCTATGTCGAAACGATGAGCTGGGGGATGATCTGCTGGGAGATCCCGCTGTCGCGCTATCCGACCACCTACAACAAGCAGCCGCTGTCGTACGTCGCGCTGGCCGCGCAGAAGCAGTACTACGCGCTCTACCTGACCACGTGCCATGACAACTCCGCGCAGGACGTCGTGCTGCGCAATGCCTATGCCGATGCCGGCAAGCGGCTGGACATGGGCAAGAGCTGCCTGCGCTTCAAGGCGCTGGAGGACCTGCTGCCCGACGTGATCGGTGTGGTGATCGCTTCCACGCCGGTGGACGCGTACATCGCACACTACGAAGCCAGCCGCGCACGGAAGTGACCCGCATGCCTCCCGCCAAACGCAAGCTGCGCAGCAAGCGCGCCGTGACGGAACTGCCGTCGCCCGGTGGCCACCTGACGATGGCGGACCTGGCGAAAGTGGCCGGCGTGTCCGCGATCACCGTCTCGCGCGCGCTGCGCGACAGTCCGCTGGTCAATGCGGAAACGCGCGAACGTGTGCGCCAGGTCGCGCAGCAGTACGGCTACGCGTTCAACGTCAGTGCCCGCAACCTCAAGCTCCGGCGCAGCATGACGGTGGCGGTGGTGGTGGAAATGAAGCCCACCGTCGAACGGCAGATGTCCGGGCCGTATCCGCTCGACCTGCTGGGCGGCATCACCCAGGAGCTCACGTCGACCGGCTACAGCGTGCTGCTGACGTCGCTGCAGGGCGGTGCATTGCCGAACGTGCAGGCGGCGGACGGCGTGATCCTGCTCGGCCAGGGTGCGCACGAGGACGCCATGCATGAAGTGCAACGCTGGGGGCGGCCGATGGTCGTCTGGGGCGCGGTGAGCCGGCACGAGTCGCAGATCGTGGTGGGCAGCGACAACCGGCGCGGCGGCGCGCTCGCTGCGGAGCGTTTCATCGCGCTCGGCCGGCGGCGCCCCGCCTTCCTCGGCGATCCGGCGCACGGTGAGTTCGCGGAACGGCTGGAAGGTTTCGCGGGTGCGCTGGCGCGGCACGACATCATGCCGCTGACGCCGACCGTCGGCAGTTTCACCGTCGGCGCCGGCGCGGAAGCCGTGCATGCGCTGCTGGACGCGAATCCGCAGGTCGATGCCCTGTTCGCCGCCAGCGACCTGCTGGCCATCGGTGCGATCCGCGCGCTGATCGAGCGCGGCCGCCGCGTGCCGGAGGATGTCTCGGTGATCGGCTACGACGACACCCCGCTGGGGGCCACCTATGTGCCGCCGCTCACGTCGGTGCACCAGAACTTCATCGATGCCGGCGTGCTGCTGGCGCGCAAGGTCCGCGCCCTGATCGAGGGCGAGGCAGCCGTCTCCGAGACCCTGCCGACCCACCTGGTGGTCCGCGCCACCTGAGCGCAGGACGCTGCTGCATTGCAGCGTCCATCCGGTGGACATCCGCGCCGGCGACGCGTGCCGCGATTCCACGTAACCATTTGATTCTGAAAATGATGTCGACGCATGGCGCACGCGTGCAGGCGCTGCTCGACTCACTGTAGCGGTTGCCTGATATCGATAACTTGACATCGATAACAATGACTCCTAGCTTCGCCCCGCCATGGCGCCTGCCGTGGTGACCAGTGCAACGGGAGTCGGGATGTCGGTGGAACAGCAACGGGCGGCGGTGATGCGGACGGGCGAGGCCAACGGAGGCCGCACCGATCCGTGGCGACTCACCCAGCACGGCTTCGACGCGACGCGCGCCGCCCGCGACGAAACCCTGTTCGCGCTGGCCAACGGAACCCTGGGCGTCCGTGGGGCACTGGAAGAAGGCGACAGCACCAGCGACGGCACCTTCCTGTCCAGCGTGTTCGAACAGAACCCGATCCATTACCACGAGCGTTTCCCCGGCTTCACCCGCAGCACCGACACGCGCGTTCCGGTGGCCGAGGGCAAGCACATCCGCCTGCGCCTGGGCGACCAGCCGCTGCGGCTGGCGGAGGCCGACTGGCTCGATTTCGAACGCACCCTGGACCTAGCGGCCGGCGCGCTGGACCGTCGCCTGCGCCTGAAGACAGCGGAGGGGCATACGCTCGAGATCACCGCGCGCCGCGTGGTGCCGCTCGCCGAGCGCGCGCTGCTGGCGATCCGCTTCGAAGTGGCCTCCATCGACTACGAGGGCCCGCTGACGCTGGTCTCGTCCATCGAGACGGGACGCCAGGCGATCGAGCAGGGCGACGACCCGCGCATTGGCGTGCACGGCGGCAAGGGCCTGCTGGTGTCCGACGAACACGCCGATGCCGACGGGGCCCAGCTCACCCAGCGCACGCACCACAGCGGCGTGGCACTGGTCTGCGCGCAGCGGCATCGCCTCTCGCCCGGTCTCATCTTCGAAGGCGCGGGGACCGGAACCGGCCGCGTCGAGCAGCGTTTCGTCGCCACGCTGACGCCGGGCGCGTCGGTGGTGATCGAGAAGTTCGTCGCGTACGACGATGGCAATGGCACCGCGGCCGATGGCGTCGATGCCGTGCTGGTGCGCGCGCATGCGGCGGGTTTCGATGCCGTCGCCGTGGCACAGGCCGGCGCGATGCAGGCCTTCTGGCAGCACGCCGGTTTGTCGGTGGACGGCGATCCCGCCGCCGAGCTCGCGCTGCGCTTCAACCTGTTCCACCTGCTGCAGTCGGCAGGTCGTGACGGCATCACCGGCACGGCGGCCAAAGGCATCACCGGCGAGGGCTACGAGGGCCACTGCTTCTGGGATACCGAAGCCTTCGTGCTGCCGGTGATGGCGTTCACTGCGCCGGACGTGGCGCGCGCGATGCTGATGTACCGCTACCGCACGCTGGACGGCGCACGCGACACCGCGCGTGCGATGAACCATCCGCGTGGTGCGCTGTATCCATGGCGCACCATCGCCGGCCGCGAATGCTCCGCGCACTACCCCAGCGGTTCGGCGGCGTACCACATCAACGCCGCCATCGCGTACGGGATCGGGCTTTATCTCGACGCCAGCGATGATCTCGACTTCCTCAGCGAGGCTGGCGCCGAGATTCTTTTCGAGACCGCGCGCATCTGGCCGCAGGCCGGGCACTTCAATCCGCGGCTCGGCGGTGCGTTCTGCATCCATGAAGTGACCGGCCCGGACGAGTACACCACGCTGGTCAACAACAACTGGTACACCAACCGCATGGCGCAGCGGCACCTGCAGCGCGCCGTCGCGGCCTGGTCGCGCCTGTCCGCCGAGCGTCCGCAGGCGCTGGACGCGCTCGCGTCGCGCATCGGCCTGGACGCCGACGAAGTGGCCCTGTGGCAGCGCGCGGCCGACGCCATGTACCTGCCCGTCGACGATGCGCTGGGCATCCATCCGCAGGACGATGACTTCCTGGGCAAGCCGCGCTGGCCGTTTCCGAAGCGCGAAGGCGCGCATCGTCCGCTGCTGCTCGACTACCACCCGCTCACGCTGTACCGCCACCAGGTCTGCAAGCAGGCCGACGTGGTGATGGCGCTGGTGCTGGCGGGCGACGGCATCGACGCCGGCAGCAAGCGCCGCGACTTCGACTATTACGAGGCGGTCACCACCCACGATTCCACGCTGTCGGCGCCGGTGTTCGGCATCCTCGCCAGCGAGGTCGGGCAGGACGAGAAGGCGTGGCGCTATTTCGACGCCAGCCTGCGCGTGGACCTGGACGACCTGCACGGAAATACCGACCACGGCGTGCACATGGCCGCGATGGCCGGTAGCTGGCTGGGCCTGGTGCAGGGCTTCGGCGGCCTGCGCGTGGTGACGGGCCGGCTGCAGTTCGCGCCCACGCTGCCGGCGGCGTGGAAGGGATACAGCTTCAACCTGCGCTGGCGCGGCTGTGCGCTGCGGGTGGACGTGGACGCGCGTGGCGTGCGCTACCGGCTGGACGAGGGCGACGCGCTCGCGTTCCGCCATGCCGGCAGCGAGGTGGTGCTGGCGCGCGGGCGCGAAGCGCTGTTGCCGCTGGCCGTGCCGGCGCCGCCGAAGGCCGTGTTCCCGCGCGCCTGCGATGCGCTGGTCTTCGACCTGGATGGCGTGCTGACCGACACCGCGCACACGCATTACCGTGCGTGGAAGCGGCTCGCCGACGGGATCGGCGTGCCGTTCGACCTGCAGGTCAACGAACGGCTGAAAGGCGTGGACCGGATGGCGTCGCTGGAGATCATCCTCGAGCGCGCATCGCGCATTTACTCCTCGGATGAGAAGCGCGCGCTGGCCGACACCAAGAACGGCTACTACGTGCAGGAGATCGCCAACGTCGGGCCGCAGGACCTGTTCGATGGCGTGCGCGAGGTGCTGGACGCCGCACGCGCGGCCGGACTGAAACTGGGGTTGGCCTCGGCCAGCCGCAACGCACCCGCGCTGCTCGACAAGCTGGGCATCGCCGACCGGTTCGATTACATCGCCGACGCGGGCCGCATCGTGCGTGCGAAACCCGATCCGGCCATCTTCCTGGATGTCGCGGCCGCGCTCGGTGTACCCGCGCACCGCTGCATCGGCGTGGAAGACGCCGCCGCCGGCATCGAGGCCATCCACGCCGCCGGCATGGCGGCGGTAGGCATCGGCGACGCGCGCGCGCTGCGCCATGCCGATGCCGTGATACCCCGCATCGCCGACTTCGATCTGAGGACGTTCGTTTCGCCTTGACCGTACGTGGCCACAGAAGCCGCGGCGGCAGCCTGTCACTACAACAACAAACGCACTACGTGGAGGGAGAGACCATGAAACACACCAAGCACCCGATGCGCTACGCCCTGTCGGCCGCCATCGCGCTGGCGCTCGCGCCGACGCTGGCCGCTGCCCAGGACGCCGCTCCTGCGGCCGCAAAGGACGACGCGACCACGCTGGACGCCGTCGTCGTCAGCGGTACCGCCAAGTTCAAGGGCCTGCGCAAGCGCGACGCCAGCTTCTCGATCAGCACGGCCACGCCCGAGCAGATCCAGGAAACCGCGCCCACCAGCACCGCCGACCTGCTGAAGATCGTACCTGGCGTCTGGGCCGAGGCCAGCGGCGGCGGTACCGGCGCCAACGTCTTCGTGCGCGGCATGCCCTCCGAAGGCGATGCGCCGTTCTTCACGCTGCAGCTCGATGGCTCGCCGATCTTCCCGCCGCCGACGCTGTCGTTCCTCGAGAACACCACGCTGTTCCGCATCGACGACACCATCGCCCGCGTCGAAGGCCTGCGTGGCGGTCCCAGCCCGATCTACTCGAACGGCCAGCCGGGCGTCACCGTCAACTTCATCCAGAAGAAGGGCGAAGACACGCCGGAAGGCCTGGTGCGCATGACGCTGGGCACCGACAGCCTGCGCCGCGTCGACTTCTACGCCGGTGGCCCGCTCAGCGCCGACAGCGGCTGGTACTACAGCGTGGGCGGCTTCTACCGCGAGACCGATGGCGTGCGCCAGACCGGGTTCCCGGTGGAGAAGGGCGGCCAGCTGAGTGCGACACTGACCAAACGCTGGGCCGAAGGCGAGTTCAACCTCTATGCGCGCCACACCGACGACCAGAACACCTTCTACACCGCGGTGCCGCTGGTCTCGCGCAACGACGGCAAGGACATTTCCAGCTTCCCCGGCCTGGACGCCACCACCGGCACGCTGGTCGGCGACGACTTCCGCCGGGTGACGCTGCCCACCGGCGTGGGCAACCAGACGATGACGCGCGACCTGGCCGACGGCCGTGGCGTGGACATCGACGTGTTCGGCGGGTCGCTGGACTGGTACGTCGGCAACTGGACGATCAGCGACAAGTTCAACTACCTCAAGGGCGACGCGCCGACCACCGCGCTGTTCACCGGCGCCAACCCGCAGACGCTGTCGTCGTACATCACCGACACCTACGGCGCAGGCGTGACCGGCACCGGCACGTTCGTCAATGGCGGCGGCGTGGTCGACCCGAACCAGCAGGTGCTGACCGCGGGCCTCTGGGTGGTGGAGAAGGAGATCAGCTCGTTCAACAACGACCTGCGCTTCAGCGTCGACCTGACCGACCGCAATTCGCTGACCTTCGGCGTGTACTACGCGGACTACTCGTCCAAGGACCGCTGGTGGCTGGGCAACAACATGCTGCTGACGGCGCAGGACAACGCACGCCGGGTGAACCTGGCGCTGTCCAACGGCCAGGTCGCCACGCGCGACGGTTTCGTCGGCACAGCGTTCTACAACATCCGCGGCGATTACGACGGGCAGAACACCGCCTTCTTCATCGCCGACGAGTGGACCGTCAACGACCGCATCCGCCTGGATGCCGGCGTGCGCTACGAGCGACAGGAAGTGAACGGCACCGTCTGGGATCCGGTCACGGTCGACCTGGACGGCGATCAGAACACCCTGTACGACAACACCACATCAGTCTCGACCACGCCGCGCAGCATCGATCAGAACGACAGCGACGTGTCGTGGACGGCGGGCCTGAACTACACGCTCAACGACAGCGTCAGCCTGTTCGGCCGGGTCAACTCGGGCTTCACCTTCCCGCAGTTCGACAACCTGCGCGATGGCGCCAACAACAAGACCGAGATCGACCAGTACGAGCTGGGCCTGAAGGCGGGCGGCGCGACGTACGAGATGTACCTGACCGCGTTCTTCAACGATTTCACCGGCCTGCGTTACCAGGCCTTCGACAACAACGGCAACAACGTCGTCATCATCGGCGACTCGAAGGCGCGCGGCCTGGAGTTCGAAGGCGCGTGGCGTCCGGCGGGCAGGTTCGAGTTGGCGTGGAACGCGACCTGGCTGCGCGCCAAGTACGGCGACTTCGCCGACTACGACGGCAACCAGGTGGTGCGCCAGCCGAAGTTCCGCGCGCGGCTGACGCCGAGCTACTACTGGTCGCTGCCGTGGGGCGACCTGAAGGCGTTCGCCACCTACACGCACGTGGGCGACCGTTACTCCGATCCCGCCAACGGCCAGGTGCTGCCGAAGTACGACACCTGGGACATCGGTGCCAGCGCGCATGTGGGCGATCACTGGGAGTTCACTTTCTCCGGGCGCAACGTCACCGACGAGATCGCGCTGACCGAGGGCAACGCGCGCGTGCTGGGCAATGCGACTAGTGGGGGCGTGTTCATGGGGCGCCCGCTGGAAGGCACGTCGTACCAGGCATCCGTCGCCTACCGCTGGTAAGGCACCGCGGCCCACGCCTGCGTGGGCCGTCGTCCGCCGTCGCGCCGTCTCTCCCGGCGCGGTGGCGGATACTCTTTCGATAAGGAGGGAGGCACCGCAGGACGGTGCCGCCCTCTCCCGCGATCCGACCGGAACCGTCCATGACGCGCACCCGCATGATCCTGGCGATGATCCTGACCTACATGATCTTCGCCATGCTGTTGAATTCCGTGGGCACGGTGATCCTGCAGTCCATCCAGGGCTTCGGCATCGGCAAGACCGACGCCAGCCTGCTGGAGGCGTTCAAGGACCTGCCGATCGCGATCACCTCGTTCCTGATCGCCTCGTTCCTGCCGCGGCTCGGCTACCGGCGCGCGATGATGCTCGGCCTGCTGCTGGTCGCCGCCGCCTGCGCGGCGATGCCGCTGCTGCAGGCGTTCTGGGCGACCAAGCTGCTGTTCGCCACGGTCGGTGTGGCGTTCGCGCTGGTGAAGGTGTCGGTCTACTCCAGCATCGGCCTGCTGACCGAGGACGCGAAGGCGCATGCCGCGCTGACCAGTACGGTGGAAGGCTGGTTCATGGTCGGCATCCTCGGCAGCGCCTGGCTGTTCGCCGCCTTCATCAATGCCGATGCACCGGGCGATCCGGTGTGGCTGGATGTCTACTGGGTGCTGGCCGCGATGTGCATCGCCGTGGTCGTGCTGCTGTCGACCTGCACGCTGGACGAGCGCGCGGCGCAGGACGGCCATGCCGCGGGTGAGTCCTTCATCGACATGTTCCGCCTGCTGGCGCTGCCGCTGGTGGCGGTATTCCTGGTGTCGGCGTTCCTCTACGTGCTGATGGAACAGGCCATCAATACCTGGCTGCCGACGTTCAACCGCGAGATCCTGCACCTGCCCACCACGCTCAGCGTGCAGGCGGCCAGCATCTTCGCCGGCTCGCTGGCGCTGGGCAGGCTGGGCGGGGGCGTGCTGCTGCGGCGGATTCCGTGGTTCTGGCTGCTGTCGGCCTGTGTGGTGGCGATGGCGGTGCTGGTCTTGCTGGCGCTGCCGCTGGCGGCCAACCTGCAGGCGCGCGAGGGCATGACCTGGTGGAACGCGCCGGCGGCGGCGTACGTGTTCCCGATGATCGGCCTGCTGATGGCGCCGATCTATCCGGCGATCAACTCGGTGGTGCTCAGCGCGCTGCCGAAGGCGCGGCATGCGGCGATGACGGGGCTGATCGTGGTGTTCTCCGCGCTGGGTGGCACCACGGGTTCGTACGTGACGGGGCAGCTGTTCGCGCACTTCGACGGCGCGCGCGCGTTCTACCTGCTGCTGGCGCCGATGGCGATGCTGCTGGTGTCCATGGCGCTGCTGCACCGCGCGGTATCCAGACGGCAGGCTCTCCCACACCCTGCGTGACGCCGCCGCATTGACGTCGCGGGCAGGGCGGTCTGGCGTATCGTGCGACCTCCCGATCTGGACGAGAGAACGCATGAACGCGACCGGCGTGGCCCTGGCCCTCTTCATCGGCATGCTGTTGCCGTTGCAGGCGTTGATCAATGCGTCGCTGGGCAAGCAGACCTTCGGTCCGGTGTTCGCCTCGCTGGCATCGTTCATGGTCGGCACGCTGGTGCTGCTGGCCTGGTGGCTGCTGACGCGACCGGTGTTCGTGCCGGCGGCGCTGGCGAAAGTGCCGTGGTGGGCATGGGCCGGCGGTGTGATCGGTGCGGTGTTCGTCGCGTCGGCGACCCTGCTGGTGCCGCGGTTGGGCGCCGCGTCGCTGATCTGCCTGGTGGTGGCGGGGCAACTGGTCGGTTCAGTCGTGCTGGACCATTTCGGCGTGTTGCATGCGCGACAGCCGGTCGATGCACTGCGCGTGGTCGGCCTGCTGATGGTCGTGGCGGGCGCACTGCTGGTGGTGAAGCCTTGGCAGCCTGCGGGCGGCTGAGCGTGGACGATCTGCTGACCGGGCTGCCGCCGGTGGTCGCGCCCGATTGTCGCGTGCTGGTGCTGGGGTCGATGCCGGGTGCGGCGTCGCTGCAGGCAGCGCGCTACTACGCCCATCCGCGCAACCGCTTCTGGCCGGTGATGGCCGCACTGGCCGATGTGCCGGCGAATGCGCCTTACGAGGCGCGGCTGGTCGCGCTGCAGCGTGCCGGCATCGGACTGTGGGACGTCATCGGCGAATGCCGGCGCGCGGGAAGCCTGGACAGCGCGATCGTGCGCGGCAGCGAGCGGCCCAACGCCCTGGTCCCGCTGGTCGCATCGCTGGGACAACTCCGCGCCATCGCGTTCAACGGCGCGACGGCGGCCTCGCTGTTCCGCCGGCACGTCGAGCCGGCGGTGCCCGAGCGTCTGCGCGAGCACGTCGCGCGTGTCGCGTTGCCGTCCACCAGCCCTGCGCACGCTGCCATGGGGCTGGAAGCCCTGCGCGAGGCGTGGGCAACGCTGGCGCCGTGGCTTTCCGGATCAGCCCACGACGGCGCGCGCCCGCGGACGCAGGCGTAGCCAGGCCGTCTGCACCGCCAGCACGACGGCGATCGCGAGCGCGACCAGGGCGGCGGTATCGCTGCCGGGAACGGTCCAGCCGGACTGTTTCACGTACACCGCCGCCAGGGCCCATAGCGCCGCCGCCACGAACGGCAGGTTGTCGCGCATGCGGCGGTTGGCCCACAGCAACAGCGCCGTCGCCGCGCCGAACAGCACCAGCGTCCACGGCAGCATGGCGTCGGTCGGCAGCAGCTGGTATGCCACGATCACCTGCGCGGTGTTGAGGAAGGCCGCCATCGACAGCCAGCCGGCGTGCAGCGACAGCGGAATCCACACCCAGGTGCCCAGGCCGGGCGTCCCCGCACGTGCCGGGGACAGCCGGAGCGCGCAGGCCAGCAGGCAGACCAGCGCCCCCCAGATGATCAACAGCGCCAGCCAGAACAGCTGCTGGGAGAACACCGGCATCCACACCGCCGTCAGGGCGAAGCCAGCTGCGGCCAGGGGACGGATGCGGTCGAGCGAAGCGGCCCGGGCGTTCTTCGCGAACGCCTGCCAGACGCCGAACGCGACGTCCCACAGGAAGATCAGTCCCCAGATGGCGAATGCGTATCCGGCGGCGACGATCAGCGTGGGATAACGATCCGACAGGGCACCATTGGTGGGCCCGAACACGCCCTGTTGGGACAGCCAGGACACGGCAGGCATGGCGAGCGACAACAACAGGACGAGCCAGCGCATGGGAATCTCCGAGGAGGAATGGGCCGCGATGCTAGGTGCGGGCCCGTGAACACCGGATCCAGATACGTGCGGATGCGTTCGCCGGATGAACAATGCGGGTGCGTATTGCCGGAAGGCACATTGCGCGATCGTCCGACCAAAGCGATACCACTGCATGCCATGCACGGCGCAATGTCCCGGAGAGGACAGCAATTAACACCAATGAACGGTTGGCGCATCGCGCCACTGCGGACACAATAGGGGTTCCCCTCTTCACGCCCGCACCGGAGTAATGCCATGTCCGACATCAAGGAAGCCAAAGTCCCCGATATCGGTGACTACGACGGCGTACCGGTGATCGAGATCCTCGTCGCGGTCGGCGATACGGTGAAGAAGGACCAGGGCCTGGTCACGCTGGAGTCCGACAAGGCGACGATGGAAGTGCCGTCGCCGTTCGCCGGCGTGGTCAAGGAGATCAAGGTCAAGCTGGGCGACGAGATCGCCGAAGGTGCCGTGGTCGCGCTGATCGAAGCCAGCGAGGGTGCCGCCGAGGCGAAGCCCGTCGCCGCACCCGCGCCGACCGCCACCGCCGAGACCGGCGCCAAGGTCGAGCCGGTCGCCGTGGCGCCGACGCCGGACAAGCTGGCGCAACGCGAGATCGCGCAGGAGCGCGCCGCACCGGCCGTGGCGCCCGCCGCCTCGCGCGTGCTGGACGACAAGCCGGGCATCGATCCGGAAGCCTCGCCGCCGCGCACGCCGCCGGTGGAATTCAACGCCGACCGCGTGCTGCCCGAGAAGGTCGCCTACGCCAGTCCCGCCGTGCGCCTGTTCGCCCGTGAGCTGGGCGTCGACCTGAACCAGGTCACCGGCAGCGAGCGCGCTGGCCGCATCAGCAAGGAAGACGTGCAGAAGTACGTCAAGGGCGCGCTGGCAGGCGGCGTGGCAGCGCCGGCAGCCGCTGGTGCGCCGGTCGCTGCAGGCGGCGGCCTCAACCTGCTGCCATGGCCGAAGGTGGACTTCAGCAAGTTCGGCGAGACCGAAGTCGTCGCGCTGTCGCGCATCAAGAAGATTTCCGGCGCCAACCTGGCGCGCAACTGGGCGATGATCCCGCACGTCACCCAGCACGACCACGCCGACATCACCGACCTGGAAGCGCTGCGCGTGGCGCTGAACAAGGAAAACGAGAAGGCGGGCATCAAGCTGACCATGCTCGCCTTCCTGATGAAGGCCAGCGTCTCGGCGCTGAAGAAGTTCCCCGACTTCAATGCCTCGCTCGACGCCAGCGGCGAGAACCTCACGCTGAAGAAGTATTTCCACGTCGGCTTCGCTGCGGACACGCCGAACGGCCTGGTCGTGCCGGTGATCCGCGACGTCGACAAGAAGGGCGTCAACGAGATCGCGCAGGAAAGCGGCGAGCTCGCCAAGAAGGCGCGCGAAGGCAAGCTCGGCCCGGCCGAGATGTCGGGCGGCTGCTTCTCCATCTCCTCGCTGGGCGGCATCGGCGGCGTGGCGTTCACGCCGATCGTCAACGCACCGGAGGTGGCGATCCTCGGCGTCTCGAAGTCGTCGATCCAGCCGGTGTGGGACGGCAAGCAGTTCCAGCCGCGCCTGATGCTGCCGCTGTCGCTGAGCTACGACCACCGCGTGATCGACGGCGCCGCTGCCGCGCGCTTCACCGCCTATCTCGCCCAGCTGCTCGGCGACATGCGCCGCGTGCTGCTGTAAGGAGACCGAGACCATGGCGAATACGATTGAAGTCAAAGTCCCCGACATCGGCGATTACAGCGATGTGCCGGTCATCGAAATCCTGGTCGCCGTCGGCGATACGGTGAAGAAGGACCAGGGCCTGGTCACGCTGGAATCGGACAAGGCCACGCTGGAAGTGCCCTCGTCGGCCGCCGGCGTGGTGAAGGAACTCAAGGTCAAGCTGGGTGATGCGCTGTCGGAAGGCAGCGTGGTCGCCGTGCTGGAAACGGAAGGCGCTGCGGCCGCTGCACCCGCACCGGCAGCACCCGCCGCTTCGGCGCCCGCGACGCCTGCGGCTGCACCTGCCGCTGCCGCGCCGGCTCCCGCCGCGCCGGCCGCTGCGCCCGCGCCGTCCGGCGGTGGTGGCCTGATCGAGGCCAAGGTGCCCGATATCGGCGATTACGACGGCGTGCCGGTCATCGAGATCCTGGTCGCGGTCGGCGACACGGTGAAGAAGGACCAGGGCCTGGTCACGCTGGAATCGGACAAGGCGACGATGGAAGTGCCGTCGCCCGCCGCCGGCGTGGTGAAGGAGATCAAGGTCAAGCTCGGCGACTCGCTCGCCGAAGGCAGCCTGGTCGCGATCCTGGAAGGCGAGGGTGCCGCTGCGGCGCCCGCCAAGGCCGCTCCGGTGGCGCCGTCCCCGGCCGCGCCCGCCGCACCGGCGACCTCCGCGCCGAAGCCGGCGCTGGGCACCGGCAAGGCCGCCGACATCGAATGCCGCATCGTCGTGATCGGTTCGGGTCCGGGCGGTTACACCGCCGCGTTCCGCGCGGCCGACCTGGGCCTCGACACCGTACTGATCGAGCGCTACGAAACCCTCGGCGGCGTCTGCCTCAACGTGGGCTGCATTCCGTCGAAGGCGCTGCTGCATGCGGCCGCGCTGATCGAGGAGGCCTCGCACTCCGACGACATCGGCATCAGCTTCGGCAAACCGAAGATCGACCTCGACAAGCTGCGCGGCTTCAAGCAGGACAAGGTCGTCGGCCAGTTCACCAAGGGCCTGGCCGGCATGGCCAAGCAGCGCAAGGTGCGCACGGTCACCGGCGTGGCGAAGTTCGTTTCGCCGAACGAGCTGGAGATCGCCGGCAGCGACGGCAAGACGCAGTTGCTGCGCTTCGAGCAGTGCATCATCGCCGCCGGTTCGCAGGCGGTGAAGCTGCCGAACTTCCCGTGGGACGACCCGCGCGTGATGGATTCCACCGATGCGCTGCAGCTGGCCGAGGTGCCGAAGAAGCTGCTCGTCGTCGGCGGCGGCATCATCGGCCTGGAAATGGCGACCGTGTACCGCGCGCTGGGCGCGGAGGTCACGGTGGTCGAGTTCATGGACCAGCTGATGCCGGGCGCCGACAAGGACCTGGTGAAGCCGCTGGCCGACCGCCTGAAGAAGCAGGGCGTGGCCGTGCACCTGAAGACCAAGGCCGCCAAGGTCGAGGCGTCGAAGAAGGGCATCACCGTCGGTTTCGAGAGCGCGACCGAAGGCCAGACGCCGGAACTCGAATCCGGCACGTTCGATCGCGTGCTGGTGGCCGTGGGTCGTTCCCCCAACGGCGGCAAGCTGGATGCCGGCAAGGCCGGCGTCAACGTCACCGACCGCGGCTTCATCCCGGTCGATGCGCAGATGCGCACCAACGTGCCGCACATCTTCGCCATCGGCGACCTGGTCGGCCAGCCGATGCTGGCGCACAAGGCGACGCACGAAGGCAAGCTGGCCGCCGAAGTGGCGGCCGGCGAGAAGAAGGAATGGGTGGCGCGCGTGATCCCGTCGGTCGCCTACACCGATCCCGAGATCGCGTGGGTCGGCGTGACCGAAACCGAAGCCAAGGCCAAGGGCCTGAAGATCGGCGTGGGCAAGTTCCCCTGGGTCGCGTCCGCGCGCGCGGTCGGCATCGGCCGTGGCGAGGGCTCGACCAAGCTGATCTTCGACGAACACACCCACCGCATCATCGGCGCCGGCATCGTCGGCGTGCACGCCGGCGACCTGATCAGCGAACTGGCGCTGGCGATCGAGATGGGCGCGGAAGCGGCTGACATCGGCGCGACCATCCATCCGCACCCGACGCTCAGCGAGTCGGTGGCGATGGCGGCCGAGGTCTACGAAGGCACCATCACCGACCTGTACATCCCGAAGAAGAAGTAAGCGCCGGCGGGACGGTGGAGACGGAAAGGCCGCGCGTGAGCGCGGCCTTTTCTTTGGATCGGGCGATGCCTCAGGCAGGCAGCGGTGTCGCCTTCGCGGCCCTGCGCGCCTCGATCCGCTTCCACACCTTCTCATGGAAGTGGAAGACGACCGTGTTGCAGGCCGGTTCGATCAGCGCAAGCGCGCCGCCCACCAGCAGGCTGCCCGTGAACAGGTAGCCCAGGGTGAAGGCCACCGCGAAATGCAGGATGGCGAAGCTGAGGGTCTTGTTCACGGCGGGACTCCAGATGAGAACAGGTCTCAAGTATGGGCGCCCCGTCCGTGCCGTCCAATGAAACGTTCCGCTTGTATCGATAATCAAAACCTATCGATCAGCCACATCAGAACCGGAACGTCACGCCCGCCATCGGGCCATGGACCTTGAACTGGCCCGTCAGCTTGCCCGTCACATCAACGTTGCCAACGCCAGACTCGGCGGGCGCCTCGAACGAGCCGCGGTAGTCGTCGCTGAGCTTCAGGCGGAACCAGTCATAGCCCATGTGAATGCCCAGGCGTTCGGTGACCAGATACTCGACGATCAGGCCGCCGCGCTCGAAATGGCCGCGCTCGTCGACGAAGTCACCCCAGCGTGTGTCCAGGTACTGGGCCTGTGCTTCCACGCGCAGGCGTTCGGTGGGCGCCCAGCTGACCCGGGTATGCAGATTGGGTGACGTGCCGTCCTTCTTCCAGCGGAACGACTCCCACTGCGGATCGATCTCGCCGGTACCGGTGCTGGTGCCCGTGCCGCGGGCTTCCAGTACGGCGTGCGTGACGCCGGCGCCCAGGCCCCACTGGAACCGCGGCGTGTCGACGACCGCGAATTCGTAGTTGAGGCTGGCCAGTTCGAAGCTGAGGCGGCCGTCGATGTCCACGGCCGGGATTTCCACCGGCTCGCCGGGGATCTCGACCTCGTCGAAGACATTGCCCGGATCGATCCAGTCGCCGTCGAAGTTCCACGACTGGTTGCGCCGGTAGTCGTAGTAATTGAGGCGCAGCGACTGGCGCGGGGTCATGTTGAAGGCGAACTCGCCGCGTGGCCGCCAGCGGCCGTCCGAATCGATGGTGCCTGCGGCCGCCAGGTCTTCCGAACGCTCACCATCGGTGGCCACGCCGGTACCGGCGAGCCGGATGTTGGCTTCCGGATTGAAGGCCGACAGGCGGATTTCGAAGCGGGCGTCGTCGCTGAAATCCTGCGCGGCAGCGCCGGTGGCGAGCAGTGCCAACGGCAGGCAGGCAAGCAGGGATACGAGGGTGGGGGTATGGCGGGGGCAGGGCCGGTTCATGGGCGCTCCATGCGTCGAGGGGGAGCACTACCTTCATCGCGGACCGGTCGTCGTCAGGTGAATGGGATGAACGACCCGGCGGATCGTCGTCTTCGAACCCTGCAAAAAGTGAAGCCCCGGGGGCAGCCGGGGCTTCGTGGAAGGCCTGTGGCGGAGCATCGGACGAGGAAGTTGAGCAGCAGGCCTTGCAAGGACTGACAGGGAGTTTCCGGCAAAGTTCCGGAAAGCGTCCGGGAGAATTCTGAACAGGGGAAACGGTTACACGCAGGCGCCGCAAGGGCTCCGGCCTGATCGTGCCCGCGGACCGGCTTTCGACCTTTGGCGGTTGTCCCGGAAATTGTCCCGCTGCTATAATTTTGCGGCTCGGCGAGGCGCATCACTGCCTCTTACCCGCCAATTCCGTAGGGCTTTCGTGTGCTGAATTCCGTCGCTGCGGGTCGGCGGCTGGTGTTGCGCGCCGCTGTCTGGCAGACGGGGGCGGTACTGCTGGTCGCGCTGCTGTTCCTGCCCTGGGGCCTGCCCCGAGCGGTTGCGGCGGTCGTCGGAGGGTTGGCGATCGTGGTCGGCGCGCTGCTGGCGGCCTGGATGGCCTTCGGCGGTGGTGTGCTCGGAGCCGTCTCGGCGGTGCTGAGGCTGGTCGCGGGCATGGTGGTGAAGTGGGTCGTGGTGATCGGTGTGCTGGTCGTTGGCGCGGGGCTGTACAAGCTGCCTCCGCTGCCTCTCCTGGCGGGCGTGATCACCGGACTGGTGGCACAGGTGCTGGTCGCGACCGGCAAGCAGCGATAACCCAACTAGAAAGGTTTCCGACTCATGGCGGGCGAGGCTCTTACTCCCACCAGCTACATCCAGCACCACCTGAAGAACCTCACGGCCCAGGTGGGCGGTGACGGTCCGTTCTGGACGATCAACGTCGATACCTTCGTGACCGCCGTGCTGATGGGCCTGGTCATCGTGTTCGCCTTCTGGATGGCCACGCGCAAGGCGACCGCCGGCGTGCCGGGCAAGTGGCAGGCCTTCGTCGAGATCATGCTCGAGTTCGTCGACAAGCAGGCCCGCGACACCTACCACGGGACCAGCAAGCTGGTGACGCCCATCGCGATCACCATCTTCTTCTGGATCCTGATGATGAACCTGCTGAAGATGATCCCGGCAGACTTCATCGCCAAGCCGCTCGAACTGATGGGCGTGCACTACTGGAAGCCGGTCCCCACCGCCGACGTCAACGCGACGCTCGGCATGTCGATCAGCGTGTTCTTCCTGATGCTGGTGTTCGCGTTCCGGTCCAAGGGCGTGGGCGGTTTCGCCAAGGAATTCCTGACGGCGCCGTTCGGCAAGTGGATGATGCCGTTCAACCTGATCCTCAACATCGTCGAATGGGTCAGCAAGCCCATTTCGCTGGCGATGCGACTGTTCGGCAACATGTTCGGCGGCGAGATCGTCTTCCTGCTGATCTGGGTGCTGGGCGGCGCGGGCATCGTGGGCATGCTCGGCGGCGCCGCGTTCGGCCTCGGCTGGATGCTGTTCCACCTGCTGGTCATCCCGCTGCAGGCCTTCATCTTCATGATGCTGTCGATCGTCTACCTCAGTTTGTCGGAAGACAGCCACTAACGTTTCCGCTTCACCGTTTCGCTTCGTACCATCCACCTTTCAAGCACTTAAGTTCCGGAGATCACCATGGAAAGCATCCTCACCAACCTCGCCCAGGTCCAGGCTTCGACCGCCCTCGCCATCGGCATCATGATCGGCCTGGCCGCGCTGGGCGCGGGTCTGGGTCTGGCCATCATGGCCGGCAAGTTCCTGGAATCGGCTGCCCGCCAGCCGGAACTGATCCCGGTCCTGCAGGTGCGCATGTTCATCACCGCCGGCCTGATCGACGCCGCGTTCATCATCTCGGTCGCCGTCGGCCTGCTGTTCGCCTTCGCCAGCCCGTTCATCACGATCTTCACCGAACAGCTGGCCAAGCTGGCGGGCTGATCCGTCGCGTGCACGCCTGACCACGGGCCTCGGCCCGCGGTCAGTCACCAGGCGTAGCTGGGCCGGCGCATCGTGCGCGGGCCCTTCATCACCGGCAGGTTTACGATGAATATCAATCTCACTCTGTTCGCCCAGGCGCTGGCCTTCGCCGGTCTGATCTGGATCATTGCGACCAAGATCTGGCCGCCGCTGCTGGCTGCCATCGAAGAACGCCAGCAGAAGATCGCTGAAGGTCTTGCCGCGGCCGACCGCAGCCAGAAGGATCTGGCGCAGGCTCAGGAAAAGGTCAACGAGGCGTTGAAGGAAGCCCGCGTCAAGGCCAACGAGATCATCGACCAGGCCCATGCGCGCGCCAACCAGATCGTCGATGCGGCCAAGAACGAAGCGATCACCGAAGCCAACCGCCAGAAAGAACTGGCGCAGGCCGAGATCGACGCCGCCGCTACGCGTGCCCGCGAGGATCTGCGCAAGCAGGTGTCCGCGCTGGCCGTCAGCGGTGCCGAGAAGCTGTTGAAGCGCGAGATCGACGCCAACGCCCACAAGGCGCTGCTCGACGAACTCGCCGCCGAAATCTGATCCGGACGATCCGATCGATGAGCCAGGCCCTGACTGTCGCCCGCCCCTACGCCCGCGCCGCCTTCGCGACGGCACGCGACGAAGGCAACTTCGCCGCCTGGTCGCAGGCGTTGGGTTTCGCCGCGCATGCCGCGGCGGACCCGCGCGTGGCCGCGCTGCTGCCGAATCCGCAGTTGCTGCCCGCCGACGCCGTGTCGCTGCTGTCGCCCGACGGCGCCAGTGAGGCGTTCATCCGCTTCCTGGGCGTCCTGGCCGATGCACGCCGCCTGCCGCAGTTGCCGGAAATCGCCGGGCTGTTCGAAGAGCTGCGCGCCGACGCCGAGCATGTCGTGAAAGCGAAGGTCACGTCCGCCGCGGACTTGCCCGCCGGCGAGCTCGACGTGATCAAGGCCGCGCTGAAGAAGCGCTTCGGTCGCGAGGTCGAGGTCGAGACGGCGGTCGACGCATCGCTGATCGGCGGCGCCGTGATCGATGCGGGCAGCGTGGTGATCGACGGCTCGCTGAAAGGCAAGCTGGCGCGCCTGCAGTCCGCGCTGACGCACTGAATTCCCATTGAACCGCCGCGCGCGAGCCGGCACACAGGACTTACCCATGGCTACCACGCTCAACCCCTCTGAAATCAGCGACCTGATCAAGACCCGTATCGAGAAGGTCAAGCTGGCCGCGGAGTCGCGCAACGAAGGCACGGTCACCTCGGTGTCCGACGGCATCGTGCGCATCTTCGGCCTGGCCGACGTCATGCAGGGCGAAATGATCGAGCTGCCCAACAGCACCTACGCACTGGCGCTGAACCTGGAGCGCGACTCGGTGGGCGCCGTGGTCCTGGGCGACTACGAGCACCTGCGCGAAGGCGACGTGGCCAAGACCACCGGCCGCATCCTGGAAGTGCCGGTCGGTCCGGAAATGCTCGGTCGCGTCGTCAACGCGCTGGGCGAGCCGATCGACGGCAAGGGCCCGCTGGGCACCTCGCTGACCGCACCGGTGGAGCGCGTGGCCCCGGGCGTCATCTGGCGCAAGTCGGTCGACCAGCCGGTGCAGACCGGCTACAAGTCGGTCGACGCCATGATCCCGATCGGCCGCGGCCAGCGCGAGCTGATCATCGGCGACCGCCAGACCGGCAAGACCGCGATGGCGATCGACGCCGTGATCAACCAGAAGGGCACCGGCATCAAGTGCGTGTACGTGGCGATCGGCCAGAAGGCCTCGACCGTCGCCAACATCGTGCGCAAGCTGGAAGAGAACGGCGCGCTGGCCCACACCGTGGTCGTCGCCGCCACCGCTTCCGAGTCGGCCGCGATGCAGTACATCAGCGCCTACTCGGGCTGCACCATGGGCGAGTACTTCATGGATCGCGGCCAGGACGCCCTGATCGTGTACGACGACCTGTCCAAGCAGGCCGTGGCCTACCGCCAGATCTCGCTGCTGCTGAAGCGTCCGCCGGGCCGCGAAGCCTATCCGGGCGACGTGTTCTACCTGCACTCCCGCCTGCTCGAGCGCGCTGCCCGCGTGTCCGAGGAGTACGTGGAGAAGTTCACCGAAGGCAAGGTCACCGGCAAGACCGGTTCGCTGACCGCGCTGCCGATCATCGAAACGCAGGCCGGCGACGTGTCCGCGTTCGTGCCGACCAACGTGATCTCGATCACCGACGGCCAGATCTTCCTGGAAACCGACCTGTTCAACGCCGGCATCCGCCCGGCCGTGAACGCCGGCATCTCGGTGTCGCGCGTCGGTGGCGCCGCCCAGACCAAGATCATCAAGAAGCTGTCGGGCGGCATCCGCATCTCGCTCGCCCAGTACCGTGAGCTTGCCGCGTTCGCGCAGTTCGCCTCGGACCTGGACGAAGCCACCCGCAAGCAGCTGGAGCGCGGCCAGCGCGTCACCGAGCTGATGAAGCAGAAGCAGTACGCGCCGATGTCCATCGCCCTGCAGGCGCTGTCCATCTACGCCGTCAACGAGGGTTACCTGGATGACGTGCCGGTCGGCAAGATCCTGGCGTTCGAAGACGCGCTGCACGCGCACTTCACCAACACCCAGGGCGCGCTGGTCGACACGATCAACAGCACGGGCAACTGGAACGACGAGATCGAAGGCGCCTTCAAGAAGGGCATCGCCGAGTTCAAGCAGACCGGTACCTGGTAACGAAGCCGTGATGTGTGATTCGTGATTGGTGATTTGCCGGCGCAACGGCGGATCACTGGACCCACGAATCACCCTTCACGAATCACGAATCACCGCGAGCGAAGCGAGTAGACATGGCAGGCGGACGCGAAATCAAAACCAAGATCAAGAGCGTGCAGAACACCCGCAAGGTGACGCGCGCGCTCGAGATGGTCTCGGCCTCCAAGATCCGCAAGGCCCAGGACCGCATGAAGACCTCGCGCCCGTACGCGCGCGCGATGAAGCAGGTGATCGGCCACCTGGCCCAGGCCAACACCGACTACCAGCATCCCTTCATGGTGGAGCGCCAGGACGTCAAGCGCGTCGGCTTCATCATCGTGTCGTCCGACCGCGGCCTGGCCGGCGGCCTGAACAACAATCTGTTCCGCAAGATGCTCGGCGAGATCCGCCAGTGGAACGAGAAGGGCGTCGAGGTCGACGTGGTCACCATCGGCCAGAAGGCCTCGGTGTACTTCCGCCGGGTCAAGGTCAACATGCTGGCCAGCGTCTCGCACCTGGGCGATGCGCCCAAGCTCGACCAGCTGATCGGCGTGATCAAGGTGATGCTGGACGCCTACACCGAAGGCAAGCTGGACCGCGTGTTCGTCGTCTACAACGACTTCGTCAACACGATGACCCAGCGCGCCGCGTTCGACCAGCTGCTGCCGCTGCCCGCGTCGGAGACGCAGGTCGCGCACCACGACTGGGACTACATCTACGAACCCGATGCCGAGACCGTGCTCGACCACGTGATCACGCGCTACATCGAGTCGCTGGTGTACCAGGCCGTGCTGGAGAACATCGCGTCCGAACATGCGGCGCGCATGGTGGCCATGAAGGCCGCCAGCGACAACGCCAACAAGCTCATCGGTACCCTGCAGCTGGTCTACAACAAGGCCCGCCAGGCGGCGATCACCCAGGAAATCTCCGAAATCGTCGGCGGCGCGGCGGCGGTGTAGGAGCCGTGATTGGTGATTGGTGAGTCGTGATTCGTTGGAGCTGCGCAGCGCGCTTCGACGAATCACCCATCACGAATCACGAATCACCAAGTAATCCAACGGGCGGCCCAGCCGCACAACTGAACAAGTTAAATCGGAGCAGCAAACATGAGTCAGGGCAAGATCGTTCAGATCATCGGCGCGGTGGTTGACGTCGAATTCGCGCGCAACGAAGTGCCGAAGGTGTACGACGCGCTGAAGGTGGAGAACACCGCCATCACGCTCGAAGTGCAGCAGCAGCTTGGCGACGGCGTCGTGCGCACCATCGCCCTCGGTTCCACCGACGGCCTGAAGCGCAACCTGATCGCCGTGAACACCGACAAGGCCATCTCTGTGCCGGTCGGCGCGGGCACGCTGGGCCGCATCATGGACGTGCTGGGCAACCCGATCGACGAAGCCGGCCCGGTGCAGGCGTCCGACCATTGGGAAATCCACCGCTCGGCCCCGTCGTACGAAGATCAGTCCTCGGCCAACGACCTGCTGGAAACCGGCATCAAGGTCATCGACCTGATGTGCCCGTTCGCCAAGGGCGGCAAGGTCGGCCTGTTCGGCGGCGCCGGCGTCGGCAAGACCGTCAACATGATGGAACTGATCAACAACATCGCCAAGGCGCACTCGGGTCTGTCCGTGTTCGCCGGCGTGGGCGAGCGTACCCGCGAGGGCAACGACTTCTACCACGAGATGAAGGACTCCAACGTCCTCGACAAGGTCGCGATGGTGTACGGCCAGATGAACGAGCCGCCGGGCAACCGCCTGCGCGTCGCGCTGACCGGCCTGACCATGGCCGAGTACTTCCGCGACGAGAAGGACGCGTCGGGCAAGGGCAAGGACGTGCTGCTGTTCGTCGACAACATCTACCGCTACACGCTGGCCGGTACCGAAGTGTCGGCGCTGCTCGGCCGCATGCCGTCGGCCGTGGGCTACCAGCCGACGCTGGCCGAGGAAATGGGCGTGCTGCAGGAGCGCATCACCTCGACCAAGACCGGTTCGATCACCTCGATCCAGGCCGTGTACGTGCCCGCGGACGACCTGACCGACCCGTCGCCGGCCACCACGTTCGCCCACTTGGACGCCACCGTCGTGCTGTCGCGCAACATCGCCTCGCTGGGTATCTACCCGGCCGTCGATCCGCTCGACTCGACCAGCCGCCAGCTGGACCCGAACGTCATCGGCCACGAGCACTACGACACCGCGCGCCGCGTGCAGGCCACGCTGCAGAAGTACAAGGAACTGAAGGACATCATCGCCATCCTCGGCATGGACGAACTGTCCGAAGAAGACAAGCAGGCCGTGTCGCGCGCCCGCAAGATCGAGCGCTTCTTCAGCCAGCCGTTCCACGTGGCGGAAGTGTTCACCGGCTCGCCGGGCAAGTACGTCTCGCTGAAGGACACGATCCGCGGCTTCAAGGCGATCGTCGACGGCGAGTACGACCACCTGCCGGAGCAGGCGTTCTATATGGTCGGCGGCATCGAAGAAGCGGTCGAGAAGGCCAAGAAGCTCGCCGAGAAGGCGTAAGCGCAGGGATTGGTGATTAGTGATTCGTGATTCGTAGGGGCGGCGATAGAGGGTTGGCGGGGTTTGATGCTCTTGCCACTCACGAATCACCCATCACGAATCACCTTCCGAACGCAGTGAGGAATACATGAGCACCATCCGTTGCGATATCGTCAGCGCTGAGCAGGAAATTTTCCACGGTGAAGCCACCCTGGTCGTCGCCACCGGCGAGCTGGGCGAGCTCGGCATCGCGCCGAAGCACGCGCCGCTGATCACCCGCCTGAAGCCGGGCAAGGTGGTGGTGACGCTGGCCAATGGCGAGCAGCTGGACTTCGCCATCTCCGGCGGCATCCTGGAAGTGCAGCCGCAGGTCGTCACCGTGCTGGCCGACACCGCGATCCGCGCGCAGGACATCGACGAAGCCTCGGTCCGCAAGGCCAAGGAAGAAGCCGAGCGCATCCTGTCCAAGCAGGACCCGAAGATGAGCATCGAGGAAGCCCAGGCCCAGCTGGCCATGAGCATCGCCCAGCTCAGCGCGCTCGAGCGCCTGCGCAAGAACCTCAAGCACTGAGTTTCATCGCCCTGGCTTCATCGGAACGCCGGCCTTGTGCCGGCGTTTCCGTTTGCAGCGTGCGCCGCGCGCACGACGCACGGCACGGATCACGCGACGTTGTCCGCATCACGCGATGCCCGCATCGTGAGGTCGTGCGTACCCCTCAGCGGTAGACCACGTGCCGCCACAGGAAAAACGCCACCACCGCGAGCGCGCCTTCCACCAGTGGCTTGGCCAGCCAGGCATGCGCCAGTCCCAGTGTCCCGGCGACCCAGGCGACCGCGAGCGTGCTGATCACGGTCAGCGGAATCCAGACCAGCAGGAACCTCGCGAAGCGGCGCCAGCCGAGTCGCGCGCTCCCGGCCTGCGCGAATGTCACCCGCCCGTTCAACCAGAAACCCAGCAACGCACCGCCGACGCGGCCAGCGAGGTTGGCGGGTGCCGCCGGCGCCCCGAGCGCGGTCAGTGCGACGAACAGCGCCCAGTCGACCAGCAACTGCACCGCACCGACGACGAGGAAACTGCCGCCCTGGCGCAGCAGGGTAAGCCTGGAAGAGTGAGGTGCCATGCGGGGATGTTACCCGCAGGCTCGCGTTCGTTGCCGTGTAAGATGCGGGCGCCCGTCGTCGACCCGGACCGTCGCCTTGCGCATCGCCGTACTCATTCCTTGCCATAACGAAGCGCTCACCGTGCAGAAGGTTGTCGTCGATTTCCGCCAGGCGCTTCCGGAAGCCGAGGTGTGGGTCTTCGACAACGCGAGCATGGACACGACGGCGTACCTAGCAGCGCAGGCCGGGGCGCATGTGCGGCATGTGCTGGCCAAGGGGAAAGGAAACGTGGTGCGCGCCATGTTCCGCGACGTCGATGCCGATATCTATGTCATGGTGGATGGCGATGACACGTATCCCGCCGCTTCGGTCCGGATGCTCATCGAAGACGTCGCGCAGGGGCGGGCGGACATGGTGGTGGGCACGCGGCTGGAGTCTCATGACCGTGCTTCGTTCCGGCGCTTCCACGGATTCGGCAATCGCCTGGTGTGCAGGTGCATCGGCGCCCTGTTCGGCCATCCGGTGCGCGATGTCCTGTCCGGCTATCGCGCTTTCTCCCGCCGATTCGTCAAGTCCATGCCGGTGCTTTCCCGTGGGTTCGAGATCGAGACAGAAATGACGGTGTTCGCACTGGCCAATGGTTTCGTGCTGTCGGAGCAGGTCATCGACTACGGCAAGCGGCCCGAGGGCAGCGAATCCAAGCTCAACACGTATCGCGACGGCATCCGCGTCCTCAAGACGATCCTGTTTCTGTTCAAGGACATGCGCCCCTTGCTGTTCTTTGGCACCTTGGCGGCGGCCTGCGTGATGTCGAGCTTGGGATTCGGAGCCATCGTCATCAATGAGTTCGCGCGTACGGGCCTTGTCACCCATCCTTCCACCGCCGTGCTTGCGGTGGCGTTCGCGCTGGTCGGCGTGGTGTCGATGGCGACCGGCCTCATCCTGGACACGGTCAACCGCCGCTCGAACGAAATCCAGCGGTTGATCACGGACCAGCTGGTGTCGCAGCGCAGACCGTCGGCGTAGGCATACGGCGCACCAGCGGACACAGCTCGAGCGCGTCCAGGCTCGTCGGCATGGGAAGGCAGGTGCCCTCTGCCGCCAGGCCGTAGGCGAGGACCGCCTCCGGCATTGGCGATCCGGAGACTTTCCGCAACAGGAAGATCGGACCTGCGTGCTGCCGCACACGTTGCTCGGCGATCGCCTGCAGGCGGGTACAGCGCTCAGGCGTCATGAAGTTGTTCTGGATCGATATGGCCGGTACGGTCCGGGGGAGGTAGGCAACGGCGTAGGCCATGGGGTTGTCGTCGGCCAGCACCACCAGGCTGTCGGCGGGGATCGCCGGAGTATGCACGGTCAGCATGGGACTGCTGAAACGGGTCCTCCCCCAACCTGGTCGATTTGTGCTGATCACCACGAGCACGGCCAGGATGATCACGGCGGCCTGGGCATGGCGGGCCCGCACCCAGCTCGACACCACGCCGATGATGGCGATTGAACAGACGAGCTCAAGTGCGAACAGGTAACGGTAGATGCCGTAGAGCTTGATCCAGACGCCGAGACTGACAAGCACGAACATGAGCGTTGCGCTGGCGACGGCGAGCGCGTTCGCGTCCTGCGTCCTGCTGCGCCATGCGGATGCCCACCAGGCAGCCAGTGCAGCGAGGCCGAGCAGCACGCGGGGGTCCGACAGTTTTCCCTCCGAAAAGCGGTTGCTGTCGGTCAGCAGGCGGAACGGGACCAGCAGGGCGTCAAGCCCGTGGGGAATGAAGCGTTCGTCCTTGTGTCCATGCGGCAGGGCGTCGGGCGACTGGAACCACTCGTTGAAATAGGGAAACAGCGGATTGCCATGTTCCTGCCAAAGATGGAGGGCCCAAGGACCTGCGGTCAGCGCGGCGCCCGCGATGCCGCCTGCGGCGAGCGCGAGGAGCCGCCATGGCGCAGCACGCATCGGGCCGCACACCAGTGCGGCGGCGATGAAGCCCACACAGTACAGCGCACCGGTGAGCTTCAGGCCCGCGCACAGTCCCGCCATCAGGCCCGCCGGCAACCAGGTCGCCCACGGCTGGCGGCAGCCCTGCGAATCCGCGATCCACCAAAGCGACGCCATCATGCCGGCCGCCACGACGGCATCGTTGAAGGTGGTGCCGATACTGGGCATGACGGCAGCGCCCGCCACCGCCATCACGCCGGCCGACGCGGTCCGCGTCGCGCTGCGCCCTGCCGGCCATAGCTGGTCCAGCAGGCGGAGCGCGAACAGCACCGCGAGAAACGCCGGCAGTGCCAGCCACAGCGATACGACCCATCCGGGCAGTTCCGCCCTCACCAGCCATGCGAAGGGAAAATCGATGGTCGGGTTGTGCCATGTCTGTAGTTGCGCGGCGGCGATGTCGTCGCCGAAGCGGCCGTCCAGCAATGCGGTTGGCGTATAGAGGTGGTAGTTGCGCAGGTCCCAGTTGGCATCCTGCCCCTGCATGCGGAGCGCCAGCAGCACGAGCAGCAATGCGGTGATCAGGGGGGCTCGCCACTGCCGGGCGGCGGAGGCGGGGAAGCGGTGGGTCATGGGCGAGTCCCGTTTGCGGACTGAGTTGATACCATCTCGACAGGCTCGAAGGCCGGTCATCATCGTAATGGGAAACCACATGAAGCCACTACACGTCGTCATCCTCGCCGCCGGTGAAGGCAAGCGCATGAAGTCCGCGTTGCCCAAGGTGCTGCAGCCCATCGCCGGGCGGCCGATGCTGGGACACGTGATCGACGCGGCACGCGCGCTGCAGCCGGCGGGCGTACATGTGGTCTATGGGTACGGTGGCGATCAGGTGCAGGCGGCGTTCGCCGACCAGGGCGATCTGCACTGGGCGCACCAGGCGCAGCAGCTCGGTACCGGCCATGCGGTGGCACAGGCGATGCCCGAAATCCCCGATGGCGCGCGCGTGCTGGTGCTGTACGGCGATGTGCCGCTCACCCGCAGCGAGACGCTGCAGCGGCTGCTGGACGCGCCGGGTCGCCTGGCCGTGCTGGTCGCCGAACCGGTCGATCCGACCGGCTACGGCCGCATCGTGCGAGACGAGGCGGGCCGCGTGGCCGCCATCGTCGAACACAAGGACGCCGACGAGGAGCAGCGCCGCATCCGCACCATCAACACCGGCATCATCGCCGCCGACAGCAGCGCGCTGAAGGGCTGGCTGGCGCGGCTGTCCAACGACAACGCGCAGGGCGAGTACTACCTGACCGACGTGTTCGCGATGGCGGCGGAGGAATTCAATCCTGCGGAAATGGTGCTGGTGGGCGAGCCCATCGAAGCCGAAGGCGCCAACGATCCCTGGCAGCTGTCGCAGCTCGAGCGCGCCTACCAGCTGCGCGCCGCGCGCGCGCTGTGCACGCAGGGCGCTCGCCTGATCGATCCCGCGCGGTTCGACCAGCGCGGCACGGTGAAGGTCGGCCGCGACGTGCAGATCGACGTCGACGTGGTGCTGGAAGGCGAGGTGGAACTGGGTGACGGCGTCGTCGTCGGTCCGTTCTGCCGCCTCAAGGATGTGAAGCTCGGTGCCGGCACGCAGGTGCGTGCGCACTGCGATCTCGAAGGTGTCGTCAGCGAAGGCGCCGCCCTGATCGGTCCGTATGCGCGTCTGCGCCCCGGCACGCAGCTCGCCGATGGCGTGCACGTCGGCAACTTCGTCGAGACCAAGAATGCGCGCATCGGCATCGGCAGCAAGGCCAACCACCTGACCTATCTCGGCGATACCGTGATCGGCAGCGGCACCAACATCGGTGCCGGCACCATCACCTGCAACTACGACGGCGTGAACAAGTTCGTCACGACGATCGGCGACCGCGTGTTCGTCGGTTCAAACTCTTCGCTGGTCGCGCCGGTGACGCTGGCCGATGGTGCGACCATCGGTGCGGGCTCGGTGATCTCGAAGAACGCGCCGGCCGATCAGCTCACCGTCGCGCGCGCGCGCCAGGTCAGCATCGAAGGCTGGCAGCGACCGGTGAAGAAGCCGAAGTGACGTAGGGCGGGCTCAAGCCCGCCATCTGCGAAGCCCATCGAAGAAAGCGGCATCGCGGCGGCCAGCCCTCACCCCTTGCCCTCTCCCGGAGGGAGAGGGAGAGTCGGTGCCATGCGGGTTCGGCTCCGGGTGCCGGCGAGTGGCTGTGGTCTCCGCACTTTGGACAGATCAGTTTTCGGGCAGCTGGATCGACACGCACAGCCCGCCACCTTCGCGGTTGTGCAGCGACAGCCGGCCGCCATGGGCTTCGATGATCTCGCGGGTCAGCGCCAGGCCCAGTCCGGTGCCGTTGCGCTTGGTGGAGTAGAACGGCACCAGCGCGTTCTGCAGCACCGCATCGTTCATGCCGGTGCCGCGGTCCATCACTTCGATGCGCAGCCAGTCCGGCAGACGGGTCAGCCGGACCGAGACACCTTCGGCAGTGCCGCCAGCCTCGTGCGCGTTCTTGAGCAGGTTGAGCACGGCCTGCTCCAGCTGGGCGATGTCGATGCGGCCGTCGATCTCCGTCTCCGTCATCACCAAGTCGAACGCGATCTGTCGCTGCAGGCCTTCGAAGAAGGCACGCCAGTGCACCGTCTGCAGTTGCGGCGACGGCAGCTTGGCGAAGCGCGCGTAGCCGCGGATGAAGCCTTCCAGGTGGCGCGCACGGTCCTCGATGGTGCCGAAGACCTCTTCCAGCCGCTCATGGCGTCCACGGCGCACGAGTTCCGCGCCCGAATGCGCGAGCGAGGCCACCGGCGCCAGCGAGTTGTTGAGTTCGTGGCTGATGACGCGGATGACCTTCTTCCACGTCATCACTTCCTGCCGCCGCAGCTCGCTGGTGAGCAGGCGCAGCAGCAGCAGTTCGTGCGGGCGTCCGTTGAGACGGAAATTGCGCCGGGCGAGGTGGTAGACCTGCTCCTCGCCGTCTTCTTCCTCGCTGCCGATGGCGAACAGACTGTCGCCCCCGCGCGCAAGCGCTTCGCGCATCTCGACCGGTGCGGAACCGATCAACCCGTCGTAGTCCTGACCTTCCAGCTTCCAGCCGCTGTGCAGCAGCTTGCGCGCCGCCACGTTGGCGAAGATGACGCGGCGTACGCCGTCGCCGCCGGGGGCGATCAACAGCATGGCGACCGGGGTGTTCTGGACCATGGTGTCGAGCAGCAATTCGCGCTGCACCAGGCTCAGGCGCTGTTCGCGCAGCACCTCGCCGAGCGCGGCGTGCGACTTCACCAGTTCCGCGAGGTCGTCGTTGCCTTGCCAGTGGATGCCGAAGTTGTATTCGCCGTCGCGGTAGCTGTTGACGCTGCCGGCCAGGGCGCGGAACAGCGAGTACGTGCTGCGCAGCCCCCGGCGGATCGCCCACATCGCCAGCGGCAGTACCACGATGGCCGACACGATCACCGCTTCACCCGCGTCGCCCAGCCAGCGCGACAGCACGAGCGGCAACACCAGCGCCAGCACCAGCAGCGGCAGCAGCCAGGACAGCACGCGGCCGGCGAGCGAGCGGCGGATCATGGGGCCTTGATGCCGAAGCGTTCCATGCGCCGGTACAGCGCCTGCCGGCTCATGCCGAGGTCGGCGGCAGCCTGCGCGATGACGCCGCCGGCACGCGCGATGGCGGCTTCGATATCGGCACGCTCCGGTTCCGCCGCGATCACGGTGCGCACCGGGGCGGGACGCGGCAGGTTGAGGTCGGCGGCTTCGATGCGATCGCCCATCGCCAGCAGGCCGGCACGCTGGATGACGTTGCGCAGCTCGCGCACGTTGCCCGGCCAGGCGTGTCGCAGCAACGCGGCACGCGCACTTTCGCTCAGCGGCTTTTCGGGGGGACGGAAGCGCTCGGCCAGCGGCAGGATGTCGCCGGGACGCTCCGCCAATGGCGGCAACGCGAGTTCGATCGCGTTGAGGCGGTAATAGAGGTCTTCGCGGAAGCTGCCATCACGGATCATCGCGGGCAGGTCGGCGTTGGTCGCGCTGATCACGCGCACGGTCACGTGGCGTTCGCGGTTGGAGCCGAGGCGTTCGAAGCGGCCGGTCTCCAGTACGCGCAGCAGCTTCATCTGCCCGGTCAGCGGCAGGTTGCCGATCTCGTCGAGGAACAGCGTGCCGCCATCGGCCGCCTCGAACTTGCCCTCGCGCGCCTTGTTGGCGCCGGTATACGCACCGGCGTCCGCGCCGAACAGTTCCGCTTCGATCAGTTCCGACGGCAATGCGCCGCAGTTGAGCGTGACGAAGGCGCCGGACTTCACGCTGGAATTGGCCTGGATGATCTCGGCGATCTTTTCCTTGCCCGCACCGTTCGGGCCGGTGATCAGCACCGGCAGGTCGGAGCGCGCGACCTGGCAGGCGAGCGCGACCACGCGCTCGCTGGCCGGATCCTCGAACACCAGGTTGCGCAGGTCGTACTTGCTGGAGAGCTGGTCGCGACCACGACGCTCGCGGCTGCGGCGGCGCTCGAGTTCGCTGCGCGCCTCGGCAAGTTCGAGCAGCGTGTTGACCGTGGCCAGCAGCTTGCGGTCGTCCCAGGGCTTGGCGACGTAATCGGCGGCCCCGGCCTTGACCAGGTTCACCGCGACCTCGAGATGCGTCCACGCGGTCAGCAGGATCACCGGCATGTCCGGCCACTGCGCACGGATGTCGGCGAACAGCCGCTCGCCTTCCGCGCCCGACGTGGTGTCCTGAGTGAAGTTCATGTCCTGGATGACCAGGTCGACGTGCTGCTCACGCAACAGGGCGAGGCCGGCGTCGGGCGACTCCGCGTGCAGTGTGTCGATGTCGTGCAGCGAGAACAGGACTTCCAGCGCAGTACTGACGGCGCGGTTGTCGTCGATGACGAGGATGGTAGGCATGCGCTATAGCCTAACCGAAGGGCTGCGGCTGACGAGGTGCGGCGGGATGCGCCGCGTCAGGCGAACGGGCCAGGTGGCGGCGATCTGCACGACCAGCACCGTTACGACCAGAACGGCCACGCAGGCTCCGAGGGACGGCAGCGAGATCGTCCACGCCGGCATCAGGCGATCAAGCAGCGCCGCGGCCGCCATGCCGATCGCGCAGGCGATCACGGCGAGCATCAGGTACTCCCCGCGCAGGCGATGCGCCAGCTGCGTGTCGGTGGCGCCGAATGCACGGCGCAGGCTGATTTCCTGCTGGTGATCCAGCATCCAGCGATGGCCGCCGAGCCCCAGCATGCCCAGCGTCGACAGCCACCAGGCCACGCAGATCGCGAGCGATGTCCACGCGTGCCGTGTTGCGCCCGATGAGGCCTGCGCACGCAGTGCTGCGAGGCTTGCGGGGGCAGCGACCACGACGTCGGGGTAGGCTGCTGCTAGAGCGGCACGGATGCGCGCCGACACTGCATTTGCATCGCCCGTATGACGGATGAGGAAGTGCGCTTCGCTGGCCCGGGTCATGCGCACCGGCAGGATCACGGCCGTACCATCGCGCCGGTGCGCCGTAGCGGGCAACGGAACCCGATGCAGCACGCCGACGACATGCAGTCGCTTGCCGGGCAACAGCTGCAGCGAGCGCCCCAGCGGTTCGACATGGCCGAAGAGCGTTTCGGCGAAGGCAGCGGAGATGATGGCCGGTGCGGGATCGGCATGCAGGCGATGCTGGTCGCCGGTGTAGTCTTGGTACTCCGCGTTGACGAAGCGCCGACCATGCGTGTCATCCATGCCGAGCGTGCTCATGAAATCCTCGTCCGCCAGGTAGAGGGAGACGAGATGTCGGTGTCCGCGGTCACCGGCCTTCCACGCATGCACGCTCCAGGCACTGGTGCCGTAGGGCGACTGGTTGCCGGCAGCGGCTGATCGCACACCGGCCACGCCCCGCAGTGTCCGCAACACCGCCTTGGCGCCGGGATCCTGCCCCTGGGCCGGTTGCATCCAGGGGATGACCAGCACGTCGGCCGCGTCGATGCCGTCCGCGGCCGTCGCCTGCTCGTACATGCGCAACATCGCCTGTCCCGCATACAGGCACAGCATCACGCCGATGGCGATCTGCAGCACGAGCCACCACGCGCCTGTGTGGGGGCGACCCAACAGCAAGAAGGAGGAGGATGGCATCGGGATGTCCCATCAGCCGTGCACGCCGACCGGCGTGCACGGTGTTGAGGCCGCGGGATCAGGCCGTACGTGTCGCCACGGCCGGCGGTACCGAGGCGGCCTTGCGCGCGGGTCCGTACACGGCGACCTGGCCGAGCAGCCACAGCAGTACGGCGCCGACCGGCAGGTACAGCAGCGGCAGGCGCGGCAGTTCGTACTTGCCCATCAACAACTGGTTGATGCCGTACGCCAGGATCATGCCGATGACGATGCCGATGGTGGCCAGCAGGAAGTTCTCGGTCTGGAAGTAGCGCAGGATCTGGCCCTTCGTCGCACCCAGCGCCCGGCGGATGCCGATCTGCTTGGTGCGCTGCTGCACCCAGAAGCTGGCCAGGCCGACGATGCCCAGCGCAGTGACGACGAGCAGCGAGACGATCACGGTCAGCAGCAGCCACGCCATGGCGCGGTCACCGCGGTAGTAGTCGTGCATGATGTCGGTGAACGTGCCTTCGCGCAGCACCAGGCGGCGCGAGCTGTTCTTCTCGAGCGTGGCGATCGCCGCCTTCTGTACTTCGGCACGGCGCTCCGGCGTGGTGCGCAGCACGAAGGTGCCCATGGTCAGGTCCTTCGCCGGCAGGATCATGGTGAAGCCGCCTTCCGCGGGACCGCCGTTGTCGTTGGTGCGGATCAGGCGCTCGACCACGCCCACGACACGGTGCGGCACGTTGTCGGTATTCCATGCATAGATGTTCTTGCCGATCGCACTTTCGCCCGGGAACAGCTTGTTGGCCAGTTCGCGGCTCAGGATCACCGCCGGCATCGTGTACTTGGCGTTCTGCTTGTTGATCTCGGTCCAGTTGACGTACTCGTCCGCGTTGAAGTCGCGGCCTTCGGCCAACCTCAATCCCAGCGTTTCGATCACGGCATCGCCGAGGTAGACGTTCGCCGATGCGCTCGGGCGCTCCTGCTGCGGTGCCAGCTGGATGGAGCTGTTCCACGACGAGTTGTCGAACGGCACATGGTTGACAGTACCCGCGGCCTTGACGCCCGGCAGCGCACGCAGGCTGGCGACGTCCTGCTTCACCAGCGCGTCGGCGTCGGGGTTCTCGCCGAGGTTGCCCATGCTGATGCGCACGATCTCCTCGTTGGCCAAGCCGGTGGGGCGGTCGATACGCTCCAGCCGCTGGGTGATCAGGAAGACCGCGTTGCAGATGATGGCGCACGACAGCGCCACTTCCAGCACGATCAGTGCGGCGGCCGTCTTGTGGCGGGCCAGGGTGGAAAGAATGGGGCGGATGTCCATGACGTGCCTCTTGGATGGATGGGTCACTGGCTCTTGAGCTGGATGGCGGGCGTCACCTGCATCGCCCGCCAGGCGGGGAGCATCCCGGCGAGCAGGCTGGCGATGATGGCGAGCGCGAAGGTGGCCAGCAGCATCTTCAGGTCCATGTGGGCCAGGTCGGCGTAGCCCGCCGGTTGCTGGCGGACCGCCAGCAGGCCGAGCCACGCCAGAATCAGGCCGAGGACGCCACCGACCAGGCCGACGGTGCCGGCTTCCACCAGACACTGCGCGAAGATGGCCTTGCGCGTTGCGCCTAGGGCACGACGCACGCCGATCTGCGAGGCACGGCCGAGGAACTTCGCCAGCAGCAGGCCCACCGTGTTGAGCAGGCAGACGGCCAGGAAGCCGAACGCCAGCCACACCTGCAGGCGCACGTCGCCGGGCACCGCACCCTGCTTGTCCAGCCACTGCATGACGTTGTGCAGGTCGACGTTGGTGGGGCGTTCGAAGCGGCCCGCCGCGCGTTGCTGGTCGGAGTAGTTCGCCAGGTACTGCTTGTACGCCTCGACCTTGGCCGGCGTGCCCAGTTCCACCCAGTACTGCAGCCACGAACACGGCGCATTCGGCCCCTGCGAGCCTTCTTCTTCCTTGCTGGAGTCGCCCCAACAGTTCATGTTGCCCTGCGTGCCCATCTTCAGCGTGCGTGATGTCCAGAACGGCACGAACAGCTGCTCCACTTCGGTGAAGCGGTCCTGCGTCATGTCGTAGAACTTCGGCGCCGGTCGCCAGTCGTCCAGCACGCCGATGATGCGAAAGGTGCTGCCGGATGCCTTGAGGTCGCGGCCGACGCTGTTGGCACCGCCGAACAGCTTGTCGTTGAGCGCCTTGGAAATCACCGCCACGCGGGCGCGCGATTCGTCGTCCGCCGCCGACCAGCCGTTGCCGTAACGGAACGGCACATCGAACATCGGGAAGAAGTCCGCCGTGGTGTAGCGCGCATCGATGCGGAACGGCTCGATCTTGCCGTCTTCCGACTCCACCGACGACGCGCCGCCGGTCATCAGCGCCTGGCGGTCGCCCTTCTTGTCGCGCAGCAGATGCTCGGCGTCGTAGCGGGTGAACTGGTCTTCCGGTTCTTCGCCGGGCGTGAATCCGTTCATCGAGCGGGGATCCACGCGCGGGTAGAACAGCTTGTCGCTCTTCTGCGGGATCGGGTCGCCGGACAGCACGTAGAACACGGTCAGCGTGGTCATGCTGGCGCCGATGCCGAGTGCGATGGCCAGCACCATCAGGAAGGTCAGCGCCTTGTTGCGCTTGAAGCTGCGCAGCGCGAGGGAGAAGTAGTAGCCGAACATGGCGGGCTCCTTACGCGGAGGCGTTGGCATCGGCGGCGTGCGCCGCGCGGATCAAGGCCGGCTCCACCGACAGGTCGGTGGCCATGCCGTCCACGATGTGCACGTTGCGCTGCGCGCGCGCCGCCAGTTCGGGATCGTGCGTGACCATGATGATGGTCGTGCCCTGGCGGTTGATCTCTTCCAGCAGTTCCATCACGCCACGCGCCATCTGCGAGTCCAGGTTGCCGGTCGGTTCGTCCGCCAGCAGCAGGCGCGGACTGCCGGCCAGTGCGCGTGCGATCGCGGTGCGCTGCTGCTGGCCGCCCGACAGTTCGGCCGGGAAGTGCTTCATGCGCGAACCCAGGCCCACGCGGGCCAGTGCGTCCTCGATGCGCAGCTTGCGCTCGGCGGCCGGCATGCCGCGGTAGCGCAGCGGGACGTCGACGTTGTCGAACAGGTTGAGGTCGGGGATCAGGTTGAAACCCTGGAAGATGAAGCCGATCTTCTGGTTGCGCAGGCGCGAACGCGCGTCGTCGCCGAGATGGCTGACGTCCTGGCCGTCGAGCAGGAACTGGCCGCCGGTGAACGTCTCCAGCAGGCCGGCGATGTTGAGGAAGGTGGTCTTGCCGGAACCCGACGGACCGGTGACGGCGACGAACTCGCCCTCGCGGACATGCAGGTCGAGCGAACGCAGCGCATGCGTTTCCACCTGTTCGGTGCGGTAGACCTTGGCGACTTGGCGCATCTCTAGCATGGCGGGCTCCTGGCAGTGATTAGTAGTTGGTGATTGGTGATTCGAGGGAAGCGAAGGCGGTAGTGATGGGGCGAAGCGTGCGTTTGCGAATCACGTCTCACGAATCACCCATCACGGCGTTCAATTGACCGAGACGCGCTCGGCATCGCCGAACAGGTCGCTGCCGGAGACGACGACCTTGTCGCCGGGTTGCAGGCCGCTGAGCACTTCGATGTTGCTCAGGCTGCTGACACCCAGCTGCACCGGCCGGCGCACGGCGGAGCTGCCGTCCATGACGTAGGCATAGCGACCGCCGCCCTGTTCGAGGAACGGGCCGCGCTCGACCATCAGCACGTTGCGGCGCGTGTCCATCAGGATGCGTGCGGACAGGCGCTGGTTCTGACGCAGGCCGGGCGGCTGCTTGTCGGAGAAGCGCAGGCGGGTGACGACTTCACCGCCCACCACTTCCGGCGACACCGCGGAGATCTCGCCGGGGTACGGCTGGCCGGCGCTGGTCAGCGTGGCCGGCATGCCGATGGCGAGGTCGCGGGCGAAGCTTTCCGGCACCTTGATCTCGACTTCGAACACGGACAGGTCGACGACGCTCAGCACCGGCGCGTTGATCGCCACGTTGGAACGCTGCACCGCCTGCACCTGGCCGACCTGGCCGTCGAACGGCGCGCGCAGCGTCAGCGCATCGACCTGGCGCTGCACTTCGGCGACCACGGCGCGCTGCCGTTCGGCGAGCAGCTGCTTGTTGCGTGCGTCCAAGCCGGCGCCCTGTCCCTGCAGGCCGGCGTCCTTCTGCGCGTGGGACAACGCGATCTCGCTCTTGCGCAGGTTGTCCTGCGCCTCCAGTACGTCGACCTGCGGCACGGCGCCGCCGTCGTAGCCGCGCTGGTAGCGCTGCAGGGTGCGTTCGGCGGCCTGGCGTTCGATGCCTGCCTGGTCCAGGGCCTTCTGCGCGTTCGCGCGGGTGACGCTGGCATCCAGCACCGCTCGGCTCGCCTCGGCCTCCAAGCCGGCGAGCGTGGTCTGTTCCTGCGCCAGCTTGCTGCGCAGCTCGGGGCTGTCGATTTCGGCCAGCGGCTGGCCCTTGGTGACCTTGTCGCCCGCGACGACCTTCAGTGTGACCACGCCGCCGGCGACGGCATACAGGGTGGGGCTGTTGGCGGCGATGACGCGGCCGTCCGCGGCGATGTCGCGGACCAGATCGCCGCGGGTCACTTCGGCGATGCGCAGGCGGGCGCCGTCCACGGAGGCCGTGCCCGACAGCCAGCCGCGGGCGGCGAACACGATGCCGGCCAGCAGCAGCGCACCGCCTGCGGCGGGCCACACCCAGCGGCGCCAGGCCGGACGGGTCTGCGAGGCACTGAGTACACGGTCTTGGGCGGAGGTGTCCCGAATCATCGGCGGCATGCGTTCTTTGGAATGACCTGCCTGTCTCAGCAGGATGCGTGCCAAACGCAAGCAGTTGATTTGAAAGGGGGTTGTCCGCTCCGGACGACTGTCCGGGTGTCCGCGGACACCGAGCGGACAGGGCCTGTCCAGTGGCGGACACGTAGAATGTCCACTCGTTTCACTCAGATGGAAGACACAGGCTTATGTGCGGAATTGTGGGCGCGATCGCCGATCGCGACGTGGTGCCGGTACTGATCGAGGGACTGAAGCGGCTGGAATACCGGGGCTACGATTCCGCGGGTATCGCGGTGGTCGACCAGCAGGACGTGCGCCGCGTGCGCCGCACCGGCCGCGTCGCCGAAATGGAGGGCGCCGCCGCCGCCGAAGGCTTCAACGCCAGCCTGGGCATCGGCCATACGCGCTGGGCCACCCACGGCGGCGTCACCGAAGCCAATGCGCACCCGCACATCAGCCACGGCGTGGCGCTGGTGCACAACGGCATCATCGAGAACCACGAGGAGCAGCGCGAGAAACTGCGCGCGCTCGGCTATGTGTTCGAGTCGCAGACCGACACGGAAGTCATCGCCCACCTGATGCACCACCACCTGAAGGGCGGCGACGACCTTCTGGCCGCCCTGCAGCGCACGGTGAAGGAACTGACCGGCGCCTACGCGCTGGCCGTGGTCAGCCGCAAGGAGCCCGACCGCATGGTCTGCGCCCGGATGGGCTGTCCGCTGCTGATCGGCGTCGGCGAGGGCGAGAACTTCATCGCCTCCGACGTCTCGGCGATCCTGCAGGCCACGCGGCGTGTGATCTTCCTGGAGGAAGGCGACACCGCGGAAGTGACGCGCGAAGGCGTCAAGGTGTTCGACGGAAAGGACCAGCCGATTCAGCGCGAGGTGCACGTCTCCGACGTGTCGCTGGCGTCGCTGGAGCTCGGTCCGTACCGCCACTTCATGCAGAAGGAAATCCACGAGCAGCCGCGCGCGATCGCCGACACTATCGAGGCGGTGGTCGACGGCGGCTTCTCGCCGACGCTGTTCGGCGCCAATGCGGAAGCCGCGCTGAAAGACATCGAAGGCGTGCAGATCCTCGCCTGTGGCACCAGCTACTACGCTGGCATGACGGCGCGCTACTGGATGGAGGCGATCTCCGGCCTGCCGTGTAGCGTCGAGATCGCCAGCGAGTACCGCTACCGCGACGCGTACGCCAATCCCAAGCACCTGATCGTCACCATCTCGCAGTCCGGCGAAACGCTGGACACGATGGAGGCGCTGAAGTACGCCAAGTCGCTCGGCCACCAGCACACGCTGTCGATCTGCAACGTGCCCGAGAGCGCCATTCCTCGCGCCAGCGAGCTGGTCTGCTACACGCGCGCCGGCGCCGAGATCGGCGTGGCATCGACCAAGGCCTTCACCACCCAGCTGGCCGCGCTGTTCCAGCTGACCGTCGTGCTGGGCAAGCTGCGCGGGAGGGTCACGCCGGAACAGGAAGCCGATTACCTGGAGCAGCTACGCCACCTGCCGGGCAGCGTGCAGCACGCGTTGAACCTGGAGCCGCAGATCGCCGCGTGGGCGGAGCGTTTCGCGCCGAAGTCGGATGCGCTGTTCCTCGGCCGCGGCCTGCACTACCCGATCGCGCTGGAAGGCGCGCTCAAGCTGAAGGAAATCTCCTACATCCACGCCGAGGCGTATCCGGCCGGCGAGCTGAAGCACGGCCCGCTGGCGCTGGTCGATGCCGACATGCCGGTGGTGGTGATCGCACCGAACGACGTGCTGTTGGAGAAGGTGAAGTCCAACATGCAGGAGGTGCGAGCGCGCGGCGGCGAGCTGTTCGTGTTCACCGACCAGGACAGCCACTTCAGCGAATCCGAAGGCGTGCACGTCATCCGCACCCCGCGTCACGTCGGCGTGCTCAGCCCCATCGTGCACACCATCCCGGTGCAACTGCTGGCTTACCACACCGCGTTGGCGCGCGGCACCGACGTCGACAAGCCGCGCAATCTGGCGAAGTCGGTGACGGTGGAGTAATCAGTCGCCGGCGACGGGGTCGCCGGCCGACCATGCCTGCGCCTGCAGCCGGTCGAGCAGGGCGTTGACGCGTTCGCGCGCGGCGACGCCGTGCACCGGCAGCGCGAGGCTGTCGCCGGGGCGGGCCGCGGTCAGGATGGCGCGCACGGCCTCGGTTTCGTCACGGCATTCGTCGATGGCGGCGTCGGCCACGCCGTGGCGCACCAGCGCGGCACGCAGTACCCGGCCCACCTCGCCGCTTTCGCGTCCACGCATATAGCCTTCCATGTCCTTGAGCACCACGTGGTCGGGGTGGAACGACGCGGCGGTGGCAGCGAGGTCGGCGATGGCCTCGTCGCTGCGGTCGCCGGCCTGGCCGAGCAGCAGGTGCAGACGGCCGCCGTCGTGGTGTGCCTGGCGGACCAGATCGAGAAACTGCGCCAGCCCATCGGGGTTGTGCGCGTAGTCCACGTAGACCTGCACCCCGCCACCCAGCACCCAGCGCTGCAGGCGACCGGGGTTGTCGCGATTGTCGCGGCCGAAGCGGGCGAGCACGGCGGCGATCGTCGCCGGGGCGATCCCCAGTCCGAGGGCGGCGAGCGCGGCGGCGGCGCAGTTCTGCACGTTGTGCGCAGCCAGGCCGCCAAGCGTCAGCGGCATCCCCGCGACCGCGCCCAGATCGTGGGCATGCGTGCCGTCGAACAGCCACAGGTGGCCGTCGCGCACGCCGCAGCTGCGACGGCCCTCGGCGCGCGCCTGGCGCAGCAGTGGGTGGTCATCGTCGGTGGAAAACCAGGCCAGCGGCACGTCGAGACCACCCGCATGGCGTCGCAGCAGTGCGTTGTCGGCGTTGAGCACGACCATGCCGTCGGCGTCGATGGCGCGGGCCACGGTCAGCTTCACGTCGGCCAGGCCGTCGAGGTCGTGGATGCCGTATTCGCCGAAGTGGTCGGGGCTGACGTTGGTGACCACGGCCACGTCGGCCCGTTCGACCGCCAGGCCGCGCCGCAGCAGGCCGCCACGTGCGGTCTCCAGGATCGCGGCCTGGGTCCGGCGGTCGCGCAGCAGGCTGCGTGCGCCGCCGGGGCCGGAGTAGTCGCCGCCTTCGATCAGCGCGCCGTCGAGGTAGATGCCGTCGGTGCAGCTGTTGGCCGTGTGCCAGCCGTGCGCGATGGCGATCGCGGTGAGCAGGCGCACGGTGGTGGTCTTGCCGTTGGAGCCGGTGACAAGCGCCACCGGAATCGCATGCAGCTCCTGCCACGGCACGTCATCGGGCGTCGGCAGGGCGGCGTTGTCCCAGGTGCGGCTGCCGCTGCCCATGCCGATGGACAGTCGCTCGTCGTCGAGCAGCAGCGGCACACCGTGCGCACGTGCGGCTTCTTGCAGGGCGGGCAGTCGCGGCAGGCCTTCGGCCGCGGCGACGGCGCGCAGCAGGCGCAGGTCCGCGTCTTCGTCGACGAACGAAGGATGGCCCGGCTGCAGCGGAGGTTCGCCGATGGCCCTCCCGGCCGCGGTCAGGGCGGACAGCCACGCCCATTCGTCCACGTCGGCGGCGGCGTACAGCATGTCGCCGGGTGCGGCGAAAGCGAGGCTGGCGCCGCTGGCGTGCTCGCGTACCGTCACCGGGCCATCGGGCCAGCCCAGGGCAGCGCGTGCGCGGGCGATGCGTCGCTTCCAGTCTTCGATCAACGCCGCGGGCACCGGCGCACCGATCATCGTTTCCAGCACCGCGCCCGGTCCGGCGAAGTACAGGTTGGGCCCGGTCAGGCGGCGCAGGTCGTCGAACGGCAAGGGTGCGGATTCACTCATGCGGCAGGTCGTGGGTGGAGAGCGTGATCGGGCGGTTGCGGATCGCCATCGCTCAATCGCTGTCCTCGTCATGGCGTGCGAACACCAGGCCGCGTTCTTCGCGGATCACGCCCTCCATCGCCGCCACGGCCGCCTCGTCGGCGCTGGGCGCCGGCGCCAGCGACGGCAATTCGACGGCGCGGGCGCTGCGCGGCTCGGCGCCTTCGGGCGTGAACTTGGTGATCTGCTTCCACGAGCGGGCCAGCGCATCGGCGAACACCAGCACCAGGTCGCCGGGCTTGCCCATGCGCAGCGCGGCGTCGATGGCCTGCTGCTCGTCGGGGATCTGTTCGATCGCCGTGTCGGCCACGCCCGCCGCCTGCAGTGCGCGCGCGATGATCCGCGGCACTTCGTCACCGTCGCGGCCACGCAGGCTGTCGTCGCGCTTGACCACGTAATGGTCGAAGCGGCCGGCCACCGCGCGGGCGATGTCCTGTATGTCCTCGTCGCGGCGGTCGCCGGGGGCGGCCACCACCACGATCCGGCGCCCGGCGACGTCCAGGCGCTGGGCCAGGTCGGCCATCATCCCCACTGCGTGCGCGTTGTGCGCGTAGTCCATGACGACCTTGAACGGATGTTCGTCGTACACGTTCATCCGGCCCGGAGCCTGGAAGAACGTGGTGTCGAAGGTGCGCAGGCCCTGGCGGATCGCGTCGAGCTTGATGCCCAGCGAGAACGCCATCGCCGCGGCGAACATCGCGTTCTGCACGTTGTGCAGCGCGCGGCCTTCCAGCGTGGCGGGGATCAGGTGCGTCCACATCAGCGGGATGTGGCTGCCCTTGTCGTACAGGGTGACCATGTGGCCGTTGACGCCGGCCTCCAGCGCGCAGGCGCGGCCGCCGGCGCGGATGTGCTCGCGCACCAGCGCGTGCGAGGGGTTCATGGTGACGTAGCAGATCGTCTTCGCGTCGGTGTAGCCCGACATCTTCAGCACGTTGACGTCGTCGGCGTTGAGCACCGCGCAGTCCTTCGCCACTTCCACGACGATGCGCTTGATCTCCGCCAGTTGTTCCAGCGTGTCGATGCCCTTGAGGCCCAGGTGGTCGGCGGCGATGTTGAGCACCGCGCCCACGTCCACCTCCGGCACGCCCATGCCGGCGCGCAGCAGGCCACCGCGTGCGGTCTCCAGCACCGCCAGGTCGATGTGCGGATCGGACAGCACCATCCGCGCCGACACCGGGCCGGTCATGTCGCCTTCCACCGTGCGCTGGCCGTCGATGTATACGCCGTCGGTAGTGGTGAGGCCCGGCGTGTAGCCGGCCATCTTGGTGATGTGCGCCAGCATGCGCGCGGTGGTGGTCTTGCCGTTGGTGCCGGTGACCGCCGCGATCGGTACGCGCGAGGGCGTGCCCGGCGGGAACAGCATGTCGATCACCGGGCCGGCGGCGTCGCGCGGCGTGCCTTCGCTCGGCGCGACGTGCATGCGGAAGCCGGGCGCGGCATTCACTTCGCAGATCGCGCCGCCGATGTTCTTGTAGCTCTCGGCAATGTTGGGGCTGATGAAGTCCACGCCGCCGACATCGAGGCCGATCGCCCGCACCGCGCGCACCGCCATGTCGCGGTTGTCGGGATGGATGATGTCGGTGACATCGGTCGCGGTGCCGCCGGTGGAGAGGTTGGCGGTGGAACGCAGGAACACCACTTCGCCCTCCTCCGGTACCGAGTCGGCGGTGTAGCCGACGCGCTCCATCATCAGGTTCGCCTCGCGGTCGAGTTCGAGCCGCGTCAGCACCTTCTCGTGACCGACGCCGCGGCGCGGGTCCTGGTTCACGATCTCGACGAGGTCGGTGATGGTCCTGCGGCCGTCGCCGACCACGTGGCCGGGCGTGCGTCGCGTCGCCGCGATCAGTTCGCCATTGACCACCAGCAGGCGGTGGTCGGCGCCTTCCTGGAAGGTCTCCACGATCACCGAGCGCGAATGCTCGCGCGCGGCATCGAACGCGGCGCGGATCTCGTCATCGCCGCTGATGTTGATGGTGATGCCGCGGCCGTGGTTGCCGTTGTACGGCTTGAGCACCACCGGGCCGCCGAGCCGCTGCGCGGCCTTGACCGCTTCGGACTGGCTGGTGACCAGGTGCTGGCGCGGCACCGGCAGGCCGAGCGAGCCGAGGATCTTGTTGGTCTCCTCCTTGTCGCTGGCCAGTTCCACCGAGATGTACGGCGTCTTGCCGGTGATCGTGGCCTGGATGCGCTGCTGGTACTTGCCGTGGCCAAACTGGATCAGCGACTGGTTGTTGAGCCGCAGCCACGGAATGCCCCGCTCCACGCCGGCACGCACCAGCGACGCGGTCGACGGGCCGAGCGCGCGCTTCTGCGCATAGCGGATGAAGTCGTCGCGCGCTTCTTCCCAGTGCCAGTCCGCCGGCACGCTGCCCGCAGGGCGGGTTTCTTCGGGCATCAACGAACACAGCAGCTTCAGCGCCAGCTCGCCCGCGGCGATGCCTTCCTCGCGCTGGGCGTATTCGTACACCACGGTGTAGACGCCCGGGCGGCCGTCGACGCTGCGGGTCTTGCCGAAGGTGACGTCCTCGCCGGCGATGTTCTGCAGTTCGATCGCCACGTGTTCGAGCACGTGGCCCAGCCAGGTGCCTTCGCCCTCGCGCATGCGGCGCAGGAAGCCGCCGGGCTCGCGGTAGGAACAACCGTGCTCGGCCAGGCTCGGCACCGCGGCCACCAGGCCGTCGATGAAGCCGGGCCCCAGGCGCGCGGTGGGCCACTGTTCCAGTTCGCCCAGGTCCAGCAGCAGCCGGATCACCGGGAAGTGCGCATGCTGCGAGGGGCCAACGTAGACGGAGCGTTCGAGGATGCGCATGCAGGAGGTTCCCTTGTCGTATCAGGTCTTGCGGGTCGCCAGTCGGCCGGCCGAGGCCCGACGCGTATGCAGGTTGAAGGTGGCGCCGGCGATCAGGATATGGACGCCCAGCCCCAGCAGGCAGACGGGGTCGTCCTCGCCGGCCTGGGCCATCGAGGAGAACTGCAGGTCGTGGGCATCGACCACGGTGACCGCGCCGCTGCCTTCGACCTCGAGCGTATCGTCGGGCGAGATGAAGGCGGCGGTGTCCTCGTCCAGGCCGATGCCGATCGCGAACGGGTTGTAGCCCAGCGCCGCGGTCAGGCGGCCGAGGCGGTCGCGCTGGCGGAAATGCTGGTCGATCACGAAGCGGTTGGTCAGGCCCAGCCCGGGCGCCAGGCGCACGCTGCTGGCGCGCGGCGACGAGCCCTCGGCACCGAAGGCGATCATGTGCTCGCTCAGGAATCCGGCACCGGCGCTGGTACCGGCCACCGTCACCCCCTGGGCATTGCGCAGGCGGATGCAGCGCGCCACCTGGGTGCCGCCGAGGATGGTGGACAGGCGCAACTGGTTGCCGCCGGTGAAGAAGATGCCGCTGGCTTCCGCCAGCCGCGCCAGCCGGCCTTCCTCCTGGCAATCGCGGCGGGTGTCGAAGTCCAGCACGTCGACCCGAGTCGCCCCCATGCCACGGAACAGGTCTTCGTAGCGGGTGCCGGATTCCTTCAACCGGCTCGCGGTCGGGATGACGACGATGTCGGCGTCGGCGCCGCCACTGAGTTCGACGAACCGCGCGAGGATGCGCGGGTTGGTTTCTTTCTCTTCTGCGCCGCCGATCGGGATGATCCAGCCGCGGTGTTCCCCGTTGACGGGCTTGCTTGGCATCGAGTGCTCCGGTGTTTCAGGTGTCTTGCGATTCGAACGTACCACGCCGCTGCACCGCGCCATCGCGCAGGTGCAGGTGGCCACCGGCGAACACGTCGGTCACCGCGCCGGTGGCGTCCAGCGCCACCAGGTCGGCGTCGGCGCCCACCGCGATGCGGCCCTTGCCCGGCAGGCGCAGCAGTCCGGCGACGTTGGAGGTGAAGGCCGGCAGCGCGTCCTGCAGGGCGATGCCGCGGTCCAGCAACTCGCGCAGCGTGTCGACCAGCGCGCCGGAGTGGCCGACGTCCATGCTGCACACACGGCCCTGCGCATCGAAGCAGGGCAGGCAGCCACCGGCGTCGGAGCTGATGGTGACGCGGTCGCGCGGGGCGCCGCTGTCGAGGTAGCGGACGAGCGCATCGGCCGCGCTCCACGCGTCCTCGCCCTCGTCCACCGGGAAGGCGGTGATGTCGATGCTGCAGCCGCGTCGGGCCAGTTCGATGGCTTCGTCGAACAGCGCCTTGCGCCGGTTGACGTGGGTCGGGTTGAACACCCGCGGCGGCAGCTCACTTTGATCGAGCGCGCGCCGCACCAGGTCCAGGCCGCGCGGGCCGTCGCCCAGGTGCAGATGGAGGAGGCCGGCCTTGCCGGTCATCAGCCCGGCCACGTGCGCTTCGGACGCGATCCGCAGCAATTCGTCCAGCGTGGGCTGGCTGGAGCGGTGGTCGCTGATCGCCAGCTCGCCCACGCCGATCAGGCAGTCGATGAAGGCCAGGTCCGCGCGCACGCTGCCGGTCAGGGTGGCTGGCGGCAGGTGGTAGCCGCCGGCATATCCCCACGCCGACAGACCCTCCTCGCGCAACGCGTTGACGTGGGCCACCAGTTCGCGCGTGCTGCGGGCGACATCGTCGGTGCCCAGCAGGCCGACCACCGTGGTCACGCCGCTGCGGGTATAGCGCGACAGCGTCGGCGCCGGCACGCGACTGGCGAAGCCGGCCTCGCCACCGCCGCCGGTGACGTGCACGTGGCCATCGATCAGGCCAGGCACCAGCCGGCGGCCAGCCAGGTCCATCACCTGCGCGCCGAAGGCGGCCGGAAGATCGGGCGCATCGGTGCCGATCCACAGCACCTGGCCGCCGCCGAGGAGCAGGTCGTGGCGACCCAGCGATTCGGGCGCGTACACATCCGCGTTGCGGATCAGGGTGGTCGTCATCAGCTGTCGACCCTTCCGTTGGCGTTATCGCTCATCTTCACTCGATCCGCGGCTATCCCGACGCGGTCATCCGCGCGGCGGACCAGTCTAACCGGGCGTGGGCACGTTGGCGGCGCGGAACGGATAGCCGCACGGCGTCCGGGTCGACGGGATTGGCGGCGGTGTTATGTGAGCTGAGCTGGCGTGGCGCAGTGCAGTAGCGTCGACCGGCGCTGGATGTCGCAATCCCTCGATGCCGGCATAGGCCACGGGGAGACGCGCGGGTCGATCTTCGCCTGCCGCGCGTCCCCATCGCATTACGGCGTGGCGTTGCCTGCTGTCGGCAGTGCCAGCCGCTTCTCCAGGTCTTCGCGCATGTCGACCAGCTCGGTGGACAGCTGCTTGCGCCTGGCCATGCCTTCGCGGTGGATCTCGCGGACTTCCTCGACGGTGCGGATCAGCGTCTCGTTGACCGTACGCAGCGTCTCGACGTCGATCACCGAGCGCTGGTTGGCGCGCGCAGTGCCGACGGCGGTGGAATGGACCAGCTCGGCATTCTTGCGCATCAGCTCGTTGCTGGCATCGTCGATCGCATTGGCGAGTTCGACCGCATTGCGCTGGTCGGCCAGCGACAGCTGGATGGCGAACTGGTTGCGCCACATCGGGATGGTGACGTCGCGCACCGCGCTGAACTTCTCGATCAGCTGGATCGCGTTGGCCTGGATCAGGCGGATCATCGGCAGCGTCTGGTCGGCCGCGTGCTGCAGCACCTGCAGGTCGGACACGCGCTTGTCGATCAGGCGCAGCGCGGTGTCGAGCACGGCGCGGCGGGTACGCGACTCGGGATCCTCCTGGACGGACAGCGAGGCCAGTTCCGCTTCCAGTTCGGCGATGCGGACGCGGCCGGCGGCCACGTGCACGCCCAGTTCGCGGCGCTCGTCCAGCACGATGTCGTGCATCTGGTCGTACTCGCGCACGCGCTGCTGCTGGATCTGCTGGGTCTTGCCGACATCGCCCATCAGCTGGTCGATCTGGCGGTTGGTCGAGCTGTAGCGCTGGACCAGGTCGTCCTTGGTGGCGCGCATCTTGTCTATCAGCGGGCCGAGGATCGGCAGCTTGGAGCGGCCGTGGAAGGAGTCGAGGTTCAGCGAACGCGCGATGCGTACGACGTCGCCCAGCTTGTCGCCGCTGCTGTCGAGGTCGGCATTGCGGACCTTGTCCAGCAGCTGCGTGCTGAAGGCGCTGGTCTTCGTCGTGGCTTCGCGGCCGTAGGTGTGCAGATTGCCGGGCGCGATGTCCTGCAGCGCCTTCGCCGCTTCCTGGATGCGCGGGATGTCGGCACTTTCCAGGCCCAGGTCGGTCAGCAACTGTGGCGACAGCGCCGCGGGGACCAGCGTCTGTTCGGGATTCGTCGTCGTCATGGGGCCTCCTGGGGTTGGGTTCGCTGCGTCGCCGGTGGCGTGGCTGCCGGCGAGGGCAGGTGTTCGATGTGGGCTTCCAGCTCATCTATCGTCCGCATGGCGGAGGATAGCTGCATTCCGTGACCTGCACCGGCCGCGACGCCCTGCTGCTGGTCCAGCAGCACGGACAGGCGTGGCAGCTGCTGCGCGTGGCGTTCGGCGATGGCGAGCGCGTTGGCAGCGACGAGATCAAGCTGGCTGGCGGTGATCTCGTAGGCGCTGCGCAGCGTGACGAGATGCGCGAGCCGCGAGGTGCCGGCAGGCGTGCCGCCTTCTGCGGCAGCCTGTCGGCGCGCGAGGCTATCGATCTCCTGCTGTAGCTGCACACAGGCGTCGCGTAGCCGCTGCGCATGCCCGGAGAGTGTCGCATGCTGCCGATGCAGTCGCTCTGCCTCGAAGCCGGCCTGTCGCAACAGAATGCCGCTGCGTTCGCGTAGCGAGCGCGCCTCCGCGGCGAGGCGGATGTCGCGGCCGATCAGGCGACCCCAGAAGCCGACGCTGCGACGCAGTGCACGTGGGTCTGCCGAGAGCAGCACGGTGCGCAGGTCGCGAAGCGTCGTCTGCAGGTCGCCCGCACTGGCCTGCGCCAATGCACGGATGGCCGCGGCGTGGTCGGCCAGGCCTGGAGTGTCGGTGTCCGCGGGAGGCAGGTTCACCTCGGCAAGTCTCCCTCGCCGTCGTCCTGCGTCAACGGCGACACATCCAGCGTCGGCGTCGGACGTTCTTCCTTGAAGGCGAGGCTCGCGATCACCTGGTCGAACTCCGCTTCGCGCGGCGAACGCGGCTTGGCCTTGCGCGTGCCCGCAGGCGCAGGCGCCGTCGCGGTGCTGCGCATCGCCTGCGCCAGCGCGACGAGCGCCGCATTGAGCTGGTCCTGGCGTACCATCGTCTGCTGCAGCGCGTCCAGCACCGGCGCGGTATCGATCATCGGTGCCGGCGTGGGCGCTGGCGCCGAGACCGGTTCCGGCATGCGCAGCGACTGCAGTGCGGACAGCAGTGCTTCCCACGGTGCGGGCGGCGCTGCTTCGACCTGCGCCGGTTCGCCCAGGCGCTGCAGGCCGACGGCGATGTCGGCCAGCTGCGCGACGACGCGGCCGCCGACATCGGCGTCCTCCGCACCCATCGCCTTGTTGCGCAGGAAGTCGGCCTTGATCTGCTGCCAGCGCGCCAGTTCGTCGCCGGCCAGCGTGCCGCGAAGCTCGCCGAGCTTCAGCAGGTTCTCCTCCGCACCGGTGGTCAACAGCTGCGCCTCGCCCAGGTAGTGGTCGGAGATCAGCTGCTGCAGCTCGGCGGCGTTCATCACCGGCGAGATTTTCTCCGCCAGCTTGTTCATGTTGCGGTAGCTGCCCTGCAGGCGGAACGGCGGCTCCACCCGGTACTTGTCGGCCTGCGCGGCGCTGGCGATGTATTGCTGGTTGACGCGATAGACCACGTCGCGCACGGTCAGCAGGCGCTGCAGCACGGCGACGATCTCGCCGATCTCCGCGCCGCTGTACGCGTGCGACAGCTGGTTGGTGCTGACGTCCTTGCCGCGCGCCTTGTCGACCAGCAGGTAGAGATCGACCATGTCGCGGGTCGCGAGCGGCGCCAGTACCGGGTTGGACGTCAGGCAGTTCTCCACGTAGCTCAGCAGGAATGCGTCCTCCATGCCGCCGAGCACGTCGCCCAGGTTGTAGATGTCGGCGCGGTTGGCCAGCATGTCCGGAATCTTGAAGACCTCGCCGGATTCCGTGTACGGGTTGCCCGCCATCACCACCGCGAACTTGCGCCCGCGCATGTCGTAGGTCTTGGTCTTGCCGCGCCAGACGCCTTCGATGCGGCGCGTGCCGTCGCACAGCGAGATGAACTTCTGCAGGAATTCGGGATGCGTGTGCTGGATGTCATCCAGGTACAGCATCACGTTGTTGCCCATCTCCAGCGCCAGGTTGAGCTTCTCCAGCTCCTGCCGCGACGTCGCATCCGGCGCCTGTGCGGGATCCAGCGAGCGCACCTCATGGCCGAGCGCGGGGCCGTTGATCTTCATGAAGACCAGGCCGAGCCGATGCCCCACGTATTCCATCAGCGTGGTTTTGCCGTAGCCCGGCGGCGAAATCATCATCAGCAGGCCCATCAGGTCGCTGCGCTTGTTCTCGCCGACGGTGCCCATCTGCTTGGCGAGGTTGTCGCCAATCACCGGCAAATAGACGTCGTTGATCAGCTTGTTGCGCACGAACGAGCTCAGCGGCCGCGCCTTGAACTCCGACAGGCGCATCGCCGCGCGCTCCCGCTGCGCGACCTCGCCGCGCAGCGTCTGGTAGCGCTGCCACGCCGGCACGAAGTGCTCGCGATGCGCGGTGAAGCGCACCGGCAGGTCGTCGACGGCCAACGAGAGCCGTCCCTCGCGGATGCGTGCGTGTTCGCCGAGCAGTCCTTCGACGGTCGTCATCAGCGTCACGTGTTCGATGATGTGCGTCAGCTGCGCGCCGTGGCGGAACAGCGCGATCGCTTCCGGCACGTACGCAGCCAGGTGGGCCTGGTCGGGCAGTGCGGTCAGCGCGTCCAGCGCCTGCCGCAGCAGCGACCAGGCCGCGGCCGGACGTCCGTCCAGCCGTTGCAGCGCGCTGGCCAGCACGCTGCCGCCGGCCTCGTCGGCCAGGCGTGCGCGGAACGCCGCCACCAGCGATTCGGCGTAGTGGGTGAAGCGGAACGTGGGCGTCGCGCTGGCGACGGTGTCCGCTAGGAACGCCGCGGCGGCCGATGCGTCCGTGGTGGCGAAGGGCAATGCATCGCGCTGCACCCACTCGATGATCGACGTTGCCAGTTCGTCGCGCAGCGTCTGCAGGGCGCGGCCTGCGGGCGACATCGCATCGATCGCGCGGGCCGCCCGGATCCGGTCGATCGTCTCCTGCGGTACCGCGTCGCCGCGGCACCACCAGGCCACCGCCAGCGCACGCGCGGCGGGCGCGTACTGCAGCGTGCCGGCGGCCTGCCGCAGGGGCAGGAAGGCGCGCAGGATCGCGGCAGCGTCGTGGTCGTGGATGCCCTTCTCGTATCCCTCGCGATAACGCGGCGCGGCGTAGTCGCGCACGATGCGGTCCAGCGCTTCCGGATCGGCGAGCGCGTGGTCGAGCTGCTGCGCGGCCAGGCCGCCTTCGCCCGCCAGCGCATCCTGCAGCAGCCGGCAGGCGAGGTACTCGCCGCGGTACAGCGAGGGCGATTCGGATTCGAGGGTGACGTCCCAGTAGGCGCGCAGCGCGTCCAGCGCCGGTTCCTGCAGGGGCTCCAGATAATCGGTGCCGGTCAGGTGCACGGCCAGCGTGTCGCCGCGCGGGATCAGCGTCAGGTCCAGCGGCTGCGTGTTGACGCTGAAACGGTGGCGCGGGCCGAGGCGGATGACGTTGCCCGCGTCTTCGAACAGGTCGCTGCGGTCGCGCAGTCCGCGCACGGCCTGGTCGCGCGCGCCCTTGATGCGCGCCTCGATGTCGTCGGCCTTCACCGAGTCCTTCAGCTCGCGCAGGCGGCCGGCCAGCTCGCGCAGCTTGAGGATCAGCGCGTCGCCAGCGAAGAAGGCGTTGAGTTCGTCCGGCGTGGTGAAGCGCTCGGTGCGCCGGCCGAGGCCTTCCAGGATGCGGTTGGCGGCTTCCTGCACCGACTGCGCCTTGCGCTGGCGGTCGTCCAGCAGCGCCTGCTTGTGCGCCTCGAACGCCTCCAGCATCTCTTCGCGCTTGGACAGGATGTCGCCGAGGAACTGCTCGTGCTCGCCGAACTGGCTCTCCAGTTCCTCCAGCTGCACCATCAGGCGCGACAGCTGCTCGTCGGCGCGCTCCGGCGTGGTCGCCATCGCCAGCGCGTTGCTGACGGCCTGGCCGAACAGGGTGAATTGCGCACCGAACTGCGCCACCGCTTCGGCCGAGCCCAGCTCGCGGCGGCGCTGGGTGGCGCGCGCGCGGGTCTGGTTGAGCTTCGAATAGATCGCGGACAATGCATCGACCACGCGGGTGCGCTGGGTGGCGTCGTCGACTTTCAGCGTCGCCATCAGCTCGGACAGCATGTCGAGCTCGCCGGCCATGCCCTGCATCGCGTCGATGGCCTCGGCCAGTTCACGCGCGCTGGCCGCCTTCTGGGCGCGCGCATCCAGTTCGACCAGGCGCAGCTGGAACGGCGCCAGTGCCTTCTCGCCGGCCAGGAACTGCCCGGTCGCGGTGCCGACGCGCTCATGCGCGTCCTGCAGCGCGACCGTCATCGCGTCGATGGCGGCGGTGTCGATGTAGCGGTAGTCGCGGATGGTCAGCAGGTGGCCGCGCAAGCGCGAGACCGCGCCCAGCGCCTCTACGAACTCGCCGATGCCGTTCCATCCCTCCGGCTGCAGGCGGCCGAGCAGCGCGCGATGGTCGCGCTGTGCCTGCGCCATCGAGGTCTCGGACTGGCGCCGGATCTCCTGCACCTTCTCGTACTCGTCCAGCACCGACTCGCCGGTACCGGCGATCTCGTGCAGCAGCGTGGCCAGGCCCTCGCACTGCGCGTCGTCGATCCAGTGGTGCAGGTCGAAAAGCCGGCGCGTGCCGTGCGTCAGCAACTGGTAGCGCTGCGCAGAGACGTCGTCGCGCTCGATCTCGCGGGCCAGGTCGAACAGGTTCGACACCGCACGCACCAGCTCGGCATTGCCGAGCTTGGCCATGAACGAGGTGCCGGCGGGTCGTGTTGCGGCGAACTCGTCGGAACTGAAGGGCGTCTGCCACACCTGCATCGGGTGCACGCGGGTGGGGTCGTCGTTCTCGGCGCGGAACAGCACCATGCGGCCGTCGTGCAGGCGCGCATAACCGTGCGCGAGCACGGGCGGCTGCAGGCGGCGCTGCACCAGGTTGTAGACCAGCAGCGCGGCCTGGCCGGTTTCGCGCTCGTAGAACACGTACATCACGTCTTCGCCGTTCGGCGAGCGGATCGTGCGCTTGTACTGCATGTCCTGCACGGCGGCATCGAACGCCTTGTGCTCGCCGTTCTGCAGGTAGTAGCCCCCGGGGAAGATGATGCCGTGGTCTTCGGGCAGCTGGATGCAGGCCTGCACGATGGCGTCGAGGCGCGTCACCTTGCCGGTCTGGGTGTTGTAGACCAGACCGCGCCACACGCTCTCGCGGTACGGCAGCACCTTCAGCAGGATCAGCGAGCCAACGCGTGCGAACTCGATCTGCGCATCGTCCAGCGACTGCGTGCGGTCCTCGACCGGTTCGCTGTAGACGCCGGCGCCGGTCTCGGTGTTGTTCTCCACTTTCAGCGTCAGGTCGCCGCCGATGGTCTCGACGAACAGGGTGTCGAGGATGTTCAGGTGCGGATGGCGGCCGCTGACTTCCATGTCCTTGGTCGCGCGCGTCCATTCGAAGTCGAACGGCGGTGGCAGCACGATGTCGCGCTCGCCACGGGCGTCCAGGTAGTTCACCTCACCCTCGGAGGTGAGCGTCCAGCGGAACACGCGCACGTCGGTGTTCTTCAGGCCGATCTGGAACGCCATCAGCAGGCGGCCGTCGCGGACGATCAGCTGCAGCAGCCTCGCGTCCTTGTAGTAGCTGTACAGTTCGCTGAAATCGCGCTGGAACACGCCGTCCGCGAGGAAGCTGGCGGCGATGTCGACCGGTGCCACGTCGTAGCCTTCGCCGGCCTCCACCAGGCGGTAGATGCCGAACACGTCGGCGACCGAGGTGGTCGTCTTCAGGCCCATGTAGACGTTGAAGCCGAACAACAACAGGTCGCCGACCTGCACGATGTCGCGTCCGACCGAGTTGTGCTCGGTGCGGATGCGCAGGCGGCCGATGGCTTCCATCCGGCTGTCGCCGAACTCCTGCAAGCGGCGCGCGTTGAGCGCTTCCACGACGGTGCGCAGCCGGGCGCCCTGCTCGTCGAGGCGGCGGCGCAGCACGTCGTAGGCGCCGCCCTGGGCGACGGCCTGGTCGACCTGCGCGTCGGTGGAGGGGACTTCGGTGTTCGGCGTATCGGACATCGGACCTCATCCTCGCCCGTCCTGGGCGGTCGATGCGGAAATCGGGGCCGGCGGCACGCGCCGCCGGCCCGGCTCAGGCGCGTTGGATCAGGCGTCGGTCGCTTCGGCCTGGCGGCCGGCCACCGGCAGGCCGGAGCCCGCCAGGCGGCCCAGCAGCTGCGCCGCGATCGGGCTCTCGCCGACGATGCCTTCCAGCGCCTTGCCCAGCGACACGCCCTTGGTCAGCGCGTTGAACACGCCGCCGTCGCCGCCGATCAGCTCGATGTTGGCGTTCTTCAGCGCGCTGCCCAGGATCTCGGCGTTCTCGCGCGAGATCGCCTTGCCCGCGTCGATCGAGGCCAGCAGCTGGCGCAGCTGGGTTTCCAGCAGCATGCGGAACTCCTCGTGGCTTCGCGCGTCCGGGCTCATCTTGCCCATGGCGTCGAACTTCGAGGTCAGGCCCTCCGCCTCGGCGGACATCTTCTTGGCGATGTTGCTGGCCTCGGCATCGCCCATCGCCTGGGTGGCGCTGGCGTTGGCATGGCCCAGCTTCTGCGCGCCATCGGCCTCGGCGCTCAGGCGCTCGGTCAGCACGCGGGCGTCGGCGTTGCCCTGCTTGTAGGTCGCATCGGCCTTGGCTTCCAGCACTCGCGCCTCGGCCAGGCCGGTCTTCTCCATCGCCACGGCGTTGGCCTCCTGCACCTGCGCCTGTGCCAGGCCGGGCGCCGCGGTCTCGGCGCGGACGCCGTCGGCCATGACGCGCTTGGCCTCGGCCTGCTTGCCGGCGGCCTGCAGCTCCGCATCGGCCAGCACGGTCAGCTCGACGGCGCGGTGGCGCGCCGCCTGCTCCGCAGCTTCGGCGGCCTTGACGTCCTTGACCAGCGTCTCCTGCGCGGCAGCTTCGGCGGCCAGCACCGTCACCTGCTTGGCGCGTTCGGCTTCGGCGACCTCGCGGGTCTCCTTGATCTTCTCCTCGGCCACCGCGACGGTCTGCTCGATCTGGGTGCGCTCGCGCACGACGTTGGCCACTTCCATGCGGCCCTGCTCGACCACCTTGTCGCGGTCGACCTGCTGCATCTGGACTTCCTTGTCGGTGTTCACCCGCTCGAGCTGTTCGGCGCGGGCCACGCGCTCGAGTTCGATGGCGACCGCGCGGCGACGGTTCTGCTCGGCCACCTCGACCTGGCGCAGCTGTTCCTGCTCGCGGATCTTGATCTGCTCCTCGGTCTCAAGCCGCGCGCGCTCGGAGACCTGGCGCTGTTCCTCGATGACCTTGGCGGTCTCGGCGGCTTCGCGGGCGCGCACGGTCTCGACCTCGCGCTGCTGTCGCGCTTCGGCTTCGGCCTGCTGGCGCTCCAGCGCAAGCATGGCTTCGCGGGCCTCGGTGTTCTTCTTTGTGATCGCGAGCTTCTCGTTCTGCTCCAGTTCGTTGGTCTGCACGTTCTGGCGGGCGGTCAGCTCGGTGATCTTGCGGATGCCTTCGGCGTCCAGGATGTTGCTGGGGTCGAGCAGGTGCTTCGGCGTCTGCTCCAGGTAGTCGATGGCGACGTCTTCCAGCACGTAGCCGTTGAGGTCCTGGCCGATGACGGCGACGATTTCGTCGCGGAATTCCTGGCGCTTGTCGAACAGTTCGGTGAAGTCGAACTTCTTGCCGACGGTCTTCAGCGCTTCGGAGAACTTGGCGTTGAACAGCTCGTCCACGGCGTGCTTGTCGGACGCACGGTCGGCGCCGATCGCCTTGGCCACGCGAAGCACGTCGGCGGGCGTCTCGTTGACGCGCAGGTAGAAGGCCACCGCGATGTCGGCACGCATGTTGTCCTTGCAGACCAGGCCTTCCTTGCCGCGGCGGTCCACCTGCAGCGTGATCAGGCTGATCTTCATCAGCTCGGCCTTGTACAGCACCGGGATGATCAGCGCGCCGGTGAAATGCACCTTGGGGCTCGAACTCATGTCGTTGACGATGAGGGCCGTGCCCTGTTCGACCTTCTTGTAGAAGGCCTTGAAAATGCCGATCAGGCCGAAACCCAGCACCAGCAGGACGGCGAGTCCGATGACGAAGGGAAGGATCGTGGCTGTGCTCATTGCAGAACTCCTTGTAGACGGCGCGGGTACTTACTGCTGGTGGAAGGCGGTTTCGGACATGACGCGGTAGGTGTTGTCGGCTTCGACGTGTTCGATCAGTACGACGCGGTCCCCGCGCGAAAAGCGTTCGCCGGGCAGCGCGCGGACCTGCAGGATCAGGCCGGCGCCGCCGTCGTCGAAGTGGGCGCGTCCGCCGTCGGCGTCCGCGTACGGCGAGATCACCGCGCCGGCGCGCCCCAGCACGGAGGGCGGCACGGGCGGACGCAGGCGTGCGATCACCGCCGCCACCGGGCGCAGCAGCAGCGAGGTCACCAGTGCGCCGGGCAACAGGGCCGCGACCAGCGTGCCGGCACCGGCGATCCAGCGCACGCTGTCTGGCAGGTGCTGGAGCAGGAACAGGTGCACGAAGTAGGTGATCAGCCAGCCGAAGAAGGACAGCACGGTGAGCACCAGCATCATCGGCACGCCGGACAGGCCGAGCCTGGCCACCATGCCGGCGACCACATTGGGTTCTGCAGTGTCGCCGTCGGTGGCCAGCCAGCCGTCGACGGCATCGATATCGACGATGCCGGTGGACGCCATCAGCCAGTACACGGTGCAGAACGCGAGCAGCACGCTGTACACCAGCGTGGGGAAGGTCAGGGCGGTATTCAGGAACTCGTTCATCGTGGCTCCCCCTGGTTCAGCGCTTGCGCGCGGATGACGTGATGCGTTTCTGGGCCCGCGCCAGCACGGCCTGGGCGGGGTCGCTCGTTGTCGCCGCGCTTGTTTCACCCTTTATCGTGCCGGCAACGGATGGGCCACCGGTGCGACGCTTCATCCGTTGTGCCGAAGCGAAGGCCGGCTCCGGATACGTTGCCTCGCCGGGCTGCCTTCGTGCCACGGTAGCCTGTGCGCGCTGGAGGCTGTTGCTGGCACGCAGGATATCGAGCTGGTGCTTCAGGCGCCGCAGCCGGCCTTCCAGCTGTTCGCTGGCATGTGCGAACTGGTGCTCCTGCGCGGCAAGATCACGACCCTGAGCGACCAGTTCATCGCGCCGAGCCTGCAGGCGCACCACGTCGGTGGCCGCCGCGTGCGCCTGCGTGGCGCGACGCTGGCGCAGCGCGCTCTCCACTTTCGCTTCGGCGGTGGCGATGTCGGCCGCCAGTTCCGCCTGGCGTTGCTCGTTCGCGATGCGCCGCGCCTTCGCGGCCGCGTGATCGCCACGGGCTGCGTGCAAACCGTCATCGACCGTCCGGATCTCGCTGTCCAGCAGGCGTTCGGCGCGTTCGCCGAGCACGGCGTCGGCGACGCCCTCCATGCCGTCCTGGATGCGCTTGAACAGGTTCTTCAGTGCGTCCGGCATCAGGTCTTGGCCTTCTGCGCGACGCGCAGGTAGGGGCGGTAGGCGTCGGTGGCGTGGATGACGTTCTCGGCCAGCGTCTCGATCTCGAACATGACGTTGGCCAGGCTGGAGTGGCTGTCGAGCGCGCCGAACATGGAATATCCCGCGACGCCGCCGATCCGTTGCATGCCGATCGTGGAGAGCGGCAGCAGGACATGCGTGCTGAGCACGTGCGCGTTGAACGCGGCGGGGTCCGTCACGTCGTCCACCGGCCATAGATAGGCCTCGACCAGGATCTGCTCGCCGCCCACGGCCAGGAACACGGAAAGATCGCCGTACTCGTGCATCACCAGGTGCAGGCTGGGCTCGGCGCCCTCGATGGTCTCCACGCTGAGCAGGCCGTCACGGACCGCGCTTGTCTGGCCGATGGCATGGCGTATCGCCGGCACCGTCCATCCCGCCTCGATGGGCTGTGTCGGCAGGTAGGGGATGCCGGCCTCGCGCTCGGATTCCCGCATCGATTTCTCGATGGCGGCCAGTTCCTCCGCGTACTCCGGCCGGATCCAGACGTCCTTCTTGACCAGCCCCTGCTCGCGCATGCGCTCGCGGTAATTGCGAACGTGCAGCGTGGAAGCCTTGAGCGCGGGACGTGGAGCTGTCATGAAAGTGAACGTAGTGATTACATGTAATGTTGTCAAGCGGCGGTGCGGCACCGCCTTGGCTGGTGACGCCTGTCGCGCGCGTGTAACAGGCGGCATCGACAATGGCGCCGGCAACGAGGTCCCTCTCTCCTCCCGCGTTGCAGCGAAGCCCGGTCGACGCCGGGCTTCGTGCTTTCCGGGCCGCGCGCCGCGCGTGGTATGGTCGAGACGATGATGATTCGCCGATGCCGCTCCACCGCCTGTTCCTGTTCCTGCTCGCCATGACCGCCGCCCTGTCCGCCGAGGGACGGGCAGAGCCGCTCGTCATCGCCCATCGCGGCGCCAGCGCGCACTTGCCTGAGCACACGCTGGCCGCGTACCGGCGCGCGATCGCCGACGGTGCGGACTACATCGAGCCGGACCTGGTCGCCACGCGCGACGGCGTGCTGGTGGCGCGCCACGAGAACGAGATCGGCGGTACCACCGATGTCGCCCAGCGGCCCGAGTTCGCCGAGCGCAAGCGCACGCAGGTGATCGATGGGGAGACGGTCGAGGGCTGGTTCACCGAAGACTTCACGCTGGCCGAGCTGAAGACGCTACGGGTACGCGAGCGCGTGCCCGGACTCCGAGGCACCGCACACGACGGCCGGCATGAAATCGCGACGCTGGACGAAATCATCGCGCTGGCGTCGGAACAGGCCGTATGCACCGGCCGCACCGTCGGCCTGATTCCGGAGATCAAGCACCCCAGCCACTTCCAGCAGATCGGGCTGCCGATGGAGCATCGCCTGCTGGAGGTACTCGCCGCCCATGCCTACACGCGCGAAGCACCGGTGGTGATCCAGTCGTTCGAGCAGACCAACCTGCGTGCGCTGCGTGGACGTCTGGGGCCTTCGCATCCCAACATCCGGCTGCTGCAGCTGCTCGAGGTACCCGACAGGCAGCCGGGCGATGCGCTGGCTGCTGGCGATCCCACACGCTATGCCGACCTGATGACGCCGGCAGGGCTGCGGGACATCGCCGGGTATGCGGAGATCATCGGGCCATGGACGCGACTGCTGATGCCGCTCAGCGAGGACGGCACGCTCGGAACGCCAACCCCGCTGGCGGCGGACGCGCGCGCGGCGGGTCTGGAAATATGGCCCTACACGTTTCGTCCGGAGAACCATTTTCTCCCGCCGGCGCTGCGCGAGGGCGACGATCCGGGCACGCGAAGCGACGCGGGATCCGTCGAGGAGATCCGCGCCTATCTCGCGCTGGGGATCGGCGGCTTCTTCACCGACGATCCGGCGCTGGGGCGTCGCGCGGTCGACGCCCGCTGAGTCGCTTACACCCGGCCGAACACCAGGCTGGCGTTGGTGCCGCCGAAGCCGAAGCTGTTCGACATCACCGTATCGAGCGTCGCATCGCGGCTCGCCTGCACGATGGGGAACGCTGCGGCGCCTTCGTCCAGCGTCTCGATGTTGGCGGAACCGGCGATGAAGCCGTCGCGCATCATCAGCAGGCAATAGATCGCTTCGTGCACGCTGGCGGCGCCCAACGAGTGGCCAGACAGCGCCTTGGTGGACGAGATCGGCGGCAGGGTGTCGCCCAGCGCGTTGCGGATGGCCTCGAGCTCGATCACGTCACCCAGCGGTGTCGAAGTGCCGTGCGTGTTGAGGTAGTCCAGCGGTGTGATGACGCCTTCCAGTGCCATCTGCATGCAGCGCACGGCGCCTTCGCCGGACGGCGCGACCATGTCGGCGCCGTCGGAGGTCACGCCGTAGCCCAGCAGTTCGGCATGGATACGTGCGCCGCGCTTCACCGCGTGGTCGTAGTCCTCGAGCACCAGCATGCCGCCGCCACCGGCGATGACGAAGCCGTCGCGATCGGCGTCGTACGGGCGCGAGGCATGCGTCGGATCGTCGTTGCGCTTGCTGGACAGCGCGCCCATCGCGTCGAACATCATCGTCAGCGCCCAGTGCAGCTCTTCACCACCGCCGGCGAACACGATGTCCTGGCGGCCGGCGCGGATCAGGTCCGCCGCGGCGCCGATGCAATGCGCGGAGGTCGCGCACGCCGCGGAGATCGAATAGCTGACGCCCTTGATCTTGAACGCGGTTGCCAGCGTCGCCGACACGGTGGAGCACATCGTGCGCGGCACCATGTAGGGGCCGACCTTGCGGATGCCGCGCGCGCGCAGCAGGTCGGCGGCTTCGATCTGCCACTCGGCCGAGCCGCCGCCGGAGCCGGCGATCAGGCCGGTGCGCGGCTGGCTGACCAGGGCCTCGTCGAGGCCTGCATCAGCGATCGCGTCGCGCAGCGCGATGTGCGCGAACGCCGCGGCATCGCCCATGAAGCGCTTCTGCTTGCGGTCGATCTGCGCGTCGAGGTCGATCTCCGGTGCGCCGCCCACGTGGCTGCGGAAGCCGAGCTCGGCGTACTGCGGGATGTGGCGGATGCCCGAGCGGCCTTCGCGCAGCGCGGCCGACACGGTGTCCGCATCGTTGCCCAGGCAGGACGTGATGCCGAGGCCGGTGATGACGACACGACGCATGGTCAGAAGCTCTCCGTCGAGGTGAACAGGCCCACGCGCAGGTCGCGCGCGGTGTAGATCTCGCGGCCGTCGACCAGCATGCGGCCGTCGGCCACCGCCAGCACCAGCTTGCGGTTGACCACGCGGCTGATGTCGATCTCGTAGCTGACGCGCTTCGCCGTCGGCAGCACCTGGCCGGTGAACTTCACTTCGCCCGAGCCGAGCGCGCGGCCGCGGCCGGGCGCGCCGATCCAGGTCAGGAAGAAGCCGGTCAGCTGCCACATCGCATCCAGGCCCAGGCAGCCGGGCATCACCGGATCGCCGAGGAAGTGGCACTGGAAGAACCACAGGTCGGGATGGATATCGAGTTCCGCGCGCACCATGCCCTTGCCATGCGTTCCGCCGTCCTGTCGGATCTCGGTGATGCGGTCGAACATCAGCATCGGGTCGTTCGGAAGTCGGCCGCTGTCGGGGCCGAACAGTTCACCGCGCGCGCTGGCCAGCAGCTGTTCGCGCGAGAAGGAAGCGGGGGCGTTCATTGCGTCGTCCATTCTGCGAAGGCGCAAATAATGCACACATGTGCATACGCTTGTCTTGATGCAGATCAACGGTGTTTTTTCCATACGCCGGCGTACCATCCGGCCAACGCAATTGCGGCAAGGGTTTCGCGCATCCTGTCCGCGACTCCACACGCAGCCGTATCGTTTCCATCCGCATCCATGCGATTGCGTACGGCGGCCGATATCATCGCGTGATGCGCAAGATCATCCACATCGACATGGACGCGTTCTACGCGTCGGTGGAGCAGCGCGACGATCCGTCGCTGCGTGGCCGGCCGGTGGTGGTCGCGTGGCGCGGCGAGCGTTCGGTGGTATGCGCGGCGTCGTACGAAGCGCGCGTGTTCGGCGTGCGCTCGGCGATGCCGGCGGTGCGTGCGGAGCGGCTGTGTCCGCAGGCGGTGTTCGTGCCGCCGGATTTCATCCGCTACAAGACAGTGTCGCGGCAGGTGCGCGAGATCTTCCTGCGGCACACCGATCTGGTCGAGCCGCTGTCGCTGGACGAGGCTTATCTCGACGTCACCGCGCCGAAGTCCGACCTGCCGACCGCCACGGCCGTGGCCGAGACGATCCGCGCGCAGATCCGCGAGGAAACGCAGCTCACGGCATCCGCCGGTGTGGCGCCGAACAAGTTCCTCGCCAAGATCGCCTCCGACTGGCGCAAGCCGGACGGACAGTTCGTGCTGCGGCCGCACCAGGTCGACGCGTTCCTGACGCCGCTGCCGGTCGAGCGCATTCCCGGCGTCGGCAAGGTGATGCAGGGCAGGCTCAACGCCGACGGCATCCGCACCGTCGGCGATCTGCGTGCGTATTCGCAGCATGAGCTGGAGGCGCGCTACGGCAGCTTCGGCGGAGGCCTGTACCGGCGCGCGCGCGGCATCGACGAGCGGCCGGTGGAACCTGACCAACCCGTGCAGTCGATCTCGTCCGAAGACACCTTCGCCACCGACCTGCCGTTGTCAGAACTGGAGCCGCACATCGTGCGCATCGCCGAAAAGGCGTGGCAGGCCAGCCGCAAGACCGAACGCGTCGGGCGCACGGTGGTGCTGAAGCTGAAGACCTCGCAGTTCCGCATCCTGACGCGCAGCTTCACGCCAGAGTCGCCGCCGGCCTCGGCGCAGGAGTTCATAGGCATCGCGCTGGCCTTGCGCGAACGCGTGGGCCTGCCGGCCTCGACGCTGTACCGTCTGGTCGGTGTGGGGCTTTCAGGGTTCCGCGATCGCGACGAGGCGGTTGTGCAGGCGGGATTGTTCGACCCGCAGGAAGTCTAGGCGCCGATCAGGCTGTACGCCACTCGAAGGCGAGGTCTTCGTTGCGCTCGAAGCGGCGCAGGTGCGAGGCGATCACCTCCTGCAGGCGAGCACGCGTTTCCGCATCGGACGTGAACAGTGTGATCGACAATGCATCGCCTTCCGCGGCGAAGTCCGCAGGGCCGAATTCGCCGAACGGAATGCGCGCATGCGCATCGTCGGGGCGCTCGATGTCGAACTTGTGCCGCCAGTGGTTGCACAGCGTGCGCAGGAGCCTGGCGGGATCCGTGGGACTTACGGTGACGTAGGCGGTGGGACGCATGGTCTTTCTGCAACAGGGAGAGGTACCTGTTCACGAGCGCCGCCCGACAACGACAAGGCCGGCAACGGAACAGTCCATTGCCGGCCCCGGATTCGACGTGCGACTCAGTCGCGCGCGCTGTAACGCAGGCTCAGGCCGTACTCGCGACCGGGCTGGTTGTACCAGGCGATCGTTTCGTACTCGCGGTCGAACACGTTGCTGGCGCGCGCCTGCAGCGACCATTCGTCGGTGATCGCGTACTCCAGGCGAAGGTCCAGCGTGCCGTAGCCGGCCAGGCGAACGCTGTTGGCGGCGTTGTCGTAGCGGTGGCTGGCGCCGTAGCCGGTCACGCCGAAGCGGAAGTCGCCGAATGCGCGGTCCACATCGATACGCGCGGTGTTGCGTGCGCGGCGTGCCAGCAGGTTGTCGTAGTTCGCGCCGGCGGTGTGGTTGCGCGGATCGGTGTGGCTGACCTGAGCGGCGATGTCGAAGCCGGCCAGCGTCACCGCGCCGGTCAGTTCGAGGCCGCGGATGCGCGCTTCGTCGGTGTTCGCCGGCAACCAGTTGCTGTCCAGCGCGATCAGGTCCTCGATGCGCGTCTCGTAGACGTTGACGCCCCAGTTCCATGCATCGCCGTACTGAGACAGCCCGACATCGAGGGTCTTGGAGCGTTCGGGTTCCAGCAGCGCATTGCCGGAGAACGGGTAGTACAGGTCGTTGAAGGTCGGCGCCTTGAAGCCGGTACCGGCGTTGACGGTCAGCTTGAAGCCGCCGCCGAAGCCGAGGCCCCAGCCCAGGTTGCCGGTGACGTGGTTGCCGAACTGGTCGTTGTCGTCGTTGCGCACGCTGGCCTGCACCTGCTGCGCGCCGAAGCGGCCTTGGTACTCGATGAAAACGCCGGTGTTGTCGCGGCTGTCCACGGGCACGCCGACGGTGTCGTTGACGAAGTCGACGCTGCTGGTGACTTCGTCGCGCTGCCAGTCGGCACCGGCGCTCAGCAGGTGCTGTTCGCCGAACGCGAAGTCGCCCTGCAGCGAGGCCGTGTCGCGACGCGTGTCGAACGTGCTGACATCCTCACGCGGGGTGCCCGCGCCGTCATTGAAATAGTTGTGCGACTTGTCCGACGCGCGGCCGATCTGCGCGGTGAGCATGGTGGCGGTGGACGGCTTCCAGGTCAGCTTGCTGCCCAGCACCTGCTGCACGTTGTCGGCTTCGTTGCCGCCGTAGATGCTGCCGTCGAATTCGTTGAAGGCGTCGGCATTCAGTGCGTGGCCTTCCAGCGTCAACGCATCGGTCAGCCTGTAGCCGGCGCGGACATTCAGGGAGACGTTGCGGTAGCCGTCGTCATCGGGCTCGTCGGTGAAGCAGCCCTGGAACAGCGTGCCCGACCCGCGGCAGGCGTTGATGCCGTCGGTTTCCTGGTATGCCGCATTTGCGCCGATCCAGCCGCGTTCGCCGCCGTAGGCGAAGCCGCCGCTGGCTTCGCGCAGGTTGTGGCTGCCGCCGCCGATGCGCAGTTCGCGCGACAGGCCTTGGGTGCCCCGGCGGGTGAAAATCTGGATGACGCCACCGATCGCTTCCGAGCCGTACAGGCTGGAGCGCGGGCCGCGCACGATCTCGATGCGTTCGATCTGGTCGACCGGCAGGTCCTGGAACGAGGCCAGGCCGGCGGTCGCCGAACCGATGCGGATGCCGTCGACCAGCACGAGCACGTGGTCGGATTCGGTACCGCGGATGTTGAGGCTGCTCAGCTTGCCCAGGCCGCCCTGGTTGGTGAAGCCGATGCCGGCGCGGCCCTTCAGCAGGTCGACCAGCGAGCGCGACTGGCTGCGCTCGATCTCCTCGCGCGTGATGAGCTGGGTCGGCGCCAGGCTGTCCTGCAACGCGACGTCGGTGCGCGTGCCGGTGACGACCACTTCGTCCAGGTCGGTGGCGTTCTGCGCGTGCGCGGCGAACGGCAGCGCCAGGGCGACCGCGGTGGTCAGAAGGGAAAGGGAATGACGGCTGTACATCGGACTCAACTCCATCGCGCGCCCCGCGCGCATTGTTCGGTGTGGAGTTGCGACGACGGAGAGGAACGTTGCGGACAGCGCAGCAGACGAACGGCGGCGCGGCACGCCGCGACGCCCTCCGCATCGCAACCAGTGGACTCCCAGGCCGGTCTCCGGGCTTGCGAAGGCGTGCGCAATGCACGCTGCCGGGGCGCCTTCCCATGCATGGATCGCACAGTGGCCGATGCCGCGGTTGTCGTCGCCTACCGTTGCGGGGGCAGCGCCGGAATGCCGCCTGCGCGGGTCACCGGCTTCCCGTTTCAACCCATGGCAGGACTGCCGAGGGTCACCTGAAAGCGCGCGCAGTATACGGGAAGCACCCGACGGTCATGTGGAACGGAGCTTGCTCCGCTGCTTTTCTGCAACGGACGGCGTGCGGCGTCGAGCAAGCTCGACGCTACCGCGGTGTCAGTCCTCGCCGCCGGGCGAGTCGAACAGATTGAGCGACGGGCCCGTGTCTTCCTCGCGCTCGGTGTGCGTGGTGGTCACCGGGCCGGCGGCGGGGCGGCCGCGCGGCGGCGGCAGCAGGGCCGCGGCGGCATCGTAGGCCACCAGCAGTTCCGCGCGGCGGTCTTCGGGCAGCTGCTGCCAGTGGCAGTCCAGCAGGGCGCCTTCCAGCGCGTAGAGCAGGTTGAGGCTGGGGCGGAAGCCCGCGCGCTTCACCCGGATGAAGGCTTCCACTGCACCCACGCCCTCCAGGTCCTCCTGCGTGCGCAGGCCGACCTGGCGCAGCCAGGCGGCGGACTTGGGGCCGATGTTGCGCAGCTTGGTGCCTGTCATGTCAGCGAATCCACGAAGATGGCGGCGATGCGTTCCATGCCCGCCTGGTCGTCGGCATCGAAGCGCGCCAGGCGTGGGCTGTCCAGGTCGAGCACGCCAACCAGTTCATCCCCTTTCACCAGCGGTACCACCAGTTCCGAGCGCGAAGCCGAATCACAGGCGATGTGGCCCGGGAAGGCCTCAACATCGTCCACGCGCTGGGTCTGACGGGTGCGTGCGGCGGCTCCGCAGACCCCCTTGTCCAACGGGATCCGCACGCAGGCTGGTAGTCCCTGAAACGGACCGACCACCAATTCCCGGCCATCGAAGAAGTAGAAGCCCGCCCAGTTGAAGTCCGGCAAGGCGTGGTAGAGCAGCGCCGCAAGGTTGGCGGCGTTGGCGATCCGGTCCGACTCGCCGGCCAGCAGGGCCCGCGCCTGTTCGGCCAACTGTGCGTACTGTTCCGGCTTGCTGCCGGTGAGCGTCTGGGAAGTGAATGACATGCGGTCGATTCTACTCCGCGGGTCCGGGAAGGGCCGGATATGATCCCGCTATGAAAGTGCATTACCCGAAAGCGCCGCCTGCAGGACACGGCCGCGCCACGCAAATCCCCGGAACGTGACGGAGCACGCAATGGACAGGCTCTTCGTCACGGGCACCGACACTGGCGCCGGCAAAACGGTCGCCAGCGCCGCGCTGCTGCATGCGTTCCGTGCACGTGGGTTGCGTGCGGTCGGCATGAAGCCGGTCGCCAGCGGTTGCGTGGCGACCGCCGAGGGCTGGCGCAACGACGACGCGCTCGCGCTGCGGGCGGCCAGCGACCCGGTGCCGCCCTACGACGACCTCAATCCGTACGCGCTGCCTGCGCCGCTGGCGCCGGAGATCGCGGCGCGCGATGCGGGCGTGGATGTGCAACTCGGGGTGCTGGTGTCAGCGTTCGAGCGCCTGCATCCGCTGGCCGATCTGGTGCTGGTGGAAGGCGTCGGCGGCTGGGCCGCGCCGCTGACGGCGACGCTGGACCAGCGGCACCTGGTGCAGGAACTGCGCCTGCCTGTCGTACTGGTGGTGGGCATGCGGCTGGGCTGCATCAACCATGCGCGGTTGAGCGCGCGGGCGATCCAGGATGACGGTGCGCGGCTGGTCGGCTGGATCGCGAACGAAGTCGATCCGGAGATGGAGCGCAGGGACGAAAACTTCGCGCTGCTGTCCGCGCGCATGCCGGTGCCGTGCTGGGGGCGCTTGCCGTATGCGCCGGCTGTCGAGGCGCGCGCGCTGGCCGCACACCTGTCGGTGCCTTAGTGACGGGGTGTGCGTGTTGCGCTGATGGCACGGCCAGTGCGACCAAAGCCCGGGCGTCGATCTGATGGGCGCGTTGCGACGCGTTCATCGCCCCCGGTGCTGATGGCTTCAGTGGGCGCATAAAAAACCCGGCAGCGTGGGGGCTGCCGGGTCGGCTGCGCGGAGGGAGGGGGAGCCGCGCAATAAGCAGTGGAACGGGCGGGTCTTACTTGCCCTTGGCGGCCTTGGTCGCCTTGGCCACGGAGGCCTGGACGTTGTCGGTCGCGGTTTCGAACTGGGTCTTCACCAGCTGGCCGAAGGCCTCACCGGTCTTCAGGCTCAGGCCGAACACTTCCTGGCTGGCGGCGACGACGCGCTCGGCGTTGTCCTTGGCAACCTGCAGGCCCTTCGGCCACAGGGTCTTGTAACCGTCGAGGTCGCGCGTCTCGGCCAGTTCGCCGAAGAAGGCGGTGGTGGCGTCGACATTCTTCTCGAAGGTCTTGAGCTGCACGCCGAACACGGTCTCGGCGCTTTCCAGGGCCAGGCGGTTGGCGCGCGAGGCGGCCGCGGCGAACTGGTGGGTGAACTGGCTGAAGCTTTCGTTGAACTGCGTGGTCATGGCGTGCTCCTGAAAGGGGATTTCCATCTGTTGCGGCGCAGCATAGACCTGTCCATGTTGCAGTGCAATAACCGGCGTATGGAAATCCGACGAACGGTCAGGAGCCGTTAAAAATCAAACGCTTGTAGGAACTGGTATGAAACCGGTTCCACGCCTCACTGGCGGGTATAACGGCATCCGGAGGTGCAGGTTTCATGCACCACGATGGCGCTCAGCAGCGGGAGAACGGGTTTGGTCTGGTCCCAGATCCATGTCGCGAGTTGCTCGCTGGTCGGGTTTTCGAGCCCGGGGATGTCGTTGAGGTAGTGGTGGTCCAGCTGGTCGTAAATCGGCTTGAAGGCCGCCTTGACGTCGGCGAAGTCCATGACCCAGCCCGCCTGCGGGTCGACCGGGCCGGACAGGTGCAGTTCGATGCGGAACGAGTGGCCGTGCAGGCGCGCGCACTTGTGGCCTTCCGGCACGTGCGGCAGGCGGTGCGCCGCTTCCACGGTGAAGACCTTGAAGATGTCCATGCGTCGTTGTCCGGATCGGTGGAACGCGCGACTCCCAGCGGGAGCCGCGCGGAGGGTCCAGCTTAGCGGGCCGGGCGCGACTGGCCCTGGCCCTGGCGGGCGCCGCCCGGACGACCGCCGTCACGACGCTGGCCGCCATGCTTCTTCGGACCGGCATGCGCGTGGCGCGGCGCATCGCCGTGCGGACGGCGCGCATGCTTCTGCGGGCCGTTGCGACGCGGGGTGCGTTCGCCGGCGGGCTGTTCGGCCTTGCCGGGGGCGCTGTTGCCCCACCGGATCGGCGTCTGCGGCTCGAAGCCGGGCACGTCGCGGAGGTCCATGTCGCGGTTGAGCAGGCGCACGATCGCGCGCAGGTACTTGGCCTCGTCCTGCGCCACCAGCGAGATCGCCTGGCCGGTCGAACCGTTGCGGCCAGTGCGGCCGATGCGGTGCACGTAGTCCTCGGCCACCATCGGCAGGTCGAAATTGATCACCTGCGGCAGCTGGTCGATGTCGATGCCGCGCGCGGCGATGTCGGTGGCCACCAGCACGTTGATGCGGCCGGCCTTGAAGTCGCTCAGCGCGCGCTGGCGCGCACCCTGCGACTTGTTGCCGTGGATCGCGGCGGTCTTGATGCCGCTCTTCTCCAGAAACGTTGCCAGCTTGTCGCTGCCGTGCTTGGTACGGGCGAACACCAGCGTCTGCAGGCGGCTGTCCTGCGCCAGCAGGTGCAGCAGCAGGTCGCGCTTGCGGCTGCCGTCGACCGGGTGTACGCGGTGCGTGATGGTCTCGGCGACCGTGTTGCGCGGTGTCACCTGGATCTGCTTCGGATCGTGCATGAACTCCAGCGCCAGCTCGCGGATCGGGTCGGCGAAGGTGGCGGAGAACAGCATGGTCTGGCGGTTCTGCCGCGGCAGCTTGGCCAAGATGCGTTTGATCGACGGCAGGAAGCCCATGTCGAGCATGCGGTCGGCTTCGTCCAGCACCAGGATCTCGATGCCCGACAGGTCCACGCTGCGGCGCTCGAGGTGGTCGATCAGGCGACCCGGGCAGGCGATGACCAGGTCCACGCCACGGCGCAGCGCGTCCAGCTGGTTGCCCATGCCGACGCCGCCATAGATGGTGGTGCTGGGGATGCGCAGGTACTTGCCATAGCCACGCAGGCTGTCATGGACCTGCACGGCCAGTTCGCGGGTGGGGGTCAGCACCAGGGCGCGCGGCTTGCGCGGGCCGCCGCGCTGCACTTCCTGCGGGGTGGTGGCCAGGTACTGGATCAGCGGCAGGCCGAACGCGGCCGTCTTGCCGGTACCGGTCTGCGCGCCCGCCAGCAGGTCGTGGCCGGCCAGGGCCAGCGGGATGGCCTGTTCCTGGATGGGGGTGGGCTGGGTGTAGCCCTGTTCGTCGAGTGCGCGCAGCAGGGCGGGCGCCAGGCCCAAGGTTTCAAACGTCATGATGAAAGCTCCAAAGCCGGTCGGCCGGAACACGCACGCCACGCCGGCACAGCGGATGTGCGGCAACGTGGGACGCGCGGAATGCGGCAGGACCGTGACTCGAAGCGTTCCCTGAAACCGCGCTGCGAGAAGGGGTGCGGAGGCGCCAAAACGGCGCTACCGAGCTTGCGCAACGAAAGAAGTCGGAGCGGGGCGGGCGCGGGAGTTCGCATGGAATTCCCTGCGCCGGCGGACCATCGGGGAAACGAACGGCCGCAGGCAAGCGGCGCGCACTGTACCTGAATTGGCGGAGGAAAGGGGGACCGGCCGCTGAAGCCGGCATCTGCGACCGATTGTCGCACCACGGAAATCAGTGACTTGCGGGCGTATGATGGGTCCTGAAGCCCCTCGCCGCCGCCGCCATGAGCAGCCTTCGCATCCTTCGCCAGAACGACACCCCGGTGGCCAGCGCGCCCGCCGACGGTGTGGTGTGCCAGGCCGCGCGGGGTTGCAGCGGTTGCCTGGTGCGCCATCTGGCGGTCTGCGCCGCCCTGCCGGTCTCCAAGGCCCACGCCATGGAAGCGCTGGCCGACGACACGCGGCTGAAGGCGGGCGAAGCGCTGGTCCGCGAGGGCGAGGCGCGACGGGGCGTGTTCACCGTGACCAAGGGCGCCCTGCGCCGGATCCGGCTGCTGCCGGACGGTCGCCGGCTGGTGGCCGGCTTCCTGATGCCGGGCGACTTCATCGGTTTCTCCGGCACCTCGCACTACAAGCACACCATCGAGGCCATCACCGACAGCACGCTGTGCGAGTTCTCGATGGCCGACATGCGCAGCCTCTGCCATGACCATCCGGAGCTGGAACGCGAACTGCTCGAGCGCGCCTGCGTGGAGCTGGACGCCACCCGCGGCAACCTGATGGCGCTGGCCCGCCTCAATCCGATGGAGCGGCTGGCCGGCTTCCTGGTCGACATGGCGCAGCGTCGCCGCCGCCAGGGCCAGGACGACACCGAAGTGATCCTGCCGATGACCCGCACCGACATCGCCGACTACCTGGGCCTGACCGTGGAAACCGTCAGCCGCAGCTTCACCCGCCTGCGGCAGGAAGGCAGCATCGCCACCGACGACCCGCACCATGTGCGGCTGCTCGATCGCAGCCGGCTGGACGCGCTGGCGGAAGCGCGGGCCTGAGGCCTCTAGCGTGTGAGGGTGTCAGTCGTGGGAGCGACGTAAGTCGCGATGTGGCTCGACCGGGAGGTCATCGCGACTTACGTCGCTCCCACATCCATGTCGGTCGGCTACTCCTTCAGTAATTTGCCATCCCGCAACCGGTAGTGCGCATCCGCCATGCCTTCCGGCAACACCGCATGGCTGATGATCAGCATGCTGCGTCCTGCGCCTGCCTCTGCGACGTCGCGCATCAGCGCATCCGCCGTGTCCTGGTCGAGGCCTTCGGTAGGCTCGTCGAGCAGCAGCAGCGGTGTGTCGCGCAGCAGGGCGCGGGCCAGCGCGAGGCGGCGTGATTGGCCGGCCGACAGCGTCGCGCCGTTTTCGCCCACCCAGGTATCCAGGCCGGCATCGCGAAAGCGGGTGTCCAGCTTCACCTGGGCCAGCGCGCGCCATAACCGTTCGTCGTCGGCATCGGGGTCACCAAGTCGCAGGTTCTCGCGCACGCTGCCGGAGAACACCGGTGCGTCCTGCGGCAACCACGCGATGCGCGCATGCCAATCCGCCGGGTGCAGGGTCGCCAGATCGTCGCCAGCGAAGGAGACCCTTCCTGCCTGGGGTGCTTGCAATCCAAGCACCAGCGCCAGCAGCGACGACTTGCCTTCGCCGCTGTCGCCCGCGACCAGCACGCGTTCGCCGGGCGCGATGCGGAGGCTGGCGCCGCCCAGCACTTGCCGCGTCGTGCCCGGCCAGGCGAATACGACATCCTCCAGCGCCAGCGCACCCTGCGATGCCGGTACTCGCGGGCCGGCACGCATGGCGTCCACGGTGGACGACGCATCGACCACCGCTTCCAGTCGCCGTCCGGCGACCGTCGCTGCCCGCCATGCCTGCCACGCCGGCGCGATCGCCGCGCAGGCCTCCAGCATGGCGACCGTAATGAAGAACAGTCCGCCTGCCGTGGCGGCACCGATGCGAGCGGCGTGCACGGCCGTCAGCAATACCCACAGCATCGACGGCAAGGCGACCGCGGTGACGAGCGCATGCGCCAGCGTGGCCAGTGCGAGTCGCTGCTTGCGCCGGTCTTCCCATCGGGCAACCTCACGGCTCCGCTCATCCAGCGCCACCCGCCATGCCGCGGTGGCGTCCATCGCCACCAGATCCTGCTGGCCCTCGACGCCTTCCTGCACGGCGGCACGCAGGCGCATGCGTGCCATCGCGCGTTCGTCTTCCAGCGCTGCCACGCTGCGCACGGCCAGCCAGGGCGCCAGCGCCGCGATCAGCGACAGCGCCGCCAGCAGCACAAGGCCGGCCGCCGGCAGTACCGCGAGCGCCACCAGCGTCGCCAGCAGGCACAGCGCCAGTACCGCGAGCAGGGGGCCGATAGCGCGCACCAGCAGGCCGTCGACCGCATCGATGTCGGCCATCAGCCGCGCCATCAGTTCGCCGATGCGGAAACGGCCGAGTCCCAGCGGCGCCAGCGGCAGCGCGCGGGCGAAGAACCAGGTGCGCAGGTCGCGCGCGATGCGCAGCGTCACGTCGTGGCCGAGCAGCTTCTCGCCGTAGCGCGACAGAATGCGCACGAAAGTCAGCGCGCGGATGCCGGCGGATGGCCCGAAGAAGTTGAAGCCGACCGCGGCGCTGCCTGCCAGTGCGGCGGCCGTGAGGAAGTGCCCGGACAGGCCGAGCAGGGCGGTGCCCGCGAGCAGGGTCAGCAACAGCAGGCCGACCGACCAGGCGATGCGCAGGCGATGACGCGCAAGTACGTCGCGCAGCGTGGTCGTGCGGTCGTCCTTGTGCGCGTTCATGGCGCGTGTCTTCCCCTGTGCAGGCGACCGTCGCGCACGTGCCAGACCTGCATCATCGTCGCCTGTGCCGCGTCGCTGTGGGTGGCCATCAGTACGCCGCGGCCCTTCGCGAACCGGAGGATCGCCAGCAGTACGGCGGCCTCGGTGTCGGGATCGAGGAAGGCGGTGGGCTCGTCGAGCAGCAGCAGGTCGGGGTCGCGCAGGAACACGCGCGCCAGCGCCACGCGTCGCGCTTCGCCGCCCGACAGGCCGAAGCCGCGTTCGCCGATCACCGTGTCCAGCCCGTCCGGCAACCGTGCCGCGAAGCGCATCACCTGCGCCGCCTCGGCAGCCTGTTCCAGTTCCGCATCGGAAGCATCGGTTTTCGCCATGCGAAGGTTGTCGCGCAAGGTTCCGGCGAACAGGAACGGGCGCTGCGGCGCGTAGCCGATGCGCAGGCCTGACGCGCGCTGCACAGTGCCCGCGTGCGTGGGCAGCCAGCCGGCCAGCGCTTCCAGCAGCGTGCTCTTGCCGTCGCCGCTGGCGCCGGTCAGCGCGACATGCTGGCCGCGTTGCAGGTCCAGCGTGACGTCGTGCAGCACGTCGCGCGTGGCGGCGGGATGGCGCAGCGCGATGCCGCGCGCGCTGACGAGCGATGCCGAGGGGGCCGGCGTCCCGACGCCGTCGTCCGTGACGACAGGAACGTCGTCTTCCAGCACCACCGCGATCTCGTCCATCGCCGCCAGCGCAGCGGCGCGGTCGTGGTAATGCGTGGCGAGGCGCCGCAGCGGCGCGTAGAACTCCGGTGCCAGCAGCAGGCAGAACACGCCCATGCCGAGCGTCAGCGGCGTGGCGCGCAGGTCCAGCATGCCCAGGTAGCTCAGGCCCAGGTACAGCGCGATCATCGCGACGCTGAGCGATGCGAAGAACTCCAGCACCGCCGACGACAGGAAGGCGATGCGGAGCACGCGCAGGCTGCGCACGCGCAGTTCCTCGGCGGCGGCGCGGATGCCCTGCAATTCGGTGTCGCCACGGCCGTACAGCCGGATCAGCCCGAGGCCACGCAGGCGATCGGCGAAGTGGCCCCCCATCCGTGTCAGCGCCTGCAACTGCCGTTGGCTGGCTGCCTGCGCGCCCCAGCCGACCAGCATCATGAAGACGGGCACCAGCGGCATCGTCAGCAGCAGGACCAGCCCGACGGTACGGTCGACGAAGAACACGGCGAGCAGGATCGCCAGCGGCACGCCCACCACTTCCGCCCGCAACGGCACGAAGCCGCCGAAGTACCCTTCCAGCGCATCCACATGCGCACCCATCCGTTCGGCCAGCGCGCCGCTCTGCTGCGACCGTACCCAGACCGGCCCGCGCGCGACCAGGCCGCGCGCGATGCGCGCGCGCAGGTCGATGCGGATGGTTTCGACCGCGCGGTCGGCGAGGCGCCGGCCCGCCCACGCCAATCCGGCCCGGAGCAGCAGCGTCGCGAGCAGCGCGAGGAGCAGTGGCAGCAGCGTGGCGGGCGGCGCATGGTCGACGAGCGCACGCTGCAGACACGCCGCGATCAGCGCGGCCTGCGGCAGTACCAGCACCCCGCCGGCCACACCCGATGCAGCGGCGGCGCGCAGCGGCGTGCGCGCGACATCGCCGATGGCCCGCAGGCGCGCTTTCGCCGAGGTGCCCGTCGGCGGCGCCGTTGCTTCGCGGCTCATGTGGCCAGTGGCTGGCAGCCGAGCGCGGCGAGCACGCCGTGCAGCGCGGGATGCCGCATCAGCCACGGCGAGGCGATCGTCAGCACGCCAGCAAAGAGCACGAAGCCGGCCGCCGCGCGACGCACCGACGTGCGCTGCCAGTGGCGGCCGAGGCGTGCGCCGGACCAGGTCAGCGTCACCATCATCGGCAGCGTGCCCAGGCCGAACATCGCCATCGTCAGCGCGGCATCGCGCGCATTGGCCTGCAGCCACGCCACCGTCAGCAGGCTGAGGCTCAGTCCGCACGGCAGCCAGCCCCACAGCGCGCCCGCCGCCAGCCTGCGCGGCAGCGTGTCGGCCGGCAGCACGCGCGCATGCAGCGGACGCAGCGCCTGCCACAGCTTCGCGCCTGGACGGGCGAGGAAATCGAGCCGGCCACGCTGGTCGAGCAGGCGCAGCGCCAGCACCACCAGCGCCAGTCCCACGCCGACGCGCATAGCGAGCACGGCGGTCTCGTGCCGCGCCAGCGACAGCAGGCCACCGCCGAACGCACCGACCAGCGCACCCGCCAGCATGTAGCCGGCGACGCGACCGAGGTTGAGCTGCAGCGCGCTGCCCCAGCTCTGGCGCGAAGACACGGCGGAAAAACCGGTGGCGATGCCGCCGCACATCACCGCGCAATGCGTACTGCCCACCAGGCCGGCCAGCAGCGCGGCGAGCAGGACCGGAACGTCAGGCGCCATCGTCGCCTTCGCGGACGGGCGGCGCGGCCTGCGCACGCGGCTTCGCAGGTGCGTCGTCGAGGATGTCCAGCGCGGGCGTGTCGAGATCGTCGAACTGGCCCTTGCGCACCGCCCACGCGAACGCGGCGATTGCCAGGCCCAGCAGGACCAGGCTGATCGGCAACAGCATCAGCAGGATGTTCATGCCGCCATCTCCGTGGACGTGCGCGCCAGCCGCAGCGCGTTGAGGGTGACCACCAGCGAGGATACCGCCATCCCCAGCGCCGCGATCCACGGCGTCACCATGCCGGCGGCCGCCAGCGGCACGGCGAGCAGGTTGTAGCCGGCCGACCAGGCCAGGTTCTGCTTCACCAGCCGGCGCGACAGGCGCGCGATGCGCACGGCGTCGGCGATGCGCAGCAGGGAAGGTCCGGTGGCCACCAGATCCGCGGCCTGTTGCGCCAGCGGCGCGCCTTCGCCCATCGCGACCGACACGTCGGCACCGGCCAGCACCGGCGCGTCGTTGAGGCCATCGCCGACCATCGCGACGATGCGGCCTTCGGACTGCAGTTGCCGCACGCGCGCCAGCTTGTCTTCCGGTGATTGGCGGGCGAGCGTCGCATCGATGCCGAGCGCCTGCGCCAGCCGCTGTACCGCCGCGTCGCCGTCGCCGCTGGCCAGATGGATGCGCATGCCCTGCGCGCGCAGCGCCGCAAGGGCGGCCGCGGCATCGTCGCGCGGCTTCTCGTCGAGGGTGAAACGGGCCACGCCGCGTTCGCCATCACCCAGCCACAGCGCGCCGTCGTCATCGCGGCCCGCGGCCCAGTCGGCGCGGCCGAAGCGCCAGTGGCGGCCGTCGACATCGCCTTCCACGCCGAGGCCTGCACGGGCGACGACGGACGTGGCGGCATCGCGCGCGTCGACATCGGCGAAGGCGGTGGCGATCGGATGGCCGCTGTCCTGCTCCAGCGCGGCGACCACCCGCGTGGCCGCCTCCGTGCCCAGTTCGCCGAACACGTCCACCGCGACGCGTGCAGGACGGCCGTCGCTGAGCGTGCCGGTCTTATCGAACACGACGTCGGTCGCGCGTGCCAGCGTATCCAGCGCTTCGGGTCGCGTGGCGAGCACGCCGCAGCGGGCCAGCGCGCCGTGCGCGGCCGCCAGCACCGCCGGCACCGACAGCGACAGCGCGCACGGGCAGCTGATCACCAGCAGGGCCAGCGTCACTTCGAACGCGCGCTCCGGCTGGTAGAGCCGCCAGCCCGTGTAGACGGCCACCGCGAGCACCAGCAGCGTCAGTACGAAATGCCGCCCGATGCGGTCGGCGGCGCGTGCCAGCGGCGGGCGGTGGCCCTGTGCGCGGTCCACCAGTTCCGCCAGCTGCGACAGGCGTGTCGATGTGCCGGTAGCGGTGACGCGCAGCCGCGCGGGCCGTTCGCGGCAGGTGGTGCCGGCGTAGACCGTCTCGCCCGCGTGGCGGCGCACGGGCCGGGATTCGCCGGTCAGCAGCGCTTCCTCGAAATCCGCTGCGCCGTCCAGCAGTACGCCGTCGGCGGGCACGCCTTCGCCGGCCGGCACGCAGACCACGTCGTCCCTCCGCAGTGCGGACGGCGGTACCGATTCCCGGGTGCCGTCGTCGCGCTCGCGGATCGCGAACACCGGCTGCGCCCGCGCCAGCGCGTCCACCTGCGCGGTGGCGACGTTGCGTGCGCGCTGTTCCAGCATGCGCGCGGCCAGCAGCAGGAACACGAACATCACCGCCGCGTCGTACCAGACGTGCGTGCCGCCGCGGATGGTTTCGACCAGGCTGGCGAAGTAGGCGAGCAGGGTGGAGCTGGCGATCAGCGTGTCCATGCCCACGTGGCGTGCGCGCAGTTCCCGCGCCATGCCTGCCAGGAACGGCCAGCCGCTGTAGAACACCACCGGCGTGCTGACCAGGAAGGTCAGCCAGCGGAACAGGTCGCGCGTCGGCAACGGCATCGTCGCGTTGACGTCGAGGTACAGCGCTTCGGCCAGCATCATCGCCTGCAGCGAACCGAGGCCTGCCACGCCCAGCCGCAGCAGCCAGCGCCGGCGTTCGGACAGGCGCGCCTGTTCGCGTGCATCGCCGGTGGCGAGATACGGGCGGTAGCCGAGCATCGCCAGGCGCTGCAGCAGCGCCGACAGCGGTGTGCGTGCGGGGTCCCACGCGATGCGGATGCGGCCGGTGACCGCGTTGGCCGTGGTATCCAGCACGCCGGTCTCGCGCGCCAGTGCGCGGTCGATCAGCCAGGCGCAGGCGGCGCAGCGCATGCCGTCGGTCAGCAGCACGATTTCGCGGCCGCCCTCGACGACGCGGCTGTGCTCGTCCAGCAGGTCGGCGCGGTCCCAGCTTTCCAGATCGAGCCGGTCGGCCTGCACGCGGTTGGCGTTCGCGCTGCGCAGGCGGTAGTAGCTGCCGAGGTCGGCGTCCTCGATCCACGCGGCGGCGGCGGCGCAGCCTTCGCAGCAGAACGCATGCTCGCCGGCAGTCACCGGATGCCCGCTGGCGACGGGCTCGCCGCAGTGATGGCAGGACACCACGGGCACGTCCATCGGAAGGCTCAGCCGCCCCCGATGGCGGGGGCGAGGCGCGAGGCCTGCGTGTCTTTCTGCAGGCGGCCGCGGATGCGCCAGTGGTTGTTCTCGGGCGCGAGCTGCACGTTCCAGTCGTGCCGCGTATCGATCTCGGCGGGCGCGGTCCAGCCGGTGGTGGTGCGCGCCAGCGGCAGGCGCAGGTCCTGCGCGGCTTCGGTGGGATGGGTCAGCACCAGCACGAGCGCGGTCTCGCGCTCGAATTCGCCGGTCACCGCGGTCAGCTCCACATGGTCCGGACGCACCTGCACGATGGCGCTGAGCCTGCGCTGCGCGGCGCGTTCGTCGGGACCGAGGTCGGTGGTCTGGATCTGCGACACGCGCTGCACGTCGTCGATGACGGGATCGGCGCCGCCGGCGCGCACGGCGGTCACCACCAGCCAGATGCCGGCGACGACCGAGGCCAGCGGCAGGCCCCAGACCAGCCATACCATCGGCTCTTTCCAGAACGGGCGGCCGTTGCCGGCGGGAGGGGGGGGCGTGGTCATTGGATCGGTCCGAAGTAGCTGCTGTCCACGGTCTTCTCGGCGCCGCTGTCGGCGTCGCGGACGGTGAACGTCACGGCGTGGCGACCACGCAGGGTGGCAGGGGCGGTGGCGGTGACGGCGAGCGAGAGGACTTCCTCGGGCGCCGCGCTTACCGACAGGTCGCCGTCGCGCAGGCGGATGCCGGGCGAACCCGACGCCAGCGTCACGACGTAGCGATGCGATTGCTGGTCCTTGTTCACCAGCTTGAGCGTGTAGCTGTTCTCCACCTGGTCGCCCGCGACTTCACGGTACAGCGCATTGCGGTCGCGCAGGACTTCCGCGATCAGCACGTCGCGGTTGAACACGCCCCAGCCCCACGCGGCCACCAGCGCCAGCAGGATCGTGCCGTAGACGAAGATGCGCGGGCGCAGCACCTTCGACGGCTTGCCGTCGATGGCGTTCTGCGTGGTGTAGCGGATCAGTCCCTGCGGATATCCCATCTTGTCCATCACGTCGTTGCAGGCGTCGATGCAGGCGCCGCAGGCGATGCATTCGTACTGCAGGCCGTTGCGGATATCGATGCCGGTGGGACAGACCTGCACGCAGATCGTGCAGTCGATGCAGTCGCCCAACTGGTCGGGCGCGAACTTCGGCAGCGGTTCGACCACCGCACCGGCGCCGGAGAAGGTGATGGTGCCGTGCGCGCCGAGGCGCTGGTCGGCCACGCTGGGGTGCGCAGCGGCACGCATCACGTAGTCGTAGGCGGTGGTCGTTTCCAGCAGGCCGCGCGCGCGCTCCAGCACGCTGCCCAAGCCGCGCTTGCGCGGACCCCGCGGTTCGCCGCGCATCGGGTCGTAGGCGATGATCAGGGTGTTGCGATCGAACATCGCGGCCTGGAAGCGCGCGTACGGGCACATGTACTTGCACACCTGCTCGCGCAGGAAGCCGGCGAAGCCCCACGTGGCCAGCGCGTAGAACAGCACCCAGAACGTTTCCCAGCCGCCCCACGCGAACGGCCACAGGCGGGCGCCGAGATCGAGGATGGGGGTGAAGAAGCCGACGAAGGTGAAGCCGGTCCACAGCGCGAACACGGCCCACAGCACGTGCTTGCCGCCCTTGCGCAGCAGCTTGTTGGCGCTCCACGGCGCGGCATCCAGCTTCATGCGCGCGCTGCGGTCGCCTTCGGTCCAGCGCTCCATCCACAGGAACACTTCCGTCCACACCGTCTGCGGGCAGGCGTAGCCGCACCACAGCCGCCCGGCCAGTGCGGTGAAGAAGAACAGCGCCATCGCCGCGATGATCAGCAGCACCGCCAGCAGCAGGAAATCCTGTGGCCAGAACACCAGCCCGAACACGTAGAACTTGCGTGCCGGCAGGTCGAACAGCACGGCCTGGCGGCCGTCCCAGCTCAACCACGGGAACACGTAGTACATGCCCAGCAGCCACCACACCGCGACCACGCGCAGGCGGTTGAGCGGGCCTGCCACGTCGCGCGGATAGACCTTGCGTTCGCTGACGTAGAACGAGTTGCCCTGCGCATCGACCACATCCAGCGGGATGCGGCGTTTGCCGTCGGGAGCAGAAGAAGGAGGCGAGGCTGGCGTGGACATGGCGGTGTCTGTCTTGGCTGGCGTCATGCTCGCGCCGGCGGCGCGCAGCGGGGAGCGACGGTTTGTCGCAGGTCGCGCCACCGGCGCGCAGCGGCAGCCGTGGTGGCGCGCGGACGCGCGCTCAGTCCGGTGGCAGCGCGCGGTTGAAGCGGCTGGCGGGGCGCAGCAGGATCCAGGTGAACAGGCTGCTGGCGGCAGTCGCCAGCCAGAACACGAAGAAACCCAGCGTGTAGCCGAGTTCGCGGCTGATCGCCAGGTCGGGGAAGGTCATGTCGCGCAGCGTCAGCGGGTCGACGAAGGCGAAGAACACCATCGTCGCCACGCCGGCGGCGAAGAAGCTGGGCCAGAGCACCGCCCCGACGCGCTGTGCGAGCGGCCGGGGCGGATGGTCGAGCCGGGGTTCGGTGAAATCGGTCATTTCGCGCCGGCTGCCGCCTGACCCTCCTTGTGCGACAGCGACCAGACGTAGGAGGCGACAAGGCGCGCACGCGTCTCGCCCAGCAGTTCGCGGTGGGCGGGCATCACGCCATGACGGCCTTGGGTGATCGTCGTGCGCATGCTTTCCTTGCTGTTGCCGTAGAGCCAGTAATCGTCGGTCAGGTCGGGCGCGCCCAGTTCCTGGTTGCCCTTGCCGTCCACGCCGTGGCAGGCGACGCAGAGACCATCGTACAGCGGCTTGCCCTGGGCGGCCATGAAGTTGTTGCTCATGCCGTCCTGCGGATCGTTCAGCACGTTGACGTAGGCGATGACGTAGTCGACGGCGTTGGGGCCGCCCATGCTGGTCAATGCGGTGCCCCATTCCGGCATCACGCCCTCGCGGCCGTCCAGTACCGTCTGCAGTACCAGGTCCGGCGTACCGCCCCAGTGCCAGATGCCGTCGGTCAGGTTGGGGTAGCCGGTCGCGCCCTGGCCGGTGGAGCCGTGGCAGGTGGCGCAGGTGTTGTTGAAGATCGATCGGCCCAGTGCCAGCGCCTTCGGATCCTTGGCCAGCTGGTCGATCGGCTGGTTGGCGAACGGCGCGAACGTGGCTTCCAGCTTCTTGTCCTGCACCGCCTTCACTTCGTCGTGTTCGCCCGAGGAGGACCACTTGGCGTAGCCGGGAATGACGCCCAGGCCGCCGTACCACGCGATGTAGCCGATGCTGAAGACGATGGTGAGGTAGAACAGGTTGATCCACCAGCGCGGCAACGGCTTGTTGTACTCGGTGAGGTCGCCGTCCCACACGTGCGAGGTGTCTTCCGGCGCCGGGTCGCCCGGGCGGCGGCGGCCGGTCCACCACAGCAGCCACACGCAACCCAGGATGTTCAGTACGACCAGCGCGACGATGAACCCGATCCAGCCTGCGCTCATGGGTTGTTCTCCCCTTCCTCACCCAGCGGCATGCGCGCCGCATTGTCGAAATCCGCCTTGCGGCGCGGGCTCCACGCCCACGCCCAGCCGGCGATGAAGAGCACGATCAGCGCCCCGGTCACGATCCCCGATACCATGGCTCAGCCTCCCCTCGGCGCGGCCTTGCCCAGCCCTTGCAGGTAGGCGACCACGGCGTCCAGTTCTGTCCTGCCTTCCACGTCGGTGGCGGCGTTGTCGATGTCTTCGTCGGTGTACGGGTCGCCGATGCGCTGCAGCGTCTTCATGCGCTGGGCGATGTCCGCGCCGTCGACCTTGGCGTTCTCCAGCCAGGGGAACGACGGCATGTTCGACTCCGGCACCACGTCGCGCGGATTGATCAGGTGCACGCGGTGCCAGTCGTCGGAGTAGCGTCCGCCCACGCGGGCCAGGTCCGGCCCGGTGCGCTTGCTGCCCCACTGGAACGGACGGTCGTAGACCGATTCGCCGGCCAGCGAGTAGTGGCCGTAGCGTTCGGTTTCGAACCGCAGCGTGCGCACCATCTGCGAGTGGCAGTTGTAGCAGCCCTCGCGGATGTAGATGTCGCGGCCGGCCAGTTGCAGCGCCGGATAGGGCTTGACGCCTTCCAGCGGCTTGATCGCCTCGGCCTGGAACATCAGCGGGACGATCTCGGCCAGGCCGCCGAACGACACCGCCACCGCGATCAGCACGGCCATCAGGCCGACGTTCTTCTCGACTTTCTCGTGTGAGTTTCCGTTGCTCATGTCGTCAGGTCCTCAGGCGCGCGCCTGGCTGGCATCGGGTTGCAGGATAGGCTGCGGCGCGAGGGACTTGGCCGCCTGGAAGGTCTTCCAGGTGTTCCAGGCCATCAGCAGCATGCCGACGAAAACCAGCAGGCCGCCGCCCAGGCGGACCAGGTAGTAGGGATAGGTGGCGTTCAGCGCTTCGACGAAGCTGTAGGTCAGCGTGCCGTCGGCGTTGGTGGCGCGCCACATCAGGCCCTGCATCACGCCGGCGATCCACATGGAGGCGATGTAGAACACCACGCCCAGGGTATGCAGCCAGAAGTGGGTGTCGATGGCCTTGACCGAGAACATCTGCTCGCGGCCCAGCAGCTTGGGCAGCATCGCGTAGACCGAGCCGATGGTGATCATCGCCACCCAGCCCAGCGCACCGGCGTGCACGTGGCCGATGGTCCAGTCGGTGTAGTGGCTCAGCGAGTTGACCGTCTTGATCGACATCATGGGACCTTCGAAGGTCGACATCATGTAGAACGACAGCGAGACGATCAGGAACTTCAGGATCGGGTCGGTGCGCAGCTTGTGCCACACGCCGGAGAGCGTCAGCACGCCGTTGATGGCGCCGCCCCAGCTGGGCGCCAGCAGGATCAGCGAGAACACCATGCCCAGGCTCTGCGCCCAGTCCGGCAGCGCCGTGTAATGCAGGTGGTGCGGGCCGGCCCACATGTAGATGGCGATCAGCGCCCAGAAATGCACGATCGACAGGCGGTACGAATAGACCGGGCGGCCGGCCTGTTTCGGCACGAAGTAGTACATCATCCCGAGGAAGCCGGCGGTCAGGAAGAAGCCCACCGCGTTGTGGCCGTACCACCACTGCACCATCGCATCGACCGCGCCGCTGTACACCGGGTAGGAGTGCAGTAGGCCGCTCGGCAGCGCCAGGCTGTTGACGATGTGCAGCAGGGCCACGGCGATGATGTAGGCACCGAAGAACCAGTTGGCCACGTAGATGTGCTTGACCGCGCGCTTGGCGATGGTGCCGAAGAACAGCACGGCGTAGGACACCCAGACCACCGCGATCAGCACGTCGATCGGCCAGATCAGTTCTGCGTACTCCTTGCCCTGGGTCAGGCCCAGGGGCAGCGAGACGGCGGCGGACACGATGACCAGCTGCCAGCCCCAGAACACGAAGGCGGCCAGCTTGTCGGAGAGCAGCCGTACGTGGCTGGTCCGTTGCACCACGTGCAGGCTGGTGGCGAACAGCGCGCAGCCGCCGAACGCGAAGATCACCGCATTGGTATGCAGCGGGCGCAGCCGGCCGTAGCTGAGCCACGGCAGGTCGAAATTCAGGGCCGGCCAGTACAGCTGGGCGGCGATCAGCACCCCCACCAGCATCCCCACGATGCCCCAGACCACGGTCATCACCGTGAACTGGCGCACCACCTTGTCGTTGTAAGTCCCCTGGACGCCTTGCATGCGGCCTCTCCTATTCTGGTACGGTGGATTTTCGGGTCCGGCCAGCCGGGCCGCATTGATCAGGATCAACCCCCACCCGCCGGCCGGTGGCCGCGGGGCGCGCAGGATGCCGCAGGGCAGGGCGAAGGGGGGTGCGACAGATGGTCGCCCCCGTCCATGACAGTGGGAGGGCTAGAATCCCGCCAGACAACCGGGAGCCGCATCCCCATGCCGGACATGACCGTCGTCGAACTGTCCCGTCTGCAATTCGCGCTGACGGCAATGTACCACTTCCTTTTCGTGCCCCTGACCCTGGGGCTGTCCTTCATGATCGCCATCATGGAGAGCGTCTACGTCATGACCGGGCGCGACATCTGGCGGCGCATGACCCTGTTCTGGGGCACGCTGTTCGGCATCAACTTCGCCATGGGCGTGGCCACCGGCATCGTGATGGAGTTCCAGTTCGGCATGAACTGGTCCTACTACAGCCACTACGTGGGCGACATCTTCGGTGCGCCGCTGGCCATCGAGGGCCTGATGGCCTTCTTCCTGGAAGCCACCTTCATCGGCCTGTTCTTCTTCGGCTGGGACAGGCTGAGCAAGGTGCAGCACCTGGTGGTCACGTGGCTGGTGGCGCTGGGGTCGAACTTCTCGGCGCTGTGGATCCTGGTGGCCAACGGCTGGATGCAGAACCCGGTCGGGGCCGTGTTCAATCCCGAGACCATGCGCATGGAGATCACCGACTTCATGGCGGTGATCTTCAACCCGGTGGCGCAGGCCAAGTTCGTGCACACGGTCTCCGCCGGCTACGTGACCGGCGCCATGTTCGTCATGGCGATCAGCGCGTTCTACCTGCTGCGTGGGCGCAACGCGGATTTCGCCAAGCGTTCGATGGCCGTGGCCGCCAGCTTCGGCCTGGCCGCGGCGCTGTCGGTGGTGGTGCTGGGCGACGAGAGCGGCTATGCCACCAGCGAGCACCAGAAGATGAAGTTGGCCGCGATCGAGGCGATGTGGGAGACCGAGCCCGCGCCGGCCGGTTTCAACGCCTTCGCCATCCCCGACCAGAAGACCCAGACCAACCACTACGCGCTGCACATCCCCTACGTGATGGGGTTGATCGGCACGCGCTCGTTCAACACCGAGATGCCGGGCATCCTGGACCTGGTGGAGCGTGCCGAGGGCCGCATCCGCAACGGCCTGCTCGGTTACGAGGCGCTGCAGAAGCTGCGTGCCAACAAGCACGACGGCACCGCGCGCTACGTGTTCGAGGCGCACTGGCGCGACATCGGCCATGCCCTGCTGCTGAAGCGCTATCGCGAGGACATCGGCAACGCGACCGAGGAGGAGATCGTGCGTGCCGCGCACGACACCGTGCCGCACGTGGCGCCGCTGTTCTGGAGTTTCCGCCTGATGGTGGGCCTGGGCTTCTACTTCATCGCCTTCTTCGCCGTCGCGTTCTACCTCGCCAGCCGGCAGCGGCTGGACCGCTACCGCTGGTTCCTGAAGCTGGCGTTCTGGAGCCTGCCGCTGCCGTGGGTGGCGATCGAGGCGGGCTGGCTGATCGCCGAGTACGGGCGGCAGCCATGGATCATCGACGGCGTGCTGCCGACGTTCCTGGCCGCCTCCGGCCTGAAGCTGCACCAGATCATGATCACGCTGACCGGCTTCGTGCTGGTCTACACGGTGCTGGCGATCATCGAGGTCTGGCTGATGCGCAAGCTGATCCTCAAAGGCCCCGAGCATCTGTCCGAACCCGCGCCGGACGCGGACGGCGTGCCGCAACCGGCCCCGGCGGGCTGACGGGAGACGACGCATGGACACCATTCCCCTCGACTACGCCACGCTGCGCCTGGTCTGGTGGCTGCTGCTGGGCATCCTGCTGATCGGCTTCGCGGTGATGGACGGCTTCGACCTGGGCATCGCGACGCTGCTGCCCGCGGTGGCGCGCACCGACGAGGAACGCCGCATCGTGCTGAATGTCATCGGCCCGGTGTGGGAAGGCAACCAGGTGTGGCTGATCCTCGGCGGCGGCGCGATCTTCGCCGCGTTCCCACCGCTGTACGCGGTCAGCTTCTCCGGGTTCTACATCGCGATGTTCCTGATCCTGTTCGCGCTGATCCTGCGGCCGGTCGGCTTCAAGTTCCGCAGCAAGGTGCCCGACCCGCGCTGGCGTGCGGCCTGGGACTGGTCGCTGTTCGTCAGCGGGCTGGTGCCGTCGCTGGTGTTCGGCGTGGCGATGGGCAACGTGCTGCTCGGCGTGCCGTTCCATTTCGACGACACGCTGCGGATCTTCTACGAGGGCGGGCTGTTCGGCCTGCTGACGCCCTTTGCGCTGCTGTGCGGCCTGGTCAGCGTGGCGATGCTGGTGATGCACGGCGCCGGCATGCTGGCGATGAAGATCTCCGGCGACATTGCCGCGCGCGCCCGGCGCTACGGCAGCATCGCGGCGCTGGCCACGGCGGTGCTGTTCGTGATCGGCGGTCTCTGGGTCGCGCGCATCGACGGGTATGCGCTGCAGGTGGCGATGGATCCCGCCGGTGCCTCGAATCCCCTGGCCAAGGTGGTGGTGGCGCAGCCCGGTGCGTGGATGGAGAACTACGCGCGTTGGCCGCTGGCGTGGCTGCTGCCGGTGCTGGGCGTGGTGGGGGCGCTGTCGAGTGCGGCGCTGCTGCGCACCGGTCGCGCCGGCCTGGCCTTCCTGTCGTCGTCCTTGAGCATCGCGGCCATCATCCTGACGCTCGGGGTGGCGGCGTTCCCGTTCCTGTTGCCGTCGTCCACGCAGCCCGGCTCCAGCCTGACGCTGTGGGACGCATCGTCCAGCCACATGACGCTCTTCATCATGTTGCTGGCGACGGTGGTCTTCCTGCCCATCGTCCTGCTCTACACCGCCTGGGTCTTCCGCGTGCTGCGCGGCAAGGTCGACCAGGACGGCATGGAGCGCAACCCCAACGCGTACTGAGGAGCACCCCCATGTGGTACTTCAGCTGGATCCTGGGCGCCGGCCTGGCGGCGAGCTTCGCCATCCTCAACGGCATGTGGTACGAGATGCGCGAGAACGACCGCGAGAACAACGACCGCGAGGATCGCGACGCATAGCGGCACGCGTCAGGCGAGTGCGCGGTAACGGAAGTCGCTGAACGCCACCGCGCCCGCGCCTGCGCTGTACAGCGCGACGCGCAGGCTGAGGAAGCCGCCGAACACGTTGTGGTGCAGGCCCGACACTTCCATCCGCGTATCCAGCCGCGTCCAGGTGCGGCCGTCGTCGTGCGAGTGATGCCAGGTCACGACGTGGTGGTCGTTGGTCAGGCGCAGGCGCACCCGTCGCGTCGGCAGTGCCTGCCGCGCCCAGGTCTGTTCCTCCGCGTACTGGAACACGCGCAGCCCGTACGCGGTGAAGCCGAGGCCGACGAAGGCCTTGTGGTTGTAGAACAACAGCAGACCGCCTTCTCCGCCGTCGACCAGGGTCAACGTGACTTCGGCCTGATAGCTGCGGTCGCCGACGATGCAGGTCAGGGGGCTGCCGTCGGCAGGCGACGTGCCGGCACCGGCCAGGCGTATCGATCGCGGTCCGTAACGCACGCGCTGCATCTCCTCCGGCCGCGGCGCATGGAACGTCCATTGCGTCCCGAGCCGGTTGTTCGAGAAGTCGTCCGACAATGCGATGCCCGCCCGGCTTTGCTCGCCGCCGCGAGGTGACGGTAAAGGTTTGGAGAGATCGCCGCCGCGTGCGCGGAACCAGCCATCGTTCGTCCATTCGATCGGCTCCAGCAGCGTCTGCCGGCCGAGCGTGCGATAGCCGTTCTCGTAGCCGTGGTAGACCATCCACCCGTCGCCGGCGGGACCTTCGACCAGCGTCGCATGGCCACGCGACCACCATGGTTCGTCTTCGCTCAGGGTGCGCACCAGCGGATTGTGCGGACAGTGTTCCCAGGGGCCGTGGATCGAACGCGAGCGCGCGGCGATCACCATGTGGCCGGTAACGGGACCCGCGGTGCCGCCGACCGCGGTGACCAGATAGAACCAGTCGCCACGCCGCGTCAGCTTGGGGCCCTCCGGCGCGAAGTTCTCGGTGATCCAGTCGTCCGGATAGCGCCACGGACGGTAGGCGTGTTCCAGCGCGCCATCGGTCGCCAGGCCGTCGTCGGTCAGGCGCACCTTGCGGATGCCGTTGACGAACAGATAGCGCTTGCCGTCTTCACCGACCGCATGGCCGGGATCGATGCAGCCGTCGATGCGCAGATCGACCGGCGCGCTCCACGGGCCGCGGATGTCGTCGGCCCAGATCGCGTGGATCTTCCATGCGCCACCCGGCGCCAGCGTCGGCAGGTAGATGAAGTAGCGGTCACCGTGCCGGCACAGGTCAACCGCCCACACGGTCCCCACGTTCGTGTGCAGCGCAGGACCCAGCGGCGTCCAGTTGACCAGATCCGTCGAATGCCAGATCACCAGCCCGGGATAGGCGTCGAACGACGAGAACGTCATGTAGTAGTCGTCGCCATCCTTGAGGATGGTGGGATCCGGGCGATCGCCGGCGACGATGGGGTTCAGGTAGGTGCCGTCGCCGAGCTCGGCCTTGCGCTGACCTTCGACGCCGGTCGCATGCGCTGGCGATGTCGCCACGCAAGCGGTGTCCGTCATCGCGCGCGACGACAGCGGCCAGGTGGCCAGGCCGGCGAGTCCGGCCTTGAACAGGGCGCGGCGCGAGGTGCCTGGCATGCGGATTCCTTGATCGTGCGATCAGCGACGTACGGCGTAAGGGCCGAACGTGTTGCCGATGAAGCCGCCCGCCGTCTCCACGCTCAGCAGGCTGGCGTCCAGGCCGGTGGCGACGGGCTTCCACTCGCCGGACGCCATCGCGTAGTCGGCCTCCAGCCGCGGGCCGTCGAGACGGAAGCGCAGCGACACGGGCCCCTGTTTCCCGTCCAGCGGGATCCGCGCCAGCCGGTCGCCCGTCTTCGTGCCCTCGCGGCTGCTGCGCCGGTACAGCGACACGGCCAGTCCCTGCGCGTCGCGTTCGACGCCGAGCACGTAGTGGCCGTACTCGTTCTGCAGCAGCGCGAGTCCCGCCAGTTCACCCTCGACCGGTTCGAACGAGGCGAGCGTGGTTTCCAGCGTCGCCTTGTGGTGCTGCAGGCGATGCGCAAGATAGGACGGCTGACCCGGCGCCGTACCGAACGCGCCCAGCGGCATCGTGCCGGGCGTGATCGTGAGGCCGCTCTTTCCCGTGGTGTACCAGTTCGCCTGCGGCGGATGCAGCGTCATCCACGACAACGGCAGCGTGGGCGCATCGAAACGTTCGGTCCATGCCATCGGGCCGCTGGTCGGCAAGGGCTGTGGATTGCGGGGCAGGTCGGGCCGCTGGGCGACCATCGGCACGCGTTCGCCGCGCGGCAGGATCACCGGCCAACCGTCCTTCCACGTCACCGGCAGCAGGAAGGTCTCGCGCCCCAGGTTGTACTGGTTGCCGCGGTACGGACGCGTGGCCAGGAACACCGCCCACCAGGTGCCGTCCTTGAGCTTCACGAACTGCGCATGGCCGGTGGAGGTCACCGGATCTGGACGTGCCGGGTTGAGGTCGCGCTGGGTCAGCGACGGGTTGGAGGGCGACGGCACGTAGGGGCCGGTGAGTGCGCGGCTGCGCCACACCATCTGCGCATGCTGTTCGCCCGTGCCACCCTCGGCGGCGGTCAGGTAGTACCAGCCGTCGTGCTTGAAGACGTGCGGCCCCTCGATGTGTTCCGGGTTCGTCGCCGGAGCGGCCCCGCCGTCCACCAGCAGGATGCGCTCGCCGACGCGTTCGCGCTTGCCGAAATCGAAGCGCTGCAGCCAGATCGCGCGGTGGCCGTCGTAACGCAGCTTGCCGTCGGGCACGTCGTTGTGGACCACCCACGCGCTGCCGTCGTCGTCGAAGAACAGCGAGGGATCGATGCCGCTGACGCCCAGCCAGATTGGATCCGACCACGGTCCGGCCGGGTCCTTCGCGGTGACGACGAAGTTCCCGCGGTCGCAGTAGAAGCAGGTATTGGCGATGTAGAACGTGCCGTCGTGGTGCGCGAGCGTGGCGGCGAACAGGCCGCGCGTCAGTTCTTCCTTCTCGCCATAGTTGATCTGGTCCGGACGATGGATCGCATTGCCGACCTGCGTCCACGACACCAGGTCGGTGCTGTGGAAGACCGGCAGGCCCGGGAAGTAGCCGAACGTCGAGGTGACCAGGTAGAAGTCGTCGCCGACGCGAATCGCCGAGGGATCCGGATAGAAGCCGGCGACCACCGGATTCCTGTACTGCGTGGCATCGATCGGCGGGCCACCGTCGTCGCCGCTGTAGCTTACGTCGCGGAAGACCGCGTCGCCGGCCAAAGCCGGAGCCATCATCGACAGCGTCATCACCAGTGTCAGCGCGCACCGCTTCAGCATCGGGTATTCCTCAGGTCGTGGCGGCGCTCATGCGCCGCGCCCACAGGGCATGCAGGCCGCGTGCAGCCAGGTCTTCGGGGTGGCGCTGCACGCCCACCCCGAGCGTGGTGAGTGCATGGGCGTACGACGCCAGCAGGCGGTCGTTGCCGATCAGGTGGACCTGCGCCGGCCGTGGTGCGTGCGAGAACAGGCCCGAGGCGCGCAGTTCGTGTCCGATCAGCAGCCCGGAGAGGTACGACGGCAGCGCGGGCTCGGCGAACTGCTGGAACAGGCCGGTCGTGCGCACGCCGAACAGGTGGTGCAGCAGGCCGCCAGCGTCTTCGCTGCGCTTGAGGCCCGCGTCGAACGCATAGCCATCGAAGCGCACGTCGCCGGCCGGCATCAGCCGACCCAGGATGCTGTGCTGGCGCAGCAGCGCATACAGTTCGCCGGTCATTGCGGTGGCGATGCGCCGCACCTGGCCGTCGCGCACCGTGACCCACTTGCTGTGGGTGCCGGGCAGACAGACCAGGTGGGTGCCGGCGGTGAGCACGTCCAGCAGGGCGGCCAGTTGCGTTTCCTCGCCGCGCATCACGTCGGGCACGCGGTCGGAGTCGCCGTCGCGCAGGCCCGGCACCAGCCAGAGCGCGCGTCCGTCGAACCCCGGCGGCTGGAAGCGCTGCATCCCGAGCGCGAGTGCATGGTTGCCGGCGGGGCAGGGCAGATACGGCATCTCGTGCCAACCGCCGCGCCCGCCCACCATGCCGCACAGCAGGACATCGCCATCGTCCCAGCCGGCGATCTCGCGTGCGAGCACCTCGCCGAAGCGGCCGTCGCAGGCCAGCACGCCCTGGTCGCTACGGCGGCGCTCGCGGACCTGGCCGTCGTCGGCCAGCCGGTACAGGCGCAGGCTGCTGGTGCCCCAGTCGACCGCGATCATGGCAGGCGCACCCGGTCTGCCGAACGGGCGAGCGCTCGCCCGGCGTCATGCACGAATACCCCGCCGGCCAGCGGCTGGTCCGCCAGCGCGGCGTCATCCAGACCGACCCGCGCGCTGGTGAGGTAGAGCGTGCCGCCCGCCAGTACGCAGCACGACGGCTGCGACGCCGGCGTGCGCACGATGCGGTCGAGTCGCCCGTCGGGCAGGTAGCGCACGACGCGCCCCGCGCCCCATTGTGCGTTCCACAGCGCGCCTTCATGGTCGATGATCGAACCGTCGGGCTCCGCGCCCGGCGTGTCCAGGTCGACGAACACGCCGATGTCCGACACCGTCGCAGTCGCCGCGTCGTAGCGGCAGCGCAGGATGCGCGGCACCACCGAGTCGCAGAAGTACATCGTCGTCCCGTCGGCGTCGAAGCAGATCGAGTTCGGTATCGCCGCGCGCGGCAGCGCGAGTTCGCGCAGACCGTGCGCGGCGGTGTACTGGTGGAAGCGGCCGATGGGCCGCAGGTCCGCGTGCTCGCTCTTGGTGCCGAAGACGAAGCCGCCATGGCGGTCGGCGCGACCGTCGTTGACGCGGGTCAACGGCTCGTCCGCCTCGACGTCCGCGAGCTTCGTCGTCAGCAGGTCGCGCCGGTCCAGCTGCGCTTCGACATCGCTCGCATGCAGCGCCTTGGCCAGGCCGAGGAGCAGCCGCCCATCCCGGGCCAGCGCCAGGCAGCCGAGCGGCGCCGGCAACGACCACGTGTGCGTGTGTCCGCTCGCGGGATCGTGTCGCCACAGTTCCGCGGCCAGGATGTCGGTCCAGTACAGCACGCGCCGACGCTCGCACCACAGGATGCCTTCGCCCAGCGCACAGCGGCTGTCGACGGCCAGGGTCGCCAGCGCCGCGGTCACGGGCTCACCACTCGGCCACGCTGCCATCGGCATGCCGCCACAGCGGGTTGCGCCAGCGCGGCGGCTGCCGGTTCGCGTCGACCAGGCGCGCCTCGTCGATCTCCACGCCCAGGCCCGGTTTCGGCAGCGCGGCGATGCTGCCGGTGGCGTCGCAGCGGAAATCGTCCTTGTTGACGACGTAGTCCAGCAGGTCGGCGCCCTCGTTGTAGTGGATGCCGATGCTCTGCTCCTGCAGCATCGCGTTGTGGGCGACGAAGTCCACCTGCAGGCAGGCGGCCAGCGCCACCGGGCCGAGCGGACAGTGCGGCGCCAGCGCCACGTCGTGGGCTTCGGCCATCGCCGCGATCTTCACGCATTCGGTGATGCCGCCGGCGTGCGACAGGTCGGGTTGCAGGATGGCCAGGCCGCCGGCTGCGAGCACCGGCTTGAACTCGGCGCGGGAATACATGCGCTCGCCCGCGGCGAGCGGAATCGAGGTCGCATCGGACAGTGGCCGGTAGTACTCCCACTGCTCCGGCAGCACCGGCTCCTCGACGAACAGCGGCTTGAACGGTGCCAGTTCGCGCAACAGCACGCGCGCCATCGGCGCGCTGACGCGGCCATGGAAGTCGATGCCGAAATCGACGCGGTCGCCCATCGCCTCGCGGATCGCCGCGACCTTGGCGACGGCGGCATCGATCGCGCGCGGGCTGTCGATCAGCTTCAGTTCCTCGGTGCCGTTGAACTTAAACGTGTCAAAGCCCTGCGCCTGGTAGCGCTGCATCTGCGCGACGATGTCGGCGGGGCGGTCGCCACCGACCCAGCGGTAGGTCTTCATGCGGTCGCGCACGAGTCCGCCGAGCAACTGGTACACCGGCACGCCGAGGGCCTTGCCCTTGATGTCCCACAGCGCCTGGTCGATGCCGGCGATCGCGCTCATGAGGATCGCGCCGCCGCGATAGAAGCCGCCGCGGTACAGCACCTGCCACAGGTCGTTGATGCGCGCCGGATCCTGGCCGACGAGATAGTCGCCGAGTTCGTGCACGGCGGCTTCCACCGCGTGCGCGCGTCCCTCGATGACCGGCTCGCCCCAGCCGCTGATGCCCTCGTCGGTCTCCACCTTGAGGAACAGCCAGCGCGGTGCCGCGTGGTACGTGGTGAGGCGGACGATCTTCATGCGGCGTGGTCCAGGTAGGCCTGGCGGAAGCGTCGCGCGTGTTCGCGCGTGCGTTCGACCGCCTGGCCGGGCGTGTAGAGTTCGCCGCCGATGCCGGCGCCCTGACAGCCGGCTGAGAGGTAGCCGGAGAGGGTGTCGGGCGTGACGCCACCGACGGCGAATAGGGGAGCCGGCGGCAGCACGCTGCGCAGGGCGCGCACCATCGCCGGTCCGTAGACGGAAGCGGGGAACAGCTTGAGCATCTGCGCGCCCGCCTCGAGCGCATCGAACGCCTCGCTGGCGGTGGCGACGCCGGCGGCGACCTGCAGGCCGCGGTCGACGGCATGCCGGATCACTGGCGGCCGCGTGTTCGGCGTCACCATCAGGCGGCCACCGGCGGCCACCAGCGCATCGACGTCGCCGGTCGTCAGCACGGTGCCGGCACCGATCAACGCGCGATCGCCGAACGCGTCGGCCGCGATGCGCACGCTGCGTTGCCACGCCGGCGAGTTGGCCGGAATCTCGATGGCGTCGTAACCCTCGTCCACCAGCGCGCCGACGTGCGCATGCGTCTCGTCGGGCGTGATGCCGCGCAGGATCGCAATCAGCGGCAGGGCGAAGGGGAGGGTAGGCGCGTGCATGCGGTCAGTCGTGGTAGACCTGCGAACGGCCGCCGTCGATGGTGATGTCGGTGGCGTTGATGAAGCGCGCTTCGTCGCTGGCCAGGAACAGCGCGGTGTAGGCGACTTCCTCCGGCGTGCCGATGCGCTGCGGCGGCAGCAGCGCCGTTTGTTTCTCGCGCATCCCGGGTTCGCGTTCGAACCACGCTTCGATGCGCGGCACCAGGATCAGGCCGGGCGAAATCGAATTCACCCGGATGCCGTGCGCGGCGTATTCGATGCCGAGCGAGCGGGTCAGCCCGATCAGCCCGTGCTTCGCGACCGGATACGGGAAGCAGCCGGCGATGATCTTGTGCGCGTGCACCGACGCGATGTTGACGATCGAGCCGCCGCCCTGCGCGAGCATCGCTGGCAGCACCGCGCGGCACAGGTGCCATGCGCCCTTGAGATTCAGCGCCAGGCAGCCTTCCCAGTCGTCATCCGACAGCGACAGCGGGTCGGAGAACACGTCGGCACCGGCATTGTTGACCAGGACGTCGATGCGGCCGTGGCGTTCGCGTGCCGCATGCACGGCGGCGTCGACGGCGGCGGCATCGGTGATGTCGGCGAGATGGTGGGCCACGCCGTCATCGGCGGCGGGTGCGGGCTGGCGGTCGAGGCCGATGACCGTGGCGCCTTCGCGTGCGAACAGGCGCGCGGTCGCCGCACCGATGCCGTTGGCGGCACCGGTAACCAGCGCGACCTTGCCGGACAGGCGACGTGTCATGGGCGCCGGTGTCCGTGCGACGTGGACGCGGCGATGGCGGCGGCGCGCGGGGTGCCGTCGGACTGCGGTGTCGCCATGGGACCCTCCTCCCGGCGGTGATCGGATGCGGGACCTCCCGTGGCGGACCTGTGCCGGCCGTCCCCGGGCATCCCCTACGCAGTCGGGCGGGCATGGCCGCCGGGCCGCGTTCGAAGCGTGGCATAGCCTCGCGTGGGCATCTATGTACGACAAATGAAATTTTTGTCATAGGCTATTCCGCACGCGAATAGGTCATCCGCTCGGAGGCTTCCATGGTCCATCCCACCACCGGCTGGTTCGGCGCCACCCGCCTGAAGACCCGCCATCTTTCCCTGCTGCTGCACCTGTACGAACAGCGTTCGGTGCTGCGCGCCGCCGAGGCCGCCAACATGACCCAGCCTGCGGCGTCCAAGCTGCTGGCGGAGATGGAGAGCCTGCTCGGCGTGCCGCTGTTCGAGCGGCATGCGCGCGGCGTGGAGCCCACCTGGTACGGCCAGGTGCTGATCCGGCGGGCGCGCTCGGCGCTGTCCGAGATCGGCCGCGCCCATGACGAGATCGCTGCGCTGCGCAGCGGCCGGATGGGGCAGGCCGCCATCGGCACGGTGGTGAATCCGGGGACGACGCTGGTGCCCCAGGCCATCGCGGCGGTGAAGCGCGACTTTCCCGACATCCTGATCCGCGTGGAGATGGACTACAGCCGGCCGCTGGTCGCCAAGCTGCTGGACGGGCAGCTCGACATCGTGGTCGGCCGCATCATGGGCCCGGAAGGGGCCGGCGAGCTGGATTTCGAGCCGCTGGCCGACGAGCCGCATGCGGTCATCGTGCGCGCCGGCCATCCACTGACGCGGCGTCAGCGCATCACCCATGCCGACCTGGCCGACTACGGCTGGATCATGCCGCCGTCCGCCAGCGTGCTGCGCTCGCGGCTGGACGCGGTGTTTCTGGAGCACGGCCAGCCGCCGCCGCAGAACATCGTGGAAACCGCCTCGCTGCCGGTGATCATCCACCTGTTGCGGCACAGCGATCTGCTGACGGCGCTGCCGGCCGAATCGGTCGGTCCGTACCTGCAGACCGGGCAGATGTGCGTGCTGCCCATCGAGCTGGGCGTGCGCATGGAGTTTTTCGGCATCGTGCGCCGCCGCGACCAGTTGCTGTCGCCGGGGGCCGAGCGTGTGCTGGAGGCGCTCCGTGCCACCGCACGCCGGCTGTATACCGAGCCGGACGCCTCCCGTGCCGGCGACGCACCGCCGGTCGGCGAGGGCGCCGGCGACTGAATGTCCTCCATGTATTCGTGTTCGATATAGCTTGCGATCAATATTTCATTGGTCCGGCATGTCAGCGCCGCCTATGCTCCCGCCGCAGTCACACAACGGTGGTCCCAAGGCCACCGCCTGATCGCCCGTAGCCGGCGTGACTTCCGCCACGGAGGCGATCGCATCACCGACGACCACGACCAAGGGGGCGGGGTTGCCGGACGCTTCATCCGGCCACGCGATGCGCAGACATCCGCGGGCCGGGACCACAACTCCATCGCTTGTCATGTGTCCTGGGAGGGAACATCCATGTCAACGCTCCAGCGTCGCCCCGCGGCGGCCGTTCGTGCCGGCCGTTCCGACGGCCGCAAGCTGCAACCCACCCTGCTGGCGCTCGGCATCGCCGTGATGCTGGCGGCACCTGCCTACGCCCAGGATGCCGCGCCGGCGCAGGAGGCCGAGAAGGCCACCGAACTCGACGCCGTCGTCGTCACCGGCATCCGTGGCTCCGTGTACAGGGCGCAGGACATCAAGCGCGATGCCGACACCTTCGTCGATTCGGTCACTGCACTGGACATCGGTGCGCTGCCGGACCGCAGCGTCACCGAGACGCTGTCGCGCATCCCGGGCGTGACCATCGACCGCTTCCTGACCGTCGGCGATCCCGAGCACTTCTCCGCCGAGGGTGGTGGCGTGCAGGTGCGCGGCCTCACCCAGGTGCGTTCGGAACTCAACGGACGCGACAGCTTCTCCGCGTCGGGCGGTCGTGCGCTGAGCTTCCAGGACGTACCCGCCGAGCTGATGGCCGGCGTCGACGTCTACAAGAATCAGAAGGCCGACATGATCGAAGGCGGCCTGGGCGGCAGTGTCGACCTGCGCACCTTCATGCCGCTGGACATCGAGGGCCGTCGCATCGGCATGTCGTTCAGCGCCAACCGCGGTGACTTCGCCAAGCAGGTCAAGCCCGCGGGCTCGGTGCTTTTCAGCAACCGCTGGGACACCGATGCGGGCGAGTTCGGCGTGCTGGTCAACGTGGCCCATTCCGAACTGGCCACGCGCACCGACGGCATGTTCGTGCGGCCGTTCTTCAACACCGCCAACTCCGACCTCAACAACGACGGTACCAACGAGAACCTGTGGCTGCCGCGCGGCGCCGACTGGCGCACGCTGGAGTACGAACGCGAGCGCCAGGGCGCGTACGTCGCTCTGCAGTGGCGCCCGAGCGACAGCCTGGAGCTGTCCGCCACGGCGTTCCAGAGCCGCTACGACGAACTCTGGTACGAAGACGCGATCTTCGTTTCCAACGACCCGCTGCAGGTACGTGTCGACGCCAGCCAGCCCTACGAGATTAACGGCAACGTCTTCGTCTCCGGCCGCCTGCGCTCGAACGGCGACATCCCCATGGGCACGGACATCCGCGCGTCGCACCGCAAGTCCGACACCACCGACTACTCGTTCGGCCTGAAGTGGCTGTTCAGCGACCGCACCGAGTTCTCCACCGATCTGCAGTACATCAAGGCGAACACCAAGGCGCTGGACTCCACCGTCTCGCTCGGCCTCAACGTGCCCTACATCGACGTCGACCTGGGCCACGGCGTGCCGCGCATCGGCGTGGACAACCAGTTCACCGCGAACCCCGCGAACTACTACTGGGGGTTCACCATGGACCACCAGGACGACAACACCGCCGACGAAGTGGCGTGGCGCGCGGACCTGAAGCACAGCTTCGACAGCAACTTCTTCGACTCCTTCAAGGTCGGCGTGCGCGTCACCGATCGCGATGCGCACAGCATCGATACCGGCTACGACTGGCAACCGGTGTTCCAGCCGTGGATGCAGTGGTGGGCGCTGCCGGGCGACCAGCCGCTGCCGGGGCTGGACCTCAACGGCACCATCAATTCCAGCCTGACCAACCTGATCACGTTCGACAACTTCTACCGCGGTGGCGCAACGACGCCGGGCTCGTTCTATTCGCCGGTGCTGGCGACCGCGCTCGGTTTCCCGAACAGCTATCTCGACATCCACGGCGCGGCCATCCCGTATTACGACTGCTGCTACGGGCAGATCACCCCGCGCAACCTGGCGGACCCGCAGTGGGGCAACGTGCAGAACGAGAAGACGTACGCCGCCTACGCGATGGTGAACTTCGCGATGGACGATGCACGCATCGACGGTAATTTCGGCGTACGCGTGGTGCGCACCGAGAACAGCGCGAGCGGCTACCTGGTGTATCCGAACAACGAATTCGCGCCCTACCTCGGCAACGGTCAGTCCGAGCCGATCTCGGCGGAGAACTCCTACACCGACGTGCTGCCCAGCGCCAACGTGAAGTGGGAACCGGCGGAAAACTGGATCGTGCGATTCGCCGCGTCCAAGGCGATCGCGCGCCCGGCTTTCAGCGACATGCAGGCCTACCAGTTGCTCAGCGTGGCAGTCCGCGACGGGGTGAATCCCGATCCGGGCGATCTGCTGCAGCCCGGCGATCTGGACCTCACCGGCAGTTCCACCGACAACCCGTACCTGACGCCGATGAAGGCCAACCAGTTCGATCTGTCGCTGGAGTGGTATTTCGCGCCGGACAGTGGCGGCATGGCCTGGGTGAACTTCTTCTACAAGGACATCAAGGACTATTTCCGCCAGCAGACCCAGCTCCTGACCTATCCCGGCATCGATGGCAACGACTACGACTATCGCGTGTCGCGCCTGGTCAACGTCGGCAAGGCGAAGATCCAGGGCGCGGAGATCGGCTGGAACCAGTTCTTCGACTTCCTGCCGGCGCCGTTCGACGGTTTCGGCATGTCGGCCAATTACACCTACATCGACAGCACCACAAAGATTCCGGAGGCATCGAATGCGGTGCCGGTCGATACCGACGGCTCGCTGTTCAGCGATCTGCCGGCCGACGGCCTGTCGAAGAACTCCTACAACGTCGCTGCCTTCTACGAGAAGGGGCCGTGGCAGATCCGGCTGGCCTACAACTGGCGCAGCGAGTACCTGCTGTCGATCGGGCCGAACGGCTACAACGGCGGCGATGGCGGCATCCCGTGGAAGCTGCCCGTCTACAGCGACAGCTTCGGCCAGTTGGATGGATCCATTTTCTACAAGATCTCCGACAACGTGCAGTTCGGCTTGGAGATGAACAACCTCAACAATGCCGAGCAGCGCACGCTGATGGACCAGAACGGCGCCGGCAAGCGCATCACCTCTTGGTACGTCAACGATCGGCGTTACGCCGCGACGCTGCGCTTCACGTTCTGACGCTGCATCGCGCGGGACGGCCGGGCACTCCGGCCGTTCCGTCGCAGGGTGCGCATCCTGCCGGCGCACCGGCTGTTCCCCCCGACAGGAGACACCGTGCTCACGCTTCGCCTGATCCTCGCGCTTTCCGTTTTCCTGCTGGTGCCCGGCGCGGCGGCGAAGGATGACGTGACCGGCTACCGCTGGCGCAGCGTCGCCATCGGCGGCGGTGGTTTCGTCAGCGGGCTGGTGTTCCACCCGCACGAGAAAGACCTGCTGTACGCGCGCACCGACATCGGGGGCGCCTACCGCTGGCTGCCGGGCGAGCGCCGCTGGCAGCCGCTTATGGACTGGATGGGTTACGAGGACAGCGGGCGCTTCGGCGTGGAAAGCCTGGCGCTGGATCCGTCCGATCCGGACCGTCTCTACCTGGCCGTCGGTACCTATCTGCATGAGCGTGGGGCGGATGGCGCGATCCTGCGCTCGCGCGACCGCGGTGCGACGTTCCAGCGGACCGCGTTGCCGTTCAAGTTTGGCGGCAACGAGCAGGGGCGCGGCAACGGCGAGCGTTTTGCCGTCGATCCGAATGATGGCCGCGTCGTGATGTTCGGCACGCGCGCCGACGGCCTGTGGCGCAGCGACGATGCTGGCGCGCAGTGGCACGAAGTGAAGGGCTTTCCTGCCGTGGCGAAATCGCGCTCGGCGTGGGCCGCCGGCTGGCGCGACCTGCGCCCGGTCGGCATCGCGTTCGTGGTGTTCGATCCCGCCAGCGGCACACGCGGCAGCGCATCGAAGACGTTGTATGCCGGCGTGTCCACGAAGGAGACCAGCCTGTTCCGTTCGCGCGACGGCGGCGCGAGCTGGGAGGCGGTGCCCGGCCAGCCGGTCGGCCTGCGGCCCAGCCACATGGTGCGCGACGCGCGCGGGCGCTGGTTGCTGAGCTATGGCGACGAACCCGGCCCGAACAACATGGCAGACGGCGCGGTCTGGCGCTTCGACCCCGCCGGCGACCGGTGGGAGGACATCACGCCGGTGCGGCGCGCGAAGACCGACGCCAGCTTCGGCTGGGGTGCGGTCGCCGTGCAGGCCGACAACCCGGACGTCATCATCGCCAGTACGTTCCGCCGCTACCAGCCGCACGACGACCTTTACCGCAGTCTCGATGGCGGGCGCACGTGGACGGCGCTGTTCCCGCGTTCGCGGTTCGATCATGCCTCCGCACCGTGGACCTCCGATGCCAAGCCGCACTGGATGGCCGACATCGAGATCGATCCGTTCGATCCCGACCGCCTGCTGTTCGTGACGGGCTACGGCGTGTGGGCGTCCACCAATGCGCGTGCGTTCGACGGCGGTGCCGACCTGCGGTGGCGCTTCGAACAGGCCGGCTTCGAGGAGACCGTGCCGCTGGCACTGGCCAGCCCGCCGCAGGGCGCGCACCTGGTGAGCGGGCTGGGCGATGTCGATGGCTTCGTGCACGACTCACTGGACGTCTCGCAGCAACGCTTCGCCGGCGTGCGCTTCTCCAACACCGAGAGCCTGGCGTTCGCCGGTCGTGCGCCGCAGGTGATGGTACGCACCGGCTATTTCCATAACCGGCCGGAGGGTGCAGTGCGTGGCGCGTGGTCGAACGATGGTGGGCGCACGTGGACGGCGTTCGCGAGCGAGCCGCCGGATGGCGAGGGCGCCGGACAGATCACGCTGGCGGCCGATGGCAAGCGTGCCATCTGGCGTCCGCGCAATGGCGAGCACCACTGGATCACCGCCGACATGGGCGGACGCTGGCAGCAGGTAAAAGGCCTGCCGAAGACAGCCGTGGTGGAAGCCGACCGCGTCGACGAAGGCATCTACTACGGCTTCGATGCGATCAGCGGCAAGCTCTATGTCAGCGGCAACGGCGGCGTCGCCTTCGAGGAAGTGCGCGCGCCCGTCGGCGAGATCGGCGACTGGTACCGCGCCGAGATCCGGCCGCATCCGGACAGGTCGGGCGAAGCCTGGATCGCCGCCTCATGGCGCGGGCTGCTGCATCTGTCGCCCGGCAAGCTCCAGCGCGTACCCGGCGTGGACAACGTCATGTCGGTGGGCCTGGGCAAGCCGGCGAAGGACGGCGATGCGCCGGTGCTGTTCGTGTTCGGCGAAGTGCGGGGCCAGCGTGGCCTTTACCGCTCCGACAACGGCGGGCGGCGCTGGCAGCGGATCGACAGTGACGCACTGCGGTTTGGCGGCATCATCCGCCATGTGACGGGCGATCCCCGCCTGCACGGTCGCGTCTACTTCGGCACCGAAGGACGTGGCATCTGGTACGGAGATCCCCTGTGAAACGAATCGCCATGTTCCTTTCTGCCCTGCTCGCCCTGCCTGTCGCACACGCGGTCGAACTGCCGCGGCTGTTCTCCGACGGCATGGTCGTGCAGCGCGACCAGCCCGTGCAGGTCTGGGGCCACGCGGCCCCCGGGGCCCGCGTCGCCGTGAGCTTCGCCGGCGCTGCGGCCATCACCGCCCAGGCCGACGACGCCGGGCGCTGGTCGCTCGAACTGCCGGCCCAGACCGCCGGTGGGCCGTACACGCTGCGCATCGACGACGGCACGCAGCCGCGCGTGTTGCAGGACGTGCTGGTCGGCGACGTATGGCTGGCCAGCGGACAGTCCAACATGGAGTGGTCGGTCGCGCAGTCCATGGACCGCGATGCCGAGATCGCGCGCGCGACCGACCCGCAGATCCGGCATTTCAAGATTCCCAAATCTTGGGCCGGCGCGCCGCAGGACCAGCTGGCGGGTGGCGAATGGGTGGCGTCGTCGCCGCAGGTCGCCGGCCAGTTCTCCGCCGTCGCGCATTTCTTCGCCCGCGAACTGCGCAAGGTCACTGGCGTGCCGATCGGCATCATCGACAGCACCTGGGGCGGCAGCCGCATCGAAGCGTGGATGGACGCGTCGTCGCAGGGACTGGATGACGCGGCGCTCGCGCGACAGGCGGAGACGCTGCGTGCGGACGACGAACGTGCGCTCGCCCAGACGCGGCGCAATCTCGCGCAGTGGCCCACGCTGCCCGTCGACGATGCGGGCTGGCAGGTGCCGGACCTCGCGATGTCCACATGGGCGCCGATCGCCGTGCCTTCGTTGTGGGAGGCGGCCGGCTGGAACGGCATGGACGGCGTGGCGTGGTACCGCACGACGTTCACCCTGACCGGGGAAGAAGCGGCGGCGGGCGTGCTGCTCGGCGTGGGTCGCATCGACGATTCCGACGCCACTTGGGTCAACGGCACGCAGGTCGGGGAAACGCGCATGCGCTACAACCAGCCGCGGCGCTACAGCGTGCCGGCAGCGGTGCTGCGCGCGGGCGTGAACCACGTGGCCGTGCGGGTGACGGACACCGGCGGCGGCGGCGGTATCCACGGCGAGGTGGGCGAGGTGTTCGTGCAGCCGCAGGGCGGAACACCGCGCGCGCTGGCGGACTGGCGCTTCCGGCCGAGCGACGTCAGCCTTGCCCTGGTCGACGACAAGAACCAGCATCCCGCGCTTCTGTACAACGCCATGATCCACCCGCTGCAACCTTATGCGTTGCGCGGCGTGATCTGGTACCAGGGTGAGTCGAACGCGAACACCGTGGCCGATGCGCTGCGCTACCGCCGGCAGTTCCCCGCCCTGATCGAGCAATGGCGCACGCAATGGCGCACGCAATGGGATGCCCCCAGCCTGCCGTTCCTGTGGGTGCAGCTGGCGAACTTCTCCTCCGGTGTCGACAAGGGCGATGAAAGCCCGTGGGCGACGCTGCGTGAGGCGCAGTCGATGACGTTGTGGATGCCCGGCACCGCGCAGGCCGTCGCCATCGATATCGGCGATCCGGCCGACATCCACCCGCTCAACAAGCAGGAAGTCGGTCGGCGCCTGGCCTTGGCGGCACGCCATGTGGCCTACGGCGAGGCGCTGCCGTTCCACGGGCCGGTGCCGCAGTACACCCGCTTCGAAGGCAACAAGGCGCACGTCGAGTTCGGCACCTCCGGCGGCACCCTGGCGGTGCGCGGCGGCGGCACGCGCGTGCATGGATTCGCCCTGGCCGGTACCGACCAGGTCTTCCATCCGGCGGAGGCCACGCTGCAGGACGGGCGTGTGGTCGTGCGCAGTGCGGCCGTGCCGCGACCCGCAGCCGTGCGCTACGGCTGGTCCGACAACCCGGCCGATGCCGACCTGATCAATACCGACCAGCTGCCGGCCTCGCCGTTCCGCAGCGACAACTGGTGAACCTGGAGTGTCCCCGATGATGCCTCGCCTGTTCCGCTCGTCCACGTTCCTTGGCGTTCTGGCCGCCAGCGTGCTGCTCGCTGCGTGCCGACCTGCCGATGACGCGGCGAAACAGGGCGGGGCAGAAACGGGCGACGCGCGTAGCGCCGCTGAGGCGCCGGTCCCGAAGATCGTCAGCAAGGACGGTCGCCATGCCCTGATGGTGGACGGCGCGCCGTTCCTGATCCTCGGCGCGCAGGTCAACAATTCCAGCAATTGGCCGCAGGCGCTGGACGACGTGTGGCCGGCCATCGACGTGGTCAAGCCGAACACGGTGATGGTGCCGGTGGCGTGGGAGCAGGTCGAGGCGAAGGAGGGGACGTTCGACTTCTCCTTCGTCGACGAACTGCTAGCGCAGGCGCGCGGGAAGGACGTGCGCCTGATCCTGCTGTGGTTCGCGACCTGGAAGAACAACGGACCCAACTACGCCCCGGCGTGGGTGAAGCTGGACAACACACGCTTCCCGCGCGTCATCACTGCCGACGGGCGCACGCTGAACTCGTTGTCGCCGCATGCGCAGGCCACGCTCGATGCGGACCGCAAGGCGTTCGTCGCGCTGATGACCCATCTCAAGGCGGCGGACCCGCAACGCACCGTCATCATGGTGCAGCCGCAGAACGAGCCCGGCACCTACGGCAGCGTGCGGGATTTCTCGCCGCTGGCGCAGCAGGTGTTTGATGGTCCCGTGCCGGAAGCGCTGCTGAAGAAGCTCGGCAAGTCGCCCGGTATGTGGCGCGAGGTGTTCGGTGCCGATGCCGACGAGTTCTTCCACGCCTGGCATATCGCGCACTACATCGACCAGGTCGCCGAAGCGGGCAAGGCGGTGTATCCGCTGCCGATGCTGGTCAACGCCGCGTTGCGCGGACCGTTCAACCCGGGCCAGCCCGGCCAGTACGCCAGCGGCGGGCCCACCGACAACGTGCTGGACGTGTACAAGGCCGCCGCACCGCACATCGACCTGCTGGCGCCCGACATCTACATGCCGGAGTACACGCACTACACCACGGTGCTGGACCGCTATTCGCGCCCCGACAACCCGCTGTTCGTGGCCGAGACCGGCAACCGCGAGGAATACCCGCGCTACTTCTTCTCCGCGCTGGGCGAGCAGGCGATCGGCTGGTCGCCCTTCGGCATCGACTACTCGCGTTATTCCAACTGGCCGCTCGGTGCCAAGAACCTGGACGAGAAGGCGCTGGAGTCGTTCGCGCTGAACTACGCCATCGTGCGTCCGGCGGCGCGCGTCATCGCGCAGGCCAGTTTCGAAGGCAAGGTGCGCGGCACCGCCGAGCAGCCCGGCCAGGCCGTGCAGACGGTGAAGATCGACGGCCGCTGGAACATGGTGGTGACCTACGGCGTGCCGCAGTTCTGGTTCCAGGGTGAACCACCGGGCAATCCCGAGCCCATCGGCCGCGCGCTGGTGGTGCAGCTCGGGGCAGACGAGTTCCTGGTCGCGGGCGCGCATGCGCGCATCAACATCGAGGCGGCGGACCCGGCCGTCGCCGCGCGGCAGATCTACGAGTACGTCGACGAAGGCACCTACGTCGACGGCACGTGGGTGTTCCGTCGCCGCTGGAACGGCGACCAGACCGATTACGGCCTCAATTTCTCCAGCGTCCCGCAGCTGCTGCGGGTGAAGCTGGCGACGTACTGATCGATCCGCGGACCGGCCTCGCCGGTCCCAGAACCCGGGTGCCCACGCACCCGAACGAGGAGCAAGCGATGGGTTATCTGAAGACGTTGACGGTGCCGCTGCTGGCCCTGGCCGCAGCGGGCGCCAACGCCGCCGACACCGGTGCGGTCGAGAAGACCGCGCATGGCGTGATCGTGCGTCCGACCGAGTCGGCCGCCGCCGACGTCAAGGTCGAAGCGGTCGCGCCGGGCATCCTGCGCGTGATGGCCGATCCCGATGGCGACTTCGCGCGCACGCCCAGCCTGATGCGTGCGGAGACCGGCGCGCCGCCGGCGGTGAAGGTGGGCGAGTCCGGTGGGCAGGTGACGATCAGCACGCAAGGCATCTCGGCGACGGTCGATGCGCGCACGGGCCAGGTCAGCTTCTTCGACGCGGCCGGCAAGCCGCTGCTCGCCGAGCGGGCACGCACCTTCACCCCGACAACGGTCGAAGGCAAGCCGTACTACAGCATCCGCCAGCGCTTCGATTCGAAGGACGACGAGGCCTTCTACGGCACCGGCCTGCACCAGCAGGGCTGGATGAACCTCAAGGGCCGGGATGTCGAGCTGCTCCAGCACAACATCGACAAGGCGATTCCCTACCTCGTCTCCACGCGCCACTACGGCATCCTCTGGGACAGCAACGCGATCACCCGCTACGGCGACCCGCGCGGCCTGCAGCCGCTGGGCGCATCGCTCGACCTGTTCGATGCGCAGGGCAAGCCGGGCGCGCTGACCGCGCGCTACACCGTCAACGGCAAGCAGGTGGTCGAGCGCCGCGAAAGCGCGGTGAACTACCAGTACATCAAGGATCTGGCGAACTTCCCGGAGAAGGGGAAGAACCTGGCCGCCGGCGGCCGCAGCGACGTGGTCTGGGAAGGCGAGATCGCCGCACGCAGCGACGGCCGCCATACGTTCTCGCTCTACAACAGCGAGTACGCCAAACTCTACGTCGACGGCAAGCTGGTGATCGACCGTTGGCGCCAGAACTGGAATCCCTGGCACCATGAGTTCGCGCTGGAGATGAAGGCCGGCCAGCGGCACAAGGTCAAGCTGGTGTGGGACCGCATCGAGCCCGCCTACATCGCGCTGCTGCACCGCGATCCGCTGCCGGCCGACGAGGCGAAGGACCTGTCGATCTGGTCCGAGGCCGCGCAGGCCATCGACTACTACGTGGTCGCCGGCGACGACGCCGACCAGGTGCTGGCCGGCTACCGCACGCTGACCGGCAAGGCCGTGCTGCTGCCGAAGTGGTCGTACGGCTTCTGGCAGAGCCGCGAGCGCTACAAGACGCAGGCCGAACTGACCGGCGCGCTGGACGAGTACCGCAAGCGCAAGCTGCCGATCGATGCGATCGTGCTCGACTGGTCGTACTGGCCCGAGGACGCCTGGGGGTCGCACGATTTCGATGCGAAGAACTTCCCGGATCCGGACGGCATGGTCAAGCACGTGCATGACCAGCATGCGCAGATCATGATTTCGGTGTGGCCGAAGTTCTATCCGACCACGGCGAACTACAAGGAACTCGATGCGGCCGGCCACATGTACCACCGCAACGTCGAGGTCGGTGAGCTGGACTGGATCGGCAAGGGTTACCTGAATTCGTTCTACGACCCCTATTCGAAGGAGGCGCAGGACATCTTCTGGCGCCAGGTCAACGGCAAGCTCAACCGCAAGGGCTTCGATGCGTGGTGGCTGGACGCCAGCGAGCCCGACCTGCACAGCAACATCGACATCGGCGAACGCAAGGCGCGCACCACGCCGACGTCGCTGGGCCCATCGACGGAATTCTTCAATTCGTATCCGCTGGTGCATTCGGAAGGCGTCTACCGCGGCTCGCGCGAGCAGGATCCGGACAAGCGCGTCTTCATCCTGTCGCGCGCCTTCTTCGCGGGCCAGCAGCGTGCCGGCGCGGCGTTCTGGAGCGGCGACATCGTGCCGCGCTGGGACGACCTGCGCGAGCAGATCTCCGGCCTGGTCAACGCCTCGATGGCAGGCGCACCCAATGTCAGCTTCGACATCGGCGGCTTCTCGCCGGAGAAGCGCTACGAAGACAAGGACCCGGCGCACCTGGCTGAATGGCGCGAGCTGAGCCTGCGCTGGTTCCAGCATGGCGCGTTCGTGCCGATCTTCCGCCTGCACGGCCAGTTCCCGTACCGCGAGATCTGGGAGATCGCGCCGGAAGGCACGCCACACTACGACAGCTTCGTGCACTACCTGAAGTTGCGCTACACGCTGCTGCCCTACATCTACACGCTGGCCGGCGATACCTGGCAGAAGGACGGCACGATCCTGCGTACGCTGGCAATGGACTTCCCGTCCGATCCGAACGTGCGCGACATCGCCGACCAGTACCTGTTCGGCCCGGCCTTCCTGGTGGCGCCGGTGACGTCGTTCCAGGCGACCACGCGCAAGGTCTACCTGCCGGCCGGCACCAGCTGGATCGACTTCGAAACCGGCACGCGCCATGACGGCGGCCAGACCATCGAGGCCGCCGCGCCGCTGCAGCGCATGCCGCTGTTCGTGCGGGCAGGGTCCATCGTGCCGCGCACGGTCGTGCAGCAGTACGTGGACGAAAAGCCGGATGCGCCGCTGACGATCGAGGTCTACACCGGTGCCGACGGCACGTTCTCGCTGTACGAGGACAACGGCCGCAGCTACGGCTACGAGCGTGGCGAGTCCAGCCGCATTCCGCTGGCGTGGAACGAGCAGGCGGGCGAGCTGCGCATCGGTGCGCGCGAAGGGCGTTATCCCGGCATGGTCGCGGCGCGCGAGGTGCGGGTGCGTTTCATCGATGGTCCGCGCGCCGATGCCGGCACGCTGGAGCCGGCCGCCGACGTCACCGTGCGCTACGACGGCAAGGCGCTGGTGGTGAAGAAGCGCTGATCGCCCCGTGACGCTGAAGCGACGCGAACTGCTGAAGGCGACGGCGGCCGGCCTGGCCGTCGCTGCCGCGCCACTCACGCGCGCGGCGCGATCCGCCGACGCTGGCCGCCGCGCGCCGTCCACCGCCGACCTGCGGCTGTGGTACCGCGACCCCGCACGCGTCTGGGTGGAAGCCCTGCCGGTAGGCAACGGCCGCCTGGGCGCGATGGTGTTCGGCGGCGTCGCACTGGAGCGGCTGCAGCTCAACGAGGACACGCTGTACGCCGGGGGGCCGTACTTCGCGATCAATCCCCGGGCGAAGGAGAATCTGCCGCGCGTGCGCGAGGCGGTGTTCGCCGGTCGCTACGCCGAGGCCGAGGCGCTGGCCAATGCCACGCTGATGGCGGAGCCGCTGAAGCAGATGCCGTTCCAGCCGCTGGGCAACCTGTGGCTGCAGTTCGACCGGCTGGACGGGGTGTCCGACTACATGCGCGAGCTGGATCTCGATGCCGCCGTCGCGCGCACGTCGTTCCGTGTCGGTGCCGGCCTGCACCGGCGCGAGGTGTTCGTGTCGCCAGTCGACCAGTGCCTGGTCATGCGCTGCACGGTCGAGGGCGGCGATGCCCTGATCGGCCGCATCCGCACCGCCAACGAACACGCGACCACGACCCGCGTCGATGGCGACGGCTGGCTCGTCAGCGGCCGCAACGTAGACAAGCATGGCATCGCGGGTCGGCTCCGGTTCGCGTTCCGCGTGCAGGTCCGCCACCAGGGCGGCCGGGTGCGCGTCGAGCAGGACCAGATCATGTTCGATGGCGTGCGCGAACTGGAACTGCGACTGGTCGCGGCAACCAGCTACGTGCGCTACGACGACGTCAGCGGCGATCCCGATGCCATCACGGCGCGCCATCTGGCCCTTGCCCAGGCGAAGTCGTTCGCTGCGCTGCAGGCCGATCATCTCGCCGAACACCGCCGCCTGTTCCACCGCGTCCGCCTGGACCTCGGCCGCACGGCGGCCGCCGACCTGCCGACCGACGAACGCATCGCGGCATTCGCGCATGGCGACGATCCCGCACTGGTGTCGCTGTACCACGCCTACGGGCGCTACCTGCTGATCTGCAGCTCACGGCCGGGCAGCCAGCCGGCCAACCTGCAGGGCATCTGGAACGACCTGATGGATCCCCCGTGGGAGAGCAAGTACACCATCAACGTCAATACCGAGATGAACTACTGGCCGGCCGAAGCCAATGCGCTGGCGGAATGCGTCGAACCGCTGGAACGCATGATCGGCGAGCTGGCGGAAACCGGCGCGCGCATGGCGCGCGAGATGTACGGCGCGCCCGGCTGGGTGGCGCACCACAACACCGACCTGTGGCGCCAGACCGGTCCGATCGACGGCGCGCAATGGGGCCTGTGGCCGATGGGTGGCGCCTGGCTGCTGCAGCAGCTGTGGGACCGCTGGGACTATGGCCGCGATCCGGCCGACCTGCGCCGACTGTGGCCATGGTTGCGCGGCGCGGCGGCATTCTTCGCCGCGACGCTGCAGCGCGATCCCGGCACCGGCGCGATGGTCACGGTGCCGTCGATCTCGCCGGAGAACGTGCACCCTTTCGGCGCCACGGTCTGCGCCGGCCCGACGATGGATGCGCAGATCCTCCGCGATCTGTTCGGCCAGTGCATCGAGGCTGCGCGGTTGCTCGGCGAGGATGCAGATTTCGCCGCGCAACTCGCCGTGCTGCGCGAGCAACTGCCACCCAACCGCATCGGTAAGGCGGGCCAGCTGCAGGAATGGCAGCAGGACTGGGACATGCAGGCACCCGAAATCCACCACCGCCACATCTCGCACCTGTACGGCCTGCATCCCAGCGCGCAGATCAACCTGCGCGACACGCCCGATCTCGCACGCGCCGCGAAGCGCACCCTCGAGATCCGCGGCGACGATGCGACCGGCTGGGGCATCGCATGGCGGCTGAACTTCTGGGCGCGCCTGTGGGACGGCGAGCACAGCCTGAAGATCGTGCGCATGCTGCTGTCGCCGCAGCGCAGCTACCCGAACCTGTTCGACGCGCACCCGCCGTTCCAGATCGACGGCAATTTCGGCGGCGCCGCCGGCATCGTCGAGATGCTGGTGCAGAGCTGGGGTGGATCGGTCTTCCTGCTGCCTGCGTTGCCCGGCGCGTGGCGCGATGGCGAACTGGAAGGCATCCGCGTACGCAATGCGGCCCGCCTGGATCTGTCGTGGAAGGGCGGACGCCTCGCGCAGGCGACGCTGCACTCGGACAAGGGCGGTCGTTACCAGCTGGTGCACGCGGGCCGCACGCTCGATCTCGACCTCGCCGCGGGCGCGTCCGCCACGGTACGACTGCGCGATGGCGCGCTGGTGCACGCATGAAGAAGGAAACGGCATGAACCTGGTCGCTGGTATCGACGCAGGCACGCAGAGCCTGAAGGTGGTGGTCTACGACCCGGCCACGCGCGGGCTCGTGGCGACGGCCAGCATGCCGCTCGAGTTGATCAGTGGCGACGATGGCAGCCGCGAGCAGCAACCGGCCGACTGGGTGGCGGCGATGCGGGACTGCTTCACCCGCATCGATCCCGCACTGCGTGCACGCATCACCGCACTCGCCGTGTCGGGCCAGCAGCACGGCTTCGTGCCGGTGGATGCGCAGGGCCAGGTGCTGGCCCCGGCCAAGCTGTGGTGCGATACCAGCACCACGGCCGAGTGCACGCAGATCATGGACCGCCTGGGCGGTGCCGAGCGCACCATCGAACTGGCCGGCAACCCGATCCTGGCCGGCTACACCGCCTCCAAGCTGCCGTGGACGAAGACGCACCGCCCCGAGGCCTACGCCCGGCTGGCGACCATCCTGCTGCCGCACGATTACCTGAACTTCGTGCTGACCGGCCAACGCTTCTGCGAGTGGGGCGATGCCTCCGGCACCGGCTGGCTCGATGTGCGCACGCGCACCTGGTCGAAGGACCTGCTGCGTGCGACCGATGCGGACCGCGACCTGGCCGACTGCCTGCCGCCGATCGCCGCGCCGGACGCGTTGTTCGATATCGATCCGGCCATGGCGGCGCAGCTCGGCCTGCCGGCCACGGTAAAAGTCGCCGTCGGCGGCGGCGACAACATGATGGCGGCCATCGGCACCGGCTGCGTCGAAGAGGGACGCCTGGCGATGAGCCTGGGCACCTCGGGCACGCTGTTCGCCTATTCCGATACGCCGGTGGTCGATCCGGCCGGCGCCTGGGCCGCGTTCTGCTCCTCCACCGGTGGCTGGCTGCCGTTGATCTGCACGATGAACTGCACGGTGGCCACCGAGCAGGTGGCCAAGGCCTTCGGCTTCAGTACGCGCCAGGGCGATGCGCACCTGCACGCCACCCCGCCCGGCGCCGACGGGCTGGTGATGCTGCCCTTCCTCAACGGCGAACGCACGCCCGACCTGCCGCTGGGCAAGGGCGTGCTGGCCGGGCTGGATCCGACGAACTTCTCGCCGGCGCATCTCTACCGCGCCGCGATGGAAGGGGCGACCTACAGCCTGAAGTACGGCTTCGATGCCTTCGTCCGTGCCGGCATGCGCTTCGAGCGGATCGTGTTGACCGGTGGCGGCAGCAACAGCGCGGCCTGGCGCCAGCTGGTGGCCGACGTGTTCGGCCTGCCAGTCGATGTGCCGGCGCAGTCCGAAGGCGCGGCCTTCGGCGCGGCCTTGCAGGCGCTGTGGGCCATCGGACGCGCTGGCGGCGATGGCGCGTCCATCGCCGATATCGCCCGCACGCATGTGGCCGTTGATCCGGCCCTGTCCGCCACCCCCGATCCCACCCGCGCCGCTGCCTATGCGGCGGCCTATGCCCGCTTCCTTCGCTACCTCGATGCCGTCACCCCGCTGCAACGCGGCTGACGTCCCTCACGCACACCCACAGGATTACGCACCATGAGCACCCAACCCTTCATCGGCGCCCAGGAATACTTCCCCGGCATCGGCCGCATCCCGTTCGAAGGGCGCGGCTCGGACAACCCGCTGGCCTTCAAGGTCTACGACGCGAACAAGACCATTGGCGGCAAGACCATGCAGGAGCATCTGCGCTTTGCGGTCTGCTACTGGCACACCTTCTGCAATGCCGGCCACGATCCGTTCGGTCCGGGTACGCGCCACTTCCCGTGGGAAGCGGGCAGCCCGATGGCCACGGCCGAGGCCAAGGTCGATGCGGCCTTCGAGTTCTTCACCAAGCTGGGCGTGCCGTACTGGTGCTTCCACGACATCGACCTGGCGCCTGATGCGGATGACATCGGCCAATACCAGAAGAACCTCACGCACATGGTCGGTCTGGCCAAGGCGCGCCAGGACGCCACCGGCATCAAGCTGCTGTGGGGCACGGCCAACCTGTTCTCGCATCCGCGCTACATGAACGGTGCCTCGACCAATCCCGACTTCGCCGTCGTGGCCCGTGCCGCGGTGCAGGTGAAGGCGGCGCTGGAGGCCACCGTCGAACTGGGCGGCGAGCATTACGTGTTCTGGGGCGGCCGCGAAGGCTATGCCTCGCTGGTCAACACCGACATGAAGCGCGAAGTGGCGCATTTCGCCCGCTTCCTGACCATGGCGCGCGACTACGGCCGCAGCATCGGACTGACCGGCAACTTCCTGATCGAGCCCAAGCCGATGGAGCCGATGAAGCACCAGTACGACTTCGACAGCGCCACCGTGGCCGGCTTCCTGAAGGAGCACGGGCTGGAGAAGGACTTCAAGCTCAACATCGAGGCCAACCACGCCACGTTGTCGGGCCATACCTTCGAGCACGACCTGCAGGTGGCCTCCGACCATGGGCTGCTGGGCAGCATCGACGCCAACCGCGGCAATGCGCAGAACGGCTGGGACACCGACCAGTTCCCGACCGACCTGTACGACACGGTCGGCGCGATGCTGGTCGTGCTGCGCCAGGGCGGGCTGGAAGGCGGCCTGAACTTCGATGCCAAGGTGCGCCGCGAGTCCACCGACCTGGAGGACCTGTTCATCGCCCACATCGGCGGCATGGACGCGTTCGCGCGCGGTCTGGAAGTGGCGCATGCGCTGCTGACCGAATCGCCGTGGGAACAGTGGCGCAAGGAGCGCTATGCCAGCTTCGACAGCGGCAAGGGCAAGGACTTCGAGAACGGCGCACTGGGACTCGCCGATCTGGCGGCGCTGGCGGCCGGGCAGGGCGAGCCGACGCAGGTCAGCGGCAAGCAGGAGCGCTACGAGAACCTGCTCAACCAGTACCTGCTGCGCTGAGCGCTGCACATGGCATCGACACCATCGCATCGAGGAAGGGGACGGCAATGAACCAGGCAATGACGGGGGGCGAGAACACCCGGCTGATCGTGCTGATCAGCGTGGTGGCGACAATCGGCGGATTCCTGTTCGGCTTCGACAGCGGCGTCATCAACGGCACCGTCGACGGCCTGCAGCAGGCGTTCGGGTCCACCAAGGCGGGGCTCGGCTTCGAAGTCGCCTCGATGCTGCTCGGTTGCGCGGTGGGTGCGTTCAGCGCCGGCCGGCTCGCCGACAGCCTCGGTCGCCGCAACGTGCTGATCATCTCGGCGGTGCTGTTCCTGCTGTCCGCGATCGGGGCGGGTGCGGCGACGTCGTCGGTGGTGTTCGTCATTGCGCGCGTGATCGGCGGTTTCGCCGTCGGTGCGGCCAGCGTGATCTCGCCGGCCTACATCGCCGAGGTCGCGCCTGCCCGCTACCGCGGCCGCCTGGCCACGGTGCAGCAGATCGCCATCATCAGCGGCCTCACTGCGGCGTTCCTGTCCAACTACCTGCTGGCCGCCAAGGCCGGCGCGTCCACCGAGGCGCTGTGGGGCGGGCATGCAGCATGGCGCTGGATGTTCTGGATGCAGGCGGTGCCGTCGCTGGTCTTCCTCGTGTTGCTGCTGGTCATTCCCGAAAGTCCGCGCTACCTGGTGGTGAAGCGCCGCAAGGACGAAGCCCTGCGCGTGCTGACGCGGTTGTTCGGCGGGGCCGAAGCGCAGAACAAGCTGGCCGAGATCGACGCGTCGCTGTCGCAGGACCACCACCGTCCGCAGCTGTCCGACCTGAAGAACAAGGTGACCGGCAAGATCCGTCCCATCGTCTGGGTCGGCATCGGCCTGGCGACGTTCCAGCAGCTGGTCGGCATCAACGTGGTGTTCTACTACGGCGCGGTGCTGTGGCAGGCGGTCGGCTTCTCCGAGAACGACGCGCTGGCGATCAACGTGCTGTCCGGCGCGCTCAGCATCGGCGCCTGCATCGTCACCGTGCTGCTGATCGACCGCATCGGCCGCAAGCCGCTGCTGTGGATCGGCTCGGCCGGCATGGCGGTCTCGCTGGCGCTGGTGGTGGTGGCGTTCGCCAGCGGTTCGCTGGTCGACGGCCACCTGCAGCTGCCCGACGGCATGGGCACGCTGGCACTGGTGGCGGCCAACGTCTACGTGGTGTTCTTCAACATCTCGTGGGGTCCGGTGATGTGGGTCATGCTGGGTGAGATGTTCCCCAACCAGATCCGCGGCTCGGCGCTGGCGGTGGCCGGCGCGGCGCAATGGACGTCCAATTTCGCCATCACGGTGAGCTTCCCGATCCTGCTGGCGGCCATCGGGCTGGCGGCGACCTACAGCATCTATCTGGTTTCGGCGATCATCTCGGTCTTCTTCGTGTTGAAGTACGTGCACGAGACCAAAGGCAAGGAACTGGAGCAGATGGAAGGATGAAGACGATGACGAACCGGAGTTCCCTGCGCGCGCGCAGCGGTGTGCTGATCGCAGCGCTCGTGATCGCGCTCGGCGCCTGCAAGGGCGAGGACAAGGCAGCGGCCCCGGCGGCTGCGGACGCCAACCCATGGCCGCAGGTCGCCTGGCCGCTGGCCGAGGATGCCGCGCTCGAGCAGCGCATCACCGATCTGATGGCCACCATGACGGTGGAGGAGAAGGTCGGCCAGTTGGTGCAGGGCGACATCGCCAGCATCACGCCGGATGACATCCGCAAGTACCGCCTCGGCTCGATCCTGGCCGGCGGCAACTCCGACCCCGGCGGCCGCTACGACGCCTCGCCGGCCGAATGGCTGGCGCTGGCCGATGCGTTCTACGAGGCCTCGATGGACACCTCGCAGGGCGGCAAGGCCATCCCGATCATCTTCGGCATCGATGCCGTGCACGGGCAGAGCAACATCGTCGGCGCCACGCTGTTCCCGCACAACATCGGCCTGGGCGCGGCGCGCAATCCCGAGCTGCTGCGCCGGATTGGCGAGATCACCGCGCTGGAGACGCGCGCCACCGGCATGGAGTGGACCTTCGCCCCCACCGTGGCGGTGCCGCAGGACGACCGCTGGGGCCGCACCTACGAGGGCTATTCCGAGTCGCCCGAGGTGGTGGCCAGCTACTCGGCCGCCGTGGTCGAAGGCCTGCAGGGCAAGGTCGGCTCGCCGGACTTCCTCGATGGCCGCCACGTGATCGCCTCGGTCAAGCATTTCCTCGGCGACGGCGGCACCACGAACGGCAAGGACCAGGGCGACACCAAGATCAGCGAGGCCGACTTGGTGCGCATCCACGCCGCCGGCTATCCGCCGGCGATCGCGGCCGGCGCGCAGACGGCGATGGCCTCGTTCAACAGCGTCAACGGCGAGAAGATGCACGGCCACAGGCCATACCTCACCGACGCGCTGAAGGGCCGCATGGCCTTCGGCGGCTTCGTGGTCGGCGACTGGAACGGCCACGGCCAAGTGAAGGGCTGCACGAACACCGACTGCCCGGCCACGATCAATGCCGGCCTAGACATGGCGATGGCCTCGGACAGCTGGAAGGGCTTCTACGAGACCACGCTGGCGGCGGTGAAGGCCGGCACGATCAGCCAGGCACGGCTGGACGATGCCGTGCGCCGCATCCTGCGGGTGAAGTTCCGCCTGGGGCTGTTCGAGGCCGGCAAGCCGTCCTCGCGTGCGGTGGGCGGGCAGTTCGCCCTGCTCGGTGCGCCGGAGCATCGCGCCATCGCGCGCCAGGCCGTGCGCGAATCGCTGGTGCTGCTGAAGAACCAGGGCGGCGTGCTGCCGATCTCGCCCAAGCAACGCATCCTGGTGGCCGGTGATGGCGCGAACGATGTCGGCAAGCAGGCCGGCGGCTGGACGCTCAACTGGCAGGGCACCGGCACCACGCGCAAGGACTTCCCCAACGCCGACACGATCTACGAGGGCATCGCGCAGCAGGCCAAGGCGGCCGGCGGCGAAGCCATCCTGTCCATCGATGGCACGTACACGCAGAAGCCGGACGTGGCGGTGGTCGTGTTCGGCGAGAACCCGTATGCCGAGTTCCAGGGCGACCTGCAGACGCTGGCATACAAGCCGGGCGACGAGGCCGACCTGGAGCTGCTCAAGCGCCTGAAGGCCGAGCGCATCCCGGTGGTGGCGGTGTTCCTGAGCGGCCGCCCGCTGTGGATGAACCGCGAGATCAATGCGTCCGACGCGTTCGTGGCGGCCTGGCTGCCTGGCTCGGAAGGTGCGGGCATCGCCGACGTGCTGCTGCGCAAGCCCGATGGCAGCGTGCAGCACGACTTCAAGGGCAAGCTCAGCTTCAGCTGGCCGCGCACGGCGGTGCAGTACGCCAACAACGTGGGGCAGGCGGGCTACGACCCGCTGTTCGCCTTCGGCTTCGGCCTGACCTATGCCGACAAGGGCGACCTGGCGGCGCTGCCGGAGGAGTCCGGCGTGACCGGCGACGAGGGCGCGAGCGGCGTGTTCTTCGCACGCGGCGATGCCGGGTCGGGCATGGCGCTGCGGCTGGAAACCGCCGATGGCCAGGGCGTGACGGTCACCAAGGTGCCGGACGCGCTGGACGGCGATCTGCTGAAGGTTACCGGCGTGGACCACCAGGCGCAGGAAGACGGACGTCGTCTGGCGTGGTCGGGCAAGGGCGAGGCGGTCGCGGCGCTGCAGTCGCATACGGCGCTGGACCTGCAGCGCGAGAGCAATGGCGACGTGATGCTGCTGACCACGCTGCGTGTCGATGCCGCTCCCACCGCCGAGGCCTGGCTGTCGGTCGGCTGCGGCACCGGTTGCACCGCACGTGTGGCGCTGGCGCCGACGCTGGCCAAGCTGCCGGTGGGCCAGTGGACGCGCGTGGGCGTGCCGCTGAAGTGCCTGGCCAAGGCCGGCGCCGATGTCGCCAAGCTGGACCGCCCGTGGTCCGTCGGCACGGCGGGCGCGATGACGGTCTCGGTCTCGCGCGTGGCGCTGGGTGCGCTGGACCAGGCGGAACAGACGGTCGACTGCGCACGCTGAGCACGATGGATGATCCGGGCGCGCAGGCGCCCGGGTCGTCCGCGATGGCGAACGAACGGGGAAGGGGGGCGGAATGACACTGTCGGGACTGGATATCGGCATCGTGGTGGCCTACCTGGCCGCCATCTTCGTGCTGGCGCAATGGGTGTCGCGCGAGAAGGCGGGGCATACCAAGGACGCGAAGGACTATTTCCTCGCCAGCAAGTCGCTGCCGTGGTGGGCCATCGGTGCATCGCTGATCGCCGCCAACATTTCCGCCGAACAGATCATCGGCATGTCGGGCTCGGGTTACGCCATCGGCCTGGCCATCGCCTCGTACGAATGGATGGCGGCGGCCACCCTGCTGATCGTCGGCAAGTGGTTCCTGCCGGTGTTCCTGCGAAACGGCATCTACACGATGCCGCAGTTCCTCGAGCAGCGGTACGGCACCCGCATCCGCACGCTGATGGCCGTGTTCTGGCTGGGCCTGTACGTGTTCGTCAACGTCACCTCCATCCTGTGGCTGGGGGCCATCGCGGTGTCGCAGGTCACCGGCATGGACCAGATGCTGGCGGTGGTGCTGATCGGCGTGTTCGCGCTGCTGTACCAGCTCTATGGCGGGTTGAAGGCGGTCGCGTTGACCGACATCGTGCAGGTCTCGCTGCTGGTGCTGGGCGGACTGCTGGTGGCGGGCCTGACGCTCAACGAACTCGGCGAGGGCGCCGGTGTGGTTGCCGGCTTCCACCGGTTGTGGGACGCACAGCCGGGCCACTTCGAGATGATCCTCGACAAGGACAATCCGTTCTACAAGGACCTGCCGGGCCTCAGCGTGCTGATCGGCGGCATGTGGATCATGAACATCAGCTACTGGGGCTTCAACCAGTACATCATCCAGCGCGCACTCGCCGCGAAGGATATCGGCGAAGCGCAGAAGGGCGTGCTGTTCGCCGCGTTCCTCAAGCTGCTGATGCCGGTGATCGTGGTGCTGCCGGGCATCGCCGCGGTGATGCTGGCGCCGGGCCTCGACAAGCCCGACCAGGCGTACCCGACGATGATGCGGCTGCTGCCGACCGGCATCCTCGGCCTGGTGTTCGCCGCGCTGGTCGCGGCGATCGTCGCGTCGCTGGCCTCGAAGATCAATTCGGTGGCGACCATCTTCACCCTCGACTTCTACGCCAAGGGCAAACGCAAGCACGGCGAAGTGCAGCTCGTGCGCGTCGGCCGCATCGCCGCCGTCGTCACCGTGCTGCTCGGCATCCTCGCCGCGAAGCCGCTGCTCGGCAGCTTCGACCAGGCGTTCCAGTACATCCAGGAATACACCGGCTTCTTCACCCCGGGCATCGTGGTGATCTTCGTGCTGGGGCTGTTCTGGAAGCGCGCCAACGAGGCCGGCGCACTGGCCGCCGCGATCGGTTCGTTCGCGCTGTCCATCGCATTGAAGCTGGCGTGGCCGGCACTACCCTTCATCGACCGCGTCGGCCTGGTGTTCCTGCTGGCCCTGGTGCTGGCGGTCGTCGTGTCGCTGGCCACGCCGCATGCGCCGGAGAAGGACGTGATCCGCACCGACGACGTGGACTACCGCACCGGCACGTCGTTCAACATCGGCGGCATCGCCGTGCTGGGCATCCTGGCGGCGCTCTACACGCTGTTCTGGTAGCGGCTGCATCGCGCAGGCGCGCGACCGGATGACGCAGGGATGCGTCCTTCGTCCTCGCCATGCGATCGTCGATTGCCAACGCCTTCGGTCCGCACTTATCATTTCCACGTCGGACGTCAGCCTGCCGCCGCGTCCCTGGTGACCTGCCCAAGGTCTCGCTCTGGGGAATCTCCCGTGTTGCACCCCCTGTCCCACGTTGCCGGCCAGCGCGTGTCCGTGCTGGCTGCGTGCCTGTTTGTCGCCGTCCAGGCCCACGCCCAAACCCAACCTGTTGCCACCCCCGGTCCCGAACCGACCACGCTCGACGAGATCGTCGTGCGCGGCGAGAAGACCGAACGCTCGCTGCAGGACACCACTGCCAGCGTCGCGGTGTCGACCTCGGTGAGGATGGAGCAGGAAACCCTGCTCAGCCTGTTCGACATCCTCAACCGCACCGCCAATGTGTCGCAGATGTACGGCGACCGCGGCTTCACCATCCGCGGCATCGCCAACGAGGCCGGCGCGCCCAACCCGCTGGCGACGATCTACGTCGACGGCGCGCCGCTGCCGAGCCAGGTGAGCGATGCCGGCCCGACCGACCTGTGGGACATCGCGCAGGTGGAAGTGCTGCGCGGCCCGCAATCGACCATCCAGGGCGAGAACGCCTTGGCCGGCGCCATCGTGCTGCGCACCGAAGACCCGACGATGGACTGGTCCGGGCGCGCCCGGGTGCTGCTGTCCGACCCGTCCGACCGCCGCATCGGCTTCGCCGGCGGCGGTCCGCTGGTCGCCGACGAGCTGGCGTTCCGGGTGGCGGTGGAAGACCGCTCGTTCGACGGTTTCGTCTACAACCCGACGCGCGGCGTGGGCGAAGACGAGCGCGAGTCGACGATGGCGCGCGCCAAGCTGCTGTGGACGCCGAAGGGCATCGACGGGCTGACCGCGCGCCTGACCTACACGCGCGACGACCGCCAGGGGCCGTACATGTACGCCTACTCGCGCAACGACGTGCCCAACCACTACGACGACCGCATCAACCTGTCGGACTACCCGGGCGCTACCGACACGCTGGCGCAGATCGCCACGCTGGAAGTCGACTACCTGCTGTCCGACCGCTGGTCGCTGTCGGCGGTGACGGCCTGGTCGGATACCGACATGCAGCGCCAGTTCGACACGGACCTGACCGAGCGCGCCGAGGCCTATGGCGACACGGACGAACAGTACGGCACGTTCTCGCAGGAGTTCCGCGCGCACTACCGCGGCGAGCGCCTGCGCGGCCTGGTCGGCCTGTACGCCTCGCAGCGCGAGACGGACAACATCAGCATCAACCGCACCAACGTGGACACGCCGGCCTCCACCATCGCTGCCGTGCTGCAGGGCGCCGGGCTGGATGCATTTACCGCGAACTACGTGGCCGGCCTGTACGCACAGGCGGTGCCGGTGATTCCCGTCGACTACGCCAGCGACGGCCAGTCCCGTTCGCGCAACGTCGCGCTGTTCACCGATTTCGAAGTCGACCTGACGGCACGCCTGGCCCTGCTGGGCGGCTTCCGCTACGACCGCGAGGAGTACCGCTTCGGTGCCGTCGCGACGGCGGACTTCGCCGGCACGCTGCCCGATCCCGCCGCGTTCGGCCCGCAACTGGCACCGGCCATCGCCGGCATCAACCAGGCCGTGCTCGGCATGGTGCAGCAGGCCAACAGCCATACGCCCGAGTCCACCCGCGACTTCGACGCGTTCCTGCCCAAGCTGGGCGTGCGTTATGCATGGACGGACGATGTGTCCACGGCGTTCGTCGTGCAGCGTGGTTACCGCTCCGGCGGTTCGGCGTTCAACATCGCGCGCGGGCAGAACTACGCGTACGACCCGGAGTTCACCTGGAACGCCGAGCTGTCGCTGCGCTCGCAGTGGCTGGACGACCGGCTGACGCTCAACGCCAACCTGTACTACATCGACTGGGAAGACAAGCAGGTCACCGCGCTGTTCGGCATCAACGACTACGACTACCACACGGTCAACGCCGGCAAGGCGCACCTGTACGGATTCGAGGTCGAGGCCAGCCACCGCGTCGGCGCCGGCTTCGACTGGTACGCGTCGCTGGGCTATTCGCGCACGCGCTACGACGAGTTCAAGACCATCCTCGATGCGCAGATCAACGACTACACCGGCTCCGAGTTCGCCTATGCGCCGCGCTGGACGTTCGCGGTCGGCGCCAACCTGCGCTTCGGCGACCACTGGCTGGCCAACATCAACTCCAACTACCGCAGCGACGTGACGCCGGACATCGGCAGCGATGCGCGCCGGCTGTCGTCGCGCACGCTGGTCAACGGCCGTTTCGGCTACGAGAACCCGGACTGGAGCGCCTACGTGTTCGCCAGCAACCTGTTCGACTGCGGCTATACGCAGTACGCGTGGTCGGACGACAGCCCGAACATCATCGCCGGTGCGCCGCGCGTGATCGGCATCGGGTTCGACTACCGCTGGTAAGCCCCGGCACCCGCACGGAGTTTCGATGAAGAGCGTCCTCTACCTGCTGCCTGCGCTGGCTGCCTCGCTGGCGTTCTACCTGGCCTGCGCACATCAGCGCTTCGCGCCGGGCGCGATCGCGCGCAAGCGGCCGCTGCGCGTCGGCGCCTGGTTGCTCACGCTGGCGGCGGTCGTGCTGGCGGTGGTGCAGCTGGGGCTATGGGCCGGCGTGTTCGCCGCGCTCACTGCCGTGATGACCGCGCTGGTGGCGCTCCCGTACGCCGATGCGTGGTGGCATGCGCGGCAGGAGCAACGCCATGTGGGGTAAGTCGCTGGCTGCGGCCCTGCTGGGCCTGCCGTTGACGGTGGGCATCGTCGGCCTGGTGGCGCTGCACTGGCCGGGCGAGCTGACGCGGGTGACGTTGCCCTGGCTGCTGATGTCGTTCCCGATCTGGGTGGCGGTGATGTCGGGCGCGTTCCTGTTCAAGTCCGGCCTGCGCGCCTGGTTGTGGATGGGCGGCGCGACGCTGCTGTGCTTCGGCCTGATCCACCTGTCGAAGATGATGGGCTGGGCCACGGAGCTGCCCGCATGAAGGCCGCCACGCTGCGTACCTATCTGTCGGTGCACACCTGGGTCGGGCTGGTGGCGGGCATGGGCCTGTTCATCGCGTTCTATGCCGGTTCCATCATCGTGTTCGTGCACGAGTTGCAGGGCTGGGAACGTCCCGCCGAAACGGCGCCCGCACGGGATGTCGGGTTCGCGCAGGCGCAGGCGCTGGTGGACCGCGTGCTGGCGAAGCACCCCGAGGCGGACCATGCTTTCTACCTCACGCTGCCCGGCGAACACGGTCCGCGCCCGCAGCTGTACTGGTACGACGAGAAGACCGCCGAGCAGCACAAGTTCACCCTCGAAGGCGAGGGCCTGCAGCAGGCGCCGGCGCGCGCCGGTTTCGTCGAGTTCATCTACGACCTGCACTTCACCGCGGGACTGCCACGCACGTTCGGCATGTACCTGTTCGGCGTGTTCTGCATTCTCTACGGCCTGGCGCTGGTCAGTGGCGTGGTGATCTACGCGCCCGGCTTCCTGAAGGACCTGTTCGCGCTGCGGCTGGGGCGGAACATCAAGCGCATGTGGCAGGACGCGCACAACGTCATCGGCATGCTGTCGTTGCCGTTCCACGTGATCTTCGCGTGGAGCGGTGCGGTGCTGACCATCGGCTTCATCATGCTGGCGCCGTTCCAGTTCCTGGTCTACGAGAACAAGCTGCTCGGCATCCTGGAGAGCGACTTCGACGTGGCGCCGCACGTGGAGCCGGCCGGCGTCGCGCAGCCGATGCTGCCGGTGGCCGAGCTGGTGCGGCGCGCGGAGCTCGCGTTGCCGGGCATCGCCATCGAAAGCCTCAACTATCACGAGGCCGGCGACGCCACGGCGCAGGTCACGCTGTACGGCGAATTGCCCCAGCGCCAGTTGAACTCGATGGGCGGTGTGGCGCTGAACGCGGCGAGTGGGAACGTGATCAAGGCGCTGCCGCCGAAGGACTATCCGCCGGGCATGGCGTTCCTGCGCGGCCTGCAGCACCTGCACTACGGCAACTTCGGCGACATGGTGGTGAAGTGGCTGTACTTCGTGCTGGGCATGGCCGGTGCGTTCCTGTTCTACAGCGGCAACCTGCTGTGGATCGAAGCGCGCCGCAAGCGGCGCGAGGTGGCGCAGCCGCGCCGCACGCGGGTGATGGCGGGGCTGACGCTCGGCGTCTGCCTGGGCTGCGTGGCCGGCGTGTCGGCGGTGTTCGTGGCGGCGGCGTTGCAGCCCTCGTGGGCAGCCCCGTCCGTGTACTACGTGGTGTTCTTCGCCTGCCTGGCATGGGCGCTGCTGCGGCGTCCGGCGCATGCGGCCTATGAACTGCTGTGGGCCTGCGTGGCGCTCACCGCCGCCATTCCCGTGGCTGGCGCGGTGGCCTCGGGCGAGCACCTGGTCGCCGCGTTCGCTAACGGCCACTGGCACCGCTTCTTCATCGATGCGACCGCATGGCTGATGGCGGTGGCGTTCTGGCGTATGGCGGCCGCGGTGCGCCGGCGCGCCCACGGCGGCGATCCCCACAGCGTGTGGGCGGTGTGATGCACGGTTCCCGCCGGTAGTCCCGGCGGCGCCGGCTAACCGCCGCATCCTCCGCAGCACACCGACGGCAGGCGCTGGATGGCCTCCGGTGCCACCGGATGGCCGGCGTCGGCCAGCGCAAGCATCAGATCCACCGCCAGCGCGCTGGTGGAGCAGCGCAGGCATCCCGACGTCGCATCGAGATCCACGACCACGGCGGGATCCAGGTCGATCAGGTGCCGCTCGATGTCGGCGAGGTCGGCTGTCACATCGTCCAGGCGGATGACGTATTCCATGACCGGGCTCCGGAAAGCGCTGCGCCGCCCGGAGGCGGCGCAGCGTGGGGGCTTACTTGGTGACGACCAGCTTGCCCTTCATCAGGGTGGAGTGGCCGGGGAAGCTGCAGAAGAAGCTGTAGTCGCCGCCGGCGGTGAGCTTCTTGCCGGGGAAGGTGATCTTGGTCTTCTGGCCGCCGCCGATCAGCGAGGTATGCGCGACCACGCGTGCGTCCCCGGCCTGCACGTAGGCACCGGCCGCACCGGCCTTCATGCCGTCGCGGGCGACGGCGGCCAGGTCGGCGGTCTTCGAGACGACGACGTTGTGGCCCATTGCGGTGACCGGCAGCTTGCCGCTGTGGGTCAGTTCGATGGTGATGGTCGGGCAGCTGGCGGAGACGGTGGCCTCCTTCAGGTCGAACTTCATGGCGTCGTCGCCCTTGAGGCTGACGGTGCAGTTGCCGGCCGCCTGCGCCATGCCGGCGGCGCTGAGCAGGGCGATGGTGGCGAAGGTGCGGGAGAGCTTCATGGTGGAACTCCTTGGGGAAATCGTCGGATGAGGGAGGGGTGTGGGTGCCATGTCATCACGGCCCGGCGAGCAGCGCCTTGATCTGGATCAGGAAGGCCGGATCGGCGGCGGCGCCATTCACCTCGCTGCGGGCGCGGACGCGACCCTCGGCATCCAGCAGCACCAGCACGCTGGTGTGGTTGATGCTGCCGTCCTCGCGGAAGCGGTAACGCACGTCCAGCACGCTGGCGATGGCGCGCACGTCGTTGTCGGCGGGGGTCAGGAACTGCCAGCCGTCCGGCACGCGATGGCGCTGCGCCACCTCGCGCATCGCGGCGGGGGTGTCGCGGGCCGGGTCCAGGCTGACCATGACCATGCCCAGGCGCCGGCGTTCGTCCGGCGTCAGCTGCTTCTGCACGCTCTTGGCGTTCTCCAGGATCAGCGGGCACATCAGGTGGCAGTGCGTGTAGAACATCGACACCACGCGCGCCTGGCCGCGCAGCGACGACCAGGCGACGGGGTGGCCGTCGGCATCCTGCGTGGCCGCCGGCAGGTGGTAGACCGAATCGCCCGGCAGCGACTGCGCGTGCAGCGGTGCCGCCGTGGCCAGCAGGGCGGAGAGGAACAGGGAAGGCATCTTCATGGTGTGCTCCTTGCACAGCGGAAACCGAGGTTGCCGAGCGTGGCCGCGGGTTGCAGCGCCGACAGCAGGACGAAGCGCTTGACCACGCCGTAGTCGCCGGGATCGTTGAAGCTCATCGCGGTGGCGCCGCAGTAGCGCAACGCTTCGCCGTCCTGCTGGCCACGACGGTCGCCGTCGCCGAGCAGCGAGGCGACGTCCTCGCTCCATTCCCAGTGCGCGCCATGCAGGCCGCGGATGCCGTAGGCGTTCGCCGGCGCATCGGGCGCGGCATCGAGCGCATGCGGCGTGCCGTCGTTGACCTGGCGCATCCGCCACGCCGCATCGCGGCGCGCATCGCGTCGTGTCGCGTCCGCCGCGGCGGCGTACTCCCATTCGACGAAGCGTGGCAGGCGTGCCTGCTGGGCGCGGCAATAGGCGTCGGCGGCGTACCAGTTCACGTGCACGACCGGGGCGTCGAGGTCGACGTTGTCGCCGGGCGTGTCGGCACTGGCCCACTGGCCCAGGTAGCCCGGGCTGGCGAACACCGCGGGAATGCGGTCGCGGCGCCACTGCGGCTGTTGTTCGAGGAACGCGGAAAAATCACGGTTGCTGACGGGGTTCTCCATCAGCGAGAACGAGGCCACCCGCACCACGCGGGTGGCCTCTTCGAAACGCACGGAAGAACGGAAGTCGCCGCCCTCGACCAGCCGGTATGCGTTGCCGGCATCGCCGGCGACCGCGAAGGCGGGTGCCAGCGCGAGCGCAAGGAGCAGGGCGGTCGGGGGCAGCGTCCGTGTCATCCGTTCCTCACTTCCCGGCCGCCGGCTTGGCTTCCGGATACTCGATGTCGTGCTGCTGGCCCGTGTAGATGTCCGGGTTCTTCGCGCCCTCCACCTTGAGGATGCCCAGCGAGCCCTTGTGGAACGTGCGGAAGATGCTGTGGTCGACCAGCACGAAGTTGCCGGGCACGTCCGCCTTGAACTCGACCATGGCCGAGCCGCCGGCCGGGATCAGCGTGGTCTGCACGTTCTCCTGGTACTTGCTGCCGCCCTCGGTATAGACCTTGTCGAAGATCTCGCCGATCACGTGGAAGCTGGACACCAGGTTCGGGCCGCCGTTGCCGACGAACATGCGGATCGTCTCGCCCGCCTTGGCCGTCAGTGCGTTGTCGCCCTGCAGCGCATCGACCGAGCCGTTGAACACCACGTAGGTCGGATGCTCGTCGATGGCCTTTTCCAGGCTGAAGGGCTGCAGGCCCGGCTCGCCGTACGCGCCTTCGGTGTAGAAGTCGCCCTGCACCACGTAGAACTCCTTGTCGACCGGCGGCAGGCCTTCTTCCGGTTCCACCAGGATCAGGCCGTACATGCCGTTGGCGATGTGCATGCCGACCGGCGCCATCGCGCAGTGGTAGATGTACAGGCCGGGATTCAGCGCCTTGAACGAGAACTGCGTTTCCTTGCCCGGCAGGGTGAACGTGGCCTCGGCACCGCCGCCCTGGCCGGTGACGGCATGCAGGTCGATGTTGTGCGACATGTGCGAGTCATGGCGGTTCTTCAGCTTGAACTCCACCGTGTCGCCCTTGCGCACGCGGATGAAGCTGCCCGGCACGGTGCCGCCGAACGTCCAGAAGTTGTAGGTCACGCCGTCGGCCATGCGCATGTCCTTCTCGATCATCTCCAGATCGACGACGACGTGGGCGGGCGTCTTGCGCGTGATCGGCGGCGGCACCATCGGCGGCGCCGTCAGCACGGCGTGGATCGTCTCGCCGGCGGGGGTGATCTTGCCGCCCTCGGCGAAGGCGGGGCCCGCGAACAGCGCGGCGAGGGCGCAGGCGAGCAGGGACGGGTAGAGGCGTTTCATGGCGTTTCCTTCGATGGCTCTCGGTGGGTGTGTGGCCATGGTGGAAACGCGACGGAAGCACGACGTTGATCTCGATCAATCCGACGGGGTCGGACGCAGGGATTCGTGCGCGGGCTTGACCAAAGTCAAGCGTCGCCATGCCTGCGACAACGCGTCGCATCTGCACTCCAGGGTGCGTCACGAGAATGGCGGCATCACACGAGGAGAGGCGTCATGAACCGTCATCTGTTGACCGTCGCCCTGCTGGGCGCACTCGCGAACATGCCACTGGCGCACGCGGACGATGCGCACGTCGCGATGCATGCCGACACGATGGCGACGACCACGCTGGACGGCATCGTCGTGGTCGGTGTCGCACCCGCGATGGCGACCACCTTCATCACCGACCCCAAGCTGCCGCGCCAGCCGGTACCGGCCAGCGACGGTGCGGACTACTTGAAGACCATCCCCGGCTTCGCCACGCTGCGCAGCGGCGGCACCAACGGCGATCCGGTGCTGCGCGGCATGTTCGGCTCGCGCATCAACCTGATGACCAACGACGGCGCGATGAGCGGCGCCTGCCCGTCGCGCATGGACAATGCGCTGTCCTACATCGCGCCGGAAACCTACGACCGCCTGATCGTCATCAAGGGGCCGCAGACGGTGCTGTGGGGCGGCGGTGCATCCGCCGGCACGGTGCGCTTCGAGCGCGAAATCCCGTACTTCGCCGAGCCCGGCGTGCAGGCCTCCGGCAGCGCGCTGGTCGGCAGCGGCAACCGCAACGACCAGGTGCTCGACATCAGCGCCGGTACGCCGCGCGGCTATGCGCGCGTATCCGCCAACCGCTCCGAAGCCGACGACTACGAGGACGGCAACGGCGACGTGGTGCCGTCAGCATGGAAGAAGTGGAACGCCGACGCCGCGCTGGGCTGGACGCCGGACGAGGACACGGTACTGGAACTTAGCGCTGGCACCGGCGACGCGCAGGCGCGCTATGCCGGTCGTGGCATGGATGGCGCGCAGTTCAGGCGCGACAGCCTGGGCGTGCGCTTCGAGAAGAAGCGCATCGGCGGCGTGCTCGATGCCGTGGTGGCCAACGTCTACCAGAACGACGTGGATCACGTGATGGACAACTACACGCTGCGCGATCCGGACCCGACCGGCAGCATGCCCAGGCCGATGGCCAGCAACGTGGCCCACCGCACGCGCGGCGGTCGTGTGGCGACCACGTGGCAGGCGGATCGGTGGGAAGTGACCGCTGGTGCCGATCTGCGTGCGAGCCGGCACAGCCAGCGCAGTGCGTCGGGTCGTGGTGCCTACCGCGCGCTGCCGTGGACGGTCGATGCGAAGTTCCAGACCTGGGGCGTGTTCGCCGAGTCGCATTGGCACATCACCGACACCCATCACCTGATGAGCGGCGTGCGCCTCGATCGCGCCAAGGTGGAGGACCTGCGCCTGCGTACCGGAGGCATGATGCCGATGCCGAATCCCACCGCCGGCATGGCGCGCGAAGACACGCTGCCCAGTGCCTTCGTGCGCTACGAGTACGACATGGGCGGCCGCTGGGGCGCCTACGCCGGTATCGGCCACACCCAGCGGATGCCCGACTACTGGGAACTGTTCTCGCCGACGCGCGGCCCGGCCGGCGCAGCGAACGCCTTCGCCGGCGTGCAGCCCGAACGCACCACGCAGCTCGACATCGGCGTGCAGTACAAGGGCAGCAAGGTCGATGCCTGGGCCTCGCTGTACGCCGGGCGCGTGCAGGACTTCATCCTGTTCGACTACGCCCGCGGGATGATGGGCAGCACCACGCAGGCGCACAACGTCGACGCCGCCATCCGCGGCGGCGAGGCCGGTGTCGACTGGCGGCCCGCCGACGGCTGGAAGCTGTCCGGTGCACTGTCGTACGCCTGGGGCGAGGTGCGCGACACGGGCACCGCGCTGCCGCAGATGCCCCCGCTGGAGGCGCGCCTGTCCGCCAGTCGCGAGCAGGGCGCGTGGACGTGGGGCGCGCTGTGGCGCGTGGCGGCATCGCAGGATCGCGTCAGCACGAGCCAGGGCAACATCGTCGGCCGCGACCTCGGGCCGAGTGCCGGCTTCGCGGTGTTCTCGCTCAATGGCGGCTACCGGTTCAGCGATGCGGTGCAGCTCACGGCCGGCATCGACAACCTGTTCGACCGCGCCTACAGCGAGCACCTCAACCTGGGTGGCAACAGCGCGTTCGGCTATCCGGCCGATCCGGTGCGCATCGGCGAGCCGGGCCGCACCGCCTGGGTGAAGCTCAACCTGCGCTACTGACGCGAGGGAGTCGGCGGGGGAACCGTCGCAGGAAGCAGCCCCATGCAGTTCGCCGTGGCCCCTACGCCGTTCGCCGTGATCCCTCTGCCGTTCGTGGTGAGCCTGTCGAACCACGCTTTTCAAGCGGAAGCAGGGCGGCCATGGCTGCTCTGATCTATCGCAAAGAGCGTGGTTCGACAGGCTCACCACGAACGGGGTCTGTTGTTCAGAATCTCCCGTGTGCGAGCAGCGCTGGCGAATCAGCCATCGTCGCGCTGCCACGTCGTCGCCTGGCGCCAGCAGCGCCGTTGCCCGTGCAGGCTCACCGCATAGGCGAGCGCGACCGCGAAGCCCGCGGTGCGGGTGAGGACAGGGGCGAGCGTGACCATCATCAGCAGTGCGCCAGCGATGACATGCACGGCGAACGCGCGCCGCTTGTCCGCTTCTTCGAACAGGCTGCCCACGCCCGGCACGCGGATGCCGCGCGGCACGCGCTGGCGCAGCGCGATCCAGGTGAGGAAGGCGGTGATCTCCAGCGCCATGCCAACCATCAGCAGCGGCAGGCCGACGCCGAGGACCAGCGTGCTGACCAGCAACAACGACGTGCCGGACCACATGGCGGTGACGCTTGCGGCAAGCAGGGCTGTGCAGCCCGCTTGCCAGAACCGGCGCAACGTGGGATTGCGGCGATGCGGTGCGCGTGCCTGCAATACGAACGCGGCAATGCCGAAGACGGCGAAGGGCCATGCCGCCACGCGCCACGCAGCATCGGGCAGTAGCCTCACCTGTGCGGCAGCCACGATGCCGAGGGTTGCCAGCAGGCTCGCCTGCCAAATGCGTGACGCCACGGGCGACACTGCATGCGTGCCCTGCAGCATCGGCAGCGTGATGCTGCTCACGGCGGCCAGCAGGCCCAGGATCCAGCCCAGCGTGCCGAACACCGCATGCAGATCCACCAGACCAGGTGGCGCGGGCACACGCCATCCAGTGCGCGCTGCGAGCAGCACCAGCCCGAGGAACGTCGTGGCCACCAGCGCGATCAGCGCCAGGCCGATGCCGTCACGGACCACGCGCTCGCCGTTCCCGCGCGCCACTGCGACCAGCGCGAGCGTCGCGAACATCACCAGCGACACGCCGAGCAGTCCACCCGCAGGCCATGCCAACGCGCGCAGCTGCCATGCCAGCGTGGCCAGCAACGCCATCAGCCCCACGTTGAACGCACCGTGCAGCCACGGCACGCATCGTGCGCACGGCAATGGGCTTCCCGCGGCCACCGGCAGGAACTGCACCAGGCTGCCCAGCATCCCGTTGCCGAGCAGGCCCAGCGTCAGCATGTGCACGAGCACCAGCGTGGCCGGCGTCCAGCGCGACAGCACGACGGCGTCGCCGTGCCACGCCAGCCACAGGCCCGCCACGATGCCCCAGGCCAATGCCGTGGACAGGAAGCGTATCGGCAGCGCCGGTGACGGCGCCCGCGCGAAGGCGAGGCCGCTCATGCCGCGCGCGGCGGATGCAGGGCGTCCCGGTCCTCGGCGTGGCAGATGGCGATGCAGGCGGTTCCGGTGGCCGCGGCATACACGTGGTAGGCGAAGCCGCCCTCATCGAGGATCGGCAGCAGCGGCACCGGCGGGCGAGGTGTCAGCGCCACCAGCCGTTCGCCGCGCCGCAGGGTGCAGAGGCTGTCGAGGATGCGCTCCATCGGTTCCGGTGCAGGCAGGTCGCGCAGGTCCAGTCGCAGCAGGGTCAGCTCATGCGCCACGCATCGACCTCCGCATCGTCGGCGACCTGCGCGCACGCGAGCGACACCCCGGCTGCATCCAGCGACTCGCGCACACAGCAGGCGCAGGTGCCGAAGGTCTCGGGCAGCATCGCGGTGTCGAACGTGCTGTCCATGTCCGTCAGCCGGTCAGCCACAGCAGCCATCCCCGGGGATCGTGCGCCCGCGCGATGCCGTACACCTGCAGGAAACACAGCAGGGCGGCCGTCACCAGGCCCGCACGTGCACCGACGCTCCACGAGGGACGGAACGCCGCGATGCCGAGGCCGACGTAGGCGACCACGAACACGATCTTCGCCACCAGCCAGCCGTTGGCGAACAGCCCCGCCGGCAGGATCGTCAGCAGCATCATCGCGCCGGTCAGCAGCACGGTGTCGATGGTGTAGCTGGTGTAACGCACCAGCGCCGCGCGTGGCCAGCGCATGCCGGCGAGCAGGCCGAGCGCGCGCAGAGCGAACAGCGTGCCGCTGGTCATCGCCGCCGCCACGTGGACCAGCTTGATGTCGGGATAGAAGGTCATCATGGCGCTCATCCCGGCCGCCCATCCGCGCGCGGACTCAGGTAGATGCCGCCGATGCGCCCCACCCAGGGCGCCAGTGCCAGCAGCCAGCCGACGGCGGCGGCGGCCTGCCACGCCATCGCATCCGGCGCGAGGTCGGCGACGATGCGCATCACGGCGACCACCTGGATGGCGACGAACGCGAACCACGCCACCTTCGTCATCGCCAGCGGTCGCCCGGAGTGGCCCTGCGTCACGCGCGTGACCATGGCCACCAGCAGGCTGCCGAAGAAGCCGACGAACATCGCATGCATCGGCGCACGTCCGAGGATGAACTCGTCCGTCGCCAGGAACGTCACGCTCTGCACCACGTACAGCAGGAAGGTGATCGGCAGCCAGGCCGTGCCGATGAACAGCACCGCCAGCAGCCCCGGCATGCGCCCGCGCGGCCACCAGCGATGCACCGCCCACGCGGTCAGCACCAGCAGCGGCACGTCGGCCAGCCACAGCCACGCGTAGGCATGCACCAGTTCCAGGCCGAGGTGCGCCATCAGCAACGCCCACACCGCGCCCAGCCACCGCAGCGATCGCCACGGCACATAGCCCGGCACCACGTTGCCGGCGAAGAACGGGAACATGCGGTGCGCCACCGTCACGTAGACCGGCAGCAGCAACCCGAAGCCGCCCAGCTTGATGCTGGCGAACGCCCATGTCGGCGATGCGAACAGCGCAAAGGCGATGAACATCGCCAGCCCCAGCCAGCCCAGCAACAGGCCGGCGAAGCACGAGCGCGCATGCCAGGTCGTCGCGGTGTCGTCGGCAAGCAGGCGGCCCAGCGTCAGCAGTGCCGCGGTCCAGCCGGCGAGTGCCATCCACAGGCCGACGGTCAGTCCCGCCTGCCAGCCGGCCACGCCCAGCAGGATCGCCAGCTGTCCGCCCATCAGGCCCAGACCGACCGGCACGTAATGCCAGCGCTTCAGGTCGGGCATGCCCATCCAGCGCGGGAACACGGTCAGCAGGAAGCCGAAGATGAAGCTCGGCAGCACCAGGTACTGCATCAGGAACGCATGCAGCCAACCCGCATAGATCGGCGTCTCGGGCATCGTCCACAGGCCCCAGCGCGTGGCGACCAGCCACAGCGTCCACCACAGCATCGCCAGCAGCACGTTGCCGGCGCCGATGAAGAACATCAGCCGGTGCGGCGCATGCGCGAGCCATGCGGGCGAGGGGCCGGGCAACGGGACGGCGGTGCGGGAGCGGGGCGGGGCGACGATGTCGATCTTCATGCGGCCAGCGTGCGCGCGGGCGCGCGGCATCGCCTTGACGTGGATCAGGCGGGCGACGATTCGTCGCCCGCGATGGCCTTGATCCGGGTCAAGGCCGGCCGGGCGGTCAGCGCCTACAGTCGCGCCATCCGCGCAACCGCGCGCCGACCACGACGAACACAGGAAGCCCGATGTCCGACCACCCCGCCCACTCCACCTCCGAACAACGCCAGCAGGCCATGACCGAGGCGCTGCGCGCCTGGGACCCGGAAGCCGAAGTCACCCTGGAATCCGGCACCGGCCGTCTGATGGTGATGACCACGCTGCCGACCGAGCGCGTGGTCGCGATCCTCAAGGACGTCGGTGAACACGCCGAAGCCGGCGACGCCGAACCGCGCGGCCACAAGGCCGGGCAGTGCTGCGGTGGGTGTTCGCACTGATCAGCGCAGGATCGTGAAGCCTTCCGGCGCCACGTCCGGCGTCCGGCACCAATCGCTGTCAGAACGTCGCGCGAGGCCGTAGCAAGTGGCCGGGGAAAAGCCAAAGGCCGCACCCGGGGGAAGCGCTTGCTTGGGCTGTGCTGGCCCATAAACCTTCGCTCATTTCAAAAGAAACGCCTCTCGAACCGGGCCAAGTTCGGGCTTCATATTGACAACGGTAAACATGGAGATGGCCGGCTGTGCGACCTGGCAATCATTGAATCCACCGTCTTTCAAAAGAAGGATGCCTTTCTCCTTTTGCCGCTGGTTGAAGCGCTCAACGACACGTGGATGGCCTCACCGCGTTCCCCTGCATACCGGAAACGCCGGGCACCCCCAGAACCCTTCGCCCGTGCGCCGATTGTTCCTGCGCACCATGGGCGTATCGCAGTGCGGACAGGACGGCGCGGAAGAGTCCCGCAATCCCTCTGCGCCGAGCACTGGCTCGACCTTTGCCTGCATGCCTTCTGCAGCACCACCTGTACGCTGCGCACCCCGGATCATCGCCAGCAAGGCGGGCCCATCGATCAGTTCAATCGGTTTGCCATCCGCAAACCGCGCCGCATCCGGCGTGAATCCCCCCAGTGCCGCGATGCGCACTTCATCCGCACGGTGATGCGCCAGCAACCCGTACATTTCGCGCACCACGCTGACCGGTACACGCTCGCGCCGCCACTGCTTGCACTGCACCAGGATGCGCCGGCCCTCGCGGCGCAGCACCAGATCGATACCGCCATCGGCGCCCCCCAGGCCCGTTTCTTCCACGGCGTAGCCGCGGCGGCGGAACGCCTCGCCCACCAACCGCTCGAAATCGCGCCAACCCAGGGTGGTCACGCTGTCCAGGCCGGTGCGCGTATCCAGCAACCGGCGCTTGCGCCGCGCATCGAAGAACGACATGCCGGCCGCGATCACGCACAGGCCGAGGAAGGCCCACGCCAGCGGCAGGAATGGATTGGAATCCCGGTAGGCGACGCCCATCGCACTGTCGCGTGCGAACAGCAGCGGGATGCCGTGTGCGATGGCTATATAGCCGATGCCCCCTACACATAGCCCGACAGGCCAAGGCAGCGCAGCAAGATTGTCGATGAAACCGCGATGACCACGTCCCATGTGGCTTCCCTTCTCACCCCGTGAGGGACCATAACGCGATCAGCGGGGCCGCGCACCATCGGCTCTGCGCCGTTCGTCGGGAATCGGCATGTTCGTGCATGCGCGCGTCGAGTGAGGGATGTGGACGTTGCGCCGGGAGAGCTTCCGGACGCACGTGGGTCTGCAGCTTCGGTGCCCCTCATCCGGCCTTCGGCCACCTTCTCCCCGTGAACGGGGAGAAGGATTCCCCCTCCTATGCCTGCGAAAAAAAGAGAGCCGCTGTCGCGGCTCTCTTGCTGCAACCCGCAGCAGGTGGCCCGGCCTCCCCACCCGGAGGGGCCGGTTCCAGGGTCAGGCTTCGTTCGCTTGTGCGACCGGCAGGGGCTCGCGGCGCGGGGACAGCCACAGGCTGACCACGAACCACACCAGCGACAGGGCGCCCACGCTGAAGAGCGTGTCGGCCGGAACGCGCATCCACACCAGCATGTCCACGATCGGCTGCTGCATGAACTCCGCCGAGCGCGCGAACCAGTAACCGTGCTCCAGCGCCGCGTTGAGCTGCAGGATGCCCAGCGGCAACAGCGTCAGCAGCGACATGCCGCCCAGGCCGATGTTGAGCGACCAGAACGCGGTCTTCAGCAGCTTCTCGTTCCACACCACGTCCGGCTTCAGACCGCGCAGGCAGAACAGCATCAGGCCGATGCCGAGCATGCCGTACACGCCGAACAGCGCCGTGTGGCCGTGGTTCGGGGTCAGGTTCAGGCCCTGCATGTAGTACAGCGGCAGCGGCGGATTGATCAGGAAGCCGAACAGGCCCGCGCCCACCAGGTTCCAGAACGCCACCGCGATGAAGAACATGATCGGCCAGCGGTAACGCTGCATCCACGGCGTGGCCTTGCCCATCTTCCAGCTGTGGTAGGCCTCGAAGCCCACGTAGGCCAGCGGTACCACTTCCAATGCGGAGAAGCTCGCGCCGATGGCGATTACCGCCGTCGGCGTGCCGGTGAAGTACAGGTGGTGCAGCGTGCCCAGCACGCCGCCGGCCATGAACACGATGGTCGCGAACAGCACCGCGACCGTGGCGCTCTTCGTCTGCAGCAGGCCCAGGCGGGTGAACAGGAAGGCGATCACCGCCACCGCGAAGACCTCGAAGAAGCCCTCCACCCACAGGTGCACGACCCACCAGCGCCAGTACTCGACCATCGACAGGTGCGTGTGCTCGCCCCACATCAGGCCGGCCGCATAGAACAGGCCGATGGCGACGGTGGACAGGAACAGCAGGCTGACGATGCTGCGCGATTCGCCGCCATGGCGGATTGCCGGCCACAGCGCACGGCCCACCAGCACCAGCCACAGGGTCAGGCCGACGAACAGGAACCATTGCCAGAAGCGGCCGAGGTCGACGTATTCCCAGCCCTGGTGGCCGAACCAGAAGTTGTGCTCCAGCCCCAGCTTCTGCATCACCGCGAACCACTGACCGGTGAACGCACCGACCACGATGATCAGCAGGCATGTCCACAGGAAATTGACGCCCACCCTCTGGAATCTCGGCTCATGTCCGGAGATCGCCGGACCGATGTACAGGCCCATGCCCAGCCATGCGGTCGCGATCCACAGCACCGCGAGTTGCGTATGCCAGGTACGGGTCAGCGAGTACGGCAGGATGTCGGCCAGCGCGAAGCCGTAGGCCTCCTGGCCTTCCACCTGGTAGTGCGCGGTGATCGCGCCCAGCAGGATCTGCACCACGAACAGCGCGATGACCACCCAGAAGTACTTCGCGGTGGCGCGCATCGACGGGGTGATCCTGATCTTCGCGAGCGGATCGGTCTTTGGCAGCACCGGTGCCATCTCGTCGCCGTGGTTGACCGCGTAGTGCCACCCCAGCAGTGCAACGCCGAGGATCAGGAACAGCACGCTGAAGACCGTCCACATGAAGGCGCTCGGTGGCGGCGTGTTGCCGACCAGCTCGTCCGCCGGCCAGTTGGCCGTGTAGCTGATCTCTGCGCCCGGACGCTCGGTCACCGACGACCACGCCGCCCACCAGTAGAACGCGGTCAGCTGGCGGCGATGCTCGGCATCGGGCACGGTGTTGTTGCGCATGGCATACGCCTCGCGCAGCTCGGCGGTCCCCGGGTCGTCGCTGAACAGGTCGGTGTAGTGCGACGCCACCTGCGCGATCGCGAGCGCGCGGTCGTTGCTGACGTGCACGGTGCCCGTGGCTTCGTCATAGGTGTTCGGCCGCAGCAGCTGCTGCACGCGCTTGGCGTAGGCGGCCTGGGTGGCTTCGTCGAGGTGCTTGTAGCTGTCGACGCCGGCGTCGCGCTTGGCCCACAAATCCAGCACGGCCTCGGCTTCGCGGTGCAGCCAGTCGGCGCCCCAGTCGGGCGCGACGTAGCCGCCGTGACCCCAGATGGAGCCCAGCTGCTGGCCACCGATGGACTGCCAGACCTGGCGACCGGTTTCGATGTCCTTGCGCGTATAGACCACCGTGCCGTCGTCGGCGACGACCTGCTCCGGCATGGGTGGCGCCTGGCGGTGTACTTCGCTGCCGACCCAGAGCAGGACGGCGAACGACGCAATGAGCAGGGCCGCCAACCCCACCCACAACTTGCGTGTCGAATTCATGATGCGGCTCTCCTGGAGGAACGGCCGCATCATCGGCGCGCCGGCCGGGGGCCTCCATGACGCAGGTCAAGCCGGCAGGGAATAGTCGGCGTTGCCTCGTGGGAGCGACGTCAGTCGCGATCGTGTGCAGCTCCCGAAGGACAGGCTTGCGACTGACGTCGCTCCCACGCCGGCAGCCACGCTCACTCCCGCAGCACGGTCAGCGCGAGGGCTTCCAGGCGGGGCAGGTCGAGGATCTCGACGTCGCGCTGCTTGATGTGCAGCAGGCCGTCCTTTTCGAACCGGCGCAGCACGCGGCTGACCGTTTCCGGCGCCTGGCGCAGGTAGTTGGCGATGTCGGTGCGTGCCATCGTCAGCTGGAACCGGCGCGGCGAGAAGCCGCGCGCGGCCAGCCGTCGCGACAGGCCGATCAGGAACGCGGCCATGCGCTCGTCGGCGGTGTTGTCACGCGCGAACAGCGAGGCCACGCCGATGTCGTGGCTCATCAGCTTGAACAGGTGCTGCTGCAGGTTGGGCAGGCGGGTGGCCAGCATCGCGATCTTGGGGAACGAGAAGCGGCACAGCATCACCGTATCCAGCGCGATGGCGTTGCATGGGTACCGGTCGCCGTGGATCGCGTTGAGGCCGATCACTTCGCCGGGCAGGTGGAAGCCGAGGACCTGTTCGTGCCCGTTGCGGTCGATCTGGTAGGTCTTCACCGTACCGGCGCGCACCGCGGCGATGGCGCCGAACGGATCGCCCTCGCGGAACACGTGTTCGCCCGCTCGCAGTGGACCGACGTGTTCGACCAGCACGTGCAGGTCCATCAACGCGCGCTTGTCCATGCCCTCGGAGAGGCAGGCCTGCGAGAACGCACAGGTGGAACAGAAGGTCAGCGAATCGCCGTCGTCGGCGACGATGCTCGCGTCGGTGCGCGGAAAGACCAGCGGCGAGGTCATGCGGACACTCCCGGGAGGATCAGACCGTGCGCGAGAAGCGAGGCGTCGAGGCTGCGGTGGTGGGCAGGTAGCGGTCGAAGCACATCGCGATGATACGCAACAGCAGGCGTCCCCGCGAGGTCGCACGCAGGCCGTCGGTGGCCAGCTGCACCAGGCCATCGTCCTGCAGCGGGCGCAAGCGTTGCAGCGCATCGGCGAAGTACGTCGTGAAATCGATCACGTGGCGACGGCCGAGGTCGCAGTAGTCCAGCGTGCCGTGGCACATCAGCTGCTGGATGACGTCGGCGCGGATCACGTCGTCCTCCTCCAGCCGCATGCCGCGCCAGACAGGCAGATGGCCCTGGTCGATCGCCTGTTCCCAGCTGCCGAGGTCGCGCGGGTTCTGGCTGAAGCTGGGGCCGATGTGGCTGATCGCGCTGACGCCCAGGCCGACCAGATCGCTCTCGGCATGCGTCGTGTAGCCCATGAAGTTGCGGTGCAGGCCACCGCGCTGCTGCGCGATGGCCAGGCTGTCGCTGGGCAGGGCGAAGTGGTCCATGCCGATGTAGACGTAGCCCGCCTCGCCCAGCTTGTCGATCGCGCACTGCAGCAGACCCAGTTTGTCTTCCGGCGCCGGCAGTTCGTCGGCATTGATGCGCTGCTGCGGGCGGAACAGCGACGGCATGTGCGCGTAGCTGTAGATCGCCAGCCGGTCGGGCCGCGCGTCGAGGGTGATGTCGAGCGTGCGCGAGAAGCCGGCCAGGGTCTGCTTCGGCAGGCCGTAGATCAGGTCGACGTTGACCGACTGCAGGCCGTGCGTACGGCAGGCGTCGATGATCGCCATCGTCTGCTCGACGCTCTGGATGCGGTTCACCGCGCGCTGCACCTCGGGATCGAAGTCCTGCACGCCCAGGCTGGCGCGATTGAAGCCGGCGGCGGCGAGTTCGCCGATGTCGTCCGGGGTGACGAAGCGCGGATCCAGCTCGATCGAGCAGTCCAGCCGCGATGCCGGTGCGAACGAGTAGTGCCGGCGCAGCACGTCCATCGCTTCGGTGATCTGCGCCGGCGACAGGAAGTTCGGCGTGCCGCCGCCGAAGTGCACCTGCTCCACGTCGCGGTCGCGGTCGAACAGCGCCGAGCTCATCGCCACCTCGCGGTAGAGGCGGGTGAGGTAGGACGCACCGCGTGCGGTGTCGCGGGTGATGATGCGGTTGCAGCCGCAGTAGAAGCACGGGCTGGTGCAGAACGGGATGTGCAGGTACAGCGACAGCGGTCGCGGGATCGGGTCGCCGTTGCTGATCGCGGCCATCGCGCGCAGGTCGGGCTCGTCGAAGTCCGGCGAGAACTGCGGCGCGGTGGGGTACGAGGTGTAGCGCGGCCCCGGCGTGTCGTAGCGCCGCAGCAGGTCGGGGTCGAAAAGGGAGGACAGGCTGGCCATGGGAGCAGCCTAGGCAGGTCGCGCCGCGCTGTCCTTGACATGGGTCAATCGGGTGCGGCACGCCGCCGCAGGCTTCAGCGGCGTGAAGGCGCGTCCGTCCGCCACGATTGGCAAGCGCATGGGGCCGCACTAGGCTGGTGCCCGCCGTGAGGCCAGGGACGAGGAGGCAGGGTGATCGGGTACCACGACGCGGTGGCACGACTGACGGACGGCGCGGTCCTGCGCGGCACGCAGGCGCTCGCGCCCGGCGACGCGCTCGGCCGCGTGCTGGCCGCGGCGATCGTCAGCGACCTGGCGCTGCCGCCTTTCGACAATGCGGCACTGGATGGCGTGGCGCTCGCGACCGGCGGCATGCCGGTGCCGGATGGGCGGGCGTGGGAGATCGGCGCGCGCATCGGCGCCGGCGAGCCTGCGCCGCAGGATGACGCGTTGGCGTGGGAGATCATGACCGGTGCCCCGTTGCCGGCGCGCGCCGATACGGTCGTTCCGGTGGAGCGGATCGAGGCGTTGCCTGCGTCGGCCTCGGGCGCGTCGCGGATACGCGTGCTGGGCGAGGTGGCGGCCGGCGTGAACATCCGTCGCCGCGGCGAAGACGTGATGCCGGGGCAGTCCGTGTTGCCGGCCGGACACGTGCTCGATGCTGCCTCACTGATGCTGATCGCCGGCCTGGGCATCGACCGGATCCCGGTGGCGCGGCGTCCACGCGTGGCCGTGCTGGCGACGGGCCGCGAGATCGTCGCGGCGGGCGAACGGCTGCCACCGGGTGGCATCCACGATGCGACGTCGCCTTATCTCGCGCTCGCCATCGCCGCCGCCGGTGCCGAGGTGCAGCGCATCGTCCGCGTGGGCGACGACGTGGCCGCGTTCCAGGCCGCGCTGGATGCCGCACTCGCCGAGGACGTCGACCTGGTGCTCAGCACGGGCGCAGTGTCGAAGGGCTGTTACGACTTCGTGCCGTCCGCGCTGGGCGCGCGGGGCGCCGAGATCCTCTTCCACGGCGTGGCGATCCGCCCGGGCAAGCCGGTGCTCGCCGCGCGGCTGCGCGACGGGCCGCTGTTCGTCGGCCTGCCGGGCAATCCGCTGTCGACGGCGGTGGGATTCCGCTTCCTTGTCGAACCACTGGTGCGCGCTTGGCTGGGTTTGCCGCCGGAAACGCCGCACTGGTTGCCGCTCGCCGACGACTGCCGCTCGCGTACCGGGCTGCATGCGGCCTTGCACGGCACGCTGCAGTGCGACCGAGATGGTCGACTGCGCGCGCACGTGGCGCCGGCGCAGGCCTCGTTCCGCCTGCTGCCGTTCTCGCAGGCAAGCGCATGGATCACGCTGCCGGCCGATGTCGGTGAGGTGGTCGCAGGCACGCCGGTGCAGGTGCACGGGTTGAGCCATCTGCGGCCCCCCGCGTGGATGCCGGCGTGAGCCAGCCAATGCCCGCGTGGCGTGCGGTGCTGCTCGCGGGCGGGCGCTCCTCGCGCATGGGCACGGACAAGGCCGTGCTGCCCTGGGGCGACGGCACGTTGCTGACGCATATGCGTGCGTTGCTGCTCACCGCAGGCGCAAGCGAGGTGATCGTCAGCGGTGATCGCCCGGACATCGGCGGCGTGCCCGACGCGACGCCCGATACCGGACCGATGGGCGCACTGGCGCAACTCGCCCCGCGCCTGCGCGACGGCGCATGGATCGTGGTGCCGGTGGACATGCCACTGCTGTCCGCAGACCTGCTGCATGCCTTGCTCGCCGCCGGCGCCACGTGCGCCTGCGTGGAAGGCCACGCCTTGCCGATGCGGCTGCGGATGGACGATCGCCTGCGCGCCGTGATGGAAGACATCGGCCAGCGTTCCGGCCGCGAGCGGTCGTTGCGCGCGCTGCAGCACGGCGTGGAGACGCAGGTCCTGCCCGCAGCACGTTGGTCGCAGGCGTTGCGCAACTGCAACACGCCCGACGACTGGATCGCGCTCGCGCATCCGGCGCCCTGAGTTGCCCTCCCGATGGCAGGCGCCGGGGCAGTCACGTAAATGTGATAGCCTGCGGCCGCAGCATCGTCGCACCCAGTACCCAACCGCAAGGTAGGCATCATGGAGCAGAGCGAAGGAACAGCCGTTGCGAGCAAGAAGCAGGAGCGCGCCGCGTTCCTGTTGCTGACGGCGGTCATCTTTCCGCTGGCGGCCGTGCTGATCGTCTCCGGCTACGGCTTCCTGGTGTGGATGTGGCAGCTGCTGTTCTCCGGGCCGCCGACCGGGCCGTGAGCGATGGGCGATATCCGCTCCCCTTCCCGTCGTGCCCTGCTGTTCGGCCGCCTGCCCGCCGAACCGTTGTCCATCGCGTTGCGACCGCCCTGGGCGAAGCCCGAGCCTGAGTTCCTGGCCGCCTGCACGCACTGCGATGCCTGCGTGCGGGCGTGTCCCGAGCAGGTACTGGTCCGCGGTGCCGATGGCCTGCCGCGCTTCGAGGCGCGCGCGGGCGAATGCACGTTCTGCGGCGACTGCGTGGCGGCATGCGACAGCGGCGCCTTCGAAGCTGCGCGTGACCCGCCGTGGACCCTCGTCGCCCAGGTCGCCACCACCTGCCTGTCGGCGCAGGGCGTGGTCTGCGCCAGCTGCCGTGACGTCTGCCCAACGTCCGCGATCCGCGTGGCGCCCGGCGCGCGCGGCGCGGCCACCGTCGATCTCGATACATGCACGGGCTGCGGCGCCTGCGTCGCGCCGTGCCCGGTAGACGCCATCACGGTGCAGCACGCACCCGCCATGGAGGCCGTCGCTTGAACGCACCCGCACCCGACATCCATATCGCCAGCTTTGTCATCCAGCACCGCGACACCGCCGGCGGCGCGCTGGCCGCGATGATCCGCGAACACGCCGACCTCGACCTGGCGCTCGCCGGCGGCACGCGCAGCGTGGTGATCTGCGAATCCGCCGACCGCCATGCGGTGATGGAGCGCGTCGACCAGCTGCAGGCCGTGCCCGGCGTACTCAACGTGCTGCTGGTCTACCACCACGCCGAGCCGGCGCACGCCCTCGACGAATCCTTGCCTTCACTGTCCATCCTGTCCATGACCGGAGAGGCCCATGAGCACACGTCGTGACTTCATCCGCCACAGCGCGCTGGCCACGGCCGCCGCCGCGGCCGGCCTGCCGCTGGCCGGCAGCGGCAGCAACGTCGTCACCGAAGGCGACCTGACCACGCTGAAGTGGGACAAGGCGCCGTGCCGCTACTGCGGCACCGGCTGCGGCGTGAACGTCGCGGTCAAGGACGGGCGCGTGGTGGCGACGCACGGCGATGTGCACGCCGAGGTCAACCGCGGCATCAACTGCGTGAAGGGCTACTTCCTCTCGAAGATCCTGTACGGCGCCGATCGCCTGACCCAGCCATTGCTGCGGAAGAAGAACGGCGTCTACGCGAAGGACGGCGAGTTCACCGCGGTGGGCTGGGATGAAGCCTTCGACGTGATGGCGGCGCAGTTCAAGCGCGTCCTCAAGGAGAAGGGCAGCGACGCGATCGGCATGTTCGGCTCGGGGCAGTGGACGATCTTCGAGGGCTATGCGGCCAACAAGCTGATGAAGGCCGGCTTCCGCAGCAACCACATCGACCCGAACGCCCGCCATTGCATGGCCTCGGCGGTGGCGGGCTTCATGCGCACCTTCGGCATGGACGAGCCGATGGGCTGCTACGACGACATCGAGGCGGCGGACGCGTTCGTGCTGTGGGGTTCGAACATGGCCGAGATGCACCCGATCCTATGGACGCGGGTGACCGACCGGCGGTTGTCGCATCCGCACGTGAAGGTGGTGGTGATGTCCACCTTCGAGCATCGTAGCTTCGAACTGGCCGACATCCCGGTCATCTTCAAGCCGCAGACCGACCTGGTCATCCTCAACTACATCGCCAACCACATCATCCGCACCGGCAAGGTCAACCAGGACTTCGTCGGCAAGCACACCACCTTCAAGCGCGGCAACGACGACATCGGCTACGGCCTGCGGCCGGACCATCCGCTGGAAGTGAAGGCGAAGAACGCGAAGGATGCCAACGGCGGGCAGCCGATCGGCTACGAGGATTTCGCGCGCTTCGTGGCGCCGTACACGCTGGAGAAGGCCGTCGAGATGACGGGCGCGGAACGCGGCTGGCTGGAGCAGCTGGCCGAGCTGTACGCCGATCCGAAGACCAAGGTGATGTCGTTCTGGACCATGGGCTTCAACCAGCACACGCGCGGCGTCTGGGCCAACAACATGGTCTACAACATCCACCTGCTGACCGGGAAGATCGCCACGCCGGGCAACAGTCCGTTCTCGCTGACCGGGCAACCGTCGGCGTGCGGCACGGCGCGCGAGGTGGGCACGTTCAGCCATCGCCTGCCGGCAGACATGGTGGTGACCAATCCCGAGCACCGGAAGCACGCCGAGGAGATCTGGAAACTCCCGCCCGGCACCATCAATCCGAAAGTGGGCTACCACGCCGTCGAACAGAACCGCGCGTTGAAGGACGGCAAGCTCAACGCGTACTGGGTAATGGTCAACAACAACATGCAGGCCGCGGCGAACCTGCGCGAGGAAACCTGGCCGGGCTACCGCAACCCGGACAACTTCATCGTCGTTTCCGATGCCTATCCCACGGTGACGGCGCAGGCGGCGGACCTGATCCTGCCCGCCGCGATGTGGGTGGAGAAGGAGGGCGCCTACGGCAACGCCGAGCGGCGCACCCAGTTCTGGCACCAGCTGGTGAAGGCGCCAGGCGAGGCGCGCTCGGACCTGTGGCAGCTGATGGAATTCTCGAAGCGCTTCACCACCGACGAGTGCTGGCCGGCCGACCTGTTGGCGGCGAACCCGCAGTACAAGGGCAAGACGCTGTTCGACGTGCTGTACCGCAACGGCAACGTGGACCGCTTCCCGAGCGAGCAGATCGAGCGCGGCTACGCCAACGACGAATCGGCGCTGTTCGGGTTCTACGTGCAGAAGGGCCTGTTCGAGGAATACGCCGCCTTCGGTCGCGGCCACGGCCACGACCTGGCGCCGTTCGACGACTACCACAAGGCGCGCGGCCTGCGTTGGCCGGTGGTCAAGGGCAAGGAGACGCGCTGGCGCTACCGCGAAGGTGCGGATCCTTACGTCAAGGCGGGGAGCGGCTTCGAGTTCTACGGCAACAAGGATGGCAAGGCGGTGATCTGGGCGCTGCCGTACGAGCCGGCCGCCGAATCGCCCGATGGCGAGTTCGACCTGTGGCTGGTCACCGGCCGGGTGCTGGAGCACTGGCACTCGGGTTCGATGACGATGCGCGTGCCGGAGTTGTACAAGGCGTTCCCGGCGGCGGTGGTGTTCATGAATCCGGATGACGCGAAAGAGCGCGGCCTCAAGCGCGGCGACGAGATCATCGTGGCCTCGCGCCGGGGCGAGATGCGCTCGCGGGTGGAGACGCGCGGGCGCAACCGGATGCCGCGCGGCGTCGTGTTCGTGCCGTGGTTCGACGCGGGCCAGCTGATCAACAAGGTCACGCTGGATGCGACCGATCCGATTTCCAAGCAGACCGATTACAAGAAGTGCGCGGTCAAGGTCGTCGCCGCCTAGGAGGCTCGCCATGCAGAACAAGCAGCTATGGATCGCGGTGGCGCTGACAGGGGTGCTGATGGCGCTGGTGTTCACGGCCGGGTGGATGGTGGGCCGGCCCGACCGGCACGAAGCGCCGGTGCCCGCCACATCCACGCCGGTCGACGCGCGGGCGGTGTTCGTGCCCGGCGCGGGACAGCTCGACGCGCTTCGGCGAGGCGTGCCAGTGGATCAGGAGGGGCATCCGCCACCGCTCGCGCACGTGGAGAACGCCGACCTCAAGCGCGCCCGCGCCTATCCGATGCAGCCGCCGACCATCCCGCATGCCATCGACGGCTACCAGGTCGACAGGAACAGCAACCGTTGCATGCTGTGTCATGCGCGCGCCAACGCAGCGACGTTCCAGGCGCCGCCGGTCAGCGTGACCCACTACATGGACCGCGACGACCAGTTCCTGGCGACCGTCTCGCCGCGCCGCTATTTCTGCAACCAGTGCCACGTGGTGCAGACGGACGCGCCGGTGCTGGTGGCGAACCAGTTCCGCGACATCGACAGCGTGCTGTCGGTGCCGCCGACGGCGAAGGAGTAGCCCATGTGGTCACGGATGAAGCGGGAGGGGCTGGCGTTCTGGCGCACGCTGCGGCTGCCCAGCCGGCACTACAGCCTCGGCTTCCTGACGGTGGCCGGGTTCCTGGCGGGCGTGATCTTCTGGGGTGGCTTCAACACTGCGCTCGAGGCGACCAATACGGAAGCGTTCTGCACCAGCTGTCATGAGATGCAGGACAACGTGTTCGAGGAACTGAAGTCCACCATCCATTACAGCAACCGCTCCGGTGTGCGCGCCACCTGTCCGGACTGCCACGTGCCGCACAACTGGACCGACAAGATCGCCCGCAAGATGCAGGCCTCCAAGGAAGTCTGGGGCAAGATCTTCGGCACCATCAACACGCGCGAGAAGTTCCTCGACGAACGCCTGATCCTGGCGACCCATGAATGGAACCGGTTGAAGGCCAACGATTCGCTGGAGTGTCGCAATTGCCACGACTACGACTCGATGGATCTCACCCGGCAGGGATCGCGCGCGGCGCAGGTGCACAAGCTGTGGTTGGGCACCGGCAAGAAGACGTGCATCGACTGCCACAAGGGCGTGGCCCATCGCCTGCCGGACATGACCGGCGTACCGCAGGGGTGAGCGGCCGCGGGAGTGTGGTCAGCCGTGCAGCTTGATCGCGGTCTCCGCAACCACGCGGCCCTGGTAGCGCGCGCCCTTCAACTCGTTCTCCGACGGCTGCCGTGAGCCATCGCCGCCGGCGATGGTGCTGGCGCCGTACGGCGAGCCGCCGGTGATCTCGTCCAGCGTCATCTGGCCGGCGTGACCGTAGTCCAAGCCGACGATGACCATGCCGAAATGCAGCAGGTTGGTGATGATGGAGAACAGGGTGGTCTCCTGGCCTCCGTGCTGGGTAGCGGTCGAGGTGAATGCTGCGCCGACCTTGCCGTGCAGGGCGCCGCGCGCCCACAGGCCGCCGGCCTGGTCCAGGAAACTGGCCATCTGCGAACTGATGCGGCCGAAGCGGGTGCCGGTGCCGACGATGATCGCGTCGTAGTCGGCGAGTTCCGCGATGGTGGCGACCGGCGCGGGCTGGTCGAGCTTGTAGTGCGAGGCGCGTGCCACCTCGTCCGGCACCAGTTCGGGCACGCGCTTGATGTCGACCTGCGCGCCCGCACCGGTCGCGCCTTCGGCGATGGCATGCGCCATCGTTTCGATATGCCCGTAGGCGGAGTAGTAGAGCACCAGGATCCTGGCCATCGTCGTCGCTCCTCAGGGATGCGCGTTTGCCTGCGCGGTGTCGGACAGGCGGAGTATGCGGGTCGCACCCGTAGTGCCGGCGTGACGGCACTCGTGCGAGAACGCGCGCGGCGACACGCAGGTAGCGCGACGGAACGTGCGGGTGAAGTGGCTCTGGTCGTAGAAGCCCAGCGCCGCGGCGGTGTCGGCGATACGCTGGTCGCCGCGCGCCAGCATTTCCTTGGCGCGTTCCAGCCGCAGCCGCATCACGTAGGCCATCGGGCTGCAGCCCACGCGCTGGCAGAATTGCCGGGCGAAGTGGAAGCGGCTGATGCACGCGGCTGCCGCGACGTCCGCCAGCGTGAAGTTCCTGCCCAGGTTGCGCAGGATGAACGCGTCCGCGCGCAGGAAGGCGCGCTCGTTGAGGCCCGGCGCACTGCGTTGGATGGCAGGATGGGTGTCCTGGCCGGCGTGCATGGTCGTGCCTTGTCGGATATGGGGCGCAACGTGGGTCGTGCGCCGGTGCCCCCCTGTGCCTCAAGGTGCCTCGGTGTCGATGCACCTTGATACCCCTGTCGGGGTAGGAGTGTCCTCACTCGATCGGGGTAGGTCGACGCACCGTCCGTCCGCTTCGCCCGCCAACGAAACGACGACATCCTTCCGACGGACGGTGCGGGCTCGGTAACGCCTCGAGCCAACCGAGGGCACGCGCTTCTTTGCCCGCACCCCGTTCCTCCTCCCGCGCCGTGTCGCTGCCACCGCCTGCCAGCCCGCTTCCTTCCGACGGCATGATCCGCGTGCTGGTCGTGGACAATCACCCCTTGCTGCGCGAAGGGATCGCGGCGGTGCTCGGCACGCAGCCGGACATGCGCGTGCAGGCCGAAGCCACCGAAGGCAGGGAAGCGGTCGACCTTTACGACAGCCTGCGTCCCGACGTGGTGCTGATGGACCTGCAGATGCCGGGCATGGACGGCATCAGCGCGATCCGCGCGATCCGCGAGCAGGACCCCGCGGCGCGGATCGTCGTGCTGACGACCTACCAGGGCGATGTGCAGTGCCTGTGTGCGCTGCGGGCGGGTGCCCGCGGCTACCTGCTCAAGAGCATGCTGCGCCGGGAACTGGCGGACACGATCCGCGTGGTGCACGCAGGCGGGCGCCGCGTGCCGCCCGAAATCGCCGACAGCCTGGCCGAACAACTGGGCGACGACGGACTGAGCGCGCGCGAAGTCGACGTGTTGCGCCAGGTCGCCGAGGGCTACGCGAACAAATGCGTTGCGCGCACGCTCGGCATCTCGGAAGAAACGGTCAAGGCGCATATGAAGAGCATCCTGTCCAAGCTCGCCGCCAACGATCGAACGCACGCCGTCACCATCGCGATCAAGCGCGGCATCATCCAGCTCTGAGCGTCACGCCACGTCGCGCACGATTGTGCAATCGCGACGCATGGGCGCGGGCGCACGCTGACATGGTCTCCACGACCACAGGCGCAACATCGCGATGCGCACACCAGACGACGACCAACCTGCCGACCCGCGGCGACGCCGCGTGGTCATCGCCGGCGCAGCCGCCACCGCGTTCGCTGCGCTTCCCGCGTTGCCGCTCGCGGCCGCGGGCAACCTTTCTCCCACCATCCCCCACGAGGAGCGACGCATGGCCACGTTCACCACCAAAGACGGCACGACCATCTGGTACAAGGACTGGGGCAAGGGCCCCGTGGTCTCCTTCAGCCACGGCTGGCCATTGAGCGCCGATGCCTGGGATCCGCAGATCTTCCACCTAGCCAGCAACGGCTTCCGCTGCATCGCCCACGACCGGCGCGGCCATGGCCGTTCCAGCCAGCCGTGGAACGGCAACGAGATGGACGCCTATGCCGACGATCTCGAGCAGCTGTTCGAGCACCTGGGCGTCAAGGATGTCGTGATGATCGGCCACTCCACCGGCGGTGGCGAAGTCGCGCGCTACATCGGCCGCCACGGCACGAAGCGGGTGAAGAAGGCCGTGCTGATGGGCGCGGTGCCGCCGATCATGCTGAAGACCGACGCGAATCCGGGCGGCCTGCCGATGTCGGTGTTCGATGGTTTCCGCGAGGCCTATCTCGCGGACCGCGCGCAGTTCTTCCTCGATGTCGCCAGCGGCCCGTTCTTCGGCTACAACCGGCCGGGCGCGAAGGTGTCGGAAGGCAACATCCGCGCATGGTGGACGCAGGGCATGCAGTCGGGCTTCAAGAATGCGTACGACTGCATCAAGGCATTCTCGGAAACCGACTTCACCGAAGACCTGAAGAAATTCGACGTGCCCACGCTGATCATCCATGGCGATGACGACCAGATCGTGCCGATCGACGCATCCGCGAAGCTGTCGGCCAAGCTGGTGTCCGGCGCCGAGCTGAAGATCTACAAGGGTGGCTCGCACTCGCTGGGCGATACCAGCCGCGAGCAGCTCAACGCCGATCTGCTGGCGTTCGCGCGCAGCTGATCGCAGCAGCCACCGGGAGGCAGCGCAGGCGTCGGCAAACGACGCCTGCGGCGCGCCATCGACGCTGACGATATGGTCGAGCCGGATGGCACTGCCGTCGTCCAGTCGCACGTGGTCCACGTGGTCGTGCGCAAGCTTTCTCCCATAACCCTCGCGCAACTCATTGCGGAGCGGAGACATCGACACATGGGGGAGCGGACGCATACCCAATGCGGTCCTGGATGGCATGAACGTCGGCACGAGCGGTTTGGCTCATGCGGGATAGGCAATTCGCGGCATCTACACGCACGCAGAGTCTGTGGGGGCCGACAAGCAATGCCATGGCAATTGCGGCCTCGCCAGACAACTCATTGTTGGTTTCGTGCATGGCACTGCGCAGCTCAATTGCGCTCAGTGGACCTGGAAAAGCGACAGGCGCGGTGGAGATGCGGCTTGGGGAGATGCGAGCGCTGCTGTCGACAATGCGACCCCCGGCGGACGCGGTGCTTGGCCCCGGAAGTGCCGAGCAAGCCGAGCCACCCCGGTCCGCAGCACCAGGCCCCGCCCAACAAAAAACCCGCCTCGCGGCGGGTCGTTCTCAACGCGTTGATTCCGCTCGGGAATCTGGTGGCTATGGGTGGACTCGAACCACCGACCCCAGCATTATGAGTGCTGTGCTCTAACCGGCTGAGCTACATAGCCGCGCGAACCGCGTATTCTTCATTTCGACCCCATGCCTGTCAAGCGTGGGGCGCGCGCTTGTCGCCCGCGGCGACGCGTGGCAGAGTCGGGGGCAGTAGATTTCAGGAGTCCGCATCGTGATCGATCCGGACGGCTACCGACCCAATGTCGGCATCGTGTTGATGCGGCCGGACGGCCGGGTGTTCTGGGCGCGACGTGTGCGCCGGGATGGCTGGCAGTTCCCGCAAGGCGGCATGAACACGGACGAGACGCCGGTCGAGGCCATGTACCGCGAGTTGCGCGAAGAAACCGGCCTGTTGCCCGAACATGTCGAGGTGTTGGGCGTTACGCCCGGCTGGCTGCGCTATCGCCTGCCTCCCCGGGCGATCCGGCGGACCGAACGGCAGGTCTGCATCGGCCAGAAGCAGGTGTGGTTCCTGTTGCGGCTGGTGGGCGACGAGACAAACCTGCGGCTCGACCTGACCGAGAGCCCGGAGTTCGACCACTGGCGTTGGGTGGATTTCTGGTACCCGGTCGAGCATGTGGTGATCTTCAAGCGGCGTGTCTATGCCAGTGCGTTGGGGCACTTGGCTTCGTTCGCCCGCAGCGTGGCGGGGCCGCAGGCGGTTCCCCCGCAGCTTCCCGATCCCAGGGCGGCGGATGGTGCGCGCCGTCGCAATCGGGATCGACCCGGACGTAAACGGGGCGGCCTGGGCGAACCCGCCAAGAATTGACAATCATTCTCATTCCGGGTGAAATGGCGGTGGGCCGTTCCGAGCCCGTCGCGCCGCCGCTACCGCCGTGTACGTCTGCATCTGCAATGGCATCACCGACCACCAGATCCGTGAGGCTGCCGCCGCCGGATGTTCCACCGTGGCCGAACTGACCATGCGGACCGGCGCCGGTGCCAATTGCGGCAGCTGCCTCGACATGGCGATGGGCATACTCCAATCCGCCCAGCCCGCGGCCCGCGAGTCGCTCTTTCCGATCATCGCGCTGTCGCACGCTGCCTGACGCGCGCATGCCGCCCGTCGGCGGCGTTGCAGGCTTTTCCCCAATGATCACGATTCGCGTTCCGTCACCGTGCGCGCGTACGGGCTAACCTCTGCCGTCCCCGCCCACGGAGCATGGCCATGAAAGGCGACGCCAAGGTCATCGAGTACCTCAACAAGGCGCTCTACAACGAACTGACCGCCATCAACCAGTACTTCCTGCACGCCAAGATGCTGAAGAACTGGGGCTTCAAGGAGCTCGCCGAGCACGAGTACAAGGAATCCATCGACGAGATGAAGCACGCCGACAAACTGTCGGAGCGCATCCTCTTCCTCGATGGCCTGCCGAACTTCCAGGCGCTGGGCAAGCTGCGCATCGGTGAGACGCCGCGCGAGATCCTCGAATGCGACCTGCTCCTGGAGCAGGAGGCGCTGCCGCTGCTGCGCGAGGCGATCGCGTACTGCGAATCGGTGGCGGACTACGTCAGTCGCCAGTTGTTCGCCACCATTCTCGACTCCGAGGAAGAGCACATCGACTGGCTGGAAACGCAGCTATCGGTGATCGACCGGATCGGCGAACCGAACTATCTGTTGACCAAGCTCGAGGACTGAGCCGTCGCGGCCTGCTGCGGCGGGAGCAGTGGCCGGCCCAACTGCTGTGCGGCGTAGCCCTGCAGGGCCATGCGCGCGCGCGCGTACTCCGCGATGACCAGCGCCACGGCCACGGCCGGGCGTTCCAGCTTGCGGGCGCGGGCGCCCAGTTCCACGCGCTTGGCGGCGGCCGACAGCGCCATGGCGCCGACATTCGCACTGGACGACTTGAGCGTGTGAGCCGCGTCGCGCATCGCGTCCAGGTCCGGAACGGCGGCGGCCTTCTCCAGCGTGCCGATCAGGCGCGGCGCATCTTCCAGGAAAATGCTGATGATGCGCGAGGTCTCGTCGCCGGCGATCTCGCGCAATTCCTCCAGCATCGTCTGGTCCAGCACCGGAAAGCTGGGCGCGGGCGCACGCGCCGTGGCTACGGCGGGCGAGGGCGGTGCGGGTTCCGCCGGTGTGACGAGGGCGGCATTGCGCAGCACGAAGTTCATGCGGTCGGGTAGCCAGCGGTGCAGGCAGCTTTCCAGCTGTTCGCGCGACACCGGCTTGGCCAGGTAGTCGTCCATGCCCGCATCCAGGCAGCGCTGGCGGTCTCCTGCCATGGCGTTGGCGGTCATCGCCACGATCGGCAGGCGGCCTCCTTCGGCGCGCTGCGTTTCCAGTTCGCGCCAGCGACGCGTGGCGGCATAGCCGTCCAGCACCGGCATCTGGCAATCCATCAGGATCAGGTCGAAATGCTCCAGCTGCATGCGCTTCAGCGCGATGTCGCCGTTGGCGGCCGTCTCGCAGCGGAAGCCGAGCACGGACAGCAGCTTCTGGGCTACCAGCAGGTTGACCGGGTTGTCTTCCACCAGCAGCAGGCGCGGCTCCGTCCGCATCGCGCTGACCACCGCGGGCTCCGGCTCCGTCGTCGCGGTGTCCTCCGCCTGGACGACGGGCGGCAGGGGTGCGTCGGCGAGCGCCTCGCCCGGTGCGGGCATGGCGTCGTCGGCGGGAGGCAGGACGACAGCGGACTCGGGAAAGATCTCGTCCAGCGCATCGACGGCGTCCGCTTCCTGCTCCGGCGTGGCGCCGGTCAGGGCGGCGCGCAGGTCCGCGTCGGGCGATTGCCGCGACAACAGCGTGCTGCGCGGATGCAGCTCCGCCGGCACCGTGTCGTCGCCATACAGCCACAGCAGGCGCAGCGGGTCGGGCGTTGGCCGTCGCGTGATCGCGCGATGCAACGCCAGCGCTGTACTGCGGATGCCGCCGATGTCGGCCAGCACGGCGAGGTAGTCCTGCTGCCCCTGCTCGCCCACCAGGCGCAGGCGGTCCAGGGCTTCCTGCGTGGTTTCGACGGCGACCGGATGCATGCCCCAGTTGGTGGCGAGCAGCGTGAGGCGCTGGCGCAGGCGGGCATCGGGCGAGACGATCAGCACGCGGCCGTGGTCGAGCGCGCCGTTGTCGCGCTGGCGCAGGTCGCCGATGACCTTCATCAGCGGTACTTCGAACCAGAAGGTGGACCCGCGCCCCACCTCCGACACCACGTCGATACGCCCGCCCATCAGGTCGACGATGCGTCGGCAGATGGCCAGTCCCAGCCCGGTGCCGCCGTACAGGCGCGTGGTCGATGCATCCGCCTGGCTGAAGGAATGGAACAGCCGGTGGCGGGCGTCCTCTTCGATGCCGATGCCGGTATCGCGCACTTCGAACCGCAGCAGGTGCTGCGCGGCGGTCTCGCCCAGCCTGCGCACCACGAGGGTCACCGAGCCGCGTTCGGTGAACTTGATCGCGTTGCCGACGAGGTTGGTGAGCACCTGCCGCAGGCGCACCGGGTCGCCGCGAACGGGCAGGCGCACGGCCGGGTCGAGCTGCAGGCTCAGGCGCAACCCCTTGTTCTCCGCCGGGCGATACATCAGCTGCAGTACGCCATCGAGCAGTTCGCGCAGGTTGAAGCCGGTGATCTCAAGGTCGAGCTTGTTGGCCTCGAGCTTGGAGTAGTCGAGGATGTCGTCGACGATCCGCAGCAACTGGTGGGATGACGCGGTTGCCGTCGTCAGCATCTCGCGCTGGTCGGCCGCCAGCGGTGCGCGCGACAGCATTTCCAGCATGGGCACGATGCCGTTGAGCGGCGTGCGGATCTCGTGGCTCATCGTGGCGAGGAACTCGCCCTTGGCCATCGCCGCGGATTCGGCGGCCTGTTTCGCGCGCACCAGTTCCTGTTCCAGGCGATCGTGCCGCTGCAGGTCGCGTTGCAGCCCATCGCGTTCGGACTCGGCCATCGCCGCGCGTGCCTGTATGCCGGCATGGCGGTGCGCGTCGGCGCGTGCGTGCCAGGCTGCAACGAAGGCCGCCAGCAGGGCCGCGCCTCCCGCGGCGGTCGCCACCGGCAACCAGGGTCCGGCCAGGCCCGACCAATGCAGGCCCAGCGACACGACCGACGCGGTGGCGCAGGCCATCGTCACCCAGGGCATCACCGGCGTCCGTCCGGCGCTGGGCATCCTTACAGCACCGCGTTATGGAAGTCGAAGCCGAGTTCGCTGCCGACCGCCTGCACCAGGTTGCCCTGGATGAAGTCGACGCCGCCCATCCACATGGCGGCCGCCGCCTGCGGATCCTCGATCTGCTGGCCGATCACCTGCAGTCCCTGGCGATGGGCGCTGTCGATGATGCCGCGCAGCTGGTCGCGCAGTACGGGATCCGCGTGTGCGCTGGCGTACTTGCTGGAGACCCGCACGAAGCTGAGCGGCAGCTGCGTCAGCAGGGCGTCGGCCTCCGTGCCTGGCTCGAACTGGCTCAGGCAGAACTGCACCCCGGCCGGCATCAGCTGCTGGCAGAACTGCCGCAGCGTGACCGTGTGGATCAGCGCATCGGCCAGGCGCAGGTCGATCACCAGCGAGGTCCCTTCGATGCCGCGCGCACGCAGCGCGTCCAGCAACCACTGCGCGTGCGATTCGCGCGCCAGCGAGCGCGGCGACTGCGACACGAACAGGCGAAGCGACGGCCCCGCCGCTTGCCGTTCGGCGAGCACGTACAGGGCGTGTTCCAGCACCCAGTGATCGATCTGCGCGATGCCGCCGGCAAGTTCCGCGGCCGGAATGACCTGCGAGGCCGGCAGCAGCGAGCCATCGGGCTGGCGCATCCGCAACAGCACTTGGTACTGCGCCTGGTCGCTGCCGGCGACGGCGACGATCGGCTGGTAGGCCAGCTCGAACTGGCCATCCTCCAGCGAGATGCGCGGCGCATCGTCGTCGACTTCCGCCGGGACGTATTCGGCCAGACTGTCGGCTTTCAGGCGGGCCTGCAGCACGGCGCGTTCGATGGCTTCCAGCGCACTGCCGGCATCGGCAAAGCCGAGCGACATGGCGGTATAGCCGACCGAGCCGCGGAGCTTGAGGACCTCGTTGGGGCGGGTCTGGAAGTCGTGACTGGCCAGTCCGTCGCGCAACTGCTGCGCGAGCGCGGCGAGCGTGGTCTCGTCGACGCTGTCGGCCAGCATCAGGAAACTGTTGTCGTTCAGGCGTGCGACCGGGTGCGGCGACGCGGCCGCCGCCAGCTGTCGGCCAGCCTGGCTCATGAGGTGCTCGAAAACGGCGTAGCCGTAGCGCTCGCGCAGGCTCAGCGCGCTGTTGACCTCGACGAAGAACACCCCGCCGCGCGACTGGCGTTGCAGCGAGTCGGCGAGTTGCTGGAGCACGAAGGTGCGGGTCGGCAGCCCGGTATCGGTATTGACCGATGGGCGCGGCGCCTGCAGGGCCTGGTTGCGCTGGCGCGCGCGCTGGATACGGTTGGAGACCGCGGCGATCAGGTGGCGTGGCCGGATCGGCTTGTTGAGGAAGTCGTCGGCGCCGCTTTCCAGCACCTCGAACTGCCGTTCCGGGTCCGGATCGCCGGTCAGGAACACGATCGGCAGGTGCAGATACTCGGGTTGCTGCCGCAACAGCATGGTCAGCGACATGCCGTCCTTGCCCGGCATGTGCAGGTCCATCAACACAAGATCGGGGCGGAAACGGCGCATCGTGTCGAGCAGCCCGTCGGACTGCATCTGCACTTCGGCCTGCATGCCGGCGCCGTGCAGCACGCTCTGGGCGAAGAGGGCCTGGCCGCGGTCGTCCTCGACGATCAGGACACGGTACGGAGAGTCGGGATCGACCGGTTCCGGCGGCGCAGCCGTGGTGGCGGCAGGCGCCTCGGTCATCGGGGGGGGCGGGGGCAAGGGAGTGGGGGGCTGCGGGGTCATGTCGACGGGCTCTCCGGCGTCGGGGGCATCCGCCGCATCCTCGGGAGCAGCATCCTCCACCCAGCGGCGCCAATGGTGGGCCGGTGGTGTTTCGGCGCGCAGGCGCGAGCGTGAGGGCTCATCCTGCGGGCGGGATGTGGAATCGATGGCGGACATCAGGCTTCCCCAAGCTGAGCCCCATTATGCGATGAAGTTCACGGCCGAGGCAGGTTTCATGATCCCCGATGCACCGGTCCCTGTCACGGGCCGGAGGCCGGGGGTGGCGCATCCGCGAGTGGCGCCGACTGCAGCAGGCGCTTCAGGCCGCGCGACACCTTGCGCCACACCCACCACACGGCGACCGCGATCAGCACCGAGGCCCCGATCACCAGGAACAACGCAATCCAGGGGTGTGCGAAGGCCAAGGCCAGACCGCCGACCACCACGGCATCCTCGGTGATCGAGGCGGCCCAGTTGCTCACCGGCTCGGGCGACGTGTTCATCAGGGCACGAGAGCCGCTCTTCAGCACATGACTGGTCAGGGCGACGCCCGCCCCGGCGGCCAGCACGCCGCCGCTCAACTGGCCGTCGGGCGACAGGGTGGCGGCTGCCAGGAAAGCGCCCGCCGGCACGCGTGCCAACGTCTGCAGCAGGTCCCAGCCGGAATCCACGCCGGGAATCTTGTCGGCGAAGAACTCGGTCAGCGCCAGCGCGCCGGAGGTACCCAGCACCCACCAGGATTCGGTGGCCTGCAGCGCGGGCGGCAGATCGAGCCAGCCCAGGGCGCCGGCCAGTCCCACCCCGAAGACGGTGAGGTAGACCCGGATCCCGGCCATCCATGCCAACAGGATCCCAATTACGAAAAGATGCGCTTCGGACATCCTGGCCACTCCCGTTAGACTCAAGGGCTCGCGCCACTGCGGCGAGTATAGGGGTCCCGTCTGGCTGCCGGCTGAGCGCCGCCTGCCGCCTGTCCGTCATGTCTGCGCCTGTTCCCTCCCGCTTCCGGATCGTGCCGCGCGACGTGGCCGTCCGCCGCCGAGGTGCCTCGTTGCTGCTCGCCCTGGCATGGGTGGTCGCGGTGGGGGCCACATGGTGGGCGGCCACCTATACGGCGGCGCCCAGGCTGGCGAAGGCCGACGCGGCGCTGGCGAAAGCCGAGCGCGACATCAAGGCGGTGCAGTCCGAATTGAGTTCCCTGCGCCAGCGCGAATCCACGCTCGCGCGGTCCGACCAGATCAGCCGTGCCGCCAACGCCGAGGTGCAGGAAGCCCTGGCGGAACGGGATGAGGAGATCGCGGCACTGCGGGCCGATGTCGCCTTCTACGAGCGGCTGGTCGGATCGACCAGCCAGCGCAAGGGCTTGACCGTTCACGTGGCCGAATTCGCCCCCGAAGATGGCGGCACCTGGCGCTACCAGATCATGCTAACGCAGACGATGAACCGCGGCGCGGTCAGTGAAGGCCAGATGCGCTTCACGGTCGAGGGCGTGCGCGCCGGCAAGCTGGCGGCCGTGCAGTGGGACGAACTGCACCAGCAGCGCAGCGCACCGGGACAGGCCTATTCCTTCCGTTATTTCCAGCAGTTGGACGGCAACGTGATGCTGCCGCCGGGGTTCACGCCGCAACGCGTCAAGGTGACGCTGCACGGCGACGACGCGGCGGTGGAGCAGGCCTTCGACTGGAAGACCGCAACTGCCGCAGGAGGCAAGTGAGATGTTCAAGACCAAGCCCATCCGCCCCGACGTGGGTGCCATCGACACCCTGATCGGCCCGCAGGTGACCATCCGCGGCGACGTCGTGTTCAGTGGCGGCCTTTACGTGGAAGGTCATATCCAGGGGAAGGTGATCGCCGAAGCCGGCGGGCGCGCCGTGCTGACGCTGGCCGAACAGGGCAGCATCGAGGGCGAGATCCAGGCGCCGGTGGTGGTGATCAACGGGCGCATGGTCGGCGACGTGCACGCGCTGGAGCGCATCGAACTGGCCACCAAGGCGCGCGTGCAGGGCAACCTGCACTACAAGGTCGTGGAGATGAGCGCGGGCGCGCAACTGACCGGTCGCCTGGTGCACGCCGATGCCCTGGCCGCCGAGCACGCCACGCATGACGCCGGCCCGGTGCCGGAAGCCTGGGCGGCCGCCGACGCCTGATCGGCTCATTCAGAGCCGGCTGGGAACCGCCGCGCTATCCTGCGGCCATGAACGCCAGGCCGCTCCCGCCGACCGTGCCGCCGCCCCGCTTCAGGAGAGGGCCGGTCATCGCCGTCGTGGCACTGGCCGTGGTCGTCGTGGCAGGTGGATGGGCCGTATGGCGCTCGATGGCCGGCAGCACGGGCGAAGGACCTACGCCCGCCCAACTGCGCGGCCAGCAGGAGCGCATCGAATCGCTGGAACAGCAGGTCGCCACGCTGTCGCGCTCCGACCAGATCAGTCGCGACGCCAACCGCGACCTGCAGGCCACGCTGTCCGAGCGCGACGAGGAAATCGCGGGCCTGCGCGCCGACGTCGCCTTCTACGAGCGGTTTGTCGGTGCCACCGCGCAGCGTCGCGGCCTGTCCGTACACGAACTGACCCTGCAACCGCAGGACGAGCAGGCGTGGCACTTCACCGCCACCCTCACCCAGAACCTCAACCGCGGCGCGGTGAATGCCGGTCGCCTGCTGGTGTCGGTTGAAGGCACGGAAGCGGGCAAGCTGCGTCGCCTGGCCTGGGCCGACCTGCGGCAACAGTCGAATGCGCCCGGGGTGCCCTATTCGTTCAAGTATTTCCAGCAGGTCGAGGGCGACCTGCTGCTGCCGCCGGGGTTCAAGCCGGTCCGGGTGATCGCTCGCCTGGTGCCGCAGAGCGGCCGCGCCGTGGAACAGTCGTTCCCGTGGACGCAGGCGGCCGCGAAGGAAGGCGCGGGTGCCGGCGCCGGTACGCCCTGACCTTGAACTGCCTTCCCCCAGCCCTCATCCTTTCCGCATGACCACCGTCGTTTCCCTGCCCACCGCGGCGGCCGCGCCCGACTACCAGTCCATCGACCGACCGCTGAACTTCACGCCGGCCGCAGCTGCGAAGGTGCGCGAGCTGATCCAGGAAGAAGGCAGCGACAGCCTGGCGCTGCGCGTCTACATCCAGGGCGGCGGCTGCTCGGGCTTCCAGTACGGCTTCGAGTTCGACGAGAACCGCGCCGAGGATGACGTCGCCGTCGACACCGATGGTGTGTCGCTGCTGGTCGATCCGCTGAGCCTGCAGTACCTGATGGGGGCGGAAGTGGACTACAGCGAAAGCCTGCAGGGCGCGCAATTCGTCATCCGCAATCCGAACGCGAAGACGACCTGCGGCTGCGGCAGCAGTTTCAGCATGTGAATCCCGGCCTGCCGCGTTCCGTGACAGGTCACGCCTCTCTTCCTGGGCCTCTTTCCGGCTTCGCCTTCGCGGGCGATACGCTGGATCGTGCCGATGCGCTGCGCGACGACGCGGAGGCACTGGCGCGCCTGTGGCCGTCCGCGCGCGTGATGATCCTCGACGAGGAAGGACGTGCGCTCGCGCAGGCGGACGGCACCTTGCTCGCGTTCGAGGGCGCTTCGCTCGGTGGCGGTCCCGGGGCGAGTCTTTTCCTGGGGCGTCGTGACGACGTGGCCTGGTTCGCCGCGCATGCCCGTCACCACGCCGTCCAGGCGCCGGCGTGGCTCGATCTTCGCCGTGCCGCCGCGACGTGGCCCTCGTTCGAGTCCGGTGTGTTCGCGATGGCCCGGGCGCTGCTGCACTGGCAGTCGTCCACCCGCTTCTGCAGCGTCTGCGGCGGCGACATCACCTTCCGCCGTGCGGGCTACACCGCGCATTGCACGCAGTGCGGCAAGGACCACTATCCGCGGGTCGATCCTGCCGTGATCGTCGCCGTCAGCGATGGCGAGCGCCTGTTGCTGGGACGCCAGGCATCGTGGCCGCCGCGGCGCTACTCGGTGGTCGCCGGGTTCGTCGAGCCCGGCGAAACGCTCGAGCAGACCGTCGTGCGCGAAGTGCTGGAAGAGACGCAGGTGCGCGTGCGCGGTTGCCGCTATCTCGGCGCGCAGCCGTGGCCGTTCCCGGGTGCGCTGATGCTGGGGTTCTGTGCCGATGCCGAGCCCGATGTTCCCCAGGTCGACGGCGAACTGGAGGATGCCCGCTGGTTCACCTTTAAGGAGATCGATGCGGCGCTCGCACGCGAGGGCAGCGACGACGGCGAAGGTCTGCTGCTGTCGCCCTCGATCTCGATCGCGCGCGCATTGATCGAACACTGGCACGCCGGCATGCGCGCGCGCAGCGCGTGTCCGCCGGCGGAGACCGGGCGTTAACGCGCGCCCGCGCTAGAATCCGGTATCCGGAGGAGCCGCATGTCGATCACGCTCGTTGCCGTCGTGCTTGCGCTGGTGCTCGGCCATGTCGCCCCTTCGCTGGTCGCGTCGTTCCGCCAATACGGCTGGTACGACGCCTGGATGCACTGGCTGGGCGAATCGGCGCGCGATGGCGGCTTCTGGAAGGAGCGCTATGGCATCGCATTGGCGCTGGTGCCGGTCCTGCTGGTCGTCGCGCTGCTGCAGTGGTCGCTCGATGGCCCGGTGTACGGTCTCGCGGGCCTGCTGTTCGACATCGCGGTACTGGTCTATGCGTGGGGGCCGCGCGATCTCGATGTGGATGTCGAAGCCGTCATCGATGCGCACGACACGACGACGCGTCGCGCCGCCATCGCGCGGCTCGGGTTTACCGGCGAAACCGCGGCGCTGGACGGTCCTGCCCTGGTCGAGGCCGTGTTCACCCATGCCCTGCGGCGATGGTTCGGCGTGCTGTTCTGGTTCCTGCTGCTGGGACCGGTCGGCGCGATCCTCTACCGGCTGGCGGTGCACAGCGCCGCGGCGACGGCGCTGCCCGAGCGCAACCGTGCGGGGGCCCGCGCGCTGAGGACGGCCCTGGAATGGCCGGTCGCGCAATTGATGACGCTGGCGATGGCGCTGGTCGGCAACTTCGACACGGTGTTCTCCACCTGGCGCGACGCCGGGGGCGCGCGCTTCCGGCTGGACACGGGATTCCTGGCCCAGGCAGCACGCGCCAGCGTGCGCGCCGAACTGGCGGAGGAAGCCGAGGAATATGCGGAAGAAGGCATGGTGCAGGCCATGCGGGAGCTGCCCGAGCTGCGCGATGCGATGAGCCTGGTCTGGCGCATCCTGCTGTTGTGGCTCGCCGTGCTGGCGCTGTTCGTGATCGGGGGCTGGGTCAGCTGATCCGTCGCCGGGCGCGAGGTCGCCGCTGCCGCGGCGCGGAAGCGGGGATCAGGGTGGCGCCAGCAGCGTGAACGGAAACCACGGCAGGTTCCGCGCGATCCAGTAGGCCGGCAACAGGAACAGCCAGAACGTCGGCGCCAGCAGGACGCGCATCAGGGGTTCCAGCACGCGCGGCTGCCAGCCTTGGCTGTGGGCCACCATCAGTGGGATCACCGGCAACAGCAGCACACCCAGCGGGTTCATCGCGAACGCCCGCGGCAGGTCGCCGTGGACCAGCGCGTGCAGGGCGCGCGTGAGCCCGCAGCCCACGCAGAGGTAACCGGTCAGCGCCCGGAACATGCAGCCGGGGAACGGGCTGTCCGCCGCGTTGGGATCGAACTTCAGCAGCAGCCAGACGCCGACGGCGGCCACCAGGGCCGCCGCCGTCAACGCAAGGTAATGCAGGGGACGCAGTGCGATCACTGCATCTGCTGCATCTGCTGCATCATCTCCATGTACTGCTCCATGCCGCCGGTGGCCAGCATGACGATATTGAGCAGCAGGCCGATGATCGCGAACGCGGTGGCCACCCAGCACCAGGTCTTGGCGTTGGCGGACGAGCGACGCGCACCTTCCAGGTCGCCCTGGTTGAGCTTGGTGTTCACCTGCGCCGAGAACACGATCGCCACGATGCCGATCAGGCCGAGCGGACAGCACAGGCAGGTCGCGAGCACCGTGGACACGATGGCCCAGGCAAGATGGTTGGGAACACTGCCGGGTGCGGCGGATGACGGCGGCATGGGAGGTACGGCGCTCATGCAGGCTTTCCTTGTACAGGGATGGAGGGGCGTGCGAGTCGGCGTGCATGCCGCTCAGGCCGCCCAATAGTGCCAGACCTGTGCGAAAAATGAACCACGGCACCGCCATTCGTCGCATGCCTGCACGTCAACCTCCATCGGAAGCGAGGACGACGCACGGTCATCTCACGCAGCATCGCCTCGCAGCGTCCGGACCCTGGCTTCCAGCTGATCCGCATCCACGGTCGCGCCGTCCATCGGCTCGCCCGCCATGACCTCGATGTGGGCGCGGAACCGTCGCGGCACCCGCATGCGGCCGAGCCGCGTATCGCGCCGACTCCACATGCTGGCCCACATGCCCTTCAATGCCATCGGCACCACCGGGACCGGACGCCGTTCCAGGATCTTCTCCACGCCGGACTTGAAGGCGGCGATCTCACCGTCCTTCGTCAACGCACCTTCCGGGAAGATGCCGACGATCTCGCCCGCCGCCAGCGCCGCGTCGATCTCTTCGAATGCGCGGCGCATCAGCTCCGGATCCTCTTTGGCGCCGGCGATCGGGATCGCCTTGGCGGTGCGGAAGATCCAGCTCATCACCGGGATCTGGAAGATCCTGTAGTACATGACGAAGCGCACCGGCCGCGGGATCGTCGCCGACAGGATCAGCGCGTCCATGTAGCTGACGTGGTTGCAGACGATCAGTGCCGGGCCTTCGTCGGGCACGTGCTTCTCGATGCCGTGCAGGCGCAGCCGGTACAGGGCGCGCACCAGCAGCCAGCTGAGGAAGCGCATCAGGAATTCGGGCACGATCGTGAAGATCCAGATCGCGACCACGGCATTGGCGATGGCCAGCGCGAGGAAGATCTGCGGTCCGCTCCACCCCAGCGCATGCAGCGCCAGGCCGACCAGTGCGGCCAGCACGATGAAGCCGGAGTTCTGGATGTTGAGCGCGGCGAACACGCGCGCCATCTGCGAATTGGGCGTGCGGCTCTGGATCAGCGCGAACAGCGGCACCACGAAGATGCCGGCGAACATGCCGATGCCGACGAGGTCGATCATGATGCGCACGCTGCCGGCCTGGCGGACGAAGTCGCCCACGCCGAGCCCGGTGACCGGCGCGATACCCGGCCGCGCGAAGTACAGATCCAGCAGGAACGCCGTCATGCCGAACGCGCCCACCGGCACCAGGCCGATCTCGACCGTGCGGCCCGACAGCCGTTCGCACAGCAGCGAACCCACGCCGGTGCCGATGGAGAACAGCGCCAGCGCGAACACGTACAGCGTCGACGAGCCGTCCACCGCTCCGAGGTGCAGCTTGGCGTACGCCGGCAGTTGCGAAGTCAGCAGCGTGCCGAAGAACCAGAACCACGACACGCCGAGGATCGCGTTGCGTACGGCCAGTTGCTGCTTGGCCATGCGCAGCACGGCAAGCGATTCCGGGATCGGGTTCCAGCGGATCACCAGGTCCGGCGCTCCGGCATCCATGCGCGGGATGAGGCGCGACATCACGTTGCCCAGCACCGCCAGCAGCACGATGGCGACCGCGGCGGCCTGCGGCCCGTGCGCGCCCGCCACCTGGAAGATCATGCCGCCGGCGATCATGCCGCACAGGATCGAGATCGACGTGCCCATCTCGACCAGCCCGTTGCCGCCGGTCAGTTCCTCCGGCTTGAGGATCGAGGGCAGCACCGAATACTTCACCGGTCCGAACAGCGTGGACTGCACGCCGGTGCAGAACAGCGCGACCAGCAGCAGCGGCATGTTCTGCAGCAGGAAGCCGACCGCGGCCAGCGACATGATCACGATTTCCATCGTCGTGGTGATCACGATCAGCCGGTGCTTCTCCAGCTTCTCGGCGAACTGCCCGGCGATGGCGGAGAACAGGAAGTACGGCAGGATGAAGATCGCCGGTGCCAGCGTGGCGTACAGCGAGAGCTGGTCGTCGCTGGCGCCCAGGAAGAACAGCAGCGCGATGATCGCCTGCCGGTAGACGTTGTCGTTGAAGGCGCCCAGCGCCTGGACGGTGAAATACGGCAGGAACCGCCGTTGTGTCAGCAGCGAAAACTGGCTGTGGCTGGACATGCGCCCTCCGTGGGTTGCGCGCAGCCTAGCAAATCGCGATGGCGGTGCCAGCCGTCGCGCCCGACAGTGTTCCGTCGATGGCGTTGATGGACCTGTGGCGCAGGCGGATAGTGGCCGCCCCACGTCGTCCGGTCCTTGCCTCATGAGTCGCCTGTTCTCGCCCCTCGCGCTGGGGCCGTTGCCGTTGTCCAACCGCATCGTCATCGCGCCCATGTGCCAGTACTCCGCCGACGAAGGTCGTGCGACCGACTGGCACGCCTTCCACTGGCCGAACCTGGCCCAGTCCGGTGCTGCGCTGGCGATCATCGAAGCCACCGCGGTCGAGCCGCGCGGGCGCATCAGCTGGGCGGACCTTGGCCTGTGGGACGACACGACGGAAGCCGCCTTCGCCCGCGCGCTGGCGGCGGCACGCAGGTACTCGACGATGCCGATCGGCGTGCAGCTGGCGCATGCGGGACGCAAGGCATCCACGCACCGCCCGTGGGAGCATCACGGCGCACAGATAGCACCCGACGCGCCGCAGGGATGGCGGACGGTATCGGCGTCGTCGTTGCCCTATGCCGAGGGGCAGCATCCGCCGGACTCGTTGGACCAGGCGGGCATCGACGCGATCATCGCCGCCTTCGCCGACAGCGCGCATCGCGCTGTGCGACTCGGGCTGGACCTGATCGAGATCCATGCCGCCCACGGCTACCTGCTGCACCAGTTCCTGTCGCCGCTGAGCAACCGGCGCGACGACGCCTACGGCGGCGCGCTGGAAAATCGCATGCGCCTGGTGTTGCAGGTGTTCGATGCGATCAAGGCCGTGGTGCCGGCGTCGATGGCGGTCGGGGTACGCATTTCCGCGACCGACTGGGTCGACGGCGGCTGGGATCTGGCGCAGAGCATCGCGCTGGCGAAGGCGCTGGATGCGCGTGGCAGCCACTTCATCCATGTGTCGAGCGGCGGCCTGCATCCGGCGCAGAAGATCGCGCTGGGGCCCGGCTACCAGGTGCCCTTCGCAGCGGCGATCAAGCGTGAAGTCGCGATGCCGGTGATCGCGGTCGGCCTGATCACGGCGCCGCAACAGGCGGAGGACATCCTGCTGCAGGCGCAGGCCGATGCCATCGCCATCGCGCGCGCCGTTCTCTACGATCCTCGTTGGCCGTGGCACGCGGCGGCATCGCTTGGCGAGACGATCGCCATCGCGCCGCAGTACCTGCGCAGCGCACCGCGGGAGGTCGCGGCGAGCTTCGTGGAGGCGACGTAACGGATCAGCCGTTCGTGCGTTCGCGCGCGATCGCGCGCCAGCCGATGTCGGTGCGGTGGAACTCGTGGGTCCAGCGCACCTTGTCCACGCCGGCGTAGGCGTGTCGTTGTGCGTCGGAGACCGATTCGCCCAGTGCGGCCACGCACAGCACGCGTCCGCCCGCGCTGACCACGCGACCCTCCGCGTCCAGCGCGGTGCCGGCATGGAATACCTTCGCCGTCGCCGGCACCTCGTCCAGGCCGGCGATGGCATCGCCGGTCACCGGCGTTTCGGGATACGGCGCGGCTGCCATCACCACGCCCAGCGATGGACGCGGATCCCACCGCGCTTCGGTCGTGGCAAGACGTCCATCGATGGCGGCCTCGACCAGATCGACCAGGTCGGACTGCAGGCGCAGCATCACCGGCTGCGTTTCCGGATCGCCGAAGCGCACATTGAATTCGATGACCTTCGGGGCGCCGTGGGCGTCGATCATCAGGCCCGCATACAGGAAGCCGGTGAACGGCACGCCGTCGGCGATCATGCCCTGCACGGTCGGATTGACGACCTCGCGCATCACGCGCGCATGCACCTCGGGCGTGACGACAGGCGCGGGCGAGTACGCGCCCATGCCGCCGGTGTTCGGACCGGTATCGCCATCGCCGACGCGCTTGTGGTCCTGGCTGGTCGCCATCGGCAGCGCGGTCGTGCCGTCGACCATCGAGATGAAGCTGGCTTCCTCGCCGTCGAGGAATTCCTCGATCACCACGCGCGCGCCCGCATCGCCGAACGCGTTGCCCGACAGCATGTCGCGCACGGCGTCCTCGGCTTCCTGCAAGGCCATCGCCACGATCACGCCCTTGCCGGCGGCCAGGCCATCGGCCTTGACGACGATCGGCGCGCCCTTCTCGCGGATATAGGCGAGCGCGGCGTCCACCTCGGTGTGCACCGCGTAGAACGCGGTCGGGATGCCGTGGCGTGCAAGGAAATCCTTGGCGAATGCCTTGCTGCCTTCCAGCTGGGCAGCGGCCGCGGTGGGGCCGAAGATGCGCTGGCCGTCCGCGCGGAAGCGATCCACCACGCCCGCCACCAGCGGCACCTCGGGACCGACCACGGTCAGGCCGATGCCTTCGGATCGCACCAGCGCCAGCAGGCCGTCGATGTCGGTGACCTTGATGGCGGCGTTGCGGCACTTCGCTTCCGTCGCGGTGCCGGCGTTGCCGGGCGCCACGATCACCTCGTCCACGCGCGGCGACTGCGCCAGCTTCCACGCCAGCGCGTGCTCACGACCGCCGGAACCGATGACCAGGACTTTCAAGGGGCGTTCCTCATGGCTGCGCCGACGGCTCGGCAGGCGGATTCGCGCAGTCGCGCGCAGGGAGTTCGACGTCGAAGAACAGCGCGTCGTCGCGGTCCACGAAGCGGCGCGCGAGCACCGCGTCGGTATCGAGCAGTGGTGCGATCTCGGGGAGGCCGCACAGGTCGCGCATTGCCATCTGCTCGCTTTCCTTCAATGCATCGAAGCCGGGCGCCTCGCGCGTCTTCGCCGCGTCGCCCGCCGGGCTACGGACGGTCAGCACCAGGCGCTGACCATCGACGGCGACCGATTCGGTCACCAGGTCCTCGAAGTAGGGCGCCGGCAACGTGGCTGCGATCTTCGTGCGCGCCTCATCGAGCCGGCCACGCGTGTCCGTGCAGCCGCCCAGCACGAGCAGCGCGACCGACGGGATGGCGATGGAGAACGCGTTGCGCAGGCGGTTCATGGCGGACTCGTACTCCCGGGCAATGGGTTGCGATGCGTCAGTGGCGGAAATGGCGGACGCCGGTGAAGACCATGGCGATGCCGTGCTCGTCCGCAGCCGCGATGACCTCGCTGTCGCGCATCGAGCCGCCCGGCTGGATCACCGCCTTGATGCCGGCGGCGGCCGCGGCGTCGATGCCGTCGCGGAACGGGAAGAAGGCATCGCTCGCCATCACCGAGCCCTCGACCACCAGGTTGGCATCGGCGGCCTTGATGCCGGCGATGCGCGCCGAATACACGCGGCTCATCTGGCCGGCGCCGACGCCGATGGTGCGGTGATCCTTTGCATAGACGATGGCGTTCGACTTGACGAACTTCGCCACCTTCCACGCGAACAGCAGGTCGGTGAACTGCGCGTCGGTCGGCGCGAGCTTCGTCACCACCTTCAACTCATCGCGCGTGACCACGCGATCGTCGGCGGTCTGCAGCAGCAGGCCGGAGCCGATGCGCTTGGTGTCGATGAAGCCCGGCGACACGGGCGCCATCGGGATCTGCAGCACGCGCACGTTGGCTTTCTTCTTCGCGTAGTCGAGCGCGCCTTCCTCATAGTCGGGCGCGATCAGCACTTCGACGAACTGGCGGTCGAGGATGACCTTCGCCGTTGCAGCATCCAGCGTGCGGTTGAACGCGATGATGCCGCCGAACGCGCTGGTCGGATCGGTCGCGTACGCGAGTTCATAGGCATCGCCGCAGGCCACGCCGACGGCCACGCCGCACGGGTTGGCGTGCTTGACGATCACGCAGGCCGGCGCGTCGAACTGGCGCACGCATTCCCATGCCGCGTCGCTGTCGGCGATGTTGTTGTAGCTCAGTTCCTTGCCCTGCAGCTGCTGGAACGTGGCCAGCGAGCCGGGCGCTGGGTACAGGTCGCGGTAGAACGCGGCCTGCTGGTGCGGGTTCTCGCCGTAGCGCAGGTCCATGACCTTGACGAAGCTGCCGTTCGCCTGCGCGGAGAACGCGCTGCGCACCGGCACGTCGGACGAGGTGTCGGTGACGGCGGACAGGTAGTTGCTGATCGCGGCGTCGTACTGCGCCACGCGGTTGAACGCGGCGACCGACAGCGCGAAGCGCGTCTTCGCCGACAGGGCGCCGTCGTTGGCGTCCAGCTCGGCCACCAGTCCCGCGTACTGCGAGGGGTCGGTGGCGACCGCGACGCGGGCGAAGTTCTTCGCCGCCGAGCGCAGCATCGCGGGCCCGCCGATGTCGATGTTCTCGACCGCATCCGCCAGCGTGCAGTCGGCCTTCGCGGTGACGGACTCGAACGGATACAGGTTCAGCACCAGCAGGTCGATGGCGCCGATGCCGTGCTCGGCCATCACCGCGTCGTCGGTGCCGGCGCGACCCAGCAGACCGCCATGCACTTTGGGATGCAGCGTCTTGACGCGTCCGTCCATCATTTCGGGGAAACCGGTGACGTCGGCGACATCACGCACGGCGAGGCCGGCGTCACGCAATGTCTTCGCCGTGCCGCCGGTGGACAGCAGTTCGGCGCCGCGGGCGGCGAGGGCGCGGGCCAGCTCGAGCAGGCCGGTCTTGTCGGAAACGGACAACAGCGCCCGGCGCACGGGCTGGAAATCGACGGTCATGGGAGAGGCGTGGCGAAGCGGGGCGCGAATTATAGCGCGGCGCAGCAACGCGACCGCGGGCCTCAGGCCAGCCCGTAATCCTTGAGCTTCTTGCGCAGCGTGGCGCGGTGGATGCCGAGCAGGGCCGCCGCGCGGCTCTGGTTGCCCTCGCAGTGGTTCAGCACTTCCACGAACAGCGGGATTTCCATCTCGCGCAGCACGATCTCGTAGACATCGTCCGCATCGCAACCGTCCAGGTCGCGCAGGTAACGCCGCACCGACTGGGCAACGTGCTCGCGCAGCGGCGGGCGCGACGCGGTGCGTGGCGTGTCCTGGCGGGTCGTGGCAGCGTTCAATCGGATCCCCTGGGTGCTACGGATTCAGAAGCCCGCCTTGTGCTTGTGGGTATTCGGCGGGGGGACGAGTCTAGCGCCTGATCGTGGCGTGCGCATCCGCTTTTTGATGAATCCGCGGGGCTTAACGAAAGTCGAAGGAAAACGCGACGACGCTGGCGCTGGGTTCGCGGATGCGCACGGCCATCTGTGCGCTCTGCCCGGGTTCGATGGTGGCGAGCAGCTGGTCCTCGGGCAGGTAGTCGACCGGTTGCAGCGCCCGCGCGCCGAGGGTTCGGCCGTCGGCATCCTTCAACGTCAGCAGGATCACCGGCCACGCCTGCGGCCAGCGGGCTTCATTGCGGAACGTGGCCTGCGCCTGCAGCGTGCCGGGCGCATCGGGCAGCGGACGCACGTCGCGGCTGAGCATGGTGAACGCGGCGGGCTCGCGCCACGTCGGTACGTCGCAGCGGAAGACGGCGCACAAGCCCAGCACGACGGGACGCCAGCCGGCCTGTGTCGCGAGCCGGGCACGATCCGCGACCACCACCTGGATGCACAGCAGCAACGACAACGCCGCCGCGACCACCCATTGAAGCCGCACGCGGCGCGTATGCACCGGCGTGGTGCGCGCACGCTGCAGGAAGCGAGGCCCCGTTGTCTTGCGGGCGAGGAGCGGTGGGGACGCGGCCGCCTCAACGGAGGCAGGCGTCATGACATCGGGCGACGGCGTGTCGCTTGTCGCCACGGCGTCGTCGGGCGCGATCTCCTCCGACGGTGCGGCATCCTCCTCCGCGGCATCGGCAGGTGCGGAGAGAGCGGGTACTTCCGATGGTGAGGCGTGCGATGCATCGACCTGCCCGTCGATGGCCAGCGTTGCGGCAGGAACCGACGCCGCCGGTGGTGGTGCGGCGTGCAGTAGCGTGGCCAGGCTGGGCGCCGGCGCCGGCGCGTCGTCAGCCGTCGACAGGGGCTTGCCGCAGCGCGGGCAGTCGGCAGGCGCTGCATCCGACCGCGGGTCGCGGCTGACAAGGAACTGGCAGTGCGGGCAGGCGGTGAACATGGCGGCTATTCAACCACGCTCGCCGACAGGCGTGTTGTGACGGGGCGGGGCGATCATCGCGTCAGCGACGCACGCCGTCGATGCGCATCCAGTCGCCGTCCTGCGTGGCCGAGAGGTGGTCGAACCACGTCGCGTAGCGGACGAGCAGATCGCCTTCCTGTCCCTTGAGGATGCCGGACAGGGCGATGCGGCCGCCCGGCGCGACGCGTGCGGCGAGGGTGTCGGCGAGCGCGTCGAGCGCGGACGCGAGGATGTTCGCCACCACCACCGGATACGTCGCCACCGGTTCGTCGTCGGGCAGGTAGACGCTGAAGTCCGCGCCCACCTCGTTGCGGTGCGCATTGTCCGCACTGGCCAGAAGGGCCTGCGGATCGTTGTCGACGCCGATGGCCTGGGCCGCACCCAGTTTCAGCGCAGCCAGCGCGAGGATGCCCGACCCGCAGCCGAAGTCGAGCACGCGCTGTCCCTGCAGCCGCCCCTCGTCCGCGAGCGCGTCGAGCCAGCGCAGGCACAGCGCGGTGGTGGGGTGCGTGCCGGAGCCGAAGGCCAAGCCGGGGTCGAGTCGCACGATCGCCGCGTCCTCGACCGCTTCATCGGGGACCTCGTGGTTCCACGGCACGATGAAGGTGCGCGCGCCGAAGCGCATCGGCGTGAACTGGTCCAGCCATGCGCGTTCCCAGTCCTCGTCCTCGACCTTGCGGAAGCCGACCTGCGTCCAGTCCAGCCCGGGATCGAACGCTTCCAGTGCAGCCAGCAGCGTCAGCGCATCGGCGTCGGCATCGAACAGCGCGGTCAGCACCAGCGCCTTCCACAGCGGCGTCTCGCCGACGCCCGGCTCGAGGATCGCGCGTTCGTTGCCGGTGTCGGCATCGGCGTCCAGCAGGGTGACCGACAGCGCGCCCACGTCGTCCAGCGCGTTCTCGTAGCGCGGCTGCTCGGCTTCGGTGCAGCGCAAGGAGAGTTCGAGGTAAGGCATGAGGGGCCGGATGAAGATGAACGGGCGAGGATTGTCTCACGCACGCCACCGCGGGTCGGCGACGAAAGGACGTGGCCGGGGCGTCAACGCGCACGCATTGCATTGAAAGGCCGGCGGGGCGCCGGGATAATGACCGCATGCCCCGCAAGCTGCTGCTGCCGATGATGCTGGTGGGCCTGCTGGGGGCGCTGGCGTGGATACCGCTGCGCCAGGCGGGCTGGCTGCCGCATGCGCCGGTGCCGGCCATCGAAGCCGGCGTCGAGTCGGGCCTCGCGTTTTCTCCTTCTTCATCCGTGCGGCCGCAGCTGCGCCCGATGGCGGTGCGGACGGTGCCCGCGCTGTCGCCGCTGCGGCGTGCATTCGAAGACAGCGCCGACCTGTTCGCCTATTCGCGCGAACTGATGGCGCTTGCCGCCGCCGGCGATGCCGATGCGATGTGGCTGTTGAGCCTGGTGCAGGATCACTGCGCCGGGTTCGCGGCCGATCCCATTGGCTATGCCCAGGACACGCGTGTCATCGCAGGGCTGGGTCTGTCCAACGGCCGGGCCATGCTGTCCGCGCGCCAGCGCATCCAGCAGCGCTGTGCGCGTTTCGTGCCGCAGGATGGCTTCTCGCTGCCCACGCTCATCACCCAGCGCATGCAGGCCGCACGCGCCGGCAGTCTCGCGGCAGAGGCTTCGCTGCTCGCGATGGACCAGCCGCTGCAGGATGGCGACGACTACCGGCGCGACCTGGTGCAGCGCGTGCTCGATTCGGGCGATCCCTTCGCGTATCTCGCCATCGCGCCCGCGATGGGCACGATCGGGAGTGGGCGGCGGGACACGCTGGGCGAGGTGTCGGGCAGCGACCTGAGCGAGATCGCATGGCGCATCGCGTCATGCCAACTGGGCATGGATTGCAGCCCCAACGGTTCGATGATGACGAGCTACTGCGTGAACGGCGGTATCTGCTCGCAGGACGAATCGCAGGATTTCACCACCTTCGCACGGGACGCCGGTGTCCCGCGCCAGGGGGTGGACAACGTGGACGAGATGGTGGGCACCTTGCTGGCCCGCCCGGGAGTGGACGGATGAAATACAAGCGCACGCGGCCGGGAGTGAATCTCCTGGTCTGGGGACTAGTGGTGGTGGCCTATGCCGCCGCGGCCGCCACGATCGTCATCGAAACGCGCGATCCCGGCTTCCGGGACCTCTCGCGGATCGGGCACATGACCATCCACGCGCCGGACGATGCACGCCGCCTTGGTGCCTCGCAGGTCGCCGCGCTCTACCGCGCGCGCAGCGGTACGCCGTTCTCGACGTTGTCGCCCGGCAGCACGATCAAGGTCGTGTGGCCTGACGGCTCGTCGGAAGTGGTGAGGATCACCGATCCTTCCTCACCGCTCGGCGCGACACCGGTACCGGGTACGCAGCAGTTGCCGGAGTGACGACGGCGTAAGCGTTACCGCTCAAACAGCGAGGGCCGGGATGTCGCCATCCCGGCCCTTCTTTTTTGCATGATGCGAAGGCTTCAGACCAGCGAGATCGCCTTGTTCTTGCGTTCGGCGAGGCGCTTTTCCAGGTAGTGGATGTTCTGGCCGCCGGCCTGGAAGCCCTGGTCGCGCATGATGCGCTGCTGCAAGGGGATATTCGTCTTGATGCCGTCGATGACCATCTCGCTCAGCGCCACGCGCATGCGGGCGATGGCGGTCTCGCGGTCCGGACCGTGCACGATGAGCTTGGCGATCATCGAGTCGTAGTTCGGCGGCACGCGATAGCCTTCGTAGATGTGCGTATCGACGCGCACGCCGGGACCACCCGGCGGATGGAAATGCTGGATCAGGCCCGGGTGCGGCATGAAGGTGTCCGGGTCTTCCGCGTTGATGCGGCACTCGATGGCGTGGCCACGCAGCACGATGTCGGACTGCTTGATGGTCAGCTTCTGGCCGGCGGCGATGCGCAGCTGTTCGCAGACCAGGTCGATGCCGGTGATGCGCTCGGTCACCGGATGTTCCACCTGGATGCGGGTGTTCATCTCGATGAAGTAGAAGCGGCCATCCTCGAACAGGAATTCGAACGTGCCCGCGCCTCGATAGCCGATGCGGATGCAGGCTTCCACGCAGACCTTGCCGATCTCGTTGCGCAGTTCCTCGGTGATACCGGGGGCTGGCGCTTCTTCCACCACCTTCTGGTGGCGGCGCTGCATCGAGCAGTCGCGCTCGCCCAGATGGATGGCGTTGCCCTGGCCGTCGGCGAGCACCTGGATCTCAACGTGGCGCGGATTCTCCAGGAACTTCTCCATGTAGACCTCGCCGTTGCCGAACGCCGCCTTGGCTTCCGACTTGGTGGTCTCGATGGCGGCTTTTAGCGCGCCTTCGACATGCACCACGCGCATGCCGCGGCCGCCGCCACCGCCCGCGGCCTTGATGATGACCGGGTAGCCGATCTCACGCGCGATCTTGGTGTTGGCGACGATGTCGTCGCCCAGCGGACCGCCGCTGCCCGGGACGCACGGCACGCCCGCCGCCTGCATCGCGCGGATCGCTTCCACCTTGTCGCCCATCATGCGGATGGTGTCCGCCTTCGGGCCGATGAAGATGAAGCCGGACTGCTCCACGCGCTCGGCGAAGTCAGCGTTCTCCGACAGGAAGCCGTAGCCGGGGTGGATGGCCTGCGCGTCGGTCACCTCGGCCGCGGCGATGATCGCCGGGATGTTGAGGTAGCTGTCCTTGGAGGCGGCCGGGCCGATGCAGACCGACTCGTCGGCCATGGCCACGTGCTTGAGGTTGCGGTCGACGGTGGAATGCACCGCGACCGTGCGGATGCCGAGGGTGTGGCAGGCGCGCAGGATGCGCAGCGCGATCTCACCCCGGTTGGCGATGACGACTTTGTCCAGCATGGCGCGGACCTCAGCCGATCACGAACAGCGGCTGGTCGAATTCGATCGGCTGGCCGCTCTCGGCCAGGATCGACAGCACGGTGCCGGACACGTCGGCTTCGATGGGGTTGAACATCTTCATCGCTTCGATGATCGCCAGGGTCTCACCGGCCTTCACCGACTGGCCGACGCTGACGAACGACGGCTTGTCCGGCGACGGCGAGGCGTAGAACGTGCCGACCATCGGCGCGCGCACCACATGGCCGTCGGGCAACGCATTGCCTGCCTTGGCGGTGCCGCCGGTGGAGGCTTCGGTCGGCGAGCTCATCGGCATCGGCGCGGCCGGGCGCGGTTCGGCATAGGCGACCGGGGCGGGGGCTGCCGGCGCCGCGTAACCGCCCTTGGGCGTGCGCGCCAGACGCACGGATTCTTCGCCTTCCTTGATCTCGATTTCGGCCAGGTTCGACTCTTCCAGCAGGTCGATCAGTTTCTTGATTTTGCGGAGATCCATGGGAGCCTCGTGGTTGAACGCGGTTCCCCGCAGGGAACCAAAAGAAGGAATGTCAGGCCGGCAGCCGCTGCAGGGCGGCGTCCAGCGCGTAGCGGTAGCTGTCGGCGCCGAAGCCGCACACCACGCCCACCGCCTTGTCGCTCAGGTAGCTGGTGTGGCGGAAGGGTTCGCGGCTGTGCGGGTTGGACAGGTGGATTTCGATGAAGGGCAGGGCCACCCCCGTCAGCGCGTCGCGGATCGCGACCGAGGTGTGGGTGAACGCGGCCGGGTTGATCAGGATGAAGGCGGTGCCGTCGGTGCGGGCGGCCTGGATGCGGTCGACCAGCGCATGCTCGGCATTGGACTGGAACGCCTCCAGCTGGTGGCCGGCGGCCTGCGCCTGTGCAACCAGCGCCAGGTCGATGTCCGCCAGCGTCGCGTGGCCATAGACCTCCGGCTCGCGGGTGCCGAGCAGATTGAGGTTGGGGCCATGCAGGACCAGCAGCTTCGCCATTCGGCTCTCCAGCGGAAGGGCGGCAGTCTGCGCGAAGCCGGCAATGCTGTCCAGTTCGCCGAAGTTCGCCATGATTTAAACGAATGTTTGATTTCTGGCGGGTTCGTCTCTGGATCGCGCAACCGTGGGCGCTGCGCGCGGGTTACGGGTCGGGCAAGGGTAGCGTCCTACCGCGCGTTGACGGCGGGTTCGCCGACGTTGCGGCTTACTGGGCCCAGGCGCTGATCTCGCCGTGGACGAACGGACCGATCTTCTGCCGCTCGATGCGCCCGTCTGCCCCGACCAGCACGGTGTAGGGCAACACGCCCTTGGCATTGCCCAGCCACACGCTGGCATCGGCGGGGCCCGGTGTGTCCAGCACGATCGGATAGCGCACCGGGACCTTGGCAATGAAGTCACGCACGCCGTCCGGCGTGTCCAGCGCCAGCCCGAGCACCTGCACACCGTCCGCACCTTGCGACGCGGCGAAACGATCGAGCTCCGGCATCTCCTCGATGCAGGGCCCGCACCAGCTTGCCCACACGTTGATCAGCAGCCGCTTGCCGGCGTAACGCGTGCGCAGGTCGATGATGGCGCCGTCCAGTCCGGGCAGCGCGACCGCCGGCATCGGATCGCCGACGCCGGCAGGCGTGACGCCGGCGGGCGGTGCGGGTGCGGTCGCGTTCGTGGCCGCATGCAGCGCGCGCTCGCCTACCTGCGTGCGCCAGAACGGATTGCCGTTGAACCAGACACTGGCGGCCAGGCCCAGGCCGCCGGCCAGGATCGCGACGGCGACGATGCGGGGCGTAGTGATCGTCACCGCGCCGCCCGTTCGAACGCCTGGCGCATCGTGTCGTGGGTCAGTACGGTCGGCAGCACCTCGCCTTCACCACCGCTGCGCGGATACATCACGTACAGCGGTACGCCGACCGCCTTGTGCTGTTCGAGGAACGCGGTGATGGCCGGATCCACATTCGTCCAGTCGCCGGTCATCATCACCGCCTCGTGCGCGGCGAGCAGGTCGCGGAACGCGGCGGTGTTCAGCACGGCCTTTTCGTTGGCCTTGCAGGTGACGCACCAGTCGGCGGTCATATCGACGAAGACGATGCGGCCCTCGGCGCGCAACGCAGCGAGGCGTTCGGCGGAATACGCCACGTGGCCTTGCGCCGTCGGTGCGGCAGCGGAGGCCACCGGCAAGCGGTGCACCATCAGCAAGGGCACCAGTGCGGCGGCGGCGAGCGCCAGCGCCAGCACGCGAGGCAACGGCGACGTGGCGAAGCGCACGCGCTGGAACCACCACAGGCCCAGCGCCAGCAGCACCAGCCCGACCAGCGCCAGGCCGACCGCATCGATGCCGCGTTGCTTGCCCAGCACCCACAGCAGCCACACGGCGGTCACGTACATCGGGAAGGCGAGCACCTGCTTCAGCGTCTCCATCCATGCGCCTGGCCTTGGCAGACGGTTTGCCAGCGCGGGAACGAAGCCGATCAGCAGGAACGGCAACGCCAGGCCCAGGCCGAGCACCGCGAACACCAGCAGCGCGAGGGGCGTGGGTGCGGTGAAGGCGTACGCGAGCGCTACGCCCATGAAGGGTGCCGTGCACGGACTGGCCACGACCACCGCCAGCACGCCGGTGAAGAAATCGCCCATCGGTCCGCGTCGTGACGCCAGGCCATGCCCGGCACCGGCCAAGCGATGGCCGATGGCGAACACACCCGACAGGCTCAGGCCCACCGCGAACATCACATAGGCCAACAGGCCGACCAACCATGGCTGCTGCAACTGGAAGCCCCAGCCCAGCGCCTGACCGGCGGCGCGCAGCGCGATGGCGAGCGCGCCGACGGCGACGAAGCTGACCAGCACGCCGGCGGTGTACCAGAGCGCACGCCGGCGCGCATCGCCTTCGTGCTGCCCGCTCTCGGCCAGGGACAGCGCCTTCAGCGACAGGATGGGCAGCACGCAGGGCATCAGGTTGAGGATCAGGCCGCCGGCCAGCGCCAGCGCGAGGGCGACGAGCAGCGACGTGGCGCCGCCCTGATTGCGTGCCAGTACGTCTTCGGGCGGACGCGTGCGTTCGACGTCGGCCGCAGCGGGCGTGGTCGTCGCGGCTGCGTCAGGCGCAGCGACCGGCGTGCCGGCGGGTGTCCTCGCGTCCGTCGGCAGCGGCGCGACGGACGCGGGCGCAGGCACGTCGGGCGTGCTGGCCGCCGTCACCGTGCCGGCGGGGATCGACAGCCTCACCCGCCGCGTCATCGGCGGATAGCAGATGCCGTCGGTCTGGCAGCCCTGGAAGGTCACGCGCAAGGTGGCCCGTGTGGCATCCGCATGGTCGCGCCGCAGCGGCACCGGCACTTCGGCCTGGTCGAAGTAGACCGTGACCTCACCGAAATGCTCGTCGCGGTGCGCCTTGCCCTTCGGCCAACGCGGTGCCTGCAGCGCGATGCCCTTCGCGCCTTCCAGCGCCATCGAGGTGCGGTCGCGGTAGACGTAATAGCCGCGTGCCGGCGTGAAGCGCAGCAGCAGTTCGTTGCCGTTGAACGCGATCGCCTCGAAGGCGAACGCCTGTTCCGCCGGCAGCGGCAGCGCGTCCATGCCGGCCTGCGGCTTCTGGCCCAACAGATTGCCGGTGAGCGCGCCGGACCCCAGCGGTACGAAGGCGCCGCCGTCCGTGGCGGGCGGCAACGCCACCTTCAGCGTGCGCGTCTGCGGCGGGTAGCAGATGCCGGCGTCGGCGCAGCCCTGGTATTTGATCTTCAGCGTGACGCTGTCGGTCGACGCCGTCGGTTGGCCGGGCAGGGTGGCGAGCAGTTCGTCGCGGTAGGTCTCGACGTCGCCGAAGAACTCGTCGCGGTACGCCTTGCCCTTGGGCAGTTGCAGCGGCTGTGCGGCGAAACCGGCATCGGCCTCCACGCCGGTGCGGTGGCGGTAGAGGTAATAGCCGTCGGTGATCTTCCAGCGGATCTCGATACGGTCGCGTGCCGGCGCGGTCGCCGTCAGCACGAAGGCCTCGTCCACCGGCAGCAGGTCGTCCTGGGTGATCGCGGCGGACGCGGCCGGCGCGATCAGCGAGGCGAGGGGCAGCAGCAGACAGGCGAACAGGGTGCGGATCGGCGTCATCGGGTCACTCGGAGGCACGGGCGTCGGCCCGGGTTTCGGCGGTCACCCAGTCCAGGTAGGCGGGCAGGCCAGCGGCGGTTTCGACCGCCAGGATCTCCGGCAGTTCATACGGGTGGAGTTCGGCCAGCCGGGCGATCAGTGCATCGCGCCGGTCCCCGGCTGTCTTGGCCAGTAGCTGGACTTCGGTCGCCTGCTCCACGGCGCCCTGCCAGCGGTAGGTCGAGACCACGCCCGGCAGCAGGTTCACGCAGGCCGCCAGCCGTTCGTCCACCAGCGTCCGCGCCAGCCGCTGGGCGGTGTCGGCGTCCGGGCAGGTGGACAGGATCAGGAAGACGGGCATGGGCCGGCGATTATCGCAGACCGTCCGGTCCGGCCCTCCCGCAAAAAAATCTGCGGCCCGACCCTTGAAAGCGCCGCGGGCCCTCCCAACATCGGTCGGCATCCGGCGTTGCCGGGTTTTTGTGTCCGCGACGTTGGCAGTCCCCCGAGGCGAGTGCTAACATCGCCGCCCCTTTCCTAGTCCAATCAATCACTTAAGAGGATTGACATGAGCAACATCAAGCCGCTGTACGACCGTCTGGTGGTCAAGCCGATCGAAGCCGAAGAAACCTCCCTCGGCGGCATCATCATTCCCGACGCCGCCAAGGAAAAGCCCACCAAGGGTGAAGTCGTCGCCGTCGGCGAAGGCAAGTTCGTCGAGGCCACCGGCAATGTCCGCGCCCCGAAGGTCAAGGTTGGCGACAAGGTGATCTACGGCCAGTACTCGGGTTCCGCCTACAAGCAGGACGGCGTCGAGTACAAGATCATCAAGGAAGACGACGTCCTCGCGATCCTCGGCTGAGTGCGTGGGAATCGGGAGGCGGGAATGGGGAATCGTTGAAGCGGTTCCCTCGGTCCTCGCCTCCGATCCCCAGACGACGCTCCCGCTTTCGACGATTCCCGATTCTCAATTCCCCATTCCCGGAGTTCCACACAATGGCAGCCAAAGATATCCGTTTCGGTGAAGACGCCCGTACGCGCATGGTGCGCGGCGTGAATGTCCTCGCCAATGCCGTCAAGGCCACCCTCGGCCCGAAGGGCCGCAACGTCGTGCTCGAGAAGAGCTTCGGCGCCCCGACGATCACCAAGGACGGCGTCTCCGTCGCCAAGGAAATCGAACTGGCCGACAAGTTCGAGAACATGGGCGCGCAGATGGTGAAGGAAGTCGCGTCCAAGACCTCCGACAACGCCGGTGACGGCACCACCACCGCCACCGTGCTGGCGCAGGCGTTCATCCGCGAAGGCTCCAAGGCCGTCGCCGCCGGCATGAACCCGATGGACCTGAAGCGCGGCATCGACCAGGCCGTGAAGGCCGCCGTCGAAGAGCTGAAGAAGCTCTCCAAGCCGACCGCCGACGACAAGGCGATCGCCCAGGTCGGCACCATCTCCGCCAACTCGGACAGCAACATCGGCGACATCATCGCCGAGGCCATGAAGAAGGTCGGCAAGGAAGGCGTCATCACCGTCGAAGAAGGCTCGGGTCTGGAGAACGAACTCGACGTCGTCGAGGGCATGCAGTTCGACCGCGGCTACCTGTCGCCGTACTTCATCAACAACCAGCAGTCGCAGCAGGTCGAGTTCGACGACCCCTTCATCCTGATCCACGACAAGAAGGTCTCCAACGTTCGCGAACTGCTGCCGGTGCTGGAAGGCGTCGCCAAGGCCGGCAAGCCGCTGCTGATTGTGGCCGAGGAAGTGGAAGGCGAAGCCCTCGCCACGCTGGTGGTCAACACCATCCGCGGCATCGTCAAGGTCGCCGCCGTCAAGGCGCCGGGCTTCGGTGACCGCCGCAAGGCCATCCTGGAAGACATCGCCACGCTGACCAACGGCACGGTGATCTCCGAGGAAGTCGGCCTGCAGCTCGAGAAGGCCACCATCAACGACCTGGGTCGTGCGAAGAAGGTCGTGGTCTCGAAGGAGAACACCACCATCATCGACGGCGCCGGCGATGCCGAGCGTATCCAGTCGCGCATCAAGCAGATCAAGGCGCAGATCGAAGAGACCTCGTCGGACTACGACCGCGAGAAGCTGCAGGAACGCGTGGCCAAGCTGGCCGGCGGCGTGGCCGTGATCAAGGTCGGTGCCTCGACCGAAATCGAAATGAAGGAAAAGAAGGCCCGCGTCGAAGACGCCCTGCACGCCACGCGTGCGGCGGTGGAAGAAGGCGTGGTCCCGGGCGGTGGCGTGGCGCTGATCCGTGCGCTGCAGACCATCGGCAACCTGAAGGGCGCCAACGAAGACCAGAACCACGGCATCCAGATCGCCCTGCGCGCGATGGAAGCCCCGCTGCGCGAGATCGTCACCAACGCCGGCGAAGAGCCGTCGGTGATCGTCAACCGCGTCAAGGAAGGTTCGGGCAATTTCGGCTACAACGCCGCCAACGGCGAGTTCGGCGACATGATCGAGTTCGGCATCCTGGACCCGACCAAGGTCACGCGCTCCGCGCTGCAGAACGCTGCCTCGATCGCGGGCCTGATGATCACCACCGAAGCGATGGTGGCCGAGGCTCCGAAGAAGGACGAGCCGGCGATGCCGGCCGGCGGTGGCATGGGTGGCATGGGTGGCATGGACTTCTAAGAAGTCCGCGTCCACTGCACCGCAGTACCGGGAACCCCGCCGCGAGGCGGGGTTTCTTTTTGCCTTGTCGTGATGCGGGTCGACCGTTAGCCTGCACGTCATGCATACCTCGCTTATCATCGTCGACGACTTCCTCGGCCAGCAGGACGCGCTGTCGTTGCGCGAGGCGGCGCTCAAGCTGACCTATCCCGACCTGCGTGGTCCCTTCCCGGGCCGCAACTCGCTGGAGCGCATCGAGATCGAAGGCCTGTCCGAGATCGCCTCGCATCTCACCGGCGAGCGCCTCAAGCCGATCAACCCGCTGCAGTCGCACGGCAAGTTCCGCATCACGCTGGCCAGCGATGTCGGCAGCGCGAAGGTGCACATCGACCAGGCGTACTGGTCGGGGATCCTCTATCTGAGCAAGCCGGAGAACTGTCGCGGCGGCACGGAGTTCTTCCGTCACCGTCCGTCGAACCGCGATCGCGCGCCGCTCAACGATGCGGAGCTCGCGGAGATGGGGTTCTCTTCGCATGCGCAGATGCACCAGGAGATCATCGAGAAGCACAGTAACGACGACAGCGTGTGGGAGCCCACCATGCAGGTGCCGATGCGATTCAACCGGCTGGTGCTGCTGCGCCCCTGGTTGTGGCATACCGCCGGTCCCGCGTTCGGCAGCACGATGGAGGACGGGCGGTTGGTCTACCTGATGTTCTTCACCGCCGCGTGATCCTGCGGCTTCCGTTGCCGATGAAACATTCGACAAGCCTCTCCATGCGTGGCTCAATGGCCGCGTGAACACCGCCCGCGCCCGCTTTTGGTTCTGGTATTACCGCGATCCTTCCGCGGCGGCGAGGCTGTGTTCCTTCTAGCGAAACACCAGAAGAATCCCCTTGAAGCCGCCAGCGAACCTGGCGGCTTTTTTGTTGACCCGGAGAACCCCGATGGCCCCCCATACCGACGACCTGCGCATCCGAAAACTCGATGAGCTGGTCACGCCCGCCGCCGTAATCGGCAAACTGCCCTGCGACGACGCGGTGTCGCAGACCGTGTCCGGATCGCGCGCCGCACTGCACGACATCCTGCACGGCCGCGACGATCGCCTTGTGGTGGTGATCGGGCCCTGCTCGATCCACGATCCCGCGTCGGCCATCGAGTACGCCAAGCGCCTGAAGCCGCTGCGCGATGCGCTGGCCGATGATCTGGAAGTCGTGATGCGCGTGTATTTCGAGAAGCCGCGTACGACGGTCGGCTGGAAGGGGCTGATCAACGATCCGGCGCTGGACGGCAGTTTCGATATCAATCGCGGACTGCGGCTGGCGCGCGGCCTGCTGCGCGACATCAACGCGCTCGGCCTGCCAGCCGGCTGCGAGTACCTCGACACCATCTCGCCGCAGTACATCAGCGACCTGGTGGCGTGGGGCGCGATCGGGGCACGCACTACCGAAAGCCAGGTGCACCGCGAAATGGCCAGCGGCCTGTCGTGCCCGGTAGGTTTCAAGAACGGCACCGACGGCAACGTCAAGATCGCAGTGGACGCGGTGGGCGCGGCCTCGCATCCGCACCATTTCCTGGCGGTGACGAAGGAAGGCCGCTCCGCCATCGCGGCGACAGCGGGCAATCCGGATTGCCACGTGATCCTGCGCGGCGGCAAGGCGCCCAACTACGACGCCGCCAGCATCGAGGCTGCCAGCCAGGTGCTGGCGAAGTCGGGATTGCCGGCGCGCCTGATGGTCGATGCCAGCCACGCCAACAGCGGCAAGAACCCGGACAACCAGCCGGCCGTGATCGACGATATCGCCGCCCAACTGGAAGTCGGCGAACAGCGCATCGTCGGCGTGATGGTGGAGAGCCACCTCGTTGGTGGCCGCCAGGACCTGATCGATGGTCAGCCGCTGACGTACGGGCAGAGCATCACCGATGGCTGCCTTGGATGGGACGCCTCGGTGCAGGTGCTGGAACGACTCGCCGCGGCGGTGCGCCAGCGCCGGCAGCGTGCCGATGCAGTGGAACAGGCGGCGTAAGCAGGAAGTGACTTCCGGCAGGTCGAAGAGATGACGGCTGGCAACTGACCGGAGCGGGGTGGCGGACGAGACTGGCCGCACACCCGCCACCGGAGTCCACCATGTCCCGTCCCAGGCACTACACGCTGCCGCTCTCCCTTGTCCTCGCCTGTTGTGCCGCCCTGCCCGCGTGGGCGGCCGATCTCACCGTGACGCTGCACGATGTGCGCGCGCAGACCGGCCTGCTGAAGCTGGCGGTCGTCGACTCGCAGGCTGGCTGGGATGGGCAGGCGAAGCCCATACAGGCCGATGGCGCTCCGCCGCAGGGCAACGTGGCGACGTTCGTGTTCAAGGATCTGCAGCCGGGTGCCTATGCCGTGCTGGTGACCCATGACGAAAACGGCAACGGCACGCTCGACAGCAACATGATCGGCATGCCGGTCGAGGCCTACGGCTTCAGCAACAATCCCAACGTGATGCGCAAGCCGACCTGGGACGAAGCCCGGTTCGAGGTCGGCGCGCAGGATGCCGCCATCGACATCACCCTGCGTTGAGGAACTGGCCATGGATCGCCGCCGCTTCCTGCGCAATCTCCTGTCCGGTGCCACCGCACTGGCCGTCGCGCCCGCGCTGCTGCGAAGCGAGCACGCTTTCGCCGGCGACCCCGCCCGCTTCGCCGCGGGTCTGCGGGAACAGCCATGGCTCGCGGGCTGGAAATCCGTGCAATCCGAAACGCTGGGCCCGGCGACCGTGCCGCTGGAAGGACGGCTGCCGGCAGGTTTCGCGGGCACGCTGTACCGCAACGGACCCGCATGGACCGAGCGCGCCGGGTTCCGCTACGAACACTGGTTCGATGGCGACGGCATGGTGCACGGGTGGCGCTTCAACGGTGACGGCACGCTGAGCCACCACGCGCGCATGGTGGCCACGCCCAAGTTCACGCGAGAGCAGAAGGCCGGTCGCTTCCTGTATCCCGTCGCCGGCACGTCGATCCCCGACATGCAGCCGATCCGCAACAACGACGATGCGAATGCGGCCAACACGTCGGTCACCGTCATCAACGGACGCCTGTTCGCGCTGTGCGAAGCGGGCTCGGCGTTCGAACTGGATCCGGACGAACTGACCACGCTCGGTCCGGTGACCTGGCGTCCCGACCTGGCCGCCATTCCGTTCTCCGCGCACCCGCTGGTGGACCGCGACGGGTCGATGTGGAATTTCGGTTCCATCTCGATGATGGGCGGCAACGGGCTGGTGGTGTGGCATATCGGCCGCGACGGCGCGCTCGCGTCGGCGGACGTGCTGGAGACGCCGGTGCCGGGCTACCTGCACAGTTTCGCGATGACCGACCGGCACCTGGTGTTCGCGTTGATCCCGTTCCGCTACCTCGAAGGCAAGGGCGCGTTCTTCGAACGCCTGCGCTTCCTGCAGGACCAGCCGCTGCGCGTGGCCGTGGTCGAGAAAGCCTCGCCATCGAAGGCGCAGTGGTTCGAGGCGGACTTCGCGGCGATCTACCACTTCGGCGATGCGTCCGAGCGCGATGGCCGCATCACCGTACGTGCCGTGCAGCACCTGGACCTGGACGAGGCGCGCTCGCCGATGAAGGCCGCCATGAACGGCGACGGCCACGGCCACGGCGACGCGCACGGCGGCAAGGGTCCAGTGCGCGACCTGGTGCTGGACCTGCGCAGCGGCAAGGCGCAATGGGAGGACACGGGTGTCGCCGGCATCGAGTTCCCCGTGTTCGACGCACGCACCCCGTCGCGCGACGCCGCGCGCCTGTATGCGCCGATCCATGCCGACGGTTCGACGGCGCCGTACTTCAGCCGCATCGGCGCTTTCGATCTGGCGCGCGGCCGTCGTCAGGTGCACGACTACGGGCGCGACGTGCTGGTGGAAGAACACCTGTTCGTGCCGCGGCCCGGCAGCACGCGCCCCGACGACGGCTGGCTGGTCGGCACGCTGCTCGATGCGGCGAAGGGCTGCAGCGGCATCGCGGTGCTGGATGCGCGGCGGGTGGACGCGGGTCCGCTGGCGCAGGCTTGGCTGCCGTACACGGTGCCGCTCGGCTTCCACGGACACTTCGCCGCGCGCTGATGCCCGATGCGGCATCCTGTGCGGATGGACCGGACCTTCTTTCGCAACAGATCCCTGCGCTGGCTCGCGGGAACGCTGGTCGCCCTGCTCGCGACGTATGTGCTCTATCTGGTCGCAGGCAACGTGTTTCTCAACACGTCGCTGGGCGAGCAGGCGGTGAACCGCAAGCCTGATCGCTTCCGGATGCAGTGGGCGTCCGGACGGACGTGGTGGCCGGGGCGGGTCAGCCTGCGCGGCGTGGCGCTGCAGGGCCAGTCACGGCACATCGGCTGGGAGGCGCAGGCGGACCGTGTCGAAGGACGCATTGCACTGTTGCCCTTGCTGTCGCGGCGCCTGCATGTTCCCGAGGTGCGTGCGTACGAGGTGCGCGGTGGGGTCCATCGCGTTGCCAGGGAACTGGCGCCACCGCCGCCCCGCGACGGCGGCTGGGAACTGCAGTTCGACCGTATCGCCAGCGACTCGATCCGGCGGGGCTACTTCGACGGGTTCGAACTGCTTGGCACGGGACGCGGCGAGGTGGGTTTCTACAAGCAACTGCGCGGCGGGCCGATGGAACTGATGCCCTCGGTCGTGGAGTTCACCGGCGCGCGGTTGGCCCGGGATGGTGAGGAAGTGCTGCGCGAAGCGACGCTGGAGGCACGGTTCGCCATCGACCGGCATCGACGCGAAGAGGCGGCCGGCATCGACAAGCTGCTCAAGACCCGCGTCGACGTGAAGCTGGGTGGACGGACCGCTGGCTTGAACGTCGCCGTCGGTCCGCGTGGTGGCGTGGTGGTGACGCTGGTGCCCGGGGAAGGGCGCGCCGATATCGACCTGGGTTTCGAACGCGGGCTGCTCAAGCCGGGCGGTCGCGCGCAATGGACGATGGCCGTCGGCGGCAACGACATCGCCGGTGCGGTGCGCCACGACATCCTCGGCATCGACGTGGCGGTGGACGAGGACATCGTGCTGAAGGCGACCGTACCGCCACAGGCCGACGGCCGGCTGGCGGTCGACGCCGACCTGCGCCTGCGCGGCCGGCAGGTGCCGCTGCGCGACGTCGCCAGCCTGCTGCCGCGCGCGTCCGGCCATGTGGTCGGCGTCTGGCACTTCGATTCGCTGCGCTGGCTGTCGGATCTGTTCCCGCAGGCGCCGTGGCTGAAACTCGACGGCGCTGGCTCGGTCAGCGCCGACGTGCAGGTGGCGGAGGGCCAACTGGCGGCCGGCAGCCGCATCGCGGTGCCCGAGGTCGACGCGGTGGCCGAGGTGATGGGTAACCGCATCCGCGGTCTTGCCCGGGCCGACATCCGGCTGGATGCGGGCAAGGACGGGGCGCTGGTGCCACGGCTGCAGGCGACGATGGACCGGTTCGACGTGGCGTCACTGAAAACGCCCGGCACCCCCTACGTGCAGGGACGGCACCTGGCGCTGTCGATCAACGCCGAGGGTCCGCTGGCGCAGCTGCGCGATGCGTTGCAGGCGAGGGTGGTGTTCAAGGATGCGCGCGTGCCGGACCTGCGCGTGTACAACGCATTCCTGCCGCGTCGGCAGATGCGCTTCGACGCCGGCGCGGGCGTGCTCAGCGGCGACCTGTCGCTGGACGCCGCAGGCGAAGTGGGGCGCGGGACCGTCCGCATCGCCGGGCGTGGCACCCGCATGCAGCTGGCGGGGGTGCAGTTGCGGGGCGACATCGACCTCGACCTGAAGCTGCGCCGCGCCGACCTGAAGCGGCGGTTGTTCGTCGCCGACGGCAGCACGGTGCAGGTGCGCAACGTCGGCTTCACCGAGCCCGGAGGCGAATCGCGCCGGGGTTGGTGGGCGCGGGTGACGCTGGACCGCGCGCGGCTGGACGCGGACCGACCGATCAGCGCCGGCGGTGGTGCGGACGTGACCATGAAGGATGTGGGCTTCCTGCTGGCGCTGTTCTCCCAGCAGAAGGAGTATCCGGCCTGGGTGTACCGGCTGGTCGACGATGGCCAGGCACAGGTGCAGGGCCGCGTGGAATGGCACGACGACGTCCTGATCCTCGACCGGATGCAGGCGCGCAACGACCGCTACGACATGCTGGCGCGGCTGCGCCTGCAGGGCGGTCAGCGGCAGGGCGATCTTTACGCCCGCTGGCGCGCGCTGAGCGTCGGTATGGAAGTGCAGGGGGACCAGCGCAAGCTTCATCTTGTCCGCGCCAAGGCCTGGTACGACGGGCGTCCCCACTACCTCAAGTAGACGGCTAGCGAACGCATTTGCGCCGGAACGGTGCGCCACCCCTGTTCAGGTAAACAGGGTGAAGAACGTAATGGAAATTCTGACGAGTGGCACGGAAATTGGTCTGATATCGGTAACACGCAGCATTGGCGCGGGTTTTGCTCGCATTCATATTCGTGACATCACAACAGTGGCGAGTGAACCGTCCGGTTCTGTTTTGCAGTGCAGCGTGCAACACCTGTAACCCACCCTTCACGATGGCCCCGCATCCCGACGTGGGGGAGGGAGCAAGCCCGCAATAGCCTAGCTGTTGCGGGCTTTTTTATTCCTGCGCCGCAGCAACAAAAACCCAAGGTCCGCTGCGCAAACCTCGGGCCCCGAGCTGCGTCGCCACACCCCGCGGCGTTGCCGTGCCCCCTGACTCAGGGGGCTTCGCCCCAGTCCCATCTCTCGCGCCTGAGGGGTTCGTGCCGAGCGGAGGCCTGCCGGTGAAAGCGGCTAGAATTACCTCATGGCCGATACCCCCGCACGCGTGATTCCCCTCCAGGTCGTCAGTTCCGTTCCCGCACCGCTGGAAACGGGCGCCAAGCAGCTCGGTGGCGACAAGATCGCGCGCTCGCCCGTCCAGTTCGCCGACGCGCCGGTGCTGCGCAAGCCCTCGTGGATCCGCGTGCGCATTCCGTCCGACGGCTCGGTCGCCAAACTGAAGGCCAAGCTGCGCGAGAACCGCCTGGTGACCGTGTGCGAAGAGGCCAGCTGCCCGAACATCCATGAGTGCTTCGGTCATGGCACGGCCACTTTCATGATCCTGGGCGAAGTCTGCACACGTCGCTGCTCGTTCTGCGACGTCGCCCACGGCCGGCCGAAGCCGCCGGATCCGTCCGAGCCGCTGAGCCTGGCGAACACCGTGGCCGACATGGGCCTGAAGTACGTCGTGGTGACCAGCGTGGACCGCGACGACCTGCGCGATGGCGGTGCCCAGCATTTCGTCGACTGCATCAGCGCCATCCGCGAGCATTCGCCGGCCACGCGCATCGAGATCCTCACCCCGGACTTCCGCGGCAAGGGCCGCATGGACCGCGCGCTGGAGATACTGGCGGTGAATCCGCCGGACGTGTTCAACCACAACATCGAGACCGTGCCGGAGCTGTACACGAACGTCCGCCCCGGTGCCGACTACCAGTGGTCGCTGACGCTGCTGCAGCGCTTCAAGCAGCAGCATCCGCACCTGCCGACCAAGTCCGGGATCATGCTGGGCCTGGGCGAGACCATGGAGCAGGTGCAGGGCACGCTGCGCGACCTGCGCGCGCACGACGTCGACATGGTCACCATCGGCCAGTACCTGCAGCCCACGCCGCACCACCACCCGGTGCTGCGCTACTGGACGCCGGACGAGTTCAAGGCGCTGGAGGACTACGGTATGGCGCTGGGCTTCAGCCATGTCGCCTCCGGTCCGCTGGTGCGCTCGTCGTACCACGCTGACCAGCAGGCCGCGCAGGCCGCCTTCACCGCCCGCCAGGCGGGCTGAACCGGATTCTCCGGCGCGTGCCCGGTGTCTGGCCGTGGCACGGCCGCGGTTCACCTTTCCCTACATCGTGGCGCTTAGGCTGCCGACAGGCAGATGACAACGCACGCAACTTTGTGCACTGTCCCTCTGTCGAATCCGCAATCCGTTCCAGCCTGACGGGCCTCCGCGCCACGAGTACGCAATGACACTGAAGAAAGCCCCCCTGCTGCTGCTTGTCCTGGCCCTGTCGACCCCGCTGGCGCTGCTCGCGCGCGGCGACGGGGATGCCATCACGGTGGCCCCCACCGCCGACCAGGCCAACACGTCCAAGCTCGTGTACGGCCTGCTGTCGGACAGCCGCTACGCGTACCGGCCGCGCCCGCTGGACGACACGCTGTCGCAGGACGTGTTCAAGCGGTACTTCGAAGCGCTCGACGGCGGCAAGCAGTTCTTCACCGCGGCGGATGTGGCGCGCTTCGCGCCGTACAAGACCAGGATGGACGACGCCATCCGCTCGGGTGACCTCGCCCCGGCGTACGAGATTTTCGCTGTCTACAAGCAGCGCGTCGGCCAGCGCGTGGCGTTCGCGCGCGCGCTGTTGAAGCAGGACTTCGACTTCGCCGGTGACGAGCGTTGGGAGTACGACCGCAAGGACGCGCCGTGGGCAGAGGACGGCAAGGCGCTGGACGCGATCTGGCGGAAGTCCGTGATGAACGACTGGCTACGGCTGAAGCTGGCGGGCAAGAAGCCTGACGACATCCGCAAGACGCTGGACAAGCGGTACGCCAACCTGCAGCGGAGCATCAACGAGCTGAAGACCGAGGATGTCTTCCAGACCTTCCTCAACGCCTACACCAGCGCGATCGATCCGCACACGGACTACTTCACGCCGCGTACCGCCGAGAACTTCAACCAGTCGATGTCGCTGTCGCTGGAAGGCATCGGCGCCGTGCTGCAGCGGCAGGACGATCTGGTGGCGATCCGCGAGATCGTGCCGGGCGGCCCGGCCGACCTCAGCGGCAAGCTGAAGATCGGCGACCGCATCGTCGCCGTCGGTCAAGGCAAGTCCGGCCCGATGACCGACGTGATCGGCTGGCGCATCGACGACGTGGTGGCGCAGATCCGCGGCAAGAAGGACACGCAGGTCCGCATCGAATACATCCCGGTCGAAGCCGGTATCGACGGCAAGCACGCGCAGGTCACCATCACCCGCCAGAAGGTCAAGCTGGAAGAGCAGGCGGCGAAGGCCGAGACCATCACGCTGCCGGCCACCGGCGACGAGCCGGCGCGGCGCATCGGCGTGATCAAGCTGCCCGCGTTCTACCAGGACTTCGAGGGCCGTCGCCGCAATCCGAACGACTTCAATTCCGCGACCCGCGACATCGCCAAGCTGCTCGCCCAGTTCAAGTCGCAGGGCGTGGACGGCGTGGTGATGGACCTTCGCAACAACGGCGGCGGTTCGCTGGACGAGGCGGTGGAACTCACCGGCCTGTTCATCGACAAGGGGCCGGTGGTGCAGGTGCGCGAATCCGGTGGCCGGGTGACCGTCAACAGCGACCGCAAGCCTGGCGTGGCGTGGGACGGTCCGCTGGCGGTACTGATCAACCGCGCGTCGGCATCGGCGTCGGAGATCTTCGCCGGCGCCATCCAGGACTACGGTCGTGGCCTGGTGATCGGCGAGACCAGCTTCGGCAAGGGCACCGTGCAGAACATGGTCGACCTGGACCGCTGGCCGGCGAACGAAGCGCCGCGCTTCGGCTCGGTCAAGCTGACCATCGCGCAGTTCTTCCGCGTGGCCGGTGGCAGCACGCAGCACAAGGGCGTGGTACCGGACATCGCGTTCCCGGTCAGCGTCGACGCGACCGAGTATGGCGAGAGCACCTACGACAACGCCTTGCCGTGGACGCGGATCGCCGCCGTCCCGCACACGCAGTACGGCAACTTCGCGCCGCTGCTGCCGAAGCTGGAGGCGCTGCATGCGGCGCGCTCGGCGAAGGACAAGGAGTTCCAGTGGTGGTCCGAGGACGTGGCGCATTTCCGTGCCGAAGCGGCCAAGAAGTACGTTTCGCTCAACGAGGCCGAGCGTCGCGCCGAGCGCGATCGCCAGGACACGCAGCGCAAGCAGCGGCAGGCCGAGCGCAAGACGCTGGGGTTGGCGCTGGACCCGCTGGCCGAAGACCTGGCCGATGACGGCCTGGGTGCGTCCGAGCGCGACATCGTGAAGGATGCGCAGCGCGAGAAGCTGGCGGACAAGCGTCCCGATCCGCTGCTGCGAGAGTCCGCCGCCATCCTGTCCGACGCCATCGACATCCTGGGCCAGGACCGCAAGCTGTCGGCGCAGGTCCTGCCCGATTCGCCGGGTCCGGGTCGCTGGGCCCAGTAAGCAGGAGTGAGGGCAGAGAAGTGAGCTCGACGGTCGGCCAATCCGGCATCCGCTCACTTCTCACTCCTCCGGCCTCACTTCTCGCGCAGCGCAAGATCCGGATAGCCTCCCCGATGCGCGTTCCCTAGTCTGGGCGCATGGACACCATGCCGCGCCGATCGTTACCCACGTCTTCCGCCATCTCCACCGATCCGCTGGAGCTGGCGCGTCGCCTGCTCGACGAGGGCGAACCCTCGCTGTCGGACCTGGCCTCGCGTACCGGCCTCAGCGCGTCGCACCTGCAGCGGCGCTTCCGTGCGCGTTTCGGCCTGAGTCCTGCCGAGTACCTGGCCCGCAAGAAGCTGGGGACGCTGAAGAGTGCGCTGCGCGAAGGGCGCGACGTCACCACCGCGCTGTACGACGCCGGCTACGGCTCGCCGTCGCGCCTGTACGAGCAGGGCGCGTCGAAGCTCGGCATGACGCCCGCGACGTATCGCGCCGGCGGGCGCGGCGTGGCGATCCGCTGGACGCTGGTGGACACCGTGCTCGGCCGCACGCTGGTGGCCGCGACCGAGCGCGGAATCTGCGCGGTGGAACTGGGCGATGACGATGCGGCGCTGGAGCAGAAGCTGCGTGAGGAATTCCCACTGGCCCAGCTCGAACGTGTCGAGGCTGGTCGCGACGACTTCCTCGCGCCGCGCCTGCGTGCGGTGGCCGAGCGTCTGGCGGGCGGCGATGCCGAGGTGCCGGTGGACCTGCTCGGCACCGGCTTCCAGCAGCGCGTCTGGGATGCGCTGATGAAGATCCCGGCCGGCGAGACGGTCAGCTATGCGGGCCTGGCGCAGTCGCTGGGTGCGCCGCGCGCGGCACGGGCGGTGGCCAGCGCCTGCGCGCACAACCGCATCGCCGTGGTCGTGCCCTGCCATCGCGTGATCCGTGGCGACGGTTCGCTCGGTGGCTACCGCTGGGGATTGCCGCGGAAGCAGCAGTTGCTGGCGCGCGAGCGCGGCTGACCGACCACATCCGGTAGGAGCGCCCCCTAGGCGCGATGCTTTTTTATGAGCTTGTCGACGCACAAGCATCGCGCCCAGGGGGCGCTCCTGCAGTTTCCAGGGATGTGGCTTGAGCGGTGTTCAAGCCTGCCCGGAAAGGTTTCAAGCAACCGAGTGCATTGCGGCCACGCCGCGGGTACGCGACTGGCCTAGAATTGCACCACACCGCATTCCCTCCGGTTCCCCCCATGACGTCCTCCGTTTCCGCCGCGCCCGCGCGTGGCGGCCTTGCCGTCGCTGCCGCCCTGGCCATCGTCTACGTGGTCTGGGGTTCGACGTACCTTGGCATCCGCTTCGCCCTGGAAGGCGGCTTTCCGCCGCTGCTGATGGTGTCGGGCAGCCGCTTCGTGGTCGCCGGAGGCGTGATGTTCCTGTTCCTGCTGTGGCGGGGCGTCGCGCCGCCCACACGCGCGCAGTGGAAGAACGTGCTGGTGATGGGCGCGCTGCTGTTGCTGATGGGCAATGGCATGGTGGTGCTGGCCGAACAGACGGTGTCGTCCGGCCTGGCCGCGGTCGCGGTGGCGTCGATGCCGTTGTGGATGGGCCTGTTCGGCGCGATGCGCGGCCAGCATCCGACGAAGGGCGAGTGGCTGGGCATCATCATCGGCTTCGCCGGTGTGGTCTGGCTCAACGCCGGCAGTTCGCTGACCGGTTCGCCGGTCGGCCTGGTGTTGCTGCTGATCGCGCCGATCGCGTGGGCCTACGGCTCGGTGTGGTCGCGCGGTCGCGACCTGCCATCGCCGTTCATGACGGCGGCGGCGCAGATGCTGGCGGCCGGCGTGATGCTGGTCGTTGCCGGCCTGCTGCATGGCGAGCGTTTCGATGCCGCCGGCTGGACGCTTACCGGTGGGCTGGCGGTCGCGTACCTGGCGGTATTCGGGTCGATCATCGCGTTCACCGCCTACGTGTGGCTGCTGCACCATGCGCGCCCGGTGCTGGTCGGCAGCTACGCCTACGTCAATCCGGTCATCGCGGTGGCGCTGGGCGCCTTCATCGCGGGCGAAACCTTCACGCCGCATGATCTCGGCGCGATGGCGGTGATCCTCGCTGGCGTGGTGGTCATCACGCTGGCACGCGCACGGCAGTCGAAATGAGCGCATTGCCCATCGACCGCAAAGGGCTGGCGATCACCGCCGGCACGTTCCTGATCTGGGGCGTGGTGCCGCTTTACTGGCACCTGCTGAAGGCCGTGCCGTCGTTCCAGATCATCGCGCACCGCATCGTCTGGAGTGCGGTCCTCGTTATCGGCTGGCTGCTGTTGAAGAACGGACGCACGTGGTGGCGGCGGGTGCGCGCCCAGCCACGCGCGGTGCCGCTGCTCGGCGTCAGCAGCCTGCTGATCGCGTTCAACTGGGGCCTGTACATCTGGGCGGTAAACGCGGGGCATGTGGTGGAAACCAGCCTCGGCTACTTCATCAATCCGCTGATCAATGTGGTGCTCGGCGTGCTGGTGCTGCGCGAACGGTTGTCGACCGCGCAATGGATCGCCGTGGGCTTTGCGCTGGTGGGCGTGGCGTGGCTGACACTGCAGGCGGGTTCGCCGCCGTGGATCGCGCTGGGGCTGGCGTTCTCCTTCGGCCTGTACGGACTGGTGCGCAAGCTGGTCGCGGTGGATCCGGTGGCCGGTCTGGGTGTCGAGAGCCTGTATCTGGTCCTGCCCGCGCTGGCCTACGTGATCTGGGGCGAGTTCGGTCATGGCGGTGGCTTCGTCAGCGGCTACGGCTGGAAGAACGACCTGCTGCTGATCTTCGGTGGCGTGGTGACGGCGGTGCCGCTGATCGGTTTCGCCTACGGCGTGCGCCGCATCCCGCTGTCGGTGGTCGGGTTGCTGCAGTACATTGCGCCCAGCATCCAGCTGCTGATCGGCGTGCTGGTGTTCCGCGAGGCGTTCGGCATCGAGCGTGCGATCGGCTTCGCCGCCATCTGGACCGGCCTGCTGATCTTCGCCAGCGATGGCCTGTGGCGCGCGCGCCGCCGCGACATGGCGGCGGCGTAGAGCGGAGCTTGCTCCGCTGCTTTTCCGACACGAGATGCGCACGCCGGACAAGCCCGGCTGTACGCGGTTGTGGACGCGTGTGCCCGTCTAGCCTTGTCCAGCGGGCGCGGGGCAGGGACCGCCGGCCTCCTTCCAGGTCTTGAAGGCGGCAACGAACTGGTCGTGCGGCACCGGCACCGGCGCACGTTCGCCGCCGGGGTTCCACCCCCACAGCACCAGCTTGTCCTCGGCGACGTGCTTGAGCAGCGCGTCGAAGTCGCGACCACCGTTGCGCTTCTTGTCCTGGATCATCTCGCACAGCTGTTCGGCCGGCAGGCCGATCCACGCCATCTTGTGGTCCGGCGGCGGCAGCTGCCAGTGCGGCGCGCCGGGCGGCGCGTGCGGGCCGTAGCTCGCCGGCGCGTTCTGTTCGGCGTGGCAGGTGGAACAGGGCAGGCCCGGCGCGCCCTTGCCGTCCGGTCCGCGTGCGACGTTCATCGCGTGCGGTGTCTGCGTGTCGAACTGCAGCGGCGCGTCGCCGGGGATATGGCAGTTGCTGCAGCGTGGGTGCTGGAACACCTGCTCCACGGTGGCGAAGGCGGTCAGCGCCTGCGCCCGCTGCTCCTCGCTGATGCGGGGCTTGCAGGCCACCAGCAGGAGGACGGTCAACGACATCATCAGGATGCGCATGGCGGGCCTCAGGCAGCAGGGGTGGAGGAAGCGGGCGTCGGCAGGCGCAGCGGCAGTTCGCGCAACCGCTGTCCGGTCAGCTTGAACACCGCATTCGCCACCGCTGGTGCGATCGGCGGCGTGCCGGGTTCGCCGACACCGCCCATCTTCTCGGTGCTCGGCACGATGTGGACCTCGACCTTCGGCATCTCGTGCAGGCGCAGCACGCGGTAGTCGTGGTAGTTCGACTCCTGCACCTGGCCTTCCTTCAGCGTCAGCGCGCCGTGCAGGGCCGCGCCGAGGCCGAACACGATGCCGGACTCCATCTGCGCCTCGACGGCGCCCGGATTCACCGCCACGCCGCAGTCGATCGCGCAGACCACGCGATGCACGCGGATCTGGCCGTCCTCCACTGAGACCTCGGCCACCTGCGCGACATAGCTGCCGAACGATTCGTGCACGGCGACGCCGCGTGCGCGACCCTGCGGCGCGGGCGTGGTCCAGCCGGATTTCTCAGCGGCGAGGTTCAATGCCGCCAGATGCCGCGCGTGATCCTTCAGCAGCGTGCGTCGGTACTCCACCGGATCCTTGCCGGCGGCATGCGCCAGTTCGTCCACCAGGCTTTCCATCACGAAGCCGTTGACGCTGTGGCCAACCGACCGCCACCACAGAACCGGGATGCCGGTCCTGGGCGAATGCAGGTCGACGCGGTGCGCCGGCGTGCCGAGCACGTAGGGCGAATCGGCGACGCCTTCCGTCGAGGTGGCATCGATGCCGTTCTTCACCATCATCGCTTCCATGAAGGTGCCGGCCATGATCGACTGGCCCACCATCACCTGGTGCCAGGCGACCGGCAGGCCGTCCTCGCCCAGACCGACCTTGGCTCTCTCGACGAAGGCCGACCGGTAGTAGCCGCCGCGCGTATCGTCCTCGCGCGTCCACACGGTCTTGACCGGCGCCTTCGCCGCCTTCGCTACTTCCACGGCCTCCGACACCACGTCCGAGGTGGGCGTGGCGCGGCGACCGAAGCCGCCACCGAGGAACGGCGTATGGATGCGGACCTTCTCCGGCGCAATGCCGAGGATCTTCGCGGTGCTGTTCTGGTCCAGCGTGGGGAACTGCGTGCCGCACCAGATATCGCACTCGCCGTCCGCGATCTTGACGGTGCAGTTCAGCGGTTCCATCGCGGCGTGCGCGAGATAGGGCACGGCGTATTCGGCATCGACGGTTTTCGCGGCCTTGCTCAGGGCGGCGATGACGTCGCCGGCGCGTGCGGCGGTCGGGCCGTCCTCGGTCGCCAGTTGCGAGAACTGCTGTCGCAGCGCAACGCTGTCCAGCGTGGCGCCGTCGCCGGCTTCCCACACCACCTGCAACGCATCGCGGCCGAGCTTGGCGGCCCAGAAGTGATCCGCCACCACGGCCACGCCGCTGGGGACCTGCACCACGTCGCGTACGCCGGCGACGGCGCGCGCCGCCGTGGCGTCGAACGATTTCACCTTGCCGCCGAACACCGGCGAGCGCAGCACCACGGCGGTCAACAGGCCATCGAACTGGATGTCCATGCCGAACTTGGCCTTGCCGGTGATCTTCTCCGGCGTGTCCAGGCGCCTGGTCGCCTTGCCGATCAGCTTCCAGTCCTTGGGGTCGCGCAGTGTCAGCGACTCCAGCGCGGGCGGCGCCTGCTTGCCGGCGTCGTCGGCCAGTTCGCCATAGCGCAGCCGTGTGGTGCCCGACACGACGGCGCCGTTCTCGGTGTGCAACTGGTGTATCGGAACATTGAGTCGCGCAGCGGCGGCCTGCAGCAGCATCGCGCGTGCAGTCGCGCCGGCCTGCCGGTAGCGGTCGAACTCGGACCACGTGGTCGTCGAGCCGCCGGTCCCCTGCATGCCGAATACCGGGCTTGTGTACGCCTTGTCTGCGGGGCCGTGTTCGACGCGGATCTTCGACCAGTCGGCGTCGAGTTCTTCGGCGATCAGCATCGGCAGCGTGGTCCAGATGCCCTGGCCCATCTCGGCGTGCGCGAGCAGCACGGTGATCGAGTCGTCGGCCGCGATGCGCAGGAAGGCGTTGGGTACGAACGCGGGCGCCGCGGCGACCTGTGCTTCCTGCGCCCAGGCGAAGCGGCGGGCACCGGGCACGGCGATGGCGACGACGAGGCCGCCACCGACCAGCGCGGTGGAGCGCAGGAAGCCACGACGCGAGGATTTCAATTCAAGGTTCACGGACACGACCTCCGTCGAACATCGGATCGGAGCCGCGGCAATGCATGCCGCGGCGGCGTGGGATTCAGGCTTTGCCCAGCTCGGCCGCGCGATGCACGGCGGCGCGGATGCGCTGGTAGGTGCCGCAGCGGCAGAGGTTGCCGGACAGGGCGTGGTCGATGTCGCTGTCGGTCGGCGCGGGTACCACCGCCAGTAACGCCGCAGCCGACATGATCTGGCCGGACTGGCAGTAACCGCACTGCACGACGTCGAGTTCCGCCCATGCCTTCTGCACGGGATGCGAACCGTCGGTCGACAGGCCTTCGATGGTGGTGATCTTCCTGCCGGCGACGGCGGACGCGGGCGTCACGCAGGCACGCAATGGCGAGCCATCGACGTGCACGGTGCAGGCGCCGCATTGCGCGATGCCGCAACCGAACTTGGTTCCGGTCAGGCCCATCAGGTCGCGCAGGACCCAGAGCAGCGGCATGTCGTCGGTCGCGTCGACTTCGCGCTCCGACCCATTGACGTTCAACTTCATGGTGTCTCCCTGGCGGCGGCGTGGGGCCAGTCGACGATACTCCGTGCCCGCGTGGGCTGCCAGTGAAAACACGCGCCGTCGCTTGCACGATCCTGCGGAAACCTTGCCCGATGCCCCGGACGGCATCCGGGGCGTTGCCTTCGGCCCTGCGCTTGCGCCATCGTGGTGCGCATGTCGGTCCATCGCCACCCGCTGGAAGTGTCCGCGCGCGCCAGCGAGGCCGGCGATGGCAGCGCGTTGGTCGTGGTCGTCGCCACCGAAGGCTCGACCTACGTGCGGCAAGGGGCGATGGCCGTGTTCGCGGCGGACGATACGCAGACGGGTTGGATGAGCGGCGGTTGCCTGGAACCCGAGATCGCGCGGCGCGCAAGACATGCAGTGGCCGGCGGGTATCTCGACGCGATGGAGATCGACACGCGCGACGACGAGGATCTGCTTGCCGGATCGGCGGTCGGTTGTCGCGGGCGCCTGCATCTGGCGCTGCTGCCGCTGGATTGCCTGCGTGGCTGGTCGAAGGTGGTGCAGACGTGGTGGCAGGGCGCAGGCCCGCTGTCGCTGCGGCTGACCGCCGACGGTGCGGTGTCCGCGCGCGCTGGCGATATCGAGCGGGCATGGTCGCTGCCCGTGTCGGCATCCGCGACGGCAGACATCGCCGGCGAAGCGACGGTGTCGCCGCCGCCGCGCGTGGCGATCTTCGGCGCGGGCCCCGAAACCCGGATGCTGGTGGCGTGGCTGCGCCAGCTCGGCTGGCACGTCACCGTGGTGGAGCGGCGCGCGCGCTGGATTCCGGACGATGAAATGGCGGACGACTGGCTGATCCAGTCGCCGGAGGAAGCGCTGCAGATGCTGCATCCTTCGCCCGATGCCGCGCTGGTGATGCACCACCATTTCGAACACGACCGCGAAGCGCTGGAAGCGCTGGCGGCAACGACGATTCCCTTCATCGGCCTGCTGGGTCCGGTGCGGCGGCGCGAGGATCTGCTGCGGGTGATCCCGTCCGTGCTGCATGCCTCGCTGCTGTCGCGACTGCACTCGCCCATCGGGTTGAAGCTGGGCGGGCAGGGGCCGGAAGCGATCGCGCTGAGCATCGCTGCGCAATTGCAGGCGTGGCATCACGGCGAGCCGGCATGATCGCAACGCACGCGGCGGTGGTGCTGGCAGCCGGAGGCAGCACGCGGCTGGGACGACCGAAGCAATTGCTGACGCGCGACGGCGAGACGCTGGTGCATCGCGCCGCGCGGCTGGCGTTGGAGTCCGGCGCGTCGCGTGTGCTGGTGGTTGTCGGCGCGTATGCGGATGACGTCGCTGCGGCGGTGCGCGACTTGCCTGTGGAGTGCGTGGTCAATGCGCGATGGAGCGAGGGGTTGGCGGGCAGCGTACGCATTACCGCGGAGTCGCTCGCGACGCATGCCCACGCGACGCTGCTGCTGACCTGCGACCAGCCCGCGCTGGAGGCGGCACATCTTCAGGCGCTGCTGAACGCGTCCCGTCGCGCGCCGTCGGGGTCCGCCGCGACGCGGCTTGGTGACCGCGTGGGTGTTCCTGCGGTCGTTGCGCCGACGATGCTGCGTGCCGCACTCGCCGTGCGGGGAGATCGCGGCTTGCGTGATGTGCTGAATGCCGCCGATGCCGGGGTCATTGCCTGCGACGCACCGGACCTCCGTGTCGATATCGACACCCCCGGGGACGTTGCGCTGGCCGTATCGAGAGGATGGCTCGATCCGCCCCAATGACAAGGATGCCGGCATGCGCCGGCATCCCCTGAACATGCCTCAGATCGCGCGCAGCGCCTGCGTGATCGGCAGGCGTGCCGCCCGCAACGCGGGGAACAGCCCGCCGACGAGGCCGATGCCGAGCGCCCACTTCAGCCCGCTCCACAGCAGTTCCGGCGTGACCTTGAACTGGAACACCACCTGGCTGAAGTTGCTGCCCAGCGTCGCCACGCTGTAGCCGTTGAACACCGCCCAGGCGATCAGCCCGCCCAGCACGCCACCCAGCAACGCCAGCAGCATCGTCTCCAGCATCACCGCCATCACCACCGGCAGGCCGCGGAAACCGATCGCCCGCATCGTGGCGATCTCGCGCGCACGGCCGGCGACGGCGGCGTACATGGTGTTGAGTGCACCGAACACCGCGCCGATCGCCATGATGGTGCCGATCACCGTGCCGAGCACCTTGATCAGCGTGTTCAGGCCGGTCGACTGCTTGGTGTAGTAGTCGCGCGTGGTCAGCACGTCCAGCTTCAGGCGCGGGTCGTTCTCCATCGCCTGCTTGAACTGGTCGAAGCCCGCCTTGCCTTCGGTGCGCACGGTGACCGACTGGTAGGCGCGGCGGTCGTAGGCCGACGACAGTGTGTCGATGTCGGTCCACAGCTCCGAGTCGTGCGCATCGCCGGAGGCGAACACGCCGACCACCGTCCATTCCTGGTTGCCCAGCTTCAGCGTCTTGCCGACGTCGAGGCCGCGGTACTGGCCCTTCGCGCCCTGGCCGACCACGATCTCGCGCACGCCGACGTTGAACTTGCGGCCCTCGGTCAGCTTCACCTGCGGACGGATCGCCCAGGCGGCTTCGCTGACACCGCGAAACTGCGCGTTGGCGTCTTCGCCGGTGCTGGCGGTCGGCAGGTTGACGATCTGCGACAGCTCCGGCGACAGCAGCGCACGGCCGTCCTTGCCCTTGGCGACGCCGGCCAGCGTGGAGATCAGCGGCACCTGGTCGCGGCTGATGACCGAGTTGGTCTCCGCCTGCGAACCGCCGCGCAGCACGATGGCGGTGTCCTCGCCGCCGGTCTGCTTGAGCGTCGCAGAAAAGCCTTCGCCCATCGCCAGCATCGCCACCAGCACGCCGACCACGCCGGCGATGCCGACCACGATCACCGACGAAGCGCCCCAGCGCTGCGGCAGGCTGGCGATGCCGATCTTCGCCGCTTCCAGCGACAACCGTCCGCTGCGGGTGAGGAACAGCCACAGCATCAGCGCCACCGCGATGCCGAGTACCGCGAACCACGGCAACACGATCCACACGCCCAGGCCGACGACCAGCGCCACGATGGAGATGAGATTGCCCAACCATTGCTTCTTCATGTCATGTCTCCTGTCAGCGGCCGGCCAATGCATCGACGATCTTCAACCGCATCGCACGGGTCGCCGGCAATGCGCCGACGATCAGTCCGATCGCCACCATCAAGCCCAGTCCCATGCCCCAGGTCTGTGCGGGGATGGAGGGCAGCGCGATCATGCCGTTGCTGGCGCCGCTGACCACCGGAATGATGGCCGAGGCGATCGCCATGCCCAGCACGCCGCCCAGCACGATCAGCAGCACCGATTCCACCAGTACCAGCACCAGCACCGTGCCGTTCGTGAAGCCCAGCGTCTTCAGCACCGCGAGCTCGGGGACGCGCTCGCGCACGGCCTGCGCCATGGTGTTGCCGGTCAGCAGCAGCAGGGTGAAGAACACCGCCGCCATGATCGCGGTGACGATCAGGCCGATGTCGGCGAACTGCTTGGCGAAGGACTGGTTGAAGGCCTGTTCGGTCTGGGTCTTGGTCTCGTGCGCGGAATTGGCCGAGATCGCGTCGATGGCGTTGGCCACGCGGGTGGCGTGGTTCACGTTGTCCAGCTTCACCATGTACCAGCCGATCTGGCCGTTGACGTACTGGTTGGCCTCGTCGAAGTACTTCCAGTGGAACAGCAGCTGGTTCTCCTCGCCCTTGCGTTTGCTGTCGGCGAGCTTGAACGTGCCCCGCAGCGTGAGCGGCCAGGCGTTGCTGCCGTCCTTCTGCGGAAAGATCGTCGCCTGCAGCGGGATGGTGTCGCCGATCTTCCAGCCGAAGCGCCTGGCCAGGTTCTCGCCGACGATGGCGCCAGTGCGGTCGGCTTCCCAGGCCTTCAGCTGGGCCGGATCGATGATGTATTCCGGGTACATCTCCATGTAGCCGGGACCGACCGAGAAGTTCGGGAAGAAGTTCTTCGGGTCCTTGTAGATGCCGCCGAACCACGCGGCGTAGGCGCTCTTCTTCACGCCCGGCGTTGCGTCGATGCGGGCCGCCAGGCTGTAGGGCAGCATCTGCGTGATGGACAGCCGCGAGGCCACGACCAGGCGGTCCGCGCCGGCCACGCTGCCGCCGGAGTTGAACGCCACGCGCACCGAGTCGAGCAGGCCGAACAGCAGGAAGGCCGCCACCACCGAGAGCAGGGTCAGCAGTGTCCGCGTCTTGCTGCGGAACAGCGCCGACCAGATCAGCGAGAAATATTTCATGTCCGCCTCCGATCAGTGCGCAGCCGGCGTGTCGGCCAGTTCGCCCTTGTCCAGGTGGATGGTGTGGGTGGCGTACTCCGCCGCCTTCGGATCGTGCGTGACCATGATGATGGTCTTGCCGTGCTCGCGGTTGAGCATCTGCAGCAGGTTGAGGATGTCCTCGGCCGACTGACGGTCGAGGTCGCCGGTCGGTTCGTCGCAGATCAGGAAGGTCGGGTCGGACACGATGGCGCGGGCGATGGCCACGCGCTGCTGCTGGCCGCCGGAAAGTTCGTTGGGCCGGTGCGACTTGCGGTCGGCCAGGCCGACCAGCTGCAGCGCGATCTCCGCATTGCGCTTGCGCTGCGCGCCACCGAGCTTGGTCAGCAGCAGCGGCAGTTCGACGTTGCGCTGCGCGGTGAGCGTGGGCATCAGGTTGTAGAACTGGAAGACGAAGCCGACGTGCGAGCTGCGCCAGTGCGCAAGCTGGCCGTCGTTCATGCGGTCGATGCGCTGGCCCTCGATCTCGATCTCGCCGCCGCTGGGAGTGTCCAGGCCGCCGATCAGGTTGAGCAGCGTCGTCTTGCCCGAGCCGGACGGCCCCATCAGCGCGACGAAGTCGCCGTGCGGGATGTCCAGGTCGATGCCGTGCAGCACCTGCACCTTCTCGGGGCCGCGCTGGTAGGTCTTGGTGAGGTTGCGGATGGAAACCAGGGAAGACATCGGCAAGGTCCTTGTTGGAGGCGGAAAGGCGAACGGCGATGATGAGGTTCGAACAGGACGGATCGTGTCCCCGATGGACACGGTCCGTCCGTGGGACGACGGATGGCGTCGTCCGGGATCGACACGCGCCGGCGGGGCGGCGCGGATAGTCCGGTGATTCGCCGCGCGGGGAAGATCCTCACGCGGTGGAATCCTTACTCGGCGTCTTCGGCCAGCACGACCTTGGCACCGTCCTTCAGTTCGGCAGGCGGGTCCAGCACGACGGTTTCGCCGGCCTGCAGTCCGTCGGTGACGTGGACGTCGTCGCCGAGCTTGCCGGCGACCTTCAGGCTGCGCTGCTGCACGGTGTCGTCGTCGCCGACCACAAAGGCCACCTGCGCGCCGTCGCGCTCGGCCACGCCGGCGCCGGGCACGCGCACACCCTTGGGCTGTTCGGCCTGCTGCGGCTTGGCGGCTTCCAGGAAGCTCACGCGCACGCCCATGTCCGGCACGATGCGCGGATCCTTCACGCCCAGCGCCACGCGCACCTTGACGGTCGCCTTGCTGCGGTCGGCGGTCGGAATGATGGCGATGACCTCGCCCGGGATCTGCCAGTCCGGATAGGCGTTGAGCGTGGCCTGGATCGGCATCTTCGGCTGCACGCGGCCGATGAAGGATTCATTGACCTCCACTTCCACTTCCAGCGACTCCATGTCGACGATGGTGCCGATGCCGGTGCGGGTAAAGCCGCCGCCGGCGGACAGCGGCGACACGATCTCGCCCGGCTGCGCCGCCTTGGCGATCACCACGCCAGCGAACGGGGCACGCACGATGGTGTTGTCCAGGCCGATGTCGGCGATCTTCAGGCGGTCGGCGGCCGTGCGCTCGTTGCGCTGCGCGGTCTGCACCTGCGCACGCAGCAGGTCGCGCTGGGCGACGGCCTGGTCGTACTGCGCTTTCGACACGAGTTGCTGGGCGACGAGCGACGAGAGGCGGCGCGCGTTCGCTTCCGCTTCCACCAGCTGCGCCTGCACGCCCGTGGTCTGGCTGCGGGCGGCCTGCAGCTGGCTCTGCGACAGGGCGCGGTCGGCGTCGGCGTCGATCGGCTCCAGCCGCGCCAGCACCTGGCCGGCCTCCACGCGCATGCCTTCCTCGATCAGCACTTCCTGCACCTTGCCGGTGACCTTGGCCGACACCGTCGCCATGCGGCGCGCGACCACATAACCGGACGCGTCCAGCACCGAGGCGGACGCGGCGTTGTTGCCCAGCGCGACGGTCGGCGCGGTGCGCACTTCCAGCGGTTTCTCGCGGCCGAACACGGCCCAGCCCGCGGCGGCCAGCGCCAGCAGCACCACGACCACGCCCAGCGTGATCCACAGGCCACGGCGCGACGGCGGGGCCGGCGGCGGCGCCTTGCGGTCGATACGGAGTTCCTTCAGCAGGTCGGCAGACGTGTTCATGCGTATCCAGACGGTGAATGCGGGGAAGTGTGACCAGCAAGGGTAACGGAAGCCTAGTTGCCGGAAGTCACTTCCTGCGGCGATGGCGGGCCACGGCCTGCCACGGGGCGCATCGTGGGCCAGTCGTGGCCCGCATCCCAGTGACAACTGTCAGGTGATTCGCCTGAGGGGCCGCACTCATCACCGGGCCGGCGGGCCGGCAGCATGGCCACACCCTCCGGCGAGACCGTCGCATGAACGTCGCAAGCCTTACCACCGCACCGCTGGCCCGCCTGCGCGGCGTGCGCCACCACTATGGCAAGACCCTGGCCCTGGACGGCCTGGACCTGGCGTTGCCCGCCGGGCAGGTGCTGGCGCTGCTCGGCCCCAACGGCGCAGGCAAGAGCACCGCGATCAGCCTGCTGCTGGGCCTGCAGCGCGCCGACGCCGGCACGGCCGAGCTGTTCGGCTTGCCGCCGCAGTCGCTGGAGGCGCGGCGCCGCACCGGCGTGATGCTGCAGTCCGCCGCGGTGCCGGACACGCTGAAGGTGCACGAGCTGATCGACCTGACGCGCGCCTACTACCCGCAGCCGCGCAGCGTCGCGGACCTGGTGGCCTTGGCCGGTCTCGACGGCCTGATGGCGCGCCGCTACGGGCAGCTCTCCGGTGGCCAGCAGCGGCGCGTGCAGTTCGCGATGGCCGTCTGCGGCCGGCCCGAACTGCTCTTCCTCGACGAACCCACCACCGGCCTCGACATCGATGCGCGGCAGACGCTGTGGAAGGCGATCCGCGAACTGCGCACACAGGGCTGCGCGGTGCTGTTGACCACGCACTATCTGGAAGAAGCCGAGGCGCTCGCCGACCGCGTGGTGGTGGTGAACCACGGGCGCCTCGTCGCCGAAGGCACCGTCGCGCAGATCCGCGCGCATGTGGCGCAACGCCGCATCCGCTGCATCAGTGCGCTGCCGGCGGAGCGGTTGCACGGCTGGCCGGGCGTGCAGTTCGTCCAGCGCGACGGCGCCAGGCTGGAGATCGTCGCCGAATCCGCCGAAACCGTCGTCCGCCGCCTATTGGCCGAGGATGCCGCGCTGACCGACCTGGAAGTGCAGCGCGCCGGCCTGGCCGACGCCTTCCTCGCCCTCACCCGTGATGCCGCCGAACAGGAAGCCGCCTGATGGACACGATCGCTGCCGTTCCTTTTTCTTCCCGTCGCGCCTACCTGCTGGAGGCGCGCTACGAATTCCTGCGCCTGCTGCGCACGCCCTCGTTCTCGCTGCCCTGCCTGCTGTTCCCGCCGGTGTTCTACCTGCTGTTCGGCGTACTGCTGGGTGGCAAGGGCGGGCCCGCCGCCGCGACCTACCTGCTGGCGGGCTACAGCGTGTTCGGCGTGATGGGCGTGGCGCTGTTCGGTTTCGGCGTGACCGTGGCGATGGACCGCGAGCAGGGCCTGCTGACCTTGAAGCGCGCGCAGCCGATGCCGCCGGGTGCGTATCTCGTCGCGAAGATGGCGATGGCGGTGCTGTTCGCCGCGATCATCCTGCTGCTGCTCGGCGTGCTGGCGGTCGGCGTGGCCGGCGTGCGCCTGTCGGCGCTGCAATGGCTGGCGCTGGTGGCGACCTGCCTGGTGGGCGTGCTGCCGTTCAGCGCGCTCGGCCTGTGGCTGGGCACGCGGGTGAGCGGGCGCGGCGCGCCGGCGCTGATCAACTTCATCTATTTGCCCATGGCGTTCCTGTCGGGCCTGTGGGTGCCCTTGAACATACTGCCTGCGTTCCTTCAGTCCGTCGCACCTGCATGGCCCGCGTATCATCTGGCGCAGATCGCACAGCAGGTGATCGGCGTGGATGCGGGGCGTCCGCTACTGCTGCACGTCGCCGTGCTGGTTGCCATCACGGTCGTGTTCTTCCTGCTGGCGCGCCGCCGGCTGGTGCGTTGAACGCGGCATCCCCCGTAAGGAGTCGTCGATGAACCTTTCTTCCCCGCGATGGCTGCGCACGCTCACCCGGTTGCGCGATGCGCTGGTGCCCGAAGCGCTGGGCCTGGGCTGGATGCCGGTGCTGCTGCTGGGCTATCTGCTGTTCCTGTTCATGCCGGTCCTGGTGCCGTCGGACAGCAACTGGGGCGACCACCTGCCATGGCGCCTGTGGCCGACGCTGCTGTCCATCGCGGTGTTCCTGCCGATGTACTTCCTCGCCTACCGCGGCAGCGCGATGACGCGGGTGCTGTGCACGTTGGGCATCGCCGCGCTCGGCTGCGGACTGATGGCGTACAACGCCTTCTCCAACACCTACATCATCTATGCGGCGGCCTTCGTCGCGCTGCTGCCCGGCACGCTGTGGACGCGGCTGGTCGCGCTGGCGGCATTGCTGGGGACGTACTACGTCCTGTCCGTGTGGCTGGGGTTCCCGGTGTTCGTCCCGGTGTTGACCGCGATCATCTCGGTGGCGGTGTTCACCGGCAACTACTTCCAGTCGGAGACCGTGCGCAAGCGCGCGGAGCTGAAGCTGTCGCATGAGGAAGTCCGGCGGCTGGCCGCGCTCGCCGAACGCGAACGCATCGGCCGCGACCTGCACGACCTGCTCGGCCACACGCTCTCGCTGGTGGCGCTGAAGTCGGATCTCGCCGGTCGCCTGATCGAGCGCGATCCCCAGGCCGCGCGCAACGAGATCGTCGAAGTCAGCCGCGTCGCCCGCGATGCGCTGGCGCAGGTCCGTCGCGCGGTCACCGGCATCCGTGCCGCCGGCCTGGCGGCCGAACTCGCATCGGCGAAGCTGCTGCTGGAGTCGGACGGCGTCACCCTGCGCTACGACGCACAGGAGGCCGTCGTGCCGCCGGATCTCGAAACCGTCCTTGCCCTGGCCCTGCGCGAGGCGGTCACCAACATCCAGCGCCATGCCCGCGCCACGCTCGCCGAGGTGTCGCTCGCATCGACGGACGAGCATGTGCGGCTGCGCATCCGCGACAACGGCGTCGGCAGCGCCGCCGTGCCGGGCAACGGGTTGAGTGGCATGCGCGAGCGGGTCGAGTCGCGCGGCGGTCGCCTGCGCATCGATTCGACGCTGCGGCAGGGCACATGCGTGGAGATCGTGCTGCCGCTGCCGGCGCGGGAGGACGTACCAGCAGTGTCCAGCGAAGACACCGTGGGAGCGACGTAAGTCGCGAACCGACTATGCCGGATGGATGCATCGACGACACATGGCGACATCGGCGATTCATTCGTGCGATCGCGACTGACGTCGCTCCCACATCGGACCATAGAGTCTTCGCGCTCCCCTACCTGCACACGATTTGCTAGCGTGTCATCCGATCCTTCCCTTCCGGCCTCCCGATGATCCGCGTACTCCTCGCCGAAGACCAGGCCATGGTGCGTGGCGCATTGACCGCACTGCTGGGCATGGAGACCGACATCGAGGTGGTCGGCAGCGCGCCGGATGGCGAGACCGCGTGGCGCGAGCTGCAGCGCCTGAAGCCCGACCTGCTGGTCACCGACATCGAGATGCCGGGGCTGAGTGGCCTGGAACTGGCGCAGCGCATCCAGCGCCACGAGATCGCGTGCAAGGTCGTCATCGTCACCACCTTCGCGCGCGGCGGTTTCCTGCGACGCGCACTGGACGCCGGCGTGTCCGGCTACCTGCTGAAGGATGCGCCCGCCGAAGACTTGGCCGAGGCGCTGCGCAAGGTGCACCGCGGTGGCCGCGCCATCGATCCGCAACTCGCGCTGGAAGCATGGTCCGATGCCGACCCGCTCAACGACCGCGAACGCCAGGTGCTGCGGCTGGCGGGCGAAGGCCAGTCGGCCGGCGACATCGCCAGGCAGTTGAACCTGTCGCAGGGCACCGTGCGCAACTACCTGTCCGAGGCGATCGGCAAGCTGGGCGTGGCCAACCGCATCGAGGCCTACCGGATGGCGCGCCAGCGCGGGTGGCTGTAGCCCCTGCAAGATGTGCCGTGGTTGGCACTTCGGATGTGAGCCGGGTTGTCTCGCCGGACAGTGCGACCTAGTCTGCACCAGACCGTTGCTGCCCCCACCCTGCAATGCCCCTGCGTCATCGCCACGCCAACCGCATCGGCCTGCTCGTCGCGGCCGCGATCTTCGTCCTGATCGGGGTGGGGGTCCTGCTGGGTGCGCAGCGTTTCATCGGCGATGCCAACCGGGTGTCGCACACGAATGAAGTCATCGCGCTGGTCGGTGCCATCGAAGCGCACCTGCGCGACGGCGAGTCGGCCCAGCGCGGTTACCTGCTGACCGCGGACGTCGACTATCTGGCCGATTACCAGCGCAGCCGCGGTGACCTGCCGGAGATGATCGCGGCGCTGCAGTCGCTGGTGCGCGACAATCCGGAGCAGACGCGGCGCGCACTGGCGTGGAAGATCGAGATCGAGCGCCGGTTGGGCCAGATGGACGCCACGCTGGGCAATTACGCGATGGGCGGCCTGCCTTCCGCGCAACGCTCGATCGGGCAGGAGGTGCGGCGCACGTCGGCGGCGCTGCGCGCGCAGGCCCGGCAACTGGTGGCCACCGAGCGGCAGTTGCTCGTGCAGCGCGCCGCGTCCAGCCGGAACAGCGCCACCCTGCTGCGCGCCCTCGCCATCCTCGGCATCCCGCTGGGCCTGATCATCATCGCCGTGGTCTACAGCCTGCTGGTCGGCGAGATCCGCCGCCGTGCGCGTGCCGAAGACGCTGGCGACCTGGCGCGGGCCGAGTTGCTGGACAACATCGATGCACTGGAGCGCCAGGGCACCGACCTCAACGAACTGAGTCGCTACGGCGGCATGTTGCAGAGCTGCGTGAGCGTGGAAGAAGCGGTCGGCCTGGCCACGCAGTACTTCTCGCGCCTGCTGCCGGATGCTGGCGGTACGCTGTACCGCGTACGCGCCTCGCAGGACTACGCCGAAGAGGTCGCCCACTGGGGCGAGCACGCGCTCAACGGGCCGGCGATGTTGCCGCTGTCGGATTGCTGGGCCCTGCGCCGCGGCCAGCCGCATGTGCACCGCGCCCATCACGAATTGCTGCCGTGCGCGCATGTGGCCACGCCGACGCTCGGCGCCACGCCCACCTACGTCTGCGTACCGCTGATCGCGCAGGGCAGCCAGCTCGGCCTGCTGTACCTGTCGGGGCACGATGACGCCTTCCTCGCCCGCATGGACCTGATGAAGACCGCTGCCGAGCAGTTGTCGATGGCGCTGTCGAGCCTGGAGCTGCAGTCGCGCCTGCGCGTGCAGTCGATCCGTGAGCCGCTGACCGGCCTGTTCAACCGCCGCTACCTGGAAGAGTCGCTGGCGCGCGAACTGGCGCGCTGCGAGCGCCGGCACATGCCGCTGGGCCTGATGATGCTGGACCTGGACCACTTCAAGCGCTTCAACGACCTGCACGGGCATGCCGGCGGGGATGCGCTGCTGTCCGAGTTCGGTCGCCTGCTGCAGGCGCTGTCGCGCGACGAGGACATCGCCTGCCGCTACGGCGGCGAGGAGTTCACGCTGATCCTGCCGGAAGCCGACCCGATCACCGTGCAGGCGCGCGCCGAGGCGATCCGTGCCGGCGTGGAAGGCATGCGGGTGACGCACCTGGGGCAGGAACTGCCGCCGGTGACCGTGTCGATCGGCGTGGCGATGTTCCCGCAGCATGGCGGGCTCGGCGAAAGCCTGATGCGGCAGGCCGATGCGGCGCTATACCGCGCCAAGCGCGCCGGCCGCAACCGCGTCGAAACCGCGAAGCTGGAGCCCGCCGGCGATCAGTCGGCCGCGTAGCGCGCCTTCAGCATCGCGTAGGCACTGCGCAGCGCCAGCGCTTCGCCACCAGCCGGGCGTCCGGCGCGATCGCTGTCGTTCCACGCGTAGACGTCCAGATGCGCCCACGCCATGCCGTCCGGCACGAAGCGTTCGAGGTACAGCGCCGCGGTGACCGCGCCGGCCATGCGCGATCCGGCATTGGCCAGGTCGGCGATGCCGCTGGTGAGATAGCGCAGGTACGGACGCCACAGCGGCATGCGCCACACCGGGTCGCGCATGCGCTCGCCGGCGGCGATCCAGTCGTTGGCCACCGCGTCATCGTTGGCGAACAGCGCCGGCAGGTCGGGGCCCAGTGCGATGCGCGCCGCGCCGGTGAGCGTGGCGAAGTCCAGCAGCAAGTCCGGCGCCTGTTCACCGGCATAGGTCAGGGCGTCGCACAGGATCACGCGGCCTTCGGCATCGGTGTTGTCGATCTCGACGCTGACGCCCTTGCGCGTGGCGATCACTTCGCCGGGACGGAATGCGTTGGGGCCGATGCTGTTCTCGACCGCCGGCACCAGCAGCGTCAGCCGCACCGGCAGCGAGCGCGCCATCACCAGTCGCGCCAGCGCGATCGCATGCGCCGCGCCGCCCATGTCCTTCTTCATGTGGCGCATGCCGTCGGCCGGCTTGATGTCCAGGCCGCCGGTGTCGAAGCACACGCCCTTGCCGACCAGCGCCACGTGCGGATGCGAGGCGTTGCCCCAGCGCAATGCGATCAGCCGCGGCGCGCGGTGCGAGGCGCGGCCCACCGCGTGGATGGCGGGGAAGTTCTGCGCCAGCAGCGCGTCTCCGGCAACGACCTCCACCTCGGCGCCATGGGTGGCGGCGAGGTCGCGCACCGCGGCTTCCAGATCGTCCGGACCCATGTGCTCGGTCGGCGTGTTGACCAGGTCGCGCACCTGCAGGCTGGCATCGAGCAGGTCCAGCGCTTCGGCATCGGCCCGCGGCAACACCAGCCGCGCCGGCTTGCGCGGCGGCTGCTTGTAGCGATCGAACCGGTAGCTGCCCAGGCCCCAGCCGAGTTGCAGCGCGGTGCGTGCCTCGGCGGACAGGTCGCTGGCGACCTGCCAGTCGCCCGCCGGCAAACCGAAAGGGGCATGCGCATAGGCATACGGATCGAGCGCGTCGCCGATGCCGATCACCGCGCCGGCCAGGCCGTTCTCGCCCGGCAGCGGCAGCAGCGAGCCGGGCGACGCGGTGAAATTCTGCGCGTCGAGCCAGGCGTTCACCGCCGGCGACTGCGTCGCGCGCCAGGTCGCCAGTTGCGTGCGTTCGAGCACATGCAGCGGACGCGCGTTGGGGGAGGAATCGGTATAGGCGAGGGCAGCGCTCATGCGGCGGCGTGTTCCGTGGCGAAGTCGGGGTGGGCGTCCAGCCAGTCGGCCAGCGCGGTGAGGGTGGCGAATTCCAGATCAGGACGCAGCGCGTCGTGCGGCCATGCGCGTGGAGGCCCGCCGTGGTCTTCCGGACGGTTGATCCAGCAGCTGCGCAGGCCGGCCTTCAACGCGCCGACGGCATCCATTTCGATATGGTCGCCGACGTGCAGCACTTCGCCCGGCGGTACGCCAAGCAGGTCGCAGGCGGCGTGGAAGATGCTGGCGTCGGGCTTCGCCGCGCCGTGCTCGCGCGAATGCACCTGGTGCACGAACAAGTGCCCCAGCCCGATCCGCTGCAGGTCGGCATTGCCGTTGGTCACCGCGGCGATGGGCAAGCGTGCGGCGATGCGTTGCAGCGCGTCCAGTGCGTCCGGGTAGTACTCGACCTGGTTGCGCGCGGCGTAGAAGGTCTCGTACGCCGGTTCCAGCAGGGCCATGTCGGCACCGCTTTCGCGCAGGGCGTGTTCCAGCGTCAACCGGCGCAGGCGGCTGAGGTCGTGCAGGTACTGCGGATGGGCGGCGAAGATGTCTTCGCGCACGGCGCGCATGCGTTCGACGGGGAACATGGCGGCGGTGGCGGGGCTGTGTTCGCGCAGCCAGTCGTCAAGGACGCGCTCGATGCGTGCGCCGATGGGGGCGAACGGCCAGAGGGTGTCGTCGAGGTCGAGGGTGATGGCGCGGACGGGGAAGCTCATCGGGTCGATTTTACACGCGGGCGGCTGGGGCCCTTTCACCGGCGCCAGGATGAACCCCCTCTCCCTGCGGGAGAGGGGTTGGGGAGAGGGCCAACGAAGTCCACTGCCCGTGCGGACACTGGATCTGTCCAAAGGCGCGCTGCGACTCTTGTTTTCCAGGCCTGACGGGGCGGTTCTTTGACGCGCAAGCATGGTGCCGCTCGCCGCGGGGGCCCTACTTTTCTTTGCTTGTGCAAAGAAAAGTAGGCAAAAGAAACACACCCCGGCGGTCCGCCCGCCGCTGCGCGGCGGGTGCGCAGTCCCGGCGCGAATTTTCGTGCAGGGCATCCCCGTATCGCGTACGGGGCAGGCTCTGCCCTGTGCGAAAACGGCGCACATCCTCGTGCGCCGCCCTGCGGGTTTTACACGCCGGGCCTGCCGGACCTCAGGGGCCCCAAAAGCCACGCCTGAGACCTCCAGACCGCTGCTTTGCTTTTGTTTGCCTTCTGGTCCCCATGAGGCACGGCGAGTGGGCCGGGTACAACCCGAAGGGCGCCGTCATGGATGACGGCGTTTTCGTATGGCACATGGATGTGCCTTACGAAAATTCCCGGCCTGCTCGCGGACCCGGAGCGCGCAGCGCGGAGGGCGTGCCGCCTGGGGTGTGTTTCTTTGATTCTTTCTTTGCACAAGCAAAGAAAGAATGCCTCCGCGGCGAGCGGCGCCATGTACGGAAAAGAAGATGCGACCCGCAAGGCGCCATTGAATCAAAGCGCCATCGTGGACGTTGTGCCAGTCAGGCAGATCAAAGAGGCGGGCTTCGTTGCCCCTCACCCCAACCCCTCTCCCGGCGGGAGAGGGGCTCGGAACGCCGCGACTACTCCAGCAGCCGTGCCCATCCTTCCATCCCTTCCACCCGCGCCAGCACCAGCTTCACGCACACCAGCAACGGCACCGCCAGCAACAACCCGATGATTCCCCACAACCACCCGAACAGCATCAGCGCCAGGATCAGGATCAGCGGCGACAGCGCCATCCGCCTGCCCAGGATGATCGGCGTGACGATCTGACCCTCGATCGTGTGCAACACCAGGTAGGCGATCGCCGGCAGCATCGATTGCAATGGCTGCTCGAACGAGATGAAGCCCACCAGCAGCATCGCCACCATGCCGATCAACGGTCCCACGTAGGGCGCGAAGTTCAGCAGCGCCGCCATCGTGCCCCACAGCAGCGCCTCGGCCAGTGGTAGACCCAGCAGGTACAGCACGCCTGCGAACACGAAGCCGACCACCGTGTTGATGATGCTGATGGTCAGCACGTAGCGGGACACTTCGCGCTCGATCGAATGCAGGATCTCCACGGTGAACTTCTTCTGCTGCCGTCCGGGCAGCAGCGCGATCGCGTTGCGCTGCAGGTTCTCGCCGTAGACCATGAAGAAGAACGTCAGCAGCACCACCGCCAGCAGCGAGGCGACCACGCGCGGCGTCGCCAGCAGCTTGCCGTACGGGTCGTCCGGCCTGGCCTGCACGATCTGCGGCTGCCGTCCGGTCTGGCTGCCGGCGGCGGCACGGGCGAAGTTCTCGGCGGCCTTGTTGGCGTCCTGCACGGGCTTGGTCAGTTCGCGCAGCTTTGGCGCCAACTGGCGCATCTCGCGCGGCGCCTGCTGCGCCCATTCCATCGCCGAGGGCAGCATCTTCTGCGCCAGCAGCCCGGCCACGGCCATGCCACCCACCAGCACGATCAGCGCGCCGACGAAGCGGGGGATGTAGAGCTTCCGCAGCACGCGGATGATCGGGTTACCGACCAGGGCGAAGAACATCGCCAGCAGCACCGGCAGCAGCACTTCCTGCGCCGCCCACAGCGTGTAGCCCACGGCCAGCGTGGCCAGCACCAGCAGCGGCGTCGACGCGCGCGGGCGTGAAGGTGGCGGCGTGACCTGGGCGGGCGGCGTAACCGGGGCGGGCGGTGTGTCGGGTGGAGCAGGTGTGCTCATGGGCAGGTGGCCGCCTGGAGGGATGCGCGATTGTGGCGGCAATCCTGTGGGAGCGACGTGAGTCGCGATGGGCGCGGAGGTCGGGCGCGTGTGGTGCGTTCACCCGCGCGCTAGGCGGGACACGGCCACATGAAGAGCTCGCGACTTACGTCGCTCCCACAACCCTTAACCCTAGCGCTCGGACAGCTCCGTCGCCGCTTCGGCCGGGCGCGGGGCGGTGACCACGATGTCGTCCTGGTCGAAAGCCTCGTCCACCAGCGGCTCCTCGTCGGCCTGCACGCCCTCGGCCTGTTCCTGCATGTCCTGCGCGGTATCGGCTGCCTGCTCGGCGGTGTCGGCCGCGGCCGCCGCCTGCGCGCTCGCCACGAAGCTGGAGACCGCGGTGAACATCTGCATCCAGCGTGCGCCGTTCATCGCGCGCAGCGGTTCGGCGCGCCCGGCCAGGAAGCCGCTGACCACGCCGGCGATGACGATGCGGCCCGGCGTCCAGCCGTCCTTCCATGTCTGCTTGAGGATGGTCCAGTACAGCGACGTCTGCGCGCCACGCAGTTCCACCCGCTTCTCCGCACGCTCCACGTGCTGCTGCAGTTGCTCGAAACGCATCAGACGCCTCCGTTGCCGGCGGGAGGCGGCGCCGGCGGCTCTTCCTCGTCCGCGCGGTCCTCGTCGAACAGGCCCAGCTTCGACAGCTGCCGGCGCGTGGCGTGCATGCCGGTGTAGTCGAAGTAGCGCCCCACCTTCCACGCCGCCAGCGCGGCGACCGCCAGGCTGAGCAGCGCCGCGAACGACAGCGACTGCAGCCAGGAGAATCCGAAGCGCTGCATCAGCGCGATCAGCGCGCCGGTGACCAGCAGCCAGGCCGAGGCGCCGAACACGATGGCCACGCCGGCCCAGGCCAGCGCGCGGCCGAAGGCGCTGCGCGCCAGCGCGAAGTCGGCCGACACCAGCGCGCGCATCGCGCGCCCGGTGTCCTTGGCCGAGCCGTACGCGGCACGGCCGGCCTCACCGACCTCCTTCAGGCTGTCGATGAGGTCGGGCGGTGGCGGCGTCTCGGTGTCGCGGGGCGCGTCGCTCACGCGGCGGGCTTACTTGTCGCCGCCGCTGCGCGCCAGCTTGGCGATGATCCAGCCGGCAGCGAAGGCGACGCCGAACGAGGCGATCGGGCGCTCGCGGATCAGGTCGGCGGCGCTGTCGATCAGGTCGCGACCCTTGTCCATCAGCGCATCGACCTGCTCGCGGGCGGCGCCGCCGCCGGCTTCGGCCGCAGCCAGGCCCGACAGCGCGCCGTCGGCGAGTTCGGACTTGATGTTCGCCTTGCCCAGGCGGAGTTCGTCACCGGCGGCGCTGGCCGCGCCCTTGATGGCTTCGCCGGCAGCGGCAGCGGCCGAGGCGAGGTGCGATCCGGCTTCGCCGAGGTTGGACTTCAGGGCATCGGTGTTGGTGGGCATGCTCATGGGTGTCTCCTGCGGGCGGGGGATGCGGTCACTCTAATGCACGGGAGTGAACGGGCTGTTAGGTGGAGCAGGGAATGGGGAACGGGGAATGGGGAATGAGGCGATATCGTCGCCGGAAGTCCGGCGACTTTCGGCGGACGCAAGAATCCATTCCCCATTCCCATTCCCATTCCCCATTCCCCATTCCCCATTCCCACGTCATCTCCCTCACTGCATCAGCAGGCGACCGGTGCCGCGTCCGCGCAGGATGTTCAGCACCAGCTGCGCCGGCTTGCGTTCGAAGCTGGCGCGGAAGCCCGGCAGGTCGCCGAACTCGCCGCTGCTGCTGGCGACGATGATGTCGCCCGGCCGCAGGCCGCTGTTCCAGGCACGGCTGTCGCGCACCACGTTGCCGACCTGCACGCCGCCCTGCGCACCGCGGATCATGCCGCGCAGCTGCTGCCGCGCCGATTCGTCCAGCTCCTTCAACGTGGCGCCGGTCAGGCGCGCATCGATCGTCGCGCCCTCGGCGTTGCGCACGCCTTCCTTCAACGCGACGCTGAGCTGCAGCGGCTTGCCGTCGCGGCGCACGTCCAGCGCCACCTGCGTGCCCACCGGCTGCAGGCCCTCGAAGTTGTGCAGGGCGGCGCGGTTGTCGACGCGCTGGCCGTTGGCCGACAGCACCACGTCGCCCGGCTGCAGGCCGGCGGTGGCCGCGGCCGAACCCGGATACACGCGGGTGATCAGCGCGCCGCGCGCCACGTCCAGCCCGAGGCCGCGCGCGGTGCGTTCGTCCACGTCCTGCGATTCCACGCCGAACGTGCCGCGCCGGACCACGCCGTTGTTGGCGATCAGCTGGTCCATGATGCCGCGCGCCATGTTGATCGGGATCGCGAAGCCCAGGCCGATGTTGCCGGCCATGCTGCCGCGCGGGTTGAAGCTGGCGGTGTTGATGCCGACCAGCCGGCCCTGCAGGTCGACCAGCGCGCCGCCGGAATTGCCCGGGTTGATCGAGGCGTCGGTCTGGATGAAGTTCTGGTAGCCCGCCACCGGAATGCCGCTGCGGCCCACCGCCGACACGATGCCCGAGGTCACGGTCTGGCCCAGGCCGTAGGGGTTGCCCATCGCCACGACGAAATCGCCGACCTGCAGCTGGTCGCTGTTGGCCATCGGCACCGCGGTCAGCCCCTGGGTCGGGATGCGGATCAGCGCCACGTCGGTGTCAGGGTCCGAACCGATGAACTCGGCTTCCACCTGGCGGCCGTCGTTCAACGTGACCGACACGCCGTCGGCGTTCTCCACCACGTGGTGGTTGGTCAGCACGTAGCCGCGCGCCGCATCGACGATCACGCCCGAGCCCAGCGCGCGCTCCACGCGTTCGCGCGGCATGTCGGGAATGCCCAGGATGCGGCGGAACACCGGATCGTCGCCGAACGGCCCCAGCGGGCTGGCCACGCGCACGGTCTGGCGGCTGTACACGCTGACCACCGCCGGGGTCACGCGCTTGAGCATCGGCGCCAGCGACGGCAGCACCTGGCCGTCCACGGCGGTGGGCAGGGCGGCGACGGTCGGGACCGCGGCGGCGGCGTTGGGGGCGGCCTGGGCGGGTTTCTGGAAGAGGTCGTTGAGGCCGGTGGCGGCGAAGCCGCCGAACGCGGCGGCGGCGGACAGGGCAAGCAGGGTGGGGAACGGTCGCAGCGTTTTCTTCATGGTCGGTCGGCAGCTCGTTGCGAAGGAGGGAGCGGGCCGGCGGCGCCGCCCGCGAACCTGAATGAGTCTGCTGACCGACCCCTAAACCTGCAATGAAGTTCACCGGTTGCGACCGTCCGTCGCGGTTCGCCGCGTGATGACGGACGGTGGGGTCGCTGCCATGCAAATGTCATGTCAATCCGGTTGACAGGGGGCACCCCCGGGCGTAGTTTTGCCACTTCGTGCTGACACAAGATGTTGCGGTCCAGCACGAAGCGGACCCAAGTGCTGGTGTTTTTTCGGGCAACACGCCTTGGGAAATCGGGCGCCTTTGGGGATTGGCGCATGAGGGCGAGGGAAGCAGTGGGCACCACGGCATCGGCAGGGTCCACGTCCACAAATCGGCAACCGGTGTGGCGCACGTCGTGCGGCCGCGCGCGGGGTCGTCTCCGTCGTCCGGCACCGCAATGAGTACCGGGGTGGGCCACGGCCCGCCCGCCACCACAGTCAATGACGTTCCAGTCGTTCAGGAGAACAAGACAACCATGAGTACGGTGCGCCTCGAGGCGATCAAGACGGAACAGCCCACCCTGGTCCCCATGCAGCCGGCGTCCCAGGACATCTGGGACAAGAAGTACCGCCTGAAGACCAAGCAGGGCGAGGCTCTCGACGCCGACATCGACGGCACCTACCAGCGCGTGGCCCGCGCCCTGGCCGACGCGGAAGCCACCCCCGAGAAGCGCGCCTACTGGTACGAGCGCTTCGTGTGGGCGCTGCGCCGTGGCGCCATCCCGGCCGGCCGCATCACCTCCAACGCTGGCGCCCAGCAGCACAAGCCCGCCACCAGCACCATCAACTGCACCGTGTCCGGCACCATCGAGGACTCGATGGACGGCATCCTGGACAAGGTCCACGAAGCCGGCCTGACCCTCAAGGCCGGCTGCGGCATCGGCTACGAATTCAGCACGCTGCGCCCGAAGGGCGCCTTCGTCGCCGGCGCCGGTGCGTACACCTCCGGCCCGATGTCCTTCATGGATATCTACGACAAGATGTGCTTCACCGTGTCCTCCGCCGGCGGCCGCCGCGGCGCGCAGATGGGCACGTTCGAAATCTCCCACCCCGACGTCAAGGACTTCATCCGCGCCAAGCGCGAAGACGGCCGCCTGCGCCAGTTCAACCTGTCGCTGCTGATCACCGACGGCTTCATGGAGGCCGTGGACACCGACGCCGACTGGCCGCTGGTGTTCCCGGTGAACGTCAAGGAGAAGGGCGACATCGACGTCGAGGACGCCGCCCAGGTCGTCTGGCGCGAGTGGCCCACCCACAAGAACTACATCGTCCGCGACGACGGCCTGGTGGCCTGCAAGATCTACGGCCACATCCGCGCCCGCCACCTGTGGGACATGATCATGGTCTCGACGTACGACTACGCCGAGCCGGGCTTCATCCTGATCGACCGCGTCAACGAGATGAACAACAACTGGTGGTGCGAGACCATCCGCGCGACCAACCCGTGCGGCGAGCAGCCGCTGCCGCCGTACGGCGCCTGCCTGCTGGGCTCGGTCAACCTGACCACCTTTGTGCGCGACCCCTTCACCGACCAGGCGCGCTTCGACTGGGAGGAATACAAGGAAGTCGTGCGCGTGTTCACCCGCATGCTCGACAACGTGGTCGAAGTGAACGGCCTGCCGCTGGAACAGCAGCGCCAGGAGATCCTGCGCAAGCGCCGCCACGGCATGGGCTTCCTGGGCCTGGGCAGCACGCTGACCATGCTCAAGCACAAGTACGGCAGCCCCGAGTCCTGCGAGTTCACCGAAGCCATCGCCCGTGAGATGGCCGTGGCCGGCTGGGAAATGGGCCTGGCCCTGGCGAAGGAGAAGGGCCCGGCCCCGATCATGGAGGAGCGCTTCGCCGTCACCGCCGCCATGCTGCGCCAGCGCCCCGAGATGGCGACCGACGGCTGGAAGGTCGGCCAGGAAATCCCGGGCAAGGTGCTGCACGCCAAGTACAGCCGCTACATGCAGCGTGTGGCCACGGTGGCGCCGGAACTGGTCGATGAGCTGGCCGAAGTCGGCAGCCGCTTCACCCACCACAGCTCCATCGCGCCCACCGGCACCATCAGCCTGTCGCTGGCCAACAACGCCTCCAACGGCATCGAGCCCTCGTTCGCGCACCACTACAGCCGCAACGTGATCCGCGAAGGCAAGAAGACCAAGGAAAAGGTCGACGTCTATTCCTACGAGCTGCTGGCCTACCGCGAGCTGGTCAACGGCAAGGCCATGCCGTTCTCCGACGACCCCGAGGCGAAGCTGCCGGAGTACTTCATCGCCGCCGACGACATCTCCCCCAAGGAGCACGTCGACGTGCAGGCCGCCGCGCAGAAGTGGGTGGACAGCTCCATCTCCAAGACCGCCAACGTGCCCACGGACTACCCGTACGAGCAGTTCAAGGACATCTACCGCTACGCCCACCAGCAGGGCCTGAAGGGCTGCACCACGTTCCGCTTCAACCCGGCCGCCTTCCAGGGCGTGCTGGTGAAGGAAGCCGACCTGGAGAACACCACCTACCGCTTCGAGCTGGAAGACGGCAACGTCATCGAAGTGAAGGGCAACGAGCAGATTGAGTACGACGGCGAGATGCACACCGCCGCCAACCTGTTCGATGCGTTGAAGGAAGGGTATTACGGCAAGTTCTGAGGAACGCGCTGTGCTCCTCTCCCCCATTGCAGGGGAGCGGAAAAGAAAGAGGACATCGCTTTACGCCTCTCCCCGCCTGCGGGGAGAGGATGCCCGGAGGGCAGGTGAGGGGGAGCGAGCGCAGCGAGTTGCTTTTGACTCTCAGCGAACAGCGGCCCCTCATCCGGCCTCCGGCCACCTTCTCCCCGCTCGCGGGGAGAAGGAAAGGAAAGAGCACTGGCTGTATCCCTCTCCCCTCGCGGGAGAGGGTGCCCCGAAGGGGCGGGAGAGGGGAGGCGAGCGCAGCGAGTTGCTTTTGCTCTCAGCCAACAGCGCCCCCATCCCAACCTTCCCCCGCACGCGGGGGAAGGGGCAGCTCCAGGAAGTTGAACCACCGATTCACCCGCTTCACCGTTCCACCCCGCGCCATCGGGTATAGCATCGGCAGCGTCAAACCAACCTCGCCCACAAGGAGGGCAACATGAGCAACGGTAATGGTGTCACGGCGACGCTTTCCGGCGCAGCCGAAAGCGTGAAGGAAACAGTGGCGGGGATCGGGGAAGCGGTCGCTTCCACCGCCAGCGAGACGGTCGCCAAGGCCAAGAAGGCGGCCAAGAAGGCGCGCAAGACGGTGACCGCCGACATCGCCAAGGCGAAGAAGGCCGTGGCCAAGCGCACCGACAAGGCCACCAAGGCGGTGAAGAAGACCGTCGCCAAGGCCAAGAAGAAGCTGGCCGCCGCCAGCAGCGCCGCCAAGGCCGAAGCCGCCAGCCTGCAGAAGAAGGTGACCGGCAAGAAGGCCGCCAAGAAGACGGCGAAGAAGGCTGCGAAGAAGACCACCAAGAAGGCAGCGACCAAGAAGACCGCCGCCAAGAAGGCGGTCAAGAAGGTCGCTCGCAAGGCCGCCGCCAAGAAGGCGCCGGCGAAGAAGGCGGTCAAGAAGGCAGTGAAGAAGGTCGCCCGCAAGGCGCCCGTGAAGAAGGCGGCGAAGAAGGCCGCTCCGAAGAAGGCGGCCAAGAAAGCCGTCCGCAAGGCCCCGAAGAAAGCCGCGAAAAAAGCGGCCCGTAAGTAAGACCTGATGCTTTACCCCTCCTCCCCCGGGTCCGGGGGAGGGTTGGGGTGGGGCCGGCCCGGAAGGCCAGGCGTCCACCCATCGACGACAACTTTCAGATACGAACAGGATTCCACCGTCATGGCCGTCAAGATCGACAAGAAAATCAAGGGCTACAGCGTGCTCACCCCGGAAGACAAGGCGCGCGAAGCCGCGGCGCTGATTCCGACGGCGTCGGTGCCGCGCGAGACGGTGGAAAAGGAAACCCCGCAGGACAACATCATCCAGATGCACGAGCGCATCGAGCGCCCGGAAGTCCTGATCGGCAGCACCTACAAGATCAAGTCGCCGCTGGTGGAGCACGCCATGTATGTGACCATCAACGACATCGTGTTGAACGCGGGCACCGAGCACGAGCTGCGCCGTCCGTTCGAGATCTTCGTCAACAGCAAGTCCATGGAGCATTTCCAGTGGATCGTGGCGCTGACGCGCATCATGTCGGCGGTGTTCCGCAAGGGCGGCGACGTGACGTTCCTGGTGGACGAGATGAAGGCCGTGTTCGATCCGCGCGGTGGTTACTTCAAGGCCGGTGGCGTGTACATGCCGTCGCTGGTGGCGGAGCTGGGCGCCATCGTGGAAGAGCACATGAAGTCGATCGGGCTGATCCACGATCCGGAAATGAGCGCGCACCAGCGCGCCATCCTGGCCGAGAAGCGCAAGCAGTACGAAGACCGCGCAAAAAAAAACTCTGACGTAAGCGCAGTTCCCTCTTCCCCCGCCGTCGCGGGGGAAGATGCCCGAAGGGCAGATGGGGGCAGCGCGGTCCCCGGCTCCTCCGAAGACATCGCCGTGACCGGCGATGGCGCCAGCTTCCCGCCCTCTGCGACCCTCTGCCACAAGTGCAGCACCAAGGCCCTCGTCATCATGGACGGGTGCGCGACGTGCTTGAACTGTGGGTATTCGAAGTGCGGGTGAGCACAGCTAGGAAGAATGCTCATCATCTCCTGTCCGCGCACCGAAAAGGTCAGATTCTTAGCCTATAAGGCTAGAATCTGGCTATTGGTTCTGCTTCCAGCGATCGCCGTAAAGGGTGCGGTCGCAGTGACTTAACATGCCGGGCAATGAGAATTGAATCGCTGGCTGTGCGAACCAGAGTGACTTAACGGTCAACTGCAAGCTCAGGGACTCCATCAACCTGGCGAACTAGTAGTCGCGCGCCAATCGAGTCCAGAAACCCTCGAATCTCGCGCTGCATTCGCTTGACGGTTTCGATGCTGTCCAAGGCGGGTTGAGGGTCGCCTTGATCCAGCGAATAAACCGCATTGCCCAGGATTTCAGGCAAGGATATCGAGGCTTCCTTGGCTACGGCCACTCCAAGGAGCGACTGTATTCGACGACGCGAAAGATTCAGGCGGTATGACTTCCCGCGGCGTTCGTCCTGAATCTCCATCGACAGTGATGAGGGTGAGAAGTACGGGGTCACCGCATTCAAGCGAGCGGCTCGGTCGTGGAAATCCAGCAGCGGCAGCCCTGCTGCGTCCAACTTGGCGGCAAGCGCCCTCAGTCCAGTGAGAACATGATCGTCTTCGACGAGAACCCAGCCAGTGCCGCTGGCTATGGACACGCCGAGGGCCAACTCTTCAATGTCATCCCCACGGCGCACGGCTGCAAGCCAGTTCAGCAGTTCTATCTCGTCAGCATCTAGGCCGACATGGACTTGCCGCTCTCGGCCTGCGATGCCGACGGCAAAAGGTTCCGAAGGCCTGCCTGGAATATCGATAGGATCCTTCAAGGGGGAGGCGTTGCCGATGGGAATCCTGAAGGCGTCCGGGTCGAGTGTCGGGCCGCCCTGTCGAATGGCATCGACGAAGGCCTTGGCTCCTGCCGCATTGACGCCAGCGGCTAATTCTTCGGCCGTAAACCAAGCAAAACGATCTGGATGCGTTGCCAAGCAGCGCAGCAGGGCGGTCTTGCCGGCATCCTTCAGGGCAACCTTGAAAGGCTGTATGTGATATTCGGTAGTGGAGTAGGCACTCTTCGCACCTTCCAGTGCGATGTAGTGGATGGGTTCACCCACAGAGGTCTCGGCCTCGAAAGCGTTGCCGGGAATCTCGAGTTCTTCTCGCAGTTCCCGCCTCACGGCTTGGGAGAAGGCATAGCGGGTGTGGCTGGGGTCGATCTCCGTGCTCGGATCGAAAAAGTCCAAGCACTGGGAAGCGGTCAGGTACACCAACTCCGGCAGGTCCTCGTTGGACACACGGCCGCCGGGGAACACGAACTGGCCCCGACTGCCATCTCGGTGTGGGACGGGATCCTCTCGACGCACCATCAGGAACTTCCCGTCCAGCGCGATCCAAGCCCAGGAGACCCAGACCCGGCGGATAGGCACCAGGCCGGCCGGTAGGGCTGCGCGGAGTTCCTCTGACCGCTTGATGAGCGCCCGCTGCCGCTCGACCAGGTACTCACTGGCATTCCAGAAGCCTGGTTCAAGCAGTCGGAATTCCGCCACGCCAAGGCCGCCCAGTACGCTCCGAGCCATCAAGGATGCCGGGAAGGAGGCGAAGGCCCAGACATCGCTACACAAACGGCCCTCATCAAGCACAGAGAGCGCCTGGAGCATGCGCCGAACGACGCCCAGAGCCGTCCCTGCCTCCTCGGATCCGACGCCCGTAGCGTCGATCAGGCGCTGAAGAAGCTCGGTCTCGGGAATCTCCTCCCGATCGCCACTCTCTTCGGCAATCCTGGGGAGCAGGCGGGATATGGCGGTCAGCAGGTCGGGGGTCGAGCGCATTCCCCCATTGTGGACGGGGGCAGCCACAGGCACCAAGTCAGGGAATCCGCCTCGATTCCTCCCGAAAACCCTCTAAGTCTCAGATCATGGGCGAATCGAGGGGGCAGGCCCGTTAAAGTATGGGGGTAGGCAACACAGCCGGACCCCCTTCCCGGCCCAAGCCCTTTCTCCCATATCGAACCGACTCCAGTGACCCCACCGTCCTCCGAAGCCGACGCCCGCATCCTGATCGACGACCTGCTCCGGGCGGCCGGCTGGGCGCCGGCGGACAAGTCGCAGGTGCGGACCGAGGTGCCTGTCTCGGAGACATTCCAGGTTCGCGAGGCGGGGTCTGCTGTTGGAGCCGTCCGTACTGTCGACCCAGGGGCTTTGGGATTCGCCGACTACGTCCTGCTGGACCAGCGCGGCCGACCGTTGGCAGTCATTGAAGCCAAAAAGCAGGCCATCAATCCGTATACCGCCAAGCAGCAGGCGTTGCCGTACGCGAAGAAGGTCGGTGCCCCGTTCATCTTCCTCACCAATGGCGAGCTGATCTACTTCTGGGACTACCAGAACGACGATGCCCGTCCGGTGTCCTCGCTGTACACGCGCCGCGATCTGGAGCGACTCGTTCATTTGCGCAGCGAGCGTAAGCCGCTGGCCGAAGTCGAGATCCCAGAAACCTATGTCCGTACCGGCGAGACGCGTCTGCTGCGCCCGTACCAGCAGGAGGCAATGAAGGCGCTCGACCATGCCGCCGAACTCGGCAAGCGTCGTTTCCTGATCGAACTGCCAACCGGCTGCGGCAAGACCGACCTGATTGCGCTCTATCTCAAGCGCTTGATCCAGGCCGGTCATGCCGAACGCATCCTGTTCCTGGTGGATCGTGAGCAGTTGGCCAAGCAGGCCATCGAGGCCATCCAGGACCTGCTGCCGCAGTACTCCAGCTACTGGCTCAAGCCTGGAGTGGCCCGTCAGGAAAAGCAGATCACAGTCTGCCTGCTGCAAACCATGATGGGCCGCGTGGAAGAGCTCTCGAGCGGATACTTCGACGTGGTGGTGATGGATGAGTGCCATCGCTCCATCTATGGGGCATGGCAGACCGCGCTGGCACATTTCGATGCCCTGCACATCGGCCTGACTGCTACCCCGGCCATGTACATCGAGCGCAATACCTTCCAGTTCTACCAGTGCAAGGACAGCACGCCGGACTACTCCTATCCCATCCAGGAGGCCTTCAAGCAAGGCCATCTGGTCCCGTACAAGTTCGCAACGGGCATCACCACGTTGATGAGCGAAGGTGCGGAATTCGAGGGCGCTCAGTACGACCCTGCGGAGTTCGAGCGCAAGTGGACGAACGAAGCCAGCAACAAGCTGATGATGCAGGAGTTCGACAAGCTGGCGTGGGCGAACTACAAGGAGCTCGCGCCTGGCCAGAAGGACGGTCCCGGCAAGTCGGTGGTGTTCGCCATCACCAAGCACCACGCCGCGCGGCTAGCCCAATACCTGAACGAGCTTCACCCCGAGTACAAGGGCAAGTATGCCGAGGTAATCACTTCGGATATTGCCGATGCTGATGACGCCATCCGGCGTTTCAAGCAAGACAAGCTGCCGATGGTCGCGGTCAGTGTGGGGATGCTGGACACCGGCTTTGACTGCCGTGAAGTGTTGCATCTGGTCATGTGTCGCCGGGTGCGCAGCCCAATCCTGTACCAGCAGATGCGGGGCCGTGGCACTCGCACTGCGCCGCACATTGGCAAAGAGAAGTTCGTGATCTACGACTTCTTCGGTAACCATGAGTATTTCAACGATTCGGATACGGACATCTTCACCGGTTCTGGTGGGGGCGGTTATCGCAAGCCGCAACCTCACACGGGCCCGACAGGTCGCGAACTGATCGAGCTCGGTCTGGACGACGAATGGCTGCAAGCGGTCAGTTACATCGAAGTGGGGCCGGATGGCGAACGCGTGGATAAGCGCGAGTACGTCACCGAATGGGAAAAGACCGTGCAGCAGGGCGCTGACAACGATCCAGCGCTGGTCAAGATCAAGGCCGGCGATGCGCTGACCAGTGAGGAAGAAGATGCGCTGGCGCATCGCCTCAATCAGCCGCAGCGATACTTCAACGAAGACAACCTGCGTCGTGCCTATCGCAAGCCCGGCGGAAATCTGGTGGACTTCATTCGCGAGGCGTTGGGTCTGATCAAGACCAAGTCGCGCCCGGAAATCATCGAGGAAAACTTCCGCGCCTGGCTGGTGAGCAAGAACTTCAGCCCGGAACAGGCGCAATACCTGTCCCTGCTTAAGAACCGTGGCATCTCCAGGGGCAAGGTCAGCATCGATGATCTGTTCAGCCCGCCGCTGTCCCTGCTCAATGCAGCTGGGCTGGGCATTGAGATGTTCGGCGAAACCGGGTTGGGCAACCTTATCGACGAAATCAACTCTACCGTGCTGGTCGCCTGACCGTGCGGATTAAACAACATAAGTAGAAAGTATGAATCTGGAACTGCGCCGCAAGCTCGACCGTATCACCAACACCCTTTTTGCCGGGGGCGTGAGCTATCCGGTGACCTATATCGAGCAGATTTCCTACCTGATTTTCCTAAAGTTGCTGGACGAGGAAGAGAATCGTCGCGAACAACGTTCGCGAATGGGCGCCACCGGCGGCGGTAAATCCTTATACCCGGCGCAGTCCGAACGCTATCGCTGGAGCAAGTGGCGCTTCAAGAGCGGCACCGATCTGCACGACTTCATCCGTGATGAAGTGTTTCCGTACATGGCTTCACTGGCGAAGGATGCACCGGAAGTGGCCGAATACTTCCGCGACGCCAAGCTAGAAATCAGCGACGCCAATGTGCTGAAGGAAGTCGTTGACGAGCTGGATTCGGTCAATTTTACTGAGCTTGGCCCGGACGTGAAGGGCGACATTTACGAATACCTGCTCACCTACCTGAGCAAGATCAATGCGCAGGATTTGGGTCAGTTCCGCACACCACGCCAAATTCGTTCCTTCATGGTCGAGATGATCGACCCAGATGCGGGCGACACGATCTTCGACCCGGCCTGCGGTACGGCGGGCTTCCTGATCGATGCGGTGGATTACATGCTGGCCAAGTACTCCAGCGCGGAACACCTCAGCGAATACCCCATTTATGGCGAGGACTGGCTAGAGAAAAAGGGCAAGGCGCTTTCCCAACTGAAGGTGGAAATCCCGAATCTCCAGACTTACCGCAAGGGGTATGGTGACAAGTTGCCGGTGGAATGGGATGTGCTTGAAGCCTCCATATTCGGTACCGACGTATCGCGACAGATGGTGCGCATCGCCATGATGAATCTGGTGTTGCATGGCATTAGCAAGGCCAAGCTGAAGCGCGCAAATTCGCTCTCCGACATGGGCGGCTTGAGCGAGGACGACTTGCGCCGCAAGTACAAGGTAATCCTGGCCAATCCGCCATTTGCGGGGCAACTGCCGAAGGATTCGATCCGCAGCGATCTTCCGACCAACAGCAAGAAGAGCGAACTGCTGTTCCTCAGTCTGATGATGCAACACCTCGCGCCGGGTGGCCGTTGCGCGGTGGTGGTGCCGGAAGGCTTGCTGTTCGGCAGCACGGGGGCATATGTGGAACTGCGCAAGCGTCTGGTGGAGGATTTCGACCTTCTGGCCGTGGTCAGTCTGCCGGCGGGCGTGTTCAAACCTTATGCAGGCGTCAAGACCGCGGTACTGGTCTTCCGCAAGCCGTTGGCGGACAACGCCATGCGTTTGGGTAAGGTGTGGTTCTACGAAATTCGAAACGACGGTTTCGATCCGGACAAGATTGCCGGCGGCGGCCGCGTGGAAACGCCAGACAAGAACGACATCCCGGATTTGCTGGAGACATGGAAGGCGTACAAGGCCAGTGGCTTTGTATCAGCTCCTGGCGTGGAAGCGGGTAGTTTGCTGGAAGCTGGCAGCGAGGAGCCGAGCAGTTGGTGGGTGACCACGGAACGCCTGGCAGAAGGCGGATACAACCTGGGTGCTGGACAGTGGAAGCCGCGCGTTGCCGAGACGGCATCTGATGAGGACCCGGTTGAACTTATCAGTGAAGTGCTGGCGGATTACCAGAAGGTTGTGGCTGGGCTTGAGAAGCTGAAAGCGGAGCTGGCGGAATGACATGGCCGCTCGTCGCGCTTGAGAAGGTTGCAGATGTCGTTGGCGGCAGCACGCCGAGCCGTGGCGAGCCGCGTTACTGGGGGCCGGGTCATTTCTGGGTAACGCCGACTGATTTGCCTATGCCTGGAAATGGAATTCTTGATCTTGAGCGCACAGAAGAAACCATCACTGACGAAGGCTTGGGGTCGATTTCCGCCAATGTCCTGCCGGTGGGTGCGGTGCTGTATTCGACGCGCGCGACGATCGGAAAGCTAGCCATTGCGAATGTACCGGTGGTGACAAATCAGGGCTTCAACAATCTGATTGCTGGGCCGGAAATCTACAACCGCTATCTCGCGTACGCGTTGCAGTTTTTCACGCCTGATATCAGCCGACTTGCTGGCTCTACCACGTTCAAAGAGGTTTCACGCTCATCCTTGCGCGGTTTCAAAATTCCGGTGCCGCCAGTCAAAGAGCAACGCCGCATCGTCGATCTGCTCGTCCAGGCCGATGCCCTGCGTCGTCTGCGCCGCGAAGCCGATGCCAAGGCCGCTCGCATCCTGCCAGCGTTGTTCCTGAAAATGTTCGGCGACCCTGCGACGAATCCGATGGAGTGGGATGCGAAGCCGCTGGGTGATCTTCTGGAAGATGCAGAAGTATTTACCGATGGTGATTGGGTTGAATCAAAAGATCAGGACCCCGATGGTGACGTTCGTTTGGTTCAGCTGGCGGATGTTGGAGATGGCCGCTATGTCAACAAGTCGGCGCGGTTTCTCACTAGGGAAACGGCGTTACGTTTGCGCTGCACGTTTCTCAAATCCGGCGACATTCTGTTGGCACGTATGCCTGACCCGCTTGGTCGCGCATGTATTTTCCCAGGCGACGCGAAAGAGTGCGTCACAGTTGTTGACGTTTGTGTAATTCGCCCACATGCCGGTGGGCCTGACCCTATATGGCTCATGCACTGCATCAACTCTGCAGGTTTCCGAGGATTGATTGCGCAACAACAAACTGGGACAACCAGGGCGCGCATATCGAGAGGAAACTTGTCACGTCTTCCGATTATTTCCCCGCCCATTGCTCTTCAGCGTGAGTTTTCACGACTTGCTCAACAAGCGGGGCAAGCTTTGGAGATTAGCTCGCGGGCGGAGAATGTGGAGCTGGTTTTCAGTGCTCTGCTGCAAAAAGCTTTCAACGGTGAGCTTACAGCGAGATGGCGCCAGGCACACATGCAAGAACTGTTGCGTGAGATGCAGGGGCAGGCCAAGGCATTGAGCCTTCCCATGCCCAAGGAGATCGTCGCATGAGCCGTCGCCTGAAAGCCTTGCGTGTGGGTAATTTCAAGGCCTTTGCCGACGCCCAGACTATTCCTGTCAAGCCAATCACTCTGGTGTTTGGGCCCAACAGCGCTGGCAAGAGTAGCTTCATCCACAGCCTCGCATTGGCCCACGAGGCTGAGTTCGGGCGCAAGAAGCCAGGGCGTGCACGCCTGGATGTGCGCCATACAGAAGTTGGCGGGAGTGCCATTGACCTGGGCGGGTACCGTCAGTTCGTCCACCGTGGCCAACTTGATAAGGGTGTTGAGTGGGGTGCGGTGTTGAACGTTGCTGAGTTGGGTGACGTGCTTCGCTATCAACAGCTTAAGCAGTTGCTGTCTGGCGTCAATGAAGTCGCGCTGATTGTCACTCTTGGGATGGAGCGCGATAACGAAGGAAGACCGCTTAAGGGTGCGGAGCCGCACATCAGCACGATGGAGGTTCTTGCTGACGACGTTGAACTGCTGCGCATGAGCCGTCGACCTGCTGATGTAGATTCCGAAAGATTCAGAGCGGACCTATGGCGAGACATCGGCGCGGATCTGCCGCAGACCGTAAATAGGGTTCTGGCAATGGCTTCGGAGGCGGGAATCACTCGTCAAGAAGTAGCTGCGATAGTCAAGGGCGAGGCAAAGAAGCGCGAAGGTGAGGTCGGGGAAAGAGCGCTCCAGATCCTACGTATCGATCGATTGAATAGTGACCACGGGGTACTTAGTCAGGTCATTGACGCCATTGTTGAGACCAATACGTTTGCGCTGAGCGAGCGGAAACGAGAGGTCAATGAGGCGCTTGGTGCTCTATTGTCCCGCATCGAGGTTCAGGTAGATCACTTTCTGCCGTCGAGCGTGGTGATCTCGGAAGCGGGTTCATCGGTAGAGAGTGAAGTCAGCAAGGCCTTAGCCTTCTGGCTGCCGAAAACTCTGAATGATCTTGTTAAAGGGATTGCAGATGTATTTTCCTGGGAACTGAATCAGCTTCAGTACCTGGGGCCACTTCGCTCATTTCCAGCGAGGCACCTAGCGCATTCGGAGCATGAGGACAGCAACTGGTACGCCGGTGGTGGCTACGCATGGGACGTGGTGCGCCGGAATAGTGATGTGCGAAACGCGGTAAACGCCTGGTTAGGGTCGGACAAGCTCAAGACGCCGTACGAGCTTCGAATAAAGGAGCTTGTGAGCCTGGAACAGATTCGTGACATTCAAGTCGAGGCGAGTGACTCGTGGGAGTTCGGAGGAGAAGAGGTCGAGGGTGAGTCAATCGAGTCGGCGATCAAGAACGATTTCGAGAGCTACAGCGACCTATTGATAGACAACGCTCTCAACGATGGGCGCATTGATCGTGTCAATGAGCTCGTGTTGATGGATATGCGGAGCAGGACCGCGGTCACCCACCGGGACGTTGGTATTGGTATTTCCCAAGTGCTTCCTGTTCTGGTGATGGCTTACGCTTCCCGGGGGAAGCTGTTGGCGATGGAGCAACCTGAGATCCACTTGCATCCTTCTTTGCAGGCCGAGCTCGGTGACGTCTTCATCGAGTCTGCTCTTGGTGAGCGGCGAAACACCTTCATCCTCGAAACGCACAGTGAGCATCTGATTCTTCGATTGCTACGCCGTATGCGCGAAGGAAAGTTGTCAGCCGACGATATTTCTGTGCTCTATGTCCAGCCTGCAGGCGCTGGCAGCCAGGTGCTACAGATCCGCGTGGACGAGGATGGTGATTTCATTGATCGGTGGCCGGGCGGGTTCTTTGAGGAATCATTCCAGGAGCGCGAGGCGGGGCGTTGACCGATGCTGGTTCCCTTTGCCATCGAAGCCGAGGCCATCGCCGGAGAAGCTCATTGGACGCCTCGCGAACTGCGCGGACACCATGATGCCTTGCTCCGGGCTTGGAAACGCATAGGTTTGTTCGTGTTCGACGGCGAACATCTGAGCAATTCCAAGTTACGGCAGGCCATTGATGACATTGGTGAAGGTAGTGTCTTGCGCGGGCGCTGGAATGACTTCGTGCAACGTGTGCCAGCCGTTGCCGGCGGGCAGCTATGGAGAGGCGACTTGGATGCAACAACCTTGGGCGGACTGTCTAAGGTGGCGAAGATTTGTTTTGCGCGTAACGCCCAAGTTGAAACTCTGGAGGCCGAGGCACAAGCCTTGAAACTGGAATTGATCACTCTCGCGAGTACCGGCGCCTGCGACGGGTTTACGGCAGGCGAACAGGCAGCGGCACTGCATATCCGGAAAGGTGACGGTGCGCGAGAAGTCTGGGAACAAAGGTTTGCACCGATCGCTGCCGCCTCCACAGACAGGTTGAAGCGGGTTTCAATCGTCGATCCTTACGCGGTAACGCGTCATGTAATCGAGCGGAAGGAAGAACTGACACGCTTCCTGACCTATCTTTCGGCCTCGTCAGTGAAGGCCAAGCATGTCAGCGTGTATGCGCTATCGCCGTTCCGAGATAACCGACCCATTCCTCACGGCGAAATCATCGCTGATCTGCTGCGCCTGCGCGACAACGATGCCTTGCCGCGAATAGCTTCACTGACGGTCTATCTCGCCGGCGGACAACGTATCAATCGGGATCGCTTCGTGATGTTTGGCGACCACTACGTGTGGGACCTGGGACATGGTCTTGAGCCGTTCGAGGCCGACATTGTGACGCGCGACTGCGCGGTCTCGCTGAAAACCTGGGACGCGGCAAAGTCCTATGCCGACATCATTGACAGCATGACTGCAGACGTTCGCGCCATCCATATCTGGGGGCCGTGACCCCGGCACTCCGCCTCAATTCCTCCCGCCCTATGGCCGGGGGCGAGCAATATTTCCCAACGACGAAGCCGACCCGTCTCAATTCCTGAGAAGGGCATCTGGTAATCGTGACTAAGCGCCTTTGTGCCGGTGAAACGGGCTCAGGTCGAGTACAGGAATACGGGAAATATCCATGCCGTCAAAGTCCCCAGTAAGCACTAAGCAAGCTACGCCCCGCGTCAGGAAGAAGCGGCACGATGTGCCAGAACGCGTGAAACTGCTGGTCTGGATTCGCGCCGCCGGCCATTGTGAGCAATGCGGCGCCGATTTGACGGTGGACTTGCGCAGCGGGCGCGCCGTGAAGCTGGGCGATGTCGCACATATCGCTCCAGCCAGCCCGGATGGGCCGCGTGCATTCGAAGACTACACCCCGGAAGAGGCTGAACGGCTCAGTAGCGATCCGGACAACCTGCTACTGCTGTGCCCTGGTGATCACAGGCGCACCGACCGCTCGCCGGATGCTTATCCCATTTCGGACCTCCAGCAGCACCATCTTTCCCACATCGCCCAGATTCGACATGCGGCGCAAAGAGGGGAAACCCAGCGGGCCCAAGGATTGATCATCTTGGGACGGCACTGGGCGACCGAAAACGTGATCCGGCCGCGGGATCTGCAGGAGGCGATGCTTGCCGAGGGGCTGTGGGCCGAAGCTGACCCGGTTGTCCATGTGCTTCCGGAGCCCGGTAGAAATGGCCGAGACGAGCTGTATTGGCAGACCGTCGAGCGCTCCGTCGACGAGCAGTTGGAGGATCGACTCGCCAAGCGGACTAGCAGGCATGGAGATCCCCTCAACCTGTGCGTTGCAGGCGTAGCCGACATCCCCAGCCTGATCCGTGTGGGACGCCAGTTGGGAGACCGTAGTAACCGGTTCCTGTACTCCCGCGACCGCCAATACATCCTGCAATGGCCCAACCCGCTCGCGCCGCCGCCGGAGTTCCTCTATACGCCACCAGGCGATGGGGAAGGCCCGATCGCTCTCGTACTGTCACTGTCGGCTGAGGTTCCGCAACGAGACGTCCTGGCTGCACTTCCCGCCCAGCGGATCGCGACGTTCACGACCCCGCAGCCACGTTATGACTTGCTCCAGAGTCGTGCCGCAATTCATGCCTTTCGCAAGGAATTGCAGGTCCGGCTCAGCCAGCTGGAAGCGGAGTCCGACCAGCCAATTCACGTGTTTGCCGCAATCCCCGCTGCGCTTGCGATCGAGTTCGGAGCGCTGCTGTCGACCCAGCACGCCCACCGGTACGTGATCTACGACCGCGAAGGCGAAACCAATGCATTCGTCGCGGTGATGGAACTCGGGCCGCGCCGAGCATCGACCATCAACCAAGCCGCTTGATCAAGGACATATCGATGACAGCTGATGCTGACCAACGCCTCCTTGCCCTCTGGCAGGAAGTCGACCTGCCAGAACGGGCTTATGAATTGGCTCTCCGCCGCTACGAGGATCTCGGCGAGTGGCTCGCAAGACCACAGTCGAGGCTGGTGGCCTACGACACGCACGTTTTCGTCCAGGGCTCCTTCGCTTTCGGGACCCCGATCCGGCCGGTGATCGAGGGGGAGGAGTTCGACCTCGACTTCTCGTGCAAGCTCCGGTCTAGGATCAGCCAGCAGACGCATACGCAGAGTCAGCTGAAGAAGCTGGTCGGTGACGAACTGGCTGACTACCGCACTGCTCGCGGTATCCAGAAGCCGCTGACGGAAAAGAACCGCTGCTGGCGCTTGAGTTACAAGGACGAGTTGCCGTTCCACATGGACGTCGTGCCTGGAATCCGGGCCGACGATGCTCGTCGACGCGTGTTGATCGAAGCAATGCAAGTGACGGGCATCGATGCTCAGCTGGCACAGGAAGTCGCTCGGCGTGCCCTGTGGATCACGGACATGCAGCACAAGGACTACGCCCAGATCTCGGATGACTGGCCGTCGAGCAATCCGGGTGGCTACCAGCTCTGGTTCCTTTCCCGCATGCACGGGGGCGTCAGGAGGTATCTGGCAGAAGCGCAGGTCGATCCTGCGCCGGTGTACCGCAGCAAGACTCCGCTGCAGCAGGTCGTGCAACTGCTCAAACGGCACAGGGATGTCATGTTCCAGGATGACTCCGATCGCAAGCCGGTATCGATCATCCTGACCACTGTCGCGGGTGGCGCATACATCGCAGGCGAATCGCTTTCCCAGACGATGCGTCGCGTTTTGCAGGCGCTGGATGCGGTCCGCCGCTCGAACATGGACTTCATACCCAATCCGGTCAACCCGGCAGAAAACTTCGCTGACCGGTGGACGCGCCCGGATTGCATCCACCTGCAACTCAAGACGAACTTTCACCGTTGGATCGGTGAGGCCATGCGGGATTTCGGGAAAATCCTCGACGGCACGGATCCTCGCCAGGTCGTCGAATCCTCCGAAGATGCGCTCAAGTTAACCCTATCGGAAGCGGTTCGCCGGCGCTTTGGGGTTATCGCCGGCGCCCCGGCGATCGTGCGCAGTGTGCAGCTCCAAGGGGAACCGACCAGGCCTTGGGCGGATCAGTAACGCATGCGTTTCACCGAGGATTCCATCAAAGAGCTACTCGGATCCTGGTCCAGGCTGCGGCGGTCACCCGCGAGGGAGCCCGGTCTTGTCTCTGTCCAAGGAATTCTGGCGTTCGAGCTGGAGCCGAAAGGTCTGCCCAAGATCGACGATGCCTATCGGGTTCGAATCGATATCCGGGTTGATAGCGATGACGAATTGCCGGAGGTATTCGAGCTTGATGGGCGGATACCGAGAGAGGTAGACGAGCACGTAAACCCAGATGGTGATTTTTGTCTAGGGTCGCCTCTGGCTGTGCGGCTAAAGCTTGGCCGACGGTCCAGCCTGACCGATTTCGTCGACCAATGTGTTGTTCCATTCCTCTACGCTGCGTCGTGGCGTAGGCAGGGAGGCGTTGGATGGCCATTCAACGAACTTCCGCACTACAGCCCGGGTCTTCTGGAAGACTATCAGCGGTTCCTTCACGTGAGTACACCCGTCAGCACTAGGCTTGCGTTGGCTGCTCTGTGTGTCCGCCCACGCGTTGCAAACAAGCTTCCATGTCCATGTGGTTGCCGGCAACGCCTCGGCAGGTGTTCGTATCGATGGCACTTGGCTAGTTTGCGTCCTCTCGCTACGCGTCCATATTTTCGCCGTATCGTTGCAGACTTCGACCAACGAAAGTTCCATAGTGGCTCTGATAGGCAGAACAGTTCCACAGGCCGATGCCATGGACCTTTCCCCTGAAGTGCTTTTAGCGGATGCGCGAGACGAATCGCCCTATCGGCGTGAACCTCCCGGCTATAAGTTCGACGCTGCTAGGGCCTGACCACTCCGGCCCACGAATCAGTCGGGTGCAGCGGACTGCACGCCGTGATCAGCCCCTGGGGCATCTAGGTCGGTGAGGGCCGATTGTGGCCAGAAGCGACCAGTTACCCAGCCCTACAATTGGTGGGGCTCGCTCCAACTGGCTAACAATCCGTTGGTCAGTTGAACGATTCCGCCCCGCCCCCTGCTGCCTAAGTAGCTATCCGTGTGTTGCTTCGATCACATGAATCCGCGGCCCAAAGCAGACGCCCGCCGGATCGCACGCTCTGCACCCGCTGTGTCCGGTTATACATCGGCTTGTTAGTCGGACCCTGCCCCCCTAAGATCGAGCCGTATAAGGGGATAGCCCGCCTTACGGTGCGCTGTGGATAATTGGTACAGCCGGACCCATGAAGCCGGCTATTGGGTAGTTGGAACTCACAGGGGAAATTTATGGCACGTTGGACTGAGACTCATGCAGACATGGTCCGTATAGCCGCGGCTCCAAGAGAGATCCCAATGTTCGGCATCGTTTCCATGCACCTTTCAGACGGATCAAGCATCGAGGGAGTCATTCGGCGGATAAACTTCGGGAACAATGCTGGGCGCGGTGGTTGGCGCTACTACGGAGAGTACGAACTGGAAAGCATCGATGGAACCAGATGGGTCATCGACGTTCTTGACATTGAATCAGCTCATAGTGTCTGGGAAAGTCGGCATGCGGACTATGAGGCAGCAGGCCGCATCAGCATCGTCGGATGAGTTCTAAAGGTTCATTTAAGCCGACGCTGCTTCGTGGCGCCGTTTAATTCGGGTGTTAGCAAAGAATAAAATATGCCTCTACCTATAGCGGTAATTTGGATAGCAGCTGCCGTGGTAACCGCACTCGCTGGCACCACGATCGCCGTCAAGTGGGACGATATCGTTGTGGCATTGAATGGCAAGCGGCTCGCCGTTCTTGGGGCAAGAGGTGTCGGCAAGACACACCTTGTAAAGTTCCTGATATCCGGTTCGATTCCTGCTGAATACAAACAAACAGTGGCGCCTGAGAAGGCATCGGCGCGCCGCTTTCTGCTGAACGAGCTCGACTTGAAGGTCAAGGAGTCGCTTGACGTGTCGGGCGACAAGGCGGCGTACGGTGAGTGGAAGGAGCTCCACGACAAGGCTGATATCGTTTTCTACCTCCTGCGGGCTGATCGACTCATTGCTGGCGACCGTGATGTCGAGGCGCGAGTGAGGGACGACCTGAGGCATATCGGTGGATGGTTGGAGAACCGCAAATCGCGGCCGCATTTCTTCATCATCGGCACTCACTGCGACTTTGACGCCGAGTTCCTTAGTACCTCGGTTGGCAGCATCGGCGACTATGTCGACAAGTTTAGGAAGCTCCCGATCGTCATGGATATCGTCTTGCGTGGGGGCGGGGCGAAGCAGGCGAAGGTGGTCTTGGGCAGCATGAAGACGGTTCAAGGTACCGAGGCGCTCGTCTACGAGATCTTCAGGCAGGTGATTTCGTGACGGACAAGTTCATCCTATGGGCGCAAGCTCTCGACAACACATCTCCGGATCACATCCATGTTCACGGCAAGAACCTTGAGCCGGACGATACTGTACAGCGGCAAGAGGCGGTCTCGAAGGTGTCGAGCGTTATCAAGAATGGCGTGCGACTCGTCGAGGAGCGTAGCGTACTGCTGACTGCCGACGCATCCCACTTTGTCGTCGAGGTTCCATCGGCTCAGCGCGACCACGCGGGGCGAACCGCACCGATCATCTGCTACGGCGACTACGACACTACGGCCGGCGATGCCTTTGGGAAATCGGTAGCCGAAGCGCTGGACGACTTCGCTAAGAGGATCGGGCGTACCCTGCAACGGGAGCACTTCGAGCTAGCTAGAGGCTCCTTCGAAACCCTAAAAAAAAAATCCTCGACGAAGAAGCTCGTGCGCATGGCAGGGGCGGCAGGGCTCGCGCTGTTGGTCGTAGTCTTCTGGTTGGTGCTAAAGGACTGGTGACCAAGGGTAAGGCGCACAGACATTTCGTACCCGAGGTTGGCGCGACGATCTCGGCTTCAGAAGAAAAAAAATCAAGCGAACTTCAAGCTATGGCTACAGGTTTCTTCCCCGACGATCCGAGCGTCCGAAAGGCGATCCTCGTTCTTCAGCAACATGATCTAGAGAAGTGCGCGTACGAGCCAGGGGCCGCCCAGTCGCTACTCGATGAAGAAGCATACGTTCTCCAGTTCCCGGTGCGCCCACAGGGCGAGTTGTCGATGGCGCTTAGGAACATCGTGGACAGTGGACTTGCACGCCCAGGTACTATGCTTGTGCAGAGTCCTTTTGAGCCCGACACCTACGAAGAAGCATCTCTCGCGCCTCAACGTTTTGCATTGGCGAAGCACATGTACTTCTCGAGCCTCTGCATGCACCTTGGCGCGAAGGAGGTCATCGTAGAGCAGATCGATCTCCGCACCCGCACTGGGAAGACCTCTATCGATGCGCAAGGCGAACGGCACGGTGTCAAGGCGCAGGTCTCTGTGGAGGCCGAAGAGCTCGAGCGCTTCCGCGCTCAGATGAACTTGCGTGACGAATTTGCGGGCGGTCCACCGGACATTGCTGCTGCTGATCTGCTCTTACGGCGCACTGGACTGCTGGCAGATCCGAACATGCGCACGCTGCTCGAGATGCGGAGAGATGGCGCGAACCAGCTTCTGAGCCGCAAGCTGGTGCTGAATCTGTCGAACGAGGCTAAGAGCAACCTAAACGTTGTGGGAAGGCTGAAGATGCCCGCATTCGTGAAGCTCTCTGTCGAGTACGACCGGATCGTTCAAGAGCAACATGACTACACGCTGACAGTTTTTGTGAGATTCTAATGTGTTGGCTAACGATCCATTCAAGCCGACGCGACATCGCAGCGCGGCTTAACTCAAGCGTTGGTCGATGTCCGCTTCTAGCCGAACTCAGTCGTGGTGCAGCGAGAGTGTTCGGACTCTACTTGTGGATGGTTGTCGACTCAGACGAGCGATAACTTCCTCTGCGTCCCACTGCCCTCATTGAACAAGCGTTCCGCTCTTGGGGCTGATTCCCGCCTCAGCGCTGATGCCTGAGTTGAACTCAAGGAAGTCACTCTCGACGCCGTCGCTGAAGATTACGCCGTAATCCGGCATCGCTGATGTCAGCTGCAGTGAAGCTCCTCTTTCGATGCGACCGAACACGAGTTCTGCTTGTGAGCTACGGCTGGGGAACGGCTCTCGAACGGTGAAGTAGAGGTGGTTCGATTCCCAAGGGAACCCTGCATGCTGAAGGAGCTTGAGCTCCTCCGAACTGGCAGGCCCGGCCATCGCCAAGGCGCCGGTTAGAAGGCTGCGGAACCAGCCTGTTGACCCCATTCCGGTTGAGACGATGATGCCGCTGGATGAGTGGGCCTCCCGCCGGCCATCCATCTCGATCGTGTAGCGCGCGGACACGTGCGAACGCGGCCCGATGAACAGGTCATTGACCGCGTGCAGCTCCTGGCCATCACTGAGCTTGACGCGCGCCATCGTGACGGAGCGGGTCGGCCGCTTGCCGGACTGTGCCTCGGGTATCAGCGCTTTCAGGTCCTGAACCTTGAACGGAAGAAGCACGCCGTCCCAGCGTTGGGGTTCGGGATTCACCCCGATGACGGGCTGGCCGTTGAGGTACTTCAGTGTGTTGGCCACCAGGCCGTCCTGTCCGATCACCACGACCAGGCAGTCGGGCGGGAACAGGAAGTGAATCGCCCCGGGTTTCATAGACAACTACAAGCCTGATAGTCCCGCCTGCCGTTCGAACTCTACCGGAGAGACGCCTCCATTGGAGCCGTGCCGGCGTTTTGGGTTGTAGAACATCTCGATGTAGTCGAACACGTCGCTACGTGCCGCATCCCGGGTCAGGTAGATCTTTCGCCTGATCCGCTCTCGCTTGAGCAACTGGAAGAAGCTCTCGGCTACGGCGTTGTCGTGGCAGTTGCCGCGCCGGCTCATGCTGCAGACGATCCCGTGGGCCTTCAGGAATGCCTGCCACTCGGCACCGGTGAACTGGCTGCCCTGATCCGAGTGCAGCATCAGTCCGGGCGCCGGTTTCCGACGCCACACCGCTGCCAGCAGCGCCTGCAGCACCAGATCGGCGTGCATCTGGCCTTGCATCGCCCAACCAACGACCTGGCGTGAGTACAGATCCAGCACCACCGCCAGGTACAGCCAGCCCTCGTGCGTGCGGATGTAGGTGATGTCGGTGACCCAGTGCGTGTTGGGCGCGACCACGTCGAACTGCCGATCCAGGTGGTTCGGCGCGACCGTCGAGACCCGGCCACCACGAGGCCGCGGACGGCGCCCGTAACCCACTTGCGCCTGCAGACCTTCCTGCTTCATCAGCCGTGCCACGCGATGCTTGCCGCAAGCCTCGCCCAGATCGCGCAAGTCGTCGGTGACCTTGCGGTAGCCGTAGACCGTGCCGCTCTCCAGCCATGCCTGCTTGATCATGCCCAGAAGACGTTGATCCTCGCGATGGCGATCGCTCTGCGGCTGGCGCTGCCACGCATAGAATCCGCTGCGTTGCACACCCAGCACACGACACATGCTTACCACGCGGAACTGGTCCAGATGCGCCTGCATGAACGCGTACTTCGCCCTTACCCCTTGGCAAAGTACGCGGCGGTGAGTTCAACCCGTCAATGCAACATGATCAACAGTTGCACTGATAGGAGCGAACGATATGGCAAGGATGGGACGGCCCGGCATGTCTCGAGCCCAGAAGCGAGATCTATGGCGACGATGGAAGGGCGGCCAGTCGCTCAGCGACATTGCCCGCTTCTTTGACAAGAATCCGGGTTCGATTTTCGGGGTTCTGGCCGCGCAAGGCGGGATCGCGCCGAGGGAACGTCGCCGATCCGCCCGGTCGCTGAGCTTAATGGACCGCGAAGAGATATCTCGATGCCTAGCTTCTGGCCAGTCGTTTCGCCAGATTGCGCTCAGCCTAGGGCGGCCTACCTCGACGATTAGCCGGGAAGTGGCACGGCATGGTGGCCGTGACCGATATCGGGCCGCACATGCCGATGAGGCCGCTTGGGAGGCAGCCCGGAGGCCACAGTCTTGCCGGTTGGCCGATAACCCTCGTCTGCGCTGGTTGGTGGCTTGCAAGCTGGGCCAGCAGTGGTCGCCGGAACAGATCGCCGGCTGGCTTAAGCTGAGGTTCCCGCTCAACCAGGCACTGCAGGTGTCGCACGAAACGATCTACCGGAGCTTGTTCATCCAGGCGCGCGGCCTGCTCAAGAAGGAACTCCTGGCGCACCTGCGCACGCGTCGCCGTATGCGCCACTCAAAGCTGGCCACCGCGACGCCTCGCGGCGGGATTATCGACGCGGTATCGATTCGGGAGCGTCCGGCGGAGGTCGAAGATCGCGCCGTGCCAGGGCATTGGGAGGGTGATCTGATCACGGGCAGCAACAATTCCCACATCGCGACGCTTGTGGAACGGCACTCGCGCTTCGTGATGCTGGTGAAAGTGAAGGGTAAGGACACCAGCAGCGTCGTCTCGGCGCTGAGCCGGCAAGTGAAAACACTGCCAACCGCGCTGCGAAAATCGCTGACGTGGGATCGAGGCGGTGAGATGGCCAGCCACAAGAACTTCACCGTGGCGACCGACACGCAGGTCTACTTCTGCGATCCGCAAAGCCCTTGGCAGCGCGGTTCGAACGAAAACACCAATGGCCTTCTGCGGCAGTACTTCCCCGACGGCACGGATCTATCCCGCCATTCGCAGGCATTCTTGAACAAGATCGCCAGACGTCTCAACGAAAGACCTCGTAAGACCTTGGGCTTCCAGACGCCAGCCGCTAAGCTGAGCCAAGCCGTTGCGTCGACGGGTTGAACTCACCGCGGCCTTTTTTAGGATGTCGCGCTCCTCGGTCACCCGCTTGAGCTCGGCCTGCAGGCGACGGTTCTCCGTCGCCAACGAAACATCCGCATGCCGCGCGGCCGGCACCTTGCGCTGCTCCCTGACCCACGCATACAGCGAGTCGATGCTGACGCCCAGCCGAGTCGACACCTCTCGCACCGAACGCCCCTGATCGATCACCTGCTTGGCCGCCTCGGCCTTGAACTCATCCGAATACCGCTTGCCGCTCATACACACCTCCATGATTGCCGTAATGTACGGCTTGGAGATGTCTACTGAACTCGGGGCGATTCAGGGACGCCGTTGCAGGGTTAGCGCGTGCAGGCGCGTGAGGGGCAGGCCACGCGCATGTGATGCGCCCGACGGAAGCGTCGGAGTACGAGGATCAATGAAGGGTTCGCGTAGGCCAGGTGAGCGCAGCGCACCTGGAGGGATTGCACGTCGCTGGTCCGATCCCCGGGTGCGGCCGTCGGCCTTACCCGGGCTACGTGAAGCCCGTGGTGCGCCCGGGCGATAAACTACGCGCCACCAATCCCTCATCCTCAAGGAACTCCCCATGCCCTTCACCACCACCGCCTCCGGCCTGCAGTACGAAGACACCGTCGTCGGCAGCGGCGTCGAGGCCAAGCCCGGCAGCAACGTCACCGTGCACTACACCGGCTGGCTGTACGAGAACGGCGCGCAGGGCGCCAAGTTCGACTCCAGCAAGGACCGCGACGAGCCCTTCATCTTTCCCCTCGGCGGCGGCATGGTCATCAAGGGCTGGGACGAAGGCGTGCAGGGCATGAAGGTGGGCGGCCAGCGCACCCTCATCATCCCCGCCAGCCTCGGCTACGGCGCCCGCGGCGCCGCCGGCGTCATCCCGCCCAACGCCACCCTGAAGTTCGACGTGGAATTGCTGGGGACCTGAAGGTCGCCATGACGTAGCCCGGGTAAGCGCAGCGCACCCGGGTTGCTTTACCTGGAATGCTCCCGATCCCCGGGTGCGGCCTTTGGCCTTACCCGGGCTACGGGTTTCCGTTATGGTCGCGGCATGGTCAGGTATCGCCGCAATCGGATTGCAGGCGCAACGTACTTCTTCACGGTCACGTTGCGGGACCGCAGGAGTGATCTTCTCGTTCGCGAGATCGAGGCGTTGCGCGCCGCGTGGCGTGTTGCCGCCAGACGCATACCGCATGTGGTGATCGCCGCCGTCGTCCTGCCGGACCACCTGCATGCCGTGATCCGCATGACGGACGCGACCGCCAACTATCCGCGGCTGTGGCAGGACATCAAGAAGGGGTTCACGCGGCGGGTTGTTCCCGCCGGGGCGCCGTCACCCTGGCAGTCGCGCTACTGGGAGCGAACCGTTCGCGACGAGGAAGAGCTGCAGGCGCTGGTCGACTACGTGCACATCAATCCTCTCAAGAATGGGCTGGTCGAGACGGTAGCGGCCTGGCCGCATTCCAGTTTCCATCGTTACGTGTCGCGGGGATGGCTGTCGCGTGAGTGGGCGGCAGATCGTGATGTCGCGGGTCGGTGGGGCGAACGGTAAGCGAGTATCGGACCCTGATGCGGGTTCAGCAAACATGCGTAGCCCGGGTAAGCGCAGCGCACCCGGGGATGCCTTGCCCGGAGCGTGTCCGAGACCCCGGGTGCGGCCGTTGGCCTTACCCGGGCTACGTGGCGCACCCAGCATGCGTAGCCCGGGTAAGCGCAGCGAACCCGGGGTGCCTTGCACGGAACGTTTACGAGACCCCGGGTGCGGCCTGTGGCCTTACCCGGGCTACGTGGCTTGGCCCGCCATCACACGCGATCCGTACCCATCAGCCGGCGGGCTTGAGCCCGCCCTACGACGAACGGCGCAACGCGGCCAGTTGCGCTTCCAGTTCGGCGATGCGCGCATCGCGCTCGGCCAGGGCGCGCTGCACGTCTTCGGCTTCGAAGCGCACCGGGATGTACTTCGGGCAGTTCCAGTCGAAGGCGTCCACATGGATCGTCTTCGTGCGTTCGGTGCGCGCTTCACCCGGCGACTCCTGCACCGACAACCGGCCCAGCAGCTTCAACCGCTGCCGGTGCGTGTAATCCATCAGGATCAGCGCCACGCGGTCGTCGTTGGCTACGTTGCCCACGCTGATGAACTGCCGGTTGCCGGGCAGGTCGGTGAACGTCAGCGTCTTCGCATCGACCACGCGCAGGAAGCCCGCCGCGCCGCCGCGGTGCTGCACGTACGGCCAGCCCGTTTCCGACACCGTGGCCATGTAGAAGCTGCGCTGCGCGTGGATAAAGGCCGCCTCGTCCGGCCCGAGCTCGGCGTTGCGCACCTCGTCGCCGGACTCGAAGGCGCGAGCGTACTGCGCGCGGCTGCCATCGCGTGCCTGCGCGTCGCGGACCGCGGGGGTGAAGGCGATGTTCGCGAATGCATGCCTCATGTCGGTCTCCAGATCCGTAGGGCGGGCTCAAGCCCGCCATCTCACACCATCGGCCATCCCGCCCCGTGAGCCAAGGCCCCTCCCGCGATGTCACTCCCTCACCAGCACCTGCGCCGGCCCGCCCGTGACCTTGCCGCGCGTCTTCGCGGTTTCGCCCAGGTAGGCCAGGGCGAACTGGGTGAACTTGACGCTGTGCTGCGCGGATTCGCCCATCGTGGCCAGCGTGTCGTAGGACGTGTGGATGTAGGGGAAGCTGCCGCTCGGGCTGCCGCCTTCGAACATCATCGCCGCAGGGTAGCCCGCATTCGTCCACGACGCGTGGTCCGAGCAGGCGTATCCGCATGCGCTGGCGCTGCGCGTCAGCCCCATCGGCGCCAGGTAGGTGTCGAACAGGGTGACGAAGAAGTTCTTCAGGTCGGTGTTGGAGTAGTCGCTGATCAGCTTCATGTCGCTGGTCGCGCCCGCCTTGTAGTTGGTCATGTCCACCTGCAGCACGCTGACCACGTTGACGCCGCTGGCGCGGAACGACTGCGCGATGGCATTGGACCCGCGCAGGCCGACTTCCTCCGCCGCGTAGCCCATGAACTTCACCGTGCGCCGCGGCTGCCAGCCGTCGGCCAGCGCGATACGCAGCGTCTCGGTGAGCGTGGCGATGCCCGAGGCATCGTCGTCGGCGCCGGGTGCATGCTGGTTGGGGTCGTACGGATTGCTGGCGTTGATCGAATCCAGGTGCGCGCCCAGCACGACGACTTCGTTCGGCAGGTCCCAGCCGCGGATGGTCAGGATGACCGAGGGTTGCGTGGAGCAGTTGGTGCAGGCGGTGAACAGCTCGGTGGTGACGTCGCTGCGGCCAGCGGCCAGCGATTGCCAGTGGTCGCGGATCCACTCGGCCGCCGTCTTGCCGTGGCTGCTGGCGAAGTAGCGGTTCTGGTAACTGGAGAGGTGGTTGATGGTGTCGTAGAGGCGTCGCTCCTGCACCTGCGGCAACCAGCGGTTCACGGTGGCCTGGTTGTCGAGCGTGTAGCCGGCGAGCATCGACTTCGCCATCGCCTGCTTCGCGCGGTCGGCCTGCACGAAGGCCTCCGCCTCCACACGCGAGGGGAAGGCGAAGTAGCCGCCGCAGCGCTTCTCGTTGACGTGCACGTAGTGGCTGATCTCGCCCAGCCTGTCCGCGCGCGATTCGGCGATCACCAGCGGCATGCCCGCACTGTCGCGCCGCGCGACGGCCTGGCGCGTCAGCCCGCGGATGCCCTGCCAGGTAGCCTGCGAGGTCACGACGTACACGGGCGCGAACGGGTCGGCGGGCGAGGGTGCCGCCGCCGGCGCGGCGATCATCGCGCTGGTTCCGGCACGAATCGGAGAAGGCGCATCCGCGGGATCCACGGCGTGCGGCGCAGACGAACGGATCACGAAAGGCGCGGCCTGCGTGCGTACCGCGGCGGCGTGTGTCGCGCGCCGCGTGTCCGATCGCAACAGCCCAGCGCTGACCAGCAGGAACAGCAGCACGGTCGGCCCCAGCCAGAACAGTTTCATCGTCGCCTCCCCCGGATGCCGGCCCGCAGCGCTACGGCCGCCACGCTACCACTTCCTCGGCGCCACCACGCCGCCGTAGGGCGGGCTCAAGCCCGCCATCGCGTACCCTCCGCACAGGGGCACGTTGGATCGAGCGACGCAGCCCGGGTAAGCGCAGCCCACCCGCCGGCCAGTCGAACGTCCGGCCCGGATGCGGCCTGCGGCCTTATCCGGGCTACGCTTGCCGTCCGAAGCACTGTCGATGAACCCCACGTCCATGCAGGCGTCATCGTGAGCGACGCATCCAATCCCTACGACGCGCCACGCGCATCGCTTCCCGCGCCTGACGGCACCTCCATGCCGCCCGCGGTGCGGGCGATCATCGCGTGTTACCTCGTGCATCTGGCGCTCGAGATCCTTCCGCTGTACGCCACGCCCATGGCGCGGTTCGAACTTTTCACGCCCTCGATGGTGGTCATCGGCCTCTACGGCGTGGCCATGTCGGTCGCGCTGTGGCGAAAGCAGCAGTGGGCGAGGGTGTGGCTGGTGCTGACGACGGTGATGGCGGCATTCCTGCTAGGGCGGCTGCTCTGGCGGGGTGTCTCGTTCGCGCAGTGGCCTGCCGTGGCGGCCGGGATCCTGCGGATCGCCGTGGGCGCGATGCTGTTCCTTCCTTCGGTTCGTCGCTGGTTCGCGCCGCCTCGCACGTGAGGTCGCCCGCCATGCCGTCGGTGCGGCCCGCAACCTCCGGGACCATGCGTTACCCGCCGGCTTCACGCTCCTGCGAATAGGCTGGAACCCTTCCTCCACGAGACCACACCATGGAACCGACCGTCCACCCGTTCTCCGACCTGTTCGCGCAACTGGGCCTGCCCAACGACAGCGCCAGCATCCAGCAGTTCATCGCCACGCATTCGCCGTTGCCCGATGACATGCGCCTGGAAGAGGCGCCGTTCTGGTCGCCCGCGCAGGCGCAACTGCTGCGCGAGGAGCGCCTCGACGACGCCGACTGGGCGATGGTGGTGGACCGTCTGAACGTCGCGCTGCACGACACGCCCGCGACGTAGGGCGGGCCCAGGCCCGCCGCCGCGACGTCGAGGGCCACGCGTGCGGGTGCGCGCATCCGGTCGGCCACCGGATGCCGTAAGCGGAACACGCCACACCGGCTTCCTCCTCAGGACCTCCATGCGCCCGTTCCTCCTGTTCGCCTTCACCCTGCTGCACGCCGTGCCCGCCGTCGCCGACGCCACCCCACTGGACGGTGCGTGGGTGGTCGATCTGTCCACCGAGCCCGGCACGCCGTATACGCAGCCAATGCAGCTGACGCTCAATGCCGACGGCACGGTCGCCGGCCGTTTCTACAACAGCACGATCGAGGCGGGTCGCTGGAAGCAGAGCCGCGGCCGGCTGTGCGCCAGCTTCCGCACCACCGACGGCGTCGGCCCGTACCACACCTCCGTCTGCCTGACCGGCGACACCGCGACGGGACAGACCTGGGCCGAGCATCGTGGCTTCCTGTTCAACTGGAACGCAGTGCGCGCCACCGGGGACACCGTCCCGCCGGCGGGCGACTGAGCGCAGCAGCGCGCGCCCATTGGCGCTCTATCATGTGCAGGCACACGGCAAGGGGATGCCATGCAGCCCGATACCTCCGGCCCCGGCTCGCGTCCCGAGCCGAAGGACCTGCAGTTCCGCGCAAAGGATGAAGACACACGCCGGATCGCGCAGCTCCGCCGGCGGTGGCGATGGCTCGCCTGCGTCCAGGTACTGGTGATCGTGTCCGTCACCGGCTGGGTGCTGTTCACCCAACATCACCCCGGCCTGGACATGTCGGCATCCACGTACCTGCTGTGCCTGCTGGCGATGGCGGCGGGCGGCATCAGGATGGGCGTCACCGCGTTCCGCGACATCGACGACGACCTGCACCCGCAGCGCGGCACCGTGGCGAACGCGGAATACCTGCAGCTGGCGCCGCTTGCGGGACTGGTTGGTTGGGCTGCGGGCCTGGTGCCGTTCTGGTGTTACCTGCATGGCTGGGAGCCGGGCAAGGCGGCGCTCCTGGTCACCAATCCGTTCGGCATGTATTTCATGACGCTGGGCATCAGTCTGCTTGCGATGCCGCTGATCGTGTCGCCGCTGGTGGACATGATCGACAGCCTGCGGGGCGACGACGACGCGCATGATCGATGAGGCAATGCCGCTGCTACCATCGCGACGCCGCAGCGGGAACGTCGTCGTCCTCGCCCTCCTGCGCCGGCGCCCCCTCCCTCCAGGAGCATGCCGCTTGAAACCCGCGATCTTCTGCCTGCTGCTCGCCGCTGCGTGGCTGCCGTGGCGCGCCGACGCGTGTTCCTGCATGCGTCCCGGCACGCCGGTCGAAGAGAAGGCGCGGCACACGCGCGTGTTCCTGGGGCAGGTGCAGGCCATCGAGGACGACGCCCACGGCGAGCACCGCCGGCGCGTCCGCTTCCTCGTCCGCGAGACGTTCAAGGGCACGCCTGTGCGCCGGCTCTCGGTGGAGACGGGGATGGGCGGCGGCGATTGCGGGTACCGCTTCAACACCGGGCAGGACTACGTGGTGTACGCGTGGAGCCAGGACGATGCGCTGGCGACGGGCATCTGCTCGCTGACCGGGCCGGCGTCGGATCCGCGCAGCGGACTGGACGTGTTGCGCGGGGCGCCGTGATGTCGCGTGCCGGAACGAGGCGGCGTGCAAGCGAGGCCGTCTTCCACGATCCCCTGGCCGTACGCGAAGGAACGCCATGCTCAGGCACCTGACCCGCCTGTTCTCACGCCCGCAGGCCACGCCGACGGCAGCACGTCCGCGCGTCGCGGTGGACATGGCCTGGTTCGCCGATACGCGGTTGCCGATCGTGGACTGGGAACGCCTGGACGCGCAGGCCGGCGACCTTGCAGGCGAGGCGGCGCACGCGTTCTGGGACTCGGCCGCGCAGGCGTGGCTGGAGGCGTTGCGCGACGCGCTCGGCACGCATTACGGCATCACCGCGTCGCAGGATTTCCTGCTGCTGTCCACGCTGGAGGCGCGTCCCGCGCAGGCGTTCCTGGCGGCCTGCCAGCGCATGCGCGCGCGCATCGTGCGCAACCTCGGGTCGCTGGCCGACCAGGGCGGGTGGGGGCGGCACGTGGTGATGGTGTTCGACGATCCCGACGACTATTACGACTACGTCTGCCACTACTACCCGGACGGCGGCGAGTACGCGATGTCGTCCGGCATGTTCATCCAGGCGGGCTACGGACATTTCGTGATGCCGCTGGAGCAGATCGACGCGATGGAACCGGTGATCGCGCACGAACTGACCCATTGCCTGCTGACCCACCTGCCCATCCCGGCATGGCTCAACGAAGGGCTGGCGGTGAACACGGAGCACACGATGTTCCCGCAGCTGGCCTCACCGCAGGCGCAGCTCTACTTCCCGCACGAAGTCGCCGCGCAGCATGCGGCGTACTGGAATGCCGACAGCATCCAGGCGTTCTGGTCGGGCAGGTCGTTCCTCGCCACCGACGACGGCAACCGCCTGTCGTACGACCTGGCGAAGAAGATCACCGCGCTGGCGGCGCGCGACGAGCCGGCGTTCCGTGCGTTCGTCGCCGCCGCGCACCTGCAGGATGGCGGGCTGGCCGCCGAACACCACCTCGGCTTTCCCATCGCGCACCTGGCGGAGGCAGTGCTGGGCGAAGGCCCCTGGCAACCGCAGCCGGAGCGCTGGCGGGACGGCATCGAGCGCGGGCAGTTCCGTTCCGGCTGACGCACGGCCGCCGGTGGTGGCCGGCGCGCACGCGGGGATGCGTGTCGAGGGATAAGGTCCTCGCGACGGGCGATGGATCGTCCGCCACCCCGGAACACCGGAGGTTCCCCATTACGGTTCCATCCTCATGCGCGTGGCTACGCGCGGCGCTGCTGATCGCGGTGGGCCTGGGGGCGGTCGGCTGCACGACGCGTGGACCGGTGCGGTCTTCCACGGGCGACGAGGCGAAGCAGATACCGAGCCGCGTGCCGCACGATGCCTCCGCCCGTCCGCACTTCAGTGGCGAGGCGGCCACCACCATCGGCGATGCCATGGGATCACCGCTGATGGCGGGCGACGCCGCGTTGCCTCCACCGCCGCCGGAGACGGCGCGCACGGCCATGGCGACGACCGCCGCGACCAGCACGGCCACGACGCAATGCCCGTTCGGCGAACCGGTGCCGCGGCGTGGGCTCGACTTCGGCGACACCGAGCGCGTCGTGCGTGCAGGCTATGCCCTGCTGCACAGCGCCGACCTGAAGACGCCCTACTGGGTGTGCGAGACCTATACGACGGCATCGCTGCGCAGCAACGTCGAACGCGGGTCGCTGGCATTCAAGGCCGATCCCCAGTTGCGCCTGGCGCGTGCGGTGCCGCGCGACTATGCCGGCTCCTCGCAGTACCGCGCGCGCGCCGGTCCGTTCCCGATCGACATCGGCCACATGGCGCCGGCCGAGGCGCATTCGAGCAGCGCGTCGCGCATGCAGGACACCTTCTATCTCTCCAACGCCGTGCCGCAGCACCGGTCGATGAACCGCGGGCAGTGGGCGCGGCTGGAAGCCTGCGCGCGCACCACCGGTCCGGTGCGCGGCGCCAAGTGGGTGATCAGCGGCCCGATGATCTATACCGAGCGCGATGTCGCGTTCGTCACCGTCGACACCCTCGGCGACGGCGTGGTGATCCCCACGCACACGTGGAAGATCCTCGTGTACCGCACGCCTGCCGACGAACTGCGCGCATGGGCCGCGGTGATGCCGAACGAGGTATTGCCGGAGAATGCCCAGCTCGACGACTTCGCCACCACCATCGACGCCATCGAGGACGCGACCGGCTTCGACTTCCTGCCCCGGCTCGACGCCGCCGAACAGCGCCGGCTGGAGGGCACGGTGCAGCCGATCCCGTGCCAGTGATGGCGGTGGACCGCCTGGGACGTACCGGGTGCGATGCGGGGCGAAGCGGTTACCGGTGGATCAATCGACCAGGCGGAGCAGGTGCGCGGTGGCGGCGGCCTGGGTGCGGTTCTCGACATGCAGCTTGCTGAGGATGTTGGCGACGTGCCAGCGCACGGTGTTGACCGAGATGAAGAGCGACGCGCCGATCTGCGTGTTGGACGCGCCGTCGGCGAGCAGGCGCAACACGCGGATCTCGCGATGCGTCAGCGATTCGGTGATGCCGTTGACGACGAACGAGGTGGTGGCGCCTGGGGCGAACGGCACGGTGTCGTCTCCGACGGCCTCGCCCGTGCCGCCGGACGCGCAGATGCGGGCGAGATAGTCGGCTTCGACCGGTGGCAGGTGCGCCACGCTCGCCTTGTCGCGCGCGAAGGCGGCGAACGTCTCGCCGGCGGCGCTGCCCTGGTCGAGGATGCTGCGGATGAAGCCTTCCTCCGCGCCCAGCCGGAGGACGCGGCGTGCCGCGACGAAGGCGGCGTCCTGCTGGCGCGTCTGCACGAAGGCGACGATGAGCAGGGACAGCAACTGGATCTCGCGTGCGCGGCGGTCGGCGGCCTGGGCCAGCACGATCAGGGCCTGCAGCGGTGCGATGGCGGCCGCGGCCTGTCCTTCGGCGATCAGCAGGCGGCACTGGCTGGTGGCGCGCAGCGCGGGCAGGCGCGACCACGCGGTGGGCAGCACGATGGCATCGTCTATGCCGGTGTGGCGCGCGAACCGCCGCGCGCCGGCCACGTCGCCGGCCGACAGCCGCAGCCGGATGCTCTCGCCGTGGGCCAGCGCGCAGGTGCGTTCGAACGCGGCCTCGACGTTGATGGTGACCGCCTGGTCCAGGTAGGCGAGCGCGGCATGGGTCTGGCCGCGTGCGCCGAGTACGCCGGCCATGGCCAGGAAGCCGCCGGTGCGGATGTCGACGTAGGCGCATTCGTCGACGAGCGGCAGGTCCTCCTCGAGGATGGCGTACGCGGCGTCCAGTGCATCGGCCTCGCAGTCGAGCATGGCGATCAGCACGCGCGGCATCGCCGCATTGAACGAGCGAGCGCCACTGCCCTGTACCGCGACCTCGCGCGCGCCAAAGAAGTGGCGGCGCCCTTCGGACAGCCGTCCCTGCGCCACGTGGGTGAGGCCGATGATGCAGCGGCTGTAGCAGACGCCGTACACGCAGCCGGAGTCCGCGTGGAAGTGCCCGGCCCGTTCCGCGGAGACGATCGCCTGCGCGAAATCGCTGCGCGCCAGCGCGGCCAGGCCGGCGACGTTGTTGAGGCAGCCTGACAGGAATAGATAGTCGGGCGTATCGTGCAGGCGCAACGACGACAGCGCCTCGGTGCGCTCGATGTCGTCGGCCATCAGCGCCACGATGGCGCGCAGGGTATGGATCTCCGCGTGCAGCATGTCGCGCGCGTCGGCGGAGCCGGCGCTAAGGGTGTCGACGGCGCCTTCCACGCGGCGCAGCAGGTGTTCGGCCTGGTGGACCTGCGCCATGTGCGCCACCGCCCAGCACTGGTACAGCGGCAGGCGCGGATTCTGTTCGAGCACGTACGCGGGGAAGCGCTGGATCCAGCGCGCCACCTGCGGCACGTGCCCGTGCTTGATCATGTCGATGGCGAACTGCTCGACCAGGTGCGCGGCGTGGTCGTAGTCGTCCGCATCCAGCGCCATGTTGACGGCTTCTTCCTGCAGTCCTGCCTGCGCGAACCAGGTGCTCGCGCTGCGGTAGAGCGTAGGCACGGCCGCCGGGTGCAGTCGCCTGAGCTGCGCACGCAGGAAGTCGCGGAACAGGTGGTGGTAACGGTACCAGTGGCGCCGGGCATCCAGCGGAAGCAGGAACAGGCCCAGCGCCTCGATGCGTTCCAGCATGGCCTGCGCGTCGTCGCGACCGAGCAGCGCGTTGCAGATGTCGGCGTTCATGCGGTCGAGGATGGCGGTGTGCAGCAGGAACCGCTGGATCTCCGGTGGCTGGCGCTGCACCACTTCGGCCGCGAGGTAGTCCGCGATGTCGCGTGTGTCGCCCGACAGACCATGCAGCGCGTCCTTCGGATCGCGACTGTCCTTCAGGAAGAGGCTGGCCAGGTGCAGTCCGGCCCCCCAGCCTTCGGTGTGGCGGAGCAGCAGGTCGAGTTCGCGCGGGGCCAGGTTCAGGCGGTGCGCCTGTACCAGCAGCGCATGCGCTTCGGTGCGATTGAAGGTGAGTTCGCGCGTGCCGACTTCGCGCATCGCATTGCGGGCCCGGTAGCGTGCGATCGGAAGCCCGGGGATCGCGCGGCTGGTGATGACCACGTGCAGGCGCGCGGAAGAACGCTCTATCAGGCAGTGGACCAGGTCGTTGAACTCCGGCGTCTCGGCCAGGTAGTAGTCGTCGAGGAACAGGACGCGGTCTTCCTCGAGCCGGTCGAGGTCGTTGGCGATGCGGAGGGTGACTTCGTCCTTGTCCACCGTGGCGGCACGGCCTTCCACGAAGCTCTCCGTTGCCAGGGAAATGACCGGCCGCGCGCGGTTGAAACCGGCGATCAGGTGGCGGAGGAAGACGAAGGGATCCTGGTCGTTGCGGTCGAGCGACAGCCACACCGCCTGGTCGCCCATGAGTTTGTGACATTGCGCGATCAGCGTGGTCTTGCCGAAGCCGGCAGCGGCCGTCACCAGCACCACCTTCGGCAGTTCGCGCACCAGCCGCGCGGTCAATCGGGGCCGGTCGATCGCATCGGCGAGCTGCGTGGGAGGACGCAGCTTCGTGGACAGGATGTGCGATGCGCCCGGCGGCATGGCCATTCCTTCTCTGGTACGCCCCTGGTGTGGCGAGAGGCGACGACCCGTTGTCGAGTGACGGCACGTCGCCGTCGCGATCCTTTCCCGATGAAGCGTCCGACCTGAATGTGACACGTGCGATGGTGCCGATTGAGGGACCGTACTCCTTTTGCGTCTTGACCGCATTTGTGACAGCAGCCATGCGCGTTGCGCGAGAACCGTCCTTTAGGACGGCGACCGTGCACCGCCTTTCGATCAGAGTGCCGTCAACACGCACACGGGAGATCGCCATGAACGCCCTGGAGATGCAGAAGCCCTGTACGGCTTCCACCGAAGACGCCGCGGTGGCGCGGAGCGCGAACACCGTCATCGACGCCTGCGGCGTGCAGCACGACGGACACGGCGACTATGCGCTCGCCTGTCCCGGCATCGCCTACCTGTGGGACCAGCGCGAGGGGCGACTCGGCAGGATTTCCGCCGCCGTGATCGGGCTGGGACACGCCGGGCTGCCGGTCGCGATGGCGATGGCGCGCACGTTCCCGACCATCGGTTTCGACATCGACGAAATCCGCATCTGGATGCTGCGCCGTGGCGTGGACTGCACCGGTGAAGTGGCGGAGGCCGATCTCGCGCGCACCCGGCTGGAGCTGCGCGACGACAGGACGGCGCTGGCTGATTGCAACTTCTTCATCGTGGCGGTGCCCACGCCGTTGACCGCGGGCGGCAAGCCCGACCTCGCCTGCCTGGAGTCCGCGTGCGCGCTGGTGGGCGAGGTGATGCGGCCCGGGGCGGTGATCGTCTTCGAATCCACCGTGTTCCCCGGCGCCACCGAAGAGATCTGCGGTCCGGCACTGGAGAAGGCCAGCGGGCTCGTCTGCGGCGTGGACTTCAAGCTCGCCTACAGTCCCGAGCGCGTCAATCCGGGCGACCCGGAACACACGCTCGATACCGTCACCAAGGTCGTCTCCGCACAGGATGCCGCGTCGCTCGACCTGGTGGCCGAGGTGTACGGGGCGATCATCGGGGCCGGCGTGCACCGCGCCAGTTCCATCAAGGTCGCCGAAACGGCCAAGGTGCTGGAGACCACGCAGCGCGACGTCAACATCGCGCTGATGAACGAGATGGCGAAGATCTGCGCGCTGGTCGGCATCCGTACCGCGGACGTGCTGAAGGCGGCGTCGACCAAGTGGAATTTCCTGCCGTTCACGCCGTGACTGGTGGGCGGCGGCCACCACATCGGCGTGGAGCCGCTCTACCTCAATGCCAGGGCGGAGCAGCTGGGCTACCACCCGGAGATCATCCTGGCCGGGCGCCGGATCAACGACAGCATGCCGGCCTACGTGGCCAGCCGCATCGTGCTGCAGCTTGCCGCGCAGGAGAAGAAGGTGCGCGGTGCGCGCGTGGGCGTGCTGGGCATCACCTTCAAGGAGGGGATCGCCGACCTGCGCGACTCGAAGGCGTTCGAGCTGGCCGAAGCGCTGGGCATCTACGGAATCAAGGCACGCATCGCCGACACGCGCGCCGACTTCTACGAGGCCCGGCGCGAATACGGCCTGGACCTGGAGGACGTGACGGGCTGGAACAACCTGGATGTGCTGGTGCTGGCCGTGCCGCATCCGGAGTACGTCGAGGGCATCCACGCGCTGATCAGCCAGGCCTTGCGCCCGGGTGGTCTTTTCGTCGACATCAAGTCGGTCGTCGAGCCGGCCAGCCTGCGCGAGGACGTGGTGCTGCTCGCCCTGTAGTGCGCGGCCACCGGCGCACCGCGGCATCGCCCTAGCGCGGCAATGCCTGTTCGACGGCGATGCGCAGGTCGCGCGTGCCCTCGGTGCCGTCGTCGGGACGCTGCGCCAGTGCGGCATGGAGAACCTGCAGCGCCGGCGCGTCGAGGTCGCCGCGCAGCACCGCCGCCAGCAGGGTGCCGCTGCGCCATCGCTCCAGCAGCGGAAGCACGTAGGCGACGCCGCGATGGGCGATCACCGCCTGGACGGCGCGTCGCTGCAGCCACAGGTCGATGGCGCTGAAAGGCGACGTGGCGCCGGGGGACGAGAGGGCCAGCAGGAGCAGGCGGTCGTCGTCAGGCGCATCGCGGTGCAGGACGTCGAGTGCGGCGGACAGGCGCGGCAGGCGTTCGTGCAGCATCGCCTCGTCCCAGGCGGGCGCGAGGGCATGCGGCACCCGGAGCCAGCCGGCGAGGTAGGCATCGAGTTCGTCCCGGGCGATCGCCAGCGGCAGCGGGCAGGGCGCGGGCGCTTCGTCGCGCAGCCATGTCCACGCATCGGGAAGATCGAGCGAGGCGAGCCAGTGCTCGAGCCGCGCGTGCAACCCAGGCGCGAGGACGTCGCGCAGCGACGCGCGCTCGCCCTGCATGAGGCGCGCGCAGGCGGCACGGCACAGCGCGATGATCGCCAGCACCAGGTCGTCGCCGCCAGCGACGGTGCTGGCCACCTGGCGCCAGTCGCCGGCCTCCTGCAGGTGGACGGAGAGCAGCAGCGGATCGGGCGACGCGGCGCCCCATGGCGTTGCCGTCGCCAGGCGTCCGGCCAGCGCGGCGCGCTCGGTGCAATGACCACACATGGCAGGGCTCCAGGCGCCGGGGAATCTTCTGCCTTTCGTGTCAGGGCGTTTTCACCGGACGTCGTTATCGCGTCACTCGTTGGACGCGATCGTGCCGGTCCTGTCGAACGTCGCCAGCAGGTGGCGCATCGCACGGGTCTGCGCATGCTCGTTTCCGTACGTGGCCTGCGTGTATGCGACGGCACTTTCCAGCGCGGTGCGTGCCTGTGTGCGGCGACCACGGCGCAGGTCGAGGTCGGCGCGCATCACCAGCACGTTCGCCCACCATTCCGGCCGCTGGTTCGTGGCCGGTTGCCGGGGCAGCGTCGCTTCGAGCGACGACACCAGCGCCTCCGCCTGGTCGAGATCGTCCGCACGCAGCGCCAGGCGCGCCTGCAGCAGGCGGTTCAGGAAGCCCCAGATGAAGTCGGGCGCATAGGCCTGCAGCAGTTCCGTGTTCTCCTCCAGCAGGCGGCGCGCATGCGCGAGGTCGCCCGGTGCGTTCCGTTCGATCAGGCCCTCGGCCAGGCTGATCCGGTGCAGGGGAGGCAATGGCAGGCGGTTCTGCCGGCTGTGCTCCAGCGCGGCTTCCAGCATGCCGATCGCTTCGTTCACCTGCTGGCGACGGACGACGGGCGTGGGCGCATGGAGCGTCAGCAGGCCACGGGCCAGCATCGATTCCACCCGTTGCACGTCGTCATGGTCCGCCGGGTAGGAGGCGCGCAGGATGACGTCGGCCCGGCGCAACAGGGCGATGCCGTCGATGCGGCTGTCCGGATCGAACAGAGAGGACAGCGCGCGCACGCGCAGCACGTCGGCGTACTCCGGGTGCTGTTCGCCATAGTGGCGGCGCACGATGGCGTCGGCGCGGTCCAGCCCGTCCTGGCATGCGCGCAACGCACCCAGCGCGCAGTCTGCGTGCGCCAGCAGGCGCCAGGCGCGGCCGACCAGCGGGTGCGTCTCGCCCAGCTGCCGCCGGTAGTCCGCCAGCACTTTCGCCGCCAGGCCGCGACCCTCTTCCATGTGACCCAGGGCCATGAGGTTCTGGGCGACGAGGAAGCGGGCGCCATCGGCCACCAGCGGCGCGCGGTCGCGCGACAAGGCGATCGCCGCCTGCAGGTCGGCCTCGGCCGCGGCGAAACGGGTTTGCCGCAACGCCCACTGGCCTCGCAGCGCCAGCAACTCCGACTGCGCGATCGTGTCGCCGTGCAGCCGGGCCAGCGCCAGCGCCGCGGCCAGGGTGCGCTCCGCCTCGTCGCGCTGCAGTTGATGCCACTGGCTGCGCGCCTGTTCGGTCAGCAATTGCAGCCGTGTGGATGCGGGCACGTCGTCGCCGGCCGCCGCGAGCGCGCTGGCGGCCACGCGGCCGGCTTCGGCGGGCTTGCCCTGCAGGTTGAGCAGCGCAGCCAGGGTGGCGGCGCTGCCGGCGGCATCGTCCGGTTGCAGCGCACTCGCTTCCTGCGCCAGCACCGTGGCGCGTGCGTAGTCGCCGATGGCCATGTAGTTGCGCGCCAGCATGGCAAGTCCGCGGGCCTGTACGCGGGGATGTTCGTGCAGGTCCATCGTCCGCATGCGCAGTTCGGCATCGGCCAGCAACTGCTGCGACGACAACGGCGTGGCGCCGAGGCTGGACAGCGTCGCGGTGCCGAGCGTCTGCTCGAACACCTGCGACAGCGCCTGCGCTTCCGCCACCTCGTGCGCCAGTTGCCGGCCATGCCAGGCGACGATGCCGCCGCCCGTCGCCAGTGCGAGCAGGCACAGGACCGTCAGGGCGGTGGCGATGCGATGGCGCGCAAACGCACGACCGATGCGGTACGCCAGCCCACCCGAGCGTGCCTGCACGGGCTGCCCGTTCAACCATGCGGTCAGGTCGCTTCGCAATGCGGCCACCGACGCGTAGCGTGCCTCCGGCAACGGCGCGGTGGCGCGCAGTGCGATGGCGTCCAGGTCGCCGGCCAGCTGACGCGCCAGGGCTGCCGCCGTGCGCGCGCCACGCATGCGGGCCGAGGCGACGGGCATGCGAGCGGCCAGCGACGACATCGTGGGCGTCTCCGCATCCGTCTCCGCCACCGCGGGCCCGACGAACTGCAGGGGCGATCGCGGCGGCGGCAGCATGCCGCCCAGCAGGGAGTACATGAGTCGGCCCAGCGACCAGATGTCGGCGGTGGCCTGCGGGTCGGCGGACGACAGGGCTTCCGGTGCGGTGTAGCCCTGCGACATCGCCAGGCGTGGCGCGCTGCCGGATGCGGTGAGCGAGGCGGTCAGGCCGAAGTCGAGCAACTGCACCTAGCCTTCGTCGGTCACCATCAGGTTGGACGGCTTGATGTCCTGGTGCAGCACGTGGCGCGCGTGCGCGTAGGCGACAGCATCGCAGGCCTGCACCAGCAGTTCCACCCGTCGCCGCAATCCGCTGCGTCGACGGTCGCACCACGCATCGATCAGGTCGCCCTGCACGTAGCGCATGGCGAACCAGGGATTGCCGTGCGGATCCAGCCCGCCATCGATCAGTCCCGCGATCACCGGGTGATCGAGCGCCGCCAGCGTTTCGCGCTCGCGCAGGAAGCTGGCGACCAGCGGTGGCGACGACAGTTCGCGATGGATGCACTTCAAGGCCACCCGCTGCCGGTACTGGCCATCGTCCCGCTGCGCTTCGTAGACGGTGCCCATGCCGCCGAGGCCGATGACGCGCTCGATGCGCCACGGACCCAGGCGCTGTCCCAGCAGGGGATCGCGCGCGGAGGCGGACGACCGGGTGGGCGCGACCAGAGTCTCCGTCACCTGGTCGAGCAGGTCCGCCTGTTCGCCGGCATCCAGCGCCATGTCCGATGCCAGCAGGCGCTGCAGCATGCGGTGGGTATCCGGGTCTTCATCCTGCAGGGAAGCCAGCGCGGTGGCGCGCCGTGCGACCGGCAGCGTGAGGTACTCGTCGAACAGCGCCAGCGCGCGGAGGGTGGGGGTATTCATGCCGGACGGCCGCCCTGTCCGGCATCTGCACGCGGGGGTATCCGGGAGAAGGGGCGACGCATGCACTTCATGGGACGAGGTTCCCGGCGGGTGTCATGTGAGGTGACATCGGCAAGGCGAGCGCCGACAGGACGTGCCCCGGGCGGTGCGGCGGCAGGCGCATGCGGGTCCGTCGCGACGATGACATGGCGCACACGCCCGCGCGGCCAGAATCGGGCCATCAGACAGGAGAACGCCCATGACCCATCCGACCCGCGAAGACGTCATCCTGCAGCTGGATCGCGTGGATACCGCGCTGGAAGCACCGGACGCCGACAAGGCGGCGCTGATGCGGCAGGCCGTGGATTGGCTGGCGGAGAATCCGCCGAAAGTCGCGGCGGATGCGCTGTACTACCGCGAGCGCCTGCAGGTGATCCGCGAGCGCCACGGCGTCGCGTAGCGCACCACCGGCTTACGCCTGGTACTGCTTCTCTTCGATGAAGCGGGAACCGGCCAGGCGGTTGATCGTGTTCTTCACCGCGATGCGTTCGCCATTGCGCTGCGCGACTGCGCGCGCCAGGGTGACGAATTCGCCGTCGAAGGCCTGCGCGGCTTCCTTGGCGCGCAACGCGTCCTGCACGTCCCACATGCGCTCGTTGATCGCGCGCAGGTCGTGCTTCAGCGGGGCGAGTGCTTCCTGCGCGCTTTCCAGTGGCGCCCACAGTGCGCGCAGCCCCTCCAGTTCGACCTGCACGTGCGCGCGCTTGCCGGCATCCTCGATGCGCTCGGCCTTGATCTCGAGGATGGTCAGCTTGTCGGCCAGTTCGCCGATGGAGACAGGGATGAGGATGGTGTTCATGCGGCCATTCTAGCGCTGGTGAGGCCAACGACGGCGTGCATGGCATGATGCCCCGTCATCCGTGGCCGGAGAACATCCGCATGCTGCAGCGCCTGTTCGCATCGATCCTGATGCTCGCTCTCTCTCCCCTGGCGCTCGCGGCGCCGTCGCAGGTCCGCATCGTCCAGCAGGACGGCGCTCATGTCCTGCTGGTCGATGGCGCGCCATTCCGCGTCAAGGGCGCGGGCATGAGTGGCGACCGCCAGGAAGCGCTGGCCGCGCGCGGCGGCAATTCCTTCCGCACGTGGAGCACCGGCATGGACGAGGCCAGGGTGCGCGCGATGCTGGACCGTGCGCAGCGCAACGGCCTGAAGGTGGCGATGGGCATCGAGGTGGGCAACGAGCGCCACGGGTTCGATTACAACGACCGCGCCGCGGTGAAGCGGCAGCTCGAGCGCATCCGTCGGGAGGTCGGTCTCTACAAGGATCATCCCGCCGTGCTGATGTGGGTGGTCGGCAACGAACTGAACCTGCACTACAGCAACCCGAAGGTGTGGAATGCCGTCGGCGGCATCGCCGACATGATCCACGCCGAAGACCCGAACCATCCGGTGATGACCACGCTGGCCGGTTTCGACCGGAAACTCATCGACCTGCTGAAGGCGCGTGCGCCGTCGCTGGACCTGATCGGCATCCAGCTGTATGGCGACATCGGTGCGTTGCCGGAGAAACTCGAGAGCAGCGGCTGGACCGGACCATACGTCGTCACCGAATGGGGCCCGACCGGGCACTGGGAAAGTCCGTTGACGACGTGGAAGGCGCCCATCGAGGATGACGCCTCGCGCAAGGCGGCATTGCTGCAGCAGCGCTACGAACAGGTGATCGCGGCGGATACGAAGCAGGGGTTGGGCTCGTACGTGTTCCTGTGGGGCGACAAGCAGGAGCGCACGCCGACGTGGTACGGCCTGTTCCTGCCCAGCGGTGAAAGCACCCCGGCGGTGGATGCCATGCAATACGTCTGGACCGGCGCGTGGCCGGCGAACCGCGCGCCCTCGATCCAGCCGTTGCGGCTGGACGGCCGTGTCGCGACCGACAGCATCGTGCTGGCGGCGGGGAAGTCGTACGCCGCGCACGCCGATGCGCAGGATGCCGACGGCGATGCCGTGACGTACACATGGACCGTGCTGCATGAGAGCACGGCCACCAGCATCGGCGGCGACCGCGAGGATGTGCCCGCGCAGGTCGAACTGGTCCTGCAGCAGGACGGGAAGGGCGGCATGACCTTCATCGCGCCGGACGCGCCGGGTGCCTACCGGCTGTTCGTCGAAGTCCACGACGGTCAGGGGCATGCGGCCTACGCCAACCTGCCGTTCCTGGTGGCGCGCCCCTGATCCGTCGCCCGCAGCGTTCCACCCGCAAGGTCGACCGCCAGTGCTGCGGCGCAGCATAATGGCGACATGGATGTCGCACCGCCCCCCGTCGCCCTCCCTTCCGTCGCCGATGAACTGACCGCACGTCAGGTCGGCCTGATCCTGTTCGCGCTGACGCTGGGCGGTTTCGCCATCGGCACCAGCGAGTTCGCCAGCATGGGCCTGATGCCCAACATGGTGGCGTCGCTGGGCGTGACCGAGCCGCAGGTCGGGCACCTGATCAGCGCGTATGCGCTCGGCGTGGTGGTCGGCGCGCCGTTGCTGGCGATCCTCGGCGCCGGCTGGAAGCGCAAGACCCTGCTGCTGGCCCTGATGGGCTTCTATGCGCTGGGCAACCTGGCGAGTGCGCTGGGCCCGACCTACGAAAGCCTGCTGGTATTCCGCTTCATCGCCGGCCTGCCGCATGGCGCGTACTTCGGCGTCGCCGCGCTGACCGCGGTGGCGATCAGCCCGCCCAACAAGCGCGGCCGTGCGATCAGCCTGGTCATGCTGGGCCTGACCCTGGCGATCCTGATCGGCAATCCGCTGGCGACCTGGCTGGGCCAGATCATCGACTGGCGCTGGGTGTTCGCCGCGGTGGCGCTGGTCGCGTTGACCACCGCCACGCTGCTGGCGATCTGGTTGCCGGCCGGCATCGACGGCGCCAAGGCGCACCCGCTGGACGAACTGCGTGCCTTCAACCGGTTGCCGGTGTGGCAGGCGCTGGCCATCGGCGCGATCGGGTTCGCCGGCATGTTCTCGGTTTTCAGCTATCTGGCACCGACCATGCTGGGAGTGACGCGCGTGTCGCCGGCCTGGATTCCGCTGGGCCTGGCCGGCTTCGGTGTCGGCGGCGTGATCGGCAACTTCGTCGGTGGCTGGCTGTCGGACCGTTTCCAGCTGCGGGGCGCGTGGATGGTGCTGGCCTGGGCGATGGTGGCGCTGCTGCTGTTCCCGCTGCTGGCGAAGGGATTGCCGACGATCCTGCTGGCCACGGTGACGATCGGCCTGATGGGCGCGCTCGGTCCTATCCTGCAGTCGCACCTGATGGACGTGGCTGGCGATGCGCAGACGCTCGCTGCCGCCTCGCACCACGCCGCGTTCAATACCGCCAACGCACTCGGCCCCTGGCTGGGCGGCATGGCGATCACCGCAGGGTACGGGTGGACGTCGACGGGCTATGTCGGTGCCGCGATGGCGGTGGCCGGCCTGCTGATCTACCTGTGGGCGCAACGGACCTTGCGCGGTACGGCCACGCCGGCCGACGTCGCCTGCGATGCCGCCTCCTGATTCGCGGCTTACGCGTTTCGCGCCCGTAATCCTCTGACGCGGCGGGGCCTTACTCCGGTGCGGAGGCGGCCGGTGGCGAGCCCGAGCGCCAGCGCCGTGTGGTGCGCTGGAAGAACTGGCTGTTGGGGATCTGCAGTACGGTGTCGCCGCGCAGGGCGTCCTCTTCCAGCAGCGTGGTGTAGAGCAGGTTGATATCGATCACGCGGCCGCGCAGGCCCGGCTTGTCGCCGTTCTCCAGCACCTCGATGTGGTCGTGCACCCGGAACGGTCGCGTGGTCAGGATCAGCACGCTGCAGAAAATGTTCGACAGCACGCTCCAGGCGGCGAAGAACGCGACGGCGGCCACCGCGGTGAAGCCGGTCAGCGCGGTCCACAGCACGCTGCCCGATACGCCGAGCCGGCCCAGGGCCAGCATGCCGGCGGACATATAGACCAGGACGCCCAGCAGCCGCCGCGCGCTGACCGCCACCTGGGCCGGCAGGTGGTAGCTGTCGCAGATGCGGCGCACGATGATGCGCAACACACGGAGCAGCACCCATGCGCCCAGCAGGATCGCGAGCGCCTGGGCGATCGGGATGGCGACCGCCGCGCCTTCCTGCAGCCAGCCGTTGAATGCGGGCCACGACATCAGCAGGCCTCCGTGGAGACGGAAGACGCGAACTGTAGGGTGGGACAGGCGTGCTGGATCATGCCGGAAGGGTGAGGGCGCGGATGCGCAGGGTCAACCTCAGGGTTCGAACGGATGCGCCTTCCCGCAGGCGAGTACGTGGTTGTAGTCGCTGGACATGCACTGGTAGAAATCGCGCCGCACGCCGCTGGCGGATTCGCAGTCCTGCAGGCTCAGTGCGACGAGCAGCGAACGTAGGGCGGGCGCCATGCCATCGTAGGCGGCCTGGGTCATATAGCCGGCCCGCAGGTTCTTCTCGCCGACCTCCAGCATGGTCTCCACGCCGTACCGCGCATTGTCGACCGCCTTGCCGCAGGCGAGCGGCGCGTCCGCATCGCGCACCTCGGACAGCTGTTGCGCGATCGTGTTGACGTCGGCCTGGACGTCCGCAGGCAGGGTGCGGGGCGTGGCCTGGTCGTCGCCCTGCGCACTGCACGCGAGAGACAACAGGCCGATGGCGGTCGCGGCGCGGAGGGTGCGGCGGCGTACGTGCGTCGGGCATCCGGCGACCATGCGGTTTGACAGGTATTTGACGTGGGAGCGTGATTCTAAGGGTGCGCCGCTTGTCGCGCGCTACCCGGGCTTGCCAGAATGTGACGGGGACGGACCCCAGCGGTCGGAAGCATGACGCGTGGCGTCCGGGATGCCCGCTACTTCCACTTTGTGAGGACCACATGACCTACAAGCTACTTGCCGCCATCGCGCTCGCCCTGTCGAGTGTGGCGCCCGCCGCCAGCGCGGGTGAATGCGAGGACAACTTCAGCAAGTCCGGCAGCATCTTCTCGGGCAACGATTTCTCCAGCCGGGTCACGGTGCCGGACCTGTCGGTCAAGGACGCGATGGGCCAGATGCGCGGCATCATGATCGGCGAGAAGATGGACGTGATCACCGAAGACGTCGAGACCGGCGCGATGCTGGTCGAGCAACGTTCCACCGGCACTACGCGCGCGATCCCGACGCTGATCAACATCAGCCAGGAAGGCGGCGCGGCAGTGGTGCAGATGACAGTGAAGACGGAGAAGGGCCAGTTGGCCAAGCAGGATGCGATGCGGCCCTACATGTGCGAGATCCTCGCCAAGATGAAGGGCGGCAAGGAAGGGCGCGCCGCGGCGGCACAGGGCGCGAAGACGCAGAACAACGCCGACGTGACGGTGAAGGACGTCTACGTGTTCTCGCGCGAGATCGCGCGGGAAGCCAAGGGCAACGCGGTGGCCGTCACCGCACGCCACAAGGGCCGCAACTACGCGCTGCGCGGCCGCGTGGACTACGTGCAGGAGGATGGCGAGGACTACAACGTCTCGTTCGAGATTCCGCAGCCGGGCACGGGCCTGCTGCAGGTGCCCGGCGACAACGAGCCGCGCGTGGGCGTCGCATGCCTGTTCAAGCCGAACCAGTTGGCCAACGTACTGACGTTCCGCAAGGGCGACCGCGTAGTGTTCAAGGGCCAGTTCCTGCGCTACGACGACTTCAAGCGCGTGCTGTGGCTGCAGAACTGCGTGCAGACGCGCTGAGGCCGGATTGCCACGGACGATCTCCGTCCGGTTTTCCGCAAGCAGAAAGGGCGCCCTCGGGGCGCCCTTTCGTTTGGCAGGCCGGATCGCCGCCGACCGAGCGGATGACGTCAGCTGTCCTGCCGGCGGAACACGCCCACGTTGGTATAGCTGCGGCCGTCGCTCAGGTGGCCGCGCATGCGGATGACCAGCGTGTCGGCATCCACCAGTTCGCGTTCGGACCACTGCACTTCCTGGCCGTCGCGCCAGGTGGTCGAGTGGAGTTGGGTGGGCGATACCGACTCGAAGCTCAGCGCGTCCGCGTGCGGGGTGTCGTGATACGGGTAGGGCGTGCCGTCGGCCCTGCCGTCGAAGGCCGCGCGGTGGCGCTTGCCGTTCCTGCCCAGCCATTCCGACGCGATCGACAGCGCGCCGTCGTCCGCGCACGCCAGCCGGTAGTGGCCGGCGCGCGGTGCGCGGCCGAGCTGGTAGTCGCACTGCTCGGGCAGCAGGTGCCAGGTGCCGGCGAAGGCGGCGGCGGCATGGATCGTCATCTGCACTCCTTGTGCGGGCAGGGGGTTCGACAGCAGGGCTCCATGCTAGCGAGCCCCCCCGGTGGGGCGGCTGCCAACGCTGTCTCAATTCCAGATCCGCGCCTCGCGCCGAAGGCAGGAGAGTGACCGCATGCCGCGACGAGTGTGATGCGAAGTGCGACGCACGCCACAGCGCCGCGCCGGTCATCGCGTCCGCGGGTCAGCCCCGCGTCGTGTCGGTGCTGTCCTGCGGCAGGTCAGGAAGCCCGACTGCCGCCCGAGCCGAGGAGGGGCGTCCGTGCCAGGGCGGCGCATCGAGCTCGTGCGTCAGTGCGTCCGTGACCAGCAACTGGACCAGCGCGTCGTGAACCAGGGGGTCGATGGTCCTGAGGATTGCCAGGGCGCCGGCCTGGTCGTCGTCCGACATCTCGCTGTACACGCTGAACAGGTCCATCGCGAGTGCCGTGGCCTGCTTCATGCGCGTGCCGTTCGGGCTGTGGCGGCATGCCCCTGCATCGGCGCCGGCAAGGACGCGGCACGGCAGAGGAACGGCGGAGGTGGGAGTCGGCGGTGCACGTCTGAGCATTCGTTGCCGGAAGGTCTTTCCGGACGTACACCCGCGGCGCACTGCCGCTGGACTCAGACGGGGTCGGGCAGTTCGCCTTCGCCGAGATGGCTGAACAGGAAGGCGCGCGCTTTCCGCCAGTCGCGGCGCACGGTGCGTTCGGTCACCTTCAGGACGCCCGCGATTTCCAGTTCGCTGAGCCCGCCGAAATAGCGCATCTCCACGACCTGTGCCAGCCGTGCATCCAGCTTGGCCAGGTCGTTGAGGGCCTGGTCGAGGATCAGCAACTGCTCCAGCCGTGAGCTCTGGCCCGGTTCGGTGGTCTCGTCCAGCGGCAGCAGGTCCATGCCTTCGCCCCGCTTCTCCGCGAGCGTGCGACGGACCTCGTCCAGCAGGACGAAGCGCATGGCGCGCGCGACCAGCGCCACCAGGTGTGCGCGGTTCTCCACGCTGAAGTCGGCACTGGCCAGCTTCAGCCAGGTCTCGCTGATCAACGAGGTGGGCGAGCGCACGTGGCCGCGCCGCTGTTGGCGGATCTGCGACCGGGCGATCTGGTGCAGGTCGCGGTACAGCAGCGCGTAGATGCGGTTCCAGGCGCCGGACTCGCCCTTCTCGACCTCCCCCAGCAGCTGGGTGACGGAATCCGGGTCCGCGGGCGGTATGGCGGCCACGTCGAGCGAGCCCGGCAGGTCCTCCGCGCCGGTTCCGATCCCCTCAATGTCCCGCCGCCCTGTCATGTCCGGAATGTGCCTGTCATCACGATCTCGTTCCTTACAAATAACCCCCTCCCGGGGCCGTCAAGCAGGCCGTAACCCCTGCTTCGTCCGCCGACATGCCGGGAACGGGGGGCAGGGAGCCGGGAATGCGGGGTGCAGGTATCGGAAGAGCGGGATCCACAAGAGGACGGCATGGGTAGTTCGAGGAAGGTCTGTGCGGTAGTGGCGTCGGCAATGGCGCCGATCGGGACGGGGGACATCGCCGCGGCGGAAAAGGGAGCGACCCATGGTGCATGAGGACGCGGTGGATACTGCGCGGAAGGACGGCGATGCGGCGGATGAGCCGCAGGCGCTGGCGGTTGCGCTGCCGGCGCACTGGCCCCTTCCTCAAGGCGTCGGTCCCAGGGCGCTCAGCCAGTGGCCCATCACCGAGCGCCTGACGGCGGAGGAGTGGAAGCAGCTGATGAATGCCTTGCCGGGCCGCGTCGGCGCGCGGGCGCGCCATGGCGGCAACGCGCGCCGGTTCATCGAGGCGGTGCTGTGGGTCGCCCAGACCGGCGCCTACTGGTCGGATCTGCCACGGGACTTCGGTTCCTGGCACGGCATCTATGTCCGTTTCATCCGGTGGGCGCAGGACGGCAACTGGGCCCAGGTGCTGGCGCATTTTGACCCGCAGGACCAGCGCGCCCTCGATCTGCATGCCTTGATCGAACGCTACCTGCAGCGCAACAACACCAAGTACCTCAGCCGGGCGATGCGCGCTTCCTGACCATGTCCTGTGACGTGCAAGGCAGTGCGAATAGGTAGGGGACGTTGCTGCAGAACACGCGGAACGGCGTGCCGGAGGCGGAAAGCCTCCATGACGTTCATCCGCAGACCGCTATCCGCGGGCGTACCCCCGTCCGCGGCTAGGTGGGTCCATTCCGATCCCCATCGGGTGTGCCCATCGCCGTCCATGCCCGACACATGGACGGCGTCGCGCTCAGGCGCCGAGGGGAGGTGCAATGCCTCCCCTCTCTTTTTCCGGCTTGCACGGATCGATGACATTCCGCTTCGATGCGCTTAACACGCCATGGCCTATCGTCGTGGCCCGATCCCTGCACGCAGGAGGCCCCATGACCACGCATGTTTTCACCGCCGAGGATTCCGCAGGCCGTCGTTGCCGCATTCAGGTGATCCGGAGCGGCGACACTGGCATGTCCGGTGGCAGCGGGCCCCAAGCGCCCGCCTATGTGCTGGAAGACGGCAGCCATGTGCGGCGTGTCGACAACGACACCTTCCAGATCATCGGCACCGGTGCCTACATCACCCGCGTGCCGGACTGACCGGGCACACTGCGGGCCGCGGCCTGCGAGCGGTCAGTAGACCGCCGCCGCATGCAGCGGAGCGGCGTGGTCCCAGGTGGCGCGTGCCGCCAGGAAGCCCAGTTCCACCAGCACCCCGGTGCCGACGACGAGCGCGCCTTGCCGTTCGACCAGCTGCACCGCCGCTTTCAGGGTGCCACCCGTCGCCAGCACGTCGTCGATCACGATGACGCGCGCGCCGGCGGGCATGGCATCGGCGTGGATCTCCAGGCGGTCGCGTCCGTATTCCAGTCCGTAGTCGAGTGACAGCGTATGCCCAGGCAGCTTGCCCGGCTTGCGCACGGGCACGAAGCCGACGTCGAGTTCGCGTGCCAGCGCAGCGCCGAGGATGAAGCCGCGCGCCTCCACGCCCACGACTGCGTCCAGGCGGATGCCGCGCCAAGGCGCGGCCATCGCCGCGACCGCCTCCGCGAAGGCGCCCGCGTCCGCCAGCACGGGCGTGATGTCCTTGAACAGGATGCCGGGCTGGGGAAAGTCGGGAATATCACGAAGCAGGTCGGTCCAGGCGGACATGGGAGGCTCGCAGGCGGGAGGGCGCCGATGCTACCGCACACCGCCCGCCTGCCATGGGATGCATTCTCCCGGCAATGCCTGCTAATCAGGATGCGCACTGGCGACTATGCTTCCGCGACCTTCACTTCCTGACCTTCCCATGAGCGCTCCCCTGTCGATGTACCAGGCCTCCGTCCCCGCGTTCCTGCGGGCGTTGCGCAACCTCCGCCACATCCTCGAGAAGGGCGAGGCGCACGCCCGCGAACATGGCGAGGACGCGGGCGCGCTGCTGCAGGCCCGCCTGTACGAGGACATGTTTCCCCTGGTGCGGCAGGTGCAACTCGCGACCGATACCGCGAAGTTCGGCGCGGCGCGCCTGGCCGGCGTGGAGTCGCCACGCTTCGAGGATGTGGAAACCACATTCGAGGCGCTTTACGCGCGCCTGGACGCGGTCGCCGACTACCTGCGCACGTTCGACGAGGCCGCGCTGCAGGGCAGCGAAACGCGTGCGGTCACCCTGTCCACGCGCACGCGTGGCGATCTGCAGTTCGACGGGCGCGGCTATCTGCTCGGCTTCGCGCTGCCGAACCTGTTCTTCCACGTCACCACCGCGTACGCCATCCTGCGCCACCGTGGCGTGCCGTTGGGCAAGCTGGACTATCTCGGTCCCGCCGCCTGATCGCGCAATGCAGTGTCACCCGGCGACGCACGCCTGCGCGCGCGCCAGCAGCAGGGCCTGTTCACGTTCGTTGCGCGTCATGCCTGCCGCACGCTCGAACTCCACCCGCGCTTCGTCGCGGCGGTCCAGCTTGAACAGCAGGTCGCCGCGCACGCTGGGAAGCAGGTGGTAGTGCTTCATCTCCGGCTCGTCGAGCAGCCTGTCGACCAGTGGTAGCGCGCTGGCCGGGCCGGTGGCCATCGAGACCGCCACCGCACGGTTGAGTTCGACCACGGGCGACGGGTTCACCTGCGCCAGTGCGGCATACAGCGTCGCAATTCGGTTCCAATCGGTGGCATCGGCGGTGTGCGCACGCGCGTGGCAGGCGGCGATGGCGGCCTGCAACGCGTAGGGGCCGAACGCGCCACCCAGACGCTCGGCGCGCGCCAGCGCCTCCAGGCCGCGCTGGATCAGCAGGCGGTCCCAGCGGTTGCGGTCCTGGTCCAGCAACAGCACCGGTGCCCCGTCCTTGCCGACGCGCGCGGGCAGGCGCGAGGCCTGGATTTCCAACAGCGCGATCAGGCCGTGCACGTCCGGTTCGCGGGGCGCCAGCGCCGCCAGCATGCGGCCCAGCCGCAGCGCTTCCTCGCACAGCGCCGGTCGCATCCAGCCGTCGCCGCTGGTGGCCGAGTAGCCTTCGTTGAACACCAGGTAGACCACGCCCAGCACCGAGGCCAGCCGCTCGTGCAGTTCCTCGCCACGCGGCACTTCGAACGCGACGTCGGCATCGGCCAGCGTGCGTTTGGCCCGCACGATGCGCTGCGCCACGGTCGGCTCTGAGGTCAGGAATGCGCGTGCGATCTCGTCCGTGGTCAATCCGCACAGCAGGCGCAGCGTCAGCGCCACGCGCGCCTCCATCGACAGCACCGGATGGCACGACACGAACACCAGCCGCAGCAGGTCGTCGTCGATGTCGTGGTCCAGCGCATCCTCGTCGCGCGCACGCCGCTCCTCGTGCGCGTCGTCCAGCTCGCGCGCCAGTTCCTCATGCTTGCGGTCGAGCAACTGCAGCCGGCGCAGCCGGTCGATGGCGCGGCGCTTGGCGGTGGTCATCAGCCATGCCCCCGGATTGTCCGGCACGCCGTCACGGGGCCAAGTTTCCAGCGCGGAGACCAGCGCGTCCTGCGCCAGTTCTTCGGCCAGGTCCAGGTCGCGCAGCATGCGCGCCAGACCGGCAATCACGCGCGCCGATTCGATACGCCAGACGGCGTCGATCGCGCGATGGGTAGGAGAGGTCGACATGCCGTGCATCACACCACGGCACCGCGGCGGGAAAAAGCCGCAGTGCAGCGGGCAGGAGCGTCAGCGTGCGCACGACATCCCCGCGCAGGCATCACGCATCCTTCTCGCAGTTGATCATCCACGGCACGCCGAACTTGTCGACCAGCATGCCGAAGCGCACCGCCCAGAACGTCTGCGCCAGCGGCATGGTCACCTGGCCACCGGCCGACAGCGCGCCGAAGATGAGCTCGGCGTCCGCGATGCTGTCCACCGACAGCGACACCGAGCAGCCCTTCACGCCCTCGTACGCATACGCCGGATGGTTGTCCGAGCCCATCAGCACGGTCTGTCCGAAGGTGATGTTGGTGTGCATGATCTTCTGCTTGTGCTCGGGAGGAAAATCCTCGCAGCCCTCGGCGCCGTCGAAGCGCATCATCGGCCCCAGCTCGCCGCCGGTGGCCTGGGCATAGAAGGTGAAGGCGGCTTCGCAGTCGCCATTGAGGATCAGGTAGGGATTGACGTTCATGTCGTGCTCCTTGGGTGGTGGGTGTCGCGGTGGCGCCGGACGACGCCGGGATGGCCTTCCTGTACGCGACGATCCGGCGGCCCCGGAATCGACATGTCGGCAGGCGGGATTTCATTCGCGGAAGCGGCGCTCAGCCGGTCGGGGCGTTGTCGGCCAGGATCGCCGCGCGCTGGCGCCGGGTCAGCCGGTCCCAGGCGTAGCCGTAGGACCATGCCACCAGCGCCTTCAGTTCGGTGGTCGGCACCGACGCGACATCCACCACGGTGATCCACCGGTGGATGCCCAGCCAGCGCGCCGGCTTGATGCCGGGCTGGTCGGTCAGCTCCAGGAAGCGCTCCGGCGCCACCTTGAAGCTGAATCGCCAGCGCTCCGGCTCGCTGGTCTTGAAGTAGGCGAACCGCTTGCCGCCCACCGCATAGGTCAGGATGTTCGCGGGGTCTGCATAGCGTTGCTCGACGCTGCCGGGCAGCGAACGGCAATGGCGTTTGAGGGCGGCGACATCCATGCGTGCATGCTAGCCCCGTGGGGCGTCGCGCGGATGTCATCGATGCGTCGTTGCGGACAGTCCCGGCCCTCGGGTCGCATCGCGCATCCCGTCGCCGTGCAGTCGCGCTTTCACGCCGGGTTCGCGTGGTCCTGCCGCAAAGTCGGTCCATGACCGAACTCAGCATTCTCTACGTCGACGACGACGATCGGCACCGCACCATGGTGGCCGAAGCCCTCGAACTGGCCGGCCATCGCGTCACCCAGGCGTCCTGCGGCACGACGGCGCGGGCGCTACTGCAGCAGCAGGTTTACGACTGCGTGGTGACCGACTACGACATGCCCGGCGTCACCGGCGCCGCGGTGGTGTCGGAAGCCCGGCGCCTGCAGCCGGCCGTCACCGTGTGCGTCGTATCGGGCCATGCCCGCGAGCACATGAGCGACCTGCCCACCGGCACGCTGCTGATGACCAAACCCTTCAGCGTGCCGTTGCTGCTGGACGTGCTGTCGCCGCGGTGAGCGGAGGCGGTTGCCGGCCTGGAACGACGCCGTTACACCCTCGCGTTCGGATCGGCGACACTCCGCGAACCCCACCGAGGAGCGCGCCATGGCCCAGCAGTCCGCCTTCACCCGTCTCGCCAAGAAAGCCTCCACCTTCACCGGCCGGCCATCGTGCTTCGCGCTGGCGCTGGGCATCATCGTGGTGTGGGCGATCACCGGCCCCCTCTTCGGTTTCAGCGATACATGGCAGCTTGTCATCAACACCGGCACGACGATCATCACCTTCCTGATGGTCTTCCTGATCCAGAGCACGCAGAACCGCGACACGGAAGCCATGCAGATCAAGCTGGACGAGCTGATCCGCGTCTCGCGCCGTGCCGACGACGCGCTGCTGGATCTCGAGGAACTGGAAGAAGCCGAACTGGACGCGCTGCGTGCCCGCTACGAAGACATGGCCCGGCAGGCGCGGGATGCGCGTGATGGGCGGAGGATGCGATGATCCGCGGGGAAGGATTTCAAGGATGACGGAGGCGGCATGAAGACGGCCTGGTTCTTGCTCGCAGCGATAGGATTGCCAGTAACGGGGGAGGCGCAGTCCGCTCCGCAGGAAGGGACATTTCGTTTCGTGGAGGGCGGAGAAGCCGGCACGCGCGAGATCTTCGTGGGCGAGAAGCCGGCGGCAGATACCCTGGTGCTCACGTATGGAGGATCCGGTTGTGCCGACCTCGGCAAGTATTGGCTTCCGCGGTTGGCCGAGGGCATGGGCATCAAGGCGCGTTACCTGGCACTCAACAAGCGCCATGTGGAGACGGGTGCCGTCGGCGACGGTGGAGGAGCATCGTGCTCGCCTGCCTTCAACGCGCGCAATACGCCACGCCAGTGGATGGCGGACTACATGGAGTTCATCTCGCGCACGCTCGACGAAGAACCGCGGCGCTGGAAGAAGGTTGTGCTGGTAGGCGGTTCGGAGGGTGGGGCGCTGGCGGTCCGCGCTGCGCGCTCGCGGTCCGACATCACGCATCTGGTCATCGTGGGCGATGGCGGCTGGAGCATGCGCGAGAACCTGTCCTCCCTGCTGGGCACCGAGGCCGTGGACGCCGCATGGAAGGACATCGCACGTTATCCCGACAGCACCGGCAAGACGTGGCTCGGCCACCCTTATCGGTACTGGTTCGACACGTTCGACCACGCTCCGCTCGGCGACTACCTGGCGCTGGATATCCCGGTGCTGATCGGGATCGGCGAGCGAGACCGCAGTGTGCCGGCCGCCTCCGCGCACGAGGTGCTGCGTGCGGCGCAGGCGGCGGGAAAGAAGAACATCGGACTGGTGGTGTATCCGGGCGCGGATCACGGCCTGCAAGCCGATGGGCACGACCATCTGCAGGACTTCCTGCAGGGCGCCGCGCAGGGCATTGCGTCCGGCCTGGTGGAGAGCTCCGGCCATTGACCGTGGCCATGCCGAAGCCGGGTATGGAGCGCAACGCGATCCCCGCCTGCAACGCGTCTACAGCCTCTTTCCCATCAGGTAGTTGTGGATCGCCACGCCGTCCAGCAGCAGGTCATTGCGTCCGAGCAGGGTGAAGCCGCGGCGTTCGAACAGGGGGCGGGCGAGTTCGCTGGCTTCGACAAAGATCAGTTCCATGCCCTGCTCGCATGCATGGCTTTCGATCGCGGCGTACAGCAGCGAGCCGACGTGCAGGCCCTCGGCTTCCGGTGCGGCGTACAGCATGTCCAGGTGGCCGTCGGCTTCCAGGTCGCCGAAGCCCAGCACGACACCGGCCTCATCCTGCGCCACCCACACCTGGCGTCCGTCGCTGCATCGCGCCGCCGTGCGGGCTACATCCGCGGTCGCTGCCCACGCCGCCACCTGGGCCGGGGTGTAGGCGCGCGGTCCGTAGTGCCGCACGGAGCGGGCGTACAGGTCGGTCAGGGCGATGGCGTCGGCGGGATGGTACGGGCGAAGGGCAGGCATGGGCGGCAGGTGTGGACGGTCGGACGGTCGTGGCGCGTTCCCGCAGGACCCGCATTTGCCTTCATCGACCTCGATCGCAGGGACCGGAACGGGCTGCGATTCTCTCATCGCGGATGTCGCGAGGACCAGAAAGCCGCGCAGCTCCCCCCTGCGCGTGTGACCGTGCGGCAGGGTCAGCGGTGCACGAGATCCGCCAGTGCGGTCTCCAGCGTCGGGAAGCGGAATACGAAGCCCTCCGCCAGCGCATGCGCTGGCAGGACGCGCTGGCCGGTCAGCAACAGCTGCGCCATCTCGCCGAAGCCCGCCTTCAGCGCGAAGGCCGGTGTCGGCAGCACGGCGGGTCGGTGCAGGGCCCTGCCCAGCGCACGCGCGAAGTCGCGGTTGGTCACCGGCACCGGCGAGGTGCCGTTGTAGGCGCCGCCGGTGCGGTCGTTGTCGAGCAGCCACGCGATCATCCGCACCAGGTCGTCGCGGTGTATCCAGCTCATCCACTGGCGGCCATCGCCCATCGGTCCGCCCAGGCCCAGGCGGAACGGCGGCAGCATTTTCGCCAGCGCACCACCGTCCATGCCCAGCACGATGCCGGTGCGCACGCGGCAGGTGCGCACGTCCAGGCCTTCGGCCTGCATCGCCGTGGTCTCCCAGTCGCGGCACAGCTGTGCCGCGAAGTCGCCACCCGGTGTCGCGGATTCGTCCAGCGCTTCCTCTTCGCGCGGACCGTAGTAGCCGATCGCCGAACCGGAGACCAGCACGCGCGGACGTGCCGATTGCCTGGCCATCCACGCGATCAGCACCTGCGTGGTTTCCAGGCGCGAGCGGCGGAACTCGGCCTTGCGCGCCGCGTTCCAGCGACCGGCCATCAGCGGTTCGCCGGCCAGGTTGACCACCGCTTCCACGTCGCGCGCCTGGTCCAGGGTCGCCAGCACGCGCGTGGCGGCCGGTAGCCGTGCGCGGGCGCCGGCGGGATCGCGCGTCAGCACGCTCGCCGCGTGACCGGCCTGCAGCAGGTGCTCGCACAGGGCATGGCCGATGAAGCCGGTGCCGCCGGTGATCAGGACGTGCATGGCGCGCCTCGTGGGGAATGAGGGCCAGCTTACGCACGGCGGCGTGTTGCGGATGTGGAACGGACCGTGGGCGGCGATCGCCGGTCAGTTGGGAGTCGGGTGACTACACTACGCGCATGGCGTCGCTTCCCCTGCTCCTGCTCCCCGGCCTGCTGTGCGACGAGCGCCTGTGGCGCGATCCGGCGGCCGAACTGGCCGATGTCGCGACCGTGCACCACGCCGACCTGACCAGGGACGACAGCATGGCCGGCATGGCGGCGCGGGTCCTGGCCGCAGCGCCGCCGGTATTCATGCTGGCGGCACTGTCGATGGGCGGCTACGTTGCGTTCGAGATCCTGCGGCAGGCACCGCAGCGCGTGGCGAAGCTGGCCCTGCTCGACACGAGCGCGCGGCTGGATCCACCCAAGCGCAGGCTGGTGCGGCAGGCCGGCCTGACGATGGCGGAGGCGGGACGCTTTGCCGGCGTCACTCGCAAGCTGCTGCCGCAGCTCGTCCACGAGAGCCGCGTGGACAGCGCGCTGGGTGAGGAGGTGATGGCGATGGCGCAGCGCGTGGGCCTCGATGCCTTCCTGCGCCAGCAGCGCGCCATCATCGACCGGCCCGATTCGGAGCCGCTGCTGCCGGCGATCGCCGTGCCCACGCTGCTGGGTGTGGGCGAGGACGACCGCATGACGCTGCCGGAGGAAACCCGGCTGATGCACGACCGCATTCCCGGCGCGCGGCTGCACGTGTTCGCACGCTGCGGCCACCTGCCGCCGATGGAGGTGCCGCAGGAAACGGCGGCGGTGCTGCGCGACTGGTTGACGGCGACATGACGCGTGCTCCGCGCACGCCGCTGCAAGCAGACGCGCCCGCAAGCGCGGACAATGGCGGCCATTCTTCTTTTCTTTCGGACAGGCGGGAGTACACATGGAACTGGCGATGATCGGACTGGGGCGCATGGGCGCCAACATGGCCGAACGGTTGGTGCGCGGCGGCCACACGGTGCGCGGCTACGATCCCGGCGACGCGGCCCGCCAGCAGGCCGAGGCGCGCGGCATCGTCCCGCACGCGACCCTGCAGAACGCCGTGTCGGCATTGCCGTCGCCGCGCGTGGTGTGGCTGATGGTGCCGGCCGGGCAGGTGGTCGACGACACGCTGGCGCAGCTGCGTCCGCTGCTGTCGGCCGGCGACATCGTCATCGACGGCGGCAATTCCAACTACAAGGACAGCCAGCAGCGCGCGGGCGAACTGGCCGACGCCGGCATCCGCTACGTCGATTGCGGTACCAGCGGCGGCGTGTGGGGCCTGGCCGAGGGCTACAGCCTGATGATCGGTGGCGATGCCGACGCCGTGGCCACGCTGCGGCCGGTGTTCGCCACGCTGGCGCCGACCCCGGAGACGGGCTGGGGCCACGTGGGGCCGAGCGGCGCCGGCCACTTCGCCAAGATGATCCACAACGGCATCGAGTACGGAATGATGCAGGCCTTCGCCGAAGGCTTCGCCATCCTGAAGAAGAAGGAGGCGATGGACTTCGACCTGGGCGCGCTGGCGGAGATCTGGCGGCACGGCAGCGTGGTGCGCTCGTGGCTGCTGGACCTCACGGCCGATGCGCTGAAGAAGAACCCGGACATGGCCGGCATCGCGCCCTTCGTGTCGGACTCGGGCGAGGGCCGCTGGACGGTGGCCGAGGCGATCGACCTGGACGTGTCGGCGCCCGTCATCACCATGTCGCTGCTGGAGCGCCTGCGTTCGCGCGAGCACGATTCCTATGCCGACAAGCTGTTGTCGGCGATGCGCAACGAGTTCGGCGGCCACGCGGTCAGGACGCAGGACTGATCACTCGGTCTTATCGTCTTCGCCGCTAGGGTGGCGGCTCTGATTTTGGGAGCCGCCGATGAAGATCCTGATGGTGCTGACCTCGCATGACCGCCTGGGCGAGACCGGGCACAAGACCGGCTTCTGGCTGGAGGAATTCGCCGCGCCGTACTACGTGTTCAAGGAGGCGGGCGCGGACGTCGTGCTGGCCTCGCCGAAGGGCGGCCAGCCGCCGCTGGATCCGAAAAGCGATGCGCCCGATGCGCAGACGGCCGCCACCGTACGTTTCAATGCGGACGCCGACGCGCTGTCGGCACTGGCGACGACCTGTCGCCTGAAGGACGTGGTGGACGACACGTTCGATGCGGTCTTCTATCCCGGCGGCCATGGCCCGATGTGGGACCTGGCCGAAGACGCGGACTCGATACGCCTGATCGAACAGACCTTCTCCGCCGGCAAACCGGTGGCGGCGGTCTGCCACGGCCCGGCGGTATTCCGCCACACGCATGGTGCGCTCGGCGAGCCGCTGGTGAAGGACAAGCGCGTCACCGGATTCTCCAACGAAGAGGAAACCGCCGTGGGCCTGGCCGATATCGTGCCGTTCTCGCTGGAAGACGTGCTGAAGCAGAACGGCGCGCGCTACGAGCGTGGTGCGGCATGGCAGGTGCACGTCGTGACCGATGGCCGGCTGGTGACGGGACAGAATCCGGCGTCCTCGGAAGCGGCAGCCGAAGAAGTGCTGCGTCTTCTGCGCTGACCGCATTCACGGCACCTTACCCTTGGCAGGCTAGGGTGCGTCACCGATAGAGGGGAGCAGGACATGACGGACGGGCCGGAGCATCTTTACACGCAGCAGACCGACATCGCCCGCATGGAAGCCCTGATCCGGCAACTGCCCGACGAAGCGAGGGTAGAGATCCGCTTGACCGACGGCGGTGCGATCACCGGCGTCGTCCCCGCGCGTCCCACCGTGCAGGTGTTCCGCGATGCGGACGGCCGGGAGGGATTCAACGCGGTCGTGCGCATCGACGACCACACCCGCCCGGACGTGACCCACTACCTGTGGCTGGACCGGATCGCGTCCGTGACCGCACTGGGATCGGCCTGATGCCGCCGCTGCCCACCGCGGACATCGCCTGCCCGTACTGCGGGGAGACCATCACGCTGGCGGTCGACGATTCCGCGGGCGACCAGCAGTACATCGAGGACTGCCATGTCTGCTGCAAGCCGATCGAAGTCAGGGTAAGTGTGGATGAAGACGGCACCGTCGACGTGGCGGCGTGGGGTCAGGACGACGCCTGACAGCGCATCGCACAGACCGTAACGCCCGTATCGCGACACGCGGCGCTATCCTCCTTTCCGGTCCCACAATGACTCTGGGGAGGGGAGAAATGACGACCACGACGGGTACGAAGCGCTCGGTGGGGTACTGGATCGTCGCGGTATTCGCGCTGGTCTGGAATCTGATCGGGGTGGCGATGTGGTATCTGCAGGTCAACATGACGGCCGAGCAGCTGGCGATGCTGCCTGAAGCGCAGCGGCAGGTGTACGAAGGCACGCCGGGTTGGATCAACATCGTCTTCGCGGTGGCGGTGTTCGCGGGCGTGCTGGGCGGACTAGGGCTGCTGCTGAAAAAGCGGTGGGCGAGCACGATGTTGCTGGCGTCGCTGGCGGCCCTGCTGATCCAGGTGATCGGTGCGTTCGTGGTGACGCCCGCTTGGGCGGCGTACGGTCCTGCCGGTCTGGTAATGCCCGTCGTGCTGGTGGCGATCGCGCTGTTCCTGCTGTGGTACGCCAACAAGGCGAAGGCGCGCGGCTGGCTGTCGTGACTTGTCCCTCTCCCTGCGCAGCGGGGAGAGGGTGCCGAAGGCGGGTGAGGGGCGACGAAGTCCGCATCGTCGATGTGAACGGATCGTTTCCAACGTCGGAGACACGCGAGTATCGGCCTGACATCGCGCTCGCCCCTCATCCGGCCTCCGGCCACCTTCTCCCCGCCGCGCGGGGAGAAGGGAATTCAGACCTCCGGATCCTCCAGATCCACGCCGATGAAACCGCCGGACTGCCGGCGCCACAGCGCCGCATACAGGCCATCCTGTTGCAGCAGTTCCTCGTGGCTGCCGCTCTCGATCACGCGGCCACCGTCCATCACGATCAACCGGTCGAGCACCGCGATGGTGGACAGCCGATGCGCGATGGCGATGACGGTCTTGCCTTCCATCAGCGCGTACAGCTGCTCCTGGATGGCGGCTTCGACTTCCGAATCCAGCGCGGAGGTCGCCTCGTCCAGCACCAGGATCGGCGCGTCCTTCAGCAATACGCGGGCGATGGCGACACGCTGGCGCTGGCCGCCGGACAGCTTCACGCCGCGCTCGCCGACCTGGGTGTCGTAGCCGCTGCGGCCCTTGGCGTCGGTCAGGCCCTGGATGAAGTCGTCCGCATGCGCGCGCTGCGAGGCTTCAAGCAGTTCCGCTTCCGTCGCGTCCGGGCGGCCGTAACGGATGTTGTCGCGGATCGAGCGGTGCAGCAGCGAGGTGTCCTGGGTGACCATGCCGATGTTCCGGCGCAGCGATTCCTGCGTGACCTTCGAGACCTCCTGGCCGTCGATCAGGATGCGGCCGCCTTCCACGTCGTAGAAGCGCAGCAGCAGGTTGACCAGCGTCGACTTGCCCGCACCGGAACGTCCGACGATGCCGACCTTCTCGCCCGGCCTGATCACCAGCGACAGGTCGTCGATGACCTTCGCCTCGCGTCCGTAGTGGAACTGGACGTGGTCGAAGCGGATCTCGCCCTGGGTGACGTCCAGGTCTTTCGCGTCCTTCGCATCGGCGATGGCCAGCGGCTGCGCCAGCGTGCCCATGCCGTCCTCGACGGTGCCGATGTTCTCGAACAGGCCGGCCACTTCCCACAGGATCCAGTCCGACATCGAGCGGATACGCATCACCAGTGCGATGGCGACGGCGATCGCGCCCATCGAGATCGACGACTGCAGCCAGGCCCAGATCGCCACGCCGGCCACGCTGGCCAGCAGGAAGGCGTTGAGCGTGTGCAGGGCGACCGTCAGCTGGGTGACCAGCCGCATCTGCGCGTGCACGGTCACCATGAACTCGTCCATGGCGTTGCGCGCGTAATCCTGCTCGCGCATGGTGTGGGCGAACAGCTTGATGGTCTGGATGTTGGTGTAGCTGTCGACGATGCGGCCGGTCATCTGCGCGCGCGCATCCGACTGCGCCATCGACACCTTCTGCAGGCGTGGCACGAAGTGGAACACCAGCACCAGGTAGCTGACCAGCCAGATGACCAGCGGCAGCACCAGCCAGAGGTCGGCCTGCGCCACCAGCACCACAGTACCGACGAAGTAGACGACGACGTAGACGAACACGTCCATCAGCTTCATCACCGTCTCGCGGATCGACAGCGCGGTCTGCATGACCTTCTGCGAAATGCGGCCGGCGAATTCGTCCTGGAAGAAGCCCACGCTCTGCCGCAGCAGGTAACGGTGCGACAGCCAGCGGGCGATCATCGGGTAGTTGCCGAAGATGGTCTGGTGGATGACGAGTGACTGCACCAGCACCAGCAGCGGATAGGCGACCACCACCAGCACGCCCATCCACAGCAGCTTCTCGCCGTGCACCTGCAGGAAGCTGTCGCGGCCGGTGTTGCCCATCCAGTCGACCAGCTGGCCCATGTAGTCGAAGAAGGTGATCTCCAGCGCGGAGATCACGCCGGTCAGCACCGACATCACCACCAGCCACGGCAGCAGCGGGCGCGAGTAGTGCAGCAGGAACGGCAGCAGTTTCCGCGGCGGCGTGGTCGGCTCGCCCTTCGGATACGGATTGATGCGGGTTTCGAAGAATCGGAACATCGGGTCGGTCCATCGTGGGCGCGCATCGGCGCGCCGGAAAAAACATGCCGGCTCAGCCGGCGGGGTAGGGCCATGCGGCGCGCGCCTGCCTCAGCGCATGCCCGAACCAGGCGAGCTGGTCCAGCATGCGCCGCGCGGCGCGTTCGCTGGCCTCGGCCGCATGCGGACGGCCGGTGGTATCGAAACGGTCCCACGCCTGGCTGAAGTACACACCGTCGCGGACGGGTACCGCGTGCAGGCCGGAGAACACCTGCCGCAGCTGTTCCGCCGCACGGACGCCGCCGCTGTGGCCCCCGTAGGCGACGAAGGCGACCGGCTTGGCCTGCCAGTGGGCCTGGACCGAATCGATCACGAATTTCAGCGCAGCCGGGTAGCCGTGATTGTACTCCGGCACCACCACCACGAAGGCGTCGGCGCGCCAGATGCGTTGCTGCAAGTTCACCAGGTCGGCGCTCGGCGCGCCACCGTGGCGATGCGGAAGGTCGAGCAGGGCGGGATCGATTGCATCGACCGTGTAATCGCGACGCAGGTCGAGCTGGGCGCGCAGCCACTCGGCTACGGTGCCGCAGAACCGGCCTTCGCGTGTACTGCCGTACAGCAGTGCCAGGTGCAGGGGATCGGACATCGGAGGGGGCTTGCGGGAGAGCGGGAGGGCAGGGTAGAACCTCAAGCAATCTTGAGGTCAATGCGCCATGCCGGGAAAACAGCATCCCCCCATCGAAACGGAGCTCACTGTCGGCCAGGTCGCCGCGCGCGCAGGCGTCGCAGTGTCCACGCTGCACTTCTACGAGGCCAAGGGCCTGATCCACAGCTGGCGCAACAGCGGCAACCAGCGTCGCTATCCGCGCGAGGTGCTGCGGCGCGTGGCGGTGATCAAGGTCGCGCAGCGTACCGGCATTCCGCTGGCGGAAATCCAGGCCGCGCTGTCGTCGCTGCCCGAGAACCGCACGCCCACCGCCGCCGACTGGAAGAAGCTCTCCGCGCGCTGGCGCGAGTCACTGGATGTGCGCATCGCCAGCCTCACCCGCCTGCGCGACCAGATGGATGGCTGCATCGGCTGCGGCTGCCTGTCGCTGAAGGTCTGCCCGCTGCGCAATCCGTGGGACGAACTGAGGGAGGACGGGCCGGGAGCGCGGTTGCTGGAGGACGCGTGACGGTGGATCTCGCCCTGTTCGACTTCGACGGCACGCTGACCACGCGCGAGACGTTTCCCGATTTCATGCGCTACGCCGTGCCACGCCCGCGACTGCTGGCCGGCGCTGTACTGCTGGCGCCCATCGTGTTCGGCTACCGGCGCGGTTGGGTGGCCGGCAACCCGACCCGGGCCAGCATCGTGCAGGTGGGTTTGCGGGGCATGGATGCAGCGCGCCTGCGCGTGTAAGGCGAGGCGTTCGCGCGCGACGTGCTGCCGGCTGCGCTGCGGCCCGATGCGATGGCGCGGCTGCAGTGGCATCGTGAGCGGGGAGACCGCATCGTCGTGGTATCCGGTGGGCTGGATGTCTACCTGGCGCCGTGGTGCGCCGCGCAGGGTCTCGAACTTGCGTGCTCCGTGCTGGCTGAGCGCGGCGGCCGCATCAGCGGCTACGCCGGACCGCAGTGCGTCGGTGATGAGAAGGTGCGGCGCGTACTGGCGCTGTGCGATCCGCAGGCGTACGCCGCCATCCATGCCTACGGCGATACGCATGAAGATGGGGCGATGCTGGCGATGGCGCATCACCGGACGTATCGCGGACGGGCGGTGACTTGAGTCGGCGTGCGCTGTTGTAGGAGCGACGTCAGTCGCGACCGAGCAACTTGATCGATGTCGGCGCCGGGTCAAGCGACCTTGCCGACGAAACTCTATTCTCGCCCTTGAGGTCGTGCAGACCTTAGGGCGTGCGGTCGCGACTGACGTCGCTCCTACAGAAAAGCGGCGAGCTACTCCAGTGGAATCTCCCGCCGCGCCTCGCTGCTCCGCATGCCCAGCTCGATCAGCCGCATGACATCGAGCGCCTGCTGCGGTGTCACCGGGACGGGGTGCCCGAGTTGGATCGCGTCGCGCATGCCTGCGTAGTAGCGGCGATAGTCGCCGACCTCGGCGTGCGCGACGGCGGCGACGAGCCGCCCCTCGCGTTCCTGCACGAGTTCACCGGCGCGCGTATCCACGCCCCAGCCGTCCGTGCCCGGCACCACGCCGGCCCGCAACTGGTCTTCCTGCACGTCCAGCCCGTGCTTGAGGTAGCTGCCCTGCGTGCCATGCGCCGCGAAACGTAGGCCGTTGCCGGCGACGAGCGCAGACGCATGCAGGATGGCGCGATGGCCCGGGTAGCGCAGCGTGACGTCGAAGTAGTCGGGCGCTTTCGCGCCGTCACGCAGCCGCGCGATGTCGGCGCTCACCGCCTGAGGCAGCCCGAACAGCTGTACCGCCTGGTCGAGCAGGTGCGGGCCGAGGTCGTACCAGAGTCCGCCACCGGGTTCGTCGCGCTCGCGCCAGCGGTCCTGCACGGCGGGACGGAACCGGTCGAAGTGCGAATGGAACTCCGTCACGCGTCCCAGTTCGCCATCGGCGATCAGCCGCTGCACCGTCAGGAAATCCGCATCCCAGCGCCGGTTCTGGAAGACGCTGACCAGGCGGTTCGCCGCATTCGCCGCGGCGATGACCTCATGCGCTTCCTGCAGCGTGACGGTGAACGGCTTGTCGACGACGACATGCTTGCCCTGCGCCAGGGCCGCGATCGCGAGGGGCGCGTGCATGCCGTTCGGCGAGGCGATCACCACCAGGTCGATCCGGGCATCGGAGAAGACGGCGTCCGCGTCAGGCGTCACTGCGATATCGGGCCAGTCGGCGTGCACCTTCTCAGCGTCCCGCGACACCACCGTATGCAATGCCAGGCCGGGGGTGGCCTGGATCAGCGGTGCGTGGAACACCTTGCCGACGAAGCCATAGCCGACCAGTGCGACCTTGAGTGGAGTATCCATGCGCAGCGTGTCCTCGGGCAGGACGCCATGGTAATGCACGCGCCGTGTTGATCCGGCGTGCACGTGCGTGAATCCCGCGCAACACGGGCATGAACGGAGCCGCATTTTTCACGCGTGTTGTACGCCGTGGCGCCGACACTCGTTCCGCAACACGACCAGGAGGAAGATCATGAAGCATCTGCATAGCCGTTCGCTGCTCGCCGCCGCCCTGTCGACGGCGCTGCTGTTCTCCGCCTCGCACGTGATGGCGGCCAATCCGCCGAACGAGCCGGAGGAGAATGCCCAGAACGATTCGAGCCAGCCGGTGACCGACACCTGGATCACCACCAAGGTCAAGGCTGATCTGCTCGCCACCGAGAACGTCTCGGGCCTCGACATCAAGGTCGAAACCGTCGACGGCGTGGTGACGCTGTCCGGCGCCGTCGCAAGCAAGGCGCAGAAGGACAAGGCGATCGCCGTCGCCAAGCAGATCAAAGGCGTGAAGTCCGTCGAGGCCAGCGGCTTGACCCTCGTCTCGCGCTGAGCACCTCTAATCGCGTGTGTGGCACGAAGCGGATGCATGCCGGCACAGGATGCATCCGCTTCTCTGTCCGGGACGTATGCCGTCCGCCAATTCAATAGCCCGGAGTGACCGATGAGCCGCCGTTGCCTGACCCGACTGTCCGCGATCGCACTGATGGCCTGCGCGACGCTGTCCGCGCAGGCGGCCGAACCGGTGACATCGGTGCCGCAGCTGGACATCTCCCGCTATGCCGGCCAATGGCACGAGATCGCACACCTGCCGATGTTCTTCCAGCGCCAGTGCGTGGGCGACATCACCGCACGGTATTCGCTGGATGCGCCGGGCAAGATCGGTGTGCTCAATGCATGTAAGACCAAAGACGGCAGCATGGACCAGTCGCAAGGTGTCGCGCGTCCGGTGGAAGGTCACCCCGGCCGGTTGGAAGTACGCTTCGCGCCCGACTGGCTGTCCTGGGTACCGATGGTGTGGGCCGACTACTGGGTGATCGCGCTGGATCCGGACTACCGGTGGGCGATGGTCGGCGAGCCGGACCGCAAGTATCTGTGGATCCTGTCGCGCGAACCGACGATGGATCGCGCGCAGTTCGACAAGTTGAAAGCCAAGGCCGAGGCGATGGGCTACGACCTGAAGCCGCTGATCATGGCGGCACCGTTGCATTGAGCGCGGTGGCGACTGTAGGAGCGACGTAAGTCGCGACCGCACGGCACGAGTAGCAAGGTGTTGTCGGAAGCCGCGCGCGGAAGGTTGCCGACGTGTTGGTAGTTTCCGGTCGCGACTTACGCTCCTACAGAGAAGCGATGCCTCGGTTACAGCCTGCGCGTATACCGGAACTGCAGGAAGTTTTCGCCCGGATTCGGGTTCTCGATGCGCGCGTTGGAGAAGTGCTGGAAGCGCAGCGACCATTCGTGCTGCCGGTCGGCGCCGAACTGCTTGCCGATGGCGATGTGGTCGCCGAAGTTGAAGGTGGTGCTGAATTCCTTCGAGCGCGTGTTGTACTTCGGGAAGATCACGTTCACGCCGATACCGCCCTCGACGAACCAGCCCTCGCGCCAGCCGTTCGGGCGCCAGCGCAGTGCCGGCGTAACGCCGACCTGCGTGCTGTTCTGGCTCTCGCTGTGCCAACGGGCGACCTCGCCCTGCCACTGGCCGCTGACATGGCCATAGCGGTACTGCTTTTCCCAGCGCCAGTCGCGGCTGGCGCCGACCGTCAGCGACTGGGCATCCTCGGCCACGCCGCCTTGTACATACCAGGCGGTGCGCGGTTCGGTCGCCATCGCCTGCGTGCCGGCGACGGCCAACATCATGCCCAGCGCCAGCCGGTAGGCGACGCGGGGGAGTGGGGAAGGGCGGTGGGAAACAGCAGCGGTGGAAACAGGATCTGCAACGGGCACGGATGACACTCGATCAGTGGGTGGGCTGCGCCCGTGGTGGGCGCAGCATGCAATGCGCCATCGAAAAGACGGCGTGATGGAAACGTATCAGGGCAGCGCCGCCAGCGCGGGCGCGACATCCTGTTCCCCCCAGCCGCCCAGCGACTTGTAGATCGTCACCACGCCGACATTGACGCCGGCTTCAGCCTGCGCCAGTGCATCGTCCGCCGCGAGTTGCGTGCGTTGTGCATCCAGCAGGGTGAGGAAGTCCGACGAGCCGGCACGATACCGGACTTCGGCCAGTTCTGCTGCGCGGCGGGCGGCAACGGATTGTTCCAGCCTGAGTTTCAGCTGCGCCTGTTGCTTGGCATAGGACAGCAGTGCGTTCTCCGTTTCCTCCAGCGCGCCCAGCACGGCCTGCTCGTACTGCGCGGCCACGCCGTCGGCCTGCGCCTCGCTCGCACGCAGGCGCGCGCGGACGCTGCCCATGTCGAACGCGGCCCAGCTGATCGAGGGCGTCACCTGCCAGGCGCGGTTGTCGCCATTGACCAGGTTGCCCCAGCCGCCGGACAGGAAGCCGATGAAGCCGCGCAGGCTGACCCGCGGGAACAGGTCCGCCGTCGCCACGCCGACGCGGGCCGTGGCAGCGGCCAGACGCCGCTCCGCCGCACGCACGTCCGGCCGCTGGCGCAGCAGTTCGGTGGTGTCGCCGATCGGTAGCGCCTTGGCGAAGGCCGGGGCTTCGCGCGGGACCAGCAGCGCATCCAGTTCGCCCGGGCGCTGGCCGACCAGCACGGCCAACCGGTGGCGCGACTGGCCTTCGGCCGCCTCGAGCATCGGCACCTCGGCTTCGACCGCGCGCACGCGGGCCAGGCTGCTCTGCACGTCGAGCTGGCTGCCCGCACCGAGGTCGAAGCGCGACTCCGTCAGCCGCTGGGTTTCGCCCAGCGTCTGCAGGATGCGCCGCGCCACGTCCAGCCGCTTCTGCGTGCCGCGCAGCTCGAAGTAGTTGCGCGCCACTTCGGCGGCGACGGTGACCTGCACGGCCTGCAGGTCGTTGCGTTGCGCCTGCAGGTCCGCATGCGCGGCCTCGGCGCTGCGACGCACGCGGCCGAACAGGTCCAGTTCCCACGCGGCATCGAAGCCGGCGGAATAGCGATCCGTCTCCACGCGGCCCTGGCCGTCGACCGGCTGCTTGCTGCGCGTGCCCTCGACGCCCAGGGTGACGTGCGGCGCGAGGTCCAAGCGGCGTTCGGAGAACACCGCGCGGGCCTCGTTGACGCGCGACACCGCGATGCGCACGTCGAGGTTGGCCAGCAGGGCTTCGCGCACCAGCTGGTCGAGCACCGGGTCGTCGAACTGGCTCCACCACGCGGCGACCGGATGGTCGGTCACGTAGTCGACGGCACCGGCCTGCTGCAACGTGGCCGGCGCGGTCTGCGGGGCCGCGTAGTCCGGCCCCACGGTCACGCAGCCCGCCAGCAGCACGGCGGCGACGGCGAGGACGAGCGGGCGGATCACCATGGCAGCACCTGGTCGAAGTAGTAGTAGCCGCCGGTCGGGCCATCGTTGTCGATCAGTGCGAGCTGCACGCTGGTGCGCGCGCCTTCCGGCACGGACAGCTCGCCGTTCTGCTGGTCGCCCGACTTGTTCATGTCGGTCTGCACGTAGCCCGGGTGGATGGTGTTGACCTTGATGCCGGTGTCCTTGAGCTCGTGCGCCAGGTGGATGGTCCACGCATTGACCGCGCTCTTGGAGACGTTGTACGCCGGCACGCCCTTGAACCCGTAGATGAAGGACTCCGGATTCTGGTGCTCGGACAGCGAGCCCAGCAGGCTGGAGACGTTGACGATGCGGCCCGCGTTCGACTTGCGCAGCAGGGGCAGGAAGGCCTGGGTGGTTTCGATCAGGCCGAACAGATTGGTGTCGAACGTGGTGCGCCAGGTGTCGAGCGACTGGCCGGACACGCCCTTGGTCGCGTCATCGACCAGGATGCCGGCATTGTTGACCAGGATGTCGAGCCGGCCGTGGCGCTGCTCGACCTCCTTCACGGCGGCGGCGATGCTGGCCGGGTCGGTGACGTCCAGCGCGATGGCCTCGACGGGCAGGCCTTGTGCCTGCAAATCGAGCACGGCTTCCACGGCCTTGTCGCGATTGCGGCCGGCCAGCAGGGTGTGCACGCCGGCTTCGGCCAGCTGACGCACGGTCTCGCGACCGATGCCGCGGGTGGCACCGGTGACGAGGGCGATCTTGGAAGAAACGTTCATGGCATGACCTCGCTTGAGTAGATGGAGTGGATCAGTGATGTGCCGTTGCCGTACCGGCAACGGGGGCGTGGGAGACCAGCGGCTTGTTGGCCAGCTTGCGCAGGGCCACGTAGAACACCGGCGTCAGGAACAGGCCGAACAGGGTGACGCCCACCATGCCGGCGAAGACGGTGATGCCGGTGACCGAGCGCACCTCGGCGCCGGCACCGCTGGACAGCACCAGCGGCACGGTGCCGGCGATGAACGCCACCGACGTCATGATGATCGGGCGCAGGCGCAGGCGACAGGATTCCAGTGCTGATTCGACGATGCCCTTGCCCTGCAGCTCCAGTTCGCGGGCGAACTCGACGATCAGGATGGCGTTCTTGCACGCCAGGCCCATCAGCACCACCAGGCCGACCTGCACGAACACGTTGTTGTCGCCACCCACCAGCCACACGCCTGCCAGCGCCGACAGCAGCGTCATTGGCACGATCAGGATCACCGCCAGCGGCAGCGTCCAGCTTTCGTACAGCGCAGCGAGCACCAGGAAGGCCAGCATCACCGCCAGCGGGAACACCACCAGCGCGGCCTTGCCCTGGGTGGCCTGCTGGTAGCTCAGGTCGCTCCAGTCGATGCCCATGCCCGGCGGCAGCACCTGCTGCGCGAGCTCGGTGACCTTGGCCATCGCTTCGCCGGAGGACAGCACGCGCGGGTCGGCTTCGCCCAGCAGGTCGGCGGCCGGATAGCCGTTGAAGCGGATCACCGGATCGGGACCGTAGGTCTGCCTGATGTTCACCATGCTGCCCACCGGCACCATCTCGCCGTCGGCGTTGCGGGTGCGCAGGTTGGCGATGTCCTCGACGTTGTCGCGGAACGGACCGTCGGCCTGCGCGATGACCTGCCAGGTGCGGCCGAACATGTTGAAGTCGTTGACGTAGGCCGAGCCCAGGTAGGTCTGCAGCGTGTCGAACAGTTCGGTCAGCGGCACGCCCTGCGCCTTGGCCTTCACGCGGTCGACCTCGGCATCCAGCTGCGGGACGTTGGCCTGGTAGCTGCTGATCGGGAAGCCCAGGCCCGGCGTCTGCGACGCCGCACCCTGGAAGGCCTGCACCGCGTTCTGCAGTTCGCCGTAGCCCAGGCGCGTGCGGTCCTCGACGAACAGCGACCAGCCGGAGCCGTTGCCCAGGCCCTGGATCGGCGGCGGCATGAAGGCGAAGGTGAAGCCCTCCTGGATGCCGGCGAACTTCTGGTTCAGTTCGGCGGTGATTTCTTCGGCACTGCGCGAGCGTTCGTTGAACGGCTTCAGGGTGAAGAACACCACGCCGTTGTTGGGCGTGTTGGTGAACTGCAACGGGTTCAGGCCGGGGAACGCGACTTCGTGTTCCACGCCCTCGACCTTCATCGCGATGGCGGCCATCTTCTTCAGCGTGGCGTCGGTGCGTTCGATCGAGGCGCCTTCCGGCATCTTCACGCCGGCGATCAGGTACTGCTTGTCCTGCACCGGGATGAAGCCGGCCGGCACCGCGCGGAACATCAGGCCCGCACCGACCAGCAGCACGGCGTAGACCACGAACACGGCGCCGCGACGGCCCAGCGCACGGCCGACCGAGGTCTCGTAGCGTTCGGAATTGCGCTTGAAGAAGCGGTTGAACGGCCGGAACAGCCAGCCGAACAGCCGGTCGATCACGCGCGACAGGCGATCCTTCGGCGCGCCGTGCGGCTGCAGCAGCTTGGCGGCCAGCGCCGGCGACAGGGTCAGCGAGTTGATCGCCGAGATCACCGTGGAGATGGCGATGGTGACCGCGAACTGCTTGTAGAACTGGCCGGTGACGCCGGTCAGGAAGGCCATGGGCACGAACACCGCACACAGCACCAGCGCGATCGCGATGATGGGGCCGGAGACTTCCTTCATGGCAAGGTGCGCGGCTTCGAGCGGCGTCGCGCCATGTTCGATATGGCGTTCGACGTTCTCCACCACCACGATGGCGTCGTCCACCACGATGCCGATGGCCAGCACCAGGCCGAACAGCGTCAGCGTATTGATCGAGTAGCCCAGCAGGTGCAGAACGGCGAACGTACCGACCACCGACACCGGCACCGCCAGCAGCGGGATGATCGAGGCGCGCCAGGTCTGCAGGAACAGGATCACCACCAGCACCACCAGCAGGGTGGCTTCCAGGAGCGTGCTGATCACCGACTTGATGGAGTCGCGCACGAACACCGTGGTGTCGTAGATCGACTGGATCTCGACGCCCGGCGGCAGGGTCGGGCGCAGCTCGTCCATCTTGGCCACGACGGCGTCGCGGATCTCCAGCGCGTTGGCGCCGGGTGCCTGGAAGATGCCGATGGCGGACGCGTTCTTGCCGTCCAGGCGGGCGCGCAACGTGTAGTCGCCGGCGGCCAGTTCGATGCGGGCCACGTCGGCCAGGCGCACGATCTCGCCGTCGGCTCCGCTCTTCAGCACGATGTTGCTGAATTCCTCGACGCTCTCAAGACGACCCTTGGCGTTGATCGGCAGCAGGAAGTCGCTGCCGTTCGGCATCGGCTCGGCGCCGAGCTGGCCGGCCGAGACCTGCACGTTTTGCTCGCGCACGGCGCGCAGCACGTCGCCGGCGGTCATGCCGCGCGCAGCCACCTTGTCCGGGTCCAGCCACAGGCGCATGGCGTAGTCGCCGCCGCCGAACTGCTGGGCGTCGCCAACGCCAGGAATGCGCGCCAGTTCGTCCTTCACGTGCAGGCGCATGTAGTTGCGCAGGTACAGCGAGTCGTACTTGCCGTCGCTGGAGGTCAGGTGGACCACCATCAGGAAGACCGGCGACTGCTTCTGCGTGGTCACGCCCTGGCGGCGCACGTCCTCGGGCAGTCGCGCCTGCGCCTGCGCCACCCGGTTCTGCACGCGCACCGCGGCCTCGTCGGGATCGGTGCCCGGCTTGAAGGTCACGGTCAGCGAGAGCACGCCATCGGAGCCGGCGACGGACTTGATGTACATCATGTCCTCGACGCCGTTGATGGCTTCCTCGAGCGGCGTGGCGACGGTTTCGGCGATGACCTTGGGATTGGCGCCCGGGTACACGGTACGCACGACCACCGAGGGCGGCACCACTTCGGGGTATTCGCCGATCGGCAGCAGCGGGATCGAGATCAGGCCGGCGGCGAAGATCACGATCGACAGCACTGCCGCGAAGATCGGCCGGTCGATGAAGAAACGGGAGAAGTCCATGGGTGGATTTCCTGGAGGGAAGATGCAAAGGGCTCACCACCGTCCGCATGGACCGTGGAGGGAATCGATGTCTGGCGCTGGATGGCGTGGGATGCGGTGATCGATCAGATCGCGCGGATCCCCTGCCGTCATTCCCGCGAAGGCGGGAACCCAGCGACTTTCCTCACGCTGCTGCGAAAGTCGCTGGGCCCCCGCCTGCGCGGGGGCGACGCTGGTTACTTCATGGCGACCGCAGCGGCCGGCGCGTCGCTCGCACCCATCGCCACGGCCTTGGCCTGCACCGGCATGCCCGGGAAGAAGACCTTCTGCATGCCGCTGACGATGACCTTGTCGCCGGCGGCCAGGCCCTGCTCGACGATGCGCAGGCCATCGGCCATGCGGCCCACCTTCACGTCGCGGCGCTGCGCCTTGCCTTCCTTGTCGACCACATAGACGTACTTGCGGTCCTGGTCGGTCAGCACCGCCTTGTCGTCGACCAGCGCGGACTTGAACTCGCCGCTGCCGAGCAGGCGCACGCGGGCGTACAGGCCCGGCGTGAACGTGCGGTCGGCGTTGTCGAGCACGGCACGCGCGCGGATGGTGCCGGTGCTGCGGTCGACCTGGTTGTCGAGGAAGTCGACCGTGCCCGCATGCGGGAAGTCCGACTCGTCCGCCAGCGCGACCTGCACCGGGACCTTGCCATCACGCTCGCTCGGGCGTTCGCCCTTGCGTGCCATTTCGGCGTAGCGCAGGAAGGCGCGTTCGTCGGCGTCGAAATGCACGTGCACCTTGTCCAGCGATACCACCGTGGTCAGCACGCTGGCGGCATCGCCGGCGCTGACCAGGTTGCCGGCGGTGACCAGCGCACGGCCGGCGCGGCCGTCGATGGGGGCGCGCACCTGGGTCCATTCCAGATTGAGGCGGGCGGTTTCCACCGCGGCCTGCGCGGCGGCGACATTCGCACCCGCCTGATCGGCGTTGGCGCGACGCTGCTCGTACTCTTCGGTTGACAGCGCCTGCAGGTCGGCCAGGCGCTTGGCGCGCGAAGCTTCGCTGCGGCCGAGTTCGGCCTGGGTCCGTGCGCGGGCCAGTTCGGCCTGCGCGCGCGCCAGTTCGGCGCGGTAGCTGCGGGCGTCGATGGTGAAGAGCACGTCGCCCTTCTTCACTTCCTGGCCTTCGGTGTAGACGACGCGGTCGATGTAGCCGGAGACGCGCGGACGCAGATCGACGTGCTCGATGGCTTCGACGCGGCCACTGAATTCATCCCACTGGCTGATGGACTTGACCGGCACGGCGGCGACACTGACTTCCGGCGGTGGCGGTGCGCCATTCTCGGCGGCCTGGCCGCTGCAGCCGGCCAGCACGGCGATGGCGAGTGCGCTGAACGCGGCGAGCGCCAGCAGGCGCTGCGACCGCGGAGAAGAAGGGGCGTGCGTGTTCATGGGTGGTGGTCTCTTTGGGGGAGAGGAGGAAACGGGTGGGAAGGGTGCGACCTGAAGTCAGGTTGAGGTCAGGCGGAACATCGGCATCGGGGCAAGGACGAAGAGGAACGCGATGGCGTGACAGTCAGGCGGACGCGCGGCCGTTGCATTTGGCCCCGGCCACGGCGAACAGCGCGTCCACGAAGTCGCGGGCGAGCGTCTGCTCCGGCGGCTTGGCATCGTGCGCCGACCAGGTGACGATCGACTGCGCGGCACGACCGCTCCGCGACAGCAACGAAACCGCACTGCGGCCGACCGCCAGCGCATTCGGCCATTCCGCGCAGGCATTGACGGCGTTCTCGGGCGTGCATACCGGCTTGTCGACCGACAGCAACTGCACGCGTACGCCCATCGTCTGCGCTTCCTCATGCAGCACCTGGGTCAGCATGCGCATCGCAGCGCCGGTCACCGACGCATGGCCGTAGCCCGACCAGCCGCGTTCCGCATACGGGCCACCGATCAGCACGTAGTTGGCGGCGGTCTGGCTTTCCGACAGCAACGGCAACAGATGGCGTGCGGCGGCGAGATGCGGGATCAGGTCCGCTTCCAGCTTCTCGAGCAGGAACGACGCGGGACGGTCCAGCAGGCGGCCTGCCTGCAGCGGCGTGCCCATGCTGGCGAACACCGCGCGCAGTGGACGGCCGCGCTCGCGCACTTCGTCGGCCAGGCGCGCGGCGCCGCGGTCGTCGTGGATGCAGGGCGAGTGCAGCAGCGCCAGGCCGGGCTCGTCCTCGAAGTGTTCGGCCAGCGCGCTCATGCGCGGCCCTTCGCGGCCGACGGCGAGTACCGGGCAGCCGGCTTCCAGCAGCGCGCCGACGACGCCGAAACCGACGTTGCCGCTCGCGCCCAGCACCAGCGCGCCGGGCGTCAGTGCGTCCTTCGTCGTGTTCACGGCAGCCTCCGCCGGGCGACCGGCGCAATGCGCGTGCTGACGCCGGCCGATTTCACCCGCAGGCGCAGCGCGCCGCCGTCGGCCAGGTGGCGCGGCAGGGTGAATTCGCGGAAGCCGGTGGCCTTGCGTACGAACGGCAGGCGCATGGCGGACCGACCCGTCGCGGGGGAGGATGACGACGGATCGGCCGGCCTGCGGAAGCGTTTGGCCAGCACGCGTGCAACGGCACGCAGCCAGCGCAAGGCGGCAGTCGGAAGGGAAGCGGGCATGGCGGCCAGTCTGGCGACCGGCGCCGCGATGGCGATATCCGGATCCTGTTGTGCGATTGCACGATCCTGCGCGCTGTCGGTCGCCGGGGCGACGAACGCCCGGCAGTGCGCGAGGCGCAGTCGCGAGGCGTGCGCGCAGCCTGGGTCGGATGTGCTGCCGTTCGTCGGAACACGGCGGGCGAGTGTCCCGCTCATGGGATGAATCCTCCCGTGGTCGGGATAATCCCGGAAACCGACATCAGGCTGCCCAGCCGCCGGCCGCCACCGACCACCCCGCCACGCTGCGAACGCGGCGCAGCCACATGACCGGAGACGTCACGCAACAGCAGGCTCTTGCTGCGACGGAAAGCCCGTTCGGACGGGACTTCATAGGAGTCTTGGGGGTGTTCCAGCGAATGGAAGAGACGGGCGAGCAGCATGGGGGCGGTACCCGGTGGAGGACGATGGGTGCCAAGGTACGCCTCCAATGAGGACTTGATTAGTCCTGATTTAGGGGAATAATCATCCCGTCAGCGGGCCAATGTGCCCCTCGCCTACCGGAGTTCCCACGATGAGCCACGATCTCAACGACACCCTGATCTTCGTCAAGGTGGTGGAGCAGGGCAGCTTCATCGCTGCCGCCAACGTGCTGCGCCTGCCCAAGACCACCGTCAGCCGCAAGGTGCAGGAACTGGAGACACGCCTCGGCGCGCAGCTGCTCCGTCGCACCACGCGCAAGCTCGGCCTCACCGAAGCCGGCAACGTCTATTACGAGCATTGCCAGCGCATCGCGCGCGAGTTGAACGAAGCGGCGAGCGCGGTCAGCCAGCTGCACGCCGGCCCGCGCGGCTGGCTGCGCTTCACCGCGCCGTATTCGATCGGCATCGACAAGATCGCGCCGCTGCTGGGCGAGTTCCATGCGCAGTACCCCGAGATACGCGTGGAGATGCTGCTCGCCAACGACACGCTCGACCTGATCTCCGGCGAGATCGACGTCGCGCTGCGTGTCGGCAGCCTGCCGGATTCCAACCTGGTCGCGCGCCGCCTCAGTACCCTGCGCACACAGGTGTATGCGAGTCCGAAATACCTGGCGCGGTACGGCGAGCCGCTGCACCCGGACGACCTGCAGCACCACCGCGTACTGGCGATGCAGAAGCACCGCAGCGGCAACGGCTGGGCGATGACGCTGCATGGCACCGACGGCGAGCGCGATTACCCGATCAATCCCATCCTGGTAGCCAACGATCCGGCCGCGCTGAAGGGCGCGCTGCTGTGCGGCGAAGGCCTGATGCTGGGCGCCGACGTGATGGTGAAGCCCTACCTGGAGCAGGGCCACCTGCAGCGCGTGCTGGCCGGCTGGACCGGGCCCGAGTACGATTTCAATGCCGTCTTCCCGCGCGGCCACGTGCAGTCGCCGAAGGTACGCGCGTTCGTCGACTTCCTGGTCGAGCGGATGAAGTTCGATGTCGATTACATGATGCAGCACTGCCCGGTGTACTTGCAGCAACAGGCCGAAGCGCGTGCGGCGGCGGAAGCGACGCCGGAAGTCGAGGCGGCCGCTGCGGTCGGGCGGAAGGTGTTGGCGGATGTGCTGAGTTGATGGAAGCGCGTGTGGCGGTCCGTCGTCATCCCAGCGAACGCTGGGATCCATGGGCTTTTCGTCGTTCGGCCACAGCGGAGCAAGATGGTCCCGGCGTTCGCCGGAACGACGGTGCTGCGATCGGAATAGGGCACGCCGGGCGTCGGTGAGTGGTTGGAAATCCGGATATACAGGGCGGCCTCCGGGATGTCATTCCGGCGCAAGCTGAGCTTCAGGGTCGCTTGCATGTGCTGCGGCTGCTCACGAGCCCGGGCAAAGGCAACATGGGTCCCAGCGTTCGCTGGGACGACGGCGCGGATGCTGCGTAACGCAAGCCGCGCGGCGCGCGAAGTCCGGACGCCCCGCCCTAACGATTCCCGAACGCAATCGTGCGCGGGGCTGGCTAGGATGGGTCTGCATCGCCGGAGTTGGGTTGTCGCCATGGATGGGCTGTCGCACCGCGTCTCCACCTGACTAGGAATCCGCACGATGAAGACTCCGATCGCCGCGTTCGCGGCGCTGTGGCTGGCGGCCTGCACACCCGCCGCGCCGGATGCCGCACCACCGGCCGCCGAGGCCGTACCGCCCGCGGCGGCCTCCGCCGATGCGACGTCCGCATCGCCTGTAACCACGCCTCCCGTCGCCGAGGTCGTCGACGACCCGCTCGCGGTCAACCAGGCCATCGACGAGGTGCTGGGCGACCATGCCCGCTACGAGGCGGTGATCCGCCAGCTCCAGCAGGCGGTGACGGCGAACGACCAGGCCGCTGTCGCTGCGCTGGTGGCCTATCCGTTCTCCACCGTGCGCGACGGCCAGCCGCTGAAGGTGGCCGATGCCGATGCCTTCGTGCGCGAGTACGACCGCATCATGACGCCGGCCATCGCCGAAGCGATCAAGCGGCAGAAGTATTCGCAGCTGATGGTCAACTACAAGGGCGTGATGTTCGGCAACGGCGAGGCCTGGGTGAATGGCATCTGCAAGGACGACGCGTGCAAGGACGTCGATGTGCGTGTGGTGGCGCTGCAGCCGACGTCGTGATCTGAGGCTCATGTTGGTAACGGCGACTGTTGTGGGAGCGACGTAAGTCGCGAACGCACGGCCGGCGCGCCCGGAACGATTGTGAAAGCAGGGACAGATCGGGCCGTTCTTCGCCTTCTTTGTCTGGAATCAACCCTGCGTGCAGGGACATCATCTGCTCGCGACTCACGTCGCTCCCACAGCCAACCATTGCGTCGCTCCTGCGGCAAACAAAAAAAGGGCGGCCAATGGCCGCCCTTGCTTGTCCGTCGAGCGCTACAGCTATTCCACCAGCACATCCACACGGCGCGCCTCGTCGGCATCGCCGCTGCCGGTGGTCTGCGCCGGCTTGTCCAGCGTGATGCGCTCGGCGGCCACGCCGTTGACCACCAGCCACTGCTGGATGGCTTCCGCGCGCTGCTTGGCCAGGGCTTCGTTCGCGGCCGCATCGCCACTGGCATCGTGGAAGCCGGAGACGCGCACGTGGGCGGCGGGATCGGCACCCAGCGTGCCCAGCACGCCGGACAGGCGCGCGCTGGTGTCCGCGGGCACCACCGCCGAGCCGCTGTCGAACAGGATGCGCGCGCTGCGACCGTCCACCACCTCGCGGCCCGTCATCGGCGCCGCGTGCGCGGCCACCTCCGACGACGTGGCGCTGCCCAGCCAGCCGTTGACCGGCAGCACCGGCACCAGCAGCAGGGCGACGATGTTGATGATCTTGATCAGCGGGTTGATCGCGGGGCCGGCCGTGTCCTTGTAAGGATCGCCGACGGTGTCGCCGGTAACCGCGGCCTTGTGCGCCTCGCTGCCCTTGCCGCCGTGGTGGCCATCCTCGATGTACTTCTTGGCGTTGTCCCACGCGCCGCCACCGGTCGTCATCGAGATGGCGACGAACAGGCCGGTGACGATGGTGCCGATCAGCAGGCCGCCCAGCGCCTGCGGACCGAGCAGCAGGCCGACGATGATCGGCACGATCACCGGCAGCAGCGACGGCACGATCATTTCCTTGATCGCCGACTTGGTCAGCATGTCGACCGCCTTGCTGTAGTCCGGCTTGGCCGTGCCTGCCATGATTCCCGGGATCTCGCGGAACTGCCGGCGCACTTCCTCCACCACGCTGCCCGCGGCACGGCCGACGGCTTCCATCGCCATCGCACCGAACAGGTAGGGAATCAGGCCGCCGATCAGCAGGCCGACGATCACCAGGTGGTTCGACAGGTCGAAGGTGAAGATCGTGCCGGGGTGCGCGGTCTGCAGGTTGTGCGTGTAGTCGGCGAACAGCACCAGCGCAGCCAGTGCGGCCGAGCCGATGGCGTAACCCTTGGTCACCGCCTTGGTGGTGTTGCCGACGGCATCCAGCGGGTCGGTGATGTTGCGGATCTCCGGCGGCAGTTCCGCCATTTCCGCGATGCCACCGGCGTTGTCGGTGATCGGGCCGTACGCATCCAGCGCGACGATCATGCCGGCCATCGACAGCATCGCCGTCGCGGCGATGGCGATGCCGTACAGGCCGCCGAGCGCGTAGGCGCCGAGGATCGCGATGCACACCGCCACGACCGGCCAGGCCGTCGACCGCATCGACACGCCCAGGCCGGCGATGATGTTGGTGCCGTGACCGGTGGTCGATGCTGCGGCCACATGCTTGACCGGTGCGTACTGGGTGCCGGTGTAGTACTCGGTGATCCAGACGATCACGCCCGTCAGTACCAGGCCGACCAGGGCGCAGAAGTACAGGTTCATCGCGCCGTAGGCCGAATCCGCCATCAGCTGCGTGGTGATCGGATAGAACGCGATGGCGGCCAGTACGCCCGACACGATCACGCCCTTGTACAGCGCGCCCATGATCGAACCGCCGGCTTTTACTTTCACGAACATCGCGCCGATGATCGAGGCGATGATCGACACGCCGCCGAGCACCAGCGGATAGAGCACGGCGTGTTCGCCTGCCTGCGCCATCATCAGGCTGCCAAGCAGCATCGTCGCGATGATGGTGACCGCGTAGGTTTCGAACAGGTCGGCCGCCATGCCGGCGCAGTCGCCGACGTTGTCGCCCACGTTGTCGGCGATCACCGCCGGGTTACGCGGATCGTCCTCGGGGATGCCGGCTTCCACCTTGCCCACCAGGTCCGCGCCGACGTCGGCGCCCTTGGTGAAGATGCCGCCGCCCAGGCGCGCGAAGATCGAGATCAGCGAGGAGCCGAATGCCAGGCCGACCAGCGCATGCAGCGCGTCGGCGGTGCCGTAGCCAAGATGCAGGTGGAGCACGGCGTAGTAGCCGGCCACCCCGAGCAGGCCCAGGCCGACGACCAGCATGCCGGTGATGGCGCCGCCCTTGAAGGCCACGTCCATCGCGGCGCTCATGCCCTTGTTCGCCGCTTCGGCGGTGCGCACGTTGGCGCGGACCGACACGTTCATGCCGATGTAGCCGGCGGCGCCGGACAGCACCGCGCCGATCAGGAAGCCGATGGCGCTGGGCCACGAAACGAAGAAGCCGATCAGCACGAGCAGGACGGCGCCGGCGATGCCGATGGTGGTGTACTGGCGGTTGAGGTAGGCGCTGGCGCCTTCCTGCACGGCCGCCGCGATTTCCTGCATGCGGGCGTTGCCCGCGGGCTGTTTCAGGATCCAGCGCGCCGCCACCACGCCGTAGATGATCGCCACGCCGGCGCAGATCAGCGCCAGCGTCAAACCGTGTTGTTCCAGCATGACCCCTCCCAAGGTTGATGGATGTCGTCCAGCAGAAAGCATGAACACGCAACCCAATCCCGGTGGAGCCTGTTGAACGATTGAGCGCACTCGACCGCTGCGATGGACTGCAGCACGAAACCCTTGTTCAGACATCCCTGGAGCTGGCCCGAGTATGACCGGATGCGCTGCGGGCCGCCAGCGGTGACGGACCGGTTCAGGCATTCCGTGCCAGCCTTGCGACCCTGATCGTGTTTTCGTATCCGTTTCAAGGAGTTGCCATGCGTCAGACCGTCGCACTTCCCCTGCTCGTCGCGTGCCTGCTGGTGGCATCGCCGCTGCGTGCGGCCGATCCCGCGCCGGAGATCCAGCGTCCCGCGGGCACGCCGCAGGCCGTCGGCGCCGTGCACACGCTGCGGCAGATTCCCGAGGCCTGCGCCCGACTGGAAGGCGCCTTCACCGGCGACGCCGCGCAGCCCTACCGCTACGCGCCGGTGCGCACCAGCCCGCAATGCCAGCCGCGCGCGCGCTTCGTCGACTTCGACAAGGCAAAGCCATCGGTCGCCGCGGGCTGGAAACTCAACGACGTGATCCGCGTACCGGACGCGGCCTGTCCTTCGCGGCAGGCCGTCCTGCGCGTGTGGCGCAAGCCGGGCAGTGCCACGCCGCCGCCGCTCGATGGGCAGGGCCAGTCGCGCATCTACCTGCAGGAGGCGAAGCAGCAGGCCGGCACCGCCGCGCAGGCGCCATCGCTGACGCTGTTCGCGGCGAAGCTCGATGTGGAAGGCAAGGTCTGCCGCTGACGTTCAAGGGGCGGCAGGCGTTCCCTGGTGGTAGGACAACTGCCAGCCCACGTGGGTCCGTCGCCAGACGGACACGCGCAGCGCGGCATGGAAGGGTGTGCCATCGGGTGCGGCTTCGTGCGAGCGGAAATGCAGCAGGGCGATATCCGACGCCAGCGGTTCGACGCGATGATCCCACGCGACCACCGCCGGCAATCGGTCGCGTGAGGCCAGGAAGTCGATGACGGTCCGTCGGTCGTAGCGCGCACCCGAACGGCCGACTTCATGGAAGTCCGGATGCAGCAGGCGCTCCAGCCGCTCACGCGTGCAGATCACGCCCGGATGGTGGAGTTCGGTTTCCAGGGCGGTAAGTTCGGCAAGCAGGGTGTCCATCACGCAAGCCTAGCCTGTCGTCGCTGCCCGGATGAAGCGTCAGGACGTTGCGGGTGCGCGTGGCGCATCCGCCGGATCCTTCTCCGCCAGGGTTTGCCCGAAGCGATAGCCCGCACCGGCGATGGCCAGGCCAATGGCGACGGCGAGCATGCCGATGAGTACCTTGCGGACCATGGAGAATTCCGGTGGCGTGGCGACGGCATCACGCTAGCACCGCCGCGACAGCCGCGACGGTGCCTGAAGTCATCCCGCCCGATGGCCGTGTGGGCCGCACTTGCGGCGAGGCGTGCGCAGGGTGCGCCCGCATGTTCGGCGACGATGCGCGCATGCACGCGCAGGCACCGAAAATGGCGTTTTCGATGGAAGCGCAGTCCATGGACATCCACGACATCCAACGCCGCCGCGTCGTCGCTGGCCTGCTGGCGGGCGGAGGCCTGTTGGCATCGGGCACGACAGATGCGTCGCCACCACGCCGCGCGCACCATGCCCCTTCGCGCGTGGGCATCGCGGTGGTCGGCCTGGGGGAGTACGCCGCCTTCGTGCTCGAACGCCTGGCCTCCTGCCGCACCGCGTATCCCGCCGCACTGGTCACCGGATCGAAGGACAAGGCGCGTGCCATTGCCGCCCGCTACGGCATTCCTGACGCCGCGATCCACGGTTACGACGACTACGCACGCCTGGCCGACGACGAGACCATCGTCGCGGTGCATATCTGCCTGCCGGTCGGCTTGCATGCGCAGCATGCGTTGAAGGCACTGGCGGCCGGCAAGCACGTGCTGTGCGAGAAACCGCTGGCGGCGACCGCGGCGGAGGCGCGGGCGCTGGCCGATGCCGCGCGCGATGCGGGCAAGGTGCTGATGCCGGCCTATCGCGCGTGGTTCTCCGACGCCGTGCAGGATGCGCTGGGGCGTTGTCGGGAGGGCACGCATGGCGCGCTGGCGAGCGTCGATGCGCACAAGGGGTTCCACCTGCGCCAGCCGGCGGGCAACTGGCGCTTCGATCCTGCGCTGTCCGGCGGCGGCTGCCTGACCGACATCGGCATCTACAGCGTGCAGCTGCAACGCTGGGCCTGCGGCGGACTGCCGCGTAGCGTCACCGCGGTCGCGCACCGACGGCCGGGGGATGCGCGCTTCGCGCAGGTCGAATCCGATATCGGTTGGGTGGCGCAGTTCGATGGCGGCGTGCTGGCGACCGGTTCTGCCAGCTGGCGCTACCGCCTGCAGAACCGGCTGCGGCTGGGCTTCGAGCAGGCGTGGCTTGATCTCGATCCGGCCACGCCGGCGATGGGCGAACGCATGCGCCTGGGCCTGGACGGCCCGAACCGCGTCGAGGAACTGATGTTCCCGCTGCGCGACCAGGTGCCGCGCATGTACGAGGCGTTCGCCGATGCCTGCATGGGGCGGAGCGCGCCGCCGGTGGCGGCGTCGGAGGGCATCGCGGATCTGGTCATGATGGAGGCGATACGGCAGGCCGCCGCGAGCGGCACTACCGTCGCACTGCCGGCAGGTTAGGAGGCGGGATCATCGGCTGCCGCGCTGTCCGTGCGGACGAACGATCCGCGGTTTGCGAAGCGCTGCGCCGCCGCGGGACGGGTGGGCCGCCGGTGTGTGCGCGCCGTCGCCGGTGTCTGGCTTTTCACTCCATCCGGATGGCGGCGCCGCGCTCCGCGAGCAGCCCGCGCAGTACCGAGCGATGGCAGCGCGCTTCGTCCTCGCAATAGCAGCCGACCGAGAAGTCGCTGCCGTGCGACAGCGCCGCCAGCAGGTCCAGCGTGCGGGCGTTGTCGGGCGTGGCCATCTCGGCCCGATACTGCTTCACGAAAACGGCCCAGGCCTTGGGCGTGTCCGCGTCCTGTGCCTGCTTCACCAGCTCAGCGCTGGGTGCGAGGTTCGGATACCAGACGTCGTACCAGTCCTGCGAGGCGAACTCCGATTTCGGCACGCCGCGCGGCGGCCTGCGCACCGTGCCGATGCGCAGGCCTTCGTCCTTCGTACGCGGACTGCCCAGGCGGACGATGCGGACGGACATCCGTCCGTCAGCCTTCCCACGCCGGCAGCTTCTTCTTCACCGCCACGTTCTTCAGCGCCACGTACTTCGGCAGGCCGTCGGTGCCGTAGGGCGGGTAGGCCTCGCCGCGGATCAGCGGCTGCAGGTAGGTGCGCGCCTTGTCGGTGATGCCGTAGCCGTCCTTGCGGATGAAGGCGGGCGGGAACTTCTTTTCGTGGTTGGCGACCTTCGACAGCGGCGCAGCCTCGATCTTCCAGCGGAACGGCGCATCGGAGGTGCGCACGATCACCGGCATCACCGCGTTCTGGCCCTTCAGTGCGTACTGCACCGCCGCCTTGCCGACGGCCTGCGCCTGCTCCCAGTCGGTCTTCGAGGCGATGTGGCGCGCCGAACGCTGCAGGTAGTCGGGCAGGGTCCAGTGCACCTTCATGCCCAGCTGGTCCTTCACGCGGCCGGCGAGGTACGACGCCACGCCGCCGAGCTGGGTATGGCCGAACGAGTCCTTGCCACCGCCCGCATCGGCGACGAAGCGGCCATCGGCGTACTGGATGCCTTCACTGGCGACCACCACGCACCAGCCCACGCGCTCCACCGTTTTCTTCACCTGGGCGAGGAAGTCGGCCTCGTCGTAAGGACGCTCGGGGAACAGGATCAGGTGCGGCGCCTCGTCGCGGGTCTGCCCGGCCAGGCCGGCGGCCGCGGCCAGCCAGCCGGCGTGGCGGCCCATGGCTTCGTAGACGAACACCTTGGTGGAGGTCTCCGCCATCGCGGCCACGTCCAGCGCGGCCTCGCGCACGGAGACGGCGGTGTACTTCGCGGCCGAACCGAAGCCGGGGCAGGTATCGGTGACGGCGAGGTCGTTGTCGACCGTCTTCGGCACGCCGATGCAGGTCAGCGGATAGTCGAAGGCCTGCGCCAGCTGCGACACCTTCCACGCCGTGTCGGCTGAATCGTTGCCGCCGTTGTAGAGGAACCAGCGCACGTCGTGCGCTTTCAGCACGGCCAGCAGGCGCTCGTATTTCGCACGATCGGCCTCCAGTGATTTCAGCTTGACCCGGCAGCTGCCGAAGGCGCCGCCCGGGGTGTGGGCGAGGGCGCGGATGGCGGCGGCCGATTCCTTGCTGGTGTCGATCAGCTCCTCGCGCAGGGCGCCGAGGATGCCGTTGCGCGCGGCCAAGACCTTGATTTTGCGGGCCCGCGCTTCGGTGATGACCGCCGATGCAGAGGCGTTGATGACGGCGGTGACGCCGCCGGACTGCGCATAAAGTAGGGTGCCAGACGCCATGTGGAGTTCGTTCCGTGGTGCGGGGATGCGGTAAGCTTCACACAGATGACGCGGTGCAGCGCGGCGCCCGGCGCCCGGCGCGATCCACCGCCCGCAGGATTCCAGTTCGGGAGAGTGACAGCATGCGATTGGTTCTACTGGGCCCCCCCGGGTCGGGCAAGGGCACTCAGGCAGCGCGCCTGAAGGACTACCTGCAGGTACCGCATATTTCCACCGGCGACCTGCTGCGCGCCGAAGTCGCCGCCGGCAGCCCGCTGGGTCTGCAGGCAAAGGAAGTGATGGCGCGCGGCGAGCTGGTCAGCGACGACATCCTGCTCGGCATGCTGGAAGACCGCTTCTCCCGCGACGACACCCGGGCCGGCTTCATCCTCGACGGCTATCCGCGCAACCTGGTGCAGGCCGCCGCGCTGGGCCAGCTGCTGGCCAAGCTGGGGCAGAAGTTCGATTTCGCCGTGCAGCTGGACGTGCCGACCGACCTGCTGGTCGAGCGCATTGCCGGCCGCGCCAAGGCCGAGGGCCGCGCCGACGACAATCCGGAGTCCGTTCGCAAGCGCCTGCAGGTCTACACCGACCAGACCGCGCCGGTCATCGACTTCTACCGCCAGCAGGGCGAATTGACCGTCGTCGACGGCGTCGGCTCGCTGGACGAGGTGTTCACCCGCATCACCGAGGCGCTGGCGCCGGCGAAGGAAGTGGGCTGACGCCCGTTCCTCACCACGCAGGTCCTTCAGAAGCCCCGCCGATGCGGGGCTTCTGCTTTCCGGGGCTGTGATGGTGCGCAGCGCCCTGTTGGCGGAACGGCTGTTATCGTCCCGGTCCCGAGGAACCGTCCGGAGTCGTCGATGAAGCGCATCGCCTGTCTGCTGCTTGCCTGCCTGGCCGGGTCGCCTACGGTTCACGCCAAGGATTTCCTGCGCGCGCAGGGCACGCAGATTGTCGATGCCAGTGGCAAGCCGGTGATCCTGCGGGGCATGGGGCTGGGCGGCTGGATGCTGCAGGAGGGCTACATGCTCGACATCGACGGCGTGGGCACGCAGCGCAGCATCCATGCACGCATCGCCGAGCTGATCGGCCCGGAGAAGGCCGATGCCTTCTACCAGGCGTGGCGCGACAACCACACCACCAAGGCCGACATCGATGCAATGGGGCGCTGGGGGTTCAACTCGGTGCGCCTGCCGATGCACTACGCGCTGTATACGCTGCCGGTTGAACAGGAGCCGGTCGCCGGGCGGCAGACCTGGGTCGAGGAAGGCTTCCGCCGCACCGATCAACTGCTAGCCTGGGCCAAGGCCAACGACCTGTACCTGATCCTCGACCTGCATGCCGCACCGGGCGGGCAGGGCAACGACAACAACATCGCCGACCGCGATCCCGCGACGCCCTCGCTATGGGAGGATCCGCGCCACCAGGACAAGATGGTCGCGCTGTGGAAGCAGCTCGCGCAGCGGTACAAGGACGAGCCCTACATCGCCGCCTACGATATCATTAACGAGCCGAACTGGGGTTTCGCCGACAAGGCCGACGCCAACGGTTGCAAGGAAGACGGCAACGCACCGCTGAAGGACCTGCTGGTGCGCACCACGCGCGCGATCCGCGAAGTGGACAAACGCCACATCCTCGTCATCGAGGGCAACTGCTGGGGCAACAACTACCGCGGCGTGCTCGACGACGGCCCGTGGGACGACAACCTGGTCATCAGCTTCCACAAGTACTGGTACGTCACCACCCGCGAGAGCATCGCCGACTCGCTGGCGCTGCGCGACAAGCACAACATGCCGTTGTGGCTGGGCGAGACCGGCGAGAACTCCAACGACTGGTTCGCGCGCACCGTCGCGCTGGTGGAAGGCGAGGGGATCGGCTGGGCGTGGTGGCCGCTGAAGAAGATCCGCTACAACAATCCGCTCCAGGTGGTGCCGAACGAGGGCTACCGGCAGGTGCTGGCCTACTGGAAGGGCGAGAGCCCGAAGCCGTCCGCGGAAGCCGCGGAAGCCGCGCTGATGCGCTTCGCCACCGAGGACGTGCGCTACGACAACAACGTGCAGCATCCGGACGTGATCGATGCGCTGTTCCGCGCGCCGCATTCGGACCAGTCGGTGCCGTTCAGGGCGCACGTGGTCGGCGAGGCGGGCGGTGCCATCGCCGCCGTCGACTTCGACATGGGCCGCAACGGCGTCGCGTACTTTGATCTGACGCCGGCCAACCACCACATCTCCGATGGCGGCGAACGCGTGGTGTGGAATCCGGCGATGACGTACCGCAACGATGGCGTCGACCTCGGCAAGGGCGCCGGCGGGCAGTTGTACGTCGCCGGCCTGCAGCGCGGCGAATGGCTGAAGTACACCTTCGACGCGGGCGCAGGCGGCTCCTACCGGCTGGCGCTGGACGGGCAGGGCAAGGGGCGCGTGTCACTGGTGCTCAACGGCACGCCGGTGAATGCCGTGGACAGGGCGCGCGGGTTCCGTGGCCTGGTGCTGGCGCCGGGCCGCAACACGCTGGTGGTGAAGGGCGAGAGCGGCACCATCGATCTGCAGACGCTGCGCTTCTCGCGCTGACCCGGCGCGCTCGGCTAAAGTCTGCGCAGTTTCCACGGAAGTCCCGTCTTGAAGATCCACATCCTCGGCATCGCCGGTACGTTCATGGGCGGCGTCGCCGCGCTGGCGCGCGAACTCGGCCACACGGTCGAAGGCAGCGACCAGGCCATCTACCCGCCCATGTCGACCCAGCTCGAAAAGCTCGGCATCGCGCTGGCGCAGGGCTACCAGCCGCAGAACATCGCGCCGGACTGCGACGAGATCGTGATCGGCAACGCGCTGTCGCGCGGCAACCCGGCGGTCGAAGCCGTGCTGGACCAGGGCCGGCGCTACATCTCCGGCGCGCAGTGGCTGTCCGAACGCGTGCTGCCCGGCCGCGACACGCTTGCCGTCGCCGGCACGCACGGCAAGACCACCACGACGACCATCCTGACCTACCTGCTGGAGGCGGCAGGACGCTCGCCGGGCTTCCTGATCGGCGGCGTGGCCGAGGATTTCGGCGCGTCCGCGCGCATCGGCGGCGGTCGTGAGTTCGTCGTCGAGGCGGACGAGTACGACACCGCGTTCTTCGACAAGCGCAGCAAGTTCGTCCACTACCGCCCGCTGGTCGCGATCCTCAACAACCTGGAGTACGACCACGCCGACATCTTCCCGGACGTGGCGGCGATCCAGCGCCAGTTCCACCATCTCGTCCGCACCGTGCCGCGCCGCGGCCGCCTGATCGTCAACGGCGAGGATGCGCGCCTGGCGGAGGTGCTGGCGATGGGCTGCTGGACACCTGTGGAGCGCTTCGGTTTTGATGCCGCGATGGAATGGAGCGCACGTCTGATCCGCGAGGACGGCAGCGCCTTCGCCGTGCGCCACCACGGCACCGAGATCGGTGAGGTGCACTGGCCGATGCTCGGCCGTCACAACGTGCTGAACGGACTCGCCGCATTGGCCGCCTGCCATGCGGTCGGTGTCGACGTCACCACGGTGCTGCCGGCCCTGGCGGCGTTCCGCAGCGTGAAGCGCCGGCTGGAAGTGATCGGCCAGCACGACGGCATCACCATCTACGACGATTTCGCCCACCATCCCACCGCCATCCACACCACGCTTGAGGGCCTGCGTGCCCGTGTCGGTGACGCGCGCATCCTCGTGGCGATGGAACCCCGCAGCAATTCGATGCGCTCGGGCGCGCATGCCGAGGCCCTGGCGCCGTCGCTCGACATCGCCGATGGCGTGGTCTTCCTGCATCGGCCGGAACTGGCGTGGGACGCGGGCAAGGTGGTCGCCGCCATCCGCGGCGACGCGCGCACGGTGCCCGATGCCGATGCGCTGATCGCCGCGCTGAAAGCGCAGGCGCGCCCCGGCGACCATGTGGTGTTCATGTCGAACGGCGGGTTCGACGGCGCTCCGCGGCGCTTCCTGGCGGCACTGCAGGACGGATGATGTGGTGGTCGCGCCATCGCGCGACGACGTCGGGCGAGGCGCCGTCGTAAGCTCACACTGGTGATGGACGCCGGCGCATCGCGGCCGGGGTTCCGTACACTGCGCGCATGACGACGGTCGATTCCCTTCCGCTGTTCCCGCTGCACAAGGTTCTGCTGCCCGGTGCCGCCATGGACCTGCGCATCTTCGAGCGACGGTACCTGGACCTGGTGCGCGACTGCGGACGGTCAGGTGGCGGTTTCGGGGTCTGCCTGATCCTGGAGGGCAGCGAAGCCGGCGCGCCCGCCACGCCGGCCGCCTACGGTGTCGAGGCGCGGATCGAGAACTTCGACATGGGCGAGGATGGCCTGCTGTCGCTGCGCGTGCGCGGGCATCGCCGCTTCCACGTGGTGCGCACGCGCGTGCGCGACAACGGACTGGTCATGGCCGACGTGGAATGGCTGCATTCGGATGAGGATCTCGAGATCCTGCCGGAGCATGCGCTGCTGGGCACCTTGCTGCAGACGATGATGGAGAAGGTGGGCACCGACATCAGCAAGCTGCCTGCGCGTGTGTTCGAGCATGCCGGATGGGTCGGCTGGCGGCTCGCACAGGTGCTGCCCATCACGCCGTTGCAGCGCGTGTCGCTGCTTCAGGAGAACGACGTCAACGCCCGCCTGCAGCGCCTGCTGGAGTGGATCGACTGACGGCGCCGCCATAGCGCCGGGTTCGCCCGGCTCCCGTGATTCATCAGAGGGTCGTAGAGTCGAGCTTGCTCGACTGCGCATGCCTGTCCGTAAAGCGCGGATGCTGCAAGCGGAGCAAGCTCCGCTCTACTTGTCTTTGGACACGTCGCGGGTGGACGGACGTCCGCGCCCTCGGTACGCAGGCGCAGCACCGGAAGCCCGGAATCGGGATGCGGTGCGATCGCATGGTCGAGGTCCGACGTGGCCTGCGTCACCGCATCCAGTGCCGTGCGCGCCTCGCGCAATGGCCGCCAGAGGCGGATGAGGTTGAACGCGCGCTGCTGCTGCATCACCTGCGCGCTGCCGATCCACAAGGGCACGTCGCCAGGTTGCAGGCGCGTGTCGGCCGGCCACAGGCGCAACACGTAGATCTCGCCCGGCTGGTCGCCATCACGCAGCATCAGCAGGCTCTCGGCGCGCGTGTCCAGCGTGGCTGGCAGCACCGGTTGCCTGTCGTCCGCCAGGTCGATGTCGAGCAGGTTGAGGGCGTCTTCCCAGCCCGCCTGCGGCTGCTCGCGCCAGCCGGCGGCCGACAGTGTCGCCTTCAACGGCGCCAGCGGACCGGCGAGTTGAACGTCGAGGGGCCAGCGCTGCTCATCGTCGAACTCGTTGCGTCGCGCCGGCAGCGACTGCCAGCCGTCGTTCCACCAGGCCTGCAGGGCGACGGCGCGCTCGATCACCGGCGCCTGGAACTGCGCCAGCATGGTGTCCACGTTGCGCGGCGCATGCCACAACGCCGCCAGCACGAAGCTGCCGTAGAACAGCCATGCGATCGGCTTGATCCAGAACGAGCGCACCATGCGCCGGCGGTAGGCGATGCCGAGCACCAGCAGCCAGACCAGGCCGAACAACATGCCGCCGATGATGTCGCTCAACCAGTGTGCGCCCAGGTAGATGCGCGCGAAGCCGATCAGCGCCACCACCAGGCCCGACACCAGGTACGGCCACACCCGCGTGCGGCCCGGCAGTTCGCGCGCGATCAGCACCGCGAAGAAGCCGAAGGTGATCGTCGACATCGTCACCGCGATCGACGGAAAGCCGAAGCCGCTGCTGACGCTCGGCGGCTTGGGAATGTCGACCGATGCGCCGAGCCAGGCCGTCAGCGCCAGACCGAACGCCAGCGCAGCCAGCCAATGGCCGGCTGCCATCCAGCGCTTGCGCCAGCACAGGTAGCCCAGCACCAGCAGCGAGGCCGGCGCGAGCACCTGCTCGTCGCCGAGCGAGGCGATCGCCGCCAGCGGGTAGTCCGCGAGCGGATTGCGCAGGGCGCGCATCAGTTCGTAGACCCACAGGTCGACCGCCAGCGGTTCGCCGTGGCCGATCACGATGACGAGGAACGCGAACCACACCCAGACGATGGCCAGCAGCAGGATGGCGAGCAGCGCCAGCGGCACCGATTCGCGCCGTGCCGGGTCGAACACGGCCGCCGTGTAGCGGCCCAGTACCGGATGCGCGTGCGACCAGCCCAGCACGCGCGCCAGCAGCGCGTCCGCGTGCGCGGCGAACCAGCGGTAGGTGTACAGCACCAGCGCCCATGCCACGGCCAGCACCACGACCATCAGGCCCAGCACCAGCGCCAGCCGCCCGGCCACCGCCGCGACCGCGTCGTAGGCATGGCCCAGCACCCAGCCCGGCAACAGGAACGCGGCGGCCCACGCCACGCAGGCCGCGCCGCTGGCCACGACGTAGCGCCGCAGCGGCATGCGCGAGATGCCGGCGACCGCGGGCACGAACGGGCGGATGGGGCCGACGAAGCGGGCGATGAAGATGCTCTTCCACGCATTGCGGCGGAACAGGATCTCGCCGCGGTCGAGCAACTGCGGATACTTGCGGAACGGCCACACCGTGCGCAGCTGCTGGCCCCAGCGGTGGCCGACCCAGTAACTCGTCGCATCGCCGATCAGCGCGCCCAGCGTGGCGCAGACGACGGCGTAGGGACCGGAGATTTCACCCAGCCCGATCAGCACGCCCACCGCGAACAGCAGCGGCAGGGCCGGCACGATGGCGCCGAGGATGATCACCGCGTCGCAGAACGCGATCGCGAAGATCACCAGCCCTGCGGCCACGGGATGCGCGCTGATCCAGGCCAGCAGGTTGTCGAACCAGGAGGCTTCCATCGGCGGATTATAGGCGGCGGTACATGACCCGCGTCTGCGACCTATGGACGTAGAATGACGGGGTGGACTTGCGCTCGCCTTCCGAAATCGCTGCACTCAAGGCCGACAGCTTCGGCCGCATCTCGTTGATGCAGGGACCCGAGGGGCCGTTCGTGCGGCGCGACCTCGCGCACGTGCCGCTGTGGCTGCGACTGCCGGCCTGGTGGCTGGCGCGTCGCGAGGCCCTGGCCTTGCGCAAGGTCGCCGGCATGGCCGACGTCCCGCAGCTGCTGGACTGGACGGGTCGCCGGCTGGACCGCAGCTACATGGAGGGCGCGGCCATGTACCAGCGTCCTCCGCGCGGCGACCTGGCCTATTTCCGCGCCGCCCGCCGGTTGTTGCAGCAACTTCACCGTCGCGGCATCGCGCACAACGACCTCGCCAAGGAAGCCAACTGGCTGGTGCTGGCCGATGGACGCCCCGCCATCATCGATTTCCAGCTCGCCACCCGTGGCGATCCGCGCTCGCGCTGGATGCGCCTGCTGGCGCGCCAGGACCTGCGCCACCTGCTCAAGCACAAGCGCATGTACTGCGCCGCGTCCATCACGCCTGTCGAGCGGCGCGTGCTGAAGCGCACGTCGTGGCTGCGCGACCTGTGGTTCCGCACCGGCAAGCCCGTCTATCGCTTCATCACCCGTCGCCTCCTCAAGTGGGAAGACAACGAGGGACAGGGACCGAAGCCGTGAGCGCCGCCGTATCCATTCCCTCCCGGAGCACGCCATGACCTCGCTGGCTGGCAAGACCCTCTTCATCACCGGCGCCTCCCGCGGCATCGGCCTGGCCATCGCCCTGCGCGCCGCGCGCGACGGCGCCAACGTGGCGATCGCCGCCAAGTCGTCGGTGCCGAACCCGAAACTGCCCGGCACCATCCACACCGCCGCGCAGGCGGTGAACGACGCCGGTGGACGCGGCCTGGCGCTGAAGTGCGACATCCGCGAAGAAGACGAGGTGAAGGCCGCGATGGCCGCCACGGCCGATGCCTTCGGCGGCATCGACATCCTGGTCAACAATGCCAGCGCCATCTGGCTGGCCGGTGCGCTGGACACGCCGATGAAGCGCTTCGACCTGATGCAGCAGGTCAATGCGCGCGGCAGTTTCCTGTGCGCGCAGGCCGCGCTTCCGTACCTGAAGCAGGCCGCGAACCCGCACATCCTGACGCTGGCGCCGCCCCCGTCGCTGGATCCGAAGTGGTGGGCGCCGCACACCGGCTACACCCTGGCGAAGATGGGCATGAGCTTCGTGACGCTGGGCCTGGCCGGCGAGTTCGGTCCGCAGGGCATCGCCGTCAATGCGCTGTGGCCGCGCACCATCATCGCCACCGATGCGCTGAACATGATCCCGGGCGTCGAGATCCCGCGCTGTCGCACGCCGCAGATCGTGGCCGATGCGGCACATGCCGTGCTGGTGCGCGAGGCCGCGGGTTTCCACGGGCGGTTCCTGATCGATGAAGAAGTGCTGCGCGAGGCTGGTGTCACCGACTTCGCGCCGTATGCCGTCGATGCCTCGCAGATTCTTTTGCCTGACCTGTTCCTTGACTGACTTTACGAGTCGATGCCATGAAATACCTGCACGCCATGATCCGTGTCCACGACCTGGACGCAACCAGCCGTTTCCTCACCGAGGGTCTGGGCCTGACCGAAACCCGGCGCATGGAAAGTCCGCAGGGCCGCTTCACGCTGGTGTACTTCGGCGCGCCGGCCAATCCGGAAGCGGAAGTCGAACTGACCTACAACTGGCCGCCGGAAGACGGTACGCCGCCCGAGGACTACGGCAGCGCACGCAACTTCGGCCACCTCGCCTTCGAGGTCGACGACATCTACGCGCTGTGCGCGCACCTGCAGTCGCTGGGCATCACCATCAACCGCCCGCCGCGCGACGGACGCATGGCGTTCGTGCGCACGCCGGACCTGATCTCCATCGAACTGCTGCAGAAGGGCGCATCGCTGCCGCCGCAGGAGCCTTGGCTTTCGATGCCGAATACGGGAAGCTGGTAAGGCAGACGAACGAGGAGTCCGCTAGATGAATCTCGCCCTGGTCGTGATCGATGTGCAGCGTGGCCTGTTCGAGCCGCAACCGCCGCCGGCCGATGCCGATGCCGTCGTTGCGCGCATCAACGCGCTGGCGCAGAAGGCGCGCGAAGCCGCCGCCCCGGTGGTCTTCGTGCAGCACGAGCGTGGTGGTGATCTGGAGGCGGAATCCGAAGGCTGGGCGTTGCACCCGGCGCTGCAGGTCGTCGAGGGCGACCACCGCATCCGCAAGACCACGCCGGACTCGTTCCTGCGCACCGGGCTGGACGAAGTGCTGTCGTTCTGTGGCGTGGAAGGCGTGGTGCTGTGCGGTTACGCCACCGAATTCTGCGTGGACACCACCACGCGCAGCGCCGCCGCGCACGGCTACCACGTGGTGCTGGCGTCGGATGCGCACACCACGCACGACAAGCCGCATGCCGACGCGCAGCAGATCCGTGCCCACCACAACGCCACGCTGCCGGCGATCCGCAGTTTCGGCGTCGGCATCCGCGCGCTGCCGGCGGCGGAGATCGCGTTCGCCGGCTGACGGCGGCATGCTGCACCGCCCGCTAGTGCGGGCGGCGCGATGAGCGACAATACGCGGCCCCTTACCGCCGCCGAGCCGTCGCCATGAGCGCCACGACCCCCGACCTGCTGTCGAACGGACAGCGCTATTACCTGCCGGTCTACCGTCCGCGTGAGGTGATCCTGGAGCGCGGCCAGGGCGCACGCGTCTGGGACAGCGAGGGCCGCGAGTACCTGGACCTGTCGGCCGGCATCGCCGTGTGCGGTCTGGGCCACAACGATCCGGACCTGGTCGCCGCGCTCACCGAGCAGGCGGGCAAGCTGTGGCACACCAGCAACGTGTTCTACAGCGAGCCGCCGCTGCGCCTGGCCGAGGAACTGGTGAGCGCCTCGCGTTTCGCCGAGCGCGTGTTCCTGTGCAACTCCGGCGCCGAGGCCAACGAAGCGGCGATCAAGCTGGTGCGCAAGTGGGCGACCTCGCAGGGCCGTGCGCCGGACCAGCGCGTCATCGTGACCTTCCGCGGCAGCTTCCACGGCCGCACGCTGGCGGCAGTCACCGCGACCGCGCAGCCCAAGTACCAGGAAGGCTACGAGCCGTTGCCGGCCGGCTTCCGCTATGTCGACTTCAACGACCTGACCCAGCTGGAGATCGCCATGTCGTGCGGCGACGTCGCCGCGGTGATGCTCGAGCCGGTGCAGGGCGAGGGCGGCGTGATGCCGGCCGCCCCCGGCTTCCTGAGCGCCGTCCGTGCGCTGTGCGACCACCATGGCGCGCTGTTGGTGCTGGACGAGATCCAGGCCGGCATGGGCCGCACCGGCACGCTGTTCGCGCACTGGCAGGACGGCGTGGTGCCGGACATCGTCACGCTGGCGAAGGCGCTGGGCGGCGGCTTCCCGATCGGCGCGATGCTGGCCGGGCCGAAGGTGGCCGAGGTGATGCAGTTCGGCGCGCACGGCACCACCTTCGGCGGCAATCCGCTGGCCGCCGCCGTCGCACGCGTGGCGCTGCGCAAGCTGGCGTCGCCGCAGATCGCCAACAACGTGGCGCGCCAGTCGGCTGCCCTGCGCAAGGGACTGGATGCAATCAACGCCGAGCTCGGCCTGTTCTCGCAGGTGCGTGGCCGCGGCCTGATGCTGGGCGCGGTGCTCAATGCGAAGTACGCCGGTCGAGCGAGCGAGGTTCTCGATCTGGCCGCCGCACAGGGCCTGCTGATGCTGCAGGCCGGTCCGGACGTGCTGCGCTTCGTGCCGTCGCTCAACATCACCGACGCGGAAGTGGCCGAAGGGCTGAAGCGCCTGCATACCGCGCTGAAGGCGTTCACTGCGCGCTGAAGCGGCTACCAGCCGGTCTGCGGCCCGAACACGTAGCGCTTCAGCGCCTTGCCGAGGCTGCGGGCGTCGGTGACGGTTTCCGCGTGCAGGCCGGCCTCGCGCGCGCCCTGCACGTTGGTGAACAGGTCGTCGACGAACAGCGTGCTCGCTGCGTCCCAGCCGAGCACGTCGAGCGCATGCGTGAACGTCGTCGGTGCTGGCTTGCGCCGCTGCAGGCCGCCGCTGGTCAGCACGCGGCCTTCGATCCGCGACGCCAGCCGCGCGACGATGCGCGGAATGGCCTGCGTCATCATCGCGCCGTTGTTGGTCAGCACGCCCATTGCCACGTCCGCGTGCAGCGCGGCGATCCTGACCAGCACATCGTCGATGGCGGTGCTGCCGGCCATCCGCGAGGCGATCCAGGTGTCTTCGTCGATCGTCGCGCCGATGCCGTCGCCCAGCCGGCGCAGGTAGGTAGCGGTATCGATGGCGCCGCTGTCGTATTCGGTTTCCAGGCCGGAGGCGAACAGCACGCTGCGGACGTGTTCGTGTTCGCACTGCGCATGCGTGGCGAGATGCGCGATGCGTACCTCGTGCCGGTAGTGCGCCAGGACGCCGTCGAAATCGAACAGCACCTGGTGGATCCGCGGCTTCATCCCGCCGCGACCACCTTGAAGGCCTCGCGCGCGGCGGCCAACGTCGCCTCGATCACGTCCGGCGTGTGTGCGCTGGACATGAAGCCGGCTTCGAACGCCGACGGCGCCAGGTACACGCCGCGCTCCAACATGGCGTGGAAGAAGCGGTTGAACGCCGCGGTGTCGCAGGCGATGGCCTGCGCATAGGTGTCGACCTGCTGGTCGGTGAAGAACACGCCGAACATCGCGCCGACGCGCGTGGTGGTCAGCGGGACGCCGGCCTCGCGCGCGGCCGCTTCCATGCCGTCGCACAGCGTCGCCGTGGCGGCGGCGAGGCGGTCGTGGAAGCCGGGCGCCTGGATCAGCTCCAGCATCGCCAGGCCCGCGGCCATCGCTACCGGATTGCCGCTCAGCGTGCCGGCCTGGTAGATCGGGCCGGCCGGCGCGATCTGCTGCATCAGCTCGCGGCGGCCACCGTAGGCGCCCACCGGCATGCCGCCGCCGATGATCTTGCCGAAGGTGCTGAGGTCCGGGGTGATGCCGTAGTGCGCCTGTGCACCGCCGAGCGCGACGCGGAAGCCGGTCATTACTTCGTCGAAGATCAGGAGCGCACCGTGCCGCGTGCACAGGTCGCGCAGGTGCTGCAGGTAGCCCTCGCGCGGCGGCAGGCAGTTGGCGTTGCCGACCACCGGTTCGATGATCAGGCAGGCGATCTCGCCGCCGACCTGTTCGAACAGCTGTGTCGCACCTTCGAAGTCGTTGTAGCTCAGTGTCAGCGTCAGTTCGCTGAGGCCGGCCGGCACGCCGGGCGAGGTTGGCACGCCCAGCGTCAGCATGCCGCTGCCGGCCTTCACCAGGAACGAGTCGCCGTGTCCGTGGTAGCAGCCTTCGAACTTGACGATGCGGTTGCGGCCGGTGGCGCCGCGCGCCAGGCGGATCGCCGACAGCGTGGCCTCGGTCCCGGAGTTGACCATGCGCACCATCTCGCACGACGGCACCAGCCGCGTGATGATCTCCGCCATGGTCACTTCTGCGGGGCAGGGTGCGCCGTACGACAGCCCGTTCTGGATGGCGTTCTGCACCGCATCGCGCACGGCGGGATGGTTGTGGCCGACGATCATCGGGCCCCACGAGCCGACATAGTCGATGTAGCGGTTGCCGTCGACGTCGTGCAGGTAAGCGCCATCGGCGCGCTGCACGAAGAACGGCTCGCCGCCCACCGACTTGAACGCGCGCACCGGCGAATTGACGCCGCCGGGCAGCAAATGCTGGGCGCGGGCGAAGAGGGCGTGGGACTGGTCGTGGTTCATGGGAGTTCCAGAAAGGGGGAGATTTGCGCTGTGGGAGCGACGTAAGTCGCGATGAACCACCGTCGGCCCGTCATCGCGACTTACATAGCTCCCACAACGCGTCAGGCGCCCGCGAAGGCTTGCCGGTACGCCTTCGCAGCAGCCACCGGGTCAGGCGCCTCGAATACGCCGCCGATCACGGCGACCAGGTCGGCGCCGGCGGCCACCAGCGGGCCCATATTGTCGGGCGTTATGCCGCCTATCGCCACCCGCGGGACCCCCAATACTGCTGCTGCGGCCAGCAGCGCCGGCGTCGCGCGCCGCGTGGTGACCTTGCTGGTGGTCGGGAAGAAGGCGCCGAAGGCCACGTAGCTGGCGCCCGCCGCCACCGCGCGTTCGGCCAGCGCGACGTCGTCGTAGCAGGAGGCACCCACAATGGCCTGCGGTCCCAGCAAGGCGCGCGCGGCGGCGATGTCACCGTCGTCTTCGCCGAGGTGAACACCCGCGGCACCCACGTCGGCGGCGAGGGCGGCATCGTCGTTGATGATCAGCGGTATACCGGCCTGCGTGCACAGTGCCTGCAAGGCCGCGGCCTGCGCATGGCGAAGACCGGCATCCGCGCCCTTCTGCCGGTACTGCAGCCAGGTGGCATGCGGCAGCACGGCCGCTACGCGAGCCAGCAGGCGCGTGGTACCCGGCTCTTCCGGCGTGATCAGGTACAGCCCGCGGGCAGGGCGGACGGACGGCGGCAGCGAGATCATCGATGAACTTCCGGTGCGCGGGCGGCGATGGGACAATGGCCGCTCCTTCCAGCCGGCATTATCCGATGACCGACGCCACCGACACCATGTTCCGCACCTGGATGTGCGTGGTCTGCGGTTTCATCTACGACGAGGCCGACGGGCTGCCGGAAGAGGGCATCGCCCCGGGCACGCGCTGGGAAGATATTCCGGATGACTGGACCTGCCCGGATTGTGGCGTGGGCAAGGACGATTTCGAGATGGTGGAGCTGGATTGAGCTGTGGTTGTGGGAGCGACGTAAGTCGCGATGGCGGTCCCGCAAGGCGTCATCGCGACTTACGTCGCTCCCACGGATGCAGATGCATGCCGCATCAATGCATCCGCGAGGTGCGCACGGCGTTGAGCTCCACCAGCTGCTCGCGCATCGCCGGGGCGTCGTTCGCTTCCGGCGACAGGTGCAGGTAGCGTGCCAGGTCGCGTTGCGCGCCGGCCTTGTAGTCCATCTTCAGGTAGGCCAGTCCGCGATCGCGCAGGGCATCGGGCTGGTCGGGCGTCAGCTTCAGCACGCGATCGGCGCTGCGCGCGGCGCGGTCCCATTCCTCGCGCTCGGCGTAGACGCCGTGCAGGTTGCGCAGCGTGCGCACCAGGATCGCGCGCGGCGAGGCGGGATTGAGGATGTGCAGCAGCGCCGCATCGTCCGGCATGTCGCCGCCGAGATGGGGCTTGGCGCGTTCGCGAAGCTCGTCCACACCCAGCGGACGACCACCGTTGAACGGATCCATCACCAGCAACCCGTCGTCCACCGGCAGCCGCACCAGGAAATGGCCGGGGAACGAAACGCCATCGAGTGGGACGCCGAGCCGGTGCGCGACTTCCATCTGCACCATCGCCAGCGACACCGGATTGCCCAGCCGGCGCTCGAATACCTGGTTGAGGTAGCTGTTGCGCGGGTCGTAGTACTCGTCGTGGTTGCCGGTGTAGCCGAGCTCGTCGAACAGGTGGCGGTTGATCGCGGCCATCTTCAGCGGCCACGGCTCGATGGTGCCGATCTCGTGCCGCAGGTGCTCGGCGTGGCTCTGGACCAGCGTGTCGTACAGGTCGGCGTCGAGGTCGGGGTATTCGTCGCGCGCAATCAGCAGCGCGGTTTCCAGCAGCGGTACGGTGTCGTCCGCCTGGCTGGCCAACGCATTCCATTCCGGCAATGTCAGTCGATCCCCCATGGCCACAGACTGCGGCCAATCGGCCGCACAATCAAGCCTCAGCGGACCGGCGGAATACCCTTGCCGAAGGTCATTTCCGCACCGTCCTGCAGCTTCAGCCGCTCGGCCTCGCCGGCATTGAGCTCCAGCACGTAACGGGCTGGCTGGTCGCTGGGATAGGACGGGCAGCGGTTGCCGCCGGAACAGGGCGGCACGTTGCGCTGCTGCGTCACCAGCTTGCGGTCGTTGTCGAAGTACAGGATGTCCAGCGGAATGCGGGTGTTCTTCATCCAGTACGCCTGCGGCTGCTCGTCCTCGTGGATGAAGAGCATGCCGGTGCCGGTCGCCAGTTCGTCGCGGAACATCAGCCCCCGCGCCCGCTCGGCGTCGTCGTCCGCGATCTCGACCTTGAACCGCTCACCGCCCACTTCGACCCAGGGACCGCCGTTGGCGCAGGCGCTGAGGAGGAGGGTGACGGCGAGGACGGACCATGTTGAAAGGCGCATGTCGGCATCCGGCATCGAAAGAACGCGTAGTGTAGCGCCGGGTTCCGCGGACGTGGCCGGGATCAGCCCGCTTCCAGCCGCGCAGCGATGCGTTCGGCCACTTGCCGGTTGTCGCGGTAGTACGCCGCGTTGTCCGCGAGCGCCTGCCAGCGACGCTGGTCCTCCACATGATGGCGCAACTGGCGGATCACACCGGGCATCAGCCGGCGTGTGCCGGCGCCCTCCGCGCGCTGCGCGAGCTGCAGCAGATCCAGCAACAGCAGGATGCCGTCGTGGTTGCGGTCGGCCTGGTGTCGCGCGGCGAGGAGCAGGCGATCCAGGCCGGTCGGCGTCAGGCGGGCAAGTCCGGGATCCGCCAGGCTGTGGCCCGGATCGACCTGCAGCAGATGCAGGGCGTCGTCGAGGGGTGCGCCGGACGATTCCCGCAGCGCGGGCTGCAGGTTCTGCGTCTCGTCGGGTGATGTAGGGGTATGGGTATCGCGGTCCTTCGATGTCATCGGAGTCGTCCTGTATCCGGGGATGGCATCGCGTGGATGAGCATCATCCCGCTCGTTCGCGCGATGCGCAGCCACTCTATGAACTCAAAAAGTGCGCGTCAATTAACTCTGATAGTGAATAAGTGTGACTTCACGCCGCTAACGTGGCCGCCATGGGCAACGAGCGCGAAAAATTCTCGCAACGGCTGGCGAATGCCATGCAGCAGGCGGGGTATGACGTGCGCCCGAAGGTGTTGTTCAACCTGTTCAACAGCCACTATCGAGGACGCTCGGTCACCTTCCAGACGACGTCGCGCTGGCTGGCGGGAAAGGCAATCCCGGCACAGGACAAGCTGCAGGTGATCGCCAGCGTGTTGGGTGTGGAACCCCATGCCCTTCGCTACGGCAGCTCTGCGAGATCGCGCGTGGCGGAGACGCAGGCCGTGTGGCCGGCGGGTGTGGGCAGCCGCGATCGCCACGTCATCGACGCCTTCCTGCGGCTGTCGCAGAGAAAGCGCGAGGTGGTCGGAGAACTCGTGAAGCTGCTCTCGAGCGAGGCGTAGGCGCGGGCTTCCGCCCGCGCACGGCCATCAGCGCAGCACGATGGGCGGTTCGCCGCCGACGATGACGATGTCCGCCGGACGGCGCGCGAACAGGCCGACGCTGACCACGCCCGGAATCTGGTTGATCTCGCGTTCCATCGCCACCGGATCGGTGATCGACAGGTTGTGGATGTCCAGCACGACGTTGCCGTTGTCGGTGGTCACGCCGTCGCGCCACACCGGCTGGCCGCCGGTCATCGCCAGAATCTCGCGCGCCACCAAGCTGCGCGCCATCGGGATGACCTCCACCGGCAGCGGGAACCTGCCGAGCACCGGCACCTGCTTGCTCGGGTCGACGATGCAGACGAACTGCTTGCTGGCCTCGGCGATGATCTTCTCGCGCGTCAGCGCGGCGCCGCCGCCCTTGATCAGGCGCTTGTGCGGATCGCACTCGTCGGCGCCGTCCACGTACAGCGACAACGTGCCGGTGTGGTTGAGGTCGAGCACCTCGATGCCGTGCTGCTTCAGGCGCGCCGTGCTCTGTTCCGAACTGGACACGGCGCCCTTGATGCGGTCCTTTATGCCGCCCAGCGCATCGATGAAGTAGGCCACGGTGGAGCCGGTGCCGACGCCGACGATCATGCCGTCCTCGACGAACTCGATGGCCTTTTCGCCGGCCAGGCGCTTTGCTTCGCTCATGGGGTCATCTCGATGGGGAAAAGCATCGCGCCCATGGGGCGCTCCTGCAGGCGTGCGAGTTATTCGAGCGAAAGAAGAAACTTCCATTGCGCAGCGGTCACCGGCAGCACCGACAGGCGGGTGCCGCGCTGGATCAGCGCGAAGCCCTCGCCCAGGTCGTCGGCATGCTGCTTGATCTCGTCCAGCGTGATGGTGCGCTTCAACTTGCGCTCGAACTTCACGTCCACCAGCGACCAGCGCGGTTCTTCGCGCGTGCTCTTGGGGTCGTAGTAGTCGGACTTCGGGTTGAACTGGGTATCGTCCGGATAGGCGGCGCTCGCCACGGTGGCGGTACCGACGATGCCCGGTTCCTTGCAGTTGGAGTGGTAGAACAGCACGCCGTCGCCGACCTGCATGGCGCGCATGAAATTGCGCGCCTGGTAGTTGCGCACGCCGTTCCACGGCTCGGTGCCGACCTTCTTCAGGTTGTCGATCGAGAAGGCGTCCGGCTCGGACTTCATCAGCCAGTAGTGCTTGCGGGTGGTCATGGCGGGGCGTCTGCCAGGGAAGGTGAAGGGAGCAGGGTGTCGCGCTCGGTACAGATCGCGTCCAGTGGCACGTCCCAGGGCTGGGCGCCCAGCGCGTCGATGCGCTGCGCTTCGAAACCGACCCCGACCAGCCATGGTGGAGCGGGACGCTGCAGGCGCGGCGCCAGTGTGCGGTCGTACCAGCCGCCCCCCATGCCGAGACGGTGCCCGGCGGCGTCGAAGCCCACCAGCGGCACCACGATCAGGGCCAGGTCGGAGGCAGGCAGGCCCGAGCGCGGATCCACGTCCGGTTCCGGGATGCCGTAGCGGTTGGTGACCAGCTCGTCGCCCGGGCGCCATGGCGCGAAGCGCAGCGTCCCGTCGTCCGACAGCACCGGCAGGCAGTAGACCAGGCCCGTCGGCAGCCGCAGTTGCCAGCTGTGCAGGCCGATCTCCCCATCCATCGCCCAGTAGCCGGCCACGTAGCCGGTGGCGGGGAAGAACGGCAGCGCGAACAGGCGCGTCGCCAGCGCATCCGCGCCGGCGATGCGCTCGGCGGCGGACAGGGCGCGCCTGCGCGCACGCAGCTCGCGCCGCAGCGCATCGCGCCCGGCGGTCATGGTGAACAGGGAGAAGGGAAAGGCATGCGCGAATTTTACGGCATGCGCACCGGGGTTGCCGGTGTGGGACCGCGGGAGCGGCGTCAGTCACGGCCCTGTGCGTCGGATCCCTCGTGCAGTCGGCTTCGTTTCGAAGTCATCCCGCTCAAGGGCGGGTGCAACAGGACCGGCCGGGTCGCGGCTGATGCCGCTGCCGCGGGAAAAATACGTCCTCCGCCATACACGATGTTCGCGAAACGACCTTGAACCCGGGGTTCAAGTGGGAAGGTTGGGCAACCATCGGGCTTTCCGCTGCGAGGCAGACCTGCACTCCCGGTTACGTCACCATCCCGTGGTCGTCATTAAGGGACAAGGCGAATGTTTGCGCTCACTGTCGAGTACAGCAGAGGACGCGAAGCCAGTATAGCGAGCGGAGATTTTTTGCCTAGCCCGTTCGTCGGCGGATTCAGTAGGCAGTCGGTGACATGTGCACGCCGTTACGGCGCGCGGAGTGCGCCATCGAGCTTGCGGTGCAGATCCTGCAGCGTGCGTTCGACCTCGCGGTTGCGCGCGTGCTGCTCGTCGCGCAGCTGCTGCAATTCGTGTGCCAGATTGAGCGCGGCCAGCACGGCGACGCGATCGACCGCGGCCATGCGGTTGCTGCCCCGCACATCGCGCATGCGACTGTCGAGCAGCTTGGCCGCGGCCATCAGGCTGGAGCGTTCTTCCGGCGCGACGCCGACGGTGTACTCGCGGTCCAGGATATGGACGCTGACCGGTTCGTTTGCGCTCATGTGTGCTGCTCCAGCGACTTGAGGCGGCTGATCATCGCTTCCACGCGCGAACGCGCCTGTTCGTTCTTGGCCAGCAACTGCGAGCGCTCGCCGACCAGATGCTCCTGCTGCTGGCGCAGGCTGCGGTTCTCGTCCGTCAGGCGCTGGCAGCGGTCGGCCAGGTCCTGGATGCGCGTACTGAGCGCGCGCAACTGGTCGAGGAGGTCGGCGGTGTCCATGGCGGCCACGATAGGCAGGTGGTTGGCGGCTGGTCAAGGGCGCCCGGGCACGTGAACGGCGTCAGGCGCAATCCCGGGACGTCGATCGCGACTGACGTCGCTCCCACAGGGCGTCAGGAGGCGACGCGCATCCCGGAGCCGGGGTAATAGTCCCTGATGAAGCGCAGGCACTGGTCGGCACCCAGCGCCTGCGAGACCCAGTGGCCCTGCACCTCGTCGCAGCCGTGGTTGCGCAGGAACTCGTACTGGTCCCAGGTCTCGACGCCCTCGGCCACCACTTTCAGCGCCAGCGACTGGCCCATCGTGATGATGGTGCTGGTGATCGCCTCGTCGTCGGTGTCGTGGGTCAGGTCGCTGATGAATTCGCGGTCGATCTTCAGCGTGGTCAATGGCAACCGCTTCAGGTACGCCAGCGACGAATAGCCGGTGCCGAAGTCGTCGATCGCCAGCGAGATGCCCAGCCGGCGGCAGGCACGCAGCGTGTCGGCGTTCTGCTCGGGACTGGCCATGACGACGCTCTCGGTCAGTTCCAGCTCCAGGCGGTTCGCGGGCACGCCGGTTTCCTGAAGTGTGCGGGCGACGACGGTCTGCAGGTCGCCGCGCTGCAACTGGGTGGCCGAGACGTTCACCGCCACGCTGAGCTCTTCCAGGCCTGCGTCATGCCACTCGCGCAACGTCATGCACGCATTGCGCAGCGCCCAGGCGCCGAGTTCGAGGATCATCCCCGACTCTTCGGCCAGCGGGATGAACTGCGCCGGCGAGACCATGCCGAATTCCTTGCTGTCCCAGCGCAACAATGCCTCCACGCCGGTGATCCGCTGGCGCGAGATCGACAGGCGCGGCTGGAACACCAGCGACAGTTCGTTGCGGTCGATCGCGCGGCGCAGCGCGCTGGCGAGGATCGCGCGATGGCGGTTCTTCTCGTCCATCGATTCCGAATACACCTCGTAGGTGTGCCGGCCCATCGCCTTGGCCTGGTACATCGCGGTGTCGGCGTGCTTCAGCAGTTCGGTCGGCACCTGCGCATGTTCGGGATACAGGCTGATGCCGATCGACGGCGAGACCGCCAGTTCCAGCCGCTCGCCGAAGTTCAGCGGCGCGTGGAAGGCGTTGATGATGCGCTGGGCCACCTCTTCGGCATCGGGCATACCGTTGATGTCCTCGAGCACCACGGTGAACTCGTCGCCGCTCAGGCGGGCCACCGTGTGCTGCGTGCCCACCGTCTGCTGCACGCGCGCGGCGGCCGAGCGCAGGATGCGGTCGCCGGTGGCGTGGCCGAGCGAATCGTTGATGTCCTTGAAGCGGTCCAGGTCGATGAACAGCACCGCGACGTGCCCGTGCTCGCGCCGCGCCCGCACGATGGCGCGCGACAGGCGCTCGGACAGCAGCGAGCGGTTGGGCAGGCTGGTCAGCGTGTCGTAGTTGGCCAGGTAGCGCAGTTCCTGCTCGGCGCGCTTCTGCTCGGTGATGTCGGTGAGTACCTGCACGTACAGGGGGCGCTCGCCGCTGGCGTCCGGCACCACGTTGGTCTCGATCCGGCAGAGGATTTCCTCGCCGTCCTTGCGCACCTTCCAGATCTCGCCGGACCAGCGCCCGGTGAGGCGCAGCTCGCGGTTCATGCGTTCGAAGAAGGCGTCCTCGTGCTGGTCGCTGTCCAGCATGGTCATCGGTTGCCCGATGATCTCCTCATCCGCGTAGCCGGTGATGCGGGTGAAGGCCGGATTGATGGTGATGAACTGGTGCGCCCAGTCCAGCACCGCCACCGCTTCGTTCATGCTGCGCATCACCTCGCCGGCGATGCGGTGCTCGTACTCGGCGTTGCGGCTGGCGGTGATGTCGCGGGCGGTGCCGGCGATGCGGATCGGCTGGCCGTCGGTGTCGCGCTCGACCACCCGGCCGCGGGCGCGCACCCACACCCACGTGCCGTTGCCCTGCATGTCCATGCGGTGCTCGGACATGAAGAGCGGCGCCTTGCCCTGCAGGTGCAGGCGCAGCCGCTCCTGCACCAGCAGCAGGTCTTCCTCGTGGATGGTCGGGACCTCGCCCTGGCGGGTGAGCACGGTGATGTCGGCGCTCTGCGTGGCGGTCTCGTCCGCGCGCATGCGGTACAGCCGGCGCTGCACCAGGTCGTAATCCCAGAACTGCTCGCCCGATGCCCACAGCGCCAGCTTCAGGCGCTCGTCGCGGTTGCGCAGGGATTCGCTGCGCAGCGGTTCGGCCGGTACCTGGCGGCTGTCGAGCCATGCCTGCCACCAGCGCCGCGTGCCGATCACGATCACGCCCACCAGCACCACGCCCGCCAGTCCCATGGCCAGCCGGGACGACAGCGGGGACGCCGTTGCCAGGATTGCAGCGACAGAAGAGGCGTGCATGGAGGAAGGACGGGCGCCCGGAGCGGAGGCAATACGCGAGTGTAGGCATGCGTACACATGCACAACAAGGAGGGAAACGGCTTTTCGTTGATACACTTGCGAGGTTGTCCGAAACCCCTGACGGATTGCGTTCTTCTATGCCCGACCTTCCCGATATCGCCGACGTGGCGGCCGCTTCCCGCCAGCTCGGCCTGGCCATGGACGCCCCGGAACTGCACGGCGCGCTGTGCGGCTGGCTGGCCGGCGGCGGCGCTGCCGACGACACCTGGCTGGCCCGCGCGCTGGCCGACGACCAGCTGCCCGCCCCCGCGGCAGGCAGTGCGCTGGACCAGCTGCGCCAGTGCGCCGTGGCCCAGTTGGAAGACCGCAGTTTCTCCTTCGACCTGTTGCTGCCCGCGGCGGACCGGCCGCTGGACGAGCGCGCCGAAGCGCTGTTCTCCTGGTGCCAGGGTTTCCTCGGCGCCTTCGGGCTGGCGGCGGGCGCGTCGCCGCCGCTGTCCGAGGAAGGACAGGAGGCACTGCAGGACCTGGCGCGCCTGGCGCAGGCCTCGGCCGAGAGCAGCGACGACGAGGAAGACGAGGATGCGCTGGCCGAACTGGAAGAGTTCGTCCGCGTCGCCGTCCTGCTGCTGCATGGCGATTGCGTGCTCGGGCCCCGGCATCGCCGGAGCCTGAACTGATGAAGGCGGTCGCCGGCATCGGCGCGGCGGAGTTCGCCCGCCGCCGCAAGCAGCTGATGCGGCTGGCCGGCAACGACGCGATCCTGGTGCTCCCTGCCGCCGCCGAGCGCGTGCGCAGCCACGACACGCACTACCCGTACCGGCAGGATTCGGATTTCTGGTATCTCAGCGGCTTTCCCGAGCCGGACGCGGTGCTGGTGCTGGTGCCGGGCCGCAAGCACGGCGAGACCATCCTGTTCTGCCGCGAACGCGACCCCGAGCGCGAAGGCTGGGACGGTCCGCGCGCGGGCCAGGACGGGGCGGTCAACGACTACGGGATGGACGATGCGTATCCCATCGATGACCTCGACGAGATCCTGCCCGGCCTGCTGGAAGGGCGTTCGCGCGTCTACTACCACTTCGGCCGCGACGCCGATTTCGACCTCAAGCTGATCGGCTGGGTGCGCCATGTGCGTGCGCACGTGAAGCAGGGCGCGCAGCCGCCGCACGAATTCCTCGAACTCGGCCACCTGCTGCACGATCTGCGCCTGTTCAAGTCGAAGGACGAGATCAAGCTGATGCAGCGCGCCGCCGACATCAGCGTCGAAGCGCACCGTGCGGCGATGCGTGCCGCGCGTCCCGGCATCCGCGAGTACGAACTGCAGGCCGATCTCGAGCGTGTGTTCCGCGCGAATGACGCCTGGCCGGCCTACAACAGCATCGTTGGCGCCGGCCGCAATGCCTGCGTGCTGCACTACCGCGCCAATACCGCGCAGGCGCGCGACGGCGAGCTGGTGCTGATCGATGCCGGCGCCGAATACCGCGGCTATGCCGCCGACATCACCCGCACCTTCCCGGTCAACGGCCGCTTCACCCCCGCGCAGCGCGCGCTGCACGACCTGGTCGGCGAGGCCCAGCGCGCCGCGCTGGACTGCGCGCGCGTCGGCGTGCCGTACGAAGCCGGCCACGTCGCGGCCGTCGAGACGTTGACCGAGGGCCTGCTCAGGCTCGGCCTGCTGAAGGGCAAGCTGGAAAAGCACCTGACCGAAGGTACGTACCGCCGCTTCTACCGCCACAAGACCGGCCATTGGCTGGGCCTGGACGTGCACGACGTGGGCGACTACCGCATCGAGGGCGAATCCCGCCTGCTGGAAGCCGGCATGGTGTTCACCATCGAGCCGGGCCTCTACGTCGGCCACGACGACACCACGGTCGATGCGAAGTGGCGGGGCATCGGCATCCGTATTGAGGACGACGTGCTGGTCACCGACGGCGATCCGCGCGTGCTCACCGATGCGCTGGCACGCAGCGCCGACGAGATCGAAGCGGCGATGGCGGGGTGAACCGGCGAGGCATCGTGCCTCGCGGTCAGAGCTCCGAGCTTAGCTTATGCACCTCGATGGTGCGCCGGCAGGGCAAAAAGCCTTGCGCGCAACCGGAAAAGCCTCGACGGCAAGGCAGATTGCTTCGTCGACTCACCTGAAAGCCTCGATGCCGAGGCGCATTCTCCTGTCGTCTCACCTTGAAGGGCGTGCGCTCAAGGCTTTCTGCCTTGCGGTCGAACCAGAAAGCCTTGCCCGCAAGGCTTTTTGCCTCGTCATCTCACCTCAACGCCTTGCGCGCGCACCATTCCGGGTTGAATTCTCACAGTAACGAGCGCTCGGGCAGGCGCGGCCGGTGGAAGGACGGGGTCGCGAGGCCTGGTGGCTCAGGTGGAAAGGCCGACGCGTGCCGCCACTACCTGGACGTCCCGTATCCACAGCCGTCGCCAGCGCGCGGTCTTCTCGTCAGGCGGGAGCGACTGCGGTGAAGCGGTCACCGGTGGCGCGAAGGTGTCGCGCGCCTGCAGGCAGGCGACGTTGACGGCCGCGAACCGCTGGTCGCCTTCTTCGAACAGCACGGCCACCAGCACGCCGCAGTCACCGCACAGCAGGAACTGCGCCGCCTGCGATCCCTGCCGGTAGCGGCGCAGGCGGTCCGGGCGATGCGTGTGGATGACAAGACCGGCCTCAGGATCGGAGATCCACGCTGCGCCATGCGCGCGGCAGAAGCTGCAGTCGCACGCGCGGGCCGCGGTGGTCGTCGGTACGAGGGCGGTGGAGAGCACGAGCGTGATCGCGCCGCAATGGCATCCGCCTTCGACCGTGGAGAACGGTGTCGTCACCGGCAACCAAGCCTTCCGTCTACCGCCAGGCCGACGGCGTTTCGTTGGTGACGGTCTCCGCGCGCGCCCGCGCTGCTTCCAGTGGCCGGATCTCCAGCGTCAGCCCGAAGGCGAGGCAGGGGTTCTGCGCGGCGATGCGTGCGGCCTCGTCCAGCGACCCGGCGACGATGAACCAGTAGCCGCCGACCAGTTCCTTCGCCTCGGCGAACGGGCCGTCGGTGATGCCGCTGCGCGACACCTGCCTGCCGCGATTCTCCAGGCGACTGCCGGGCTTGAGTACGCCATCGGCCAGTCCCTGTTCGTACCAGACATAGAAGCGGTCGATGGCGTCCTGCACGTCTTCCTTCGACGCGCTTTCGTCCCACTGGCCGCGGGAGATGAGGAGGTAGTCGGAGGTTGTCATCAGCGAATCTCGCAGACGGATGGCGGAAGGCGGCGTGCGTCAGAGGGTGCGGGCATGGCGCCATTCCCAGATCAGGCCGGTGGTCAGGCCTGTCGCACCCATGACCAGACCGATGACGGCGGCGATGCTCGATTCATTGCCGAGGATATACACCGCAAATCCGACCCCGATGCCTGCGAGCAGACAGACCCAGAAGCGCCAGGACAGGAACAGGTCCAGGAGGTCGAGCAGATCCAGAGCATCGAAGAGCGCCATGCGGGTGTCCGTCGGGTGCGGTGGGCGGATTATGCGGGTGCCAGCGCGCGCTGCAGCAGCAGGCCCCACAGGCCGAGCACGGCGAGGAAGTTCAGCGTGAACACCAGGCCGCGCAGGCGCACGTTCGTGGTCAGCACCTGCACGCCACTGTGCAGCACGCGGCCGGCGACGAAGAACCATGCGAGTGCAATCGCAGCGTGGCGGGTGCCGAGCAGCATCAGCACGACGCAGGCGACGTGGAAGAACAGCGGCCATTCGAACTGATTGGACAGGTTGGCGCTGATACGCGGTTCGACCGTCGCCCACGGGTTGCTGCCGTCCGCGCGACGGCCGATGCCCCAGATGGCGGGAGCACGCGCGATCGTCAGCAGGACATACAGCAACGCGGCGAGCGCGACATGCGTCGCCATGGGCAGCAGCAGGGCGGTATCCACGGGCGCGAGCGATGTTATGGCAGCGGCGGGTTGGCGAGGTACGCCGCGCCGAGCGCAGCGAACAGGCCAAGCAGGAGGAAGAAGCCGTAGCGCAGGCGGAACGGGATGTCTGGCCTGCCGTAGCACCGCTCGGCCTCGCGCCGATCCAGCCGCCAGCCGTGATTGCATTCGGGGCAGGCGAGTTGGTAGCGCCGGCCGTAGACGAAACCGAACAGCAGATCGAACTCGCCGTACTTGTAGGCCAGCTGCGGCTGGAAGTCGCGCTCCTCATCGCAGCGCGGACAGTGCTGCGGTTCCGGTTCACCCACCGGCACCACGCGTTCGCCCTGGCCGATCATGAACATCATGCGTGCCATCCCCTTGCGTGCATGTAGATGACGTATGGATGGATGGGATTCTGTGGCTGCACCGGAATGCCGTCAAACCATGGCGGTCCTGCGCGCGACCCAGCGTAGCCCGGGTAAGCGAAGCGCACCCGGGGCGCGTTGCACGGCACCGTTCCAGTTCCCGGGTGCGGCCGTTGGCCTTACCCGGGCTACGGTCTGATAGTTGGTTCGGGACATTTGGAATCCTTCCGCTTGTCGTTCTCCGGCCCATCTGGCCGCGCTGCCCAATATCTGTAAGGGATACCGATAGCGCTTCCACAAATGTGCTTCGCATCCGCCAGTTCGCCTACCAGCAAGCGTAGCCCGGGTAAGCGAAGCGCACCCGGGGCGTTTGGTACGGAACCACTCTGATTCCCGGGCGCGGCCTACGGCCGTACCCGGGCTACGCGGCCTCAGCCTGCTTCCGCGAACGCCGGCCGCGTCAGGTTGTCGGCATCGCCGTCGGTGCACAGCACTTCGTCCTCGATGCGGATGCCGCCGTACGGGCGGAACGCGTCGACGCGCGCCCAGTCGACGCTGCCGGCGTGGCCGTTCTTCTTCACCTCGTCCAGCAGCAGGTCGATGAAGTACAGGCCGGGTTCGATGGTCACCACCATGCCCGGCTCCAGCACACGCGTCATGCGCAGGTAGGGATGGCCGGCGGGGCGCTCGATGCGGCCGCCGCGGTCGCTGGCGGCGAAGCCGGCCACGTCGTGCACCTGCAGGCCGATCGGATGGCCCAGGCCGTGCGGGAAGAACGCCGCGCTGACGCCGGTGGCGACCGCCGCCTCCGGCGACACCGTGATCACGCCGAAGTCCTTCAGGATGCCCATCAGGGTGTGGTGCGCATCGACGTGCAGCTGCTTGTAGTCCACGTTCGCGCGCACACCGGCGCACATCCGTTGCTGCGCGGTGTCGACCGCATCGATCAATGCCTGGAACTCGCTGCCGGTGTCGTACGCATAGGTGCGGGTGATGTCGCTGGCGTAGCCGTGGAAACTGGCGCCGGCGTCGATCAGGAAACTGCGCAGCGGGTCGGGTGCGACGCGCTGCAGTTCCATGTAGTGCAGGATCGCCGCATGCTCGTTGAGACCGATGATGTTGCCGTAGGGCAGCTCGTTGGCGTCCTGGCCCACCGCGGTGCAGTAGGCCATGTGGATGCCGAACTCGCTCTCGCCGGCGCGGAACGCCGCTTCCGCTGCGCAGTGGCCGCGCACGGCCAGGCGCTGCGCCTGCCGCATCAGCGCGATCTCGTACGGCGTCTTGTACGAGCGCTGGTATTCCAGGTACTGGATCACCGGCTCGGGATTGTTCGGGGCGTAGTCGCCCAACGTGCTCTGGGGCTCGCCGAGAATCGCGCTGCGTGCGGCCGGCGGCAGCAGCGCGGCGGCGTCCTCCGGCTTGCGGATGATGTGGACATCGACGTGGTCCACCCACCAGCCGCTCGGCGCATCCGGCACGACATGCCAGTAGTCGAACGGCTGGTAGAAGATCACCTTCGGCCGCTGGCCGGGCGTGTAGACCAGCCAGCTGTAGGGCAGGCGCGTGAGCGGGAGCCACGCCTTGAACTGCGGATTCACCGCGTACGGATAATCGCGGTCGTCGAAGACCTGCCAGTGCTGCGTGCCGCTGGGCACCACCAGGTGGTCGAAACCGCCGCGCGCCAGCGCTTCGTCCGCACGCCGCTTCATCGTCGCCAGGTGGTCGGCGTACAGCGGGACGAGGTCGGTGTCGAAGGAGGCGGGTGCGTTCATGGCGGCGGCTCGTGCGAAAGAACCGCCATTTTGCCGCAATCGTCCCGGACGGGCGTTGCGCAGCCGGGCGCCTTGCGTGCTATTCCGCCTCGGGCCCGGCGTTCACCCAGTTCCGCAGCCGTTCCAGCGGCTCGCGGTCGATGGTCAGGAAGCGCAGGCCGGCGAAGGCCTGGCCGGGCGTGTTCGCCGGCGCCGACCAGACCAGGTGTGCGCCCACGTCGATCGGCTGGTCCTGGCCGCGTGCATCCTGCAGATGGAAGCGCAACTGGTACAGCGCGTCGTCGACCACCGGCTCGGTGGCGACCAGCAACATGCCGGACTCGGAGAGATTGCCCAGCCGGCCGATGACCTGCTCGGTCATCAGGTCGAACACCGGGACCGGCTTGGGCACGGCGCGCCGGCGGGCGCGGCGGAACTCGCGCATCATGCGGCGTCTCCTGCGGGTTCGCCGCTGCGGCCGGTGAGGCTGCGCAGCGCGTTGAGGGTGGCGTTCCAGGCGCGGTCGATAAGGCGGCCGCGGTCTTCGGTGACCACCTGCGCCTGGCCCTTGGCCATCAGGTGCGCCAGCGTGTCCAGCGAATGCTCGCCCACGCGCTGGCCGCGCTGGTTGACGAACAGCGCGTTGCCGGTGACCGGGCTGAACCATGACAGGCGCTGGCGTTGCACGTCGCCCTGCTGGTTGCGGGTGAATTCGAACCACGTGCCGAACGGCAGCGCGCGCAGGTAGTCGTAGCACTCCTGTTCCTGCGGCGTCCGTGGCTGCACGACCTTCTTCTTCGCCTCGCCCTGGCCGCCCAGGCGCGCACGTGCCTTCAGGCGCGCGGTCAGTTCGGTGCGCGAGGTGGTCTCGTCTTCCTCGGCGCTGGACAGCCGCCGCGAGATCGCCGCGGCTTCGTCCTCGTGGTAGCCGACCTGCACCAGCGATTTCTCGATCTTGCCGGCCAGCTCGGGGTTGGCGGGCTGCGAGGCGGTCGTGGCGGCGACGATTTCCAGCGTGGTCTGCAGCTGATCGGCCCATTCCTGCGACGACTCGCCGTTGCGCAGCTGGGTGAGCGTGAGCACGTCGGCCCAGGCTTGGCTGAGCAGGGCCTGCACGAATTTCTGCGGCTTGGCCTCGGCCATCGCCGATTCGATGGTGTCGGCGGCCTTCTGCTTGGCGATCTCCAGCCGGTCCTTGCCGCGCGCGGCCTCGATCTGCCGGCGTTCGGCCAGCTCGGCCTTGCGCGCCGCCGCCTGCAGGTGCTGCTGCACGTCGCGGTTGGCGTCCTCGAAGACGGTCTCGTCGCCTTCGTAGGTCTCGACGACGGTTTCGACGGCCTTGTGCAGGCGCTGGACGAGATGCGGATCCACGTCGTCGTCGCCCAGCCACGTGGCGCCGGACTCGGCCACCGTGTTGAGCAGGTCGCGCGCCGGGTGCTGCGCACGCAGGAAGAAGTTGCGGTCGCGCAGCGCGGCCTGCACGACCGGCACCTGCAGCCGCACCAGCATGTCGGCGGCCGGCGCATCGTGCTGCACTTCCCGTTCGATCTCGTTGTACAGCAGGTCGAGCAGTTCGAACGTGTCCGAATCCGCGCTGGCCAGGGTCGCGCCGGGACCGTGCTTGGCGCGCACCTCGGACAGCATGAGCTGCTGCAGGTCCGCGACGGTGCGACGTGGCTGGTCCGGCGTGCGCACGGGCAGCGGCGCCGTCTGCAGGACCTGCAGCGTGCTGAGGACATCGGGCGTGGGCAGCAGGCGACGTGCGACAGGGATGCCCGTGGTTCCATGTGCACCGCCACCGCCACCGCCACCGCCACCGCCACCGCCACCGCCACCGCCGGACGTGCCGGCGGTTCCGCCCGGGCCCGCCATGCCGTCTGCATGGCCGCCACCGCGGTGGCCCGCGCCAGGCGTGCTGCCGGTAGCCGCGCCGGGCTCATCCGCCATCGAGTCGATCTCGCCTGCCCGGGCAAGCGCATCGGCCTGCAGGCCGCCCCGGCGGATGGAAAGCAGTTTCTGCAGGACCTCGAACGAGCCCGTCGTGTCCTGTGCGGCCTGTCCGGTGGCCGCCGTGCCATCGGACGTCGCGCCGCCCGGTGCCGGTGCCGTCGTGCCCGTGCCCACGCCACCGCTTGCCGTGCCGCCGGTCAGCGCGCCGGCGACCGCATGCAGCTGTTCGGGCGTCAGCGTGGCCCAGTGCGCACCGGCCTGGCTCTGCCAGCCGGTCATCGGGCGCGTGGTGCCTCGCGCTTCGTCGCTCGGCGGACGCACGACCTCGAGATTGCGCGCGCGCCGCGGCATGTAGGCCAGGCCCGGCAGGATGCCCTCGCGGACGAGGAACTGGTTCACCGTGTTCGCCCACTCGGTGTAGTTCAGCATCACCTTGTGGTCGAAGCTGCGGTACAGCACCAGTTGCGCGTCGATGGAGAGCTCGAGGCAGGCGGCCGCGTCCTTGAGCAGGTGGCACAGGCGGTGGGGCCCCAGCGGCAGCGTGTCGGCCTCGTAGGCGGGACGGCAGGCCAGCACGCCGAACCGCTGGCCCAGCATCAGGATCTGCGCATTGCCGCGCTGCTCGTGCCGCCGCGCGACTTCGCGCAGCACGATCTCCTGGTCCATCGCCGCATCTTCGACCAGGGTCAGCGTCTGGTAGTCCAGCCGCAACGGTGCCGGTTCGCCGGCGGGCCGTCCGCTGCGGATGCCGGCCAGTTCCGCTTCCAGCGCGAACATGTAATGGGGCACCAGCTCGACCCGGTTCTTCTGCAGCGAACGCAGGTCCACGAAGATCTGCGTCTGCGCGTGGTTGCTGCGGGCCTGTTCGGCCTGCTTGAACAGCTGCTGCTCGAATTCCACCAGCATGCCGTTCAACGCGGCGACGAAATCGGTGGCGATGTGGTCGAACAGGTTCTGCAGCACGCGCCGCACGCGCGGCGGCAGCGCCGACGATGCGATCGTGGTCGGCGCGGCAGCGGACGTCGGCGGTCGTGTCGCGGTCATCGGTACGGTCGGCTCCCCTCGTGCTCCATCATTATCACACCCCGTATCGCTTGCGCACCTTCCATGGCCGTGCCGCAGCACGACGGGCGTCAGGCATCCAGGAACAGTTCGATCACGTCGTTGGTGAACCGGCGGCCCAGCGCGGTGGGTCGCGCGTGGGTGTCGGACACCTCCAGCCACCCGGCCTGCAAGGCCTGTTCCAGTGCCGGCGCGATGCTCGTCAGCGGCATTCCCGTTGTGGCGGTGAAATCGGCCAATGCAAAGCCATCGTGCAGGCGCAGCGCATTGAGCATGAACTCGAATGGGCGGCGCGCCGGCGTGATGTCGTCGTCGCCGCCGATGGCCTGCGGCGTACCCGCCGTGGCCAGATAGCTGGTCGGATGCTTCACCTTCCAGCGGCGCAGGATCTGTTGCGTCGCACCCACGGTGATCTTGCCGTGCGCGCCGGCGCCGATGCCGATGTAATCGCCATAACGCCAGTAGTTGAGGTTGTGCGCGCAGCGGCGATCCGGACGCGCATAGGCGCTGACTTCGTAGTGGCCATAGCCGGCGTCGGCCAGCAGCGCCTGGCAGTGTTCCTGCATGTCCCAGGCGTGGTCGTCGTCGGGGATGCCCTGCGGCGGGCGGGCGAAGAACACCGTGTTCGGCTCCAGCGTGAGCTGGTAGTGCGAGATGTGCGCCGGCTGCAGAGCGAAAGCGCGCTGCAGGTCGTGTTCGGCCATCGCCAGCGTCTGCCCGGGCAGGGCGTACATCAGGTCGAGGTTGACGTTGTCGAAGCCGGCATCCTGCGCCAGCTTCACCGCGTGCTCGGCTTCGTGGCTGTCATGGATGCGGCCGAGCTTCTTCAGGCTTTCGTCGTCGAAGCTCTGGATGCCGAAGCTGATGCGGTTCACGCCGGCAGTGCGGTAGTGCTCGAAGCGGCCGTGCTCGGCGGTGCCGGGGTTGGTCTCCAGCGTGATCTCCAGCCCCGGCGCGAAGCGCAGCCGACTGCTCGCGCCCTGCAGGAAGCGGTCGATCGCCGCCGGCGGGAACAGGCTGGGTGTGCCGCCGCCGAAGAACACGCTTTGCACGGTGCGTCCCCACACCAGCGGCAGGTCGTGGTCCAGGTCGCGCAGCAGCGCATCGACGTACTGGTCGAACGGCAGCTCGCCCTTGCCCTGGTGCGAGTTGAAGTCGCAGTACGGGCATTTGCGCACGCACCACGGCATGTGTACGTACAGGGACAGGGGCGGCGGGTTGAGCATGGATCAGGGCAGGTCGAGCAGCCGCTGCTTGAGCCCGGCCAGCGCCTTGCCTCGGTGGCTGATGCGGTTCTTCTCGGCCAGCGGCATTTCCGCCGCGGTCTGCCCGCGCTGCGGGTCGAAGAACACCGGGTCGTAGCCGTGCCCGCCGCTGCCGCGACGCTCGTGCAGGATGCGGCCGCGCCATTCGCCTTCGACGATCAGCGGCTGCGGATCGTGCGCGTGGCGCAGCAGCACCAGCACGCAGTAGAAGTGGGCGCCGCGCTGCTCGCCGGCGACGTCCTTCAGCGCATCCAGCAGCTTGTCGATGTTGCGGTCCGCGTTGCCGTGCTCGCCGGCGTAGCGCGCCGAGTACAGGCCGGGCGCGCCGTTCAGCGCATCCACGCAGATGCCCGAGTCGTCGGCCAGCGCGGGCAAGCCGGTCTGCAGGCTGGCGTGGCGCGCCTTGATCAGCGCGTTCTCCACGAAGGTCGTGCCGGTCTCGTCGGCGTCCTCGATGCCCAGGTCGGAGTGCGCGACCAGCTCGATGCCGGTGTCGGCCAGCAGGTCGCGGAGTTCTTCCAGCTTGCCCTGGTTGGAGGAGGCGAGGACGAGTTTCATGGCGGATCAGCCTTGGGTTGCAGCAGGTCCCAGCGGTTGCCGTAGGCATCGCGGAACACGGCGACGGTGGCATAGCTTTCCTCGCGCGGTGTCTCGAGGAACTCGACGCCGGCGGCGGTCATGCGCGCGTGGTCGCGCCAGAAGTCGTCGGTCTGCAGGAAGAAGCCCACGCGTCCGCCGGTCTGGTCGCCGATGCGCGCGCGTTGTTCGTCCGTTGTTGCGACCGCGAGCAGCAGGTCCGTCGTGCCTTCGCCTTGCGGGGCCACGCGCACCCAGCGCTTGCCGCCGCCGAGGTCGGTGTCCTCGCGAAGCTCGAAGCCGAGCGCATCGCGGTAATGCGCGATGGCGCGGTCGTAGTCGTCGACGAGCAAGGTAACCAGGTTGAGGGTCTGCATGACGAAATCCTTGTCTCTGTAGGAGCGCCCCATGGGTGCGATGCTTTTCTGCATGATCTGATCGAAGAGCATCGCCCCCATGGGACGCTCCTACAAGGGGTGCGGGATCAGCCGGCCAGCGCCGCGCGCTGCGCCGCGAACAGTTCGCCGATGCCCTTCTCGCCCAGGGCGAGCAGCGCATCCAGTTCGTCGCGACGGAACGCATGCCCTTCGGCCGTGCCCTGCAGCTCGATGAAGCCGCCGCCGTCGTTCATCACCAGGTTCATGTCGGTGTCGCAGTCGCTGTCTTCGGGGTAATCCAGGTCCAGCACGGGCACGCCGCGGTAGATGCCGACCGACACCGCCGCGACGGCGCCATGCACCACATCGCGCTTGATCTCGTTGCGGCCCTTCAGCCAGTTCACCGCGTCCACCAGCGCCACGTAGGCGCCGGTGATGGCGGCGGTACGGGTGCCGCCGTCGGCCTGCAGCACGTCGCAGTCCAGCGTGATGGTGCGTTCGCCCAGTGCGCCGCGGTCCACGCAGGCGCGCAGCGTGCGGCCGATCAGGCGCTGGATTTCCAGCGTGCGTCCACCCTGCTTGCCGCGCGAGGCTTCGCGGTCGCTGCGGGTATGCGTGGAGCGCGGCAACATGCCGTATTCCGCGGTCACCCAGCCTTCGCCCTTGCCGCGCAGGAAGCCCGGCACCTTGTTCTCCACCGTCGCCGTGCACAGCACGCGGGTGTGGCCGAAGCTGACCAGCACCGAGCCTTCCGCGTGGCGGGTGTAATTGCGCAGGATGCTCACATCGCGCATCTGGTCGGGCAGGCGGCCGCTGGGGCGGGAAAAGGACATGGGGGCATCCGCAATGAGGGGGGCGAAGTCTACCAGTCCGCCCCGCCGGGCCCGGTCCCCGGGGCAGGGGCTGCTAAGATGCGCCGCTCGTTGACCCGATGGGCTTCCACATGATCCGCAGCATGACGGCGTTCGCCACCGCCGAACGCGCCACCGACGGCGGCACGCTGGGGGCCGAACTGCGCGCGGTCAACCACCGCTTCCTGGAACTGGGCGTCCGCCTGCCGGACGAACTGCGCGTGCTGGAACCGGCGCTGCGCGAGCGCGTCGCCTCGCGCGTGTCGCGCGGCAAGCTGGACCTGACCCTGCGCCTGCGGGCGCCGGAAGGTGGCGGCGCGCTGCAGCTCAACCCGAACGTCGTGGGGCAGCTGTCGGAGCTGGCCGCGGACCTGGCCCTGCGCGTGCCCAACCTGCGCACCGAACTGACCGACCTGCTGCAGTTCCCCGGCGTGCTGCAGAGCAAGGGCGTGGACATGGAAGCGCTGCAGGCCGAGGCGCTGGCGCTGCTGGACACGGTGCTGGACCAGTTCGTCGCCGCGCGCGAGCGCGAGGGCGGCAAGCTGGTGGCGGCGATCCTGGAGCGCGTGGACGGCATCGCCGCGCTGGCGGCCGAGGTGCGCACGCTGATCCCGCAGATCCGCGCCGGCCAGCGGCAGAAGCTGGAGGCACGCCTGGCCGACGTGGCGCAGAACATGGAGCAGGGCCGGCTGGAGCAGGAACTGGTGCTGTGGCTGCAGAAACTCGACGTGGACGAGGAGCTCGACCGCCTCGACAGCCACGTGAAGGAGATCCGCCGCGTCTTCACCCAGAAGGAACCGCAGGGACGCCGGCTGGACTTCCTGCTGCAGGAGTTCAACCGCGAGGCCAACACGCTGGGCTCCAAGTCCGTCGACATCCGCACCACCAACATCGCGGTGGAGCTGAAGGTGCTGATCGACCAGATCCGCGAACAGGCGCAGAACATTGAATAAGACCGGGAATGGGGAATGGGGAGTGGGGAATGGGAGAAGCGAGAGCGCTTCCGTTCGCTATGCCTTCTGCGACGTGCGCATTGCGCTGCTTCTACAATTCCCCACTCCCCATTCCCCATTCCCGGTCCCCTGATGCGCGGAACCCTCTACATCGTCGCGGCACCCTCCGGGGCGGGCAAGAGCAGCATCGTCAACGCCGTGCTGGCGCGGGACACCGACATCGCGCTGTCCATCTCCTTCACCTCGCGCGCCGCGCGCCCGGGTGAACGGCATGCGCAGCACTACCACTTCATCAGCGCCGACGAGTTCAAGGCGATGATCCGCGCCGGCGACTTCTTCGAGTACGCGGAAGTGCATGGCGACTGGAAGGGCACCGCGCGCCAGTCGGTCGAGCCGCAGCTCGACGCCGGCAAGGACGTGCTGCTGGAGATCGACTGGCAGGGCGCACGCCAGGTGCGCGAGAAGGTGCCGGACGCGGTCAGCGTGTTCATCCTGCCGCCCTCGCGCGACGCGCTGGAGCAGCGCATGCGCAACCGCGGACAGGACAGCGAAGAGGTGATCCAGCGCCGTCTGGCCGCCGCCCGCGAGGAGATGTCGCACTACGACGAGTTCGACTACGTCATTGTCAATGACGTGTTCGACGAAGCGGTCGCCCAGATGCACGCCATCTTCACCGCCAGCCGCCTGCGCCGGGAGGCCCAGGACGTGCGCCATGCCGGCCTGATCGCGGCCCTGCTGGCGGAATAGCGCGCACCGCGGTAGAGCCGAGCTTGCTCGGCTCCGCATGCCTGGGTCGGTGGGGTCGGAGTGGAAACAGCGGAGCCCGCTCCGCTCTAAGGCGATCGGGGCCAGCAATCTCGCTTAAATCCTTGATTTGCAAGGAAAGGCTTGCAATGCCGGGGCCGGCTGCCTACAATCCCGGCCCCTTTCCGTATTCACTGGGCGGCCAGCCGGTCGCCGGGAGCCCGCATGGCCCGCATCACCGTCGAAGATTGCCTGGAAGTCGTCAACAACCGTTTCGAGCTGGTCACCATGGCCGCCAAGCGCGCCCGCCAGCTGGCCAACGGTGTGGACGCGCAGATCGACAACACCGAAGCGCAGGACAAGCCCACCGTGCTGGCGCTGCGCGAGATCGCCGCGCGCAAGATCGACAACGACCTGATCGACCGCGTCGAGAAGGCCGAGCGCGAGCGCGCCGAGCGCGAAGCGCTGGAGTGGGCCGCCGCGGAAGTGGTCGCCGACGACGACCTGTCGAAGGGCGACGACTGATCGCTTTCGACTAACGTTCCGATCGGAACGGATGATCGACGAAAGGCCCGCGCAAGCGGGCTTTTCGCGTTCCGGGGCCGCCGATCCGCGTTGCCGTGGCGACGTGACTGGCATAGTCTGGCGGCATGACTTCAGGCCGCAACGCCAAGGCGCTCCGCACCCCCGCTTCGTCGCGTGACGAGAGCGTGCCGGAGTACGTCAGCCAGTTCGAGCGGCTGGTGACGTACCTGCCGAAGGAGCAGCTGCCGCTGCTGCGGCGCGCCTGGGAAGTCGGTGCCGCCGCGCACGCGGGCCAGACCCGCAAGTCCGGCGAGCCCTACATCACCCATCCGGTGGCGGTGGCCGGCGTGCTGGCCGAACTGGGCATGGACGCCGAGACGCTGATCGCGGCGATCCTGCATGACACCATCGAGGACACGCCGCTGACCGGCGCCGACATCGCGGCCGAATTCGGCGAGTCGGTCGCGGAACTGGTCGAGGGCGTCACCAAGCTGGACAAGCTGAAGTTCCGTGACCGCCAAGAAGCGGCCGCCGAGAGCTTCCGCAAGATGCTGCTGGCCATGTCGCGCGACCTGCGCGTGATCATGATCAAGCTGGCCGACCGCCTGCACAACATGCGCACGCTGGGCGCGCAGAGCAGCGAAGCACGCGGGCGCATCGCACGCGAAACGCTGGAGATCTACGCGCCCATCGCGCAGCGACTGGGCATGAACCTGGTCAAGTCGGAGCTGCAGGATCTCGGCTTCCGCGCGCTGCATCCGTGGCGCCACGCGGTGATCGACAAGCACATCCGCAGCCAGCCGGTGATGCGTCGCGAATCCATGGCCCAGATCGAGGCCCACCTGTCGCAGCGGCTGGCGAAGGAAGGCATCGAGCATCGCCTGGTCAGCCGGGTCAAGACGCCCTGGAGCATCTACAACAAGATGCGCGGCGAAGGGAAAAGCTTCGACCGCGTGATGGACGTGTTCGGCTTCCGTGTCGTCGTCGATTCGGTGCCGGACTGCTACCACGCGCTGGGCGCGGTGCATGCGCAGTACAAGCCGCTCGACGGGCGCTTCCGCGATTTCATCGCCATTCCCAAGGCCAACGGCTACCAGTCGCTGCACACGGTACTGTTCGGTCCCTATGGTTCGCCGATCGAGGTGCAGATCCGCACCACCGAGATGGACCTGGTCGCCGAGCGCGGCATCGCGGCGCACTGGACCTACAAGTTCGGCACCGATGCGCCGAACAGCGCGCAGAACCGCGCGCACGCGTGGATCGTGGAACTGATCGACAACCAGCGCGCCGCCGGCTCGTCGCTGGAGTTCCTCGACAACGTCAAGGTCGACCTGTTCCCTGACGAGGTCTACCTGTTCACGCCGAAGGGCAAGATCCTGTCGCTGCCGCGCAATGCCACCGCGCTGGACTTCGCCTACGCGGTGCACACCGACGTCGGCAACCAGGCGGTGGCCTCGCGCGTCGACAAGAAGCTGGTGCCGCTGCGCACCAAGCTGGTCAGCGGGCAGAGCGTGGAGATCATCACCGCCAAGTCCGCGGCACCCAAGCCGCAGTGGCTGGAGTTCGTCGTCACCAGTAAAGCGCGCACCGCCATCCGCCACCAGCTGAAGCAGCTGGAGCACGAGGACGCCGTGCAGCTCGGCCACCGCATGCTCGACCGCGCGCTGGAGGACCTCGACAGCTCGCTGGAGCGCCTGCCGCAGCAGCGTCTGGAAGCCTTCCTCACCGAACACAAGTACCCGCGCCTGGAGGCCTTCCTGGCCGACGTGGCGCTGGGCAACTGGATGCCGGCGCAGGCGGCGCAGGCGCTGACTGCGTTCGCGGAACTGCGCGCCGGTGGGCACTCCAAGCATTCGCAGGAGAAGATCCTGATCACCGGCGGCGAGCGCGGCGTGGTCAGCTTCGCGCAGTGCTGCCAGCCGATCCCGGGCGACGAGATCATGGGCTACCACACCGCCGGCAAGGGCATCGTGGTGCATCGGCTGGATTGCCCCAACGTCACCGAGTTCCGCAAGTCGCCGGAGCGCTGGGTGCCGATCGCATGGGATGCCAAGGTCACCGGCGACTACGATGCCGCGCTGCTGATCGACGTGGAGAACCGACCCGGCGTGCTGGCGCAGGTCGCCGCCGCGGTCGCCAAGAGCCAGTCCAATATCGAGCGCGTCGAGTATCTGGAGCGCGACATCAACGTCGCCGTGCTGCGCTTCTCGATCCAGGTGCGCGACCGCAACCATCTGGCGGAAGTGATGCGCCGGCTGCGGCGCCTCAACGTCGTGCACGGCGTGCGCCGGCAGTGACGTAGGGCGGGCCCAGGCCCGCCGTGTTGGTGCCTGTGCTCGCGCCGACGTCGTTCGGCAGCATTGCTTTGTTGTCCAATGCCATCGCGATCCGACCGGTTGCGATGGCGGGCCTGGGCCCGCCCTACGTAGAATCCCGGTATCCACACAGGAGTCGCGCATGAGCAAGCAGATCATCCACACCGACCAGGCGCCCGCCGCCATCGGCCCCTACTCGCAGGCCGTGCGTGCCGGCAACACGGTGTATTTCTCCGGTCAGATCCCGCTGGATCCGGTCACCGGCAACCTGGTGGATGGCGACATCGCCGCGCAGGCACGTCGCGCATTCGACAACCTCAAGGCGGTGGCGGAAGTGGCGGGCGGCTCGCTCGACCGCATCGTGCGGCTCGGCCTGTACCTGACCGACCTGTCGCAGTTCGCGGCCGTCAATGCGGTGATGCAGGATTACTTCGTCGCGCCGTATCCCGCGCGCTCGACGATCGAAGTCTCGGGCCTGCCGAAGGGCGCGGCCTTCGAAGTCGATGCGGTGATGGTGCTCGACTGAGGACAGCGTATCCGTAGTGCCGAGCTCACTCGGCACCACACACTGTCCGCCGCAGGAACAAAGAGCAGCGGAGCAGGCTCCGCTTTACGAAGGCGTGGCACGGACTCTGGTGTGGAGATGAAAGGCAGCGGAGCAAGCTCCGCTCTACGCGGGTGACCGCCGCGTCTCGCTCGGCGTGTGTCCGGTCCAGCGCTTGAATGCGCGGCGGAACTCGCGCACGTCGTTGAAGCCGATCTGGCTGCCGACGCTGGCGATGGTCGTTTCCGCATCCTGCAGCAGTTCCAGCGCACGTTCGGTGCGTACGCGGTCGTGCACGGCACTGAAGCTGGTGCCTTCCTCGGCGAGCTGGCGGCGCAGCGTGCGCTCGCTCAGGTGCAGGGCGGTGGCGACGTCGGTCATCTGCGGGTTGTCGCGCAGGCGCGGCCGCAACTGGCGTTCGACCGCGGCAGTGGTCTCGCCGCGCAGCGACATCGCGGTGAGTTGCGCCCGGCACAGCGCGAGCGCCTGTCGCGAGGTCACCGGGTTGTAGCTGGCGAACGGCAGCTCCATCCAGCGCCGGTCCACCACCATGGCGTGCTGCGGCTGGTCGAAACGCACCTCGCAGCCGAACCGGTCTCCATAGCGCGCGGCGTAACGTGGCGCCGGATAGCCAAGCTCAAGCCGAACCGGATGGAATTCCGGACCCGCCAGTTCGCGCGCCAGCATCAGCGTGCTGGCGAACATCTCCTCGCACAGGAACGGCAGCAGATCGGCGGCTTCTTCCGGCGCGGTGGCGACCACGGCCAGGCTGCCGTCGTCGCGGTCCTGCATGTCCAGGTCCATCAGCGGACCGAGGTTGCGCTGGTACTCCAGCCCGATCTGCACCGCGTCGCCGAACGTCGGCGCGGTCTTCATCGCCAGCCCCAGCAGGCCGAAGTTGCCGCCGTTCTGCTTCTCGCCCATGGCCAGGCCGACGCCGTCGATGGGCAGGGTCGGCAGGGCGCGGCGGATGATCTCGCTTGCCTGGCGGTAGGACACGCGTGCCAGCGGGTCGTGGATCTCCTGCACGTTCATCCGCATGCCGGCGAACCAGCCCTCGGCGTTCACGCCGAACTCGCCGGCGAGCAGCACCAGGCCGCACAGCATGTTGGTGGGCAGGTTGGCGATCGACAGGCGATTGCCCAGTCCGGTTTTCCAGCGCATCGGAGCCCCTCCAGCTTGTCCGCTTTGCCCCCCGTAGTATGCCGCTCCCGCCCTCCGTGTCGCACCTGCCCGCACACCAGACTGCGGGGCACTACGCAGGCGTATGGGAGGGGAGACTCATGCAGCGCATCATGTCCGTGGCAGTGGCCGGCGCCTTGGCGCTCGTGGTGGGCGCCTGCCAGCCCAAGGCGCCCGAAACCGCCAGCGCCCCGGCGGCCGACGCCGGCTTCGCCGCCACCCTGCAGGAGCGCCTGCTGGATGCCAGGCCGGGCGACGTCATCGACATCCCGGCCGGCCGCCATAGCTTCGACCGCAGCCTGACCCTGCGCGCGGACGGGGTGACCATCCGCGGCGCCGGCATGGACAAGAGCGTGCTGAGCTTCAAGGGGCAGAAGGCCGGCGCCGAGGGCCTGCTGGTCAATGGCGACGACTTCACCATCGAGAACCTCACCATCGAGGATTCCAGGGGCGACGGCCTGAAGATCAGCGAGTCGTCGAACATCACCATCCGCGGCGTCAAGGTGCAATGGACCGGCGGCCCGAGCACGAAGAACGGCGCCTACGGCATCTACCCGGTACTGACGAAGAACGTGCTGATCGAGGACACCGTGTCGATCGGCGCGTCCGATGCCGGCATCTACGTGGGCCAGTCCGATGGCGTGATCGTGCGCCGCAGCCGCGCCGAGCAGAACGTGGCCGGCATCGAGATCGAGAACACCATCAACGCCGATGTCTACGAGAACGTCGCCACCGGCAACACCGGCGGCATCCTGGTCTTCAACATGCCCGGCCTGTCGCAGCAGGGCGGCAACATCCGCGTCTACGACAACAAGGTGATCGCCAACAACCACGAGAATTTCGGCGCCAAGGGCACACCGGTGGCCAGCGTGCCGGCGGGATCGGGCATCGTGATCAATTCCAACGACGACATCGAAGTGTTCGGCAACGAGATCCGCGACAACGCGACCGCCAACATCATCGTCTCCAGCGTCTATTCCACCGGCTACAAGGACAGCAGCGCCTCGCCCAACTTCGATCCGTATCCGGAGCGCATCTTCATCCACGGCAATACCCTGTCGGGAGGCGGCGATTCGCCCGACGGCTTCGACCTGAAGGCGTTGAAGGTGGCGACCTACGGGCTGCGCGGCAACTTCCCCGACGTGCTGTGGGATGGTTACTACAACAAGGACCGCGTGGTGGACGGCAAGAAGACCGGTCCGCAGATCTGCCTGCGCGACGTCAACGGCGTGGTCAACGCCGATGGCCCGGGCGGCTACAGAAATCCGAACAAGGACGCGAAGATCCATGACTGCGAACTGCCGCGCCTGCCGGCGGTCGACCTGAAGCGCGGTTGAGGCCGTCGCGCATGCGGTATCGCGTGGTGATGTGGCTTGCCGCCCTGGTAGCGTGCACGGCGCTGCCCGCGTGCAGGCAGGCACCGCAGGTGCATTTTTTCGCCGAAGGCCAGCCGGCGACGCTGGACGAGTGGGGGGTGTTGCGAGTCGAAGACGGTCATCTGCGCCTCAACGAAGGCGTGGTGCCCTACGACCTCAACACGCCGTTGTTCAGTGACTACGCGCACAAGCTGCGCACCGTGTGGATGCCGGCGGGTACATCGGCGACGTACCAGGCGGAGCAGAGCTTCGACTTTCCCGTCGGCACCATCCTCAGCAAGACGTTCTACTACCCGCTGCCGGAAGGAAAGCCGTGGGATGGCAAGTCCGTCGCGCGCACGCCGCCGTCGCAGTCGTCGCTGGAAGGCGAGGCGCTGGATCTGGCCAAGGTACGCCTGATCGAGACACGCCTGCTCGTGCACCGGGCGGAGGGCTGGGTGGCGCTGCCTTACGTGTGGAACGACGCGCAGACGGCGGCGACGCTGAAGCGCACCGGCGACCTGGTCGCGCTCGAACTCGTCGATGCGCAGGGCAAGCGCGAGTCCGCCGATTACCAGGTGCCTGACCAGAACCAGTGCGGCGGTTGCCACATCACCGACAACAAGTCGCGCAAGCTGCTGCCGATCGGTCCGAAGGCGCGGCACCTGAACCGCGACTTCGACTATGCGGGCGGCAAGGAGAACCAGCTGGCGCATCTGGTGCGCGTCGGTTACCTGACCGGCGTGCCTGCGTCGCCGCCGCGGCTGGTCGACGCCATGGATGCGCAGGCGCCGCTCGATGCGCGCGCGCGCGCCTACCTGGATGTCAATTGCGGCCATTGCCACAGCGCCACCGGCCCGGCGATCACCTCGGGCCTGTGGCTGGGTGCGCACACGCAGGACCGGCTGAAGCTGGGCTTCTGCAAGCAGCCGATCGCGGCGGGCAAGGGGACCGGCAATCGGCGCTACGACATCGTGCCGGGGCATGCGGCCGATTCCATCTTCGACTACCGGTTGGACAGCGACGACCCCGCGATCATGATGCCGGAGCTGGGGCGCTCGGTCGTCCATCGGGAAGGGGTCGAACTGATCCGCGCATGGATCGACGCGCAGGCAGGCAGTTGCGATACGGCAAGTAAGGAAAGTGAACCACCGCCGGCCACCTGAGGCCGGTTTCCGCACAACGCTTCCGGGAGGGCGTGATGAGAGTGATGCAACGGAATCTGGTCGTGGGGCTTCGGCGCGCGCTGTTCGGCGGTTGCGTGGCGCTGGGCGCGAGCGGGTCGGCCTGGGCGCAGGCGACGCCCGAAGGCGAACAGCAGGCCACCAACCTCGACACCATCACCGTCACCGCGCAGAGTCGCCAGCAGGAACTGCAGGACGTGCCGATTGCGCTGCAGGTCGTCGACCAGCAACTGCTCGATGACGTTGCGGCGGAGAACCTGGGCGACATCGACGCCTTCGTGCCGGGCCTGGTGGTGGACGCCGCCCAGCCGACCCAGCCGTCGTTCCGCCTGCGTGGCGTGGAGACCAACGACTTCGGCATCGGCACCGATCCGGCGGTCGGCATTTTCGTCGACGGCGTGTACGGCGGCCGCGGCGGTGGCGTGCTGCTGCCGTTCCTCGATGTCGAGCGCATCGAAGTGCTGAAGGGGCCGCAGGGCACCCTGTTCGGCCGCAATACCGCTGCGGGCGCGATCTCGCTGGTGACGCGGCGGCCGCAGGACGAGACCGAGGCGAGGTTGCGCCTGCGGCTCGGCAACTACGGCAAGCAGTACGTCGATGCGATGTGGAACATCCCGGTCAGCGACGTCTCCGCGTTCCGGGTGAATGCGCTGTTCAACCACAGCGACGGCTGGTTCCAGGATGGGGCCACCGGCAAGGACCTGGGCGGCGAGAACGTGTGGGCCGCGCGCGCGGCATGGCAGTTGCGCATGGGCGACAACACCACCGCGCTGCTGAGCTGGGATCACGAAAGTCTGGACCAGAACGGCCGCGTCACCACCGGCATCGTGCCGTTGCCGGCGTTTCCGCAACGGCCGCCGGTGCCGGTGGATCCGGACGATTACCTCGATCCGCGCAGGACGCCGACCTACAGCGATGCCGAGAATGCCGAGTGGCGCACGTTCGACGGCGTCAACCTGATCGTCGATCACGCGTTCACCTGGGGCAACCTGACTTCGACCTCGTCGTGGCGCGAGTACGACTCGAAGAACCAGACCGAGGAAGACGGCACCAACCGCGCCGACCTCTACATCGACTCCGTCAACACCGAAAGCAACGAGACCTTCTACCAGGAGTTCAAGTTCGCCGGCAGCACCGCGCGGCTGGACTGGGTGGCAGGCGCCAGCTATTTCAAGGAAGACGCCAGGCAGACCAGCGAGGTGAACACCAACACGACCGCGCTCGGCAGCATCCTGGCGAATCAAGGGTTCGCGGCACCGGCGGGCTTCCCGTTCGCGCCTGAAGGTACGCCCTTGCTGTTCGTCATGTCGCAGATCGGACAGGCGAACGGTTTGCCGTCGTTGCTGGGTTATGGCTGGAACGAAGTCTTCAACAACACCCTCGAGACCACGGCCTACGCGGCCTTTGGCGATGTCATCTGGCGTGCGACCGACAAGCTGAACCTGACCTTCGGCCTGCGCTACACCCGCGACGAGAAGAGCTTCAGCTGGTTCAACGGGCCGCGCAACGCAGCCGAGTTCGATGCGGTGCTGAATGCGTACCTCGGTGCCGGCATTCCGCAGATGTTCCTGGTGGATCTTCCGCCAGAAGCCGCGGCCCAGATCATGTACGCCCTCACCACCTCGGTGGCCTTCGTCGACCCACCGGCGGTCGTCAACAAAGGAATCACCAATCGCGACAAGAAGAGCTGGAGCGACTTCAGCCCGCGCTTCGTGGTGGATTACCACCTCGACGACAGGACCATGGTGTTCGGCTCGCTGGCCAAGGGCTACAAGGCAGGCGGCTTCAACGCCCTGCAGATCGGTCCGGCGTTCGAGAACGAGGATGTCTGGAACCTGGAAGCCGGCATCAAGCAGTCGCTGGGCCGCTTCGCCTGGAACGCATCGGTCTTCCACTACCGCTACGACAACCGCCAGTCGGTGCGGCTGATCGATCCCGACCCGAACAACCCGGTCGACATCCCGCGCTTCGTCTTCGATACCGGCGATCTGGAAGCGACCGGCATCGACGTCGACCTGCGCTGGAAGGTCACCGACGGCTTCACGCTGGACGCGCAGGCCGAGTGGATCGATTCCAAGTACAAGGACTACGTGACGCCGGAAGGCGTGGACCTGGATGGCGAGCCGACCGGCGAACCGCGCTTCACCGCCTCGATGGGTGCGGCGTACAAGGTCGACCTGGCCGGTCATGGCGAACTTCGCTTCTCGGCGCGGCACGCCTACCGGGGCCGCAGCCGCTGCAACGAAGGCTCGGACCTGCAGGGCGATTGCGGTGTCAATGCGCTGCTCGACATCGGTGAGGCGCGCGACCGCACCGACGTCCGCATCGGCTGGACCGCGCCCAAGGGGCACTGGAGCTGGGCGGTCTACGGCAACAACGTGTTCGACAACCAGTATGTGAAGGGGCTGAACACCTATGGCCGCGGCCCGCTCGGTGTGGTGGGCGCCACCATCACGGAGCCGCGCACCTATGGCATGGAAGTGGCCGTGAAGTTCTGAGCCGCGCGGCGACGCGTCGGACGTGGGCCCCGGCATCGTGAGGTGCCGGGGTTTTTGTTTTGCGTGGTTCCCGGCATCCTTGTGCGATGCCCGTACGTCGCGACACGCCGTCCATCGATCTTTCTGCCGAACCCCTGAGTCGTCTGCCGGGCGTCGGTCCACGCGTGGCGGAAAAGCTGGCGGTGCGTGGTCTGTTGACGATGCAGGACCTGTGGCTGCACCTGCCGCTGCGTTACGAGGACCGCACCGCGATCACGCCGATCCGGTTGCTGCAGCCCGGCGTGCCGGCGCAGATCGAGGGGCGCGTCGAAGCGGTCGAGCGCGGTTTCCGTTATCGGCCGGTGCTGCGGGTGGCCGTCGGCGACGATTCGCGCGGCACGCTGGTGTTGCGCTTCTTCCATTTCCGTGCCGCCCAGGTCGCGCAGTTCGCCGTCGGCGCGCGTATCCGCTGCTATGGCACGCCCAAGCCGGGACAGCACGGACTGGAAATCGTCCATCCCAGCTACCGTGTGCTGGGCGATGGCGACGACGCGGCGCTGGGCGAGGCGCTAGATCCGGTGTATCCGGCGGTGGAAGGCCTCGGTCCGGCGAGCATCCGCAAGCTGATCGGTCAGGCCCTGGAGCGCTTGCCTGACGAGGACAGCCTAGAACTGCTGCCTGCCACATTGCTTGAAGGCTTAGGCCTGCCATCGCTACGCAATTCGCTGCTCACCATGCATCGCCCACCACGCGATGCCGATGTCGCGGCCCTCGCACTGGGCACGCACCCCGCACAACGTCGACTGGCGATCGAGGAACTGCTGGCCCATCACCTCAGTCTCCGCCGCCAACGGTTGGCGCTGCAGCAGCACGGCGCACCGGTGCTGAAGGGCAAGGGCACGCTGGTCAAGGCCCTGGTCAAGGCGCTGCCGTTCACGCTGACGGGGGCACAGCAGCGCGTGTTCGCCCAGATCCGCGAGGACATCGCCAAGCCATCGCCCATGCTGCGGCTGGTACAGGGCGACGTCGGCACCGGAATGTTAGCATCGATGGGCGTACACAGAAGACCTTTTCGATGCAGAAGAGCTCCAATAGGCTACCAAAGCCTGAAGGAAAGAGGGCGGGGCTTACCTTAAGCGCTCAGAGTAAGCGGGGTGCCCTTCGATGGCATGTCAAGTTGTTCCTGGCGTACTTACTAGATGCCATCCAGGAGTCCTGGCGGGAAGGCGCTCGGGCGCGCCGTCCAAAAGACATCAAGGCAACGGTGGCTGTCCACACCAAATGTGGCGCGATCCAAATCCCCTTGCTTCGGCCAGCAGGTGGATGGACTGAAAAGCTTCTGGAGCGCATTCAATCCACATTGAAAGAGCAGGCTGATCTCGTGTGGGTCGGAGCTACACAGTGTTTGGAAAGCGAAGCGTTTCCCCGCTCTTCACTGAAAGCCCTGGTGACGCGTCTAGTGGGGCGGGTTTATCCGCCCTCTAGAATGGAAGCGGTGATTAAGAAGATGGAAGCATTCCTCGCAGACTATGCAATCTGCGAGAAGCGTAACGAAGCGAAAGTCTGCCATGCCAGCGCAATCATCGAACAAGCCGAAGCCCGCGGCTTCTCTAGCAGCGCGATAAGCGTAACGCCAAAGGGGCCACGAGCGCGCCTGGTTGTCATCTTCTCGCAGCTACGGCTGCGACTTCCCGGCGGCCCTGGAACCGGGGAGTGGGCGGCACTTCAAGAGAGAATGAACGCGGCCGCCGTCAAATTCAAAGCGTGCCAAGGCAACTTAGTCTTCCTCCCGACAGAGAACAACCCCCACGGACGTAGGACATACCCAGGGTACGTTGTGGACTTCGAACAACTGGGAGTTCGGCAGGGCGGCCTCTTGACGGAAGTGTTGGATGCGATGCCAACTCCCGTAAGTCATCAGTACTTCCAAAGGCTGATGCGTCACGTTGAATGGATCTGCGCGACGTCGTGCATTTCGCAAGCTAGGGTTCGTGCAATCCTAAGCTCACGATCTGACATTCTTCAGGAAGATGATCTCCAAGTTCTCACCAATGCACTGATCTCATGTTGTGATGCCCGCCCTCTAGAGCCGCGGTCAAGAAGCGGCTACCTGAGCGCGTTCCAAGAGGCCTTTCATGGCGCATTTCAATCGCTAGGAACTCGTGCGAGCAAGGTTCAACTGGATAGCACGAAGCACTGGGCGAGAAGAAGTCGCGGACTCATCAGTGAGGTTGCCGATCCTGGAGCGATATCGCCGGAGAACCGCCCTCCAATCATTCACGTCGTAGGAGGTGATGGCGCACTGAGTAGAGAGCGTGCTGCGGAACACTTGGAAGATAGGCTGAAGCGTATCGAGAATGCGTGTGACCATGCATTAGCAGAGTTCATCAACTGGCGGAAATTCATGCTTCGCGCCGGTGAGATGGGCGTTGATGACTCTTTCCGGTCCTACGTGGATCAAATGAAGGGGCTTGGTGACGGGCGAGAGGATTTCCGGCAATGGCTGAGAGGTGCTGCCACTGAGGACATTGCAAGAGTCACCTTCTTTGCCGCTCAGAAGCACGAGCTTTATCGAGAGGCTCGCGATAGGGAGCTTCGTTCGAATGTCCACCAAGGTCGCTTCAACCGCGCATTCGGACGGATCAGCGAAGAGTACCCAGAACTGGTGAACTGGTGCGGAGGTCGTTCATCACCATTCTACTCTTTTGCCATTCAAATGATCTGGTGGGTGCCACGCTGGGTTCAGTTGGCAATTGAAATGAAGATACAGATAGTCACTTCATGGAATCGCGACACGGTGAAGCATCTGGAGGCTAATGGGGTTCGTCGCGAGGGGGCGCGATTGGAGTTCCAGTCATTGAAGGGAAAAAATGGAGAGATGGAAAACGCCAGTGTGGAGCCGGTCGATAAGCTCCTTCAGGCTGGCATCGATCTTATGATTGAGCACAACGCCAACGTCGATCGCTACTGGTCTCGCGAATCGCCAGGCTTGTTTGTTACCTTCATCGAGAAAGGGGTGGGCCGTCGAGTCTTTGGGCGAGGTACAGACCATAAAATTCTGTCGAGATTCATTGCCTACTACGAGCTTCCGCACTTTACACGGGAGCAGCTTCGAAATCAGAGCGCGGGTGCTGACTATCTTAGCCATGACGATCCACATGCGACACAAGGACGCCTGGGGCACACAAGCATCAGGACAACTGCGGGCTATCTTGACGGCACCGTATTTCGGGTATTGAACTCAGCCAACATTGCGAAGTTCCAGAAGGTGCTAAGCGCCTCGATTGTGTGGGCCGCTGGTGGCGAGGATGCGGTGACAAAGAGCGGGATGCCTCTTTCGTACGTGGACAAGAGGCTGCTATTTCCCGTGAGTGACAGTGCGGTGACGGATCGTCTGATGCCGCCGGAGTGTGACGTCTGGATGGTTGACCCAGAGCAGCCTTTGGTACTGGACAAGATCAGGGTCATGCATCTCATTCGACAGAGGGCCTACTACGCACAGAACTGGCAAAGATTACGCGCTGAATCATCGGAGAGATTCTCCAAGGTCCATCTTCCACGGATCGAGTTTACAGCCGCACTCTGGGCACTCATCTCGGACTCCGAGTATGCGTGTTTGCTGGAGCAGAGGGTATGAAAAAAGGCGTGAAAGTTGACGCTGGTTTGATTGCGCCATCGCCAAACCGAGATTCAGATGAGGGCGCTTGGCCCACGGGAGTTGCACGAGATAGAAGGATTCTAAGCGATTGGAATGACCCGGTTCTACGGGTGGCCAACGGTGACAAGATTAGGCTCATCGACCTCTCCCGAATTCCGCTGCCAGCCAATGGTCCTGACGGACCCTTCTCGGAAAGCTTCACTCTTGGGAAATTTCCGCACTGGGTAGATGTTGCGCGCGCGCAATTTTGCAACGTTCTGTCAGCCGGGACCGGGCATGACGCTCTAGGTAAAGCGGTCAACTCGCTCAATCATACGTCCAGGTTTTTCGCATGGTGCGTGAAGAATCGGATCTACAAGTTGGCCGATGTGACCTTGGACGATATGAGGAGGCTGGCGCTCGAGTTGCAACCCAAGGGGTGGTTCAGCGCCCTAAACACGGAGGCCGAGCTGAGGGAGCTAGTCAGGCGCTGCGAAGACGATAAAGCCCTACTTCTGCAGGTTGCTTCATCTCATGATGGGGCGACTTGCAGCATCTCTTCGGAGCGACTCTCCTCTTACCTTGGATACGTAGTCACATCGCGGGAGTATCCGATGTTCCTCCGTAAGGAAATAGCTGGTCTGATGCAGAAGGTGACAGTCGGGGCGGAACGGAGAAGCGACGATATGCAGCCCTGGTCCGAGGCGTCGTTCAAGAACTGCTTCGGTGCACTGAATGGACTTTGCATTCTTCCCGCGACGCTTGACAGGCTGAGCTTTGAACCCTTCGCTAACGCCCGGCTTCATGCGCGCCTTGCCAACGGGATTCCGGATGGGCGGACCGCCAACTTGACGGTGGAGGATGCTGCTAAGTTGCTAGCGGAGTCGCTTGAGTGGCTTTACAACAAGGCTGATGCAGTTATCGAGCTCGTGGCGTTCTGGCGAGAGACGCTTGTTGGGACAGCATCTGAGTACAAAGGCGAGGCGAACGTCAGCACGCGCGTGAATGCAGCGATACGTGAACGATACGCAGAGCTAAAGTCGCGTGTGGACTTTCCCTATGAAGTGGCCTCGTTCACCACTGCAACCGGTGAGAGCATCTCCCTGCTGGTGAAGAATCTCTTGACGGCGGCTTTCGTCCTGATTGCCATTACGCAAGCAAGAAGAAAGAATGAGGTAGTCGGAGAGGGGAGTCGGCCATGGGGCATCTACGCGGCGTGCCTTGAGAAGATTGATCCCGATATCGATGCATATGCCCTGGACATCTACATCGAGAAGACCTGGAATGCCTGGATGAAGATGCCGGCATCAGCGCTGACGGTGCATGCAGTGGACGTGCTGACAAGATTGAGGGCCGCCGCTCTTCCCGGCGAGGAGGTCGGAACCTCGGATCAGGATAGGCGTGCCCAGAAGCTGTTCTCCTTCCCCGGCAGCGCGGCGCTTCTCGGGGATGCGAGCGCCATGTTTGGTTTTTCCTTTGACGAACACAGCGGGGAACTGTATTCGCTGGCGGGAGTTGCTGATTCTGAACGCAAGACTCACATGTTCCGACGTTTCTTTGCGCTGGTGTACTTCTATCGATGGGAACACCCCAAGTTGCAGGCCTTGTCGGAGTTCCTTGCACACTTTGATCTCGAAACGACCAGGGTCTACATCACCGACCCAGCCATGCGAGACAAGGCAGATCGAATTGAGGCACTACATCGGCACAGAGCGGATTGTTTCCCAGAGCAAGAGATGTCAGAAGCCCAGCGCCACTACGCGGATGCGCAGTTGGATGCGATGCTAACTTCCGACGGTGCCGGGGGGCCAATGACGAGGCGTGTACATCGTTGGATTCAGCGCATCTGGCGGCACGTCGAGTTTCCTGATCGCGACCCAGCGACCCTGAAAAGCGAAATCCGAAAGCAGTTTAAGAGCAGGGGGTACGCGCCAACCCCGATGTCTCATGGGGTCTGTTGGGCGGAAGAATCTGGCGCGCGGGTCGGCTTGAGAGGGCGTTGTAGCAAGGAGGGGACAATTCGTAGGGAGCTGGCAGGAGTGGATATCTGCGGCGCCTGTGTATTTCACAGTACATCGAGCTCCTTTTTGCTGAACGTGGAGCAGGATGCCAAGCGCCTGGATGAGCAGGCAGCTCTGGCAACCGACCCGCGAGAAGCGCAAGTTCTTCGCGCCACCGCCTCGTGCTCTCGAGAGCTTGTAGAGTTGGAACTGTCGCTTATCCAACGTCAGCGATGCCCACTGACCAAGCCACCAGGAAAGAAGGTGCCGGAATGAGTGTCTCTGATCAGCATGTTTCACGTCGCTTGCGTGCTCAGGCAGATCTTGCCATGAGTGCAAAGAAGGATCTCATGACGCGCTGGGCGCGTGATGGAGTTCCCGTGTGCGTCGGCTCGGAGCATCCAAAACAGCTTGAGTGGTATCCGACCAGTCTTCGGAGCTTCAGTGCCTGGGATGGTAGTCAGAACTCTGCGGCGGTCCGTGAGTCCGAACCGCTTCTTCGCAAGACGGCGTTCCAAACGCTCAAATCTAATGCCTCGCTGCATCTGGCTATCAACCAGTTGCTTCGCCAGTTGGAGGTCACAGCCGAAGCTTGTCGGAGAGCCTTGAATCCTGAGCTTGCTGTGGAAGATGCAAAGGAGAAGGCGGAGGTCGAGCGCGCTAAGCGCGCCGGAGCACTACTGGGGTATCGTCAGGCAAGAGCCGAAGTCCGCACGGCCCGGAGAGATCTCGGTGCCGAGAAGAGGGCGCACCAGGGAACCTTGGGGCTGCTAAGGGAGAAAGAGCGCGAACTGGCTCAGGCACATGAGCAAATCGCAGCGCTAACTAAGACCTTGCGTAAGACGACGAGCCTCAAGTCGGTTCGATAGATGATGCCGCCAGAACAGAGACAGCAAATCACCGCCATGTATCACCATCATGACCTCGCTCCTGGCCTGGCACTTGCTGTGGCTCTGGGTGCGGGTATAGAGCCCGCGAAGGGCTTTAAAAAGCTCCAGTCCACGGGCCTGGTGGAGCGGTGGCAGGTACCGCTCTACCTTCCGTCGCGCTATCTAGATGCGCGAGTACCCATTGAGCGCTTCTTTGGCCTTACCGGCCAGGGACAGGAAGTTGTAGTTGTGGGACGTTACGCAGGCAACATGCGTACGAAGTGGGGTGCAGGGCGCTGGGGAGGCAAGCGCAGCCCGCAAGCGCAAGGGGCACTCCTTGATGAGGAGGGGATGCAGCTACGTTTCTCGGTCTTCGGCGATGCGCGAACGCTGCAGAAGACACTCGAAGAGTCCGAGGGGCCGATCGCACTCGCGGGTACGCTTACCCAGGTGGGCGCGCATGTCTATTTGAACAATCCGACATTGCTGGATCAGAGTCTGATTGGTGCGGTAGTGCCCCACTACCCAGGCAAGGCGCGGGTGCTGTCCCTGGCCATGGCCCGTCGAGTCATGGCAGCTCTACTGCCGTCTACCATCCCCCTGTGTGCTGCAGAACTCCGAGCAAGGGCACGAGCCTTTGTGAGCGACGGGCAACTGAGAAGACTGCTGGGAAGGCCCGAAGGAACCCTAGAGGACTTGCTGGTTAGAGCCCACTTCCCTTCGTCGCCGGACGTGGGAGAGCGCGCGCAATGGCACCTTGAGCGTTTGTCAGCGCTCATCACGGTGGGGGATCTTAGGGCAGCCAAGCAGTGTCCAGTCGCGGTGAGAAAGCCGCTGGCCCTCTCGCCTTGGCAGGATCTCGCATCGCGTGCGCCTTTTGTCCTCACGCACGAGCAGGCTAGGGCGGTCGATCGCCTGACAGAGCGCTTTGGTGGGACAGAGGCGTCCTCTACCTTAATCAATGCCGATGTCGGCATGGGGAAGTCGATCGTCTACCAAATGGCGGTTGCCTCCGCTGTCCGTTCGGCTGCACGCGCGGCCGTTCTCCTGCCCAACGAACGACTGGCTGTGCAGGCTCATCAGGAGATCTGTCGTCTATTTCCTGAGTTCGATGCCGCCCTGGTTACCGGGAAGACGAATGATCGAGCGATGACGAACGCGCGTTGGCTCGTCGGAACAACGGCCCTACTGTTTCGTGACATTGGCCACTTGGATGTGTGCGTCATCGATGAGCAGCATCGCTTCTCGGTGGAGCAGCGACGTGCCTTGGTAAAGGATGGAACGCATGTTGTCGAGATCAGCGCCACTCCTATTCCTCGCACACAGGCCATGCTGCTGTACGGGAAGTTGGATGTGCTGCGATTGACGGAACGCCACAGTCCGCAAGACATCCGTACCCAGATTGTGCATCGAAACGGCACATCGGACATGGTTGAGCATCTCAGGAGCCTGCTGAATGCAGGCGCTCGAGTTCTGATCGTGTGTCCTCGGAGGGAGGAGGGGGAGGACGATGAAGGGCCTGACCTTCCATCGGTGGCGCGCGTGGCACATAAGTGGAGCACCATGTTCCCTGGATTAGTGCGCGCCCTGCATGGGGCCTCGGGTGAGGCGGATGTACACCAGGCTTTCGAAGACATGGCAACGGGCGCTGCCCGCATCTTAGTCGCCACAACCGTGGTTGAGGTGGGCTTGAACATTGCCAATCTGCGAGGCGTCGTTATCGTCCATGCAGAACGCTTTGGTCTGTCGCAGCTACACCAGTTGCGTGGGCGCTTGGCACGGGAGGGGGGAGAGGGTCACTGCTACTTGTACCTGCCCCGCGCGGTGGGTTTAGATGCAGATGTAAGGCTACAGGCGCTGGTTGATACCAACGATGGATTCGTTCTTGCCGAACACGACATGAGAATACGCGGCATTGGGGATGTCTCAGACGCCGGTGCTCGCCAGCATGGCAGCGCCGGTAGCCTTCTGATGAATCGCCAAGTAGGTATGTCCACTGTCATGGAGATCATGGAGATGCTCGGTGACGAGGACTGAAGCTTTGGTGGAGTGGGTAGGAGTCGGCACTGAGCGTTTGCCAGTCTTCTACAACGCGAAGCTACGTCTCATGGACGAGTTTCATGACTACGTGTGCTATGTCGCCGAGACCGAGGCCAAGAGTGGATCGAGCCAAGCGTACACATCCAAGGTGCAAGCAGTGTCATACGCGTTGCTGGCGTGGCTGCGATTTCTGGACGGCACAAGCGCCAGTTGGAAGGATGCCGACAATGCCAAGCTACGGGGATTCAAAGATCTTGCGCTTAAGCGGGTGAAAGCATCGGTGCGTGGCAAGGGGAAAGAGAACGCAGCAAAGCGAACGGTCAATATCCAGCTCAAGTGGATCTACCGCTACTACGCTTGGGCAGAGCGGACGGAGCGATGCGGAACGATTCTTGGGCCCGGCGAAGACGCGCCGATCAAATCGACACTCAACATGCCCTCGGCTAACAGTAAACGGAAAAGTGGTCTGGACAAGAATGCCTATCCGCTGCTGTTCGGGAGATTGGGGAATCGATCGGGTGCTCAGTACTTTGCGAGCGGCCAAGACAAAAGGAAGGTCGCGGAAGTCCTGTCCGAGGCAAACGACCCTTTCATCGCTGAGCGAAACCTCATCATTCTTGAGCTCGCATCACGTGTAGGTTGGCGTGCCGGCACAATGACGTTTCTGGAGAGCGGTGACTTTCCAACGCATCCGAATGAGAAAATGCCTGGCGATGGCGTTCCGATCCGACCCGCGATTCAGAAAGGCGGACACTCTGACTCATTTGGCGTTCCTCTAACGCTTGCTCTACGCATCTCACGATTCATTCAATGGCGAGAGCGCTGGCTGATTCAGGGGGGATGGAGTGAGAAAGAAGCGAAGGGTCGACTCTTCGTGAGTGGGAAAACCGGCACGCCCCTGGGCAACAAGACGATAACGCAGATGATTGGCTCTGCTTTCAGGAAAATTGGGGTTGAGGCCGGTCGCGGCGCGGGCGTTCACTCGTTTCGTCGCAAGTATGCAGAGGATTCCACGCGCGACGATCTTTCCTCGCGGCGCGCGGGCGGCTACTCGACCGCGATGGAGGATGTCATGCACGGCACCGCTCATAGGCTGGGGCACAGGAGCTTGTCCTCTCAAGTGGCCTATCAGCGAGCAGTCCATGCCAGTACGCATAAAGACCACACACATGAGCTGCGAACGAGCTTGGAAGAAGCCGAATCAGAGCTCGCAGTAGCCAAGGCGGAGAACGCTGCGCTGCGGGCGGAGCTATCTCGACGAGGCGCTCCTGCTAACCCGAAAGGCGGAAAGAAGAAGTTGCGATAGGGCGCACGGCGCCAGCGACTACTCGGAATTCATGGGCCGCAGCACTTCTTCCACTTTCGTCCGCTACCGCATGGGCAAGGATCATTTCGACCGATTTTTTGGTTGCCTTCTCCGCCTCGAAGCACTTGCCTCATGGCGGCATTCCGTGACACTGGCGGGACCTGTTCCTCTCGGGCCACAGCGGCATCGAGTTGATCATCCTGATGCCAAGGTTCTGCCAGTCGCATGCCGAATCTTAGCCGGGCCTGGTCTGGGGCCAGGCACAGGCCGAACCATAGGTCGGCCTTCTGCAGGTATTTTCGGCGCGTCGTCAGCACGGCCAGCCTCTGAGACGCCTCTAGGTCATTTTCCGCACTGATCAGCACCGTGAGTCCACTCTTATCCGCGAACATGAGCGCGAGGCTGTGCGGCTTGCCATCACGGGCGGCCTGCTGCGCCTGCCCGTCAATCAGCCGGTTGAGATCGGAGCGCGTACATTTTTCTTAACTTCGATGCCGCCACAGGATTCACCACGGGCTTCTCGGTGTACGGCAACTACCGCGCGCAGCGCAACTACGGCAGCGAACCCAAACCGTATGTGCCTACAGACGAGCCGAAGCAGCGTCCTGAAGCTTGGACCGTTGAACGCCGTGAGATGGATGAGGAGTTCAAAGGGCTCCAGCGGGTCATGTACTACCTCGCCGACCTGATCGACAAGGCGCAGGCCGACCCAGACCACGAGGATCTGAAGAAGGCCACCCTGCAAGTTTATTTCTGGGATGCACGCCAGTTCGAGCACTTCCGTACGGTGGTTGGCCGCCACTTGCACCGGCTTCTGGGCGATACGCGCTTGAACGGACTGGTGTGGTTGTTTCCGCCAGAGCAGGTCATCGCTCACCCCGAGTACGCGCTAACGCCGGCGGTTTCATTCGTGCGCGATGCGATCCGGCGTCTGGAGATGGACCGGCCAGCCTTTCGTAGACATCCGGTTGCCATAATTGATGGCAATGACCGAGGTGTTTATGGGCAACAGCAAGCAGTACACGGATGAGTTCCGGGCAGAGGCGGTGAAGCAGGTGATCGAGCGTGGCTTCACGGTGGTGGACGTCGCCTCCCGGATCGGTATTCCCAAGCACACGCTCTATGGATGGGTGCAGGCCGCCAGGAAGGCGACACCGGCATCCGGTGCTGCAGCAGCGCCGACCGACTCAGCCGAGATCCGCCGGCTCAAGGCCGAGCTGCGGCGGGTGACCGAGGAGCGCGACATCCTAAAAAAAGCCGGGGTGAGTTCAACCCGTCGACGCAACGGCTTGGCTCAGCTTAGCGGCTGGCGTCTGGAAGCCCAAGGTCTTACGAGGTCTTTCGTTGAGACGTCTGGCGATCTTGTTCAAGAATGCCTGCGAATGGCGGGATAGATCCGTGCCGTCGGGGAAGTACTGCCGCAGAAGGCCATTGGTGTTTTCGTTCGAACCGCGCTGCCAAGGGCTTTGCGGATCGCAGAAGTAGACCTGCGTGTCGGTCGCCACGGTGAAGTTCTTGTGGCTGGCCATCTCACCGCCTCGATCCCACGTCAGCGATTTTCGCAGCGCGGTTGGCAGTGTTTTCACTTGCCGGCTCAGCGCCGAGACGACGCTGCTGGTGTCCTTACCCTTCACTTTCACCAGCATCACGAAGCGCGAGTGCCGTTCCACAAGCGTCGCGATGTGGGAATTGTTGCTGCCCGTGATCAGATCACCCTCCCAATGCCCTGGCACGGCGCGATCTTCGACCTCCGCCGGACGCTCCCGAATCGATACCGCGTCGATAATCCCGCCGCGAGGCGTCGCGGTGGCCAGCTTTGAGTGGCGCATACGGCGACGCGTGCGCAGGTGCGCCAGGAGTTCCTTCTTGAGCAGGCCGCGCGCCTGGATGAACAAGCTCCGGTAGATCGTTTCGTGCGACACCTGCAGTGCCTGGTTGAGCGGGAACCTCAGCTTAAGCCAGCCGGCGATCTGTTCCGGCGACCACTGCTGGCCCAGCTTGCAAGCCACCAACCAGCGCAGACGAGGGTTATCGGCCAACCGGCAAGACTGTGGCCTCCGGGCTGCCTCCCAAGCGGCCTCATCGGCATGTGCGGCCCGATATCGGTCACGGCCACCATGCCGTGCCACTTCCCGGCTAATCGTCGAGGTAGGCCGCCCTAGGCTGAGCGCAATCTGGCGAAACGACTGGCCAGAAGCTAGGCATCGAGATATCTCTTCGCGGTCCATTAAGCTCAGCGACCGGGCGGATCGGCGACGTTCCCTCGGCGCGATCCCGCCTTGCGCGGCCAGAACCCCGAAAATCGAACCCGGATTCTTGTCAAAGAAGCGGGCAATGTCGCTGAGCGACTGGCCGCCCTTCCATCGTCGCCATAGATCTCGCTTCTGGGCTCGAGACATGCCGGGCCGTCCCATCCTTGCCATATCGTTCGCTCCTATCAGTGCAACTGTTGATCATGTTGCATTGACGGGTTGAACTCACCGCCGCGTACTTTGCCAAGGGGTAAGGGCGAAGTACGCGTTCATGCGTGCGCACGTCCGCGAGTTCCGTCTGGTGGCGATGTGCCGGGTGCTTGGCGTGCAGCGCAGCGGCTACTACGCCTGGCTGCGCCATGGCGCCAGCGCTCGCGAGCGCGAGGATCAGCGTCTGCTGGGACTGATCAAGCACCACTGGCTGGCCAGCGGCACGGTGTACGGCTACCGCAAGATCACCCTGGACCTGCGCGAGGCCGGCGAGCGCTGCAGCCGGCACCGCGTCCTTAGGCTGATGAAGGCAGAAGGCCTGCGTGCGCAGGTCGGGTATGGCCGCAAGCCGCGCCATCGCGGCGGCCCCGTGGGCCTGGTGACCAATGTGCTCAACCGGGACTTCACGCCAGAGGCCCCGAACAAGGTCTGGGTCACGGACATCACCTACATCCGCACTTACGAGGGTTGGCTGTTCCTGGCGGCAGTGATGGACCTGTATTCGCGCCAGATCGTGGGCTGGGCGACGGCGCCGACGATGACCAGCGATCTGGTGCTGCAGGCGCTGGTGGCGGCGGCTTGGCGGCGCAAGCCGGGCCCAGGCGTGCTGGTGCATTCGGATCAGGGCTGTCAGTTCACCAGCAGCGATTGGCAGTCGTTCCTGAAAGCGCACCGGATGGTGCCGAGCATGAGTCGTCGCGGGAACTGCCACGACAATGCCGTTGCAGAGAGTTTCTTCAGCGTCTTGAAGAAGGAGCGGATCAAGCGACGGATCTACCCGACACGCGCCATGGCAGCATCGGACGTGTTCGACTACATCGAGATGTTCTACAACCCGATCCGCCGGCATGGTTCCGCTGGCGGACTGTCACCGGTAGAGTTTGAAAGGCGCTACGCGCAGAGCGGCAACTGAGTGTCTACAGAACTCTGGCCGGTCCAAAAGCAGCCCACGCATACGTCGGTCTTCCGATCGAACTGGCAGATGTCCGTGCAAGGGGAGGGGCGGCTCATCGCGGCGTTTCACTGAGCGCGGTCCGCGCCTCGATGGTCACGTGCACGATCTCCTCGTGAATGGCCAAGGCATGCTTGAAATGATCCGGATGCACGGGATCTTCGGTCACGACCTCGGCCACACAGGCGAACTTGCCACGGCCTACCTGCCAGACGTGCAGATCGCTGATACGCGCCGGCACCGAGCCTTGCTCGATGGCTTCGCGGATTTCTTCCACTACGGGAGCATCCATCTGCGCATCGAGCAAGACCTTGCTGGTCTGGCGAATCAGGCCCCAGGCCCACACCGAGACCAGGGCCGCGCCCACTAGCCCCATCACCGGGTCCAGCCAGGCCGCACCGAAGTACATGCCACCCAGCAGCGCGATGATCGCCAACACGGAGGTCGCCGCATCGGCGATGACATGCAGGTAAGCCGAGCGCTGGTTCAGATCGTGATGGGCGCTGTGTCCGTGATCGCCATGATGCTCATGGTGATGGTGATGGTGATGGTGATCGTCGTGCCCGTGCCCGTGATCATGGTGATCCCGCAGCCACCAGGCGCACAGCAGGTTGACCGCCAGGCCCACGATGGCAATGGCAATGGCCTGCTCGTAGTGGATGGTGCTGGGGCGGAACAGGCGCTCGATGGACTGGAAGGCCATCAGGCCTGCCACACCCAGCAGCAGGATTGCGCTGGTGTAACCGCCCAGGATTTCGATCTTCCACGTGCCGAAGGCAAAGCGACGGTCCTGCGCGAAGCGGCGCGCACAGGCGTAGGCGAAGACCGACAGGCCCAGTGCCAACGCGTGGGAGCTCATGTGCCATCCATCGGCCAACACGGCCATCGAGTTGTACCACCAGCCTCCGGTGATCTCCACGACCATCATGATCAGGGTCAGGATCATGGCCCGACGCGTGTTGCGCTCGGCGAGCGGGTTGCCTTGGTCGAAGGCGTGGGAATGGCGCCGCGTAGCGGCCAGGGCATCGAGGTTCATGACGGGGCAGGGATGGGTTGCTGGATACCCCCATAGGGTATATGATCGCTTCCATGGCGCATACCCACCGCGACAAAAAGAAGCTGCTCACCCGCGTTCGCCGCATCGGCGGTCAGGTCGCGGCATTGGAGCGCGCACTGGAAGCCGAAGGCGACTGCGGTGATCTGCTGATCCAGATTGCCGCGGCTAAGGGCGCCATGCATGCGCTGATGATGGAAGTGCTCGCCGGTCATCTGAGCGAGCATGTGGTGACCGCCGAAACCGAGGCCGAGCGGGCCAAGGAAGCCGGCGCCATCATGGACTTGCTGACCCGTTATGCCCGTTGATCGCAGACCGTTGGTGGGTGCTGCTTTCCCGAACGTCTGTGCTGGACAGGCCCGTCCTTAACCCCGTAGGCTAATGCAGTGATCCGGTTTTCCGCCCGCGCCAAGAGTGTCTTGCACGTCAGCATGCTGTTGCTGCTGGTGCTGGGCGTTCTCGTGCGGCCGGCACTGAATTTCGTGGGTGAAATCCACGGGGCCGCGCATGCGGCCGAAGTCGCGAGCGAGCACGGCCACGGCCATCCTGGCGATGCCCTCGATGCCGATCACGACCAAGACCACGCCTCGGGCACGCACCTGCTGATGCACCAGGCCGATTCGGGTTCTTCCTCCGGCCTGCTCACCAGTTTCCGCCTGCCGCCCGTCGAAGTGGCTGCCTCTCAGCGTCTGCAGTGGACGCCGGCTTCTTCGCTTCCCCAGCGACTCTCTTCGCCGTTTAGACCTCCGATTGCCTGATGACAGGGCCGGCCGCCGTTAGCGCGGCCTGAGTACGTCTGTCCATCAACCAATCGGAGATGTTCCGTGAACTTGTGTTATGCATGGGTTCTGGCCTTGGCCGGAGCCTGTGGTGTTGTGCCATGGGCACACGCCACTGAACCTCTGCGCCTGCAGGAGGCGGTTTCCCGCGCCTTAGGTGCAAATCCGGCCCTAGCGGCCGAAGCAGCTCAACTCGATGCCGTCCGTGCCCGCGCCGAGCGCGAGGGCTTGGCCCCGCAGTACTTCGTCACCGGCGAACTGGAGAACGTGGGCGGTACCGGTTCACTCAGCGGAGTGAATTCGGCCGAAAGCACCTTGCGGATCGGCCGTCTGATCGAGTTGGGCGGCAAGCGCGCCGCTCGCCAGGCCTTGGGCGCTGCCGAGATCGATCAGCAGCAAACCGCTGCCGACGCCACGCGTATCGAACTGACCAGTCGCACGGCGGCCCGCTTCATCGAAGTCGCAGTGGATCAGCAGCGCCTGGACTTTGCCAACGAACGCGTTCGCCAAGCCGAGCGTACGCGCCGCGAGGTAGCAGGCTGGGTCTGGGCCGCACGCAACCCCGAGTCGGATCTGCGTGCGGCTGAAATCGTCGTGGCCAACGCAGAGCTGGATCGTGAGCATGCCGAGCACGAGCTCAGCAGCGCCCGCACCACCTTGGCCGCGACCTGGGGCGACACGATCCCGGACTTCGACACGGTGGCTGCTGATCTGACCGATCTGCCCGAGGTCGAACCGCTGGACACGCTGCTGGCGCGCTTGCCGAACACGATCGATCAGCAAGCCTTCTCGCGTGAGGCTCGCCTGGCCGAAGCCCGTCGTCGTATCGCTGAGGCGGCTCGCAAACCCGATCTGAACTTCAACGTCGGCGTGCGTCGTCTGGAAGGGCCCAGTGATCAAGGTCTGGTGATGTCGGTGTCCGTACCGTTGGGCAGCCGCACGCGGGCGGGGTACTCCATCGCCGAAGCCGACGCGCAACTGGCGGCCATCGAAGCGCGCCGAAAAGCCGAGCAGTTCGAGCGCCATCAACTGGTCTTTGAGAAGTACCAGGAACTGGGCCATGCACGCACCGAGGTGGAGTCGTTGCGCGGACGTGTGGTGCCCAAAGCCGAGCAAGCCCTGGCCTTTACCCGGCGCGGCTTCGAAGCAGGGCGGTTCTCATTTCTCTCGCTCTCCCAGGCGCAGACCACGCTCTTTGAACTGCGCGAGCGCCTCGTCGAGGCCTATGCGCGCTATCACACCTTGCTGGTGGAGCTCGATCGGCTCACCGCAACCACCCAGGACACCTTTCCATGAGTCGTCATCTCACTCTCTTGCTGTTGCCTTTGCTGTTGGTGGCGTGCGGCGGTGAACCGGCATCCAAGGCCGGTGAAGCCGCCGCTGAAGCGGCCCCGGCCAGCGGCGACTACGAGCGCGGTCCCAATCGCGGCCGCATGCTGCGTGATGGGGATTTCGCCATCGAAGTCACGATCTTCGAAACTAACGTTCCACCTCAGTATCGTTTGTATGCCTACAAAGATGGAAAGCTGATCAAGCCAAGCGAAGTGGTTCCCACCGTGACGCTCAAGCGATTGGACGGGGAAACCAATATCTTCACCTTCACGCCTGAAGACCAGTACCTGACCGGCAGCGGCCAGGTGACCGAGCCGCATTCCTTCGATGTGGAAGTCAAAGCCCAGTACGCGGGGAAAACCCATACTTGGACTTACGACTCCTATGAAGGCCGCACGACGATCCCGGCCCAAGCCGCCAAAGACGGCGGCGTGGTCGTCGAGAACGCCGGACCGGTGGTGATCCGCGAGACCATCCAGGTGATGGGCAATGTGGCCGTGGATGACAACCGGCGCGCGCAGGTCAAGGCACGCTTCCCCGGCATCGTGCGCTCGGTCCAGGTCCAGCAGGGCGATCGCGTCAAGCGTGGCCAGACGCTGGTCACGGTCGAGGGCAACGACAGCATGCGCACCTACGCCGTCACCGCGCCCTTCGATGGCATTGTGTTGCAACGCCCGACCAACGTGGGCGATGTGGCCGATACCAACACGCTGGTGGAGATCGCCAACATGTCGGATGTGTGGGTCGACTTGCGCGCCATTGGTCCGGATGCGGAAAAGATCACGCCCGGCCAGCAGGTCAAGGTCTCCTCGGCCACGGGCGGTACCAGTGCCGAAGGCACGATCGAGACGCTGCTGCCGCTGGCCACCGGCCAGACGGTGGTGGCACGCGTGACCCTGCCCAACGCCGAAGGGCGCTGGCGCCCGGGCATGGCGGTCTCGGCAGAGGTGACGGTGGCCTCGCGCGAGGTCCCGCTGGCGGTCAAAGAGTCGGGCCTTCAACGCTTTCGCGATTTCACCGTGGTCTTTGCCCAGGTAGGGGAGACCTACGAGGTGCGCATGCTCGAACTGGGCGCACGCGATGGTGAGTTTGTCGAAGTGCTTGGGGGTCTGAAACCCAACACGCCCTACGTCAGTGAGCAGAGCTTTCTGATCAAGGCGGACGTCGACAAGTCTGGCGCCAGCCACGACCACTGAGGACAGGACAATGCTAGAACGCGTCATAAGAGCCGCGATCGCGCATCGCTGGCTGGTCCTGCTGTTGGTGTTAGCCGTCAGTGCGCTGGGCGTCTGGAACTATGGGCGTCTGCCCATCGACGCCGTGCCTGACATCACCAATGTGCAGGTCCAGGTCAACAGCGAGGCGCCCGGCTACTCACCGCTTGAAGCCGAGCAACGGGTAACGTTTCCCGTTGAGACCGCCTTGGCCGGCATGGCCGGCATGCAATACACCCGCTCGATTTCCCGCTATGGCCTGTCCCAGGTCACGGTGGTGTTCGAAGACGGTACCAACATCTACTTCGCCCGACAGCAGGTCAGCGAACGGCTCCAACAAGCCGCCTCGCAATTACCCGCTGACGTGAAGCCCACGCTCGGTCCGGTCGCCACCGGTCTGGGTGAGATCTTCATGTACACGGTCGAGGCCGATGCCGGCGCCAGGAAGCCCGATGGCACCGAGTGGACATCGACCGATCTACGTACGTTGCAGGACTGGGTCATTCGCCCGCAGCTGCGTAATCTGAAAGGCGTCACCGAGGTCAACACCATCGGCGGCAATGTCCAGCAGTTCCACATCACGCCGGATCCTGCCAAGTTGCTGGCCTTCGATTTGAGTATCGATGACCTGCTCACGGCGGTGGAGCGCAACAACGCCAGTACCGGCGCCGGCTATATCGAGCGGGGCGGTGAGCAGAACCTGATCCGCATCCCCGGTCAGATCGGCGATGAGGCCGGCCTGCGTCAGGTGGTGGTGGCGACCCGCGAAGGACTGCCGCTCAAGGTGCAGGACGTGGCCGATGTGCATATCGGCTCGGAACTGCGCACCGGTGCGGCGACCAAGGACGGCCATGAGGTCGTGCTGGGTACGGTATTCATGCTGGTAGGCGAGAACAGTCGCGAAGTGGCCCAGCGCGCTGGCGAGAAGCTCAAGCAGATCGAAGCCGGCCTGCCCAAGGGCGTGACTGCCAAGGCGATCTACGATCGCACCAACCTGGTCGATCGCAGTATCGCCACCGTGCAGAAGAACCTGCTCGAGGGCGCGCTGCTGGTCATCGCGGTGCTGTTCCTGCTGTTGGGCAATATCCGCGCGGCGCTGATCACCGCGGCGGTCATTCCGGTGGCGATGCTGCTGACCATCACCGGCATGGTGCAGAACCGGGTCTCGGCCAACCTGATGAGCCTGGGTGCACTGGACTTCGGTCTGATCGTGGACGGTGCGGTGATCATCGTGGAGAACTGCCTGCGTCGCTTCGGCGAACGGCAGCACCAGTTGGGCCGTCTGCTCACCCGTGAGGAGCGATTCGATCTGGCCGCCGTGGCCAGTGCCGAGGTCATCAAGCCCAGCCTGTTCGGCTTGTTCATCATCGCGGCGGTGTATCTGCCGATCTTCGCCCTGACCGGTGTGGAAGGTAAGACGTTCCACCCGATGGCGATTACCGTGGTGATGGCGCTGACCGCGGCGATGGCCTTGTCGCTGACCTTCGTTCCGGCCGCGGTGGCCCAGTTCGTCACCGGCAAGGTCGAGGAGAAGGAAACCAAGATCATGCGCGGTATGTCGCGCCTGTACGGCCCATTGCTGGAAAAGGCATTGGCTATGCGGGTGGCGGTGGTCTCGGCGGCAGCAGTGTTGGTGGTGCTGTGCGGTGTGCTGGCCACGCGACTGGGCACGGAGTTCATTCCGAACCTGGACGAGGGTGATATCGCCTTGCACGCCTTGCGCATTCCCGGCACCAGCCTGACCCAGGCCGTGGGCATGCAGGAGCAGTTGGAGACGGTCATCAAGGCCTTCCCGGAGGTCGACAAGGTCGTGGCCAAGCTCGGTACGGCCGAGGTGGCCACCGATCCGATGCCACCCTCGGTGGCCGACACCTTCATCATGCTCAAGGATCGGGATGAGTGGCCCAATCCGCGCAAGCCCAAGGCCGAGCTGGTAGCCGAGCTGGAGAAGGCCGTTCGCGCCATCCCCGGCAACAACTATGAGTTCACCCAGCCGGTGCAGATGCGCATGAACGAGCTCATCGCCGGCGTGCGCGCGGAAGTGGCGGTCAAGGTCTTCGGCGATGACATGGCGCAGCTGGAAGCCCTGGGCTCGCAGGTCGAAGACGTGGCCAGTCGAATCGAAGGCAATGCCGACGTGAAGCTGGAGCAGGTCACCGGCCTGCCGCTGTTGGTCATCGACCCGGACCGTGCCGCCTTGGCGCGCTACGGCTTGGCCGTGGCCGACATCCAGGACACGGTGGCTGCCGCCCTGGGCGGCGCCAACGCGGGCCAGCTGTTCCAGGGTGATCGACGCTTTGACATCGTCGTGCGACTGCCCGAAGGCAAGCGCCAGGATCTGAAGGTGCTCGCTGCACTGCCGATCATGGTGCCGGCACAGCGTGATGCCAGTACTCAAGGCATGGCGTTGCCATCCTCGGTCCCGTTGGGTGCGGTAGCCAAGATCGCCATTGAGCTGGGGCCCAACCAGGTCAGTCGCGAGAACGGCAAGCGCCGCGTAGTGATCACCTCCAATGTGCGGGGTCGCGATCTGGGCTCCTTTGTCGAAGAGCTGCGCGGCAAGGTAGCCAGCGAAGTGGAGCTGCCTGACGGTTATTGGATCGAGTACGGCGGTACGTTCGAGCAGTTGATCTCGGCCAGTGAGCGTTTGACGGTCGTGGTACCCGTGGTGCTGGTCATGATCTTCGGCCTGCTGTTCATGGCCTTTGGATCGGCCAAGGACTCGGCGATCGTCTTCAGCGGTGTGCCACTGGCGCTGACCGGCGGTGTGATGGCATTGGTGCTACGCGGCATCCCGTTCTCCATCTCGGCAGGCGTGGGCTTTATCGCCCTGTCCGGTGTGGCGGTGCTCAACGGCCTGGTGATGATCACCTTCATCCGCAAGTTGCGTGAGGACGGCAAGTCCTTGCACGAGGCGGTGGTCGAAGGAGCGTTGACGCGCCTGCGGCCGGTGTTGATGACTGCGCTGGTGGCCAGCCTGGGCTTCGTGCCGATGGCGCTCAACGTCGGCACCGGTGCCGAGGTGCAGCGTCCGCTGGCCACGGTGGTCATCGGCGGCATCATCTCCTCCACCTTGCTCACCTTGCTGGTCCTGCCGGCGTTGTACCGCATGGTCCATCGCAAGGAAGAGCCGCGCGCCGAGGCGCCGCCGAAAGTCGAGCACGTTCCGAGCGCCCCGTAATCCAGTGGGGTGGGGCGCGCGTGCGCTCCACCCCCTCCTGATCCCTTCCACATACCTATAGATGCGAATGAACTCACTTCTCTACAAACCCTCCGGATGGGGCGGCATGATCTCCGCCTCCACCACGCGCACGCTGGTTCTGTTGGCGGGCCTGCTGCTGTTGTTGTTCACCGCCAACGGCGCGCTGGCCCATGCCGTAGCCGAAGGTGATAAGGGCTACATCCAGGAAATCAGCGGGGTGCACCTGCTGTCGTTTGCCTACCTGGGCGCCAAGCACATGGCCACCGGGTACGACCACATCCTGTTCCTGCTGGGCGTGATCTTCTTCCTGTACCGCATGAAGCAGATCGCCTTGTACGTCACGCTGTTCGCGGTGGGTCACTCCACCACGATGCTGTTGGGCGTGTACTTCAACGTGGGCATCAACAGCTTCCTGATCGACGCGATCATCGGCCTGTCGGTGGTCTACAAGGCGCTGGACAACATGGGCGCCTACCAACGCTGGCTGGGTTTTCAACCCAACACCAAGGCGGCCACGTTGATCTTCGGTCTGTTCCACGGCTTTGGCCTGTCGACCAAGATCATCGAGTACGACATCTCTCCCGATGGTCTGGTGCCCAACCTGTTGGCCTTCAACGTCGGCGTGGAAATCGGCCAGCTGCTGGCCTTGGGCGCAATCCTGATTGTGATGGGCTACTGGCGCCGCTCGCGCGGCTTCTGGAAGCACGCCTATACCGCCAACGTCGCGATGATGTGCGCCGGTTTCATCCTGATCGGCATGCAGCTCACTGGCTACTTCGTTTCCTAATTCAAGACATTGCGAGAACACACCATGTACAACAGCAAGCCTCTCAACACCGATCTGCCGTCCTCGCGCCAGTTGCTGCGCTCGACCATCATCGCCTTCATCGTGGCCGTCGTCCTGTTGGTCACCGTCGTGCTGCCGTCCGAGTACGCCATCGACCCCACCGGTGTCGGCCGCATGCTCGGGCTAACCGAGATGGGTGAGATCAAGGGTCAGTTGGCTGAAGAAGCCGCCGCCGATGCCGCACGTGATGCGGCCGCGGCCGCGGCAGGCGCGCCGATCTCATCGGCCGCCTCATCCGCCAGCCCCGCAGCACCGGCAGCGGCGGCAGCACCGGCCGTGGACACCACGCAATGGCGCGATCAGATGCAGGTCGTTCTGGCGCCAGGAGAAGGCGCGGAGGTCAAGTTGGCGATGACAGCCGGTCAAAAGGCGAACTTCACCTGGACCGCGCAGGGCGGTGTCGTGAACTTCGACACCCATGGCGATGGCGGTACCGGCGGCGAATCCACCAGCTACGAAAAAGGACGCGGCGTGGCCGCCGACGAAGGCGTGCTGGAAGCGGCCTTCAACGGCAGCCACGGCTGGTTCTGGCGTAACCGCAGCGAGGCCACGGTGACGATCACCCTGCGTACGGCCGGCGACTACGCCCAGATCAAGCGCGTGATGTAACCCCGTGGCGGCCAGGCGCCTTAAGCGGGTCGTGGCATCGCCTCGACCCACCGTCGCGAGCCTGGGTCCTCGCGACACCTACCCATCCTCGGCCACGCGCCGATCACGAAGGAACTGAAGATGAAAGCTCGTTCACTGTCCATTGCCGGCCTGGTTGCGCTGTCGCTGGTCTCGCTGTCGGCCCTGGCCCATCCGGGCGCGCACGACGAAGAGAAGGAAATCCCCAAGACCTGTGAGGATCTGAAGGACACCAAGCGTTTCACCGACGACTCCGCCTTCCCTGAAGTCAAGGCGCTCAAGCAGAAGTGCGGCGTGCCGGAAAAGCCGGCCAAGGCCGACGGCGCCAAGAAGCCGGCCCCGGAAGCCAAGAAGACCAACTGATCGTTCGCCGTCCCAGGCGGTCGGCTTCCCGATCGCCTTGGGACACCTTCTCTGTCGAGGTGAGGTATGTCCGCTCAATCTAGCGCAGACCAAGGGCGCATCAAGCACGCCGTGGTTCGCCTGGCACGCGAGGTGATGGAGCTGCCCGGACTCCGGCGTGTCGGCAAACCGATGTATCGACGGTATTTCTCCAAGCCCTACGAGCACGGCAATCTGTACTACGGCATCTACCGCAGCTACGAGGACGCGCTGCTCGATGCCGAGCGCCTGTCCTCGGAGGTCTTGCCCGCCAGCTACGACCTGGATCAGGTCACGATCATGTACCGCCAGCAGCTCAACCGGCTGCGTGCCTGCGACTACCCGGCGCTGTACTGGATCCATCAGCTCATTGCTGATGGCGCCAGGCGCATCTTCGATCTGGGCGGACACGTAGGCTTGGCCTACTACGGCTTTGGTCGCTACATCGACTATCCGGCCGGACTGATCTGGAACGTCCATGACCTGGACAAGGTGCTGCAGGCTGGTCGGCTGTTGTCCGCGCGACGGGATCGGTCGGGTCAGTTGCGCTTCGTCCACATTCCTGAGGTCGCCGACGGCTGCGATGTCCTGATCAGTACCGGCGCACTGCAGTACCTGGAGTACAGCCTGCCCGAGTTGCTGGACCGGCTGATCGCGCCGCCGCGCCATGTCCTGTTCAACCTCACGCCGCTGCATGCCACCCGCGAGTTCTTCACCTTGCAGAACCTGGGTGTGGCGGTGTGTCCGTATCGGGTCCAGTCCGATGCCGCGCTGGTGCAACAGATGGCCGAACGCGGCTATCAGATACGCGATCGCTGGGAGCTACCCGAGCGCCATCTGCGCGTGCCCTTCGAGCCGGACTACGAAGTGAATGCCTACTCCGGCATCTATTTCGAACGTCAGAGGCTGTAGCGATACCCGTACTGCCGCCACCACTGCTGAGGTCTTCCCATGTTGGATGTCCTGACCAACCTCACTTTCCGTAAGCTCTTTGCCGCCCAGGTCATCGCCTTGCTGGGCACGGGCTTGGCGACCGTGGCGCTGGCCTTGCTGGCCTACGACCTGGCCGGCGATCAGGCCGGGCAGGTGCTCGGCCTGGCCCTGGCCATCAAGATGATCGTGTACGTGCTGCTCTCGCCGGTCTCCGGTGCGGTGGTGCCGCCGCACCGGCGCAAGATCGTGCTGATCGGGCTGGACGTGATCCGGGCCCTGGTCGCACTGGCGCTGCCGTTCGTCACCGAGATCTGGCAGATCTACGTGCTGATCGCCGTGCTGCAGTCGGCCTCGGCGTGCTTTACGCCCCTGTTCCAGTCGGTCATCCCGCAGATCCTGCCCGATGAGGCCAAGTACACCCGGGCCTTGTCGCTCTCGCGGCTGGCCTACGACCTGGAGAGTCTGCTCAGTCCGGCCCTGGCCGCCGCGCTGCTGACGGTAATCGCGTTCCAAGGATTGTTCGTGGGCACCTCGGCCGGCTTCCTGCTGTCGGCGCTGCTGGTGATGTGGACGACGTTCCCTGTCGGTACGCGCAGCGCCAGCGCCGGTGGTCCCTACGCGCGGGCCATCCGCGGCATGAAGATCTACCTGCGCACGCCACGCCTGCGCGGCTTGCTGCTGCTCAATCTCTGCGCCGCCGCCGGCGGGGCGATGGTGTTCGTCAACACGGTCGTGGTCGCGCGCACGGTGTTGCAAGGCGGCGAGCGGGAGGTGGCCTGGCTGTTGGCCGCCTTCGGCGTGGGCTCGATGCTGGTGGCTCTGTGCCTGCCGCGCCTGCTCGATCGCATCGCCGATCGCCGCATCATGCTCTCGGCCGCCACGGCGATGACGGTGGTGCTGAGCGCGGCCACCGTGTACTGGTTCAGTGTCGGCGGCAAGCCTGCCTGGCCGGTCGTGGCGGGCATCTGGCTGCTGCTGGGCATGTCGTACGCGGGCCTGGTAACGCCCGGTGGCCGACTCATCCGTCGTTCCGGCGCCGAAGAGGATCTGCCGTTCCTGTTCGCCGCACAGTTTTCCCTCTCGCACGTGTGTTGGCTGCTGGCGTACCCGATCGCAGGTTTCCTGGGCGCCAAGCTGGGATTTGCAGCAGCGTTGGGGATTTTGTCCATGGTGGCCTTGCTGAGCGCAGTGCTGGCCCGCTGGGTGTGGAGCTCTCGTGATCCCGAACAGATCACACATACCCACGAGGAGCTGCCCGAGGGTCACGCCCATCTGGGGCAGGGCGGAAAGCAGCATGCCCACCGCTATGTCATCGACGACCTGCATTCGCGGTGGCCGCAGTGAAGGCGTACGCACGCGTCCTGTCAGGAACCGCGACGTGATCTACGCGCTGTCGGCCATCTTCATGCTGGGCGTGGGCCTGGGCACGGTCGGTGCCTTCGTGATGCCCTGGAGCGGGATGCACTTCGCGCTGGCGTGGCTGGGATCGGTGATCGGGGCGGTCTTCCTTACCTTGCTCGCGCTGCACGGATGGGACGTCAGGCTCGCGGCCACGCAGGGGGATCTGGCCTCCCTGAAACGCTTCTGGCACGCGCTGCGTCCTTCGCTAGCCGACATGCTATTAGCGGGGGTCCTGACAATCGCCGGCCTCTGGCTGGCAGGTACAGCCACCTCGCTCTCGCTGCTGCAGATCGCCGTGTCGGGTCTGCCGGTGTATCTGCTGGCCGTGGCGCGGATCGCGACCAAGCTCGGACGCCCCCATGTGGCGGCGCCCAAGACACGGGCCCTTGTTTTGTGTGCCGCGCTGCTGCTGATGAGCGTGGGCAGCCTGTACATGATTTGGCTGGTCGTCGCCGGCGATGTACCGGTGCTGGCGCAGGCCTGGGTGATCGCTCTGCAGCTGGTGAGCGCGCTGTGCTGTTACATCGCTGCCTCCAACTATCAAGTGGCGATGGCCACCGGTGAGATTCGGCGATCTCCCACCGTGATGCTGATGCTCAAGGAGCTGTCCGCGGTGGGCATGGGCGATATCGCCACGCCCGATCCCAAGGGCAAGCGGGTCACGCAGGACGCGTTGCCAACCTTCAGGAAGCGGCCGAACAAACGACCGCGACGATCGCGCAACCGATAGGCCGCATCCACGCTCCAGCGTGCTGCCGCCTCGCCAGAGCACCTTGCATCACTACGAGGAAAGGGCCAGCCAAGTAGGCCCGGCCCCAATCAAGAATGAGTCTCAGTTGACGTTTGCGGCTGTGGCCGTCATCCTAATATTTCATCATATGTTGAAATATTGAAATGAACGAGACCGCGGCGCTACGGGGATTCGGGGCCATCGCCCATGCGGATCGTCTGCGCATCGTTCGCATGCTCGTCGTGGCCGGCGCGGACGGCATGTCTGCAGGCGCGATCGCCGCCGCGCTCGATGGCGCACAACCCTCCCGGGTGTCATTTCACCTCAAGGAACTGGAGCAGGCTGGGTTAACGCTGGCTCGCCGAGAGGGCAAATCGATCATCTACAGCGCGGACTTCCCCGCGCTCTCGGATCTTGTCGCGTTCTTGATGCACGACTGTTGCCATGGGCACTGCATCTACTGCGACAAGGCGATCAAGTTGTTCGCGCAATGCACTGGACGTCCCACGGGACCTGACGAACTGCCGTGATCAGCCGCCGCCATCACGCATAGCCGCCAGCCGGCCCCTCTCCCTACTGTTGATACCTACATGACCTTTCGATCGATCGTCCTCGTGCTTGCAGGCCTGGCGGCGCTCCTGCATAGCAATGTCTCCTTTGCGTCCGAGAAGAACGTGCCCACGACGTGGCGGCTACTGGACTACATCGCCGTCGACTATCGGGAGGCCGTCCGCGAGGGCGAGGTGGTCAACGAGGTTGAGTACGCCGAGATGAAGGAATTCTCGGCGACCGCTGCCGAGGCCATCGGTCAGCTGCCCGCTAAAGCCGAATCCGCGCAGTTGAAGCAAGATGCGACTGCACTGCAGGGGGCAATCCAGGCAAAAGCTGCGCCTGAGCAGATCGCAGAGCAAGCGCGTGCGCTGGCTGCGCTCCTGGTGAAGGCCTATCCGATTCCCCTGCTTCCAATGCAATCGCCCAATTACGGACGTGGCAAGGTTCTCTACGCGCAGCTGTGTGCGGCCTGCCATGGCCCCTCGGGTGCAGGTGATGGACCCGCCGGTGCAGGCTTGGATCCCCCACCGATTGATTTCACCGATCGCGCGCGCGCCGAGGAGCGCAGCGTCTTTGCCCTTTACCAGGTCATCGACCAAGGCCTGGAAGGCACCTCGATGGTGAGCTACGCGAGCTTGCCGGTCGAGGATCGCTGGGCACTGGCGACCTACGTAGGGGCCATGGCGTATCCGGAAGATCAGGTCGATGCCGGAAAGAAGCTGATTGAAGGCGATGCGGCGCTGCGCGCCAAGCTCAACTTCGATGCCTACGTCAGCACTACGCCCGCCGCATTGGGCACAACGGTGGGATCGGCAGAACAGGCCTCAGCCATCGTGGCGTACTTGCGTCGTCATCCGGACGCCTCACAGGCACAGGATGTCAGCTCGGCGTTGGCGACCTCGCGCAAATTGCTTGAGGAGGCGATGACGGCCTACCGCGCCGGACAACCTACACAGGCCAAGGATTTGGCACTGTCTGCGTATCTGGACGGATTTGAGCCAGTGGAGCCGCTGCTGGCGGCACGCGACAACGCCTTGATGGTGAAGATCGAAGCGGCCATGGCGCGCGTGCGATCGGGTATTGCGGCCAATGTGGCTGCCGATGAACTCCAAGGCCAGGTCACGGCCCTGGACGATCTCTTCGCCCTAGCCGAACAGGTGCTAGATCAGGGCCAGACATCGGCCGTAGCCAGCTTCGTGGCGGCTTTCACCATCCTGCTCCGCGAAGGGCTGGAGGCGTTGCTGATTGTTATCGCGATGATCGCACTGCTGCGCAAAGCCGAGCGGACCGAAATGCTGCCATGGGTCCATGCAGGCTGGGTGTCGGCATTAGGGGCCGGCATCGTGACGTGGGTGCTGGCCACTTGGGTCATCTCCATCAGCGGGGCCAGCCGAGAACTGTCCGAGGGGTTCGGATCGTTGCTGGCGGCGGTGGTGCTGGTGTGGGTGGGCATTTGGATGCACGGCAAGAGCCATGCGGAGAACTGGCAACGCTACGTACGCGATAAGTTGGGTCAGGCGCTGAGCCGGAAGTCGGGTCTGTTCCTGCTGGGTCTGATCTTCGTGGTGGTCTATCGGGAAGTGTTTGAGACCATCTTGTTCTATGCCGCCATCTGGAGCCAAGGCAATGCCAGCAGCGTTATCGCTGGCGGCCTTTCGGCATCCATCGTTCTGGTCGTCATTGCCTGGTTGATGATGCGATACAGCCGGCGCTTGCCGATCGGCCAGTTCTTCCGGTACAGCTCGCTGCTGATTGCCGTGCTGGCTGTAGTGCTCATCGGCAAGGCCGTCTCGGCGCTGCAGGAAGCAGGCTACTTGCCCATCTCTTGGCTCGACGGTGGTCCGCGGGTCGAGTTGCTGGGCTTGTATCCGACAGTTGAGGGCATCGGCGCGCAGATCACCACCGCGTTGATTCTGGCTGTCGGCTTCTGGCTGGCTAATCGGCCCGCCAAATCCGAGGTAGCTGCCCCATGAATCGGGAGCTGACGCGCGAGCGGCTTGAGCACGTCCAGACGCCCATCTACTTTGTGGCGCTGGTGCTCGGATTCGTACTGGCGATGCTGGTGCCTGGCACAGAGGCGCTTGAGTCGGCGATCAACCCTGCACTGGGCGTCATGCTCTTCGTGACCTTCCTCCAGGTTCCCCTGTCGCGCATCCGGGACTCGCTGCGGAACGTACGCTTCATGGGCGCCTTGCTGGTGGCCAACTTCATCGTGATACCGATGTTGGTGGCCTTGGCCTTGCCGTTGTTCCCTGGGGATCCTCTGATCCGCATCGCGATGCTGTTCGTGCTGCTTTGTCCGTGCATCGACTATGTCGTGACGTTCTCGCACCTTGGGAAGTCTGATTCCTCGTTACTGCTGGCCGCCACACCCGTGCTGTTGATTGTGCAGATGCTGCTGTTGCCGGTGTATCTGAATCTGCTGCTAGGGGCTGAGTCCTCGAGCTTGGTAAAACCAGGACCGTTCCTGCACGCGTTCGTCATCTTGATCGTCATGCCGATGGCGCTGGCTGCCACCCTGCAAGCGCTATCTCCAAAGTTCAGCGGCATTGCGACGCTCACACGTGTAGGTGGGCTTCTTCCTGTGCCAGCCACGGCACTTGTGCTACTGATCGTCATTGCGGCTGTGACGCCCCAACTGAGCTTAGCAGTAAGCGCTGCTATGGACGCGCTACCTTTCTATCTAGCCTTCGCGATCATCGCGCCCATCTTGGGACTGGTCGTGGCACGCGCATTCAAGCTGCCAGCACCAGCAGGCCGAGCGGTCGGCTTTGCAGCAGCAACTCGCAACTCGTTGGTAGTTTTGCCGTTGGCGCTCGCCGTGCCCGACGCCTTACCGATCATCCCAGCCGTCATCGTGACCCAAACCATTGTCGAACTGGCCGCGATGCTTCTGTATATCCGTGCGATACCCCTCCTAGCCAAGAACTAGACTCGTATCGGTATCGATATCCCCGCTTCTGGACGAGAGTTGACATTCATTGAGAGTCGATATTCTTTATCCGGAATTGGCTGACATAACGTCGAAAAAGTCGTGCACTCAGCCCGCTGCACCCCGTGGTGGCTGACGATGACGCGCTCGCAGCATGAATAGACTCGCAGGCACGACCCAGCAGATCAGCGCGGTCACGACATCGTGCGAGAGAAAGTGCGCTCCCCGTAGTTGCTGACCAATGCCAAACAGAAGTCCTACAGTCATGCCCACCGCCAGCCCTGTCCATCTATGCTTGACGCGGACCTCGGCAAAGAAGAAGTACAAGGCAAGCCACGCGTATCCACTGCTAGCGTGTCCGGAGGGGAAACAGCCGCTCTTCAATGGCCTGAAGTCGAAGAGGGTGAGATAGGGGTTGCTTCCCCCCAAGCCTGCAATGCTCCACGGACAGTCCAACCCCGAGTATCGCTTCAGGATGGACACCAGCGCCGTAGAAATCGCGATCGCGGTGAACAGCCTGATCGCCGGTCCTCGCCAGCCCCGAAGGCGCGGGCGAAGGTAGGTCATGGCGATCAGGACAAGGACCGTCAGCACACCGACAGTGGTAACAGCTCGTCCGGCCTTGTGGATGATCTGCTCCGTCCAGAACCCGTTCTTGTAGCTCCACGCGTTGTCGCCCCAGGCGTAGACCCAAGAGGCCACGCGCATGTCCCACTCACCAGTCAGGACGACGGTGAGCGTCATCAGGGTGGCGGCCGGTAACAGTAGGCCCCACCAGACGTTGAAGTGAGCGGGCAGAGAGATGGGAGTGTTGGGCGGACTTGCCGCCTCTGGGACAGGCCTAGGGCGCGTGTCGAATGCGGAGACCTCCTCAGTCATTGAGGCGATCCAGCGCGCCCGCTTCACCCGGTGCTTGCTGGCCCTGGCGACCAGCCCGGTCGTGCCTTCGGTGCACGCGGATATCCAAATACAGGCTGTAGGCGGCGGTAAAGGCGGGCAGCAGGTTCTGCACGACGCCCACGGCATCTTGCTTGGAAGAGAACAGGAAGTAGCTCAAGGCCATCAGGCTGCCGCACAAGCTCATGTACCAGAACAAGCGCGGGATCACCGGCCGGCCGGCGCGTCTGGACGCCACGAACTGGACCAGCCAGCGCACGCCGAACAAGGCCGCGCCAGTCAGGCCAATGAGCTTCCAGGGCGTGGTGTGCAAGCCCGTCCAGCTCAGCCACAGGATTTCCTGGTCCATGACGCTCATGACTTGGAGCCGGCACTGAGCTCGCTGGTGGCGGTCACGTGGCTGCGCTGGATCAGCCAAGCCACGCCCATCAGGTCACGGATGCCCACCAGGGCACGGCCTAGGTTGGTGTACTTGGACTGGCCCGATCCCCGCGATCGGTGGGAGACCGGCACACTGAGGGTCTTCCAGCCGGCGCGCTGCATCAGTGCCGGCAGGTAGCGGTGCATGTGGTCGAAGTAGGGCAGGTCCAAGAAGGCAGCGCGGTCGAACAGCTTGATGCCACAGCCGGTATCGGGCGTGTCATCCCGCAGCAGCGATTGCCGGATGCGATTAGCCCATCGCGAAGCCCAGCGCTTGCTGGCCGTGTCCTTGCGCTCGGTGCGCCAGCCGGCGAACAGCCGCACCTGCGGTGACGCGGCTTGGCGAGCCGCTAGCAGTTTGAGGATATCGGCTGGATCGTTCTGGCCATCGCCATCGAGCGTGGCGATCCAGGGCGAGAACGCGTGCTTGACGCCATTGCGGATGGCGGTGCTTTGCCCACTGCGTTGATGGTGCAGCAACACCCGCAGTTCGGGCACCTCGGCTTTTAGCCAGCCGAGCACCTCGCGTGTGTCATCGTCGGAGCGATCGTCCACACAGATGATGTCGAAGGCGATCTTGCCGCGCAGGTGGTGCACCACCTCCTGCACGAGCGGGCCGATGTTGCCGCGTTCATTGAAGACGGGAATGACGACCGACAGACTGGGCATCCGGGGCAGCGACGGGCTTTGCATGGCGAAGGACTCAGTAGAAGGGCGTGCGGGAAAGGAGAAGGAGGGGTGAGTTCAACCCGTCGACGCAACGGCTTGGCTCAGCTTAGCGGCTGGCGTCTGGAAGCCCAAGGTCTTACGAGGTCTTTCGTTGAGACGTCTGGCGATCTTGTTCAAGAATGCCTGCGAATGGCGGGATAGATCCGTGCCGTCGGGGAAGTACTGCCGCAGAAGGCCATTGGTGTTTTCGTTCGAACCGCGCTGCCAAGGGCTTTGCGGATCGCAGAAGTAGACCTGCGTGTCGGTCGCCACGGTGAAGTTCTTGTGGCTGGCCATCTCACCGCCTCGATCCCACGTCAGCGATTTTCGCAGCGCGGTTGGCAGTGTTTTCACTTGCCGGCTCAGCGCCGAGACGACGCTGCTGGTGTCCTTACCCTTCACTTTCACCAGCATCACGAAGCGCGAGTGCCGTTCCACAAGCGTCGCGATGTGGGAATTGTTGCTGCCCGTGATCAGATCACCCTCCCAATGCCCTGGCACGGCGCGATCTTCGACCTCCGCCGGACGCTCCCGAATCGATACCGCGTCGATAATCCCGCCGCGAGGCGTCGCGGTGGCCAGCTTTGAGTGGCGCATACGGCGACGCGTGCGCAGGTGCGCCAGGAGTTCCTTCTTGAGCAGGCCGCGCGCCTGGATGAACAAGCTCCGGTAGATCGTTTCGTGCGACACCTGCAGTGCCTGGTTGAGCGGGAACCTCAGCTTAAGCCAGCCGGCGATCTGTTCCGGCGACCACTGCTGGCCCAGCTTGCAAGCCACCAACCAGCGCAGACGAGGGTTATCGGCCAACCGGCAAGACTGTGGCCTCCGGGCTGCCTCCCAAGCGGCCTCATCGGCATGTGCGGCCCGATATCGGTCACGGCCACCATGCCGTGCCACTTCCCGGCTAATCGTCGAGGTAGGCCGCCCTAGGCTGAGCGCAATCTGGCGAAACGACTGGCCAGAAGCTAGGCATCGAGATATCTCTTCGCGGTCCATTAAGCTCAGCGACCGGGCGGATCGGCGACGTTCCCTCGGCGCGATCCCGCCTTGCGCGGCCAGAACCCCGAAAATCGAACCCGGATTCTTGTCAAAGAAGCGGGCAATGTCGCTGAGCGACTGGCCGCCCTTCCATCGTCGCCATAGATCTCGCTTCTGGGCTCGAGACATGCCGGGCCGTCCCATCCTTGCCATATCGTTCGCTCCTATCAGTGCAACTGTTGATCATGTTGCATTGACGGGTTGAACTCACCGGACTCAGTCTTCACTGACATCGGCTGACCACGTGGCCGGAACCTCGCAGTCCGGGATCCAGGCCGTACCCGGTGCCAGAATCCAGGCGCGTCGATTGGAGGCGCCGATGTCGATGACCTGCGTTGGATCCAGGCAAGGCCCGATGGCTTCCTTGCGCAGGAACAGCCAGCGTCGTGTGGGGTCCTGCAGGAGCCAGGCGTGCGCCTGCTGCCACTGCTCCACCCAGGGCTTCTTGAAGCCGAACTCGGTAACCGATCGCTCGGCCTGGAGCAGGTGCTGTTCGCGCCAGCCGAGCATGGCCAGCTCGGCATCCAGATCGATGGTCGTTTCCACGCGCTGCATCAGTGCTTTGGCAGAACTGTCCGGACTGAGCGCCGGCATGAGCCCCACGCCATAGGTGATCCACAGCGAGGCGGTGACGGCCACCAGCGCAAGCACCACGCACCGGCGTGCGGCGAGCATCACAACCAGGCTCACGACGGTGAAGCCCAGCAGCCATCCACTGACCTGCTTGACCGTGCCCATGTCCATGCCGCGGCCGTCGAGCAGGCCATGCACGCGCTCGGGTGAGGCGGTCAGCAACCACAGCCCCAGGGCAGCGGTAACGGTGACCACTACCGACAAGTAGGACCACAGCACGGCGCGAACGCCGCGACGACGCAGCAAACCCGCCAACAAGGGAGCGGCCGCGATGGCCAGGGCGGGCAGCATCGGGAAGATGTAGACCTCGCGCTTGCCCGGGCTGGCACTGAAGAAGACCAGCACCAGCAGCGCCCAACCGAGCAGTAGCGCGTAACGCGGGTCCACGCGACGCACACGCCGCCACCACGCCGGCAGCAACCACGGCGCGAGCAGCACGCCTGGCAGCCACAGCGTGAGCATGGTCTGTAGGTAGTACCAAGCGGGTTTTACGTGGTGCCAGGCATTGGCGTAGCGGGTGCCGGTCTGCTTGAACAGCATTTCCCGCGCGTAGGTGTGCAGGGCCGGATCCGATGAGGCCGCCACCGTGGCCAGCATCGGTACCAGCCACACACCCGCGCCCAGCACAAAACCCGCAATGCCGGCCAGCACATGCACCCCTCGGTGCGAGGGCAGGAGGTGGGGCGACTTCCACCGCACCCACAGCCAAGGCACGAACACCAACAACGGCAGAAAGCCCACGCCCTTGGTGACCGTGCCCAAGCCAGCGGCGAAGGTGCCCACCATCAGCAGCCAGGGGCTGGGCTTTTCAAGCAGGTAGCGCACCAGCGCCCATAGCGAGAGCGTGGTCATGCCCACCAGCACCATGTCGATCTGCGCGCGCTTGGCTTGCAGCACGAACTGCAGGCAGACGAACAGGCCCAACACGGTGTAGTCGGTCGTGCGCTTGCCCCACAGGCGCCGGGCAATGTCGCCCGTCAGCCACAACGTCAGCAGCGCCGCCAGCAGGGAGGGCAGCAGGAACGCCACATCCCAGCTGCGCACCAAGACATAACTGGCCGCCTGCAGCCACATGAAGGTGGGCGGCTTCTCGGCGTAGAGCTCAATACCTCGGTAGGGGAACAGCCATTGGCCGGTTTCCACCATGGTCTTGGCCGCCAGCACAAAGCGGGGCTCATCCGCGGGCATCGGCTCGCGTAGCCCCAGGCCCGCCAACAGCGCCGTGATGACCAGCAGGATCAAGAGCCAGGTTTGGCCGGGAGAAAGGTCGCTAAGGGAATGACGCATCGGCGTATCGCTCGTGCAAACAGATGAAAAGGACTCAAGAACTTCAGTGCGGGATCGCGCGATCTAGAAGCGGCGTCGACGCTTTCGCCCGCCATGCGGCGGGGACGGACCTTTGCGCAAACGCGACGATGGGCTGTCGGGAGAGGACGGCCCGTTCTGATGACTGGGAAAGGGATTGCCGAGGCTCTCGATCACCGGCGATGACAGAGCGCGTGCCTGCTCGATCGAGGATCTGAACTTGGCCGCCGACACAAAGGCCGCGATCGCGGCCAGGGCCGACGTCACCCCCAGCCACGGCGCGGCGCCCTGCATGCCCGTACGGGTGGCCACGACTGATTGCAAGACAGCCGTGATCGCGAACAGGGCGCCGTAAATCACGCTCAGCACGATGCCCGTGCGTCGCCGACGCACGGGCGTGGCCTGCAGGGGTCTGGCCATCAGCGCCGACGCGATGGCGAGCGCGTAGAACGGCGCCTCCAAAGCGGCGACCACGGTGCCGGCGGTGCCCACGGATCGATAGGCGATGAGCAAGCCGAGCAACATCACCGGCGTTGCCACCAGCAACTCACGCAGTCGTGGCCGCATCGCCGCAGCGAACTCAGACAGGTACCGGCGATCGTCGCGTCTGAACGCCACCAGCAGATCCAGCGCGTGCAGCGTCACTACTACCCAGAACAGCGAGCCCACCAGCACGACGGTGCTGCTGAGGATGACGGTCAGGCCATCAGGGTGTGGAACCGACATCGCCGATTTCAGGCCCCAGCCCACAGCAAAGAGCAGTGCTCCAAAAAGTATGTACGCCATATCAACCTCCAGCCCGGTGACATCAGCTGGCCAAGATGGCCAGCCATGTCAGGGCGGTAACCGCCAACGTCATGAAAACCGCAGCCGAGCCCATGTCTTTGGCGCGGCCGGCCAGTTCGTGGTGCTCGGGGCCGTAGCGCTCGATGACTGCTTCGATCGCTGAGTTAAGTAGTTCGACCGGTAGCACCAGCAAGACCGTGGTGGCCAGCAGTGCACGCTCTACACCGGTCTCGCCCAGCAGCAGGCCCAAAGGCGCAAGCACCAGGGCGAGCACTACCTCGAGACGAAAAGAAGACTCATGCAGCCAAGCCGCACGCAGTCCTTGAGCAGACCAACGTGCCGCCATCATCAAACGCTTGGGGCCACGCGGCAGGTGGCCATAACCGTCAGCCATGGGAGACTCCTTGAGAAGAAGTGAGTGACTGCTTCAAGCGCGTGGTTCGAAGCGGCCGAAGGCCTGGCAACAGGTGCCGGGCGAGAGGTGAGGGGCAATACGGGAGCCTCATGGCGAGGCTCCTGCCGTGGTCTGGCATCCCGAAAACACATCGAGCTTCGGGTCGTAAGCCGTAGTGCTGACCTGCATCAGACCGAGCACGGAATGGAACAGGTTGTCGTGACTGATCGGCTGGCTTGCCCGACTACGCACGCACGCGGTGTTGACGCCTTTACCGCTGGCCATGCCCGGTGAAAGCCAGGCCACCATCGGCACCTTGATCTGGGTGTCCGGCGCAATGGAGTAGGGCAAGCCGTGCAGATAGACGTTGCCTTCGCCCAGCGACTCGCCGTGATCGGAGACATAGATCATCGCCGTGTCGTGCGTGGTGTCTTGCGAGAGCATCTGGATCGTCTTGGACAGGAAGTCATCCGTTTCCAGGATGGCGTTGTCGTAGGCGTTGACGATCTCTTGCCGCGTGCAGCTGCCCAGATCCGAGGAACGACAGTCAGGCCGAAACTGACGGAGTGCTTCCGGATAGCGTTTGAAGTACGCCGGCCCGTGATTGCCCAGTTGATGCAGAACCACCACCGTGTCGCCGGGGTTGTCATCGATCACATCGTGCAAACCTTGCAGCATCACCGCATCACGGCAGGCCTGGTCATCGCACAGCGAGCTCTCCGGCGGCTTGCGGTAGGACTCGAAGGACAAACCATCGCAGACGCCCTTGCAGCCGGTCTGGTTGTCCCGCCACAACGTCTTGACGCCGGCCCGCTCCAGCACGTGTAGCAGCGACTCGGAACCCACGATGTTCTCGCGGTCGTAGTTGCGCCGGCCAGCAAGGGAGAACATGCAGGGCACGGAGACTTCCGTGTTGGACCCGCACGCAGTGACGTCGCTGAAGTTGATGACGTTCAACTTCGACAGCTGAGGCGTGGTCTGCCGTTCGTAGCCGTTTAAGCCCCAGTTCTGGGCGCGCACGGTCTCGCCAACCACGACCACCAACAGGTGGGACTTGGTCGAGGGCGCGTGCGCCTGCTGCCGGGCATCGGCCGCCACGACCTGGCGCGGCAGCTTTGGGCTCCCGGCCTCTTGGCTGAGCACGCGCGTGATGGACGCCAGGTAGTTGCCCGGCGCGATCAGGTAGCGCAGCGCTTTGTCATTGCGCATCAGCGATGACAGATCCTGGAACGTCGCCATCACCCCGACGCATGCAATCAGAAACATCGCGCCCAGGAACAACGTCCGCCGCAACAACGCTCGCTTGATCGACACCCGAGGAAAGTGCACCAGCCACAACGCGGCAGCAGGCAGCACGCCCATCAACAGGACGGTTCCCAGCATGTCCCACGTCAGTAACTCGCGCGCCTCCTGCGTATCGGTTCTGATCACGTTCCGGACCATGCTCGGATCCAGATAGACCGCATACGTGCTAGCGAAGTAGGCCGCCGAAGCGGTGGCCACCAGCAGGACCGCCAGAACAGGTCGGGCAATCCAACGGTTGAGCACCAAGCCGAACAGCAACGCATGCAAGCCGACCAGGGCGGCGGTCACCCCGATGTAGAAACGCAGTTCTCTCGCGCCGCTCAGGACGCCTGATTCTTTGACACTGGCCCAGAAGGCGCCGTTTGCGGTGAACGCAAAGAAGACGGCAACCATCAGGATGACCAGCTCCAGGCTCAGCGCCACCCGCCAACGCGGACGGTGTGCGCTTGTTGAACCTCGGAGCGATGTGTCTTGGAATCGGGCGAACACCTTGCGGAAACTCGCTCGATTCCGGTCAGGCATGGCCCACCTCGCTTCTGCACGAAGTGCGTTCCACCTGCAAAGTCACATCATGGATATCGACCTGCTGCTCGATCACCCGGGAGAGTTCGACTTGGATCGTGTCCGGATCGGGCACTCCCGCCGCCAGAACGATGTGAGCCGTCAGCACGACCTGCCCAGTCCCCAGCGACCACACGTGCAGATCATGGACCTCCTGCACGGCCGGCATCTCGATAAGCCGCTTACGGATGGCCGCTACGTCCATGCCTTCCGGCACACCCTGCATCAGGATATGGCCGGCCTGCTTGAGCAGGGTCCAGGTACGGGGTAGCACCCACAGGCCGATCAACACCGCAATGATCGGATCGACCAGCGTCCAGCCCGTGACCTTGATGACAATCGCACCAATGATCACACCCACCGATCCGAGCATGTCGCTCCAGACCTCCAGGTAGGCACCCTTCACATTCAGGCTGGTGCCACTGCCGGCCCGTAGCAGACGCATAGAGATCAGGTTGACGATCAGACCCAGGGTGGCGATGACCAACATGCCCGTGGACGCAACTTCAGGCGGCTCACGAAAGCGCCCGACCGCCTCCCACAGGATGTAACCGGCAACCACGAACAACAGACCGCCGTTGATGATCGCGCCGATGGCTTCCATACGGGCATAGCCATAGGTGCGGCGAGCATCAGCCGGACGTCGACTCATACGCACCGCGATCAGCGACACGGTGAGGGCGATGACATCGGTCATCATGTGCGCCGCATCGGATAGCAGCGCCAAGCTATTTGTTACCAGACCGCCGATGATCTCGGCGATGAGGAACGTGGAAGTCAGGCCGAGCGCCCACCATAGGGGCTTCTCGTACCGGATCTCGGACGTTCCATGATCATGCCCTGTGCTCATGCGTGTTCTCCTAAGAACAGATGCAAAAGAGCGGCTAGGAACGGGGTATGGCGGCGGTGCGTACACCGCCGCCGTGCCCTGTCACGATTTCATGTGCGCCGGGGTGCGATTGAAGCGGGTGTGCACCCACCGGTAGAACACCGGCAGTACCACCAGCGTCAGCAACGTGGAGGAGATGATTCCGCCAATGACCACGGTGGCCAGCGGACGCTGCACTTCCGAACCCGCACCGACATTGAGCGCCATCGGGACGAAGCCCAACGATGCGACCAATGCCGTCATCAGGACGGGGCGCAGACGTGTGAGCGCACCTTCCCGAATGGCTTCGGCCATGGGTTGTCCGCTCTCGCGCAAGCTTCGGATGAAGCTGATCATCACTAGGCCGTTGAGCACCGCCACACCGGACAGGGCGATAAAGCCCACGCCTGCCGAGATCGACAGCGGAATTCCGCGCAGTGCCAGCGCCAGTACGCCACCGGTCAAGGCCAGCGGGACCCCGCTGAAGACGATGAGCGCGTCCTTGGCCGAACCAAAGGCCATGAACAGCAAGGCGAAGATCAGCACCAGGGTCACCGGCACGACGATGGACAGACGCTTACTGGCCGAGATCAACTGCTCGAAGCTGCCGCCGTACTCGATCCAGTACCCGGTCGGTACCGTGACCTGCTTGTCGATAGTCGACTGCAGTTCCGAGACGAAGCTACCCAGGTCTCGATCGCGAACGTTGGCGGTCACGATGATGCGTCGCTTGCCGTTTTCGCGGTTGATCTGGTTGGCGCCCTCGGAGATCTCTACGCGCGCCACTGAACTCAGCGGGACGACCTGCGCCTGCGCGGCGTTGGCCTGCGTACCCACCGACTCATCAGCCTGGTTGGCCGCGATGGCCGCCGTCAGCGAGATGGGCAATGCCGAGAGCGCGGTGGGATCCAGGCGCTGCTGTTCCGGCAGACGCACGACAATGTCGAAGCGTCGATCGCCTTCAAACAGCTGGCCCGCCACCTCACCACCGATGGCCGTGGCCACGTTGCGCTGCACGTCAGCCGGATTCAGGCCATAGCGTGCCAAGGCATCCCGATCGGGCAGCACCGAGAGCATGGGCAGGCCAGCAGCCTGTTCCAGGCGAACGTCAGCTGCACCGGGTACCTTGCGGGCGGCGGCCTCGATCTTCTGGCCCACTTCCAGCAACGTATCCAGGTCATCGCCGTACAGGTTGATCGCCACGTCCGCGCGCACGCCCGAAATCAGCTCGTTGGTACGCATTTGGATCGGCTGGGTGAACTCGTAGTTGTTGCCGGGGATCTTCTTCATCTCCGCCTCAACTTCCGCCACCAGGTCCGCCTTGAGCTTGCGCGGGTTGGGCCACTGATCACGCGGCTTGACCATCACGAAGGTGTCAGCCACCGACGGCGGCATCGGGTCGGAGGCGACCTCAGCCGTACCAATCTTCGACCACACTCGCTCCACTTCTGGGAACTGCAGCAAACGTTCTTCCACGATGCGTTGCATGCCCAAGGACTGGGTCATGCTGGTGCCGGGAATACGCATGGCCTGAAGCGCGAAGTCGCCCTCATCCAAGCTGGGAACAAACTCGCTACCCATGCGAGAGGCGAGCAGCCCACTGCCAACCAGCAGGGCGATCGCACCGATGGCCACCAGCTTGCCGCTACGCAGGCTCAGATCCAGCAAAGGTTCGTAGCGCCCACGGAACCAGCGCATCAGCCAGTTCTCTTTCTCTTCGACCTTGCCACCGAGCAACATCGCCACGGCAGCGGGCACGAAGGTCAGGGACAGGATCATCGCGCCCGTCAGCGCCAGCACCACGGTGATGGCCATCGGGTGGAACATCTTTCCTTCCACACCGGTCAGGGCAAAGATCGGCAGGTAGACGGCGGTGATGATGCCCAGACCGAACAAGCTCGGTCGGATCACTTCGGCCGATGCGCTGGAGGCCACTTCAAAACGCTCTTCCAGCGTCATCTCACGCCCGAGTTCATGCTGACGTTCGCCAAAGCGACGCAGGCAGTTCTCGATGATGATGACCGCGCCGTCGACGATCAGACCGAAGTCCAGTGCGCCCAGGCTCATCAGGTTGGCCGACACGCCACCGCGCTCCATACCGGTCAAGGTGAACAGCATCGACAGTGGAATCACCGCAGCCGTGATCAGAGCAGCTCGGAAGTTGCCTAGCAGCAGGAACAGGATGACGATGACCAGCAACGCGCCTTCGATCAGGTTCTTGGCGACCGTGGTAATCGTGCGATCCACCAGCGAGGTACGGTCGTACACCGGCGTGGCAGTAACGCCCTTGGGCAGACTCTTGGCCGCTTCCTGAAGCTTGGCGGCCGCGGCTTGGGAGACGTCACGGCTGTTGGAGCCCACGAGCATGACCACCGAGCCGAGCACGACCTCGTGGCCGTTCTGGGTTGCCGCACCAGTACGCAGTTCTTCACCGTCGGCCACATTGGCCAGATCACGAACCCGAATGGGCACACCGTCACGACGGGTGACGACGATCTTCTGAATGGCAGGAATGTCCGAGACCTGTGCCGGCACACGCACCAGGAACTGCTGGCCGTTACGTTCGATGTAGCCGGCGCCCACGTTCTGGTTGTTGGCCTGCAGGGCCGTCACTACATCTTCAAAGGTCAGGTCCAGCGAGCGCAGCTTGGCAGGATCAGGCGTGACGTGAACCTCACGCTTGAAGCCGCCCATGGTGTTGACTTCGGTCACACCCGGAACGTTGCGTAGTTGCGGACGAATCACCCAGTCTTGCAGCGTACGCAGATCGGTGGCGGTGTAGGGCGTGCCATCGGGTTTGCGGGCTTTGGGATCGGCATCGATGGTGTAGGAGAAGATCTCGCCCATACCGGTGGCAATCGGACCCAGGGTGGGTTCGATACCTTCGGGCATTTGCGCCTTCACTTGCGCCACGCGCTCGGAGACCTGCTGACGCGCAAAGTAAATGTCCGTCCCGTCCTTGAACACGACGGTGACCTGGGACAGCCCGTAGCGGGAGATCGAGCGGAAGTACTCCATCTTCGGCAGACCGGCCATGGCCGTCTCGATGGGGAACGTGACGCGTTGCTCGGCCTCCAGTGGCGAGTAACCGGCCGCTTCGGTGTTGATCTGAACCTGGACGTTGGTGATGTCGGGGGTGACATCGATAGGGATCTGACGGGCACTCCAGATGCCGATGGCGATCAAGGCCACCGTCAACGTCATGACCAGCCAGCGATGATTAATCGCGACTTTTATGATTTTTTCGAGCATGACGGTCTCCTTTAGTGCGCGTGTGTCGCGCCGGACTTTTCGATGTCCGCCTTGACCAGGTAGCTCTGGGTCACCACGATGTCCTCGCCGGCCTTCACGCCTTCCAGCACGGCCACTTGCGTGGAGTCACGATCACCCAGCTTCACCGGCCGCGCCGTGTAGGTATCGCCGTCACGCACAAACACCACGTCCTTGCCGTCCATGCTCTGGATGGCCGACTGCGGAATCACGACGCCCGCATCGCTGGTGGACATCGTGATTTGCGCCTTGACCGCGGTGCCTGGACGCCAGAAGCCATCCTCGTTGGGCAGTGCGGCACGGGCGACCAGGCTCTGGCTCGCCGTTGACGTGCTGGGCAGCACGCGTTCGATGGTCGTCGTAGCGCTGACGTTGTCGTACAGGCGACTGACCGTGACGGCCACGCCCGGACGCAGGTACTGCGCATCGGCCCCGAACACATGCAGGTCGACCCACACCTTGGACAGATCGCCGATCTCAAACAGCGGCTGGCCTTCGGCGGCTACGCCACCGACACTTCCTTGTCGACTGAGGACGACGCCGCTGATCGGTGCGGTGATGGTGTAGGTGGTGAGGCTCAGATTGCTGTGCACCACGGCCAGCGCCTGGCCTTGACGCACGGTATCGCCCACATTGGCGCGCAGGGTACGCACCACGCCGGGGTAGCGCGCAGCGACCTGGGCCACGCCGCCTTCCATCGGCGTCAGCACGCCTTGGACTTCCAGTTCGTTCTTGATGGCACCCTCACTGACTTTGGCCACTTTCACGCCACTCTTGTCAGCTTCTTCCTGCGGGATCGTGGTCTTCTCGGCACCTTCTTCTTCATGACCGCCGGCTTCCTCACCGTGGCCAGCTTCCCCTTCCTCGTGCCCGGCTTCGCCTTCGGCGCCGTGATCGTCACCCTCAGCGCTGGCCTCTTTGGCAGGCGCCGTTTTCTCTTCCGTGGCGTCCTTGGAACCACCGCAAGCGGCCAGCATCAGGACAGCGCCCAGCAGCAACGTCGGAGCTGCAATCTTTGCAACGTTCTTCATGTGGAAATCCTTATGGAGTGGTGGTGCCGCTGGCGACGATCGGCTGCCCGGTCAGGCGCTGGATCTCGATCAGGGCAGCTTGTGCATCGACGGCCACTTGCAGCTGGCGCACGCTGGCTTCCACGCGTTGCGCCTGCAGCTGCGACCACTCCAGATAGCTGATCGCACCGGCTTTCCACGCGTACTCGGCGGCCTTCTCAGCCTTCTCCAAGCGCGGGATCACGTCGGTACGCAGGCGACCGACTTCCAACCGTGCCGTGGAGTAATTGCCGTAGGCGTTGGTGAGCGCGGAGTACAGATCGATACGCAGGGACTCGCGTTCGATCGGCGTCATGGCCAGTTCGGCTTCAGCCGCCCGGATGCCCGGTGCGGCACGGCGTGCCGACCCCAGCGGAATGCTGATGCCGGCCATGAACCCCACATCACTCGTAGATCGGTTGTAGCGTCCACCGGCCTGCCACTGCAGATCAGGCGTAGCTTGCGTACGAGCCAGACGTAGCTGGGCCTCACGCACACGCTCCACGCCCGCCAACTCAGCAAGCTCGGGCGTGTTCTGCAGGTAGTCACTCAGTGCATTGAAGCTCTGCAGTTCCGGCAGCACCAAAGGATTGCCCGCGGCCACGGTGAAGCTGGGCGTGCGCTCATTCCACAGGGCCGCCAGGTTCTGGCGCGTGGCCGCTTCATCGGCAATGGCACGATCCCGATCCAGCTCGGCCGTGGCCAAGGCCGCCTGTGCGGTGAGCACGACGGACTCAGGTGACGCACCTGCGGTCAGGCGGGTACGTGCTGCATCGACAGCGCGCCTACGTTGAACAATGTCCAACTCGGCGATGCTCTTGCGCTTGGTCGCCGCGGTGACCGCCAGATAACGCCGCGCCGTCTCGGCCAGCAGGTCCAGCCTTGCCATCTCACGCTGCGGCGCCAACGTATCAATGTTGGCCAGCGCCAGGGCTTGCCGGGCGTTGAGCTTGCCGCCGCGCTCGATCACCCCAGCCAGGGTGACCGTGAGCTCGGCCTCGCTGAAACCGCGATAGTTGCCGGTGCCGAGCGTGTTTTCGATGGTTGCGCCGAGGGTCATCGGGGGCTTGAGGGCCGCCGATGCCAAGTTGGCATCCAGGACCTGACGACGTCCGTCGAAGATGCGCAGGTCAGGGTGTGTCGTGGCAACGCGCGCAATGGCGTCGTCCAACGAAAGGGTAGAAGAGGGCGCCGTCCCCGTCTGCGCGTACGCAACGGGCACGACCAAAAAGGCAGCGCACGCTGCCAGTCGCAACCACATGAGGTATCTCCGATTAGGCGAAAGAACGATGCACCGGCAAGCCGGCGTGCAGCGTTAGGCCGTAATCGGGGGACGGGTTAGGGACAGCGGCTGCAGGGAATCCAGCGGCTGGATCTCGTGCACAGGCGCGATCGCCTGAGGAGCGAGCGGATCGACCACAAGGGCGGGCGAGGGAATAGCCACCGGGTGGCCGCACGCATGGGCGCCATGGACCAGCGCGTGCAGCAGATCGCCGGCCGAACCCTCGTCCTGATCGCCGGCATCCTGATCAACCACCGCGCTGGTGGCGTCATCGCTGACATCGCAGTGCTCCGGATCGGCATGATCGGCCACGGCCTGGGCCGACTCGTGGATATCGCCCACGGCCGCCAGCACCGGATTGGCCACCACCGCGAACAACAGCAGTGCCAGCGCCGGGAGGCGCAGGAGACGGCTGAGTTGGCGCAGGGCGCGTTTCATAGTGGGGGTATGGTAGTCAGCCCATTGCGCGTTAGACAATCACGTAATTCAGAAAACAGCGCTTCTTGTTAAGGCGTTACGGTGTAACAGCGCTTGGCGGACGCGAGGGTGTTCGGTATCGTCGGGTCATTCGTGCAAGCCGGGGCCACCGAGTGCGCATCCTGACCGCCAACGCCAAAACCTGGCTCGCCTTGGGCGTGTTGTGGCTGGTCGCGGTGGCAGTGCAGGCCCATCCGGTCTTGACCCAGCTCGGGCAGTTGCATGGCCTTGAGCACCAAACCACTCATCTCAGCGCCACTCAGCACGCGCACGACGCCAGCGGCGATGTGCCCGGTGAAGACGCCAAAGGCGCACACAGCCTGTTCCATCATTCGGACGTATGCGCACACGCGGTGATTCTGCCGGACTTCCCGGCACCTGGGCCGCTCATCCCCGGTCAGGCCTATACGCCCATCGCTGCGGTCCTGGCGCTGGCCCAGCGCTCTACGCACCCCTTACGCCCACCCATCGCGTGATCGCGCGGGCGCACGCCGCCTTGGCGTAGCCCCTACTTTGGGATCGCGTGCGCCGGTCGCAACGACCGTGCTGTCGCGTGGCACTCACCTGCGCTGTGGACACTCAGGTTCATCTGCGCAGCACTGACGAGATCGATATGGATACCTCCCCTGGCAAGTTGCGCCTGGACATTCCCGTTGTGCTTCCCCACGTGCGGGATGCCGCCGATGCGTGCATCGAGCGCCTGCAGAGCGAACTGCTCGCGCGGCCCGGCGTTGACCGCGTCCACATTCGACCTGCCGAGGGGGAGGGGCCGGGCCAACTGTGCGTGCACTTCGATCCGCAGGTGATGTCGCTGGCTCGCATTCGCGAGCTGGCCCAGGCCGCGGGTGCACGCGTCACGGAAAGCTTCGGTCACGTGACCTGGACGGTCACCGGCATCGGGCATGAGCGACGCGCCCGCAACGTGGCCGAACAGATGAGCTCGGTGTTTGGCGTACTGGAAGCTCGCGCTAGCTCGGCCGGTACGGTGTACCTGGAGTTCGAGCGCGAAAAGATCGACGAGGGCGGACTGGAAGCCTCCTTGAAGCGCATGGGCGTTGCACGCGTGGCGACGGGCAAGCCGTCCCAGCATGAGGATCACGCCGGTCATACGCATGACGGCAAAGAGGGCGAGCACGGGGGGGAGAAGCACGACCACGACCACGCCGGCGGCTTGCTCGGCCCCAACGCCGAGCTGATCTTCGCCCTGACGTGCGGTGCATTGCTGCTGGCGGGCTTTCTGATCGAGAAGTTCGCCGCCTCATTGCCGGGGTGGTTGTCCACGGCCTGCTACATCGGTGCGTACGTCTTTGGCGGTGCCTACACGCTGCTCGAGGCCTACGACAACCTCAAGCTCAAGCGCTTTGAAATCGACACCTTGATGCTGGTCGCCGCCGCCGGCGCCGCCGCGCTAGGCTCCTGGGCCGAAGGTGCGTTGCTGCTGTTCCTTTTCAGCTTGGGTCATGCGTTGGAGCACTACGCGATGGGACGCGCCAAGCGCGCCATCGAGGCGCTAGCCGAACTCGCACCCGACACGGCGATCGTCATCCGCGGCGAGACCACCACCGAGATTCCGGTCGGCGACCTGCAACTTGGTGATCGGGTACTGGTGCGTCCCAATGAGCGTCTGCCGGCCGATGGGTTCCTGCTGAAGGGCAACTCCAGCATCAACCAGGCACCGGTGACCGGCGAGTCCATCCCGGTGGACAAGCGGCCGGTGGAGGATGCCGCGCTGGCACGAAGCCGGCCCGACAGCGTCGATGCGGCCAGTCGGGTCTTCGCAGGCACCATCAATGGGGCCGGCGCGATCGAAGTGGAAGTGACCAAGCGCGCCGAGGATTCCGCGCTGGCGCGGGTGGTGAAGATGGTGAGCGAGGCCGAGACACGCAAGTCGGCCACCCAGCGCTTCACCGATCGCTTCGAGCGGATCTTCGTACCTGCGGTACTGGTGCTGGCGTTCCTACTGCTGTTTGCCTGGGTGGTGGTGGATGAGCCGTTCCGCGACAGCTTCTATCGCGCCATGGCCGTGCTGGTGGCCGCCAGTCCGTGCGCGTTGGCCATCGCCACCCCGAGCGCGGTCCTGTCCGGTATCGCCCGCGCGGCGCGTGGGGGCGTGCTGATCAAGGGCGGCGCGCCGCTAGAGGATCTGGGTTCGTTGAAGGCGATGGCCTTCGACAAGACCGGCACCCTGACCGAAGGGCGCCCGCGCATCATCGATGTGGTGCCGGTGGACGGCGCCTCGGAGACCGAGCTGCTGCAGGTAGCCGTTGCGGTGGAGTCGCTGAGTGATCATCCGCTGGCGGCCGCGATCGCGCGTGATGGTCGCAGCCGGTTGGATGCGGGCAAGTTGCCGACAGCCTCGGATCTGGAAAACCTGATCGGCCGCGGCGTCAAAGCCCGTCTGGGCGATCAGCCGGTATGGATCGGCAAGGCCGAGATGTTCGGCGCGGATGGAGTTCCCGCCCTGGGCGCCGCCGCGGCGGCGGCCATCGCCGCGTTACGCGAGCAGGGCAGGACGACCATGGTCGTGCGGTTGGGGGATCGGGAGCTCGGCGCGATCGGCTTGATGGACACGCCGCGCGAGGCGGCCAAGCAGGCGCTGGTGCGCCTGAAGGCCATGGGCATCGAGCGCATGATCATGATCTCTGGCGATCACCAGAAGGTGGCCCAGGCCGTGGCCAAGGAGGTCGGTCTGGATGAGGCGTGGGGCGACCTGATGCCCGAAGACAAGGTCGAGGCGATCCGCAAGCTGCGCGATCAGGACAAGGTCGCCATGGTCGGCGACGGCGTCAACGATGCGCCCGCGATGGCCAACGCCACCGTCGGCATCGCCATGGGCGCGGCCGGCTCGGACGTTGCCCTGGAAACGGCCGATGTGGCGTTGATGGCCGATGACCTGAAGCACCTGCCATTCGCCGTGGGCTTGAGTCGTCACACGCGCGGCATCATCCGGCAGAACGTCTTCGTCAGCCTCGGCATCGTCGCCTTCCTCGTGCCGGCCACGATCTTCGGTCTCGGTATCGGTCCGGCGGTGGCCGTGCACGAAGGCTCCACATTGTTGGTGGTCTTCAACGCGCTGCGTCTGCTGGCCTACAGGGACAGGTCATAACGCCACAGCCTCAAGCTGATGACATCACGGTCGCGGCGGCACCACGTCGTGATCCTTCTCTACGTCGTCACGGCCTGCCGAATACCTCGGCAGGCCGCGCCAAGATCAGGGCTTCTTACGGGTGCGCTGGAGTTCGGTTGCCACGAGCGCGCTCAATTGCTGAGGACCCAGTTCGGACAGCAGCTTGCCGTTGACGAAGAATGTCGGCGTGCCGCGAATGTCGGCCGCTTCCACGGCGGCCACTTCGCGTTTGATCAGGGTCTCGACGGCTCCGGTCGCCAGATAGCGCTGTGCGCGTGCGCGGTCCAGGCCCGCGGCGAGAGCGAACTCCCACACCTTCTTCGGATCCGACGCGCCATGGCTGGCCCACACAGGCTGGTTTCGCATCAAGGTCTCCAGCACCGGCTCAAACTTCTTCTGTTCCCGGGCTGCTTCCAGCACACCAATCGCCTCCTTGGATACCTGCCCATGGAAGGGTACGTAGCGGATCACCAGGCGCACGTCCTTGGGATGGGCGGCCAGCAGTTGCTTCACGTGGGGATACATCGCGCGGCAGGACTCGCAGGCCGGGTCGAAGAACTCCACGATCGTGACCGGCGCCGTTACCGGTCCCAGAGCCGGTGCGCCGGCAGGCGCCAAGGCGGCAGCGCGGGTAGGGGTTTGAGCCATCACCGGGCCTACCGCAACGAGCAGACTGAATCCAAGCGCGATCAGGACGGATTTGAACGACATCAGCTGGCATCTCCAGGGCAAGGAAGTCGCATTGTCGCAGATGCATCAACGCCGCCGCGCAGGCCCTGAGTGCCGTTGCGATCCTCTTCCGGCAAAGCCGAATGCATGCAGCTAGCGGGAGCCCCGCCGGCTGATATTATCGAGTCAGGGGTGGGCGTCCCTGCCTGTGGTTCAGGGCGCGAGTCGCGTCCGCCATCGCGGTATCACTTGCTTCTCCAGCACGGCGCCCACCCCTGCTATGAGCCTTGATGACTACATCCCGCAGTTGGCTCGACCGGCCAACGTTGAGCAACTGGCCAAAGCGCTGGGCGTTGCGACGCAGATCTTCACGTTCATCGCAGACAACAGCGAGCCTGAGCGCATCTATCGCCGGCATCTGATCCCCAAGCGGGCCGTCCGTGCATTGCCCTCGGTGCCTGTTGAGGACGCTCGGGGGATCGTCACGCTCTCGCTCGATAGCTTTGATCTGAGCAAGTACCGCGTCGTGTGGGAAGCGCACAGCCCGGTCATCAAGCATGCCCACAAGTCTGCCGCACGGGTACTGGAGCGTTACCTCTCCCGGCCCGGCTCCCTGTTTCCCCATGAGGCCGCCTTTGGCTACGTCAAAGGCCGATCCACACGACACAACGCAAGACGCCACGTGGGTGCCAAGCGGCTACTTAGCGCAGATATTCAGGACTTCTTTCCCTCCATCACGTTGGCGCGCGTCGAGCTCGCCCTGGAAGCGGCAGGCTTGCAGCCGGCAGTGACCAACGCTTTGGGGCGCTTCCTGACCATCGAAGGCACGCTTCCTTTGGGACTTAACGCCAGCCCGATGATCGCCAACCTGGTGGCAACACCCCTGGACCACGATTTGAATGCGTTGGCCAAGGAGTGGGGGCTCACCTACACACGCTATGCCGATGACATTACGTTGTCCGGCGATGGCGAACTGCCCACACGAGAGATCATCGAAACGGTACTCAAGCGTCACTTCTTCCGACTGAACAAGAGCAAGTTCCGCACCTCAAAGCTCGGCCAGAAGCACTACGTCACCGGCCTGAGCGTGGCCGACAAGGCCGCGCCCCACGCCCCGCGCGCGATGAAGCACAAGCTCAGGCAGGAGCTCTACTACATCGAGAAGTTCGGCTTCCTGGAGCATCTATCGCGGGGCGGCGAGGGGGGCACCGAACAGCACAACGTCAATCGTCTGGATGGCACGGTCAACTATGTATCCAGCATCGAACCGCGTCTGGCGCATCGACTGCGCGCTGCCTGGCAGAAGGTATGCGACGAGAATGACATCGCCAAATCATTTGAGCCTAGGCCCGTCATCCAGCTGCGACCTGCTTCGTGGTTCGTTGATGAGGCCGAGATCGTCCATCCGGATGGCACACGGCTTCTCGCGCTCTGCCTTGCCGACGTTCTGGAGCCTGGCCGGTTGGATACAGAACTACGGACGCTGTTCGCCGAAGAGGCCGGAGATGCGTTCGGGACAGCCGATCCGCTGTCTATCATCCAGAAGGGGTTGCATTGGAGTGATGCGACATGGTCCCAGCGTGAGGCCGTGGTCAAGCTTATCGCCGCCTCACCTGTCAGGGTCATGGTCGCCCTGGCGCCGCTGACTAGCCCGAGCGAGTACGCCAAGACCTACACCGACCTGCTTTGCGAGATTCTCGAGACGGCCCTGAAGATTGCTGATGACGCAGAGATCGCGATACATGTTGAGGAGAACCGTTCAAAGGTTTCGAGGGCGGACGTACAGGAGGCGGTGACCCGCGCCTACACCGAGCTGGAAGCCAAGAACCAGCGTCGACCGTTACAGGCACCAGAGGTCAACATCGTGTCCAAGGGAGCGACGCCCTGCTGCTGTGTACCCGATACCGTATTGGGCGCACTGCATCGCTATGCGGTTTCTCGCAAAGACGGAAAGGAGGGCTCACTAGCGGTCACCCTTTTCGAAAGACTGCGTAACCATTACTCAGTCATCTTCGACCGACATGCCAACAAGATCTATCACCATCGGTCGCCCTTCAAGCGTTGGTGAGAACGGCGTTTGAAGTATTCCATTTTTGCCCATTGACCGAGCCAAGAAGCAAGCCGTCGGCCGGGTTGCCATGGCCATTCCCGATGGTGCCGACTGGTCCATCTGTGGGGCCTAGTTGGCCTGGTAACGCTTACTGCAGTCGCCGCGTCCAGCCCGGAGGGGGACCCCAACTGCATTCTTGCTCGTTCGCGAAACTAGGGATTGCGCGGCTTGTTAGTCGCATCGCACAGCCCTAAGATCAATTTGTGTCGAGGGGCGCCCAACATATGTGTTTGGGTAAGCCGGGAGCGGGTAGTTTGGCCAGACTGGAGAGTGCATTGATATTTGAGCAAGCATTCATGGCTATGCCGGAGTTTCTAACGGGAACTCCATTTTCTGAATACCAGTTCGAGGCGACTATAGCCAATGCTTTTTCTCTTGCAATTCTTCAAGAACTGAACTCCCGCAATGTGCAGAACCCCATATCTCTGCTGCGAAGCGAGGTTCTTTATCACGGCACATCAAAGCACGCAGATGTTCACATCAATCTTTCATCGTTGAACATTTTCAATGAGAACTTTGCGTCGTATGGCTTCTACCAAGACAATTGGCTAGAGGCGAAGTTTTTCAGGCTATCAAATAGCGGTCAGCCGAACATACCGCCGCTTCACTCAACTTACTTGCTCTTAAAGGATGTTCTCAGGCTATGTATGTTGGTGCAGGATGCACCGCCTGGCGCAGACTCATCTTCCGGTAGATACCTTCTTCATGCCTATCAAGACAGCCCCAGCCAATACCTCGTCTACAAGCGGAACTCTGGCGGCTCTAGAACGGAGAGAGCTTGGCTGTCGCCCTTGATAACGCCAGGCGAACAACGCCTCGTCATTTCGGATCTTGGCAAAGAGCGAACCAAATCATTTGAGTCAAATGTTGGGAAGAAGGCTGCGCTCTACGAAGTTGACGCGCAGATTACGAACTTTGTTCATAAACCGCGAACAAGTAGCCCTAATGTCTACTACATCGTTCTGACAAGAATTAACGACTTTAAAATCTCAAAGGGGAATCTTTCATATGGAAGAAACAATGGAAGAACTTTTGGGAACTTGAGGTTCTTTCAGAATCTGGCTCTATCAGCGGATCGGCGTCTAGCCTGAGTATTCAGGCCGGGGCTCCGGTCAGCTCAGTCCTGTAATTTGCCTTCCGAGCGTCGTTGGTCGCCCCCAGCGCTCGGCCCCGGGCTTGCGGCAGCGCAGCAGGCTCGATATCCTGCGCCCCGATCTTCCTCCATGAGGAACGATCATTCCCTTGGGGAGTAGCCAGCTACCACGGACCGTGGGAGCCCGCACGTCAACATGATTGGCTTCACTAGGCCATGGCGCGCGGACCGATTGGGTGGCGAGACCAACGGATATCGACGTGACCCCGGTCGGGCGCGGCGATGTTCGTTCGTCCGCAAAGTCCCGACCGCAGGTGCTCGTCCCCCATGAATCCCGTTTCCATCCTTCTGCTCGGTCTGGCCATGTCCACCGATGCATTCGCTGCTGCGTTGGCCAAAGGCGCCGGCATGGTCAAGCCGACCTGGCCGCAAGCGCTGCGCATCGGCCTCATCTTCGGCGTCGTCGAAGCCATCACGCCGATGATCGGCTGGCTGCTGGGCTCGGCGGCGGCGAAATTCATCGAGCAATGGGATCACTGGGTCGCCTTCGCGTTGCTGTTCGCGCTGGGCCTGCACATGCTCTACAAGGCCTTCTTCGCCAAGGACGAGAAAGAAGACGCGGCGCCCTCCGGCTCGATGTGGAGCATCGCGCTTACTGGCCTGGCGACCAGCATCGATGCGATGGCGGTCGGCGTGGGCCTGGCCTTCGTGCAGGTGAACATCCTGGTAGTCAGCACGGTCATTGGCTTGTGTACGTTTGCGCTCGTCACCATCGGGATCATGGCCGGTCGCGTTCTCAGCACGCTGATCGGCAAGTGGGCCGAAGCGCTGGGCGGCCTGGTACTGATCGCGGTGGGCGCCACCATCCTCTACGAGCACTTGTCCGCCGGAGTCGCGCCATGAGTACCGAATCCACACGCGACGCCATCGTTATCACCGCTGCACCGACATACTACTCGCGCCTCGCCCGTCGGCTGCACTGGACGACGTTCGCGCTGGTGGTCATCGCCTACGCCAGCATCAATGCAAGGAAGCTGTTCGAACGCGGCTCGGACGAGCGCATCCTGGCCGTCGAGTCCCACTTCCTGGTCGGCATGGTCATCCTGATGCTCACGCTTCCCCGGTTGGTCCATCGCATGAAGGCGCCGTTGCCGCCGATCGTGCCGCCGCCGTCCGCGTGGTCTGCGCTGCTGTCGAAGACGACCCACGTGCTGCTGTACGCGTTCCTGATCGTGCAACCGTTGACCGGCATCGTGGCGCGGCTCGCAGAAGGGAAGGGCATCGGACTGCCTTTCACCGAGCGTGTCATCCCGTCGTTCTTCGGACCGCACGAAGCCTTGGCCGCCTTCCTCGAATCGGCCCACGTCTGGATCGGCGAGGCCTTCTACTGGGTCATCGGGCTGCACATCCTGGCGGCGCTGTTCCATCTGCTTGCAGGCAGGGACAACGTCATGCAGCGGATGACAGGCAGGAGCTGAGCGCAGCCTTCACTCACCGCAACAGTATTCCGGTCTCGTCAATGTTCGCTTCCAATCCAGAGTGGACATCATCCATCTCCGTAGCTGTTGACCTCTTCGGTTGCAGCTAGGCTTGTTAGTACGACCAGACTGGCCCTAAGATCGCGCAGCACGAAGTGACTAATCCAACGTTCGGTAGGCTGTGAGTTGCTGACGTAAACCGACCCAGAGCTCAACTGTTGGGCGACGTCCCCCCGGTTTTGAGTAGCACGGCGAATTGGAGTCCAATCCCACCTGACCAGGAGATTGGACGTGAAGAAACGCTTTTCCGAAGAACAGATCATCGGCTTCCTGCGTGAAGCCGACGCCGGCATGGCGGTCAAGGACTTATGCCGCCGACATGGCTTCAGCGAAGCCTCGTACTACCTGTGGCGCAGCAAGTTCGGCGGCATGAGCGTGTCCGATGCCAAGCGGCTCAAGGAGCTGGAGGCGGAGAACACCCGGCTGAAGAAGCTGCTTGCCGAGCAGATGTTCGAGAACGACGTCATCAAGGACGTGCTGCGAAAAAAGCCGTGACCGCACCGGTGCGTAGGGCACTAGTGCGGGAGATGATCGATCGCGGTCTCAGCGAGCGGCGGGCCTTGGGGGTGGCTCGGATGAGCGCCAGTGCGTTCCGCTACCAAGCCCGGCCCGACCGGAACGTCGAGCTGCGCGAACAGATCCATGCGCTGGCCATCCGGCACAAAAGATACGGCGTCGGGATGATCCACCTCAAACTTCGGCAGGCAGGCTGGCCGGTTAACTACAAGCGCGTTGAACGGCTGTACCAGGAAGCCAAGCTGCAGGTGCGGCGCCGCAAGCGCAAGAAGGTGCCGGTTGGTGATCGGCAGCCGCTGTTCCGGCCGACCTCGGCCAACCAGGTGTGGTCGATGGACTTCGTATTCGACCGCACTGGCGAGGGGCGCGTGCTGAAGTGTCTGACCATCGTCGACGATGCGACCCACGAGGCGGTGGCCGTCGAAGTGGAGCGGGCGATCTCGGGTAATGGGGTGGCTCGCGTTCTGGACCGCCTCGCGCTACGCCGCGGCCTGCCTCTGGTGATCCGCTCGGACAATGGCAAAGAGTTCTGCAGCAAGGCCATGGTGAAGTGGGGACATGAGCGAGGTGTCGTGCTGCGGCTGATCGAGCCGGGCAAGCCGAACCAGAACGCTTACATCGAGAGCTTCAACGGAAGGCTGCGCGACGAATGCTTGAACGAGCACTGGTTCCAAAACGTCCTTCACGCTCGCACCGTAATCGAGACCTGGCGCCGGGAATACAACGAGGAGAGACCGAAGAAAGCACTGGGCGGGCTGACGCCCGCCGCCTACGCCAAACGGATGGCCAAGATCGGCTACCCTAACCCCGGACTCTAAATGGCCCCGCTACTGAAAGCGGGGGGACGTCGGTCCGACACTGAAGGAAAGTGACGGAGCAATCTATATGCTTCTGTTCGAATCTCTCTGGGTACATGTTGGTTGGCGGAAAGATCCCGAAGGAATGCACCGGCTTGGATGAGGTTTCTTGTGCGTTCCACTGGCATAGTCATAGCTGAGCGCTCCGCTCTCCTATTCGCAGCACCTAGCGTTGAGTCAGTCGCGAAGCCGCTGCGAGTTGAACTCGATGAATCTATGCATCTCTCCACGCATCGTGGCGGCATCAGTGGGTAGTGAAATTCCCAACTGGCGGCATAGTGTTCGAGCGAAAGCTTGCTGGGCTTTGGTAGGTGGCTTGAACTTCCAATCGATCACTTCCGGAAGTCCTCGACTTATCTCCTCCGCAAGGCGCTTGCAGAAGTTCTCGTGTTCCCAGCCGTCTTTCACTGCCGACAAGTAGCGGGACACCGCGTCGAGAGAGTCGGGTGCTATGGAGAGCTCTAGAGTGAGGTCCAGATCCGGCGCGACAAGGAACAGGTTCATTTGGTTCACCTGGATATCGTTGCTCCCAGAATGCTACCGTAAATACTGTAGACCGAAAATGCTACGAGTCGGACCCTTCGCGCCATGGCAGGCGCGGGAATTCAGGTCAGGCTGGGCAGGGCAGTGAAGGCTGCAAGGATGCGTTTGGGCTATTCTCAGGAAGCCTTGGCCGATGAATTGGGTATGCATCGCACCCAACTGGGCCATATCGAGCAAGGGCTCAAGGATTGCCGGCTTTCAACGATCGTCAGGATCTCAACGGCGCTCGGGCTCCCACTGAGCCAGTTGTTCGAGCAAATCGAGGCTAGTGAATAGTGGGCTACCTGCCCTGTCGGGACCGGCGCCGCTAGTCTGAACGATTTCCTTGATATGGGCTTGCTAACATAAGCAGCGGCAAGACCGTGGTCGCCGCGCTGGCGGGCATGCTGGCGGTGGAGGCCGGCAAGCAGGTGGCGCTGGCGGCACCGACCGAACTGCTGGCCGAGCAGCACCTGGCCAATCTGCGCGCCTGGCTGGAACCGCTTGGCGTGCGCGTCGCGTGGTTGGCAGGCAAGGTCACCGGCAAGGCGCGCGCCACCGTGCTCGCGCAGGTGGCCTCGGGCGAGGCGCAGGTGGTGGTCGGCACGCATGCGCTGATGCAGGAGGCGGTGACCTTCCACGATCTTGGCCTGGCCATCGTCGATGAACAGCACCGGTTCGGCGTGCACCAGCGCCTGGCGTTGCGCGACAAGGGAGCGGGCAGGAACCGCGTCCCCCACCAGCTTGTCATGACGGCGACGCCGATCCCGCGCACGCTGGCCATGGCGGCGTATGCGGACCTGGATGTTTCCGCCATCGACGAACTGCCACCGGGACGTACCCCTGTGCAGACGGTTGCGCTGAGCGCCGAGCGACGGCCTGAGCTGGTCGAGCGCATCCGCACCGCCTGCGCAGAAGGCCGACAGGCGTACTGGGTCTGTACGCTGATCGACGACAGCGACGAGGTCGTGGCGCAGGCCGCGCAGACCACGTTCGAGGCCCTGTCCGCCTCGTTGCCCGATGCCCGCGTCGCGCTGGTGCACGGACGGATGAAGGCGGCCGACAAGCAGGCCACCATGCGTCGCTTCAAGGAAGGCGAGGTCGACCTGCTGGTGGCGACCACGGTGATCGAGGTCGGCGTGGACGTGCCGAATGCCTCGCTGATGATCATCGAAAACGCGGAACGGCTTGGCCTTGCGCAGCTGCACCAGTTGCGCGGGCGGGTCGGTCGTGGTGCGACCGCATCGACCTGCGTACTGATGTATCAGCCGCCGCTGTCGATGATGGCCAAGCATCGCCTGGCGACGATGCGACAGACCAATGACGGCTTCGTCATCGCCGAAAAGGACCTGGAACTGCGTGGTCCCGGCGAACTGCTCGGTACGCGGCAGACCGGCCTGGCGGCGTTCCGTGTTGCGGACCTTGCGCGTGATGCCGGTCTGTTGCCGCAGGTGCACGCATTGGCGGAGCGGTTGCTCGCCGACGATCCCGCAGCGGCGGATCGCGTGATCCGTCGGTGGGTGGGCGGTGCAGCGAGATACGCGTCTGCGTAACGCGGTCTGCGCTTGAGCGTCCCGTGCTTCCATGGGGCCGCCGGCGGTGCGAGACTCGGCGGCCGAGAAGACGAAGAGAAGAAGATGACGGACAGGATTCCCCTGCTGATCGACACCGATCCCGGTGTCGACGACGCGCTGGCGCTGCTGATGGCGTTCAACGATCCGCACCACGAGATCGTCGGCCTGACCATCGCGGCCGGCAACGTGGGCCTGCAGCACACCGTGCGCAACGCGCTGAAGCTGTGCGAGGTGGCGGGCCGCGACGACATTCCCGTATTCGCCGGCGCGCCGGCGCCGTTGCTGCATCCGTCACCGGACGCGGGCTACGTGCACGGCCAGGACGGTTTCGGCGATGTCGGCTTCCCGCCGGCGGCGCGCCAGGCGGAGGCCGAACATGCGGCGCTGGCGATCCTGCGTCTGTCGCATGAGCATGCCGGCCGGCTGGTGCTGGTCGCGCTGGGGCCGCTGACCAACGTGGCGCTGGCGCTCAAGCTGGACCCGACGCTGCCACAGCGGATCGCGCGCCTGGTGGTGATGGGCGGTGCGGTGACCTGCCACGGCAACATCACGCCGGCCGCGGAATTCAATTTCTACTTCGATCCCGAAGCGGCGCATCTGGTGCTCGAGGCCTTCGAGCGCTACGACCTGGCCGACTGGGAGGCCACCATCGCCCACGGCCTGCACCACGAGCGCGTGGCCACTTGGTTGCGCGCCGATTCCGACCGTGCCCGCTTCTACGACCGAATTTCCGAAAAGACCCGGTCGTGGTCCGCCGACCGCCGCGGCGACCACTGGTTCGCCGCCGATGCCCTGGCCATGGCCTTCGTGCTGGCGCCGGAGGGCGCGCTGGAGCTGGCCGAACGCCCCCTTGCCGTCGAACTGCAGGGCGCCCACGCCCGGGGCGCCTCTATCGTGGACTGGCGCCGGGAAGGAGGTGGGCCGGACAAGGCCAATATCCTGCTGCGCTACGACCAGGCCCGGTTCGAGGCCCTGATCGAGGCGGCGCTGGCGGCGGGCTGAGGGGCGGGTTGCGCGGGACGGGCAGGGCGGTCTACAATGCCGCTCTTCCATTCCCGCTACACGGTGTTACCGCCATGAAGGCCGACATCCACCCGAATTACCGCGAAGTCGTCTTCCACGACGTGACCTCCGATTTCAAGTTCCTGACGCGCTCCACGCTGGGCAGCAAGGAAACGACGAAGTGGGAAGACGGCAACGAGTACCCGCTGATCAAGGTCGAAATCTCCTCGGCCTCGCACCCGTTCTACACGGGCAAGCACAAGGTCATCGACACCAGCGGCCGCATCGACAAGTTCCAGAAGCGCTACGCGCGCTGATCGAACCGTCGTTCGCCTGATCCGCCTGCGGCCGCGCCTTGTGCGCGGCCGTTCGCGTTTGCGCGAACCGGATCGCGTGCTTCTGCGAAACGGACGGTTGCGCCTGCGACCTTAGTCTTTGGTCTGACGTTGGTGCGGTATCGAGCGACGGCTCCAAATGCCGTGTGCGATAATTCGGGTCATCCAAGGTTCACTCCCTGGACTCCCGTCACGCGCCGACCGGACCCCGGACGGCGTTACCCCACGAAGGAGCGCACACTGTGTCCGAACTTGACCAGGTCACGCTGAATGCCGGCGACAAATCCGTCGTCCTGCCAGTCCTGAAACCCACGCTTGGCAACGACTGCGTCGACATTTCCAAGCTGACCAAGGAAACGGGTCTTTTCACCTACGACTCCGGTTTCACCGCCACGGCCAGCTGCAAGTCGGCCATCACGTACATCGATGGCGACAACGGCGTCCTGCTGTATCGCGGCTACCCGATCGAACAGCTCGCCCAGCACTCGAACTTCCTGGAAGTCTCGTACCTGCTGATGAACGGCGAACTGCCGACCCCGGACGAATTCGCCAGGTTCGAACACGAAGTCACGCATCACACGATGATGCATGAGTCGCTGAAGAACTTCCTGCACGGCTTCCACTACGACGCGCACCCGATGGCCATGCTGGCCGGCACGGTCGCCTCGCTGTCGGCGTTCTACCACGACACGCTGGACCTGGAAGACCCCGAGCAGCGCCGCCTGGCCGCCATCCGCCTGCTGGCGAAGATGCCGACCCTGGCCGCCGCCGCGTACCGCTATTCGATCGGCTGGCCGATCCGCTATCCGCGCAACAACCTCGATTACGTCGACCGCTTCCTGCACATGATGTTCGAGGTGCCGAGCGAGCCGCTGGAACTGAACCCGGTGGTCGCCAAGGCGCTGGACCTGCTGTTCATCCTGCACGCCGACCACGAGCAGAACGCGTCGACCTCGACGGTGCGTCTGGTGGGTTCAACGGGCGCCAACCCGTACGCCTCGGTCGCCGCCGGCATCACCGCCCTGTGGGGTCCCGCCCATGGCGGCGCCAACGAGGCCGTGCTGAAAATGCTGGAAGAGATCGGCGATGCGAAGAACGTCGCGTCGGCCGTCGCCAAGGCCAAGGACAAGGAATCGGGCTTCCGCCTGATGGGCTTCGGTCACCGCGTCTACAAGAACTTCGATCCGCGCGCCAAGATCATCCGCGAGATGACCCACAAGGTGCTCGGCGAGCTGGGCGTCGACGATCCGCTGCTGGAAGTGGCGATGCGTCTGGAAGAGGCCGCGCTGAAGGACGAGTACTTCATCCAGCGCAAGCTCTACCCGAACGTCGATTTCTACAGCGGCATCATCTACAAGGCGCTGAAGATCCCGACCGAGATGTTCACGGTCATGTTCGCCATCGGCCGCACCGCCGGCTGGGTCTCGCACTGGCTGGAACAGCAGGTCGACCCTGAAGCCAAGATCGGCCGCCCGCGCCAGATCTACACCGGCTACGCGCCGCGCGACTACGTGCCGACCGGCAAGCGCTGAACGCGTCGGCGGTATGATGAAAAAGGCCCCTCGCGGGGCCTTTTTCTTGGGTGCCTTCGGCCAGCCGGCGGCGCGGCGCGAGAAGGGCAGGTCGGCTCACCGGCGCGCCGCATCCCGTTCGTAGCCGGCGATGTCTTCCTCGGCGAGCAACTGGCGAAGTTGCGCGGCAGAGGCGCGCTTCATGGGCTTCTCGTTGATGCCCGAAAGCGGTGCCTGTCGTAGCGCGTCGTGCGGCAGCACGGTCAGGTCGAAGCTCAGCTCCTCGGCACTGAATACCCAGACCGGCACATCGGCCACCCGCTCGCGGTCCATGCGCAGCCGGCGATCGCGGGCATCGGCGGGAATGCGATGGTCTTCCAGCCAGCGCGTCACCGCGTCAGGGTCGTCACTGTGGACATGCAGGTGGACGGGCGTGTTGGCGTCGGCCGTGCCCTCGAGCACCGGGCCCACCAGGCGTGGTGAGAAGCCGGACAGGAATTCCATGGCGCGCAGCGCGGCCTCGCGCCGCTGCCTCAGGCCAGTGGCGTGCGCCTTGCCGGCGAACAGGCGCTGGTACTCGCGCAGGGCCTCCTCGATCTCGCGGTTGCGGGGCAGGGAGGCATCGTCGTGGATGCCCAGCCGGCTGGCGGCCTTGAGTTTGGCCTGGTGGAAGTCGCGCATGCCGCCCTCGGCCATCAGCCGGGCGGCTTCGTGCGCCAATCGTTGGCGCCGTTCGCGGGTGCGCGTTTCGGCATGCTGGCGGGCGTGGTGCATGGCAGGCCTCCGCGTCGAAACTGACCGCGAATGTACACCATGTCCCCGACGTGTCCATGACGGTGCGGGTACACCGTCATGGCGCCTTCACGGGGCCTGCGGGATCAGAAGATGTCGAACGCTTCCTCGTCGGGCACCGCGTCTTCGGGCCCGTACAGGTCGTAGTCCTGGATGCGATCCATGTCCTCGACCTTCACCCACTCGGTCACGCCGTTGAGCGTGGCCTGCACCATGCCGTCGGGCGGATCGTTCGCCGCGATCGGCGTGTCCTTCAGGGCGACACGCATGTAGTCGATCCAGATCGGCAGGGCCGCCTTGCCGCCGTACTCGCGATAGCCCAACGACTGGAAGTTGTCGCGACCCACCCAGACCACCGTGGCGTAGCCGCCACCGAAGCCGCCGAACCAGGCATCGCGGTGATCGTTGGTCGAGCCGGTCTTGCCGCCGACGTCTTCGCGCCCCAGCACCTTGGCCGCGGTGCCGGTACCGCGCTGGACGACGTCGCGCATCATCGACACCATCTGGTAGGCGGTGCGCTCGTCGATGGCGCGTGGCGCCGTCACGACGTTCGGATCGGCCGGCTTCTCCTCGGTCTTGGCCTTCGGTTCCGTCGCCGTCGCCGGTTTGGCGGCTTCCGCAGGGCCGAAGTTGAATCCGTCCACGACCTGTGCCGCCGCCGTGCTCGCACCGTACTGGCCCGCGCCGCAGCCACGGCAGGCGACGGCGGGATTCTCCTTGAACACCACGTTGCCTTCGCGGTCCTTCACCTGGTCGATGAACCAGGGCGTCACGCGCGAGCCGCCGTTGGCGAACACCGCATAGCCGCGTGCGACCGACAGCGGCGTCAGCGAAGCCGTACCCAGCGACATGGACAGGTTGGGCGGCAGTTCCGCCTCTTCGAACCCGAACTGGCTGATGTAGGTGCGTGCGAACGGCACGCCGATGCCGTCGAGCAGGCGCACGGACACCAGGTTGCGCGACTGCACCAGCGCTTCGCGCAGGCGCATCGGTCCGCGGAAGCCGCCGCCGTCGTTCTGCGGACGCCACATGTGGCCGCGGCGGTCGCGGAACACGACCGGCGCGTCCAGCACGATGGACGCGGGGTTGAAGCCCTTCTCGAACGAGGCGGCGTACAGGAACGGCTTGAAGCTGGAGCCGGGCTGGCGGCGTGCCTGCGTGGCGCGATTGAATTTGTTGCCGGCGAAGCTGTAGCCGCCGACCAGTGCACGCACGGCACCGTTGTTCGCGTCGAGCGAGACCAGTGCCGCCTGCGCGCGCGGGATCTGGTCGAGCACGTAGCTGCCTTCTTCCTTGCCCGACTTGATACGGGTCAGATCGCCACGCTTCAGCAGCTTGGCGGGGGAGCGTCCGGTCCACTTGCTGGCGGCGACGGGAAGGACGACCTCCCTGCCATCGGCCATCACCACCGTCGCGCTGCCATCGTCGGCCACGCGTGCCACGATGACCGGGAGCAGGCCGTTCTGCGCGGGAATCCCCCGCAGGTGGGCGGCCAACGTTTTCGCATCCGCATCGGCGGCCACGTCGACATGCTGTTCGACGCCGTTCCAGCCGTGGCGGTGGTCGTACAGCCCCAGGCCGTCGCGGACGGCGTCGTTGGCCGCGCCCTGCGCCACGGCATCCAGTGTGGTGGTGACGTGGTAGCCCTTGGTCAGCGCCTCCGGCCCGAAGCGCGCGATCATCTCCTGGCGCACCATCTCGGCCACATAGGGGGCATAGACCTCGATCGGCCGCTCGTGCGGCCTGGCATGCATCGGCTCGGCCTTGGCCTGCGCGGCCTCGGCGGCGGTGACGTAGCCGTCCTCGCGCATGCGCTCCACGACGTAGGCGCTGCGCTGCTGGTTGCGGCCGGGATTGCTGATCGGGTTGCCGCTGGAGGGGAACTTCAGCGCGCTGACCAGCGTGGCGGTCTCGGCCAGGGTCAGCTGGTCCAGGGTCTTGCCGTAGTAGTACTCGGCCGCGGCGGCCACGCCGTAGGAGCGGTTGCCGAAGAAGCTCTTGTTGAGATACAGCTCCAGGATCTCGTCCTTGGTCAGCATGTTCTCGATGCGCATCGCCAGCATCATCTCCACCAGCTTTCTGGTGTAGCTGTACTCCGAACTGAGGAACCACTGCCGGGCGACCTGCTGGGTGATCGTGCTGCCACCGGCCACGCGGCCTTCCTTGCGGCTGACGATCTGCCAGACGGCACGGGCGATGCCGGTGGGGTCGATGCCGTTGTGCTCGTAGAACTTGCTGTCCTCGGCCGCCACGAAGGCCTGCTTGACCCGGGCCGGGACCTTGTCGATCTGCACGGGGTAGCGGCGGATCTCGCCGTACAGGCCCATCAGGCGGCCATCGCTGGCGTAGATGTAGAGGGGCTCCTGCAGCTCGACGTTCCGCAGGGACTGGACGTCCGGAACCTTGGCCGAGACCGTGTAATACAGCACCCCCAGGCCGACGGCGCCGGCCAGGGCAAGTATCAGGAACGTGATGAGGGTCCAACGGAGAAGACGACGGAACCGGGACATCCAGTGCTTTCCGATTGCAGAATTCGTAACGGCAGAGTATAGATGACCGCCGGGATCGCCACAGGCGATTCCAAGGGGAACAGGGACTTGGGGAACAACCCTCGTGAAACGTGACAAGCCGCACAGCCACGTCACCGGCGGTTGCCAAGCGTAAAAAGTTGGTTATTAATGTCGGCGCACGTTGTGCGTCCAGTGCCCGTCGGAAGGGGAAAGACCGTGGGGCTAATCCCAAAAAGCCAGTCGCCGCTGATCGGCGTCGACATCAGTTCGACTGCGGTGAAACTGCTGCAGCTGTCGCGCGTGGGCAACCGTTACCGGGTTGAGCACTACGCTGTCGAGCCGCTGCCGCCGAATGCCGTGGTCGAGAAGAACATCGTCGAGGTCGAGGCCGTCGGCGAGGCCATCCGCCGCGCGGTTAACCGCGCCGGCAGCAAGGCCAAGCATGCCGCTGCCGCCGTGGCCGGCTCGGCGGTGATCACCAAGATCATCCCGATGCCTGCGGACCTGGACGAGAGCGACCTGGAAGCCCAGGTGGAGCTCGAGGCGGTCAACTACATCCCGTATCCCATCGAGGAAGTGAACATCGACTTCGAGGTGCTGGGCCCCATGCCCAACAACCCGGAGATGGTGCAGGTACTCCTTGCTGCCTCGCGCTCCGAGAACGTGGAGCTGCGCCAGTCCGCGCTTGAACTCGGCGGGCTGACCGCCAAGGTCATGGACGTGGAAGCCTTCGCGGTGGAGAACGCCTTCGCCCTGATGGCCACCGACCTGCCGATCCCGCAGGACGGCGTGGTGGCCCTGGTCGACATCGGCGCCACCATGACCACGCTCAACGTCCTGCGCCGGGGCCGCAGCCTGTACAGCCGCGAACAGGTCTTCGGCGGCAAGCAGCTCACCGACGAGGTGATGCGGCGCTACGGCCTGACCTATGAGGAAGCCGGACTGGCCAAGCGCCAGGGCGGCCTGCCGGAAAGCTACGAGATCGAAGTACTGGAGCCGTTCAAGGAAGCCACGGTCCAGCAGATCAGCCGCCTGCTGCAGTTCTTCTACGCCGGCAGCGAGTTCAACCGCGTCGACCAGATCGTGCTCGCCGGTGGCTGCGCCGCGTTGCCCGGCCTGCCAGAGATGGTGGAAGAACAGCTCGGCGTGCCGACTGTGGTCGCCAATCCCCTGGCGCAGATGACCCTCGGACCCCGCGTGCAGGCGCACGCGCTGGCCCAGGACGCTCCCGCGCTGATGATCGCCACCGGCCTGGCTTTGAGGAGCTTCGACTGATGGCAAGAATCAACCTACTCCCATGGCGTGCCGAACGCCGTGCGCAGCGCCAGCGCGAGTTCTACGTCATGCTGGGCGCCGCCGCGATCGCCGGCCTGCTGCTGTCCTTCCTGCTCTGGTTCCACTACGACCGCCAGGTCGCCGGCCAGACCGAGCGCAACGATTTCCTGAAGGACGAGATCGCCAAGGTCCAGGCGCAGAACAAGGAAATCGAGAAACTCGACGAACAGAAGCGCCGCCTGCTCGCCCGCAAGGACGTCATCGAGAAGCTGCAGGCCAACCGTTCGCAGATGGTCCACCTGTTCGATTCGCTGGTCCGTACCATCCCCGATGGCGTGATGCTCGCCAACATCAAGCAGGAAGGCGAAGTGCTGACGCTGCAGGGGCGTGCGCAGTCCAACGCCCGGGTCAGTGCGTACATGCGCAACCTCGAAACCTCCGGCTGGATGACCAAGCCTGAGCTGTCGATCATCGAAGCCAAGCCGGAAGAGGTCAAAACGCTGACCAACACCGGTGCCGGCAGCGCGCTGCCCTACGTCTTCACGCTGCAGGTGCGGCTGGCCAATCCGACGGCCGAGCAGGAAGCCGAGACGGCCGCCGCGGCCGACGGCACCACGCCCGCCGACGGCACGGCTCCGGCACCCGCACCGGCGTCCGCGCCGCTGGAAGGCCAGCCCGCCGCCCCCGCACCTGCGGCCCCGGCGTCTTCGGAGCCGGCCGCGCCCGTGGAGACTTCCACCCCGGCCGCCGGGAGCAAATCATGAGCCAGAAGACGTCGCTCAAGAACCTCGACATCAACAACATCGGCGCATGGCCCCAGAACGCGAAGGTGGGTTTCTGCGTCGTGCTGGCCATCTTCATCCTGGCCCTGTCGTATTTCCTGTTCGTCAGGGGGAAGACCCAGACGCTGGAATCGCTGGAACAGGAAGAGGTGCGTCTGCGCCAGGATTTCGAGAAGGAGCAGGCCAAGGCCGCCAACCTCGAACCCCTGAAGCAGCAGCTCGCACAGATGGAGCAGGTCCTGCAACAGATGCTGCGCCAGCTGCCCAGCAAGACCGAGATGCCGGACCTGATCATCGACATCTCGCAGACGGCGCTGTCCAGCGGCCTGACCAACGAGCTGTTCCAGCCGCAGCCGGAAACGCTGAAGGAGTTCTACGCCGAGAAGCCGATCCAGCTGCGCATGGTGGGCAACTACCACCAGTTCGGTGCTTTCGTCAGCGGCGTCGCGTCCCTGCCGCGCGTGGTCATCCTGACCATGCACGACATCTCGCTGCAGCCGAAGGAGGGCAAGGGCGGCGTCAACCGTGGCGCGCTCGAGCTCTCCGGTACGGTCAAGACCTACCGCTACCTCGATGAGACCGAGGTGGCCGAGCAGGAAGCCGCCGCGGCCGAGGTGTCGAAGGCGGCCCGCAAGAAGAATGCCCCCGCATCGGGAGGAGCCCCGTGATGCGCAGCAACTGGCATTGGATGATCCTCGCCGCGGTGGTCGCGACATCGGGTTGCGCACGTGGAATCACCAGCACCCCGGGCGATGCGCCCAACCTCGAGAAGTGGGTGGAGGACGTGCGTGCGCGCCCCGCGCCGCCGCTCGAACCGTTGCCGGTGATGCAGCAGTTCGAAACCTTCGAGTACGCCGCACAGACGCTGCGCGATCCCTTCAGCAACGCCTGGAGCAATGCCGATGCGGGTGGGTTGCGGCCCGACCCGAACCGGCGCAAGGAAACACTGGAGCAGTACCCGCTGGACAGCCTGGACATGGTCGGTACGATCGGAAAGGGGGCAGGTCTGGTGGCACTGGTGATGGGACCCGACAAGGTCACCTACCGGGTACGTCCGGGGAACTACCTGGGCCAGAGCGATGGCCGGGTCACCTCGGTCCGCGAAGATGGCGTCGAACTTGTCGAACTAGTGCCGGATGGCGCGGGCGGCTGGCTGGAAAGGCCGGCGTCGCTCTCGCTTGAAGATCAATGATTGGGGGATACACGATGACCGCAACGAATGCCTACCGCCCGCGGCCGTCCCGGCGCCTGGCGACCTTCCGGCTCTGCTCTCTGGGGCTGGCCATCGGCCTGCTTGCCGCGGCGAGCGCCGCTGGCGCCGCGTCGCCTGCACCGCAGGCCGCGTCCCCCGTTGCCGTCGCCCAGCCGGCATCGGGCGTCGCGGTATCGAACATCGATTTCCGTCGGGGCGAGGACGGTTCCGGCCGCCTGATCGTCAAGTTCGATGGCCAGGGCGCGGCGCCTGACCTGCGCAACCAGGGCGACAGCGTCGTGGTGAACGTCGGCAACGCCACATTGCCGGCCTCGCTGCAGCGTCCGCTCAACGTGGTCGACTTCGCCACTCCGGTGCAGCGCGTCGACGCCCAGAGCAAGGGCGGCGGCACGCAGCTGGTCCTCAGTACGCGCGGCGATTTCGAGTCGCTGGCCTACCAGTCTGGCAACGAGTACGTCGTCGAGATCGTGCCGGCCGCCGGCAAGAAGGCCATGGGCAGCGCGACTGCCACGTCCGGCACCAGCGCATCGGCGGTGGTGGCCGCCGCGCAGAAGGTGGCATCCGAAGCGCGCCGCTACAGCGGCCGTCCGGTGACGTTCAACTTCCAGGACGTGCCGGTGCGCACCGTGCTGCAGCTGATCGCCGAAGAATCCAACCTCAACATCGTCGCGTCCGACACCGTGCAGGGCAACGTCACCCTGCGCCTGGTCAACGTGCCCTGGGACCAGGCGCTGGACATCGTGCTGCGGGCCAAGGGCCTGGACAAGCGCCGCGACGGCGCCGTGGTCTGGGTCGCACCGCAGCCCGAACTGGCCAAGTTCGAGCAGGACAAGGAAGACGCGCGCATCGCGATCGAGAACCGCGAGGACATGGTCACCGACTACGTCCAGATCAACTATCACAGCGCCGCCGCGATCTTCAAGGCGCTCACCGAGGCCAAGGGCATCGGCAACCAGGGCAGCGGCGGCGGTGGCGGCGGCAACAGCCAGAACGAGAACGGGTTCCTGTCCCCGCGTGGCCGCCTCGTTGCCGATGAACGTACCAACATGCTGATGATCAGCGACATCCCGAAGAAGGTCGCGCAGATGCGCGAGCTGATCTCGATGATCGACCGTCCCGTGGACCAGGTGCTGATCGAAGGCCGCATCGTCATCGCCAGCGATACCTTCGCGCGCGACCTGGGTGCAAGGTTCGGCATCCAAGGGCGTCGTTTCGGCGATCGCAGCCAAGGCATCGGCGGCTCGCTGGGTGGGAACGCAGGTAACATCGCCAACCCCACCCGCCCCATCACGCCGGGCGCGCTGAACGTCAATCTGCCTGCAGATAACTTCACTAACTCCCCCGCGGGCGCGCTGGCGTACACGCTGCTGGGGCGCAATTTCTCCATCGATCTCGAGTTGTCGGCGATGCAGGAGGAGGGGCGTGGCGAGGTCATTTCCAACCCGCGCATCGTCACCGCCAACCAGCGCGAGGGCGTGATCCGCCAGGGTAGGGAAATCGGCTACGTCACGATCACGGCAGGCCAGGGTGGCGTTGTCACACCGAACGTGCAGTTCAAGGAAGCCCTGCTCGAGCTGAAGGTGATGCCGACTATCACCAACGACGACCGGGTGTTCCTGAACCTCAACGTCAAGAAGGACGAAGTGGCCGAGTTGATCACGCTCGAGGGTTACGGCACGGTGCCGACCATCGACAAGCGCGAGATCAACACCGCCGTGCTGGTGGAGGATGGCCAGACCGTCGTGATCGGCGGTGTGTACGAGTTCACCGATCGCAGCAGCGTGGCGAAGGTGCCGTTCCTGGGCGACATCCCCTTCCTGGGCAACCTGTTCAAGAAGAAGGGTCGCAGCAAGCAGAAGGCCGAACTGCTGATCTTCATCACCCCGAAGGTGCTGACGGTCGCCAAGCGCTGAGGCTGGTCGAGCCGGAACGGAGAGGACGGGCCGCACTGCGGCCCGTCTTCATTTGCGGACGGCAGGGCGGGAATTCCGGCTGAATCCGTGCCATTCCTCACGAGAGGTTCCGGGAACCCGCGTGGCACACTGGCGGTCCCACGCGCACCCCGCCCTGCCCGGAAGCCCATGGACCATCCCGCCGCCGATATGCGCCTGTTCGAGCGATTCGTTTCCCTGCGTGAGGATCTCTCTCAGACCATCGTCGGCCAGGCCGCGCTGGTCGAGCGGCTGCTGATCGCCCTGCTGGCGGACGGGCATCTGCTGGTGGAAGGCGCACCCGGCCTTGCCAAGACCACGGCGATACGCGCATTGGCGTCGCGCCTGCAGGCCGACTTTGCCCGCGTGCAGTTCACGCCCGACCTGCTGCCGGCCGATCTGACGGGCACCGAGGTCTGGCGCCCGCAGGACGGACGCTTCGAGTTCCAGGCCGGGCCGATCTTCCATCCGCTGCTGCTGGCCGACGAGATCAATCGCGCGCCGGCGAAGGTGCAGTCGGCGCTGCTGGAAGCGATGGGCGAGCGGCAGGTGACGGTGGGCCGTCATACGTATCCGCTGCCGGCGCTGTTCCTGGTCATGGCGACACAGAATCCGATCGAGCAGGAAGGCACCTTTCCGTTGCCGGAAGCGCAGCTCGACCGGTTCCTGATGCACGTGAAGATCGGTTATCCCGAAGCCGCCGCCGAAGCCGACATCCTGCGTCTCGCGCGTGATCGTGCCCGCGAGCAGATGCAGCCGGTTCGGGACGCTCTGAGCCGGATGCCGCTGGGGGATGTCTTCGAAGCGCGCACGCAGGTGCTGGACCTGCACCTGGCGCCGGCGCTGGAGCGCTACCTGATCGAACTGGTGCTCGCCTCGCGCGATGCCTCCCGTTACGACGCGGCGCTGGCGCGGCGCATCGCCTGGGGCGCCAGTCCGCGTGGCTCCATCGCGCTGGAGCGTTGCGCGCGCGCGCGCGCCTGGTTGGCCGGGCGCGACTACGTGACGCCCGACGACATCCGTGCCATCGCGCCCGATGTACTGCGCCACCGCGTGCTGCCCAGCTACGAGGCGACGGCGGAGGGCTGGGATGGCGATCGTCTGGTGAAGGCGTTGCTCGACGCGGTTCCGCTGCCCTGAGTCGGGATCGCGCCGCTCCATGAACGAAGGCATCATCCCCAGCCTGTCCGAGCTCATCGCATTGCGGGCGAGCGCGCAACGACGCCCGCCCGCGCGCCGCGGCCGGCACTCGGTCACCGGTCCGTCCGCCTCGCCGCTGCGCGGACGCGGCATGGAATATGCCGAATCACGCGAGTACGTCGCCGGCGACGACGTACGCCACATCGACTGGCGGCTGACGGCGCGCAGTGGTCGCACGCATACCAAGCTGTTCCAGGCCGAGCGCGAACGGCTGACGCTCCTCGTCGCCGATACGTCGCCGTTGCTGTACTTCGGCACGCGTACCCGCTTCAAGTCGGTGCAGGCGGCGCGTGCAGGTGCCGTGGCCGCGTGGCAGGCGGTGCGCGAGGGCGATCGCATCGCCATCGTCCGCGGCAGCATGGCGGAAGCGCCAGTGCCGCCGGCTTCCGGTACGCGCGGCGCATTGCGCGTGCTCGATGCGCTGGTGCGCTGGTATACGGCCACGCCACCGGACGATCTCGGCCTGGCGTTCGCGCTCGATCACGCCGCGCGCCTGCTGCGGCCCGGTTCGCGATTGCTGGTCCTGGCCGAGCCCCACAGCGTGGCCGCCATTCCCGAATCGCGCTGGCCGGCGCTCGCCGCCCATCACGACGTCGTCGTCCTGCTGCTGACGGATCCGCTGGAAACCGCTCCGCCGTCGCAGCGCCTGCCGTTCGTCTCGGGTGGCCAGCGTGTCGAGCTCGACCTGACGAGCGATGCACAGCGCGAGGCGTGGTGTGCCGAATTCCAGCGTCCGCTCGACCGCGCCCTCGATCTGCTTCCGGCGCGCGGCGTACAGGTGAGGACGCTCGCGACCGATGCGCCCAGCGACGCCTGGCTGGCCGCGCTGGGACGCATGCAGCCACAGGTGGCGTGAGATGTACGTGGCGACGCTCGTGTTGCGCGACGTGCACGTACCCGCGTCGCCTTCGTTCTGGCCGCCGGCACCCGGGTGGTGGGTGGTGTTCGCCATCGTCGTGCTGTCGGTGGCCGGGATCGCGGCGTGGCGATTTGCCGTCCGTCGCAGGCGGCGGCGCTGGCAGCATTGGTTCGATGCCGCAAGCGAGGCGTATTCGGCGGCGGACCGGGTGGCCGCGATGTCCGAACGCCTGCGCCGCGCCGCACGGCGCGTCGATCCCGCAGCGGATCGGCTGGAAGGCGAGGCCTGGCTGCAGTTCCTCGATGGCCGGCGTGGCCAGGCGTTCTCGCAAGGTCCCGGTCGCCTGCTGCTGGATGGAGGCTACCGCCGCGATGTTCCGCCAGCTGAGCTCGCTGCCGCCACCGCCGTTGCACGCGCCCGCTTCCTCGAACTGATGGGGGGCGTGCGGTGAGCCTGTCGCTGCCCACCCTGCAGTGGTTGCAGGACGGCTATGCAGGCTTCGCGTGGCCGTGGCTGTGGCTGGCGTTTCCGCTGCCGTGGCTGGTGCGCTGGCTGCTGCCCGCGCGCCGTTCGCATGGTGATGCGCTCAAGGTCCCCTATGGCCACGCGATGCAGGCCATCGCGCAACGTGGCGGTCGCGCGTCGCCACGCCATGCCGCCGCGCTCGCCTGGCTGGCGTGGTTCCTGCTGTGCGCTGCGGCGGCACGCCCGCAGCAGTTCGGCGATGCGGTGACGCCGCCGGTGAGTGGACGCGACCTGATGCTGGCCGTGGATCTGTCGGGCAGCATGACCGAACCCGACATGGAGCTGGGCGGTGCCGTGGTCGATCGCCTGACCGCGGCGAAAGCGGTGCTGGCGGATTTCCTCGATCGCCGCGATGGCGACCGCGTCGGCCTGCTGGTATTCGGGCAGCGCGCCTACGCGATGACCCCGCTGACGCGCGACCTGCACACGGTGCGCGAACAGTTGCGAGACGCCGTCGCCGGCCTCGCGGGACGCGAGACCGCCATCGGCGACGCCATCGCGCTTGCGGTGCGGCGCCTCCGCACGCAGCAGGATGGCCAGCGCGTACTGATCCTGTTGACCGACGGCGTCAATTCCGCGGGCGTGCTGACGCCGCAGAAGGCGGCGGAACTGGCGAAGGAAGAGCGCGTGCGCATCCATACCATCGCCTTCGGCGGCGATGGGGGCGTCAGCGTGTTCGGCATCCCGTTGCCGATGCCGGCCAGTGCGTCCGACGCCCTCGACGAAGCGACGCTGCGCACGGTGGCGGAACAGACGGGTGGTCGCTTCTACCGCGCACGCGATACGCGCGAACTTGCGGGCATCTATGCCGAACTCGATCGGCTCGAGCCCGTGGAGCAACCCGGCAAGGCGGTGCGTCCGCGCATCGAGCGCTATGCGTGGCCGCTCGCCGCTGCGCTGGCGATATCGCTGATCGCGTTCGTGCTGCCACGGAGGCGGGCATGAGCGTCGACTGGGCCGCCCTGCATTTCCTGCGCCCCCACTGGCTGTGGGCGCTGCTGGCGTTGCCCGTGCTGGCCTGGGCCTGGCGCGCGCAACGGCAACGCCGCAGCGCATGGCGGGGACACGTCGATGCTCACCTGCTGCCACATGTGCTGGTGCAGGGGGGCGCCGGCGCGCGCACCGGCCTGATCGCCGCGCTGGCGGCCTGCACGCTGGCCGTGCTCGCGCTGGCCGGCCCCAGCTGGCGACAGGCCGAACAGCCGCTCTGGCAGGTGAAGCGGCCACTGGTCATCGTGCTGGACCTCTCCAGCCGCACCACGACCAGCGACCTGCCGCCTTCTCGCCTGCTGCAGGCGCGCGCGAAGCTGGCGCAGGTGCTGGAGGCCCGTGCGGGCAGCCCGGTCGCACTGGTGGCGTACGCCGAGGACGCCTTCACCGTCACGCCCTTGACCGACGACACCGCGAACATCCGGCTGTTCCTCGATGACCTGGCGCCCGAGATCATGCCGGCGGACGGGCAACGGACGGATCGCGGCATCGCATGGGCGGCGCGGCTGCTCTCGCAGGCGGAGGTGCGCAGCGGCGACATCCTCGTGCTCACGGATCGCGCGGATCCCGCGGCCATGACGGAGGCGGCATCCGCGCGTACGGGAGGCTATGCCGTGTCGGCGCTCGGCCTCGGTACCGCGGCCGGCGCGGCGTACCGCGGAAGCGATGGTGCGATCGGACACGCTGCACTCGATGCCTCCTCACTGGGTGGTCTCGCATCGGCCGGCGGCGGTCGCTACCACGCGTTGACGCCCGACGATGGCGATCTTGCGGCACTGGGGTTGCGGACACCCGTCGACAGCGCAGGCGAAGCCGCCACGGCCGGTGGCGGCAAGGCGTGGCGGGATGAGGGTTACTGGCTGCTGTTTCCGTTGATGGCGCTCGCCCTGCTCGGCTTCCGCCGGGGTGCGGCGCTGGTGCTGGTCGGTGCGTTGTGGCTGCCGATGGCGTCGCCCGCTTCCGCCGCCGGTGTCGACTGGTGGCAGCGTGCCGACCAGGTCGAACACGCGCGTGTCGTCCGGGGCGCCGATGAGTACCGGCAGGGCGATTTCGCGGCGGCGGAGAAAGCCTTCACGGGCGTCGATACGGCCGAAGGCTGGTACAACCTCGGCAACGCGCTGGCGAAGCAGCAGCGCTACGACGATGCCATCGCCGCCTACGACCGCGCATTACGCGCGCAGCCGGGCATGCCCGATGCGGTCGCGAACCGCGCCGCAGTCGATGCCGCCCGCAAGCGACCGCCGTCGTCGGACGAGAGCCAGGGCACGTCCGGACAGCAGGGCGATGGAAAGCAGGGAGCAGGCTCGCAGGGTGACGCGAAGCCGCAACCGGGCGAACAGAAAAACCCCTCGCCCTCGCAGGCCAAGGGTGAGCCATCCTCGCAGGGCCAGGGGAAGACGCCGCCTGCGACGGCACCCTCCCGTCCGCCTTCTTCGTCACCGGCGGATGCGTCGGCGCAATCGGCCGCCGATGCCGCGCAACGCGAGCGCATGCGCGAGGCGATGGCGAAGGCTGCCGCACAGCGTGCGGAGCAGGAGAAACAGGGCCAGCCGGCCGTGCAGGCGGAGACCGCGGAACAGCGCGAGCGCCGTCAGGCGGTGGATGCATGGTTGAAACGCGTGCCGGACGAGCCGGGCTCGCTGCTGAAGGCGAAGTTCCGCCTCGAACAGGAACGGCGACAGAGGGAAGGACGATGAAAGCTCGGGTGTGGCTGCTGCTGTGTCTGCTGTTGGCGTGGCCGCTGTCGTCGCTGGCGGCGACCCGTGCGTGGCTCGAGCAGACCGAGGTGTCGCTCGGCCAGGCCGTGACGTTGAATGTCGAAACCGATGCGGTATCCGCCACTCCTGACCTGACGCCGCTGATGCGCGACTTCGAGGTGGAAGGGCAGTCCGACAGTCGCAGCGTGCAGCTGGTGAACGGGCGCATGAGCAGCCGCACGACGTTCGCGCTCACGCTGCGTCCGCGGCGCACGGGCACACTGGCGATTCCCGCGCTCCAGGTGGGTGCCGAGCGTACCGTGCCGCTGGTGCTGGAGGTCGCCGCGACCCCGACCGCGAGCGCGGCGTCCAACGGGCTGGTGTTCGTCGAAACCGAAGTCGACGACGGGAATCCCTACGTACAGCAGTCGGTCGGCGTCACGGTGCGCCTGTCCTACGCCACGCCGCTGGTGTCCGGCCAGCTCGACCTGGATCCACCCGACGGCGCGCTGCTGCAGCGGGTCGGCGAGATCGTGCAGTCGAGCCGCGAGATCAATGGGCGCCGCTACAACACCGCCGAGCGCCGCTTCCTGCTGGTACCCGAGCGCAGCGGTCCGCTGACGTTGCCGGGTGCGCGCTTCAGCGGTCGCGGCGCGGGTGGCTGGATGGACGATCTGCTGGGTGGCAACAGCCGCGAGGTCAACATCACCGGCACGCCGCGCACGTTGCAGGTTCGACCGCAACCGGCCAACGCACCGCAGCCCTGGTTGCCGGTGCGCGACCTGCGGTTGCGGTACACCGCGGTGCCCGACCAGATGCGTACCGGCGAAGCCGCCACCCTCACCATCGAGACCACGGTCATCGGTGCGACCCAGGCGCAGTTGCCGGAATTGCCGGCACCGGTGGTGCCTGGTGCGCAGGTGTTCGCAGAACCTCCGCAGTACGACGAGAGCTTCGCGGGCGGCACGCCGCAGGTGAAGCTGACGCGCCGCTATTCGCTGGTGCCGTCGCAGGCGGGCACGCTGGCCGTACCCGGCGTCGCGATGGCCTGGTGGGATGTACGCGCGGGAACCGGCAAGCGCGCGACCTTGCCCGACCTGAGCATTCCCGTCGTGGCGGGACGTGGCCAGGCATCGCGCCCGCCGGCGCCTGCGGGCGCCGCAACGGCGTCGCCGGGCGCGAAGGATGATGGCGTGATCGCGCTTGCCGGTGGGCGGCAGGTGCCCGCGCAGCTATGGCCCTGGCTCGCGGCCGGCTTCGCGCTGCTCTGGCTGGTCACGCTGGTGTGGGGGCTGTCGCGTCGGCAGGGTGGCGCCGGCGTGTCGCGTGCCCGCCCACCTTCGACGGAATCCGGCATGACGACGGCATCAGCGACGCACACCGCGGCCGATCTGAAGCGCGTGCTCGATGCCGGGGATCTCGACGACATCGAGACGGTGCTCTGCGGCATGGCGCGTCCGCTGGCCACCGATCTTGATGATCTGCAGCGCCGCCTGGCATCAGCCGCGCAACGCGCGGCGTTGGACCTGCTGCGCCGTGCCCGCTGGGCCGGTGGCGATCCCGCGCAGGCCCGCCTCGCCCTGCGCGAGGCCTTCCGGGGTGGTCCCCAGTGGCACGCCATGGATGCCGGCGTGACGGACGAACCGCTGCCGCCGCTCTACCCGCGATAAGGGAAAACGGGCCAACGTTCGTCATCCCTTCGTTGCAGGCACCCGCGCTGCACGCGGCCCGGAACGGCCTGTCGTGCAAGAACGGGGTGTCACGCCGGGTTTGCTAAGCTCCCGAACTTGTCTCCGCAGGACCCGCCGATGACCGACGCCACGCCCGCCACCCGCACCAAACTGCCGCTGCACTGGAAGATGGCCATCGGTTTCGGCATCGGCCTGTTGGTTGGGCTCATCGTGCATGCCACGGGGCAGGGCGACGCGGCGTGGGTGGGCCAGGTCACGAAGTACGTCACCACGCCCTTCAGCAAGATATTCCTCAACCTGATCTTCATGCTGATCGTGCCGCTGTTGTTCTCCGCGCTGGTCTGCGGCATCGCCGAGATGGGTGACATCCGCGCGCTGGGCCGGATCGGCTGGAAGACGTTGGCCTACACCATCGTGCTGTCGGCGGTCGCCGTGCTGCTCGGCCTGGTGCTGGTGAACCTGCTCAAGCCGGGCGTCGGCGTCGATCCGGCGCTGGCGCAGCAGCTGATCGCCGAGAACGCCGAACGCACCAAGGAGATCGTCGCCAGCGTCGGCACGCAGCCGACCGGCATGGACATGCTGCTGTCGATCGTGCCGGACAACGTGATCGGCGCGGCGTCCAGCAACGCAGCAATCCTGTCGCTGATGTTCTTCGCGGTGATGTTCGGCATCGGCCTGGTGCTGACCCCGTCGGAGAACACCGGCATCCTCAAGCGCGGCATCGAGGGCGTGTTCGAGATCTCGATGACGCTGATCGGCCTGGTCATCCGCCTGGCGCCGTATGCAGTGGCCTGCTTCATGTTCAACCTCGCCGCGATCTTCGGCTTCGACCTGCTGGTGCGGCTGGGCCAGTACGTGTTCGTGGTGGTGCTGGCGCTGGCGCTGCACCAGTTCGTCAGCTATTCGATTGCGCTGAAGCTTGCGGGCTACTCGCCGCTCAAGTTCTTCCGCGGCGCGCAGGAAGCGATGGTGATGGCTTTTTCCACCGCCTCCAGCAACGCCACCCTGCCGACCGCGCTGCGCGTGGCCGACGAGAAGCTCGGCCTGCCGCGCACGGTGTCGCGCTTCGTGCTGACGGTCGGCGCCACCGCCAACCAGAACGGCACCGCGCTGTTCGAGGGCGTGACGGTGATCTTCCTGGCGCAGTTCTTCGGCGTGGACCTGTCGCTGGGCCAGCAGTTCATGGTGATGCTGGTGTGCATCCTGGGTGGCATCGGCACGGCCGGCGTGCCGTCCGGCTCGCTGCCTGTGGTGGCGCTGATCTGCGCGATGGTCGGCGTGAACCCGATCGGCATCGGCCTGATCCTGGGCGTGAACCACTTCCTCGACATGTGCCGCACCACGCTCAACGTCACCGGCGACCTGACCCTGGCCTCGCTGGTGGCCAAGGGCGAGCGCAACGATCTGACGCTGCCGGGGCAGGCGGGCTAACACCCCGACAACCGGCCCGCAACCGCGACACGGCGGGCGGGGGGTGGGACAATGGGCCGCCCGCAGCCCGCCGGGCGCCGCCCCCTCTGTCCCGATCCCCATGACGACGCCCACCCGCCGCCAGCTCGCCAACGCCATCCGTTTCCTCGCCGCCGACGCGGTGCAGGCCGCCAACTCCGGCCATCCCGGCATGCCCATGGGCATGGCCGACATCGCCGAAGTGCTGTGGAACGATTACTACCGCCACAGCCCGTCGAACCCGCACTGGTTCAACCGCGACCGCTTCGTGCTGTCCAACGGCCATGGCTCGATGCTGCACTACGCGCTGCTGCACCTGTCCGGTTACGACCTGCCGCTGCAGGAACTCAAGAACTTCCGCCAGCTGCACAGCAAGACCGCCGGCCACCCGGAGCGTCACGAGACCCCCGGTGTCGAGACCACTACCGGTCCGCTCGGCCAGGGCTTCGCCAACGCCGTCGGCTTCGCGCTAGCTGAGAAGCTGCTGGCGCAGCGCTTCAATCGCGAAGGCCACGCCATCGTCGATCACCGCACCTTCGTCTTCATGGGCGACGGCTGTTTGATGGAAGGCGTCTCGCACGAGGCCGCCTCGCTCGCCGGCACCTGGGGCCTGGGCAAGCTGGTGTGCTTCTGGGACGACAACAAGATCTCCATCGACGGCAACACCGACGGCTGGTTCACCGACGACACGCCGGCCCGCTTCGAGGCCTATGGCTGGCAGGTCGTGCGCAACGTCAACGGTCATGACCCGGTCGAGATCAAGACCGCCATCGATACCGCGCTGAAGAAGACCGACAAGCCCACGCTGATCTGTTGCCGGACCACCATCGGTTTCGGTTCGCCGAACAAGGCCGGCAAGGAATCCAGCCACGGCGCGCCGCTGGGCAAGGACGAGCTGGACGCCACGCGCGCCGCGCTGGAATGGCCGTACGGTCCGTTCGAAGTGTCCGCCGACATCTACGCCGGCTGGAACAAGGTCGACGCCGGCAAGGCACTGGAAGCCGAGTGGAAGGCGCTGTTCGACGCCTACGCCGCACAGTTCCCCGAGCAGGCCGCCGAACTGACGCGTCGTTCGTCCGGCGAACTGCCGGCCGACTTCGTCGCGCAGGCCGACGCGTACATCGCCAAGGTGCAGGCTGAAGGTCCGGTCATCGCCTCGCGCAAGGCCTCGCAGAACGCCATCGAAGCCTTCGCGCCGCTGCTGCCGGAACTGGTGGGCGGTTCGGCCGACCTGGCGCACTCCAACCTGACCCTGTGGAAGGCGAGCAAGTCGGTCTCCACCACCGACCCGAACGCCAACTACGTGTACTACGGCGTGCGCGAGTTCGGCATGACCGCGATCGCGAACGGCCTGGCGCTGCACGGCGGCTTCGTGCCGTTCGATGCGACCTTCCTGGTGTTCAGCGACTACGCGCGCAACGGCGTGCGCATGAGCGCGCTGATCCCGGCGCACGCCATCCACGTGTACACGCACGACTCCATCGGCCTGGGCGAAGACGGTCCCACCCATCAGCCGGTCGAGCACCTCGCCTCGCTGCGCTACATCCCGAACAACGACGTGTGGCGTCCGTGCGACGCGGTCGAGTCGGCGGTGGCATGGAAGCAGGCCATCGTGCGCCAGGACGGCCCGAGCTGCCTGGTGTTCTCGCGCCAGAACCTGCCGCACCAGCCGCGTACCGACGCGCAGGTCGGCGAGATCGCGCGTGGCGGCTACGTGCTGGCCGATGCCGACGGCACGCCGGACGTGATCCTGATCGCCACCGGTTCGGAAGTCGGCCTGGCCACCCAGGCCAAGGCGACGCTGGACGCACAGGGCATCAAGACGCGCGTGGTGTCGATGCCGTCGACCGACGTGTTCGACCGCCAGGACGCCGCCTACCGCGAAGCCGTGCTGCCGAAGGCCGTGCGCAAGCGTGTCGCCGTCGAAGCCGCGATCAGCGACTTCTGGGGCAAGTATGTCGGCCTGGACGGCGCGGTGATCGGCATGACCACGTTCGGTGCCTCCGCGCCGGCCGACGCGCTGTACAAGCACTTCGGCATCACCGCAGAGGCGGTGGTCGAGGCGGCGAAGGCGCTGTAGGCCGGCCGCGCCTGTGACGGTCACGCCCGCTTACACGCAGCAGGTCGACGGACGCCGCATCTCGGTGTTCGACGGCCTGCTGGAGTTGCCGCAACTGGCGGAACTGCATCGCGTGCTGCTGCAGGCGGGCTATACACGCTCGGAGATCGCGCGACCGGATACCGCCGAGTACCGGCATTGGGCCACGGAGATTCCGCTGGCCCGACTCCCCGCCATGCCGTTCGCCGCGCCCACGATGGCAGCGGTGGCCGCGCATGCGCCGGCCATGGCGTATCGGCCTTACCGAAGCTATGTCAACGTCGCGCATTACGGCGACATGCTGTTCAGTCACGTCGATTGCGTGGAGGGCGCGGGCGAACTGACCGCGCTGTGGTACGTGTGCGATCAGTGGGACCCCGAGTGGGGCGGCGAGACCGTCTTCTTCGACCGCCAGCGCGACGTGCGTGCGGCGGTCAGCCCGCGTCCCGGACGGCTGGTGCTATTCGACGGCGACATCCTCCACGCGGGTCGCCCACCCAACCGCAACTGCCACGCACCGCGCTTCACGCTTGCGGTGAAGCTGGAGCGTGCGGCGTCCTGAGTGCTGAGGTCGCGATTGCGCGTCGAATAGAAGACGTGGAGCGTGACCTCACTGTCGAGCTCGCGCCTGTTCTGACGCTTGCATCGAAACAGGCGCCGTCTCGTAAGAAGAGATCCCGCTGCCGAATGTGAGTGATCGGTGTGCTGGTCGCCGTCACACATGAATGTGCGAATCGTCGCAGCGGATCAAGGCATCCGAATCGCAGTCATGGGGTACGACCATCAGCATGTGCCGATCGTGGCTGCTGAGCGCATCCGAGGCAGTGGCGACCCGTTTGTCGACCGCTGGATCGACGCCCTGCAGGCGGGAGACCGCGCCGCCGCCAAGCTTGTGCAGGAGGAGTTCACCCGGTCGCCCGACGGTCAGCGCCTGTGGGCAGAGTCCATGGCCGATGCCCATGTTTGGGACGACGCGCAGAAGCCGTGGCGGGCGCAGGCCCGGGACACCCCGCTGTTCAACCATGCCATGGATCACCTCGAGCGACTGGGTCCGCAGATGGATTCGCACTGGACGCAGGAGCAACGCGAGCGGCTCGCCGGCACGATCGCGCTGGAGGCGCGGCGCGGCCACTTGCCGGAGATCAGCGATCTCGTCACGAGCCGGGACGGTAGTCTGATCGCGGTGTGGAATCACCCAAACAACAGCGCTCTTGACCGTCGCACGGATACGATCAACCCGGGTCAGGCGGCCGAGCAGCCGCTACAGCAGACCATGCGGCAATTCAGCGACGAATCGCAGCGACAGGAACAGCAGGCCATCATCGACGCGCAGCAGCGGCAGATGCAGGGACAGCAGCAGGGAATGGCGAGGTAGCCAAGGGGAACGCGATGAATGACACGGATGGCATCCGCCGCCTGATGATGGCGGTAGAGCGGCTGGAGGACGCCGCCGACAAGCAGGCGCGACAGATGGCCGATGGCCTGCAGCAGGCGCAACAGGTGAATGCCGGTCTGGCGACCGTCCGCGAGGCCGAGGAAGCGAAGCTGAAGCAGGCGATGGTGCGCCTGTTCCAGGATCAGCAGCAGAAGACCGAGGCCGCACTGCGGCCGGTTGTCGGCAGGGCGTGGCTGGGCCTCGTCGCCGGGGCTGTGGGCTTCGGCACGTTGTACGTGGGTCTCCTGCTACTCCTTCACCATGAGTACCAACGATTGAAGGATGCTCAGGTCCGCGCCGATGCGGCCGACGTGTCGGCCGAAGTCCTGCAGGCCTCCCGGCACGTCGAGATCACGTCCTGCGGCGGTCGTCCCTGCATTCTTGTCGATCGGGACACGCCGACCTGGAAGAGCCGGGGCAAGGAGTACGTCCTGGTGGATGGCAAACCCGTCATGTAGAAGAAGTGGCTTGGGCGTCAGGGGAGCGCCGCAGTGTGGTGCTGCAGCGCGGGACCATCGAACTCTTCGTCTGCGCGAAAGCCGTGAGCTACTGTCCCGTAGCTTCCGCCGCGGTGCCGCTTGCCCCGGTTTTCGCGGGTATGACGATCACACGGACCAGTCGCAGCGGTCACGACGGTTGACGCGTCTCCGATAGACCGAGCGTCAGCAGCTTCGCTTCCAGGCGTTCCCCGAGTGTCAAAGGCGACGAAAGCGCCATCCGGTCCATCGCCTCCGCATCGTCCGGCTTCGCCCCCAGCGCACGCAGCGCAGTGCCGATCTTCTTCCAAGGCGTGGCGGTATTCGCCTTCAGCCAGCCCAACGCCTTGACGATGCGCTGCTCAACGTCGGTGAAATCGCTACCCAGCGGATAGTCGGGCAGCGTGCCGTCGTGGCGGAACGCGCGAAGCCGTGCGGACAGGTGCACCGGCGTGTTGTCGATCCAGTGCGCGGGCGCATGGAAGCCGGCACGCAGCTTGCCGGCCTGTTGCGCCTGCTCCATCAGTGCCTGCTGGAAGCGCGCATCGGTGATGCCGCCCATCGCAATGATGCAGTCTTCATCGTTCCTGCCGCGAACATCGGCGATGCCGTACTCGTTGACGTAGACGTCGCGCAGGTGGCGCGGGATCGTCGTGTGTCCGTAGTTCCAGCGCACGTTCGATTCGGCGGCACCGGCGTCTTCGCGCACCGCGCGAAACATCAGCACGCTGCGTGCGCCGTCCAGCGCGTTCGACATATCGACGAAGTTGTACTGGCCGCCCACGCCCGACACCACGCGGCCGTCGTCCAGTCCATCGGACACGGCGGCGCCCAGCGCGGTCGCCATCATGCAGGAGTTGAAGAAGCGCGCATCGGGGCGCTGCAGGCGGGCCAGCGATTCGCGTCCGCGTTCCAGCTCGTTGATCAGGCTGATGCGGCGCATGCCGATGGCGCGACGCTGGTCGTCCGGCAACGTGCGTAGCCACTCGTAGAACGCCGGCGAGCCGAGGTAGAAGGCGCCGTGCAGGTATTCGCCATCGCGCTCCAGTCGTGCCTGGTCGCCGAGGTTGGCGGTGCCGTCGGCGAGCCGCTGCATCAGCGCCTCGTCGTCCACCACCTTGCGCCGGATCACGCCGGTTTCGACCAGTCGCTTGAAACCCTCGTTGATCATTTCACTGCAGCCGTACAGGCCGATGGCGAACGGATCGAGACCGCCGCTGGCGATCACCGCCGGGTGGCGCTCCAGGTCCGGATCCAGCGCGGCGAGCACGCGGCGGTACATCGCATTGTCGGTGTGGCGCAGCACCAGCGCATGGCACAGCGCATCGGCCAGCGCGCCGATGCCGATCTGCAGCGTGCCGCCATCGCGCACCAGCGTGCTGGCGTACAGGCCGATGGCGTAGTCGACGTCCGACACCGGCTGGCGCGGCAGGCCGAACAGCGCAGGGTAGGGGCCGGGCGGCGAGACGACCAGGTCGAAGTAGTCCTCGTCCACCGCTGCGGTGCCGCCGATCCACGGCAGCTCGGGATCCACTTCGGCCACCAGCAGCGGCCGTGGCAGGCCGCGCGCGACGATGGCATCCACGGCATCCTGGGTCAGGTCGTTGTTGCATGAGAAAGATAGCCGCGTGCCGCCGGCTTCGCGCGCGACCTTCTGCACGATGACGTTGAGCTCACGGTCTGCCAGCGCGCGCGCAACGTGCGTGTAGTTCAGGCTGGCGTAGTGCCGCTGTGCCGTGGTCGAGCGCAGCAGCGCGCCGCCCTGCATGTAGAACTCTTCGACCTCGATATTCGGCGGAAGCGCGTCACGCTTGATTGCCTGCACGTAGGCGAGGCGCGGGAAATCTTCTCCGAAGTGGCGCACCGCGAACGGCTTCACGAATCGCCCTTCCAGCCCCTTCCCACCGCCCGGCGGATCCAGCGACAGCGCCGTGTACAGCATCCACGACCGCGACGGTTCCGCGGCGATCCGCGCATACAGCGCATTCAACAGCCGGTGCGGCTTGCCGATGCCCAGCGGCGCGCCCATGCGCAACGGCCCATAGGTGTGGGACAGGATGAGGTCGACAGCGTCGTCGAGGTCGGTGAGGTGCTTGGCCATGCCGCCAGCGTACCCAGCCGGATGTTAACCGGCCATGGGCTGGCTCACTGCTCCAGCGTGTCCGGCCGGAACAGCCGTCGCCGCGAGACTTCCCGGCCCGACACCATGAAGCGGCCGTCGCCCCGGTAATGCACGGTGCGCGGCAGGCGGGGCGAGGTGGCGACATGCGCGTGGACGATGCGCCAGACGAAGAGGGGATAGTGGGCGGTGATGCGGGTTTCGTGCAGGCGGCATTCGAAGCGCGCGTGGCATTCGCCGATGCCGGGCGCGTCGACCTCGCGCGACGGCAATGCGGTCAGGCCGAAGCGCTCGAACTTGTCCTGCTCGGTGCTGCTGCAGTTGCCGATCCGGACCACCGTGTCCAGCAGGTCTTCGGTCGGCAGGTTGATCACGCACTCGCGGCTGGCGCGGGCCAGCGCGTGGCTGCGGTTCGCCTGCCAGAGGTACGTGCCGATCAGGTCGTAGCCCAGCATCATGTGCCACCCCAGCGTCATGATGGCGCGCTCGTCCCGGTGCGCGGTGCTGAGCAGCACGACAGGGCCGGGCTCCAGATAGCGTCGCGCCCGGTCGGGCGGCAGGGTCTTCCAGCGTTGCTTGCTCATGCGGCGGCTCCGATGTCCGGAAGCAGCCTACGCGCGGCTCAGTCGAGAGCGTGTATGGAATCGGCGACGCGCCGGACTTCGTCCGGGTGGTGGCTGACGTAGACGATGGGCAGGCGGATCTCGTCGCGCACGCGCTGCAGATAGGGGATCAGTTCCTCGCGGCGCGCCTGGTCCAGCGCCGACAGCGGCTCGTCGAACAGCAGCAGCGAGGGCTGCGACAGCAGCGCACGGCCGATCGCCACGCGCTGTGCTTCGCCGCCGGACAGGTTGCGCGTGCGCCGCGCCAGCAGCGGCGCGACGCCGAGCAGGTCGACTACGGCATCGAAGCCGAAGCGTGGCGCGCCGCGTCCGCCATGCCGTCCGTACAGCAGGTTTCGGCGGACATCGAGATGCGGGAACAGCCGAGCATCCTGGAACACGTAGCCGACGCGCCGGCGATGCACGGGCTCGTCGATCTGCTGTGCGCTGGCGAACAGGCAATGACCGTCCACGTCGATGCGACCTGCGATCGGCTTCACCAGCCCGGCAATGGCATTGAGCACCGAGGTCTTGCCTGCACCCGACGGTCCGACCAGCGCGATCACCCGGGCGTCGTCGTCGATGCGCACATGGCGATGGAAGTGGCCGCGTCGCAGTTCGATATCGAGCTTCAGCATCAGCTCTCCTCCCCGTGGCGCGTGTGGTGGCGCCGTACCAGCCATTCGGAGAACAGCAGCGCGGCCAGCGAGATCACGACGGCCACGGCGGCCAGCCGCCAGATGCCGGCTTCGCCGCCGGGCACCTGCATCAGGCCGTAGATCGCGGAAGACAGTGTCTGGGTTTCGCCGGGGATATTGGATACGAAGGTGATGGTGGCGCCGAATTCGCCCAGCGCCTTCGCGAAGGCCAGCACGCTGCCGGCGACCAGCCCGGGCCAGGCCAGCGGCAGGGTGATGGTGAAGAAGACGCGCCACGGCCCGGCGCCGAGCGTGGACGCGGCCTGTTCCAGCCGGCGGTCCGTCGCTTCCAGCGATAGCCGGATGGAGCGCACCATCAGCGGGAAGCCCATCACCGCGCAGGCCAGCGCGGCACCCGTCCAGCGGAACGCGAAGACGATGCCGAAGTGCTCCTGCAGGAACGCGCCGACGGTGCCCTGCGTGCCGAGCGTGACCAGCAGCGCGTACCCCATCACGACCGGGGGCAACACGAGCGGGAGGTGCACGAGGGCGTCGAGCAGCGCCTTGCCGGGAAACCGCGTGCGCGCCAGCAGCCAGCCGACCAGCACGCCGAGCGGCAGGCTGGCCATCGCCGCCACCAGCGCCACCTTCAGGCTCAGGCGGATGGCGGTGAGTTCTTCCGGCGAGAACGCGTCGAGCATGCTCGGGTCAGGGTTTCACGGCGAAGCCGCGGCGCTGGAAGATCGCGCCGGCGGCGGGCGAGGCCAGCCAGTGCACGAACTGCGTCGCCTGCGCGGAGCGCGCACCACGCAGTGCCGCCACCGGGTAGACGATCGGCGGATGCGAATCCTCCGGAAAGGTCGCGAGTACACGTACGCCCGGCTCCGCCTTAGCGTCCGAGGCGTACACGATGCCCAGCGGCGTCTCGCCGCGCGCCACCAGCATCAGCGCTGCACGCACGCTGTCGGATTCGGCCAGCCGTGCCTTGACGCCGTTCCACAGCGACAGCGATTCCAGCGAGGCCTTGGCGTACTTGCCGGCCGGCACCGTCTGCGTCTGGCCTACCGCGAGGCGTCCGTCGCCGAGGGCGGCGAGGAGCGTGGCGGGCCGCTTCAGGTCGACGCGTGCCTTGCTCGCCTTGGGCGCGACCAGTACCAGCTGGTTGCCCAGCAGACTGCGGCGCGTGGCGACCTCGAGCTTGTCGCGTTCTTGCAGGTAGTCCATCCACTCCAGGTCGGCGGAGAAGAACACGTCAGCCGGCGCACCCTGTTCGATCTGCCGTGCCAGCGCGGAGCTGGCGGCGTACGACACGCGGACCGGGATGCCGGTATGCGTCTGGTAGGCGGTGGCGGCTTCGTCCAGCGATTCCTTCAGGCTGGCGGCGGCGAAGACGGTGAGACCTGCCTTGTTCTGCGCGCGCGCGATGGGTGGCACGAGCACGGTGGCGAGCAGCAGGGCGGCGGTTGCGACGGGGCGGAGCAACGCGGACAGGTTCATGCGAACGACTCCAGTGGGGAAGGTGGGCTACTCGATGATGAAGGTCTGGACTTGGCGGGCGCTGCGCGCTGGCCGTGTGTCGCCGGGAATCAGCAGGCGTGCCGGGCCGGCGTCGGCCGGCAATGGCTTGCCGTCGCACTGGTCGGTCACGTAGACGCGCTGCTTGCCGAGGGTCGGATCCAGTTCGCCCAGTGAGAACACCACCGTGTAGCCATCACGCGCACGCACTTCCACGTGGCGGGCGAGGTCGGTGCCGCGAAGCGGGTCGGCGGGCATCGCGCCGGCGTGCCGCAGTATGTCGACGAGATCCACGCCGCTGCACGTCATTGCCTTGCCGTGCACGTCCATGCTGACCGTGCGGCGCGGCAGGCCTTGCAACAGGTCGACATGCCAAGGCAGTTCCATCCGGCCCGTCGGTCGCGCGGACGGCGCATGCGCGGCATGCGACTGCGCATGGACGGGCAGGGCCGAAGGGATCAGGGAGATTGCGAACAGGAGCGGGAGACAGGGGCGGCGCGTCATGTGCGATCTCGTGATGTCCAGGGGAAGGTCAGTGACGGTCCAGCGCCTTGTTCAACACCGCTGCCAGTGCCACGCCGCCGGCGCGCAGCTGGCGCTCGGCGATGGGCAGGTGCTTGTCCACATAGGACTGTTCGAGCTTCGCGCGGCGGGGATAGAAATCCGGTTGGGTCACCACATGGCACGACTGCTCGGCCCAGGCCGCCGCCGGTGGAGGCAGGGTCATCGCCGGGAGGGTGGGACGTGGCAGCGTACGCAGATGGTCCAGATACGTTTGCTCGCTGCGGCCGGTGGACAGCAGCATGCGGCTGTCCCACAGCGTGTGCATGTTGGTGCCGCGCCCGTTCCAGTTGATCTGGAACTCATTGCCGCCCTTGTCGTGTCCATAACCGGCGTGCAGCGGTTGGTGGGCATCGCCGACGAAATGCACGACGAACTTCAGTGCCTGCAGGCGCTCGGCACGCGGACGCCGCGCGTCGGCCAGGATCGCCGTCTGTTTGCGGATCGCCTCCACCACGCAGTTGCCACCGGGGCAGTCGCGTTGTTGCAGGTAGGCGCAGTCGTGCTCGCCGATGTTGACGAAGTGCCAGTTCGCGGATTCGCGTCCGAGTGCGGGATCGTTCTTGCGCAGGTCGTCGGCCCAGCCGGCGATCCCCGCCAGCGTGGGATCGGGCTCGCCCTGCAGCAGGGTGTCGATCTGGCGGCGGGTGTCGGGCGAGAGATCGTCCCAGGCCAGCAGCGCCACCAGCCGATGGCCGAGCAGGCCCCAGGCGTGCGCGGGAACCGGCATCAGCGCGAGTGCGAGCGATGCGACGAGCGTGAGCGCGAAAAGAAGGGAACGGACCATGCCGGTACTGTAACCGACACGGGCCGTTCCCCGATTTACCGCAGGCGCCGGATCGAGCGCGTGCTCAGAACTTCAGGACATAAGCCACGCCGTACACCAGCGGGTCGATGTTGGCCGTGCCCAGCTTGGCACCGTCCACTTCCACCTTGGTGTCGATGTCGGCCCAGCGCACATCCACGCGCACCGCGCTGCGCTCGCTGACCTTGAAGTCGAGGCCGGCATGGGCGGCAAGGCCCCAGGAGTCGTCCAGCTTCAGCCTGGTGCCTTCGAGCGCACCGGTGGTGTCTTCGCTGAAGAAGGTCGTGTAGTTCAAGCCCACGCCGAGCAGCGGCGACACCTTGCCCTTGCTGTTGAAGTGGTACTGCAGCGACACGGTCGGCGGCAGGTGCTTGGTTTCGCCCACCTTGCCCACGCCCTTCACCGCGATGTCGTGCTTGAACGGCAGTGCGGCCAGCACTTCCAGGCCCAAGTTGTCGCGCAGGAAGTATTCGAAGGTCACCGTCGGCTTGACGTCGCTGTCGATCTCCAGCGGCAGGGTGCCGCCGGCGAGGGCGCCGTTGTCGGACTTCGGGTTGACCTGGTGCACGCCCACGCCCAGTGTCCAGTCGCCCTTGGACTGGGCGAAGGCGGGAACGGCGGTGCCCAGGGCGAGGGCGATGGCAATCGGGACAAGGGTCTTCTTCATGGTGGTGACGCTCGTTGGAATGTGGCGCCAGTCTCTGCCCGCGTTTCCCGTGCCGCCTTGATCCTGATCAATGCCTGCGGGGACGTGCCGGCGGGGCGGCCTGTTAGAATGTCGGCCCCCGTCAACCCCGCCGCGCCAGGCGCGGCCGCAGGAGTCCCGAGCAATGTCGATCAAGGTGGGTATCAACGGCTTCGGCCGCATCGGACGCAACGTGCTGCGTTCCGCCGTGCAGAACTTCGGCAACGACATCGAGATCGTCGCCATCAACGATCTGCTGGAGCCGGACTACCTGGCCTACATGCTGCAGTACGACTCCGTGCATGGCCGCTTCGACGGTGACGTGAAGGTCGAAGGCGGCGCGCTGTTCGTCAACGGCAAGAAGATCCGCCTGACCCAGGAACGCGACCCCGCCAACCTCAAGTGGGATGAAGTGGGCGCCGACATCGTCATCGAATCCACCGGCCTGTTCCTCGACAAGGCCACCGCGCAGAAGCATCTCGACGCGGGCGCGAAGAAGGTCGTCCTGTCGGCACCGTCGAAGGACGACACGCCGATGTTCGTCTATGGCGTGAACCACGAGACCTACAACGGCGAGGCGATCATCTCCAACGCCTCGTGCACGACCAACTGTCTGGCGCCGATCGCCAAGGTGCTGCACGACAAGTGGGGCATCAAGCGCGGCCTGATGACCACCGTGCACGCGGCTACCGCCACGCAGAAGACGGTCGACGGCCCGAGCAACAAGGACTGGCGCGGCGGCCGCGGCATCCTCGAGAACATCATCCCGTCGTCCACCGGTGCAGCCAAGGCCGTCGGCGTGGTCATCCCTTCGCTCAACAAGAAGCTGACGGGCATGTCGTTCCGCGTGCCGACCAGCGACGTGTCGGTGGTCGACCTGACCGCCGAACTCGAGAACCCGGCCACGTACGACGAGATCAAGGCCGAGATGAAGGCGCAGAGCCAGGGCGCGTTGAAGGGCATCCTCGGCTACACCGAGGACAAGGTCGTCGCCACCGATTTCCGCGGCGACACCCGCACCTCGATCTTCGACGCGGAAGCCGGCATCGCGCTGGACCCGACCTTCGTCAAGATCGTCAGCTGGTACGACAACGAGTGGGGCTACTCCAACAAGTGCCTGGAAATGGTCCGCGTGGTCGCCGGCAAGTAAGGCGCACTGAGCCGCCGTATCGCACGGGCGCCCTTGGGGCGCCCGTGTCGTTTCCGGGTATCGTCATGTGATACGAGATGGGCGGGATTGCGCCACCGGCGCATCGGATTCTTGCAAATCCGGTGGCCTTGCCCGAGGCTGCGGCGAGGCTGAAGGGACGGCCGGGGAGCGGATGCCCGTTCCCGCACCGAACACGCAACGACGGGGTAGGCGATGGATGATCTGGCGGGAATTCTGGTGTTGCTCGGCCTGGCCGTACTGGCGGTGCCGGTACTGCTGATCGTGGCGCTGGTGGCGATCAGCGGCCTGAAGCGCCGCGTCGCCGATCTGGAGCGGCAGGTAAGCCAACTGCGCGTGCCGCAGGCTGCCGTGGTCGCACCGGAGGCCGTGGCGCCTGCGCCCGCCGACACCGGCCCCACCCTGGCGGAACTCGTACGCTCGCCGCCGCCGCGCGTGGAAACGCCGCCTCCCGTGCAGGCGAGCACGCCACCGCCGATTCCTCCGCGCCAAGCGCCGCCGCCGGAGATCCCCGCACAACCTGCGGCCGCGTTGCCGCCGCGTCCGCCGCGCGACGAACCGCCGCCGCGTCCCGCCAAGCCTGATGTGTTCACCGTTGCGCTCCGCGCGGTGCAGCGCTGGTTCACCGTCGGCAACGTGCCGGTGAAGATCGGCGTGCTGGTGCTGTTCGCCGGCGTGGCCGCGCTGCTGAAGTACGGCGCCGACCAGGGCTGGTTCTCGCTGCCGCCGGAGCTGCGCCTGGCTGGCATCGCCGCCGCTGCGCTGGGCGCGCTGGTGTTCGCGTGGCGCAAGCGCGACAGCAACCGCACGTTCGCGCTCAGCCTGCAGGGCGGCGCCATCGGGGTGCTGCTGCTGGTGGTGTTCGCCGCGGTCAAGATCTTCGGGGTGATCCCGGCCGGCGCGGCCTTTGCGCTGAGCATCGTGCTGATCGCTGGCGCGGGCATGCTGGCCGTCCTGCAGGACGCGAAGTCGCTGGCGGTGTTCGCGCTGCTCGCGGGCTTCCTTGCGCCGATCTGGCTGTCCACCGGCAGCGGCAACCATGTCGCGCTGTTCTCGTACTACGCCGTGCTCAATGCTGCCATCGTCGGCATTGCCTGGTACAAGTCGTGGCGCGTACTGAACCTGCTCGGCTTCGTCTTCACCTTCGGCATCGGCACGGCGTGGGCGCTGTTCGATTACGCACCGGAGAAGTACGCCAGCACGCAGCCGTTCCTGGCCTTGTTCTTCGTCTTCTATCTGCTGATCCCGTTGCTGTTTGCGCGTCGCCAGCCGGCCGGTCGCCGCGACTTCATCGATGGCTGCCTGGTGTTCGGCATGCCGCTGGTGGCGTTCTCGCTGCAGGCGGGCCTGATGCAGGGCGGCAGCTTCGAAGACAGCCGCCTGCCGCTGGCGTTCTGCGCGCTCGGCCTGGGTATGCTGTATGCGGGGCTGTCGTGGACATTGCGTCGCCGCGCGAACTACGACGTGCTCGCACAGTCGTACGCGTTGCTGGCGGTCGGTTTCGCCACCCTGTCGGTCCCCCTGGCGCTGTCGGCGCAGGCCACGGCCTGCGTGTTCGCGCTGGAAGGCGCGGCGTTGGCTTGGCTGGGCCTGCGGCAGTCGCGGTTGTTGCCGCAGCTGACCGGTGCGGGTCTGCAGATCGCGGCGGCAGTGGCGTTCTTCATCGCACAGGTCGACGTGGCCTCGTGGCGCGAGAGCGTGGATGCGACGATGTTCGCCAATGCGTCGTTCATGAGCGCCCTGCTGATCACGGTGGCCGGCTTCGCCAGTGCGTGGGTGTACCGCGCGCGTGGCCATGGCGTGGCGCTGGTCTACTACCTGTGGGCCCTCGCGTGGTGGCTGGGCAACGGCATGGTCGAGATCGATACGCATGTCGCCTATCGCGCCGAACCCGACGCACTGCTGGCATTCGCCGCGCTGACCGGCTGGCTGGCGGCCGAAGTGCATCGTCATCGTCCGTCCACCGCGTTGGCGTGGACGACGCTGGCCGCATTGGCATCCGCGGTTCCGTTCGCGCTGTGGCAATCGGAGGTGCACCAGCAGCCGTTCGCGGGTCACGGCGCCTGGGCGTGGCTCGCCTACGCCGTGCTGGGTGTGCGCAGCCTGATGTGCCTGCGCGACAGCGACCATCGCCTTGCCGGCGCGGCGCAGTTCGTGTGGTGGCTGGTGTGGCCGCTGGTCGCGAGCCTGCTCCTGGCCTGGTTGCCCGGCCACGTGGAGGGCATGGGTGGCGGGTGGCAGGCCGGCCTCATCGCGCTGCCGTGGCTGGTGGTCGTTGCGCTGGCGCTGTTCCGCTGGGACTGGCTGGCGGCCCCATTGGGCGGGCGCTTCGACGCATGGCGCACGCCCTTGTTCTGCGTGCTGTTCGTCGCGCTGGGCTTGTGGTGGCTGGTTTCGCTCTTCATGTCCGGCGACGCGCATCCGTTGCCCTGGATTCCGGTGCTGAATCCGATGGAACTGGCGCAACTCGCCACACTGGTGCTGCTGCTGCGCTGGTGGATGCCGGAGGCGCGCGTGCTGCCGCCGTCGCGCATCGTGCTGCTGTCGTCGCTGGCGTTCGTGTGGATCACCTCGGTGGTGCTGCATGCCGTGCATCACTGGGGCGGCGTGCCGTGGAACGAGGGCCTGCTGTCGGGCAGCCTGGCGCAGACCAGCCTGACCGTCACCTGGAGCGTACTGGGCGTGCTGGGCTGGGTGATCGGGTCGCGTCGCGGCCAGCGCATGCTGTGGCTGGGCGGTGCGGTGCTGATGGGCGTGGTACTGGCGAAACTGGTGTTCGTCGACCGTCAGCACCTGGGCAACCTGCTGGGCATCGGTTCGTTCATCGCGTACGGCCTGCTGTGCACGGTGGTGGGTTACCTGGCGCCGGCACCGCCGCGCCGCGTCGACAACGAGGAAGCGACCACATGAAGAAGTTCCTGATGCTCCTCGGCCTGCTGCCGCTGATGGCGGCCGCGCAGGCGCCCGCGCCCTACGCGAAGCGATGGCCGCTGGTGCTGTCCGGCGAGCAGGCCGGCGCTTACCGCGTCGTGCTGGACCATGAGGTCTACGCTACCACCGCCTGGCCCGACCTGCGCGACGTGGACGTGCTGGATGCGCACGGCAGGCCGGTCGCGGCGGCGCTGTTCGGCCCCGAGCAACCGACGGCATTGCCGGCGCGACGCATCGTCGTGCCGTGGTTCCCGCTGCCGGCGTCGATGCAGGATGCCGGCACGTCGTCGCGCGTGTCGGCCCAGTTCGGCGAGAACGGGCGCATCGTCCGCATCGAAGCCGACACCGGTGCCGCCACCGGGGCGGGTCCGTCGCGAGCCTTCCTGGTCGACCTGAGCGGCATCCGCGACCGTGCCGAAGCGCTGGAATTCACCTGGGACACCGGCACGCCACGCGAGGCGAGCTATCGCGTGGAGGGCAGCCACGACCTGCAGGCCTGGGACGTGGTGCAGGATCGGGTGACGCTGGTGGAACTGCAGCGGGGCGCGCAACGCCTGCTGCGCGACGACGTGCCGATCCAGAGCGGCTTGCGCTACGTGCGCTTCGTGCCGCTGGATGCGTCGCCCGCACTGCCGATCCGCGAAGTCCGCGTGCGCCTGGACGCCGTGCACCTGCAGCAGGCCGTGCAGTGGTCGGAACTGCAGGGAAAGCGCGTGTCCGAGCAGGGCGTCGACGCGTTCACCTATGAGAACACCGGGCGCCATCCGGTCGCCTTCGCCGACCTGGCGATGGACGACTACGCGGTGGGGGAGTGGACGCTGGAAAGCCGCGACGCGACCGATGCGCCGTGGCGGCTTCGCGCAGGCCCGTGGGTGGCGTATCGGGTCGGTGGCGATCGTCCGAGCGCGTCGCCCGCGCAGCCGTTGGCGAGCGAGCCGGCACGCGACCGCTACTGGCGCCTGCGCAATCGCAGCGCATTGCCCGATCAGGTGCCTACGCTGAGGCTGGGGTACCGCCCCGAGGTGATGGTCTTCCTTGCGCAGGGCACGCCGCCGTACGCGCTGGTGGCAGGCAGCGCAACGGCACGCAGAGCCGTCGTGCCGATGCCGGCGCTGGTGGATGCGCTGCGTCGTGACCGGGGCGAAGACTGGCAACCTGCGCCTGCGTACCTGTCGCCGGCCTCGGCGCTCGCCGGTGATGCGGCGCTGATCGCACCGCCCACGCCGCGCGACTGGAAGACCTGGCTGCTGTGGGGCCTGCTGGTGCTGGGCGCCGCGCTGGTGGCGGCCTTCGCCTTCAGCCTGTTACGCAGCCGTCCACCGGCGTAGTCCGCGCCTCGTTTGCGGCATGCGGGGGCAGGCGGGACAATAGCGGTCTTTCCCGCTGCCCAGGACCTCCCATGCCCATCGTCCGCATGACCGACCTCGACCTCGCCGGCAAGCGCGTGCTGATCCGCCAGGATCTGAACGTGCCGATCGACGGTGGCCGCATCACTTCCGAGCAGCGCATCACCGCGTCCCTGCCGACGCTGAAGCTGGCGCTGCAGAAGGGCGCGGCGGTCATGGTGACCTCGCACCTCGGGCGTCCGAAGGAAGGCGTGTGGAGCGAAGCCGATTCGCTGGCGCCGGTCGCCGCGCGCCTGTCGGAACTGCTCGGCGTCGACGTGCCGCTGGTGAAGGACTGGGTGGAAGGCGTCGATGTCGCACCCGGGCAGATCGTCCTGCTCGAGAACTGCCGCATGAACGTCGGCGAGGGCAAGGACGACGAGGCACTGTCGAAGCAGTACGCCGCGCTGTGCGACGTGTTCGTCATGGATGCCTTCGGTACCGCGCACCGCGCGCAGGCCTCCACGCACGGCGTGATCCGCTTCGCACCGGTCGCCGCCGGCGGCCCGCTGCTGATGGCCGAACTGGACGCGCTCGACAAGGCGCTGGCCAATCCCGCACGTCCGCTGCTCGCCATCGTCGCCGGCAGCAAGGTCTCCACCAAGCTGGAACTGCTGACCAGCCTGGTCGGCAAGGTCGATCAGCTGATCGTGGGCGGCGGCATCGCCAACACCTTCATCGCGGCGGAAGGCCATGCGGTCGGCAAGTCGCTGTACGAAGCCGACCTGATCGATACCGCGAAGAAGATCGACGCCGACGCCAAGGCGCGCGGTGCCGAGATTCCGCTGCCGACCGACGTGGTGGTCGCCACCGCGTTCGCCGCCGATGCGCCGGCGACGGTGAAGGCCGTTGACGCGGTCGCAGCCGACGACCTGATCCTCGATATCGGTCCGCAGACCGCACAGCGCTATGCCGAGCTGATCAAGTCGGCAGGCACGGTGGTGTGGAACGGCCCGGTGGGCGTGTTCGAATTCGATGCCTTCGGCAAGGGCACCGAGACGCTGGCGCACGCCATCGCACAGTCGAAGGCGTTCTCCATCGCCGGCGGCGGCGACACGCTGGCGGCGGTGGACAAGTACGGCATCGCCGACGACATCAGCTACATCTCCACCGGCGGTGGCGCGTTCCTGGAATTCCTGGAGGGCAAGACGCTGCCGGCCGTTGCCGCGCTGCAAGCACGCGCGCAGTGAGCCGCGATACGCTGTTCTTCGATCTCGACGGCACCCTGATCGATTCGGCCGTCGGCATTACCCGCTGCATCGCGCATGCGTTGGCGCAGTTCGAGCATCCGGTTCCGCCAGAGGCCGAGCTGCGTGGCTGGATCGGCCCGTCGCTGCGAACCAGCTTCCTGCCGCTGCTCGGCGATCCGGTGAAGGTCGAAGCCGCCGTCGAACACTACAGGGAGCGCTTCGAGTCGCACGGCTGGCTTGAGCACCAGGTCTATGCCGGGATCGGCGAGGCAATCGAGGCGCTGCACGCCGATGGCCACCGGCTCGCCGTGGTCACCGCGAAGAACGAACCGCATGCGCGCAAGATCCTGGCGCATCTGCCGTTCGGGCACCGCTTCGAGGACATCATCGGCGCCACCGCCGATGGCCGCCTGAGCCACAAGAAGGATCTGATCGGTGAAGCACTGCGTCGCCTGTCGCTCGCGGCCGACGCATGCTGGATGATCGGCGACCGCCACATGGACATCGATGGCGCGCATCACCACGGCATGCGCAGCGTCGGCGTGTTGTGGGGCTTCGGCGGTGAAGCGGAGTTGCGCGACGCGGGCGCGACCCGGCTCGCAGGCGCACCCGACCAATTGCGGCCACTGTTCGCCTGAGCGGGACGCGCGCGATCAAACGCGCGTTTCATCGTCTCGTTTTTTGCGCAGTCGGGTGTGCGTGCGCAGCATCCATCGCATGCGCAGAGACCAAAAAAATACCAGTCGTCCAGTGTGCGCGATGCTGACCAAAGCGCTTGAAAACAGCGCTTTCCGCACGTCGCTGCAAGCGCGAGGCACGCTGTCCCGGGACAGTCGCATGACGTCGCGAAGCCCGACCTCAACGACGCTGTTTCGCTGTGGTAGCGTTTGCGCGATCACACGGAACCCGCACCATGACCGAACGCCAGCGCCGCACCAAGATCCTCGCCACCCTCGGACCGGCGACGGACCCGCCGGGCGTGCTGGAAGACCTGTTCCGTGCCGGCGTCAACGTGGTGCGCTTGAACTTCTCGCACGGCGATCCTTCCGGACAGGCGAAGCGCGCCGCGGCGGTGCGCCTCGCCGCGCAGCGTGTCGGCGCCGAGGTCGGCATCCTCGCCGACCTGCCGGGCCCGAAGATCCGCGTCGAGCGGTTCGCCGAAGGCAAGGTGGTGCTGAAGACGGGCGACCGCTTCGACCTGGTGGCCAATGTCAACGCGCCGCCCGGCGATGCCTCGCAGGTGGGTGTGAGCTACCTCGGCCTGCCCGGCGACGTGGAGGCCGGCGACGTGCTGTTGCTCGACGACGGCCTGATGCAGCTGAAGGTGGTGTCGGTCGAAGGCGAGCGCATCGTCTGCACCGTGCTCAACGACGGCGTGCTGTCCGACCGCAAGGGCCTGAACAAGCAGGGCGGTGGCCTGTCGCTGGGCGCGCTGACCGAGCGCGACCGCGAACTGATCGCCTACGTGGCCGAGAACATCGGCGTGGATTTCATCGCCGTGTCGTTCTGCCGCAACGCCGACGACATGAACGAAGCGCGCCGCATCGCGCGTGAGCACGGCTGCGATGCTGCGCTCGTCTCCAAGATCGAGCGCACCGAAGCCATCGAGAACCTGGCCGAGATCGTCGACGCCAGCGACGTGGTGATGGTGGCGCGCGGCGATCTTGGCGTGGAGATCGGCGATGCCGAACTGCCAGGCCTGCAGAAGAAGATCATTCGCGAGTCGCTGGCGCGCAACAAGGTGGTCATCACCGCCACCCAGATGCTGCAGTCGATGGTGGACAGCCCGATTCCCACGCGCGCCGAAGTGCTGGACGTGGCCAACGCCGTCATCGACGGCACCGACGCGGTGATGCTGTCGGCGGAAACCGCGGCGGGCAGCTATCCCGTCCGTGCGGTCGAGGCGATGGCGCGTATCTGCCTGGGTGCCGAGAAGCAGTTCGAAATGGACACCGACTTCGAGAAGGCGCCGCGCAACCTGGAACGCGCCGACCACGCCATCGCGATGGCGACGATGTTCCTGTCCGAGCACATCGGCGTGCGTGCGATCGTCGCGATGACCGAATCCGGCGGCACCGCACGCTTCCTGTCGCGCTTCCGCTCCAATGCGCCGATCTATGCGTTCTCGCGCCACGACGGCGCGCGCCGCAAGATGGCGATGATCCGCGACGTGTTCCCGATCGCGTTCGACAGCCGCGGCCTGGCGCCGCGCGAGGCCGCGCGCGATGCGATGCGCGTGCTGCACGACCGCGAACTGCTGGCCGAGGGCGACCGCGTCATCTTCACCAGCGGCGACCACATGGAGCGCCACGGCGCCACCAACACGCTGCGCCTGCTGCAGATGGGCGAGCGCGGCAAGGCCGAGGGTCTGGGCGAGCTGTAAGCGGTTCCGGCCGCGCGGCACAACCGCTGCGGCTGCCGGAGCCGGGCGCGCTGCGGCGCGTTCTTCGCCGTGATTGCCCGCTCTCGGCGGGGTGCGGTCTATAATTGGTCTCTTTTTCGCCCCGCCACAGGAATCCCATGAGCATCGAACAGCTTGCCGAAACCGCCCAGGCCATGGTCGCCGCGGGCAAGGGCATCATCGCGATCGACGAGTCCACCACCACCATCGCCAAGCGGTTCCAGGGCGTGGGCATCGAGAACACGGAAGAGAACCGTCGCGCGTACCGCGAGCTGCTGCTCACCACGCCGAAGCTGTCGGACTACATCTCCGGTGCCATCCTGTTCGACGAAACCCTGCGCCAGTCCACCAAGGACGGCGTGCCGTTCGCCAAGTACATGGCCGACCACGGCATCATCCCCGGCATCAAGGTCGACAAGGGCACGCATGCCCTGGCCGGCTGCCCGGGTGAAGTGGTCACCGAAGGCCTCGACGGCCTGCGCGACCGCCTGAAGGAGTACTACAAGCTGGGCGCGCGCTTCGCCAAGTGGCGTGCGGTCATCACCATCGGCGAGGACATCCCGTCCGGCACCTGCATCGAGGCGAATGCGCACGCGCTGGCCCGCTACGCCGCGCTGTGCCAGGAATGCGGCCTGGTGCCGATGGTGGAGCCGGAAGTGCTGATGGACGGCGACCACAACATCGAAGTCTGCTACGAAGTTACCGAGGCCGTACTGCGCTCGCTGTTCGGTGCGCTGTACGAGCAGAACGTGCTGCTGGAAGGCACCATCCTGAAGGCCTCGATGGTCATCGCCGGCAAGGACTGCGAAGAGCAGGCCGACGTCGACGAAGTGGCCGAGTCCACCGTGATGTGCCTGAAGAGCACCGTGCCGGCGATCCTGCCGGGCGTGGTGTTCCTGTCCGGCGGCCAGACCGACGAGCAGTCCACCGCCCACCTCAACGCCATGAACCAGCTCGGCAACCTGCCGTGGCCGCTGAGCTTCTCCTACGGCCGCGCCATGCAGCAGGCCGCGCTGAAGCTGTGGTCGCAGGACCTGACCGGCAACTTCGCCAAGGCCCAGGCCGTGGTGTACGAGCGCGCCAAGGAAAACGGCCTGGCTGCGCTGGGCAAGTGGGAAGGCTGATCGCCCGCGCCACCTGAAGTGATTCCGACGCCGGCCTCGTGCCGGCGTCGTCGTTTCCGGGGTCGGAATCCGACATTCAAGCGTGTCCGCCGCTCCGCCGCTCCGCCGATGCGTCATTCCCGCGCAGGCGGGAACCCAGTGCCTTCGGCTTCACGGCGGAAAGTCGCTGGGTCGCCGCCTGCGCTGGGATGACAGCGCTCTTTCCGTCAACTCAGTGCAGGCGCTCGCTTGACGCAGGGCGCTGTGATGGTCATTTGCGGGGATCCAAACTCCCTGCCAACGGTGGCGCCCGGTCCAGCACACCGTCGTTCCCGCGAAGGCGGGAACCCAGTGCCTTCGGCTTCACAGCGGGAAAGTCGCTGGGTCGCCGCCTGCGCGGGGATGACGAACCTCCTTCCTTCGCCGATGCGGCCCCGCTGCTGCGAGCCTGAAGAAGGGCTCGGCGACTGCCTACAGGACGGGCTCCCGTCCCTGAAGACCCTGACCTGTAGCGAAAGCGCGGCTGAACAAGTTTCTTCGCCTTGAATATAATTGCCTAAGCATCTATATCATAGGCACCCATGAAGACACCTGCCGGCCAAAGCACCATCGGTTATCTGATCGCGGACCTGAGCCGGTTGTTCGGCCGCGTCTTCGACCGCCGCGCCGCACATCTCGGCCTGACCCGCGTGCAGTGGCGTGCGCTCAAGCGCATCCATCAGAGCGAAGGCATCACCCAGTCCGAACTGGCCGACCTGCTCGACATGGAGCCGATCGCCGTCGGCCGCGTGATCGACCGCCTGCAGAAGGCCGGCTTCGTCGAGCGCCGCAGCGATCCGGAAGACCGGCGCGTGTGGCGCCTGCACCTGCTGCCGCAATCCGACGCGGTGATGCACGACATCGAGGCCGTGGCCACCTCGGTCCGCGAGGACTGCCTGGCCGGCATCGATGCGGACGAACTGGAAACGGCCCTGAAGGTGCTCGGCCAGATCCGCGAAAACCTCTCCCTGCTCGACCGCGCCAGTCGCGCCGAGTCCTCCCTCCGCAAGAGCTGACCCCCACCATGACCAGCAAGATCAACGAGGCCGCCGAGAACGCGGCCAGGACTCCCGCTCCCAAGCGTCGCCGCGTGCCGGTGTGGCTGTGGGTCGCCGGCCCGCTCGCCGTGGCCGGCTTCTTCGGCTGGGAATACGTCGCCTCGCAGCGCGAAGTCAGCACCGACAACGCCTACATCAAGGCCGAGCGCATTCTGATCGCGCCGCAGGTCGGCGGACGCGTCGTCGAAGTCGCCGTGCAGCAGAACCAGCCGGTGAAGAAGGGCGACCTGCTGTTCCGCATCGACGCCGATCCGCTGACGATCGCCGTGGCACAGAACGAAGCGCTGGTCGCGCGCATGGCGAACAGTGCCAGCGCCAGCCGCGCGAAGGTCGTCGGCACCGGCACCTCCATCCAGGCGGCGCGCGAGACGCTGGCGTGGGCGCAGCGCGATTTCCAGCGCATGCAGCAGCTCGCCGGACAGCAACTGGTCTCGCGCAAGATGCTGGACGACGCGCGCCACGCGGTCGCCGAAGCGCGCACCGACCTGGCCGACGCCATCGCCACGCAGTCCGAAGCCACCGCCTCGCTGAGCGGCAGCGCGGGCACGCCGACGCAGGACCTGCCGGAATACCGCGCCGCGATGGCCATGCTGGCCAAGGCGAAGCTCGACCTGGCGCACGCCGAAGTGCGCGCACCGGTCGACGGCATCGTCGGCCTGCACGACCTGCAGGTGGGCGAATACATCAACGTCGGCCAGACGGCGATGCCGCTGGTGGCCACGTCGCCGATCTGGGTGGAGGCCAATTTCAAGGAAACCGAACTGACGAAGATGCAGGTCGGCCAGGCCGCGACGGTCGAGGTCGACTCGTATCCCGGCGTGAAGTGGAAGGCGCACGTCGCCTCCATCGCGCCGGCCTCGGGTGCTGAGTTCAGCGTGCTGCCGCCGCAGAACGCCACCGGCAACTGGGTGAAGATCGTGCAGCGCATTCCCGTGCGCCTCGAGATCGACAGTGCCGACGCCGATGCGCCGCAACTGCGCGCCGGCATGAGCGCCGACGTGCATGTCGAGCTGCGCGATGGCGGCAGCGCTTCCAGTCGCGCGACCGCCGCGCGCTGAGGCTTCTTTTCCATGTCATCCCGGGCGTGCGCGGACGCGGGCGAGGGCACTGTGGTGGGGCCCGGCCCCGCTGACGCCGCGCCCCGGGTGACCTCTGGATCGCCGCGCACCGTGCGCGTCGGTCCCTTCCGGATTTTCCCATGAGCACAACCACCGTCCCCGCCGCGCCCGCGCAGGAAGACACCGGCAAGCGCACGCTGCTGGTCGGCTCGGTGATGCTGGCCACGCTGATGCAGGCGCTGGACACCACCATCGCCAACGTCGCGCTGCCCGATATGCAGGGCTCGCTGTCGGCCACCCAGGACCAGGTGTCGTGGGTGCTGACCAGCTACATCGTCGCCGCCGCGATCCTGACGCCGGTCACCGGCTGGCTGGCCGGCCGCCTGGGGCGCCGCCGCCTGCTGATCATCGCGGTCAGCGGCTTCACCGTCGCCTCGCTGCTGTGCGGCATCGCCACCGGCATCGGCGAGATGGTGATGTTCCGCATCCTGCAGGGCGTGTTCGGCGCCTCGCTGGTGCCGATCTCGCAGTCGCTGCTGCTCGATGCCTTCCCCAAGGAGAAGCACGGCGCTGCGATGGCGATGTGGGGCATGGGCATCATGGTCGGGCCGATCCTCGGTCCGCCGCTGGGCGGTTTCCTGACCCAGAACTACAGCTGGCACTGGGTGTTCCTGATCAACTTGCCGATCGGCATCCTTGCGCTGATGGGCATCATGGCCAGCGTCAAGAAGGACGTGCCGCACGAGCGCCCGCTCGATGGCGTCGGGCTGGCGCTGCTGGCGCTCGGTATCGGTGCGCTGCAGCTGTTCCTCGACCGCGGGCAGAGCGAGGACTGGTTCGGCAGCGTCGAGATCCAGATCGAAGCCGCGCTCGCCTTCCTCGCGCTCTACATGTACGGACTGTGGTGGTGCCGCCGGCGCGACCATGCGCTGCTCGACCTCGGCCTGCTGAAGAACGCGAACTTCGCCGTCGGCTGCGCGCTGATCTTCGTGGTCGGCATCGTGCTGTTCGCGACGCTGGCCTTGTTGCCGCCGTACCTCAGCACGCTGATGAACTATCCGGTGCTGACCATCGGCCTGGTGCTGGCACCGCGCGGCGTCGGCACGATGTTCAGCATGATGGTGGTCGGTCGCCTGCTGGGCCGCATCGACGCGCGCTGGCCGATCCTGGTCGGCATGGGCCTGATGGTCTTCTCGCTGCACGGCATGACCCAGTTCGGTCCGAACGCGTCGATGGAATCCATCGTCTGGCTCGGCGTCGTGCAGGGCATGGGCCTGGGCCTGGTGTTCGTGCCCATTTCCACCGTCGCCTACGCCACGCTTGAGCCGCACCAGCGCACGGAGGCCGCCGGCCTCTTCAGCCTGGTGCGCAACATCGGATCGTCCGTCGGCATTTCGGTGGTGATGACGATGCTGTCGCGCGCCATGCAGGTGAACCATGCCGAGATCGGCGCGCGCATCCCGGCCTTCGGCGCGGAAACGACCCTGCTGCCGGCGGCCATGAACCCTTCCACCGCCACGGGGCTGGCGTTGCTCAATGCCGAAGTGAACCGTCAGGCGGCGGCCATCGGCTACCTCAACGATTTCAAGCTGATGATGCTGCTGACCCTGGCCTCGATGCCGCTGGTACTGCTGATGCGCGGCGGCAAGGCGCCGTCGGGCGGCAATGCAGGCGCAGACGCCGCCGCGGCCCACTGACATGCGCATCGACGGCCTGCACCATGTCGCGATCATCGCGTCCGATTACGCGCGGTCGAAGCGCTTCTATACCGAGGTGCTGGGTCTGCGCGTGATCGCCGAGCACTACCGCGCCGAACGCGACTCCTGGAAGCTCGACCTCGCGCTGCCGGACGGCACGCAGGTCGAGCTGTTCTCCTTCCCGTCGCCGCCGCCCCGCGTGTCGCGGCCGGAAGCCTGTGGGCTGCGCCACCTGGCATTGCGCGTTGCCGACCTGGATGCCGCCGTCGCGCATCTGCATGCCCATGGCGTGGCCAGCGAACCGGTCCGCGTGGACGAGTACACCGGCCGCCGCTTTACCTTCTTCGCCGATCCGGACGACCTGCCGCTGGAACTTTACCAAGCGTAGGAATGCTCTATGTGGGAGCGACGTCAGTCGCGATCGCACGGCATCGGTGGCAGCGATTCGTGCTTGGCGCCCTCACCGGAAGACATCGGGTTTCAGCGAGATCCACGGCGTCCGGAATTCACGATCGCGACTGACGTCGCTCCCACACCGGTTTTCGGATCGCCTGTCCGTCCATGCACCTGCTAAGGTCGCGCGCAACATGATCTGCCGCAGCGGAGATAGTCATGAAACGCCTGACGACCTTTTTTCTGTCCGTGTCGACAGCACTGACGGCGGTCCCCGCATCGGCCAACGGTCTCGACTGGCTCGCCGGTCACTGGTGCGGCCAGAGCGGCAAGACCTTCAGTGAGGAAACCTGGATGGCGCCGCGTGGTGGGCTGCTGGTCGGCATGCATCGCGACACGCGCGAGGGCAAGGCGACGGGCTTCGAGTTCATGCGCATCGCGCAGCGGGACGGGCGCTGGGTGCTGTCGGCACAGCCTGGCGGCGGCGCGGTCACCGCGTTTGCCGCCGACCTGGTGGAAGAAGGCCGCGCCGTGTTCGCGAGTCCCACGCATGACTTCCCCAAGCGTGTGATCTATTCGCGCGTGGATGCCGACACCCTGCGGGCACGCATCGACGATGGCCGCGACGACGGCCAGGCGATGGAGTGGACGTGGCGGCGCGATTGCGTCGCGCCGCCGTCGTCCTGAGGCCGCTTACGGCAGGGCAGCGTCGCCCAGCGAGGCCAGCCACTCGTCGTCCGAGCCCTCGTTGACGCCTTCGAACAGCGGCGTCGAGAAGTAGCGCTCGCCGGTATCCGGCAGCATCGCCAGCAGCACGTCACCGGGCTTGGCCTTCTGCGCGACCTGCAGCGCGGCGGCGACCGTGGCGCCTGCGGAGATGCCGACGAAGATGCCTTCCTCGGCGGCGAGGCGACGTGCGGTGGCGATCGCCTCCACGTCGGTGACCGGCAGGATCTCGTCGGCCACCTCGCGGTTCAGCACGTCCGGCACGAAGTCCGGTGTCCAGCCCTGGATCTTGTGCGGCTGCCATTCCTTGCCTTGCAGCAGCGACGCACCGGCGGGCTCGGACGCGGTGATGCGCACTTCCGGGCGCGCGACCTTCAGCACTTCGCCCACGCCGGTCAGCGTACCGCCGGTGCCCCAGCCGGTGACGAAATGGTCGAGGCGCTGGCCGGCGAAATCGCGCAGGATTTCCGCTGCGGTCGTCTGCCGGTGGTACGCGGGATTGGCGGGATTGGCGAACTGGCGGGCGAGAAACCAGCCGTGCTGCTTCGCCAGTTCTTCCGCACGCCGCACCATGCCGCTGCCGCGCTCGGCGGCCGGCGTCAGGATGACTTTGGCGCCGTAGGCACGCATCAGCTTGCGGCGTTCGATCGAGAAGGTCTCCACCATCGTGGCGACGAACTTGTAGCCGCGCGCGGCGGCGACCATCGCCAGTGCCACGCCCGTGTTGCCGGACGTCGCTTCGACGATGGTGTCGCCCGGCTTCAGCAGGCCCTTGGCTTCGGCGTCGAGGATGATCGCCAGCGCCAGGCGGTCCTTCACCGAACCGCCCGGGTTGAACGATTCCACCTTGGCGTAGAGCGAGACGTGCTCGGGCGCGATGCGGTGCAGTTTGACGACCGGGGTGCGGCCGATGGTGTCCAGGATGCTGTCGTAAACGGCCATGGGATCTCCGTGGGGCGTGGGCTCAGGCAGCCTGCAGTGTGGGCGTAGGCAGGTTGCGGGAATGTGTGGGGGCGGCGGCGCCGACGGGCGGCGCGCCGAACCAGTGCAGGGTGCCGGCGAGCGCGGCGACTTCGCCGAGTACCAGCAATGCGGGCGAGCGTACCTGGTGGAAACGCGCCGTTTCCGGCAGATCGGCCAGGGTGCCGGTCAGCACCCGCTGGTCGCGGCGCGAGCCGTTTTCGATCAGGGCGAACGGCGTGGACGGTGCACGCCCGTGCGCGACGAGCCGGTCGCGCAGGCCCTCCAGTCCGGCCACGCCCATGTAGACGGCCAGCGTCTGCCGCTCCTGCGCGAGCGACTGCCAGTCGAGCGTATCGAACGAATCCTTGCAGTGCGCCGTCACCAGCTTGACCGACTGCGCATGATCGCGGTGGGTCAGCGGGATGCCGGCGTAGGCGGCGCATGCGATGGCGGCGGTGATGCCGGGCACGACCTCATAGGGAATCCCGTGCGAGCGCAGGAACTCGAGTTCCTCGCCGCCGCGCCCGAACACGAACGGATCGCCGCCCTTCAGCCGCACGACACGCTTGCCGGTGCGCGCGTGTTCCAGCATCAGCGCGTGGATGTCGTCCTGGCGCGTGCTGTGGCCGGTGGCGGACTTGCCGACTTCGATGTACGTCGCATCGCGGCGGCCGAGTCGCAGCACGTCCTCGCTGACCAGGCGATCGTGCAGGATCACATCGGCCTCGTTCATCGCGCGCAACGCGTTGAGCGTCAGCAGCCCGGCGTCGCCGGGGCCGGCTCCGACCACCGCGACCGAGCCGCGTGCCGTGGCGGCATGCTCGTCCAGCATCGCGAGGAAGTGCTGTTCGGCCTGCGCGTGCAGCCGCTGCCGGTACAGGCGCGGCAGCGGTCCGGCCAGCAGCTTTTCGAAGAAGCGGCGCCGCTCGGCGGTCTGCGGGAAGCGTTGGCGGATGCGCCGGCGCTGGCGGGTGAACAGCTCGGCCAGCGAGGCCCAGGAATCGTCGAGCAGGGTTTCGAGCTGGCGGCGCAGGTGCCGCGCCAGCATCGGCGCGCCGCCGCCGCTGGAGATGGCGACCTGCAACGGACCGCGCTCGACGATGGCGGGGACCTGGAACGTGGAGAGCTCGCGGTCGTCGACGACGTTGGCGAAGACATGGCGCGCGTCGGCAGCGGCGGCGACCGCGCGGTTGACGTCGGCGTCGTCGGTGGCGGCGACCACCAGCCACACGCCCGAGAGCCAGTGCGGATCGAAGCGCCCGTCGATCCACTCGATGCGGCCTGCCTCGTACCACGCCAGCAGGCGCGGCGTCAGATCGGGGGCGCCGACACTTGGCAGCGCGCCGGCATGCAGCAGGGCCTCGGTCTTGCGCTCCGCCACCGGCCCGCCGCCGACGACCAAGACCCGGCGGCCTTGCAGGTCGGCGAACAGGGGAAACAGCGGAGCGCTCACGGGCGTTGGGAGATGGCGGTTGGGCTGGTGACCGTACCGGCCGCTCATGGCGGTCGGAAATGACATACGACCAACACCATATAGCTTGCGGTTATAAGCGGTGCCGGCTACGGTCCCGGCAAATCCTCTACAGTCCAAGGCCCCTCCCGGTGGGCCGCTGCGCCCTTCCCGCCGATGACGCTGACCCAACTCCGCTATCTGGTGGCCATCGCCGATGCCGACCTGAACATCACGCTGGCGGCGGCGCGCGTGCACGCCACCCAGCCGGGCCTGTCCAAGCAGCTCAAGCAGCTGGAAGACGAGCTCGGCTTCCTGCTGTTCGTGCGCAAGGGCCGCAGCCTGGAGAGCGTGACCCCGGCCGGGCAGGAAGTGATCGACCGCGCGCGGCTCGTGCTGGCCGAGGCGAACAACATCCGCACCTACGCGGCCAACCAGCGCCGCGAGAGCCAGGGCCAGCTGGTTCTGGTCACCACCCACACGCAGGCGCGCTTCGTGCTGCCGCCGGCCATCGCGCAGATCAAGCGGGATTTCCCGCAGGTCAGCGTCCATCTGCAGCAGGCGCCGGAAAGCCAGGCGCTGGACCTGCTGACGCAGGGCGATGCCGACATGGCGGTGGTCAGCACCGCCGGCGACCAGCCGCAGGCCGGCATCGCCGTGCCGCTGTACCGCTGGCGCCGTCTGGTGCTGGTGCCGCGCGGCCATGCGCTGGAACAGCTCGGCCGCGTGCCGGGCATGGCCGACCTGGCCGACCAGCCGCTGATCAGCTACGAGTCTTCGACGCGACCGGGCTCGTCGCTGCAGCGCGCCTTCGCCAAGGTGGGGCTGGAACCGAACATCGCGCTGACCGCGCTCGATGCCGACCTGATCAAGACCTATGTCCGCGCCGGCCTCGGTGTGGGCCTGCTCGCCGAGATGGCCGTGAATGCCTCCGACACCGACCTGCGGGCCTGGCCGGCGCCGCCGGAAGTGAAGGAATGCATCGCCTGGGCGGTACTGCCGCGCGAACGCGTCCTGCGCGACTACGCGCTGGACCTGGTACGCGCGCTGGCGCCGCAGATCGACCGCCGCGACCTGCGCCGGGTGATCGACGGCAACCAGGATCCGGACTGGCCCGAACCGCCGACCTGGCAGTCGCTGACCCAGACGATCACCAGCTGAAGGCTCCCTCGGTCGCGTGATTGACGCAACAGGCTTGGGCGCGCGAGTCTGCACGCATCGTCCTCATCCCCGTTTCCCATGAACCGCATCTCCCGGATGGTCGCCCGCATGTACGCCCCGGCCGTGGTGATCGCGGTCGGTGGCTTCGCCACAGCGGAGGCGGTGACACGCACCGAACGCGCGTTCGGCGAGATCACACCGCAACGCCTGGCATCGCTGTCGTTCCTGCTGGCGATCCTGCTGGGCACGGCGTGGGCCCTGCATTCCAGCTGGCGGCTCTACCGCTGGGCACGAGGACGCGAACTGCGGTGCGCCTGTGGCGGCATGATGTCGCGCATCCGCTACAACCGGCAGCGGCAGAAGTACCGCAAGTGCCTGGCCTGCGGCAGCAAGAGCCTCGAGGGTGCGCATTGCGGCAGCGCGTGAGGTGGCGGTTCGACCCTGCCGCGGCGGGGTGGGCGCTCGGTCTGTTCGTGTTGCTCGTCCTGCTGGCGACCATCGGCGCGGGACTGGGCTGGATACGCAGTTTCGTCGGCGACGTGCTTGCCGTGGTCTGGGTGCATTGCCTGCTGGCCAGCGTCGTGTGGCTGCGCCCACCGGCGCGTCCGCTGATCGCGCTCTCCGTCGGGTTGGCCGTCGAAGCGGCGCAGTACATCAGCCAGCAGATCGGCTGGCAGGTCGCATCGCCCGTATTGCGCATCGTGCTGGGCAGCACGCCGGACTGGCTGGACGTGGTCGCCTACCTGATCGGCTTCGGGCTGGCCTGCGTGGTCGAACGTCGTTCCATGGCCAACCCTGCACAGTGATGGGGGCGGATGCGGCGGCGCTACCGCTCGTCACATGCGCCCCAAAGACATCGAGTCCGCATCAGGTATCACTGCTTGCAGAATCCGCGAGTGATACTGTAGTGTCACTTCATGCGCACCGAGCTCGTCACCACCCTCAAGCGTCAGGCCACTGACCTGTTGGCCGATATCGAACGCGATCGGCAGCCCATCCTCATCACCCAGCATGGGTTGCCCAGCGCGTATCTCGTCGATGTGGAAACCTATGAGACGCTGCTGTCGCGCATGGCGATGCTGGAAGGCATTGCGCGTGGCGAGCAGGCCGTTGCCGAAGGCCGCACGGTCACCCACGATCAAGCCAAGGATCGGCTTGCCAGATGGTTGAGATAGTCTGGTCCGAACCGGCGCTGGCGGATCTGGACGCTGTTGCCGACTACATTGCGCTGGACAATCCGAACGCGGCCGCCGAACTGGTGCGCCGTGTATTCGCGCATGTCGAGCATCTCGCCGCGCATCCGGACAGCGGCAGCCGTCCTGTCGAACTGAAGCGCGGGCGTTACCGCCAGATCGTCGAGCCGCCATGCCGAGTGATCTATCGTCACGAGCCGGGGCGCGTGCTGATCCTCCACGTCATCCGCAGCGAGCGCCTGCTGCGCCCTGGCATGCTGAAGCCGCGCACCTCTGGTAAAGCCCGCTGATGCCTCGCTTGAGCGCTGGGCACGAATGGCGTGGCCGGTCGCACCAGGCACGATCGCAGCGACAGCCGCACGATCACGGTTCTTCCCGCCGTGGCGGGGAGGCGAGGGTACGCAGTGCATAGGTCGAATCGCGCCGCTCGCTACGGTCGCGGCCGTGGAGCACGACGTGTCCGGGCCGTGCCGGTCACGCCGATCTCCTGGAGCGATCCGCTTAGGGAGGACATCCGGACCCATGAAACATCTGCTGTTCATCCGCCACGGTGAGAGCGTCGCAAATGCCGGCGGCGTCACCCTCCCGCATGCGGATATCCCGCTGTCGGAGCGTGGACGACGCGAAGCATCCATCGTTGCCGGTCTTCTGCCTGCTTCGCCCTCCCGGATCTATTGCTCGCCGTTCCTGCGCGCGATGAGCACGGCAGAGCCGTACAGCCAGCGCACCGGCGTGCCGCTGACCGTGCTGGACGGGCTCCAGGAATTCTCGGCCATCGACCCTGCGCTGCTGGAAGGCATGAGCGGGGCACAACGGAGACCCATTGCGGATGCGTACTGGGCGGACGCCGATCCCGGGCGACGGATGGGAGCGAATGCCGAGACCTTCGCCGAGTTCCACGCCAAGGTCCGCCTTGGCATCGACACGCTGCGCATGATCGAGGACGGAAGTGTCGTGTTCGGTCATGGCATCTGGCTTGGACTCGCCTACTGGATGACGGAGAGGAACATGGCCTCCACGCCGGACGACATGCGTGCCTTCCGCGTCTATCAGTCGGGCATTCCGCTACCGAACTGCGGCTGCCACAGGGTGAGCCTGGACGAAGGGGGCGCCGTCCGTATCCGTTTCGATGCCGACACTCACCGCAGGACGCTCGAGGCCCTGTAGTTCCGGATGGCCTGTCAGGGCAGCGGCAGCGAGGCGCCGCCGGGGGAACGTGCGTTGTACCGCTCAAGTGCAGTCGTTGACGCCTTGCTGGCTCACGCATTCGCGGTAACCGTCCGGCAGCCCGCGGATCTCATGCGTCTTGCCGGGCGCCAGCACGAAGTCCTCCAGCGTGGTGCGCGCGCAAGCGGCCGGGTTCTCGCCGGGTGCCGGCGTGGGGCAGCGCTCGGTGTAGACGCGGTAGTGGCACTGGCCGGTTTCGCTGGCGAAGCACTCGAACCTGGCCACGCCTTCCTTCAGCGTGCTCTTGCTGAAGAGCGTGTCCACGCCGTTCGCGCTGCTGTGGTGGATGGTCGTGACGCTGGGCTTGTCGTCGCATCCTGCCAGGGCGAGCAGGCAGGAGATCAGGGAGGTGACGATGCGCATGGCGGTTTCCTCGGGTGTTCCGTTGGGCAAAGGCATGCCCTCCACGACGCGCGTGCGTCGTGCCGGCGATGCCACGTTGGATGCCGCGCGGGGCGGTCGGGTTTAGAGCGGCGCTACATGGTGCGGAACAGCGTCATGAAGGGCTGGCTGACCGTCAGCACCTCAGGTCGGCTCTTCAGCTTCAACCGTCCCCGGCCGGCGTCGTCGCGGCTGACCGAGGCGACCTGCTTCATGTTGACGATGGTGGAGCGGTGGATCTGCTTGAACGTGTTCGTGTCCAGCGCATCGAGCAGTTCGCGCAGGGGCGTGCGCAGCAGCGATTCGCCATCCGCCGTCATCACGGTGGTGTACTTGTTGTCGGCCTGGAAGTAGGCGACGTCGTCCACCATGATCAGCTTCGTATCCTTGCCGGCGCTGGCGGTGATCCATGCCAGCGGCGGCTTGTCAGGCGCGCCCTGGCGCGCCGACAGGTGGCGCAGCAGCGCATCGAGCGTCGCGCCGTCCGGGTGTCCGGCGGCGACGCGCGCCTGGATGCGCTGCACGGTGGCCAGCAACCGTTCGCGTGTGATCGGCTTCAGCAGGTAGTCGATGGCGCCCTGCTCGAACGCGTCGATGGCGTACTGGTCGTAGGCGGTGACGAACACCACCTGCGTGCGCGGGCTGGCCTCGGCCATGGCGCGGGCGACTTCGATGCCGGTCAGGCCCGGCATGCGGATGTCGAGGAAGGCCACGTCCGGCTGCAGTTCGGCGATGGAGTCCAGCGCGCTGGCACCGTCCTCGCACTCGGCCACGATCTCCATCTGCGGCCAGGTCTCTTTCAGCAACGAAGAAAGCGCGGTACGCAGCAGTTCCTCGTCTTCGGCGATCACGCCACGGAAGTTCATGCCCGGGTCTCCTCGTGCGTGAGCGGCAGGGTCAGCGTGGCGGCCACGCCACTGGGGAAGTTCGAGACGATGGCGAACGAGGCCGCGCTGCCGAAGGTCAGGCGCAGGCGTTCGCGCAGGTTCTTCAGGCCGATGCCGGTGCCGCTGCTCTGGCCGCCGAAACCCTGGCCGTCGTCGGCGACGGTCAGCGTCGCGTGGTCGTCGTGCCGGCGCGCCAGGATCCAGATGGTCCCGCCGCCCGTCTTGGGTTCCAGGCCGTGCTTGATCGCGTTCTCGACCAGCGTCTGCAGCATCATCGATGGCATCGGCACCGACTTCAGCGCTTCGGGCACCTCGATCTGCAGCGACAGGCGGCTGCCCATGCGGATCTTCAGGATCTCGAGATAGGCCAGCGTGCGTTCCAGTTCCTCGCCCAGCGTGGACAGCGTGTCGTCGGTGCGCGGCAGCGAGCCGCGCAGATACTGGATGAGGTGGCCGAGCATCACGTCGGCGCGCGGCGGATCGGTGCGCGTCAGCACCTGCGCGCTCGCCAGCGTGTTGTAGAGGAAGTGTGGCTCCACCTGCGCATTGAGCAGGTTCAGGCGTGCGACGGTCAGTTCCTTCTCGCTGACGGTCTTCACCACTTCGGCCTGCTCCTGCCGGCGCTGGTCGGAGACGCGGCGGGTGATGGCGCGGGTGACGGCTTCGGCGTTCTCGACGTTGACGCCGTCGTCGAGCACGAACAGGTCCAGCCATGCGCTCGCATCCGGACCGACCATCAGGGTGATGCTGCTGGTGCCGTTGCCCGGCGTGACCGTTGCCTGCACCAGGTCGCGCTTCACCGCGAAGCGCGCCATGATGTTGAAGCGCGAGGGCTGGCTGGGCCCGTCGAAACTGTCCACCCGGCGCACCTTGACCCGCACCTGCAGGCTGTCGGGTGCGCTTTCCGCGTCCTCGGCGCGTGGCAGTTCGCGCAGCGCGCCTTCGATCAGCTCGAACGCCGCCGCGGTGTCCAGCGGCACTTCGATCTGGCGCCGCTGGCGGCTCGACAGGGCGGCGCTGTCCAGTCGGCCGGTGATCAGCCAGATCCGACGCAGGTGGCTGATCAGGCCGATCAGTACCGAGATCATCACCAGCGTCGCGGCCAGGTTGAACAGCCAGCTCGCGCCGCCGGACAGGAACGTCCGCTCGAAGAGACCGTTCCAGACCAGGCCGGCCATCAGGATCGCGAGGAACCAGGCGATGAGGATGCGGATGATCAGGAGCAGGCTGGGGAACACGTCGGACACCACGGCTTCGGGAGTGCCGTGGAGCATAGCCCGCTCGTCCTCGGAGGGAAGAGGGAGCGCGACGGATCCTGCGATGCGGCGACGAAACCGGGGTGCCTGGGTGCGAACGGAATCAGTCCGGTGGCCGCCCCGCGTGGCTCAGACGTCGATGTGGATGCCGCACTCGCGCTTGAGGCCGTTGAAGCGGGTGTCTTCCTCGCGCATGCCGGGCTCCCAGCGGCGCGTGGTGTGGAAGTCGCCGATCGACACGTAGCCCTGTTCCCACAGCGGGTGATAGGGCAGGTCGTGCTGCTTCATGTACTGCCACACGTCGCGGTCGGTCCAGTCGACGATCGGGTTGATCTTCCAGCGGTCCTCGCGCTGCTGCAAGACCGGCGCATTGGCGCGGCTGGTGGCCTGCACGCGGCGCAGGCCGGTGAACCACGTGCCCACGCCCAGCTCCTTGAGCGCGCGCTTCATCGGCTCGACCTTGCGCAGGCTGTTGTACTGCTCGATGCCGACCAGGCCCTGTTCCCACAGGCGGCCATGGCGCGCCTCCATCCAGGCGCGACTGACCAGTGGGCGGAACACCTGCAGGTTGAGCTGCAGGCGCTCGGTGAGCTCATCGGCGAAGCGATAGGTCTCGGGAAACAGGTAGCCGGTGTCGATCAGCACCACGGGGACGTCCGGCTTTTGCTGCGTGACCATATGCAGCAGCACGGCCGCCTGCGCGCCGAAACTGGACGACATCGCCGCTTCCGCCGGCCCATGCTTGAGCGCCCACGCGACGCGCTGCTCGGCGGTCTGGGTTTCCAGCCACGCGTTATGCTCCGCGATCCGGTCGGTGTCCAGGCAGTGGGCGAGAGCGCTCATGCGTACAGTTCCAGTGCGATCTGTCGATGGGTGGGGTAGGGCGGCAGGGCGACGACGCCGCTGCGATGCAGGAAGTCGCCGAAGCCTTCGTCGTCGCTGCGTTCGGCGGCGTAACGGGCGAACAGGCCGTCGAGCGTGTCGAGGATGGCGGCCTCGTCGATGTTCTCGCGGTACAACGTGTTGAGCCGCTGGCCGCGCGCGTCGCCGCCGAGCATCAGGTTGTAGCGGCCGGGGGCCTTGCCGACCAGGGCGATCTCCGCCAGGTACGGCCGCGAGCAGCCGTTCGGGCAGCCGGAGATGCGCAGCACGATGGGAGCATCGCGCAGGCCGTGCTTTTCGAGCAGCGGCTGCAGCCTGACGGTGAAGTCGGGCAGGTAGCGCTCGGCCTCGGCCATCGCCAGGCCGCAGGTGGGGAGTGACACGCAAGCCACCGCCGCGCGTTGCAGGGCCGTACCCAGCCGCTGGCCGGCATCCAGACCATGCGTCTTCGCCAGCGCGTCGATGCGCTCGCGCTCGCCCGCGGGCACGCCGGCGATCACCAGGTTCTGGTTCGCCGTCATGCGGAACTCGCCGCGATGGATGTTGGCGATCTCGCGCAGGCCGGTCAGATGCGTTGCGTGCGCGGTGTCGGCGATGCGGCCGGCGTAGAGATGCAGGGTCAGGTGCCAGCGGCCATCCTCGCCTTCCACCCAGCCGTAGCGGTCGCCGTTGTGCTCGAAACCGAACGGGCGCACCGGCTGCAACGTCACGCCGCTGCGACGCTCGATCTCGCCGACCACCTTCTCCAGCCCGTGGTCATCGATGGTGTACTTGAACCGCGCACGCTTGCGCAGCAGGCGGTTGCCGAGGTCGCGCTGGGTGGTTACCACCGCCGTTCCGACGTCCAGCACCTGGTCCGGCGTGAGGAAGCCGACCACGTTGCCGACGCGCGGATAGGTTTCGGCATCGCCGTGGGTGGCGCCCATGCCGCCGCCGATGACAAGGTTGAAGCCGGCCAGCGCACCGTCCTCCAGCACGGCGATGAAGCCGAGGTCGTTGGCGAACACGTCCACGTCGTTGACCGGCGGCACCGCGAAGCCGACCTTGAACTTGCGCGGCAGGTAGGTGGCGCCGTAGATCGGCTCCTCTTCTTCGCCACTGCCGGCGACGCGCTCCTCGTCCAGCCAGATCTCGTAGTAGGCGCGGGTGTTGGGCAGCAGGTGCTCGGACAGTTTCGCCGCCCACGCCTGCACGTCCGCATGCGCGCGCGACTCCAGCGGATTGGCCGCGACCAGCACGTTGCGGTTGACGTCGCCGCAGGCGGCCAGCGTGTCGATCAGCGCGGCGTTGATGGCCTGCATGGTCGCCTTCAGTTCGCGCTTGATCACGCCGTGGAACTGGAAGGCCTGCCGCGTGGTGATACGCAGCGAGTGGTTGGCGTACTGCGTGGCGATGGCGTCGAGCTTCAGCCACTGGCCCGGCGTGACCACGCCGCCGGGCGTACGCGTGCGGATCATGAACTGGTAGGCGGGCTCCAGCTTCTGCCGGCGGCGCTCGTCGCGCAGGTCGCGGTCGTCCTGCTGGTAGCTGCCATGATACTTGATCAAGGTCTGGTCCGATTCGCGCAGCGCGCCGGTGACCGGGTCGGCCAGGCTGTCGAGCAGGCTGCCGCGCAGGCGGTTGCTCTCGGATTTGACGTCTTCGACGGAGTGGTTGGACATGGGTGTTCCTGGCTGTGGGAGCGACGTGAGTCGCGATGGCGCTGTCCGGAATCCTGGGTTCGCGACTCAGGTCGCTCCCACATCGGATCTAGCGTCAGTACACGTCGCGCCCGTAGCGCCCCTCCGTCTGCAGCTGCACCAGATACTCGCGGGCCGCCTCCTCATCCAAGCCGCCGTGTTCGACCACGATGGCCTGCAGCGCCGCATGCACGTCCTTGCCCATCGCGATGGCGCCGCAGACGTAGAGGTGCGCGCCGTTCTGCAGCCAGTCGTAGACGTCGCGGCCGCGCTCGCGCAGGCGGTCCTGCACATAGATTTTGCGGGCCTGGTCGCGCGAGAACGCCAGGTCCAGCCGGTGCAGTTCGCCGCTGCGCAGCGCGTCCTGCCATTCGCTCTGGTAGAAGAAGCCGTGGTTGAAGTGCTGGGCGCCGAAGAACAGCCAGTTGCGTCCGCGCGCACCGGTTTCCGCGCGCTCCTGCACGAAGCCGCGGAACGGCGCCACGCCGGTACCGGGACCGATCATCAGAATGTCGCGACTGCTGTCGGCCGGCACGCGGAAGCGCTCGTTGGCTTCGATGTAGACCGGGACCTGGTCGCCTTCCTCGCGCGCGGCGAGGAAACCGCTGGCGGCGCCGCCGTGCGCATGGCCGAAGGCGTCGTAGCCGAGGACGTCGACGGCGAGGTGCGCTTCCTCACCCACGCGCTTGCGGCTGGAGGCGATGGAGTAGAGGCGCGGCGCCAGCGGACGCAGCGCGGCGACCAGTTCCTGCGCGGACCAGCCCGCCGGCCAGCGACGCAGCACGTCGACCAGCTGGTGGGTGTTGAACAGCTGCGCCAGGGTGGCGTTCTGCGCGGGCGCCAGCAGCGCGTTGAGGTCGTCGGCCTGCGCATGCGCGGCATGCGTGGCGAGGAACGGACGCGAGAGGCGGGTCAGTTCGCGGCGTGCGGCCAGCCATTCGCGCAGCGGCAGCGTATCGCAGCCGTCGCTGACGGCGGTGTCGCCCTCGAGCTTCAGCGCCTCCAGCACGCCGTCGACCAGCGCGGCGGGATTGCGGTGGCGCAGTCCCAGCGCGTCGCCGGGTTCGTAGTGCAGACCGCTGCCGTCCAGCGACAGTTCGATGTGCCGCACGTCCTTGTCGGCCACGCCGTGCTGGCCGAAGCGGGGGCCCTTGAAGTCGCGTCCGCTGATGCGCTGGTTGAGCAGCAGTTCGGCGGGGAAGGGATGTTCGTGCGACCACACGGCGGCCTGGCCGGGACGCAGCGGCGTGACCGTCGCCAGCGGCGCGGCGCCGACTGCGGGCGCCTTCAGCAGCTCGCGGGCCTGCGCCAGTGCCTGTTCGCGCCACGGGGCGGCGACGGTATCGATGTCGAGGTCCGCCGCACCGGCCGGTAGCAGGCGGGTCGCCCCCAGATCGGCCAGGCGGGCATCCAGGCGCTGGGAGATGCCGCAGAAGTCCGCATAGCTGGAGTCGCCCAGGCCGAGCACGGCGTACTTCAGTTCGGGCAGCTTGGGCGCGCGCTTGCCGGCGATGAACTCGACCAGGCCGATGCTGTCGTCGGGCGGATCGCCTTCGCCCTGGGTGCTGATGACGATATAGAGGAGGCGTTCGCTGGCCAGTTCGCGCTGCGGGTAGGCATCGGCGCGCAGCAGGCGGACCGACAGGCCGGCGGCTTCGGCCTGCTGCGCCAGCGCCTCGGCGGCGCGGCGGGCGTTGCCGGTCTGGCTGCCGTAGACGATGGTCAGGCGCTGCGCGGTCTGGGTGCCGGGGGCGGGTGCAATCGCCTTGGGCGACGCGGTCGTCGATGCGGTCTGCGGCGCGAGCTGGGCCTGGGCCAGCCCGGCGGCGTAGCCGGAGACCCACCACAGGCTGGCCCCATCCAGTCCGGCCACGGCCTGGGCCAGCAGTGCCCGCCGTTCCTCCGCGAGGGGGATGGGGGCGAGGACAGGCTGGGTGGCGGACATCGGCATGGCCCGTGGGCGCGACTGGGACGGCCGATGTTAGGGAGACGCCAATGCGGCCTGAAAGGACGCATGGTTATGGGCTTATGTCGCCCGCTTATTTCGCCGGCATGAGCCGCCGGCCGAATACTGGCCTGCCTCCCGGACCCCGTGGCGACGCCTGCTAGGCTAGCGCGTCCGGATCCACCGTCCCTGCTGCCCGCCTCGATGACCGCCGTACCCCCCCTGTCCCACCTCGACCGCCTGGAAGCGGAAAGCATCCACATCCTGCGGGAGGTCGCCGCCGAGTTCCGCAATCCCGTGCTGCTGTATTCGGTGGGCAAGGACAGCTCGGTGCTGCTGCACCTGCTGCTGAAGGCATTCGCCCCGGCGCGTCCGCCGATCCCGCTGCTGCACGTGGACACGCGCTGGAAGTTCCGCGAGATGATCGCCTTCCGCGACCGGCGTGCCGCCGAGACCGGCGTGGACCTGCGCGTGCACATTAACCCGGACGGCATCGCCCGCGACATCGGCCCGATCAGCCACGGCGCCACCGTCCACACCGACGTGATGAAGACCCAGGGCCTGAAGCAGGCGCTGGACCACTACAGGTTCGATGCGGCCATCGGCGGTGCCCGCCGCGACGAGGAGAAGTCGCGCGCCAAGGAACGCGTGTTCTCCTTCCGCAACGACAGGCATCGGTGGGATCCGAAGAACCAGCGCCCCGAACTGTGGAACCTGTACAACGCCCGCATCAATGCCGGCGAGAGCGTGCGGGTGTTCCCGCTGTCGAACTGGACCGAGCTGGATATCTGGCTCTACATCTATCGGGAAAACATCCCGGTGGTGCCGCTGTACTTCGCCGCCGAACGACCCGTGGTCGAGCGCGACGGCGCCCTGCTGATGGTCGACGACGACCGCCTGCCGCTGCGCGACGGCGAAGTGCCGCAGCAGCGCCGCGTGCGCTTCCGCACCTTGGGCTGCTACCCGCTGACCGGTGCCATCGACTCCGACGCCGACTCGCTGGAGAAGATCATCGCCGAGATGCTGGTGACCACCAGTTCCGAACGCCAGGGCCGCGTGATCGACCACGACCCCGGCGCGTCGATGGAGAAGAAGAAGCTGGAGGGGTATTTCTGATGGGTACGCCTTCGCCGTCGTCCCAGCGAACGCTGGGACCCATGTTGATGTTCGCGCGATCCAAGTCTCTCGCGGAAGAGCAAGGCAACATCAAGATGGATCCCGGCGTTCGCCGGGATGACGATACGGGTTTGGGATTGACGCGCATGAAGACGATGCCGGTGGCCGCTGCATGAATACTGCCAGCGACATCTCGACGTACCTCAAGCAGCACGAATCCAAGCCCCTGCTGCGCTTCATCACCTGCGGCAGCGTGGACGACGGCAAGAGCACGCTGATCGGCCGCCTGCTGCACGACAGCAAGCGCCTGTTCGACGACCAACTGGCGGCGCTGGAGAAGGACAGCCGCAAGCACGGCACCCAGGGCGAGCGCATCGATTACGCGCTGCTGCTGGACGGCCTGGCCGCCGAGCGCGAGCAGGGCATCACCATCGACGTGGCCTACCGCTATTTCGATACTGACCAGCGCAAGTTCATCGTCGCCGACTGTCCGGGCCACGAGCAGTACACGCGCAACATGGCCACCGGCGCGTCGACGGCGGACCTCGCCGTCGTGCTGGTCGACGCGCGCAAGGGCCTGCTGACGCAGACCCACCGGCACAGCTACATCGTCTCGCTGCTCGGCATCCGCCATGTGGTGCTGGCGGTCAACAAGATGGATCTGATCGATTTCGACGCGGCCGTCTTCGAGCGCATCGCCGCCGACTACCGCGCGCTGGCGCAGCGGCTGGGCATCGCCGAGGTCACGTGCATCCCGCTGTCGGCGCTGGAAGGCGACAACCTGTCGTCGCGTTCGGTGCGCACGCCGTGGTACGCCGGTCCCGCGCTGCTGGAACACCTGGAGCAGGTGCAGGTCGAAACGCAGGATGGCGGCAGTAGCCTGCGCCTGCCGGTGCAGTGGGTGAACCGTCCGCACCAGAATTTCCGCGGTTATGCCGGCACCATCGCGGCGGGCGAGGTGAAGCCGGGCGACGACATCATCGTGCTGCCGTCGGCGCGCCGCTCGCGCGTGGCGCAGGTGCTCGGCGCCGATGGCGAAGTGGCCTCCGCTTCTGCGGGGCAGGCAGTGACGCTGACGCTGACCGACGAGATCGACATCAGCCGCGGCGACGTGATCGCCGCCGGCGGCGATCCGCCGGAAGTGGCGGACCAGTTCGCCGCGCACGTGCTGTGGATGTCCGATGCGCCGCTGCTGCCGGGCCGGCCCTACTGGCTGAAGATCGGCGCGCGTACCGTCGCCGCCACGGTCACCGAGATCAAGCACCGCATCGACGTGAACACGCAGGAGCACCTGGCCGCCAAGCGGCTGGAGCTCAACGAGGTCGGCTACTGCAATCTCAGCCTCGACGAGCCCATCGCGTTCGAAGCCTATGCGCGCAACCGTGCGCTGGGCGGCTTCATCCTCATCGACCGTTACGACAACGCCACGGCGGGCGCGGGCACGCTCGACTTCGCCCTGCGCCGCGCCGGCAACGTGCACTGGCAGCACGTCGATGTCGACCGCGCCGCGCGTGCGCGCCAGAAGGGCCAGGCGCCGAAGGTGCTGTGGTTCACCGGCCTGTCCGGCGCGGGCAAGTCGACGATCGCTAACCTGGTGGACAAGCGCCTGCATGCGCTGGGATACCACAGCTTCCTGCTCGATGGCGACAACGTGCGTCACGGCCTCAACCGCGACCTCGGCTTCACCGACGAGGACCGCGTGGAGAACATCCGCCGTGTCGCCGAAGTGGCGAAGCTGATGACCGATGCCGGCCTGATCGTGCTGGTCAGCTTCATCTCGCCGTTCCGCGCCGAGCGGCAGATGGCACGCGAGCGCTTCGGCGACGGCGAATTCATCGAGGTCTTCGTCGACGTGCCGCTGGCGCTGGCCGAAGCGCGCGACGTGAAGGGCCTCTACCGGAAGGCGCGTGCCGGCCTGATCCCGAACTTCACCGGCATCGACTCGCCCTACGAAGTGCCCGAGCATCCCGACGTGCACCTGCATGCGGGCGAGCACGATCCCGAAGCGCTGGCCCTGCAGGTGCTTGCGAAACTGGGACTCGAGTAGTCGCCCGGCCGGCCCGCCGCGGCTGGCAAGGGTCATTGGTCATGGTCGGGCGTGTGCACCACATGCCCTTTGGCGCGTTTCCCGCACGAACCGCCGCATCCGCTGCAGCGTGTTTCACGTACGGCCGGTAGACTGCCTGAATAACGAAGATTACGGGACGCTCCATGCTCAACCGATTCGCCCTCCGCGCGTTGCTGGTCGCGCTGCCCCTGCTGCTGCTCGCCGCCTGCGGCGACGACAAGGGCGCACAGGCGAAGCCCAACGGCAACGCGGCCGAGCGGCCGATCCCGGTGACCACCCAGGTTGTCCAGGCCAGCGCCTGGAACGACACCCTGCAGGCGTTGGGCACGGCGAAGGCCCGCGAGTCGGTGACCCTGACCGCCAAGGTCAGCGAGATCGTGCAGGACGTGCATTTCGAAAGCGGCCAGCAGGTCGCCGCCGGCCAGAAACTCATCACCCTGAAAGGCGACGCGGCGCAGGCATCGCTGGTGCAGGCCGAAGCCACCTATGCGGAAGCCGAGCGCCTCTACCGCCGGCAGAAGGAACTGGCCGACCAGCAGCTGATCGCGCGCTCGCAGCTCGACACCCAGCTGGCCCTGCGCGATGCCGCCGCCGCCCGCGTGCGCCAGGCGCGCGCCGACATCGGCGATCGCAGCGTGCGTGCGCCGTTCGCCGGCGTGCTCGGCATCCGTCAGGTCAGCCCCGGTTCGCTGATCACGGCCAACAGCAGCATCGCCACGCTGGACGACATCTCGCGCATGTACGTGGACTTCCAGGTGCCGGAGGCGGCGCTGGCCTCGGTCGCCACCGGGCATGCGGTCACCGCGGCCACGACCGCGTACCCGGGCGAGACCTTCCAGGGCACGGTCGAAACCGTCGATGCGCGCATCGATCCGACCACGCGCGCGGTGACGGTGCGCGCGGTGTTCCCGAACCCCGACCGCAAGCTGCGCCCCGGCATGCTGCTGGACGTGCGCCTGTTCCGACCCGAGCGGCAGGCGCTGGTGATCCCCGAGATCGCGGTGGTGCAGGTGGGGCGTGATTCCTTCGTCTACCGCGTGAAGGCGGACGGCAGCGTCGAGCAGGCGCCGATCACCGCCGGCGTGCGTCGCGACGGCCGGGTCGAAATCGTCGAGGGCCTCGCGGCGGGTGAGCGCATCGTCATCGACGGCACCGGCAAACTGCGGCCCGGCGTGAAGGTGGCCGACGCGGCGCCGGCGGCTCCGGCGAAGCAGGACGCGCCCGCCGCCGACAGCCAGGGCTGAGCGCCATGAAGCTTTCCGACCTGTCGATCAAGCGCCCCGTCTTCGCGGTGGTGGTCAGCCTGCTGCTGGTCGTGCTGGGCGTGATGTCGTTCCTGCGCCTGACCCTGCGCGAACTGCCCAACATCGATCCGCCCATCGTGTCGGTGGAAGTGAACTATCCCGGCGCCTCGGCGGCAGTGGTCGAGACCCGCATCACCCAGATCCTCGAGGACGGCCTGTCCGGCATCGAAGGCATCAAGACCATCCAGTCGAGCAGCCGCAACGGCCGCGCCGACGTCACCATCGAGTTCAACCTGAGCCGCGACATCGAGGCTGCTGCCAACGACGTGCGCGACCGCGTCAGTCGCGTCATGAACCGCCTGCCGGACGAGGCCGATCCGCCGCAGATCTCCAAGGTCGAGGCCGACGCCGACGTCATCATCTGGTTGAACATGCGTTCCACCGTGATGGACACGATGGAACTGACCGACTACGCCGACCGCTACGTGCTGGACCGCCTGTCCGCGCTGGACGGCGTCGCCCGCGTGCAGCTGGGCGGCGGCCAGCGCTACGCCATGCGCATCTGGCTGGACCGCGAGGCGATGGCGGCGCGTGGCGTGACCACGGGCGATGTCGAGACCGCGCTGCGCGCGCAGAACATCGAGCTGCCGGCCGGCCGTATCGAGTCGCAGACGCGCGACTTCACCCTGCGCGTCGAGCGCGGCTACCAGCGGCCCGAGCAGTTCGCGCAGCTGCCCCTGCGCAAGGGCGCGGACGGCTACGTGGTGCGCCTGGGCGACGTGGCGAAAGTCGAGCTGGGTGCGGAAGAACGCCGTTCCTACCTGCGCAGCAACGCGGTGCCCAATGTCGGCCTGGGCATCGTGCGCACCTCGACCGCCAACGCGCTGGACGTCGCGCGCGCCGCCCGTGCCGAAGCCGAGGTGATCCAGCAGACGCTGCCGGAAGGCACCGACATCTTCATCGCCTACGACAGCACGACCTTCATCGATGCGTCGATCCAGCGTGTCTACTGGACGCTCGGCGAGGCGATGGTGCTGGTGTTCCTGGTCATCTGGCTGTTCCTCGGCAGCCTGCGTGCCGCGCTCATCCCGGCCGTGACGGTGCCGGTGTGCCTGATCTCCGCGTTCATCGCGCTGTACGCGTTCGGCTTCTCGATCAACCTGTTGACCCTGCTCGCGCTGGTGTTGTGCATCGGCCTGGTGGTGGACGACGCCATCGTGGTGCTGGAGAACGTGCAGCGCCGCGCCGACCTGGGCGAACCGGCACTGGTGGCGGCGCGGCGAGGCACCGCGCAGGTGGCCTTCGCGGTGGTCGCGACCACCGCGGTGCTGGTGGCGGTGTTCCTGCCGGTCGGTTTCATGGAGGGCAATACCGGCCGCCTGTTCCGCGAACTGTCCGTCGCGCTGGCGGCGGCGGTCGCGATCTCGGCCTTCGTTGCGCTGACGCTGACGCCGATGATGTCATCGAAGCTGGTGCGGCCGCACACCGCGCCGCGTGGCCTGAACAAATGGACCAACCGCACGCTGACCCGCATCAGCGATGGCTATGCGCGTCACGTGGAGCGCCTGGTCGCGCTGCCCGGCAAGCGCATCCTTGGCCTGGTGCTGGTGGCGATGGCGTTGTGCGGCGTGGCGATCGTCGCGCTCGGCCTGCGCGTGCCCAGCGAACTGGCGCCGGCGGAAGACCGCGGCCGCTTCTTCGTCATGGTCGATGGTCCGGAAGGCGCCGGCTTCGACTACATGGTCGGCCAGATGCAGCAGGTCGAGAAGATCGTCATGGCGCAGGTGGGCCAGGACAAGCCCATCGACCGTGCGAACTCGCGGACGCCGCGTGGCTTCGGCGGCAGCGAGGACATGCATACGGGTCAGGTGATCGTGTTCCTGCACGACTGGCATGAGCGCGATGTGGCGACCGACCAGGTGGTCGCGCAGTTGCGCGGCGAGCTGGCGAAGCTCCCCGGCGTGCAGGCGCGTGCCAACGTGCCGGGTGGACTGGTGGGCAGCCGCGGGCAGCGCTACCAGCTGGTGCTGGGCGGGCCGGACTACGCCGAACTGGCGCAGTGGCGCGACCGCATCCTGCAGCGGATGGAAGGCAACCCCGGCATCCAGGATCCGGATTCGGACTACAAGGAAACGCGCCCGCAGATGCGCGTGAACATCGATCGCGACCGCGCCGCCGACCTGGGCGTGTCGGTGCAGGAGATCGGGCGAACGCTGGAAACGATGATGGGCTCGCGCCAGGTGACCACGTACGTGGACAACGGCGAAGAGTACGACGTCATGCTGCAGGCCGGCCGCGAGAAGCGCGCCAACACCGAGGACCTGGCGAACACCTATGTGCGCGGCAGCGACGGCGCGCTGGTGCCCCTGTCCAACCTGGTGACGCTGAGCGAAATCGCCGAGCCGGGCACGTTCAACCGCTTCAACCGCCTGCGCGCGATCACCATCAGCGCGGGCCTGGCGCCCGGCTACACCATGGGCGACGCGCTGGAGTGGACACGGCAGACCGTGGCCGAGGAATTGCCTGACTACGCGCAGATCGACTGGAAGGGCGAGTCGCGCGAGTACCAGGAAGCCGGCGGTGCGATCCTGCTGACCTTCACCCTGGCGCTGCTGATCGTCTACCTGGTGCTTGCGGCGCAGTTCGAGAGCTTCATCCACCCGCTGGTCATCATGCTGACCGTGCCGCTGGCCGTGCTGGGCGCGCTGATCGGGCTGTGGGTCACCGGTGGCACGCTCAACCTCTTCAGCCAGATCGGCATCGTGATGCTGATCGGCCTGGCGGCGAAGAACGGCATCCTGATCGTGGAGTTCGCCAACCAGCTGCGCGACGACGGCGCCAGCGTGGCGCAGGCCATCGCCGAGTCCGCGCGCGTGCGCCTGCGCCCGATCCTGATGACCTCCGTGGCCACCGTCATGGGCGCGGTGCCGCTGGTGCTGGCGGGCGGACCGGGTTCGGCCAGCCGCGCGACCATCGGCGTGGTCGTGATCTTCGGCGTGACGTTCTCCACGCTGTTGTCGCTGTACGTGGTGCCGGCGTTCTACGCGCTGCTCGCGCCCTTCACGCGATCGCCGGAAGCGGTGGCGCACGAGCTGAGCAAGCTCGAGGCGGAAACGCCCTCCGTGGGTGGCCATGGCTGATCCCGGTGCGCGTCCGTATGCGGATGTGCGCATCGAAGGCGAGGGCTTCCTGCTGCGTGCCTGGCGGCAGGATGACCTGCGAGCGCTCCTGCGCCATGCCGACGATCCGCAGGTGCCACGCGGCCTGAGCGACCGCTTCCCGCATCCCTACACGCGTGCGGACGGCGAAGCTTTCCTCGCCGGGCGCGTGGTCGACCTGGCGCATCCGGTGTTCGCCATCGAGATCGAGGGCGAGGCCTGCGGCGGCATTGCGGTGCGCCCGCATGGCGGCGAAAAGGCGCATGGTGCGGAACTGGGATACTGGCTCGGCCGCGCGCATTGGGGCCAAGGCCACATGACGCGCGTGGTCGCCGCCTACCTGGCCTGGGTCGTCCCGGCGCTCGCGCTGCGCCGGGTCGAGGCCAACGTGCTCGACACCAACCCGGCCTCCGCGCGGGTGCTGGAAAAGAACGGGTTCGTCGAGGAGGGCTGCCGCCGCAGCGCGATCCGCAAGCCGGACGGCCTGCACGACCTGAGGCTGTTCGGGCGGGTCTGGCCGGGCTGAAACGCCCGCGGGGACTGCGCAGCGGCGTGTGTTGCGGGTATCTTGCAGGGACCCGGCGGCGCCTTGCGCCGCCTTCCCGTATCCCAGCGCACGCACGAACGAACGGAGACGCATCCCCGTGGAAGCCTTTTTCAACTGGTTGAACGGCATCATCTGGAGCAACGCGCTGATCGCGCTGTGCCTGGGCGCCGGCCTGTGGTTCACCCTCCGCACCCGCGTCATGCAGGTGCGCGGCTTCGCCGAGATGTGCCGGCTGACGGTGACGGGGCAGAAGTCGGACGCGGGCGTGTCCTCGTTCCAGGCGCTGGCCATCTCGATGGCCGGCCGCATGGGCATCGGCAACATCGCCGGCGTCGCCACGGCGATCGCCTACGGTGGTCCCGGTGCGGTGTTCTGGATGTGGGTCATGGGTTTCCTTGGCGCATCCACCTCGTACATCGAGTGCACGCTGGCGCAGATCTACAAGGAAAAGGACGGCGAAGGCCGTTACCGCGGTGGTCCGGCCTACTACATCGAAAAGGCGATGGGCCTGAAGTGGTACGCGGTGGCGTTCGCACTGGCCACCGTCGTCGCCACCGGCCTGCTCCTGCCGGGCGTACAGGCCAATGCCATCGCCGACAGTGCCACCAACGTGCTGTGCGGGACTGGCAGTTGCGAGGCGGTCGGCGGTGCCGGTGCGCTGAAGCTGTGGATCGGCCTGGGCGTGGCGGCATTGCTGGCGACCATCATCTTCGGTGGCATCAAGCGCATCGCCACGTTCGCCGAAGTCGTGGTGCCGTTCATGGCGCTCGCCTTCATCCTGATGGCGGTGATCGTGATGATCGCCAACGCCGGCAAGGTGCCGGCCATGTTCGCCGATATCTTCTCCAGCGCGTTCGGCGCGCATGCCGCGTTCGGCGCGATCATCGGCCAGGCGATCGCCTGGGGCGTGAAGCGCGGCATCTACGCCAACGAGGCCGGCCAGGGCACCGGCCCGCACGCCGCCGCAGCGGCCGAGGTCTCGCACCCCGCCAAGCAGGGCTACGTGCAGGCGTTCGCCATCTACTTCGACACCATGCTGGTGTGCACCTCGACGGCGTTCCTGCTGCTGTCCACCGGCATGTACAACACCTTCAGGACGGTCACCGAGAACGGCAAGGACACGCTGGTCGAGATCTTCTCCGGCGTGCCGGGCGTGCAGCCGTCGGAAGGCGCGCAGTTCACCCAGGCCGCGGTGGAGTCGGTGCTGCCGGGCTGGGGCGCGGGCTTCGTGGCGCTGGCGCTGTTCTTCTTCGCCTTCACCACGATCATGGCCTATTACTACATGGCCGAAACCAACCTGACCTACCTGGCCGGCACGAAGAAGACGCATCCGCTGGCGACGCTGCTGCTGCGCCTGGGCATCGTGGGCATGGTGGTGTTCGGTGCGTACCACAACGCGGCGATGGCGTGGACGCTGGGCGACATCGGCGTGGGCCTGATGGCGTGGTTGAACGTCGTCGCCATCCTGATCCTGCAGAAGCCGGCGCTGATCGCGCTGCGCGATTACGAGCGGCAGAAGAAGCTGGGCGTGGACCCGACCTTCGATCCGGAGGCGCTGGGCATCCGCAACGCCGATTTCTGGAAGACCAGGGCCTGACGTGAGCAATCCCTGGAACAATCGTCCGCGGGGCGGTCCGGGCGGTCCGGGCGGTCCGGGCGGTCCGGGCGGTCCGGGCGGTCCGGGCGGTCCGCCGGACCGGCGCCGTCCACCCCGCACGCCGCACGAGCGAGCACCACGCAGCGAGACGCCGCGCGAAGAGCGATCCGCCGTAGGCGCATCGCGCAGCGAACTCCGGCTGTACGGGCTCAATGCGGTCCACGCGGTGTTTGCGCGCCGGCCCGAAGGCATCCGCAAGGTCTATCTGACCGAGTCGCGCATCCCCGCGCTGAAGCCGTTGCTGGCCTGGTGCGTGAAGCAGCGCGTCGGCTACCGCGTGGTGGAGGAGGGCGACCTCGATCGCCTCGCCGCCAGCACCCACCACGAAGGCGTGGTGGCTGACGTACTGAAGGTGGAGCCGATGCCGATGGGCGACTGGCTGCGTGCGCTGCCGGAAGACAGGCCTTTGGCGGCGCTGTGGCTGGATGGCGTGGGCAATCCGCACAATTTCGGTGCCATCCTGCGGTCGGCGGCGCATTTCGGCGTGGCCGGCATCCTGCTGCCGCGCGATTCGACGTTGGCGATTTCCGGCGCGGCTGCGCGCGTTGCCGAAGGCGGTGCCGAACAGGTGACGCTGGTGCGCATGGGACAGACTGGAAATGCGGCTGCCCAGTTGCGCAACGCAGGATTCTCGCTGGCGGCCACCGTCGTGCGCGGTGGCGACGACCTGTTCGCCGCGACGCTGCCGAAGCGGCTGGTCTACGTGATGGGCGCCGAAGGCGAAGGCATGGACGCGCAGCTCGCCGCGGCCTGCGATACGCGTCTGTCGATTCCCGGCAGCGGCGCCGTCGAAAGCCTCAACGTCGCCGCGGCGACCGCGGTGTTCCTCGCGCAGTGGAAACAGCGCAGCCGCTGAGTAGCTGAAGCGATGCGCAGATCACAGGTGGGAGCGACGTGAGTCGCGAAGATCGAAGCCGGCGTCTGTGCCGGCCGATCATGGCTGAGGGGAGCGGGTAGCCATGCGGCGGTAGCGACAACCCGTCGCGACTCACGTCGCTCCCACGACCGGCGCTATTCCTTCAGTTGGCTGCCGAAATCACCCTCGGCCTCTGCCGCCAGATACGCAAACACCGTGTACGCCGCCACGTTCTGCGCCAGCGCGCCTGGATCGATCTTGTCCAGCGTGTCGTCGGCGTTGTGGTGCAGATGGAAATAGTCGCTGCCATCCTGCGCCAGCCACGCCCAGGCCATGCCTTTCGCAGCGAACGGGCTGATGTCGGGTCCCGCGCTGCCCTTGTCCGGCGCGTACTCGATGCCCAGCGGCGCCAGCGCCTGCGCGATCTGCTCGGTCGCCTTGCGCGCATGCGCCGGCGCGCCGGTGTTGAACGCGTAGATGCGGCCCGCGCCGAAATCGCTCTCGGCGGCGAGCTGGTGGCGGGTGATGTCGGCCAGGTGCTTCTCTGCGTAGGCCTTGCCGCCATAGAGCCCCTGTTCCTCGTTGGCGAAGGCGATCACGCGGATCGTGCGCTTCGGCGCCTGCTTCAGCTGCCCGATCAGGTGGCCCGCGGCCATGGTGATGCCGATGCCGGCGCCATCGTCGATCGCGCCGGTGCCCAGGTCCCACGAATCCAGGTGGCCGCCGATCACCACGACCTCCTTCGGCAGGCTGCGCCCGGTGATCTCGCCGATGACGTTGTGCGAGGTGTATTCGCCGTCCCAGCCGCAATCCAGCGCAAGCGACACGCGCACCGGGCCGCGCTGCAGCAGGCGCGCCAGCTGATCGGCATCGGGGATCGTCAACGAGGCCGACGGCACCGGCGTCAGGCCGTCGTCGAAGCGGGTGATGCCGGTGTGCGCGACGCGGTGGTTGTCGGTCCCGGCCGAACGCATCAGGAACGCGACCGCACCCTTGCGGATCGCCGCCGACGGCCCCTTCGAGCGGATCGCGCCGCCGTTGCGGTAATCGCTGCCATCGCGCGCGGCCTTCATCTGGTAGTCGACGAAGGCGATCTTGCCCGCCAGCGACCCTTCCGGCGCCGCCTCCAGCGCGGCGAGGTCGGCGAAGCGGACGATCTCGGCATCCACCTTGCCGGCGGGACTACCGCCCAGCGCGGTGACGGTCAACGGCTGCGCGTGCTCGCCCAGCACAACGGCGTGTTCGCTGCGGCGCACCCATTTCGGGAAGGTCACCGGCTCGAGCCACACCTTGTCGAAACCGAGCGCCTTGAACTTCGCTTCGGCCCACGCCACCGCCTTCGCATCGGCCTCGCTGCCCGCCAGGCGCGGGCCGATCTCGGTGGTCAGCGATTCGACGACCTTCCATCCGGTGTCGTCGGCCAGCGCCTGTTCGCGCAGCTGGGTGGCGGTGACCAGGGCGGCATCGGGAATGCGGGTCTCGCGCTGGGCGGCGAGTGCGGGAACGGCGAACGTCAGGGCGAGCAGCAGCGGAGCGAGGCGCATGGCATATCCCGGAAAAACGAAGGCCATGAGCTTAGCAGCCCGTGGCCTCGTGGTTCCTTTGCCGGTGTTGCCGGTTCGGAATGCAGCGTCCGCTTACTTCTTCAGGGCATCGCGGATCTCGCGCAGCAGCAGGACGTCTTCGGGCGGCGCAGCCGGTGCGGCCTCGGGCTTGCGGTGCAGGCGGTTGACGGCCTTCACCAGCAGGAAGATCGCGAACGCCACGATGACGAACTGGATCACCGTGTTGAGGAACTCGCCGATGCCGATCACCACGGCGGGGACTTCCTTGCCGGCCGCGTCCACCGTGGCTTCCTTCAAGGTCCACGCCCACTTCGAGAAGTCGACACCACCGACCAGCAGCCCGATCGGCGGCATGATGATCTTGTCGACCAGCGTGGTGACGATCTTGCCGAACGCGGCGCCGATCACCACGCCGACCGCCAGGTCGACCACGTTGCCGCGCGCGATGAATTCCTTGAACTCGCTGACCATGCCCATGCTGTTGTCCTGTCTGTCGGCGTCGTCGCGCCATCGGCGGGGACTATAGCGCGCATGACGCCCGCCGTTGCACCGCTCAGGCGGTGATGCGGCCCTGCAGCGTCACCACGTCGTCCAGCGAGGCGATGAACCGGTCGCCCGGCACGAGCGCGGCGACGCCCGCCGGCGTGCCCATGAAGACCAGATCGCCGGCCTTCAGTGCGTAGAGCTTCGACAGTTCGTGCAGGATGTCGGGCACGTCCCAGATCAGGTCTCGCAGCGATCCGTGCTGGCGCGTGCCGCCGTTCACGCGCAGGGTCAGCGTGAGGTCGTCCAGCGCGCCGACATCGGCCGCCGGCACCAGTTCGCTGACCGGTGCCGAGTGGTCGAAGCCCTTGCCGGTGTCCCACGGTAGGCCCTTTGCCTTGGCCGCGGCCTGGAGGTCGCGACGCGTGAGGTCCAGGCCGACGCCGTAGGCGATCACCAGCGCCTGCGCGTCATCGCGCGCGAGCGTGCCGGCAGGCGCGTCCGCACCCAGCGCGACGACCAGTTCGACCTCGTGGTGCAGATCCTGGGTGCCGGGCGGGTAGGGAACGTCGGCATTGCCCGTAACGATGGCATCGGCGGGCTTGTGGAAAAAGACGGGCGTTCCACGCTCCGCCTTCGAGGCCGGGGCGGCCGCGCCCATTTCACGCGCATGGTCCGCGAAATTGCGTCCGACGCAGAAGATTCGACGCACGGGGAACGTGGCGCCTCCGCGCACGGGTACGCGCGGGAGGGGCGGGGCAGGAATCAGGTCGGTCATGGCGGCCGTGGAGGAAGAAGAGCGGCCGGAGAGTGTAGGCGGGAACCGGGTTCCCGCGGGCGTCGTCAGCGCGGCAGCGGCAGCACCGGCTTGCGCACCACGTGGTACTCGGCGTCGACCACGCGCACATCGCGGGCCTGTGGCTTCCCGCGCTGGCGGACCAGCTTGTAGACCAGGCCGCCGGCGATCATCGCGGCGCCCACGAACACGCTGAAGAACACCAGCACGCCCAGCAGCGCGACGCCCAGCAGGCCCAGGCCGACCCGCAGCAGCGGATGGCGCGGCTTGCGCGGTGCGAAGACGTTACGGAAGGCGTTGAACTGGAAGTGGCGTGCGTACATGGCGTTGCGTCGTGACAGAATGCGGCGGGGGCCGGTGCGGCAGTATCGGATGACCGTTGTGTGACCGTGTGAGGACTTCGTTAAACGATATGCGACTGAGTGCACTGAACGACATCGTCGATGGCGGTTTTGCCGAGGTTGAGGTCACGATCGGCGACGATGCCGAGTCGTTGATCCTCTTCCGGGACGGCGACGACGTGCGCGCGTGGCTGAACGTCTGCCCGCATGCAGGCCGCCGCCTCGACTGGGCGCCGGGCCAGTTCCTCAAGAGCAAGGACGGCCATCTGGTCTGCGCCGCGCACGGCGCGTCGTTCGAACTGGTGCGCGGCGACTGCGTGGCCGGCCCCTGTCGCGGCGATTCGCTGCGTGCCGTCGCCGTGCAGGTGCGCGACGACGGTGTGTGGCTGGCCTGACCGGCAGGCCTCAGTCGACGCCTTGCGCGATCACGCAATGCCAGCAGGTGCGGTAGGTCTCGTAGCCCGGCGAGGCGGCCTGCGCGATGCAGTGCGTGCGTCCATCCATGATCAGGTCGACGGCCGCGCGCGACTGGGCGAACAAAGCGGCGCGCCCGGGAAAGTCCAGTCGCGGTGACGCCGCGTCGCTCCCTGCGGTATCGGCCAGCACGTGCCCTTGCTCATCGACGATGCAGACGCGGCTGCGACGCCACTCCGCCTCCGACAGCGGCGTGCGTTCGACGATGGTCTGAGCCAGGGCGTCCCAGCGGAACACGATGCCGAGCACGCCGAGCGGCCGGCCCGTCACGCGGCCGCCCTCGCGCACGGTGCAGGCGTAGACCAGCACGCGCTCGCCGCCCGCCAGCGGGCTGGCGTGCATGGACTGGAAGCCGAATTCCTCGCCGCTGGCGGTGGCCATGGCCGACTGGAACCACGCGCGCTGCGCCACCGATTGTCCGACCGAACGGTACTGGCGCGGCCGTCCGTTGGCGATGACGTTGCCCTGAAGATCGGCGAGGACCAGGTCGAAGTAGACGGTGTAGGAGTCCAGGATCTGGCCGAGCCGCTGGCTGGCGTGCGCCAGCGTGGCGGGCTGCGGATCCTGCACGGCCGCCACCATCGCGGCATCGGTCGCCCACCAGCGCACGTCGCAACTGCGCTCGTACAGGTTGCGGTCGATCAGGTCGATGTTGGCCAGCGCCAGATCGGTGAGCCGTGTGCGACGGACATTGGTCTGCAGCTCGTCCAGCCGTTCGCGCAAGTCGGTGCTGGTGCGGCCGGCCATCTGGTCGATCTCGCGTGCCGTATCGCTGACCCGCCGCGACAGCGTATCCATCTCTTCCGCTATCACCCCGAAGCTACGCCCGGCCGTGCCGATGCGGACGGCCTCGATGCGGGCGTTCATCGAGATGATGCGGGTGACGCGGTTGATCTCATCGATCTTCTGCAGCGACTGGCGCAACTGCTTCAGCAGCGAATCCGACAGTCCGGAGACGGACTGGATATGGTCGTCGATGCCGGCCTCGGATACGGAAGCGGCGGGGCATGCGTTCATGGAACTCCTTGCGCGAAAAGGCAGGACGACAGACCGTGACTCCGATGGCCGCCTGTCGATCCCGTGATTGAAGCGCTATCGGCGTGCGGCCGAGGTGCTTTAATCGGCACCGTTGCGGTGCGGACTTTCCCCGCGATGGGGCGCTGCAGCGCAGCCGCGCGCATTGGCGCGCGCCGGTCGTGCGACCATGGCGCATCCCCTGACGGCGCCTGCGTGACCGGCATGATGATCCCCTCGCTGCTCGACACCGACCTCTACAAGCTCACGATGATGCAGGCGGTGCTGCACCAGCATCCCGGTGCACAGGTGCTGTACCGCTTCAAATGCCGCACGCCGGGTGTGGATCTGGTGCAACACCTGGACGCGATCTGGGCGGAGATCGACCGGCTCTGCGATCTGCGTTTCAGCGACGAGGAACTGCGGTTTCTCGCCTCGCTGCGCTACATCAAGCCGGATTTCGTCGACTTCCTCGAGCAGTTCCAGCTGCGCCGGCGCCATGTGCACATCGCGCCCTCCACGCAGGTGCCGGGTGAGCTCGACCTGACCATCGATGGTCCGTGGCTGCAGACGATCCTGTTCGAAGTGCCGGTGCTGGCGATCATCAGCGAGACCTGGATGCGCGCGCAGCCGGGCGGCGACGTGCAGGAGGGCGAGCATCGCCTGCGCACCAAGCTGGAGCGCCTGCGCGACGCCGCGCCGGACTGCACGATCACCGACTTCGGTACGCGCCGACGCTATTCGCACGACTGGCATGCGCGGCTGCTGCCGATCTGCCGGCAGGTACTGGGCAGTCAGTTCGTCGGCACCAGCAACATCCATTTCGCGCGCCTGTACGGCATGACGCCGCACGGCACGATGGCGCACGAGTGGCTGCAGGCGTTCCAGCAACTGGGGCCGCGCCTGCGCGACTCGCAGCGGGCTGCCTTCGAGGCATGGGCGCAGGAGTACCGTGGCGATCTCGGTATCGCGCTGTCGGACGTCGTGGGACTGGACGCCTTCCTGCGCGATTTCGATCTCTACTTCAGCAAGCTGTTCGACGGTATGCGCCACGACTCGGGCGATCCGCTGGCGTGGGGCGACCGCGTCATCGCGCACCTGGAGTCGCAGCGGATCGATCCGCAGGGCAAGACGCTGGTCTTCAGTGATGGCCTGGACATCGACGCGGTACTGCGCATCCACGCGCATTTCCGCGGGCGCTGCAAGGTGGGCTTCGGCATCGGCACCAACCTGACCAACGACGTCGGACCCAGGCCGCTGCAACTGGTGTTGAAGATGGTGCGCTGCCAGGGCCAGCCGGTCGCCAAGGTCAGCGACACACCCGGCAAGGGCATGAGCGACGATCCCGATTTCGTGGCCTACCTGCGCAAGGTGTTCGGACTGCCGATGGAATGAGGGCGGCCGTCGCTTTCCCAAACGCAGGGGCTCCGCTCTAGAATGCGACGCTTTCCAGCCATGGGGATGGCGATGTCGGACGTGGGGAAGTGCGCCAACTACGCGCGCGTGACGGATGGTCCCGAACAGAAGTTTTGTCCTGCATGCGGCCAGCCGACGCCGACGCATCGCATCGACTGGCATTTCCTGGGGCACGAGTTGGAGCACAGCGTGCTGCACATGGATCGCGGCGTCCTCTACACCTTGAAACGGCTGATGCTGCGGCCGGGGCTTCTCATCCGTGATTACATCGAAGGGCGACGCGCAGGGATCGTCAAGCCATTGCTGCTGATCATGATGACGGGCGCTGCGGCTACGGTGATGGCGCACTACGCACTGGATGGCGATGCGCTTGGGGCGTCGCTCACGGCGGGCATGGAGGCAGGAGCAGGACATCAAAGCGACATGAATGCCAAGCAGGCCGAAGCCATGGCCCGGATGGGAAAAGTATTCGGGGTGGTCAAGGACTGGATGAATCGCCACCTGACCTTGATTACCTTGTTGTTGCTGCCGGTGCAGGCGGCTGCATTCAAGCTGACGTTCCGACGTTTCAAGCAGATCAACTACCCCGAATGGCTCGTGATCACTTCGTTCCTGATGGCGCAGTTGTTCGTCGTATGGACGGTTTTCATGCCGCTTCAGCGCTGGTGGTCGGACGCGCAGGCAGTGATGGTGCTGGTGGCGGTGCTTCTCAACGTGTTTTCGCTGACTCAGGTCTTCCCGGGATATTCGCGATGGAAGGCCTTTCTGCGCGGCGCGGCAGGCTGGGCTATCGTCCAGGTGGTGCTGATGGTAGCCACGCTCATCGGTGCGATCGTGCTTGGTGTCCTGGTTGGCAGTGGAAGGATCCAGTTGCCGGGTTGAGGGTGGTGTCCCTCCGCTGCGCGGCCTGAAGCCTGGACGTCGCACTGACGCGTCCGCACCCAGGAAAAGAAAAGCCCGCTTCATCGCGGGCTTTTCCGTCGAGACAGATTGCTCGATGCAGTGACAGGGATGCTGGATCCCGAATCTACTTCAGCGCCTTGAACCGCAGGCGGTGCGGGCGCGCGCCTTCTTCGCCCAGGCGACGCTTCTTGTCTTCCTCGTATTCGCGGTAGTTGCCCTGGAAGAACTCCACGTGCGAATCGCCTTCGAAGGCGAGGATGTGCGTGGCGATGCGGTCGAGGAACCAGCGGTCATGCGAAATGACGAAGGTGTTGCCGGGGAACTCCAGCAGCGCGTCTTCCAGCGCGCGCAGGGTTTCGATGTCCAGGTCGTTCGACGGTTCGTCGAGCAGCAGGACGTTGCCGCCCTGCAGCAGCGTCTTGGCCATGTGCAGGCGACCACGTTCACCGCCGGACAGCGAGCCGACCATCTTCTGCTGGTCCTGGCCCTTGAAGTTGAAGCGACCGATGTAGGCGCGCGACTGGATCTCCACACCGTTGATGTTGAGGATGTCCAGGCCGCCCGAGATTTCCTGGAAGACGTTGTGGTTGCCTTCCAGCTTGTCGCGGCTCTGGTCGACGTAAGCCAACTGGACGGTCGGGCCCTTGACGATCTCGCCGGAGTCCGGCTTCTCCTGCCCGGTGATCATCTTGAACAGCGTCGACTTGCCGGCGCCGTTCGGGCCGATGATGCCGACGATCGCGCCGCCGGGCACCAGGAAGCTGAGGTTATCGATCAGCAGGCGGTCACCGAACTTCTTGGAGACGTTCTTGAACTCGATCACCGAGTTGCCCAGGCGCTCGCCCGGCGGGATGAAGATCTCGTTGGTCTCGTTGCGGCGCTGGTAGTCGACCGACTGCAGCTCTTCCAGGCGCGCCAGGCGAGCCTTGCCCTTGGAGCGGCCGCCCTTGGCGTTCTGGCGCGACCACTCCAGTTCCTTCTGGATCGCCTTCTGGCGGGCCTTTTCCTGGTTGTCTTCCTGCTTCAGGCGTTCGTCCTTCTGCACCAGCCAGTCGGTGTAGTTGCCCTTCCACGGGATGCCGCGGCCACGGTCGAGTTCGAGGATCCACTCGGCCGCGTTGTCGAGGAAGTAGCGGTCGTGGGTCACCGCCACCACGGTGCCGGTGTAGCGGGCGAGGAACTGTTCCAGCCATTCGACGGACTCGGCGTCCAGATGGTTGGTCGGCTCGTCGAGCAGCAGCATGTCCGGCTTCTGCAGCAGCAGGCGGCACAGCGCCACGCGGCGCTTCTCGCCGCCGGACAGCTTGCCGACGATGGCGTCCCACGGCGGCAGGCGCAGCGCGTCGGCGGCCACGTCCAGCTGATTTTCCAGCGTATGTGCGTCACCGGCGGCGAGGATGGCTTCGAGGCGCTCCTGCTCCTTGGCCAGCGCGTCGAAGTCCGCGCCTTCCTCGGCGTAGGCGGCATACACCGCCTCTAGCGCGGCTTGGGCCTGCAGCACGTCGCCCACGCCTTCCTCGACGGCCTGGCGGACGGTGTGCTCGGGATTGAGTTCCGGTTCCTGCGCGAGATAGCCGACCTTGATGCCGGGCTGCGGACGGGCCTCGCCTTCGAAGTCGGTGTCCACGCCGGCCATGATCTTCAGGACCGTGGACTTGCCCGCGCCGTTCAGGCCCAGCAGGCCGATCTTCGCGCCCGGGAAGAACGACAGCGAGATGTCCTTGATGATCTGCCGCTTGGGCGGGACCACCTTGCTGACCCGGTTCATGGTGTAGATGTATTGCGAGGACATGCAGGCTCCGGTACGCAGGCCCCGGCGCCCGGCCGGGCAGCGGCGGGCGATGGGGTAAAGGGGAAGGCAGCGATTATAGCCATTCGGGCAGGGCCGACCGGCGGCTGAATACATTTCGCCGACGCGGTTTTGACATCGCCGTAACCGTTTTCCAGCCGGAATCGGTTCAGATGTGATCGGCATGATGGGCTCACGTGCCACACAGAGGGCTTCCACATGAACACCAAGCGTCTTTTCCAGAGCATGGCCTGCGCCGTCCTGGCCTTCGCCGTCACCGCCCCCGCGCTGGCGCGCGACGACCGCGGACATGATCGCGGCCGTTCCCATCACCATGACCGCCGCGACGACCGTCGGGATGATCGCCGCGACTGGCGCGAGGATCGCCGTGACGACCGCCGCGATCACCGCGACCAGCGCCAGGCCTACCGGCATGGCTACCACGACGGCCGCCGGGATGATCGACGCTACGACGACCGCCGCTACTACGCCCCGCCGCGCGTCGTCTACCGTCCGGCTCCCAGTTACCACCGGTGGGCCAAGGGACAGCGGTACCGTGACTACTACCGGGGCCCGGTCTACGTGGTGAACGACTACAACCGCTACCACGTGCGTCATCCGCCCCGTGGCTACCACTGGGTACGCGACGACCGCGGCAACCTGCTGATGGTCGCCATCGCCACCGGTATCATCGCCGACCTGCTGCTGCATCATTGAGCCAGGCGGCCCGATGCCCCGAAAAGCGCGCTCCGGCGCGCTTTTCCTTTTCCGGGGCGGGGTGGGCGGGGGCCGGGCGGGATACAATCGGCCATCCCGCCCGCCCTTGCCCCCGGAGACCCGATGTTCCCGCGCGACGCCCGCATCGAAACCTACGATCCCGAACTGGCCCAGGCCATCGCCCACGAGGCGCGCCGGCAGGAGGATCACGTCGAGCTGATCGCCAGCGAGAACTACGCCAGTCCCCGCGTCCTGGAAGCCCAAGGCAGCGTGCTGACCAACAAATACGCCGAGGGCTATCCGCACAAGCGCTACTACGGCGGCTGCGAGTACGTCGACATCGCCGAGCAGCTGGCCATCGACCGCGTGAAGCAGCTCTTCGGCGCGGACTACGCCAACGTGCAGCCGCATTCCGGCTCGCAGGCCAACCAGGCGGTGTATTTCGCCCTGTTGAATCCGGGCGACACCATTCTGGGCATGAGCCTGGCCCATGGCGGTCACCTGACCCACGGCGCCAAGGTCAACGCCTCTGGCAAGCTGTTTAACGCCATCCAGTACGGCGTGAACGACAAGGGCCTGATCGATTACGACGACGTCGAGAAGCTGGCGCTGGAGCACAAGCCGAAGATGGTCGTGGCGGGCTTCTCCGCCTATTCGCAGATCGTCGACTGGGCGCGCTTCCGCGCCATCGCCGACAAGGTCGGCGCCTACCTGTTCGTGGACATGGCGCACGTGGCCGGCCTGGTCGCCGCTGGCGTGTATCCGAACCCGCTGCCGCACGCCCACGTCGTCACCTCGACCACCCACAAGACGCTGCGCGGTCCGCGTGGCGGCATCATCGTCGCCAAGGGTGCCGGTGAGGAGATCGAGAAGAAGCTGCAGAGCATCGTCTTCCCGGGCATCCAGGGCGGTCCGCTGATGCATGTCATCGCGGCCAAGGCCGTGGCCTTCAAGGAAGCGCTGGAGCCGGAGTTCAAGACCTACCAGGCGCAGGTGGTGAAGAACGCCCAGGCGATGGCGAAGACGATCATCGCGCGCGGCTACAAGATCGTGTCCGGCGGTACCGAAAACCACCTGATGCTGGTCGACATGATCGGCAAGGACGTCAGCGGCAAGGACGCGGAAGAGGCGCTGGGCAAGGCACACATCACCGTCAACAAGAACTCGGTGCCGAACGACCCGCGCAAGCCCTTCGTGACGTCCGGCCTGCGCATCGGCACGCCCGCCGTCACCACGCGCGGCTACGGCGAGCAGGACTGCATCGACCTGGCCAACTGGATCTGCGACGTGCTGGATGCGCCGAGCGACGAGGCCGTACTGGCGAAGGTGCGCGAGAACGTCACTGCGCAGTGCCGGAAGTATCCGGTTTACGGCTGATCTACGACGATGCACTGCCCCTTCTGCCAGCACACCGATACCCGCGTCATCGACTCGCGCGTGTCCGAAGACGGGGCGACGATCCGTCGCCGCCGCGAGTGCGAGGCGTGCGGGGAGCGGTTCTCCACGCTGGAGAACATCGAGATCAAGCTGCCGGCGGTCATCAAGGGCGATGGTCGCCGCGACACCTTCGACGCGCGCAAGCTGCGCGCAGGGTTCGACCGCGCACTGCAGAAGCGGCCGGTGTCCGAAGAGCAGATCGAAGCGGCAGTGCGTGCGGTGATCCACGCGATCCGCATGAGCGGCGAGCGCGAGATCGCCTCGCGCAAGATCGGCGAATTCGTCATGGGCGAGCTGCGCAAGCTGGATCACGTGGGCTACGTGCGCTTCGCGTCGGTGTACCGCAGCTTCGAGGACGTGGCCGACTTCCGCGACGAGATCGAGAAGCTGGAACGCGACCTGCCCGCCGCCGGCCAGCTGTCGCTGCTGGGTGGCGACGTGGTCCCGTTCGACAAGCACGCGGACAAGAACAAGAAGCGCTAAGCCGTGCGCATCGAGGCGATCGGGCGGCACCCGGCGTGCATCGGATCGCTCGCACGCTGGCACCACCAGGAATGGGGTGCGCTCTACGACGACTGGACGCTGGACGCCGCCACGGCCGAACTGGCCGACCACGCGACGCGTACGTCGGTGCCGACCACGCTGCTGCTGATGGACGGCGAGGACCTGCTGGGCTCGGTCAGCCTGCTGGTCGAGGACGCTCCGGCGCTGCAGGATCGCGGCAGCCCGTGGCTGGGCAGCCTGTTCGTGGTGCCGGAAGCGCGCGGCCGTGGCGGCGGACGTGTTCTCGTCGAGGCGGCGGTCGCGCATGCCGCGCGCGAAGGCGTGGCGATGCTGCGCCTGTTCACGCTCTGGCACGAGGACTTCTATGCGTCGCTCGGCTGGCAGGTGGAAGAGCGGACGTCGCTGCACGGGACGCCGGTGGTGATCATGTCGATCAGGCCAGCGCAGCGTCTGGCGCATACTGGCGCCCCTCCCGATACCGCGTGGACGACGCATGACTGACGCCTCCTTCTCCGCCTTCGATCACCTGCACATGGCGCGCGCGCTGCGGCTGGCCGAGCGCGGCGCGTACACGACGCGGCCGAACCCGATGGTCGGCTGCGTGATCGTGCAGGGGGAACAGATCGTCGGCGAAGGCTGGCACCAGAAGGCCGGTGGTCCGCATGCGGAAGTTTTCGCGCTGCAGGCGGCGGGTGATCGCGCAAAGGGCGCGACCGCCTACGTCACGCTCGAGCCCTGCGCGCATACCGGGCGGACCGGCCCCTGCGCGGAGGCATTGGTCGCTGCTGGCGTGACGCGCGTGGTCGCCGCGATACGCGATCCATTCCCGCAGGTGGACGGCGCCGGTTTCGACCGGCTGCGCGCGGCCGGCATCGCCGTGCAGTCCGGACTGATGGAAGCGCAGGCGCGCCGGTTGAACCGCGGCTTTCTCTCGCGTGTCGAGCGCGGTCGGCCGTGGATGCGGGTGAAGCTGGCGACCAGCCTGGATGGTCGTACCGCCATGGCGAACGGCGATTCCAAGTGGATCAGCGGCGAGGCCTCGCGCCGCGACGTGATGCGCTGGCGCGCGCGCGCCGGGACCATCCTCACCGGCGCCGGCACGGTGTTGGCCGACGATCCCTCGCTGACGGTGCGCTTCGGCGACGACACCGTGTTCGACCCGCCGCTGCGCGTGGTGCTCGATCCCGGCCTGGCGACCGTGGCGCGCGGCAACGTGCGCCAGGGCGGAGCGCCGACGCTTTACGTACACACCGCGGAGGCGAAGCCGCCACGCGACGTCGACGTCCAGCGCGTGGTCGCACCGGCGACCGGCAGCAACTTCGATCTGAAGGCGGTGCTGGAACTGCTGGCCGCGCGCGGCATCAACGAAGTCCATGCCGAAGCCGGCGCGACCCTGGCCGGCGCGTTCCTGGCCGCCGGCCTGGCCGACGAAGTGCTGCTGTACGTGGCGCCGGTGTTGCTGGGCGACCTGGCCCGTCCGCTGTTCGGCGGCCTGGGCATCCAGGCGATGGCGGACCGGCTGAAGCTGGAGATTGTCGACAGCCGCATGATTGGCGAAGATCACCGCCTCCTGCTGCAACCTGCCCGCTAGAACGCACGTCATGGTGGCCTTCAAGGATCATTTCTCCGGCGTCGCCGACGTCTATCTCGCCTCGCGCCCGACCTATCCGGACGCGCTGTACGACGTGATCGCGTCGGCGGTGCCGGCCAGCGCGCAGGTCTGGGAGCCCGGCTGCGGCAGCGGCCAGGCCACGCGCGGACTGGCCGCGCGCTTCGCCCTCGTGCATGCCACCGATCCCAGTGCCGCGCAGATCGAGCGCCACTGGGCGAACAGGCAGCCGGACGCCAACGTCAGCCTGGCGATCGAGCCGGCCGAAACCACCGCACTCGCCGACGGCAGCGTCGATCTGATCGCGGTGGCGCAGGCGCTGCACTGGTTCGACCGTTACCGTTTCTTCGCCACCTGCGAGCGCGTGCTGCGCCCGGGCGGCGTGCTGGCGGCATGGACCTACCAGGACATCATCTTCGAGGACGACCTGGCCGAGGTGGCCGAGAAGGTCCGCGACGATATCGATCCGTACTGGCCGCCCGAGCGGGCCGACGTGGACATGGGCTACGGCGACTACGTGTGGCCGTTCGAGACGATCCCCACGCCGCGCCTGTGGCTGACGGCCGAATGGAACCTGCCCACGCTGCTGGGCTATTTCGGCAGCCTCTCGGCCACCGGCAGCTACCGCGCCGCCACCGGCGAGGACCCGGTCTACGCGCATACGCCGGCCCTGGCCGAGATCTGGGGCGATCCGCAGCGGGTGCGCACCATGCGCTGGCCGCTGATCCTGCATTTGCGCCGCAAGGTCCTGTAGGAGGGGCTTCAGCCCCGACGCTTCTGGCGCGACGCTGACAAAGCACTGATGGCCGGGGCTGAAGCCCCTCCTACAGGGGCGCGGAACGCTCCGTTCAGAGCCATCGCCGGACCCGGCGTGTAAACTGCGCGGGCCGGTCCGCCGGCACACCACCAACGACGTCTTCAGGGCGGGGTGCGATTCCCCACCGGCGGTAGGTCGCCCAGCGACGAGCCCGCGAGCGCCTCGGTGACATGCGAGTCCCTCGCAGAGCCCGCACATGCTTGTGCGGACTTTCCAATGTCGCCGAAGGGTCAGCAGATCCGGTCCGATGCCGGAGCCGACGGTCATAGTCCGGATGAAAGAAGACGGCACCGCCGAACCACGCGCGAGCGTGGCGTCGTGCGCCTGCCTTCGCGCCCGGAGGCGTCTCCGCCCGTTCCTGCGAGAGACGTTCCATGCCTTCCACGAGTTCCCGCGTTGTTCCCATCCTCCTTTCGGAGGCGTGCTGATGTTCACCGGCATCATCGAGGGCGTCGGCCGCATCGCTGCGCTGGAATCCGTCGGCGGTGACGTCCGCCTGAGCGTGGCCGTGGGCTCGCTGCCGTTCGACGCCGTGCAGCTGGGCGAAAGCATCGCGGTGAACGGGGTGTGCCTGACCGTGATCGCGTTCGATGCGTCCAGCTTCCAGGCCGACGCGTCCACCGAGACGCTGTCGCTGACCACGCTGGGTGGTCTGAAGGAAGGCGCGGTCGTGAACCTGGAGCGCGCGATGCGTCCGACCGATCGCCTTGGCGGGCATCTGGTCAGCGGTCACGTCGACGGCGTCGGCCGCGTGCTGTCCGTGCACGACGATGCGCGCGCCCAGCGTTGGCGCTTCGCCGCGCCGGCAGCGCTGCTGAAGTACATCGCCAAGAAGGGCTCGATCTGCGTGGACGGCGTCAGCCTGACCGTCAACGAGGTGGACGGCGAAGGCTTCGAGGTCGCGCTGATCCCGCACACCGTCTCGCACACCGCATTCGCGGAGACCGTCGTCGGCGACGCGGTGAACCTGGAGATCGACCTGGTGGCGCGCTATGTCGAGCGCCTGCTGGGCAAGAGGAGTGGCGCATGAACTTCGCCCCGATTCCCGAGCTGCTGGAAGAGATCCGCAACGGCCGCATGGTCGTCATCGTCGACGACGAGGACCGCGAGAACGAAGGCGACCTGATCATGGCCGCCGAGCTGGTCAAGCCGTCGGACATCAACTTCATGGTCACCCATGCGCGCGGCCTGGTCTGCCTGTCGCTGACGCGCGAGCGCTGTGCGCAGCTGGGACTGGCCCCGATGGTGCAGACCAACACCGCGCAGTTCCACACCAACTTCACCGTCAGCATCGAGGCCGCCGAGGGCGTCACCACCGGCATTTCCGCGTACGACCGCGCGCATACCGTGCGCACGGCGGTGCGGCCGGACGCCAAGCCCAGCGACCTCAGCCAGCCGGGCCACATCTTCCCGTTGATCGCCCAGCCGGGTGGCGTGCTGACGCGCGCCGGCCATACCGAAGCGGCCAGCGACCTGCCGCTGCTGGCCGGGCTGGAGCCGGCGGGCGTGCTGGTGGAAGTGCTGAATCCCGACGGCAGCATGGCGCGGCGCCCGCAGTTGGAAGTGTTCGCGCGCGAGCACGGGCTGAAGATGGGGTCCATCGCCGACCTGATCGCGTACCGGCTGGCCACCGAACACACCGTCGAGCGCATCGATGCGCGCGACATCGAGACGGAGTTTGGCCCGTTCCAGCTGGTCACCTACCGCGACCGCATCGCCCACGACCTGCATTTCGCCCTGGTCCGCGGCACGCCCGACAAGGCCACGCCCACCCTGGTGCGCGTGCAGGTGGAGAACCCGCTGAGCGACCTGCTGCACTGGCGGCGCGACGATTTCGGCGTGCACGCCACCGACGCGTTGCGCGCGATCGCGGCCGAAGGGCAGGGCGTGATGGTCGTGCTGTCCGAGCCGCGCAGCGCCGACGCGTTGCTGGCGCGCCTGCGCAAGCAGCCCGAGGTGCAGGCCAACGCCAAGGACGTGGGCCAGTGGCGCCGCAACGGCGCGGGCGCGCAGATCCTGGCCGACCTGGGCCTGGGCCGGTTGCGGGTACTGGGCACGCCGCGGCGGCAGGTCGGCCTGGCCGGGTTCGGCCTCGACGTGGTCGAGTACGTCCAGCCCTGACCGGCCCCGGCAGACCGGCCGGTCGCCCCGGCTGGTAGACTTCCCCACCCCCAAGGAACCCGCCATGTCCCACTACGAAGGCGATCTGCGCGCGCCCGATGGCGCCCGCTTCGCGATCATCGCCAGCCGCTGGAATCCGCGCATCACTGATGTGCTGGTCGCTGGTGCGCGGCAGAGCCTGGCCGGCAACGGCGTGGGCGAGGACGCGATCGACGTGGTGCGCGTGCCGGGCGCCTGGGAAATCCCCCTGGTGGCTGCGCGCCTGGCTGCCTCGGGCGACCACGCGGCGATCATCACGCTGGGCTGCGTGATCCGTGGCGATACCCGCCACTATGAACATGTCGCCGACCGCTGCGCCGAGGGCCTGATGCGCGTGCAGCTCGACACCGGCGTGCCGGTGCTGAATGGCGTGCTGGCGGTGGAGCGCATCGAGGATGCGGAAGCCCGTGCCGGTGGCAGCCACGGCAACAAGGGCGAGGAAGCCGCGCTGGCCGCCATCGAGATGGCGCAGCTGCTGGAACAGTTGCCGTAACCCCAGAATCGCAGGAGCCGACGTGAGCCGACAACAACATCCCCACCGCAAGGACGGCGTCGATCCGGTCACGCGCGCACGTGCGCGCCGCCGTGCGCTGCAGGCCGTCTACGCATGGCAGATGTCGGGCGGTGAAGTCGGCCAGGTGATCGCGCAGTTCGCGCACGAGCAGGCGCACGAGATCGCCGACCTCGAATATTTCGAAGACCTGGTGCGCGGCGTGGTCCGCCATCGCGCCTCGCTGGACGAGGCCCTGCTGCCGTTCCTCGACCGCACGGTGGAGGAAGTCGATCCGATCGAGCGTGCGGTGCTGCGCATCGCCGCCTACGAACTGATCCACCGCCTTGATGTGCCGTACCGCGTGGTGCTGAACGAGGCGATCGAAACCGCCAAGCGCTTCGGTTCCGAGCACGGGCACACCTATATCAACGGCGTGCTCGACCATGCCGCAATCGAATGGCGCCCCGCCGAGGCGCAGGCGCGCCGCTGACGTGCCGGCCGACAACGCGCGCTTTCCAAGCGACGAACGCGATGCGCTGCTCGCGCTGAAGGGCGTCGGCCCCACGGTCGTGCAGCGGTTGGAACAGATGGGCATCGCCTCGCTGCGGCAACTGGCGGCGGCCGAGCCGTCCGAGATCGTCGCCAGCGCGGCCGGCCTCACCGGGTCCACCTGCTGGAAGAACAGCCCACAGGCGTGGGCGGCGATCCAGTCGGCCGTCGACTTCGCGCGATCGCGCGCCTGACACCGCCATGGGCGCCGGCGAATTCGACCTGATCGCCCGCATCCGCGCACGCGCGGGCACGCGCGACGACGTCGTGCTCGGCATCGGCGACGACGCCGCGCTGCTGGCGCCACCGCCGGGCCGCCAGCTCGTCGTCACCGCCGATACGTTGAACGACGGCGTCCATTTCCCGCATGGCACGTTGCCGGCCGACCTCGGCTGGAAGGCGCTGGCGGTGAACCTGTCCGATCTCGCGTCGATGGGTGCGGAGCCTGCGTGGTGCACGCTGTCGCTGTCGTTGCCGCAGTCCGATGCGGTTTGGATCGACGGCTTCCTCGATGGCTTCCTTGCGCTGGCCCGTGAGCATGGCGTCGTGCTGGTGGGCGGTGATACGACGCGCGGCCCGCTGTCGGTGTCGGTGACCGCGATGGGATTCGTCGATGCCGGTCGCGCGCTGCGTCGTGACGGCGCGCGCGTCGGCGATGACGTCTGGGTGACCGGGACGCTGGGCGACGCGGCCGGCGCGCTGGCGCTGCTGGAGCGTGATCCGGTCGGTGTGCTGCGTTTGCGGCTGGACCGGCCCACGCCGCGCGTGGAGGCAGGTCGCGCGCTGGTCGGGATTGCCACCGCCTGCGTCGATGTCTCCGACGGCCTGTTGGCCGACCTCGGCCACATCGTGTCGCGCAGCGGCGTGGCGGCACAGGTCGATGTCGGTGCCCTGCCAGCGTCGGAGGCCTTGCGCGCGGCGTTCGATGACGCGACACGCCTCGTGATGCAGGCCGGTGGCGGCGACGACTACGAGCTCTGCTTTACCGCGCCGCCCGAAGCGCGTGCAGGCATCGATGCTGTGTCATTGCAGCTCGGCCTGCGGATCACGCGCATCGGCCGGATCATGGCAGGCGAGGGCGTACATCCGCTGGACGCCGATGGACGGACATGGTCACCGCCACGACGCGGTTACGACCACTTCGCGGAGCTTTGAGCCTGTTGTAGGAGCGACGTGAGTCGCGACCGTAGGTCGTCGGTGCGCGTCGAACATCAGCAGGCCGGCGAGCGAGAGGCAACATGCTGTCGGTGGTCTTCTGGTCGGGCACGGTACGCGGTCGCGACTGACGTCGCTCCTACAGGGCTTCCCGCGGCGGCAATACCTTGCCCGGATTGAGAATGCCGTCGGGATCGAGCGCCGCCTTCACGGCATGCATCGCGTCGAGCGTCGCCGCGCTGAACGCATCGGCCATGTAATCGCGCTTGCTCAGGCCGATACCGTGTTCGCCCGACAGCGTGCCGCCGAGGGTGAGCACCTGCGCAAACACCTTCGGCAGTGCGGCGTATGCGCGCGCGGTTTCGTCCGCGTCGCCGTCGTCGTACATGATGTTCACGTGCAGGTTGCCGTTGCCGGCGTGGCCGAACACCACGATCGGCAGCGCAGCGTCGACCGACAGCGCTTCCATCGCCGCCACGAGGTCGGGGATGCGCGAGACCGGTACCACCACGTCCTCGTTGATCTTGCCGGGCTTGATCGTGCGCAGCGCCGGCGACAGCGCGCGCCGAGCCGCCCATAGCCGGTCGCGCGCGCTGCCATCGGCGGCGACATCCAGTGCCATCATGCCGTCGCCTTCCGCGGCGTCGGCGAGCGCCTGCAACGCGTACGGCAAGGTGTCCTCGTCGCCATCGGCTTCGACCAGCAGCATGGCACCGGCCTCAGGCACGTCGCTGCCGTTGCGGCGGATCAGCGCGATGGCGCTGCGGTCCATGAATTCCAGCATCGCCGGTGTCGCCGGCCGCGCCATGATGCGCGATACCGCCGCCGCCGCGGTGGCGGCGTCCCGGTAGAGCACGCGCAGGCCGGCCTGCGCACGCGGTCGCGGTGTGAGTTTCAGGGTCGCTTCGACGATGATCGCGAGCGTGCCTTCGCTGCCGACGATCAGATGGGTGAGGTCGTAGCCGGTCGCATCCTTGGTGTACGCGCCGCCGCAGCGGATCAACTCGCCCGCACCGGTCACTGCGACCAGTCCGAGCACGTTGTCGCGCGCTGTGCCGTACTTCACCGCGCGTGGGCCACCCGCATTGGTGGCGAGATTGCCGCCCACGCTGCAGGCATCCGCGCTCGATGGGTCCGGCGGCCAGAACAGGCCGTGCGGCGCGAGTGCCAGCTGCAGTTCGCCATTCAGAACGCCCGGCTGCACCACCACGCAGCGATCCGCGGCGCGGATGTCGACGACGCGGTCCATGCGCGCGAACGAGACCACCACGCCGCCCTGCGTCGGCACGGCGGCACCGGTCGTTCCGGTGCCCGCGCCTCGCGCAACGATCGGCACGCGATGCGAGCGACAGGCGCGCACCAGCGCGACGACATCGTCTGTTGTACGTGGCAACGCGACCGCTGCCGGCATCGCCCATCGCCGCGAATCGTCGCCACCGAACGGACGGCAGGCCTCGCCGGTCAGCCAGCCATCGCCGAGGCGGGTCGACATCGCGTCGTGCAGTGCAGGGGGCAGTGTTCCATCCATGCGGGCATTGTACGGATCGGTTGCTCGCTGTCCTGCCCTGATACTGCGCCGGCATGTGCTGATACCGGATCGCCATGTCCGTTCGCGACGTCGCGTCAGTGCCGGTAAATCAACGTCTTCGCGTGCAGCGCTATCGTTCGGCATCCGTTGTATGTGCCGCGCTAACAGATTCCTTACATCCGTCCGCAACGCGGCTGCTAGAAATCCGCCGGCCCAACCGACCGGAGACATACATGCGCATCACCATCGTGGGAGCAGGTTTCAGCGGCAGCGTGCTGGCGACACAACTGGCTTCGGCAGAAGAAGGCGCGCCGGAGATCTGCCTGGTCGGCGTGGGCGATACCTTCGCGCGCGGTGTGGCGTACGGACAAGCGCGGCCGGAGCATCTGCTCAACGTGCGTGCCGGCCTGCTGGGGACGCATCCGGACAGACCGGATGATTTCGCGAAATGGCTGAGTCTTGGGTTGAGCGGTCGCGACGAGTTCCTGCCACGCGTCGCATACGGCGACTATCTGGCCGAACGCCTGCACGAGGCGCATGAGGCCGCCGGCAATCTGTCGCTGATACGGCAGGAAGCCATCGCGATCACGCGCGTCGGCGAGGGCTATCGCGTGCACCTGGACGATGGCGGCTATTTCGCCAGCGACCGCGTGGTGCTGGCGCTGGGCGCGTTGCCGCCGCAACGCCTGGCGGGCATCGGGCCGCGGCTCGCGCAGAGTCCGCGCTACATCGGTTGGCCCTGGCAGGACGACGCGCTGGAACGCATCGAGGCGGACGCACGCGTGCTGATCGTCGGTACCGGGCTGACCATGGCCGACGTGGTGGCGACGCTGGCCGCACGCGGGCATCGAGGCGGACTGACGGCGATCTCGCGCCATGGCTTGTTGCCGCGTGCGCATGCCGCCGTGCCGGGGCCGGCCATCGAATTGCCGCCGAGCATCCGCCAGGCGCTGAGCGGGCGCGACCTGCGCGCATTGCTCGCCGCCGTCCGTTCGCTCGTCCATGTCGCACCCGACTGGTGCAGCGTGGTGGATGCCCTGCGGCCGCATACCCAGGCATTCTGGCGCAGCCTGCCCGACGCGCAGCGCGCGCGATTCCTGCGCCACCTGCGATCGCACTGGGAAGTGGCGCGGCACCGCATCGCGCCGCGTGTCGCCGAGGTGATGGAGGGGCTGCAGGCGACTGGGCAGCTGCAGGTGCGTGCCGCGCGCCTGCTGCGCGCCGGCCTGCGCGCGCAAAGTGCTGAAGTGCTGTTGCGCGGGCGTGGCGAGGAGCAAGCGGACGTGGCGCAGTACGACTACGTCATCCGGGCCACCGGGCTGGACACCGACATCGTGCGCACGACGCATCCGCTGGTGTCGCACCTGGTCGACGCGGGCCTGCTGGTGGCCGATCCGCATGGCCTGGGCGCCGAGGTCGGCGACGACCTGCAGGTGCTCGATCGTCACCGTGCACCGGTGCGTGGGCTCTACTGCCTCGGGCCGCTGCTGCGTGGGCATCTGTGGGAAATCACCGCCGTCCCCGAACTGCGCACCGCCGCTGCCGCGTTGGCAACCACGCTGCGGGCGCGGTCGACCTCGTCGGTGCGGCGTAACGGGCTGGCGCGCGAACTGCTGCTGTCGGCCGGGCTGTAGCGGTCAGATCTCGTCTGCCCTGAAGGCGTCACGGATCCAGTCGAGCTGCGGCGAGGCGGGATCGCCCTGCGCGTCGACCACGTCGAACCGGCACGGCGCGTCGGCCAGCGGGGGATGGTCCTGCAGGAAGCGTTGCGCGGCGTGCACCAGGCGGCGTCGCTTGCCGGCATCGATCGAGGCGGTGCCGCCGCCGAAGGCCTGCGACCGGCGGTAGCGCACTTCGACGAACACCACCGCCGGCGCACCGGGCCGGCTGGCGTCCTGCATCACCAGGTCGAGTTCGCCACCGCGGTAGTTCGCGTTGGTGGCGAGCTCGGTCAGTCCTGCGCGGAGCAGCAGTGCGCGCGCGGCGACTTCGACGGCGTGCCCGCGGGCGCGCCGGTCAACCGCCATCCGCGATCGGAGCAGGACGGCCGCCAGCGAACGTCGACCACGACGGCGTGCGCACGACGTTGCCGAAGCCATCGAGCTGCAGGCGACCGGTGGCGCCGCGCAGCTCGGTGTTGGCGCCGAGTGCCAGCTTCTCGAGATAGGCGGTGAGCAGCCATGCGTCGTAGCCGAACGCGAACAGGCGCGCGGCCGGACCGCGGGCGGTCGGCACGCGCTCGCCGGTGACGCTGGCGGCGGGCAGGGCCGGCACGCCACGCGACGTCCAGGCTTCGGTCGGGAACGCGATGCCATCCAGGGCCATGTCTTCTTCCGGCTTGCCGGTGCCCGAGGTCAGCTGCGAGGTGCCCACGCGTGTCTTGCCGCCCAGGCCGGCCAGCGCCAGTTGCGGCGTCAGCGCGCGCGCGGTGCCGCCACGCACGGCCAGGAACACCGCATCGGCGCCCTCCTGTGCGGCGGTGGCCAGCGCAGCCGACAGGTCGCCCGGCGCATCCTGCACGCGGATCACGCGCGTGACCTTGCCGCCCCGCTCGGCGAAGCGTGCCGCGAACGCCTGCGAGGCGCGGCGGCCGTTGTCGTCGCTGCCTTCGATGACCAGCGCCGCACGACGCTCGCGCGCGAACAGGTATTCCGCCGCGGCCAGGCCGTCGTCTTCGGGTGCCAGCGAGAATCCGGCATTGCCTTCCGGCACGGCCACCGTGCCGCGGTTGAGCACCAGCAGCGGCGTGGTCAGCTGCGGCTGCTGGAACAGCGCGCTCACTTCATCGCGGCCAAGCGGGCCGATCACGAAATCGGCGCCCTCGGCGGTAGCACGCGCATAGGCGGCGGTCGCGCCGGCGGCGGTGCCGGTGGTGTCGTAGAACTGGATATCGGGACGGCGACGGCGTTCGCCGTAATAGCCCGCCAGCAGGCCGTCGCGAACGGGCGCGGCGGCGGTGGCGAGGTTGCCTGACAGCGGCAGCAGCACGGCCAGCTTCATCGGCGGACGGTAACCATCGGATTCGGCGGGCGGACGATTGCCGGCGTCGAAGCGCCACTGCGTGCCGCGGTCGAACGGGCGCGGCAGCGGCAGGCCGCGGCGCTGCAGCGCGCGACCTGCGAAGTTGTACAGCGGGTCTCCGGAGGGCAGCGCGGCGGCATCCCGGGTCAGGGTGGCGTCGTCGAGCGTTGCCAGCAGGCGGTCGATCTCGCGGGCGTTGTCGCTGCGGGCCTGGCCACTGAGGGCGGCATCCTGGCGGGCCAAGGTGGCGGCATTGGCGAACGCAGGCGCGAAACGCGTCGCCGACGTGGCGGGGCCTGCGCCCGGCGTGGTCGCGCAGCTGGCCAGCAGGGCCACCAGCAGCAGGGCCACGAGGGTCCGTGCGGGACGGAAGCGTGCGGAAAGCGTGCGTGCGACAGGCAGGTCCAAGGGCATCGTCGATGTTCAGGCAGGGGAACCGGCTACGATTCTACCCCCAGCCACCGAGCCCCACTGGAATGCCAGCCGGAACCCTGTTCATCGTCGCCACCCCGATCGGCAACCTGGGCGACCTGACGCCACGTGCGCTGGAGACCCTGCGTGGCGTAGCGGCGATCTGCGCGGAGGACACCCGCCGCAGCGGCCAGCTGATGGCGCACTTCGGCGTGTCCACACCGTTGATCGCCCTGCACGAGCACAACGAGGACGCGCTGGCCCAGCGTGTGGTCGAGCGCCTGCTGGCCGGCGACTCGCTGGCGCTGGTCAGCGACGCCGGCACGCCACTGGTCAGCGACCCCGGCTTCCGCCTGGTCCGCGCCGCGCGCGCGGCGGGCATCAAGGTCAGTCCTCTGCCGGGCGCGTGTGCCGCCATCGCCGCACTGAGCGTGGCCGGGCTGCCCAGTGATCGCTTCACCTTCGAAGGCTTCCTGCCCGCCAAGGCCTCGGCGCGGCGTGAACAGTTGCAGCGGCTGGCGGGCGAGACGCGCACGCTGGTGTTCTACGAATCCTCGCACCGCATCACCGAATCGCTGGCCGACATGCGCACCGCGTTCGGCGACGACCGTCCCGCGGTGCTGGCGCGCGAGCTGACCAAGCTGTTCGAGACCGTCATGGACGGCGCCCTGGCCGAGTTGCAGGCGCGCGTCGAGGCCGACGACAACCAGCGCAAGGGCGAGTTCGTCGTGATGGTGCAGGGGGCCGGCGACGACCTGGACGCACGCCTGGTCGAAGGCCGCCGCGTCTACGCGCTGCTCAACGAGCACCTGCCGCCGTCGGCCGCCGCCAAATTGGCCGCCGAGATCACCGGTGCGCCCAGGAAGGCGTTGTACGGCAGCTGATGACGGCCTCACCGTGCGAGAATACGCACGGCGGAGCCGGCCAGACAGTCGCGTCATTGGAAACAATGCCGAGGAAAGTCCGGGCTCCACAGGGCACGGTGCCAGGTAACGCCTGGGCGGCGCGAGCCGACGGAAAGTGCAACAGAAAGATACCGCCTAAGACTGCTTCGGCAGGACGGCAAGGGTGAAATGGTGCGGTAAGAGCGCACCGCGAGTCCGGCAACGGACCGGCACGGCAAACCCCACCGGGAGCAAGACCAAATAGGGAGGCTATGCTGCGGCCCGCAGTGTCTCCGGGTAGGTTGCTTGAGCGTAACGGTGACGTTGCGCCTAGAGGAATGACTGTCCACGACAGAACCCGGCTTACCGGCCGGCTCCGCCGCTTTCCAAAGCGCCACCGGCGCTTTGGAAAGCCCCAAGGTTTGCGGCGCAAACCTTGGGCCCCAGGCCGTTGGCCTCCATACCCCCGCTCGTGCTTCGCGCTCGCCGCCCCCTGACTCAGGGGGCGGGTAGAGCAGCGCATGGACACGTCTCTTGTGGGAGCGAAGTGAGTCGCGATCGCGGCGTTTCAGCTGTCGGGCGCTCGTTACGCACCAGCCCCGATCCTCAGCGTCGTCTCGCCCTCGAACACGCCCTCCGGCCCGAACCTGCGCTCGCTGATCCAGCCGTGGCCGGCGTGGTCGATCGCAATCAGGGTGCTGGCGCGGGTGCCATAGCGCTCGCCGCGGATGAAGGCGGGGGACAGCATGCGCTCGAGGTCGATGCCGACGCCCGTGTCGGGCAGGTGCTCATCCGGCGCAGGGGTCTCGTCCGCCAGCGCGGCCCACAACGGCCCCACATCGTCCCTCTCCGATGCCACCCAGTCGGCCAGCCGTTCCTTCAGCGCCATCGTCTTCGGCCAGGGCTCGTCGAGGTCGCCGTTGGACAGGGCATGCACTCCGGGCGCGAGCGTGATCCGGCGCGGCGTCGGGTAGTTGCTGAGGTATTCGCAGTCCGTCTCGTCGGCCAGCAGCAGGTTGAAGGGGGCGAACACTTCCGCGGCCACCAGCAGGCCGGTCGCCCGGTGGTCCACGCTGTCCGGTGATTGCAGGAACCCCGCCGGCAACTGGCCGCGGGAGGGAGCGCCCGGCACCTGGATGGCCGGGTCGCGCACGTTGGTCACCACCGCCACCCGGCCACCGGCCTCGACGCCTGCCCAGGTGCCACCCGATTGCAGATCCTGCCCCGCCATCAGGTGCGGCGACATCGCCCAGTGGGCGAGCGGGGCGGTGGGGCGGGCATGGAACTCGTCGCGGTTGCCGGCCAGCAGCAGGCGCCAGCGCGGGTGGACCTTCCAGGCGAGGGCAACGAGGCACATGGGCCGATTCTGGCCCCCCGGTTTGCGCAGTTCCACTCCTGCCGACGGGTCGGCATCGGCCTTCATGTGAAACGAAGGTCACCTCACTGAATCGTTCCTCAATCTCAAAATTTGAGACGAAACAGCAACTTGTGGATAAGGCTTGAACAAGTCTCTGAAGTTTGCCGCAAGCCATTGATCCGCCAAGTGATTTCAGGTCGTTCTTCCTGTTGACAACCCTGCGGGCGCTGCTAAGGTGGGCAACAGAGGGAAAACCGGGTTTTCAGTGGTTTTTCGTGGTTCAATTGATCGCTCAATGAGTGTCGGGAAGGGCAGGGGCTGTGTTTCAGGGTGAGACCGCCATCACAGTGGACGACAAGGGACGGCTCGCGGTGCCCACCGCGTACCGCGACCTCGTCGCGCGCGAGTGCGGCAACCGCCTGGTGATCACCTACAACCCCTTCGAAGGCGGCAGCCTGTACCTGTACCCCGAGAAGGTCTGGCAGCGCGTCCGCGACGACGTCAGCAAGCTGCCCAGCACCCAGAAGGCGCACCGCAGCCTGCAGTTGAAGCTGATCGGTGCTGCCTCGCCGGTCGAACTGGACGGCAACGGTCGTATCAGCATCCCGGCCAGCCATCGCAGCGCGGTCGGCATCGAGAAGAAGGCGGTGCTGCTCGGCATGGGCGAGAAGTTCGAACTCTGGAGCGAACAGGCGCACCACGCGCAGATCCGTCAGACCCTCACTGACGACGATCTGAGCGCACACATGCTCGAGCTGCGCTTGTGACCCGGGGTGACGGCAAGCGGCAGTCCGCGCCGGCCGGTCACCTCCCAGCGCTGCACTTGCCGGTGTTGTACACGCAGGTCATGGAAGGGCTGCAGGTGAAAGAGGACGGTACCTATCTGGACGGCACCTTCGGGCGTGGAGGCCACGCGCGCGGCGTGCTGCAACACCTCGGCCCGGGAGGCCGGCTGCTGGTGATGGACAAGGATCCCGACGCGATCGCACATGCCGAACAGACGTTCGCCGGCGATGCGCGCGTGTCGATCTTCCGTGGAAGCTTCGCCTCGCTCGCGCAGTGGAACGAAACCGCCGCCGGCCTCGACGGCGTGCTGCTCGACCTGGGCGTGTCGTCGCCGCAGCTGGACGTGGCCGAGCGCGGCTTCAGCTTCGGCAAGGACGGTCCGCTCGACATGCGCATGGATCCTGACTCCGGCGAGAGCGCGGCACAGTGGATCAATCGCGCCGACGAGCGCGACATCGCCGACGTGCTGTGGACCTACGGCGAGGAGAAGCAGAGCCGCCGCATCGCGCGCGCCATCGTCGCCCGCCGCTCCACCCAGCCGTTCACCCGCACCGCCGACCTGGCCGCCGTGATCGCCTCGGTGATGCCGCGCGGCGAGAAGATCCATCCGGCCACGCGCAGCTTCCAGGCCATCCGCATCCACATCAACCGCGAACTGGCGGACCTGGAAGCCGGGCTGGACGCGGCGCTGGCGCGGCTCAAGGTCGGCGGCCGGCTGGCGGTGATCAGCTTCCACTCTCTCGAAGACCGCATCGTCAAGCAGTTCATCAACCGGCACGCCAAGGCGCCGCCGGCCAACCGCCGCCTGCCCGTGGCGATCGACTTCACCCCGACCCTGCGCGCCATCGGCAGCGGGCAGAAGGGCGAAGCCGACGAGGTGTCCTCCAACCCGCGCGCCCGCAGCGCCGTGCTGCGGGTGGCCGAGAAGCTGGGAATGGGGAATGGGGAGTCGGGAGTGGTAACGGCGGGCAGCGGTATCGGCGCCGGTTCCGCCCCCGCTGCGGCTTCTGCTTCCCCACTCCCCATTCCCCCCTCCCCCCTCCCGGCCTCCAAGGGAGGCGCCGCATGAGCCGCTTCCTGATCCTCGTGCTGGTGCTGGCCAACATCGCCTCGGCGATCGGCGTGGTCTATGCGCGCCACCGCCACCGCGTGCTGTTCGACGAAGTGACGCGCCTCGAGCGCGCACGCGACGAACTGAACGTCGAGTTCGGCCGTCTGCAGCTCGAACAGGCCACGGTCGCCGAGGCTACGCGCATCGACCAGGTCGCGCGCGTGCGCCTGGGCATGAAGTTTCCGGAAGCGACCGACATCGTGGTGATCCGCCCATGAATGCCGCGCCCACCAAGAACCGCAACCGCGCGCGCTTCAACCTGCGCGGCCGCCTGGCGCTGGTGCTCGGTGCGATGGGTCTGTGCTCGGTCAGCCTGGTCGGGCGCGCGGCGTACGTGCAGCTGATCAACCACGATTTCTACCAGCGCCAGGGCGATGCGCGCTTCCTGCGCGAGATCCCCATCCCGACCTCGCGCGGCATGATCACCGACCGCAACGGCGAGCCGGTGGCGGTGTCGTCGCCGGTGGAATCGGTGTGGGGGAATCCGCAGGAACTGCTGAAGACGCCCGACCGCCTGCCGGAACTGGCGCAGGCGCTGGGCGTGCCGCTCGATCACCTGACCAACCGCCTGTCGCAGAAGGCCGACAAGGAATTCCTGTACCTCAAGCGCCGGATCAATCCGGACGAGGCGCAGAAGATCCTCGCGCACAAGATTCCCGGCGTGTTCTCGCAGCGCGAGTTCCGTCGCTTCTACCCGCAGGGGCCGGCGATGGCCCACGTGCTGGGCTTCACCAATATCGACGACCGCGGCCAGGAAGGGCTGGAACTGGCGTTCGACGAATGGCTCAGCGGGACGCCGGGCGCGCAGAAGGTGATCCGCGACAACCGTGGCCGCATCGTCGAGAACGTGGACCTGATCCGCTCCGCGCAGCCGGGGAAGGACCTGACGCTCAGCATCGACCGCCGCATCCAGTACCTGGCGCACCGCGAGCTGCGCAATGCGTTGCTCGCGCACCAGGCCAGCAGCGGCTCCATCGTCATCATGGACGTGGCCACCGGCGAAGTACTGGCGATGGCCAACCTGCCGACCTACAACCCCAACGCGATCGACCGGGTGAAGCCGGATGCGCGCCGCAACCGCGCGCTGACCGACATGATCGAGCCGGGCTCGACCATGAAGCCGCTGACCGTGTCCACGGCATTGAAGGCCGGCGTAGTCACCCCGTCGACGCTGATCAATACCAATCCGGGCTACCTGGCGTTGAACAGCCGCTACACGATCCGCGACGTGCCGCGGAACAACGGCGTGCTGACGGTCACCGGCGTGATCACCAAGAGCTCGAACATCGGCTCGATCAAGATCGCCGAGAAGCTGCCGAACGCCTATTTCTACGAAAGCATCCACAGCTTCGGCTACGGCCAGAAGCCGGGCAGCGGTTTCCCGGGCGAGTCCGCCGGCATGCTGGCGCCGCCGGACCGCTGGAACGGCCTGCAGAAGGCGACGATGTCGTACGGCTACGGCCTGGCGGTCACACCGCTGCAGATCGCGCGTGCGTACTCGGCGCTGGGCAACGGCGGCAAGCTGGTGACGCCGACGTTCGTGAAGGGCCAGCGCGGCGAAGCGCCGCAGGTGCTGGACCCGGCCATCGCGCACGAAGTCGTCGGCATGATGGAAACCGTGGTGACTCAGGGCGGCGCCAAGCGCGCCGGCGTGCTCGGTTACCGCGTGGCCGGCAAGACCGGTACCGCACGCATCGCCTCGGGCGGCGGCTACGCGAAGGGCCGCTACGCGTCGTTCTTCGCCGGCCTGGTGCCGGCCAGCAACCCCCGTTTCGCCGCCGTCGTGGTGATCAACGATTCGCAGGAAGGCGGCTACTACGGCGGTCTGGTCGCGGCCCCCGTGTTCCATGACGTGATGGACGGGACGTTGCGCCTGATGGACGTGCCGCCGGACGATATCGAGTCCTGGCTCGCCGCACAGGCCAAGAACACGCACAAGCCCGGGGCGGCTGCGCCGGCTGCCGCGCCGACCCCCATCGCCGATGACGTCATCGACACGACGGACCCGTCCGCGTTCGATGCGCCGCAGGCCGCCTTGCCGGCGACGGGGGCGACGCGATGAGGCGGATGATGGCCCTGGCCGAACTGCTGGCCGACGTCGACGTGCCGCGCGACATCGTCGTGCGCGGGTTGACGCTGGACAGCCGCAGCGTGCAGTCGGGCGATGCCTTCGTCGCCATCGCCGGCTTCGGCGCGCACGGCCTGAATTTCGCCGCGCAGGCGAAGGAGAACGGCGCCAGCGCGATCCTGTTCGAACCGCCGGTGCCGGACGGGCTGGAAGCGCCGCGCGATGCGATCGCCGTACCCGGCCTGCGCGCGCGCATGGGCACGATGGCGGACCGCTTCCATGCCGCGCCGTCGCACGACATGAAGATGGTCGGCGTCACCGGCACCAACGGCAAGACCTCGACCGTGCAGCTGCTGGCGCAGGCCTGGCACCTGCGCGGCGTGCGCTGCGCGACCGTCGGCACGCTCGGCGCCGGCATGTACGGCGAAGTGGTGCCGACCGGCTTCACCACGCCGCTGGTGCTGCAGATGCACGCGCTGCTGGCGCAGTTCCGCGATGCGGGCGCCAAGGCCGTCGCGATGGAAGTCAGTTCGCACGCGCTCGACCAGGGGCGCGTGGACGCGGTGCATTTCGATGTCGGCGTGTTCACCAACCTCACCCGTGACCACCTGGACTATCACGGCGACATGGAGCGCTACGGCGCCGCCAAGTCGCTGCTGTTCTCGCGCGAGGGCCTGAAGGCCGGCGTGGTCAATCTCGACGATGCTTACGGTCGCGAACTGTTCGCGCGCCTGCCGCATGGGCTGCAGCGCATCGGCGTGACTTCACGCGGGCAGGGCGACGCCGTCGTGCGCGCGGACGCGCTGCGTCTGGACGGCAACGGCATCGCCTTCGATCTGGCCATCGGCGACGACCTGCAGCCGGTGCAGTCGCGCCTGCTGGGCCGCTTCAACGTGGACAACCTGCTCGCCGTGGCTGGCGTGCTGCATGCGCTGGGCGACACGACGGCCGAGATCGCACGCACGCTGTCGCGGCTGGCGCCGATCCATGGCCGCATGAACCGGCTCGGCGGCGACAGCGATGCGGCGGGCAACCGTCGCCCGCTGGTCGTCATCGACTACGCGCATACGCCGGACGCGCTGGAACAGGCACTGGCCAGCCTGCGCGACCACGTGCAGGGCCGGCTGATCTGCGTGTTCGGCTGCGGTGGCGACCGCGATACCGGCAAGCGCCCGCAGATGGCCGCCATCGCCGAGCGCCTGGCGGACGTGGTGCTCGTCACCGACGACAATCCGCGCACCGAGGACGGCGACCGCATCGTCGCCGACATCATGGCCGGCTTCGCGACGCCGGATGCGGTCCTCGTGCAGCGCGACCGCGCGCAGGCGATCGCGCAGGCGGTCGCGCAGGCCGGACCCGACGACATCGTGCTGGTGGCGGGCAAGGGTCACGAGCCCTACCAGGACATCCACGGCGTGAAGCATCCGTTCGACGACACCGCCGTCGCGCGGCAGGCCCTGGAGGACGGTCGATGAAGCGGCTTCCCCTTTCCTTGCTGGCGCACTGGGCGGGCGGCGAACTGCTCGGCGACGACCTGGTGATCGGCTCGCTGACCCACGACACCCGCGCGCTGGTGCCGGGCAGCCTGTACGTGGCGCTGCGCGGCGAGCGCTTCGACGGCCACGACTTCGCCTACGACGCCTCGATGCGCGGCGCCGCCGCGGTGCTGGTCGACCACGAAGTGAAGGTCGACGTACCCCAGGTGGTGGTGCCGGATACGTTGCTGGCGCTGGCGCGCATCGCCGCCGGCCTCCAGCGCGACCGCGTGGAAAAAACGGTCGCCATCACCGGCAGCAACGGCAAAACCTCGGTGAAGACGCTCGTGGTGTCCATCCTGCAGCGCGCCGGCGTCACCTACTTCAATCCTGGCAACCGCAACAACGAGATCGGCCTGCCGATGGCCGTCATCGACGGGCCGGACGACGCCGACTTCTCGGTCTACGAGATGGGCGCGGGCAAGCCGGGCGACATCGCCTACCTGACCGACATCGTCACGCCGGAAGTGGCGCTGGTGAACAACATCGCCGCCGCGCACCTGGAGCGCATGGGCACGCTGATGGGCGTGGCCGAGACCAAGGGTGCGATCTACGACGCACTGCCGGCCGACGGCACGGCGGTGATCAACGCCGACGACGCCTTCGCCGAGTACTTCGCCAGCCGCGTGCCCGACCGCCGCATCCTGCGTTTCGGCCTGGAGGCGACCGCCGACCTGACCGCGCGCGACATCCGCGCGACCGCGGACGGCTCCGACTTCGTGCTGGTGGCGCCGCACGGCGAGGTCGCGGTCGAACTGCACCTGCCGGGCCGCCACAACGTGCTCAACGCACTCGCCGCCGCCGGCATCGCAATGGCGTGCGGCGTGTCGCTCGCCATCATCGCCGAGGGGCTGTCGGCCGCGCAGCCGGTCGCCGGTCGCCAGATCGCGCACACGCTGCCGAACGGCGCGGTGGTGATCGACGACAGCTACAACGCCAATCCCGGTTCGCTGGTCGCGGCCATCGACACGCTCGCGGCCGCCAGCAAGCAGGCGGGCGGCGAGGGCTGGCTGGTGCTGGGCGACATGCGCGAGCTGGGCGCCGACGAAGAAGCGCTGCACGCCGACATGGGCATGCGCGCGAAGAACGCCGGCCTGCGTCGCCTCTACACGCTGGGCCCGCTCAGCGCCGCCGCCGCCGCCGCCTTCGGCGAAGGCGCGCATTCATTCCAAGACCACGCCTCGCTGGCCGACGCCCTGCGCGCCGACCTGCGGGCCGGCGTGCGCTGTCTGGTCAAGGGGTCGCGCGGCAGCGCGATGGACCGGATCGTCGCCGCCCTGCTGTCCACCGGGGAGGACGCATCGCATGCTGCTTGAACTGGCTCGCTGGCTGCAGAGCCTGGAAAACTTCTTCGGCCTGTTCGGCTACCTGACGTTCCGCGGCATCCTGGCCGCGCTGACGTCGCTGGCGCTGTCGCTGTGGCTGGGTCCGGCGGTGATCCGCAAGCTCGGCCAGCTGAAGGGTGGCCAGCCGATCCGCAAGGACGGCCCGCAGTCGCACTTCTCCAAGGCGGGCACGCCGACGATGGGGGGCGCGCTGATCCTGATGACGGTGGCCGCCTCGGTGCTGCTGTGGGGCGATCTGCGCAACAAGTACGTGTGGGTGGTGCTGCTGGTGATGCTGACCTTCGGCGCCATCGGCTGGTACGACGACTGGATCAAGATCGTCAAGCGCGACCCGAACGGCCTGAAGTCGCGCTGGAAGTACCTGCTGCAGTCGATCTTCGGCCTGGCCGCCGGCCTGTACCTGTACCTGTACGCGGACGTGCCGGCGGCAACGACCTTCTATGTGCCGTTCTTCAAGTCGATCGCGCTGCCGCTGGCAGGTGTCGGCTTCGTCGCCATCGCCTACTTCTGGATCGTCGGTTTCTCCAACGCGGTCAACCTGACCGATGGCCTGGATGGCTTGGCGATCATGCCGACCGTGCTGGTCGCGTGCGCGCTGGGCGTGTTCGCCTACGCGTCGGGCAATGCGGTGTTCTCCAACTACCTGCAGATCCCGCCGGTGCCGGGCGCGGGCGAACTGACCATCATCTGCGCGGCGATCGCCGGCGCGGGCCTCGGCTTCCTGTGGTTCAACACCTACCCGGCCATGGTGTTCATGGGCGACATCGGCGCCTTGGCGCTGGGCGCCGTGCTGGGCACCATCGCGGTGATCGTGCGCCAGGAACTGGTGCTGGTGATCATGGGCGGCATCTTCGTCATCGAGACGCTGTCGGTGATGATCCAGGTCGCGTCGTTCAAGCTGACCGGCAAGCGCGTGTTCCGGATGGCGCCGATCCACCACCACTTCGAACTGAAGGGCTGGCCGGAGCCGCGCGTGATCGTGCGCTTCTGGATCATCTCCGTCGTGCTGGTCCTCGTCGGCCTGGCCACGTTGAAGGTGCGCTGATGAACGACACGCCGCGCCAGGCCACGCGACTGGAAGCCATCGGGGGCCGTTTCGACCCTTGGTTGCTCGGTGCCATGCTGGCGCTGGCCTCGCTCGGCGTGGTGATGGTCGCCTCCGCGTCGATCTACCAGCACGGCAACCCGTTCTACTACCTGATCCGCCACGGCATGTTCCTGGGCGTCGGCCTGGGCCTGGCGGCCTGGGCGATGCGTACCGAACTGAAGAGCATCGAACACCACAACCAGCTGCTGTTGCTGGCCTGCTTCGTGCTGCTGGCGCTGGTCTTCGTGCCGGGCCTGGGAAGCAGCGTCAACGGTGCGCGTCGCTGGATCAACCTCGGCGTGTCCAAGTTCCAGGTGGTCGAAGCGGTCAAGGTGCTCTACATCATCTGGATCGCCAGTTATCTGGTGCGTTTCCGCGATGAGGTCAGCGTCACCTGGCAGGCGATGCTGAAGCCGGTGGTGGTGGTCGGCCTGCTGGTCGGCCTGCTGCTGCTGCAGCCCGACTTCGGTTCTTCGATGCTGCTGCTCAGCATCACGGCCTGCATGCTCGTGCTGGGCGGTGCGCCGATCAAGCGCATCATCCTGCCGATCTTGCTGCTGCTGCCGGCACTGGTGGCGCTGGTGGTGTTCGAGCCCTACCGCATGAAGCGCGTCACGTCCTTCATGGATCCGTGGGCCGACCAGCTGGGTTCCGGCTATCAGCTGAGCAACGCGCTGATGGCCATCGGGCGTGGCGAGTGGGGCGGCATCGGCCTGGGTGGCTCGGTGCTGAAGCTCAACTACCTGCCGGAAGTGCACACCGACTTCATCTTCTCGGTGATCGGCGAGGAGCTCGGTTTCGTCGGCGTCTGCCTGGTGATCGCGCTGTATGCGTTGCTGGTGGGCCGCGCGTTCTGGGTGGGCCTGCGCTGCGTGGAGATGCGTCGGCATTTTGCCGGCTACATCGCCTTTGGTGTCGCGCTGTGGGTGGGCGTGCAGAGCTTCGTGTCGATGGGCGTGAACCTGGGCCTGTTGCCGACCAAGGGCCTGACGCTGCCGCTGATCTCGTCGGGCGGCTCCAGCATCCTGATGACCTGCGTGGCGATGGGCCTGCTGCTGCGCGTGTCGTACGAACTGGAGCGCACGCAGCGCCAGGTCGCGCTGCGTGGCGAGGCGGTCCAGGGTGCAGGCGAGGCGCCGCGCGCGCCGGCCGACCCGCGTCCCGCACCGGCCGCGTCGGCATCGGTTGCCGCTGCATCGCTGTCGCAGACGCTGCGTGGCACCAGCCGCCTGCAGCCGCGCATCGAGCCGACCTTCGAGAGGCTGGCATGAACGCGGTCCGTCATGCGAATCCCTCGCAAAAGCCCGCACATCCATGTGCGGGGGTTCAAATTGCTCCCGTGATGATCATGGCCGGCGGCACCGGCGGGCACATTTTTCCCGCGCTGGCCGTGGCCAAGGTGTTGCGTGCGCGCGGCGTGCCGGTCGTCTGGCTGGGCGCGGACGGTGCGATGGAAACGCGGCTGGTGCCGCAGCACGACATTCCGCTGGACACGCTGGCCATCACCGGCCTGCGTGGCAAGGGCACGCTGGCGCTGCTCGGTGCGCCCGTGCGCGTGCTGCGCGCGATCCGTGCCGCCGGCTTCGCCTTGCGCCGCCGCGCACCGCGCGCGGTGGTCAGCTTCGGTGGCTTCGCGTCGGGCCCGGGCGGTGTGGCGGCGAAGCTGATGGGCCTGCCGCTGCTGGTACACGAACAGAACCGTGCGGCCGGCTTCACCAATCGCGTGCTGGTCAAGGTCGCGCGTCGGGTGATGACCGGGTTCCCGGGCGCCTTCCCGTCGCGCGAAGAGGTCGTCGGCAATCCGGTGCGCGACGAGATCGCCGCGCTGCCGCCGCCGGCCGAGCGCTTCGCCGGTCGCAGCGGTCCGCTGCGCGTCCTTGTCCTCGGCGGCAGCCAAGGTGCGCGCGCGCTGAATCTGGCGGTGCCGAAGGCCATCGCGGCCTTGCCTGCCGGCAGCATCGACCTGCGCCACCAGTGCGGCGAGAAGCTGCGCGACGAAGCGGCCAAGGCCTATGCCGATGCCGGCGTGTCCGCCAGCGTCGAAGCCTTCATCACCGACATGGCCGCCGCCTACGCGTGGGCGGATCTAGTGGTCTGCCGCTCCGGCGCGTCGACGCTGGCCGAACTGTGCGCCGTCGGCGTGGGCAGCGTGCTGGTGCCGTTCGCGCAGGCGGTCGACGACCACCAGACCCGCAATGCCGAATACCTGGTCGAGCGCAACGCCGCCGTGCTGCTGAAGCAGGACGACGCGCTCGCCGACAGCCTGGCCGCCACGCTGCGCCCACTCATCGACGACGGTGCCAGGCGCCTCGCGATGGCGCAGGCCGCGCGCGCGCTGGCCAAACCCGATGCGGCCGACCGCATCGCCGACACGATTCTCGAGGAAGCAATCAAGATGAGGACGCAGGCATGATGATGGCCGCCGCACGCGAGCGCCGCCTGCAACACACCGGCAACCTGGCGAAAGAGTTCCGCCGGGTGCACTTCGTCGGCATCGGCGGCTCCGGCATGAGCGGCATCGCCGAAGTGCTGTGCACGCTGGGCTACGAGGTGTCGGGATCGGACAATGCCGACAACGCCGCGACCCGTCGCCTGGCCTCGCTCGGTGCGCGCGTGATGCGCGGCCACAACGCATCCAACGTGCTCGGCACCGACTGCGTGGTCGTATCCAGCGCGATCAAGCACGACAACCCCGAGCTGATGGAAGCGCGCAGCCAGCGCATTCCGATCGTGCCGCGCGCCGCGATGCTGGCCGAGCTGATGCGCTTCCGTCGCGGCATCGCCGTGGCCGGCACGCACGGCAAGACCACCACCACCAGCCTCACGGCCGCCGTGCTGAGCGAAGGCGGCCTGGATCCGACCTTCGTCATCGGTGGCCAGCTGCTCGCCGCCGGCGCCAACGCCAAGCTCGGCGACGGCCAGTGGCTGGTGGCCGAGGCCGACGAGAGCGATGGCAGCTTCCTGCGCCTGAATCCGCTGATCTCCATCGTCACCAACATCGATGCCGATCACCTGGAGAACTACGGCAACGATTTCGAACGCGTGAAGGCCGCCTTCGCCGAGTTCCTGCAGCGCCTGCCGTTCTACGGCCTGGCCGTGCTGTGCATCGACGATCCGGAAGTCGCCGCCATCGCCGCCGACACGCCGCGCCACGTGATGAGCTACGGCTTCGCCGAGAATGCCGACGTGCGCGCCGAAGAGGTGGAGCAGGAAGGCGGTCGCATGCACTTCACCCTGCGCCTGCCGGAAGACGCCAGCATCCGCGTCAGCCTGGCGCTGCCGGGTCGCCACAACGTACTGAACGCCCTGGCTGCCGCCGCGGTGGGCTGGCAGCTCGGCGTGTCGCCGGAGAACATCGCCGCCGCGCTGGAGAAGTTCGCCGGTATCGGCCGCCGCTTCAACGACCTCGGCGAAATCGCCACGCCGCAGGGTGCGCGCGTGCAACTGGTCGACGATTACGGCCACCATCCGAAGGAACTTGCGGCGGTGTTCGCCGCCGCGCGCGGCGGCTGGCCGCACAAGCGCCTCGTGGTCGCGTTCCAGCCGCACCGCTACAGCCGTACGCGCGACCAGTTCGACGCGTTCGCCGCGGTGCTGTCGGAAGCCGACGCGCTGGTACTGAGCGAGGTGTATCCGGCCGGTGAGCAGCCGATCGCCGGCGCGGATTCCAAGTCGCTGGCGCGCGCGATCCGTGCGCGTGGCCGCAACGAACCCGTCGTGGTCAGTCAGGTCAGCGACCTGGTCGACGTGCTGCCTGACGTCCTGCAGGACGGCGACCTGCTGCTGCTGATGGGCGCCGGCGACATCGGCCACCTGTCGCAACACCTCGCGTCGCACGGCTTCACCGCGAAGGATCCCGCATGAGCGCGATCGCCGTACCGCCGCTGCGCATCACCGACGCCTCGCGCTTCGGCCGCGTCGCCGTGCTGCTGGGCGGCGTGTCAAGCGAGCGCGAGGTGTCGCTGAACTCCGGGCAGAACGTGCTCGACGCATTGCTCGCGCGCGGCGTGCAGGCGTTCGCCGTCGACGGCGTGCCGGCGCTGGTCGAGGCGATCCGGGCCGGCAAGGTCGATCGCGTCTTCAACATCATGCACGGCGGCGATGGCGAGAACGGCGTGCTGCAGGGCCTGCTGCAGTCGCTCGGCGTGCCGTACACCGGCCCCGGCGTGCTGGGCTCCGCGCTGACGATGGACAAGATCCGCACCAAGCAGGTGTGGCAGGCGGCAGGTCTGCCCACGGCGAGCTTCGTGCGCATTCCCGCCGGCGGAGATCTGCTCGCAGCGGTGCGTACGCTCGGCTTCCCCGTGTTCGTGAAGCCGTCGGCCGAAGGCTCCAGCGTCGGCGTGTTCAAGATCGAGGGCGAAGCCGACCTGGCGCCAGCGGTCGCGTTCGCGTCGACGTACCCCGGTGAACTGCTGGCCGAGCAGATGCTGACCGGCGGCGAATTCACCGTCGCCATCCTTGGCGACCTGGCGCTGCCGTCGGTGCGTATCGTCCCGGCGAACGGCTGGTACGACTACCACGCCAAGTACATCGCCGAGGACACGCAGTACCTGTGCCCGGGTCTGGACGACGCCGGCGACGAAGCGCGCATCCGTGCGCTGGCGCTGGACGGCTTCCGTGCGGCCGGCTGCAGCGGCTGGGGCCGCGTCGATGTGATGCGCCATGCCGACGGCCGTTTCCTGCTGATGGAAGTGAACACTGCGCCGGGCATGACCAGCCATTCGCTGGTGCCGAAGGAAGCGGCGCAGGTCGGCATCGGCTTCGAAGACCTGTGCTGGCGCATCCTCGAACAGACGGTGCCGGAGGTGGCAGGCCGATGAACGCCGCCCTGCGCATCCTGACCTGGCTGATCGCGCTGGCGCTGGTGGCGCTGCCGGTCGTGGCCGTGGTCAACGGCTGGATCGGCGCGGACCGCTGGCCGCTGTCGCGCCTGCGCGTGCAGGGAGAACTGGTGCGTGTGGATCCCGCCCAGCTGCAGGCGACGGTGCTGCCGTATGCGCGCCGTGGCTTCTTCGCCGTGCGGCTGGAAGATGCCAAGCACGCCGTCGAGAAGCTGCCGTGGGTGGAGCGCGCCGACGTGCGCAAGCGCTGGCCGGACGTGCTGGAAGTGCGCATCACCGAGCACAAGCCGTTCGCGCGCTGGGGCAACGACAAGCTGCTGTCCGAGCACGGCCGCCTGTTCCCGATGCCGAAGGAACTCACGGGCCTGGACCTGCCACAGCTCGGTGGTCCCGACTCGCAGGTGCAGGAAGTGACCGCGCTGTACAACGAATCGCGCCAGCTGTTCGCGCCGATGGGCCTGGACGTCACCACGCTGGTGATGGACGCCCGCGGCAGCTGGTCGCTGCTGCTCGGCAACGGCACGCAGGTGGTGGTCGGCCGTGCCGACGCGCGCCCGCGCCTGGGCCGCTTCGCGCGGATGCTGCCGCAGCTGCTGGCCGCGCAGGCGCAACCGCTGGTGCGCGCCGACCTGCGCTACACCAACGGCTTCGCGCTGAGCTGGGGCGACGCGCCGAAGGCGCCGCCGCCGGCCGCCACACCGACTCCATTGCCTGCGCCGATCGCGGTCGCGGGTCGTCTTCTGCAGGGCATTACATGAATCGCAAGGGTGACAAATCGCTGATCGTCGGACTGGACATCGGCACCTCCAAGGTGACGGCGCTGGTCGGCGAGTACGCGCCGGGCAATCCGATCGAGGTGATCGGCATCGGCTCGCACGAGTCGCGCGGCCTCAAGCGCGGCGTCGTGGTGGACATCGAGTCCACCGTGCAGTCGATCCAGCGCGCGATCGAGGAAGCCGAGCTGATGGCGGGCTGCGAGATCCGCTCGGTCTACGCCTCGATCTCCGGCAACCACGTGCAGTGCCGCAACTCGCCCGGCATCGTGCCGATCCGCGACGGCGAAGTGACCTGGGGCGACCTGGATCGCGTGCTGGAAGCGGCGAAGGCCGTCGCCATCCCGGCCGACCAGAAGATCCTCCACGCCATTCCGCGCGAGTACAAGCTGGACAACTCGCAGGAAGGCATCCGCAATCCGGTCGGCATGACCGGCGTGCGCCTGGAAGTGGACGCGCACCTGGTGTTCTGCGCGCAGTCCGCCGCCGCCAACATCAGCAAGTGCGTGCAGCGTTGCGGCCTGCAGATCGACGACCTGATCTTCTCCTCGCTGGCCTCCAGCGTGGCCGTACTGACCAGCGACGAGCGCGAACTCGGCGTGGTGCTGGTCGACATGGGCGCAGGCACGACTGACCTGGCGGTGTTCGTGCAGGGCGCGATCTGCCACACCGCGTCGCTGCCGATCGCCGGCGACCAGGTGACCAACGACATCGCGCACATGCTGCGCACGCCGACGCCGGAAGCCGAGCAGATCAAGGTGCGCTACGCCTGCGCGCTGGCGCAGCTGGCGACCGCGGAAGAAAGCATCCAGGTGCCGAGCGTCGGCGACCGTCCGCCGCGCCGCCTGCCGCGCCATGCGCTGGCGCAGGCCGTACAGCAGCGCTACGAGGAAATCTTCGAGATGGTGCAGGCCGAACTGCGCCGTTCCGGCTTCGAAGAACGCGTGCGTGCCGGCATGGTGCTGACCGGCGGTGCCGCGAAGATGGAAGGCGTGGTCGAGCTGGCAGAAGAGATGCTGCAGATGCCCGTTCGCGTCGGCATCCCGCAGCACGTCACCGGCCTGGGCGAAGTGGTCGGCAACCCGGTGCATGCCACCGGCGTCGGCCTGCTGCTGATGGGCAGCCAGATCGAACATCCCCGGCGTCCGTCGTTGCCCACGGGCAAGGCAGGCAGCTGGTTCAAGAAACTGCAGAACTGGTATCGCGGCGAGTTCTGAGTGAGGCGACACCTACCGCGAAGTTGAAGGCGTCACGACGTTCGTTCCAACAAGCACTACATAACTAAATAAACGAGGACAAGGACATGGCACATTTCGAACTGGTTGAGAAGATGGCCCCGAATGCGGTGATCAAGGTCGTGGGCGTGGGCGGCGGCGGCGGCAACGCCGTGGCGCACATGGTCAACGGCAGCGTGGACGGCGTGGAGTTCATCACCGCCAACACCGATTCGCAGGCGATCAAGAACTGCGGCGCCAAGCTGCAGCTGCAGTTGGGCAGCAACGTCACCAAGGGCCTGGGCGCGGGCGCGAATCCGGAAGTCGGTCGCCAGGCCGCGCTGGAAGACCGCGAGCGCATCATCGACGCCCTCGACGGCGCCGACATGGTGTTCATCACCGCCGGCATGGGCGGTGGCACCGGCACGGGCGCCGCGCCGGTCGTGGCGCAGCTGGCCAAGGAAATGGGCATCCTGACCGTCGCCGTGGTCACCAAGCCGTTCCCGTTCGAAGGCCGTCGCCGCATGCAGGTCGCGCTAAAGGGCATCGAGGAACTGAGCCACCACTGCGACTCGCTGATCACCATCCCGAACGAGAAGCTGATCACCGTGCTGGGCCGCAACGCGACGATGATCCAGGCGTTCCGCGCCGCCAACGACGTGCTGCTCGGCGCCGTGCAGGGCATCGCCGACCTGATCGTGCGTCCGGGGCTGATCAACGTCGACTTCGCCGACGTGCGCACCGTGATGAGCGAGATGGGCCTGGCCATGATGGGCACCGGCTCCGCCCGCGGCGACGACCGCGCGCAGGCCGCCGCCGAGGCCGCGATCCAGAATCCGCTGCTGGACGACGTCAACCTCAACGGCGCCAACGGCATCCTGGTCAACATCACCGCCGGTCCGGACTTCACCATGGCCGAGTTCGACGAAGTCGGCCGCACCATCGAAGGCTTCGCCTCCGAAGACGCGACCGTGGTCGTCGGCACCGTGCTGGACCCGGACATGCAGGACGAAGTGCGCGTGACCGTGGTGGCCACCGGCCTGAACCGCAACGCCGCCCGCCAGCCGGTCGGCCGTGGCGGCGACCTGCGCGAGCCGATGCGCGCGCCGATCAAGCTGGTCCGCGACGCCACCACCGGCATGCCGATCGACGACGGTTTCCCGATGGATCCGATCAGTGCCGCCACCAGCGGCCTGGGGCTGCGTCGCGGTTCGGCCTCGCCGGCACCGTCCGCGCCGGCGTCCGCGCCGGTCGCGGCGGAACTGCCGTCGGACTACCTGGATATCCCGGCGTTCCTGCGCCGCCAGGCGGACTGATCGCATAGAAGTGGAACCCTCCTCCGCTTGCGGGGGAGGGCAGGGTGGGGGGCAAGCGGAGTCGGTCGACGCGAATGCCATCCAGTGGGTTCGAGCGAGCGGTCTTCGGCGCCCCCATCCCAACCTTCCCCCGCATGCGGGGGAAGGGGCTGTGTACTGCCATGTCCCTTCGCTGCCGGGCCTTCGCCGGTCCGGCAGCCCTTTCCCGACGGCCTTAGCAGACTGTTGTTGCAGGGGTGGGACAGACCGGTTCTTCCGTTAAGATTCAGTGGTCTGCGTGATATTCTCGCTGCCCGCTCAGGTTCCCCCCACCTGTGAATTCCTGCCGATGGCCCAGCAACGCACCCTCAACAACGTGATCCGCGCGACGGGCGTGGGGCTGCACAGTGGCGAAAAGGTCTACATGACCCTGCGCCCGGCCCCCGTGGATACCGGCATCGTGTTCCGTCGCATCGACCTGGCGCCGGTGGTTGAGATTCCCGCCAGCGCGCAACTGGTCACCGAGACCACGCTGTGCACCGGCCTGACCTGTGAAGGCGCCAAGGTGCAGACCGTCGAGCACCTGATGTCGGCGATGGCCGGCCTCGGCGTCGACAACGCCTATGTGGAACTGTCCTCGGCCGAGTTGCCGATCATGGACGGCTCCGCGGGTCCGTTCGTGTTCCTGATCCAGTCCGCCGGCATCGCCGAGCAGGACGCACCGAAGCGCTTCATCCGCATCCTCCGTCCGGTCGAAGTCACCGAGGGCGACAAGGTGGCGCGTTTCGATCCTTACGACGGCTTCAAGCTCGGCTTCACCGTCAAGTTCGACCATCCGATGATCCCGGCCTCGCAGTCGCGTGCGGAAGTGGACTTCTCCACCGGCGCCTACATCAAGGAAGTCGCGCGCGCGCGCACGTTCGGCTTCATGCGCGACCTGGAGTACATGCGCGAGCGCAACCTGGGCCTCGGCGGCTCCATGGACAACGCGATCGTGCTGGACGAGTTCCGCGTGCTGAATGAGGACGGCCTGCGCTATGCGGACGAGTTCGTCCGCCACAAGATCCTTGACGCCATCGGCGACCTGTACCTCGCCGGCAAGCCCATCCTGGGTGCCTACGAGGGCTTCAAGTCGGGCCACGCGCTGAACAACAAGCTGGTCCGTGCCCTGCTGGCCGAGACCTCGGCGTGGGAAGAAGTGACCTTCGAGGACCGCGCAACGCCGTCGCCGGTCGCCTACGTGACCCCGGCCCTCGCTGTCTGAGACGTCCGTCCCGCCGGGACGGTGAATCCGTTGTCGCCCGGTTTCCCACCCCCGTCACGCGGTGGTGTGCGATTGGTTACGCCTTGACGAAAGTGTGACGTCAGTCAGGGAATGGGTTCGAAAATAACGCGCCCTTAACTTCCGGCTAACGTCCCGACCGGCGGTGGCCGGTACCATGCCCCGTCCTTCGTGATGGCCGGGTCAAATTTCCCGCCTCCCACGATGAATGCCCCTCGGGGCCGGCGCGTCGGCGGAGTCCGATGCCGACAGGAGGTCGAGGGCGGCTTGCAGGCCTTTGCGGGACGCTTCCGATACGGGTACGACCGGGTTCTGCGCAGGCTTCCGGGGATGAAGCGGCGCCAGACTCGTCTTGGCAGTGACTTCGCTGACTGCCAGTCCGATGGATTGGGCCACGTTGATCAATTCGGGTGCCGCCAGGCGTAGCCGGGCGTTCCACACGGGGGAGTCGACGATAAAAACGAGCCGCTTGCCCGCCACGTTCGCCAACCGGCAATGCGGCGCGAGGGCAGGCGGAAGGCAGGGGCGAAGCTGCTGTTCCAAGGCGTCGAGCCACAGGGCGCGACGCACCGGGTCGGTGGCGGCATCCGTCAGGGCAGCCTGCAGGGCAGGTTGCGCGATGCCGGCGCGGCGCGGCTTGGACTTCGAATCAGACATCGGTATCTATGAGCTTTAAGACCATCGTAAACAATTCGCGTACCTGGTGGGCCCATGCGTCCGCCCATGGTGCCTACCGTATCCGTCTCGCGTTCCATGCACGTCCGCTGGCCAGCGCCGCGGTGCTGGTCGCCGCCGGCCTGCTGGTCGGCGCCGCCGGACGCAGTGCCGCCGGCCTGGGCCAGGTCTCGCTGCTGCAGGCCAAGGCCGAGCAGCGCGATGCGGAACTGGAGCAGGTGCGCCGCGGCGCCCAGCAGGAAATCAATGCCATGGCCGCGCGCCTGGGCGAGCTGCAGGCGCAGGCCAACCGCCTGAACGCCCTGGGCGAGCGCCTGACCCGCGTGGGCCAGTTGCAGGACGGCGAGTTCGACTTCAACGAGCCGGTCGGCGTCGGCGGCAACGATGTCTCCTTCGACATGAAGCCCGCCGACCTGAAGGACGGCGTGGACAAGCTGGAGCGGCAGTTCGCCGCTTCCGGCCGACAGCTGTCGGTGCTGGAAGCGCTGCTGTTCAACCGCGAACTGGACAGGAACGCGACCCCCGGCCGCATGCCGATCGCCAACAGCTACATCACCTCAGGTTTCGGCGGTCGCGCCGATCCGTTCGGCGGCGGTGGCCAGAACCACAAGGGCATCGACTTCAAGGCGCGCGTCGGCGACCCGGTGCTGTCGGTGGCCGATGGCGTGGTGAGCTTCGCCGGCGTAAAGGGCGGCTACGGCAACGTCATCGACGTCGACCATGGCAACGGCTACGTCACCCGTTATGCGCACAACTCGCGCCTCAGCGTGCGTGCGGGCGATCTGGTCCGCGTGGGCCAGGAAGTCGCCAAGGCGGGCTCGACCGGCCGTTCGACCGGCGCGCACGTGCATTTCGAGGTGTGGGAGAACGGGCGCGTGGTCAATCCGCGTAAGTTCCTGGGCGAAGGCCCGACGCCGGTGGGCCAGGTCAAGCGCGGCTGATCGCGCGGAACCAATCGGGGGCGGGACGGTCTTACGGCCCGCCTTGATTCCCCGGGCGGCGCCCCAAGCTACAATACGGTGTTGCCAGACAGGGCGCCTAGCGCCCTGTTTCGTTTTTGGGGCCGCACACGCTGCGCCGCCCCGGCGTCCTTTTCCTTTCCGGTTCCCTACATGATCAACAACCTGCTCACCCGTGTCTTCGGCAGCCGCAACGAGCGCCTGCTCAAGCAGCTGCACCGCACCGTCGACAAGATCAACGTGCTGGAAGCGGAGCTGCAGAAGCTCACCGACGAGCAGCTGAAGGCCAAGACGCCGGAGTTCCAGCAGCGCATTGCGGGTGGCGAATCGCTCGACAAGATCCTGCCCGAAGCCTTCGCGGTGTGCCGCGAGGCCAGCCGCCGCGTGCTGGGCATGCGCCACTACGACGTGCAGCTGATCGGCGGCATGGTGCTGCATCTGGGCAAGATCGCGGAAATGCGCACGGGTGAAGGCAAGACGCTGGTCGCCACGCTGCCGACCTACCTCAATGCGCTGGAAGGCAAGGGCGTGCACGTCGTCACCGTGAACGACTACCTGGCCCGCCGCGACTCGGCCTGGATGGGCCGCCTGTACAACTGGCTGGGCCTGACGGTCGGCGTTGTGTACCCGGGCATGCCGCACGGCGACAAGAGCGCCGCCTACGCCGCCGACATCACCTACGGCACCAACAACGAATTCGGCTTCGACTACCTGCGCGACAACATGGCGATGTCGCGCGCCGACCGCTTCCAGCGCGGCCTGCACTACGCCATCGTCGACGAAGTCGACTCCATCCTGATCGACGAGGCGCGCACGCCGCTGATCATCTCCGGTCCGGCCGACGAGTCGCCGGAACTGTACATCCGCGTCAACCGCATCGTGCCGCAGCTGATCAAGCAGGAAAGCGAGGAAGCCGAGGGCGACTACTGGGTCGATGAGAAGGGCAAGCAGGTGCACCTGTCCGAAGCGGGCATGGAGCATGCCGAGGAGCTGCTGCTGCAGGCCGGCATCATCAGCGAGGAAGAACCGCTGTACGGCGCCAACAACCTGTCCGTCGTGCACCACCTCAACGCCGCGCTGCGCGCGCATGCCATCTACCAGCGCGACGTCGACTACATCGTGCGCGATGGCGAAGTGGTCATCGTCGACGAGTTCACCGGCCGCACGCTGGCGGGTCGTCGCTGGTCCGACGGCCTGCACCAGGCGGTCGAGGCGAAGGAAGGCGTGCCGGTCCAGCGTGAGAACCAGACGCTGGCCAGCGTGACGTTCCAGAACCTGTTCCGCATGTACAACAAGCTATCCGGCATGACCGGCACGGCCGATACCGAAGCCTTCGAATTCCAGAGCATCTACGGCCTGGAAGTCATCGTCATCCCGACCAACCGCCCGACCGTGCGCAAGGATTCGCCCGACCAGGTGTTCCTCAACCGGCAGGGCAAGTTCAAGGCGGTGCTGGCCGACATCCAGGACTGCTACCAGCGCGGCCAGCCGGTGCTGGTGGGCACCACGTCGATCGAGACGTCGGAAATGCTGTCTGACTTCCTCAACAAGGCCGGCGTGCCGCACGAGGTGCTCAACGCCAAGCAGCACGAGCGCGAAGCGCACATCGTCGCGCAGGCCGGTCGTCCGGGCGCGATCACCATCGCCACCAACATGGCCGGTCGCGGTACCGACATCGTGCTGGGCGGCTCGCTGGAAGCCGAATACGAAGCGCTGGGTGAAGACGCCGACGAGGCCGCGCGCGCCGCGGTGAAGGCCGAGTGGCAGCAGCGGCATGACGCCGTGAAGGCCGCCGGGGGCCTGCACATCGTCGGCACCGAACGCCACGAATCGCGCCGCATCGACAACCAGCTGCGCGGCCGTTCCGGCCGCCAGGGCGATCCGGGTTCGTCCCGCTTCTACCTGTCGCTGGAAGACAACCTGATGCGCATCTTCGCCTCGGACTGGGTCCAGAAGGCGATGAAGCTGATCGGCATGAAGGAAGACGACGTCATCGAGGACAAGCTGGTCAGCCGGCAGATCGAGAAGGCGCAGCGCAAGGTGGAAGCGCACAACTTCGACATCCGCAAGAACCTGCTGGACTTTGACGACGTCAACAACGACCAGCGCAAGGTGATCTACGCCCAGCGCGACGAGCTGCTCGATGCGGAGTCGGTGAAGGACAACATCGACGGCATCCGCGGCGACGTGGTCGCCGAGACGGTCGCCCGCTTCGTGCCGCTGAACTCGGTGGACGAGCAATGGGACCTGCGCGGCCTGGAAAGCGAACTGGGCGAAGAAATGGGCGCGGAGATCCCCGTGAGCCGCTGGCGCGAAGAGGCCGAAGAGCTCGATGCCGAAACCATCGAGCGCCGCGTGCAGGACGCGATGGACCAGCACTTCGCCGACAAGGAAGCCGCGATCGGTAGCGAAACCATGCGCGCGCTGGAAAAGCACATCATGCTGACCGTGCTCGACAAGAACTGGAAGGAGCACCTGGCGCGCATGGACTACCTGCGCCAGGGCATCCACCTGCGCGGCTATGCGCAGAAGCAGCCCAAGCAGGAGTACAAGAAGGAAGCCTTCGAACTGTTCTCCAGCATGCTGGAGCGGGTGAAGAGCGAAGTGGTCACCCTGTTGTCGCGCGTGCGCATCCGCAGCGAGGAAGAGGTCGCGGCGCTGGAGGCGCAGGAGCGCGCGATGGCCGAGGCGCAGGCCCGGCAGATGCAGTTCCAGCACCAGGATGCCGGCGGTTACGGCGCCGACGAGGAAGCCGAAGAGGCGCAGCGCCTGGCCGCCGCGCAGGGTGGCTACGTGCAGTCCGGCCCGGTGCAGGCGCACCGCGATGCACCCAAGGTCGGCCGCAACGACCCGTGCCCCTGCGGCAGCGGCAAGAAGTTCAAGCACTGCCACGGCCAGCTGGCCTGAGGCATCGCCGCATCGCCCGACGGAAAAGGCCGCGCACTGCGCGGCTTTTTCTTTGCGCCGGGCCAGGCCCGACAAGACTATTTGCGTCTACCGGCCGGTTCCCGGCAAGCTGTTTCCATGCCCACCCCGTTGCGTTCCATCCATGTCATGGCCGCCGTCATCGCCGACGCGCGCGGCCGCATCCTGCTGGCCCGCCGCACGGAGGGGCGCGACCTGGCCGGGCGCTGGGAGTTTCCCGGCGGCAAACAGGAGCCGGGGGAGAGTCCCGAGGACGCGCTGGTGCGCGAGTTGCGGGAGGAACTCGGCATCGAGGCGCGGGTGGGCGACCACGTCATCAGCGTCCCGCAGCAGTACCCCGACAAGCGGCTGTGCCTGGAAGTCCGCCACCTGACGGGCTGGACCGGCACGCCGCGTGGACACGAAGGGCAGGCGCTGGCCTGGGTCGCGCCCGACAAGCTGATGCGTTACGACATGCCGCCGGCCGACCGCCCCGTGGTGGCGGCACTGCGGCAACCGGATCGCTACCTGGTCACGCCGGAGCCGGAAGACCCGGCACGTTGGCTGGCCGCGCTCGACCAGGCTCTCGCGGACGGTGTCCGTCGTGTGCAGCTGCGCGTGCGCAGCCTGTCCGGCGAGGCATGGACGACGCTGGCGCGGAGCGCCGTCGCGCGCTGCCGCGATGCGGGCGTGGAGGTGCTGCTCAACGGCGACATCGACCTGGCGCGCGACCTGCAGGTTGGCGTGCACCTGCGCGCATCGCAACTCGCGGCACTGACGGCCAGGCCGTTGCCTGAGGGCCTGACGGTCGCAGCGTCCTGCCACACCGCCGCCGAGCTACAGCAGGCCGAAGCGGTGGGGTGCGACTTCGCGGTCGTCGGCAGCCTCCATCCGACGCCCAGCCACCCCGGCGGTCAATCGCTCGGCTGGCCCGGGTTCGTCCACCTTCGCGAAGGCGTGTCGCTGCCGATCTACGCCATCGGCGGCATGACGCCCGCGGACATCGATGAGGCACGCCGGCACGGCGCGCAGGGCATCGCGGCGATCCGGAGCCTTTGGCCAGCCACGGTTCGGGAAGCGCCTCATGAAATGTAGAGCCGAGCTTGCTCGGCTCCGCGAGGCATGGCCACCGGGCCAGCGGAGCAAGCTTCGCTCTACGGGGTGGAGTCGAGGCGATGCGGAGCCCTTGGCCGGCCCCGGTTCGGGAAGCGCCTCAGTCGATGTAGAGCCGAGCTTGCTCGGCTGCGCGAGGCATGGCCACCGGGTCAGCGGAGCAAGCTCCGCTCTACGGGGTGGAGTCGAGGCGATGCGGAGCCCTTGGCCGGCCACGGTTCGGGAAGCGCCTCAGTCGATGTAGAACCGAGCTTGCTCGGCTCCGCAAGGCATGGCCACCGGGCCAGCGGAGCAAGCTCCGCTCTACGGGGTGGCAGCCGCCAAGGCCAGGTACCGCCGGTGCAGCGCGTCGGCGGCGTGCTGCAGGTGCGCGATGTCGCCGTCGTTGACGACGATGTCGTCGGCCAGCGCCAGCCGGTCGGCGCGCGAGGCCTGCGCGGCCATCATCCGTTCCGCCAGCGCGGCGTCGATGCCGTCGCGCTGCATCAGCCGGGCTTTCTGCACGGCGGTCGGCGTGTCGACCACCAGGATCCGGTGGAGCCACGGATAAACCGCACGGCCCCCGCCTTCGGCCAGCAGCGGGATCACCGCGATGGCGTAGGGACTGGTTGCGTTCTGGCAGATCTCCCGCAGGTGTGTGCGGATCGCGGGATGCAGGATCGCCTCCAGTGCCCGCCGTTCCCCGTCGTTGCCGAACACCCGCTGGCGCAGGGCAGCGCGGTCCAACTGGCCATCCGCCAGCAGTACCTCGCGACCGAACCGCTCCACCACGGCGGCCAGCGCCGGCGAGCCCGGTTTCACCACGTCGCGGGCCAGCAGGTCGGCATCCGCCACGACGATGCCATGCGCGGCGAACGCCTTCTCCAGCGCGCTCTTGCCCGAGGCGATGCCGCCGGTCAGTCCGATGAAGTAGTCGCTCATGGGGGGATTATGGACATTCCCCGGCGCCATCCGCCAAGCCCATCATGCCGCGCAGGGGCGCCCCATGGGCGCGATGCCGTTGCTTCGGTCTTCGGTCCGTTGCCCCAGAAGCATCGCGGGCATGGCCCGCTCCTACGCCAGCCCGGCGAAGCGCAGATAGGCATCGATCATCTGCTCACCCCAGAAGAAGACGATCCAGCCGGCGATGGCGAGATAGGGGCCGAACGGAATGGGCGTCGCATGATCACGACCTTTGATGCCCAGCCAGACCGAGCCGATCACCGCGCCCACCACCGAGGAGATCAGGATGATGGGCAGCACGCCGCTCAGGCCGACCCACGCGCCCAGCGCCGCCAGCAGCTTGAAGTCGCCGCGGCCCATGCCTTCCTTGCCGGTGACCTGCTTGAACAGCCACCACACCAGCCACAGCGACACGTAGCCGGCGATGGCACCCAGCAGCGCGGGCTTGGCCGGCATGTAGAGGTTGTCCAGGCTGCCAATCAGGCCCAGCCACATCAGCGGCAACGTCAGCTGGTCGGGCAACAGGCGCGTGCGCAGGTCGATGCCGCTCAGCGCCACCAGGTAGCAGCCCAGCAGCGCCGCCCCGAAACCCTGCCAGCCGAAGCCGAAGCGCCACACGGCCGCAACCGCCAGCAGTGAGGTCAGCAGTTCGACGATGGGATATTGCGGCGAGATCGGCGCCTTGCAGTGCCGGCACTTGCCACGCAGCACCAGCCAGCTGAACAGCGGGATGTTCTCGTACCAGGACAGCGGCGTCTTGCAGTGCGGGCAATGCGAGCGTTCGACCACGATGCCGGGCGGCGGCGGGTCGTAGAGCTCGGGCTCTTCCAGCACTTCACGTGCGTCGCGCTTCCACTCCCATTCCAGCCGCTTGGGCAGTCGCAGGATGACCACGTTGAGGAAGCTGCCCACCAGCAGGCCGAGGCCTGCGACCACCGGGTATCCCAGTTCGGGGTGTTGATCGAGGAACGCCACAGGTCAGCCGGCTACCGTCGCGGCGACCTTGAAGATCGGCAGGTACAGCGCCACCACCAGGCCACCGACCAGCACGCCGATGATCACCATGATGAAGGGCTCGATCAAGCTGGACAGCGCATCCACCGCGTTGTTGACCTCCTGCTCGTAATACTCGGCCACCTTGAACAGCATGTTGTCCAGCGCACCGGCTTCCTCGCCGATGGCGGTCATCTGCACCACCATGTGCGGGAACTGCTGGGTCTGCTTCATCGCCATGTTCAGCGGGTAGCCCACCGACACGTCGTCGCGCATGCGGTGCACGGCCTTCTCGTACACGGAGTTGCCAGTGGCGCCGGCCACCGTGTCCAGCGCCTCGACCAGCGGCACGCCGGCCTTGAAGGTCACCGCCGTGGTGCGGGCAAAACGCGCGATCGACGAGTTGTGCATGATCTGGCCGATCACCGGCACGCGCAGGATCATGCGGTCGACCGCATGCTGGAACGCAGGCGACCGCTTGAACAGGTACATGCCCAGGAAGCCCGCACCCACCACCAGCGCGAGGATCAGCCACCACCAGCTGACCATGAAGCGCGACAGTCCGATGACCAGTTGGGTGAAGTAGGGCAGCTCGGTGCCGAAGCTGGCGAACGTCTCCTCGAACGTCGGCACCACGAAGATCAGGATCACCGCGCAGACCAGGATCGCCACCGCGATGACGGCCGTCGGGTAGAACAGCGCCTTCTTGATCTTGCCCTTCAGCGCTTCCAGGTTCTCCTTGTAGCTGGCGATGGTCTCCAGCACGGTCTCGAGCACACCCGCCGACTCGCCGGCGCGCACCAGGTTGCGGTACAGCTCGTCGAACTGCACCGGGTGCTTGCTGATCGCCTCGTACAGCGACGAGCCGCCTTCGATGTCGAAGCGGATCTGCTGCACCATCTTGCCCATGCGGGGGTTCTTCTGGCCGCCCTCGATGATCTCCAGCGACGACACCATCGGCACGCCGGACTTCATCATCGTCGCCAGTTGGCGGCTGAAGAAGGCGATCTCCTTGGCGGAGATGGTCTTGCCTGCCGTGCCGAACAGCGGCTTCGGCTTCACCTTCACCACGGTCGGGGTGATGCCCTGCTTGCGCAGCTCGGCGCGCAGGAAGTTGGCGTTCTTGGACGACTGCTCGCCCTTCATCTTGACGCCGCGCTTGTCGGTGCCCTCCCAGACGAACAGGTTCAGCGGATTCTCGCGCGCGGGCGCGGTGGCGGATTTCGCAGCGGAACGGGTCACGGCCATCGGTAGTCCCCTGTCCGGATTTCCCCACCCGGACGTCAATGCCGCATGGTAGCCGGTTATCGGCCCAATGGAAGCGGCGCGCCTGTGACGGCGGCCGGGTTTCGGTGAATGCGGTCACCGCGGCCCACCCTGCAGCCAGAACAGGGCGTCAAGCGGCTGCAGGAGCGGGCCATGTCCGCGATGCGCTTTCGTGCACGGACCGGAAAGCATCGCGCCCCAGGGCGCTCCTGCAGATCTCGCCCCGCACCCTTGAAGGCGCGGCGCGACTCAATCCTTGGTCACGCGGTTGATCTCGGCCAGGCTGGTGATGCCGTTGCGCACCTTCAGCAGCGCCGACTGGCGCAGGTCGCGGATACCGGCCTTCTGGGCCACCTCGGCGATCTGCAGGGCGTTGCCGCCTTCCAGCACGATCTCTTGGATCGCCTCGCTCATCGGCATCACCTGGTAGATGCCCGTCCGGCCCTTGTAGCCACTGGTGCACTCATCGCAGCCGACGGCCTCATAGACGGCGAAGCCGCTCGCGATCTCCGCCTCGGTGAATCCCTCGGCGAGCAGGGCCTGCGGCGGCAACTGCGCCGGACGCTTGCACTTGGGGCACAGCCGGCGCGCCAGGCGCTGGGCGATGACCAGCGTCACCGAGCTTGTGATGTTGTAGGGCGCGATGCCCATGTTCATCAGGCGCGCGATAGTCTGCGGGGCATCGTTCGTATGCAGGGTGGACAGCACCATGTGGCCGGTCTGCGCCGCCTTGATGGCGATCTCGGCGGTCTCCAGGTCGCGGATTTCGCCCACCATGATGATGTCCGGATCCTGGCGCAGGAAGCTGCGCAGCGCGGCGGCGAAGGTCATGCCGCGGCGGTTGTTCTGCTGCACCTGGTTGACGCCCGGCAGGCGGATTTCCACCGGATCTTCCGCGGTGGAGATGTTGCGGGTCTCGTCGTTCAGGATGCCCAGCGCGGTGTACAGGCTGACCGTCTTGCCCGAGCCGGTCGGGCCGGTCACCAGCACCATGCCGTAGGGCTTGTGGATGGCGTCCTCGAACAGCTTCTGCTGGTCCGGCTCGTAGCCCAGCTTGTCGATGCCCAGTTTCGCGGCGCTGCCGTCCAGGATACGCAGCACGATCTTTTCGCCGAACAGCGTGGGCAGCGTGCTGACGCGGAAGTCGATCTGCTTGGTCTTGGACAGGTTCAGCTTGATGCGTCCGTCCTGCGGCACGCGCTTCTCGGCGATATCCAGCTGCGACATCACCTTCAGGCGGGCCGCGATGCGGTCCTTCAGCTTGGTCGGCGCCTTGGCCACCTGCTTGAGGATGCCGTCGATGCGCAGGCGCACGCGGTAGTCGGTCTCGTAGGGCTCGAAGTGGATGTCCGAGGCGCCGCGCTTGATCGCGTCCACCAGCACCTTGTTGACGAACTTGACCACGGGCGTGTCGTCGCCTTTCGCATCCACGGCGCTGTCGCCACCGCCGTCCTCGTCCCCCGCGTCCACGTCCAGGCTGTCCAGGCCGTCGTCATCTTCGCCGAAGTTGCTGGCCAATGCACCGGCCGCGTTCTGCCACTGGTCCAGCGTCCGTCGCAACTGGTCCTCATCGACCAGGATCGGCTCGACGATCAGGTTGGTGTGGAACTTGATCTCGTCCAGCGCCGAATGGCTGCGGGTGGGATCCGACACGCCGACGAACAGCTTGCCGCCGCGCTTGTACAGCGGCAGCACCTGGTGCTTCTGCACCAGTTCCTCGCTGACCAGCTTGAGTGCGTTGTGCGTAGGGTCGAAGGCAGAGGCATCCAGCAGCGACATGCCGAATTCCATGGCATTCGCGGCCGCCAGCTGCGGGGCGGTGACCAGCCGCTTTTCCGCGATCCACTGCGGCAGCGGCACCTTGGCTTCGGTGGCGCTGGCCATCGCCGTGCGGGCGACAGCCTCATCCAGCGCGCCGTCCTGGACCAGTCGGCGGGCAATGCCGGTGATGCCGACGAGATTGGCGGAGGCGACTGCATTCATAGCGATATCCAGAAAGACCGAGCTTCCGACATTAAAGCAAGAAGCGCGCCCATGCGCCGCCTCGCCTTTAGGAAGACGGAACGGGCGTCACTACAGGTTGCAGGAACCGCCCGCCAGCAGGCTGCAGGTCACTGTGCCGGTACCCGGCGAGAGAGGAACCGCCGTGAACATGGTGGCCGTATCGGCGGGCGTGGCGATAGCCTGGCAGCGCCCCGCGCTGTGGGCGGGAATCGCGTAGTTGCCTGCCATCGCAGACACCACGCCAGTGGCATAGGCCTTGGCCTCTCCCAAGCAGGCGCTGTCGGCGGAGCGGATGGTGAATGCACGATAGGCGGGCAGCGCGATGGCAGCAAGGATGGCGATGATCGCCACCACGATCATCAGTTCGATCAATGTGAATCCACGGATGTCGCGATACATGCTGCCCACCAGATGGAGATGCCGCTGGGGACCAAGCAAGTACCGCGCCATAGTGGAAGGACATAAGGCCAAGGCAGGGATAATTGCGTCAAAATGTGACGGACACCGTCATTTCTGTCGCCGGCAAGATCGCAGAAGCCTCTGGGCCGCCTTCGCATGGGCCTTTCTACGCGTTTGGCTTCCGGATAACCTAGTCGGAAAGGGGACCAAAAATGACCATTTCCGTCATCCTGCCAGCGAAAAACGAGGCGGGTGGCCTGGATCGGACGCTGCCGGCGCTCAACGCCTGCCTGCCGGGCGTCGAAATCATCGTGGTGGACGACGGGTCGACGGACGATACCGCCGCCATCGCCACGGCGCATGGCGCCACCGTGCTCTCCTCGCCCTATTCGATGGGCAACGGTGCGGCCATCAAGCGGGGCGCGCGCGCGGCGAAAGGCGACATCCTGGTCTTCATGGATGCGGACGGCCAGCACGACCCCGCCTGCATCGACGCCTTGCTGGCCAAGCTGGACGAGGGCTACGACATGGTGGTTGGTGCGCGGGACTGGTCCGGGCAGGCCGGCGTGCATCGGGGCGCGGCGAACGCGTTCTACAACTGGCTCGCCAGCCGGATGACGGGGTTCGACGTCAAGGACCTGACGTCGGGCTTCCGCGTCGTGCGCGCCGACAAGTTCCGCGAGTTCATCCATCTGCTGCCCAACGGCTTCAGTTACCCGACCACCAGCACCATGGCGTTCTTCCGCAGCGCCTACGCGGTGGCCTACCTGCCGATTCCGGTGGCGAAGCGCCTGGGCAAGAGCCACATCAGGCCGCTCCGCGATGGCGTCCGGTTCCTGCTGATCATCTTCAAGATCGCCACGCTGTACTCGCCGCTCAAGCTGTTCGCGCCGGCGGCGGGCCTGTTCTTCCTGACGGCACTGGGCTACTACGCCTACACCTTCGTCACGCAAGGGCGCTTCACCAACATGAGCGCGTTGCTGTTCAGTGCGTCGGTCATCGTCTTTCTGATCGGGCTGGTGTCCGAGCAGATCACGGCGTTGACCTATCGGCGTGACGATTGACGGCGATGCCGCCCATGCATTTTCTCTACGGTGGCGGTGGGTGGAGGCTGGATGGCGCTGTTTCTTGTCGCCCCGGGCGCGCATGGATGACGGACCTGCGTCCGGAAAGCGTGCGCCGGCCATGACGGGCGCGCAAAGCCGGCGGCAAAGGGTGATGCTGGTATCGCGCAATATGCCGCCCCTGTTGGGCGGCATGGAACGGTTGAACTGGCATATCGCGGCCGAACTCGTTTCGGCGCACGACGTGCTCCTGGTGGGCCCCGAAGGATGCGCCGCGCTGGCGCCGGCGAATGTCGAGACGACGGAACTCCCCTTGCAGCCGCTCTGGAAGTTCCTGCTGGCAGGCCTGCGCATCGCACGCCGCGAGGCCTTGCGCTGGAGGCCGGACATCGTGCTCGCGGGCAGCGGTCTTGCTGCACCCCTCGCGTACATCGCGGCGCGTTCGTGCGGTGCGCGCACGGCCGTCTATGTGCATGGTCTGGATATCATCGTGGATCACCGGGCGTACCGGTGGTTATGGCTTCCGATACTGCGGAGGTTCGACAGTGCGATCGCGAACAGCACCAATACCGCGGATCTGGCACGGCGTGCGGGCGTCGCAAGGGGACGCATAAGCGTCGTCCATCCGGGCACGAGCGTCTCGCCGGAGCAGGCAATGCCCGGCAGGCAACCAGTCGCGGCGTCTGATCAAGGCGAGGGGCCGATCCTATTGAGCGTCGGCCGCCTGACCGAACGCAAGGGTCTGGTGCAGTTCATTACCCACGCCATGCCCCTGATCGTCGCGGAGCATCCACACGCGCGTCTGGTGGTGGTGGGTGACGATGCCCCCAATGCCCTGCGCAAGGGCGCGGGCGACCCTAGCCGCGACCTGCTCGCGGCGATCGATTCCGCGGGCATGCAGAGGCATGTGCTTCGCCTGGGGCCATGCAGCGATGAAGAATTGGCCAAGGCTTACGAGCGTGCCGCCGTGCATGTGTTTCCGGTACGGCACGTGCCGGGCGATGTGGAAGGCTTCGGCATGGTGGCGATAGAGGCCGCGGCGCACGGGTTGCCCACCGTCGCGTTCGCGGTGGGCGGCGTGCCCGATGCGGTGTCTGACGGGGTCAGTGGTTATCTTGTCAGTCCGGGGGATTACGAGGCATTCGCCGGTCGTGTCAATCGCATCCTGGCCGGCAGCGATGAGGCGTTGAAGGTAGGAAGCCGCCAGTTCGCCCGTGAATTCGCATGGGAGAAGTTCGGGGAACGTATCCGCGCCGCACTCGTGGCTTCCCTGGTTCGCGATTCAGGTGATGGCGGGTGCCAAGGGCGCGTCGTACTGGACGAGGGAAGCAACGCGAATTCCCGACGACGACCATGAGCAACCGGATCAACACCTTGATTGGATACCGTCCAGGGAAACTGGGACGGGGCGCACTGCTAGGTACGGCTGGCTTGGTCATGCGGGCACTCATCCAAGCCTGCTACCTGATGATTCTTTCTCGTTGGTTAGGTGCCTCGGGCTATGGCCTGTTTGCGGGTTGCGTAGCGCTGGCGGTGCTCGGCGCGCCGTTGGCGAACTGGGGAAGTTCTCTCCTCCTCACGCGCTACATCGCACAAGATCGCGGCCGTTCTCGCGCCATGTGGGCGACCGCGATCACGCAGACTGTTGTTGTAGGCAGCCTGCTCGCGCTGGTGGTGTTGGGATTGTCGACGTGGGTGCTGCAGGAAACCCTTCCGCTGGCTCCCATGCTGCTTCTGGCGCTGTCCGAGTTGATACTCCTGCCGATGGCTTGGGCCGCGGCAAGTCAGTGTTACGCACTCGAACGCGGAGGCACGTCAGCCGTCGTAGTGTGTCTCGTGCCGCTGGGGCGCGCGATGGTTGTTGTGGCCTGTCTTTTGCTCGGTCTTGCTGGTACGCCAGATGTGGTGGCGATAGCGCATTTCGCCGGTTCGGTAGTGGGCTGCGCCGCGATTTTCATCGTGATGGCCAGGCTGGATGGATGGCCGAAATGGCACGAACGTCTTCCTCTTGGCGTCGCAACTCGCCAAGGCACTGCATACGCTCTCAGCAGCGTCGCCAGTACAAGCTATCAGGAGGTGGACAAGGTCCTGATGTTGCAGTTGTTGGGGGCTGCCGTGGCGGGGCCTTACACGGTTGCATTTCGGGTGGTCAGTATCTTCCTGATGCCAATCTCCGCGCTCGTCAGTGCGACACTTCCGCGGTTGATCGCGCAGCATGGGAATATCCAGGCCCCGCGCACCTTCCGCGTGCTGGTGCTCGTCGCAAGCGCCTATGGTTTGCTGGCCGGTGTCGTTATTCTGTTGTCCAGGTCGTTCATTCCTCGCCTTTTCGGCGCGGACTACGGCCAGGTCGCCGATCTTCTTCTTCTGTTGGCGCCATGGCCGTTGTTCTGTGCGCTCCGCCAGTGCTGGGCTGCCAAGCTGACGGCCATGAATGGCCAAGCGACACGTTCCATGCTCGAGATACTCGGCTTTCTCCTTGTTGTGCTTCTTAACTTGATGCTACTTCCACATGTCGGTGCCCAGGCGTCGGCGATCTCGCTGTTGCTTACTGAAGTGGTCGTGCTGATCGGCGTCCTCATCTTCGTCGAGCGGAAATAACGGATGGATAGCCGTAGATGCTCGCAACCCTTGCACAAGGCAAACATCGGTCGATGGGATCTGCGCCTGTGGTCGCAGGTGGCGACGGGCATGGCGTGTGACACCGATCGTTCGTGTGGCGGTCCTGTCCGGGGTGGAAGACATGGCGAATAGGGAGGGGGGCGACATGAACGAGACATCAGTCGTGACGTGGTGCGAGACCAGCGACGATGCGGTGGTTCGCGTAGCGCCGTTGATCAGCGTGCTAATGATCGTATACAACCATAGCGACTATCTCCGCGAAGCGATTGAAGGCATCGTCAAGCAGAAGAGTCACCTCCCGTTTGAACTGATCATCGGGGAGGACGGATCGTCGGACGAGTCGCTGGCAATCGCCTTGGAGTACCAGCAGAAGTTTCCGCAGCTGATACGCGTCCTGCATGGCGGTCCCAACCTGGGGATGAACGGGAATTCGAGGCGTGTCCGGGCGGCTGCCCGCGGAGAGTTCCTCGCCTGGTGCGAAGGAGACGATTACTGGTGCGACACCGGAAAATTGGAAGAGCAGGCCCGCGTCCTGCTCACCCGGCCCGAAGTCGGGGCCGTTCATACGGACTGGGTCAGGAGTCGATTGCGGGAAGGCAACTGGGAGGTCAACTGGAGCGATACGGTGCACCGACGCGTTCCCTTGGCGCTGCTCCAAGGAAGGCTTCTAGCGAACTTCCATAACCCCGTAATTCTCAGGACGTGTACGCTCATGTTCCGAAAGGAAATTGCCGACCGAATCGACAGCTCTTTCTTTGGTCGGCGGAACTACGATTTCGGGGATGCAGTGACTGCCCTGTTCATCACCTCCTTCTGGGACGTAGCTTACCTGCCCAAAGTGACGGCCGTTTATCGACTGTCGCCCGGATCGGTGCTGCGCTCGGGTGTGCCGGCCAGAATCCGCTTTCTCATGAGCTCGCTGGCGTTTGATACGGATGCTCGCGCCCACAAGCCGGCCGGGGGGCGGTATCCAGACGCATACAGGTGGGAGATTCTGGTTGGTCTGGCGCTGTGGTCAGTGCGTGGGCTCGATCGGAGCGCGCTGTTCTTTTCGCTGCGGTCCCTGGCGTCTGATTTCACGCCTCTCGGATTCCTGAAGGCGGCGCTGCTTACCCTCTGGATGCGGCGTCGGACACTATTCGCACGCAGGCCCAAGGCTAGGTTGTCATCGGATGATTGAAGCGAGCGCAGCCATGCTGGACCAGGGGCACGGTCGACGCCTTGCCATCATGCAGCCCTACTTCTTTCCGTATATCGGCTACTTCCAGTTGGTTGCCGCGGTGGACAGGTTTGTCTTCTATGACGACGTCGCTTTCATGAAGCAGGGGTGGATAAACCGAAATCGACTTCTTCTTTCTGGAAGACCAAGCTGGTTCACGCTTCCGGTATCGGGGGCCAGCAGCAACCGAAAGATCAATGAGTTGTCTGTCCAGCCGGGTGACGTTTGGCGGCGAAAGATGCTCGCGTCTGTCAGGCAGTCGTATGGAAGAGCCCCTTACTTCGAGCAGGCCTACGGGCTTCTTGCCGGCATCCTCCTCTCAGACGAGTGTTCGTTGTCCGCGCTCGCGAGAAGGAGCGTTGTCGATCTTTCCCGGTACATGGGGCTGGAGACCGAGTTCGTGGTGTCAAGCGGGCGATATGGGAACGAGGGTATGCAAGGGGCAGAGCGAGTGCTTGACATCTGTCGGCGGGAGCGAGCGACCGAGTACCACAATCTGCCGGGCGGCAAGGCACTTTACTCCGTCGAGCAATTCGCCGCTGCTGGTGTGGAACTGTGCTTCGTGGAGCCCAACCCGATGGAGTACATGCAGATGGAAGCACCGTTCAAACCCTTTCTTTCCATGCTGGATGTTCTGATGTTCAATGAGCGCTCGACCCTTCTTCCACTACTCCAGACGGAAAGCGCTCGATGAACAACCACTGGCAATCTTTCTGGGATGGGTACCGGAATGCGGAGGCGCACTCCGAGGCTGACCTCTTCGTCCAGGTAGGCAAGACGATTGCGCGTCAGCCGATACCGAGGCGCATGTTTGAAATCATGGTGGAAAGGATCGTCGACCGGCTCGAGCTGGGGCGCGAGGACCACCTGCTCGACATGTGTTGTGGCAACGGCTTGGTGAGTTATGAGCTTGGTCCGGTCGTTGGGCATGTCACTGCGGTCGATTTCGCTGCCCATTTGATCGCGGCGGCCAAAGCCTTCAAGCCGCTTCCCAACATAGACTATCGTGTGGGTGACGTCAGTTCGCCCATAAGTGAGATGTTGGATGCGACAGGAACGGAAGCGGGCATGCCCGGCAAGTTCCTGATGAATGACGCGCTCGCGTACTTCGAGCCTGGGTCGCTCGATAGGATCGTTCGGAACATATGCATCGCGCGTGGAGAAGAGCCATTCCGTTTCCTTCTGACGGGAATTCCGAACGCTGCGCGGAAATGGAATTTCTACGACACAGAGGAGCGCAAGGCCCGTCATCTGGAGAATCTTCGCAAGGGCGACGTGGAGAATGAGGGGATGGGCCGTTGGTGGGAATCCTCAGAGATAGAGGACATTGCTGCGGGCAACGGATTGGCAGTGACTGTCGAGGAGCAGCCGCTTGCCATATCGGCCTACAGGATGGATGCGCTGATCTGGCGAGCGTAAGCGAATGGTGATCTTTTCGAGTGTCGGGGGGACTACCCGGAAGGTCGCGCAGCGAGTGGCCGGCCGGGTCGGCGATGAGCTCCTGCTGAGTGCGCGCGAAGCCATGTCGCTTCCCCTGTCGCGAAGGGTGGAGCGTGTCCTTCTCTTCTGTCCGACCTATGGCGATGAAGAACTTGAAGAGAATTTCGAGGATCTCTTGCTTCGCTACGATTGGGCGGCACTGGAAGGTGCGGGTTTCGCATTCTGCGAATTGGGAATTTACACCGGATACGAGAACTTTGGGCATGGACTGGAGCGGATCGTTTGCAGGACATTGATCGATCACGGTCTACATCAACTGGTTCCGTCACTTTCGGTCGATGCGGTTCCGATCACGGATTGGGTGATGGTGGATGCCTGGTCTGATCTGATCCTTTCGCGTCAGACGGTCTCGTGATGAACGATCGGGATGTGGTTCGCTTGTTGCGCAAGAAGGTGGGTGCCGACTTTGAGGCCGTGTTTCGCGGAGATGACTGTGTTGCCCTGAGTTTGCATGATGAGGAAAGTATTTTCCGGGGACTCATCCGGCATCATTCGGATGCCGAGAAGCAGGACATACTGAAGCTGATTTCTCGCTTGAGGAGATTGGAGCACCTGAATCTTAGAAAGAATTCGCTTGGCGAGTTGCCGGAGGAATTCCAAGGATTGGACTCGCTGCGTGTTCTCAATCTAGGTAGCTGCCAGCTGCGCGCTATCCCCGAGTTCGTGTTCAGGAACGCCGCACTCGAGTCCTTGTTCCTTGGCAGCAATCCTATCGAGGTGCTGGATCCGCGGTTGATGTCACTGGACAAGCTCAAGAGCCTGCATCTGCATAAGCTCCTCCTGAAGGGTTTTCCTGATGGCCTGAGTCGGCTGCAGAGACTCGAGACGCTCCATCTCTATCTTTCAGGACTGAAAGAGTTTCCTCGCGAGACCTTCGAGTGCGGGGAGCTTTCCAGTATCAGTTTCGGGTTCTGCCCACTCAGGGTGCTGCCCGATGAAATCGGAAGGCTGCGCCAGCTTAGATACTTCACTTTGGTCGTGACCAAGGTGAAGACTCTTCCGGACAGCTTCTGCGACCTGCGGTCATTGGTGGCCACGCGACTCTACAAGAACAGGATCGAGCGGCTTCCGGACGCAATCGGTTCCTTGTTGAACCTCGAGCAGATCGCTCTCTATCAGAATCACTTGGACACATTGCCGGATTCGTTTCGCGATCTCTCAAGGCTGCGAAAACTGAACTTGGCAAAGAATAGATTCACGGAGCTGCCGTCCGTTATCCGCAACCTGCCGGCGTTGGAATGGTTTGCCTTCTTCGACAATCCAGTTGAATGCGCGCCCCAGGCTTTTCCCGGTCTGGAGACGGTGATTGAGCGGCCTTACGGGGGCTCGCGCATGGGGTGACCCTATCGCTTGCGTGCGCCGGCGACCGTACGCAGGAGTTGGCCTGTGGTTGGAGCAGCGTCTGCGCTGTTGGGCAGGATCACCACCCGGGGCGCCAACGCTGTCGTATTCGGCAGTACCAGGCCAGCGTGCGGGAATAGGTCGCGGTACGGTTGCATCATGTGGCATCCAGGCCAGAAATACTTACGCGCCAGAATTCCTTCCGCGTGCAGCGCTAAGATGATGTCGTCGCGATTCGCCGGAAAGTCTTCCCCGACTTCGAGCACCACATAGTGATGGCTGTTCCGGTCCGTGGGATCGTAGTCAAGCAAAGTGATGCCGGGAAGTCCCGCCAGCTCCTGTTTGTAGATGGTGTGGTTTCTCTGGCCGGCCGCGAAAATCCCATCGATGGCTTGCAGGTTTGCCAGCCCCATCGCCGCACACACTTCGATCATCTTTCCATTAGTGCCTGGATGGATGACATTGTCATAACCCTTGAAGCCGAAATTCCGCATCAAGCGCATGGCATCAGCCAATTCGTCGTCATTGGTGGTGGCCGCACCGCCCTCCATGGTGTTGAATGATTTTGTTGCGTGGAAGCTGAAGACCTCGCATGCACCGAAGCGGCCTATGCTCTGGCCTTTGTAACTGGATCCGAAAGCGTGGGCGGCATCGAACATCAGCTTCAGGCCGTGCTCCTCGGCGAGCGCCTGCAACTCATCAATGGGTGCCGCACGGCCCCACAAGTGCACGCCGATGATGCCCGTCGTTCGGGGTGTGATCATCCGGCGCACCGCGTCCGGGTCCAGGTTGTGGGTGGCGGGGTCGATGTCGGCGAACACCGGCGTGATGCCCTGCCAATGCAGGGCGTGTGCGGTCGCTACGAACGTCCACGAGGGGACGATCACTTCGCCGGCCAGACCCAGCGCACGGATAGCAATCTCCAAGGCGATCGTGCCATTGCACATCGCCACACAGTGTTTTACGCCCAGATGGTCGGCGATGCGCCGCTCCAGTTCGCATACCAGTGGCCCGTTGTTGGTCAGCCATTGGTTGTCGAGAACCTTGCCGACATGTGCAAGGAACGCATCACGGCTGACGATGTTGGGGCGCCCCACATGCACGGGCTGGTCGAAGGCCGGAGGTGCGCCATGGATGGCCAGGTCGTCAAGGGTGCGGATTTCTTTCATGGCCTGCTGCCTGTCTGGCGAAAAGCCTCAATGTTAGGAATGCGATCCGCTGCCCGGACGCCGCCGTCAGCAGTGATCTTGTCATGCACGCCATCATAGCGACGGTATCGATCCGGCGTACACGTGCCGGTTCAAGGCGATGGTCCGCTTTCGACCGGACCGCCGCTGCCCGCGGACCGCCTTCTCTCGCCGATGAGCTCGATGCCGGCGGCGAGATCCGGCCTGCCTTTCTGCCTAAGTTCGGCGGCGAGGTCCCTCGCGAAAGGATCGCCGGGAGGGGCCTTTTCAATGGCTTTGGCGAAATAGGGAATCGCGAGGTCCGGCTCATCCAGCGTGTTCATCACGGTGCCGCCGATCGAGGCGAGCATCGACGGAGAAAGTGCGGCGCGTCGCTCTAGCGTTGCCATGGCCCTGAGTAACTGCTGCTTGTCGACCGCCACGCCGAGGCCGGCGTAATAGGCGAGGATGAGTGGGGCACGGGTGTTGTCCCAGCTCATGCGCACGCTGCCCAGCCTTTGCTGGAACACGGTCCAGTCCTCGGACGTGATGTCACCGCGAAAGGTCTTGAGGGCCACCAGGAGCGCGGGGCTGTTGAGTGAGTCGGGTGCGTTGGCCGTGCCATTCGCGCAGGCTTCGATGGCGTCTTCCAGATGGGGGTTGTCCGGCGTGACGCCGCCTCCGGCCAAAAAGTAGGCATCGCACAGGTCGACCCAAGCGCGGGCGGACGTCGGTGCTGCCTTGGTGGCCGCCGCGAGCAGCGATATCCCGTTGCTCCACGTGTGCGACCGCATCAGGGTCGCGCACGCCAGAGTTGTCAGGAGAGCCACGCACAATGCGGCTTGCGGCGCTGGCGACAGGCGTAAGCGCTGGCTGGCGAACGCGAGCGAACTGCCAACGGCTAGTACCGCGCCGACAAGTGCGAAATGGTTCCGGTGTTCGAAGGCCAGCTCCAGCGCCACCACATTGCTGGCGACTGCATGTGCGCCGAAAAAGAGGAATACCCCGAGGGCGAACAAGGGCAGGCGTCGGCGGAGGCCCCAAGCCAGGCCAAGCAGGCCCAGCACCGCCACAATGGCGGGCAGCGTAGTCCAAGGTTGCAGAAGACCACGCGAAGGTTGCAGCCAGTCGTAGTAGAAGGGCATGTGCTGCGGCAATGGAAGCAGGATCTGCCCCAAGTACATGCACAATACGCGGGGCTGCGTCAGCAGGCGCTCCAGCGTGGAGAAGTCGCGCCCGGCATGGGCGTCCCATTGCCAGTAGTGGGGAACAACCCAGAACAGGTAGGCCAGTGCAGCCGCCGCGGCTGCGACGGCATAGCCCCGACGCAGGACAAGCGTCGTGCGCGGATCGGCAGCGGCGAAGCGCAGTACGGTCAGTTCGAGCGCCAGCGTGTAGACGGGCAGCAGGACGGAATCCTCCTTGCAGCCCATGGCAAGCGTCCACGCGAGGATGGTCACTAGCATGCCGCCCTTGCTGGGACGTCCCTGAATTTGCGCACGCCTCGCGTGCAGATAAGCCAAGAGCGCCAGCACCAGGAACAACGTGCCCATGGTCTGCAGGCGCTGCACCGCGTAGAGCACCGAAGACACCTGCAGCGGATGCAGTGCCCAAGCCAATGCCAGCGCCAAGGCGCACCAGTTCGCGCGCCTGGAGGACGCGGCCGCGGAAAGCAACAGGCTGCGGAAGAACCAGGCCAGCGCACCGGCCGTCAGCGCGTGGATAAGGATATTGGTGGTCTTGAACGTCGCCGGGTCGGCAACGCCGCCGGCGCGCCAATAGTCCAGCGCGAAGGTCAAGGTCGGCAGGCCGCGCATGGCGCCGGAGACCTGCTTGGTGGAGAGAATCTCCAGAAGTGCGCCTGCATCCAGGCGGGACAGATGGATGGTGCCGTTGTTGACGATGTTGGGGATGTCGTCGAATACGAACGCACCCGGCAGGCCAGGCAAGAACGCCAGCGCAGCTAGCAAGGCGACCACCAGGCTAGCCAGCAGGAAGCGGCGGGCGGTAGCGATGTCCTGCATCTCTTTAAGGGTTATCGATTCCACGTCAATCTTCCTTGTGCGTGAGCTGTCGTACCCATTCCTCGCGGCCTGCCGACCTGAGCTGGGAGAACGCCTGGACAACGAGGGGATCGTCAGGCGTTGCCTGCTCGACGGCGCGCTTCAGGTACACGAAAGCTTCATCCGGATACCGCGTGTCGCTGAAAGCATAGGCTGCCAATCGCAGGTTCTCCTCGGTGGTGAAACTGGCCCGCCGCGACACGATCTCAATCGTGTCGAGCACGCCCCGATCATCCATCGCCACGCCGCGCTGGGCGTTCCGGATCATGGGCCAGATGACATTCCGGTTCTGCAACGTCATCGGGATCCTTCCCAGACGCTTGTGGAACCGCTGCCAGTCGTCGGGCGTCACGCTGCTTTGGATGGTCTTGTAATACACGAGGTTGGACAGCAGCAATGCGGAATCGATGCGCTGAGCACCCGTCTGGCAAGTTTCGATCGCCTTCTGCAGATACGGACTGTCGGCGCTGAACCCGCTCAGGGTGGCGTAGGTTTCGCCCAGTGCCAGCCAAGCGCGCTCCGACTGTGGTGCGATCGCTACGCTGTAAAAAGCGAACCGGATAGGCTCGCCCCAAGCATGCGCCCTCGCCAGCGTGGCAGATGCTGCGGCGACCAACGCCAAGGTTGCGATGCCGGCCATCCAAGCCGGACGCATCCGCCAACGCTGGAAAGCCACGACACATAGATCGCCGATGGCCAGCACTGCGCCGATCAAGGGCAGGTGGTTCCGGTGTTCGAACATCATTTCCAGGTTGATCACGTTGCTGGTCATGGCATGGCCGGCAAAGAACAGCAGCACGCCGCAAGCGAACACGGGCCGCTGTTCGCGCCATCGCCAGGCCAGGACCAGCAAGCCGGCGATCAGTGCCAGGGCTGGCAGCGTCGAGGGCGGATCCAGCAAGCCGCGGGAGATCTGAAGGTCGTCATAGAAGAAGGTCAGCCGCTCCGGCAGAGGCAGGAGAATCTGGCTGATGTACAGGGCCATCACCCGCCCTTGGGTGAGCAGGCGCTCGGCGGACGAGAACGTCCGGCCCGGGTAATCGCTCCAGGTCCAGTAGTGCGGCAGTACCAGGAAGAGATAGACCGCGAGGCCGGCTAGGGTCGCCAGCAGGTAACCGCGACGCCACGCCCGCGCCAAGGACGGCTGCGCCGCGCGGAAGCGCAGCACGGTGAGTTCCAGTACCAGGGCATAGGCGGGAAGGAGGATCGCGTCCTCCTTCGCGGCGAAAGCCAGGGCACCGAACAAGCCGGTCAGGACGAGATATCTGCTGCCGCGGCGCCCGTCGATCTGGACCGCGCGCGCCGTCAGGTACGCCCACAACGCGAGCACGACGAACAAGGTGGCCAACGTCTGCATGCGCTGCACGACGTACAGCACCGAGGAAACCTGCAGCGGGTGGATCGCCCAGAGTCCGGACAGCGCCAGGGCGGCCCACATGGCGCGACGGGCAGGCCAATGCGCCAGCATCAGCAATCGCCGGAACAGCAATGCCAATGCGAATGCGGTGAACGCGTGGATGGCGAGGTTGGTCGCCTTGAACACCTTGGGATCGGGGCCGCCGCGCCAGTGGTCCAGGGCGAAGCTGAGCATCGACAGTGCGCGCGTGCCGTGGCCGGGCTGGTAGCTGTAGGTCGCCGCCAGCACGTTGTCCACGCTCAGTTCGGTGAGATGGAGGGCGCCGTTTTCCTGGATGTTGGGCCGGTCATCGAAAATGAAGCCGCCTCCCAGTCCGGGGAGGAACAGACAGCAAGCGATCAAGGCGCACAGTAGCGCCAGGGCGGGGAAGCGGAACCGCATGAAGGCCACTGGGACTCCCTGGCGACGGGTCAATAGCAAGGGATGTTACGTGTAATGGAACGGCCAGAAAGACGAAAAGCGCCTTGCGGCGCTTTTCGTTGAATGCAGGCGACGGTAAGGAACTGACAGCCGCGCTGGATTCCAGTTGCTTAGTTGGTGCCTTCGGGGCGCAGGCTGCAGGTGCCGCTGCCCATGTTGCACTGGGTGCCTCGGATGATGGTGGCATTACCACGGGTGCGTGCCGCGAACGTGATGTTGGCGTTGCTGTTGTACTGACCCGTCGTGGCGTTGGTGCCGCTGGCACAGGCGCTGGCAACGAAGTTGTTCGGCGCACGGTTGTCGGCAGCATCGGCCACAGCAGAATTGACGTAGGCCTTGGCCTCGGCCAGGCAGCCGCCGTTGGCCGAGCGCTGGGTGTAGTCGCGGTAGGCCGGCAGCGCGATGGCGGCCAGGATGGCGATGATGGCGACGACGATCATCAGTTCGATCAGGGTGAAGCCCTGGGCGTTCTTCTTCATGGTATTTCCCCTTTCAGGATTGGCTTGATGGTTAGGGACACAAGCCCCGTGTCCCTACATGGACCGTGGGCGCCGCGTACAACATACGACGCGTGCACGGGATGTAGAGCAGGATGCGTGCCAACTTCTGATACCCCCAGCGATTCCCCCACACTTCCCCGGAAGAAACCCTGACACCGAAGTCGGGCGGGACTATCGCATCATTTTTTAACGTTGGGTATCGGGAAGTGCGGCCAATGCCGGCCCATGTCACAGATTGAGCGATTGGCTTTTTCGGGGCGTTCCGCACCCATCGTTGACGCATCATTGGTGATATGACCGGATGCGTCAGAAAGTGACGCGATGTGTCACCCGGGTCACTGTGCGATGCGGCGCACGCTTGCGCCGAGACCTATATATAAGAGTGGCGTAAGGCCTTGAACGGCCTACTCCATGCCCAGCTTCTTGAGCTTGTAGCGCAGTGCCCGGAAGGTGATGCCCAGTTGGGCGGCCGCCTTGGTCTTGTTCCAGCGGTTCTCCTCCAGTGCCTTCTGGATGGCGGCCCGTTCCAGCTGCTCGATGTAGTCGGGCAGGGCACCACCGGCGGCCGGATCCACGTCCACCGCGCCAGGTACGTCGCGGACCACCTCGCCAGGATTGAAATCACCGCCGAATTTCTTGCCAGCCGGCGCCTGCGGCAGGTACAGGTCGTCGATCTCGATGCTGTGGCCCTCGGACATGGCCAATGCGCGCTCCAGAATGTTTTCCAGCTCGCGCACATTGCCCGGGAACGGATAGCGCCCCAGCGCCTCCATCGCTTCCGGCGACACCGACGGCGCCATCCGCCCGTGCTGCGCGGCCAGCCGCTCCAGGATGGCGGTGGTCAGCTGGGCCAGATCGCCGGTGCGCTCGCGCAGCGGCGGTACGCGCAGCTCGATGACGTTGATGCGGTAGTACAGGTCGTGGCGGAAGCGGCCGTCCGCAGCCAGTTCGCCCAGGTCCTTGTGGGTGGCCGACAGGATGCGCACGTCCACCAGCACCTCACCGGAGGCGCCGACCGGACGCACGGCCTTCTCCTGGATGGCGCGCAGCAGCTTGACCTGCATCGGCAGCGGCAGCTCGGCCACCTCGTCGAGGAACAGCGTGCCGCCATTGGCCGCCTGGAACAGCCCCTGCTTGTCCGCATGCGCGCCGGTGAAGCTGCCCTTCTTGTGGCCGAAGAACTCGCTTTCCATCAGCTCGGCGGGAATCGCGCCGCAGTTGACCGGAATGAACGGGCCGGCCGCACGGGCGCCCTGTTCGTGGATCGTGCGGGCGACCAGCTCCTTGCCGGTACCGGACTCGCCCATGATGTAGACCGGCGCCTGGCTGCGGGCGACCTTGCCGATGGTCTCGCGCAGGCCGTCCATCGCGGCCGACGCGCCGAGCAGGCGGCTGGCCTGTTCCGGCGGCGGGGGCGGGGGCGGGGTGCGCTCGCTGTTGTTCAATTCCAGCGCGTGCTTCACCAGTCCGCGCAGCACCGTCAGGTCCACCGGCTTGCTGACGAAGTCGAAGGCGCCGGCCTTCAGCGCTTCCACCGCCAGCTCGATGTTGCCGAAGGCGGTGATCATGGCGACCGGCGTGCTGGGGTAGTTGCGCGAGATCTCGCCGACCAGGTCGATGCCGTTGCCGTCGGGCAGGCGCATGTCGGTGAAGCAGAGGTCGTAGCTGTTGCGGCCCAACAGTTCGCGGGCCTCGCCGAGGTTGGCGGCGGTGTCGATGCGCAGGCCCATGCGGCCCAGCGTCAGCGTCAGCAGTTCACGGATATCGCGTTCGTCGTCGACGATCAGGGCGCTACGGCTTTGATTCATGCATCTCCCCTCGTGCCCCTGTGCCACCAGTGTATAGGCTGAATGTGAATCATGGTACGCGAGGTGTCATCGGGCGGAAAACGGCCAGCAGACCGGCTGTCATGCAGGAAGCAAGGCGTGCGGGCCGGGCAGGGTGACGCGGAAGCAGGCCCCGCCGCCGGGCACGGGTACGTACTCCAGCGTGGCCTGGTTGGCCCGGCAGAGTTCACGGGCGATGTACAGGCCCAGGCCGGTGCCGTGCTCGGAGGTGGTGAAGAACGGGCGGAACAGCTGCGCCGCCACCGCTTCCGGGATGCCGGGGCCGCGGTCCATCACGTCGACGGTGGGGCGACCCTCGGCATTGAAGACGCGGACGCGGATGCGGGCGGACTCGCCCGGCAGGCGGCCGTAGTTCAGCGCGTTCTGCACCAGCACCGTGACGATCTGCTGCAGGTGGCGCGGGTCGATCAGCGCGGGCACGGGCTTGGCGCCGATGATGGTCTCCAGGGTGTCGGTCTCGATCGACAGCGTCTGCTGGTAGTCGTCGACGAAGCGGCGCACGAAGGCGTTGAGGTCCACGTGCTCCGGCGTGGCGCGCTCGCGACGGGCCAGGCCGAGCACGCTCTCGACGATGCCGTTGGTGCGCTGGCACTGCTGGTGGATGATCTGCAGCAGGCGGCGGTCGCCGTCGGTGACCTGCTGGGACTCCTCCAGCAGCTGCACGGCGTAGTTGATGGCGGCCAGTGGATTGCGGATCTCGTGCGCCAGGCTGGCCGAGAAGCGGCCGAGCGCGGCCAGGGTCAGCGATTCGGCCCGGCGCGAGACCACCGTGGCGTCGTCCAGGAAGATCAGCGAGGTCTCGCTGTCGGCCAGCAGTCGGGCGAACCGCGGCTGCACTTCCGGCTGGTCGGGCGTGAACTGCATCGGGGTTTCGTCGGTCTGCCAGCCGTTGCGCCAGCGCTGCAGGCGACGGGCCAGTTCCGGCGCGGCATGCAGCAGCGACACGCCCTTGCCGTCGGCGCCCTGGCCGTCGCCGCCGTCGCCGAGCAACAGGCTGGCGGCCTCGTTGGCCAGCTTGATGTGGTTGTCCGCGTCCACCACCAGCACGCCCGTGCGCATGCGGCGGATGATCAGCTCGTTGACCTCGAACAGGTTGGCGACTTCCTCGCCGCGCTTGTCCGCCAGCGCCTGGCTGGTGCGCGCCTTCTGCCCGGCCTGGTGGGCCAGGTAGGCCAGCGCCAGGTAGCTGGCCGCGAACATGATGACCTCGGCCAGCGATCGCCCGCCCTGGTCGTGGAACAGGGTGAAGACGTACTCGCCGAACAGCACGCCGATCGCCAGTGCCGCCACCGCCAGCGCCATGCGCGTGGACGGCAGCAGCAGGGCCGCGGCCGACACGTTGAACAGCAGCATCATCGCCACGCCGGCGGTCGCGTCGGGCAGCGCATGGGTGATCAGCGCGGCCACCACGATGTCGGCCGAGACGCTGAAGAACACGATCCAGACCAGCCACTGCACGCTGCGGCCGACGAAGAACAGCACCAGCGCCAGCACCAGGTAGGCGATGGCGACGCCCACGCCCAGGTCCGGATGGCGCGGCTGGCCCAGCATTTCGCCCAGCGGGCTGAACACCAGCGCGGCCAGGATGCCGGCTTCGAGCACCCGGTACATCGCGAAAAAATAGAGCTCGCGGCGCGGAACCGATTCGATGCGGGACAGGAGCGACTGGGCCTGGCGCAAACGCGTACTTCCCCTGTAGCGAGGCCGACAGTATAGGCATGCCGGCCCCCGGATCGCGCGCCCGGCCCTTTGCCACCAAAGGCTTAGACCCCGGGTTTTGCGCCCCCCGGCTGCGTCGGCGACAATAGGGGGCTCGCCCAGCCGCCGCCCGTGTGGCCCCGGCCCGGGCGGTGTCTTCTGTTCCCTACCCACGGTGACGCATGAATTTCCACGAATATCAGGCCAAGCAGCTGCTGGCCGAGTACGGCATCCCGGTCCCGGCCGGCAAAGTCGCCTCCACGGCGGACGAAGCGGTTGCGGTCGCGCAGTCCCTCGGCAACGGCCCCTGGATGGTCAAGGCCCAGATCCACGCGGGCGGCCGCGGCAAGGCCGGCGGCGTCAAGTTCTGCAAGACCACGGATGATGTGAAGGCGGCTGCCGGCAAGATGCTCGGCACCAGGATGGCCACCTACCAGACCGCCGGCGTCGAGCTGCCGGTCAACCTGGTGCTGGTGACCACCGCCGGCGAGATCGTCAAGGAGCTGTACCTGTCGGTGCTGGTCGACCGCGGCACCCGCACGATCACCTACATCGCCTCGTCCGAGGGTGGTGTGGAGATCGAGCAGGTCGCGGCCGAGACGCCGGACAAGATCCACACCCTCAACGTCGACTTCGTCGAAGGCGTGCAGCCGTACCAGGGCCGCGAGTTCGGCTTCAAGATGGGCCTGACCGCCAAGCAGGCCGGCCAGTTCGCCAACATCATGGTCAACCTGTACCGCATCTTCAACGAGAAGGACCTGGCGCTGGTCGAGATCAACCCGCTCGCCATCCTGGACGACGGCAACCTGTACGCGCTGGACGGCAAGTTCAACAGCGACGACAACGCCAGCTTCCGCCACAAGGACCTGCTCGCCATGCGCGACAAGTCGCAGGAAGACGAGACCGAAGTGCTGGCCTCGGAGATGGACATCAACTACGTGACCATGGACGGCAACATCGGCTGCATGGTCAACGGCGCGGGCCTGGCGATGGCCACCATGGACGTCATCAAGCTCAACGGCGGCGAGCCGGCGAACTTCCTCGACGTGGGCGGCGGCGCCAACAAGCAGCGCGTGATCGAGGCGTTCAAGCTGATCCTGTCCTCGGACAAGGTCGAAGGCATCTTCGTCAACATCTTCGGCGGCATCGTCCGCTGCGACATGATCGCCGAGGGCATCATCGCCGCGGTGAAGGAAGTGGGCGTCAAGGTGCCCGTGGTCGTGCGCCTGGAAGGCACCAACGTGGAAGAAGGCAAGCAGCTGCTGCGCGACAGCGGCATGGCCATCATTCCGGCCGACAACATCAACGACGGCGCCAAGAAGGTCGTTGAAGCGGTCAAGGCCGCTGCCTGATCCCATGCGTGTCGTAGGGCGGGCCCCGGCCCGCCATCGACCGATCCAGACATCACGACGGCGGGCCAGGGCCCGCCCTACAGGAAGACAGATTCCATGAGCGTTCTGATCAACAAGAACACCAAGGTGATCGTGCAGGGCTTCACCGGCCAGCAGGGCACCTTCCACGCCACCCAGATGATCGAGTACGGCACCCAGGTCGTCGGCGGCGTCACCCCGGGCAAGGGCGGCACCACCCACATCGACCTGCCGGTGTTCGACACCGTCGCCGATGCCGTCAAGAGCACCGGCGCCGATGCGTCCGTCATCTACGTGCCGCCGCCGTTCGCGGCCGACGCCATCCTCGAAGCGGCCGCGGCCGGCATCAAGGTCATCGTCTGCATCACCGAGGGCATCCCGGTGCTGGACATGCTGCGCGTCAAGAACGTGCTGACCCGCGCCCATCCGGACACCGTGCTGGTCGGCCCGAACTGCCCCGGTGTGATCACCCCGGGCGAGTGCAAGATCGGCATCATGCCGGGCCACATCCACTTGCCGGGCAAGATCGGCATCGTGTCGCGTTCGGGCACGCTGACCTATGAAGCGGTCAAGCAGACCACCGAAGTGGGCCTGGGCCAGTCGACCTGCATCGGCATCGGCGGCGACCCGATCAATGGGCTGAACTTCGTCGACTGCCTGAAGCTGTTCAACGAAGACCCGCAGACCGAAGGCATCATCATGGTCGGCGAGATCGGCGGCGACGCCGAGGAAGCCGGCGCCGAGTACATCAAGGCGCACGTGAAGAAGCCGGTCGTCGGCTTCATCGCCGGCGCTTCGGCCCCGGCCGGCAAGCGCATGGGCCACGCCGGTGCGATCGCCTCGGGCGGCAAGGGCACGGCAGAAGGCAAGTTCGCGGCGATGGAAGCCGCGGGCGTCACCACGGTGCGTTCGCCGGGTGACCTGGGTGCGGCGATCGCCAAGCTGCTCAGCAAGTAACGTGTCAGGGATTGCGTGTTCGGAAAGGCCGCCTTGTGCGGCCTTTCTTTTGATCGCGTGAACGTACGGCACTTTTCCGAGTCCGGCATATCCCGATGCGCTCAGCAAGCGCGCGCCTCCAGTTGGAGATCCGGGCGTGCCCGGGTGCGCTGGAGCGGCGGCGAGCGCATGCGGGCAAGACATGGTGGGTAAAACGATCTGCGGAGGAAGGTCGGGGTAGCACATGTGTGCTACATTTCATCGTCAGGGAAATCGGAGGTCGCCCAATGTCCACCACCACGATCCGCTTGCCGGAGGAGCTCAAGGCGCGTGTCGCCGAGGCTGCCCGGAAAGCCGGGGCCAGTACCCACAGCTTCATCCTTGAGGCGATCACCGAGAAAACCCAGGCCCAGGAACGACGCAGCGAGTTTTACGCCGAGGCGCAGCGACGCTGGGAGGAAGTCCAGCGAACCGGCAAGGTGGTGCCCCTGGAGGAGATGCGCGACTACGCACTGGGTTTGGCGCGTGGAGAAACCCCTCCGGTTCCTGTTGCCCGAAAGCCTGAGCGTTGAGTGGTGGCCAAGGTCGAGCTTGCGGATCGCATTGCTGACGACCTGCGCCGCATCGTGGTGCACCTTGCCGAGCACGACGTGGAGGTCACCGAAGGCCGGGTCGCAGGCATTTTCCGGGCCCTGGGCATGCTGGAAGACAATCCGTTGATCGGACGTATTGTCAGGCATGAGTTGCGCGAACTCGTGATCGGGCGTGATTCCCTTGGCTACCTGGCGTTGTACGTCTACAAACCGCTGGACGATACCGTCTATGTCCTGGCGATCCGCTCGCAACGCGAGGCCGGATACGCCATCGATTTGTCCTGATTGGATCCACTATGACCCAGACACTCCGCATCGCCATGGCGCAGTTCGATTTCCCGGTCGGGAGCGTCGCGCAGAACAGTGCCAGCATCCGGCGGATGATCGCCGAGGCGCGCGACGAGTACGGCGCGGACGTGGTGCTGTTTCCCGAGCTGGCGGTCAGCGGTTATCCGCCCGAGGACCTGCTGCTGCGGCCCCGCTTCCTGGCCGACTGCGAAGCCGCGCTGGCGGAAATCGCCGCGACCACGCACGGCATCGTCGCCGTGGTCGGCTGGCCGCAGAGCGCCGGCAGCGTGGTCTACAACGCCGCCAGCGTGCTGCGCGACGGCGCCATCGAGACGACCTACCGCAAGCGTGAGCTGCCGAACTACGCGGTGTTCGACGAGCGCCGCTACTTCGATGTGGATCCGGACGGTGGCGCCTGCACGTTCGAGGTGAAGGGCGTGCCGCTGGGCCTGGTGATCTGCGAGGACCTGTGGTTCCCGGAGCCGCTGGCCGAAACGGGCGAGGCCGGCGCGGCGCTGACGTTGGTGCCGAACGCCTCGCCGTTCGACCGCGACAAACACGCGCAGCGCGATGCACTGATCGCCGAGCGCACGCGCGAGACCGGCATGGCGCTGGCTTACCTCAATGTGGTGGGCGGTCAGGATGCGGTGGTGTTCGACGGCGCCTCCGTGGTGGCCGACGGCGACGGCACGGTGCATCCGGCGGCGGCCGCGTTCACCGACCAGTGGCTGGTGGTGGATTTCGACGTCGCCACGCGCACGTTCAGCCCCGTGGTCTGGATGGACGACGGCGACGAGAGCCGCGACGCGCTGGCCTGGCGTGCGATCGTGCGCGGCCTGCGCGACTACTGCGCAAAGAACGGTTTTCCGAAGGTGTGGCTGGGCCTGTCCGGCGGCATCGACTCGGCGCTGGTGCTGGCGCTGGCGGTCGATGCGCTGGGCGCCGACAACGTCACCGCGGTGCGGCTGCCGTCGCGCTACACCGCCGGCCTGTCGAACGATCTGGCGGCCGAGCAGTGCGCGGCGCTGGGGGTGAAGCTGGAGGCGATCTCGATCGAGGCACCGTTCAAGGGCTTCCTGGAAGCCTTGGGGCCGGTGTTCGGCGACAAGGCCGCCGACACCACCGAGGAGAACCTGCAGTCGCGCAGTCGCGGCGTCATCCTGATGGCGCTGAGCAACAAGTTCGGAGGCCTGCTGCTGACCACCGGCAACAAGAGCGAATATGCGGTCGGCTACGCCACGATCTACGGCGACATGTGCGGCGGCTATGCGCCGATCAAGGATCTGTACAAGACGGAGGTCTTCGCGCTGGCGCGCTGGCGCAACACCGTCGGCGGAGCGCCGGTGATCCCGCCGGCCGTCATCGACCGCCCGCCGTCGGCGGAACTGCGCGAGAACCAGAAGGACCAAGATTCGCTGCCGCCGTACGACGTGCTGGACGCCATCCTGTTCCGCTACGTCGACCTGGAACAGTCGCGCGACGAGATCGTCGCCGCCGGCTTCGACGCCGCCACCGTCGACCGCATGCTGCGGCTGGTGCGCATCAACGAATGGAAGCGTCACCAGTCGGCGCCCGGTCCGAAGGTCTCGCGCCGCGCGTTCGGTCGCGAACGCCGCTATCCGATCACCAACAAGTACGCGCTGTAGCACCGGCCCGTTGCCGCGCACCGCCGACACGGAGAACACGATGAGCAGGAAGAAGAAGCGCACCGCACACCGCGATCGCCCGGCCGCCCCCGCGCCGCGGCCGGCGACCCCGCCGGATCGGGTGATGCTCGCGCTCGCGGCGCTGGGCCTGCTGATCACCGGCTACCTCACGTGGACGGCGGGCAGCGGGTCCGCGTCCGCGTTCTGTACCGCCGGAGGCGGCTGCGACGCGATCCAGCGCAGCGGCTGGTCGACGCTGCTCGGCCTGCCGATGGCGTTGTGGGGCTTCGGCCTGTATGCGCTGGTCGCGCTGGTGTCGTTGTCGCGCAAGGCCTCGTTGCTGCTGCGCTGGCAGCGGCAGTGGCGGCTGGTCCTGCTGGGACTGGCGATCAGTGTCTACCTGACGGTCGTGGGCAAGCGGGTGCTCGATGCGTTCTGCATTGGCTGCCTGGCGTCGCTGGCCGTACTGGCGGCGATGTTCGTGTGGCTGCAGCTGCGCCGTCCGGCTTCCGCGCCCGGCCAGGCATGGGGGCGTTGGTGGGCGGTGCAGGCGATGCCGGTGCTGCTGGTGCTGGCCGTCCTGCACGTGCACCAGAGCGGGCTGCTGCACCAGCGGCCGGAAAGCCGCCGCGCCGAGGCGCTGGCGCAGCACCTGACCGACTACGGCGCGAAGTTCTACGGCGCGTCGTGGTGCGTGGAATGCAGCCGGCAGAAGCGGCACTTCGGCCATGCGGCGGACCGGCTGCCCTACGTCGAGTGCTCGCCCGGCGGCCGCAACACGCCGATGGTGTCCGCCTGCGCAGCGGCCGGCGTCACGGTGTTCCCGACCTGGGTCATCGACGGCATCGAACACAATGGTGTGATGGAACCGCAGCAGCTGGCGGTGCTGACCCGCTTCGACTGGGACAAGGCCGCCGCGGCCGACTGACCGCATCGCGTCGGAGCGCACGCAAAGAAAAAGGGCCGCGAGGCCCTTTTTCGTTTCCTGTCCGGGTGCGGACCGGTCAGTCCTTGTTGCGCTTTTCCACGGAGTTGCTCGATTTCTCGCCGGCAAACGGGTTCAGGCGGCGCACCATCCACGGATAGTCGGGGAACTTGCCCGCCAGCCAGGGGTGCTGAGGATCGTTGAGTTCCAGCACGCGCTTGGCGTCGGCGGCCAGCGTCTGGTTGCCCAGGTGGGTGTAAGCCTCGGCGAGCACGGCGACAGCGTCGTACTGGTAGCTGCTCTGCGGGTAGGTTTCCAGCAGGTAACGGGCGCGGCTGGCGGCCGACACCCATGCGTCGCGGCGCAGGTAGTAGATCGCGGTGTCCAGCTCGTGCAGCGCGAACTGGTCGCGCAGCCGGATCATGCGCTGGCGCGCGTCGGCGGCGTAGCGGCTGTTCGGGTAGTTCTCGGCGACGCGGGCGAAGTCGTTGTAGCCCTGCATGGGCGTGGCCAGGTCGCGGCGGCTGGCGTCCAGGCGCCATACCTTCTGCAGGAAGACGGTGTCGCGGTTGGAGTTGGCCAGCCCGCGCAGGTAGTACATGTACGGGATGTTGCGGTGGGTCGGGTAGGTGCGGATGAAGCGGTCGATGGTGGTGACCGCGTCGTCCAGCTTGCCGGCCTTGTATTCGGCGTAGGCCGTTTCCATCAGCGCCTGCTCGGTGTACGGGCCGTACGGGTACTGCGCGATCAGGCGGCGGAAGTTCTGCAGGCCGCGGTCCCAGTTGTTGTTGACCATCGCCCGGTGGGCTTCCTCGTACATCACCTCGACGGGCTGGTTCTCGGGCGCTGCCTTCTTCTTGAAGATCTTGCCGCAGCCGGTGCCGGCGAAGGCGACGACCAGGGCCAGCAGGACGAAGCGGGAGGTCGCGAAGGAGCGGGAGAAGCGGGGGAAGGCGCGCTGGGTCATGGGCTGGCGGCAGGCCGCGGCAGGGAAACAGGCCGTCGATGATAGCCTAGGCGCCGCCTTCGCCATGAACATTCGGCCAATACGGACCGGATCCTGGCCTCCCTGGACGTCTTTCCGCATGACCGAACCCGATTCCCCCGACACCTCAGACGCCCCGCGCACGGCCATCGTGCCCGCCAGCGCCGCCGGCCGCCGCTTCGACGCCGCCCTGGCGGAGCTGTTCCCCGAATTCTCGCGTTCGCGCCTGACCGAGTGGATCAAGTCCGGCAACGCCCTGCTCGATGGCCAGGTGGTGCGCCCGCGCGATCCCGTGCGCGGCGGCGAGACCGCCAGCCTGGACGTGGTGCTGGATACCCAGACCCATGCCGAGCCGGAAGACATCCCGCTGGACATCCTGTACGAGGACGAGCACGTCTTCGTACTCGACAAGCCGGCGGGCCTGGTCGTGCACCCCGGTGCCGGCAATCCGACCGGCACGCTGGTCAATGCGCTGCTGTTCCGCGACCCGTCGCTGTCGGCGCTGCCGCGCGCGGGCATCGTGCACCGCCTCGACAAGGACACCTCCGGTGTGATGGTGGTGGCGCGCACGCTGCCGGCGCACACCTCGCTGGTGGCGCAGCTCGCTTCGCGCGACGTGCACCGCCAGTACCTGGCCGTGGTGGTCGGGGCGATGGTGTCCGGCGGCACGGCCAATGCGCCGATCGACCGTCATCCGCGTGACCGCCTGAAGATGGCGGTACGCGAGGATGGTCGCGATGCGGTCACGCACTACCGCCTGCGCGAACGCTTCCGTGCGCACACCGCGCTGGAATGTCGGCTGGAAACCGGTCGCACCCATCAGATCCGCGTGCACATGGCGCACATCAAGTACCCGATCGTCGGCGACCCGCTGTACGGCGGGCCGCTGCGCCTGCCGAAGGGCGCCAGCGACGAACTGATCGCCGTGTTGCGCAGCTTCCGCCGGCAGGCGCTGCATGCGGAGACGCTGGAATTCGCGCATCCGGTCAGCGGCGAGCCGGTCCGGGTCACGGCGCCCGTCCCCGCGGACATGGTGGCGCTGCTGGCGGCGTTGCGCGCGGACAGCCAGGCCAAGCGCGGATGAATCGCGCACCGGCGGTGGCGGCGGATTGGCCGGCGCCTGCCGGCGTGCACGCGTTCACCACCCTTCGGCACGGGGCCGGCTATTCGGCGGCCCCGTTCGACACCTTCAACCTGGGCAACCGCTACGCCGCCGACGGGGATGATCCCGCCACGGTAGCGCGCAACCGCGCGTTGCTGGTCGACCTCGCCGGACTGCCGTCGACGCCGCACTGGCTGAAACAGGTCCACGACATCGACGTACTGCGCGTGGAAGCGCCGGCCGATCCGGAATCCGCCGAACCCGTCGCCGACGCGCTGGTGACCTCGACGCCGGGCGTCGTGCTCGCCATCCTCACCGCCGACTGCCTGCCGGTGGTGTTCGCTGCGAAGGATGGCCGCGAGGTCGCCGCCGCGCATGCCGGCTGGCCGGGGCTGTCGAAAGGCATGCTGGAGGCCACGCTGGCGGCGATGACGACGCCGGCCGCGGACGTCGTCGCGTGGATCGGTCCGGCGGCCGGTCCCGCGCGTTACGAGGTGGGAAAGGACGTGTTCGACGTGTTCGTCAGCCACGATGCGGAAGCGGCCGCCTGTTTCGTGCCGACACGGCCGGACCATTGGCTGGCGGACCTGCCCGCGCTCGCGCGCCGCCGCCTGGTCGCGCACGGCATGTCGCCGACCGATATCCACGGCGGCGATCTCTGCACGATGAGCGAGCCCGCGCGCTTCTTCTCGCATCGCCGTGACGGCCGCAGCGGACGCATCGCCACGCTGGCATGGATGCAGCCGTAAGGTCGTTGTTCGCGCAGGTGCTGGGGCCGGCGTTCGACGCGCTGCCGGCGCCGGTGCGCGCGTTGCATGTCGCGCAGGGCCGGCGCCGTTACGCCGGTGCGGTCGAGGTCGAACGCGGATCGGGCCTGCTGTCTCGCCTGGCGGCCTTCGCCACGCGTCTGCCGCCGGCCGGATCGGGTCCGCTGTGCGTGGAGATCGAGGCCTCGCCGTCGCAGGAGTACTGGACCCGCTACATCGGCGGCCGCGCCATGCCCTCGCGGTTGTGGCGCGAGGGTAGCGTGCTGTGCGAGCGGCTGGGCGTGGCGACGTTCGGGTTCCACCTGGAGGTCGTGAACGAGGCGATAGTCTGGCGCGTGGTGCGGGTCCGCGTGTTTGGCGTGTCGCTACCGCCCCGCTGGTTCTCCGGCGTCGGCGCGCGCGAGTCCGCGGACGGCGAGCGTTACGCGTTCGATGTGTGGGCCTCGTTGCCGCTCGCCGGCCTGCTGGTGCATTACCGCGGGTGGCTGGATGTGCGCAACGAGTAAATGGCTGTCCTTCTCCCCGCGTGCGGGGAGAAGGTGCCCGGAGGGCGGATGAGGGGTGCTTCTCGTTGTCGACACGGGGGGGGGCGGGCGTCAGTGCATCGCGCGTTGCGCCTGTGCGGTGGCGCGATGGGTGGCAGGCTCCGTTCGCCCCTCACCCGCCGTTGGCACCCTCTCCCCGCACGCGGGGAGAGGGGAATCATCCTGTCTGATGGAGAGGTTGCGTGACGACAAGGGATTCGTCCAGTCCGCGAGTGCCGGTCATCGTCTTCGATGGCATCTGCGTGCTGTGCAACGGCTGGGTGCGGTTTCTGCTCAAGCACGACCGTGCCGGACGCTATCGCTTCGCCGCCATGCAGTCGGCGTCGGGACGCGCGCTGCTGGCGACGCACGGGCTGGACCCCGACGATCCGGCCTCGTTCCTGCTCGTCGATGGCGACAACGCATGGACCGACAGCGATGCGATCGGTCGCGTGCTGACCGGGTTGGGTGGCATGTGGCGGCTTGCCGGCGTTATCGCGTGGGTGCCACGTGCCGTGCGTGATCCGCTGTACCGCTGGATCGCGCGCAACCGCTATCGCCTGTTCGGCACCACGGCCTGCCACGTGCCGACGGACGAGCAACGCGCGCGCTTCCTGTAGCGTGCGCCGTGCGCACGATGCCGTGCATCCGACATCCTGAGGCCGTGCGCATGGCGCACGCTACGAGCGTCATCCCGGCCTGCGCCGGGATGACGCGTGTTCGACTCAGAATGTGTAGCGCAGCCGGGTGTAGTAGTACGCGCCGTTGCTGCCGATGGGCGACAGCACGTCATAGGGCAGGTTGCCGAAGTACGAGATGTCCGCGCTCGACAGGTCGGGATACTCGTCGGTCAGGTTGAGGCCACCGAGCGCCACGCTCCACTTCGGCGAAAAGCGGTACTCCACTTCAGCGTCCAGCTGCCACTCGGCGCCATAGGTCTGCTCCGGCTCGAAGCCGCCCCCGAAGTTGAACACGCGCTTGGCGCTGCCGTGGCGGGTGACCCGTCCCAGCAGCGACCAGGCCGTGCTGTCCCAGCTGGCGGTGAAGATGCCGCGCGTGCGCGGTGCCGCATCGGTCAGGGTGTTGCTTTCCTCCACGCCGAACAGCACGTAGTCCGGATCGATGGCGAGCAGTTCGGCCGGCGTGGCGGCGATGTTCTTCAGCTCGGTCTTCGCATAGCTGTAGGCGCCGGTCAGCAGCAGGTTGCCGTCGCCGAGTGGCTGCCGCCAGTTGGCGACCAGTTCGGCGCCCTCGGTGCGGGTGTCGGCGGCGTTGATGAAGAAGTTGGCGCTCTGCACGCCCGGCACGCCGAAGTTGTCCAGCACGAAATCGGTCAGCGCATCGCCGCTGATGCGCTCGGTGATCGCCACGCGGTCGTCGATGTCGATGCGGAACACGTCCAGCGACACGTCGAAGTGCTCGCCGATGCGGCTGGTGAAGCCGAGGCTGAGGTTCAGCGCCTTTTCCGGGTCCAGGTCCTGCGCGCCCAGCGCCCGGGCGATGGGATTGTTGACCGACAGCAGGCGGCCCTGGGTCAGCTGGCCGGACGCGTCGTAGCCGGTCGACGTCGACTCGAAGCCGATCTGGCTCAGCGACGGGGCGCGGAAGTTGTTGGACACCGAACCGCGCAGCGCGAAGGCCGGCGCGAACTCGTAGCGCGCGGCGACCTTGCCGGTCAGTTCGCCGCCGAAGTCGTCGTAGTGCTCGTAGCGCGCGGCGAGGTCGGTGGTGAACTTCTCGCCCCACTGGCTGCTGAGACTGGCGTAGACGCTGGACACATCGCGGTCCAGGTCGGCGGTGTCCTGCGGCGTCAGCCCGCCGCCGGCCTGCGAGCCGGTCGGTCGGTCGGTGAACGGCCCGGCGGCGTACGAAGCCGGATCGCCAGCGCCGGTCTCGAAGGTCTCGTGGCGCACCTCGATACCGGTGGCGAACGTATGCGCGCCGAACACGCGGCTCAGATCCAGGTTCGCCAGCGTCTGCGTGCCCTCGTAATCGCCGGTCTTGAAGCGCGTCGGGCTGGTCGGGCCGAGCGAGGCATTGAGCGAGTTGCGCAGGCGGTAGGTGAACTCGTTGCGGCCGTGGTTGAGGCTGGCGTCGTAGTCCCATTCGCCCCACTGGCCGCGCACACCGGCCACACCGGCCACGTCGAGGTTCTCGCCTTCGGAGATCGGGCGATAGCCGTTCGGATAGACCTGCTTCCAGTTCGCCACGCCATCGGGGTAGCGGAAGTAGTTGGCGCCTTCGGTATCGCTCTGGTGATACGTGCCGAACGCGTAGAACTCCGCCGCGTCGCCCAGCGGTACCGCCGCGTTGATCCAGGCGTTGATGTCCTTCGAGCTGCCGTCGCCGAGCACGTAGTTGCGCTGGCCGGCCAGTGCCAGGTTGTCCGGCGTCTGTTCCTCGAAGAACGGGATCTGGTCGAAGCCGGCGCGGTTGGTCGCGTCGCGCTGCTTGTACTCCAGGCCCAGCCGGAAGAAGCCGTCCTGGCCGATGCGGTCGCCCACCTGCGCGCTGAAGAAGCCGCTCTGCCCGTCGGTGACGGTCCGGCCGATCGGCTCGACGTCGGTGTGGTGCGCGCCATAGCTGGCTTCGAACGCACCGCCTTCCGGCGCGTCGTTGAGGATCACGTTGATCACCCCGGCCACCGCATCGGAGCCGTACTGGGCGCCGGCGCCGTCGCGCAGCACCTCGATGCGCTTGATCGCGCTGACCGGAATGGCGTTGAAGTCCACCGGCGTGTTGCCCTTGCCGATCTTGCTGTCGGTGTTGACCAGCGCGCTGCTGTGGCGGCGCTTGCCGTTGACCAGCACCAGCACCTGGTTGGGGCTGAGGCCGCGCAGCTGGGCGGCGCGGATGTGGTCGGCACCGCCGGAGTTGGACTGGCGCGGGAAGTTCAGCGACGGCAACAGCGCCTGCAGCGCGCTGCCCAGTTCACCGTTGAGCACGCCGGCCTTGCGGATGTCCTCGGCCGTCAGCACGTCGATCGGCGAGGTGGATTCCAGCGCCGTGCGATCACTCGCGCGGGTGCCGGTGACGATGACGGCATCCAGGTCGGTCGCACCGGCGGGCGTGGTCTGGGCGAAGGCGGGCAGGGCAAGCGCCAGGGTGATGGCGGCGGCCAGGGGAGCAAGAACAGCGTGGGGCATGGGGGGCTCGCAGGACAGGAAGAACGGACAAAGTCTATCGCTTTATTGCGATGAAGCGATATATTAGCCGCCCCTGCAGCCTGCCTGTCATCGCCGCTTCCCATCTCCTTATGCTCTCCGGTCATAAGGCAACCCGACGCCGGTAATGCATGCTGCCCGTCCCCCGTGAGGTTTCCCATGTCGCATCGTGCCGTCTGGCTGCTCGTCCTTCTCGCCCTCGCCGGGTGCGCATCCGCCCCGCCGCAGGCCACGCCGTCGGCGACCACCGCCGCGCTGGAAGGCGACGCCCTGCGTCCGGCCAGCGCCATCGGTTGGGTGCGCAGCGAGCTGTATTTCGGCGTGGGCGAGGAGACCGGTCCTGCAGACCGCCCGCAGGCGGAACCGATCACCGACGCGACCTGGCGCGCCTTCCTCGACAAGGAAGTGACCTCGCGCTTCCCGGATGGCCTCACCGTCTTCGACGCCTACGGCCAGTGGCTGTTCCGCGGCGCGAAGGAGCCCAACCGCCTGAAGACCAAGGTGCTGGTCGTCCTGCACGAGGATACCCCGCAGCGCCGTGCCGACATCGAGGCGATCCGCCTGGCGTGGAAGCAGGCGACCGGCCACCAGTCGGTGCTGTGGTCGCGGCACGCCGTGGACGTGTCGTTCTGAGGCCGGTGGATTCGGCTAGTCTCGCAGGATGATCACGACAAGGATGGTGGGGTCGATGGCACCTGGGTTTTCTGCCCGGCGTACCTGTTTCGCTGCGTTTCTCTTCTGCCTGGCCGGGTTGATGCCCGCTGCGCGAGCGAGCGACGGGCGAGAGCTCCGATTCCAGGTTGCGCCGGGGATCAATGCTCACGCTGAGCTGATGGAAGACGAAAGCCTTGTGATCGAAACTCATCGAGACGACGGCAGGCAGGTGATCGTGCCCCTTCCCGAGTCCGAGAGCCGCTATCGCTTGATGCATGCCGACTACAACTTCGACGGCTTTCAGGACCTGGCGGCCAGTGCCCCGACAGGGCAGGTCAATGAGGTGTATTCGGTCTATCTGTACGACCCGGAAAGCGGCCAGTTCCGCCCATTGGTCGCACCTGTCGCGCAGGGCATCAACTGCGATGGCCTGTGGTCGCTGACGGCGGACCCGGCCAGTCGCACCCTGAGCAGCACCTGCCGCAGCGGGCCGATGTGGTACACGGACATCTATCGCTATTCCGGTCCATCGCTTTACCTGTTCCGTACGATGCGCACCGTCTCCTTCGACAGCCGGTCGCTCGAGGCGGAACTGAGCCTTGATGACGTCGATAGCCTCGGGGTACCGGTTGTGTGGAGCACGTACGACCCAGCTGGCAGGGTGCTGGAGACCGCCATGGCCGACGGACTGGAAAGCCCTTCTTCGAACCATCCGCTGCGTGGCTATCCAGCCAGTGTCCTGTCGTCGCGTTTGGCGCTGTACGCCAAAGCCGGAGATACCACCACGCGCCGTTATCTGGTGAAAGGCGACAACGTTGAATTATTGGATGCCCTTGATCATTGGGTGCGGGTGAGCTACCAGAACCCCTCGCGTGGCGTGGTCCAGGGTTGGGTGAAGCTGCCCGAACCGGAATGACGCTCCTTTCCCCCTCCTGCCGGCCTGTTGCGCCGACGACTTCCCCATGACCAACTCCTCGTCTTCACGCACCCGCTGGTTCGTCCCCGGTGACCTCAACGGTTTCTTCGGCCTGGTGGTGGACAACCTGTCCATTCTCGGCTTCATCGCCGCCGCGCTGATCGGCATCTTCCAGTTCCCGGCCGAGGTGGTGTTCACCCGCATGTTCCCCGGCACCGCGCTGGGGGTGCTGGTCGGCAACCTGATCTACACGTGGATGGCGCACCGGCTGGCGGCGAAGACCGGCCGCGACGACGTCACCGCGATGCCGCTGGGGCTCGATGCGCCCACCAGCATCGGCATGGCGCTGCTGGTGCTGGGCCCGGCGTTCGTCGGCTTCAAGCAGGCCGGCCTGGACGAACAGGCCGCGGCCACCGCGACCTGGCAGCTCGGCATGGCCTCGCTGGTGGTGATGGGCGTGCTGAAGCTGGTGCTGTCGTTCTTCGGCGATGCGGTCACCCGCGCGGTGCCGCGCGCCGGCCTGCTCGGTTCCATCGGCGGTGCGGCGCTGACGCTGCTCGGCTTCCTGCCGCTGATCGAAACCCTGCGCCAGCCCATCGTCGGCTTCGTCACCTTCGGCCTGCTGCTGTACGTGCTGGTGGCGAAGGGCAAGCTGCCGGTGAAGATTCCCGGCGTGCTGCTGGCCTTCGTCGTCGGCACCGCGCTGTACTACGTGCTTGGCCTGTCCGGTCTGGGCGCGCCCGGTTTCAAGGTGCCGGATGCCGTGCCGCTCGCGCTGACGCTGCCGCTGCCGTCGCTGGGCTGGCTGGATGGCCTGGCCTACACCGTGCCCTACCTGCCGCTGCTGCTGCCGTTCGGCCTGCTGATGGTGGTCGGTGGCATCAACGTCAGCGAGAGCGCACGTGCGGCCGGCGACGACTACCGCACGCGCGACGTGCTGCTGGCCGAAGCGGTGTCCACGCTGGTCGCCGGCTTCTGCGGCGGCGTCGCGCAGACCACGCCGTATATCGGCCAGCCCGCCTACAAGCACATGGGGGCGCGCAAGGGTTACACGCTGCTGACCGGTGTCTTCATCGGACTCGGCGGCGTGCTCGGCTACGTGTCGGGCCTGGTGCAGTGGCTGCCGGTCGCGGTGCTGGCACCGATCATCGTCTACGTCGGTCTGGACATCACTGTGCAGGCCTTCACCGAAACGCCGCGCAAGCACGCCATCGCAGTGGCACTGGGCTTCCTGCCGTCCGTGGCCTATCTGCTGACGATCAAGTTCGGCAATCCGGCGTGGATCGCCCCCGACCGCTTCGCCGGCCTGTACGAAGGCGTCGACGGCCACGGCCTGCCGGACCTGGCCACCATCGTCACCCTGGGCAACGGCTTCATCATCACCGCGATGATCTGGACCACCGCCCTGGTGGCGATGATCGACGGCCGCAACGGACGCGCGGTCGTCGCGCTGCTGGTCGGTGCGGTACTGACGCTGTTCGGCATCATCCACTCGGTCGATCCGCGTGGCGGCATCTACCTGCCGTGGGATGTCGAAGGCCTGCGCGCGACCATCCTGTGGCAGTTCGCCGGTGCGTATGCCGCGCTGGCGGTGCTGCTGGGTTTGTTGTCCCTGCAGAAGAAGCCGTAGGGCGGGCCTTGGCCCGCCGTTTCCGGTACATGCGCGGACGGTGGGCCAAGGCCCACCTTGCGTGAATCCGGGTCTCAACAGCTCTTGAAACACCGCCGCTTAACCGCATGTGGGTAGCATCGGCCGGGTTCGCCGGCCCCTTCTTCCTGGAGTTCTCCCGATGCGGATGGACAAACTGACCTCGCGTTTCCAGCAGGCGCTGGCAGACGCGCAGTCGCTGGCCGTGGGCCGCGACCACACCATGATCGAACCCGTCCACGTGCTGACCGCGCTGCTGGAACAGCAGGGCGGCAGTTCGCGGCCGCTGCTGGCGCAGGCCGGCGTCAATGTCCCCGTGCTGCGCGAGCGGCTGGGCGAAGCGCTGGACAAGCTGCCGAAGGTGACCGGCCAGGCCGGCAACCTGTCGATCGGCAACGACCTGTCGCGCCTGCTCAACGTTACCGACAAGCTGGCGCAGGACGCCGGCGACACCTACATCGCCAGCGAGTGGTTCCTGCTGGCCGCGCTGGACGACAGCGGAGCCGCCGGCCAGGAGCTGAAAGCCAGCGGTGCGGACAAGCAGAAGCTGCGTGCGGCCATCGAGCGCCTGCGCGGCGGCGAGAAGGTGCAATCCGAGAACGCCGAGGACCAGCGCCAGGCGCTGGAGAAGTACACCATCGACCTGACCGAGCGCGCCGAGATCGGCAAGCTCGACCCGGTGATCGGCCGCGACGAGGAAATCCGCCGCACCATCCAGGTTCTGCAGCGCCGCACCAAGAACAATCCGGTGCTGATCGGCGAGCCCGGCGTGGGCAAGACCGCCATCGTGGAAGGCCTGGCACAGCGCATCGTCAACGGCGAGGTGCCCGAGGGCCTGCGCGGCAAGCGCGTGCTGTCGCTGGACATGGGCGCGCTGATCGCCGGGGCCAAGTTCCGCGGCGAGTTCGAGGAGCGCCTGAAGGGTGTGCTCAACGACCTGGCCAAGAACGAGGGCCAGATCATCCTCTTCATCGACGAACTTCACACCATGGTCGGCGCGGGCAAGGCAGAGGGTTCGATGGATGCCGGCAACATGCTGAAGCCTGCGCTGGCCCGTGGCGAACTGCACTGCATCGGCGCGACCACGCTGGACGAGTACCGCAAGTACGTCGAGAAGGACGCCGCGCTGGAGCGCCGCTTCCAGAAGGTGTTCGTCGGCGAACCCAGCGTCGAGGACACCATCGCCATCCTGCGCGGGTTGAAGGAGAAGTACGCCGTGCACCACGGCGTCGAGATCACCGACCCCGCCATCGTCGCCGCGGCGCAGCTGAGCCACCGCTACATCGCCGACCGCCAGCTGCCGGACAAGGCCATCGACCTGATGGACGAGGCCGCCAGCCGCATCCGCATGGAGATCGACTCCAAGCCGGAAGAAATGGACCGCATGGAGCGCCGGCTGATCCAGCTGAAGATCCAGCGCGAAGCACTGAAAAAGGAGAAGGACGCGCAGTCGAAGCAGCGCCTGGCCGACCTGGAAACCGAGATCGAAGCGCTGCAGCGCGAGTTCAACGACCTGGAAGAGATCTGGAAGGCCGAGAAGGCCACCTTGACCGGCGCGACGAAGATCAAGGAGCAGATCGAGCGGGTGAAGCTGGAGCTGGAGGCCGCGCAGCGCAGGCAGGACTACGCGCGCATGAGCGAGCTGCAGTACGGCCAGCTGCCGGAACTGGAGAAGCAGCTGTCCGCCGCGCAGGAAGCCGAGCAGAAGGGTTTCCGCCTGTTGCAGGACAAGGTCACCGACGAGGAGATCGCCGAGGTCGTCAGCCGCTGGACCGGCATCCCGGTCAGCAAGATGCTGGAGGGCGAGCGCGAGAAGCTGCTGCAGATGGAGCAGTCGCTGCGTGGCCGCGTCATCGGCCAGGAAGAGGCGATCAAGGTGGTGTCCGACGCGGTGCGCCGTTCGCGCGCCGGCATTTCCGATCCCGACCGTCCGAGCGGCTCGTTCCTGTTCCTCGGCCCGACCGGCGTCGGCAAGACCGAGCTGTGCAAGGCGCTGGCCGAATTCCTGTTCGACAGCAGCGACGCCATGATCCGCATCGACATGAGCGAGTTCATGGAGAAGCATGCGGTCAGCCGGCTGGTCGGCGCGCCTCCGGGCTATGTCGGCTACGAGGAGGGTGGTTACCTGACCGAGGCCGTGCGCCGCCGTCCGTATAGCGTGATCCTGCTGGACGAGGTGGAGAAGGCGCATCCGGACGTGTTCAACATCCTGCTGCAGGTGCTGGACGACGGTCGCCTGACCGACGGCCAGGGGCGCACGGTGGACTTCCGCAATACCGTCATCGTGATGACGTCCAACCTCGGGTCCAGCCTGATCCAGGACATGTCCGAAGGCGATGGCTCGGCGGACACGCCGGAGCGCTACACGCAGATGAAGGCCGCGGTGATGGGTGTGGTGCAGGCGCACTTCCGCCCGGAGTTCATCAACCGGCTGGACGACATCGTCGTGTTCCATCCGCTGGACAAGGCCCAGATCCGCGAGATCGCCCGCATCCAGACGCGTTACCTGGCCAAGCGCCTGGCCGAGCGGCAGATCGTGCTGGAGCTGGATGATTCAGCACTGATGCTGCTGGGCAACACCGGCTTCGACCCGGTGTACGGCGCACGTCCGCTGAAGCGCGCGATCCAGGCCCAGCTGGAGAATCCGCTGGCGCAGAAGATCCTGTCGGGCGCATTCGGTGCGGGCGATACGGTACGCGTGCGTGCGGAGGGCGGGCAGCTGGTCTTCGACGTCACGCGCTGACCGGCGGTCGGCGCGGCGTGTCCTGCTTTCGTCCGCCATCGCGTGGTAGTACGTTATGGGGCGGCCTGACGTAGGGGGGCCGCGTCGTATCGTCTCCGCGCTGGCGGAGGGTGCAAAGGGGCAAGGACGGACCGATGGCCGATCATGCAGGGCAACCGGTGCGTGGCCTGGGCGCGAGCATGCAGGTGCTCGTGCTCGGTGGCCTGTGCCTGCTGCTCCAGCAGGTGCCGATCCGCTACCGCATCGATTTCTTCGGCGAGATCGCCGACGCCTCGTTGATCCACCTGCACACCGGCATGCTGCTCGCCATCGCCATGCTGGTCCGCGACCGCCGCGTCGTGGCGGGCTGCTTCGCGCTGACCTTCGTCGGCTGGACGCTCCGCCAGCTTTACCTGTTCGACAACGGGCAACCCACCTGGATGCTGGGATGGGGTGCCGTGACGTATCTGCTGCAGTTCGCCTGGACCCTGGCGTGCGTGCGCTGGATGGGCTGGCCCCGCCATGCGGGCGCGCGCATGCAGCGCAGCGACCTGGTGCGGTTCGCGGCGATCGGCCTGCTGCTGTTCCCGCTGGTGATGGCGTTGCTGGGGCTCAGCATCGTGCTGCTGTCGTCGCCGGCGGACGCGTTGAGCGCGGCGTTCCAGATGTTCTTCGCCAAGCAGTTCGGCGTGGTGGTCGTGACCCTGCCGCTGGTGATCGGCTGGCTGGAGCGCAGCGAGCGGGCACCGCGGTCCGGCGCCGGGACGCACTGGCTGTGGCCGGTGGCGCTGGGCGTGGGGCTGGCGGTCAGCCTGTGGGCGGGCGTGCAGGTGCGCCACGCGTTCAATGGCTTTACCACGCTGTTGTCCGGGCCCGTGCTGATGGATTACCGGTTCGCGGTGCTGGTCGTGCTGGCGTGGTGCATGCTGAGGCTGCCGCCGCGCTGGGCCATGCTGTCGCTGGCGCTGACCCTGCTGCTGCTGGTCGGCATGGTGGCCGGCACGGCCGAGTACGCCAACACGCCTGTGGGCTTCTTCAACCTGCTGCACATCGCGTTGGAGATGAACATCCTGCTGCTGGCGATGCTCTACCTGTGGCTGACCAACCGCGACCGGTCCGCGCTGGCCGAACAGTTGTCGGAAGAGACGCTGCGCGACCAGGTGACGGGGCTGCCGAACCTCAAGGCGCTGCGGGAGCGCACGGGCCGCCCGATGCCGCGCGCCGAACTGGGCTATCTGCTGCTCGACCAGACCGACACGCTGGTCGCCGGCTTCGGCCTGGACACGCAGGCGCAGGCCATGAACGCGACGGCGCGCCGCCTGGACGACCTGGTCGAGACCTATTACGTGGGCACCGGCCAGTTCGCGCTGCTACCGCGCCCGGGGCGCGACGCCGACCTGTGGGAGCGGGTGATGGCGCGGGTGGAGCACGCCGAGATCGATGTCGGTGGCGAACCGATCCGCCTGCTGCCCTATCTGGGGGTGGCCGCGTTCAATGGCACGCATCCCAGCGTGATCGACGGGGCCGTGCTGGCGGCGTCGCACCTGGCGTTCGAAGCCCGCCAGCACGGCGAGCTGCGGCCGCGCTACAGCGAGGTCGGCGATACGCAGGTACGCCGCACCCACCGTCGCCAGCTGCACGACGCCACCGAGGCCCTGGCCAGCCTGCGCAGTGAGCGCGTGGCGTTGTACTTCCAGCCGATCCGCGACCTCACTGCCGACATGGGGGCCAGCGGCGAACCCCGCATGCTGTCCGGCGAGGTGCTCTGCCGCCTGCTGGACGAGCGGGGCGACATCATGTCGCCCGCGCGCTTCATGGCGCCGCTCGAGGCGGCGGGGCGCGGCGCCGAGCTCGACCTCGCGGTCATGCGGGCCTTGTTCCGGCTACTGAGGAAGTCGCCCGAGGCGTTGCCCTACTGCCGCGAGATCGCGATCAACCTCACCGGCCAGAGCCTGGCGTCGATGAGCTTCCAGGTCGAACTGCGCACGTTGCTGGCCGGGTCGCCGTTGCCGATGAGCGCGCTGTGCTTCGAGGTCACCGAGACCGCCGCCATCTCCAACACCGCCGCCGCCAGCCACCTGCTCACCGACCTGCGCGCGCTGGGCTGCCACATCGCCATCGACGACTTCGGCACCGGCATGCAGAGCTTCGCGCGCCTGCGCGAGCTGCCCGTGGACGTGATCAAGATCGACGGCTCGTTCGTGCGCAACGTCGCCCAGCTCGGCAAGGACTATGCCGTCGTGCAGGCCTCGGTCGCGGTGGCCAAGGCCTTCGGTGCGACCACGGTGGCCGAGTTCGTCGAGGACGAGGACACCGAATTCTGCCTGCGGCGCCTCGGCGTGCACCGCGTACAGGGTTACCTCTATGGCGCTCCGCGTCCGCTGGCCGAGGTGCTGGCGGACGTGGCGGCCGAAGCGCAGGCCGCGCGCGACTGAGCCCGGGCTCAGACCGTCGCGCGTTGCGGGCGGTACGGAGGCGTGGACATCACCATTTCCGCCAGCGAGAACGCCAGCTCGCGTTCGGCCAGCACCGCGCCGTCGGCGCCGTGTTCCAGCAGGTGCTTCACTTCGCCCTCGCTGTGCGCGCGCGCCAGCAGGGTCAGCGAGGGATTGAGCGCGCGCAGCTTCGCGAGCGTCTCGCCGGCTTCGAGCGGTTGCGGGATGGCCAGCACGGCGATCTTGGCGCGCTCCGGATGGGCCTCCGCGAGCACGCGGTCGGCCGCCGCGCTGCCGCGGATGGCCGGAATGCCGGCGTCGTGCGCGCGAGCCACATGGTCGCCGTTGTCGTCGATCACGATGAGCGGCACGCCGCGGTCGCGCAGCACGCGCGCCAGTTCGCTGCCCACGCGGCCGTAGCCGATGATGATGGCGTGGTCGGTGACGTCCAGCGACGGGCCGGGCGGTACGTCCGGCTCGGCCGGCACGGGCGCCAGGGCTTCCTGCTTCTTCTGCCAGCGGTCCAGCCAGGTGAACAGGAATGGATTGGCGATGATCGACAGCAGCGAGCCGGCCAGGATCAGGTCGCGTCCTTCCGGCGGCAGGATCTTCAGCGCCACGCCGAGCGCGGCCAGGATGAAGGAGAACTCGCCGATCTGCGCCAGGCTGACGGAGATCGTCAGCGCCGTGCCGGTCGGGTGCTTGAACGCCTTGACGATGTAGTACGCCGCCACCGACTTGCCCAGCACGATGATGCCGAACGTGGCCAGCACCTGCCACGGATGCGCGACCAGGATGGCGGGATTGAACAGCATGCCCACCGACACGAAGAACAGCACCGCGAACGCGTCGCGCAGCGGCAGCGAATCGTTGGCGGCCTTGTGGCTCAGCTCGGATTCGTTGAGCAGCATGCCGGCGAAGAACGCGCCCAGCGCGAACGACACGCCGAACATCATCGCCGAGCCGAACGCCACGCCCAGCGCGATGGCCAGCACCGACAGGGTGAACAGCTCGCGCGAACCGGTGGCGGCGATCTTCTCCAGCGTCCACGGGATGACGCGGCGTCCGACCAGCAGCATGAAGGCGACGAAAGCGCCCAGCTTGATGAAGGTCCAGGCGATCTCCACCACGAAGCGGCCGAACGTCGCCGGCTCGCCGCCGTTGTCCGGGCCGAACGTGGACGCCAGCACCGGCAGCATCACCAGCGCCAGCACCATCACCAGGTCTTCCACGATCAGCCAGCCCACCGCGATGCGCCCGCGCGTGGTCTCCAGCAGGCGACGCTCTTCCATCGCTCGCAGCAGCACCACTGTGCTGGCCACCGACAGCGCCAGGCCGAACACGAAACCGTTGAGCGGCGTCCAACCCATGCCCCAGGCCAGTGCCCAGCCCAGGCCGGTGGCGACCGCGATCTGCACGATGGCGCCGGGAATGGCGATCGCCTTCACTTCCAGCAGGTCTTCGAGCGAGAAATGCAGGCCCACGCCGAACATCAGCAGCATCACGCCGAGTTCGGACAGCTGGGTGGCGAGTTCCTGGTCGGCGACGAAGCCGGGCGTGAACGGGCCGACGAAGATGCCTGCAACCAGATAACCGACCAACGGCGAGAACCGCAGCTTGTGGGCGATCGCACCCAGCACGAAGGCCAGGGCAAGGCCCACCGCGATGATGTTGATCAGGTCGGTGTCATGATGCATCGATCGGCAGTGTTCCTCGGCATAGGGGTCGAGTGTCGCCGATGCGAGCGCCCTGCCGCAAACGAAAACTGACCGCGGGTGCACGCGCGCTCGTGCGCACCTCACTGCGCGCAAACGGAAACGCCCCGCGCGGGGCGGGGCGTTCCGGATGGATCAGGCGATGACGCCCATCACCACTTGTAGGCGATGCGCCCGTAGACATACGCGCCGTTGAAGCCGGCTGGCGAATAATTGCTGTAGGGGAGCATGCCGGAGGTCGAGTTGGCGAAGATGCTGCGGTCCGGATACGAGTCCAGCAGATTGTCCGCGCCAAGGGTCAATGTCCACTGCGTGGTTGGCTTGTAGCTGGCCGAGGCATCGAGGATCCATTGGTCGTCGAAGGTCTGGTCGTTGGCGGCGCCGCTGGAGGGGCGGTTGGTGAAGCTGCCATAGCGCGTGGCAGCCAGTGCGAAGGCCCAATGCCCAGTTTTCCAGGTGCCACCGAGAATGGCCTTGTCCTTGGGATACCCCTCCTCGATGCGGCCGATCTCATCACGGCCTATGCGCGAGGGCGACAGCGCGGCAAAAGTGGCCCATGCGGCTGGGTCGGCGGCGATCGAGGTGATCTCGGTCTCGCTGTAGCCGTAACTCGCGGTCAGCTCCAGCGAACTAGCGGCAAAGGGAACGGTGTAGCTGGCGACCACATCTACACCGCGGGTACGGGTATCGACGGCATTGGTGAAGTAGTTGAACGACGTCACGCCGTTGATGCCTAGGCCTGCAAGCAGTGCCTGCGCTGCATTAGCCGCGGCGAGCCTGGACGGACTGCCGGCGTTGGCTGCGGCGGTCGGGTCGATGTTCAGCGGCGAGGACAGCACTATGCGATCGTCGATCTTGATCTGATAGGCGTCTACCGTCACGTACAACCGTTCGCTGGGTTGCAGAACCAGGCCAAGGCTGTAGGACGTGGATTCTTCCTGCGTCAACGCCTCGGCACCGAGCGCGGCGGCCGCGGCGCTGGTCGCCGGGAAGGTGCCGCGCTGCGTGAACACACCACTGCTATCCACCGAGCTGGTGATGACCTGGTAATTCTGCTGGGCCAGCGAAGGCGCGCGAAAGCCGGTGGACGCAGTGGCGCGAACGGCCAGCGTGTCCGTGAAGGCATAGCGTGCCGACAGCTTCCCAGTGACCGCATCGCCAAAGTCGGAGTAATTCTCGTAGCGCCCTGCGATGCCGGCGGAGAATCTATCGGTGACGTCGGCTTCCAAGGCCACGTAGGCCGCGTAGTTGTCGCGATCCGAATGCACAGCGTTCTCGGCGGTAAAGCCGCCGAAGCCCTGAGCGCCCCCGCCGGTGTACGAATTCAGTTCGCCCGGCGACTGGTTCCACTTCTCCTGCCGGTATTCGGCGCCGAACGACAGCGTTGCCGGGTAGGCCAGGCCGATCTCCAGCGGCTTGCTGACATCGGCATTCAACACGTTCTGGGTGTACTCCAGCGCGCCGTCGTAGAAGCGGTGCGGGCTGCTCGCGCCCAGGCTGTAGTTGATGCTGTTCTGGGTGTAGAACTTGAGGTGGTTGTAGCCGTAGTTGTAGCTGACGTCCCACTTCCAGCCGCTCTCGGTGTCGCCCTTGATGCCTGCGACCAGCGAACGGTCCTGCGACAGCTGGTTGATCTCGGGCACGTAGCCGTCCGGGTAGACCTGGGCCAGCAGCGCGCCCTGGCTGCTGTGGTTGCGCGAGCGATAGAAGGCGAAGGACACGATGTCGCGATTGCTGGCGATCGCGGTGGCGTACGCGCTGACGTTGTCGCTGAAGTCGAAACCGGCATTGGCCGAGACGGCGCCGGCATCGACCTGGGGATCGCCGTAAACGAAAGCGACCTGGCCCACCGCGGGATTGTTGCCCGTGTTCGGTGCCGTGCCCTGGTACGGGCCGGCGCGGTTGGTTTCGTCCTGCTGGGTCAGCTGCCCGGCGACATGGACGAAGCCGCGGCCGTCGCCGAACGACACGCCGGTATCGCCCGAGAGCTGCGTGCTGCCGCCGTCACCGGCGGAGTAGCCGCCCACGTCGACCGCCAGGCTGCCGCCCTTGCCGGCGCCCTTCAGCACGATGTTGACCACGCCGGCGATGGCGTCGGAACCGTACTGCGCGGATGCGCCGTCGCGCAGCACTTCCACGCGCTCGATGGCCGACACCGGGATCGCGTTGAGGTCCACCGCCGACGAGCCGCGGCCGATGCTGCCGTTGACGTTGACCAGCGCCGAGATGTGGCGGCGCTTGCCGTTGACCAGGATCAGGACCTGGTCGGGCGACAGGCCGCGCAGCTGCGCCGGGCGCACGCCGCTGGTGCCGTCGGTGACGGCGGGACGCGGGAAGTTCAGCGAGGGCAGCGCGCGGGCCAGCGCCGTGGCCAGCTCGGTGGTGCCGGTCGACTGCAGGACTTCCGGCGTGATGATGTCGATGGGCGACTGCGATTCGGCCACCGTACGGTCGGAGACGCGGGTGCCGGTGACGATCAGGGTATCGAGCGTGCGGGCCTCGGCGGCGGCCGACTCCTGCGCGAACGTGGCGGGGGCGACCAGGGCCAGGCTGATGGCGAGGGTCAGGGGGGACAGCGTACGGGTCATGGGGGAAGCTCCGGGAAGGACAGCGAAGTACGACTTCAAATGGATCAGGGCTTGCAAAGTTTCCTTTGAAACCATGGACTTAGGTGCTACCTGTTCTGGTTACAGGGGCGGGAAGGGCGTGTCAATGCTTTGTTAACAAGTGTGAGCGGGTGTGCTATCGATAAACTACGCGGCCGTTTCCGCCCAAATCCCCTTAGGTTGTTTCTTGATCGCCCTTCGTAATTTCGCGCTCCGCCGCGGCGAGCGCCTGCTGCTGTCCAACGTCGACCTGACCCTGCATGCCGGCTATCGCGTGGGCGTGGTCGGCCGCAACGGCGCGGGCAAGTCCAGCCTGTTCGCCGCCGTGCAGGGCGAACTGGAAGCCGACAAGGGCGACCTGGACCTGCCCGGCAAGGTGCGCATCGCCAGCGTGGCGCAGGAAACCCCGTCGCTGCCCGATCCGGCGCTGATGTTCGTGCTCGGCGGCGATACCGAGGTCGCGGCGGTGCTGCAGGCCGAAGCCGATGCCAGCGCGCGCGAGGACTGGGAAGTGGTCGCCAACGCGCACCAGAAGATGGCCGAGCTCGGCGCCTATGACGCCGAAGCGCGCGCGGGCAAGCTGCTGCACGGCCTGGGCTTCCCGGCCGATACGCACCACCGTGCGGTGTCGTCGTTCTCCGGCGGCTGGCGCGTGCGCCTGAACCTGGCGCGCGCGCTGATGATGCCCAGCGACCTGCTGCTGCTCGACGAACCCACCAACCACCTCGACATGGACGCGGTGCTCTGGCTGGAGCAGTGGCTGCTGAAATACCCCGGCACGCTGCTGCTGATCTCGCACGACCGCGAGTTCCTCGACAACGTCGCCACGCATACGCTGCACCTGCACGGCGGTGGCGCCAAACTCTACACCGGCGGCTACACCGACTTCGAGCGCCAGCGCGCCGAACAACTGCGCCAGCAGCAGATCGCGCACGAGAAGGAACAGGCCGAACGCGCGCACCTGCAGAGCTTCATCGACCGCTTCAAGGCCAAGGCCTCGAAGGCGGCGCAGGCGCAGAGCCGCATGAAGCGCTTGGCCAAGCTCGCCGGTACCGAGGCGGTGCGTGCCGAGCGCGAGTTCCGCATCGAATTCGCCGAACCGGCCAAGCTGCCGTTCTCGTTGATCCGTCTGAACCACGTCGAAGCCGGCTACGGTTCCGATGCGGTGATCCTGCACGACGTCGGTTTCGGACTCGAAGCCGGGCAGCGCATCGGTCTGCTCGGCCCCAACGGCGCCGGCAAGACCACGCTGGTGAAGACGCTGGTGGGCGAACTGCCGGTGCTGGCCGGTGATCGCATGGCGCACCCGGACCTGCGCATCGGCTACTTCGCGCAGCACACGGTGGAGTCGCTGCACGAAGGCCAGTCGCCGATGGATCACTTCCGCGACCTGTCGCCGGACGCGAGCAACCAGTCGTTCCGTGATTTCCTGGGCAAGTGGAACTTCCCCGGCGACCGCGCGTTCGAGCCGGTCGACGGCTTCTCCGGCGGCGAGCGTGCGCGCCTGGCGCTGGCGCTGATCGCCTGGCAGCAGCCGAACGTGCTGCTGCTCGACGAACCGACCAACCACCTCGACCTCGAGATGCGCGAAGCGCTGGCCGAAGCGCTCAGCGACTTCGACGGCGCCATCGTCATGGTGTCGCACGACCGCCACCTGATCGGCCTGGTCTGCGACACGTTCTGGCGCGTGGCCGACGGCAAGGTCGAACCGTTCGCCGGCGATCTCGACGAATACGCCGCCTGGCTGCGCACGCGCGCCTCCGCGCAGGGCAGCAAGCCGTTGCGCGCCGAACCAGCGCCGGCACCGAAGACCGCGCCGGCCCCTGCGCGCAAGGTCAATCCGGTGAAGCTGGCCGCCGCGGAAGCCAAGGTCGCCGAACTGGAAGGCAAGCTGGCCGATCTCGACGCGCAGCTCGCCGACCCGAACAGCTACGCCGATGCCGACCTCGCCGCACGGCTGGGCCGGGACCGCGAAGCGCTGCAGCAGCAGCTTTCCAAGGCCGAGGAGGCCTGGTCGGCGCTGTACGACGAGGTGTAACCGTCCCTTGCCCGCCACACGGCGCCGCAATGGGCTAGGCTAGACCTCACGACGGGGGGGGATGCGCGGCAGGGGTGCCGCGCACGCAACACCCGTGCGATGGGGGCGACATGGAGCGTAAGCAGGCAGGGATGGCCGCATGGGCCATCGTGTTCGTGATGTTCACGGCAGTGGCGCTCACGTGGTGGATCGCACCAGGCGCAACGGGCCATGTTGCACGCACCACTGCGCGCGCATCCCAGGCAAGCGTTCCGCCGGGCTCGATTCGCCAGAACGGATCGCAGCCGCTGGTGCCATCGCGAAGCCTCTGGTTGTCTGGCGAAGTGCTTGAGCTCCCCGACGCCGTCGGTGCACCCACAGTAACCATCCTTGTCGACGGACGTTCGTATGCTGCCGTGGTCCACGGGCGCAACTACAGCGTCGAACTCGGTCATCCGCCTCTGGATGCGATGGTGGTCGTGGAGGCACGGGCGCCGCGCATCATCTACCGGTCCGCGGTGGGCAGCGTGCAACGTTTGCGGTCACTCGCCGGCGCGGACGGGCTCCTTGAAGTGTCCGAACACGCGGCAATGAAAGTGTCGCCGTTCAGCACGGCGCTGGAGTCGGCAGTCAGGTTTGCGCTGGGTGGCCGTGACGCAGCTGACGACGTCGAGTTTTCCGAAGCCGTCCGCGCGGGAACCAACGACGAAATGGACCTGACTGCCTTCGTGCTGCTCAACACTGCGCACTATCCGGAGGATCTGCCTGCGCCAATCGAGACCGGCTACGAGTTGCTCCAGGATCGGGCGGCATTCAAGGTGTTCACGTCTTATCCGTGGGTCAAGCAATACGGTACCGGCTATCTATTTCGACAGGAACACGACGGCGCGACCTTGCGATCGCTCTCCGAGTTGCCACAACGATTGGTGCTCCAGGACGGGATGCCTTACGGCGATATCGCAACCGCGATCAACCGCGTCATCGTGTTGAACCGTCTTCCCGACGGGACATTCGAGCTGCATACCAACGCGGCGTGGCACAAGCCACGGTTCGAAGCAACGTTGGGCGAGGGCGGTGTCGTGAATCTGATGCCGATCGAGCGTGTCTGGCAGGGATTCGTCGACAGTCAGTATCCGTTCCAGACCGAGCGTTCGGTGTACGGCTACTACTTGCGGCGCATGGCCGTGAATGCCGGTGGAGGGGACGTATGGTCGTTCAGTGCGCTGTACAGACTGCCGCAGGGTTCCTCCGGTGGCTCCAGGTTCACGGAGGAGCACCATGTGCTGGCGGGTGGCAACCTCGATGGATGGAGCGAGCCCGGCGCGTGGGGCTCCGTATCGGGTCAGGTGCTGACCTTGCCCTGGTTCTGCGTTGCCGCGACGCAGGAGAATCCGCTCCAACACATTGAGTCGTGCGACTACGTCCAGCATCGGCTTGTTGCAGGCGCCGGACAGACGCTCGAGCATGGCTGGCGCATCGACCCCGCTACGCAGATGCCTGCCGTTCCCTCTGCGGGCCAGCCATTCGCGTGGTCGGTCGGCGCTTCCGACGCACTCGAACTGACGACTGCGACAGCGGAAACGCAGGTGTGGCGACTGCGTACGCGGGTACCCGGTGGAGACGCGGCAGGCGCGCCGGGCAACATCCTGCACCTCACCCGGTCGCTGGAGCCTTCTACGGCGGGACAAACCCGTGTCGGGATCGGAATGACTGCCCGTCGTCGCATCGAATCCGTGGGCGCCAGCCGCGGGGGCGACGTATGGGAGTACTCCCAGGCCCGGGCCGAGCGTCGTCTCTACAGTGGCCGCGATGGTGTGGTGACAAGGATTTCCCGCATCTCGAATGGCACGGGTACGCGCCTCACGACGCGCGCAGGCGCGACGGAGGGCCAGTTCGAGGGTTTCTGGCAAGTCGTCTCGACCGCCATCTACGACGGCAGAGCGGTTGGCTACATGCCGAACAGCACCGCGCAGTATTTCCGGAACTGTACGTCAGCCGTTGCGGCGGGTGCCGGCGTTTGCGCTACCCAGTACTCGGCATTCCGCCCGATACTCGCGCACGGCAACCGTGTTTACGGGATAGAAAGCAGCTACCAGACACCCGTCTCGTTCGTGGGTGGGGTGCGTGTCGCGCAACCCATGCAGCGATCGGTTGGCCCGATCTTCTATGATTGTCTGGCCGGCGCCTGTCCGACGAATGCAGTGATGACGGCATCATTGCCTCCATTGCTGCTGCGGGAGGCGCAAGCCGCGCCCTTGCAGGTTGAAAAGCCGTCGCATGCCCCCAGACTATCCGCCGCCTACCCCCGCATCCCCCGCCTCATGCCCATCTACGCCTTCGAATGCACCCAGTGCGGCCACAGTTTCGACCGTCTGCAGAAACTGTCCGATCCGGATCCCGATACCTGCCCGTCGTGCAGCGCGCAGGCGGTCAAGCGGCAGCTGACCGCGCCGTCGTTCCGCCTGGCCGGCAGCGGCTGGTACGAGACCGACTTCAAGAAGGACGGCGACAAGAAGCGCAACCTCGCCGACGGCGGCGAGGGCGCCAAGCCGTCGGGTGAGGCGAAGCCCGCCGCCGACACCTCGTCGGCATCCAAGAGCGACGCACCGAAGGCGGACGCCAAGCCCAGCGCGTCCAAGCCCGCCGCGGAGTAACGCCAAGCCGCCGCGCCGCCTTGCACGGCGCGGTCGTTGCCATCAGGCCATCAGGAACGCGGACGGCCCGAGACGCGGGTCATGGCGATGCCCTCCAGCGGCATCTCCTCGGTGTAGTCCAGCCACGCGCGGATCACCAGGTCGTCCACGGCGGTGTCCAGCCACATTGGCAGGCGGATCTGGTCGCCGGCGCCCGGCGCCACGTTCACCCATTCGCGCGCATGGATCACCTTGCCATCCGCGGACACGGCTTCCAGCCAGAACGGATGACTGGGCAACCGCTGCGGGCGCAACCGCACCTGGTACTGCCCGGCCAGCATCCGCCGCGATTCGATGCTCAGGGTCAACGGCCGGCGAGGGCGTGGGCGCGGTTCGTTGCTGGCTTCCAGCGGCGTATCGATCTTCACGCCGCGCGCGAGGTCGGCATCGGCGTACAGCTTCAGGTCGTTGTTGCGGTCCACCAGCAGCGCGCACCATTCGCCCAGCGGCAGCGCATCCTCGAACGCCGTGCAGCGGTCGACATAGGCCAGCACGTTGTCGGGATCGCGCATGAACTGGCGCGGCGCGTCCTCCAGCACGATCGAGCTGATGTTCCAGGTCTTGTCGTACTCCAGCATCACCGGCGGGCGGATCTGCTGGTCGCCCACCACCACGTGGTCGCCGTCCATCCGCAGCGTGCCGGTGTCGCGCCCCATCCAGAGCTGGCGCGCGTAACCCAGGTAGGGGCGATACCCAGACGCATCGCCCTCGCGGGCGGCGAGGCTCGCACCATCCCTGGGCGGATCCGCCAGCAGCGAACGACCGAAGCCCAGCGCGGTCAGCTGCGGATGCAGCATCTGCAGGACCGTCGCGCCAGTATCGAGCGTGCTGCCGCCACGGTCGATCTGGCCCGCGGGCAGGTCGGGCGCCAGCATCAGCAACAGGTTCTCGCGCGGCATGTCCGCCAGCACGCTACTGAGATCGTTCGGCATGGCCAGGTGATCGGAGGCGATCACGATGAGGGTGTCCTGCGCATACGGGCTGTTGCGGATCTTCTCCACCAGCGAGGAAATCAGGCGGTCGGTGCACTTGAGTGCGTTGAGCAGGCCGACATCGCCATGACGGCTCTCGTAGCGCTCCCCCTTGCACGACACCGGCAGGTGGCCGGCAGGGTGGTGCGTATCCATCGTCAGCGTGGTCAGCATGAAGGGCGTGCCGCGCGCCGACAGGGTCAGGAAGTCCTCGAACACGTCATCGAGCAGGACATCGTCGTGGATGCCCCAGTCCGAGAAGTGCTCGCGCGCGACGCCCGCCTGCTCGTAATAGCTGCGTTCCTTGATCCGGTCGAAGCCGTGGCTGGCGAGGAAGCTGCCCTTCGCAGCGAACGAGGCATCCGCGCCGCCGCTGAAATGCAGGCGGTAGCCCTGCTGCTTCAGGTAGTCGCCCAGGCAGTACGCGCCGGGCAGGAAGCGGCCCATGCGGCCCATCGCGTTCTCGTCGCCGCGCGCCGTCGTCAACGGCACGCCGCACATCGACGACACCAGGCCGGCGATGGTCCAGCCGCTGCCTTCCGGCGACGCGATGCCGCGGAAGTCGGCCGCCTGTCCCGCCAGGCGCGACAGATGCGGCATCAGGTCCGGAAAGACCTGCGGGTCCAGGTACGTGCGCTCGAGGCTCTCGCCGTAGATCCAGACGATGTTGCGTGCCCGCTCCACGGGGACGTGCGGGATGGCGTATTCGGCGGACACGGCGGTGACGTCGGTCGGCAGCGTGGCCCGGTAGAGCCGCAGTCCATCGGCGAAGAGCGGACTGCCCACGACCGCTGCGACGAAGGTGACGGCGAATGCCGCCGACAGCCATCCGCCGTGCCGGCGCATCCGGAAGCGGCGCACGCGAAGCAGCAGCAGCGAGGCCAGGGCGAGCAGGGAGAACACGACGAATACCGCGATGACGTTGCGGAACTCCGCGATGCCCGCGCCCTTCAGGCCGGTCTGCAGGTGGTAGAGCGTGGCGGCATTGATGCCATCGCCACTCAGGCGATCCACCAGCCACCACAGCGCGAGCGACAGCAGCCATGCACAGAACACGGCCGCCTTGACGCGGCGCCAGCGGGGCGACGCCACCAGCAGGCAGGCGAGCAGCAGCGAGCACGGAACAAGCCAGAGGGACATCGTTCAACCCTCCTGCATCGTTGCGCGGCTCCTTGCCCTCGATGGCGCGTGCGGTCGCAAGAACGTCATGAGTCGGTCAATCCCCTGCAACATGGATATGCCGACGCTGCCATGCGCAAACTGAACATGATGTCGTCACGCGCGTATCGCGTCCGCATGCGTCCGCACCATTCGCGCCTGTGACGTGCCTGCATTGCGCGGTATAAAGGAGCATTGCACCAGCGTGGGGAAACAGGATGAAGCGGACCGTGTGGATGATGGGTGGATACGCGTTGCTGGCCCTGGGCGCAGCGGCCTCGGCGCATGGCAGGGAGGCGCCGCTGCCGGCGGACGCGTTCCTCGCGTCACTGGCCGAGCATTGCGGCAAGGCCTACGTCGGCCGCATCACCGCGAACCAGCCGGCATCGACAACGCCCGACCCGTTCGAAGGCAAGACGCTGATCATGCACGTGCGTGGCTGCGACGCGCCGACCGAGGAGATCCGCGTGCCCTTCCATGTCGGCGACGATCATTCGCGCACCTGGGTGCTGACGCGCACGGAGAACGGTTTGCGGCTCAAGCACGACCACCGACATGAAGACGGCAGCCCGGATCCGGTGACGATGTACGGCGGCGACACGGCGGTGGCGGGAACGCCGCAGCGCCAGGCGTTCCCGGTGGACGCCGAATCGATAGCGATGTTCGAGCGGGAAGGGCTGGCGGCCTCGGTGACCAACACCTGGGCAATGGAAATGGTGCCGGCGAAGACCTTCGTTTACGAACTCAGTCGGCCGAACGGAAGGCTGTTCCGGGTAGAGTTCGACCTGGGCACGCCGGTTGAACTGCCGCCAGCGCCGTGGGGTACCGGCGAGGGCTGAAGCGCGCGTCTCGTCGCCAGGCAGGACCTGCAAGCGTCAACATGGGTCCCAGCTTTCGCTGGGACGACGAAAGCCAGAGATAACTCGACGCCGTCGTCCCAGCGAAAGCTGGGACCCAAATGGACGTTGGCTGCACGTCATATCGCGCAACTCTGTTGAAGCACGTCGCTGGGTCCCGGCCTTCGCCGGGATGACGGCTCTGGGAGGATCCAGCGCGACCGGATTCAGCGCGGTCCGAAGCGGCCGCGGCAACCGCGGTCCACCCACACCTGGTTGCCGGCGTAGCCCCAGCTGTAGCCTTCGCGGCAGCTGGTGTTGGACAGCTGCTGCAGCAGGATCGGCCGGCCCTGACGGGCGTCGTAGGCGCAGGTCCTGCGGCGGTTGTCGTCGCTGCTGCAGGTGACGCTGTAGTCGCCGTTGCCGCCGCCCCAGCCCGTGCCTGAATCGCGGAACTCGGCGCGGCAGCCGCTGCGCACCCAGACCATGCCCTGGCGCTGGCCCCAGTTCTGGTTCTCGGTGCAGCGGGTGGAGGACAGGTTCCGCTGAACCACCGCGCGGCCACGGAAGCTGGTGCGGCATTCGCGATAGGCATTGTTGGCGCTCTCGCAGGTCACCACGCCGCCATTGCCGCCGCCCCAGCCACCGCCGGACGTGCCTTCGGCGAATCGGCCACGACAGCCGCGGTCGACCCAGACCGTGCCGTTGCCGCTGCCCCAGTTCTGGCCCTCGACGCAGCGCGTGCCGGACAGGTTCTGGACGAGGACGGCGTTGCGGCGGAAGCCGGTCTGGCATTCGCGGCGGCGGTTGTCCTTGCTTTCGCAGGTGATCTGGCCACCGGAGGGTGGCGGGTTCGGGTTCCAGCCTCCGTTGTTGCCGCCGAGCGACTGGGCGATGTCCTGCTTGATGCGGCTGAAGGTCCAGTTGGAACGGTTGACCTGGTCCAGATAGAACCGCAACTGGTCGTCGGGGATCCGGCGGCCCCGGGACTGCTCGGAGTATTCGAGGCTGATCACCCGGGTCTGGTCCTGCACGGACAGCGTGCGCAGGTTCTCCGGCGCATAGGCCTTGGGCGTGATCTGGGCGACGGCGCTGCCGGCCGCCAGGGCCAGCAACAGTACGAAAACGGACTGCAACAACGGCTTCTTCATGGCGGCACCCTCCTGGGGAGGCGCCAGCATACGCCGGGAATGTTAATCCGGAGCAGAGGCCGGCCGGGGGAGCGGGTAAACTAGCCGGCTAGGACGGCCGACGGCCGTTGCACCCCTTCCGGCCCCGGCCGGATGACCCCCTGGAGTTCCCCATGCGTACCCATTTCTGCGGCCTCGTCGACGAGGCCATGATCGGCCAGACCGTGACCCTCTGCGGCTGGACCGACGTTGCCCGCAACCTCGGCGGCGTCTGCTTCATCGACCTGCGCGACCACGAGGGCATCGTGCAGGTGACGGTGGACCCGTCCAATGCCGAGGTGTTCAAGGTCGCCGCGTCGCTGGGCTACGAGGACGTGCTGCAGGTCGAGGGCGTCGTGCGCGCGCGCGAAGCCGTCAACAGCAAGATCCGCACCGGCAAGGTGGAAGTGATCGCCACGAACATCACCGTGCTCAACAAGGCCGAGCCGCTGCCGTTCCATCACCACGAGAACCCGGGCGAGGACATCCGCCTGAAATACCGCTACCTGGACCTGCGCAGCGCCGACATGCAGCGCAAGCAGCGCACCCGCATCCGGCTGGTGCAGGCGCTGCGCCGCTGGCTGGACGCGCGCGGTTTCCAGGACATCGAGACGCCGATCCTGACCAAGGCCACGCCGGAAGGCGCGCGCGATTTCCTGGTGCCGGCGCGCATGCATCCGGGCGAGTTCTACGCACTGCCGCAGTCGCCACAGCTGTTCAAGCAGATCCTGATGGTGGCCGGCTTCGACCGCTACTACCAGATCGCGCGCTGCTTCCGCGACGAAGCGCTGCGCGCCGACCGCCAGCTGGAGTTCACCCAGCTCGACATGGAGTTCGCCTTCGTGCGCGAGCGCGACGTGCAGGACGCCGTCGAAGGCATGATCCGCGACATCTTCAAGGAAGTGATGGACGTCGAGCTGGCCAATCCGTTCCCGCGCATGACCTGGGCCGAGGCGATGCGTCGCTACGGCTCGGACAAGCCGGACCTGCGCATCGCGCTGGAACTGGTCGATGTGGCCGAGTTGGTGAAGTCCAGCGAGTTCGCCGTGTTCACCGGTGCCGCCAACGATCCGGATGGCCGTGTCGCCGCGCTGCGCATCCCCGGCGGCGCATCGCTGAGCCGCAAGCAGATCGACGAGTACGCCGCGCATGCCGCCAAGTACGGCGCCAAGGGCCTGGCTTACATCAAGATCGACGAGGCCGGCGCGATCAGCTCGCCGATCCAGAAGTTCTTCGCCGAGGACGCGTTCGCTGCGCTGCTGAAGCAGGTGGGCGCCGGCAATGGCGACATCGTGTTCTTCGGTGCCGGTGGCTACAACAAGGTCTCCGACTTCATGGGCGCGCTGCGCCTGAAGGCCGGCAAGGACTTCGGCCTGGTCCAGGATGGCTGGACGCCGCTGTGGGTCACCGATTTTCCGATGTTCGAGTACGACGATGAAGCGCAGCGCTATGTGGCGCTCCACCATCCCTTCACCGCGCCCGCGGTGGACGACATCGACGACCTGCGCGCGAACGCGAAGACGGCGGTTTCGCGCGGCTACGACATGGTGCTGAACGGCAACGAGATCGGCGGCGGCTCGATCCGTATCCACCGTCCCGACATGCAGAGCGCGGTGTTCGAGCTGCTCGGCATCGGCGCGGAAGAGGCGGAAGCCAAGTTCGGCTTCCTGCTGGATGCGTTGCGCTTCGGCGCGCCGCCGCACGGCGGCATCGCGTTCGGCATCGACCGCATCGCGGCGCTGATGGCCGGCACCGAGTCGATCCGCGACGTCATCCCGTTCCCCAAGACCACCAGCGCCCAGTGCCTGATGACCGGCGCGCCGTCGCCGATCCCGGACGAGCAACTGGCGGAAGTCCACATCCAGGTTCGCCCCAAGAAAGACTGAGAGAGAACCACGCAATGACGGAATACGCTTTTTCGCTGGAGTGGGAACGCCTGGGCAATGACGGCGCCGATGCGGGCCTGGTGACGGAACGCGCGCGCGTGTTCGGCGGCTGGCTGGTGCGCGTCGGCACGTCGCCGGCGGGGATGGCGGTGACCTTCGTGCCGGATGGCCAGGGCCGCTGGGACGGCGAGGACTTCGGCGAAGACGACTACGAAGAAGACGAAGAAGAGTACGAAGAGGAAGAGGACGAGGACGCCGAAGAGGAAGACGAGGCGGACGAAGACGACGAGGAAGAAGAGGACGCATAAGCGTGCGGATCCGTCGCGCCACCGTGGATGATGCGCAGTTCGTCTCCGACCTGGCATCGCGCAGCTTTACCGAGACCTTCGGCCATCTGTATCCGGCCGAAGATCTGGCGGCATTCCTCGCCTATGCGTACGACGTCGAGAAGCAGCGCGTCATCCTGTCTCACCCGGACTACGCGGTGTGGCTGCTGGAGGACGACGGCGTTGCGGTGGGTCATGCCGCCGCCGGTCCTTGCGGCTTGCCGCATCCGGACGTGCAGACGGGCGATGGCGAGCTGAAGCGGCTGTACGTGCTGGCGTCGCATCAGAATGGCGGCTGGGGCGGGAAGCTGTTCGCCGAGGTGGAGCGCTGGCTGTTGAGGGACGGGCCGCGGACCTTGTGGATCGGGGTGTGGTCGGAGAATTTCGGCGCGCAACGGTTCTATGAGCGGCAGGGGTTCGCTCGAGTTGGCGGGTACAAGTTCGCCGTAGGGAAGACGCTGGATGATGAGTTCATCCTGCGGCGTGCGGCTTCTGCCGATGTCTGACCGATAGGAGCGTTCCGCCGGCCCTGCGGGCCAGCGGGTAACTTTTCTTTGTCTGGCCAAAGAAAAGTCACCAAAAGAAAGGCCATTCCCCGACGAAGCAATCCCATCGTGGTGCTGCTATCGGGATTTTCCGACTCGCCATCCTGGCGAGGCGGAAAACGGCGGACATCCTTGTCCGCCGCCCTCCGGGTCTGGTGGGTTCGCGGGAGCGGCAGTGTGGTCAAGCAAGGTCCGAATAGCCGCCGTCATCCCCGCATAGGCGGGGATCCAGCGACTTGCGGCCATGGAAAGCAAAGACACTGGGTTCCCGCTTTCGCGGGAATGACGGGCAGACGCTGCGTTGTTCAGAGAATTCCAGACGATAAGTGCCAGACGGTGGACATCCTTGTTCGCCGCCCTTCGGGTCTGGTGGGATCGCTGGTGCATCGATGCGGTCAAGCGAAGTCCGAATAACCGCCGTCATCCCCGCGTAGGCGGGGATCCAGCGACTTGCGGCCATGGAAAGCAAAGACACTGGGTTCCCGCTTTCGCGGGAATGACGGGAAGACGCTGCGTTGTTCAGAGAATCACTGAAGATCAAAAGCGAACGGCCGCGTGTGCGGCCGTTGCTGTTTGCGGAGGCTTGTTCCTTACTTCTGCAGGAAGTCGAGCAGGTCCTGGTTGACGCGATCCTTGTGGGTGTCGGTCAGGCCGTGCGGGGCGCCTGCGTAGACGATCAGCTTGGCGTTCTTGATCAGCGCGGCGGAGGCCTTGCCGGCGGCGTCGATGGGGACGATCTGGTCGTCGTCGCCGTGGATGACCAGGGTGGGGATGTCGAACTTCTTCAGGTCGGCGCGGAAGTCGGTGGCGGAGAACGCGGCGATGGAGTCGTACGTGTTCTTGTGGCCGGCCTGCATGCCCTGCGCCCACCAGCTGTCGATCAGGCCCTGCGAGACCTTCGCGCCGGGGCGGTTGAAGCCGTAGAACGGGCCCGAGGCGATGTCCTTGTAGAGCTGCGCACGGTTGTCCAGCGAGCCCTTGCGGAGGCCGTCGAAGACCTCGATCGGCAGGCCGCCCGGGTTGTCGGCGGTTTTCAGCATCAGGGGCGGCACGGCGCTGATCAGCACGGCCTTCCTGACGCGGCTGGTGCCGTGGCGGCCGATGTAGCGCGCCACTTCGCCGCCGCCCGTGGAGAAGCCCACCAGGGTCACGTCCTTCAGGTCCAGCGTGTTGATCACGGTGGCCAGGTCGTCGGCGTAATGGTCCATGTCGTTGCCGTCCCACGGCTGGCTGGAGCGGCCGTGGCCGCGACGGTCGTGGGCGACCACGCGGTAACCCTTGGAAGCCAGGAAGATCATCTGCGATTCCCAGCTGTCCGAGGACAGCGGCCAGCCGTGGCTGAAGGTGACGACCGGGCCGTTCTTCGGGCCCCAGTCCTTGTAGTAGAGCTGCACGCCGTCGGCGGTGGTGAGCGTGCTGGCGGTGCGTTCGACGGCGACCGGCGCGGTGGCGGGCTGGGCGGCGAAGCTGGCCTGGGTGGCGACGGCCAGCAGCGTGGCGGCGAGGGTGCGGGTGAAAACATTCATGGGTTCGGTTCCTGCAAGGGGTGGTGGGTCAGGAAAGCGTTCAGTCGGCGAGTACCAGCGTCACGTCGATGTTGCCGCGCGTGGCGTTGGAGTACGGGCAGACGATGTGGGCGGCGTCGACGAGGGCTTGCAGCTGCTCGCGGTCCACGCCCGGGGCGGCGATGGTCAGTTCGGCCTGGATGCCGAAGCCGGTGGGGATCTGGCCGATGCCGACCTTGCCGGTGACGGTGGTGGAGGCGGGCAGGGCGACCTTCTGCTTGCCGGCGACGAACTTCAGCGCGCCCAGGAAGCAGGCCGAGTAGCCTGCGGCAAACAGCTGTTCCGGATTGGTGCCGTCGCCGCCGGCGCCGCCCAGCTCGCGCGGGGTGGTCAGCTTGACGTCGAGTACGCCGTCGGACGAGGTGGCTTGGCCTTCGCGGCCGCCCGAGGCGGTGGCGGTGGCGGTGTAGAGGATCTTTTCGATGGACATGGCGGTTTCCTTGGTGGGTTGGGAAGCGGGAGGCGGGTGGCCGTCCGGTGAGGTGTACTTTGCGCGCCATGCCGGTACGAAAGGTGATATAGAATCCTGAAAACTTGATCTGGAGTTCCGACATGGTCGATCGGCTGGCGGTCCTGCTGGACCGGTTCTCGGTCAGCGCACAGGTGTTCAATGCCGGTGCGCTGTGCGGCATCAATACGCTGGAGGCGGAAACGGGCGTGGGGCAGCTGCACCTGATCCGGCAGGGGCCGCTGGAGGTGGTCTACGGCACCACGTCGCTGCGCATCGACGAGCCCAGCCTGCTGCTGTTCCCGCGCGCGCTGACGCACCGCTTCATCAGCGACGCGGTGCGCGGTGCCGACATGACCTGCGCGACATTGCGGTTCGAGGGCGGCGACCAGAATCCGATCTGTGCGGCGTTGCCCGACGCGGTCTGCCTGCCGCTGTCGGGCATCCGTGGCGCCGGGGACGTGCTGGCGCTGCTGTTCGAAGAGGCCTTCACCCAGCGCTGCGGGCGCACGGCGCTGGTCAACCGCCTGTTCGAAGTGGTGGTGATCCAGGTGTTGCGCCAGCTGATGGAAAGCGGCGAAGTGAAGGGCGGCATGCTCGCGGGGCTGGGACATCCGCGCCTGCGCAATGCCATCGTCGCGATGCACGAGGCGCCGGCGAAGGACTGGTCGCTGGAGGATCTGGCGCGCGTGGCGGGCATGTCGCGCACGGTGTTCGCGTCGACCTTCCGCGAGTCGCTGGGCATCACGCCCGGGCAATACCTGCAGGGGTGGCGCGTCGGCCTGGCGCAGCAGGCGCTGCGGCATGGCAAGCCGTTGAAGGTGGTGGCGTCGGACGTGGGCTACGGCAGCGAAGCCGCGCTGTCGCGCGCGTTCAAGGCGCACAGCGGCGTGTCGCCGCGGGAATGGAAGCGGCAGCAGGTCGCCGCCTGAATATTCAGTCCTTGTCGGGCGGCGCGACCTGGCGCTCGGGCAGCGCCTCGCGCGTGCCGTCCAGCAGGCCGCGACTCAGCTGTCCCTTGTCGATGAAGAGCAGCTGCCCGGACTCGCCGCGCTTGATGCCGCTGTCGATGGCGATGATGCGGCCATCGTGGAAGCTCACCACTTCGTCCATCGTGGTATGCCCGACGACGATGCGCGCCAAGCCGAGCCGGTCGACCAGCGTCCGCACGTCCGGCGTGTCGAGCTCGCCATTGAAATAGCCGCGGTACCAGATCGGGCTGCGCTTGCCGTCGTACAGGCGCGCGGTCGCCGGATCGGCCTTCACCGTGTCCTTGGCGACGCCCAGCGAACCGCGGTACGTCGCGTTGGTGGCATCGATGCCGGCGACCAGGTCCAGGTTCTCCGGCGCGATGCCGCCATGCAGGAACAGCGTGTCGCCCAGCTTCAGCATCACCGGACGCGTGCGCAGCCAGCCGCCGATCACCGTGTCGGCGCCATACAACGCGGAATAGGGACGACCGAGCAGGCGCGCGACCTCGACATACTTCGGATTGATGTAGCGCAGGTCGTCGTAGAGCACCATGGTTTCATGGTTGCCCAGCAGGAAGTGCACCGCGCCGCCGGCGGCATGCGCTTGCTGCTGCAACTGGAACAGCAGCCAGAACACCTCGTTGACCTTGTCGCCGCGATCGAACACGTCGCCGGTGATGACCAGGTGGTCGCGACCGAGCGCCCAGTTGTCGTTGCCGTCGATCACGCGATGCGCGCGCAGCAGCTTCACCATCAGGTCGTACTGCCCGTGGATGTCGGACAGTGCGACGATGCGGCCGCCGGTGTACGGCACGGATTCCGCGTCCGCGACGTGGTTCGGAATCACCGCCGGTCGGTCGTAGCCGCAACGCGGTGCGATCACGGTGTCCTTGCGTCGCTTGCGTTGCACGTCATGTTCGACCTTGCCGTCGCAGACCCACCAGGCGTCATAGCGGCGCGCGGTCGTCTGGAACACGTACGGACCATCGTCGAGCGTCGCTGCGGGCTGTCCGGTGACCTCTTCTGCCACGACCGGCGACAGCCAAGCGAGGGCGAGACCGGCCGCAAGAAGGCGTCTGCGCATCATGGCGATTTACCCAGCACATGCGTGCCGTTGGCGGTGTGGTGTTCCGGGATGCCGTAGACCTCGCCCAGCGCGCCGATGAAGCCGTCGACGTCGTCGCCGCGGAAGACGCCGCTGACGCGCTGGGCGCCGAGTGCGGGGTCCGCCAGCACCACGCGGTTCGTACTGTAGCGATTGAACTCGGCCACGGCCTCGGCGAGCGGCGTGTCGCTGAAGACCAGGCGTCCGCTCAGCCATGCCGGGCGCGCCCCGGCGGCGACTGTCGTCGCGCGCATCTGCATGCGGCCTGCGGACAGGCGCGCTTGCTGGCCCGGCACCAGCACGCCCAGGCGCTGCGCCGGCGCCTCGGCAGCCGCGCGTGCGCGCAGTTCCACGCTGCCTTCGTACAGGGCGACATCGGCCGCGCCGGCTACCTGGGAAACCTCGAACTGTGTACCGAGGGCGCGGACGCTGCCGGCGTCGGTGACCACGTCGAACGGACGCGCGGCGTCCTTGGCCACCTGGAAGAAGGCGCGGCCCTGCTCCAGCACGATATGCCGGCCGCCACGGTCGTAGCGCACGCTGAGGTGCGTGCCCGCGTCCAGGTCGACGCGGGAACCATCGTCCAGCTGCACCGAGCGGCGTTCGCCCACCGCAGTCCGGTAGGCGGCTTCCGTGGGCGCCGTCAGGCGCAGCGCGGCAAAGGTGCCGACGGCCAGCAGCGCGAGCGTCGCGGCCATCGCGGCGGGCCAGCGTCGCCGCGCGGTGCGCGCCTGCACTGGCGCGGCCTGCGGCGCACGCGAAGCCTCGGCGATTCGCCTGCCGATCTCCGGCGACGTCGCAAAGTCGCCGAACGAAGACCACAAGGCCTCCACGCGCGCATAGGCATCGCGATGGTCGCGGCTGGCCTCCAGCCACTGCTGCCACGCCCGCCGGTCGCCTTCGCTGGCATCGTCGGCGCGCAGCCGCACGAACCAGCGGGTCGCCTGCTGGTCGACGCCGTCACTGCCATCGATGAGGGTAAGGTCCGGTCTGCTCATGGCTCCGCCAGGCGCGCCTGCAGGTGGAGCAGCGCGCGCATCATGTGTTTTTCCACCGCACTCACGCTGACCTGCAGTTGCCGCGCGATGGCGGTGTAGGTCATGCCTTCGTAGCGTTGCAGCAGGAACACCTGCCGGCAGCGCGGCGACAGTTCGTCCAGCGCCGACAGCAGGCGTTCCAGCCGCTCCCTGCTTGCGTAGACGTCGTCGGTGGCGGGTTCCTCACTGGGCAATTCGTGCAGGGTGTCGTCGAGCGGGTCGTGCAGCCCGGTGTGGTGGCTGCGTTCGCGCCGGAAACGGTCGCGCAGCAGGTTGGCCGCGATCCGCACCACGTAAGCCTCGGCATGGTCCACCTGCGTAGGCGAGCGCACCAGGCGCATGAGGGCTTCCTGGGCCAGGTCCTCGGCATCCGCCTCGTGCTGCAGGTGCCGGCGGAAGTAGCGCACCAGCATCGGCCGGAAGCGCTGGGCATCGGCCGTCGTGGTGTCGTGGCCGGCTGCGGTGGCGGCGTCGCCACCGGCGTTGCGTTGTGGAATCGGATTCACGCGACGGGTGTCCGGAGGCTGCGGTGCGCAGAGAAAAGTAAGCGGAGGCACCGCGCGACGCAACCGCACGCGACGCAGTGAGGAATCGCCGATGCGCTGCGTCTGCCTTGAAAGGGGAGCGCCATCCGATATCTCACATTTCCCAGCACGTCCAAGGGGGACGACTTGATGAAGACCACCACGCCGCACCGCCACACCGTCATGTCACTGGCTCTGGCCACCGCCCTCGGCGCATCGCTGATGGCCGCGGCCCCGGTGTCGGCGGCGCAGACATCGTCCACCCACCAGTTCGCGGTCGGCAGCCAGCCACTCGGCGATGCGCTCAACCGCGTCGCGCAGACGGCCGGCGTGCAGATCATGGTGCCGCCCGACCTGGTGCGCGGGCGCACCGCACCCACGCTGTCGGGGCAGTACACCGTCAACCAGGCGCTGGACAAGGTGCTGGACGGCAGCGGCCTGACCCATCGCAGCACGCGCGGCGGCGTCATCACGGTGGCGCGCGCGCAGGAGAGCACGACACCCGCGAAAGCCCCGGCGCCGGCACCGAAGCCCGTACCGGCGGCCGCGGAAAATCCTCCCGACACACAGGATCTGGCCGCCGTGCAGGTGACCGGCTCGCGCATCAAGCGCGCGGAGATCGAAGGCCCGTCGCCGGTCACCGTGATCACGGCGCAGCAGATGGAGAACGAAGGCCACGCCACCGTGTTCGAAGCGCTGGAAACCCTGGTGATGGCCGGCGGTGCCGTGGAAACGGAACTGTCGGGCGGCTTTTCGGCCAATGCGCACCCGCTGAACCTGCGCGGACTCGGTCCCGGCCGTTCGCTGCTGCTGATCGACGGTCGTCGCGCGGCCGATTATCCGTTCCCGTACGAAGGCCGCAGCAACTTCCAGAACTTCGGCAACATCCCGTCGGGCGCGGTCGAGCGCATCGAGATCCTGGCCGGCGGCGCATCGGCGATCTATGGCGCCGATGCGGTGTCCGGCGTGGTCAACGTGGTGATGAAGCGTGGCTATGAAGGCGATGTGTTCAAGCTGCGCGGCGGCACCAGCACGATGGGGGGCCGCGATCGCGTCGACGTGCAATGGACCGGCGGCCGGACCGGCGAGAACTGGAGCGTCACCTACGCGTTCCAGTACTACTACCAGGAGATGCTGTACGGCTTCCAGCGCGATGACTGGGACCTGCGCAACAATCCGGCCGCGGGTAGGATCGGCCCCGAACCCACTGCGGCGCTGCGCATCCGTCGCGGCGGCACCAGCAGCAGCAATCCGCTGATCGCCTTGCCGGCAGGCACCTGCCAGCGCTGGGGCGACGAGCTCGTGGACTTTACCTATCGTCGCATCAGCGGGGGCAACGTGCAGACGCTGGGCAATGCGTGCGGCAGCTGGAACGACGAGCGCTACGTGCACCTGAGCAAGGGCAAGAACGAGGCGGCCGCCTATGTGTTCGGCACCTACAACTTCACCGACACGCTGGAAGGCTGGGCGTCTGCGCAGGTGTGGGACTCCAAGGCCGAGTCGCTGGGTGGCTTCGAGAGCATCACCGGTCCCCATACCGACGGCGTCGGTCGCCGCGGTGACTTCTACGATCCCCAGTTCGGCGCCGTCATTGGTCCGACGCGGTTGCTCACGCCGGTGGATCTTGGCGGCGTGGAGAGCATGAACCAGCACTACAAGGAGCGCTCGTTCGATCTCGCGGTGGGGCTGCGCGGCAAGCTCGGCGACCGGTTCGACTGGGACGCGACGCTGAGCCGCGCCGAGTACGACTTCCAGCGTACCCGCCGCCGCATGGTCGGCAACCTGGTCAACGACTTCTTCTTCGGTCCGCAGCAGGGCACGCGGCCGAATGGCGTGCCGATCTACACGATGAACCTGGAGCGCTGGCTGCGTCCGCTGACGCCGGCCGAATACGCCTCGATTTCCACGCTGGCCAAGTACGAAGCCGAATCGTGGGTCACGACGGGCAGCTTCGTGGTGACCGGTGACCTGTTCGAGCTGTCCGCCGGTCCGGTCGGCATGGCGGTGGTGCTGGAGGCAAGCCAGCAAGGCTACGAACTGGACAGCGATCCGCGCGTGCAGCCTGGCGTCGTGCAGCTGTACAACCTCACCGGCACCAATGGTGGCGGTGAGCGCGACCGCTACGCCGCGGGCATCGAGTTCAGCATCCCGATCACCGAGACACTGAAGGCCAGCCTGGCGGGCCGCTTCGACAAGTACGACGACATCACCGCCGTGGACGATGCCAAGACCTGGAACGCGGGCCTGGAATGGCGGCCCATGGATTCGCTGCTGATCCGTGGCGCGTATGCGACCAGCTTCAAGGCGCCGGACCTGCACTGGGTCTTCAGCGAAGGCAGTGGCAGCTTCGGAAGCGCCACTGACACTTGGCGCTGCATGGCCAACGGCGCCAACCCAGGTTGCTCCGGCTATAGCTACTCGATGTTTTCGGTGACCCGCGGCGATCCTGCCCTGGAAGAGGAAACGGGCAAGTCCTGGAGTGCGGGTTTCGTGTGGGACATCGTTGATGGCTTGTCGATCAGCGCCGACTATTGGGATATCGAGCTGAATGGCGCACTGGAACGCTTGGCCACGGCGGATATCCTCGACGACGAAGCGGGCTGCCGTACAGGGCGAAATCGTGCGAATAACGATGCATTTGGTTTCGCGGCGGACTCGGGCTACTGCCAATTGATCACTAGCCTGGTGACGCGACGCCCGGAGGACGGACAGGCAATCGACCGTGTGGCGGAGGTGCGCTCGCTGCCGATCAACCAAGCATTCCGTCGCGTGGCCGGTATCGATGCAGGCCTCAATTGGCGTGTTAGTACAGAACGCTTTGGTCGTTACGGCGTTCGCCTCAACTGGTCACACACGCTGACTTCAGAGCGTCAGATCACTGCCACTGATCCGGTAGAGCGCCACTGGCGCGACGACGTGCGCAATCTTGATTTCCGGAGCCGCGCCACCGCCGGCCTTGACTGGAAGGGCGGCGACTGGACCGCCAGCCTGTTCACCACGCGGTACGGGACATTACCGAAGGTCGGAACCGAGCAGATCAAGGGACGCACCGGCGTGCACTACCTGTGGAATGCCAACGTCGGCAAGCAGATCACCGACAAGGCGCAGGTGAAGGTCTACGTCAACAACCTGTTCAACAACCTGCACCCGAACGACGAAACCAACAGCAGCTTCCCGTATTTCTACGACGTCTATAACCCCGTCGGTCGCGAGGTGGCGGTGCAGTTCGAGTACGCGTTCCGTTAGGAAGCGCCCGCAGGATGCGGGGGTGGTGGGGCGCCCGGGTGACCGGGCGCCCTTTTTTCTTGGTTGGCGCCGCGGTCTGCTTGACCCACACTGGCGCCATGGACGAATCGACGGACGCCACGCGGCGCATCGTGCTGGTACACGGCATCTGGAACGCGCGCTCCTGGCTGACGCCACTGGCGCGCCGGCTGAGGGGCGACGGCTTCGAGGTCGATGTGTTCGGCTATCCCAGTATCGTCGGTGGACCCGAGCCGGCGATCACGGCGCTCGTGGACCGGCTTCGTGGCGGTCCGCCGGTGCACCTGGTGGGCCACAGCCTGGGCGGCATGATCGCGCTGGAAGCGCTGCGTCGCGCGCCCGACCTGCCGGTGCAGCGCGTGGTCTGCCTGGGCTCGCCCCTCTGCGGCAGCCAGGCGGCGCGCAGCCTGGGACAGCGTCGCTGGACAGCGCCCGTGCTGGGCCGCAGCGGCACGCTGCTGCAGGCCGGGTGTGCGCCGTGGGCGGGGTCCGTGCCCGTCGGCATGGTGGCCGGCAACGTGGCGCGCGGCATCGGTCGCCTGATCGCACGCTTGGATGGCGAATCGGACGGCACGGTGGGCCTGTCGGAAACCCGCTTGCCGGGGCTGGCCGCGCACTGCGTGGTCCCCGCCAGCCACACGGGCCTGGTGTTCTCCGCGGACGCTGCGCGCCAGGCTGCCCGCTTCCTGCGTGAGGGCCGGTTCGACGGGCAGGACTGACGGCTGCACGGGGGCGCGTATAATCCGCGCCCTTGTCAGTGCACTCCGGAATCCACCATGGGCAGAGGCCCGTCGATCGAAGCCCGCAAGAACGCCACCGACGCCAAGCGCGGCAAGATCTTCACCAAGATCATCCGCGAGATCGGCGTGGCGGCCCGCGCCGGCGGTGGCGACCCCGCCAACAACCCGCGCTTGCGCGCGGCGGTGGACAAGGGTCTGTCGGCCAATATGTCGAAGGACGTCATCGAACGCGCCATCAAGAAGGCGACCGGTGAGCTGGAAGGCGTGGTCTTCGAGGAGATCCGTTACGAAGGCTATGCGCCGGGCGGCGTCGCGGTGATCGTCGACTGCCTGACCGACAACCGCGTGCGCACTGTGGCCGAAGTGCGCCACGCCTTCGGCAAGCACGGCGGCAACATGGGCACCGAGGGCTCGGTGGCCTTCATGTTCAAGCGCCTGGGCGTGCTGAGCTACGCGCCCGGTGCCGACGAAGAGAAGATCACCGAAGCCGCGATCGAAGCAGGGGCCGACGACATCGTCGTCTACCCGGACGACGGGTCCATCGACGTGGTCACCACGCCGGATGCGTTCCAGTCCGTGAAGGATGCGATGACGGCCGCCGGCCTGGCCCCGGACCATGCCGAGACCACCTACCGCGCCGACAACGACATCCGCGTGGAAGGCGAAACCGCCCTGCAGGTGAAGAAGCTTCTCGACATGCTGGAAGATCTGGACGACGTGCAGGACGTTTATTCCAACGCCGACCTGGGCGCGGACGTGTATGCGTAGGAGCAGTGAATGGGGATTTGTGATTCGTGATTCGCGAGTGCGCGTTTCCTTGATCATCTCCCCCGCTGCTTCTTCCAATCACGAATCACCCATCACGAATCACGTTCCGTGACCCGCATCCTCGGCATCGACCCCGGCTCGCAGCGCACCGGCATCGGCATCATCGATGTCGATGCAGCGGGCAAGGTCACGCATGTCCACCATTCGCCGCTAGTGCTGCTGGGCGCGGACGATTTTCCGCAGCGCCTGCGCCGCCTGCTGGACGGCCTGACCGAGGCCATCGCGACCTGGCAGCCGGACGAGGTGGCCATCGAAAAAGTCTTCATGGCGCGCAACCCCGATTCGGCCCTGAAGCTGGGGCAGGCGCGCGGCGCCGCCATCAGTGCGGTGGTGCTGCGCGACCTGCCGGTGCACGAATACGCGGCCAAGGAAGTGAAGCTGGCCGTCGTCGGCCGCGGCAGCGCCGAAAAGACCCAGATCCAGCACATGGTCGGCATCATGCTCAACCTGCACGGCAAGCTGCAGGCCGATGCCGCCGATGCGCTGGCGGTCGCCATCACCCACGCGCACGTGCGCGCCACGGCAAAGCGGCTGGGCGTGAGTTCGCAACTGGCCTGGAGCAGGAAATGATCGGACGTCTGCGCGGCATCCTGGCGTACAAGTCGCCGCCTTGGCTGGTGATCGACGTCGGTGGCGTGGGCTACGAGCTGGAGGCGCCGATGAGCACGTTCTACGACCTGCCGGACGTGGGGCGAGAGGTGCTGCTGTTCACCCACTACGCACAGAAGGAAGACAGCGTGTCGCTGTACGGCTTCCTGCGCGAGGGCGAACGGCGGCTGTTCCGCGACGTGCAGAAGGTCACGGGCATCGGCGCGAAGATCGCGCTGGCCGTGCTGTCCGGCGCCAGCGTGGACGAGTTCGCGCGCATGGTGCAGGCCGGCGACATCACCGCGCTGACGCGCATCCCCGGCATCGGCAAGAAGACGGCCGAACGCATGGTGGTGGAACTGCGCGATCGCGCAGCGGACCTGATGGGTACCGGCGTCGGTGGGATCACCGCGCTGCCGGTGGATCCGCAGTCCGAAGCCACCATCGCCCTGCAGCAGCTGGGCTACAAACCGGCCGAAGCCACGCGGATGGCGCGCGACGCCACCGCCGCCGGCGACGATGCCGCGACGATCATCCGCAAGGCCCTGCAGGCCGCGCTGCGCTGATCGCCGTTCTAGAGCATCCCTTCACTTCTACAGCGCTACCCTGCCGGCCGCCATGTCCACCCCATCTTCTTCTCACGCCGATGCCGGCAACAGCGGGCAGCACGGTCATTCGCAGGCAGGCATGGTCGCCCTGGTCGCCGGCGCGGTCGGGGTGGTGTTCGGCGACATCGGCACCAGCCCGCTGTACACGATCAAGGAGATGTTCCACCCGCACTTCGGGCTGACGCCGGACCCGAACACCGTGCGCGGACTGCTCTCGCTCGGCTTCTGGTCGCTGCTGCTGGTGGTGACCCTGAAGTACGTCATCGTCATCATGCGCGCCGACAACGACGGCGAAGGCGGCATCATGGCGCTGACCGCCCTGGCGCAGCGCAGCCTGGCCAAGGGTTCGCGCATGAGCTACACGGTCGGCATCCTCGGCATCTTCGGCGCGGCGCTGTTCTTCGGCGACGGCATGATCACGCCGCCGATCACTGTGCTGGGCGCGGTGGAAGGTCTGGAAGTGGTATCGCCGGTGTTCCGGCAATGGGTGGTGCCGATCAGCCTGGTCATCCTGACCGGCCTGTTCGCCATGCAGCGTTTCGGCACGGCGAAGGTCGGCAAGGCGTTCGGCCCGGTGATGATCACCTGGTTCATCGTGCTGGCCGGCTTCGGCATCTACAACATCGCGCACAACCCGTCGGTGCTGGCGGCGCTGAATCCGTACTGGGCCTGGCATTTCTTCACGACCCACGACTGGCACGCGGTGTTGATCCTCGGCGCGGTCGTGCTGACCGTGACGGGCGGCGAAGCGCTGTACGCCGACATGGGGCACTTCGGCAAGAAGCCTATCCGCTGGGGCTGGTTCGGTTTCGTGTTGCCAGCGCTGGTGCTGAACTACTACGGACAGGGCGCCGTGCTGCTGCGCCATCCCGAGGCCGTGGCGAACCCGTTCTACATGTCGATCCCGGGCTGGGCCCAGGTCCCGATGCTGGTGCTGGCGACGACCGCGGCGGCGGTCGCGTCGCAGGCCGTCATCACCGGTGCGTTTTCGGTGACGCGCCAGGCGATCCAGCTGGGCTACCTGCCGCGCCTGCACATCAAGTACACCTCCAAGGACACGATCGGCCAGATCTACGTGCCGTCGATCAACTGGATGCTGTACTTCGCGGTGATCGTGCTGGTGCTGAGCTTCCAGAGCTCCGGTGCGCTCGCCACCGCCTATGGCCTGTCGGTGACCGGCACGATGTTGATCGACACGCTGCTGCTGGCGATCGTGGCGTACACGCGCTGGCCGGATTCGCGCAAGTGGGTGCTGCCGCTGTGCGGCGTGTTCCTGGTCATCGACCTGGCCTTCCTGTTCGCCAACGGTGCCAAGCTGGTCACCGGTATCGGCGCCTGGGTGCCGCTGTTCATCGGCATCTCCGCCTTCACCATGATGCGCACCTGGCGCCGTGGTCGCGAACTGCTGCATGGCGAAGTGCAGAAGGAAGGCATCCGGCTGGATACGTTCCTGCCGGGCCTGATGCTGGCGCCGCCGGTGCGCGTGCCGGGTACGGCGATCTTCCTGACCGCCGACAAGGGCGTGGTGCCGCACGCGATGCTGCACAACCTCAAGCACAACAAGGTGCTGCACGAGCGCAACGTGTTCCTCACCGTGGAGACCCTGACGGTCCCCTACGCGCCGAAGAAGAAGCGGTTGAAGATCGAGCCGATCGGCGACGATTTCTACCGCGTGGTGATCAGCTACGGCTTCGCCGAAACGCCCGACGTGCCGCAGGCGCTGATGAGTTCTTGCGACCAGGGTGGCGTGTACTTCGATCCGATGGAAACCACGTATTTCGCCAGCCGCGAAACCATCGTCGCCGCACGTCACGGCGGCATGCCCATGTGGCGCGACAAGCTGTTCGCGGCCATGCATCGCAACGCGGCGCCGGCGACCGGCTTCTTCCGCATCCCGGGCAACCGGCTGGTCGAACTGGGCGCACAGGTCGAGATCTGACGGGGAACCGGTCGGCATTTCGGCCATAATCCCGCCATGACCGCCGACCGCATCATCGACTCCTCCGCCACCCGCGAAGACGACGCCATCGAAGCCAGCATCCGCCCCAAGCGGCTGGACGAATACCTGGGCCAGAAGCCGGTCCGCGAGCAACTGGACATCTACATCCAGGCGGCGAAAGGGCGCGGCGAGGCGCTCGACCACGTGCTGATCTTCGGTCCGCCGGGGCTGGGCAAGACGACGTTGAGCCACGTGATCGCCAACGAACTGGGCGTGAACCTGCGCGTGACGTCCGGCCCGGTCATCGAGAAGGCCGGCGACCTGGCCGCGCTGCTGACCAACCTGCAGCCGCACGACGTGCTGTTCGTCGACGAGATCCATCGCCTGTCGCCTGTCGTCGAAGAGGTGCTGTATCCGGCGATGGAAGACTTCCAGATCGACATCATGATCGGCGAAGGCCCGGCCGCCCGGTCGATCAAGCTGGACCTGCCGCCGTTCACCCTGATCGGCGCCACCACCCGTGCCGGCCTGCTGACCGCGCCGCTGCGCGACCGGTTCGGCATCGTGCAGCGGCTGGAGTTCTACTCGCCCGAGGAGCTCACCCGTATCGTGCAGCGCTCGGCCCGCATCCTCGGCATGGACTGCGTGCCGGAAGGCGCCGCCGAAGTGGCGCGCCGCGCGCGCGGCACGCCTCGCATCGCCAACCGCCTGCTGCGGCGCGTGCGCGACTATGCCCAGGTCAAGGCCAACGGCCACATCGATGTCGACGTGGCGCGTGCTGCCATGCAGATGCTCAAGGTGGACCCGGAGGGCTTCGATGAACTCGACCGCCGCATGCTGCGCACCATCATCGACAGCTTCGACGGTGGCCCGGTCGGCGTGGAGTCGCTGGCCGCGGCGCTCAGCGAAGAGCGCGGCACGCTGGAGGACGTGATCGAGCCCTACCTGATCCAGCAGGGCTTCCTGATCCGCACCGCGCGCGGACGCATGGCGACCCGCAAGGCCTACCTGCACCTGGGGCTGACGCCGAAGGGCAGGGTGCCGGAATCGGGCGATGCATCGGGTGAGCTGTTCTGAGCTCCACTGGTTACAGGTTGGTATGCACGACACCGTGCGGGAGCGGATGCTTTGACGACTGATTCGACGAGGATCGCCGTGGATACGGCTCCGTTCATCTTTCCGACACGCGTCTATTGGGAAGATACCGACGCCGGTGGCGTGGTGTACCACGCGCAATACGTCGCTTTCCTGGAACGGACCCGTACCGAATGGTTGCGGGCCCGTGGCCACGCCCAGGAACGACTGCGCCAGACCCACGACCTGGTGTTCGCCGTCCGTTCGATGCGCCTGGATTTCCTGCGCCCCGCCCGGCTCGACGATCTGCTGCAGGTCAGTGCGCGCATCCACCAGTGCAAGCGGGCCAGCGTGGTCTTTGCCCAGTCCATCGAACGGGACGGCGAGGTCCTGCTGACGGCGGAGGTGAAGGTCGCAGCGCTCCGCGCGTCGACGTTCAAACCCGCTGGGCTGCCCGATGCGTTGTACGAAGAGTTCCGCCGGCTCGAGTCCCCGGGCCAGCCGCTTTAACCCGACAAGCAACACGAACCGAGATACGAGGAACGACGGATGATCGCAACGCTGCTGGCTTTCCAGGAAGTCGTGACCGAGGCGCTGCCGCCCGAAGCGACGGCCGCTGCGGCAGAGGCGGCCGCCGCCACCACGCACAGCGGAATCAACTACATCGACCTGATGCTCAAGGCCAGCCTGCCGGTGCAGCTGATCGTGCTGCTGCTTCTGGTTGGCTCGGTGATCAGCTGGGTGATCATTTTCCGCAAGGGGCGCGTGTTCAAGACCGCGAACCGAGACGCCGACGAGTTCGAGGGTCGGTTCTGGTCCGGCGCCGAACTGCACAAGCTGTATGCCGGTGCCGCCGACCGCAACCGCGTGGTTACCGGCCTGGAGGCGATCTTCGAAGCAGGCTTCCGCGAATTCACCCGCCTGCGCGACAAACGTGGCCTCGATGGGCGTGCGCAGCTGGAAGGCGCGCAACGCGCCATGCGCGTGACCTATACGCGCGAAGTCGATCAGCTGGAGCGCAATCTGGAACTGCTCGCCAACATCGGCTCGACCGCGCCGTACGTGGGTCTGGTCGGCACCGTGTTCGGCATCATGGTGACCATGCACGACATGCTCAACAGCGGCGAGCAGGCGGGCATCGCCGCCGTCGCGCCGGGCATCTCGGAAGCATTGTTCGCCACCGCCATCGGCCTGTTCGTCGCGATCCCGGCGGTGTGGGCCTACAACCGCTTCACCACCCGCGTCGAGCGGCTGGCCGTGCGCTACGAGAGCTTCGCCGAAGAATTCAGCTCGATCCTGCAGCGCCAGAGTTCGGGCGAGTAATCGGGGCACGCCATGGCCGGAAGCATCTTCCATCGCAAGCGGCGCAAGCTGAAGTCCGAGATCAACGTCGTGCCCTACATCGACGTGATGCTGGTGCTGCTGATCATCTTCATGGTGACCGCGCCGCTGCTCACGCTGAGCGTGGACGTGAAGCTGCCGTCGTCCAACGCGAAGGCAGTGGAGACGCGCAACGAACCGGTCATCGTGGTCGCGTATCCGGACGGGCGCTTCGGCTTGAAGCTACCCGAAGCCAAGCAGCCTGAAGTGCTGGATGCGGCGACGCTGGAATCCCGCGTCGCGGCGATCCGTGCCGAGCAGGGCGACGAGCTGCGCATCATGGTGGCCGCCGAGGGATCCGCGCCCTACCAGAAGGTACTGGATGCGATGGACGTGCTGCGGCGGGCCAAGGTCGGCAATGTCAGCCTGATGACCAACGCGGGCGGCAATGCACGCTGAGGTGCTCCAGCGCCAGCGCCCCCCTGAAGAGGAAGGGCTCGGCCGGGCGGTGGCGTGGGCCATCGGCCTGCACCTGCTGCTGCTCGCGATCCTGCTGCTGTCGCCGTACTTCAAGTGGGACCGCGAGCGGCTGAATGCGGCCGGCTCGCAGTCGATGGAGGCCACGCTCGATGTGTCCGCCGCCGACCAGCGCGCGGTCGAGCGCGCGCTCGATTTCCAGCCGGCGCCGATGCCCGAGCCCGTGCAGGAGCCGGCCCCCGAGGACACCATTCCGCCGCCGCAGCCGATCCCCGAGCCGAGGCCGCAGGACGCACCTGTCGAGCGGCAGGCGCAGGCCCAGGAACGCATCCCCGTGCCCGACACCGTGGATCAGGATGAAGCGCGCCGCGACGCGATCTCGCAGGAGAAGGCACGCCAGGAGCAGGAGGCCAAGCGGCGCCAGGAACAGATCGACCTGACCGAGCGCAAGCGCCAGGAGCAGGCCGAGCAGCAGCGACGGCTGGCCGCCCAGCAGGAAGAGGACCGGCAGAAGCGCATCGCTGCCGAAGCCGCGCAGAAGGCCGAGGCCGACAAGAAGCGACTGGAGGAAATCCGTCGCCAGCGCGCCCAGGCCCAGCGGGAGCAGCAATTGGCCGAGCAGAAGCTGCGGCAACTGGCGGACGCACGTGCCCGGCAGGCGGCCAGCGCGGCGGCTCCCACATCGGCGCCCGCGACCGGCCCGGTCGGCAATGGCGGCACCGATGAAGACCTGCGCGGCCGCTATGCCGCCGCCATCCAGGAAGCGGTGCTGCGCCAGTGGACCCGCCCCGAATCGGTCCCCGTAGGTACCCGTTGCCGGGTGGTGATCCGCCAGTTGCCCGGTGGCGACGTGGTCAGCGCCGAAGTCCAGCCCGGCTGCGCCATGGACGCGGCGGGCCAGGATTCCATCGAGCGCGCGGTACTCAAGGCGCGGCCGCTGCCGTACCGCGGCTTCGAGTCGGTGTTCGCGCGGACCCTGACCCTCAATTTCGAGGCCAGGGACCGTTGACTTCACGCGGCGTTTCGCTCCATTCCGTTCACAATTGTTAAAACGTTCACGCGGGGACTGGTATCCCTTTGCCGCCCCGCACAACCGCAGAGTCGTTGCCCATGAAGAAACCGCTGCGCTGGTTCGCGTTGCTCCTGTTCACCCTCGTTCCGGCGCTGGCCTCCGCCCAGCAGCAGGGTCTGGAGATCGACATCATCGGCGGCAACGCCTCCGCCCTGCCGATCACGGTGGTGCCCATGCCCTACCAGGGCAGCGCCGCCGCGCCGCCGACCGACGTATCGGCCGTGGTGCGTGCCGATCTGGAGCGCTCGGGCGCCTTCCGCACGCTGCCGGAGGCGCGCATCACCGAACGTCCCACCCGCGGGGGCGAGATCCAGTACCCGACCTGGCAGGCCCTGCGCCAGGACTACATCGTGGTCGGCCGCGTGGTCGATGCCGGTGATGGCGGTTACCGCGTCGAGTACGAACTGTTCGACGTGGCGAAGCAGGAGCGCATGCTCGGCCTGGCCATGACCGCCCGCTCCAATGCGCTGCGTGACGTCGCCCACCAGCTGGCCGACGCCATCTACGAGAAGATCCTCGGCGTACGCGGCGCCTTCTGGACCCGCATCGCGTACATCACTGCCGCCGGCACCGGCAAGGCGACGCGCTACGCGCTGATGGTGGCCGATTCCGATGGCTTCAATCCGCAGACCGTCGTGCGCTCGGCCGAGCCGCTGCTGTCGCCGTCGTGGAGCCCGGATGGCCGCAAGCTGGCCTACGTGAGCTTCGAGAGCGGCAATTCGGCGATCTATATCCAGGACATCTCCACCGGTGCACGCGAGAAGATCGCCAGCTTCCGTGGCATCAATGGCGCGCCCTCGTTCTCGCCCGACGGTCGCCAGCTGGCGCTGACCCTGTCGCGCAGCGGCAACCCTGAGATCTACGTGATGGACCTGGGCAGCCGTTCGCTGCGCCAGCTGACCACCACGTCCGCCATCGACACCGAGCCGGTGTGGAGCCCGGACGGGGGCAGCATCTACTTCACCTCGGATCGTGGCGGTCGCCCGCAGATCTACCGCGTGCCGGCCAGCGGCGGTAGCGCCAGCCGGGTGACCTTCGAAGGCAACTACAACGCCACCGCCAGCATCGGCTTCGACGGCAAGAAGATCGCGGTGGTGCAGGGCAGCGGCAACAACTACCGGATCGCCCTGATGGATACCAGCTTGGGCGGCGCCCGCTGGACCTCGTTGTCGCCGGGCTCGCTGGACGAATCGCCGAGCTTCGCGCCAAACGCCAGCATGGTGCTGTATGCCGCGCGGGAAGGCGGAAGGGGCGTGCTGTACGCCGTTTCCGCCGACGCGCGCGTGCGCCAGCGCCTGGTCGTGGCCAATGCGGACGTGCGTGAGCCGGCGTGGTCGCCCTACCGCACCCAGCGTTAATTTTGTGTCTACAATGTGACTCCCGGTTCCACCGATCCCCCGTTCAAACGACGCAAGGAATGACCATGAACAACACCACCCGTGTTCTGCTGCTCTCCATGATGTCCGTGGCCGTGCTGGCTGGCTGCAAGAAGGACGTCAAGCCGACCCCGCCGACCGACACCACGACGACCACTCCGACCACCCCGACGGGCCCGACCACGTCCGGCGTGTACGGTCCGAATGACCTGGATACCGATGCCTGCCTGCGCCAGCGGGTGGTGTACTTCGACCTGGACCAGGACGCCCTGAAGCCGGAGTTCCAGGCCATCATGGGATGCCACGCCAAGTACCTGCGTGACCGTCCGTCCTCGCGCATCACGCTGGAAGGCCACGCCGACGAGCGCGGCAGCCGCGAGTACAACCTGGGCCTGGGTGAGCGCCGCGGCAACGCCGTGAATTCGGCCCTGCAGGCCAGCGGTGGTTCGGCCAGCCAGCTGACCGTGGTCAGCTACGGCGAAGAGCGTCCGGTCTGCACCGATTCCAGCGAGTCCTGCTGGTCGCAGAACCGTCGCGTCGAGATCGTCTACACGGCCAAGTAAGCCGTCGTCGTCACGATGATCGCGAAGAAGACGTACCTGCTGGTCCTGGCGGCGGCCCTCGTGGCCGCCGCTCCCGCGCATGCGCAACGCGTCAGCCTGGCCGATCGCGTGGCCGCGCTGGAGGCGAAGGCCAACAACCCGCAGCAGAACCTGGACCTGCTCAACAAGGTCACGCAGCAGGAAGCGGAACTCCGCGAGCTGCGTGCCCAGCTGGAGCAGCTGCAGAACGAGAACGAGCAGCTCAAGCAGCGCGGCCGCGACCAGTACCTCGACCTGGACGGTCGCCTCAACCGTCTGGAAGGCGGCGCGGCACCGGCCCCGGCCGGCACGCCGGCCACTGCTCCCCCGCTGGGCAATGCGCCGGCCACTGCACCGGCGCCAGTCGATGCCGCGATGGCTGAGGCAGCGCCCAGCGTCCATGGCGACATGGGCGCGCTGTCCGCCGCCGGCGACGAACGCACCGCCTACAACGTCGCCTTCGACCGGCTGAAGGCCGGCGAATATGCCGATGCGGCACAGCTGTTCACCAGCTTCCTGCAGCTCTATCCCGGCGGCGTGTATGCGCCCAACGCGCTGTACTGGCTGGGCGAGAGCTATTACGTCACCCAGAATTACGCGCTGGCCGCGGACCAGTTCCGCGCATTGCTGGCGCAGTACCCGACCCACGACAAGGCGTCCGGCGCCCTGCTGAAGATCGGCCTGTGCGACTACGGACTGGGCAAGCTGCCCGAGGCCGAGCGCACCCTGGGCGAAGTCATTGCCAAGTACCCGGGCACCGACGTCGCCCGCACGGCCGACGACCGCCTGCGCGCCATCCAGCTCGGCCGCCTGCGCTGAGCTGCCTTCGTCCGGCCCTTCATGGCCGGATGACGGGCCGCCAGGGCGTATCATGCGCACCCCATGAATGACGCCGCCCGCCCCAGCGAAATCGTCCAGTCCCCGCTGGAACGCCTCAAGATCACCGAGATCTTCCTGTCCTTGCAGGGCGAGGCGAATGCGGTCGGCTGGCCCACGGTTTTCGTCCGCCTGACCGGCTGCCCGCTGCGCTGCCAGTACTGCGACACCGCCTACGCCTTCCATGGCGGCGATTGGCGCGAGATCGACGACATCGTGGCCGAGGTCGCCGCCTACGGCGTCCGCCACGTCTGCGTCACCGGCGGCGAACCGCTGTCGCAGAAGCGTTGCCTGCTGCTGCTGCGGAAGCTGTGCGACGCCGGCCTCGATGTGTCGCTGGAGACCTCGGGCGCGATCGACATCGCCGATGTCGATCCGCGCGTGTCGCGCGTGGTCGACCTGAAGACACCGGGCTCCAACGAGATGGCGCGCAACCGGCTGGAGAACCTGCCCCTGCTCACCGCGCGCGACCAGGTGAAGTTCGTGCTGTGCGGGCGCGCCGACTACGAATGGGCACGCGACATGCTCGCCGAGCATAGGTTGGCCGAGCGCTGCGACGTGCTGTTCTCGCCCAGCAAGTCCGAACTGTCGCCACGCGAGCTGGCCGACTGGATCGTCGAGGACCGCCTGCCGGTGCGCTTCCAGATGCAGTTGCACAAGCTGTTGTGGAACGACGAGCCGGGGAGGTGAGCGGACGGTACTGAGTGGGGCGGTTGTTGCCGTCATCCCAGCGCACGCTGGGATCCACTTGCTTTCCGCTTGGACAAAAATCAGACGCAACGGCACCATGGATCCCAGCATGCGCTGGGATGACGGGTCCGACGTTCCCACGCCTTACCACTGATCACGAATCACGAATCCCATGAAAAATGCCGTCGTTCTCCTGTCCGGAGGCATGGACTCCGCCGTCGTCGTCGCCATCGCCCGTGAGCAGGGCTTCGCCGTGCATGCGCTCAGCGTGCGCTACGGCCAGCGGCACACCTCCGAGCTCGATGCCGCCGCGCGCGTCGCCGCCACGCTGGGCGCCGCCGCGCACAAGACCGTGCACGTGGACCTGCGCAGCATCGGCGGCTCCGCGCTGACCGACGACATCGACGTGCCGGAAGCCGGTGGGCCGGGCATCCCGGTGACCTACGTGCCGGCGCGCAACACCATCATGCTGTCGGTGGCGCTGGGCTGGGCCGAGGTGCTGGGCGCGAACGACATCTTCTGCGGCGTCAACGCGGTGGACTATTCGGGGTATCCGGATTGCCGGCCCGAGTTCATCGAAGCGTTCGAGAAACTCGCCAACGTGGCGACCAAGGCTGGCGTGGAAGGCGCGGGCCTGCGCATCCAGGCGCCGCTGCTGCACATGAGCAAGGCCGACATCGTGCGCGAGGGCGTGCGCCTGGGCGTCGATTTCGCGCAGACCGTCTCCTGCTACCAGGCCGACGCGGAAGGCCGCGCCTGCGGCCACTGCGATGCCTGCCGCCTGCGCGCGGCCGGCTTCGCGGACGCCGGCGTGCCGGACCCCACGCACTACGTGTGAGCCGGTCGGATTTCGCCCCTTCGCGGACGATGCGCTAGAATGCGCGTCCCGGTGCAAGGCCGGGATGCGTTTCCGGGCCGTTAGCTCAGTCGGTAGAGCAGAAGACTTTTAATCTTTTGGTCGAAGGTTCGAATCCTTCACGGCCCACCACGCACATCCCGCCGACGCGCCATGACTGCGCTGCGTTCGCGTCGGCGCCCGGCAGGGAATCCCACGAGTGACCACGGCAGCGCGTGACTGGACGGCGCAGGCGATCCAGCGCATCGAGGCGGACTACAACCGGTCCGCCGACACCCACCTGATCCCGCTGCCGCTGCCCGGCTTTCCCGGCATCGACGTCTATCTGAAGGACGAATCCAGCCACCCGACCGGCAGCCTGAAGCACCGGCTGGCGCGCTCGCTGTTCCTGTATTCGCTGGCCAACGGCTGGCTGCGCGAGGGTGCGCCGGTGATCGAGGCGTCCAGTGGTTCGACGGCGGTGTCCGAAGCCTACTTCGCGCGTCTGCTCGGCCTGCCCTTCATCGCCGTGATGCCGTCGTCGACGTCGCCCGACAAGATCGCCGCGATCCAGTTCCAGGGTGGGCGCTGCCATCTCGTCGAGCAGGCGGCCGAGATCAACGAAGTTTCCCGGCGACTGGCGCAGGAGAGCGGGGGCCATTTCATGGACCAGTTCACCTACGCCGAGCGCGCCACCGACTGGCGGGCGAACAACAACATCGCCGAGTCCATCTTCAAGCAGATGGAGGCCGAGCCGCATCCGGTGCCGGCGTGGATCGTCTGCAGTCCGGGGACCGGCGGCACCAGCGCCACGCTGGGGCGCTACGTGCGTTACCGCCGGCATCCGACGCGCGTGCTGTGCGCGGATCCAGAGCATTCGGTGTTCTTCGACCGGTATCGCGGCGCCTGCGCCGGTGGCGACGATACGACGCTGACCTGTGCGCGCGGTTCCGGCATCGAGGGCATCGGCCGCCCGCACTGCGAGCCCAGTTTCATCCCCGCCTGCATCGACGCCATGGTGAAGGTGCCGGATGCCCTCAGCCTGGCGGGCATGCGCCACGTCAGCGCGGTACTGGGGCGGCGTGTCGGCGGGTCGACCGGCACCAATTTCGTCGGCATCCTGGCAGCCGCGGCGCGCATGCGCGAGGCGGGCGAAGCCGGCTCCATCGTCAGCATCCTGTGCGACAGCGGCGAGCGCTACGCGCACAGCTACTACAACCGGGACTGGTATCTCGAGCGCGGCATCCCCATCGTGGACAGCGACGATGCGATCGCCGCCGCCGTGGCCGGGCGCGGGCTGCCTTCGCTTGCGCAGGCCGACTGGCCGGACTGAATCCCTTTTGTTGAACGAGGCATCCCCATGACCAACCCGTTGCTCGACTTCTCCGGCCTGCCGCATTTCGACGCGATCCGTCCCGAGCACATCGCACCGGCCATCGACCAGTTGCTGGCCGAGGCCGAGGCGGCGGTGAAAGCGACGGAAGCCGTCGCCCCGGTGACCTGGGACGCGTTCGTCGTGCCGCTGGACGACGCCACCGAGCGCCTGGCGCGTGGCTGGAACCAGGTCACCCACCTGGAAGCCGTGGTGAACACGCCGGCGCTGCGCGCCGCCTACAACGCGCAACTGGCCAAGGTGACGCGCTTCTGGAGCGCGCTGGGGCAAAACCTTGCGCTGTACCGCCAGTACCGCACGCTGGCCGATGCACCCGAGGCGGCGCAATACGACGACGCGCGCTGCAAGGTGCTGGACAACGCGCTGCGTGATTTCCGCCTTGGTGGTGCCGAGCTGCCGGACGAACAGAAGGCGCGCTTCGCCGCGGTGAAGGAGGAACTCGCCGGCCTGGCGGCGAAGTTCTCGCAGAACGTGCTCGATGCGACCGACGAGTATGAGTTCTGGATCAAGGACAAGCAGCACCTCGGTGGCTTGCCGGCCGACGTGGTGTCGGCGGCACGTGCCGCGGCCAAGGCCGACGACGAGCCCGGCTGGAAATTCACCCTGCAGATGCCGTGCTACCTGCCGGTGCAAACGTATGCGGACGATCGCGCGCTGCGCGAGACGCTGTACCACGCGAATGCGGTGCGCGCGTCCGAGCTGGCCGACAACGAGGCGCTGGACAACTCCGCGCTGATCGATCGCATCCTCGCACTGCGCACCGAACTCGCTGCACTGCTCGGCTTCGCCAGCTACGCGGAGTATTCGCTGGCCACCAAGATGGCCGACACGCCGGATGAAGTGCTGGCGTTCCTGCGCGATCTCGCCGCGCGCGCCAGGCCGCATGCGCAGCGCGACCGCGAGGAACTGGAAACCTTCGCCCGCGAGCAGCTCGGCCTGGAGACGCTCGAAGCCTGGGACCTGGCCTATGCAAGCGAGAAGCTCAAGCAGGCGCGCTACAGCTTCTCCGCGCTGGAGGTGAAGCAGTACTTCACCGAGCCCGCGGTGCTGGCCGGGCTGTTCGGCGTGATTGGCGATCTCTACGGCCTGCGCGTGGAGCAGGACGAAGCGCCCACCTGGCATCCCGACGTCCGTTTCTACCGGCTGGTGGATGGCGACGGTGCGCTGGTCGGCCAGTTCTACCTCGACCTCTACGCGCGCGAAGGCAAACGCGGCGGTGCGTGGATGGACGACTGCCGCAACCGCCGCGACACCGCGCGCGGTGCGCAAACGCCCCTGGTCTATCTAGTGTGCAACTTCGGCAAGGGCATGGACGGCACGCCGGCCACCTTCAGCCACAACGACGTGACCACGCTGTTCCACGAAATGGGCCACGGCCTGCACCAGCTGCTGACACAGGTCGGCGAACTGGGCGTGGCCGGGATCAACGGCGTCGAGTGGGACGCGGTGGAACTGCCCAGCCAGTTCATGGAGAACTTCTGCTGGGAATGGGAGCGCGTGCAGGCGATGACCGCGCACGTGGACACCAGCGAACCGCTGCCGCGCGCCCTGTTCGACCGGATGGTCGCGGCGAAGAACTACCAGAGCGGCATGGCCACCGTGCGCCAGCTCGAATTCGGCCTGTTCGACATGCAGCTGCACAGCGGCTTCGATCCCGCCGACGACAGCGTGCTTGCGTTGCTGGATCGCGTGCGCGCCGAGGTGGCGGTGAACCTCCCGCCGGACTGGAACCGGTTCCCGCACCAGTTCAGCCACATCTTCGCCGGCGGCTACGGGGCGGGGTACTACAGCTACAAGTGGGCCGAGGTGCTCAGTGCCGACGCCTACGCCGCCTTCGAGGAGGCGCCGGCGGAGGTCGCCGACACCGGCGCGCGCTTCCGCCGCGAGGTGCTGGCGCGTGGCGGAAGCCGGCCGGCGGCCGAGAATTTCCGCGCCTTCCGCGGTCGCGCGCCCCGGATCGACGCGCTGTTGCGCCACGCCGGCATGGCCGGCTGAGCGCCGCGGCAACCCCGGAGGGCAGGGCGGAACCCGCTTCCGGCTGGTTTGACCCTGCCTGTAAACGTTTTCATAATGGCTCCCCCGCAACACCGGCGTTCCCGGGAGGACCGCTTACATGCCGCATCAGCGAAGGATCGAAGGCCTGATTGCCGGGATGACGCTGGAGGAGAAGATCGGCCAGCTCGGCGCTTTCGCCGATGCGCTGCGACCGTTCGCCTTCGAGGTCAATCCGGAGACCTTCGCGCGCGATGCCGAGCAGGTACGCGAGCAGATCCGCAGCGGCCGTGTCGGCGCGCTGTTCAACGGCGTGGGCGCGGCGGAAGGCCGCGAGGCACAACGCATCGCGGTGGAGGAGAGCCGGCTCGGCATTCCGCTGCTGCTGGGCGCCGATGTCATCCACGGCATGCGCACGGTATTCCCGATCCCGCTGGGCGAAGCGGCCAGCTTCGAACCCGACCTCGCCGAGCGCACCGCGCGCGCCACAGCGAAGGAAGCCACCGCCGCAGGCATCCACTGGACCTTCGCGCCGATGGTCGATGTCGCGCGCGACCAGCGGTGGGGTCGCGTGGCGGAAACCTCGGGCGAGGACGTGTACCTGTCCTGCGAGTTCGCCACCGCCCGCGTGCGCGGCTTCCAGGGCGATGATCTGACCGCTCCCGATTCGCTGCTGACCACGCCCAAGCACTTCGCCGCCTATGGCGCGATCTCGGCGGGCCTGGACTACAACTTCGTCGACATGGCGCCGCAGACGCTGCGCGACGTGCACCTGCCGCCGTTCAAGGCCGCGATCGATGCCGGCGCGCTGACGCTGATGAGTTCGTTCAACGACATCAACGGCGTGCCGGCCTCGGCCAACCGCGAGCTGCTGACCGACATCCTGCGCGGCGAGTGGAAGTTCGAAGGCTTCGTCGTTTCCGACTACACCTCCGACCTCGAACTGATCGCGCACGGCTACGCCAGCGACGAGTCCGACGCGGCACAGAAGGCGCTGTCGGCCGGCCTGGACATGAGCCTGCAGAGCGGCATCTACGCCGGCCACGTCGCCACGCTCGTGGCCGAAGGTCGGCTGAGCATGGACGAGGTCGACGAGGCCGTGCGCCGTGTGCTGCACGTCAAGGCGGCGGTCGGCCTGTTCGACGATCCCTACCGCTGCCTCGACGCCGAGCGCGAGGCCGACCTGTCGCACATCGCCGCGCATGACGCGCTGGCGCGTGACTGCGCGCGCCGCTCCATCGTGCTGCTGAAGAACGACGGCGACCTGCTGCCGCTGAAGAAGGCCGGCCAGCGCATCGCGCTGATCGGGCCGTTCGCGCAGGACACCGCCAACCTCGGCGGCTGCTGGAACATCTTCGGCGACGCCTCGCGCATGGTGGACGTGGAAACCGGCGTGCGCGCCGCGCTGGACGATCCGTCCGCGCTGGTCGTGGTGCCGGGCAGCGGCATCGAAGACGCGCTCGACGGCGGCCTCGACGCCGCGGTCGCCGCCGCGCGCGATGCCGACGTCGTGCTGCTGGCCGTGGGCGAACCGCACGAGTTCTCCGGCGAAGCGCAGTCGCGCACGCAGATCGTGCTGCCCGCCGCGCAGCAGGCGCTGGCCGAGGCGGTCGCCGCCACCGGCACGCCGGTCGTCGTGCTGCTGCGCAATGGTCGCGCGTTGGCGCTGGACGGCGCGGTGCGCGATGCGCAGGCGATCCTGGTGGGCTGGTTCCTCGGCACGCAGACCGGTCCGGCCATCGCCGACGTCGTGTTCGGCGACTACAGCCCGTCCGCGCGCCTGCCGGTGAGTTTCCCGCAGGACACCGGCCAGCAGCCGTACTTCTACAACCACCCCGCCACTGGTCGGCCCAACGTGCCTGGCACGCCGCGCTTCTTCCAGACGCGCTGGCGCGAAGTCACCCACGCCGCGCTGTATCCGTTCGGCCATGGCCTCTCGTACACCCGCTTCGACTACGGCGTGCCGCAGCTCGATACGCAGACGCTGGGCTGGGACGACACGCTGACCATCTGCACGCGCATCACCAATAGCGGTACCCGCGACGGCGAAGAAGTCGTGCAGCTGTATCTGCGCGACCGCACCGCCAGCCGCGTACGTCCGGTGCGCGAGCTGAAGCGCTTCCGCAAGATCGCGCTGGCTGCGGGCGAGTCGCAGGACGTCGAATTCACGCTGACGCGCGCTGATCTGGAGTTCCATGGCGTCGACAACCGGCCGGTCGCCGAGCCGGGCCTGTTCGACCTGTGGGTGTCGCCGTCCAGCGCGGTTGGCGACGCGGTGCCGTTCGAACTGCTCGCGCCCTGAGTCCCGATGTCGGCGCATGACGACACCGCACCGTCCGTCGGTGCCGTGAACGATGTCCCCGGTGCGCGCGAACGCATCGCCACCCGCATCGCGTTCTTCATCGGCGGCTTCGCCATCTCGGCGTGGGCGCCGCTGATCCCGTTCGCCAAGCACAAGCTGGCGCTGGACGACGGTCAGCTCGGCCTGATGCTGCTGTGCCTGGGCGTGGGCTCGGTATTGATGATGCCGCTCGCCGGCGGGTTGGCCGCGCGCTTCGGCTGCCGCCGCGCGATCCTCGCCGCAGGCGCGGTGATCTGCCTGTGCATGCCGGCGCTGATGCTGGCGCCCAGCATTCCCGTGCTCGCGCTGGTGCTGGCCGTGTTCGGCGCCAGCATGGGCGTGCTCGACGTGGTGATGAACGTGCAGGCGGTGATTGTCGAACGCGCCAGCGGGCGCGCGATGATGTCCGGCTTCCACGGCATGTACAGCGTCGGTGGCATCGCCGGCGCGGGTGGTGTGGCCGGTGCGCTGGCACTGGGCGCGTCGCCGCTGCTGGCGATCGGCGGCATGGCGGTGATCGCCGCGGTGTTGCTGGCCAGCGCACGGCGTGGCCTGCTCGGCGACGGGGGCGACGGCGATCATCCTGCCTTCGTGCTGCCGCGCGGGCGCGTGCTGCTGGTCGGCGCGGTGTGCTTCGCGATGTTCCTGTCCGAAGGCGCGGTGCTGGACTGGAGCGCGGTCTTCCTCACGTCGGTACGCAACGCCGATCCGGCCACCGCCGGGTTCGGCTATGTGGCGTTCGCGGTGACGATGACAGTCGGACGGCTGACTGGCGACCGCATCGTGCAGGCGCTGGGTGCGTTCCGTGTCGTGCTGTGCGGTGCGTTGATCGCGGCGGCGGGCTTCCTGCTGGCGATCCTGGTGCCGTCTCCGCTGGCGGGGCTGGCGGGTTTCGCGCTGGTCGGTGCCGGCGCGGCCAACGTGGTGCCGGTGATGTTCTCCGCCGCCGGACGCCAGCGCAGCATGCCCACGCACCTGGCGGTCGCCGCGGTCACCACGATGGGGTACGCGGGCGTGCTGCTGGGGCCGGCGGCGCTGGGTTTCATCGCCAAGCTCACCTCGCTGGCGGCGGCGCTGGGCCTGCTGGTCGTGCTGCTGGTGGCGGTGGCGTCGGTCGCGCGCGTCGCCACGCGCGACTGAGCGGTTTACGGGCGCGGCGCGCCGCGCATCATCGGACCGCCGGGGTAGCCGCCATACGGGCCGCCGTAATAGCCGCCGGGGCCGTCGTAGCGGTCCACGTTGATGTTGAGGTTGAACGTACGCGGCTTGCCTTCGTCGTCGTACGTGGTCTTGCAGAGGTTGAGGTTGGCCGCGTTGTAGGTGCTGCGGCCATGGCCCTTGCTGTAGCCGATGCCGGTGGTGACGCTGCCCGACACGCCATCGCCGTCGTCGTCGCCGTAGTAGACGCAGGGATCGACCGGGACCGCGGGCGCGCTGCTCTTCTTCGGGCGCGCCGGCTGCGTGTCGCCGTACCAGGTGCCGGGCGGGTCCTTGGCGTAGGTCGCCTCCCGGGGCACGCTCAGGTCGAGTGCTTCCGCCGTCGGCTGCGCGAGCGCAGGCCCGGTGGTCAGCAAGGCCAGCAATGCGATGGGCAAGGTCTTCATGGGACATCCCGGCAGGAAGGCGCGCCGGCTGGCGGACCTGAAAGGCAACCTAACAGCCGGGAATTGAACGTCGGCTGAGATCGACGTCCGGATGCCGGGAACTTCATCCCGCCGCGCCCAGCACGTCGAGCACCCGCTGGCCGTAGCGCTCCAGCTTGGCGCCGCCGATGCCGCCGACCCGCGCCAGGTCGGCCAGCGTGGCGGGCTGTTGCTCGGCGATGTTGCGCAGCGTGCTGTCGTGGAAGATGACGTAGGCGGGGACGTTCTGTTCGCGCGCCAGCTGTGCGCGCAGGTCGCGCAGCACCTGGAAGCGCGGCAGGTCGGCCGCCTGCACCGGCACCCCGCTGCGCGCGCCGCGGTCGCGCTCACGCTTCTCGCGCTGTTCCTTGCGCAGCTGCAGGCGGCGCTCGCCGCGCAGCACTGCGCGGCTGCCCTCGGTCAGGCGCAGGCTGCCGAACTCGGCCTCCACTTCCAGCAAACCACACGACACCAACTGGCGGAACACGCTGCGCCACGCGGTGGCATCCAGGTCCTTGCCGATGCCGTACGTGGTCAGGTGGTCGTGGCCGCACTGGCGGACGCGCTCGCTCTCGCTGCCACGCAGCACATCGATCACATGGTTCACGCCGAAGCGCTGGCCGCTGCGGTACACGCAACTCAAGGCCTTCTGCGCGGCTTCCGTCGCATCCCAGGTCTCGGCCGGACTCAGGCAGTTGTCGCAGTTGCCGCACTCGTGCGGGTAGGTCTCGCCGAAGCCGGCCAGCAGCACCTGCCGGCGGCACTGGGTGGACTCGCAGTAGCCCAGCAGCTGGTCCAGCTTGCGCCGTTCGAGGCGCTTGCGCTCTTCGCCGGCCTCGCCCTGTTCGATCATCTGCTTCAGCAGCACCACGTCGCCCAGGCCGTAGCACAGCCACGCTTCGGCGGCTTCGCCGTCGCGGCCGGCGCGGCCGGTCTCCTGGTAATAGCCTTCCATCGACTTGGGCAGGTCCACGTGCGCCACGAAGCGCACATCGGGCTTGTCGATGCCCATGCCGAACGCGATGGTCGCGACCATGACGATGCCGTCCTCGCGCAGGAAGCGGCGCTGGTTGTGCGCGCGCACGCTGGCATCGAGACCGGCGTGGTAGGGCAGGGCGTTGAAGCCCTGCTCGGCCAGGTAGTCGGCGAACTGCTCCACCCGCTTGCGCGACAGGCAGTAGACGATGCCGGCCTCACCCTGGTGCTTGCGCAGCATGTCGCGCAGCTGGTGGCGCGCGTTGTCCTTCTGCACCACGGTGTAGCGGATGTTGGGGCGGTCGAACGAGCTGACGAACTTCTCGGCCTCGACCAGGTTCAGCCGCTCGGCGATCTCGCGCTGGGTCGGCGGGTCTGCGGTGGCGGTCAGCGCGATGCGCGGCACGTCGGGCCAGCGCTCGTGCAGCAGGGTCAGCTCCAGGTATTCGCGGCGGAAGTCGTGGCCCCAGGCCGAGACGCAGTGCGCTTCGTCGATGGCGAACAGCGCGATGCGGCTGCGGTCCAGCAGCGACAGGAAGCGCCCGGTCAGCAGCCGCTCCGGTGCGACGTACAGCAGGTCCAGTTCGCCGCGCAGCAGGGCCTGTTCGACCTGCTGGGCTTCGTCCGCGGCCAGCGAGGAATTCAGGAAGGCGGCGCGCACGCCGAGCTGGCGCAGGGCATCCACCTGGTCCTGCATCAGCGCGATCAGCGGCGAGACGACGATGCCGGTGCCGTCGCGCAGCAGGGCGGGCACCTGGTAGCAGAGGGACTTGCCGGCGCCGGTTGGCATGAGGACCAGGGCATCGTGGCCGGCGGCGAGGTGTTCGACGATGGCCTGCTGGTGGCCACGGAAGGCGCTGTAACCGAAGACGCGTTGGAGGGTTTCGAGTGCGGGGGACGACATGGGTGCAAGGATAACGCGATGACGGGTGTCGGCCTGGTCCGTGGGCGCCGGGGGCTATCGGACATCCCTCTGGCTAGAGGTAGGAATTCATCCTGGTGCGAGCGTAGCGGCTGAAGCCCCTCTCCCAGCGGGAGAGGGGTTGGGGTGAGGGGCAACGGAGTCCGTTGATTTCTGTCTCCCTATGCAATGTCCGCGCCCGCGATGGGCTCTTGGTTCTACGGCCTGGCGGGGCGAATCTTCTTTTGGTTCCGGCGAGGCGCCGCTCGCCGCGGGGGCCTTCTTTCTTTGCTTGTGCAAAGAAAGAAGCAAAGAAACACACCCCAGGCGGCACGCCCTGCGTTGCGCGCAGGGTCCGCGAGCGGGCCGGGAATTTTCGTAAGGCACATCCATGTGCCATACGAAAACGCCGTCATCCATGACGGCGCCCTACGGGTTTTGCCCGGCCCGCTCGCCGTGCCTCATGGGGACCCGGAAAGCGTGAGCAACGGCAAAAGCGGCTCTTGGGCCCCCTGAGGTCCGGCAGTCACGGCGGGTAAAACCCGCAGGGCGGCGCACAGGACGTGCGCCGTTTTCGTACGGGGCAGAGCCTGCCCCGTACTCGATACGGGGATGCCCCGCACGAAAATTCCTGCCGGGACTGCGAACCCGCCGCGTGCGGCGGGCGGACCGCCGGGGTGTGCTTTCTTTGCCTACTTTCTTTGCACAAGCAAAGAAAGTAGGGCCCCCGCGGCCAGCGGCACCATGCCTCATGCAGGCGATCCATCCGCACGTCCACAAACAAAAAGCGCCCGCTTTCCTTTCACAAGCAAAGAAGCGCTCATCAACAGCCGAATGGCTGGTCAAGCAAGGCCCCGCGGCGAGATCCATCCGCACGTCCAGAAATGAAAACGCCCGGACCAGGCCGGGCGTTTCGAGGGGACCGCAATCGCCGCGATTACTGCAACAGCGAGCGCAGCATCCACGCGTACTTCTCGTGGGTCTGCAGACGCTGCGTCAGCAGGTCCTCCGTCGGCGCATCGTCCGCATCATCCGCGATGTCCAGCACCTTGCGGGCCGTCCGGCAGACCGCCTCGTTGCCGATCACCAGCTGGCGCACCATTTCCCGCCAGTCGGCGCTGTCGGTCAGGCCCGGCTCCTCGGGAATGGAGGTCAGGCTGACGAACTCGCGGTACGAGCCGGGTGCATTGAAGCCCAGCGCGCGGATGCGCTCGGCGATCTCGTCCAGCGCCGTCCACTGCTCCGTGTACTGCGTCTCGAACATCGTATGCAGCGAGTTGAACATCGCGCCGGTGATGTTCCAGTGGAAGTTGTGGGTCTTCAGGTAGAGCGTGTAGCTGTCGGCCAGGAAGCGCGACAGGCCGTCGGCGATCTTCTTGCGTTCGCCGCTGCTGATCCCGATATCGATGTTGGGTGCCGACGGGGCGGCCGCGAGCGGCGCGGCCACGGAGGCGGGCTTGGTCTTGGCGGGCTTGGTCTTCGGCTTGGCCATGCAGATGCTCCTGTAGGTGGGTTGAGACGGCACAATGGACACACTAGAACATGTGGCGTGAGCAAAAAGTTTCAAGCGCGTGCTGAAGATGAGTACTCCCCGTAACCCTTCCCCCCGTCCCGACCGCGCCGCCCTCGACCAGGGCCGGCAGTCGCTCGACCGCGCGCTGAGCCGCGACCGCGGCCGGCTGCACGGGCTGTGGTCGCGCTGGCAGGGCAAGCCGGCCGATGCCGGCGCGCGCCAGGCCTTCGAACAGGCATTGATCGCCTCTATCGCCACCCGCGAACGGCGTCTGGCGACCGTGCCCGCGGTGACGCTGGACGAGGCGCTGCCGATCGCCCGGGAGGGCGAGCGCATTGTCGAGCTGATCCGGAACCACCAGGTCGTCGTGATCGCCGGCGAGACCGGCTCCGGCAAGACCACCCAGCTGCCCAAGCTGTGCCTGGCCGCCGGTCGCGGCGTGGCCGGCATGATCGGCTGCACGCAGCCACGCCGCATCGCCGCGCGCGCGGTCGCACGCCGCGTGGCCGAGGAGCTGAAGACCGAACTCGGCCGCGGCGTCGGCTTCCAGGTGCGCTTCAACGACCAGGTCGGCGAAGACACCCACATCAAGTTCATGACCGACGGCATCCTGCTGGCGGAAATCGCCAGCGACCGCTGGCTGTCGGCCTACGACACGATCATCGTCGACGAGGCGCACGAACGCAGCCTCAACATCGACTTCCTGCTCGGCTACCTGAAGCAGCTGCTGCGCAAGCGCCGCGACCTGAAGGTCATCGTCACCTCGGCCACCATCGACACCGCGCGTTTCGCCAGGCACTTCGACGACGCGCCGGTGATCAGCGTGGAAGGCCGCACCTACCCGGTCGAGGTGCGCTACCGCGCGCCCGAAAGCGAGAGAGACGGCGAGGGCGAGCAGGAAGGCGACCGCACCGTCAACGACGCCATCGTGGCGGCGGTGGACGAGATCACCCGGCTGGACGCGCGCGGCGACGTGCTGATCTTCCTGCCCGGCGAGCGCGAGATCCGCGACGCGCACCAGTCGCTGGAGCGCCGCAAGTACCGCAACACCGAGGTGCTGCCGCTGTATGCGCGGCTGTCCAATCAGGACCAGGACCGGGTGTTCAACCCCGGCCCGAACCGGCGCATCGTGCTGGCCACCAACGTCGCCGAGACCTCGCTGACGGTGCCGCGCATCCGCTACGTGGTCGATCCCGGGTTCGCGCGCGTCAAGCGCTACAGCCCGCGCAGCAAGCTCGACCGCCTGCACATCGAACCGGTGTCGCAGGCCAGCGCCAACCAGCGCAAGGGTCGCTGCGGACGCATCGCCGAAGGCATCTGCTACCGGCTGTACTCGGAAGCGGATTTCCAGGCACGCGCGGAATTCACCGATCCCGAGATCCGTCGTTCCAGCCTGGCCGGCGTGATCCTGCGCATGCTGCAACTGGGCCTGGGCCGGATCGAAGACTTCCCGTTTTTGGAAGCGCCGGACGAGCGCGCCGTCGCCGACGGCTGGCAGCAGTTGACCGAACTCGGCGCCATCGACGGCGAGCGCCGCATGACCGCGATTGGCCGGCAGATGGCGCGCCTGCCGGTGGACGTGAAGCTGGCGCGGATGCTGGTGGCCGCGCAGGCGGCGGGCTGCCTGCGGCCGATGCTGGTGATCGCCTCGTTCCTCGGCATCCAGGATCCGCGCGAACGCCCGGCCGACGCGCGCGGCGCGGCCGACACCGCACATGCGCAGTTCGCCGACGGCCGCTCCGAGTTCGTCGGCGTGCTGCGGCTGTGGGATGCCTACCGCCAGGCGCACGAGGACCTGACCCAGTCGAAGCTGCGCGACTGGTGCGGCCGCCATTTCCTCGGCTTCCTGCGCATGCGCGAATGGCGCGAGCTGCATCGCCAACTGCGCCTGCTGTGCGAGGAACTGGGCTGGAAGGAAGAAGCCAGCGAAGCGTCGCTGGCGCCGCTGCTCGCCGGCAGCAGCGCACCGCCGGCCGCGCGCGAGGACAGCGCCGCGGCGGTGAAGGCCACGCGTGGCCAGCTGCATCGCGCCGCACGCCTGGCGCGCGAAGGCAAGGCCGAGCCCGCGCCGGCACCGGTGGCGGTACGCGCGCAGCAGGACCAGGCGCCGGCCGGCGGTGGCTTCAGTGAGCGCGTACGCGCCAGCGCCTACCAGACGCTGCACCGCGCGCTGGTGGCCGGGCTGCCCACGCAGATCGGCCATCGCACCGACAAGGGCGACTACCAGGCGCCGCGCCAGCGCCGCTTCCTGCCGTTCCCGGGCTCTCCGCTGTCCAAGCGCCCGCCGCCATGGCTGCTGGCGGCGAACCTGCTGGACACGCAGAAAGTGTGGGGCATGACCCTGGCATCGATCGAACCCGACTGGGTGATCGCCGAACTGCCGCACCTGCTGCTGCGCAAGCATTTCGATCCGCACTGGTCGCGCGCGCAGGGCCAGGTGCTGGCGTCGGAGCAGATCAGCCTGTTCGGTCTGGTGCTGGCGCCGAAGAAACCGGTGCACTACGGCCGCATCGCCCCGGCGGAAGCGCACGACCTGTTCGTGCGCCAGGGCCTGGTGACCGGCGAGATCACCACGCGTGCGTCCTTCGTCGCCGACAACCTGAAGACGCTGGAGCAGGCGCGCGAAGAAGAAGCCAAGCTGCGCCGCGCCGGCCTGGTCGCCGACGAGGACTGGCAGGCACGCTGGTACCTGGACCGCATCCCGTCCGGGATCCATTCCGCCGCCGGACTGGATGCGTGGTGGAAGGCGCTTCCGCCGGACAAGCGTCGTGCGCTGCACTGGTCGCTGGCCGACCTGTTGCCGGGCGAAGGCAGCGAGGAAGACCGCTATCCGAAGTACTTCGCGCTGGGCGATGCCCGACTGCCGCTGCACTACCGGTTCGAACCTGGCGCGGTTGACGATGGCGTGACGCTGGAGGTGCCGCTGCACCTGCTCAACGCACTGGATCCCGCACGCCTGTCGTGGTTGGCGCCGGGGTTCGTCGCCGACAAGGCGGCCGGGCTGATCCGCAGCCTGCCCAAGGCGATGCGGCGCAACTATGTGCCGGCCCCGGACTTCGCCCGCGCGTTCTTCGAAGCGTTTGCCAAGCCTACCGCCGACGATATCCGCGGCGAACTGGCGCGGTTCCTGTCGCGTGCGACCGGCGTGGCGGTCAGCGCGCTCGACTTCGACGACGCGGCGCTGGAGCCGCACCTGCGCATGAACCTGCGGCTGCGCGAGGATCCGCGCGGTGGCGGCGAAGGAAAAGTGCTGGCCGAGTCACGCGATCTCGATGCACTGCGTGCGCGCTTCGGTGCGAAGGCGGGACAGGCGTTCGCGGCGCGTGCCGGTCGCGAGATGGCGGCGACGGGATTGCGCGAGTTCCCCGCGCAGCCGATCCCGCGCGAGGTGCCCGGCGAGGCCGGCGTGCCGGCCTATCCGGCCCTGCGCGACGAGGGCGAGACGGTGGCACTGCAGGTGTTCGCCGACCGCGCCGAAGCCGATGCCGCGCACCCGCGCGGCGTGCGTCGCCTGCTGGAGATCGCGCTGGCCGACAAGGTGAAGCAGGCGCGCAAGCAATTGCCGGTGTCGCCGAAGACCGGGCTGCTGTACGCGGCGATCGAATCGCAGGAGCGCCTGCGCGGCGACATCGTCGATGCGGCGATGAATGCCGTGCTGGCGGGTGGGCTCGATGCGATCCGCGACCGCGCCGCATTCGAGCACCGGCGCGACGACGCCGGCAAGCGCCTGTTCGGCGAAGCGATGGAACGGCTGAAACTCGCCGAGGCGATCCTGTCCGCGGTGGCTGAGCTGAAGCCGCAACTCGACGCACCGCTGATGGGCTGGGCGCGCGGCAACCTCGACGACCTTCGCGCGCAACTGGCGGCGCTGGTGCATCCCGGCTTCCTGCGCGACACGCCCGCCGACGCGCTGGCGCAGTTGCCGCGCTACCTGAAGGCGATGAAGCTGCGTGCCGAGCGCGCCAAGCGCGATCCGGCGAAGGACCAGGCGCGCATGCTGGAACTCAAGCCGTTCGCCGATGCGCTGGCGCAGGCGAACGAGGACGGCATCGCGCAGGCGGCGGACTGGCAGGCGCTGCGCTGGGACCTGGAGGAACTGCGGGTATCGGTGTTCGCGCAGGAACTGGGCGCGAAGAGCGGCGTGTCGCCGAAGAAGCTCGCGCAGCGCCTGCAGGCGCTGCGCGGGTGAGGCCTCGCGCGCGCGTCAGTCGGCGCGCTGCACCTTCGGTCGCGGATTATGGCCTTCCACCTGCAGGTACCAGCCACTGATCTTGCCGGGCGAGACCGTGACCTTGGCGTTGCCGAGTGGCTTGCCCGCGTAGTACTCACCGTCGATCACCCGCCAGCGCTGGCCGTTCTCCAGGGTGAACACGGTGCCGCGCGACCAGCCCTTGAGGCTGTTGCCCGCCAGCGTACTGGCGACGGGTTGCAGTCCATCGCTGCCGAACAGGGTGCCGGTCACGCGCGGGCCATCGTCCCTGCGCTCCTTGCGGACTTCTTCCACGACTGCTTTCCTGTCCTCGTCGAGCAGGCTGTTGAGCAACGTCAGCTGCTGGCTGCTCAGCTGGTCCAGGCCCGTCGCCTTCATCTGCTCGGGGGTGAGTCGCTTCTGGATGTCGACATACTCGCGCGCGTGCAGGGGCAGCGCGGCGGCGGCGCAGAGCAGGGCGAGCGGCAGGAGGCGGTACAGGCGCATGGTGATCCTCGGGGATGGCATTACTTGATACGGCGGACGGGCGCGGCGGTGTTGTAACCGTCGATCTTCATGAACCAGGTGTTGCCGAAGCGGGACGGCGTGATTTTTACCACCGGATCCGTGCGACGCACGCCGGCGAGCGAGGCGGGCTCCACCTGTTCCCACACCTGGCCGTTGGCCAGCGTGTACTGGCGTCCCTTCGCGAAGCCGTTGAATGCGCCGACGATCGTGCTCTGTATGGGCTCGGTCGTGCCGAAATCGAAGAACCCTCGGGTCTCCTGCTCGACCTCCTTGCGGCCCTCCTGCTTGGCCTGCGCGACTGCCTGAGCGGTCTTCTGGCCGATGCGCTGTTGCAGCCACGCATCCAGCGCGGCGAGTTCACCCGCGCTCAGCTTATCCAGGCCGGCGGCCTTGAATTCACTGTCGCTCATCGCGTCGCGCAGCGGCTCGAGGGGATTCTGCTGCGCGACGGCGCACGTGGAGGCGACCAGCAGCGCGATGGATAGAAACAAGCGGCTCATCTTCATGGTTGTTCCGGCGGTCGACTGGCCGGTAGTGTAGTCATTCCGGCGGCGCTTGGCCGCCCATCTCCGTGCCCATGGCTTCCCCTGTCCACGACATCGCCACACTGCTGCAACGACCTGCGGTCCAGGGGTTGCCGGCGCCGGTGCGCCGCGCGCTCGCCGAGGCGGCGACGGAGGCCGGCGCGCAGGACGGCATGCCCGATGCGGCCGAGGTGCTGGCCGATACGCTGGACACGCTGGTGACGCTGGGTGCGGACGCCGACGTCATCCTGGCCGCCCTCCTGCATGGGCTGCCGGCGCTTCAACCCGCCCTGGGACGCATCATGGCAGGCAAGCAGGTGCCCGGACTGGCGGATCTGCTGGAGGGCCAGGTCGCGGCCGCGCAGGTCTGGGCGCTGCACGCGGAGCAGGCGCGCACCGGCAACACGGAAGGCCTGCGCCGGCTGCTGCTGGCGATCGTGCGCGACCTGCGCGTGGTCACCATCCTGCTGGCCCGACAGCTCGCGCGCATGCGCGCCGCGGGCGCCTTGCCTGAATCGGAGCGCCAGGCGTTGGCGCGCCTCACCCGCGACATCCATGCGCCGCTGGCCAACCGGCTGGGCATCTGGCAGCTGAAGTGGGAGCTGGAAGACCTGGCGTTCCGCTACCTGCAGCCGCAGGTGTACAAGCAGATCGCCACGCAACTCGATGAAAAGCGCCTCGGTCGCGAGCGCTACATCGGCGAGGTCATCGACGCGCTGCGGGCGGCACTGGCCGAGCACGGGATCCACGCGGACGTCAGTGGCCGGCCGAAGCACATCTACAGCATCTGGCGGAAGATGCAGCGCAAGCAGGTCGGCTTCGACGAGCTGTACGACCTGCGTGCGGTGCGTATCGCGGTGGACGACGTCGCCGCGTGCTATTCAGCGCTGGGCATCGTGCATGCGCTGTGGGTGCCGATCCCCAGCGAGTTCGACGACTACATCGCGCGCCCGAAGGCCAACGACTACCGCTCGCTGCATACGGCCGTGGTCGGCCCGGAAGGTCGCACGGTGGAGGTGCAGATCCGCACGCACGAGATGCACGCGCAGGCCGAACTGGGCGTGGCGGCGCACTGGAAATACAAGGAAGGCAAGGGTGGCGGCGATGCCTTCGACCGCAAGATCGCGTGGATGCGCCGGCTGCTGGATGGCGCGGGCGACGGCTCCGTGGGCGAAGGCAGCCTGGCGGGTGAACTCGATGCGGAACTGGTCGAGGATCGCATCTATGCGCTGACGCCGAAGGGCGAGGTGGTCGACCTGCCGCGCGGCGGCACCGTGCTCGACTTCGCGTACCACGTGCACACGATGGTCGGGCACCGCACGCGCGGCGCCAAGGTCAACGGCCGCATCGTGCCGCTCAACCACGTGCTGCGCAGCGGCGACCGCGTCGAGATCATGACGTCGAAAGAGCCGGAGCCGCGTCGCGACTGGTTGCTGCAGGCCAACGGCTTTCTCGCCAGCGGGCGCTCGCGCGACAAGGTGCGGGCGTGGTTCCACAAGCTCGACCGCGCGCGCAACCTGCAGGCCGGGCGCGAGCTGCTGGAAAAGGAACTGAAGCGGCTCGGGCTGCACCACGCCGACCTGACGGGCGCGGCGAAGAAGTTCCATGCCGACAGCGTCGAGGAGCTCTACATCCAGGTCGCGCTGGGCGACGTTGGTCCGCACCAGGTCGGGCGTGCGCTGCACGAAGAGCAACGCGCGGCAGCCGAGCCGGATGCGGTGTCGCTGCCGGTGCTGCGGCCTCCGCGCAGGGTCGCCAAGCCGGGCAAGTCGAAGTTCACCGTGCAGGGCGTGGGCAACCTGCTGGTGCAGCTGGCCAAGTGCTGCCAGCCGGTGCCCGGCGAACCCATCGCCGGTTACCTGACGCGGGTGCGCGGCGTGACCGTGCATCGCGCGGACTGCGTGGCGTTCGCGCGTCTGGCGGCCACCAGCCCGCAACGCGTGCTGCCGGTGGAATGGGGGCAGGCCGGCGGCGGCTATGAAGTCGACGTGCAGGTCACCGCGCTCGACCGCAAATGGCTGCTCAAGGACATCACCACGCTGATCGCGCAGGAAGAAGCCAACGTGCTGGACATCAACAGCCAGAGCAACCGCACCAGCGGCCGCGTGCACCTGCGCCTGCGGCTGAAGGTGGCCGACTTCGGCCAGCTCTCCACGCTACTGGGCAAGCTCGATGCATTGCCCGGGGTCGAGGACGCGCGACGTTCAGGCTGAGTGGGTATGCTGCGGGCGTGACCCGCGAAGACCACCACGGCGCCGGACGGGGCCGACGCATCGAACCGCGCATCGACCGGACGCGCGGCGCGGCGAGCGATCCTGCGGCGCCCCGCGTGGCGACAATCCCTGCCTGGCGCGATCGCCGGCATTGGCGATGGGGCGCGGGGGTTGCCGTTCTCTTCATCGTGCTCGTCGTCGCGTTCCGCCAGCCGCTGGCGGACGTGCTGTGGCCGCAGACCCGTATCCAGTCGCTGCTCGACCAGGCGGACCAGGCGCTGCGTGCCGGCCATCTGGATGCGACCGATGGCAGCGGCGCGCGCCAGCTCTACGAAGCCGCGCAGGCGCTGGACAACGACCGCACCGAGGCCGCCGACGGCCTTGGCCGCGTCGCGCAGGCCGCGTTGCGCGCGGCGGACGTCGCGCTCGGACAGGGCCGTTTCGACGAGGCCCGCGCGCACCTCGCGCTCGCCCGCGACCTTCAGGTGCCGCGACCGCAGGCGGATGCGCTGGCGCTGCGTTTGCGCACGCGCGAAGCCGAGCATGCCGGTGTCGATGGCCTGCTCGCCGCCGCGGTGCGCGCGCAGGCGGACGGGCGCCTGTGGGGCGGCGACGACACGGCCCTGCCGCTATACCAGCGCGTGCTGGCGCTGCAGCCGACGCGCATCGAGGCGCTGGAGGGCAGGGAAGACGCGCTGTCCGACCTGCTGCAGGAGGCCGGATCGCATCTCCGCCGCGGCGAGATCGGCGAAGCCGCCGCCAGGATCACCGCGGCGCGCACGTTCGACGCCGGCCATGTCGACCTGCCGCAGGCGGAAGCGGCGCTGGCCGCGGCCGTCGACGCGCGACGTCGCGCCGGTGCGCGCGATCTGGCGCGCGGCCGGCTGGCGTCCGCACGCGCGGCCTACGACGCGGTCCTGTCTGCCGCGCCCGACGACGGCGGTGCGCGGCAGGGCCTGGAGCAGATCGGCCTCGCACACGCGCGGCAGGCGGAGCGCGCGGCGGGCGATTTCGATTTCGTGGGGGCACAACACGAGCTGGACCTCGCCCGCGAACTGGCGCCGCAGTCGGGTCGTCTGGCGCAGGCGGAGCAGGCCGTCGCGCGGGCACGCGAGGTACAGCAACGTCAGGGCGCGACCGCGTCCCTCGGTGCGCGTGAACGCGAGCGCCGCGTCGTCGCGCTGCTCGCGCGGATGGCGCAGGCCGAGGCGCAGGGCCAGTGGCTGACGCCGCCCGGCGAAAGCGCCTACGACACCTTGCGCGCGGCGCAGGCGCTCTCGCCTGACAGCCCGGCGGTGAAGCAGGCCGCTACCCGCCTGCTGCCCGCGGTCCGCAGCTGCTACGAGGACGAACTGCGCGCCAATCGCATCCGTCGCGCGCAGGCCTGCCAGCAAGCCTGGCAGACCCTGCAGCCGCGCGATCCCGCGATGCAGGACGCACGCCGACGGCTGGCAGAAAAATGGATCGCGGTGGGCACGGAGCGGTTGGGCGCGGGAGACCTCGTATTCGCCGCGCAGGCCCTGCAGGAAGCGCAGCAGTTGGACGCGACCGTCGCCGGACTGGACGATTTCGCCTCGCGCGTCCGCGTGGCCCAGGCGGCCACCGCGCCCTAGCGCAGGAAGACGCGGCGCACCGTGTCGCGCGCGGCGTCCAGCGAGAAGTGTCGCGCGATGTTGTCGCGGCCGTGGTCGGAGAGCCGCTGCCACAGCGCCGCATCGCCATACAGGCGCAGCACCGCGTCGGCGAAGCCGGCCGCATCGTCGGCAACCAGTACGTCGTGTCCGCTGCTCAGGTGCATGCCCTCTATCGCGCAGGACGTGGCCACCACCGGCTGGCCGTGCGCCATGCTCAGGTTGATCTTGCCCTTGACGCCCGCGCCGAAACGCAGCGGCGCCAGTGCGATGCGCGCGCCATCCATGTACGGTCCCAGCTCTGCCACGTGACCGTGCACGACGATGCCAGGCTGCGCCTGCAAGGCCTGTACCTCCGGCGGCGGCGCCACGCCGATGCAGTGGAAGCGGATCTCCGGCCGTCGAGCGTGGATCAGCGGGAACACCTCGCTGCCGAACCAGCGCACCGCATCGACATTCGGCGGATGCCGGAAGCCGCCGACGAACACCAGGTCGTGCCGCTGTTCGAAAGGCAGCCCCGTGGCCGCCAGCTCGTGCAGGTTCGCCACCACCTCCACGCGCGCGTCCGGCAGCAACTCCGTCAGCATCTCGCGCTCCACCGGGCTCACCACCAGCGTCGCGTCGGCCTGGCGGATCAGCGCGAGTTCGCGGTCGCGCGTACGCTCCGCGGCGCGCTTGAGGCCGGCATCCCCCGCCAGTTCCGCGCCGCGCCGCTCGCGCAGGAAGTGCAGGTCGACCGTGTCGAACACCACCCGTGCCTGCGGCGCGAAGCGCCGGACCAGGGGCAGGAACTCGGCGGCGACGTAGTGGCGCGACAGCATCACCACGTCGAAGCGGGCACCGTGTTCGCGCAGCCACGTCGCCGGGCGCGTCGCGAACGGCGCATGCCAGGCTTCTATGCCGAGGTGCCGGAGGCGCTCCGTATCGCCCTCCACGTGGTGCAGGTCGGCGGGCAGGAACACCACGTGGGCGCCGTCGTCCACCAGCATCCGCATCAGGTTGACCAGGCGCAGGGAGGCGGAATCGTGGTGCGGGCGCGGTGTCTCCGCGTCGATGACGAGGATCTGCCGCCGCGGCTGCACGACCGAGCCGGCCGTCGGCACGCTGCCGGCGCGCGGCTGCTGCGCGAGCGCATCCTTCCATTTGTCCGCAAATACGCCACGGTTGCGCACCTGGTAGGCCTTGGTGCCGCTTCCGGTGTCTGTGCCGGAGGTGATGCCCTCCAGGTGCACGACGCGCGATGCGGGCTGGCAGAGCACGCGGAGGCCGCGTGCGCGTACCGCGAAGGCGAGATCGGTGTCTTCGTAGTAGGCCGGCGCGTAACGCGTGTCGAAGCCGCCCAGTTCACGGAACAGCGGTGCGGGAATCGCGATCGCCGCGCCGGAGCAGTAGTCCGCATCGCGCAGGCTGGCATAGCGGGGATCGTCGGGCGAATCGAAGCGGCCGTAGTTCCAGGCCGAGCCGTCGTCGAACACCACGCCGCCGGCTTCCTGCAGGCGCCCATCCGGATAGATCAGCTGCGCGCCGACCAGCCCGGCGTTCGGGTGCGACTCAAACGTGTCGAGCAGCGCATCGAGCCACCCCGGTTGCGGCACGGTGTCGTTGTTGAGGAATACCAGATGATCGCCCTTCGCCAGCGCCGCGCCGTCGTTGCAGGCCGCGATGAAGCCGCCATTGGTCGAGCGGCGGTGGTAGCGCAAGCCCGCGACCTGAGACATCCACCCATTGGTCTCGTCGCGGGAGCCGTCGTCGATGACGAGGATCTCGCAAGCCACAACCGGCGGGTGTTCCGCCAGCGCGCGCAGGCAGGCGAGCGTGTAGGCCGCCTGGTTGTAGACCGGGATCACTATGCTGACGCGCGGCGCATCGCTCGCCGGTACCGCGAACGGCGCGAACGGTGCCGCTGCGGGGACGTAGAGCGGCGCGGAGTCCGGAAGTACGCGACGCGCGAACTGCCGCCGTACCCGCGCCCACGTGGGCCCCAGGCCCCGCGTGCGCAGGCTGGCCAGTCCTCGCCGCACCAGGCCGCGCATGCGTTCCAGCATGAAGCGCACGTCGGCCCACGACATCGACATTCCGTTGCAACTCCAGCTGAGCAAAGGGGAAACGGCCCGGACGCACCACGGATGGCTGCGCTAGACTCGCCCGACTCCCCATTGTCGCATCCCCTGTGGCCCGCAACGACTACGACGACGAAGCACTGGACGAAGACGACATCGACGACGGCGACGGCCCCGGCTGGCGGCAGCGCCTGCTGACGTGGGGCCTGGCCGCGGTGGGCCTGGGCCTGGGGTTCCTGATCCCCTACACGATGTACCTGAACCATCAGGTCACCGAGCGTTTCGGCGAGTTGCGCTGGCAGATCCCCACCCGCGTCTATGCGCGGCCGCTGCAGGTCGCGCCGGGGCTGGCGATGGACGCGCAGACGCTGAAGACCGAACTCGATGCGGCGGCCTACCGCGACGATGGTGCCGGCGAGCGCCCCGGGACCTACGCGCGCGACGGCGGTCGGTTCACCATTTCCAGCCGCGGCTTCATCGACGTGGACGGGCGCGTGGCGCCGCGTCGACTGCAGGTCAGCCTGTCCGACGGTCGCATCGCCGCGGTGCGCGACCTTGGCCGCAAGCAGAACCTCAAGGCGGCGCGGCTGGATCCGGCGCGCATCGCCACGCTGTACGGGCAGAAGCAGGAAGAGCGCCGGCTGGTACGGCTGGAGGAAGTGCCGGAACTGCTGGTGACCGGCCTGCAGGCGGTCGAGGACCGCGACTTCAAGGACCACCACGGCATCGACCTGTCGGGCATGGTGCGCGCGGCATGGCTGCTGGTGCGTTCCGGTGGCGATACGAAGCAGGGCGCCAGCACGCTGACCCAGCAGCTGGCGCGCAGCGGTCTGCTGGGGATCGGCAAGGAGCAGACGCCGACGCGCAAGTTCAACGAGATCCTTTATGCGCTGATCCTGGAAGCGCGCTACGACAAGCGCACCATCCTGGAGGCGTATTTCAACCAGGTCGATCTGGGCCAGCGTGGCAGCCAGGCGATCCATGGCGTCGCCGCCGGCGCGGAATTCTGGTTCGGCCGCGACCTGGACAGCCTGACCACGGAACAGGTCGCGCTGCTGATCGGGCTGGTCAAGGGGCCGTCCTGGTACAACCCGCGACGCAATCCGGAGCGCGCCACCGAACGGCGCGACTACGTGCTCTCCAAGCTGCACGAAACCGGCCTCATCGACGATGCCGAATACACGCGTGCGCGCGCCGCACCGCTGGGCGTGACCAAGACGCCGGGCATGGCCGCGGCCAATCGCTTCCCCGCCTACGTGGATCTGGTCCGTCGCCAGCTGGCGCGAGACTATCCCGAGAGCGCCCTGCAGGGCGCGGGCCTGAGCGTGCTGACCGGCATGTCGCCGTCGGCGCAGGCGTATGCGGAAGCGTCGGTGACGCGCACGATCAAGGCGCTGGAGAACAAGCGCCGTCCGCCGCTGCAGGCCGGCATGGTGGTGACCGACGTGCACGACGGCGACGTGCTGGCCGTGGTCGGCAGCCGCAACGTGGCGGAAGTCGGCTTCAACCGCGCCGTCGAGGCCCAGCGGCCGGTCGGTTCGCTCCTGAAGCCCTTCGTCTACCTGCTCGCACTGGCCCAGCCGGACCAGTATTCGCTCGCCACCTGGGTCGACGACTCCCCGGTGACCGTGCAGCTGGGCAAGAACCGGCGCTGGACGCCGGACAACGCCGACCGCCGCAGCCACGGCACCGTGCGGCTGGTCGATGCGCTGGCGCGTTCGTACAACCAGGCCACCGTGCGCGTGGGCATGAAGGTCGAACCGGACCGCCTTGCGCAGCTCATCCGCGTGCTGGCCGGCATCCAGGCCGAACCCAACCCGGCCTTGATCCTGGGTTCCACGGACCAGAGTCCGTACGCGATGGCGCAGCTGTACCAGTTCCTCGCCTCCGGCGGCGAGATCCAGCCGCTGCACGCGGTGCGCGGCGTGCTCGATCCCGACGGCAAGCTGCTCAAGCGCTACGACAAGACGCCGGCGCCCGCGCAGGAAGGCGATTCCATCGCCGCCAACCTCATCACGGTGGCCTTGCAGCAGGTCGTGTCGAACGGCACCGGCCGCCAGCTGATCGGCGATGGCCTGGGCAGGTTGCAGTCGGCCGGCAAGACCGGCACCAGCAACGACAGCCGCGACAGCTGGTATGCGGGCTATACCGGCGACCACCTCGCGGTGGTGTGGATGGGCAACGACCAGAACGAACAGACCGGCCTGTACGGTGGCACCGGCGCGATGCGCGTGTGGTCGGGCCTGTTCGCGCGGTTGCCCAGTGCGCCGCTGAAGGTGTCGGGCAAGGGCCTGGACTGGCAGTGGGTAGTCGGGTCCAACAGTACCGACGCCAGCTGTCCGGAAGCCCGGCAGCTGCCGTTCGTCTCCGGCTTCGCACCGGCCTACGCGCCGTGCGTCATCGAGCAGGTGCCGGTCGAAGGCGAAGAACAGGAAGGCGGCGGCTGGCGCAGCTGGTTCGGCCTGGACCGCAAGAAGGAAGAACCCGCACCGCCTCCCCAGGACCCGCCCGCGCAACAACCATGAAGATGAAGTACGCCTTCCCCCTCCTGCTGATCCTGCTGGCCGGTTGCGTCTCCGCACCGGTGCCCGAGGCACCGGTCGTACGCGATCCGGTGACGCCGGACCAGCGTGTCGCCGCGATCCATGCCGCCGCGGGCGCCGACGATCGCGAGCTCGCCGTGCAGCCGTTGCGCGATCCACAGGTCGAGGACCTGCGTGAGACGGCGCAGCAGGCACGCGCGTCGCGCGATGTCGCCAGGGCGGCGGACGCATTGAACCAGGCCTTGCTGCTGGTGCCGGACGATCCTGCCGTGCTGCAGGAACGGGCCGAAGTGGCGATGCTGCAGGGCGACTACGCACGCGCCGACACGCTGGCGCAGCGCGCCTTCCAGCTGGGTTCGCAGGTGGGTCCGCTTTGCCGCCAGCACTGGGAAACCGTGCGCCAGGTGCGCCAGCACGAACTCGCGGTGCATCAACCGTTGCCCGCACGCCACACGCCGGAGGATGCCGCCGCCCATGCCGCGCGCGCTGCGGCCCTGCAGGCGGCGATCGCCGAGGCGGAGAGCAAGCGCGATGCGTGCACCGTGCCGGTGATCGAGCGGATGTGAGGCGCATGCCGCGTCCGTGACGCGGTACCCTTGCCGCTGCACGCCGCCCTCCGTTTTCCCGATGTCCCAGCTAGCCCAGGCCAGCCGCGACGCCCTCAGCGAGGGCGGTGCGCTGGCGGAACGACTCGATGCCTTCGCGCCTCGCGATGCACAGCAGCGCCTGACGGCGGCGATCGCCGACGCCTTCGATGCGCGCGACGTGCTGCTCGCCGAGGCCGGCACGGGCACCGGCAAGACCTTCGCCTACCTAGTGCCTGCGCTGCTGTCGGGGCTGAAGACCATCGTCTCCACCGGCACGCGCGCGCTGCAGGACCAGCTCTACCACCGCGACCTGCCGCGCGTGCGTGATGCGCTCGGCGTGGCCGGACTGAAGTCCGCGCTGCTGAAGGGGCGCAGCAATTACCTGTGCCGCTACCGCCTCAACCAGGCCAAGGGCGACCCGCAGGCGCTGCGCACCACGTTCACCAGTCGCGAGCAGGTCGACCAGTTCCAGCGCATCGTCGCCTGGGGCGGACGCACCAAATTCGGCGACATGGCGGAGCTGGCCGCGTTGCCGGACGACTCGCCGCTGCTGCCGCTGGTCACGTCCACCATCGACAACTGCCTGGGCAGCGAGTGCCCGTTCTGGGAAGACTGCTTCGTGGTGCAGGCACGCCAGCGCGCGCAGTCGGCGGACATCGTGGTGGTCAACCACCACCTGTTGCTCGCCGACCTGGCGCTGAAGCAGGAAGGCTTCGGCGAGATCCTGCCGGGCGCGCAGGCGTTCGTCATCGACGAAGCGCACCAGCTGCCCGAACTGGCCGCGAACTTCTTCGGTGAAGGCTTCGGCATGCGCCCGTTGCAGGAACTGGCGCGCGATTGCCTGACGGAGTCGAAGGACGCGGCCGGCGCGTTGTCGGCGCTGCAGCCGCCCGTGCGCGCGCTGGAGCAGGCACTGCGCGAGCTGCGTGCGGCGATGGAAGGGCTGCCCGCACGGGGCACGCGCGAGCGCTTACTGGCCAAGCCCGGCGTCGCGGCCGGCTTCGACGCGCTCGCCGTCGCGCTGGACGAGCTCACCGCCGCGCTCGCGCCGCTGGTCGAGGCCTCGCTGGGACTGGAAGCGTGCGCGGCACGCGCGAAGGAGTTCGCCACCCGGCTGACGCGCTGGTACGCGGCGCCGACCACGGATGCCTTCGACGATGACGCCGCGCCAGCCGACGACGCCAGCGACGTACTCTGGTACGAACTGACGCCGCGCGCGTTCCGCTGCCAGCGCACGCCGCTCGATGTTTCCGGCCCGTTGCGCCAGCACCGCGAGCAGTCGCGCGCGGCGTGGGTGTTCACCTCGGCCACGCTGGCGGTCGGTGGGCGCTTCGACCACCTCGCCGTGCGGCTGGGCCTGGACGATCCGCCGACGCTGTTGCAGCCGAGTCCGTTCGACTGGCCGCAGCAGGCGCTGTGCTACCTGCCGACGGGGTTGCCCGATCCGAATGCGCCGGGCTATGGCCAAGGGCTGATCGCGACCTTGCGGCCGGTGCTGGAAGCGTCGCAGGGGCGCGCGTTCCTGCTGTTCGCGTCGCATCGCGCGTTGCGCGAAGCGGCCGAAGCGTTGCGGGGCGGCCCGTGGCCGTTGTTCGTGCAGGGCGAGGCGCCACGCGGCACGCTGCTGGAGCGGTTCCGCGAATCCGGCAACGGCGTGCTGCTGGGCGCGGCGAGTTTCCGCGAAGGCGTCGACGTGGTCGGCGATGCGCTGAGCGTGGTGGTGGTGGACAAGCTGCCGTTCGCGGCGCCGGATGATCCGGTGTTCGAGGCGCGGCTGGAGGCGGTGCGCCGTTCCGGCGGCAATCCGTTCCGCGACGAGCAGCTGCCGCAGGCGGTGATCGCGCTGAAGCAGGCGGTCGGCCGGCTGATCCGCAGCGAGACCGACCGCGGCGTGCTGGTGCTGTGCGATCCACGCCTGACCGGCAAGCCGTACGGGCGCGTGTTCCTCGATTCGCTGCCGCCGTTCCGCCGCACGCAGCGTTTGCAGGACGTGCAACGCTTCTTCGGCGCCGAAGTCGAGGAAGACATCGTGGCGCCGACCCGCGCCAGGGATTCGGACGACTGGTTCGCCGATGCGCGCTTCTGACCGCCGCCTTCGTGCCCAACGTTTAAGCTAGGCGCCTCATGACTTTCCCGCTGCCCATGAAGCTGCTCGCCTTCGAAACCGCCACCGAAGCCTGTTCCGTCGCCGTCCATGTCGATGGCGAGGTGCGCGAGCGCTTCGAGATCGCGCCGCGGCGGCATGCCGAACTCGCGCTGCCGTGGGCGGAGCAGTTGCTGGCCGATGCGGGCCTCGCGCGCAGCCAGCTCGACGCCATCGCGCTGAGCCGTGGTCCGGGTGCTTTCACCGGCGTGCGCCTGGCCATCGCGCTCGCGCAGGGCATCGCGCTGGCGCTGGACCGCCCGCTGGTGCCGGTGTCCACGCTCGCCGTGCTGGCCGCGCAGGTACCGCCACCGCCGGTGACCGCAGGCGAGGGCGGCTGCGATGTCGGTATTCCGCATCCCATCCTGGCCGCCATCGATGCGCGCATGGGCGAGATCTACACCGGCACCTTCGTGCATCGCGGCGACCGCCTCGAGGCGACGTCGGGGGAAGCCGTGATCGCACCAGCCGACTACGCGCTGGCCGGCGACGATGGTGGCTGGATCGGCGTAGGCACCGGTTTTGCGGCTGGCGACGGTGCGCTCGCCACGCGCCTGCAGGCCCGTTTCGCCCGCGTCGATGCGCAGGCGTTGCCGCACGCGGCGGATCTCGCGCGGCTGGCGGCGGACGCTTTCCGCCGGGGCGAGGTGGTCGCGCCGGAACTTGTCGAACCGGCCTACCTGCGCAACAACGTCGCGCTGACCTTGGCAGAACAGAAAGCCCTGCGCGCCTCGCGCGCCTGACCGCGTCGCGCGCTACTCGTCGCGCACTTCACCGCCCGGCAGGAAGCGCCAGGTACGGGTGACGTGCAGGATGTCGACGTTCTCGGCCGTTTCCGGCAGCGGTGGGAACGGCGAGGACAACTGCACGATGCGCTGCGCGGTGGAGTCCAGCAGCGGGATGCCGCTGGACTGGATGATGCGCGTCTGCTCGACGCTGCCGTCGCGGCGCACGGCCACGCTGATCACCAGCGTGCCGGCCAGGCGCCGGCGGCGCGCTTCGTCGGGATAGTTGAGGTTGCCGACGCGCTCGGCGCGGTCCACCCAGGCGCGCAGGTAATTCGCGTAGACGTATTCCTTGGTGCTGGCCGAAACGAACTTGCGCTTCGGCCGCTTGGCGTAGAGCTCGGAGCGCAGGTGGTACTCCGCTGCCAGTCGCGCCATCTCGGCATCGCGCTGCACCTTCTGTTCGCCCTGCGGCAGCTCGGGCCGGTCCGGCTGCGGGTGCGCTTCCGCGGCCGGCGCGCGGGTGTCGCTGTCGCGCGTGGTCACCACGCGGCTTTCCGGCGGCGGCACCGGCGCGGTGGTCTGCGCACGCAGCGGTTGCGGCGCCAGGCCGGTGTCGGGTTGCGGAATCCACCCGGCCTGGCTGTCGCGCGGACGCTTGGCCTGCTCGCTCTCGCCGCCGCCCTGCTGGCTGGCCGCAGCGAGGAAGTCGGCTTCCTTCGGCGTCAGCGGCGTGCTGGTCTGGCTGAGGATCACGTCCAGCGTCGGCATCACCGGCGCGGCGTCATCCAGGGCGAAGCCCACGCCGAGGACCAGCAGGCCGTGCACGATCAGCGACAGCGCCAGGGTGGCGCCGAGGCGTTCGTTCGCGCCGATCTTCGGCGGGCTTGCCGGTACGGCGGACATCTCAGGCCGCCAGCTTCTTCTCGATGGCGTCGAACAGCTGGCCGGCGATGTTCAGGCCGTACTGGCCGTCCAGCTCGCGCACGCAGGTGGGGCTGGTGACGTTGACCTCGGTCAGGTAGTCGCCGATCACGTCCAAGCCGACGAACAGCATGCCGCGCCGCTTCATCTCCGGCCCGACCTGCGCCGCGATCCAGCGGTCGCGTTCGCTCAGCGGCCGGCCTTCGCCGCGGCCGCCGGCGGCCAGGTTGCCGCGGAATTCGTCGCCCTGCGGGATGCGCGCCAGCGCGTAGTCCACCGGCTCGCCGTCGACCAGCAGCACGCGCTTGTCGCCGTCCTTGATGCCGGGGATGAAGCGCTGGGCCAAGGTCAGGCTGCCATCGCCGATCAAAGTTTCCAGGATGACGTTGGTGTTGGGGTCGCCGGCCTTCACGCGGAAGATCGAGCGGCCGCCCATGCCGTCCAGCGGCTTCAGCACCGCCTCGCCGTGCTCGGCCACGAAGGCCTTCAGCGCGGCCGGGTCGCGGCTCACCAGGGTCGGCGGGCAGCACTGCGGGAATAGCAGCGCCGCCAGCTTCTCGTTGAAATCGCGCAGGCCCTGCGGGTCGTTGACGATCAGCGCGCCGGCCTGCTGCGCGATGCCCAGCACGTGGGTGTCATAGAGGTACTGCTCGTCGACCGGCGGGTCCTTGCGCATCAGCACGACCTGGCCGGGGCCGAAGGTCAGCGTGCGCGTGTCGCCGAGGGTCGACCAGCCGGCCTTGTCGTCCTTCACCGTCAACGCCGCGACCTGGGCCTGGGCCACGCCCTCGCGCAGCGACAGCCGGCCGGGGATGACGTAGTGGAGGCGGTGACCGCGCCGCTGGGCTTCCAGCAGCATGGCGAAGGTGGTGTCCTTGGCGATCTTGATGGACCCGATCGGGTCCATGACGACGATGACGTCCAGCGGCATGGGGAGCGGTTCTGCGGGAGACGCCGCATGGTATCAGGGCGGGCGTCGGCGCCGCCCCGGACGCCGGCGGAACACCGCGTTCGCGCGGCGGCGGAAAATTGAGACGTGGATCGCATGATGCCGTTCAGCGACGCGGACCGGAAAGGCGCGGCTTGACAGTGCGCGCCGGGATGGGGGATATAGGCAGCAACGCAGCGTGGCCGGTTCGTCAATGAAGCCACGCGCGCATGGGGAAATCAGGTAATGACGCAGAACGAAGGCCAGGCCGGTGGACTCCACGGCCTACGGGTCATGGTGATCGATGACTCGAAAACCATCCGCCGCACCGCAGAAACCCTGCTCAAGCGTGAGGGTTGCGAAGTCGTGACCGCGACGGACGGGTTCGAGGCCCTGGCCAAGATCGCCGACCAGCAGCCGCAGATCATCTTCGTGGACATCATGATGCCGCGCCTGGACGGGTACCAGACGTGTGCGCTGATCAAGAACAACCAGGTGTTCAAGTCCACGCCGGTCATCATGCTGTCGTCCAAGGACAGCCTGTTCGACAAGGCGCGCGGGCGCATCGTCGGCTCGGAGCAGTATCTGACCAAGCCGTTCACGCGCGAGGAGCTCCTCGACGCCATCCGCGCCCACGTCAGCACCTGAGGGGCTGGCGCCATGACGATCATTCGCACTGAAGGCACAGGGGGCGGGCGATGATCCGCACACCGTTCGATACGCTGGCCGAATACGAGCGCCGCAGCCTGGCGCACGCCGTGGTGCAGCCGGCGCGCGAGATCGCACAGGACCAGTACCGCGGCGTCGGCTACCGCGTCGGCAAGCGCAGGCTGATTTCCAACTTCGGGGAAGTGGTGGAAATCGTGCAGATGCCGCCGGTCACGCCGGTGCCGGGCGCGCAGCCTTGGCTGCTGGGGATCGGCAACCTGCGCGGCAACCTGTTTCCGGTCGTGGACCTGAAGCAGTTCCTCGAAGGCGAGCGCACCGTGCTGCACGAGGGCCAGCGCGTGCTGGTCATGCGCCAGGCCGGCGGCGACGTCGCGCTGACCATCGACGAGTTGTACGGCCAGCGCAGCTTCCACGAATCGCAGCAGGTCGAGCCGGGGGAACTGGCGGACGGCCGCTACGGGCATTTCATCGATCGCGCTTTCGCCAGCGACGATCAGCGGTGGGGCGTCTTCGCGCTGGGGTTGCTGGCGCGCACGCCCGAATTCCGCCAGACCGCGCTCTGAGCGCGGACGACAAGAACAATCAGGGGTTGAACGATGAGCACTGCGACGGATTCTCCTAGCGCCGGCAAGGTCGGCAGTTTCGGCAACAATTTCTGGCTGCTGCTGCTGGCGTTGTCGGTGCTGGTCTTCGGTGCCAACACCGGTGTGGCCACCTACCAGGGCAGCCGCCTGTCCGGCGCCAGCACCGGCGCTTCGGACATGCGCGTGCTGTCGCAGCAGCTGGCCAACCAGGGCAGGGAGGCGGTCGCCGGCAACGCCGAGGCGTTCAAGGCGTTCAAGGAAACCAAGCAGTCGGTCGAATCCACCGTGTCCGACCTGCAGGCGCGCTTCGGCAACGAAGGCGCCATCTCCGGCCCGCTGGCCAAGCTGAGCGCCACCTGGGCGCCGCTGGGCAAGAACGCCGACCAGATCGTCACGTCCGAGGCCGCGGTGCTGGCGCTCGCCGGCAACGCCGACCGTTTCGCCACGCAGGTGCCGCAGCTGCAGGCGCAGCTCAACGAAGTCGTGCGTGCCATGTCCGCCGGTGGCGCACCGTCGTCGCAGATCTACAGCGCGCTGCAGCAGGTCGTGCTGGCCGGCACCATGGCCCGCCGCGTGACCGAAATCCGCGCCGGTGGCGCGGGCGCCGCGACCGCCGGCGACGCGCTGGGCCGCGACGCCGTGCTGTTCGGCCAGGTGCTGGACGGCCTGCGCGACGGCAACCCGGACCTGGGCATCGCGCCGGTCCGCAACGCCGCGGCGCTGTCGGCGCTGCAGAACTCGCAGACCCTGTGGACCGCGATGAAGAAGGACCTGGACGCGATCCTGGCCAGCTCGCGCAACCTGTTCGCCGCGCAGTCGGCGGCGGCCGCGCTGACCAATGGCTCCGGCCAGATGCTCCAGGACAGCACCAACCTGTTCCAGGCGTTCTCGGCCTTCGGCTCGGTGCGCGACACGCGCCTGTTCCCGAACTTCTGGCTCGGCATCGCCTCGGGTATCGCGGCGCTGGTGTCCATCATCGGCCTGTTGTGGTCGCTGTACCGCACCCGCCAGCGCGAGCAGGAAATGCGCTACCAGACGCAGGTGGAATACAACAGCCGCAACCAGCAGGCGATCATGCGGCTGCTGGACGAAATCAGTTCGCTGGGTGAAGGCGACCTGACGGTGAAGGCCTCGGTGACCGAGGACATGACAGGCGCCATCGCGGACGCCATCAACTACGCCGTGGACGAACTGCGCAACCTGGTGACGACGATCAACGACACCTCGGTGCAGGTGGCGGCCTCGACTCAGGAAACCCAGGCCACCGCGCTGCAACTGGCGGAAGCCGCCGGCCACCAGGCCGACCAGATCACCACCGCCTCCGACCGCATCAGCGAGATCGCGACCAGCATCGACCAGGTGTCGAAGAACTCCACCGAGTCCGCCGAAGTGGCGCAACGCTCGGTGCAGATCGCGACCGAGGGTGCCGGCGTGGTGCGCGAGACGATCCGCGGCATGGACCAGATCCGCGACCAGATCCAGGAAACCTCCAAGCGCATCAAGCGACTGGGCGAGTCCTCGCAGGAAATCGGCTCGGTCGTGGAACTGATCAACGACATTTCCGAGCAGACCAATATCCTGGCGCTCAACGCGGCCGTGCAGGCGGCCTCGGCCGGTGAGGCGGGCCGCGGTTTCGCGGTCGTGGCCGACGAAGTGCAGCGCCTCGCCGAACGCACCTCGGGCGCGACGCGCCGCATCGAATCGCTGGTGCAGACCATCCAGGCCGATACCAACGAAGCGGTCAGCTCGATGGAGCAGACCACCGCCGAAGTGGTGTCCGGCGCGCGACTGGCCGAGGACGCGGGTACCGCGCTGGGCGAGATCGAGCGCGTGTCGAACGACCTGAACAACCTCATCAAGGGCATCTCCAGCGCCGCGCAGCAGCAGTCGTCGGCCGCCCTGGACATCACCCAGACGATGGGCGTGATCCGCCAGATCACCTCGCAGACCTCGCTGGGTGCCGGGCAGACCGCCGAGTCCATCGGACACCTGGCGCAGTTGGCCGCGGACCTGCGCCGTTCGGTCGCCGACTTCAAGCTGCCGGGCTGAGGACGGGACGCACTGCATGAACTTCCTACGCCTTCCCGCCTGCCAGCAGCGCGAGGCTGACGGTTCTGCCGTCGCCGCGGGAGCACGCCGATGAGTGCGCTCCGCGAAGCCATGAGCCACGCCGTGCTCGGCTGGGTGAAACCCGAGCTGGACGAAACCCTGCGCCTGGTCCGTCAGGAGATCGAAGCGTTCGTCGAAACGCCGTCGGACACCAGCCGCATGCGCTTCTGCGCCGGCTACCTGCACCAGGTGCAGGGCACGCTGCGCATGGTGGAACTGTATGCGCCGGCGATGGTGGCCGAAGAACTCGAACTGCTCGCCAAGGCGCTGCAGGACGGCGGCGTGGGCGACCGCGACGAAGCCTGCGCCACGCTGATGCGCGGTGCGGTGCTGTTGCCGGATTACCTGGAGCGCCTGCAGGAAGGCCATCGCGACATTCCGATCGTGCTGCTGCCGCTGCTCAATGAGATCCGCGCCTCGCGTGGCGCGCCTGGCCTCAACGAGAGCATGCTGTTCCCGGCCGGCGCCCGCGATGAGGCGGCACCCAGCGAAGCCGAGATCGACCACGCGCGCAGCAGCCTCAGCGGCCGCAACCGCGAACTGCTCGACACCGTCGGCAACGCGGTGAAGGAAGAACTGCTGCGGGTAAAGGACGCGCTGGATCTGCACCTGCGCACGGGCAGCGACGCGAACGAACTCGACTCGCAGGTCACCGAACTGGGCAATGTCGCCGATACGCTCGGCATGATGGGCCTGGGCGTGGCCCGCGACGTGGTGCTGCAGCAGCGCGACACGTTGCGCGAGGTGGCCTCCGGGTCGCGTCCGGCCGACGAGGGCACGCTGCTCGATGTCGCCGGCGCGCTGCTGTACGTCGATGCGTCGCTGGACGACCAGGTCGCGCGTCTGGGCAGCGGCGATGCCGTGCAGGACCCGAGCGCCGCGGAATCGCAGCGCACGGTCGAGATCCTCGCGCAGGAAGCCATCATCAACTTCGCCGGCGCACGCGAGCGCTTCGTCGCCTTCATCGAGACCAACTGGGACCACGCCGAACTGGCGGACGTGCCGCGCCTGCTGGACGAAGTGGCGGGTGCGTTGCGCATGCTCGAACTCGGCCAGGCCGGCGACTACGTGGTCGGCGTGAAGCGCTACGTCAGCGGTGAGCTGATCGGCAAGAAGCGCGTGCCCGGTGGTCAGCAGCTGGACACGCTGGCCGATGCGATGGCCAGCCTGGAGTACTACCTGGAAGCGCTGCGCGAGCGGCGTCCCAACCGCGAGGACATCCTCGAGATCACCCGCGGCAGCCTGGAAGCCCTGCGCTACTGGCCGCTGCCGGCGGAAGCCGCCGCGCCCGTCGAGACGCCCGCTGTCGAAGCGCCGACCGCCACGCCGGTACCGGTCGCCGAAGCGCCCTCCGTGGCGCACGTCGAGCCCGTCGTCGAACCCGCGCCGGCATCGTTCGGTGCGCTCTCGCTCGAGCCCCTCGATGCCATGCCGCCGTCCAACGCCGGCGCGAACCCGTTCGATCCGGTCGGCTTCGAGGAAGACAGCGCACCATCGCCGTCGCCGGCCGAGGAGCAGACGTCTGCGTTCGACCTGCCGGTCGATGCGGGTGACATCGCCGTGGCCGATGCGCCAGCCGATGCCGACGACCGCGCCGCGATCGACGTGCCGGTCGAAACCTTCGCCGCGGACGTGTCCGCGCCGGTGGTCGAATCCGATGCGCTGCCCGACCTGCGGCACGAGATCGCCGCCGCCGCGGCCGCCGTGCCGTCGGCCATCGTCGGCGGCTTCGATGGCGACAGCACCGACATCGACGACGACATCCGCGAGGTCTTCCTCGAGGAGTTCGACGAAGAGATCGTCAACCTGCGGCAGCTGCTGCCGGCCTGGCGCAGCAATACCGAAGACCTGGAACGCCTGCGACCGATCCGCCGCGTGTTCCACACGCTGAAGGGCAGTGGCCGCCTGGTCGGCGCCAAGACCCTCGGCGAGTTCAGCTGGAAAGTCGAGAACATGCTCAACCGCGTGCTCGACCGCACGCGCGCACCGAGCCATGCCGTCGAAGTGCTGCTGGAGCAGGCCTGCGACACGCTGCCGCAGCTCAACGCCGCGCTGCGCGGCCAGGGCAGCGTCACCGCCGACCTGGCCGGCCTGCAGGACGTGGCCGACCGCCTCGCCGCGGGCGAGGACGCGTACTACAGCGCCGAGCCGACCGTGCTGGAAGAGGACGTCGACCTCGATGTCGTCGAGCCGGCCGCCGTGGCGCCCGTTTCCTTCGTCGACGAGGCGCCGGCCGTGTTCGAGCCGGAAGCCGAAGGCACGCCGGCCTCGGTCGATGCCGTGCTGCGCGAGATCCTCGAGGCGGAAGTCGACAACCATCTCGACACCGTCGATCACTGGCTGCAGAAGGCGCAGGTCGAGCCTGTGCCGGTCAGCGAGGAACTGCTGCGCGCGATCCACACGATGAACGGTGCGCTGGCGATGGCCGACGTGCCGGAAATCATCCACGTCACCTCGGCGGCCGAGCAGTACACCAAGCGCCTGCTGGCGGCCGGCGAAACACCGACGCCGGAGGGCGTGGCGGCCTTCGCGGACACCGCGCAGGCGATCCGTCGCAGCGTCGCCGCGCTGCAGGCACCGTCGCCGCGCATCCCGGCGTTCGCCGCACTGGCGGGCCAGCTGCGCGCACTCGCCGACCGCCTCCCCGACCTGCGCCAGGGTGCGCAGATCGTGGACGACACCCGGCAGGGCACCTACGTCGGCCAGACGCCGATCGCGCCGCCGGTCGGCCCCTCGGATGTCGAACTGCTGGCGATGGACCTGTCGGCGTATCTCGATGCCGAAGCGGCCAGCGGGGCTGGCGGATTCGACGCCACCCGTTCCGTCGAGGGCGCCACCGTCGACGACGGCGCAACCCCGTCGACCGGCGAGATCGCCAGCGACGCCACCGAAGCCGTGTCGTCGATCGACGCATCCACGGTTCCGGAAACACCGGCGCCGGTGGACCAGAGCGTCACCTTCTACGACATCGATTACCGCATCCTGCCGCGCACGCACGCGCCGGAGGCCGAGCCTGCGGCGCAGGCGGGCAGCGACGTCCCCGAGGACGAAGCGTTCGCCGAGGTGGAGGAGATCGTCGTTGCCGAGGCCGACGCCGAAGCAGATGCCGGCCAGGCCGATATGGCCGGGGATGCCTCGACGCCGATCGAAGAGCCCGTTGTGGTCTCCGGCGAGGACGTCATCGAGCAGGCATCCGACGAAGCGGTCCCCAGCGTCGAAGACGATGCCCTGGTGGTCGATGGCGACCTGCCCGCCTTCCTCGTCGAGGCGGACGACGCATCGCCGGCCGAGGCTGGCGACGGCGACGGAGTGGCAGAAGCGGATCCGTCCGTCGCGGACGATGGCGTCGCTGCGCAGGACGAAGCCGTTCCCACCGAGCTTTCCGACACGGCGGCGACCCCCGACGCGGAGACGGCCGCCTGGACGGCAGACGTCACCGACGCGGTCGAAGGGATCACCATCGCAGGCGATGCCGACGAAGGTCCTGATGCCGCGCCGGTCGCAGTCGAAGACGACGCAGTGGAGATGGAAGCGCTGTCCGTTGCCCAGGAAGACGACGCGTCCGCCATCGACACCGCGTCCACGGATGACGCCGGCGCCGCGCTTTCCATCGAGGATGCCCTCGTCGAGGAAACCGCGCCGGCACCGGCCGTCGACGAAACCGTGGAGATCCAGGACGTTGTGGATGTCGCGGACGTTGAAGACGCATCCGATGCGGAAGCACCCGCATCGCAGGACATCGAAGTCGAAGCCGTTGCCTCCGTCGAAGTCGAGGAGTCTGCCGTGACTGCACCCGCCGAGATGCCGGAGCCGGAAGACGCGCTCGACCTGACCGGGCTCGACCTGGACCTGGTCGAGATCTTCATCGAGGAAGGCAACGACCTGCTGGACCACTCCGACGACCTCATCGCCAAGCTGCGCGAGACGCCGGAAGACCGCACGCTGCTCACCGGCCTGCAGCGCGATCTGCACACGCTGAAGGGCGGCGCCCGCATGGCGGGTATCCACGCCGTCGGCGACCTGGGCCACGCGATCGAGTCGATGCTGGAATCGATCGCCGGCCAGCGCACCGAGCTGGACCGCCGTGGCATCCAGTTGCTGGAACGCGGTTTCGATACCCTGCACGCCCAGCTCGCCCGTGTCACCGCGCGGCGCGCCGTCTCCATCCCGGACGGCATGATCGCGGAGTTCACGGCCCGCGCCCGCGGCATCGAACTGCCGGACGCGCCGGTGTCGGCGGACACGCCGGCCGCACCGGTCGAACTGGCGCCGCTGTCGGCACCGATCGATACCGACGCCGCCGCGCCGGTCGAGGAAGAGTTCTTCCCGGTCGGGCAACAGGAGCAGGTCCGCGTCCGCGCCGATCTGCTGGACCGCCTGGTCAACAACGCCGGCGAAGTCGCGATCTACCGCGCGCGCCTGGAGCAGCAGCTGGGTGCGTTCCGCGGTGCGATGGCGGAACTGGACCGCACCAACATCCGCATGCACGACCAGCTGCGCCGTCTCGACCTGGAGACGGAGGCGCAGATCGTCGCCCGCTACCAGCGCGAGCACGACAAGCAGGATCCGACGTTCGATCCGCTGGAACTGGACCGCTTCTCCACGCTGCAGCAGCTGAGCCGTGCGCTGGCCGAATCGGCCGCCGACATCAGCGGCCTGCAGGGCGTGCTGGACGACCTCGCGCGCCAGTACGACAGCCTGCTGCAGCAGCAGTCGCGCGTCAGCTCGGAGCTGCAGGACGGCCTGATGCGCGCGCGCATGCTGCCGTTCGAAGGCATCGTGCCGCGCTTGCGCCGCGTGCTGCGTCAGGCGGCGACCGAGACGCACAAGCAGGTCAGCCTGCAGTTCTCCGGCACGCACGGCGAAATGGACCGCAACGTGCTGGACCGCATGACCGCGCCGCTGGAGCACCTGCTGCGCAATTCGGTCGCGCATGGCCTGGAAACGCCGAAGGAACGCCGCAAGGCGGGCAAGCCGGAAGAGGGCACCGTGCACGTGGCCCTGCGCCGCGAAGGCTCGGAAATGGTGCTGGAGGTGTCCGACGACGGCGCCGGCCTGAACCGCGACGCCATCCGCAAGCGCGCCGAACAGCGTGGCCTGCTGCAACCGGGCGCGGTGCTGCCCGACACCGCACTGGACCGCCTGATCCTGGAGCCCGGCTTCAGCACCGCCGACAAGGTCAGCCAGCTGGCCGGCCGCGGTGTCGGCATGGACGTGGTCTACAACGAAGTGCGCCAGCTGGGCGGTTCGCTGGAAATCAGCTCGGTGCCGGGCAAGGGCGCGACCTTCACCCTGCGCCTGCCCCAGACGCTGGCGGTCAGCCAGGCCGTGTTCGTGCAGATCGGCGAAACCCAGTTCGCGGTGCCGGTGGCGGCGGTCAGCGGCATCGGCCGCATCAGCCACGCCCGCTTCAGCGCCGGCGCGGGCAGCTACCACTACGCCGGCGAAGACTATCCGCTGTACAACCTCGGTCACCTGGTCGGCCAGGGCGCGGCCAAGGCCGAAGGCCAGCCGCAGGTACCGTTGCTGCTCGTCCGTTCGGGCGACCTGCGTGCCGCCGTGGCGGTCGACCAGGTGCTTGGCAACCGCGAAATCGTGGTCAAGCCGGTCGGTCCGCAGATCGCCTCGATCCCCGGCATCTACGGCGCTACGATCACCGGCGACGGCAGCGTGGTGGTGATCCTGGACGCCGCACCGCTGGTGCGCCGCCACCTGGCGCAGCCGCAGGAGCCCGCGCAGCAGGCGCCCGCGGTGGAACAGCGCCGCGTGCCGCTGGTGATGGTGGTCGACGACTCGCTGACCATGCGCAAGGTGACCAGCCGCGTGCTGGAGCGCCACAACTTCGAGGTCAACGCCGCGCGCGATGGCGTCGAGGCGCTGGAGAAGCTGGAAGAACGCGTGCCCGACCTGATGCTGCTCGACATCGAAATGCCGCGTATGGACGGGTACGAGCTGGCCACCGCGATGAAGGCCGATCCACGCTTCAAGGACGTGCCCATCGTCATGATCACCTCGCGTACCGGCGACAAGCATCGCCAGCGCGCCTTCGACATCGGCGTGCAACGCTACCTGGGCAAGCCGTACCAGGAGCTCGACCTGATGCGCAACGTGTACGACCTGCTGGGAATCGCCCGTGTCCGTGAGTGAAGCCAAACGCGTCGCCCTGCTGGCGCGCCCGGGCGAGGCGCGCGAGCGCCTGCGCGTGGCGCTGCACGAGGCCGGTGCCGAGATCGTGCTGGAAGACGACCCCAATGCGCTCGATGTCGAGGCACTGGGCAACAGCGCGCCGCAGGTGGTGCTGGTGGCGCTGGAACCGGCCATCGAGGACAGCCTGGAGCGCTTCGACAGCGTGCTGCACGATCCCGCGGTCGCGGTGATCTTCGACGAAGCCGAATTGGCCGCGCGCCGCCAGGGCTGGGATGCCCAGCGCTGGGCGCGCCACCTGGCCGCCAAGCTGCACGGTCACCGCGACGTGCTGCCGCCTGGCCGCGAGGAAGACGTCGGCCTGCAACTCGAGCCTGGCCTGCCCGTCACGCCTGCGCAATTGCACGAAGGCGACAACGTGTCCGATTACCTGGCGTCGGTCGCCGGCATGGCGCTGGAGCTGCCCAGCGACGATTTCGCCTACACCGGCAGTTTCCAGGCGCGCGAAACGGACGAGCAGGTGATCGACGCGGATGCCTGGCTGCGGTCGGCCTCCGCGCCGGCGGAAACCCCGTCCGCGCCGCCGCTGCCGGAAACGCCGTCGGCCGTACCGCCGCCCCTGCCCCCTGCAGCGCCCGCGGCCTCCGGCTTCGACCTGTCCAGACTCGAGCTGGAACCACTGGAAGGTGGTGGTCTGGCATCCGCGCGCGTCCAGGGCGCCGTGCTGGTGTTCGCCGGCATCGGCGGGCCCGACGCCGTGCGCAAGCTGTTGGCCGACCTGCCCACGGGCTTTCCCAAGCCGGTGATGGTGCACCTGCGCCTGGATGGCGGCCGCTACGACAACCTGGTCCGGCAGATGGAGCGCGTGTCGCACATGCCGGTCCTGCTCGCCGAAGCCGGCAAGAACGCCGATGCCGGACACGTCTACGTGCTGCCGGGCGACGTAGTGCCGTTCGTCGACGCGGGCGCGGTGGGCTTCCGTCCCGGCGCGGTTATCCACACGGTGATCCCGCAACTGCCGCCGACCGACAGCGCCGTGCTGCTGCTGAGCGGCAGCGACACCGCGCTGGTCGATGCCGCCGCCGCGCTGGGCAACGAGGGTGCGCTGGTCATGGGCCAGTCGCAGGAAGGCTGCTACGACCCCGCCGCGCCCAAGGCGCTCGCGGCGCTCGGCGCCGACCTGGGATCGCCCGCGCAGATCGCGCAGCGCCTGACCGACCGCTGGTTCTGAGGAACATACGATGGCCCATTCCAACGACGAAATCCGCGGCGTCCTGATCCAGGCCGGCGAATACCGCCTGCTGCTGCCCAACGCCACCGTCGCCGAAGTGCTGACGCGCGCACCGGTCGAGCCGGTCGCGGACATGCCGGACTGGCTGCCGGGGCGCATCGACTGGCACGGCTGGCCGGTACCGCTGGTCGCGTTCGGTCGCCTGACCGGCAATGTCGGCGAACCGGTGGCGCTGAACAGCAAGATCGTCGTGCTGAAGGCGCTGAGCGGCGACAAGGATCGACCTTACTTCGCTCTTCTGACGCCGTCGTTCCCGCGCCTGGTATCGGTGCCGCGCGACGGCCTGCTCGCCGACGCGACCGAGGAGGACCTGCCGGTGGGCGTGAAGGTCCGCGTGCTGCTGGGCGACGAAGCCGCGGTACTGCCCGATCTGGAACTCGTCGAGACGATGATCGACGAGGCGCTGGCCAACGCGGCCTGACGTCCTGCAGGGTGGGCCTTGGCCCACCGTTTCGCTGTCTGTCACCGGGATGCTTCGGCACGTGGTCGGTACATCCGACGCCGTGCGATGGCGGGCTTGAGCCCGCCCTACAGCCCGCCCTACAGGTCGCCGAATCTCGATTGCAGGGCGGCGATGGCGGCCAGGCCGGCGGTTTCGGTGCGCAGGATGCGCGGGCCGAGACGGAGTCCGGTGAAGCCCGCGGCCGACAGCGTGTCGCGATCGCGCGGCGACCAGCCGCCTTCCGGTCCGATCGCCACCACCACCGCGCCTGATGCGATCTCGACGGTCGCCAGCGCTACGTCGCCGGTCGGATCGAGCGTGAGTTTCGTCGCGCCGGTGCCGACATCGCGCGCCGCATCGGCAAGGGACGCCGGCGCCGACAGGCTCGGCAGGCGTGCACGGCCGCTCTGCTCGCAGGCGGAGGCGATGACGCTGCGCCAGTGCGCCACGCGCTTCTCGGTGCGTTCGGCATTGAGCTTCACCTCGGTGCGCTCCGCCATCACTGGAATGATCGCCGCGACGCCGAGTTCGGTCGCCTTCTGCAGGATCAGGTCCATCTTCTCGCCGCGGGCGATGCCCTGCAGCAGGATCACGCGCAGCGGCGACTCGTTGTCGATCGCGCGCGCAACGACGATGTCGGCCACCACGCCGCGCTTGCTGATCGCGGTGAGGCGCGCGTCGTAGTCGTGGCCATCGCCGTTGAACAGCACGCAAGCATCGCCTTCGCGCAGCCGCAGCACGCGTGCGAGGTGGTTGGCGGCGGTCTCGGGCAGGGCAAGGGACGTGCCCACGCTCAGGGGGGCGTCGACATGGCAGCGGGTCAGACGCATGCGGTGGCCTCGTCGATGGCGTGGCGGGTGACGTCGGCGAGCAACTGCAGCGCGTCGTCGTCCACGCAGTAGGGGGGCATCCAGTACAGCACGTCGCCCAGCGGGCGCAGCACCACGCCGCGTGCCAACGCGGCGCGGTACGCCTTCAGGCCGATGCGTGCGGTGGCGGGGAACGGCGTCGCCTTGTCGCCGTCCTGCGTCAGTTCGAACGCCAGCATCATCCCGGCCTGGCGCACGTCGGCCACGTGGCGGTGTGCGGCCAGCGGTTCGGCGAGCGTCGCCATCGTGCGCGCGGTCGCGCGGTTGCGTGCCAGCACGTCGTCGGCGCGGAAGATGTCCAGCGACGCCAGCGCCGCCGCGCACGCCAGCGGATTGCCGGTGTAGCTGTGCGAATGCAGGAAGGCGCGCTCGCGCGAGTCGTCGAGGAAGCCATCGTAGATCGCCTGCGTGGCCAGCACCGCCGCCAGCGGCAGGAAGCCGCCGGTCAGCCCCTTCGACAGGCACAGCAGGTCGGGCATCACACCGCTCTGTTCGCTGGCGAACAGCGTGCCGGTGCGGCCGAAACCCACCGCGATCTCGTCGGCGATCAGGAACGCGCCACTGGCGTCGCACAGTTCGCGCACGCGGGAAAGATAGTCCGGGTGGTGCATGCGCATGCCGCCGGCGCACTGCACGCGCGGCTCGACGATGACGGCGCAGACTTCACCCGCATGGTCCTCCAGCAGCGTCGCCAATGCATCGGCTGCGCGCCGCGCGCAGTCGGCCGGCGACTCGCCGGGCTGCGCCAGGTAGGCATCGGGGGAGGGCGCGAACAGCGCCTCGGTCAGCAGCGGCGCATAGACCCGCCGGTACAGCGGGATGTCGCCCACGGCCAAGGCACCCAGCGTTTCGCCGTGGTAGCCGTTCTCCAGCGCGATGAACTTCGTCCGCGTGTGTTCGCCACGGTTGTGGAACCAGTGGAAGGCCATCTTCAGCGCCACTTCCACCCCCGCCGAGCCGTTGTCGGCGTAGAACACCTTGGCCAGCGGTGCGCGGCCCATCTGGTGCGGCGCCACCGCCAGCAGTCGTTCGGCCAGCTCCACCGCCGGCGCGTGGGTGAAGCCGGCCAGCATCACCTGCTCCAGCGACTGCGCCTGTGCGGCAATGGCGGCACCGACGCGCGGTTCGGCATGGCCGAACAGGTTGGTCCACCAACTGCTCACCGCATCCAGGTAGCGCGTGCCGTCGTGGCCGACCAGCCACGCACCCTCTCCATGGGCGATCGGGACGAGCGGCAAGGTGTGCGGGTGCTCACGCATCTGCGTGCAGGGATGCCACAGCACCGACAGATCACGGGCACGCCACGCGTCCGCCTCTGCTAGCATTCCCGTCTGATGATCCTGTTGTCGCATCCCCTCATGATATCGGGCACCGCCCCCTGCCGTCGCCACGCACTGCGTGGTGCGCGCGGACGCCGCGCCGTCGCATGAGCCGCCTGCCGACCATCCACGGGATCACCCAGCGCACCGATGGGCCGGACCGCCATGTCGAGGAGCTGGACCTGGAATTCAGCAACGGCGAGCGCCGCCGCTATCACCGCCTGCGCTCGCAGGGGCATGGCGCGGTGGTCGTGGTGCCGATGCAGGACGACGAGACGGTACTGCTGGTGCGCGAGTACGCCGCCGGCATGCACCGCTACGAACTGGGCCTGGTGAAGGGCCGCATCGACGCCGGCGAGACGCCCGAGCAGGCCGCCGACCGCGAACTGAAGGAAGAAGCCGGCTTCGGCGCGCGCCGCCTCGACGTGCTGCGCGCCCTGACCCTGGCGCCCACCTACATGAGCCACCAGTCCTGGCTGGTGGTGGCAAGAGACCTGTACCCCGAGCGTCTGCCGGGGGATGAACCCGAGGAGTTGGAAGTAGTGCCCTGGAAGTTGCAAGACCTCGACCAGCTGATGCTGCGCGAGGATTTTTCGGAAGGTCGTTCGCTGGCGGCACTGTTCATCGCCCGCGAATGGTTGAACGCGCGGACATGACCAAGATGACCGCCGACCTGCACGAAGCCGTCATCGTCATCGCCCGTGAAGCGGGCCAGGCCATCATGGCCGTGTACGAGGGCGCCTTCGACGTGCAGCGCAAGAACGACGACAGCCCGCTTACCGCCGCCGACATGGCCGCCCACCAGGTGATCATCGATGGCCTGCGCCGGTTGACCCCCCAGTGGCCGGTGCTGTCCGAGGAAGCCGCCGACATCCCGTGGTCCGAGCGCAGCCAGTGGCCGACCTACTGGCTGGTGGATCCGCTGGACGGCACCCGCGAATTCATCAAGCGCAATGGCGAGTTCACCGTCAACATCGCGCTGATCGAGCAGAACGAACCCGTCTTCGGCGTGGTCCACGCGCCGGTGACCGGCGAGACCTGGCACGCGCGCCAGGGCCGCAACGCCTACCGCCGCGTCGGCGACGTGGATGCGCAGATCCGTACGCGTGCGCCGGCCACCGGCACGCTGAAGGTTGCCGCCAGCCGTTCGCACCGCGACGCGCGCACGCAGGCTTTCCTCGACGGCATGGGCGACATCGAGGAGGTCTCGCTCGGCTCGTCGTTGAAGTTCTGCCGCATCGCCGAAGGCACGCTGGACGTCTATCCGCGCTTCGGTCCCACCAGTGAGTGGGACACCGCGGCCGCGCAGTGCGTGCTGGAAGCCGCCGGCGGCGCGCTGCTGGCGCCCGACGGCCGCGCGTTCCGCTACAACCGCCGCGAGACGCTGCTCAACGGCGATTTCGTGGCGCTGGGCGACATGACGCTGCCGTGGCGCACCTGGCTGGCGCGCGCGCAGGACGACGACCATGGACATGCCCGCATCGCCTGACGGCGACATCGCGCGGCTGCTGGCCATCATGGCCCGCCTGCGCGATCCCGACGGCGGTTGTCCGTGGGACCTGGAGCAGGATTTCTCGACCATCGCGCCGTACACGGTGGAAGAGGCCTACGAGGTCGCCGATGCGATCGACCGGCATGACCTGCCCGCGCTGAAGGACGAACTGGGCGATCTGCTGCTGCAGGTCGTCTTCCATGCGCAGATGGCGCAGGAGCAGGGCGCCTTCGCCTTCGGCGATGTCGTCGAGGCGATCTGCGACAAGATGGTGCGGCGCCATCCGCACGTGTTCGGTCCTTCGACAGGCTCAGGACAGGCTGCCTCGTTCGCGGATGCGGAAGCGCAGACGGTGAACTGGGAAGCGATCAAGGCCGCCGAGCGCAAGGCCGCGGGCGAAGAAGACACGTCCGCGCTGGCCGGCGTCTCGCGCGGCCTGCCCGAATGGCAGCGTGCGGTGAAGCTGCAGTCGCGCGCGGCGCGGGTCGGCTTCGACTGGCCAGACACCGCGCCGGTGATCGACAAGCTGCACGAGGAGATCGACGAGGTGCGCGTCGAACTCGCCGCCGCGCCATCGCCCGAGCGCGACGCGCGGCTGGAGGACGAGATCGGCGACCTGCTGTTCGTCGCCGCCAACCTCGCGCGCCATGCCAAGGTCGATATGGGCGGCGCGCTGCGCCGGGCCAACCTGAAGTTCGAGCGTCGCTTCCGTGCGATGGAAGCGATCGCCGCCGCCGAGGGCACGACGATGTCTGCGCTGTCGCTGGAGCAGCAGGAAGCGCTGTGGGGACGCGTCAAGCAAGGCGAAGGCATGTAGCGTCAGCCTTCTCGGCCTCGCCGTCGCGGCGTTCCTGGCAGGGAGGGCACACGCAGCGGAGCAAGCTCCGCTCTACGGGGGGCGGTTGTCCTGCCCGACCACCGTTGGACCGTCATTCTCGCGAAGGCGGGAACCCAGCGACTTGCAACATCGCACCGAACCGGCGCGGTGATTCGCGTGCGAAGACGGCAGCGGTCGCATCGCCGGACGCGTTGCGTTGCCGGGATCCCTGGGCTGGCGGCGGGCCAGGGCCCGCCCTACGCTGTCGGCATGAAAACCTTGCTGCTGTTCCTCGTCACCGCGTTGGCCGAAATCGTCGGCTGCTATCTGCCGTATCTGTGGCTGCGCAAGGGCGGCAGCGCGTGGCTGTTGCTGCCCGCGGCCGCCAGCCTGGCGCTGTTCGCGTGGCTGCTCACGCTGCATCCCACCGCGTCCGGGCGCGTGTACGCCGCCTACGGCGGCGTCTACGTCACCATGGCGATCGGCTGGCTGTGGGCGGTGGATGCGGTGAAGCCGACGCGCTGGGACCTGCTGGGCGCCGGCTTGTGCCTGGCCGGCATGGCGGTGATCATGTTCGCGCCACGCGCCGCCTGACCCTGTGGGAGGGGACATGAGCCGCTTCGCCAGCTTCCGCGAGTTCTATCCGTTCTATCTCGCCGAACACAGCAACCGCACCTCGCGGCGGCTGCACTTCATCGGCAGTTGCGGCGTGCTCGCGCTGCTGGTGCTGGCCATCGTCGAGGGGAATGCGTGGTGGCTGCTCGCCGCGCTGTTCTGCGGCTACGGCTTCGCCTGGGTGGGCCACTTCTTCTTCGAGAAGAACCGGCCGGCGACCTTCAAGCATCCGTTCTATTCGTTCGCCGGCGACTGGGTGATGTTCAAGGACATCCTCACCGGGAAGATCCGGTTCTGAGCGACGCATGAGCCGTGTCGTCCGGCACGCCGTCCGCGCGGTCGCGCTGCTGATCGGTGCACCGTTGACCGGGCTTTTCGCCTACGACCTGGTGGCGGTCAGGCCGCATGTAGCCGGCATGGAGGCGATCCTCGCGCAGGCTGATGGCCAGGATGCATCGCCGCCACTCCTGATCCGCCGTCTGATAGACGCGAGCGTGGAATCACCGGCGCCGTCGGTGGCCAGGATGGCAGTCCGCCAGTTCTACCATTCTCGGTCCGCCATGGCCTGGCAAGCGAGAACAGCGCTCTGGCAGATCCTGCTGCCCATGCATTTCAGCGATGAAGAAATGTACGGGCTCTACGCATCCCAGGCTTACAACGGTGTCGACAAGGGCCTGGGCCGTCTTGCACGACGCGAGCACGGCAAGTCCCTTGGCGCGCTGGCACCCATCGAGGCGGCGCGCATCGTTGCGATCGTACAGGGACCGTCTTACATGCTGCGGGACAGACAGCGGCTGGAGACACACGCCGAGCAGCTGATGGCCCGAGCCGGATATGCCCCATGAGCGGCCTCGCGACCCCTCACTCGTAGAACATCAGGAACGCCGCGCCCACGATCAGGGCGAACGCCGCGTAGTGGTTCCATTTCAGTGGCTGGCCCAGGTACCAGGTGCTGAAGCCGGCGAAGACCACCAGGGTGAGGATTTCTTGGATCGTCTTCAGTTGCACGACCGAGTACACGGCGCTGCCCATGCGGTTGGCCGGCACCATCAGGGTGTACTCGAAGAAGGCGATGCCCCAGCTGGCCAGGATGGCGACGAACAGGGGGTAGCCTTGTACTTCAGGTGCCCGTACCAGGCGAACGTCATGAAAATGTTGGACGCCAGCAGCAGGAACAGGGGCAGGATGCGGTCGATCATGGCGCGGCCGTTGAGGAAAGGACGCAAAGCGTAATCCCAACTGCCAGCTGAATGCAGTGGGCGTCTTCACGCGGTGTCCACCGGTCGACCGGTAGTTTCACAAACCTGAAGCCTCTCAAGGAGCCGGTATGCGACACAGTCAGGAAACCGCGGGTCTGGTGCTGGTCGTGGAAGACAACCGCAATATTTCCGAGATGATCGGCGAGTATCTCGAAGGGCGGGGATTCGAAGTCGACTACGCCACCGACGGCCTCGACGGCTACCGCCTGGCGGTTGAGAACAGCTACGACGTGCTGGTCCTGGACCTGATGCTGCCACGGCTGGACGGCATGGAAGTGTGCAAGCGCCTGAGGAACGAGGCCCGCAAGTCAACGCCCGTCCTGATGCTGACCGCGCGAGACACGCTGGACGACAAGCTGACCGGCCTCAGTTCCGGCGCCGACGACTACCTGACCAAGCCGTTCGCCATCCAGGAACTGGAAGCACGCCTGCGCGCCCTGATCCGGCGGGAACGCCGCCAGGTGGGTGCCGAGGTGCTCAAGGTCGCCGACCTGGTGCTGGACCCCGTCAGCATGCGTGCGACCCGCGGCGGTACCGAGCTGATGCTGTCGCCGATCGGCCTGCGCCTGCTGACCATCCTGATGCGCGAGTCGCCCCGCGTGGTGACCCGGCAGGAGATCGAGCGCGAGATATGGGGTAACGGCCTGCCGGATTCCGACACGCTGCGCAGCCATCTCTACAACCTGCGCAAGGTGATCGACAAACCCTTCGACAAGCCGTTGCTGCACACCGTGCAGAGCGCGGGCTACCGTATCGCCGATATCGGCTGACCTGAGCGTCGGCGCGCGGCATCATGGCCACTCCGCCGGACGATACGCCGATGCGCCACCACGGCCTGCCCCGCAAACTCAGGATCGCCTTCATCCTGCAGGCCGTGATGGTCAGCCTGGCCATCGTGCTGGGCGTCTACCTGATCTCCGCCGTCATCAAGCACAGCCTGATGAACACGGCGCTGCAGGAGGAGGCCGCCCACTTCTGGCAGCTCTACAGCGCCAGCACCGCGCAGCCGCCACCGAACACGTACAACCTGCGCGGCTACCTGGTGCTCAAGGGGCATTCCAACCTGGTGCTGCCGGAGAACCTGCGCGACCTCCGCCCCGGGTTCCACGAACTGAAGAACGACGACCTGCTGGTGCTCGTCGACGAGCAGTCCGAGGGCCGCCTCTACCTGGTGTTCCTGCGCTCGCAGGCCGAACGCCTGGCGTTCTATTTTGGCACCGTGCCGATCATCATGACCCTGGTCGCGATCTACCTGGTGTCCTGGCTGACCTACCGCGCGTCCAAGCGGCTGGTGTCGCCCGTCAGCTGGTTGGCGCGACAGGTGGCGGAATGGGATCCGCGCCGTCCCGACGTCAGTGCGCTGGCCGCCGATCGCCTGCCGAACGATGTGCAGGGCGAAGCCCGTCAACTCGCCGCGGCGTTGCACGGACTGGCGCAGCGCGTGAGCGCGCACGTGGCGCGCGAGCGCGACTTCACGCGCGATGCCAGCCATGAACTGCGCACGCCGCTGACGGTCATCCGCGTGGCCACCGACATGGGCATGGCCGAGGATTCGCCGCCGCGCGTGGCGCGGGCGCTGCAGCGCATCCAGCGCGCCGGCCGCGACATGGAGGCGGTGATCGACGCGTTCCTGATCCTCGCCCGGGAGGCCGAGGTCGAGCCGCAGAGCGAGGATTTCGATGTGGCCGACATCGTCATGGACGAGGCCGAGAACGCGCGCACGCTGCTGCTCAACAAACCCGTCGACCTGGAAGTCACGCTGCATGCACGCCCACGCCTGCACGCACCGCCGCGTGTCTTCCAGGTGGTCGTCAGCAACCTGTTGCGCAATGCCTGTGCCTACACCGACCGCGGCCGCATCGACGTGCTGCTGGAGTCCGATCGCGTGATCGTGCGGGACAGTGGCATCGGCATGTCCGTCGAATCGATGCAGCGCGTGTTCGAACCGTTCTACCGCGCCGACCCCACGCGCCCGCATGGCAGCGGCCTGGGCCTGTCGATCGTCAGCCGGCTGTGCGACCGATTCGGCTGGAAGATCGAGCTCGACAGCGAGCTCGGTCGCGGGACTACGGCGACGATCCGCTTCGTTCCGTAATCCATAATGGGAACTGACCGGTGCCGCGGGCTGTCAACGCGGCAGCCTCCGGCGCGTTCCCGTTTCCGACTCCCCACTCCCCGAGCCGACTCACTGCATGAGCCAGCCAGCACGCATCGCCCCCCGCAAGACATCTCCCCTGCCCAGGATCCTGCTTGGGGCCGCCGTTGTCGCCATCCTCGGAGCGGGCGCGTGGTACTGGACCTCGCGCAAGGCCGAAGGCGCCGAGAGCGCGTATCGCACCGCGACCGTGGAGCGCGGCGACATCCGCGTGGCCATCTCGGCCACTGGCACGCTCAGCGCGATCTCCACCGTGACCGTCGGCAGCCAGATCTCCGGCCAGGTCACTGACGTGCTGGTGGACTACAACAGCGAGGTGAAGAAGGGTGAGGTGCTGGCGCGCATCGACCCGAGCACCTACGAAGCCCAGATCGAACAGGGCAATGCGCAGATCGCGAACGCACAGGCCAGCCTGAAGCAGGCGCAGGCCACGCTGGCGAACGCCGAACTGGACTACACCCGCAAGGCCGACCTCGGCACGCAGAAGCTGGTCGCGCAGAGCGACGTCGACCTGGCCCGCGCGGCGCGCGACCAGGCGCGTGCGCAGGTCAACGCCGCGCAGGCGTCGATCCGCCAGCAGACCGCGTCCACCCAGACCACCCGCGTCAACCTCGACCGTACCGTCATCCGCTCTCCGGTGGACGGCGTGGTGCTGACCCGCAGCATCGAACCCGGCCAGACCGTGGCGGCCAGCCTGCAGGCGCCGGAGCTGTTCACCATCGCCGAAGACCTGTCGAAGATGAAGATCGAACTGGCCGTCGACGAAGCCGACATCGGCCAGGTCAAGGTCGGGCAGGCGGTCTCGTTCACCGTCGATGCCTTCGCCGACCGCCAGTTCCGCGGCGAGGTGCAGCAGGTGCGCCTGTCCGCCACCACCACCAGCAACGTGGTGACCTATCCGGTGGTGGTCAGTGTGGACAACAGCGACGGCACGCTGCTGCCGGGACTGACCGTCAATGCCGAGATCGAGGTCAGCAAGCGCGACGACATTCTCAAGATTTCCAACGCCGCGCTGCGCTACAAGCCGACCGGCGAGGAGGCCAACGCCACGGCCGCCGCACAGGCGCCGCAGGGTGGCCAGAACCGCGGCAGTGGCGTCAGCGACGACCTGGTGCGCGTCGCCGGCACCCTGCAGCTGAAGCCGGAACAGCAGTCCGCATTCGACGCGGCACTGGCCGCGTTGCGTGAGCGCCAGGCCGCGCGTGCGGCGCAGGCGCAGCAGCGAGGCGGTGCGAGCATGTTCGGTGGGCCGGGCGGCGGCCCGCGTCCCGGCGGCAACAGCAGCAGTGGCGGAGGCGCAATGCAGGCGCAGATCCGCCAGCGCATGGCCGAACGCATGCAGCAGGACTTTGCGCCGTTCCGCGCCACTCTGGACGAGCAGCAGAGACAGCGCTGGGATGGCGAACTGCGCACGTTGCTCGGCGCCAAGCGCGCGCCGGTCTACAAGCTGGTCAACGGTAAGCCGGACATGGTGCAGGTGCGCGTGGGCGCCAGCGACGGCACCAGCACCGAGGTGTCCGGTGCGGTGAACGAAGGCGACGTGGTGGTCGTGGGCGAGCGCGCGAAGGAATGAGCACGCCGTCCGCGAACGCCGGCGACCGCGTGCCGGTCATCCAGACGCATGCGCTGGGCAAGGTCTATTCCGCCGGCACCGAGGCGGAAGTGGTCGCGCTGCGCGGTGTCGACATGCGCGTGGACCGCGGCGATTTCGTCGCCATCATGGGGCCGTCCGGTTCGGGCAAGTCCACGCTGATGAACCTGATCGGCTGCCTGGACACGCCGACCGACGGCCGCTACCTGTGCGACGGCATCGACGTGGCCACGCTGGACGCCGAGCAGCTGGCGATCCTGCGCCGCGAGAAGATCGGCTTCGTGTTCCAGGGCTTCCACCTGTTGCCGCGCATGACCGCACTGGACAACGTGGCGATGCCGCTGGGCTATGCGCAGGTGCCGCCGGGCGAGCGCGCCGAACGCGCGCGCCAGGCACTGGCCGCGGTCGGTCTGGCCGAGCGCGCCGGCCACCGGCCCAATGAACTGTCCGGTGGCCAGCAGCAGCGCGTGGCCATCGCGCGCGCGCTGATCAACCAGCCGCCGATCCTGCTGGCCGATGAACCGACCGGTGCGCTGGACAGCAAGACCGGTGAGGAGATCCTGGCGCTGTTCAAGCGCCTGCGCGACGACGGTCATACCGTCATCCTGATCACCCATGACGCCGAAGTCGCCGCGCACGCCGACCGCATCCTGGTGATGCGCGACGGCGAGCTGCATGAGGAGGAGGTGATTCGTGATTCGTGATTGGAAGGGAGGCGCCATGAGGCCGATTCCCCAACGAGCTTGCGATATTTCGGTGCAGCGTGGCTGCGGTCGCTTTGCTCTTGCGAATTCCCTATCACCAATCACCAATCACGGCTTCCAACCATGAAGTTCTCCGACATCCTGCGCACCGCGCTGCACGCACTGCGCGGCAACTGGATGCGCAGCGCGCTGACCTCGCTGGGCGTGATCATCGGCATCGCCGCCGTCATCGTCATGGTGTCGGTGGGCCAGGGCACGCAGGCCGAGATCGACAAGCTGGTCTCCGGCCTAGGTTCGCAGCGGCTGGACATCAGCCCGGGTGCCGGCCGTGGTCCCGGCGGTGGCGGCGTGCGCATGAGTTCCAGCAGTTTTTACACGCTCAAGGAAGGCGACGTCGACGCGATCCGCAACGAGATCCCGGAAGTGCAGTACGTGGCCGGTGCGTTGCGCGGCAACACCCAGATCGTGTTCGCCGAGAACAATGCGTCGACCAGTTGGCAGGGCGTGCAGGCGGATTTCTTCGACATCAACAGCTGGGTTATCGCCAACGGCGAAGGCTTCGATGCGCAGGACTACTCCAGCGCCGACAAGGTGGTGATCCTCGGCGAGACCGTGCGGCGCACGCTGTTCGGCGAGGACAGCGGCGTCGGCCAGACCGTGCGCCTGGGCCGCGTGCCGTTCACGGTGGTCGGCACGCTGGCGCCGAAGGGGCAGGGCGGTTTCGGGCAGGACCAGGACGACGTGATGATGGTGCCGCTGGAGACCGCGCGCCGTCGCCTGATGGGGTCGATGGGGGTGCCACCGGGTGCCGTGCAGCAGATCGCGCTGACCGTGGCCGACGCCAAGGACCTGGGCTACGTGCAGGGCGAGGTGGAAGCGCTGCTGCGCCAGCGGCACAAGATCGGCCCGGGTGAGGACGATGACTTCAACGTCCGCAACATCTCCGAGATCGTCGCCACCCGTACCGCGACCACCCGGCTGATGTCGCTGCTGCTGGGCGCGGTGGCCACGATCTCGCTGATCGTCGGCGGCATCGGCATCATGAACATCATGCTGGTGTCGGTGACCGAGCGCATCCGCGAGATCGGCCTGCGCATGGCGGTGGGCGCGGGGCCGGGCGACGTGCGCCGGCAGTTCCTCGCCGAGGCCATGCTGCTGTCGCTGGGCGGTGGCGTGCTGGGCATCGTCATCGGCGTGGCCGGGGCGTTGCTGGTCGGCAAGTTCAGTGACCTGCCGGTGGCGTTGAACGGGCAGGTCATCGGCCTGGCGGCGGGCTTCTCGATCGCCACCGGCCTGTTTTTCGGCTACTACCCGGCACGCAAAGCCTCGCAGCTCGACCCCATCGAGGCGCTGCGCTCCCAGTAATGCGCCAGGACTGGCGTGGCGCAGCGGCGGGAGTATGCTGAACGCCCGTTGCGCCCACCGGTCCTGCGCCATGAGCCCGCATTCGTCCCGCCGGCCGCTTGCACTCGCCATCCATGGAGGCGCTGGCGTGATCGAGCCGGGGAGCCTGGGGGCCGACGTGGAAACCGCGATCCACGCCGAACTCGCGCGCGCCCTCGATGTCGGCCACGCCATCCTCGCCACGGGCGGCACTGCGCTGGACGCGGTCGAAGCCGCGGTGACGGTGCTCGAGGATTCGCCGCACTTCAACGCCGGGCGCGGCTCGGTGTTCACCGCCGAAGGCCGGCACGAACTGGATGCGTCGATCATGGACGGAAGGCATCGCCGTGCCGGTTCGGTCGCCGGCCTGATGACGGTGCGCCATCCCGTGCGGTTGGCGCGACGCGTGCTGGAGGATTCGCCGCATGTGTTCCTGATCGGCGACGGCGCGGAGCAGTTCGCCGATACGCAGCCGGGCATCGAGCGCGTGCCGAACGGCTGGTTCTCGACCGAGGCGCGGCGCGCGCAGCTGCGCGATGCGCAACAGCGCGAGCAGCAGGCCTGGCAGGGCAGCGACGATCTGCGCGGCAAGTACTTCGGCACGGTCGGCGCGGTCGCGCTCGACAGCCGCGGGCACCTGGCGGCCGCCACGTCTACCGGCGGCATGACCAACAAGCGCTGGGGGCGTGTCGGCGATTCGCCGGTGATCGGTGCCGGCACCTGGGCCGACGCGCGTTGCGCGGTCTCGTGCAGCGGCTGGGGCGAGTTCTACATCCGCAACGCGGCGGCGCACGACATCGCCGCACGTATCGCGTATCGGGGCGATCGCCTTCGCGATGCGGTGGAGGATGTGATTCTCGGCGAAGTGCCGCAGCATGGGGGCGATGGCGGCGCGATCGCGGTGGACCGCGACGGCAACCTGGCGCTGGTCCTCAATACGCGCGGCATGTACCGCGGCTGGGTGCGGCCTGACGGCACGCGCGGCACGGCCATCTATCAGGACACCTGAGTGACGGTGCCGTCGGAGCGCAGCGCGGATGCGTTGACGCTGGCGATCTATCGCACTCTCCGCGCCCAGGCGCTGCGGTTGTGCCGTCGTACGGACGAAGCGGAAGACCTGGTGCAGGAAACGCTGCTTGCCGGCATGGTCGCCGGACGCCATGACCTGCCCTGGCTCTCCGGCGTACTCCGTCGCCAAGCAGCGATGGCCGCACGCACGGCGGTCCGTCGGCGCCGTCGCGAAGCGCTGGCCGAACTCCATGAAGACGTCGTCGCTGCCGAGGCATCGCACCCGTCATCCGGACCCGCCGCGACGCACCTCCCCTGGCTGGCGACGCTCCCGCCCTCGGCACGACAGCTGGCCGTGCTCGCCCTGCACGGCCTGTCCGCGGACGAGATCCGCTGGATCCTGCGCATCGAGCCCACCGCATTCCGCCAGCGCCTGACCCGCATCCGCCAGACGCTCGCTGCGCAGTCCCCGACGGTGCGCGCCGAAAGCATCGCGCTGTCGCAACTGCGCGACCCTGCACGCAGCGTCGATCTGGCCTTCGGCCTGGCCCGGCGTGCGCTGAAGGCCGCCATGCAGGCCGGCGAGGGCCTGGGAACGCACGATCCGGATGGGCACCTGCTCCTGATCGATGCCGGTGCTCACACATCGCCTTCCCGCGGCAACCAACAGAAGGGAATCACACAGGAGGACATCCCATGCTCACGCACTGCAAGGTAGGCGCCATCGTGTTCTTCGTCTCCGACCTGGCCCGGTCGGTGGCGTTCTACCGCGACACCCTGGGCCTGCCCATCGACGCCATGGACGGACATGACGGCCCATTCGCGATGGGCGAGGTCGGTGAACTCGCGCTCGTCTTCATCCCGCGCCCGGCGCGCGCGGGCGAATCGCCGGTCGTCGTCTTCAGTCTCGAGGGCGGCATCGACGACCATGCCGAAGCGCTGGCCGCGAAAGGCGTGGAGATCGTGGTGCCGGTCAGCGAGTCGCCCGACGGCGGGCTGTCGCTGGACTTCCTCGATCCGGACGGCAACGTGCTGAGCCTGCACCAGAACGAGGGCGCGCCGCGCCGGCACTGAGCGCGGCGCGGCGACGGGATCACTTCACGTACGGGGCAATCACGCGCTGCCAGATGTCGTAGCCGGCGGCATTCATGTGCAGCCGGTCTTCGACGAACAGGGCCTCATTGGGCTGGCCGCCTGCATCCAGCATGGGCGTGAAGATGTCGATGTAATCCACGCCCAGGCGCGTGGCTTCCGCCTGCACCAGCGCATTCGCCTCGCGCTGGGTGGGCAGGAGTTGCGCGCGCGACGGGCTGGGCTTGGTGCTGATGTAGGCGATCTTCGCCTTCGGCAGGTCGCGGCGTACGCGCTCGACGAAAGCGATGAAGTCGGCATGCAGCTGCTGCGGCGAGCGGCCCGAATTCAGATCGTTGTCGCCGGCGTAGATCAGGATCTGCCGCGGGGCGTAGGGAACGATGGTGCGGTCCGCGTACCACGTGCTGTCCCGCAGTTCGGACCCGCCGAAGCCGCGATTGATCACCGGCACGCCGGGGAAATCCTGCGCCAGCGTGTCCCACAGGCGGATCGACGAGCTGCCGGTGAACACCACGCCTCCGCGCGGTGGCGGCGACTGCGCGTCTTCCGCCGCAAAACGCTGCATGTCGTTCTTCCACTCCGCGTTGGAAACCTGCTCCGGAATGCGCGGCGCGGTCTTCGCCGTTGTCGTGGCGGCAGGCGTGGCGGACGTCGCGGGCGGGCCGCCCGCGCAGGCGGCGAGCACGGCGGCAAGCGCGAGGGCGGACAGGGGCAGGCGCAGGGAGTTCAGGAACGTCACGGGGGAAGGGCTCCTCGGGGGCGGTCAGCCCCAGTGGACCAGCCCGGGACCGGTGATGCAAACCGGCCGCGGGCTGCCTTGTGGCAAAATCGCGTCTTGGCGCGCTACCGGCGCCGGTTCCACCCGATCCGACCTCCCGCTGGTCCAGGCACCGCCTGGCCGGCCGGGGACGATGCGGGACCTCCTTCGCATCGACCTGCCCATGGCTGACGAAACCGGACATCTCCCCCGCGGCCCGGGCCGCATCCTCAAGGCGACCGTGTGGTCCATGCAGGGGCTGCGGGCGGCGTGGATCCACGAATCCTCGTTCCGCCTGGAGGTCTACCTGCTGGTCGTGCTGGCGCCACTGGCACTGTGGCTGGGAGAGGGCGGGCTGGAGCGCGCGCTGATGATCGGCAGCTGCCTGCTGGTGCTGGCGGCCGAGCTGCTGAACTCCGCGGTGGAGGCCGTCATCGAGCGCTACGGCCCCGAACACCACGAACTCGCCGGTCGTGCGAAGGACATGGGTTCCGCCGCCGTCTTCGTGCTGATGATGAACGTGCTGCTGTGCTGGGGCCTGATCCTTGTGCCCCGCTATCTCTGACTTTTGATCTGAACCAAGGTACTCCCCCATGATGGAACTGCTTACCGATCCGCAGGTGTGGATCACGCTGATCACGTTGAGCGCGATCGAGATCGTGCTGGGCATCGACAACTTGGTCTTCATCTCCATCGCGGTGAGCAAACTGCCGGCGCACCAGCGCGAAGTCGCGCGCAAGTTCGGCATCGCCGTGGCGTGCATCACCCGCATCATGCTGCTGCTGACGCTGGCCTGGCTGGCCGGCCTGACCACCGATCTGTTCACCCTGTTCGGCCAGGGTATCTCGGTGCGCGACCTGGTGCTGATCGTCGGCGGCCTGTTCCTGCTGGTGAAGGGCACCAAGGAGATCCTGGAGCTGGTGAAGGGCGAACCGGATTCGGAAGACGTGCATACGCGTCCGGCCGTGTCGTTCGCCGGCGTCATCGCGCAGATCGCGGTGATCGACATCGTGTTCTCGCTGGACTCGGTGATCGCCGCGGTCGGCATGGCCAACCACACCCCGGTAATGGTGGCGGCGATCCTGCTGGCGGTGATGGTCATGCTGCTGGCGGCCAAGCCGCTGGGCCAGTTCATCGACAACAACCCGACCATCAAGATGCTGGCGCTGGCCTTCATCGTGGCCGTCGGTGCCTACCTGCTGCTGGACGGCTTCGAGATGCATATCCCGAAGGGCTATCTGTACGGCGCGATGGGCTTCTCGGCGGTGGTCGAATGCCTCAACCTGTGGGCGAAGAAGCGCGCCAGCCAGCGCATGCTGCGCGAGTAAGCGCACGCCGACGTCGCATCGCGAAGGGCTCCCTCGGGAGCCCTTCTTTTTCACGGACAGGTAACAAGTCCGTGGGCGTTGCCTCCCGCGCCGCATGACGCTTGCGCCGTCACGGGCGAGGTGCTGCAATCGGCGCGTCCTTCAACGGAGTGTCGTGCCATGCGCCAGGTGTCGCGTCTGTGGTTGCTCGTCCTGCTCGTCGCGCTGCTGTCCGGCTGCGGCTACAACGCCATCCAGCAGAAGGACGAAGCGGTGAAGGCGGGCTGGTCCGAGGTGCTCAACCAGTACAAGCGGCGCGCCGACCTGATCCCCAACCTGGTCAAGACCGTGCAGGGCTACGCCCAGCAGGAGCGGCAGGTGCTGACCGACGTGACCAACGCGCGTGCGCGCGTCGGGCAGATCCAGGTCAATGCCGACGACGCCGCCTCGCTGCAGCAGTTCCAGCAGGCGCAGGGCGAACTCTCCAGCGCGTTGTCGCGGCTGCTGGTGGTGACCGAGAACTACCCGAACCTGAAGTCCGACCAGTCGTTCCGCGACCTGCAGGCGCAGCTGGAAGGCACCGAGAACCGCATCACCGTCGCGCGCGGCCGCTACATCCAGACCGTGCAGGACTACAACACGTATATCCGCCAGTTCCCGCAGGTGATCACCGCCAAGATCACCGGGGCGAAGGAGAAGCCCAACTTCACCGTCGAGAACGAAGCTGCGATCTCGGAAGCGCCGGCGGTGGATTTCGGTACGCCTCCGCCCGCACCGGCCACGCCGCAGGCACCCACACCGCCGCCGGCACCGTCGCCGGACAACTGAGCAGCGACGCATCCCCGCCATGCTCCGCGCGCTGGCGCTCTGCCTGCTGCTGATCGTCGCGCCTGCGTGGGCGCAGTCGCTGGCGCCCATTCCCGCGCTCGATTCGCCGGTGGTGGACACCACCGGCACGCTGGATGCGACGCAGAAGCAGCAGCTTGAAGCGCAGTCCCTGGCATTGCAGCAGCGCAAGGGCAGCCAGTTGCAGGTGCTGATGGTGTCGACCACGCAGCCGGAAACCATCGAGCAATACACGCAGCGCGTCTTCGACCAGTGGAAGCTGGGCCGGCAGGGCGTGGACGACGGCGTGCTGCTGCTGGTCGCCAAGGACGATCGCCGCGTGCGCATCCAGCCGGGCTATGGACTGGAAGGCGCCATTCCCGATGCCATCGCCAACCGCGTCATCCAGGAATACCTCGCGCCCAAGTTCCGTACCGGCGATTTCGGCGGCGGCATCGTCGACGCTACCGCGACGCTGGTGAAGCTGATCGACGGCGAAGCGCTGCCGGCGCCCGTCAGCACGCATCGCGAGCCCGGTAGCGGTCGCGGCACCGACTGGCTCTTCGCGCTGTTCGCGGCGTTCATCGTGGCGACGGTCGTGCGCGGCGTGTTCGGACGTGCGCCGGCTGGGCTGCGCGGCGTGTTCACCGGCGGCGCGGCGGCGGGGGTCGCGCTGCTGCTGTCGTCGCTGATCCCGGCGGGGATCGCCGGCGTGTTCGGATTGCTTTACGGGCTTGCTTCGGTCTCCACGGGTGGTGGCTACGCGCGTCACCGCGATTGGGGTGGGTGGGGCGGCGGCGGTGGCGGTTGGGGTGGTGGCGGGTTGGGAGGTGGTGGAGGCGGCTTCGGTGGAGGCGGCTGGGGCGGTGGTGGCGGCATGTCCGGGGGCGGTGGCGCCTCGGGGAGCTGGTGATGCGCCTGCTACGGCATCTGTTCGCCCCTTCGTCGCGCCGGTTGTTTCCCGAGGACAGCCTGCAGCGGATCACCGAGGCGATTGCGACGGGTGAGCGCCAGCATCGCGGCGAGGTGATGTTCGCGGTGGAATCGAACCTGCCGCCCGGCGCGGTAGTGGCCGGCATGGACGCGCGCGACCGGGCGCAGGACGTGTTCGTCCGCCTGCGCACCTGGGATACCGAGGCCAACAACGGCGTGCTGATCTACCTGCTGCTGGCCGACCACCGTATCGAGATCGTCGCCGACCGTGGCCTGGCAGGTCGCGTGAGCGATGCGGAATGGGCGGCGGTCTGCCGGCTGATCGAGCAGGAGATGCGCGCGGGACATCCCGAACAGGCCGTCATCAACGGCATCCGCGCGGTATCGGACCTGCTGGCGATGCACTGGCCGCAATCCGACGGGCAGCCGGACGAGGACGAACTGCCCAACCGGCCGCACCTGCTGGACTGAAACCGGCGCCGTGTAACGCGGAGCTCGCTCGACAGCCGGTGGTTCCGGGTGAGGGCCCAGCCGAGCAAGCTCGGCTCTACGACGGCAACCGCATCGGCTGGATGGATATCGACGCCGTAGAGCGGAGCTTGCTCCGCTGCCTTGGCTCCGAATACCTGCCCAGCCAGGCGAGTCGGGCGCTACGAGATCGCCAGTCATCCACGCGCGGACCGGCTGGGGCAAAATAGCCCATCCCCACCGGCCACGCCGAGGCGCATGATCTACCTCCACCAGATCGATCCGATCATCTTTTCGCTGGGACCGGTCAAGCTGCACTGGTACGGCCTGATGTATCTGCTTGCGTTCATCACGGCCTGGTGGCTGGGCCGCCTGCGCGCGTCGCAGGGACGCTTGCCCGGCGTCAACGCGGATGCGTTCTCCGACCTGTTGTTCTACGCCATGCTCGGCGTGGTGCTGGGTGGTCGCATCGGCTACGTGCTGTTCTACGGCTTCGGTACCTTCCTCGACAACCCGCTGTCGATCTTCAAGGTGTGGGAAGGCGGCATGAGCTTCCATGGCGGCCTACTCGGCGTGATGGCCGCGGCGCTGTGGTGGTCGCGCAAGCACCGGCTGCATTTCTTCGACACGATGGACTTCGTGGCGCCGCTGGTGCCGCCGGGCCTGGGCTTCGGCCGTCTCGGCAACTTCATCGGTGCGGAGTTGTGGGGCAAGCAGACGCACAGCGACTGGGGCGTGATCTTTCCGACCGACCCTGCGCTACGCCACCTGGATGCACTGCAGCTTCAAGCGCAGTATGCGGCTGGCGCACTGGACCCGTTCGCCCGTCATCCTTCACAGCTCTACCAGGCCTTCCTCGAAGGGCTGGTGATGTTCGTCGTGCTGTGGACGGTCTCGCGCAAGCCCCAGCCGCGTTATCTCGTCTCCGGCCTGTTCGCGCTGATGTATGGCGTGTTCCGTTTCATCGTCGAGTTCGTGCGCGTGCCGGACGAGGGCATGTACGTCGCATTCGGCTGGCTGACCAAGGGCCAGATCCTCAGCGTACCGCTGGTGCTGCTGGGCCTGTACCTGCTGTGGCTGTCGCGCCGCGCGCCGACGCTGCAGCCGGTGGTGCCTGTGCCCAACGACGGCAAGGAGAAGACCGTATGAAGCCGTTCGCCGGAGGCGAAGCATGAAGCAATACCTCGACCTGTTGCGCCACGTACTGGAGCAGGGCGCCGAGAAGTCCGACCGCACCGGCACCGGCACGCGCAGCGTGTTCGGCTGGCAGATGCGCTTCGACCTCAACGAAGGCTTCCCGCTGGTCACCACCAAGAAGCTGCACCTGCGCTCGATCATCCATGAGCTGCTGTGGTTCCTGAAAGGCGAGACCAACATCGCCTACCTGAAGGACAACAAGGTCAGCATCTGGGACGAGTGGGCAGACGAGAGCGGCGAGCTGGGTCCCGTGTACGGCAAGCAGTGGCGCAGCTGGGAAGGTGCGGACGGCCAGACCATTGACCAGATGCAGTGGCTGGTGGACGAGATCAAGCGCAATCCCGATTCGCGTCGCCTGGTGATCAGCGCCTGGAACGTGGCCGAGCTGCCGAAGATGGCGTTGATGCCGTGCCATTCGCTGTTCCAGTTCTACGTGGTCGACGGCAAGCTCAGCTGCCAGCTGTACCAGCGCAGCGGCGACATCTTCCTGGGCGTGCCGTTCAACATCGCCAGCTACGCGTTGCTGACGCACATGGTGGCGCAGGCGACGGGTCTCGGCGTGGGCGATTTCGTGCACACGCTGGGGGATGCGCACCTGTATTCGAATCACTACGACCAGGCGCGCGAGCAATTGTCGCGCGAACCGCGTGCGCTGCCGAAGCTGCACCTCAATCCCGACGTCACCGATCTGTTCGGCTTCACCTTCGACGATATCGAGATCCACGGCTACGACCCGCATCCGGCGATCAAGGCGCCGGTGGCGGTCTAGGTCCTGTGCGCGTCTCGCTGATCGCGGCGCTCGATCGCCACCACGCCATCGGCCGCGACAACGATCTTCCGTGGCGTCTGCCTGACGACCTTAAGCGCTTCAAGGCGCTGACGCTGGGGAAGCCGGTGCTGATGGGTCGCAAGACCGCCGAGTCGCTTGGCCGCGCATTGCCCGGACGGTTGAACCTGGTGCTGACCCGCAGCGGTCGCGTGCCGTTCGAAGGCATGCAGGCGGTGGCGTCGGTCGACGAGGCGATCCGGATCGCGACGGAACAGGGTGCCGACGAACTCTGTGTGATAGGCGGTGGCGAGGTCTATGCGTTGACGCTGGACCGCGCCGATGTGCTGCACCTGACCGAGGTCGATACCGTGGTGGACGACGCGCATGCGTTCTTTCCGCCGTTCGATCCCGTGGACTGGCGCGAAGTCTCGCGCGAAGTGCATCCGGTAGATGCGAAGCATGCGCTGTGCTTTGACTTTGTCGAGTACAGGCGTCTCTGACAGCGCGCGATGCGCAGACGAACGTGGGCGTGTCATTCCGGCAGCCCTCAACGACAAGCCTGACAAGGTCGGAATCCACTTTGCTTGCAGTCGAATCAGTGCGAGCGGAAGCACAATGGATTCCGGCTTTCGCCGGAATGACGATATGAACTCCCGCACTTTCCGCATCTGGGGGATGCGCGGCGTCGAGCGGCTCGCGCTACGGCAATGCGATTTGGTCGACGGCCGCAGGCTGCCGGTAATGGCCGATGATGGCGTGGCGGAACAGAAGGTCGTCTTCCTGCGTGCCGGCGTTGATGTTGTGCAGGATCAGTGGCGTGCCGTCGTGGCTGCGGCGGTCCGACACGATGCCGATATGCAGCAGGCCGCTGCCGGTGAGTTTCCACGCCACGATGTCGCCGGGCGAGAAATCGTCCGCTGAAGAGCCGATGCTCTGATGCCATCCGTTGCGTTCGAACCAACGCATCTGGTTGGGCACGCGACGGTGGTCGATGTTGCGATCGGGTCGGGACAGCCCCCACAGCTTCGGGTATCCATCGAAGTGGAGACGCATGTCGTCGTGGATCGCCTGCTGCAGGTCGAGTCCCTGTGTGCGCAACGCGCGTATGACCACATCCGTACAGACGCCGCGATCGGACGGCACATCGCCGCCGGGGTACGACAGGCTGAAGTAGCTAGGGTCATACAGGCGCACCACGCCGACCTGCGCACGTGCCGCGGCGACCAGCGGGGGCGAGATGGTAGGAGGCGCATCCGGCGTGGCAGCGGACGGCGGCGCGGTATCGACGGCGGCCGGCGTTTCGTCACGGCAGGCCGCGAGTACCAGCAGCATCAGGCACAGCGTCGAAAGCCGCGCCCGCCGCATGCTCAGTCCTTCGGCAGTTCGCCCTTGGGCGGAGGTGGCACGTCGCGGCCGGGCACCTGCACCAGCCGGATGTCGTCGGTATCCAGTTGCAATGCGGTGAGCTTGCCGCCCCACACCGCGCCGGTATCGATCGCGTGCACGCCATGGCCGATCATCAGGCCCAGCGTGGACCAGTGGCCGCAGACGATCTTGAGGTCGCGCTCGGCGCGGCCCGGCACTTCGTACCAAGGATACAGGCCCTGCGCCTGCCGGCCCGGCGCGCCTTTCTCCTCGATCGCCATTCGTCCGCGTGGCGTGCAATAACGCATCCGCGTGAGCACGTTGATGATGGCGCGTGCGCGATCGTAACCGGACAGGTGCGGCGCCCAGTTCGGCTTGTCGCCGTACATGTTGCGGAACAGCTTGCGGTAGGCGTTGCCGTGCAGCTGCTGCTCCACCTCACGCGCATGCTTTTCGGCCAATGCCGTGGTCCACTTCGGCGCAAGGCCGGCATGCACCATCATCCAGCCGAGCTCGCGGTCCACGTGCACCAGCTTCTGCATGCGCAGCCAGTCCAGCAGCACGCGGGCGTCGTCCGCCAGCACCACACGCTGCAGGTCGGGATTGACCTTGCGTTGCTCATCCGGCGAGCGTTCGCCGATGGCGAGCAACGACAGGTCATGGTTGCCGAGCACCGTCGTGCTGTGGTCGCGCAGCGAATGCACCAGCCGCAGCGTCTCCAGCGACTGCCCGCCGCGGTTGACCAGGTCGCCGCAGAACCACAGGCGGTCCTGCGCGGGATCGAAGCGGATCTTCTCGAGCAGCCGCTGCGTGGCGTCGTAGCAGCCCTGCAGGTCGCCGATGGCCCATACCGTCATCGCGGCGGACTCAGTGCAGCGTCCGCGGGACGGACAGGGTGAACTGCGCGATGGGAGCGTCGAAACGGGTACCGTCGTCGGCCAGCATGTCGTAGCTTCCCTGCATGGTGCCCAGTGAGGTCTCGAGGATGGCGCCGGAGGTGTAGCGGAAATCCTCGCCCGGCCTCAGCCAGGGCTGCTCGCCGACGACGCCTTCGCCCTCGACCGTTTCCACCTTGCCGTTCGCATCCGTGATGACCCAGTGGCGGCGCAGCAGCTGCGCGGGCACGCGGCCACGATTGCGGATATGGATGGTGTACGCGAACACGTAACGCCCGTCCTCGGGCGTGGACTGGTCGTCCAGGAAGCGCGTGGCGACATCGACGTCGATGGCGTAGTCGGGGGAATCCATGCGGGAAGTGTATGCAATGGCGTGTAAAAGCGGAAACAAGGCGGTGATGCAGCGCGATCAGCCTTCCGCAGGCAGGTTGGCGAGGCGGACGAAGCCCTCGACCTCGATCTGTTCGGCACGCGCATCGGGACGCAGGCCGGCGGCTTCGATCTGTTCGCTCGAACAGGTGCCGCCTAGCGCGTTGCGCAGGGTCTTGCGACGCTGGCCAAAGGCGGCCCGCACGACCTCTTCGAAGCGGCGATGGTCGGCGATGCCGATGGCCGACGCGTCGCGCGGCACCAGGCGCGCAACGGCGGAGTCCACTTTCGGCGGGGGGCGGAAAGCGCCCGGCGGCACGACGAACAGCGAGTCGACGCTGCAGTAGGCCTGCAGCATCACGCTGAGCCGGCCGTAGACCTTGCTGCCCGGCTCGGCAGCCATGCGGTCCACCACCTCTTTCTGCAGCATGAAGACCATGTCGTGGATCGATGCGGCGTGTTCGATGGCATGGAACAGGATCGGCGAGGACAGGTTGTAGGGCAGGTTGCCGACGAGCCGGATCTTCCCGTCGCCGGCGAGCTTGCCGAAGTCCACGTCCAGCACGTTCTTGTGGATGATGGTGAGCCGGCCGACGCCTTCCGAGGCTTCCATCAGCGGCGTGATCAGGTCGCGGTCGAATTCGATCGCGGTCAGCTCGCCGTGCTTGCGGAGCAGTGGGAAGGTGATCGCGCCCTGGCCCGGCCCGATCTCCACTAGCCGGTCGCCGGGCTGCGGGTTCACCGCCATCACGATCTTGTCGATGTAGCTGCGGTCGGTCAGGAAGTGCTGGCCGAGGGACTTCTTGGGAGGAGCCTTGAAATGCGACATGCGGGAATTATGCGGGAAGGTCGCATCTTCCGCCGGCGAGCGGCGGTCAGCCCGTGCGCTGGGCTGCCATGCGCGCGCAGGTGGCGACGGCGGCGAACAGGCTGGACGGGTCCGCGACGCCCTTGCCGGCCAGGTCGAGCGCGGTGCCGTGGTCGACCGCCACGCGCGGATAGGGCAGGCCCAGGGTCAGGTTCACGGCCTGCTCGAAGCCGCTGTACTTCAGCACCGGCAGGCCCTGGTCGTGGTACATCGCGACCACCGCATCGAAACCGCACAGCTTCTGCGGCAGGAAGGCGGTATCGGCGGGCAGCGATCCTTCCAGGCGCATGCCGTCGGCGCGCAGCGCGTGCAGCAGCGGTTCGATGACCTCGATCTCCTCGCGCCCCAGAAGCCCGGCTTCGCCTGCATGCGGATTGAGGCCGAGCACGGCGATGACGGGATCGGCGATGCCGAAGTCGCGGCGCAGCGCGGCGTGGGTGATGCGCAGCACCTGCGCCAGCGCTGCATGGGTGATCGCGTCAGGCACGTCGCGCAGTGGCAGGTGGGTGGTCGCCAGCGCGACGCGCACGATGTCGTTCGCCAGCATCATCACTACCGGCCGGCTGGCATGCTCGGCGAGCAGCTCGGTGGTGCCGCTGTAGGCGATGCCGCCGGCATTGATCGCGGCCTTGTGCACCGGGCCGGTAACCAGACCATCGAGTTCGCCGCGCAGGCAAGCATCGGCCGCCAGTGTCAGTGCATCGATGACCGCGCGTGCGTTGCGCGGGTCGGTCTTGCCGAAGGCGTTGGGTGCCGCATTGGGCACGGGCCGAAGGCGCAGATCGCCTGGCTGCGAGGCGACCTCCTGTTCAACGAGCAAGCGGAGTGGAAGGCCGAGTGCGTCCGCGGCGGCGGCGAGCGTGGCGGCGTCGCCGAAGGCGAGCAGGGTGCAGTCCTGGCGGCGCTGCTGCGCCAACCGCACGCAGAGCTCCGGTCCGATGCCGCCAGGCTCGCCCGGAACCAGCGCCAGCCGGGGCGTCATGTCAGCCGCCCGGCGTGGTCTCGGCGCGGTCGCCGGTGCGGAAGCTGACGTAGGCTTCGCCACGCAGCTCCTGCAGGTAGCGGTTGTATTCGTCTTCCGCCTTGCGGCGGCCGATGGTGTCGCGCACCTGGGCACGACGGTTCTGGTCGGTCACGTCCGTCTGGCGGCTGCCGACACGCTGCACGATGTGCCAGCCGGCATCGGTGCGGAACGGTGCGCTCACCTGGCCATCCTGCAGGCCGGTGACTTCCTTGCCGAATGCGGGACCGAAGGCGTCGGCCGGGAACCAGCCCAGGTCGCCGCCGTCGTCGCGGCTGTTCGCGTCCTCGGTGGATTCCTTGGCCACGGCGACGAAATCGGCGCCGCCGGCGATACGCGCGCGCAGGGTGTCGATCTTCGCCTTCGCGGCGGCCGCATCCTGGGTGTCGGTGACGCGCACAAGAATGTGGCGCGCGTTGTATTCCTCGACCGAACGCTTCTCGGCCTGCGCTGCGTCGCGCGTCTCCACCAGCTTCAGCAACTGGAAGCCGCTGGGGCCGCGCAGCGGGCCGACGACCTGGCCCGGGCTCATGCCCTTCAGCATCTCGACGAAGGCGGTCGGGATTTCATCGACGCTACGCCAGCCGAGGTCGCCACCTTCCAGCGCGTTGGGGCTGTCGGAGTAGCGCACGGCGGCAGCGGAGAAGTCGAGCTCTCCCTTGTCAACCAGCGCCTTGACGCCGTCGATCTTGCCCTGGCCCGTGCTGATCTGCTCGGCGCTGGCGCCGTCGGGCAGCGCGACCAGGATGTGGGCCAGGCGGTACTGGGTGCCGCTGGCGGCCTGCGCGGCGAGCGCGGCATCGACTTCGCCCTCGCTGACGTTCACGCGGGTCTGCGCAAAGCCCTGCTTGAGGCGCTGAATGGTGATTTCGTCGCGCAGCGAATTGCGGAACTCGGGGAACGACATGCCGTCGGCTTCCAGCCGCTGGCGCAGGCCGTCCGGGGTGGTGCCGTTCTGCTGGGCCACGGCATTGACCGCGTTGTTGAGGTCGGCGTCGTTGACGCGTACGCCGGTTTCCGCGGCACGTGCAACCTGCAGCTTGACCAGCACCAGGCGCTCGAGCACCTGGCGTTCCAGCACCGCGCGCGGCGGCAGCTGGCCCGGCTGGTTGGCGTACTGGGTCAGCACGTTCTGCACGGCGCGGTCGAGCTCGCTCTGCAGCACCACGTCTTCGTTGACGACGGCGGCGATGCGGTCCAGCGGCTGCAGGGTCTGCGCCGTCACGGGCGCGGCGACCGTCGACAGGGTCAGCAGGCCGGCGATCAGGAGGCGGGAAAACGGCTTGGTCATGGCATCGGATCCGGAGCGTAGGTGGTGTCGTCCGGACGCGGCGCGATATTGCTCGGTGGGACGAGATAGAGGTCGTCTCGGTAGTAACCGAGGATAGCACGGCGCAGGGTCCGGTCCGTGTCCTGGCCGGCCGAGCCCAGGCCCTTGAGGACGAACTCGAGCTGGAAGCCCGTGTTCATTTCGCCCTCGCGGTTGCGCACATAGCGGCGTACCAGTGCGCGCACGGCGAGACAGCAGCTGTCCCATTGCACGCCGGCGACGCCTTCCAGCAGGCCAGGCTCCTGGTTGGTGGCGGCGTCGCGGTAGAACGAATGGTAGTAGCGGCCGACCACGCTCCAAGCGGGCGTGACCGGATACAGGAACGAGAAGTCGGCCTGCTCCAGCAGGTCGCGGCGGCGGCGGTAGGTGAGGTTGACCACGCCATCGTCGGGCAGCAGGTAGCGTGCGCGCACGCTGGCCAGATCCTCCCGGCGGAACTTCGGGTCCCACTGGTAGGACGCGCCGATGGTCCAGCGGTCGGTCGGCGCGTAGTTGGCGTCCACCACCCACGCCGACTTGCCCCGTTCAAGCGGCACTTCCGCAGAAGAGTACGTGACCAGACTGTCGTCGAAATAGCGGATCTGGCCGATGCTCGCCGACAGACGCTCGAAGCCGTCCTTCTGTCGCAGCAGGCGCGTGGTCAGGGCCAGCGTCAACTGGTTGGCATCGGCCTGGCGGTCGGGACCCGTGTAGCGGTTGTCGCGGAACAGCTGGCCGTAGCTGAAGTTGAACGGACGGGTGTCGAAGATCGGAATGCCGTCCTGCTCACGGTACGGCGCATTGAGGTAGAACAGCCGCGGTTCCAGCGTCTGCAGGAAGCGGTCGCCCTTGATCTCGGTCTCGCGGTCGAAATACACGCCGGCATCCAGCGAGCCGATCGGCAGGCTGCGGCTGGGCGAGCGGTCGTAGAACTCGGCGATCATCGCCGGCGTCACCTGGTTGGCAGGGACACCATAGGCCGCCCGCGCCTGTCGGATCGCGGTGTCCCGCGCGAGGTCCGCGTCCAGCCGGTACTCGGTGTGCCGGTACGCCAGGGTGGGCGTGATGTACCAGGAGGCGCCCTGGATCGGGAACGACACGGTCGGCTTGATGTCGAGTCGGCTGCCGCCATCCTTCGCATCGTGCTGGAAACGGACCGCTTCCACGTGGCCGCCGACGTTGATCCAGCGGCTCAGCGGCTGGCTCCAGTTGAGGTAGGCGCGCGGCAGACGGTCGTAGGGGAGCGACGCTTCACTGCTGAGGTAGTCGGACAGCTGCCAGTGGTCGGCCATCAGCCCGGCGGTCCAGAACTCGCCCGCGCCGTAGACGCCTGCAGTGCTCGTCACGGACGAGAACGACTGGCCATAAAGCGAGTTGCCGAAGTCTTCCTGGTAGCGGGCGTCGCTGAGCCAGGTCAGGTTCGCGCGCGCCTGCCAGTTCCGGTTGAACCGGTGGGAACCGACATACGAGAAGAAGCCGCGTCCGTCGTCCGGATCCGGATTGTTCGGATTCTCCGGGTCGTAGGTCGACTCGCGCATACGGTCGCGGACCAGGTCGTCCTTGTTCATCCAGGTGCCCTGGATCTCGCCGCGTCCTTTTTCGTAAAGGTAGCGGAACTCGGCGCCCAGCTGGAAGCCGCGCTCGCTCATGTAGCGGGGCTCGAGCGTGGCGTCATAGTTCGGCGCCAGGTTCAGGTAGATGGGCTGCTTCCAGTCGAAGCCGTTGCGACCCGACAGGCCGATCGCCGGATACAGCAGGCCGGTGTGGCGCTGGTCGTCGATGGGGAACTTCAGGTACGGCACGTACAGTACGGGCACCTTGCCCAGCCGGATCGTCGCCCCGCGCGCCACGCCCCAGCCGTCGTCGGTACTGATGTCGATGCGCCGGGCGCGCAGGTCCCAGCGCCGGTCCTCGGGGTCGCAGGTCGAATAGGTCGAATGCAGCAGGCTGCCTTCCGGCCCCTTCATGTCGATGCGGTCTGCGCCGCCGTTGCCGCGGCGCGACACCAGCTGGTAGCGGACGTTGTCGATCTGGTGGGTATCGGTTTCCTGGTTGCCACGCGCCGTGTCGGCCACCAGGCGGATGCCGGTGTCCTGGTAGCGGATGTGGCCGTCGGCGACGTAGGTGTCCTTTTCCTGGTCGTACTTCAGGTTGTCGGCGCCCAGGAACTGGTCGCCGCGGCTCAGGGCCACGTTGCCCTGGTACTCGAGGTTGGACTCCGTGCCGCCCAGGCTGTCGCCCTCGATGGAGGTCGACTGTTCGGCGCGCTGCTCGCGGGTCGCCTGCGGGGTGCCGGATGCCACGGGTTGCGGGGCGCCACCGAAGGCCGGGATGACGTCCTGGATCGGGCAGAGCGCCCAGCTTTCAGGCTTCTCATCGTCGGCGAGTGCCGGCAGGCACAGGGCGATGCTGAAGGGCAACGGGAGCAGGCGGAGGGCGGTGCGCACGCGGTGCTGGGCTCGCTGTCGGACGAAAAACGGCCGTTAGCTTGCCGTATCCCATGCATGCGGGCAATGAAGGCCTCCGGGCGATGTCGGGGGAGGTTCAGCGACCGGGCGAGCGGGTGGTCTGCTGTCAGCGCAGCTCGTCCACGTGGACCTTGGCGCAGTCCCGCAGGGCCTCCAGGTCGTAGCCGCCCTCAAGCATCGAGACCAGGCGCCCGCCGGCGTGCCGGTTGGCGACGTCGCGCAGCTGCCGGGTGATCCAGCCGAAGTCTTCGGTCTCCAGCATCAGGTCCGCCAGCGGGTCGCGCATGTGGGCGTCGAACCCGGCCGAAATGAGCACCAACTGGGGCTTGAAGTCGTCCAGGGCCGGCAGCAGTTCGTCGGCCCAGGTGTTCTGGAAGCGGAAGCCGCCGCTGCCCGGTGGCAGCAGGGCGTTGAAGATGTTGCCCGCGCCGCGCTCGTACGGCGCGCCGCTGTGCGGGTAGATGCCGGACTCGTGACTGCTGAAATAGGCCACGCGCGGGTCGTTGTAGAAGATGGCCTGGGTGCCGTTGCCGTGGTGGACGTCGAAATCGATCACCGCCACCCGCTCCAGCCCGTGCTTGTCGCAGGCATATGCTGCGGCCACGGCGATGTTGTTGAACAGGCAGAACCCCATCGCCGCCGTGCCGGTCGCGTGGTGGCCCGGCGGGCGGACGGCGCAGAACGCCGTCCGGTCGTCGCCGTCCATCACGGCATCCACCGCGGCCACGCCGGCGCCGGCGGCCCGCAGCGCCGCAGCGCGCGAGGCCGGGCAAATCACCGTGTCCGGATCGAGCATGCGGTAGCCGGCGATGTCGGCTTCCAGTACGTCGTGCACCAGGGCGTCGTCGTGCACGCGGCGCAGATCGCCCAGCTTCACGATGGGCGCCTCGCGCCAGTCCGCGTCGGCGTGATGTTCGCGCAGGGCCTCGAGCACGACTTCCAGCCGCGCAGGACGCTCCGGGTGCTCGGGACCGGGGTCGTGCAGCAGGCAGGCGGGGTGGGTATAGATGATCAAGGTGCCGGCGTTGCCCCGTCAGGGCGGGAACCGCCTCTCCCGTTGGATGTCCGGTTCCATTCTATGCGCCACACCGGCCGGGCCGGCATCCGACCTTGGAGGGATACGCCCGGCCTCAGGAGTGCCGGCGCTCGTGCTTCCACAGCACCTCGCCCTGGCCGTCGGCACGGGCCAGCACGCGGGCCAGCACGAACAACAGGTCGGAGAGGCGGTTGAGGTAGCGGATCGCTTCCGGCCGCACCGCATCGTGGCGGGCCAGGGTGACGGTCTCGCGTTCTGCCCGGCGCACGATGGTGCGGGCCAGGTGGCAGCGCGAAGCGGCTTCGCCGCCGGCCGGCAGGATGAAGTCCTTCAGCGGCGGCAGGTCGTCGTTGTAATGGTCCAGCTGCCGCTCCAGCGCATCCACGTCGTCGCCGGTGATCGCGGCATGGCCCGGGATGCACAGCTCACCGCCCAGGTCGAACAACTGGTGTTGCACCGTGGTCAGCAGGGCGCGGATGTCGTCCGGCACGCTGGGGACCGCCAGCAGCACGCCGATCGCCGAATTGGCTTCGTCCACCGTGCCGTAGGCAGTGACGCGCGCGGAGTCCTTGCCCACGCGGGTGCCATCGCCCAACCCCGTGCTGCCGTCGTCGCCGGTGCGGGTGTAGATCTTCGAGAGACGGTTGCCCATCGGCTTGCCGGTTCGGTCCGGTCAGTCGGCCGTGCGGCCGTGCGGCTTGGCCAGGCGCACGACCTGCTCGACCACCACGTGCACGATGACGGCCAGGCCCACGTAGATCGCGGCCACGCGCAGGTAGGGCACGTACCAGTCGCTGAAGTTCTTCCACCAGCCGGCAAGGGTGGGCTCGCTGACCACCGGACTCAGCCAGTAGAAGCTGCCCTGGCTCAGCAGGTGGCAGACGGTGACCGACACCAGCAGGCTGCCGACCAGCAGCGCCAGCGTGCGGCCATGGTGCGCGGTCTGGTAGCGGCGCAGCAGGACGCCACCGGCCCACATCGCGCCGTAGGCAGGCAGCAGGAACCAGTACGCCGGCGAGACGCAGTAATGCGTCCAGAAGTTGATGCCCTGGCCACTGATCACGACGTAGTCCACGGCGACGGCGGCGGCCATGAACAGCGGGAACGCCCAGCGCGACCAGCCGCGCAGGTAGTAGCCGCCGATGAAGAACGCGGCCCAGCTGGCGTCGGGCAACGGGCCGATGTGGCCGAACGTGGTGGGCAGGTGCAGGCGCGTCAGCACCAGCAGGGCGGCGATCAGCGTCAGCACAATGACGCGTTGGACAGTGGTGTTCATCGGCACGGTTCCGGAGACTCAGCCCCGCATTCTACCGGAGCCCGTGCATCGCATGCCCACGGACGGGGCGTCGGAGGCGGGGCGCTATCATGGCGGCATGACAGAACGGCATGACGTGGTGATCGTGGGCGGGGGGCTGGTGGGTGCCAGCCTGGCCATCGCCCTGGACCGGCAAGGGCTGGATGTGGGACTGGTCGAGGCCACGCCGACGGGCCAGATGCCCGCCGTGTTCGACCAGCGCAACCTCAGCTTCGCTGCGGCGACGGTCAACGCGCTGACGTCGCTCGGCGTGATGCAGCGGCTGCGCACGCCCACCGGGCCGATCCGGCGCATCCATATCAGCCGCCAGGGCGACTTCGGCCGGGTGAAACTCGATGCCGGCGATTATGGTCGCGACGCGTTCGGCCAGGTGGTGGTGGCGCGGGACTTCGGCGAGGCGCTGGAGGCGCGGCTGGATGGGTTGTCGCAACTGACCCGGTATCGGCCGGCACGCTTCGTCGGCTTCGCGCAGGACGAAGCAGGGCATCGTGCGCTGCGGATCGCCGATGGCGATGGCGAGCGCACGCTGCAGGCCCGCCTTGTCGTGGCGGCCGACGGCACCCGCAGCGCCGTGCGCGGGGCGCTCGGCATCGGGGTGGACGAACACGACTACGGGCAGACCCTGTTCGTCGCCCGTGTGCGTGCCACCCAGGCGCCGGACGGCACCGCGTACGAACGTTTCGGCGATACCGGACCGACCGCCCTGCTGCCGCGCGGTGACCGTCATTGGGGCGTCGTACACGGGGTCGCGCGGGAAGACGCCGATGCGGTCGCCGCGTTGGGCGAAGCGGCCTGGCTTGCACGTCTGCAGCACGCCATCGGCTGGCGCATCGGCCGCCTGACCGCCAGCGGCGAGCGCAGCGCGTATCCGATCATCCGCGTCGTCGCGCAGCGGCTGGTCGCCGAGCGCGCAGTGGTGCTGGGCAATGCCGCGCAGACCATCCATCCGATCGGCGCGCAGGGCTTCAACCTCGGCCTGCGCGATGCGCTGACGCTGGCCGAGGAGATCGCCCATCGCGACGATCCCGGTGATGCGGACAGCCTCGCTGCCTATGCCGCGCGCCGTAGCGAGGATCGCGGACGCACGCTGGCGTTCTCCGACGGCCTGGCGCGCCTGACCGCCAATCCGTCGCCGCTGTTGAAGCCGCTGCGGAGCCTGGGCCTGGCGGCCGTGGATGCGCAGCCCTCGCTGCAGTCGTTCCTGGTCGGCGGTGCGATGGGCTTCCGTGGCGATGTACCGGCGTTGTGCCGCGGGGAGGCCGCATGAAGCGGCGTGGACAGATCGATGTCGCCGTCGTCGGCGGCGGCGTGGTGGGGGCTGCCTGCGCCCTGGTGCTGGCGCGCGAAGGACTCGACGTGGTGCTGGTCGAAGGCCGCGAGCCCCCACGCTGGTCGCCTGCACAGCCGGACCTGCGCGTCTATGCGTTTGCCCCGGACAACGCGGCGCTGCTCGACGAGGCTGGCGTGTGGAGCGCCGTGCGCGATGCGTGCGCGCAGCCCTATCGGCGCATGCGGGTGTGGGATGCCGGCGGCGGCGACGAACTGCGGTTCGATGCCGATACGCTCGGTCGAACGCAACTGGGCTGGATCGTCGAGAACGCGCTGCTGGTCGACCGGCTGTGGGCCCCGTTGCCGGCGGCCGGCGTGCAGGTGCGCTGCCCGGCACGCGTGGAGGCGATGGAGCAGGACGAGGCTGGCGTGACGCTGCGTTTGGACGACGGTACGCGCGTCGATGCGCGATTGGCGGTGGCGGCGGATGGTGCCGATTCCACTTTGCGCCGCCTCGCTGGCCTCGACGTCGCTGCGCACGAGTACGCGCAGCGTGGCGTGGTGGCGTTCGTCCGTACCGGCATGCCGCATGAAGACACCGCGTGGCAGCGCTTCCTGCCGACGGGACCCTTGGCCTTCCTGCCGTTCGCGGACGGGCTCAGCTCCATCGTCTGGACCTTGCCGGATGACGAAGCGCAGCGCGTGCTGGCGCTGGACGATGCCGCATTCGGCCGGGAACTGACGCTGGCCATGGGCGGCAAGCTCGGCCAGGTGGACGCGGCCTCGCCGCGCGCGGCTTTTCCGCTGAAGCGGCAGCTGGCGAAGGACTACGTCGCCGGCCGCGTCATCGTCGCCGGCGATGCGGCGCATGTCGTGCATCCGCTGGCGGGGCAGGGCGTCAATCTCGGTTTGCGCGATGTCGCCGCGCTGCGCGACGGCATCCGTGCCGCGCAGGGCCGGCGTGCCGACTGGGCCGCGCCGCATCGCCTCGAACGCTGGGCACGCCAGCGCCGCAGCGAGAACGCGACCGCCGCCTACGCCTTCGACGGCATCAACCGGCTGTTCTCCACCGACGAGATGCACCTGACCCTGCTGCGCGGTCCGCTGCTGGGCCTGGCAGGCAAGCTGCCGCCGCTGGTGGATTTCTTCTGGCGGCACGCCGCGGGACAACGCGCCCGCTGACGCATGCGCGCGCGGCATGCGGTAGCCTCACGGTTCCCCCGTCCGAGGTGTCCATGATGAGCGCCGCGCCCGTCCTTCCCGATCCATCGCGCCGCCGCGTCCTCGGTGCGCTCGGCGCTGCCGGCCTGGCCGGCACGGTTCCTTTCGCTCGCGCCGGGACCAGGCGTCCGCTCGGCGTCGCACTGGTCGGCCTCGGTTACTACAGCCGTGACCTGCTGGCGCCCGCGCTGCAGATGACGAAGCACTGCCGGCTGGCCGGCATCGTCACCGGCACGCCCGCCAAGGCAGAGGAATGGCAGCGGCGCCATGCGATTCCCGACCGCAACGTCTACGACTATGCCGCCTTCGACCGCATCGCCGACAATCCCGACATCGACGTCGTCTACCTCGTGCTGCCCAACCATCTGCACAAGCCGTTCACCCTGCGCGCGGCGGCGGCCGGCAAGCACGTGTGGTGCGAGAAGCCGATGGCGATGGATGCGGGCGAGGCACGCGCGATGATCGATGCCTGCCGTGCGCACCGCGTGCAACTGGCGATCGGCTACCGCATGCAGCACGAGCCGAATACGCAGGCGGTGATGGCGCTGGCGACGTCGCGGCCGTTCGGGCCGCTGCAGCGCATCCGTGCCGAGGCCGGCTTCCACGGATTCGACGGCGCCAGCGGCGACAACTGGCGGCTGGATCCCGCACGTGGCGGTGGTGCGATGTACGACATGGGCGTGTACGCGCTGAATGCGGCCCGCTACACCGCAGGTACGGAACCCATTGCGGTGACGGCGACATCGTCGATACAGCGGCCGGAGATCTTCCGGGGTGTCGACGAGACGATGCGGTTCCGTCTCGAGTTCCCCGATGGCGTCACGGCGGACTGCGCCACCAGTTTCGGCGAGAACATGAACCGGCTGCGTGCGGAGTGCGCGGAGGGCTGGTACGAACTGTCGCCGTTCCAGGCCTACGAGGGCGTGCGTGGCGAGGCCAGCGACGGACGCCGTTTCGACGTGGCGATCGGCGCGACGCCGGCACAGCAGGCGCGGCAGATGGATGCCGATGCGTTGGCCATCCTGGAGCACCGTCCGCCACGCGTTCCCGGCGAGGAAGGCTGGCGCGACATGCGGGTGCTGGATGCGATCTTCGCGTCTGCGCGTGATGGGGGAGCGCGCGTGGAGATCGGCTGAGGCGGGTTGGTGCAGGCAGGTCTGCGCGTTACCGTCGTCCCCGCGCAGGCGGGGACCCAGTGACGTTAGTCCGTGGAAAGCAACGTCACTTGGTACCACCTTCGCGGGAACGACGGAAAAAGTCGCGTGGTTCGGCTGCGCGAGCACAGTCACTCGGTTGTCGCCTGACCCGAGGTGCGTCTGGCGAAAGCTGCGGGAATGACAGGCAAGCTCCGCGTTGTACGAAGGATCCTTCGCTGGCCCGCGTTTCCGTCAGCTAGGAATGAACGGGAACACGATCTTCAGCAGCCCCTTCAATCCGCCCTCGGCGGTGCTGGCCACCGCTTTGGCACCCAGGCTGTTGAGCGCGTTGCGCGCGTCCTGCCAGCGCAGCTTGGTGACGTCCTTCTTCAGCAGGTCAGCGACTTCCTCGGAGGTCGGCGTCATCGCCTTCAAGGCCTCGGCGACCGCGACCGGATCGGGTTGCAGGTAACCCCAGCGCTCGGCGATCGCCAGCAGCGTGTCGAAGCGCACTGCCACGACCTCGCGGTTGTGCTCGTAGACCGGCAGCGCGCCGACATCGAGGATGGCCTGCTCGAACTGCTGGTGGTCGTCCGGGTGCTCCACGCGGATGGCGAGGAAACCCTCCTTGCGGCTGCGTTCGCTGACATGCTTCGCGCCGGATTTCAGGTTGGCCTCGGTCAGCGCACTGGCGACGATGCGCTGCAGGGCGGCGTCGCGCTCTTCCGGCACCAGCGCGCGCCAGCGGGCGTAGCCGTCGCGCCGCAGTGCCTTGATCTTCGCCGGCGTCACCCGCAGCTTGCCGGCGACAGTGAAGTTGGATTCGTCGCGGCTGATGGCGCCGTCGCGTTCCAGCAGCACGAAGATCAGCAGTTCCAGATCGCGCTTGGTCAGCGACTGGAAGCCCTGCAGCAGGGTCAGTCGCAGGAACTCGGTGCCGAATGCGGCAGGGTCCTTGAGTTCGATGGGCAGCATCGTCGGTCTCCGTATCAGGCAGGCATCTTGCCACGCCGGCGTGTCAGTACCTGAGACGTCGGCGGCACCGCGTCACAGGCCGGCTTCGCGCCCCGGGTGTTCGGCGCGGAACGCCTCGATCGCGCCCCGGTCCTGCAGGGTGACGAACACCGTGCGGCCATCCTGTCCTCCGAACGCGACGTTGGTCGGCTTCTGCCCCTTGAGCTTCACTTCACGCAGCAGCGTGCCATCGGGCGATACCACCGCGACCAGGCCGGCGCCGTAGCGCGCGATGTACAGGTTGCCCTTCACGTCGGTCCGCATGCCGTCCAGGCCGTGGTCGTCGAAGGCGATTAGCAGGCGCTTGTTCCTGATGCTGCCATCGGCGCGGATGTCGTAGACCCAGACCTTCCGCTGCACGCTTTCGTTGACGTACAGCCGTTTCCCGTCGGGGCTGACGTCCACGCCGTTGGTCGTGCCCATGCCGCTTTCCAGCAAGTGCGGCGTGCCGCTGCGATCGATGCGCCACAGCTGGCCGGTGTTGTCCGCCCAGCTGGGGTCGCTGGCGTACAGCGTGCCGTCGGGCGAGATCGCGATGTCGTTGGGCTGGTTCGCCTGCGGCATGTGCACGAACACGGTCGCGTCGCGTTCGCCCGGTGCGATGCGCAGCACATGGTGGCCGCTGTAATCGGCGATATACATGCTGCCGTCCACGTCGAAGCGGATGCCGTTGCCGGTGCTGCCTGCCGGCAACGTGGTGAACAGGGTCGCCTTGGCCTTGCCGTCCGCATCGAACGTCACCCGGCCGATGGTGCCGTCGCGCCCGAAGCTGACCGCGTAGAGCGCGCCATCGGGTCCGAACGCCGGACCCTCGATGCCTGCACTGAAGACGCCGTCGCCGATGACGTCGCGCGCGACGTACAGGGCGTCGGCCTCCGTACTCGCTGCAGGTGTCGCATGCGTGCAGCCGGCCAGTGCCACGGCGAACAGAAGGAAGGTGGCCTGCATGAAGCGGTACGACGTCATCCGTTTCCCCTCGGTTGGCGTGGGTAATGCCGGGAACGTGTCAGCCGGGCGTGGCGAACACCGTGATCTCTTCGCGGTCGTGGTAGAGCTGGCGCGCGCGCACCTCGAGCGGCCTGCCGGCCTGCTCCTCGAACAGCTCGAGACACAGCTTCGTCTCGTCCCAGCGCTTCTTCATCGGCAGCTTGAGGTTGAACACCGCATGCCGGCACCAGCCTTCGCGGAACCACTGCGCCATGCGTTCGGCGACGCGGCGCGGCTGTTCGACCATGTCGCAGACCATCCAGTCCAGCGATTGCGTGGGCTTCCAGTGGAAACCGTCCGCGCGCAGGTGCTCGACCAGCCCGGTCGTCAGCACGTGCTCGCGCAGCGGGCCGTTGTCGACGCTGGTCACGCGCAGGTGGTGGCGGGTCAGCACCCAGGTCCATCCACCCGGTGCCGCGCCGAGATCGGCGGCGGTCATGCCCGGCTTCAGCAGCGCCTCGCGCTGGGCGTCGTCGAGCAGCGACAGGAAGGCTTCTTCCAGCTTCAGCGCCGAGCGCGACGGCGCATCCGGCAGCAGCTTCAGGCGGGGGATGCCGAGCGCCCAGGGCGCGCTGTCACGGGTGTGGGCGACGCAGAGGAACAGGTGGTCGCCCTGCACGAACACCACGTGCAGGCGTGGCAGGCGCGCATCGTCCTTCTCGGTCAAAAAGCCCGCCTTGCGCAGCGCCGGACGCAGCGCGTTGCCGAAGCTGCGCGCCAGCCCGGCGAGCGGCTTGGCGCTGTCGGAATCCGGATGCTCGACCCACAGGTCGCCGTAGCGCCCGGCACCGGACAGTGCGGCGAGGATCGGCGTGATGCGGTCCTTCGGATCGATGCCGCGCAGTTCGGCGAGCAGGCGCAGCTTCTGCCGGGCGAAGATCAGGTCGCGCCACGGCAGCGCACGGTCCAGCGCCTCGGCCTGCTCGCATACGAACACGACATGGCCATCGTTGCGCTGCGCGCGGGCATAACCGGCGAATCCGGCCAGCGCAGCGCGCTCGGTCAGTTCGGCGGCAAGTTCGGGTTCGAATCCCTGACGGCAATAAGCCAGCAGGCCGGTCGTCGATGACATGGCGCGGTCGCGTGAAGCGGATGGCTGCGGCTCCTGCCGCGAGGACAGGGTACAGGAGAAGCCGGGGGAGGGCTTCTCCGTGCGCTGCTCAGTACGTGTCGCCGCCCTGTTCGCCGTAGCGCTTCAGCACGGCGCGTGCCTCGTCGCGGCACAGGTCGCGCACGACCTCGATGCCGCGCCGGTTGAGCTCGCCGATCCAGTCGGCCGGCAGCGGACCTTCGTCGAACTCGGTCAGCTCCATCACGTCCTCGGCGCGCGCGCCGATCAGCAGGCGGTCGATGCCGGCCCAGATGGTGGCGCCGTAGCACTGGCAGCAAGGCTGCGACGACGTCGCCAGCACGACCGGCGCCAGCACGTCGTTGAGGCGCGGCGTCTGCAGGCGCTGCTGCGCCAGCATGTAGGCCATGGTTTCCGCATGCGCCAGCGAACAGGTATGCGGCATCACGCGGTTCACGCCGAGCGCGATCACGCGATGGTCTGGGCCGAACACGACCGCGCCGAACGGTCCGCCGCTGTTGGCGTCCACGTTGCGGCGCGACAGGTCGATGGCCAGCGCGACCTTGTCTTCGTCGCTGGCGTAGGTCGCCGCCGGATCGACCAGGTCATGGGTCCAGGCGGGCAGGGTCAGGTGGATCTGTTGGTAGAGCATTACTGGGCAGGCAACTTCGCAACGGAGGAATCGGATTCGCAGCGGCCGCTGACGCACTGGCAGGCGGTCACGTCGGCGAAGCCGCAGATACCCATGCGACCGCTGGCGGCGCACTGCGCCTGCACGCCCTGCGGATCGGTGGGGCTGTTCTTGTTCACGCAGGCCGGCATCGCGCCGCAGCAGTTGCCGACGTTCTTCACCGCGCAGTCGGCGCTGGTAGTGCACGCGTAGTCCACGGTAATCGCGCCGGCCTCGCGCGCTGGCTGGTTTCCGCCGGTCGGCTTGGGTGCCGGCGTCACGGTGGCCGGTGGCTCCGTCGTCGCGCCATCGGAGGACGCAGGTGCCGCGCACCCCGTCAGCGAGAACAGGAACAGGCAGGACAGCAGGGCAGGCAGCAGGCGCAGCGCGATGCGGGTCATGGCGGACTCCTTCCTCGGTGGTGGTGCGCGCAGCCTGCCTTTCCTGCCCTCAAGAAGCGGTGAAAGGCGCCGGCCTCAGGCCTTGGTCGCCCAGGTATCGCGCAGGGTGACGCTGCGGTTGAACACAGGTCGTTCCGCGGTGTGGTCGTAGCGGTCGGCGACGAAATAGCCGGTGCGTTCGAACTGGAACGATTGCTCGGGTGCCGCGCTGGCCGCCGCCGGCTCCACGTAACCGGTGACGGTACGGCGCGATTCCGGGTTCATGTAGTCGCGGTAGGTCTTGCCTTCCGACTCGTCGTCGGGATTCGGCACGGTGAACAGGCGGTCGTACAGGCGGATCTCGGCGGCCACCGCATGCTGTGCACTGACCCAGTGGATGGTGCCCTTGATCTTGCGCTCGGCGCCGGCCATGCCGGGGCGCGATTCGGGGTCCAGCCAGCCGCGCAGCTCGACGATCTCGCCGGTCTCGTTCCTGATCACTTCATCGCAACGCACGATGCCGGCGCCGCGCAGGCGGACTTCGCCGCCCAGGGTCAGGCGCTTGAAGCCCTTCCGCGGCACTTCCTCGAAGTCCTCGCGCTCGATCCACAGCTCGTGCGAGAACGGCACGCTGCGCTGGCCGAAGGCGTCGTCTTTCGGATGGTTGGAGAACGTCAGCGTCTCCTCGTGGCCGTCCGGCAGGTTGGCCAGCACCAGCTTCACCGGGTCGATCACGCCCATGCGGCGCGGCGCGGCGGCGTCCAGGTCCTCGCGCAGCGCGCCTTCCAGGATGCCGATGTCCAGCAGCGAGTTCTGCTTGCTGATGCCCACGCGGTCCACCATCAGGCGCAGCGCGGCCGGCGTGTAGCCACGGCGGCGGATGCCCTGCAGCGTCGGCATGCGCGGGTCGTCCCAGCCGTCGACGAGCTGGTCGTTGACCATCGCCAGCAGCTTGCGCTTGCTCATCACCAGGTAGTTGAAGTTCAGGCGCGAGAACTCGATCTGGCGCGGCTTGCTGGCTTCCTTCGGCAGGCCCTTGGCCAGCAGCGGCGCCAGCAGGTCCGGCGAGTTCGCCAGATCGACCTTGTCCACGCACCAGTCGTACAGCGGGCGGTGGTCTTCGAACTCCAGCGTGCACAGCGAGTGGGTGATGCCTTCCACCGCGTCGCTCAGCGAGTGCGCGTAGTCGTACATCGGGTAGATGGGCCAGTCATTGCCGGTGTTCTGGTGCTCGACGTGCTTGATGCGGTACAGCGCCGGATCGCGCAGGTTGATGTTGCCGCTGGCCATGTCGATCTTGGCGCGCAGCGTGCGTGCGCCGTCCGGGAACTCGCCCGCGCGCATGCGACGGAACAGGTCCAGGTTCTCCTCGACGCCGCGGTCGCGGTAGGGCGAGTTGCGGCCGGGTTCGGTCAGCGTGCCGCGGTACTCGCGCACTTCTTCCGCGCTCAGGTCGCAGACGAAGGCGTCGCCCTGGCGGATCAGCTTCTCGCCGGCGAGGTACAGCACCTCGAAATAGTCCGAGGCGTGGCGCAGGTCGTGCCAGTCGAAGCCCAGCCAGCGCACGTCATCCTGGATGGCACGGACGTACTCGGGGTCTTCCTTGGCCGGGTTGGTGTCGTCCAGGCGCAGGTTGCAGACGCCGCCGAACTCGCCGGCGATGCCGAAGTCCAGGCAGATCGCCTTGGCATGGCCGATGTGCAGGTAGCCGTTGGGCTCGGGCGGGAAGCGCGTCTTCACCGACGTGTGGCGGCCGCTGGCCAGGTCCTCGCGCACGATCTGGCGGATGAAGTCCTTCTTTTCGGGAAGGGCGTCGGGGGCGTGAGCGGCGTCGGACATCGTGGGGGCTGGGACGTGGAAAGCCGCAAGTTTAGCCGGTCCCGGCGACCCGCTGGTCTATCCTGAACGGCCTTCGCGCGCATGGAGCCCGGCATGAGCCTCCCGGTCCTGGTCATCGGCAACAAGAACTACTCGTCCTGGTCGTTGCGCCCGTGGCTGCTGCTCCGGCACTTCGGCGTGGCGTTCGAGGAAGTCCGGCTGCTGCTGGACACGCCCGCGTTCGCGGCCGATGTGCGCCGTCATTCGCCCACGGGCAAGGTGCCGGCGCTGCACGATGGCGATGTCCGGGTCTGGGATTCGCTGGCGATCTGCGAATACGCCAACGAGCGCTGGCTCGACGGACGCGGCTGGCCGGCGGACCGCGCAGCACGCGCGCTGGCCCGCGCCGCCGCTGCGGAAATGCATGCGGGCTTCGTCGCGCTGCGCACGCAGTTGCCGATGAACAGCCGGCGCACGCCGGATGCCTACCGGTGGGATGCGGCCGCGCAGGCCGACATCGACCGCGTGCAGGCGCTGTGGCGCCAGTTGCGCGCGGCGCATGGCGAGCATGGGGAATTCCTGTGCGGCGAGTTCGGCATCGTCGACGCGATGTATGCGCCGGTGGCGATCCGCTTCGACGGCTACGGGGCGGCGGTCGATGACACGGCACGCCGCTACATGCAGGCGCTGTTCGCGCTACCGGCCATGCAGGAATGGCGGCAGGCCGCCGCGGCGGAAACTGAATCGGTCGCGGCCACCGAGGCGCTGCGCATGCCGTATCCGGATCGGCCGGTGTAGGCTGGCCGCGGAGGACGAATCCATGCGCGTGGTCTATCTGGCCGACAACCTGTTCGACGCCCACCTGGTGAAGCACGCGCTGGAGGAGGCGGAGATTCCCGCGTTCGTGTTCGGCGAATCCCTGCTGGGCGGCATGGGCGAACTGCCCCTGTTCGGCGTGCTGCGGGTCTGCGTGCCGGACACAGCGTTCCCCGAGGCTGAGGGTGTCGTAAAGGCGCTGGGGCTGGAATCGCGCGACGACGGCCCCATCTTGGAAGGCGACGACGAAGGCCTGGGCATCCTGCCCGCCTGATCCGTCGCCTACGACCACGAGGTTCGCCATGCTGGGTATCGGAGCCTACAAGCAGCGCATGCCGCGCGCGGAAGACATGCTGCCGGGTCGCAGCACGCCGCTGCCGCTGCACAACGTGCATTTCGTCAATGGACATCCGCTGCAGGGTGCGTTCGAAGGTCTGCAGCAGGTCGAATTCGGCCTGGGTTGCTTCTGGGGCGCCGAGCGCAAGTTCTGGAACGTGCCCGGCGTGTACAGCACGTCGGTCGGCTATGCCGGCGGCGGCACGCCGAACGCGACCTACGAAGAGGTCTGTTCCGGCCAGACCGGCCACAACGAAGTCGTGCGCGTCGTGTACGACCCCGCGCAGGTGTCGTTCGAACGCCTGTTGCAGGTGTTCTGGGAAAGCCACGATCCCACACAGGGCATGCGCCAGGGCAACGACGTCGGTACCCAGTACCGCTCCGGCATCCACTGCCACACGCCGGAACAGCAGGCGGCCGCGGAAGCGAGCCTGCAGGCCTACCAGCAGCAATTGAAGGCGGCGGGCTACGGCGACATCACGACCGAAGTCGTGTATCCGGCACCGCCGTTCTACTACGCTGAGGATTACCACCAGCAGTACCTGGCGAAGAATCCGAACGGCTACTGCGGCCTCGGCGGCACGGGCGTGAGTTGCCCGATCGGGCTGGAGGCCTGAGCGGTCGCGCCTGCCTCAGGGCAGGTGTTCGCACCAGTACTGCAGTTCGCTGCTCTTGGTGGGCTCGTACACGGCGTGGAAACCGGTGAAGCCCGGTCGCCCGCGGCGATCGGAGAAGGGCGGCGAGTGCGTCGCCGCATGGATGAGCACCGGCTGGCCCGTGGTCATGCCGTACACGTACACCTTGATCGCCTGGCCGGTCGCCGGGCGGTCCACGTAGACCGGCTTGAATTCGAAGTAGCGCCCGACCTTCGTGCCGGTTGCGCGGTACGGATCGGCCGTCGGCGCCGCATCGACCGTGAAGTCCTCGCCACCGTAGATGATGTGGCAGCGCACGCTGGCGGCCTGCGCCTGCCCGGCGAACGCAAGTGCGGCGAACGCCGCGAGCGGATGCCAAGCCTTCATGTCATTCCCCCGTGCACTGGCGGACGGACTGCCGGTCCGGACTGGCGCAGGGACTGGCGGCGGCCGGGTCCGGGTGCGGCACGCCATCGGCATCGAGCCTGGCCACGTGCGTGCGCCAGTCCACCACGCCGTCGCGGCCGACCGTCGCCGACAACACCCAGCCGGTGGTCGTGGCCGGCGTGTCGAAGCCGTTGAACAGGAAGTTGCCCAGGCTGTAGACGATCGGCTTGCCGCGGTAGTACTCGGCGCCCTGGGTCACGTGCGGATGGCCGCCGACCACCATGTCGGCCCCGGCATCGATCATGCGACGCGCGAAGGCGCGCAGGCGTGGGCTGGGGTCGGGTTCGTCCTCCCAGCCCCAGTGCAGGTAGGGAATCACGATGTCGGCATGGTGCACGCGCCGGGCGGCCACGATGTCCTCGATCACATCGTCGTCCTCGCCGCTCCAGGCGACGCCGGGGCGGGTGGCGTCGGCCTCGAACGAGCGTGGCTTGAACTCCACGTAGCCCAGCAGCGCGATGCGCAGGCCGTTGCGTTCGACGATCCAAGGCGCATGCGCACGGGTGGCATCGCGCCCGCCGCCGAAGTAGGGCAGGTCCGCCTTCTCCAGCAGGTCGAGCTGCTCGGCGAAGGCCGGCTTGCCGAAATCGCCGGAGTGGTTGTTGGCCAGCGAGACGGCGTCGAAATGCCGCTTCAGCACCGGCAGCGTGCGTGGATCGGCGCGGAAGGTGTACGGCTTTTCTTCCGCGGTGCCGGTGGTCGCGACCACACACTCCAGGTTGCCGATGCGCACGTCGTGCGCGGCCAGCAGCGGCGCGAACGGCGCGAAGGGATCGTCCCCACGGGCGATCAGTTCGCCTGGCGTCTCGGCGACCATGATGTCGCCGACGAAGACCAGCCGGACCTGGTCCGGTGCGGCGAGGGCCGGCGGAGCGGCCAGCAACAGGCATGACAGCAGAAGAGGGCGCATGCGCGGATCATCCCGCTTCCGCCGGTTGGGCACCAGCCCCGCCGTCGCGCGGGACGGCGGGGCGGGAGGACGTTACGCCGACAGCTTCCCGCGGATGGTCGCGCGCAGGGCCTGCAGGTCCTTGGCGAAGGCGTCGATGCCGCTCGCCAGCTTTTCCTTGGCCATCGGATCAGCCTCGATCGCGGCGGCGAAGCTCTCCGCCGTCACCGGTGCGGCGGTGACCGCTTCAGCGGCACCAGGCGACAGCTTGCGCGGCAGGTCGCCGCTTTCCTGTTCCAGCTTTTCCAGCAGGTCGGGCGAAATGGTCAGGCGGTCGCAGCCGGCCAGCGCTTCGATCTGCGCGGTGGAACGGAACGAAGCCCCCATCACCACCGTCGGCGAGCCGCGGCGCTTGAACTCGGCATAGACCCCGCGCACGAAGACCACGCCCGGGTCCTCGTCGATGCTCGCCGGTGTCTGCCCGTTGGCGACATACCAGTCGAGGATGCGGCCCACGAACGGCGAGATCAGGAACGCACCGGCCTCGGCGCAGGCGATGGCCTGGGTCGGGTTGAAGATCAGCGTCAGGTTGCAGTCGATGCCTTCGCCCTGAAGCTCGCGCGCGGCTTCCACGCCTTCCCAGGTGGAGGCGACCTTGATCAGGATGCGGTCGCGGCCGATGCCATGGTCGGCGTACATCTGCACGAACTTGCGCGCCTTGGCGACGGTGGCGGCGGTGTCGTAGGCCTGGTCGGCATCGACTTCGGTGGAGACGCGGCCGGGAATCAGGCCGGCGAGCTTGGCGCCTACGCCGACGGTCAGGCGGTCCACGACCTCATCGACCAACGATGCGCCGCCGCCCTGCGCACGTGCCCAGGCGAGTTGTTCCTCGATCAGATCGGCGTACACCGGCAGGTCCAGCGCCTTCTTCACCAGCGTCGGGTTGGTGGTGCAGTCCACCGGCTTGAGGCGCTTGATGGCGTCGTAGTCGCCGGTGTCGGCGACGACGACGGAAAGCTCGCGGAGTTGCTGGAGTTTGCTGGGGGCGGCGGAATTCATGTGGTGGCTCGGCGGGCACAGGATGGGGAGGGGAAGTATGCCTTGTCCGTTGGCACGAGGGTTTGTGGCGAGTGGTGGAAATGGCCTTGCTTTGGCATGGTGCGGCTCCTCGCGGCGAGAGGTTTCAAAGCCCCTCTCCCTGCGGCGACCGAAGGAAGTCCCTGTGGGAGAGAGGGGTTGGGGTGAGGGCTAACGAAGTCCATGTCTTCTGCCCGCTCTGGCGGTTGCCACATCCGCCGTGGGCTTCTGCCTTTGATGGCCCTGCGGGAGGGGCTTTCTGTCGCCGACGCATGGCGCCGCTCGCCGCGGGGGCGTTCCTTTCTTTGCTCGTGCAAAGAAAGGAACCAAAGAAACACGCCCCAGGCGGCACGCCCTGCGCTGTGCGCTCCGGGTCCGCGAGCGGGCCGGGAATTTTCGTAAGGCACATCCGTGTGCCATACGAAAACGCCGTCATCCATGACGGCGCCCTTCGGGTTTTACACGGCCCACTCGCCGTGCCTCATGGGGACCCAAAAGCAGGAGCAACAGCGCGTGCGGGTCGCGCGCGGAAGCACTGGCTTTTGCTCCTGGGCCCCCTGAGGTCCGGCAGTCACGGCGGGTAAAACCCCGAAGGGGCGGCGCACAGGACGTGCGCCGTTTTCGTACGGGGCAGAGCCTGCCCCGTACTCGATACGGGGATGCCCCGCACGAAAATTCCCGCCGGGACTGCGCACCCGCCGCTCGCGGCGGGCGGACCGCCGGGGTGTGCTTTCTTTGCCTACTTTCTTTGCACAAGCAAAGAAAGTAGGGCCTCCGCGGCGAGCGGCGCCATCTCTACGGAACATGGAAAGTGCAGCATGTCTGTTTCTTCGAGCGAAAGTTAGCGGTCGCCGCAATCCAGTCATCCAGGCTGCAACAAGACACGATCTCGGAAGCAGGAGCGCATTCGGTCCTCGCAAGCAATCAGCGATGCAGATCGCCACTCGCTTCCGGCTGGTATTCGATCGCGGTGACCCGCAGGCGCAAGGGCCGGTTGCCCGACGCCTGCCAGTCGATCGTCTGACCCACGGACAGTCCGAGCAGGGCGCTGCCGACCGGCGCGAGCACGGAGACCAGGCCGGTCTCGACATTCGCTTCGTGGGGATACACCAGGGTCAGGCGATGGTGTTCGCCGGTGAGCTCGTCCTCGCATTCCACGCGCGAGTGCATCGTCACCACGTTGTCCGGCATGTCGTCCGGTGCGCGCACGTCGGCGCGGTTCAGTTCGTCTATCAATGCCAGCGCGGCGGGGTGGCGGCGCAAGACGGGCGTGTCGAGCAGGGCCTCCAGGCGGGACAGATCGCGGCTGGAAACGACGAGCGGGGGCAGGGAGGGCGGCAGGCCGCTGGTGCGGGTGTTGTTCATGGGTTTCTCTGTGGTTTTAGGGTCGCGCAAAGGAAACGGGCGACGCATTGCGGCGTCGCCCATCGGAGTCCTGATTTGCGCGCCTACCGTAGCCCGGAAGCGCGGCGGCTTCAAGCCACGTGGGTCGCCGTGTGTTCAGGCGTCGCGGCTGCGCGGGGCACCGGCGCGTCGGGTTCGAACAGGCCTTGCGGCAGTTCGCGGAACACCTGTGCGAGCTGCTGCAGGAACTCGCTCATCGCCGAGCTCTTGCGCCACACCATGGCGATCTGCCGGCTCGGGTGCGAATCGCTGAATCCGAGCAGGTGGATGTTGTCCGAGCGCGCGACCGGTGGCTTCACCGCCAGCGTCGGCAGCAGGGTGATGCCGACGTCGGCCGCCACCATCTGCCGCAGCGTCTCCAGGCTGGTGGCGCGGAACTCGGACTTTTCGTTGGCGCCCGACAGGCGGCACACGTCAAGCGCCTGCTCGCGCAGGCAATGTCCGTCCTCCAGCAACAGCAACTGCTGCTGCGACAGTTCCGCAAGGCTCAGCGAATCGCGCGTCGCCAACGGATGCGACTCCGGTACCGCCAGCACGAACGGCTCTTCGAACAGGAATTCGGTATGCAACTGGTCGTCGGTGACCGGCAATGCCAGCAGGCCCGCATCCAGCTTGCCTTCGCGCAGGCGCGCAAGCAGCACGTCGCTCTTTTCCTCGACCAGCAGCAGTTCCAGGTGCGGGAAGCGCGCGCGCAGGCGTGGCACCACGTGCGGCAGCAGGTAGGGACCGAGCGTGGGGAAGATGCCCAGGCGCACCGTGCCGGCCTCCGGGTCCTGGCTGCGGCGCGCGGCCTCCTTCATCTGCTCGACTTCGGCGACGATGCGGCGCGCGCGGTCGGCGGCATCGCGGCCGGCCGGCGTCAGCATGACCTTGCGCGGCGCGCGCTCGACCAGCGGCACGCCGAGTTCGTCTTCCAGCTTCCTGATCTGGGTCGACAGCGTGGGCTGGCTGACGTAGCACGCGGCGGCGGCGCGACCGAAATGCTTGTGGTCGGCCAAGGCCACCAGGTACTTGAGATCGCGCAGGTTCATCGGACTCCTCCCTCAGGGAACCGCATGGCATGCGACGCGGCGCGGATCGGCGTGCGGTCCGCGCCCGTGCATCATGCCGCCACTGCGTCCGGGGTTTCCACCGGCGCCGACGTGCGGATCAGGTGGTCGAACGCGCTCAGCGCGGCCTTCGAGCCCTCGCCCATGGCGATGACGATCTGCTTGTACGGCACCGTGGTGGCGTCGCCGGCGGCGAACACGCCCGGCACGCTGGTCTGGCCACGGTCGTCGACGATGATCTCGCCGCGCGGGCTCAGGTCCACCACGCCCTTCAGCCATTCCGTGTTGGGCAGCAGGCCGATCTGCACGAAGATGCCTTCGAGTTCGACGCGGTGCGTGTCGCCGCCCGTGCGGTCCTTGTAGACCAGGCCGGTGACCTTGCTGCCGTCGCCGAGGACTTCGGTGGTCTGCGCGCTGGCGACGATGCGCACGTTCGGCAGGCTGCGCAGCTTGCGCTGCAGCACGTCGTCGGCGCGCAGCTGGCTGTCGAATTCGATCAGGGTCACGTGCGCCACGATGCCGGCCAGGTCGATCGCCGCCTCGACACCGGAGTTGCCGCCGCCGATCACCGCCACGCGCTTGCCCTTGAACAGCGGGCCGTCGCAGTGCGGGCAGTAGGCCACGCCCTTGTTGCGGTACTCGTTCTCGCCGGGCACGTTCATCTGCCGCCAGCGTGCGCCGGTGGACAGGATCACCGTCTTCGAGCGCAGCGAGGCACCGTTGGCGAGCTGCACTTCGACCAGTCCGTCCTTGCCTGCCGGCACCAGCTTCTCAGCGCGCTGCAGGCTCATCACGTCGACCTGGTAGTCCCTGACGTGCTGCTCCAGTGCGGCGGCCAGCTTTGGGCCTTCGGTGTACGGCACGGAGATGAAATTCTCGATCGCCATCGTGTCCAGCACCTGGCCGCCGAAGCGCTCGGCCGCCACGCCGGTGCGGATGCCCTTGCGCGCGGCATAGATCGCCGCCGACGCGCCGGCCGGACCACCGCCGACGACGAGCACGTCGTACGGCGCCTTCGCCTTGATCTTCTCGGCGTCGCGCTTGCCGGCGTTGGTGTCCAGCTTGGCGACGATCTCTTCCACACCCATGCGGCCAGCGCCGAAGACCTCGCCGTTGAGGAAGATCGTCGGTACCGACATCACTTCGCGCTGCTCGACTTCCTGCTGGAACAGGGCGCCGTCGATGGCGACGTGCTGGATCTTCGGGTTCAGCACCGCCATCAGGTTCAGCGCCTGCACCACGTCAGGGCAGTTCTGGCACGACAGCGAGAAATAGGTTTCAAAGCGGTAGTCGCCGTCCAGCGAGCGGATCTGTTCGATCACGTCCTGCGCCAGCTTCGATGAGTGTCCGCCGACCTGCAGCAGCGCCAGCACCAGCGAGGTGAACTCGTGGCCCATCGGCAGGCCGGCGAACGTCAGGTGGATGTCGTGGCCGGGCGAGGCCAACGAGAACGACGGCGTACGTTCGCCGCCGCGCTGCTCGGTAACGGTGATCTTGTCGGAGACCTCCTGCAGGTCCTTCAACAACGCCTGCAGCTCGGCAGAGCCGGCGCTGTCGTCCAGATAGGCGGTGATGTGGATCGGGCGCACGGCCTTTTCCATGTAGGCCGTGAGCTGCGTCTTCAGATTGGCGTCCAGCATGGCGAACGTCTCCGTAGAGGAAATCGGGGGAAAGGAAGGTCATGCGTTTGCAGGAGCGGCATGCGCCGGGGGGAGAGAGGCCGGTCAGGGAGGAGGGAACCGGCGAGCGGCGCATGCCGCTGCTGCAAACGTCCGGGTCAGCTCCGGGCCAGCGGCCCGGAGGTGACGTGATGCGATGGGCGGAAACGCCCGAGGAAACGCTCGGCAATACCCCGTTCGTGGTGAGCCTGTCGAACCACGCTCTTGGCGTGGATCGACAGGCCACGGCAGCCTTGGTTTTCCTTGAAAAGCGTGGTTCGACAAGCTCACCACGAGCGAGACTCAAGGGCTGCACCCACTCTGCAGGGTGTTGTGAGATTCCTTAGATCTTGCCGACCAGGTCCAGCGACGGGGCGATCGTCTGCGCGCCTTCCTTCCACTTGGCCGGGCACACCTGGCCGGGGTTGGCGGCGGTGAACTGCGCGGCCTTCAGCTTGCGCAGCGTTTCCGACACGTCACGGGCGATCTCGTTGCTGTGGATCTCGGCGGTCTTGATGACGCCTTCCGGGTTGATGACGAAGGTGCCGCGCAGGGCCAGGCCTTCTTCCTCGATGTGCACGCCGAAGGCGCGGGTGAGCTGGTGGGTCGGGTCGCCGACCAGCGGGAACTGGGCCTTGCCCACCGCCGGGGAGGTTTCGTGCCACACCTTGTGCGAGAAGTGCGTGTCGGTGGTGACGATGTAGACCTCGGCGCCGGCCTTCTGGAACTCGGCGTAGTTGGCGGCGGCGTCTTCCACTTCGGTCGGGCAATTGAAGGTGAAGGCGGCCGGCATGAAGATCAGGACCGACCACTTGCCCTTCAGCGTGCCGTCGGTGACTTCGACGAATTCGCCGTTGTGGAAGGCGGTGGTCTTGAACGGCTGGACCGCGGTGTTGATCAGGGACATGGAAGATCCTCGTGAGTGGAGTGGGTGTGGTGAAGCGATGGCGCCATGGTAGGCAGGGACTATTGATATCTCAAATCGATTAATGGAATTGAATAGATAGCTTTTGGCTATCGATAAGGCGTCCCACGTTGAACGCGTACAAGCGGATCAGTGGCTACTTGGTGATGAAATCATTATTTTTCAATGGCTTGTGGGTTTATCGATGCGGACGCTGACGATTGGCCCGCTCTGGGAGTCCGCGCCACTGTCGTGAACGACGGGGCTCCGCGCCGCCTTTGGGCAGCACATGGCAGCGGTCGAGACGTCCATACGTCATAGGGCACCATGATGGTGCGTCGCGGCGAAGCGGTTGCGTCCGGGCCAGCGCGGCCCGGTACCATGCGCGGCGATGCCTGCCGACCTGCCCACCGCCCGACTCGACTTGGCCCTGCGCGCCGCCGCCGCCCGCCTTTCAGGGCCGGATGCCCGCCATGAGGCCGAGCAGCTGCTGCTGCATGTGCTGGGGCGCGACCGGGCTTGGCTGTTCGCGCATGGCGACGATCCGTTGCCGGCGTCCGGCGCAGCGACCCTCGACGCATGGCTGGCACGCCGAGCGTCGGGCGAGCCGCTGGCCTACTTGCTGGGCCGCCGGGGTTTCTGGACGCTGGACCTGCAGGTCTCGCCCGCCACGCTGATCCCGCGCCCGGAGACCGAGCGGCTGGTCGAACTGGCGCTGGAGCGGCTGCCGGACGACCGGCCGCTGCGCGTCGCCGACCTCGGCACCGGCAGCGGCGCCATTGCGCTCGCGCTGGCCAGCGAACGGCCATTGGCGCAGGTGGTGGCAACCGATCTCAGCGGGGATGCGCTTCGGGTCGCGCAGGCGAACGCGGAAACGAACCGCATCGCCAACGTCGCGTTCCGCCATGGCAGCTGGCTGGCACCGCTCGCCGGCGAGCGCTTCGACCTGATCGCCAGCAATCCCCCCTACATCGCCGACGGCGATCCGCACCTGGGTCAGGGCGACCTGCGTTTCGAGCCGCCGACCGCGCTGTCGTCGGGCGCCGATGGGCTGGACGCCATCCGCGAGATCGTGGCGACCGCGCCAGCGCACCTGCTGCCCGGCGGCTGGCTGCTGCTGGAGCACGGGTGGGATCAGGGCGAGGCGATCCGCGCGTTGCTGCTCGCGGCAGGTTTCGTCGACATTGCGACGGAGACGGATCTCGAGCAGCGCGACCGGGTGACCCTCGGGCGCATAACGGAAGGGCAAGACTGCAGCCGCTAGACTGTCGCTTTCGTCCAGGACCGCCGCCCATGCGCACGCTGTACCCCGAGATTGAGCCCTTCGACACCGGCACGCTGAAGGTCGACGACCGCCACACGCTGTACTACGAACAGTGCGGCAATCCGCAGGGCAAGCCGGTGGTGCTGCTGCATGGCGGGCCGGGCGCCGGCTGCAGCCCGAAGATGCGGCGCTTCCACGATCCGGCCAAGTACCGCATCGTGCTGTTCGACCAGCGCGGTTCCGGGCGGTCCACACCGCACGCGGACCTGGTGGACAACACCACATGGGATCTCGTGGCGGATATCGAGAAGCTGCGCGACAAGCTGGACATCGAGCGCTGGCAGGTGTTCGGCGGCAGCTGGGGCTCCACGCTCGCGCTGGCCTATGCCGAAACCCATCCGCAGCGCGTCACCGAACTGGTGCTGCGCGGCATCTTCATGCTGCGCCGCTGGGAACTGGAATGGTTCTACCAGGAAGGCGCCAGCCGCCTGTTCCCCGATGCGTGGGAGCACTACATCACCGCGATTCCGCCGGTCGAACGCCACGACCTGATCTCCGCGTTCCATCGCCGCCTGACCTCGGACGACAACGCCACGCGCCTGACCGCGGCGAAGGCGTGGAGCGTGTGGGAAGGCGCGACCAGCTTCCTCCACGTCGACGCCGATTTCGTCAGCGGCCACGAGGAGCCAGAGTTCGCACTGGCCTTCGCGCGCATCGAGAACCACTACTTCGTCAACGGCGGCTTCTTCGAGGTCGAAGACCAGTTGCTGCGCGATGCCTCGCGCATCGCCGACATCCCGGGTGTCATCGTGCATGGCCGCTACGATGTGGTCTGTCCGATCGCCAATGCGTGGGAGCTGCACAAGGCCTGGCCGAAGGCGAAACTCGAGATCACGCCGGCGTCGGGCCACTCCGCGTTCGAAGCGGAGAACGTCGACGCGCTGGTGCGTGCGACCGACGCATTCGCCTGATTCAACGTCACCAGACCATTCCCGGGAGCGCACGATGGACGGACACCGCAAAGAAGCTGCCGCGTTCGACCAGCGCGTGCTCGACCTGTACGACGACTACGTGCACGGCCGCGTCGACCGGCGCGGCTTCCTCGCCGGCGCGGCGCAGTTTGCTGTCGGCGGCACCACGGCCGCGGCGTTGCTGGCCGCGCTGACGCCGCAGTACGCGTTCGCCACGCAGGTCGCCGCCGATGATCCGCGCATCACCACGGTCTACCGCACCTTCCCCGCACCGGAAGGCCACGGCGAAGGCCGCGGCCTGCTGGCGGCGCCGCGCGCGGAAGGGCGTTACCCGGTCGTGCTGGTGGTGCACGAGAACCGTGGGCTCAATCCGTATATCGAAGACGTCGCGCGCCGGCTGGCGGTCGCAGGGTTCATTGCGTTCGCGCCGGATGCGCTGTATCCGCTCGGCGGATATCCAGGCAACGACGACAGCGGTCGCGAGATGCAGGCCAAGCTGGATCGCGCCAAGGTCCTCGCGGATCTCGAGGCCGCTGCGCGCTTCGCCGACGCACTGCCGCGCGGCAACGGGAAGCTGGGCGTGGTCGGCTTCTGTTTCGGCGGCCTCGTGACCAACCTGCTCGCCTCGCGGCTGCCCGATCTGGTCGATGCCGGCGTGCCGTACTACGGCGGCCAGCCCTCCGCCGAGGAAGCGGCCCGCATCAAGGCGCCGCTGCTGTTGCAGTTCGCCGAACTCGATACACGCGTCAATGCGGGATGGCCGGCCTACGAACAGCAGTTGAAGGCGGCTGGCGTCGTGTACGCCGCACACGTCTATCCAGGCGTGAACCACGGTTTCCACAACGACACCACACCGCGCTACGACCAAGCAGCCGCGGAACTGTCGTGGCAGCGCACGCTCGCGTTCTTCCGTGCGCACCTGGCCGGAAACTAGCGATCCCCGTCACAAGGCCGGCCGCCGTTGCAGCGCCCGCTGTCCGGTCGCCGCACATGCATACGAACGACTCGGATGAATGCCGCGCCACCGCGCGGCGACGATCGGACGACGGGGCGTGTACGGCGATGACGATGGAAGCGATGCAGGCGGACGCAGGCAGGGTGGGGCTGGAGGATGTCGACATCACGCGGTTGGGCATGGCGGCGATGCGGTTCATCAAGGCCATCGAGCAAGGCCAGCACGAGGTGCTGTGGGACGCGGCATCGAAAGCCTTCCGGCAATCCATGCCGCGCGATGCCTTCATCGATTCGCTGACCCACCGTCACGGGGTGCTGGGCTGCGGCACGGGCCGGCGATGGACGGCGATCAGGGTCGACCGGCCGGAGGGGCATGTGCAGTGGTTGCCGGGAACCTACGCGCGGCTGGAGTTTTCCGTGTCGTTCGGCGCAACCGAAGCGCCGCATCGCGAAGTGGTGACGCTGCGGCACGAAGAGCAGGGCGTGTGGCGCCTGGCCGGCTACGGCGTCAAGGCCGCCTGAGGACTCAGCTGCGCGGCGTGCCGTCGAGGGTGTGGTCGATCATCCACAGGCCGGCCCACAGCTTGGCATCCAGTTCGTAGCCTTCGCCCATCTTCTGCGCCAGCCATGCGGCGGCGCGCGCGCGCGGAATCGCGTGCACGGTGATGTCCTCGTCGCCATCACCACCGCCTTCGCCGACCTTGCGCAGGCCGGTGGCGCGGACGAAGGCGATCTTCTCGCTGCTGCTGCCGGACGAGGTGGGGCCGATCATCAGCACCTCTGCATGGTCGGCGGTCCAGCCGGTTTCCTCTTCCAGCTCGCGGATCGCAGACACCTCGATCGACTCGCCGGCATGGATGTCGCCCACCAGGCCCGCCGGCATCTCGATGGTGCGCGCCTGCAGCGGCACGCGGAACTGTTCGACGAACAGCACGTCGTCGTCCGGAGTCACCGCGATGATGATCGCCGCCAGGCCGCCCGCGTGCGCGCGCTCGACGTACTCCCAGGTGCCGCGGACCATCATCCGCTGGTATTTGCCCTGCCAGACCACCTCGGCAGGCACTTTGCGCTTGTCGTCGTCGCGTTCGTCCATGCCGCGATGCTAGCGGGTACGGGTGACGTTTGACAGACGATCAGTAGGCGGGATCTTCGAGCCCCGCCGCCACACGCAACCGCCGTCGCGTCATCGGCCCGAAGCGCAGCGCATCCGACAGCGCGGACAGCATGTCGCCATCGGCCTGGCCGCGTCCGTGATCCGCGGTGATCTCACCCAGCGGGGCGTCCAGCGCGATGGTCGTCAGCTGCCGCCACAGCAGCGCGTGTTCGCGTTGCTCGCGCAGGCGGACGGCCATCGTGGCGGCGCCGCGCAGGCGCAGGAACGCGACTTCGTCCATGCGGCTCAGCAGCGTGTCCAGGTCGCCGAAATGCGCGAGCAGCACCGCGGCGGATTTCGCGCCGATGCCGGTCACGCCGGGAATGTTGTCCACCGCATCGCCGGTCAGCGCCAGGTAGTCGGCGATCTGTCGCGCCTCCACGCCGTGACGGGCCTTCACGCCGGCCATGCCCCAGCGCTGGCCGCGCGCGAAATCCCACTGCTCGTCGTGTTCCTGCAGCAACTGCGACAGGTCCTTGTCGGCCGAGACGATGACGCCACGGAATCCCTGCGGGCGCGCCGCATGCAGCGCACTGCCGATCAGGTCGTCCGCTTCGTATTCCCCATGCGCCAGCACGCTCAGGCCGAGCGCGGCACACAGCGCCTTGCAATGGGTGAACTGGCGGCGGAGTTCTTCCGGTGCGGGGTCGCGGTTTGCCTTGTACGCCGGATACAGGCGATTGCGGAAACAGCTGTCCAGCGCCTCGTCGAACGCGATGGCGATGTGCGCCGGGCGTTCCTTTTCCAGCAGTTCCAGCAGGAAGCGCGCGAAGCCGTGCACCGCATTGGTCGGCCAGCCGTCGGCGTCCTGGAATTCGTCCGGCATCGAATGCCAGGCGCGGAACACGTACAGGCTGGCATCGACCAGGTAGAGCGGGCGCGGGTGGAGCACTTCAGGCATCGGGCGTCCACTCGGTCAGCAGCGCGGCGGCATCCGGCCGCTCGCGCTCGGGCGCCTGCAATCGCGGCGTGCCGATGTGGATGAAGCCGACGATCTTCTCGTTCGGTGCGAGCCCCAGCAACCCGGCGACATGGTCGTCGTACGCCATCCAGCCGGTCAGCCACTGCGCGCCGAAGCCGAGCGCCTGCGCCGCCTGCAGCAGGGCGAAGCAGACGCTGCCCGCGGTGAGCAACTGTTCCTGTTCCGGCACCTTGTGGCCGGGCGTGAGGCGGGCGACCACCGTGATGATGTCCGGCGCGCTGGAAAAACGGCCACGGTCTTTTTCCACCGCCGCGTCGGGTGCGTCGGGGTCGAGCGCGCGCGTGCGGGCCGCCAGCCGGTCGCCCAGTGCATGGCGTGCATCGCCGTGGATATGGAGGAAGCGGAACGGCACCAGCTTGCCGTGGTCGGGCACGCGCACGGCCGAGGCCAGCATGCGCGCGAGCGTGGCGGGATCGGGGCCGGGTTCCCCCAGTTGCTTCGACGGCACGGAACGTCGCGCGTCCAGTGCCTGCAGCAGGCTTTCAGTGGGCATGGAGTCGCCTTATAGTGGGATGCAGTGCACAGTATCGATGCACGAGTTTAATCGCAGCGGATGCGTTACGGTCCTCTGCTACGCACGGAACCGTGAGTCGATACGGAGCGCCGTGGACCATCTGGCCGATCGAACGACGCAATGCCCACCACGCCGCCACCTCTCCCCACTACCGGCAACCAGCTTGTCGCGCTGTTGCGTGACGCGATGCAGCCGCCGTTGGAAGCGGCGTTCGCCGACGTGGTGGACGGGTTGCGCCAGCCCATGCTGGACCGGCTGGAGCGGATGGAACTGGATCGCGGCCCCTACCTGGAAGGATTGCTGGCGCTGAAGGACCGCCGCGAGGCGATCCTGCGTGGATTCCGCGAGGACATGGCATCGGCGTGGCGGATCGCGGCGGACGGCGAGGCCGCGGCGGTCCGGTTCGGCGAGGAGCCGGCGGGCAGCGTCCGCGGCCTGGGGCTGGTCGAGGAGGACGAACTCGACGTGCGGCTGGCGACCGAGCACCTGGCCGAGGCGATCTCGCGCGAGTGGCAGTCCGAGCTGCTGCGCCTGAACGGTTATCTGACCTGGCTGGACATGGGCGTGCGGCTCACGCCGGACAGCGCGCCGTATTCGCCGTCGCGCATCGCGATGGCGGTGTACCGGGGCTTCGCGGCGGCGTCGCTGCCGGGCAACGTCCGTGCCCTTGCGGTGCAGTGCTGCGCACGCGAGTTCGTCGAGGTGCTGGGTCCGATCTACGAAAACCTGCATGCGCGGCTGGTGCGCCGGCTGGGGCCGCAGGACAGTACCGGGCCGAGGATGCGGCGCGCGCAGGCGATTCCCAGCAGCGGCGATGAAGCCTCCAGCGAGCCCGACTGGATGACGCGCTTCTTCGTCGAATGGGACCATGAGGATCACGAGGCCGCCGCCTCCGCCGATGCCGCGACTCTGCCGCCGGCCCTGCACCAGTTGCTGGAGGAGTCGCGGCACCAGCGGGCACGGGAGCAGGGCATGGCGCGTGCGGCGGGCGCACGCACCTCGCTGTCGCAGCGCGAGCTCATCGTGGCGTTGACGCTGCTGCAGATCGCCTCGCCGGAAGTGCATGCCGAAGTGCTGGCCAATCCGCGGCAGCTGCAGGCGGCGTTCAAGCAGCAGATCTTCCTGCAGGCCGCGCAGCTGGGCGTGGCGCCGGAAGCGGTGGCGATTTCGGAAGCGGACGAGAACGTCGTCGACCTGGTGGGCATGCTGTTCGAGGTGATCTTCCGCGAAAGCCACCTGGGCGAGGAGCAGGTCCATGTGCTCGGGCGCCTGATGGCGCCGATGACGAAGGTCGCGCTGCAGGACCGCAAGCTGTTCCTGCAGGCCAGCCATTCGGCGCGACGGTTGCTCAACCTGCTGGTGGAGGCGTGCGACGGCAATCCGGGCGAGAACGATGCCCAGCGCCTGTTGCTGGAAAAGGTGAAGGACACGGTGCAGCGCCTCGTCGCGGACTTCGACGAAAGCCAGTCGGTGTTCCGCGCCGCACGGAGCGACTTCAACGATTTCTATGTCCATTACCGCGCGGAAGCGGAGAAGGTGGAGCAGGCGCTGGCGGCCGAACAGCAGGCGCGCGACGCCGAGGCCGACGTGCTGGCCGGTTTCGCCGCCTCGCTGGACGCGCGCCTGCAGGGCACGGACGTGCCGGCGCCGATGCGCGACGTGTTGCTCGCGGGGTGGCCTGCGTACGCGGCGCGCATGCAGGCGCTGAACAAGCCGCAGGCCGCGCCGATGATGCTGGACGGCCTGCTGCGCGCCGTCGACGACGCCCAGGTCCGCCAGGACGTGCGCGCCTGGCACGCCGCGCTGGACTGGCTGCAGCCCATGTGGATGGCGTCGGGCCAGGCGCGTCCCGCCATCGCCGCCCTGCGGGAGCAGCTGTTCTCGCGCCTGGTCGCGCCCCACCAGGCGGCGGAACACGCCGCACCGCCGACGCCGGCTGCGCCCGCGACATCCGCGCCGACCACCGTGCTGCCCGGCCTGCTGGAGGCGCAGGAGTGGATGGAGGGGCTGCAGCATCTGGACCCGGTCATGACCGAGTATTTCCAGCACCTGCGCGAGGGCAGCTGGCTGGATTTCGTCGACAAGGACCATCGCGTGCAGGCCGGGCGGCTCAGCTGGATCAGCCCGTTCTCGCGCCGCATGATGTTCGTCAACCGCGCGGGCGCGCGCATCTGCGTCGCGTCGGTGCAGGAACTGGCGGTCATGGCGCAACTGGGCCGCGTGCGGATGCATCGCGACGAGGACGCCTTCTACAGCGCCATGCAGGGCGTGGTGGACCGCCTGGTGGCGCCGGCCGCGTCCTGACGCGCCGGACGGCGCGCATGCAAGCCGCGTGCCGCGGCGGTTGCGCGTGGGGTATCGTGGTGCGCGACATCAAACTGCCGAGGCCATCACGGTCGTCCGCAAGCCGGATTTCCTACGATGTCGCTGCGGATCCCCGTCCGCCTCCCCCACCTTTCCTTCGCCCCCCCGGGCGGGACCCCTGCGCATGTCGAATGTCCTGAACATCGCCGACCGCCCCGGGCGCGACACGCGCCTGCTGGAGCAGGCGCGCGACGCCTCCGTCCCGCCGCTGGTCGATGCCTTCGCGGTGGCGCTGGGCCGGTTCGACGATGCGTTGTTCGACCGCGCCGAACGCGCAGGTCCTTCGCAGATGGCGTTCCTCGACGCGATGCGCGAACTGCGCCGTCGTCGCGAGGACATCATCGGGCGTTTCCGCGGCCAGCTGCAGCGTTCGTGGAAGGCGCTCGAGGCGGGCCAGCCGTCGCCCGCGGAGCGCGTGTTCCTGGAGTCGGCGGACGATACGTTGAGCCTGGTGTCCGAACAGGAGCTGGAGTCGCGCCTGGCAGTGCGCAATCTCGCCAGCGTCATCCAGCGCGAGTGCAAGCCCGTGCTGGGGCGACTGGACCGCCGGCTCGGCTGGATCGCCGGCGACATCACGCTCGACAGCGACCTCAATCCCATCGGCCCGGAGCACATCGGCGTCGCCGTCCACCAGGCCTTCGTTGCCTGCGACCTGGCGCCCGACGTCCGGCTGGTGGTGATCAAGTTGTGCGAGCGCGACCTGGTGCCCGCCATCGCCCGCATCTACGGATCGCTCGACCAGCGCCTGATGCAGGTCGGCGTGATGCCGGAGCTGCCGGCACGCCGGCCGCCGGCCGCCGCCGCATCATCGGTGGGCGAAGCGGTGCAGGACCTGGATGCCGCGGGCGAAGGCGAAGAGCCCGGCGCACCCGCGTGGGCGGCGCGGTTCCTCAACCGCATGGCAGGCGTCAGCCGTGGCTTGCAGGCCACCCAGGCCGCGCCGGCAGCGCCGGGCTTCGGCGACGTGCCAGCAGCGGGCTACGGATCCGCGCCCGGTGCGCAGGGCGTGCTGCTGGAAGCCCTGCACCACCTGCTGCAGGAGTCCCGCCGCGGCCGCGATGCCGCCGATGCACCGGAGGCGCGCGCCGTCGATCCCCGCCAGCGCGACCTGTCGCAGCGCGAGATGCTGTCGGTGCTATCGCTGCTGCAGGCCTCGCCCAGCGCGACGCTGCGGGCGGCCATCGGCGACACCGGCGAGTCGCTGTCGCAGCGGCTGAAGAACGAAGTGCTGAGCAGCGCCACCCAGTTGGGCGTGGATCCGTCGCAGGCGCGCCTCGCGCCGGTCGACGAGGACGCCATCGACCTGGTCGGCATGCTGTTCGACGTGATGCTGGACGAACGCGACCTGGAAGGCCGCCCGCGCGAACTGATCGGCCGCCTGGTGGTGCCGTTCGTCAAGGTGGCGCTGCTGGACCGCCGCATGTTCGTGCAGAAGACCCATCCGGCGCGCCGCCTGCTCAACGTGCTGGCCGAAGCCTGCGAGGGCAACAACGGCGAGAGCGCCGCCGAGCGCACGCTGCTGACCAAGGTGGAGGAGGTCGTCGACCGCCTGGTCGCCGAATTCAACGAGAACCTGGCGATCTTTCTCACGCTGGAAGAGGAGTTCCGCGCGTTCCTGGAACAGCACCGGCGGCGCATCGAGATCGCCGAACGCCGCGCCGCCGAGATCCAGCGCGGCCAGGAACGCCTGGAAGCCGCGCGCGCGCGCATGACGTCCGAACTGGACGAGCGCCTGGCCGACCGTCGCGTGCCGCAGGCGATCGAGGACTTCCTGCGCCAGCCCTGGGCGCACCACGTCACCATGACGGTGCTGCGCGAAGGCGACGAAGGCGACGGCCTGCGCGAATCGCTGGCGCTGGCCGATGGCGTGCTCGAGGAACTGACCGAGGCGCAGCGCCACGTGGTCGGCAAGCCGTGGCTGCAGGCCTGGCGCCCGCAGATGCTCAAAGTGTTCGCCAGCGTCGGCATGAACCAGGACGCCGCCGCCGGTGCGGTCGACGCGCTGCACGACACGCTGCAGGCCGTGGCCGCCGCGCGTCCGGACCTGGAAAAGGCCTTGCCGGAACTGCCGCAGGTGGTGTTGCCCAAGCCGGTCGTCGATGAGGAGACCACGCCGATCCAGCTGGTGGCGGGGGCCGATACGCTCGATTTCGACCACAGCGATGCGGACCATTTCCGCGGCCTGCCGATCGGCACCTGGCTGGACTTCATCGACAAGGACAACAAGGTGCAGGCGGGCAAGCTGTCGTGGGTCAGCCCGATCTCCTCGCGCCTGCTGTTCGTCAACCGTCGCGGCGTGCGGTTCTGCGTGGCGTCGCCGGAAGAACTGGCGGCGATGGTGCGGCTGGGTCGCTTGCGCACGCACCAGAGCGAGGATGCGTTCGACAGCGCCATGCAGGGCGTGATCGAACGCCTCGAACCGGTTCCCTCGGCCGCCGCGCCCGCCTGACCGGATCGCCTCCGCGCGGCGCTGCCGCGCTCTGTTAGCATCGCCGCTCGGGTGACCTAACGACGAGGGGCGCAATGGCGGTCGAAGTTCGGGTACTGAAGGAAGCCGCGGCCGGCGAGCGCCGCGTGGCCGCGACACCGGAAACCGTCAAGAAGCTGATCGCCGCCGGTGCGCGCGTGCTCGTGGAGCGCGGCGCCGGCGATGGCGCAGGTTTCGTCGATGCGGCCTACGCCGATGCCGGCGCCGGACTCGTCGACGCGCAGGGCCGCGACAGCGCCGACCTGCTGCTGTGCGTGCAGCCGCCGTCACCCGACGCCATCGCGGACTTCAAGACCGGCGCCACGCTGGTCGGCGTGCTGCAGCCCACGGCGGACGCGGCGCGTGCCGAGGTGCTGCAGGCGAAGGGCATCCAGGCGTTCCCGCTCGAACGGCTGCCGCGCACGACGCGTGCCCAGGCGATGGATGTGTTGAGCTCCCAGGCCGGCATGGCCGGCTACAAGGCGGTACTGATCGCCGCGCAGCTGGCGCCGCGTTTCTTCCCGATGCTGACCACGGCGGCCGGCACCATACGGCCGTCCAAGGTGCTGATCGTCGGCGCCGGCGTGGCGGGCCTTCAGGGCGTGGCCACCGCCAAGCGGCTCGGCGCGCAGGTCGAGGGCTTCGACGTGCGCCCGGAGACGCGCGAACAGATCGAATCGCTAGGCGGCAAGTTCCTCGATCTCGGCGTCAGCGCCGCAGGCGAGGGCGGCTATGCCCGCCAGCTGACCGAGGAAGAACGCGCGCTGCAGCAGCAGCGCCTGGCCGATCACCTCAAGGGCATCGACGTGGTGGTCTGCACCGCCGCCGTGCCGGGTCGGCCCGCGCCGAAGATCATCACCACGGCGATGGTCGACGGCATGAAGCCCGGCAGCGTCATCGTCGACCTCGCCGCCGAAACCGGCGGCAACTGCGAACTGACCCGTCCCGGCGAAACCTATGCGCATGACGGCGTGACGATCGCCGGCCCGCTGAACCTCGCCAGCCTCGGTGCCGTGCACGCCAGCGAGATGTACGCCCGCAACGTACTGAATTTCGTCGCGCTGTTCGTCAAGGACGGCGCGCTGCAGTTCGACTGGGACGACGAACTGCTGGCGAAGACGGTGTGGCCGGAGCGGCCAGCGGCGGCGAACGCCGCCGCCTGATCCGTCAGTGCTCCGGCCGCCGGTCGCGATCGCGCGGTGGCGGCGCGTTGTCGCGCATCCAGGCTTCGCGCTGTGCCGGCGTCATCTTCTTCCACTGCTCGCGCAGCGCGTCCCGCTGCTCCGGCGTCATCTTCTTCATGTGGCCATAAAGCGCGCGCGCCTCGCGGCGCTGGCCGGGGCTCATGTCCTCGAAACGCTTCATGCCATGGCGGGCCTGCGCGCGCTGCTCGGGCGTCATCGCCTGCCAGCGCTGCGCACGTTCCAGCATACGGGCCCGATCTTCCGGTTCGCGGTTCCAGCGGTCGCGCACGGGCGCGATCAACGCCTCGCGCTGCTGCGGCGTCAGCTTGTCCCACGTCGGCAGCGGGGCAGGGGATGTCTGGGCGAGCGCTTGGCCGGCTGCGAGTGCCAGGCCGAGGGCAAGGACACGAAGGGCAAGGACCTTCATCGGGTCGACTCCATGGCAAGGGGCTGTGCCTCGGCGGAGGCCAGCCACAGGTAAAGATCGGGATCCTCGTCGAACGTGCCGGCGACGCCCAGTTCGTCCGCGATGGCATCGCCATCGGACGGGATGGCGGCGGCCACCGGGGTCGACGCGGGAACGGCCGGGGTGCGGGGCAGCCATTGCAGGCCGATGCCCACCGCCAGCACCGCCGAGAACGCGGTCGCCGTCAACCAGCGCCACGTGCGGCCACGACCGGGCGACGCCTGCAGGCCGGCCTCATGGCGCGCGCCGCGCAGGCGCATCAGCGTCTGCGGCGACACCTGGGCCAGTGCGGCCTGGTGCAGGCGACGGGCCTGCCGGTCCACGTCATGGCCGTTGTCGTGGGCGGGGTTCATCGGAATTCCTCCAGTTGTTTCTGCAGTGCGTCGCGCGCGCGGGACAGGTGGGTCTTCACCGATCCCTCCGAGCAACCCATCGCGCGCGCGGTGTCGGCGACATCCAGTTCTTCCAGTACGCGCAGGGTGAAGGCCTCGCGTTGCCGGTTGGGCAGGGCGCGCAGGGCCTGCACCAGCCGCGCATAGGCCTCGCGCTGGTCGTGCGCCTGCGCCGGGCCGGCGCCATGATCCGGCGCCCAGTCCACGGGGCCTTCTTCGCCGCGGTCGCCGGTCGGCAGCAGCCAGCGCAGGCGGAAGCCGGCGCGGCGCTGCAGGTCGACGATGCGCCGGCGCAGGATGCTCCAGAACAGCGGCGACCACTCCTCGGCCGGCTTCTCGCGATAGGCCAGCATCTTCATCATCGCGTCCTGCACCGCGTCCAGCGCGTCCTCGCGATGGCGCAGGCCTGCCTCGGCGAAGCGGAACGCACGCGGTCCGATATCCGCCAGGAACAGGTCGATCGTCGCCGCCAGCGGCGCGGGCGACGACGTTTCCTGCAGTGGACTGGAAGCGGTACTCACCAACATAGCTTAGCGGCCGGTGCCGTGAATCAGCCGCGACGGTCGAGGCGGTGATCGATGCGGTCGCCGCGACGGTCCCAGCGCGCCTCGGCGCGCTCGCCCTTGCGATCCAGGCGCGCGTCGATGCGGTCGCCGCGGCGTTCCAGCTGGTTGGCCTTGTGCGGATGACCCTGCTGCGCGGCGCGGTCCGCGCGGCGGTCGAACTGGCGCTCGATGCGGTCGCCACGCACGTCCAGGCGATGTTCGACGCGGTCGCCGCGACGGTCGAGGCGGTGGTCGATGCGATCGCCCAGGTCGCCGGCGAAGGCGCCACCAGTGGCGGACAGCAGCAGGACGGACAAACTCAGCAGAGACAGGCGCTTCATGATCGGGTCCTTGGGGGTGGGGTGCAGGCATGGAAACGCCCCGCATCGGCATCGGTTGACGCGATGGCATCGGGTCCCGGGCGGGTTCAGGTATGGTTATGATGCGGGGCCGCCGCGGCAGCGCCGCGCGGCAACCACTACATGCAGACAGGATGGGGGAGCGGATGAGCGACGGGTTCGTGGCGCTGTACATCTTCATGCTGGCGGCCATCGCCGGGCACGTGATCATTTCGCGGGTGCCGGTGATCCTGCATACACCGTTGATGTCCGGCTCCAACTTCATCCACGGCATCGTGCTGATCGGCGCGATGGTGGTCCTGGGCCACGCCGACACCACGCTGGAAAAGGCCATCGGCTTCATCGCCGTGCTGCTGGGTGCGGGCAACGCCGCCGGCGGCTACGTGGTCACCGAGCGCATGCTGGAGATGTTCAAGAGCAGCAAGCCCGCGGGTGGCAAGTGAGCAGCGTGCCAGTGATGCCTGCACGCCAGCCGCTGTCGGTCCGCGACGTCTTCCAGTGGGTCAGTTACCTGCAATACCCCGCACTGCTGGTCGCAGTGGGGTATGCGGTGAAGGCGGCCCTCTCGATCGCCACGGCCGGGGCCGACGGCTGGTCGCCGGTCTTCGATGACGCCAACTATGTGCTGCTGTATGCCGGTGTCGGCATCGGCCTGTCCTCGCTGCAGGATCCGACGCGCACGCAGAACGAAGTCTCGCGGCGCGTCTGGCAGGACGCGCGCAAGGGGCGCTGGATGCTGGCGCTGCTCGCGCTCTATGCGCTGGGCGCGATGGCCGGCGGCCTGGCCGGCGCCTACCTGGCCGATTCCACGGTGGTGAACCAGCTCTCGTTGGGCCTGATGGCCTTCGGCCTGGGCATGGTCGGCCTGCTGAAGACCGCCATCGAAATGCGCGAACACCATCGGTTGGACAAGCAATCCGCGTCGTCGTCGGAAGGGAGCCGGGCATGAGTGCGTTGACGCTGGTGAAGCTGAGTTACTTCGTGGCGGCCACACTGTTCCTGCTCGGCCTGCAGCGCATGGCCAGTCCGAAGACCGCGCGCAGCGGCATCCAGTGGGCCGGCGTCGGCATGCTGATCGCCACCGTCGCCACGTTCTTCCTGCCGGGGCTGCACAACATCGGCCTGATGATCGCGGCCATCGTGATCGGCGTGGGCCTCAACTGGCTCTGGGGCAAGAAGGTGGCGATCACCGACATGCCGCAGATGGTGGCGCTGTTCAACGGCATGGGCGGCGGTTCCGCGGCGGCGATCGGCGCGGTGGAACTGGTGCGCTACTCCGGCGGCGAAGCGACGGTGCCGTCGACCTTCACGCTGTCGCTGGCGGTCACCGGCGCGCTGATCGGCGCGGTGTCGCTGACCGGTTCGGTCATCGCCTGGGCCAAGCTCGACGGGCGCATGGACAAGCGCTACACGTTCCCGGGGCAGCAGTGGTTCAACGCGCTGGTCGCGCTGGCCGCCATCGTCTGCGGCGTGATGGCGCTGACCACGCTGGCGATGCCGTGGATCATCGCGTTCTTCGTGCTGTCGCTGGCGCTGGGCGTGCTGATGACGCTGCCCATCGGCGGCGCCGACATGCCGGTGGTGATCTCGCTGTACAACGCGTTCACCGGCCTGGCGGTCGCGTTCGAAGGCTACGTGCTGGGCAACGAGGCGCTGATCATCGCCGGCACCATGGTCGGTGCGGCCGGCATGCTGCTGACGCGGCTGATGGCCAAGGCGATGAACCGCAAGATCAGCAACGTCCTGTTCTCCAACTTCGGCGGCGGCAGCGCCGCCATGCAGGAGATCGGCGGATCGATGAAGCCCATCGAGGCCGCCGACGTCGCCGCGATGATGGCCTACGCCGAACGCGTGGTGATCGTGCCGGGCTACGGTCTGGCCGTGGCGCAGGCGCAGCACAAGATCTGGGAGCTGTCGCAGAAGCTGATGGATCGCGGGGTGAAGGTGAAGTTCGCCATCCACCCGGTCGCCGGTCGCATGCCCGGCCACATGAACGTGCTGCTGGCCGAAGCCGGCGTGCCCTACGACCTGATCGCCGACATGGACGACATCAACCCCGAGTTCGCCAACACCGACGTCTCGCTGGTGATCGGCGCCAACGACGTGGTGAACCCGGTGGCGAAGACCGATCCGGCCTCGCCCATCTACGGCATGCCGATCCTCGACGTGGTGAACTCCAAGAACACCATCGTCATCAAGCGCGGCAAGGGCACCGGTTTCGCCGGCATCGAGAACGCGCTGTTCTACGCCGACAACACCCGCATGCTGTACGGCGACGGCAGCGAGATGGCGAACGCGCTCGTCAGCGAACTGAAGGCGCTGGACGGCGGACACTGAGCGCACGTATCAGCAGGTGAAGCCAGCAAAAAAGCCGGGCACCGCCCGGCTTTTTTCTGGACTGGTTGCGCGATATCAGCACTGCCCTCGCACGGACGCCGCGGTCTCGCAGGGATGGAGCGCCGTCAGCGCGTCCACCAGGCCGCCAGCAGCGGGGCTGCGACCATGGCCAGGGCATCGAGCGGCGTCGTGCTGAGGGAAATCAGGGTCCAGCCGTGGTGCGCACCCAGGCGCAGGGCGGATTCCCAGGGCGCCAGTCCGAACGCGAATCCGAGCTGCGTGGCCGACACGGTCCACAGCGCCAGCGCCGAGACCGCGACCGTGACCGCTGCGGCCAGCATCGCGCGGCGCGTGCCGGCGGCCATGCCGCCGAGGCGCAGCACCAGCACCACGTCCAGCGCGACCAGCAGGGCCATCCAGCCGGTCTGGCGCTCCAGGTAGAGCGCCAGCGACACCCAGACCACCAGCACGCAGGCGCTGGCCACGACGAGCATCACGGGAAGCAACCAGCGGGGAATGCGACGCGGGGCGGGGGACATGGAGACTCCGGCAGGGCCGCCAAGGATACGGCCTGAACGCGGTCGCCGGAGCGCGGGCGCTACAATAGGCCGTCTTGCAGCGCCCCACGCGCGCCCCCATCTGGTCCGGCATGTACTCCCGCAGCAGCGAACCCGTCCAATTTTCCCGCGACTGCGCCGCCGTGCTGGTGCCGCAGGGCGAACTCGTCACCCTGCCGGCCGGCAGCTATGGCTACATCACCCAGGCGCTGGGCGGCAGCTACACCGTCTTCGTCGAGGGCAACCTGTTCCGCATCGCCGGCAAGGACGGCGACGCCATCGGCAAGGAGCCGACCGAACCGCTGTCGCTGCCCGACAACGCCAGCGACGAGGACGTCGAGGCGGCGGTCTGGAACCAGCTGCGCACCTGCTTCGATCCTGAAATCCCCTTCAACATCGTCGACCTCGGCCTGGTCTACGAGGCCAACCTCACCACCCGTGACGACGGCCAGCGCGGCGTCGAGGTCAAGATGACGCTGACCGCGCCGGGCTGCGGCATGGGCGAGATCCTGGTCGACGACGTGCGCAGCAAGCTGGAAATGATCCCCACCATCGCCGAGGCCGATGTCGACCTGGTGTTCGACCCGCCGTGGGGCCGCCACATGATGTCCGATGCCGCCAAGCTGGAAACCGGCATGCTCTGAGCCGCCGCGCTCGCCACCGCAGAACCCGTCAGGAAGGAAGAGATGAACGTGATGAACGCCGCCCCGTTGACCTACCGCGTGACCCGCAACGAGAAGGCCCGTACACCGGCCGAGCGCGACGCCATCCTCGCCAGCCCCGGGTTCGGCCTGCACTTCACCGACCACATGGTCGCCATCACCTGGGACAAGGCGCAGGGCTGGCACGACGCCGAAGTGCGCGCCTACGGTCCGCTCTCGCTCGATCCGGCCGCCTCCGTGCTGCACTACGGCCAGGAGATCTTCGAAGGCATCAAGGCCTACCGCCATGCCGACGGTTCCATCTGGACGTTCCGCCCCGATGCCAACGGCAAGCGCCTGCAGCGTTCGGCCGCGCGCCTCGCGCTGCCGCAGCTGCCGGTCAACGAATTCGTCGAGTCGCTGCGCCAGCTGGTCGCCATCGATGGCGACTGGGTGCCGTCGGCGCCGGAGACCAGCCTGTATTTCCGTCCCTTCATGATCGCCACCGAGGCCTTCCTCGGCGTGCGCGCCGCGCAGCAGGCCGGCTACTACGTCATCGCCAGCCCGGCCGGCGCGTACTTCGCCAAGGGCGTGTCGCCGGTGGCGATCTGGCTGTCCGAGGACTATGCGCGCGCCGGCAAGGGCGGCACCGGTGCCGCCAAGTGCGGCGGCAACTACGCCGCCTCGCTGCTGCCGCAGCAGGAAGCGCAGGCGCAGGGCTGCTCGCAGGTGCTGTTCCTCGACCCGGTGGAAGGCAAGTACCTGGAAGAGCTGGGCGGCATGAACGTGTTCCTGGTCTACAAGGACGGCCGCATCGTCACCCCGGAACTGTCGGGCAGCATCCTGGAAGGCATCACCCGCGAGAGCATCATCCAGATCGCACGCGACCGCGGCCACACGGTGGAGGAGCGCAGGATCGCCATCGACGAATGGAAGCAGGGCGTCGCCTCGGGCGACATCGTCGAAGTGTTCGCCTGCGGCACCGCCGCGGTGATCACCCCGATCGGCCAGCTGAAGGGCAAGGGCTTCGACGTGGGAGACCTCAGCGCGCCCGCCGGCGAGGTGACGATGGGCATCCGCAAGGAACTCACCGACATCCAGTACGGCCGCCTGCCGGACCGTCATGGCTGGCTGGTGAAGCTGCGCGACTGAGCCTATGCGCCGTCGTCGATACGATCCGGATGTGGCCCGTATCGACATGGCCTTGCGGTCGCCTGGGCGGTAAACGGCGACGGCTCCCACGGTGTCGCAGGACGTTACGGGGCCTGTTCGTTGTCTTCGCGTGCCGCCTCGCATCTGGAGTACTTCGCCGAGGGCGTCCCGAGTTCCCCCTCCGGCTGCCAGAGGAGTTTGTCCCCGTGCAGCGACAGCCGGGATACGACAAGATTCTCCTCTGACGGCTCATCCGGCATCACATCCAGGCCGAGCCGCGCCCTGATACGCCATGCGCCACTGCCTTCGGGCTCGACACGTTCGACGACGTGGAAGTTGCCTTCGCCGTACTCAGCGAATGCGTGAATCAGATCCGGGGCTATCACCAAGCTACCGACCGGGACAATATCGATTCCTTCATGCGTGCGCTGCGTGCGCACGGTACGCGATCGCGCCCGATATCTTTCGCATCCCGAGGCGCCCTCCGCATCATCGGGATACCAGACACCGGTAACAACGTCCGGCAATCGGGTCAGAGCGGCGGTCCCCACCTGCGTCTCCGCCTGGTCATCCCCGGGCATCGTGGAGGGCGTCGACGCGCGGCATTCCGCACATGCGGTGACCATGGCCAGCAGACACACCAGCTTGCATCCCTTCATCTTGCTGTCTCCTCCATCGTTGTCGTGGTCTTGCGCAGAATCAATACATCCTCGATCACGCCATGGCGAGTCACATAGGTAGCTGCGGGTATCGGCTCTCAAGCGAATCGGTAGCGACATCTTCCACCGGCACCGAGCTCTGTTTGTTGCGTCGTCGATGCATGCGCATGCGAATAAAAAATTCGCGCCCGTCACGCGCGCACGACGTAAATGAATCTACAAGGCGATGTCTACCGGTGACCATCGCTTCATGCATGTATTCCGATGATTACGTTTGCAACACTTCGCGATGAAGTGTGTCTTTCATCGCTGATTCACGTTCGCGCAATCCGCTAGCTTCGTTCCTGCGTCGTGCCTTGCACGACGTGCATCCGGTCGAACGCAACCGCCTGTCCACCCCCTCCCGTATCTGCCATGCGCCCTCGACCGGGCCATTGCCGCGTTGGCGGCTTTTCGTTTCCATCATTGAGGGAGAGTCTGATGTCCGGATTTGCAAAGCGTGGTTCGCGTGTGCGCCTGCTGTGCCTGTCGTCCGCCGTGCTCGCATCGCTGTATGCGCTGCCGGCGATGGCCGGTCGCGTCGACATGAGCGGCTTGCAGGTGGAAGAACCCGGCGGCTACGACCGCTTCATCGTGAAGTACCGCGACGGCAGCAGCGAGAGCACCAATGCGACGCAGCTGCAGCGTTCGCTGAGTACCGCCGCCAGCACCGGTGTCGCCAAGCGCGGCGGTCGCGCGCTGGGGCTGGAGAAGCTGCGTCGCCTGGCCGCCGGTGGCGCGGATGTGGTGCGCGCCGACCGCAAGCTGGACCGCGTGGAAGCCGAGTCGCTGATGCGCCAGCTCGCCGCCGATCCCAACGTGGAGTACGTGGAAGTCGACCAGCGCATGTATCCCACGCTGACGCCCAACGATCCGCGCCTGTCCGAGCAGTGGGGCTTCGGCACCACGGCGTCCGGCATCAACGTGCGGTCGGCCTGGGACAAGTCCACCGGTGCGGGCGTGGTGGTCGCGGTGATCGACACCGGCATCACCAACCATGCCGACCTTAATGCGAACATCCTGCCGGGCTACGACTTCATCAGCGACACCTTCGTGTCGCGCGACGGCAACGGCCGCGATTCCAATCCGAACGACGAAGGCGACTGGAACCCGGTGGCGAACGAGTGCTACAGCGGTTCGCCGGTCAGCAACTCCAGCTGGCACGGCACGCACGTGGCCGGCACGGTCGCGGCGGTCACCAACAACAGCACCGGCGTGGCCGGTACCGCGTTCGGCGCCAAGGTGGTGCCGGTGCGCGTGCTGGGCCGCTGCGGCGGCCTGACCTCGGACATTGCCGATGCCATCACCTGGGCCTCGGGCGGCACGGTCAGCGGCATCCCCGCCAACGCAAATCCGGCCGAAGTGATCAACATGTCGCTGGGCGGTGGCGGCTCGTGCTCGACGACGTACCAGAACGCGATCAACGGGGCCGTGGGTCGCGGCACGACCGTCGTGGTGGCCGCGGGCAACAGCAACGCCAATGTGTCGACGGCGGTGCCGGCGAACTGCCCCAACGTGATCGCCGTGGCGGCCACGACATCGGCGGGTTCGCGTGCCAGCTTCTCCAACTACGGCACGGGCATCGACATCTCGGCGCCGGGCGCGAGCATCCTGTCCACGCTCAACACCGGCACCACCACGCCGGGCAGCGCCAGCTATGCGTCGTACAACGGCACGTCGATGGCGGCGCCGCACGTGGCGGGTGTGGTCGCGCTGATGCAGGCGGCCGCGCCGTCGCCGCTGACGCCGGCGCAGGTGGAGACCATCATCAAGAACACGGCGCGTCCGTTGCCGGGCACGTGTTCGGGTGGGTGCGGGGCGGGCATCGTCAATGCGGATGCGGCGGTGGTCGCGGCGCAGGGCGGCACGCCGCCGGTCGGTGGCGTGCAGACGTACACCAACGGTACCGACGTCAACATTCCCGACAACAACACGACCGGCGTGACCAGCACCATCGCGGTGTCGGGGCGGACGGGCAATGCGCCGAGCAATGCGCAGGTGGCGGTGAACATCGTGCACACGTACAAGGGCGACCTGATCGTCGACCTGCTGGCGCCGGACGGGTCGGTGTACGTACTGCACAACCGCACGGGCGGCAGTGCCGACAACATCAACCAGACCTACACGGTCAACCTGTCCAGCGAAGCGCTCAACGGCAGCTGGCGCCTGCGCGCGCGCGACCGTGCGGCGGCGGATACCGGCTACATCAACAGCTGGAGCATCACGTTCTGAGGATGGACCCTGAGGGAGTGCGCAGGGAGGTGCAGGAAGAGCCCCGGCCTTGGCCGGGGTTTTTTTATGGGGCATCGCTGCCCATTTCCGGACCGACAGTGTGAGCCTCACATTCACTTTGACCGAGGGGGCTGGCCTGGAGAGCCTCTCATTGCTCAATAAATGCGTTTCCCTGCAATGCAGTGTAGACAGGGAAAAAGGATGTCCGCTTCGGTGGAGCTCGCGGCGCTATCGACCGGAGTGAAGTGAAAATGGCGATACCCGACAGGGAGGTTATGCAGATGCAGAAAGTGCTTTTTATCTCTTCCTGGTGTCGCTGGAGCGCGATCGCAGTCGCCCCGCGCTGCTTGGATGCGGGGCGAAAAACACGGCTCACTGATCTTCATCGGCCAAGGAAAAAATACAGATCAATGTTGTGTCTTGGTGTGGTGTATTGCGCGCTGCTGTCTGGTTGCCAGCATGTAGGAAAGTCGGGAGCGGACGCCGGCATCCGGCCCAATGTCAACTGGCCATCTACGGTCGTGGCAGAGCGTGAATTCCCGGCGGCGGAAGTCGTCATCGACGAGCGCCGCAAGCCATCGAGGCTGTGGCTGATTTCATCGCATGAGAAGGGAGTGGCGCAAGCTCTTGAATTCTTCTCGGGTGAGCGCGTGGACGGTGTCCAGGTGGAATCGATCGACTCGAACTTTCCCGCCGAAAGGTTGGACTACAACTTCGCTTACAGTTTTATTGACAGCAGCGGGCATCGATACGCGTCCATCCCGGGAATACCGTACACCGTGGGTACCGACCAACCCTCGATTTATGGCGGTTGGAAGGATCGAAAGGGGCGAGGCCATGAGGTCGTGCTGGGAGACTACCTATTCGAGCGCAAGATCGTGACCGGGCCCAACGGGATATCCAAGCACATCGATGAACCGAGCGATGTGCGACCTTTGTTTGGAGGGCAATCCATCTGCGAGACAACGGCTTATGTTGCTCGCACGCAAGCACGCTTGCAGGAGGCCGAGCCAGAGTTCGAGCCGATGACAAAGATTGTCGCGGACTACAGCAGGGAAAGAGGCTGCTGGGTCACCCTCCCAACGCTCGCGGTGGACCTTTTTGACAATACGATCCTCATCGCCATCGGCGACAGAGTGATCCGATTGAGCAGCAAGGACTTGTCGCCTATTGGGTCCATGGGAAGCGTCCGCATCATCGACGTTAAGGAATAGAGATAGAACACGCCAAGAGGCACGAACGTGAATGCACAACTCCGACCAGCCACACTTACAGAAAGCGAACTGAGGGCGACGATCTACTTTGCGGTGGGAGTAGCTTCCGAAGGAAGCCTGCGTGGGCGCAATGTCGCCTATGATCTTGCATTCGCAGGCTACATTCACCAAGCAGGCGATACGGCGCGGGGGGAGCCTCGCGAAGCTGGCGTGTTTCGGGAGGGGCAGCTGGAGCCGATCTACAACAGCGGCTATTCCATTGGCACACTGCAAACCGATTTCGGTCAGCAGCGAAATGATGTGAATCGCAACGCAGATCGGTTGCTCGATGCTTATCAGGCTTGGGCGCAAGAGCATACGCAGCAGCGACCAGACTTGGCTCTTACCCCGGCCGAATACGACATGGCCAGCGATGCCTTGCGGCGCCAGGGCAATGAGATTCGAGGTGACCGGCAGGTCGTCACTGACAATGGGTATGACGTGCCGGCTGGAATTAAGACCCGCCTGAGCGAGTTTCTGGGCTCCGATGACGGGATTACTTTTGTCCATAATCAGGACATCAGGCAGGTCAATCATCTGCTCCGGAATGGAGGATCGATTCGTCAGCTGGAAGACACGTTGCTTTATCAGAATGCGACAGCTGACGACCAGATCCGCATGGCCACCGTCATCTCCAAGCTTGAGAATCAGGACGGGCGGCGGAACTGGCCGAGAATCGTCGAGCGAATCGAGAGTGGAGCCATCGACTCGGTGGATGATCTGAAGGCTGCAGTTCCGCGGCATCTTCATGGTGATCGCGACAACGCACTGCGTGGTGCAGAGCTGGTGATTTCGTTGCGCGGTTCCGAAACGAACAACCCGCTCCATGCTGCGTGGCAGAGTGTAGTTGCAGACCCGTTGGTCAACCCGACGCAGCTTGATCAGGACCGAACGCGCCCCAATCTGCTGGCCGAGTACTCGACCGTCAAGAATCTGTTCCTGGTGCCGGCGCAGGGGCGCGCTTTTGTCGAGGCACTGGATGTGGGCGGAACCAGAACCCAAGATGTTCGCTTTCAGGGTGCGCCTGCCGGTCACACTGCCGGTCTGTATGCTTCAGGAAGCGACCTCGTGCAGTGGAACCGGAATGGCCATGGTCATGCGTATGTCGGCGGGGAGTGGCGTGAGATCGAGCGCAGCCAAGTCACCCGGACGGATCGTGACAATGGGGTTGTCGAGCTGAATGTTGCACGTGATGGGGTGCCCGTCCCCCTACTGCACATCGACCCCCGTGCACCGCGCATGCAGCCTCGGCCTGACTTGCCACAAGATGTGCAGAGACAGCCGGGCGGCGATGGCTCCTCTATCCATGACAGAGGGCCGGAGCAGGGCCAACAAGCCGATGGACGCCAGGGGATGCTTTACGACCCACCGGGGCGGTGGGAGGAATTCTTGGCAGACCGTTACCTCGCCGCCGTCATGTCTGGCGACAGCGCCTTGGCGGATCGTGCAGCCGTCGACTTCGCGCGCTCGGCGGAAGGCCGGCATATGGAAGCCCAAGGTGAACGATTGCTCGCGCAGCAGCAGGCGGCTGAGCAGAGCCAGGCGCAAGATCGGCAGATGACGCGCTAGCCGGGTGTCATGGGGTTCCGCATCACACGGATGCAGACAACGAGGAGGTGTCATGGAAGACGTCAATGTGGTGCCAGCGGCTACGCCGGTCGATGCCATCAAGGCCCTGATGGTATTGCGTGCGGAGATGACGCAGCGCGAGGAGCGCATGAGCGTGGCGATTAGCGATCAGGTGCAGTCGCTGCGACAGGAGGTCGCGCAGTTTCGGCGCGATGTCGCCGCCATCGTGGAGGGCGCGGGTACGCGGATCGCGCAGGATGCCCGTGAGGCCGTGTCGCCCGTCACCGCCGAATATGGTCATGCCGTGTCCGTCACCACCGCGAAATTGCGGGGGATGGGCAGGGTGGTGTGGATGTGGTTGGGCGTAGCCGCGGCGATCCTGCTGCTGGTGCTCTTCGTTGCGTGGACGGTACTGGGCTACTATCGGCGCGAGCTGGCCGATACCCGGCAAGAACTGCAGCGCTACGAGGACGCCGTGCCGGTCGTGCAGGCGTTCTATGCCTCCGACGCGGTGGTCTGCGGCGGTGTTGTCTGCACGAATGCCGATCCGGACGGGCAGCGGGCCGGCGACAAAGGGCAATACCGGGCGGCCAGGCAACGGCCGCAGCGCTAGCGTGTGTTTCCAGTAGGCCCCGCTGCGAAAGCTAAGGTCCAGGAAAGTCAGAAGAACCCCGGCATGGGTCGGAGTGTTTTCTTTTGTATCGTACCGGCTTGTCGCGCGGGCTCGGTATCAGGGGTAAAGCCATGTGCCCTTCCGTAGCCGGTGCGCCGGTGCAGGCCACGACGCCCGCCATCAAGCCCCTGCGGTTCATCGTGTGTGCCGGCATGGACCCGGCGGACGGCGACACCGTCAATCCCACCTGTTACTCCAACATCATCAGTCGGCTAGGTCCGGCGGGGCGGGGAGGCCGGCTTCCTGCCGCCGGGATACGGCAGTGAGGCGCTTCGCATCGTCGAAAGCCTGTGGGGGTACTTCCTGGCCAGGTGCCGTGCTGCCACCCAGCGCAACATTCCCGATACGTGTTTCCCGTACTAATGGAACGGAGCCACCCAGGACAGCGAAGACCGGCTTGAGCTGATGATAGCGCTGGTTTCGCGAAGACCTGCACATCACCATCAACTGAAGGCGGCGGGCCTTCCTCTTCCCGGGAGCCCATAACGATGAAGGCCTGCGTCAGCAGGCCTTGTCGTTGTTGCGTCTGGATCGTTAGGCCTCAAACCGCCTCGAACAGATTCGCCGCCACATTTTCCCTGACCTTCGCCGGATCCCAGATGCGTCGGTTCATGGCGATGTATAGCCCGTCGGCAGCGACTACACCCCGCCGATGGCGCAGGCGATGTTGAATCCCGCGTCGGAGCCGCGGAAGCGGGTACGGCCGAGCGCATCCGTCATCACGATGGTCTTGTCCAGGATGGTGGCCAGCACAGGGCCCATCTGCACGGCGCTGTCCGTGATCAGTGCGAACTCCGTCGGCCGCGCCGCGATACACGCGCGGATCAGCTTGGACAAGGTACTCTGCGCCCCCGTGTTCCGACCCCTGTTTCCCCTTGGCCGTGTCCGCGAAGCGTTCCCGCCTGAGTCAGGCGTGCGGCCACCGTAGCCCAATAGGCCATCATTGAAAGCAAACCAACTCCAACTGAAAACAGACTGGCGCTTCGAAGAGAGCGAGCAGCGGCGGCACTATGTCGTCGAGCCGTGGCTCGCCGGTCGCCGGGTAGGACGTGCCCATGGCTGGTTCGAGCCCGGCGCGAGCTTTGTACTGGAAAAGATCGAGATCGATTCGAGGCAGCGCTCACGGGGCTACGGCAGCATGGTGATCGAGCGCTTGCGGAAGAAGGCACGCGACAAGGGGTGCCGGGAGCTGGTGGTCAACAATGTGCGCGCAAGCAATCACCGGGCCATCTCGCTCTACGAGGCCATGGGTGCAAAGGCTGTCCCGACCTCGGCGGACCTCTGCGCCTATGTCATCTCGCCGCCATAGGCCCGGGAGACCCGTGTCGGAGCAGGTTTTACGACTGCAGGATTCAGATCGGAGAAGCAGTCCTTCTTCCGTAACGCACAAGGCCCGCATCAGCGGGCCTTGTCGTTGTTGAGCGAGGAAGCGTGTGCCTCAGACCGCCTCGAACCGGTTCGCCGCCACATTCTTCCTGACCTTCGCCGGATCCCAGATCCGTCCGTTCATGGCGATGTACACGCCCGTCGGCAGCGACTGCACCGCGCCGATCGCGCAGCCGATGTTGAACTCCGCGTCCGAGCCGCGGAAGCGGGCCGGGCTGAGGGCGCCGGTCATCACGATGGTCTTGTCCGGGATGGTGGCCAGCACATGGCCCGTCTGCACCATGCTGTCGGTGCCGTGCGTCACCAGCACGTGCTTCGTCGGCTGCGCCGCGATGGTCGCGCGGACCAGCTCGCGGTCCTCGTCGGTGATGTGCAGCGAATCCTTGCGCAGGATCGGAATGACCGTGAAGCGGAACGTCACCCCCAGCTCGCGCAGGATCATGCCGATCTGCGGATCGCCGATCTGGTAGTCGGACTTGTCGTCGAAGTAGATCTTGTCGATCGTGCCACCGGTGGTGACGATCAGCAGCTCGTCCATCTCAAGGCTCCTGCCGGCGCTCACGGCGCGCCTGGCGTTGTATCCGGGGAAGTCAGTTCGTAGGGTTCGCCGTAGTGCTCGCAGATCCGTTCCAGCGCGCGCGAGGGCGGGGCCACCACCTGCGAATTATCGCCGCTTTGCCGGGTGAACGTGCAGGTCACCCCGGTGACGGTGCCGTCCTCGTCGCCACTGGCGTCCACCTGCACCATCAGGTCCATGGTGTCGTACTCGAGCGGCAGGTCGTGCGGTGCATCCAGCTGCCACAGGTGGAATTCCCAGCTGCAGCAACTGCTGCGCCCGGCTTCCACCAGCCAGCCGTCGATGACCTGCAGCTCGTAGTAGCCGCCGCTGAAGAAGTGCTGCAGCGTCCGCGTGGCCGGATCGATCCGGTAGACATCGCCTTCGCAGTTCGGCCCGGCGCCGCACATGCCACGGACCTCGACTTCGTACATCCCGTCCTGGTCCAGGTCCACCAGGTCGACGTGGCCCATGCGGTTGTAGGCCACCTCCTGCGTGATCTCCAGCCGGTCGCAGACGCGTCCCGCTTCGCAAGTGAGCGTGGCGACATGGCGGCGCAGCCCGGGCGAGACGCACTCCGTCAGTGCGGTCAGCACGGTTCCGTCGCGGTTCTCCGCGCGGACGGGATCGGCAGGTTCGCAGACCTCATCCTGCGCCCACGCGCACGGCGCCAGCAGGCCCAGCAGCAGCGCAAGTGCGAGGCGCGTCATCCCTTCCTGCCGAACCGCTTGGCGAACGCGGGCCAGCTGGTCGCCAGCACGATGCCGATGGACAGCACGATGCCCACCCACGCGAACTTCGCCTTCACCGGATCGGCCCAGGCCACCATCACCGCGTGCGAGAACCAGAACAGCGCCAGCACACCGGCCCAGAACGCCGCCGTGCGCCGGCGCGTCATCACGCCGATCATCAGCACGATGGGCGGCAGACTGAAGACCAGCAACGCGAGCGTGTACTGGCGGTCGCCCCAGAACCACAGCGCATACAGGATGGCCAGCAGTTGCAGCAGGCTGGCGAGGACCAGGCGCGAGCGTTCCATCAGCGCGCCTCCAGGCGGCGGGCGATGTCGGCCACGCGACGGCCGAGGGCGCGCGCAAGGGCGGCTTCTTCCTCGCTGGGCTGCGGGTCGTCCTCGCCACCGGCGACATGGCTGGCGCCGTACGGCGTGCCGCCGGTGCGCGTGCTGCTGAGCTGCGGCTCGGTGAAGGGAATGCCGACGATCACGCAGCCGTGGTGCAGCAACGGTACCTGCATCGACAGCAACGTGGATTCCTGCCCGCCGTGCTGGGTGGCGGTGGAGGTGAACACCGCTGCCGGCTTGCCGACCAGCGTGCCGCTGGCCCATTCCGCGCCCAGGCCGTCGATGAAGTGCTTGACCGGTGCGGCCATGTTGCCGAAGCGGGTGGGGCTGCCGAGGATCAGGCCGCTGCAGTCGGCCAGGTCCTGCCGGTCCACATACGGTGCGCCGTCCTCGGGCACCGGCGGCGCGGCCTGCTGCGTCACCGCCGCCACCGGCGGCACCGTGCGCAGGCGCGCGGACATGCCGTCCACTTCGCCCACGCCGCGTGCGATCTGCCGCGCCAGCCGCGCCACGGACCCGCCGCGGCTGTAGTAGAGCACCAGGATCTCGGGCATCGGACCATCTTCGTTGCGTGGAAGGCGCCCAGTATCGGCGATGTCGCCTCCCTGACGCATCGGTTACCCTTCCGCCATGGAGCCCCTGGATTCGTTGAACCGCTGGACCGACCGCGTGCGCGACCGTGCGCGCATGGGCACGTTCTTCCGTTTCCTGGCCAAGCGCTTCCTCGACGACCGCCTGTTCCAGGCCGCGGGCTCGCTGGCCTACACCACCCTGTTCGCGCTGGTGCCGCTGGCGATGGTGGTGTTCGGCGTGCTGTCCGCATTCCCCGTGTTCCAGGAATGGAGCGCGTCGTTGCGCGACTACATCTTCGCCAACTTCCTGCCCGGCGCGGCGGCCGGACTGAAGGCGAAGCTGGATGGCTTCCTGGCCAACACCGGCAAGCTGACGGCGGTGGGCGTGATCGCGCTGGTGGTCTCGCTGCTGATCACCCTCAACAGCATCGAGGCCACGTTCAACCGCATCTGGCGCGTGCACAGCGCACGCCCGAAGCTGTCGCGCTTCCTGGTGTACTGGACCGTGCTGACGCTGGGTGCGCTGATGGCCGCGGCCTCGCTGGCGCTGTCGGCCCGCTTCTATGCGCTGCCGGTGTTCTCCACCGACGGCGGCCGCTGGCTGCAGACGCTGTCGCTGAGCGTGGCGCCGGTGCTGATCGAACTGGCCGCCATCGTGGTGATCTACCGCGTGGTGCCGCACCGGACCATCAAGTGGCGTTATGCCGTGGCCGGCGCGCTGCTGGCCACCGTGCTGTTGGAACTGGCGAAGTGGGGCCTGGGCGTGTACCTGGGCAGTTTCAACACTTACCAGAAGATCTACGGCGCGGTCGCCGCTGCGCCCATCCTGTTGCTGTGGATCTTCCTGTGCTGGGTGGCGGTGCTGCTGGGCGCCTCGCTGGCCTCGGGCATGGCGGCCTTCCGCTACCAGCCGGTGGCGCTGCGGCTGCCGCTGGGTTACGAGATCTATGGCCTGCTGCGCATGCTGGGGCGCTTCGCGCAGGCGCGTGAAACGGGCAAGGGGCTGCACAGCGACCAGATCCTGGCGATGGAGCCGATGCTGACCGACTCGCTGATCCAGCAGATGCTGGGCCAGTTGGCCGAGATCAATCTGCTGCGCCGCGACGAGGAAGGAGAATGGCTGCTGGCGCGCGACCTGGACGACCTGACGCTGTGCGACCTGTACGAAGCCTGCCAGTTGCGCATCCCGGTCGCCGAGGCCCACCTGCCGTTCCATGACGATGCGCTGGGTTGTTCCGCGCGCCGCGCGCTGGACGACCTGCGCATGCCCTTGCGCGAACTGCTGAAGAAGCGCGTCAGCGACCTGTTCACCGAACCCTGCCAGGAGCCTGCATGAAGTCCGTGTCTTCCCTGTCGCTCGCCGTCGTGCTGACGCTGGCGGCCTGCAATGCCGGTTCGGCGCCTTCGGAAGCGTCGTCGCCCGCGATCGAGGCGCACGTGCAGGCGGTGGACCCCGCAACGCAGAAGGCCGCCGACCGCACCGCCGAGCTGCCCACGCTGCAGGTGACGACGCTGGACGGCGCCGATTACACGCTGGCTGCGCACCGCGGCAAGTGGGTGGTGGTGAACTTCTGGGCGACCTGGTGCGCGCCCTGCCTGAAGGAAATGCCCGACCTGTCCGCGCTGGACAAGGACAACGACCACATCGAAGTGATCGGGCTGGCGTACGAAGAGATCGAGGCGGACGAACTGAAGGCGTTCCTCGCCGAACGGCCGGTCGTCTATCCGGTCGCCATCCTCGACGTGTACAACCCGCCGGCCGACTTCGCTACGCCGCGCGGCCTGCCGCTGACCTACCTGATCGCGCCGGACGGCAAGGTCGCCAAGCAATTCCTCGGTCCGGTGACCGGCAAGGAGATCGAAGCCGCCATCGCCGCGGCCGGTGGGTCTGCAGCGAAGGCATGATGGCGGCGCGCTTCCTCGTCAGCGGCAAGGTGCAGGGAGTGTTCTTCCGTGCATCCACGCGCGAGCACGCGCTCGATCTCGGCCTGAACGGTCGTGCGACCAACCTGCCGGATGGCCGCGTCGACGTGATCGCCGAGGGCGACGCCGCCGCACTGGATGCGCTGGAGGCGTGGCTGCACCAGGGGCCGCCTGCCGCGCGCGTCGAGTCGGTCGTGCGCGAGGCATGGTCCGGGCCGGTGAACGAAGGCTTCGTCACCGGCTGACGGGGGTTGCTGTGGCGAACACCACGAATCGTGCGCACGGTGCACGTTATGCGCGGGGGATGCGCGCCGGTTTGCTGGCTATGCCGCTCTCACCGTGACGGCTCGTTTGATTCGTAGAGGCGCAGGGCGCGGGCGGCCTGTGCGTCGTCCAGCGGTGGCGGGCGCGCGACCGCGGGCTGTTCCGGTTCCTTCCAGCCTGGGATCTTGCGCGCGCCCTTCTGCACCTGGCGTGCCGCCAACCCGACGAGGACCGGTACGATGCCGCCGTTCTTGCCCAGTTGCTCCAGGCTGGTGGGTTCCTTCCAGCTGCGGCCGAGCGCGCCGGATTCGACCTCGACGGGATTCCTGAAACGATAGAGGTCCACCACTTCCTCCGGCTCCGGTCGGACAACCATCGTCTCCAGCGTCGTGGCCTGCGGATCCCCAGCGGGCGTGGCCGCGTCCTGCGCCATCGCGGGTGCCGCCAGCAGCCACAGCGTGGCCATCCATGACCGCCGCACCGGTCAGCCGCCGCGCAGCGGCTTGATCGGTTTCAACACGCCGTAGCGTTCCTTGTGCAGCTTGCCCTTCAATGGCGGCAGGCCGAGCGGCTCCAGCGGCACCTGCGTGTCGGGCAGGCGGTCGAGCAGGTCGCGGATCAGCGTCAGCCGCCCGGTGCGCTGGTCGTTGAAGTCGACCAGCGTCCACGGCGCATGTTTCGTGTGCGTGGCCTCGAGCATGATCTCGCGCGCGGCGGTGTAGTCGGCGTAGCGCTCGCGCGCCTTCAGGTCGATCGGCGACAGCTTCCAGCTTTTCAGCGGTTCTTCGGCGCGTTCGGCGAAGCGTTCTTCCTGCTGCGCCTGGTCCACGCACAGCCAGTACTTGAACAGCAGGATGCCGTCGTCGGTGATGCCGCGCTCGAACACCGGTGCCTGCTGCAGGAAACGCGCGTGCTGCTCGTCGGTGCAGTAGCCCATCACCTTCTCGACGCCGGCGCGGTTGTACCAGCTGCGGTCGAACAGGACGATCTCGCCCGCGGCCGGCAGGTGCGCGATGTAGCGCTGGAAATACCACTGCGTGGCTTCGCGCTCGCTGGGCTTGGGCAGCGCCACCACGCGGCACTGGCGCGGATTGAGGTGTTCGGTGATCGCGCCGATCGCGCCGCCCTTGCCGGCGGTGTCGCGGCCTTCCATCACCACCACGATGCGGGCGCCGCAGTGGGAGGCCCAGCGCGCCATCGCGGCCAGTTCCAGCTGCAGCGGCTTGAGGCGTGCTTCGTAATCCTTGCGCTTGAGCGGTTTCATCACGACGTCCTGTGCGGCGGGGGAATCAGCGTGTGCGACGGGCCTTGTGTCCGGCCATGCCGCGGGCGACTTCCAGCAATGCGCCTTGCTGGCGCGTGTTGAGCGCGCGATAGGCGGCGAGCAGGTCGTGTTCGCCCTGCGTGCGGGCGGGGTCCAGCGTCGTTGCCAGTTCCGACAGCAGGGCGCCGGCCGGCACACCAAAGGCACGCGCGAGGGCGGCGAGCTGGTCGCCGCCGGGCATCTTCTCGCCGGCGAGCCAGGATTTCACCGTGGCCACGCCGGCGCGCGGGATGGCGGCGGCGAGATCGGCGGCGGTCAGGCCGCTGGCCTTGGTCAGCAGGCGCAGGGTGGCATCGAGGGACATGGCGGGCTCTCCTTGCTCATTCCTTCAGGCGGGGACGCAGCGTCGCCAGGTTGCACGGGCGGGTGCGCGCATCGAGCTGGGCGCGGATGATCTTCTCCCACGCCGTGCGGCAGGCCGAGGTGGAGCCGGGCAGGCAGAAGAGGAAGGTCTGGTTGGCCAGGCCGGCGAACGCGCGCGACTGCAGTGACGAGGTGCCGATCTCCTCCACGCTGACATGGCGGAACAGTTCGCCGAAGCCGGGCATTTCCTTGTCGAGCAGCGGCAGCAGCGCTTCGGGCGTGGAGTCGCGGCCGGTGAAACCGGTGCCGCCGGTCACCAGGATGCCGTCGACGACGGGATCGGCGATCCACTGCGAAACCTGTGCGCGCAGGCGGTAGCGGTCGTCGGGCAGCAGGGTGCGTTCGTGCAGCTGGTGGCCTTCCTGAGTGAGGGCCTCGACGAGGTAGTCGCCGGAGCGGTCCTCGGCGAGCGTGCGGCTGTCGGAGACGGTCAGCACGCAGAGGTGCAGCGGGATCAAGGCGTCGGCATGGCTCATGCCGGCAGGGTAGCGCAATCGCGGGTCAGCCGAGTGGCGCGGGCGGCAGGCCCTTGCGGCTGCGGTCAGTCATGCGCCGCGCGACGTCGATGAAGCCGTCCGCGAAGCGCGGCATGTCGAACAGCGGGGAGTCCGCGATGGCGTTCCGCAAGCGGGTGCGCAAGGCCATGCGCGCGTCGGCATCGCGGCCCAGCCTGACGGCGATGGCGACGAAGGCCGTGTCGTCGGCCACGTTCATGTCGTGCAGGCCGAGATGGTGGTTGAGGCTGCCGGCGACGCGCGCGGCGAACGTCGTGCCCGGGCAGGTGAGCACGGGGCAGCCCGCCCACAGCGCGTCCGACGCGGTGGTGTGCGCGTTGTAGGGATGCGTGTCGAGGAACAGGTCGGCGTGCCGGTAGCGCGCCAGGTATTCCGCATGCGGCAGCTTGCGCATGAACACCAGGCGCGCCGGATCCACGCCACGTGCCTGCGCCGCTGTGCGCAGGCGGTCGTCGGCGCGACCCGGTCCGGACAGCAGCCACAGCACGCTGCCGTCGACCTGGGCGAGGACATCGAACATCCGCGCCATGCTGCGCGGATTCAACTTGTAGCTGTTGTTGAAACAGGCATACACCACGCCGCTGTCGGGGAGCCCGCATTCGGCACGCGAGGGCGGCGTGTCGACCGCGCGACGCGTGTCCGAGGGCTGGAAAGCACCGGGCAGCCAGGCGACGGTTTCGCTGTACGAAGGCGCCAGCGTGTCGGGCAGGGCGAAGCGATCGGCGAGAACGTAGTCGATCCATGGCGCACCGGACGTGCCGGGATAGGCAAGCCAATTGACCTGGACGGGCGCGGGGCGCATCGCCAGCACTTCCGGGGTACCGCCGCCGCCCCAGCCGCGCAGGTCGTACAGCACGTCGATGCGCTGGTCGCGGATCGCCTGCGCGATGCGCGCATGCGGTTGTCCGGCGACGTCATGCACCTGCGTCGCCGCCGCCAGCCGTTGCCGGATCGGGCTGCCGTCGTCCGGCGTGAGGGCGAACAGGTGCGCCACCATGCCCTGTGCCTGCAACGCTTCGAAGAACGCCACGGTCAGCAGGCCCGTGGGATGCGCGCCGAAGCCGTTGGACAGGAAGCCGAGGCGCAGCGGTGCGTCTTCCGGCGAGCACGGTGCAGGCGGCAATGGGCGGATGACCGACGCCAGCGCGTGCGCGCGCTGACGGGCGCAGGCGAGTTGCTCCTCCGCGGTGGCGTCTTCGCTCAGGAACGCGAACGGCTCGACGACACCGGTCCCGTCGCGCACCGCGCGGCGCACCTGCGCCGAGAGCAGGTCCAGGTCGCGCCAGTCGCAGAGCTTGCGGCGCCAGTTCAACAGATGGGCGGCGAACACCGGCTCGCCCGGCACCAGCCGGTACGCATGCTCGTAGGCCTGCGCGGCGGCTTCCGCTTCACCGGCGTCTTCCAGTGCATGGCCCAGCCACAGCGCGATGCCGGGATGTTGCGGTGCCTGTGCGGCGGCATCGCTCAACGCCTGCGCGGCCTGCACGTGGCGGCCCGACAGCCAGTGGCTGCGGCCAAGTCGTGCGAGCGCTTCCGGATGGCGCGGGCGGAGATCCAGTGCGCGCTCGGCGGCGCGGCGTCCGGCGTCGGCGTCGCCGTGATCGAGTTCCGCGTCCGACAGCATCACCCAGGCGATGAAGTCCTGCGGCTGCTGCTGCACGTGCAGCCGCAGTCGCGTGCGCTCGTTGCGTGGATCGTCAGCGGTCATCGCGGCCACCCAGCTCGAACGTGCGCGTGTTGGCGAAGGTGGCAGTGATGATCATGGGTGGAGCCTAGCGACTGCCGACTGTGCGAGACAAGCACGACCCACGCGAAGCAGGCGTGGGAGCGACGTCAGTCGCGAACAGGCGCCGAGATCGCGACTGACGTCGCTCCCACATCGGGAGAACCGGCGCAAGCCGTTGGCTGGAGTGACAGGCGGAAGCGCAGGGTACCGTCGTACGGTGTCCAGCCCATCGCGCGGTACAGCGCCTGTGCGGTGACGTTGTCGTGGTCGGTTTCCAGTTCCAGCCGCAACGCGCCATCGGCGTAGGCGAAGTCCGCAGCCGCCGACAGCAGGGCGCGGGCCACGCCGTTGCGGCGCGCGTCCGGCAGCACCAGCAGGTCGTTGAGGATCCAGACGTGCGCGGCACTGACCGAGGAGAACGCAGGATAGAGCTGGGTAAAGCCGACGGCTGCGCCGTCGACGGACGCCAGCAGGATCACCGACTCGCCACGCGTCATGCGGGCCCGGATGAAGTCCCGCGCCAGTGCCGGGTCCGACGGCTTGCCGTAGAAGACGCGGTACAGGTCGAACAGCGGCGCGATGGTGTCGACATCATCGGCGGTGGCGCGGGTGATCTGGAGGCTCATCGTGGGTTCCTTGGGGTGCGTCGCCCGGGTTTGTGCCTCGTGACAGTGCCATGTTTTCCAGCGTGCTTCGACGCCGTCATCCCGGCGCAGGCCGGAACCCAGCGCCTCATGCTTCTCCCTTGGCAACAGTTTCCTGCAAGTCACTGGGTCCCGGCCTGCGCCGGGATGACGGGGTAGAACGTGGCGCGAAACGTTTCCGACTCAAGCCGCTTCCGTCAGCCGCGCCAGTTCGTCGGCCAGGTGCTCGCGGCCCAGGCGGTCGATCAGTTCGTCCAGGTCGCCCTGGATGATGTTGGGCAGGTCGTACAGCGTGAGGCCTTCGACGCGGTGGTCGGTGATGCGGCCCTGCGGGAAGTTGTAGGTGCGGATGCGCTGGCTGCGGTCACCGCTGCCGACCTGCAGCTTGCGTGTCTCCGCCTGCGCGGCCTGCTGCTTGCTGCGTTCGGCATCGAGCAGCTGCGCCTTCAGCCGCTTCATCGCCTTGTCGCGGTTGGCGTGCTGGCTGCGCTCGGTCTGGCATTCCACCACCACGCCGCTCGGCACGTGGGTGATGCGGATCGCCGACTCCGTCTTGTTGACGTGCTGGCCACCGGCGCCGGAGGAGCGGAAGGTGTCGACCTTCAGGTCGGCCGGATTGATGACGATGTCGTCCACCTCATCCACGTCGGGAATGATCGCCACGGTTGCTGCCGACGTGTGGATGCGACCCTGCGATTCGGTCTCCGGCACGCGCTGCACGCGGTGGGTGCCGGATTCGAACTTGAGCTTGGAATACGCGCCGCGGCCGACGACGCGCGCGACGATTTCCTTGTAGCCGCCATGTTCGCCGGGGCTGTCGGATTCGATCTCGACCTTCCAGCCCTGGCGTTCGGCATAGCGCGCATACATGCGGAACAGGTCGCCGGCGAAGATCGCGGCTTCGTCGCCGCCAGTGCCCGCGCGGACTTCGAGGAACAGGTTGCCGTCGTCGCGGTGGTCCTTGGGCAGCAGCAACAGCATCAGTTCGTCGTCGAGCTGTATCAGTCGCTGCTGGGCGGCGGCGATCTCCTCGTCCGCCAGCTCGGCCAGTTCCGGATCGTCGCGCATGGCCTGCGCGGCGGCCAGGTCGGCCTGCGCGCGCTTTTCTTCCGCCATCGCGGTGGCGAGTGGCTCCAACTGGGAAAACTCGCGCGAGAAATTGCGGAAGCGCTCGCTGTCGCCGATCACGCCAGGGTCGGCGAGTAGGCGTTCCAGTTCTTCCCGGCGTTCGGCCAGCGCTTCGAGCTTACGGCGCAGCGTCGGCGTCATCGTCTTTCTTCAGGTGGGAATAGGGCGGCTGCGCGGGGAACAGGCGATCGACGGCACGCGCAAGTTCGGCATCGCCGCTCATGGCGGCTTCGCGCAGTGCCGCGGTCGGCGGATGCAGCAGGCGGTTGGTCAGCGTGTGGGCGAGGAATTCGAGGACCTGCGCCGGCTCGCGGCCGTTGGCGAGTTGCTGGCGCGCCTTCGCCAGCACGTCCTCGCGGGTGGATTCGCCCAGGGCGCGCAGGCGCTTGAGCGGTTCCTGGCGAGAGCCGGCGTGCAGGTGCTCCATGAAACGGCCGACCTGCACGTCGATGATCGCTTCGGCAGCGTCTGCCGCCTCGCGGCGACCACGCCGGTTGTCTTCGACCGCGCGTTCCAGGTCGTCGACGGTGTAGAGGTAGGCGTCGCGCAGTTCGGCGACCGACGCCTCGATGTCGCGCGGCACGGCGAGGTCGAACAGCAGCATCGGCTTGTGCTTGCGCTTGGCCAGTGCGGTGGCCACCTGCGACTGCAGCACCACCGGCTCGCGCGCGGCGGTGGCGGAGAACACCACGTCGGCTTCGGCCAGGTGGCGTTCCAGTTCGGTCAAGGGCAGGGCGTAGCCGCCGTGGCGGGTGGCCAGTTCCTGCGCGTGCGCCAAGGTGCGGTTGGCGACCAGCAGCCGACGCACCTTGCCTTCGCTCAGGTGCTTGGCGGCGAGTTCGATGGTTTCGCCGGCACCGACCAGCAGCACCGTGGACTCGCTGAGGCGGGCGAAGGAGTTCTGCGCCAGGCGCACGGCGGTGGAGGCGACCGAGACCGGGTTGGCGCCGACGCGGGTGTCGGTGCGCGCGCGCTTGGCCACGGCGAAGGTCTGCTGGAACAGGCGGTCGAGGCGGTTGCCGAGCGCGCCGTGTTCGCGCGCCGTGGCCCAGGCGTCCTTCACCTGGCCGAGGATCTGCGGCTCGCCGAGCACCATCGAATCCAGCCCGGTCGCGACGCGGAACAGGTGGCGGACGGCGTCGGCGTCGCGGTGCCGATAGAGATAGCCTTCAAGCCCTTCGGCGTGGGTCGCCAGCCAGCTCGCCAGCACGTCGCCGTTTTCGGCCACCGCGTACAGCTCGGTGCGGTTGCAGGTGGAGAGCAGGGCGGCCTCGACCACGTCGGGCAGCGCCCGCAGCGACGACAACGCGTGCAGCACCGTGCCGGCGTCGAACGCCACCCGTTCGCGCAGGTCGACCGGCGCGGTCTGGTGGTTCAATCCGAGGACCCACAACGTCATCGTTCAGGCGCTTGCAGTAAGCTGCTGGCTCATATCAGGGCCGCCATTTTACGGCCGACGTGACGTTCATGCCCGAAATGATTCGTACTGGGATCGCCGCGCTGGTCCTCGCGGTCGCCATGCCGTCCGCGAATGCGGCACCCGCTGCACCGCCGGGCACCGCGCGGGACGATGCGCTGACCACGGTCATGGCGGGTGAATTCGCCCTGCAGGCCGGCCAGTTGCCGGATGCGGCGCGCTGGTACCTCGACGCGGCGAAGCGGGGCGACGATGCCGGGTTGGCAGAGCGCGCCACCCGCATCGCCCTGCTGGCCAAGGACGATGCCCGTGCCGCTGAAGCGCTCAAACTCTGGAAGGCGCGGTCGCCGCGGACGCTGGCCCTCCGCGGCGCCGAAGCGACGCTGGCGATGCGCCAGGGCCAGGCGCGGGTTGCGCGCCGGGAACTGGCCGCGCTGATGAAGGATGCCGACGACCTGGGTTGGCGCTATGCGCTGACGGCACTGGGGAGCGGCAGCAAGGACCCGGCGCTGGCGCCGCGGCTGCTGAAGGAACTGGTGGACGAGCGGGCGATTCCCGACAAGCTGCAGCCCTGGCTTGCGTTCACGGGCCTGGCGCAACAGCTGGACCAGCCGGCGCTGGCCGAACGCATGGTCGCCGACGTGATGAAGCGCTTCTCGGGCGAACCGGCGGTGGCGCTGCTGCAGGCCAGCCAGTTGCTGCAGGCAGACCGCAAGCAGGAAGCGCGCGCGGTGCTGGATGGCCTGTTGCCCAAGGCGGCCACCGATCCGGCGCTGCGGCTCAAGCTGGCCGAGGAATACGACCGGCTGGGCGATCCCGCCGCAGCCGCGCGCGCCATGGGGCAGGGTCCCCAGGACACGCTGACCTACGGATTGCGTGCGCAGTTGCTGGCCAGGGCCGATGACAAGACCGCGCTGGATGCGCTGTACCAGGAACTGAAGACGGCCGGCACGGACCAGCCGACCGAATACAGCCCGGACCGCCGCCTGCTGCTGGGCCAGATGGCCGAGTTCCTGGAAAAGCGCGACGAGGCGCTCACCTGGTACCGCAGCGTGCCCGCTGGCGACCAGCGCGCCGACGCACGCCTGCGCGCGCTGAAGACGCTGTTCGACCTGGGGCGCAAGGACGAGGCCTTCGCCGAAGCGCGCGCGCTGCAGGGCGACGCCAGTGTCGAGGACGGCACGCGACGCGACGCCTATCTGATGGAGGCCGAACTGCGTCAGCAGGATGAGCAGGACGAGGGCGAACTGGAAGTCTTCGCGCGCGGACTGGCCGCCTACCCTGACGATCTGGCGCTGCTGTATTCGCGCGGGCTGGCGTGGGAGCGGCGCGACCGCATCGACCATGCGGAGGCCGATTTCCGCCGCATCCTGGTCATCGAGCCCGACAACGTGGCCGCGCTCAATGCGCTCGGTTACACGCTGGCCGATCGCACCACGCGCTACCAGGAGGCGCTGGAACTGATCGATCGTGCGCGCACCGCGGTACCGGACGACGCGGCCATCATCGACAGCTATGGCTGGGTGCTGTACCGGCTCGGCCGCAATGCGGAAGCGCTGGTCGAGCTGCGGCGCGCGTTCACGCTGCAGAAGGACCCCGAGATCGCCGCCCACGTGGCCGAGGTGCTGTGGGTGATGGGACAGAAGGACGAGGCGCGCCGCTACTTCGACGAGGCGCGCAAGCTCGACCCCGACAACCGCTCGCTGCTGCGGGCGCTGGAGAAGACAGGCGCATGAAGGTTTCAGGATTCCTGCTGGCGGGGCTGGCGGCCCTGTCGATGGCGGGCTGCGCCACGCGCGGTCCGGCCGTGGATTCGCCGGCGCTGAGCGACCCGGAGGCGCTGGCGGCGGCACAGGCGGCGCAGGCCACCCGCGCGGCCTGGCTGGCGTCGCGGCCGGACTGGTCGTTCGCGGGCCGGGTGGCGGTCAATGCGAACGGGAAGGGCGGCAGTGGCCGGATCGACTGGCAGCAGACGGGCACGGGTTACCAGGTCGCGCTGAGCGCGCCGGTCACCCGCCAAAGTTGGCGCCTGGGCGGCGACCTGCAGACCCGGGCCGCACGGCTGGACGGGCTGGAAGGTGGGCCACGCGAGGGCGCCGATGCCGACCGCCTGCTGCGCGAGGCGACCGGCTGGGACATCCCGGTCGCGTCGATGGTGCACTGGGCCCGTGGCGTGGCTGATCCTTCCGCTTCCGTCGACGGTGTGGAATACGACACCGATGGTCGCCTGCGGACCCTGACCCAGCAGGGCTGGCGGGTGGACTATCTGGACTGGTTCCCGGCCGAGGGCGCCCAGCCGGTCATGCCGCGCCGCATGGAGGCGCGCCGGCAGGGCGCGACGGTGAAGGTCGCCGTCGACCAGTGGCAACTGGCGCCGCAGTGAGTGCGTTCCCCGCGGCGGACGGCTGGTCGGCCTGGCCGGCGCCGGCCAAGCTCAACCTGACCCTGCAGATCGTCGGACGTCGTGCCGATGGCTATCACCTGCTGCAGACCGTCTTCCGGCTGCTGGACTGGGGCGACACGATCCGCCTGCGGGTCCGGGCAGATGGCGAGATCCGGCGGGTAGGAGAGTCCGTTCCGGGCGTCCCGGAGGCTGAGGACCTGGTTGTCCGTGCCGCCAAGCTGCTGAAAAAAGAAGCCAATATCGGCAAAGGTGTCGACATTGGCGTCGAAAAACGCATTCCGGCCGGTGGCGGCTTCGGTGGCGGATCGTCGGATGCCGCGACCGTGCTGGTCGCCCTTGATCAGATATGGGGCTGCGGTCTGACGCCGGACCGACTGGCGTCGCTGGGGTTGCAGCTGGGGGCGGACGTGCCGGTCTTTGTCCGTGGCGAGAATGCGTGGGCTGAAGGCGTGGGCGAGATTCTGGCGCCGCTGACCCTGCCGCCCGCCTGGTATCTGCTGGTCGATCCGGGCATCCATGTGCCGACGGCGGCCCTTTTCGCGTCACCGGATTTGACGCGTGATGCTGCACCCGCGAAAATATCTGACTTCGTTTCGGGATCACTGCTCGGCAACGCGTTCGAGCCGGTGGTGCGTCGCCGGGAGCCTGCCATCGAGGCGGTCTTCCAGGCCCTGTCGCACATCGGTACGCCACGTTTGACCGGTTCCGGCGGCGGCTGCTTCGTGGAGTTCGCCGACCGGACCTCTGCCGAGGATGCGCTGGCGTCACTGCCTGCCGGGCTTCATGCCTGGGTGGTGGAGGGCGCGGCGCGCTCGCCGCTGCTGGATGCGCTGGCGCAGGCTTCGCGGGACGGAGAAAAACGCCTAGGGGCGTCGCCAAGTGGTTAAGGCACCGGGTTTTGATCCCGGCATTCGTAGGTTCGAATCCTTCCGCCCCTGCCAATCCAGTCCAGCCGCATCCGCCGAGACGACACCATGCAAGACGAACGTAACCTGCTCGTGTTCTCCGGCAACGCCAACAAGCCGTTGGCGAACAGCATCTGTCGCGAGCTGGGCGTGCGGCCGGGCAAGGCGCTGGTCTCCCGCTTCTCCGACGGCGAAGTCCAGGTCGAGATCCAGGAGAACGTGCGCCGTCAGGAAGTGTTCGTCGTGCAGCCGACCTGCGCGCCGAGCGCGGAGAACCTGGTGGAGCTGCTGGTCCTGATCGACGCGCTGAAGCGCGCATCGGCCAGCAGCGTCACCGCGGTGGTGCCGTACTTCGGCTACGCCCGCCAGGATCGCCGCATGCGCTCCTCGCGCGTGCCGATCACGGCGAAGGTGGCGGCGAAGATGTTCGGCGCCGTCAACGCGGATCGCGTGTTGACGGTCGACCTGCACGCCGACCAGATCCAGGGCTTCTTCGATATCCCGGTCGACAACGTGTATGCCTCTCCGCTGTTGCTGGCCGACATCTGGCGCGCCTACGGCACGGAGAACCTGCTGGTGGTGTCGCCGGACGTGGGTGGCGTGGTCCGCGCCCGTGCGGTCGCCAAGCGCCTCGACGATGCCGACCTGGCGATCATCGACAAGCGCCGTCCGCGCGCCAACGTCGCCACGGTGATGAACATCATCGGTGACGTGGAAGGCAAGGACTGCGTGCTGGTGGACGACATCGTCGACACCGCCGGCACGCTCTGCGCCGCCGCAGCGGCGCTTAAGCAGCACGGCGCCAACAAGGTGGCGGCGTACTGCACCCATCCCGTGCTCTCGGGCCCGGCGGTGGACAATCTGAACAACTCGGTGCTCGACGAGCTCGTCGTCACCGACACCATCCCGCTCTCGCCGCAGGCGCAGGGCTGCAGCAAGATCCGCCAGCTGTCGGTGGCGGAACTGCTGGCGGAAACGATCCGCCGCATCGCCTTCGGCGAGTCGGTCAGTTCGCTGTATGTGGATTGAGTCTCCGCCGCACGCCGGAACATCGGCGGGTGGCTTTCCGGGTTCATCTGGTCGCGGGTGAACCTTCAATCAGATCGCCATGAGGCGGTCCAACAACCTAGGTAGTGAATCAACATGGCTAAGACGCATGAAATCAAGGTCGAGCGCCGCGCAGACGAGGGTAAGGGTGCGAGCCGCCGCCTCCGTCACGCGGGCACCGTGCCTGCCATCGTTTACGGTGGCGAACTGAAGCCGGTCAGCATCCAGCTGAACCACAACGAAGTCTGGCTGGCCTCGCAGCACGACTGGTTCTACTCGTCGATCCTGGACCTGAGCCTCAACGGCGACATCCAGAAGGTGCTGCTGCGCGACATGCAGCGCCATCCGTTCAAGCAGCAGATCATGCACCTGGACTTCCAGCGCGTGAACGAGAACGAGACGCTGCGCACCGCGGTGCCGCTGCACTTCCTCAACGAAGACAAGTCGCCGGCCGGCAAGTCCGCCGAGGTCGTGGTCACCCACGAACTGAACGAAGTCGTCGTCGAGTGCCTGCCGAAGGACCTGCCGGAATTCATCGAGATCGACCTGGCCGACCTGGCCATCGGCGCGGTGGTCCACCTGTCCGACGTCAAGCTGCCGGCCGGCGTGGTCATCCCCGAGCTGAAGCTGGGCAAGGAACACGACGTCGCCGTCGTGATCGCCAAGCACGGCAAGGAAGAGGTCGAGGAAGCGCCGGCCGAGACGGCCGAAGTGCCGGCCTCCAAGGTCGCCAAGAAGGACGACAAGTAATCGCGTGAACCCTCGCCCGCTCCGGCGGGCGAGGGTGTGCGATGCGTCCCCATGGCAGGCTTGCGCCTCATCGTCGGACTGGGCAATCCCGGTGCCGAACATGCCCGAACCCGGCACAACGCCGGGTTCCATTTTGTCGACGCCCTGGCGGAACGGCAGGGTGAGCGGTTCGGCCTGGACAGCAAGCTGTTCGGCGAGACCGCGAAGGTCGTGGTCGCCGGCCAGCCGGTGTGGCTGTTGAAGCCGGCCACGTACATGAACCTCAGCGGCAAGTCGGTTGCGGCGGCGCTACGCTTCTGGAAGATCGCGCCGGAAGAGGCGCTGCTGGCGCACGATGAGCTCGACCTCCCGCCGGGCGCCGCGCGACTGAAGTTTGATGGTGGGCACGGCGGCCAGAACGGCCTGCGCGACACCATCCAGCACCTCGGGCACGGCAAGTTCCATCGCCTGCGCATCGGCATCGGCCATCCTGGTCACAAGGACCGGGTGACGGGGTGGGTGCTGGGCAAGCCGGGCAAGGACGACGAAATCCTGATCGCGCGGGCGATCGACGACGCGATGGACGTGCTGCCGCTGGCGGTGGCCGGCAACTTCATGGATGCGATGACGCGGTTGCACACGCAGAAGCCGTGATTGGTGATTGGTGATTTGCAGGCACCAGGCCGCGAATCACCAATCACGAATCACGAATCCCGGATGTAGACATGGGTATCAAATGCGGCATCGTGGGCCTGCCGAACGTCGGCAAGTCCACCCTGTTCAATGCGCTGACCAAGGCGGGCATCGCCGCGGCCAACTTCCCGTTCTGCACCATCGAGCCGAACGTGGGCGTCGTGCCGGTGCCGGACCTGCGTCTCAACCAGCTGGCCGAGATCGTCAAGCCGCAGAAGGTGATCCCGACGGCGGTGGAATTCGTCGACATCGCCGGCCTGGTGGCGGGCGCCGCCAGCGGTGAAGGCCTCGGCAACAAGTTCCTGGCGCACATCCGTGAGGTGGACGCGATCACCCACGTGGTGCGCTGCTTCGAGAACGACGACGTCATCCACGTCAACAACCGCATCGATCCGCTGTCGGATATCGACACCATCGATACCGAACTGGCGCTGGCCGATCTGGAGAGTGTCGAGAAGGCGCTGAACCGCGCCGAGCGTTCGGCCAAGGCAGGCGAGAAGGACGCCATCGCCCGCAAGCCCGTACTGCAGAAGCTGCAGGCCGGCCTCAACGACGGCAAGCCGGGCCGCGCGCTGGGCCTGGACGACGAGGAAAAGGCGCTGGTCCGCGACCTGTTCCTGCTGACGCTGAAGCCGGTGATGTACGTGGCCAACGTGCTGGAGGACGGGTTCGAGAACAATCCGCACCTGGAGGCCGTTCGCGCCCGTGCCGCCACCGAGGGCGCGCAGGTGGTGCCGGTGTCGGCCGCCATCGAGGAAGAGCTGTCCCAGCTCGACGATGCCGACCGCGACGCCTTCCTGACCGACCTGGGGCTGGACGAGCCGGGGCTGAACCGGGTGATCCGCGCCGCCTACACCCTGCTGGGCCTGCAGACCTACTTCACCGCCGGCGTGAAGGAAGTCCGCGCCTGGACGGTGCGGGCGGGCTCCACCGCTCCCCAGGCCGCAGCCGTGATCCATACCGATTTCGAGAAGGGCTTCATCCGCGCCGAGACCATCGCGTTCGACGACTTCCTCAAGTACAAGGGCGAAGCCGGTGCCCGCGACGCGGGCCGCCTGCGGCTGGAAGGCAAGGAATATCGCGTGCAGGAAGGCGACGTCCTGCATTTCCGGTTCAACGTCTGAGAAAAAAGTGTCGCGGACGCGTTGACAGACGTGCCGGCACACGCCAAAATCTCGGGCTGTTTCACCCTGGTTTGATTTGGCCCTTGGCCCAGTCAGTCCGGTGATCCCGGAGGGATACCCAAGCGGCCAACGGGGGCAGACTGTAAATCTGCTGGCTTACGCCTTCGGTGGTTCGAATCCACCTCCCTCCACCAGTTTTCGTTGTTGTTTCGCGTTGTAGTGGTCTCCCGGTGCGGGAGTAGTTCAATGGTAGAACTGTAGCCTTCCAAGCTACTAGTGCGGGTTCGATTCCCGTCTCCCGCTCCACTGAACACCGCGCAGGACCAGCGGCAATCCAGGCAACACAACCGGTTTCACGCTCACGTAGCTCAGTCGGTAGAGCACCTCCTTGGTAAGGAGGAGGTCGAAGGTTCGATTCCTTTCGTGAGCACCACTTCCATCCATTTGATCCACTCGAGAACCAGCAGCCATGGCAAAGGGTAAGTTCGAACGCACCAAGCCCCACGTGAACGTGGGCACGATTGGTCACGTTGACCACGGCAAGACGACGCTGACGGCGGCGCTGACGAAGATCGGCGCGGAGCGTTTCGGTGGCGAGTTCAAGGCCTATGACGCGATCGACGCGGCGCCGGAAGAGAAGGCGCGCGGCATCACGATCTCCACGGCCCACGTGGAATACGAATCCGCCTCGCGCCACTACGCGCACGTGGATTGCCCGGGCCACGCCGACTACGTGAAGAACATGATCACCGGTGCGGCCCAGATGGACGGCGCGATCCTGGTGTGCTCGGCCGCCGACGGCCCGATGCCGCAGACCCGCGAGCACATCCTGCTCTCGCGCCAGGTCGGCGTGCCGTACATCGTGGTGTTCCTGAACAAGGCCGACATGGTCGACGACGCCGAGCTGCTCGAGCTGGTCGAAATGGAAGTCCGTGAGCTGCTGAGCAAGTACGAGTTCCCGGGCGACGACACCCCGATCATCTCGGGCTCGGCCCGTCTGGCGCTGGAAGGCGACCAGAGCGAGATCGGCGTGCCGGCGATCCTGAAGCTGGTCGATGCGCTGGACAGCTGGATCCCGACCCCGGAGCGCGACGTCGACAAGCCGTTCCTGATGCCGGTGGAAGACGTGTTCTCGATCTCGGGCCGCGGCACCGTGGTGACCGGCCGTATCGAGCGCGGCGTGATCAAGGTGGGCGAGGAAATCGAAATCGTCGGTATCCGTCCGACCCAGAAGACCACGGTCACGGGCGTGGAAATGTTCCGCAAGCTGCTGGATCAGGGTCAGGCGGGCGACAACGCCGGTCTGCTGCTGCGCGGCACCAAGCGTGACGACGTGGAGCGTGGCCAGGTGCTGGCCAAGCCGGGTTCGATCACCCCGCACACCGAGTTCGAAGCCGAAGTCTACGTGCTGAGCAAGGACGAAGGCGGCCGTCACACGCCGTTCTTCAAGGGCTACCGTCCGCAGTTCTACTTCCGCACGACCGACATCACGGGTGCCGTGACCCTGCCGGAAGGCGTGGAAATGGTCATGCCGGGCGACAACATCAAGATGACGGTCACCCTGATCAACCCGGTGGCGATGGACGAAGGCCTGCGCTTCGCGATCCGCGAAGGCGGCCGTACCGTCGGCGCCGGCGTGGTGGCCAAGATCATCAAGTGACGTCCTGACCCGGACGGGTCAGCCCGTCCGGCTTCGTCAGGCCGTCATCCCCGCGAATGCGGGGATCCAGTGCCTGGCGAAGCGACAAGGGCGGACCGGAACCTCGGTCCGCCTTCGCCGTCTAAGGGAAGGTTGTAGCAAATCGATACGCCAGTAGCTCAATTGGCAGAGCAGCGGTCTCCAAAACCGCAGGTTGGGGGTTCGAGTCCCTCCTGGCGTGCCACTTCCTCCCTCGCGGAGTCCGGGTCCCCGGCACTCCCCAAAGAAAAGAGCGACAACTGACTTGAACAGCAAGGTCGAACAATCCAAAGCCGGTACGCCCGCAGCGGACATCGCCAAGTACGTGCTGGCGCTGGCGCTGGTCGTCGGCGGTCTGGTCGCATGGTGGTGGTTCAATGGCCAGTGGGCCACGCCGGTGCGCGCACTGGCTGTCGTCGCGGGACTGGTGCTGGGTGCGCTGGTGTTCCTGCAGACCGGCAAGGGCCGCGACACGCGCGAGTTCCTGTCCGAATCGCGTTTCGAACTGCGCAAGGTCGTATGGCCGACCCGCGAGGAAGCGACCCGCACGACCTGGGTGGTCGTCATCGTGGTCATCATCCTGAGCCTGATCCTGGCCGCCTTCGATTTCGGCATCCAGAAAGCGATCGAGCTGTTCCTGAATTTTGGTCGTTGAGGAGAGTGCCGCAGTGAAGCGTTGGTATGTCGTCCATGCCTACTCGGGCTTCGAGAAGTCGGTGGCCCAGGCCCTTCGCGACCGCATCGTCCGCGACGAGATGCAGGAAAAGTTCGGCGACGTCCTGGTCCCGACCGAAGAGGTCGTGGAAATGCGCTCCGGCCAGAAGCGCCGTTCCGAGCGCAAGTTCTTCCCGGGTTACGTGCTGGTCCAGATCGAGACCCATGACGAGGGCGGCATCCCGCGGATGGACAGCGAGAGCTGGCATCTGGTGAAGGACACCTCGAAGGTCCTCGGCTTCATCGGCGGCACCGCCGACCGTCCCCTGCCGATCCGTGACGAAGAGGCGGCTGCCATCCTGGATCGCGTCCAGGAAGGCGTCGAGAAGCCCAAGCCCAAGGTCCTGTTCGAGCCGGGCGAGATGGTCCGCGTCACTGATGGTCCGTTCAACGACTTCAACGGCGTGGTCGAGGAAGTCAATTACGAGAAGAGCCGCCTGCGTGTCGCGGTGCTGATCTTCGGTCGTTCCACCCCGGTGGAGCTGGAATTCGGGCAGGTCGAAAAGGCCTGATCCGGCGGCCCGGCGTATTCAGTCGGGACCGTAAAACCCTGATATACTGCGCGGCTCCCTGACGGCGATGCCGGGCAGGAGCCATGGCCGCCCTCGGGTGGCCATTGGCGCGTTCGAGAAAACGCGATGCCGGGACGCGTGATTTTCCCGGTCCGATGGGGAGCCTGAAACCCAGGCGCTAGCACCCGGAGAGCACTCACATGGCAAAGAAAGTTGTCGGTTACATCAAGCTGCAGGTGAAGGCCGGTCAGGCCAACCCCTCGCCGCCGGTCGGTCCTGCGCTGGGTCAGCGCGGCCTGAACATCATGGAATTCTGCAAGGCGTTCAACGCCGCCACGCAGAAGCTGGAGCCGGGCCTGCCGATTCCGGTGGTCATCACCGCCTATTCCGACCGTACCTTCACCTTCATCACGAAGACGCCCCCGGCGTCGATCCTGCTGAAGAAGGCCGTCGGCATCACGTCCGGCTCCAAGCGCCCGAACACCGAGAAGGTGGGCAAGGTCACCCGCAAGCAGCTCGAGGATATCGCCAAGGCGAAGGAGCCCGACCTGACCGCGGCCGACCTGGACGCAGCGGTGCGCACGATCGCGGGTTCGGCCCGCTCCATGGGCCTGACGGTAGAGGGTTAAGAGATGGCACAGAACAAGCGACAGAAGGCCATCCTGGCCGCCGTGACCCCCGGCAAGGCGTACGCCATTGACGAGGCCCTGAAGATCATCAAGACCGCGGTCAAGTCCAAGTTCGTCGAGTCCGTCGACGTGGCCGTGCGCCTGGGCGTGGACGCCAAGAAGTCCGACCAGCAGGTGCGTGGTTCGACCGTGCTGCCCGCCGGTACCGGCAAGTCGGTCCGCGTGGCAGTGTTCGCCCCGGCCGGCGCGAAGGCTGACGAAGCCGCCGCCGCTGGCGCCGAAGCCGTCGGCATGGACGACCTGGCCGAGAAGATGCTCGCCGGCGACATCAACTACGACGTGGTCATCGCCACGCCGGACGCGATGCGCGTGGTTGGTAAGCTCGGTACGGTGCTGGGCCCGCGCGGCCTGATGCCGAACCCGAAGGTCGGCACCGTGTCGCCGAACCCGGCCGAGGCGGTCAAGAACGCCAAGTCGGGCCAGGTGCGCTACCGCACCGACAAGGCCGGCATCATCCATTGCACGATCGGCAAGGCCAGCTTCGAAGACGAAGCGCTGAAGTCGAACCTGCAGGCGCTGCTGATCGACTTGGTGAAGGCCAAGCCGGCTACCTCCAAGGGTCAGTACCTGCAGAAGATCTCGGTCAGTTCGACCATGGGCCCCGGCGTCACCGTCGACCAGTCCTCGCTGTCCCTGAAGTGACGAACTGACCCGCGCGCAAAGCGCGCGGCTTTGTCAGTTCGTCATCCCCGCGGCTTTTAGCAGCCGAATGGCTGCTCAAGCGGGGATCCAGCGACTTGAAGTCTGAGTCGCCGGAGAAACAAGAAAGTCGCCGGGTTCCCGCCTTCGCGGGAACGACGGCAAAAATTTTGAGGGCAGTCGCCCAAACCGGGGTTCCGGTGCAAGCGACAGCCGTCAAAGACCGCAGGTGCGGTCAGCGCGCAACGACGACGGGCACGGAGGCTCGTGTTGGCAGGGAATCGCCGTCGTGGCTAGCGGGATCGCTTAATCCACCCCCGAAAGGGAGTGCGCCTGCGCAGATGGTGCCGCCTTCTGGAAGTTTTCTGGTGCTGGCCGCAAGGCCGGCCAGTCAGACAGGCCACCGACGGGACCGCAAGTCCCCGGCATCCAGGATGGACGCCGTCCAGGACCGCGAACGGCAGGAGCCGCGAGCGGAGTCAATAAGTGAGGAGTGTATGGCTCTCAATCTGTCCCAGAAGCAAGAAGTAGTCGCCGAACTGGCAGACGTCGCCGCCAAGGCGCACTCCCTGGTCGCTGCCGAATACGCAGGCACCACGGTCAGCCAAATGACCGCGATGCGCAAGAAGGCTCGCGAGACCGGTGTGTTCTTGAAGGTTGTCAAGAACACGCTGGCCGTGCGTGCCATCGCCGGTACCGAGTTCGAGGTTGTCCAGGACAAGCTCGTCGGTCCGCTGCTGTATGCGTTTTCGACCGAGGAGCCCGGCGCTGCCGGTCGCCTGATCAAGGAATTCGCCAAGGGTAACGACAAGCTGCAGCCGAAGGTCGTTTCCGTGGGTGGCCAGCTGTATCCGGCCAGCCATGTGGACGTCCTGGCGTCGCTGCCGACCCGTGATCAGGCGCTGGCCATGCTGGCCCGCGTGCTGGCCGAACCCGCCTCGATGTTCGCGCGCGCCGTCAAGGCCGTGGCCGACCAGCAGGGTGGTGGCGAAGCACCGGCGGAAGCTGCTGCCGAAGCCCCGGCCGAAGCCTGAGTTCGACGTCTTTACGGTTCTACGAACCCTAATCCCAGATAATTTCCAAAGGTAAACACAATGTCCCTTTCCAACGAACAGATCGTCGACGCCATTGCCGGCAAGACCCTGATGGAAGTGATGGAGCTGGTCAAGGCCATCGAAGAGAAGTTCGGCGTCTCCGCCGCCGCCCCGGTCGCCGCTGCTGCCGGCCCGGCCGCCGCTGCCGCCCCGGTCGAAGAGCAGACCGAGTTCACCATCGTCCTGAAGGACGCCGGTGCCAAGAAGGTCGACGTCATCAAGGCGGTCCGCGCCATCACCGGCCTGGGCCTGAAGGAAGCCAAGGACCTCACCGAGGCCGGCGGCGTGCTGAAGGAAGGCGTGTCGAAGGAAGACGCCGACAAGTTCAAGAAGGAACTCGAAGCCGCTGGTGCGAGCGTCGAAGTCAAGTAAGTCGTATCCGTCGCCGGTTCACTCAGGCGACAACCCGAGGCCGGGGGCGAAAGCCCCTGGCCTTCGGTCGTTTCAACGGGAGGAGGGAATAGGGAATAGGGAATCGCAAGAGCGCGGCGCCGTCCTGCGCTCGCGATCGATTCTCCATTCCCTATTCCCGATTCCCGCCCAAGCGAGTTTGTAGTTGGAAGTAGCGGCAGAAGGCGTGCTGGTGCCGGCAATACCAGCGACTTCCAACTGGAAATTCCCCCGTTCGAAAGAATGTCCCCCGTGTGGTCGCGGACGCGCGCCCCACGCTGCCAGAGGCACAGTCACATGACGACATATTCGTTCACCGAAAAGAAGCGCATCCGCAAGGATTTCGGCAAGCAGCGGTCGATCCTCGAGGTCCCGTTCCTGCTGGCCATCCAGGTCGACTCCTACCGTGAGTTCCTGCAGGAGCACACCGATCCCGCCAAGCGCGAGGACCGTGGCCTGCACGCTGCGCTGAAGTCGGTCTTCCCGATCGCCAGCTACAGCGGCAACGCCGCGCTGGAGTACGTCGGCTACAAGCTCGGCGAGCCCGTGTTCGACGAGCGCGAGTGCCGCAACCGTGGCCTGAGCTACGGCGCCCCGCTGCGCGTGACCGTGCGCCTGGTGATCTACGACCGCGAGTCGTCGACCAAGGCCATCAAGTACGTGAAGGAGCAGGAGGTCTATCTGGGCGAGATTCCGCTCATGACCGACAACGGCACCTTCATCGTCAACGGCACCGAGCGCGTCATCGTCTCGCAGCTGCACCGTTCGCCGGGCGTGTTCTTCGACCACGACCGCGGCAAGACGCACAGCTCGGGCAAGCTGCTGTACAGCGCCCGCATCATTCCTTACCGCGGCTCCTGGCTGGACTTCGAGTTCGACCCGAAGGACGCGCTGTTCACGCGTATCGACCGCCGCCGCAAGCTGCCGGTCTCGATCCTGCTGCGTGCGCTGGGCTACTCCAACGAGGAGATGCTCAATGAGTTCTTCGACGTCAACACCTTCCACATCCTGCCGGAAGGCGTGCAGTTGGAACTGGTCGCCGAGCGCCTGCGCGGCGAGACGCTGAACTTCGACCTGGCCGATGGCGACAAGGTCATCGTGGAAGCCGGCAAGCGCATCACCGCGCGCCACGTGAAGCAGTTGGAGCAGTCCGGCATCGCCGCGCTGGCCGTGCCCGATGAGTACCTGGTCGGCCGCATCCTGTCGCACGACGTGATCGACGCCAACACGGGTGAGCTGCTGGCCGCCGCCAACGACGAGATCACCGACGACCAGCTGGCCAAGTTCCGCAAGGCCGGCGTGGACGCTGTGGGTACGCTGTGGGTCAACGACCTGGACCGTGGTCCGTACCTGTCCAACACCCTGCGCATCGATCCGACCAAGACGCAGCTGGAAGCGCTGGTCGAGATCTACCGCATGATGCGTCCGGGCGAGCCGCCGACCAAGGATGCCGCGCAGAACCTGTTCCACAACCTGTTCTTCACGTTCGAGCGCTACGACCTGTCGAACGTCGGCCGCATGAAGTTCAACCGTCGCGTGGGCCGCAAGGAAACCACCGGCGAAGCCGTGCTGTACGACAAGAAGTACTTCGGCGCGCGCAATGACGAAGAGGCCAAGCGCCTGGTCGCCACGCTGGGCGAGACCTCGGACATCCTGGACGTCATCAAGGTCCTGACCGAGATCCGCAACGGCCGCGGCACCGTGGACGACATCGACCACCTGGGCAACCGTCGCGTGCGTTCGGTCGGCGAGATGGCCGAAAACGTCTTCCGCGTGGGCCTGGTCCGCGTCGAGCGCGCCGTGAAGGAGCGCCTGTCGATGGCCGAGTCCGAGGGCCTGACGCCGCAGGAACTGATCAATGCCAAGCCGGTGGCCGCCGCGATCAAGGAGTTCTTCGGCTCCTCGCAGCTGTCGCAGTTCATGGACCAGAACAACCCGCTGTCGGAAGTCACGCACAAGCGTCGCGTCTCGGCCCTGGGCCCGGGCGGCCTGACCCGCGAGCGCGCCGGCTTCGAAGTCCGCGACGTGCACCCGACCCATTACGGCCGCGTCTGCACCATCGAGACGCCGGAAGGCCCGAACATCGGCCTGATCAACTCGCTGGCCGTGTACGCGCGCACCAACAGCTACGGTTTCCTCGAGACGCCGTACCGCAAGGTCGTGGACGGCACCATCACCGACGAGATCGAATACCTGTCGGCGATCGAAGAGAACGAGTACGTCATCGCGCAGGCCAACGCGCTGCATGACGCCAAGAGCCGTCTGACCGAGCAGTTCGTGCCGTGCCGCTACCAGGGCGAATCGCTGCTGAAGCCGCCGGGCGAAGTGGACTACATGGACGTCTCGCCCATGCAGACCGTGTCGGTCGCTGCGGCGCTGGTGCCGTTCCTGGAGCACGATGACGCGAACCGCGCACTGATGGGCGCCAACATGCAGCGCCAGGCCGTGCCGACGCTGCGTGCGCAGAAGCCGCTGGTCGGTACCGGCATCGAGCGCGCCGTGGCGCGCGACTCGGGCGTGACCGTGAACGCGCGTCGTGGCGGCGTGGTCGAGCAGATCGACGCCGGCCGCATCGTGGTGAAGGTCAACGAGGTCGAGATCTCCGGCGAAACCGATGCCGGCGTCGACATCTATTCGCTGATCAAGTACACGCGCTCCAACCAGAACACCTGCATCAACCAGCGTCCGCTGGTGAACGTGGGCGACGTGGTCGCGCGCGGCGACGTGCTGGCCGACGGTCCCTCGACCGACATCGGCGAGCTGGCGCTGGGCCAGAACATGCTGATCGCGTTCATGCCGTGGAACGGCTACAACTTCGAAGACTCCATCCTGCTCTCCGAGCGCGTGGTGGAAGAGGATCGCTACACCACGATCCACATCGAAGAGCTGACCTGCGTCGCGCGCGACACCAAGCTGGGACCGGAGGAAATCTCCGCCGACATCCCGAACGTCTCCGAGCAGGCGCTGAACCGCCTCGACGAGAGCGGCGTGGTGTACATCGGTGCGGAAGTGCGCGCCGGCGACATCATGGTCGGCAAGGTCACGCCGAAGGGCGAGAGCCAGCTGACCCCGGAAGAGAAGCTGCTGCGTGCCATCTTCGGCGAGAAGGCCTCCGACGTGAAGGACAGCTCGCTGCGCGTGCCGCCGGGCATGGACGGCACCGTCATCGACGTGCAGGTCTTCACCCGCGACGGCATCGAGAAGGACAAGCGTGCGCGCCAGATCGAGGAAAACGAGATCAAGCGCGTCAAGAAGGACTTCGACGACCAGTTCCGCATCCTCGAAGGTGCCATCTACGCCCGCCTGCGTTCGCAGCTGGTCGGCAAGGTCGCCAACGGCGGTCCGGGCACGCTGAAGAAGGGCGATGCGATCTCCGACGCCTACCTCGACGGCCTGAAGAAGTCCGAGTGGTTCACCCTGCGCATGAAGGACGATGACGCGTCCGACGCCATCGAGCGCGCCCAGATGCAGATCCAGGCGCACGAGAAGGAGTTCGAGCGTCGCTTCGCCGACAAGCGCGGCAAGATCACCGCCGGCGATGACCTCGCCCCGGGCGTGCTGAAGATGGTCAAGGTCTACCTGGCCGTGAAGCGCCGCATCCAGCCGGGCGACAAGATGGCCGGCCGCCACGGCAACAAGGGTGTCGTGTCGACCATCGTGCCGGTCGAGGACATGCCGTACATGGCCACCGGCGAGACCGTGGACATCGTGCTGAACCCGCTGGGCGTGCCGTCGCGTATGAACATCGGCCAGGTGCTGGAAGTGCACCTGGGCTGGGCCGCGAAGGGACTGGGCAAGAAGATCCAGGACATGCTGGACGCCCAGGCCAAGGTGGCCGACCTGCGCAAGTTCCTGACCCAGATCTACAACCACGACCAGAAGCTGGGCGAGGATCGCGTGGACCTGGACCAGTTCAGCGATGCGGAACTGATCGCGCTGGCCAGGAACCTGACCGACGGCGTGCCGATGGCCACCCCGGTGTTCGACGGCGCGGCGGAAACCGAGATCAAGCACATGCTGGAACTCGCTGACCTGCCGATCAGCGGCCAGACCCAGCTGTTCGATGGCCGCACCGGCGAGGCGTTCGATCGCCACACCACGGTCGGCTACATGCACATGCTGAAGCTGAACCACCTGGTCGACGACAAGATGCACGCGCGTTCGACCGGTCCGTACTCGCTCGTCACCCAGCAGCCGCTGGGCGGCAAGGCGCAGTTCGGTGGCCAGCGCTTCGGTGAAATGGAAGTCTGGGCGCTGGAAGCCTACGGCGCGGCGCACACCCTGCAGGAAATGCTGACGGTCAAGTCCGACGACGTGCAGGGCCGCAACCAGATGTACAAGAACATCGTCGATGGTGCCCACGAGATGGTCGCGGGCATGCCGGAATCCTTCAACGTGCTGGTGAAGGAAATCCGCTCGCTCGCCATCAACATGGAACTGGAAGACTGACCGATGTGGCGCGGCGGCACTGACCTGCCGCTGCGCCGATCGACCCTGGTCAACCCGCCATCGACAAAGATTCCTCCTGACGGAGAAACACCATGAAAGACCTGCTCAACCTCTTCAACCAGCAGCGCCAGACGCTGGACTTCGATGCGATCAAGATCGCGCTGGCCTCGCCGGACCTGATCCGTTCGTGGTCCTTCGGCGAAGTGAAGAAGCCGGAAACCATCAACTACCGCACCTTCAAGCCGGAACGCGACGGCCTGTTCTGCTCGGCCATCTTCGGCCCGATCAAGGACTACGAGTGCCTGTGCGGCAAGTACAAGCGCATGAAGCACCGCGGCGTGGTCTGCGAGAAGTGCGGCACGGAAGTGACGCTGGCCAAGGTGCGCCGCGAGCGCATGGGCCACATCGACCTGGCCAGCCCGGTCGCGCACATCTGGTTCCTCAAGTCGCTGCCGTCGCGCATCGGCCTGATGCTGGACATGACCCTGCGCGACATCGAGCGCGTGCTGTACTTCGAAGCGTATGTCGTCACCGAGCCGGGCCTGACCTCGCTCGAGCGCCGCCAGCTGCTGACCGAAGAGCAGTTCATGCAGGCGCGCCAGGAACACGGCGACGACTTCGACGCCGCCATGGGCGCCGAGGCCGTCTACGACCTGCTGCGCACGATCGACCTGCAGGCCGAGATGGTGAACCTGCGCGAAGACATCGCCAGCACTGGTTCGGAGACCAAGCTCAAGCGCCTCACCAAGCGCATCAAGCTGATGGAAGCGTTCCTGGAGTCGGGCAACCGTCCGGAATGGATGGTCATGACCGTGCTGCCGGTGCTGCCGCCGGACCTGCGTCCGCTGGTGCCGCTGGACGGTGGCCGCTTCGCGACCTCCGACCTCAACGACCTGTACCGCCGCGTCATCAACCGCAACAACCGCCTGCGCCGCCTGCTGGAGCTCAACGCCCCGGACATCATCGTGCGCAACGAAAAGCGCATGCTGCAGGAGTCGGTTGACGCCCTGATGGACAACGGCCGCCGCGGCCGCGCCATCACCGGCACCAACAAGCGCCCGCTGAAGTCGCTGGCCGACATGATCAAGGGCAAGCAGGGCCGCTTCCGCCAGAACCTGCTGGGCAAGCGCGTCGACTACTCGGGCCGTTCGGTCATCGTGGTCGGTCCGACCCTGCGCCTGCACGAGTGCGGCCTGCCGAAGAAGATGGCGCTGGAGCTGTTCAAGCCGTTCGTGTTCGCCAAGCTGCAGCGTCGTGGCCTGGCCACCACCATCAAGGCCGCCAAGAAGCTGGTCGAGCGCGAAGAAGCCGACGTCTGGGACATCCTGGAAGAGGTCATCCGCGAGCACCCGGTGCTGCTGAACCGCGCGCCGACGCTGCACCGCCTGGGCATCCAGGCGTTCGAGCCGGTGCTGATCGAAGGCAAGGCGATCCAGCTGCACCCGCTGGTCTGTACCGCCTTCAACGCCGACTTCGACGGTGACCAGATGGCCGTGCACGTGCCGCTCTCGCTGGAAGCCCAGCTGGAAGCGCGCGCGCTGATGATGTCGTCCAACAACATCCTGTCGCCGGCCAACGGCGAGCCGATCATCGTGCCGTCGCAGGACGTCGTGCTGGGCCTGTACTACATGACCCGCGCGCTGGAGAACAAGAAGGGCGAGGGCATGGCGTTCGCCAACATCGCCGAGGTCAAGCGCGCCTACGACAACCGCGCCGTCGAGCTGCACGCGAAGGTCAAGGTCCGCATCAGCGGCACCGTGATCGACGAGGAAGGCGGCCGCAGCCAGCAGACCAGCATCGTGGACACCACGATCGGTCGCGCGCTGCTCGCCGAGATCCTGCCGGAAGGCCTGCCGTTCGCGCTGGTCAACACCGAGTTGAACAAGAAGGCCATCAGCCGCCTGATCAACTCCAGCTACCGCATGCTGGGCCTGAAGGACACGGTCGTGTTCGCCGACAAGCTGATGTACACCGGCTTCGCGTACGCCACGCGCGCCGGCGTCTCCATCGGCATCGACGACATGCTGATCCCCGCCGAGAAGAAGGGCATCCTGGGCGAAGCCGAACAGGAAGTGCTGGAGATCCAGGAGCAGTACCAGAGCGGTCTGGTCACCGCCGGCGAGCGCTACAACAAGGTGGTCGACATCTGGTCGCGCACCAACGAGCGCATCGCCAAGGCGATGATGGACACCATCGGTACCGACAAGGTGCAGAACGCCAAGGGCGAGACCATCAACGAGAAGTCGATGAACTCGCTGTACATCATGGCCGACTCCGGCGCCCGTGGTAGCCAGGCGCAGATCCGCCAGCTGGCCGGCATGCGCGGCCTGATGGCCCGTCCCGACGGTTCGATCATCGAGACGCCCATCAAGGCGAACTTCCGCGAAGGCCTGAACGTGCAGGAGTACTTCAACTCCACCCACGGTGCCCGTAAGGGTCTGGCCGATACCGCGCTGAAGACGGCGAACTCCGGTTACCTGACCCGTCGCCTGGTCGACGTGGCGCAGGACGTGGTGATCACCGAGGTCGACTGCGGCACCCAGGAAGGCCTGACCATGACGCCGATCGTGGAAGGCGGCGACGTGGTCGAGCCGCTGCGCGACCGCGTGCTGGGCCGCATCGTGGCCGAGGACGTGTTCCTGCCGGGCAACGACGAGGATCCCATCGTCACCCGCAACACGCTGCTCGACGAAGCGTGGGTGCAGAAGCTGGAAGATGCCGGCGTGCAGGCGTTGAAGGTGCGTTCCACCATCACCTGCGAATCCGACTTCGGTGTCTGCGCGCACTGCTACGGCCGCGACCTGGCCCGTGGTCACATCGTCAACATCGGCGAAGCGGTCGGCGTCATCGCCGCGCAGTCGATCGGCGAGCCCGGCACCCAGCTGACCATGCGTACGTTCCACATCGGTGGTGCGGCGTCGCGTGCGGCGGCCGTGGACAACATCACCGTCAAGACGACCGGCTCGATCAAGTTCAACAATCTCAAGTTCGTCGAACACGCGAACGGCAGCCTGGTCGCGGTGTCGCGCTCCGGCGAACTGTCGGTGCTCGATGGCCATGGCCGCGAGCGCGAGCGTTACAAGCTGCCCTACGGCGCCACCATCAACGTCAAGGACGGCGCGCAGATCACCGCCGGCCAGGCCGTGGCGAACTGGGACCCGCATAACCACCCGATCGTGTCGGAAGTGGCCGGCTTCGTGCGCTTCGTGGACTTCGTCGATGGCGTCACCGTCATCGAGAAGACCGACGACCTGACCGGCCTGGCCTCGCGCGAGATCACCGATCCGAAGCGTCGCGGTTCGCAGGGCAAGGACCTGCGTCCGATCGTCCGCATCGTGGACAAGGACGGCAAGGACCTCAGCATCCCCGGTACCGACCTGCCGGCGCAGTACCTGCTGCCGCCGCGCTCGATCGTCAACCTGCAGGACGGCGCGCCCGTCGGCGTGGGCGACGTGGTCACCAAGGTGCCGCAGGAAGCGTCGAAGACCCGCGACATCACCGGTGGTCTGCCCCGCGTGGCCGACCTGTTCGAAGCCCGCAAGCCGAAGGATCCGGCCATTCTGGCCGAGCGCTCCGGCGTCATCAGCTTCGGCAAGGACACCAAGGGCAAGCAGCGCCTGATCATCAAGGACACCGACGGTTCGGAGCACGAGGAGCTGATTCCGAAGTTCCGCCAGATCATCGTGTTCGAAGGCGAGCACGTGGCCAAGGGCGAAACCATCGTGGACGGCGAGCCGAGCCCGCAGGACATCCTGCGCCTGCTGGGTGTCGAGCCGCTGGCGGCCTACCTGGTCAAGGAAATCCAGGACGTCTATCGCCTGCAGGGCGTGAAGATCAACGACAAGCACATCGAGGTCATCACCCGCCAGATGCTGCGCAAGGTGGAAATCACCGACGCCGGCAACAGCAAGTTCCTGGCCGGCGAGCAGGTCGAGAAGCAGCGCTTCATCGAAGAGAACGCCAAGCTGCTGGCCCGCAACGAGCTGCCCGCGAAGTACGATCCGGTCCTGCTGGGCATCACCAAGGCCTCGCTGGCGACCGAGTCGTTCATCTCGGCAGCCTCGTTCCAGGAGACCACCCGCGTGCTGACCGAGGCGGCCGTCCGCGGCACCCGCGACACGCTGCGCGGCCTGAAGGAAAACGTCATCGTGGGTCGCCTGATCCCGGCCGGTACCGGCCTGGCGTACCACAACCAGCGCCGCCGCAACGCATCCGGTCTGACCGAGGCCGAGGTGAACGCCCTGTCCGGCGGCACGGCCGAGACCGCTCCGGCGGCCGCGGTCGCCGCCACCGACGACGCCGGCGAGGAGTCCAGCGCCAGCTAAACCGTACGACCTGACGGCCTCCGGGCCGTCCCAGACCACGAAAAGAGGCGCAGGATGCGCCTCGTTTTCGGCCCAGGAAGGGCGGGATCGCAGTCAGTTGGCAGGCACCCACCTCCGTCGCGTTGACGGTCGGGCGGGTTGCCGGCTATACTTTTCCGTCTAGGTGGGCCGTCTTGCGGCCTGCCTTCGTTTTCATGTCAAACAAGGCTCCGGCCTTCACACGAAGAATCCATTATGGCAACCGTCAATCAGCTGGTCCGCAAGCCGCGGCAGGCCCCCACGTACAAGAGCCAGTCGCCCGCGCTGGACAACTGCCCGCAGCGTCGCGGCGTGTGCACCCGCGTCTACACGACGACCCCGAAGAAGCCGAACTCGGCCCTTCGCAAGGTCGCCAAGGTGCGCCTGACCAACCAGGAAGAAATCATCAGCTACATCGGCGGTGAAGGCCACAACCTGCAGGAGCACTCCGTGGTGCTCGTGCGCGGCGGCCGTGTGAAGGACCTGCCGGGCGTGCGCTACCACACCGTGCGCGGCTCGCTCGATGCCTCGGGCGTCGCCAAGCGTCGCCAGGGCCGTTCCAAGTACGGCGCCAAGCGTCCCAAGGCTTAAGGAAAAAGAATCATGTCGCGCAAAGGCTCTGCCCCCCAACGTGAAATCCTGCCGGACCCCAAGCACGGCAGCCAGACGATTGCCCGCTTCATCAACATGGTGATGCTGAGCGGCAAGAAGTCGGTCGCCGAGAAGATCGTCTACGGCGCCATGGACGTCATCGGCGAGAAGAACCCCAACGCCCTCGAGCTGGTCGAGAAGGCGCTGGACAACGTGTCCCCGGCCGTCGAAGTGAAGTCGCGCCGCGTCGGCGGTGCCACCTACCAGGTGCCGGTCGAAGTGCGTTCGTCGCGCCGCATGGCGCTGGCAATGCGCTGGCTGATCGAGTCCGCGCGCAAGCGTGGCGAGAACACCATGCCGCGCAAGCTGGCCGCCGAACTGCTGGATGCCTCCGAGAACCGCGGCGGCGCCATCAAGAAGCGTGAAGAGACCCACCGCATGGCGGAAGCGAACAAGGCGTTCGCGCACTACCGCTGGTAACGGCCTCCGGGCCCTTGCAAGCAAGGGCCTTCGGCACCATCTAAGGTGCCCTTGGGACGCTTCCCGCGCCCCGCCCCGAAGGCCGCCGAAAGGCGGCATTCGGCCATCTGAAGATCCGCCCTCCCGGAAGGCCCCTGCATCCCGCTGGCCCTCCATCAGAAAAGAGAGACTGTCGTGGCTCGCACCACTCCCATCGAGCGTTACCGCAATTTCGGCATCATGGCGCACATCGACGCCGGCAAGACCACCACGTCCGAGCGCATCCTGTTCTACACCGGCGTCAGCCACAAGATCGGTGAAGTGCACGACGGTGCCGCGACCATGGACTGGATGGAGCAGGAGCAGGAGCGCGGCATCACCATCACGTCCGCCGCCACCACGGCGTTCTGGACGGGCATGGACAAGTCCCTGCCGCAGCACCGCTTCAACATCATCGACACCCCCGGCCACGTCGACTTCACCATCGAAGTCGAGCGTTCGCTGCGCGTGCTCGACGGCGCGGTGTTCGTGCTGTGCGCCGTCGGTGGCGTGCAGCCGCAGTCCGAGACCGTGTGGCGCCAGGCCAACAAGTACGCCGTGCCGCGCCTCGCGTTCGTCAACAAGATGGACCGTACGGGTGCCGACTTCTTCAAGGTCGTCGACCAGCTGAAGAACCGCCTGGGTGCGTACCCGGTGCCGATGCAGGTGCCGGTCGGCGCCGAAGACGGCTTCGAGGGCGTCATCGACCTGCTGAAGATGAAGTACATCCACTGGGATGTCGCGTCGCAGGGTACCAAGTTCGAGTACCGCGACATTCCTGCCGAGTTGGCCGACAAGGCCGCGACGGACCGTGCCTTCATGGTCGAAGCGGCTGCGGAAGCCAGCGAAGAGCTGATGGACAAGTACCTCAACGAAGGCGACCTCTCCGAGGCCGAGATCATCGCCGGCCTGCGCGAGCGCACGCTGAAGGTGGAAGTGATTCCGGTCTACTGCGGCTCCGCGTTCAAGAACAAGGGCGTGCAGGCCATGCTCGACGGCGTGATCCAGCTGCTGCCGTCGCCGACCGACCGTCCGCCGGTGCAGGGCATCGACGAGAACGAGAAGGAAGACAGCCGCAAGGCGGGCGACAACGAGCCGTTCTCGGCGCTGGCGTTCAAGATCATGACGGATCCGTTCGTGGGTTCGCTGACGTTCTTCCGCGTCTACTCGGGCGTGCTGAACTCCGGCGACGCCGTGTACAACCCGGTCAAGTCGAAAAAGGAGCGCGTGGGCCGCATCCTGCAGATGCACTCCAACCAGCGCGACGAGATCAAGGAAGTGCGCGCCGGCGACATCGCGGCGGCCGTGGGCCTGAAGGACGTCACCACAGGTGACACGCTGTGCTCGCTCGACCACATCATCACCCTGGAGCGCATGGTGTTCCCGGAACCCGTCATCTCGATGGCGGTGGAGCCGAAGACCAAGTCCGACCAGGAAAAGATGGGTCTGGCCCTGGGCCGCCTGGCGCAGGAAGATCCTTCGTTCCGCGTCAAGACGGACGAGGAATCCGGCCAGACGATCATCTCGGGCATGGGCGAGCTGCACCTGGAAATCCTGGTGGACCGCATGAAGCGCGAGTTCAACGTGGAAGCCAACGTCGGCAAGCCGCAGGTGGCCTACCGCGAGACGATCCGCAAGTCTGTCAAGCAGGACGGCAAGTTCGTGCGCCAGTCGGGCGGTCGCGGCCAGTACGGCCACATCGTCATCGAAATGTCGCCGGTCGAGCGCGGCGTGGGCTTCTCGTACGAGAGCGCCATCGTCGGTGGTGTCGTGCCGAAGGAATACGTTGCCGCTGCTGGTAAGGGCATCGAAGACGCCATGAAGAGCGGCCCGCTGGCCGGCTTCCCGGTGGTCGACATCGCCATCAAGGCCGTCGACGGTTCGTTCCATGACGTCGACTCCAACGAAATGGCGTTCAAGGTCGCCGGCTCGATGGCCTTCAAGGAAGCTTTCAGCAAGGCCCAGCCGGTCCTGCTGGAGCCGATGATGAAGGTCGAGATCGTCACCCCGGAAGACTATCTGGGCGACGTGATGGGCGACGTGAGCCGTCGTCGCGGCATCCTGCAGGGTCAGGACGACAGTCCGTCCGGCAAGGTGATCGCCGCGATGGTGCCGCTGGGCGAAATGTTCGGCTACGCCACCACGCTGCGTTCGATGTCGCAGGGTCGCGCCACGTTCTCGATGGAGTTCGACCACTACGCGGAAGCGCCGGCCAACATCGCCGACGCGGTCGTCAAGAAGAACTGAGCAATGGGGCAGGGTATCGCGGTCGCGATGCCCTGCATTCCCGTCACGAATCACGCATAACAAGGTAGAAGACAATGGCAAAGGGTAAGTTCGAACGCACCAAGCCCCACGTGAACGTGGGCACGATTGGTCACGTTGACCACGGCAAGACGACGCTGACGGCGGCGCTGACGAAGATCGGCGCGGAGCGTTTCGGTGGCGAGTTCAAGGCCTATGACGCGATCGACGCGGCGCCGGAAGAGAAGGCGCGCGGCATCACGATCTCCACGGCCCACGTGGAATACGAATCGGCCTCGCGCCACTACGCGCACGTGGATTGCCCCGGCCACGCCGACTACGTGAAGAACATGATCACCGGTGCGGCCCAGATGGACGGCGCGATCCTGGTGTGCTCGGCCGCCGACGGCCCGATGCCGCAGACCCGCGAGCACATCCTGCTCTCGCGCCAGGTCGGCGTGCCGTACATCGTGGTGTTCCTGAACAAGGCCGACATGGTCGACGACGCCGAGCTGCTCGAGCTGGTCGAAATGGAAGTCCGTGAGCTGCTGAGCAAGTACGAGTTCCCGGGCGACGACACCCCGATCATCTCGGGCTCGGCCCGTCTGGCGCTGGAAGGCGACCAGAGCGAGATCGGCGTGCCGGCGATCCTGAAGCTGGTCGATGCGCTGGACAGCTGGATCCCGACCCCGGAGCGCGACGTCGACAAGCCGTTCCTGATGCCGGTGGAAGACGTGTTCTCGATCTCGGGCCGCGGCACCGTGGTGACCGGCCGTATCGAGCGCGGCGTGATCAAGGTGGGCGAGGAAATCGAAATCGTCGGTATCCGTCCGACCCAGAAGACCACGGTCACGGGCGTGGAAATGTTCCGCAAGCTGCTGGATCAGGGTCAGGCGGGCGACAACGCCGGTCTGCTGCTGCGCGGCACCAAGCGTGACGACGTGGAGCGTGGCCAGGTGCTGGCCAAGCCGGGTTCGATCACCCCGCACACCGAGTTCGAAGCCGAAGTCTACGTGCTGAGCAAGGACGAAGGCGGCCGTCACACGCCGTTCTTCAAGGGCTACCGTCCGCAGTTCTACTTCCGCACGACCGACATCACGGGTGCCGTGACCCTGCCGGAAGGCGTGGAAATGGTCATGCCGGGCGACAACATCAAGATGGTGGTCACCCTGATCAACCCGGTGGCGATGGACGAAGGCCTGCGTTTCGCGATCCGCGAAGGTGGCCGTACCGTCGGCGCCGGCGTGGTAGCCAAGATCATCAAGTGACGTCCTGACCCGGACGGGCCAGCCCGTCCGGCTTCGTCAGGCCGTCATCCCCGCGAATGCGGGGATCCAGTGCCTGGCGAAGCGACAAGGGCGGACCGGAACCTCGGTCCGCCTCTTTTTGCAGAATCTTCCCGTCAGGGGCATCAAGATGCTGCAAAACAGCAGAACCTGCGCTATCATGCGCGCCCCTTGACGGCCTCCTGGCCCGAAAGGAATCGCATGATCCGCCAGCGCCCCCTGGGAGGCCGCTGGTTCCTACCGCGAAAAGAGGTGCAGGAAGCGCCTCGTGTTCGCCAGACACGGAGTGTCGCGTGCCTTCCTGCAAGCCTTCGGGCCGGGCAGGGCATCCCGGTGGTTGACGGGATATGTCACGCGTCCTATACTTTCATGTCTGGGCGGGCCGGTTTACCGGCTCGCCTAGTTTTTCAGGAAGATTCCCCAGCCTATCCGGCGCTTTCCGTCCGTGGAGTCAACGCGGCCGGTGGGGAGCTGGAACAGCTTGGACTAACCGGGGCAAGGCATCCCAGAGGCCGCGCCCGTCGCTCTTTAACGAAGGAACTACCGCAATGGCGGACCAAAAGATCCGAATCCGGCTCAAGGCGTACGATCATCGTCTGATCGATCGCTCGGCCAGCGAGATCGTCGAGACAGCCAAGCGGACCGGCGCGCAAGTGCGCGGCCCGATCCCGCTGCCGACCAAGATCGAGCGCTACACCATCCTGGTTTCCCCGCACGTCGACAAGGACGCGCGTGACCAGTACGAGACCCGCACGCACAAGCGCGTGCTCGACATCGTCGACCCCAACGACAAGACCGTGGACGCGCTGATGAAGCTCGAGCTCGCGGCTGGCGTCGACGTGCAGATCAAGTTGACCTGAGGCCCACGACCATGACCGCGAAGAAATATTCGTTGGGTCTCGTCGGCCGCAAGGCTGGCATGACCCGCGTGTTCACCGAAGATGGCAAGTCCATCCCGGTGACGCTGATCGAAGCTACCCCGAACCGCATCACCCAGATCAAGACCCCGGAAACCGACGGCTACAGCGCCGTGCAGGTCGCCGTGGGCGCCCGTCGCGCCTCGCTGATCACCAAGCCGGTCGCCGGTCACCTGGCCAAGGCCAAGGTCGAAGCCGGTCGTGGCCTGTGGGAGCTGCGCGTGGAAGCCGACAAGCTTGGCGACTTCACCGTCGGCGGCGAGATCAAGGCCGACATCTTCGAAGTCGGCCAGATCGTCGACGTCCAGGGCGTCACCAAGGGCAAGGGCTTCCAGGGCACCATCAAGCGCTGGAATTTCCGCATGGGCGACGCCACCCACGGTAACTCGCTGTCGCATCGCGCGCCGGGTTCGCTGGGTCAGCGCCAGACGCCGGGCCGCGTGTTCCCGGGCAAGAAGATGTCCGGCCACATGGGTGCCGTGCAGCAGAGCACGCAGAACCTGGAAGTCGTCCGCGTGGATGCCGAGCGCGGCCTGATCGCCGTTCGCGGCGCCGTGCCGGGCGCACCGGGTGGCGACGTGATCGTGCGTCCGGCGAGCAAGGGTTGAGGAGAACGACCATGGAACTAGCCATTACAGGTAGCGCCAACAAGCTGTCGGTCTCCGACGACGTGTTCGGCCGCGAATTCAGCGAAGATCTGGTTCACCAGGTCGTCGTTGCCTACCGCAACGCCGGTCGTGCCGGCACCAAGGCGCAGAAGACCCGCGCCGAAGTGAACGGCACCACCAAGAAGTCCAAGAAGCAGAAGGGTGGCGGTGCTCGTCACGGCGCCCTGACCGCGCCGATCTTCGTCGGCGGCGGCGTGACCTTCGCGGCCAAGCCGCGCAGCTTCGCGCAGAAGGTCAATCGCAAGATGTACCGTGCGGCCATCAGCTCCATCCTGTCCGAGCTGAACCGCCAGAACCGCCTGAAGGTCGTGGAAACGTTCGACGTTGACGCCACCAAGACCAGCGCCCTGATCGAGAAGCTGAAGGGCTTCGACCTGGGCAAGCGCCCGCTGATCGTCACCGAGGATGCTTCCGAGCACCTCTACCTGTCCGCCCGCAACCTTCCCTACGTGGAAGTGCGCGACGTGCAGGGGCTGGATCCGGCCGCGCTGGTCGGTGCCGACTCGGTGCTGATCACGGCCGACGCCGTCAAGAAGATCGAGGAGTGGCTGGCATGATCAGCAACGAAAAGATTTTTGCCGTGCTGCGTGCTCCGCGCGTCTCCGAGAAGACCGTGCGCCTGCAGGAACTCTCCAACCAATACGTCTTCGAAGTCTCGAACGATGCCACCAAGGCCGATGTGAAGGCCGCGGTCGAGCAGCTGTTCGACGTCAAGGTCGAGACGGTCAACGTGGTCAACGTCAAGGGCAAGAACAAGTCCTTCCGTAACCGCGCCGGCCGCCGCGGCGACTGGCGCAAGGCGTACGTGCGTCTGGCCGATGGTCAGGCCATCGACGTGTCGGCCAAGGCCTGAGGTAGACCCACATGCCATTGATGAAATTCAAGCCCACCTCCCCCGGTCGCCGTTCGGCGGTCCGCGTGGTGACGCCCGACCTGCACAAGGGTGCTCCGCATGCTGCGCTGCTCGAGAAGCAGAGCAAGTCCGGCGGTCGCAACCACCACGGTCGCATCACCACCCGTCATATCGGCGGTGGCCACAAGCAGCATTACCGCATCATCGACTTCAAGCGCGACAAGGAAGGCATCCCGGCGCGCGTGGAGCGGATCGAATACGATCCCAACCGCACCGCGCACATTGCGCTGCTGTGCTACGTCGATGGCGAGCGTCGCTACATCATCGCCCCGAAGGGCCTGAAGGCCGGTGACCAGGTCATCGCCGGTAGCGATGCGCCGATCAAGGCTGGCAACACGCTGCCGCTGCGCAACATCCCGGTCGGTACGACGATCCACGGCATCGAGCTGAAGCCGGGCAAGGGCGCGCAGATCGCCCGCGCTGCCGGCGCCGCCGTGCAGCTGGTCGCTCGCGAGCAGGGCTTCGCCACGCTGCGTCTTCGCTCCGGCGAAATGCGCAAGGTGCAGGTCGAGTGCCGCGCCACGGTGGGCGAAGTCGGCAACGACGAGCACAGCCTGGAGAAGCTCGGCAAGGCCGGTGCGAAGCGCTGGCGCGGTATCAAGCCGACCGTCCGCGGTGCGGCCATGAACCCGGTCGACCACCCGCACGGTGGTGGTGAAGCCAAGGCCGGCCAAGGTAATCCGCATCCGGTCACCCCGTGGGGTGTGCCGACCAAGGGTTACAAGACGCGCAAGAACAAGCGCACGCAGCAATTCATCGTCCGCGATCGTAGGGGCTAATCGACCATGGCACGTTCACTCAAGAAGGGCCCGTTCGTCGATCACCACCTCGTCAAGAAGGTGGAGGCCGCGGGCGGCAGCAAGAAGCCGATCAAGACCTGGTCGCGCCGTTCGATGATCCTGCCGGAAATGGTGGGTTTCACGATCGCCATCCACAACGGCAAGAACCACGTTCCGGTGCTGGTCAACGAGAACATGGTCGGCCACAAGCTCGGCGAGTTTGCCGTCACCCGTACCTTCAAGGGTCACGGTGGCGACAAGAAAGCCGGCGGCAAGAAGTAAGGAGAGATGACCATGGAAGCGAAAGCCATCCTGCGCACCGCGCGCATCTCCCCCCAGAAGGCCCGCCTGGTCGCTGACCAGGTGCGTGGCCTGCCCGCCGAGCGCGCCGTCAACCTGCTGAAGTTCTCGGACAAGAAGGCTGCCCACCTGATCAAGAAGGTCGTGGAGTCCGCCATCGCCAACGCCGAGAACAACCAGGGCGCCGACGTCGACGAGCTGAAGGTCAAGACCATCATGGTCGACGAAGGTCCGATGCTGAAGCGTTTCATGGCCCGCGCCAAGGGCCGTGGCACCCGCATTCTGAAGCGCACCAGCCACATCACCGTGGTCGTGGGCGAGGGCAAATAAGTATGGGTCACAAAGTTCATCCGACCGGTATCCGCCTGGGCATCGCCAAGGACTGGAATTCCAAGTGGTTCGCCAACAAGCGCGACTACGCCGACTACCTCGCCGCGGACCTCAAGGTGCGCGAGATGCTTCGCAAGAAGCTGGCGCAGGCAGGCATTTCCAAGATCCTGATCGAGCGTCCGGCCAAGACCGCCCGCGTGACCATCCACACCGCCCGTCCGGGCGTGGTGATCGGCAAGCGCGGTGAGGACATCGAGAAGCTGCGCAAGGAAGTGAGCGACCTGATGGGCGTCCCGGCGCACATCAACGTCACCGAAGTGCGCAAGCCCGAGCTGGACGCCCAGCTGGTGGCCGAATCGATCGCGCAGCAGCTCGAACGCCGCATCATGTTCCGCCGCGCCATGAAGCGCGCAGTCGGCAACGCAATGCGCCTGGGTGCCCTGGGTATCAAGGTCAACGTCGCAGGCCGCTTGAACGGTGCGGAAATCGCCCGTTCGGAGTGGTACCGCGAAGGCCGTGTGCCGCTGCACACGCTGCGTGCCGACATCGATTACGGTTTTGCCGAGGCGAAGACCACCTACGGCATCATCGGCATCAAGGTGTGGGTCTACAAGGGCGAAATCTTCGATTTCAGCCAGGTGGGTCAGGAGAAGCAGGACGACGCGCGCCCCGAGCGCAGCGAACGTCCGTCGCGCCCGGCTCGTGACCGCGACGCGAGGTAATCAGTCATGTTGCAACCCAAGCGAACCAAATACCGCAAGATGCACAAGGGCCGTAACGAAGGCCTGAGCTGGAGCGGCAACCTCGTCAGTTTCGGCGAGTACGGCCTGAAGGCCACGGCGCACGGTCAGCTGACCGCGCGCCAGATCGAAGCGGCCCGCCGCTCGATCAGTCGCTACGTCAAGCGCGGCGGCAAGATGTGGATCCGTGTGTTCCCCGACAAGCCGATCACCAAGAAGCCCATCGAAGTCCGCATGGGTTCGGGTAAGGGCAACGTCGAATACTGGGTCGCCCAGATCCAGCCGGGCCGCATGATCTATGAAATCGAAGGCGTCAGCGAGGACATCGCGCGCGAGGCGTTCCGCCTGGCCGCGGCCAAGCTGTCGGTCACCACCACTTTCGTGACCCGGACGGTGCGCTAATGGAACTCAAGCAACTCCGCGAGAAATCGGCTGACGAGCTGAAGGCCCACCTGACCGAGCTGCGCAAGGAACAGTTTTCCCTGCGCATGCAGAAGGTGACCGGCCAGCTGCCGAAGACGCATGAAACCCGCCGGGTCCGCCGCGAGATCGCTCGCGTCAAGACCCTGCTGGGCAGCCAGAAGTAAGGAGCGACCAAGATGAGCGATAACAAAGACAAAGCGCAACGCACCATCGAAGGCCGCGTCGTCAGCAACAAGATGGACAAGACGGTCACCATTCTGGTGGAGCGTCAGGTCAAGCACGCCCTGTACGGCAAGTACATCAAGCGTTCCACCAAGCTGCACGCGCACGACGCGGACAACAGCTGCAAGGAAGGCGATGTAGTGCGCGTGACCGAGATCGCCCCGATGTCCAAGACCAAGAACTGGCGCGTGGTGGAAATCATCACCCGCGCGGCCGAATAAAGGAGATCTGACTCATGATCCAGATGCAGAGCTACCTTGACGCGGCCGACAACTCCGGTGCCAAAGAACTGATGTGCATCAAGGTGCTGGGCGGCTCGAAGCGCCGCTATGCCGGCATCGGCGACATCATCAAGGTGACCGTCAAGGACGCCATCCCGCGTGGCAAGGTCAAGAAGGGCGAAGTCTACGACGCCGTGGTCGTGCGTACCCGCAAGGGCGTCCGTCGTCCCGACGGTTCGCTGATCCGCTTCGATGGCAACGCCGCCGTCCTGCTGAACAACAAGCAGGAGCCGATCGGCACCCGCATCTTCGGGCCCGTGACCCGCGAGCTGCGTTCCGAGAAGTTCATGAAGATCGTTTCGCTCGCGCCTGAAGTGCTCTGAGCGGAGGACATAGAAATGGCTAACCGTATCAAGAAGGGCGACCAGGTCGTCGTCACCGCCGGCAAGGACAAGGGCAAGAAGGGCGACGTGGTGCGCGTGGACGGCGACCGCGTGGTCGTCTCCAACGTCAATGTCGTCAAGCGCCACACCAAGCCGAACCCGCAGGCCGGTATCGCGGGTGGCGTGGTGGAGAGCGAGCGCTCGATCCACATCTCCAATGTCGCGCTGTTCAACCCGGCAACGGGCAAGGGCGAGCGTATCGGTTTCAAGGTGCTGGAGGATGGACGCAAACTGCGTGTGTTCCGCTCCAGCGGTGAGGCGCTCGACGCCTGAGGAATGACATGACCACTCGTCTCGAAAAAATCTACAAGGAAGAAGTGGCGCCGGCTCTGATGAAGAAGTTCGGCTACACCAATCCGATGGAAGTGCCGAAGATCACCAAGATCACCATCAACATGGGTGTGGGTGAAGCGGCGACCAACAAAAAGATCCTGGAAAACGCCGTGGCCGACCTGGCCAAGATCACCGGCCAGAAGCCGATCACGACCAAGTCCCGCGTGTCGGTGGCTTCGTTCAAGATCCGTGATGGCTGGCCGATCGGCTGCAAGGTCACGCTGCGTCGCGCCAAGATGTACGAATTCCTGGATCGCCTGATCAGCATCTCGCTGCCGCGCGTCCGCGACTTCCGTGGCGTGTCCGGCCGTTCGTTCGACGGCCGCGGCAACTACAACATGGGCGTGAAGGAACAGATCATCTTCCCGGAAATCGACTTCGACGCCGTCGACGCGATCCGCGGCATGGATATCGCCATCACGACGACCGCCAAGAACGACGCCGAAGCCAAGGCGCTGCTCGAAGCGTTCAAGTTCCCGTTCCGCAACTGATTCGCTAGGAAAACGACATCATGGCAAAGACCTCGATGGTCAACCGCGACATCAAGCGGGAAAAGCTGGCCAAGCAGTACGCCGCCAAGCGCGACGCACTGAAGAAGATCATTTCCAGCCAGAACGCTTCGTACGAAGAGAAGGCCGACGCGGTCGTCAAGCTGCAGAAGCTGCCGCGCGACTCCTCGCCGAGCCGCCAGCGCAACCGCTGCGAGCTGTCCGGTCGTTCGCGTGGCGTGTACCGCAAGTTCGGCCTGGGCCGCAACATGCTGCGCAAGGCCACCATGAACGGCGACGTCCCCGGCCTGCGCAAGGCCAGCTGGTAAGGACGCCGGGGGCGCCCGTCCAGGGTTCCCCTCAGGTTTCAAGGACAAGTCCGGCACGCGCCGGACTTGTTGTTGTACAATGTTCGGCTCCCGCGGCTTGGCCGGGGGAGGGCTGGTGAACCGGCCGCCCGCCTGGGGGTTTCCAGGGACAACACAAGATTTTCGCGAAAGCGGATATCGGTGCTACTCATAAGGCAGACTCTCATGAGCATGACTGATCCCATCGCCGACATGCTGGTGCGCATTCGCAATGCCGCCGCTGTTGGCAAGCCGACGGTGAAGATGCCGTCCTCCAAGATCAAGACCTCGATCGCCAACGTCCTCAAGGCGGAAGGCTATGTCGGCGACGTCCGCGTGACGAAGACCGAGAACAACAAGGCCGAGCTCGAGATCGTCCTGAAGTACTTCGAAGGCAAGCCCGTCATCGAGAAGCTGAGCCGCGTGTCCCGTTCGGGCCTGCGCCAGTACCGTGGCAAGGCCGAACTGCCCAAGGTCCTCGGTGGCCTCGGCGTCGCCATCATTTCCACTTCCAAGGGCATCATGACCGATGCGCAGGCCCGTGCGGCCGGCGTGGGTGGTGAAGTCCTGTGCTTCGTGGCCTAAGCGAAGGAGCCCAGACATGTCCCGCGTAGCCAAGAAGCCGATCAGTCTCCCGAAGGGCGTCGAACTGAATGCCCAGGGTGAAACCCTCAACGTCAAGGGCCCGAAGGGCACCCTGTCCATCGCCAAGCCGGCAGGCGTCGAACTCAACGTCGACAACGGCACGGTGAACCTGTCGCCGGTCACCCCGGCCGACGACGCCATTACCGGCACCATCCGCGCGATCCTGGCCAACATGGTCAAGGGCGTGTCGGAAGGCTTCGAGCGCAAGCTCGAGCTGGTCGGCGTGGGTTACCGCGCCGCGATGCAGGGCAAGGACCTGAACCTGTCGCTGGGTTTCTCCCACCCGATCCTGTTCAAGACGCCGGAAGGCATCACCATCGCCACCCCGACCCAGACCGAAATCCTGGTGCAGGGCGCCGACAAGCAGCGCGTTGGTGAAGTCGCCGCCAAGATCCGCGGTTTCCGTCCGCCGGAACCCTACAAGGGCAAGGGCGTGAAGTACTCCGACGAAACCATCATCCGCAAGGAAGCGAAGAAGGCCTAACCGGGCTTTCGGCTTCGAGGAACCAGATCATGAGCATCAAGAACACTGCCCGCCTGCGCCGCGCCAAGTCGACCCGCGCGCACATCCGCGAACTCGGCGTGCCGCGCCTGTCGGTGCTGCGTACCGGCCAGCACATCTACGCCCAGCTGTTCACCGCCGATGGCTCCAAGGTCATCGCGTCGGCCAACACGCTGCAGGCCGATGTGAAGGATGGCCTGAAGAACGGCAAGAACAGCGATGCCGCTGCCCGCGTGGGCAAGGTCATCGCCGAGCGCGCCAAGGCCGAAGGCATCGAGAAGATCGCGTTCGACCGTTCGGGCTACCGTTACCACGGCCGCATCAAGGCCCTGGCCGACGCGGCCCGCGAAGGCGGCCTGCAGTTCTGATATTGAAAGGCATGGGGGCGACCCCATGCCTTGTCCTGCCGGCGCGGGCTGCGCCGGGCGCGATCCTTCTTCTGCATCGATCGTTGCATCACCGCTCCACACCACAACCATAAGCGGCCACGCCGTACATACCTCAATAACCAAGGAATTCAAGCAATGGCAGAAGAGCGTCAGCCGCGGGGTCGCGATCGCGACCGTAATCGCGAAGAGAAAGTCGACGACGGCATGATCGAGAAGCTGGTCGCGGTCAACCGCGTCAGCAAGACCGTCAAGGGCGGTCGCCAGTTCACCTTCACCGCACTGACGGTGGTGGGTGACGGCAACGGCAAGATCGGTTTCGGCTACGGCAAGGCGCGCGAAGTGCCGGTCGCCATCCAGAAGTCGATGGAATATGCCCGCAAGGGCATGCTGAATGTCGATCTGAACAACGGCACGTTGTGGCACCCGGTGAAGGCCGGCCACGGTGCGGCCCGCGTGTTCATGCAGCCGGCTTCGGAAGGTACGGGTGTCATCGCCGGCGGTGCCATGCGCGCCGTGCTGGAAGCGGTGGGCGTGAAGAACGTGCTGGCCAAGGCCGTCGGTTCGCGCAACCCGATCAACCTGGTCCGCGCCACGCTGAAGGGCCTGAGCGACATGCAGTCGCCCACCCGCATCGCGGCCAAGCGCGGCAAGAAGGTGGAGGAACTCCTCAATGGCTAACGAGTCCAACAAGACCGTCAAGGTGCGCCTGGTGCGCGGCCTGCGTGGTTCCCAGTCGCGCCACCGCCTGTCGGTGAAGGCGCTGGGCCTGAACAAGCTCAACGATGTGCGTGAACTGAAGGACAGCCCGCAGGTGCGCGGCCTGATCGCCAAGGTCCACTACCTCGTCAAGGTCGAGGAGTAATCAACATGCGTCTCAACACACTGAAGCCCGCCGATGGCGCCCGCACCGAACGCACCCGCGTCGGTCGCGGTATCGGCTCCGGCCTGGGCAAGACCGCCGGTCGCGGCCACAAGGGTTCGTTCGCGCGCGCCGGCAAGGGCAAGATCAAGGCGAAGTTCGAAGGCGGCCAGATGCCGCTGATCAAGCGTCTGCCGAAGGTCGGTTTCCGTTCCAAGCTGAAGCTGGATTGCGCCGAAGTGCTGTCGTACCAATTGGAGAAGCTGGAAGCCGGCGAGATCGATTTCGCCGCGCTGCGTGCCGCCAAGCTGGTGCCCAGCACCGCCAAGCGCGCCAAGATCGTCAAGAAGGGCGAACTGACCAAGAAGTTCGTGCTGAAGGGCGTGGCCGCCACGGCCGGTGCCAAGGCCGCCATCGAGGCTGCCGGCGGCAGCGTGCAGGAGTAACGGACGCATGGCGCAGGGTAATGCCGCCGGTGCTCTGGCAGGCGCAGGCAAGTTCACCGAACTCCGCCAGCGCCTGCTGTTCGTGCTGGGTGCGCTGATCGTCTACCGGATCGGCTGTTTCATCCCGGTCCCGGGCGTCAATCCCGATGCCATGCTTGCGATGATGCAGGCGCAGGGCGGCGGCATCGTGGACATGTTCAACATGTTCTCGGGCGGCGCCCTGCACCGTTTCAGCATCTTCGCGCTGAACGTCATGCCCTACATCTCGGCGTCGATCGTGATGCAGCTGGGCGTGCACATCTTCCCCAGCCTGAAAGCGCTGCAGAAGGAAGGCGAGTCCGGTCGCCGCAAGATCACCCAGTACTCGCGCATCGGCGCCGTGCTGCTGGCGATCGTGCAGGGCGGCAGCATCGCCACCGCGCTGCAGAACCAGGTCGCGCCGGGCGGCATGCCGGTGGTGTATGCGCCGGGCATGGGCTTCGTGCTGACCGCGGTGGTCGCGCTGACCGCCGGCACCATCTTCCTGATGTGGCTGGGCGAGCAGGTGACCGAGCGCGGCATCGGCAACGGCGTCTCGCTGATCATCTTCGCGGGCATCGTGGCGGGTCTGCCGGGCGCGGTCATCCAGACCGTCGGCGCCTTCCGCGACGGCACGCTGAGCTTCATCTCGCTGCTGATCATCGCGGTGGTGGTGTTGGGCTTCACGTTCCTGGTGGTGTTCGTCGAGCGCGGCCAGCGACGGATCACGGTGAATTACGCGCGCCGACAGGGCGGCCGCAACGCGTACATGAACCAGACGTCGTTCCTGCCGCTGAAGCTCAACATGGCCGGTGTGATCCCGCCGATCTTCGCCTCCAGCATCCTGGCCTTCCCGGCCACGCTGGCGATGTGGTCCGGTCAGAACAGTGGCGCGACCACGTGGCTGCAGCGCATTTCGAATGCGCTCGCCCCGGGTGAGCCGCTGCACATGATCGTGTTCGCCGCGATGATCATCGGTTTCGCCTTCTTCTACACGGCGCTGGTGTTCAACTCGCAGGAAACCGCCGAGAACCTGAAGAAGTCGGGCGCGCTGATTCCGGGTATCCGTCCGGGCAAAGCCACGGCGGACTACGTCGATGGCGTGCTGACGCGCCTGACGGCGATCGGTTCGATGTACCTGGTGGCGGTCTGCCTGTTGCCGGAAGTGATGCGCACGCAGCTGGGCACCTCGTTCTACTTCGGTGGCACGTCGCTGCTGATCGTGGTGGTGGTGGTGATGGACTTCATCGCGCAGATCCAGGCGCACCTGATGTCCCACCAGTACGAGAGCCTGTTGAAGAAGGCCAATCTGAAGGGTGGTTCGCGGGGCGGTCTTGCCCCCCGCGGCTGAGGTATAATCGCGGGCTTCCCGCACCAGTCCGGCCGTCATGGCCGGCTGACTTAGATGGGCGGCCCCCGCAGCGATCCGGTGCGGGGGTGAGAACCAGCCAGTCCCTGCGCCAGAGTAGCGCGGGCGGGGCAGGGCAGGGGGAAACCCCGGTCCTGCGCCAGGCGGGTTCCGGCGCCGGAGCATGGGCACACTCCCCATGCCGGTCCGAAGTCGGCACTGCCGGCGCGGGCTTCCCGTAAACACCGGATCTTGTTAGAATTTCCAGTTCACTCCGCCTGTCTGCGCGAATCCCGCCCGGGACGACCGTACACGGGCCAATACTCACAGTTGGAGAGCCGCGTCATGGCGCGTATTGCAGGTGTCAACCTGCCTGCCCAGAAGCATGTCTGGGTCGGTTTGCAAAGCATCTACGGCATTGGCCGTACCCGTTCCAAGAAGGTCTGCGAAGCCGCCGGCGTCGCCTCGACCACCAAAATCCGCGACCTGTCGGAGCCGGAAGTCGAGCGCCTGCGCGCCGAAGTCGGCAAGTACGTGGTCGAGGGCGACCTGCGCCGTGAAGTCGGCATCGCGATCAAGCGCCTGATGGACCTGGGTTGCTATCGCGGTCTGCGCCACCGTCGCGGCCTGCCGCTGCGTGGCCAGCGCACCCGCACCAATGCCCGCACCCGCAAGGGTCCGCGCAAAGCCATCAAGAAGTAAGGGGCGACCATCATGGCCAAGCCAGCTGCTGCCAAAGTCAAGAAGAAGATCAAGCGCGTCATCACCGACGGCGTCGCCCACGTCCACGCTTCTTTCAACAACACCATCGTCACCATCACCGACCGCCAGGGCAACGCGCTCTCGTGGGCGACCTCGGGTGGTGCCGGTTTCCGCGGTTCCCGCAAGTCCACGCCGTTCGCGGCGCAGGTCGCTGCCGAAAAGGCCGGCCGTGCAGCCCTGGACTACGGCGTGAAGTCGCTGGAAGTCCGCATCAAGGGCCCGGGTCCGGGTCGTGAGTCGGCCGTGCGTTCGTTGAACAACGTGGGCTACAAGATCACCAACATCATCGACGTGACGCCGATCCCGCACAACGGGTGCCGTCCGCCGAAAAAGCGTCGCGTCTAAGGGGGCGATAAGAAATGGCTCGTTATATCGGTCCTACCTGTAAGCTCGCGCGCCGCGAAGGCGCCGACCTGTCGCTCAAGAGCCCGGCCCGTGCGCTGGACTCGAAGTGCAAGCTGGAGCAGAAGCCCGGCCAACACGGCGCCACCGCCCGCAAGGGCAAGCTGTCCGACTACGCTACCCAGCTGCGCGAGAAGCAGAAGGTCAAGCGTATCTACGGCCTGCTGGAGCGCCAGTTCCGCAACTACTACAAGAAGGCCTCGACCAAGAAGGGCAACACCGGCGAGAACCTGCTGCAGCTGCTGGAAACCCGCCTCGACAACGTCATCTACCGCATGGGCTTCGCCGTGACCCGCCCGGCCGCCCGCCAGCTGGTCTCGCACCGTGGCGTGCTGGTCAATGGCAAGCCGGTCAACCTGCCGTCCTACCAGGTCAAGGCCGGTGACGCGATCGCGCTGTCCGAGAAGGCCCAGAAGCAGCTCCGCGTGCAGGAGTCGCTGACCGTTGCCGAGCAGCTCGACCTGAACCCCTCGTGGGTCGAAGTCGATGCGAAGAAGTTCAGCGGCGTGTTCAAGGCGGTACCGGCGCGTTCGGACCTGCCCGCCGACATCAACGAAGCGCTGATCGTCGAGTTGTACTCGAAGTAATTCATTCACGCACCCCCGGGCGACCGGGGGACCGCAGGAGACAAAGCAACATGACGGGTATTACTCAGCAAGTGCTGCGCCCCCGCGGCCCGCAGATCGAGCGCCTGACCGGCAATCGCGCGAAAGTGGTCATCGAACCGCTGGAGCGTGGTTACGGCCATACGCTCGGCAATGCGTTGCGCCGCGTGCTGCTGTCGTCGATCCCCGGCTTCGCGATCACCGAAGTCGAGATCGATGGCGTGCTGCACGAATACAGCACCATCGAAGGCATGCAGGAAGACGTGCTGGAAGTGCTGTTGAACCTGAAGGATGTGGCCATCCGCATCCACAGCGGCGACTCCTCCACGCTGAGCCTGGCCAAGCAGGGCCCGGGCGTGGTCACCGCCGGCGACATCAAGACCGACCACAACGTCGAAATCCTGAATCCGGAACTGGTCATCTGCAACCTGACCAAGGACACGGCGCTGAACATGCGCCTGAAGATCGAGCGCGGTTTCGGCTACCAGCCGGCCGCCGCCCGTCGTCGTCCGGACGAAGAGACCCGTGCGATCGGCCGCCTGGTGCTGGACGCCTCGTTCTCGCCGGTCCGTCGCGTCGCGTACGCGGTGGAAGCCGCGCGCGTCGAGCAGCGCACCGACCTGGACAAGCTGGTCCTGGACATCGAAACCAACGGCACGATCGATGCCGAGGAAGCCGTGCGCACCGCCGCCGACATCCTCAGCGACCAGCTGTCGGTGTTCGGTGACTTCACGCACCGCGACCGCGGCGCGCCGAAGCAGGCCGCCAGCGGCGTGGATCCGGTGCTGCTGCGCCCGATCGACGACCTGGAGCTGACCGTGCGTTCGGCCAACTGCCTGAAGGCCGAGAGCATTTACTACATCGGCGACCTGATCCAGAAGACGGAAGTCGAACTGCTCAAGACCCCGAACCTCGGCAAGAAGTCGCTGACCGAGATCAAGGAAGTCCTGGCGCAGCGCGGCCTGTCCCTGGGCATGAAGCTGGAGAACTGGCCGCCGGCCGGCGTCGCCCAGCACGGCATGCTCGGCTGATGATGTAACAGGGAACTCCCGCGTTCGCGCGGGAGTTCTGTCGTTCCAAGCGCAACACCTCGTCGACAGGCCACAAGGCCCGCGACGCTCCGGTCAGGGATGGCCGGTCCGGACCACCCGCAGTCCACTGTTCCAACGCCAGGATGGCGACAGCGAAATCCAACGACCCACCATTCTTTAGGAGTCCAACCCATGCGCCACCAGAAAGCCGGTCGCAAGTTCAACCGCACCAGCGCCCATCGCGAAGCGATGTTCCGCAACATGGCCGCCTCGCTCATCAAGCACGGCCTGATCAAGACCACCCTGCCGAAGGCCAAGGAACTGCGCCGCGTTGCCGAGCCGCTGATCACCCTCGGCAAGATCGATGGCGTGGCCAACCGCCGCCTGGCGTTCTCGCGCCTGCGCGACAAGGAAGCCGTCGGCACGCTGTTCACCACCCTCGGCCCGCGCTACCAGTCGCGCCCGGGTGGTTACCTGCGCATCCTGAAGTGCGGCTTCCGTGCCGGCGACAACGCCCCGATGGCGTACGTCGAGCTGGTCGACCGTCCGGAAGCAGCGGCCGAGTAAGCCCCGCCTCCCGCAGACACCAAGAGCCCCGGCCAACGCCGGGGTTTTTGTTTTCCGGCGGCACGATGGAGAGGGAGCCGGATGCGGCAAACCGCCACGGGGTGACGTATGGGCCGTGACGCATGGATAATGCGGGCACGACCTCACGCTACCGGTGCCGATGAATCCTCTTCGCTGGAGTTTCCGCGCGCAGTGCTTCCTGGGTTTCGCGATCTGCGCGGGCCTGCTGGGTTATGCGCTCTACGTGCAGTTCGTGCACCAGCTTGAGCCGTGCCCGTTCTGCATCTTCCAGCGCCTGGCCTTCGCGGCGACCGGCGTGCTGTTCCTGCTCGGCGCCCTGCATGGCCCACGACGTCCAGGCGGGCGCAGGATGTACGGCGTGCTGGCGTTCCTCGGCGCGGCGACCGGTATCGGCATCGCCGGCAGGCACGTGTGGGTCCAGTTGTATCCGCCATTGATGCCGAGCTGCGGTCCGGGCTGGGACTACATGATCGAGAACAACACCTGGCTCGGCGTCGTGCAGAAGGTGTTGGCGGCCAAGGGCGACTGCAGCACGGTCGACTGGAGTTTCCTCGGCCTGACCATGCCCATGTGGAGCCTGGTGTGGTTCGTGCTGCTGGCAGTCTGGGCGCTCTGGATCGGCTTTCGCGCGCGCAGGACCTCGACCTTCCGCTGATTTGACGCGGCGCACCAATCTGGCACGATGGTGGGCCCAAAGGAGTCCACCATGAATCCGTCCGACCGCAACCTGCGCGCTGTCTCCCTGCCGCCCCAATGGGCGCCGGACAGCTGGCGCGCGCGGCCGGCGATGCAGATGCCCACCTATCCGGACGCCGAGGCGCTGGAGTCCGCGCTGGGCGAGTTGCGACAGCTGCCGCCGCTGGTGACCTCGTGGGAGATCTTCTCGCTGAAGAAGCAACTGGCCGAGGCACAGGAAGGCAAGCGCTTCCTGCTGCAGGGCGGCGACTGTGCGGAGAACTTCAGCGATTGCGAGTCCGGGCTGATCTCCAACCGGCTGAAGGTTCTGCTGCAGATGAGCCTGGTGCTCGTGCATGGCCTGCGCCTGCCGGTCGTCCGTGTGGGCCGTTTCGCCGGGCAGTACGCCAAGCCGCGTTCGGCGGATACCGAGACCCGCGATGGCGTGTCGCTGCCCAGCTACCGCGGCGACGTGGTCAATGCGCCGGCGTTCACCGCCGAGGCGCGCGTGCCCGACCCGCGCCGCATGATCAAGGCGCATGCACGCTCGGCCATGACGATGAACTTCGTACGTGCGCTGATCGATGGCGGGTTCGCCGACCTGCACCATCCCGAATACTGGAACCTCAACTGGGTCGGTTATTCGCCGCTGGCGAACGAGTACCAGCAGATGGTCGCGTCCATCGGCGATGCGGTGAGGTTCATGGAGACCCTGTCGGGCTCCGAAGTGCACAACCTCAACCGGATCGACTTCTACACCTCGCATGAAGCGCTGCTGCTGCCCTACGAAGAGGCGCTGACCCGCGAAGTGCCGCGCCAGTGGGGCTGGTTCAACCTCAGCACGCACTATCCGTGGATCGGCATGCGCACCGCCGCCGTCGACGGCGCGCACGTGGAGTACCTGCGCGGCGTGCGCAATCCCATCGCGATCAAGGTCGGTCCGTCGGTCACGCCGGACCAGTTGCTGCGCCTGATCGACGTGCTGAATCCGGAGGACGAAGGTGGGCGCCTGACCTTCATCCACCGCATGGGCGCGGCACAGATCGCCGACAAGCTGCCGCCGCTGCTCGACGCGGTGCGCCGCGACGGCCGGCGCGTGCTGTGGGTCTGCGACCCGATGCACGGCAACACCGAGAGCACCAGCAACGGGTTCAAGACGCGCCGCTTCGACAACGTGCGCAGCGAGGTCGAGCAGTCGTTCGACCTGCATGCCGCCGCCGGAACGCGCCTGGGTGGCGTGCACCTGGAACTGACCGGTGAGGACGTCACCGAATGCACCGGTGGCGCGCGCGAGTTGACCGATGCGGATCTGGAGCGGGCCTACCGCTCGACCGTCGATCCGCGCCTGAACTACGAGCAGTCGCTGGAGATCGCGATGAGCATCGTGCACAAGCAGAACCAGCTGGCCGCGCCCGCCGCGCGCTGACCGGTCGGCGCGGCGCGGCTACCGCGCCGTGTCCTCGGTGACGTTCTGCGGGATGTTCCAGGTCGTGCCGCGGGCATAGAGTTTCGCGAATTCGGTCGCCGGCAGGGGTTTGCTGAAGTAGTTGCCCTGCAGTTCGTCGCAGCCGTTGGTCGCAAGCCAGGCCGCCTGTTCCAGCGTTTCCACGCCTTCGGCGATCGTGCGGCATTGCAGCTGTGCGGCGAGGCTGATGATGGCGCGCGTGATCGCGGCCTGGTTGGGTTCGGACACGTCGCGGACGAACGACTGGTCGATCTTCAGCACGTTGAAGCCGTAGTTGCCCAGGTAGCTGAGGCTGGAGAAGCCGGTGCCGAAGTCGTCGATGGCGATGCGCACGCCCAGTGCCTTCAACGCCCGCAGCGTGCGGTCGGTGCGCTGCACGTCGCGCATCAGGGTGGTCTCGGTGACTTCGAGTTCGAGGAATTCGGCAGGCAGCCCGCTGTCCTGCAGCGCCTCCACCACGGTATCCACGAGGTCGTCCGTATCGAAGTTCGCGGCGGCGATGTTGACGGAGACGCGGATCGGCGGCAGGCCGGACTGCTGCCAGATCCGGTTCTGCCGGCAGGCGGCGCGGATCGCCCACTGGTCGATGTCGACGATGAGGTTGGTCTCCTCGGCGATCGGCAGGAATTCGCCCGGCAGCATCAGGCGGTCGCCGCGCTGCCAGCGGGCCAGGCCTTCGACGCCGACGATGCGGCCGCTGACCCGGTCGACCTGCGGCTGGTAGTGCAGCGAGAGATCGCCGTTGCGCAGGCTGCGGCGCAGGCTGTTCTCCAGTTCGATGCGCGCGTCCACGCTGGAGGCCAGTTCGCGCGTGTAGAAGCGCGTGGCGTTGCGGCCGTTGCGCTTGGCCAGGTACATGGCGGCGTCGGCGCGCATCATCAGTGTGGCGGCATCGTAGCCGTCCTCGGGGAACAGGCTGATGCCGATGCTGAAGGCCTGGTGCAGTTCGTGCGAGGCGACCGTGTACGGTGTGCCGCCGAGGGCGAGCAGCCGGTCGGCGATCTGCAGCACGCCGTCGCGCGTCAGGATGTCGGGCAGCAGCACCACGAACTCGTCGCCGCCGGTGCGGTACACGCTGCCGAGGTTGCCGATGTTGCGCTGGATCCGGCGCGCCACCTGCTGCAGCAGCTCGTCTCCGGTGTGGTGGCCGAGCGCGTCGTTGACGTGCTTGAACAGGTCCAGGTCGAGGAACAGCACCGCGATGCCGTTGCCGTGGTTGGTCGCATGGGTGATGGCCTGCCCCAGTCGCTCGTTGAGTTGCAGGCGGTTCGGCAGGCCGGTCAGCGCGTCGTGGTGGGCAAGGTAGGTCATGCGCGAGCTGAGGGCGCGCGATTCGGTGATGTCGCGCAGGACCATCACCGTGCCGACCATGCGTTCGTCCCGGTCGTGAATGGCGGACAGCGAACGTTCCACCAGCATGCGGCTGCCGTCGCGGCGCACCAGTTGCAGGTCGCCCGGTAGCCCGGTCGGATGCAGGTCTTCTTCATCCCCCTCCGGCGACGCGATGCGGGCCAGCGGTGCCACCTGGTCCAGCGGCTCGCCCAGCGCCTGTTCCAGGCTCCAGCCGCACAGCGCTTCCGCGGTCGGGTTCATGTACGTCACGCGGCTCGCCACGTCCACGGTGATGACGGCCTCGCTGATGGAGGTCAGCGTGACTTCGGCCAGTTCGTTGGCGTCGTGCAGTGCATGCTCGAGGCGGGCTTTCTCCGTGACGTCGACCGACATCACGAAGAAGCCGGAGACGTTGCCCGTGTCGTCGATGTCGGGCGTATAGAAGCTGTGCATCCGCCGCATGCCGTCGGCGGTGGAGAAGCTGCTCTCGAACTCGCCCTCGCGCCCGGCGAGCGCCGCCTCGACATGCGGCGTGCGCCGCTGGTGGGCCTCTTCGCCGAACAGTTCGCGCATGGTCACGCCTGGGCGTGGCGGCGTCCGCCACCGGACCTGTTCGGCGAAGGCGCGGTTGTGGAAGACCAGGCGCTGCCGCGTATCGAACTGCGCGATCAGCGCGGGCAAGCGGTCGGTGACGCGTTTCAGGTGGTCGCGGGCCATCGCCAGTTCGCGACGCGCGCTGACCTGTTCGCTGACATCGTTCCCCATCAGGTACCAGCCGGCGATTTTCCGGCCGGACGCGACATCGGGCACCAGGTACAGGTGGACCGCGCGCGCGGGCTGGCCCAGGTCGGTTTCCCAGGCGATCCAGTGATCCGGGGTGCAGTCGTGCATCGCACGCTTGAGGGAGGCGAGGAAGCCGGGGGCATCGGCATGCACGTCGTCCACGTGGCGATCGTTCCAGCCTTCGGGCGACCCCGACCACGCGCGGCAGGCGCGATTGGCGAAGCCGTAGCGGCCGTTGCCGTCGATGTAGGCGATCAGGGCAGGCAGGTGGTCGGCCACGGCGTCCAGCAGCGCGCGGCTGCGGCGCTCCGTGCGCGCGAGGTTGCGCAACAGCAGGAACAGCAAGACGCCAAGACCGATACCGCCCGTCGTCAGCAGGACGATGGATGTCAATCCCGGCATCGCGTCGCGCAGCGGAGGCGACCGCAGGACCAGGCGCCATTCGCTTCCCAGCAGCCGCAGGTCGCGCTGCGCAGTGAACGCGGGTTGCCACCCGCCGCCATGGCGGGCCTTCAGCGTCCCGGTCTCGAAGATCGGAACGTCGCCACGGTCGTGGGCGAGCAACTGCAGGTCGAACTCTCCGCCACCCGGCCCGACCGCGTCCTCCATCACGCGCTGCCAGCCGAAGCCCGCGGTGGCGAAGCCGCGCAGCAGGCGTCGCCGTGCCTCCACGCCATCGCGCGCGCCGACCGGATCGGCATAGACCGGCGCATACAGCAGGAACCCCGCAAGCCCCGTGCTGCCCCTGGTCGCATCGCCGAGCGCCACCAGCGGTGCGGAGGCCAGTTCGCCGCTGTCGCGCGCCGACTCGATGGCGCTGCGTCGCGCAGCTTCCGCCATCACGTCCTTGCCCAGCAGCGGACGCATGCCCGGGGCGGCCGGATAGAGCAGATCGATCACGACGTATTCGGCCCGATCGCCAGCGGGGTGGATGGCGAACGCATCGCCATAGCGGGCGCGCTGCGCGGTGACGTACGCATCGCGCTCTTCCAGCCGTACGCGGCGCGCGAAGCCCAGCCCATGCACGCCGGCATGGCGGGTGGGTACCTTCAGTTTCTCGACAAAGGCGAGGAAGTCGTCCTGCCCGATGTCCTCGCGTCCCTCGAGCACCGCGGCAGCGGCACGCACGGTGTCTTCGTACGCGTTCATGTGCGTGGCGACCGCCGTGGCCACCGCGTCCGCTCGGGCGTCGAACTGCGCACGGGCGTGTTCCCGTGCCTGCTGCCAGGCCGTGGCACCGGCCCACAGGGAAAGCAGGCTGGCGATGACCAGGACGCCCCATGCCAGCGAATTCAGGTTGCGCTGCCGCCGGCGGGCGGTGGACTCCGATCCACTGAACGCCCGCAGTTCCGATGCCCGGTCCGCGCCTGACTCCACGCGTGCGATCCCCGCCTGCTGGTTGGCTGCTATGACGCCACGAACGGGAAGCGCCTGCAAGCGCTTCCTCGCGCAAAATGACTCACATTTTCCGGCTGGACGTCAGCGTCGGGGCGTGCGTGGCGGCAGCGTGGGCCAGTACTCCGGTGGCTTGCGCGCGCGGGTGCGTTGTTCGTAGTCGTACCCCAGCGCGATCAGCTGCGCCTCGCTCCATGCCGGTCCGATGAACACGACGCCGAGCGGCAGGCCATCGCTGTGGCCCATCGGAACGGTGAGGCTGGGATAGCCGGCGACTGCTGCGGCACCGTAGCCCGCACCTGGGAAGTGGTCCCCCGCCTTGTGGTCGGTCAGCCAGGCCGGACCGGTGGTCGGTGCGATCAGTGCGACCAGTTGCTGCGCCTTGAGCGCGGCATCGATGCCTTCCGGGCCGGCAAGCCGGCGCGCGCGGCTGCGGGCGGCGATGTACTCCGCTTCGCCCAGCCCGCCCTTGGCGTTGGCCTGTTCGAACAGCTCCTGGCCGAAGAACGGCATCTCGGAGACGCGGTACTGCTCGTTGTAGCCGATCAGCTGCGACAGCGTCGTGAGCGGGGCCTTGCGCTCCGTCAGGTACCGTTCCACGCCGTGCTTGAACTCGTACAGCATCAGCTGCAGTTCGTCCGCGTTCCATTGGCCGTCGGTGGGGATCTCCGCATCCACGACGACCGCGCCGGCTTCGCGCATCACCTGGATCGCGCCTTCCAGTGCGGCAGCGGCGTCGGGGTGGATCGCCGCCTTGCTGCGCAGCACGCCGATGCGGGCGCCTTTCAGCGCACCTGGCTTCAGGCGTGCGCTGTAGTCCAGCGCGGTGTTCCAGGCGGCCTGGGTGGTCGCCGCATCCGCCGCATCCCGGCCGGCCAGCGCGGCCAGCAGCAGGGCCGCGTCCGATACGCTGCGGGCGATGGGGCCTGCCGTGTCCTGGCTGTGCGAGATCGGCAGGATGCCTTGCCGGCTGATCAGGCCCACCGTCGGCTTCAATCCCACCACGCCGTTGATGGCCGCCGGGCAGACGATGCTGCCGTCGGTCTCGGTGCCGACGCTGATCGTGACGAGGTTGGCCGACACCGCCACCGCGCTGCCGGAGCTCGACCCGCAGGGATTGCGGTCCAGCGCGTAAGGGTTGCGGGTCTGGCCGCCTCGCCCGCTCCAGCCCGAGGTGGAATGCGTGGAACGGAAATTGGCCCACTCGCTCAGGTTGGTCTTGCCGAGGATGACCGCGCCGGCCTCGCGCAACCGACGGACCAGAAACGCGTCCTGGCCCGGACGGAAATCCTTCAGCGCCAGCGAGCCGGCGGAAGTGGCCATCGGCACCGCGTCGATGTTGTCCTTCAGCAGCACCGGGATGCCATGCAGCGGTCCGCGCACGGTATTGGCGCGCCGCTCGACATCGCGCAGCGCGGCCTCCTTCAGGGCATCGGGATTGAGTTCGATGACGGCGTTGAGTTGCGGCCCCGCCTTGTCGACCGCGGCGATGCGGTCCAGGTAGGCCTGCGTGAGCTTGCGGCTGTCCAGTTCGCCCGACTGCATGCGCGACTGCAGGTCGGCGATGTCGAGCTCGGCGTAGATGAAGTCGGTCGGCGCGGGTGCCGTCGCGGCCGGTGGCGTCGCCGGCTGGCAGGCGACCAGGGCGAGCGTCAGGCAGAACGGCAGCAGGAGTCGACGCATGCAGTCACCTTCGCGGGGTTGCCGCAGGCTACGCAGCGGCCGGGCCGTGCGTCAAATGGTCTTGCGGCGGCGGATGTCGCGCCACAGGACCCAGACGATCACCAGGTTGACGACGAGCAGCGCCGCGGTGGGCCAGCCGGGATGGCGGTACAGCGCATCGACCTCCAGCGGCAGGTAGGCCGCCGAGCCGATGCAGCCCAGCCACGACGCCCAGGCGCGGGCGCGCCACAGGCCCCAGGCTTCCAGCAGGCGCATGCCGGCGTAGACCACGATGATCAGCACCGCGACGTGGACGGACTCGGGATTGATCTTGTCCAGCCATTGGCCCATCACGCCGGGGCCGGCGCTGGGAACGAAGCGGCTGACGATCGCCTGCACGCTCTCGCGCAGGCGATCCGGGCCCAGCGCCAGCAGTCCGCCGGCGAGGGCCAGGGCCAGCACGCCCTTGGCGCCCTCGAACAGGGCGATGGCGTGCAGGCCGGGATGCGCCCTGGGATCCGGGTTGTACGCGGACGTCTCCAAGGCGCGGTGCGGCGGTCAGGCGGCGCGCGAGGCGCGCTTGCGGTCGCTTTCGGTCAGGAACTTCTTGCGCAGGCGGATTTCCTTCGGCGTGATCTCGACCAGTTCGTCGTCGTCGATGAAATCCAGCGCCTGCTCCAGCGAGAACTTGATCGCCGGCGTCAGCTGGATGGCATCGTCCTTGCCCGAGGCGCGCATGTTGGTCAGCGGCTTGGTCTTGATCGCGTTGACGGTCAGGTCGTTGTCCTTGGAGTGGATGCCGATCAGCTGGCCTTCGTACACGTTGTCGCCTTCGGCGGCGAACAGCTTGCCGCGCTCCTGCAGCGGGCCCAGCGAATAGGCCGGCGTGGCGCCCGGCGCATTGGCGATCATCACGCCGTTGAGGCGCTTGGCGATGGCACCCTGTTCCTTCGGACCGTAGTGGTCGAACACGTGGAACAGCAGGCCCGAGCCCTGCGTCAGCGTCTTGAACTCGTTCTGGAAGCCGATCAGGCCACGCGCCGGGATCTGGTAGTCCAGGCGCACGCGGCCCTTGCCGTCCGGCTCCATGTTCTTAAGCTGGCCTTTGCGGGTGCCCAGCTTCTCCATCACGCCGCCCTGGTGGACTTCTTCCACGTCGACGACGAGTTGTTCGATCGGCTCCATCATCTGGCCGTCGATTTCCTTGATGATCACTTCCGGACGCGACACGGCCAGTTCGTAGCCTTCGCGGCGCATGTTCTCGATCAGCACCGACAGGTGCAGCTCGCCGCGGCCGGAAACCAGGAACTTGTCGGCGTCTTCCAGCTGTTCGACCTTCAGCGCGACGTTGTGCACGGTCTCGCGCTCCAGGCGCTCCTTCAGCTGGCGGCTGGTCAGGAACTTGCCGCCCGACAGGTCCTTGTGGCCGGCGAACGGCGAGTTGTTCACCTGGAAGGTCATCGAGATGGTCGGCTCGTCGACGGTCAGCGCCGGCAGCGCTTCCGGAGTGTCCAGCGCGCAGACGGTGTCGGAGATGGTCAGGTCCTGGATGCCCGATATGGCGACGATGTCGCCGGCCTCGGCGCTGTCCTGCTCGATGCGCTCCAGGCCCAGGAAGCCCAGCACCTGCAGCACCTTGCCCTGGCGCTTCTTGCCTTCGCGGTCGATCACGGCGACCGGCATGTTCTTCTTCAGTGTGCCGCGCTGGATGCGGCCGATGCCGATGACGCCGACGAAGTTGTTGTAGTCCAGCTGGCTGATGCGCATCTGGAAGGCGCCTTCCGGATCCACTTCCGGCTTCGGCGCGTGCTGCATGATCGCTTCGTACAGCGGGGTCATGTCGCCGCCGCGCACCGTGTCCTCCAGACCGGCATAGCCGTTCAGGGCCGACGCGTAGACGATCGGGAAATCCATCTGCTCGGGCGTGGCGCCCAGGCGGTCGAACAGGTCCCACACCTGCTCCACGACCCACTCCGGACGCGAGCCGGGGCGGTCGACCTTGTTGATCACCACGATCGGCTTGAAGCCCATCGCGAACGCCTTCTGGGTGACGAAGCGCGTCTGCGGCATCGGGCCGTCCATCGCGTCGACCAGGATCAGCACGGTGTCGACCATCGACAGCACGCGCTCGACCTCGCCACCGAAGTCGGCGTGGCCCGGGGTGTCGACGATGTTGATGCGGTTGCCCTGCCAGGTGATGGCGGTGTTCTTGGCCAGGATCGTGATGCCACGTTCCTTTTCCTGATCGTTGCTGTCCATCACGCGCTCGGCCAGCACGGTGCGCTCGGAAAGGGTGCCGGACTGCTTCAGCAGCTGGTCGACGAGGGTGGTCTTGCCGTGGTCGACGTGCGCGACGATCGCGATATTGCGGAGGTTTTCGATGGACATGGATTCTGGGATCGGAAAAACGCACCCGGATACCCCCTTCGAAGGGGCAGGGCGCGAGGACGGGGAGGAAAGAATGCGGCGTATTATAGCGGGCTATGGCGCGCTAAGCACCTGATTTTCCGAATAACGCCAGAACGGACGCCGGCCGCCGAAGGGGCCGCCCTTGAAATCGCGCCGGATCGTCGTGATCTGGGAAGCGGAGGGCGCCTGAACGGGCGCCCGTCGTTCCTCTGGCGACGCCCGCGGCCTGAAGGACCGCCGGGGGCAGCTCAGGCACCACCGTTGACGCCCCTGGCCCGTGCCAGAGCGCGCAACAGTGGCGCAGAGCCGACCGCCACCTTATTTCACCCCTGGAGAACCGTTCCATGAGTCAGCTGACTGCCACCTTCGACACCTCGCGCGGCCCGATCACGATCGAGCTGTACCCCGACAAGGCCCCGCTGACGGTGGCCAACTTCGTCAACCTGGCCAAGCGCGGCTTCTACGACGGCCTGAACTTCCACCGCGTGATCCCCGATTTCATGATCCAGGGCGGTTGCCCCGAGGGGTCCGGCCGTGGCGGCCCCGGCTACCGGTTTGAGGACGAGACCACCAACGGCGTGCGCCATGAGCGCGGCGTGCTGTCGATGGCCAATGCCGGCCCGAACACCAACGGCAGCCAGTTCTTCATCACCCACGTGCCCACCCCGTGGCTGGACGGCAAGCACACCGTGTTCGGCAAGGTCACCGAAGGCCTGGATGTGGTGGACGCGGTGAAGCAGGGCGACCTGATCACCAAGGTCACCATCGCCGGCGACACCGATGCGGTACTGGCCGCCAAGGCCGAGCGCGTGGCGGAGTGGAACCGCTTCCTGTCCGCGTGATGGAATGAAAGGGCCGGTCGTTGACCGGCCCTTTTTTGTTTGGGAGCACCACCATGAAGGATCGCCGTGCGCCCCCGATGGGCGCGATGCTGTTGATGGCCGCGCTGCTGCTGGCTGCCTGCCGGCAGGACGCCGACACCGACCCCGTCGCTGCCGCGCCGGAAGTCGAACAGCCGTACGCCGAACGTTTCCAGCAGAGCCTCGAGGGTCTCTGGAGCACCGAGGAGAACGAGGGCGACGACGCGGAAACGCTGTACGTCTTCGAGTGGCAGGCGGCTGGCCTGCGCGTGGTGCGCGATGGCGCCCTGCTGGACGGCAAGGTCGAGGATGTCGACCTGGATAACGGCACGCTGGCCCTGCACGTGACGTCGGATACCGGCCCCAGCGAAACCGTCACCGTACGCAAGGTGCCCGATCCTCAGACGCCGGATGCCTTCAGCCTGCGCATCACCTGGGGAGGCGGGCAGACGGAGGCGCTGGGCTTCGTGCGCCGACTGACGGCACGCGACCGCGAGGGCGTCGCGGAGGCGGTCCGCACGGCCAGCCGCCCGGACGATGCCGCCTGCGACACCGATGCGCCCGCCGGCAGCGTGCGCGCGGCGCTGGTCTGCGGGCATGAGGAGTTCGGCGCGCTGGACGCCGGGATGCGCGCGCAGTTCAAGGAACTGGCCGACCGCTACCCCGATGGCGACCGCACGGTGGCCGCGGCGACCCGGCAACTGGATGCCTGCGACACCCCCGCCTGCCTGCGCGCGGCTTATGCCCAGTGGCAGGCCTATTTCGACGAGAACTACGACCTGGGCGACGTCGTCGACTACCAGTGACCGCATGTGCGTGACGCTGCCGGCCTAGACCATGGGCTAGTCGGTCGTGGTGGGGTGCCGTGATACCATTTTGCGCCGCAAAAAAGACGGCGGCGACGCTCCATCACCGTTTCCACGCGAGGTTGTGCAATGCCCCTGCTTGCCCGGCGCATCGGTCGCGCCAAGCCCAGTGCGATCATGGCGGTTGCCGAGAAGGCCAAGAAGCTGAAGGCCGACGGCCGCGACATCATCAGTTTCTCGATCGGCGTTCCGAATTTCCTGCCCGGCGACCACGTCTACCAGGCCGCCCGCGACGCGCTGGCGAAGGATTCCGGCCAGTACGGCAGCAACCGCGGCACCGACGCGCTGCTGGATGCCTTCCTGCAGCACATCGAAGCGCTGGGCCTGACCGGCTACACGCGTGCCAACCTGTCCACCGGCATCGGCGCCAAGCACATCCTGTACAACCTCGCCGAGTCGCTGCTGGACGAGGGCGACACCATCGTCTACCCGTCGCCGTACTGGACCACCTACGCCGACATCGCCGACATCGTCAACGCGAAGGCCGTGCCGCTGCCGTGCCCGGCCAGCCAGGATTACAAGCTGACGCCCGCGCAATTGGATGAGGCGCTGGCGACGTACAAGCCGAAAGTCTTCCTGTTCAACAACCCGTCCAACCCGACGGGCATGGTCTACACACGCGACGAGATCGCCGCGCTGGCCGACGTGCTGGTGAAGCATCCGGACACCTGGATCATCACCGACGACATCTACAACCGCATGCTGTTCGACGGGCTGGCGTACACCAACTTCGTGCAGGCGCGGCCGGAACTGCGCGAGCGCACGGTGTTCGTGGATTCGCTGTCGAAGACTTACGGCATGCCGGGCTGGCGCGTGGGCTTCATGGCGGGTCCGGAGGTCGTCGCGAAAGCGCTGACCACGATGAACTCCAACCACATCACCAACGTGCCGGAAGTCGTCACCGCCGCGGCCATCGCCGCGCTGACCGGTCCGCAGGACGTGCCGCTGGCGAAGAACGCCGAGTTCCAGGCCAAGCGCGACCAGGTGCTGGCGGCGATGGAAGCCATTCCCGGCGTGGTCTGCCCGCGTCCGCAGGGCGCGTTCTATGTGTTCCCCGACATCAGCTGCGCGTTCGGCAAGTCGCACAACGGTGTGAAAATCGAAAACGACGTCGATTTCTGCAACGTGCTGCTCGACGCGAAAGGCGTCGCCTGCGTGCCCGGCTCCGCGTTCGGCGAGCCACGCGCGCTGCGCATCAGCTACACCTGCCCGACGCCGCAGCTGGCGCCGGGGCTGCAACGTTTCCAGGAATTCTTTGCCGAGTTGAAGTAACCGTCGCGTGGGCCTTGGCCCACCTTTCCCCACGCGGCGGGCCTGGGCCCGCCCTACGTAACCCCGAGGATCCGCACCATGAAAACCCCCGTCCGTGTTGCCGTTACCGGCGCTGCTGGCCAGATCGGCTACGCGCTGCTGTTCCGCATCGCTTCCGGCGAAATGCTGGGCAAGGACCAGCCGGTCATCCTGCAGCTGCTCGAGCTGCCGCTGGAGAAGGCCCAGGCCGCGCTGAAAGGCGTGATCATGGAGCTGGAAGACTGCGCGTTCCCGCTGCTGGCCGGCATCGTCGGTACCGACGATCCGGAAGTCGCGTTCAAGGACGCCGACGTGGCCCTGCTGGTCGGCGCGCGTCCGCGCGGCCCGGGCATGGAGCGCAAGGACCTGCTGCTCGAGAACGCCAAGATCTTCACCGCCCAGGGCGCGGCGCTGAACAAGGTCGCCAGCCGCAACGTCAAGGTGCTGGTGGTCGGCAACCCGGCCAACACCAACGCCTACATCGCGATGAAGTCGGCACCGGACCTGCCGTCGAAGAACTTCACCGCCATGCTGCGCCTGGACCACAACCGCGCGCTGAGCCAGCTCGCCAACAAGGCTGGCGTGGCCGTCGGCGATATCGAGAAGCTGGTCGTGTGGGGCAACCACAGCCCGACGATGTACCCGGACTACCGCTTCGCCACCGTCAATGGCACGTCGCTGAAAGACACCATCAACGACGCCGACTGGAACGCCAACACGTTCATCCCGCAGGTCGGCAAGCGCGGCGCCGCGATCATCGAAGCGCGCGGCCTGTCGTCGGCCGCGTCGGCCGCCAACGCCGCCATCGACCACGTGCGCGACTGGGTGCTGGGCAGCAACGGCAAGTGGGTGACGATGGGCATTCCGTCCGACGGCAGCTACGGCATCCCGGAAGGCGTGATGTTCGGCTTCGCCGTCACCACCGAGAACGGCGAGTACACGATGGTGAAGGACCTGCCGGTCGACGCCTTCAGCCAGGCTGCGATCGACAAGACGCTGGGCGAGCTGGAAGAAGAGCGCAGCGGCGTAGCGCACCTGCTGGGCTGATCGCGCCCGCATGGTGTACAAGAAGCGCCGGGGATTCCCGGCGCTTTTTTTGTCCCGCGTGGGGCGGCGTCCGGGCAGGGGAGGCGCATGATCGTTCCGCAGTACTGGGCCGAAGGCCGCTTGCAGCATCGTTCGAAGGGCAGGCAGGTTACCGTGCGCCGCTTCGGCTGGTCCGACGTCAGCCAGCAGGAGGCGCAAGCGCACGCCGACGCGCGCACGCGCGAAGCCTTCGAACGGGTTCTCGCGGGTGAGCCGCTGCAGCGACGGGAAGACAAGCGTCCCTACAACGGCGCGGTCGGCGTACCGATCCGCGAGGAGATCATCGCGCGCGACGGCGACAGCGTGATCACCCGCAATTCCTATGGCGCGCTCTGTCTCAACACGCCGCATGCATTGTTCGTGGACATCGATTTCGAGGCGCCTGGTCCCGCCGCCGCCTTGAAGCGCAACGTCCGTCTGCCCCTGCTCGCCTTCGCCGTGATCGCCGGCATCTGGGCCGGATATTGGTGGGTGGCCCTGGTGGCGGCCGTTGTCGCCTGGCTGGTGGCAGGCCGGGTGATCCGCCATCTCCACGCCGCCCGCCTGCGTCGCGATGGGCGTCCGGAAGCGTGGGCCAATGCGCGCGTGGAGGCCTTCGCCGCGGCACATCCCGACTGGAGCCTGCGTCAGTACCGCACACCGGCAGGCTTGCGCGTCCTCGTCACGCACCGCCCGTTCGACCCGGCCGAACCCGAGGTGGAAGCCTGCTTCAAGGCGCTGCAGTCCGATCCGGTGTATGCGGTGATGTGCGTGCGCCAGCATTGCTTCCGTGCGCGCGTCAGTCCGAAGCCGTGGCGCATCGGTATCGATCGCCATCTGCGGCCACGACCCGGCACGTGGCCGATCAAGCCCGAGCGCATGGAGGAACGCCGGCAGTGGGTGAACGACTACGAGCGACGTTCGGCCGGTTTCGCTGCGTGCCGCTATGAGCGTTCGTTCGGGGAAGGTCGCATCGATCCCGGCGTCGAGCCGGTGCGTGCGTTGCACGATCGCCTGTGCCGTGCGGAGAGCGCCCTGCCGCTGGCATGAGGAGTGGGCGCCCTGCGCGGGTGCGACACGTTGTCCCATGCGACCAAGGTAGGAAGGTTGCCGCGCGGGCGCAGGTCTATGCTGCCTCCACTCGCTGCACCCGGGAGGATCGCATGGCCTACGAAGACGTCTACCGTCGCTCGATCGAGCAGCCCGAGGCCTTCTGGGGCGAGGAGGCGAAGGCGATCCACTGGCACGTGCCGCCGCAGCAGGTGCTGGACTATTCGACGCCGCCGTTCCGCCGCTGGTTCGTCGGCGGGCAGACCAACCTCTGCTACAACGCGGTGGACCGCCATCTCGACGAGCGCGGCGACCAGTTGGCGCTGGTGGCGGTGTCCACCGAAACCGACGTTACCCGCGAACTGACCTATCGCGAGCTGTATCGCGAGGTGAACGCGTTCGCTGCCGTGCTGAAGAAACTCGATGTCGGTCGCGGCGACCGCGTCGTCATCTACATGCCGAATATGGCCGAAGCGGTGTTCGCCATGCTGGCGTGCGCGCGCATCGGTGCGGTGCACTCGGTGGTGTTCGGCGGCTTCGCCGCGCACAACCTGGCGTTGCGCATCGACGACGCGCAACCGAAGCTGCTGATCGCCGCCGATGCCGGCAGCCGTGGCGGCAAGGTCATTCCGTACAAGCCGCTGGTCGACGAGGCCTGCGCGAAGGCGACCACACCGCCGCCGAAGGTCCTGATCGTGTCGCGCGGACTCGATCCTGCCGAGCCGAGGGTCGCCACCCGCGACGAGGACTACGCCACGTTGCGTGCCGAGGTCGGCGATGCCGACGTGCCGATCGAATGGCTGGAGTCGAACGAGCCCAGCTACCTGCTCTACACCTCCGGCACCACCGGCAAGCCGAAAGGCGTGCAGCGCGATGTCGGTGGCTACGTGGTGGCGATGGCGCTGTCGATGCGGACCGTGTTCGACGTCGGGCCGGGGCAGGTGATGTTCTCCACCTCCGACGTCGGCTGGGCGGTCGGCCACTCGTACAACGTCTACGGCCCGCTGATCGTCGGGGCGACGTCGGTGCTGTACGAAGGCCTGCCGATCAATCCGGATGCCGGCATCTGGTGGGCGCTGTGCGAGCAGTACGGCGTGCGCACGATGTTCTCCTCGCCGACCGCGGTGCGCGTGCTGAAGAAGCACGACATCGACTTCATCAAGCGGCACGACCTGTCGGAACTGAAATACCTGTTCCTCGCCGGCGAACCGCTGGACGAGCCGACGGCGCACTGGATCACCGATGCGATCGGCAAGCCGGTGATCGACAACTACTGGCAGACCGAAACCGGCTGGCCGGCGCTGACGCTGCTGCCCGGACTGGACATGAAGCCGGTGCGCTTCGGTTCGCCCGGCTTCCCGAACCTCGGCTACAGGATGAAGGTGATCGACGAGAACACCGGCGAGGAGGTCGGGCCGGGGCAGAAAGGCGTGCTGGTGATGCAGCCGCCGCTGCCGCCCGGCTGCATGACGACCATCTGGAACGACGATGCGCGTTTCCTGTCCAGCTACTTCAGCCACTTCAAGGAGCTGCTGTACAGCTCGCTGGACTGGGCGATCCGCGACGAGGACGGCTACACCTTCATCCTCGGGCGCACCGACGACGTCATCAACGTCGCCGGCCATCGCCTGGGCACGCGCGAGATCGAGGAGTCGGTGTCGGGCTTCGCCGCCGTCGCGGAAGCGGCCGTGATCGGCGTCGCCGATGAACTGAAGGGGCAGGTGCCGGTGGTGTTCGCCACGTTGCGCCAGGCGACGGAGGAGCCGCACGAGCGTGTGCAGGCGGCGGATGGCATGCGTCGCACGGTGGAGCAGAGCCTGGGTGCGGTCGCGCGTCCCGCGCGCGTCTACATCGTCAATGCGCTGCCGAAGACGCGCTCGGGCAAGCTGCTGCGACGTTCGTTGCAGGCGCTGGCGCAGGGCGCGGATCCCGGCGACCTTTCCACGCTGGACGATCCGAACGCGCTGGAAGAAGTGAAGCGCGCGCTGCAGCGCGGCCCCGACGTCGGCAGCTGAACCTCAGCGTTTCGTCGGCGAACGGGCCGCCGGATCCACGCTGCCGTCCAGCGTCCACACCACGTCGCGACCCTGCGGGTCACGACTCAGTACGAAGCGTGCGCTCGCACCTGGCGTGAGCGGCGAGGGCGCCCGTGCGCCTTCATCGGTGTCGTCATTGGCTTCGATAATCGTGCGTTCGCCTGCATGCCCCGCGATCGGCACGATGAACAGCCCCCGTGCGTCGATGCTGCGCCGCGCCTTCTTCGTGCCGAGGTCGCCGACGTCGGCGATGGCGCCATCGGTCTCCGTCAACGGATTGCGGAAGTTGACCAGCAGGTCGGCGCGCAGTGGCGGACGCCCGGGTGCCGACAGCGTGGCGCCACGCACCAGCAGGTCCGGCCACACGTCGCCGTTCTCCGGCAGGTCGCGGTACAGGGCGGGCGACACGCCGGCATGACTGCCGGTGGCGATGCTGTCCAGTGCCGCTACCAGGCCGAGGAAATAGAGTTTGCGCAGGCGCTGCTTCTGCACGTCGCCCTCGATGCCGCCGGCCTCGATCAGTACCGTGCTGGCGCCCCACTGCGTGGTCAGGTCGCCGAACGCGCGCGGATCGAACTCCTCGTCCCAGCGCGCGATATGGCCGGCGAGATACGGCTCCAGTGCAGTGCGGATCACGCCGGCCACTTCGATGGCACGCGTGCGCACCTCGTTGACGTCGGCGGCATGGTTGTACGGCGGCGACAGCAGCGCGATGGCGGTGCCGCGGTCGGAATCACCGGCGCGATAACCCACGCGCTGGTCGTGCAGGTTGAAGCCGTACTTTGGCTTCACTTGGTCGAACAGCGCTTTCAGCGTACGTGCTTCCGGCGTGGCCAGCATGCGCGCATCGCGATTGAGGTCGATGCCCTGCGCGTTGCGGCGCTGGAAGCGCGCAGCACCGTCGGGATTGACGATGGGGAAGACGTGCAGCGTGGTGTTCGCCCGCAGCTGCTTCACCAGCGGGTGGTCAGGATGTTCGCCGAGGAAGCGGAACAGGTCGGCCAGCGCCATCGACGCCGTGCTCTCGTCACCGTGCATCTGCGACCACAGCAGGACGGGCGTCTTGCCGGTGCCCCAGCGCACGTGGCGCAGCGGACGGTCTTCCACGCTGCGGCCGATCTCTTCGACGCGGAATCCGTGGCGCGTCTCCAGCAGCGGCGTTGCAATCGACCACCAATGCTCGGCGTTGAAGCTGCGGTCTTCCAGGCCCTCTACGCGCAACCGAGCGTCGTACAGCGCATCGAGGTCCGCCAACCAGGCCGGGGGCGGGGGCATGGGCGTGGTGGCGCGTTCCGCGGTCGCCGGCGGATGCGGGTTGTCGGCGTTACGGGCGACGGTGGCGGGGGTCATCATCGTCAGCAGCAGGCACAGAGTCAGGGAAGGGCGCATTGCAGCAGCGGCAGGAAGCGGGCCATGGCAGGGTCACCGCATGCGCCAGTGATGTCAAACGCACGCCGGCGCGTGCGGCAAGGGCATCACGGCGATGTGGCGGGCGGAGTGACGCCGGTATAGCTCGCGCGCGGTCGGATCAAACGGCCCTGTGCCTGCTGTTCCAGCGCATGCGCCAGCCAGCCGGCGAGGCGGCCGGCGGCGAACATCACCAGTGCCGGCGTCGCCGGCAGACGGTTGAGATGGCAGATCGCGGCGAGCATGAAATCGATGTTCGGACGCAGGCCGCTGATCTCCTCGGTGGCGGCGATCAATGTTTCGAGCGCAGCCATCTCGCGCGTGCCGGCATGGCGCAGGCGGGCGCGCGCCAGCAGTTCCGCGCCGCGCGGATCGCCGTTCGGATACAGCGCATGGCCGAAGCCGGGCAGGTCGTCGCCGCGCTGCCAGCGTTGTGCGATGAAGGCGCGTGGCGAACGGGCTTCGCTGGCATCGCCGATCAGCGCGTAGGCGCGCGCGGTGGCACCGCCATGGCGTGGCCCCGACAGTGCCGCCAGCCCACTGCACACGGTCGCATGCAGATGCGCGCCGGTGGAGGCGACCACGCGCGCGGCGAATGCGGACACGTTGAGCTCATGGTCGGCACAGACCACCAGCGCGGCGCGGACCAGTTCGGCGAAACCGTCGTCGCCGGGATGCCAGGCCTGCGCGAGCACGCGATGCACGGGGGCGTCGGAAGGCGGTCGCGCCACCAGCAGCGCCGCGTTGTGGCGCAGCAGGCCGGCGGCGATCTCATGACGCACACGCGGCGCGGAACTGAAGGAGTGGCGCACGTCCAGCGCCAGCAGCGGGATTGCCGCCATAGCGCGTTCCAGCGGCGGCAGCGAAGCGTCGGAGGCGAGCGGCGCGACGACCGCGGGCCATTGCACCAGTGAAGGAACGGCGAACGGATCGTCCGCACCGCCATCCCACAGCTGCCGGGCCACGTCTTCCAGCGTGGCACCTTCGTGGACCATCGCGATCGCGGATCGGCCACGGTAGTAGGGGCCATCGGGACGGATCAGCGAGATCCGTGTTTCCAGTACCGGCAGGCCGCGGTCCAGGCTCTGCGCGGCGCCACGCGCAGCGCCGCGACCCACCTGCTTGCGCTGCGCCAGCCGTTCCACGTCCTGCAGCAGATACAGGCGGCTGCGGTGGTCCTTGCCGGGGCGCGACTCCAGCAGTCCGCGGCTGACATAGGCGTACAGCGTGGCCTGGCTGATGCCGAGCAGGCGGCAGGTCTCGCGGGCGGTCAGCAGATCGGTGGCGGAGGCCATACGGAAATATTGATTGATTCGATCAAGATTGATCAACCCTGCGGATGGTGCCAGATTTGCGACCCGAAGAGGGGCGTACCCTTCACGCACCTCCGGCGGCCGGCACGTCCGGGCGCCAGATCGACAGGAGTTCCCATGAGTTCCCTTTCCGCAGGCGCGACATTCCGTGCCGCCCTCGCCGCCGAATCGCCGCTGCAGGTGATCGGCGCCATCAACGCCAACCACGCTTTGCTCGCCAAGCGCGCCGGCTACAAGGCCATCTATCTGTCCGGTGGCGGCGTCGCCGCGGGCTCGCTCGGCTTGCCGGACCTGGGCATCAACACGCTGGAAGACGTGCTGATCGACGTGCGCCGCATCACCGACGTCTGCGACCTGCCGCTGATGGTCGACATCGACACCGGCTTCGGGCCCAGCGCCTTCAATATCGAGCGCACGGTGAAGTCGCTGATCAAGGCCGGCGCCGCGGCCTGCCACATCGAGGACCAGGTCGGCGCCAAGCGCTGCGGCCATCGTCCCGGCAAGGAGATCGTGTCGGCCGGCGAGATGGTCGATCGCGTCAAGGCTGCCGCCGATGCCAAGACCGATCCGGATTTCTTCCTGATCGCGCGTACCGACGCCATCCAGGTCGAAGGCGTCGATGCCGCCATCGAGCGCGCCATCGCCTGCGTCGAGGCCGGCGCCGACGGCATCTTCGCCGAGGCCGCCTACGACCTGCCCACCTACCGGCGTTTCGTCGACGCGGTGAAGGTGCCGGTGCTGGCCAACATCACCGAGTTCGGCAAGACGCCGCTGTTCACCCGCGACGAACTGGCCTCGGTCGGCGTGGCGATCCAGCTGTATCCGCTGTCGGCGTTCCGCGCCATGAACAAGGCGGCGGAGAACGTCTATGAAGCCATCCGCCGCGACGGCCACCAGCAGAACGTGGTCGACACCATGCAGACGCGCGAAGAGCTGTACGACCGCATCGGTTACCACGCCTTCGAGCAGAAGCTCGACACCCTGTTTTCCGCAAAGAAATAGCTAATACCTCTTCTCCCTCCAGGAGAAGAGCCTGCCCCGTACTCGATACGGGGTGCCCGAAGGGCGGATGAGGCTACGGCGAAGCCAGCGATGTTCGAGCTGCACGGATTTCGCCGAACCCTCACCCCAACCCCTCTCCCGGTGGGAGAGGGGCTCCAAGTCACGATGAGGAGTTGAACATGTCAGAGAGCGTCCCCTTCAAGCCGAAGAAATCCGTCGCCCTGTCGGGCACCGCCGCCGGCAACACCGCGCTGTGCACCGTCGGCCGCACCGGCAACGACCTGCACTACCGTGGTTACGACATCCTCGACCTGGCCACCACCAGCGAATTCGAGGAAGTCGCCTACCTGCTGGTGCACGGCAAGCTGCCCAACCGCGCCGAACTGGCCGGCTACAAGGCCAAGCTGAAGTCGCTGCGCGGCATCCCGGCCGCGGTGAAGGCCGCGCTGGAGGAATTGCCGCCGTCGGCGCACCCGATGGACGTGATGCGCACCGGCGTGTCGATCCTCGGGTGCGTGTCGCCCGAGAAGGACGACCACAATCATCCCGGCGCGCGCGACATTGCCGACAAGCTGATGGCCTCGCTCGGCTCGATGCTGCTGTACTGGTACCACTGGAGCCACAACGGCCGCGCCATCGACGTGGAAACCGACGACGACTCCATCGGCGGCCATTTCCTGCACCTGCTGCATGGCGAGCCGCCGAAGGAGAGCTGGGTGCGCGCGATGCATACCTCGCTGATCCTGTACGCCGAGCACGAGTTCAACGCGTCCACCTTCACCTGCCGTGTCATCGCCGGCACCGGCAGCGACATGCATTCGGCCATCGCCGGCGGCATCGGCGCGCTGCGCGGCCCGAAGCATGGCGGTGCGAACGAAGTCGCGTTCGAAGTGCAGAAGCGCTACGAAACGCCGGACGAGGCGGAAGCCGACATCAAGGCGCGCGTCGAGCGCAAGGAAGTGGTGATCGGCTTCGGCCATCCGGTCTATACCACCGGCGATCCGCGCAACGATGTCATCAAGAACGTGGCGAAGGAGCTCTCCGCCGAGCAGTCGAGCATGAAGATGTACGACATCGCCGAGCGCCTGGAGTCGGTGATGTGGGACATCAAGAAGATGTTCCCGAACCTCGACTGGTTCAGTGCGGTCAGCTACCACATGATGGGCGTGCCGACGGCGATGTTCACACCGCTGTTCGTGATCGCCCGCACCAGCGGCTGGAGCGCGCACGTCATCGAGCAGCGCATCGACGGCAAGATCATCCGTCCCAGCGCCAACTACACGGGGCCTGAGGATCTGGAATTCGTTCCGCTGGACCAGCGCTGACCCGCGCCGACAGGTGTCCACGGGGCCGTTTCGACCAAGGTCGGGCGGTCCCGTGTCGTTTGTGTGACCCGCGTGGCAGCCCGCAACGGGCCTGTCGCGGTACTACTGGCGGTCGCTAGCGGTGCGTCGCAGCCGTCGGGAGGGGCCCGTCGCGCGGCGCCGGGGGACGCCATGCAGACCATGTGGTGCAAGACCGAGGCCGGACGCAACGAGATCCAGCAGCGCACGCGCAAGTTGCCGGCGGTGCTGCGTTCGATCCTGTTGCTGGTGGATGGCCAGCGCAACGATGACGAACTGCGCACGATGATGAGCGGGCTGCACGCGCCCGACGATGCCCTGCAGCAGCTTGAAGCCGAAGGCCTGATCGAGCGGCGCTCGGGCGCGGCCTGGGTGCTCGCTGCCGTCTCCGCCCCGAAAGCGGGCGAGGCGCTGCAGGCATCCACCAAGACCCCTGCCGACCGCTACAACCTGCTGTATGCGCGCATCACCGACGACATCCGCTCGCACATCGGTCTGAAGGGCTACTTCCTGCAGCTCAAGGTCGAGCGTTGCGCCGACGCAGACGAACTGGTGGCGCTGCTGCCCGACGTGGCGACCGCGTTGACGAAGGCGCGCGACCACACCTTCGCCACGCGCTGGCTGGAAGACGTGCGCGCGTCGGTGGTCTGACGCGCGCCATCGCAGCGATCAGGCCAGGCCTTCGGCCTTCAGTGCCGCTTGCACGCCGCTATCCGCTTCCATGCGCTGCTTGAAGGCGGCGATGTTCGGCAGGCCCGACAGGTCGACGCCCATGCGGTCGGCCCAGCGCAGCGTGATGTAGAAGTAGGGATCGGCGAAGCTGCGGAAGCCGGCCAGCCAGTCGCGGCCTTCGAGCTGCTTCTCCGCACTTTCGAACAGTCCGCGCAGGCGCTTGCGGGCGGCGTCCTTGATGGCGTCTGCCTTGGTTTCGTCGGCGAGGAAACGCGAAGGTCCGAACAACGGGTGGAAGGCGGGATGCACGTCGGAATTGACGAAGGCCAGCCACTTCGCCGCCTGCGCGCGCTGCTGCGGCGAACCGTCGCCGGCCAGATGCGCCTGCGGATAGGTGTCGGCGATGTAGCCCATGATCGCGGCGTTCTGCGTCAGCACGAAATCTCCGTCGACGATCGCCGGCACGGCGCCGGTGGGATTGATCGCCAGATAGGCGGGCTCCTTCATTTCCGCTGCCGTCATCACCTGCACGTCGAACGGTTGGCCGGTCCACTGCAGCGCGATGTGGTCGGCGGTCGAGCAGGCGCCGGGCTTGGTGTAGAGCTTCATGCGGTGTCCCCGAGAAATGGAAAAGGCCCGCGATTATCGCGGGCCTTGAATGCTTTCTGCGTGATGCGTGGCGCAACGGATCGTGCTGTGCACACGCGGTATGTATCGCGGTGGTTCGCTTCTCATCCGCGCGCTCTGCTTGGGTAGAGAGGGCGATCGCGGCGGCTTGCCCTCACCCCTTCCCCTCTCCCGGGGGGAGAAGGGAGTAGGTGCCATGCGGGTCCGGCTTCGGTGGGAGGAGCGCCGCGTGCGGCGTCATGCCTTCGGAAGCTTCTGTTTTCAGGAGCGGGGCTTGAGTTTCTGCACGCGCAGGAACGTGTGATCGCCGATCGTCGCCACGTGGTACGCGTTGCGCCAACTCGGGCTGGCGATCTGGTGCGCCATGAAGTGGCTGGCGCCCGGCACGATCTCCTTGCGCTGGCCGGGCGGCAGGGCCCAGTTGCGTTCGGCGTTCAAGGCGACGGTCACCGACTTGGCCCAGGCATCCGGGTTCTTCAGGCGGGTGTTCGGCCCGACGATGGTCGGTGCGAACTGCTTGCGGGCGGTGACCACGGAGCAGACGGAGTCGCCCCACAGGCCGCTGTCACGACGACGCAGGGCCACTTCGGCGACGGCCTGCTGGCCGCGGAGGGTCTGGTCGCGGGCTTCCAGGTACACGGTGGTGCTGAGGCAAAGCGAATCGGCGGCCGGCTGCGGCAACATCTGCGACAGCCATAGGATCCAGGCCAGTTTCATGGGAACTCCTTGCTCCGTCTTTCCCGCACCCCTGCCTCCCCCGTCACGATGGGAGCGGCAAACCTGGGACATGCGGCAGGGCGTCATGGGGAGGCAGCCTTCACACGGGCTGCCCGGGGACCGGCAAGGCCGGATCAGAGGGATCCGGGCACCGGGCTCAGCCCGCCTGAACTGGGCGGCGGGCCGGAAAGTCGGCGCAAGGTAGGGGGGGCAGTCCCAACTCGGCCTGAACGGGCCGGCTTGACGCCGGGGTGCCGGTCTGGCTGGAAACTGTGAGCAATGTCGCAGTGGTGACGCCCCGCCGGCGCGGTCGTACCTCCTTTACCAGCGGCACACGCGCGATGTTGCATATCTGTAGAGCGCCCCATGGGCGCGATGCTTTTCGCATCAGGCGCAAGAGCATCGCGCCCATGGGGCGCTCCTACAGAGCGGGGTTGCGCGGGTGTACGGGCTGCGCGGGAGGCCGAGGGCCTACAGGCCGGCTGCCAACCGGCTGCCCTGGTCGATGGCGCGCTTGGCGTCCAGCTCCGCGGCCACGTCGGCGCCGCCGATCAGGTGCGGCGTCCGGCCGGCGGCGATCAGGTCCGCCTGCAGGTCGCGACGCGGTTCCTGGCCGGCGCAGACCACCACATGATCGACCGGCAGCAGCTGTTCCGTGCCGTCCACCTTGATGCGCAGGCCGGCGTCGTCCACGCCCAGGTACTCCACGCCGCCCAGCATCTTGACCTGCTTGGCCTTCAGCGTGGCCCGGTGCACCCAGCCGCTGGTCTTGCCCAGGCGGGCGCCAGGCTTGCCGGGGCTGCGCTGCAGCAGCCAGACCTCGCGCGCCGGTGGTTCCGGCTGCGGCTTCACCAGGCTGCCGCGGGCCTCGAAGGTCGGGTCCACGCCCCATTCGGCCATCCAGCGGGCCGGGTCCAGCGAGGGCGAGTGGCCTTCGTGGGTCAGATATTCGGCCACGTCGAAGCCGATGCCGCCCGCGCCGATCAGCGCCGCGCGGGCGCCGACGGTGACGCGACCGGACAGCACGTCCACGTAGCTGACCACCTTGGCGTGGTCGGCGCCGGGAAAGGCGACCTTGCGCGGGCTGATGCCGGTCGCCAGCACGACCTCGTCGAAGCCGGCCAGGTCGGCGGCGGTCACCGGCGAGGACAGCTTCACGTCGACCCGCGTCTCCTCCAGCCGGTGGCGGAAGTAGCGCAGCGTTTCGTGGAACTCTTCCTTGCCCGGGATCCGCTTGGCGTAGTTGAACTGGCCGCCGATCTCGTCGGCGGCATCGAACAGCGTTACCCGATGGCCGCGCTCGGCGGCGACCGTCGCGCAGGCCAGCCCGGCCGGACCGGCGCCGACCACGGCGATGGTCTTCGGCGTGAACGTCTTCTTGTAGAGCAGGTCGGTCTCGTGGCAGGCGCGCGGATTGACCAGGCAACTCGCCAGCTTGTTCTCGAACACGTGGTCCAGGCAGGCCTGGTTGCAGGCGATGCAGGTGTTGATCGCCTGCGGCGTGCCGGCACGCGCCTTGGCCGCCCACTGCGGGTCGGCCAGCAGCGGGCGGGCCAGCGACACCATGTCGGCCTTGCCGGCGGCGAGGATGCCTTCGGCCACGTCCGGCATGTTGATGCGGTTGGTCGCCACCAGCGGCACGCGCACGTGTGGCTTGAGCTTCGCGGTGACGTCGACGAAGGCCGCCCGCGGCACCGAGGTGACGATGGTCGGCACGCGCGCCTCGTGCCAGCCGATGCCGGAATTGATGATCGTGGCGCCGGCGGCTTCCACGGCCTTGGCCTGCGCGACGATCTCCTCCCACTGGTTGCCGTCGTCGACCAGGTCGATCAGCGACAGCCGGTAGATGAGGATGAAATCCGGACCGACCGCCTCGCGCACGCGGCGGACGATCTCCACCGCGAAGCGCATGCGCTTCTCCGGCGTGCCGCCCCAGGCGTCATTGCGCTTGTTGGTGCGCGGGGCGGTGAATTCGTTGATGAAATAGCCTTCCGAACCCATGATCTCGACGCCGTCGTAGCCGGCGTCGCGCGCCAGCCTCGCCGCGTTGGCGTAGGCGTTGATCTGGCGTTCGATGCCACGGGCCGACAGCGCGCGCGGGGTGAAGGGGTTGATCGGCGCCTTGATCTTCGACGGCGCCACCGTCAGCGGGTGGTAGCCGTAGCGGCCGGCGTGCAGCAGCTGGGCGCAGATCTTCGCGCCGTGCTCGTGCACGGCCTGGGTCACGAACTTGTGCGGGCGCGCTTCCCACGGCCACGACAGCTTGCCGCCGAAGGGCTTCAGCCAGCCCACCAGATTCGGCGAGAAGCCACCGGTGACGATCAGGCCGACGCCACCCGCCGCGCGCTCGGCGAAGTACGCCGCCAGTCGCGGGAAATCCCTGGCCCGGTCTTCCAGACCCGTGTGCATGGAGCCCATCAGCACGCGGTTGCGCAGCGTGGTGAAGCCCAGGTCCAGCGGGGCGAACAGGTGCGGATAGGACGGGGGTTCGGTGGCGGCGGTCGACGTCATGCGGGCAGTGGATACGCGTGCGTATGGGTGGGCGCACGATGCCGCGAATCCCGGGGGCACGCAAGCGTCCGCATGCGCGCACGGCAGGTCATCGCGAGGCCTCGACGGCGTGCGGCAGTTCGGCGGGCAGGGCTTCCTGTTCCAGCGACAGCGGACGGGCGCGGAGGTCGTCGGCAACGTCGTGCCAGCCGGCGCGCTCGGCCCAGCGGCACATGGCCGCCAGGACGGTGGCAGGCGGTACGTGCTCCTCGCTACCGTCCCTCTGCACGGTGGCCGGCGACATGCGCCAAGGCTGCAGACGGCGTCCGCGCGCCGATGCGGTTTCCGCGAGCACGGCGGCGATGCGGAAACCGCCCTCGTCGATGTCGCCCCAATGCCACACCGGCAGCCCGGCGGGCAGCGCGTCCAGCACGCGGGCGTAGGCGCGCCGCCAGGCCGGCGACGGCATGCCGCCGGTGTAGAGCAGCAGCGCGCGGTCGGCGCCCGGAGCGCGCGCCGCATCATGGAAGCTGGCCAGGTTTTCCACGCTGAGCAGGCAGGCGGCGGTCGTGCGGACACCTTGCAGGGCATCGAGGGGCACGCCGAGGAAGGCCGTGGCGAGCGGCAGCTCGACCCCGTCGTCCAACAGCAGCGTGCCGCTGCCGGCGATCAGCAGCGGTTGCGGTTCGCGCCGCAGGCCCAACGACGCCCACACATGTTCCTTTTCGGTCACGCCGTCCGTCGCCAACGCGCCACGGGTCAGCAGGTCCAGCCAGGGCGTGAGCTGCTCTAGCCGCTTGCTGGCCACGCGACCGGCGAACAGCCTCGCGCTCTCGCGGCGCAGGATGCGCTCGTGGGCGTCGTCGGCCAGGCGGGCCTGTACCGCGTGTGCAGCGTCGGCCAGGTCGGGTGCCGCTTCCGGGCCGTGGCCGCGCACCTTGCGATCGTTCCGCCAGGCGTCCAGCACCTCGCCGAGGACGGGGAAGTGCCGCCGCCACGGCGCCAGAAGGTCGGCGGCTTCGCCGACACGGGCATCGAGCAGCGCGATGCCCAGATGGTCCGCGAGGGCGTCCAGGTCGATCACCGTCAAGCGCAGCAGGCGTTCGCCGTCGCCGCGGTGCGAGTCGCGCTGCACGGCAATCGCGCCCGCGCGTTCGGCCAGGGTCACCTGCGCATGGAAGGTGTCGCGTTCGGCCAGCGTGCGCAGTGACAGATACTCGCGCGCGCTGGCTTCGGTCATCGGCAGCGAGGCGGGCGCGGTGTCGCCGCGCCGCCGGGCGCGCTCGCCCTTGCGCAGCAGCCGCTCCAGCACGCGCCGCGCATCGCTCACCCCGGCGCCTGCTGCCGTTCGATGCGTGCGGTTTCCTCGGCCAGCAACTCCGGGTGCAGATCGAACTGGTCCGACAGCAGCAGGGCGCGCGCGGCGGCCTGCACTTCGATGCGTTCTGCCTGCAGCAGGTCGCCGTCGCGGAACAGTTCGATGTAGCTGTCGAGCACGCCGCTGAGCGTGCCCTGCGCGGTGTCGGGCGCGGCCAGTACCAGTTGCAGGCCGAGCGAGCGCAGGTAGTTGGTGGTGGCGCGCGCGTTCTGCGCGTCGATCTTGTCGCCGAACTCGTCCAGCAGGATCAGTCCCATGCCGCCCGGATGCGCTTCGCTCTTGCCGTAGGCGGCCGCCAGCGCCGCGCCAGCAATCACGTACAGCGGCGCGCGGTGTTCGCCACCGGAACCCGAGCGCATGCGTTCGCTGAGCGTGCCGATCACGGTGTCGTCCTGCCGGATCTGCACTTCGAAGCGGAAGAAGCGGCGGTAGTCGTCGAGCGGGGAGGTGGCGGTGCGGGCGGCCGCGCCGTCCTCGATCAGTTCGCGGAACGCCGCCGGGACTTCGCCGGCACTGCCGAACAGGGTGTCCTCGCCGCCGACATCCACCGCGCGCCGGATGAAGCGCTCCAGGTCGCGGAACTCCGGCACCACGTCGTAATGGAACTGGTAGCGCTCGTTGTTGGAGAACGGCGGACTGCTGCGCAGGGTGCGGTTGAGCGTGGCGATCTGCTGGCGCAGGCGGATGAAGTTGTCGTTGAGCGCGGCGGCCACGCTGGCGCGGAAGGTCTCCACCGCGGTGTCGTACGCCTGGCGGGCTTCGCCTTCGTAGCGCACCAGGTCGGTATCGCGCAGCTGGGTCAGTTCGCGGCGCAGCAGCGCCAGGGCCGGCCGCCAGGCGCTGGCGTCGAAGTCCACGCCCAGGCCGTGGTCGCGTGCGTACTGGGCCAACGCGCTCCACGCCTCGGGCAGCAGCTTGGCGAGCTGGCGGTCGCTCTCGTCGGCGCGACGCTCGCAGGTCCTGCCACGTTCCTCCAGCGAGTCGACCTTGTCGTCGAGTTCGTCGCGATGCCGCTCGATCAGGTTGGGGTCGACGTCGGGATCCTTGAAGGCTTCCACCGCGCGACGGGCGACCAGTTCCTCCTGCTGGCGCAGGCCATCGAGCAGGCGGCGGCTGCGCTCCAGGTCGGTGACCGCGACCGCTTCCTGTCCGACCAGCGCATCGGTACGCGCCTCGCACTCGAAGAGGTGTGCGCCCAGTTCACGCACGGCCTCCGACAGGCGGAGCAGGTCCGGGTCCAGCGCGGCGAGGCGGCTTTCCTGCGCGGTGCGGTAGCGCCCGGCCAGCTGGCGGTGCTCGAGTGCGCGTTCGTGCAGCGCCTGCGCTACCGCGTCGGCATCGGCCAGCCGCGCGAGTCCGCGCTGGCTGTCGTCGGCGCGGCGCAGGTGCGGCTCGATCTCGCGCACATCGCGCTCGGCTTTTTCGATTTCCTCGTGCAGCACGCGCAGGCGGGCGCGATTGTCCGATGCGCCGATGCGCAGGTCGCTCGCCGCGGGCAGGCGAAGGCGCTCGATGCTGCCGCCGCGGGCGAGCAGGCCGTCGCGCGTCAGGCCCTGACGGCTGCGCACCAGGTCGGCTTCGGTCTCCACACAACGCAATTCGCCGAGTTGCCGGCGCAGGAACGCCAGGGCGTCGGCGTTTACGCCGTCCAACAGTGCGGCGACGCTGCCGGCCGCCGCGTCCTTGCCGCGCGCATCGCGCGCTTGGCTGGACAGTGCCAGTTTCACGCCGTAGACCGAGCGCCCGCCGGACAGGCTGCGGTACAGCTTGACCGCGCGCTCCTCGTCCTCGGCGGGAATCAGCAGCGCTTCGACGTTGCTGCGCAGGTAGGCTTCGATGGCTGGCTGCCACGCGACGTCGGTCACGCGCACCAGGTCGCAGACCGGGCGCGCATCGATGCCGGCCTCGCGCAGGTAGCTCATCAGTCGCACGGTATCGGCGTGCAGTTCCGCCTGGCCGGCGGCCAGGCGTTTCTGGTTCTGGCGCGCGGTGGCCAGCGCGTCGCGGGCCTTGTCGTGGGCGGCGTGCACCTGCCGTGCGTGCTGGTCGACCTGCTCGCGCAACGGCGCGGCCGCGCGAAGGGCCTGGCGGGCGCGGGCGAACAGGTCTTCCGGCGTCCATGGCAGGGCATCCCCGTCTTCCAGCGCCGACAGCGCCGCATGCCATTCGTCCCAGTCGGCGCGCGCGGACTGCACGGCGCCGGCATCCACGCCCGCCAGCGCGAGCGCATCGAGCTGGTGGAACTGGTCGCGCACGAAGCCGATCTCGCGCAGCAGTTCCCTGTTCAACTGGCCCAGGCGTGCGCGGTCGCGGCTGGCCAGTTCGTCCAGTTGCGCCTGCTCGCCGTAGCCGGCGCTGCCTTGCAGGCGGGCCTGGGCGCGAGCCTGCTCGTCGCGCAGGGTGTCGCGCTCGGCGCGCGCATCGACGAGACGGCGGCGCGTGTCGGCCAGGGCATCCTCCGCCGTGGTCACCGCGCCTTCGGCCTGTTCCAACTGCTCGCCGTACAGGTCGCGCGCATACTCCGCCGCCAGTGCGCGGTAGGACGCCGCGCGCACGGCCTGCGCGGCGATGCGGTCGTACTGGCGTTCGACGCCTTCGGCGGCGTCGATGCGCTGGCGCACCTGTTCGATGCGGTCGCGGATCTGGCGGAAGCTTTCCAGCAGCGCGCGGAAGCGGGCGATGTCGGTGGGCCGGTCCTCGGCGACCAGCGTGCGCACGAACAGGTCCACGTCTTCCACGCGCTGCAGGTTGAGCGCGTTGAGGAAGGCCTTGCGGTAGGCGTTGATGTCGGGATTGGCGGTCGGCGAGGCGCGCAGCCGCAGCAGCAGGTCCTTGACGAAGCGTTCTGCCACCGTGTGCAGCTCGGGTGCGCCACCGGCCGCCTTGCAGCGGCGCAAGGCCATCTCGCGGAACGTCGGCCAGGCCAGCGGCAGTTCCTTGCCCTTGAGCTGCTCCACGTGGTCGGCCAGTTCCAGCGCCACGCCCGGCAGCAGGTACAGCCCGTGCAGGCGGTGGTCGGGTTCGTCCACCGAGGCGCCCAGCGCGATGCCGGCCGTCAGCGCTTCACCGGTGTCGGTGTCGCGGAACACCAGCGAAATGTAGGTGGTGGCGGTGCGCCGCTTGCGCCCGTCGTCGCCGCTGCGGAACACGCCCAGGCAGTAGTCGCGGATGGTGCGCGCGCGATGGCTGCCGCCGGCCTGCGCATTGAAGCGGATGCGGCTGCGGTCGCCGCCCAGCAGCACGATCTGCAGCGCATCCAGCAGCGCGCTCTTGCCCGCGCCGTTGGGCGCGATGATGGCGGTGGTGGCATCCAGTTCCAGCGTCTGCGCCTCGAACAGGAAGAACTGCACCAGGTGTACGCGCTCAAGCTGCTGCATCGCCGTCCTCCATGACGTCATCGCCGTCCGCGGCATCGCCTTCGTCGTCGCGGTTGTGCTGGTCCAACCGTTGCAGCCATTGCTCGCCGACGATGTCGACGATGGCCGGCCGCACCTGCAGGTGGAACGGTTGTGCGTCGTCCGGCTCGGATTCCACCAGCCGGCACGTGCCCCAGCGCTTCAGCGTGCGCGCCAGGTCGCGCAGCGTGCCGACGTCGGGCATGGGCCGCCCGGCGAGCGCCTGGTACGCCTCCTGCAGGTCCGGCAGCTCGACGGTGACGACGCCTTCGTCTTCCACCAGGCCCTGCCGCATCGCCTCGTCGTAGCGCTGCCGCAGCACGAGCAGCAACAGGGTTTCGGCCAGCGTCACCGGCACGCCCTCGGCATGGGCGGGCAGCGCCACCACGTAACGGTAGTGCGCGTTGCGCTCCAGGCGGATGCCCAGCGGCGCCAGCGCGGCGACGAAGTCGTCGTAGTGGTCCTCCACCAGGTGGTAGGCCAGCCGCGTGCTGCGGTCGCTGGCGTACAGCACCTGTTCCACCACCAGGCGATAGGCGGTGCGTTCGAAATCCTGTACGGCGTAGACGCCGTTGGAGAGTTGGCTGAGCGTGGTCCAGCTGCGTTTCATGCGGTTTTCCGTGAGGGCGGGCCGACGCGGCGCACGACGAAGCGTGGCGCGCGCAGGTAGCCGTTGTCGTCGCGTCCGCCCGCGTCCAGCAACTCGACGCGGTAGCCGCGCAGCAGCCGGCCCAGCGGATCTTCGCGCCGCAGGCCGCCGATGCGGTGGCTGCGCAGGGCGAGCGTGAGCAGGGTCTGGTAGGCGCGCAGGTCTTCGATGCTGGCGATGGAGAACGCTTCGGAAGCGACCTGGTCGTGGGTGTCCAGGTGCGTGCCGACGTAGCGCGCCATGTCGTCGGCATTGACCAGCCGGGCGCGCTTCATCCGCCGCAGCAGGCTGAGCCGCGCCAGTTGCTCGGGCGTCGGCGGCTGGGTGGCGTTGGCGCTGCGCGGAATCGGTTGCGGTTTCTGCCGCGGAGCACGCAGGCGGCTCGCTTCCATCAGCATGCCGGGCGCCACCGGCAGCCGCAGCGCGTCTTCCGGCGCATGCTGGACGCCCCGGCAGGCGCGGCGCAACAGGATGTCCAGTTTGTCGGGCGCGCGCAGGCGGTAGTCGAGGAAGGCGAGCGCACGCCGGTTGGCCTGGCGGATGTCGTCGTCCAGCCGGCCCAGGTATTCGTCGATGCGCTCCAGTTCGCGCAGACGGCGCAGGCTGCGTGCGAACCGCTGGTCGCCGCGCGTTTCATCGCCACCGCCGACATGTTCGCGATACCACGCCCGCAGCGCGCTGCGCCGCTCGCCGCTCTCGATCTGCTGCGCCACCGACAGGATCGCGCTGCGCCGCGCCAGCGGGTGGTCGCCCGTGTGCAGCTCGGCGTAGTCGCCGATGAAGAACTCGCTGACGTAGCGTTCGAACCACTGCCGCGCGAACTGCGCGGTGGACTCGGCCTTGCTCAGCTCCGGCATCAGGTCGCGGACCTGCAGGCTCATCGATGACAGCGACACCAGCAGTCGCCGCGCCTGGTCGGCGGCCTCGTCCAGCGCATCGCCCGAGGCCTTGCCGTCGGCCACCTGCTGCAACTGGTGTTCGATCGACCGCATCTTCGCCGACACGAAGGTCGGGCCATGCTCGGCGAACTCCACCAGCAGCGAGAGGAACTGGTGCACGACCGGCGGCATGGTGACCATCTCGCGCGCGCCGATGCGCTCCTGCCGCAGCCATCCGGTGCTGCGGAAGCGCTCGTAGAGCGTGTTCACCCGCACGGGCAGCGGCGTGTCCGGGGTCTCGCCGTCCTCGTCTTCCCACGGGTCATCGGCCAGCAGGTAGCGCTCCAGCGCCGCGGTGATCTCGCGGCGCTGGAAGCCCATGCTCGGCGGTACCGGCGCGTCGGGCCCGAAGAACTCGTCGAACAGCCGGCACAGCAGCAGCCAGTAGTGTTCGCGGTTGGGCGACGCCAGTGGACCGAACAGGCCACTGGGCAGCAACGGGAACAGGGCCGGCACCTGCGTCATGGCCGCAAAGACCGCGGCGGTCGGCCGGCATTGTGATGTGGCGGGCGCGGCAGCGCCGGGAAAAAGGGCATGGCGTGATCGGACGGACGGGCGGATCGCGCCGGAGCGCGCTGCGGCCAGCCACGATATCGCAAGTCGCGCGGGCGCCGGTAGCTGTTCCCGCAAGCCAGCCGGCGCCCTGATCCGTCAGGCGTGGACGGGTCCTACCAGCCGGCGAGCACCAGCTTGCCGATGGTCGTGCCCGATTCCAGGCGGCGATGGGCTTCGCGCAGGTTGGCCGCATTGATCGGCGACAGCGTGCCGGTCAGCGTGCCGCGCAGCTGGCCGGCGTCGATCAGGTCGGCGACGCGATCCAGCAATGCGCCCTGTTCGCCCATGTCGGCGGTGCGGAAGCGCGGGCGGGCGAACATCATTTCCCAGTGAATGCCGATGCTCTTCGCCTTGTACGGGTCGCCGATGCGCAGCTCGCCGCGCGGCTCGACGATCAGGCCGACGTGGCCGAGCGGCGACAGCAGTTCGCCCAGGTCGGTCCAGTAGCGGTCCGTGTCGGCCAGGTTGAGCGCCGCGTCGACGGTGTCGAAGCCAAGCGCCTTCAGTTGCGGACCGAGCGGCTCGCGATGGTTGACCACATGGTCGGCGCCCATCGCCTTGCACCAGTCGATGGTGTCCTGCCGCGATGCGGTGGCGATGACGATGAAGCCGGCGCGCTTGGCCAGCTGGATAGCGATGGAACCCACGCCGCCGGCGCCGGCAATCACCAGCAGTGACTTGCCGTTGCCACCGCCGTCGATGGCGTACGGCATACGGTCGAACAGCAGTTCCCATGCGGTGATCGTGGTCAGCGGCAGCGCGGCCGCCTGCGCGAAATCCAGCGACGCGGGCTTGCGGCCGACGATGCGTTCGTCGACCAGCTGGAACTGCGCGTTGCTGCCGGAGCGCGTGATGTCGCCTGCGTAGTAGACGGCATCCCCGGGCTTGAAGCGGGTTACCGCCTCGCCGACGGCTTCGACCACGCCGGCGGCGTCGTAGCCCAGCACCTTCGGCTGCGTCTCGATCTGCGGCTTCGGCGAACGCACCTTGGTGTCGACGGGATTCACCGACACGGCTTCCACACGCACGAGGATGTCGTGGCCGGTGGCGGTGGGCGTGTCGAGTTCGACATCGACCAACGAGTGCGGATCGTCGATGGGGAGATAACGGGTCAGGGCGACGGCTTTCATGGTGGATCCTCGTGGGGGAATCAGGACGCGTACCGCGATGATGCGGCGCGCGAGGGAAAGAGGCGATGCGACGAAGGACGGATCAGATGCAATCCGCTTCCGCGACCAGTGGGAAACGCTGGCGGCGCTCCAGCGCCAGCGCCCACAGTGCGACGGCGAAGGCGGACGCAGGCACCAGCGCGGCGACCCAGGGCAGGGCGGACAGCCCCAGTCCCTGCGAGATCACCACGCCGCCCAGCCACGCGCCCAGCGCGTTGCCGAGGTTGAAGGCGCCGATGTTGAGGCTGGACGCCAGGCTCTGCGCGCCGCTGGCCTTCTGCAGCACCCACAGCTGCAGCGGCGACACGGTGGCGAACGCCGCGGCACCGAGCAGACCGGTGAACGCGATCATCGCCCACGGGCTTTCCAGCACGAAGGTCATCGCGCCCATCACCAGCGCCAGCAGCGCGAGCGTGCCCAGCAGCGCGGGCGCCAGGCGGCGGTCGGCGAAGCGGCCGCCGAGCAGGTTGCCGACGATCATGCCGACGCCGAACACCAGCAGGATCGGCGATACCGCGGCATCGGTGAAGCCGGTCACCTGCGTCAGCAGTGGCTGGATGTAGGTGTACACGGTGAACATGCCGCCGAAGCCGAGCACGGTCATCAGCAGGCCCAACAGCACCTGCGGACGCGCGACCACGCGCAGTTCGTCGCGGAACGGCAGCGGCGACGGCGCGCTGCGGTCGGCGGGCACCAGGGTCGCGATGATGAGCGTCGCCAGCACGCCGATCACGGTCACCGCCCAGAACGTGGCGCGCCAGCCGAGCTGCAGGCCCAGCCACGCGCCGGCCGGCACGCCAAGCAGCGTGGCCACGGTCAGGCCGGTGAACATGATGGAGATGGCGGAGGCCTTGCGGTCTTCGCTGACCATGCCGGTGGCGACCACGGCGCCCACCCCGAAGAACGTGCCGTGCGCCAGCGAAGTGATCACGCGCGCGGCCATCAGCAGTTCGTAGTTCGGCGCCAACGCACAGGCCAGGTTGCCCAGCGTGAACACGATCATCAGCGCCACCAGCACCGCCTTGCGTGGCATCCGGCTGGTGGCGGCCGCCAGCAGCGGGGCGCCGACGAAGACCCCGAGCGCATAGCCGGAGATCAGCAGGCCGGCGGCGGCAATCGAGACGTGCAGGTCAGCGGCGACCTGCATCAGCAGGCCCATGATGACGAATTCGGTGGTGCCGATGCCGAACGCGCCGGCCGTCAGGGCATAGAGGCCCAGCGGCATGCGGGAGGTGGGGGCGGGAATGGGGGACATGGGAGGTAGTTGGTGCGGGAAGGCGTGCAGGGTGCCGCTTCCCTCGTCGGTGAAAAACCGAGAAGATGGCGAATCACTTTCAATGGAAGATTGAAAATGGACCGCGTCGGCGACCTCACCCTGTTCCTGCGCGTGCTCGACCTGGGATCGATCACCGCCGCCGCCCACAGCCTGGACCTGTCGGTGGCGGTGGCCAGCCAGCGCCTGAAGCGGCTGGAAAAGGAGCTGGGCGTGCGCCTGCTGCACCGGACCACCCGCCGCCTGCACCCCACGCCGGAGGGTCTGGCCCTGGCGCAGCAGGGACGGGTGCTGGTCGAGGAACTGGAATCGCTGGGCAGTGGCCTGCGCGAGGCCGCCAGCGAGGTCGCTGGTACGCTGCGAGTGACGATGTCGGCCTCGTTCGGGCGCCAGTACGTCTCGCCGCTGCTGCCTGCCTTCCTCGCGCGCCATCCCAAGGTCCGACTGAGCGTCCATCTCAGCGACAACGTGGTGGATCTGGTCAGCGAGGGCTTCGACCTCGCCATCCGCATCGGGGCGCTGGACGATTCACGCCTGGTGGCCCGGCGCATCGCGCCCAACCGCCGCGTGCTGTGCGCCTCGCCGGACTACCTGCGCCGGCGCGGCGTTCCGCAGACACCGGTGGAGCTGGCCGACCATGACTGCCTGCTGCTGTTCGGCAGCGGCGGTCGCCAGGACGTCTGGCGACTCGGGACGCCGGACGGAAGTGAAGTGGCGATACGCGTGCATGGACGCTTCGAGAGCAACTTCGGCGAAGTGCTGCGCGATGCGTCGATGGCGGGCGAGGGCATCGTCGTGCACTCGCTGTGGCACGTCGCCGACGACCTGCGGGCGGGACGACTGGTCGTGGTGCTGCCCGATTTCCCGCTGGCGACGACCGCGATCAGTGCGGTCATGCCGCAGCGACGGTTGGTGCCGCCCCGTGTGCGTGCCTTCGTGGACTTCCTGTCGGAGCAGTTCGGCGACAATCCGCCATGGGAGCACGGACTGGTGGTGTAGTCAGGCCGTGTCGAACGCGAAGGCGTCCAGCGCAAGCCCACCCATTTCCACGTCGCGATGGAGCAGGCGTCCCCTGGCGCCTTCGCCGCCGGCGCCGAGCGCCACGTAGAGCGGATAGAGGTGCTCGGTGGTGGGATGGTTCTGCGCCGCATGCGGCAGCGAGGTCCAGTCGAGCGCGGTGGCCACGTCGCCTTCCAGCAGCGCAGCACGCAACGGATCGGTGAACGCGGTGACCCACGGGTACGCCGCTGCCTGCGCATGCTGCCAGTCCAGTGCGCGCAGGTTGTGCGAGAAGCCACCGGAACCGACCACCAGCACGCCTTCGTCCCGCAGCGGCGCCAGCGCCCGGCCCAGCCGGTAGTGCCACTCGGCGCTTTGCGCGGGATTGACCGACAGCGCCACCACCGGGATGTCGGATGCCGGATACATCCGCCTCAACGGTACCCAGACGCCGTGATCCAGCCCATGGTGGCCGTCTTCGTGCGCGTCGAACCCGGCGGTCGTCAGGCGCTCCGCGATATCGTGCGCGAGTGCGGGTGCACCGGCCGTCGGATACCGGATCCGGTAAAGCGGTTCCGGGAAGCCACCGAAATCGTGGATCGTCTCCGGCATGGGCGTGGCAGTGAGCGTCGGGCGCGCATGGACGAAATGCGCGGAGGCCACCAGGATGGCGCGGGGCCGGGGCAGAAGGCCGCCCAACCGGTCGAGGAAGCGGCCGGTGGGCGAGTCCTCGATCGCCAGCATGGGAGAGCCATGCGACAGGAAAAGACTGGGAAGACGATGTACGGCAGGCGCGGACAGGTTCATGATGCGAGCATCGGCTCCCGCGGAAGACTTACCAAGGGCCGTACGTGGACCGGTGTGTTGCCGGGGCCGGACTTGCCGCGCCGCGCCGGATTCCCCGGCGGCATGGCGCTCGGTGCAGGCTGGATCTGCGCGAGTTCTCTTACAGAGTGTTAACCTTGGCCAACTTGTTATGGTACCGTTAACACAGTCTTCACATACCCCCGCATAATCTGTTCAGCAAGGCGACGGCAGCCTGTCGCCTCGAATAACAACTAGAAACGCCGCAAGCAAAGCCCTTCGGTTTCTCTACTACTGAACTTTTACAAGGAAAGGAGCTGCAAATGAACAAGAAGATTCTCTGCGCCGCGCTGCTGGGCGGCCTGAGCCTCGCTAACCACGCGACGGCCCAGGAGTTTGATGACCGCTGGTACCTGACCGGTTCCGCCGGTTTCAACCTGCAGGACGACGACCGTACCACCCGCAATGCCCCTTTCCTGGGCCTGGGCCTGGGCAAGTTCATCAGCCCGAACTGGTCGCTGGACGGCGAGCTGAACTATCAGAACCCGAAGTTTGAAGACAACCAGGACACGCTGTGGAGCCAATACGGCATCTCGCTCGACCTGCGTCGACACTTCGTGCAGGAAGGCCGTGGCTGGAACCCGTACATCGTGGCGGGCCTGGGTCTGCAGCGTCACGAGGAAGAGTCGTTGATCAACGCGTCCAACCAGCGTCGTGACAACAACCTCGCCGCCAAGCTGGGCGTCGGCCTGCAGACGACGCTCGACAAGCGCGTCGGCGTGCGCGCCGAACTGGCCTACCGTGCCGACTTCGACGACCAGAGCATGGCCGCCCCGCAGGAAGACTGGTTCGGCGACGTGCTGGCCTCGGTCGGCGTCGTGATCCCGCTGGGCCCGAAGGCCGAAGCCGCTGCTCCGCCGGCCCCCCCGGCTGCGCCGAGCTGCGCGGACCTGGATGACGACGGCGACGGCGTCAACAACTGCGACGACAAGTGCCCCGGTTCGCAGGCTGGCCAGACCATCGGTCCGGACGGCTGCCCGGTGCAGGTCTCGATCGACCTGAAGGGCGTGAACTTCGACTTCGACAAGTCGACCCTGCGTCCCGACGCGATCGCGATCCTTGGCGAAGCCGCCGAGATCCTGAAGCGCTACCCCGACCTGCGCGTCGAAGTGGCCGGTCACACCGACCTGTGCGGTGCGGACCCCTACAACCAGTCGCTGTCGCAGCGTCGTGCGCAGACCGTGTACGACTACCTGACCAACAACGGCGTCAGCGCCTCGCGTCTGGTGGGCCCGATCGGTTACGGCGAGAGCCGTCCGCTGGAGCCGACCGCGCAGACCCTGCCGGGCTGCAAGAGCGAGCGCAACCGTCGTACGGAACTGAACGTCCAGAACTGATCGTCCAGAACTGATCGGACGCTCTTCCTGCAACACCCGAAGCCCGGCCTCGCGCCGGGCTTCGTTTTTCGGCCGCCGTGCGTGGGATTTGCGTGACCGCGCTTCCGTCTTCGCGCATCGATGCAGCGCAGGGCGCTCGATTTCTTGCCATGCCTTGAGACGCTGCCTACACTCCCGGCACGTCCAGAAAGAACCCTCCAGGAGTTGTGCCGATGCGCCGTCATGTTCTTGCCAGCCTGCTGGGCATCGCCGCGATTCCTGCCGCCCACGCCGCACCGGACTGCAGCGGGAGCCTGGTGCCGCCGCCGCTGAAGACGCCCGCCACGGTCATCGCGCCGGTCGCGCCGGAATTCACCGCCGCCGCCACGCAACTGGGCGCACCGTCCGGTGTGCTGGCATCGCATGCCTTCGACGAGTCGCAATCGGTGGAGCGTGTGCTGATGCGCCTGCGCATCGAGGGATGCCGCAACGTCGCCAAGGCGTTGCCGGCCGCGCCGGCCGCTGCGACGGCCTCCGCCAGTCCGGCGGCCTACCAGCCGAAGACCGCGCACGACAATACGCCGTGGCGCTTCGACATGAGCCAGAACGGCAAGCGCATGACCGCCGACGAATTCGACGCGTGGATGAAGTCGCGCGGCGTGCGGGTCGTGAAGGCGCCCGGTGCACCGGCGGCAGCGCCCGCACCGGCACCCGCCGAGCCCGCCAAGAAGAACTGATCCACGAACGGCCGGTTTCCCGGCCGTTTTCCTTTCGGCTCTCCATGACGACGCGCAAACCTCCTTCCCGCGACTCCTCGCGTGTCGCGAGCCCGCGCTCGCCTGCAATGCAGGGCGTGCGCCATGGCCTGGCCCGGGTGCTGTCCAAGCAAGGCGTGTGTTCGCGCAGCGAGGCCGCGCGCTGGATCGCCGCAGGCCGGGTGTCCGTCGATGGCCGCATCGTGCGCGATCCCGAGTTTCCGGTGGTTGCCGGCCGTGCCGTGATCAGGGTGGATGGCCTGGCGAGTGCCGCGCCTGAGCGCACCTACCTCATGCTCAACAAGTCGCGTGGCCTGGTGACCACGGCACGCGACGAACAGGGACGCGATACGGTCTACCGCTGCCTGGACGGCGCGGGCCTGCCGTGGGTCGCACCGGTGGGCAGGCTCGACAAGGCCAGCGAGGGCCTGTTGCTCTTCACCAACGATCCGGAATGGGCGGCCCGCATCACTGATCCCGCGCAGGGGCCGGACAAGACCTACCACGTGCAGATCGACGCGCTGCCTGATGACGTCCTGTTGCAGCGCTTGAAGGCCGGCGTGAGCGTCGACGGCGAGCATCTGTCCGCTCGCGACGTTCGCGTGCTTCGCAGCGGCGAGCGCAATGCGTGGCTGGAGATCGTGCTGGAGGAAGGACGCAACCGGCAGATCCGCCGCCTGCTGGCGGCGTTCGATGTCGGCGTTCTGCGGCTCGTGCGTGTCGCCGTAGGCCCGCTTGCGCTGGGAGACCTGGGCAAGGGCGCATGGCGGATGCTCGAACCGCACGAGCGCGAGGCGCTCGCGCCGACGACCGGCCGCTGATTGCGCGACGGCGGTCCGGGTTCGCTGCGGAACAGCTGCCTACACTCGTCCGCGCTGACCTTGGGGAAATCACATGTACCGTTCGATCCCGCGCCTACCGCTGTGCTGCGCCGTACTGCTCGTCTTCGGCCTGTCGACAGGCTGTGCTTCGACATCGCCATCGGCTGCAACGAAGAAGACCGCTCCCGAAGAGATCGTTACCGTGAAAGTCGGGCCGCACGGACACCGTTTCTACATGCAGCAGAACGGCCGCAGCATGACGGCCGAGGAATTCGATGCCTGGATGAAGGCCCGCGGTATCCGCGTGGCCAAGGGCGCGCCGGTCGCGCCCAAGACGGCGAGTACTGCCAAGCGCGCCCGCTGACGGGCGCGCCCGCCACGGCCTCGCTCAGGCCTTCAGCACGCCCAGTTCGCGACCGATGCGGATGAAGGCGTCGATGGCGCGGTCCAGGTGCTCGCGCGTATGCGCCGCGCTGATCTGCGTGCGGATGCGCGCCTGCCCCTTGGGCACCACCGGAAAGAAGAAGCCGATCGCGTAGATGCCTTCCTCGAGCAGGCGCTCGGCGAAGCGCTGCGCCAGCGGCGCGTCGTACAGCATCACCGGGCTGATGGGGTGCACGCCCGGCTTGATGTCGAAACCGGCGGCGGTCATCTTCTCGCGGAAGTAACGCGTGTTCTCCTGCAACTGCTCGCGCAGGTCGCCGGCCGCGTCGAGCATCTCGAACGCCTTGATGCCGGCGGCCACCACGTGCGGCGGCAGCGAGTTGGAGAACAGGTACGGACGCGAACGCTGGCGCAGCAGTTCGATCACTTCCCTGCGTGCGGTGGTGAAGCCGCCCAGCGCACCGCCCATCGCCTTGCCGAGCGTGCCAGTGATGATGTCGATCCGGTCCAGCACGCCCTTCACTTCGGCCGAGCCGCGGCCGGTGGCGCCGAGGAAGCCGGTGGCGTGGCATTCGTCGATGTGCACCAGCGCGTTGTACTTTTTCGCGAGCGCGGTGATTTCGTCCAGTGGCGCGATGAAGCCGTCCATCGAGAACACGCCGTCGGTGGTGATCAGCTTGGTCTTGCAGCCGGCGGCATCCGCGGCCTGCAACTGCTTTTCCAGGTCGGCCATGTCGCAGTTGGCGTAGCGGAAGCGCTTGGCCTTGCACAGGCGCACGCCGTCGATGATCGAGGCGTGGTTCAGTGCGTCGGAGATGATGGCGTCGTCCTCGCCCAGCAGCGGCTCGAACAGGCCGCCGTTGGCGTCGAAGCAGGCGGCGTAGAGGATGGTGTCCTCGGTGCCGAAGAAGTCGGCGATCGTCTGTTCCAGCTGCTTGTGCAGGTCCTGGGTGCCGCAGATGAAGCGCACCGAGGCCATGCCGAAGCCGTGGGTATCCAGCGCGTCCTTCGCCGCCTGGATGACGTCCGGATGGTCCGCCAGGCCCAGGTAGTTGTTGGCGCAGAAGTTCAGCACAGTACGGCCGTCGGCCAGGGTGATTTCCGCCGACTGCGGGCTGGTGATGATCCGTTCGGACTTGAACAGGCCCTGGGCACGGATCTCGTCGAGGGTGGCGGCGTAATGGGCAGTCAGCGGGTTGGCCATGGCAGGGGCTTAAGCGGGAAAGACGCCATTCTACCCGCCGGCGGAGCGGCGCCTCCGCGTCATGCGCGTACGGCATAAGCGCCCCCCGTTTCGTCATTTCCCTGCCCGCATGTGCGCCCGCAGCATCGCGTCTCCGGCCCACCACGGGTCTTCACTCGGGGAAAAGCGTTATGCGGACACACTCGGGATCACGCAAGCGCAAGGGCAGCGGTGTCGCCATCCTCGGCGCGCTGGCCTGTTCGCTTGCCCTCCCCGTGTCCGCACAGCGCCAACCAACCGCGCAGGAGCTGCTGCAGCGACTGGAAGCCCTGGAACGCCGCGTCGGCGAGGCGCCAGCGACGGTGGTGGCCGAAGGCGAATCCGCGCCGGCGACGCTGGGCGACCTGGACCAGCGCCTGCGCATCCTGGAGCGCCGTCTCGAACTGCAGCAGGAAGAAGCCGCGACCAGGGCAAAGGAAGCGCCCGTCATCGCGGTGAACGACAAGGGCGCATCGCTGAAGTCCGCCAACGGCGACTACGAGATCAAGATCCGTGGCCTGATCCAGGGCGACGGACGCTTCTTCAGCAGCGGCGTGCCGTCGGGCACTTACGACACCTTCCTCCTGCGCACGGCACGCCCGACCATCGAAGGCACGCTGGGCAAGTGGATCGGCTTTCGCTTCACGCCGGAGTTCGCCGGCGACAGCGCCAGCATCGTCGACGCCTATGCCGACCTGAAGTTCTCGCCCGCGGCCACGGTGCGCCTGGGCAAGTTCACCTCGCCGGTCGGCCTGGAGCGCCTGCAGTCGTCGTCCGCGTTGTCCGACATCGAGCGCGCGTTGCCCAGTGAACTTGCGCCCAACCGCGACATCGGCGTGCAGTTGCAGGGTGAGTTGGCCGGCAGCAAGGTCAGCTACGCGATCGGCGTGTTCAACGGCACGGTCGACGGCCGCGATGCGGTGACGACGAATCCGGACGACGAGTTCGAAGTCGCCGGCCGCCTGTTCGTCGAACCTTTCAAGGACGATGCGGGTTTCTGGTCCGGTCTCGGCTTTGGCATCGGCGGCAGCGTCGGCGACACCGCCGGTACGGGCAACAATATCCTGCCGCGCTACCGCACGCCGGGCCAGGTGCAGTTCTTCAACTACCGCAGCGCGGTGGCCGCCGACGGCAAGCGCACGCGCTGGTCGCCGCAGGGCTACTTCTATCGCAACCAGTTCGGCCTGCTCGCGGAGTACATCGCATCGAAGCAGGAACTGCAGGTCGGCGCCACCTCCGCCGAGCTCGAGAACACGGCCTGGCAGGCGACCGCGAGCTATGTGTTGACCGGCGAAGATGCGAGCTACCGCGGCGTGGTCAAGCCGTCGAAACCCTTCAGTCCCGGCAAGGGTGGCTGGGGTGCATGGGAACTGGTCGGCCGTTACGGCGAACTGGAGATCGACGATGGTGCCTTCCCGCTGTTCGCCGATCCCGTGGTCTCCGCCCGGCGCGCCAAGGCCTGGACGCTCGGCGTCAACTGGTACCTCACCAGCAACCTGAAGCTGGTCGTCAATTACCTGGATACGCAGTTCGAGGGCGGTGCCGCCGCAGGCGCGGACCGCGACGACGAAAAGGCCGTGTTCTCGCGACTGCAGGTCGCCTTCTGATTCCCGGAGACATCGCATGAAGACTTCCATCCGCCGCCATGCGCGCAACGCGCTGCTCGCCTTCAGCCTGACGCTGGCCGCCGCCGCGGGCGCCAAGGACATCAACCTGCTCAACGTGTCGTACGACCCGACGCGCGAGTTCTACCGTGAGTTCAATGCCGCCTTCGCCGCCGACTGGCAGAAGACCAAGGGGCAGAAGGTCAGCATCGAGACCTCGCACGGCGGCTCCGGCAAGCAGGCGCGCTCGGTCATCGATGGCCTGGAGGCCGACGTCGTGACGCTGGCGCTGGCGTACGACGTCGACTCCATCGCCCAGCGCGCCAAGCTGTTCCCGGCGAACTGGCAATCGCGGCTGCCCGAAAACAGCGCGCCTTACACGTCGACAATCGTGTTCCTCGTGCGCAAGGGCAACCCGAAGAAGATCCGCGACTGGCACGACCTGGTGAAGCCCGGCATCTCGGTGATCACGCCGAATCCGAAAACCTCCGGCGGCGCGCGCTGGAACTACCTGGCCGCGTGGGCCTACGGATTGAAGATCTTCAAGGGTGACGAGGCGAAGACGCGCAACTTCGTGCGTGGGCTGTTCCGCAACGTGCCCGTGCTGGACACCGGTGCGCGCGGCGCGACCACCACCTTCGTCCAGCGCGGGATCGGCGACGTGCTGCTGGCGTGGGAGAACGAAGCCTTCCTGTCGATCGAGGAGCTGGGCCCGGACAAGTTCGACATCGTCGTGCCGTCGTTGTCGATCCTCGCCGAACCGCCGGTGGCGCTGGTGGACCGCAACGTCGACAAGCACGGCACGCGCGAGGCGGCGCAGGCCTACCTGAAGTACCTGTATTCGCCGACCGGCCAGCGCCTGGCTGCCAAGCACTACTACCGTCCGCGTTATCCGCAGTACACGGCGCCGGAAGACATCGCGCGCTTCCCCAAGCTGGAACTGGTGACGATCAACGGCGTCTTTGGCTCGTGGGCGAAGGCGCAGGCCACGCACTTCGCCGACGGCGGCGTGTTCGACCAGATCCAGGCGAAGTAGCGTGGCGGCAGTACATCCCTGGCCGGGAAAGGCGCGCGCCAGTCGCGTCATTCCCGGTTTCGGCCTCAGCCTGGGCTATACGCTGGCCTGGCTGGGGCTGATCGTGTTGATTCCGCTGGTGGGCGTGTTCGCCAAGGCCAGCGGGCTGGGACCGGCCGGCATCTGGGCGATCTGGACCGAGCCGCGCGTGCTGGCCGCGCTGCGCATCAGCTTCGGCACCGCACTCGCGGCGGCCGCGTTCAACGCGGTGATGGGCACGCTGGTCGCGTGGGTGTTCGTGCGCTACCGCTTTCCCGGCAAGCGCCTGTTCGATGCGATGATCGACCTGCCGTTCGCACTGCCCACCGCCGTCGCCGGCATCGCGTTGACCGCGTTGTACGGGCCGACCGGCTGGATCGGACAATGGCTGGAGGCCGCCGGCATCAAGGTCGCCTACACGCCGCTCGGCATCACGGTGGCGCTGGTGTTCATCGGGCTGCCGTTCGTGGTGCGCGTCGTGCAACCGGTGCTGGCGGAGATCGAAACCGAACTGGAGGAAGCGGCGGCTACCCTCGGCGCGACCCGCTGGCAGTCCGTACGCCTCGTGGTGCTGCCGACGCTGTGGCCGGCCGTGCTGGCGGGTTTCGCGCTGGCGTTCGCGCGCGGCGTGGGCGAGTACGGCTCCGTCATCTTCATCGCCGGCAACCTGCCGGGCGTCTCGGAAATCGCACCGCTGCTGATCACGATCAAGCTGGAGGAGTTCGACTACGAAGGTGCTACCGCCATCGCCGCGGCGATGCTGTTGCTCTCGTTCGCGCTGCTGCTGCTGATCAACACGCTGCAGGCGCGCCTGCTACGCACCGGCAAGCGGGCGGGGGGCTGACATGGGCGACGCCATCTCCGCCGTCATCGCCATGCCTCCGGAGTCGTCCGCCGTGGAAGCGTCCGCACCTCTTGTCCGCCGCCATGCCGCCACCACCGAACCCGTCTGGGTGCAGGTGCTGCTGGTGCTCGGCGCGCTCGGGTTCCTGCTGTCGTTCCTGCTGCTGCCGCTCGCGCTGGTGTTCGTCGAAGCGCTGCGCGGCGGCTGGACCGCCTTCGTCGCCGCGATCATCGAAGCGGATGCGCTGGCGGCGGTGAAACTGACGTTGCTGGTGACCGGCATCGTCGTTCCCTTGAACCTCCTGTTCGGCGTGGCGGCGGCGTGGGCGGTCAGCAAGCACGAGTTCCACGGCAAGCGCTGGCTGGTCACGCTGATCGACCTGCCGTTCGCGGTGTCGCCGGTCGTGGCGGGCCTGATCTACGTGTTGATCTTCGGTGCGCAAGGCTGGGCGTATGCGCTGATCGACGAAGGCTGGCGGTTCACGCTGCCGCTGCTGGGCGAGTTGCACGTGCAGTTGCCGAAGATCATCTTCGCGCTGCCGGGCATCGTGCTTGCGACGATCTTCGTGACGTTCCCGTTCATCGCACGCGAGCTGATGCCGCTGATGGAGCAGCAGGGCACGGATGAAGAGCTGGCTGCGCTCAGCCTGGGCGCCACCGGCTGGCAGACGTTCTGGCGGGTGACGCTGCCGAACATCCGCTGGGCGCTGCTGTATGGCGTGCTGCTGTGCAGTGCGCGTGCGCTGGGCGAGTTCGGTGCGGTGTCGGTCGTGTCCGGCCACATCCGCGGACGCACCAATACGCTGCCGCTGCACGTCGAGATCCTCTACAACGAGTACGCGTACAGCGCCGCGTTCGCGGCGGCTTCGCTGCTGGCGCTGACGGCGCTGGTGACCCTCGGATTGAAGACCTGGCTGGAATGGCGCCACGGCGAAGCGCTGGCCGCCAACCACCGGCACTGAGAAGACGATCATCATGGGCATCAAGATCGAACACCTGGGCAAGCGATTCGGCGAATTCAAGGCGCTGGACGACGTATCGCTGGACATCCGCCAGGGCGAGTTGTTGGCGCTGCTGGGACCGTCGGGCTCCGGCAAGACCACGCTGCTGCGCGTGATCGCCGGCCTCGAACAGGCGGACAGCGGACGCGTGCTGTTCGATGGCGAGGATGCGACCCGCCTCAGCGTGCAGGCGCGCCGCGCGGGGTTCGTATTCCAGCACTACGCGTTGTTCCGCCACCTGACGGTGGAGGAGAACATCGCCTTCGGGCTGCGCGTGCGCAAGGGGCGTGACCGCGTGCCCGATGCGACCATCCGTGCGCGCGTCGCCGAGTTGCTCGCCCTCGTGCAGCTGGATGGATTCGGCGCCCGTTATCCCGCGCAGCTGTCAGGCGGCCAGCGGCAACGCGTGGCGCTGGCGCGTGCGCTGGCGATCGAGCCGCGCGTGCTGCTTCTGGACGAACCCTTCGGCGCGCTCGACGCGCAGGTGCGCCGCGACCTGCGTCGATGGCTGCGCGAGCTGCACGACCGTACAGGACTCACGACAGTCTTCGTGACGCATGACCAGGAAGAGGCGCTGGAACTCGCGGACCGCGTGGCCATCCTCAACCGTGGGCGTATCGAACAGCTCGGCAGTCCGGCAGATGCCTACGACGTGCCGGCGTCGCCGTTCGTCTATTCGTTCGTGGGCGCGGTGAACCGGCTTCCCGCGCAGTGGGGCGAGGGCGCGTTGCAGGTGGCGGGCCTGCCGCTGCAGCCGCGAGGTGAGGCGGGGCAGGGCGAGGCGGACCTGTTCGTGCGGCCGGAGGATCTGCATCTGGTCGAGGAGGGATCGGCCTGGCCGGCCACCATTGTCGACGCTCAGCGCACCGGCCCTCGCCTGAGGTTGCGTGCCCGGTTGGACGACGGCCAGGCCGAGGTCGACATCGAGCTGCCTGCGGACCGCGAAGGGCCGGGAACGGCGCCAGGGCAACAGGTGCGCTTGGCACCAAAACGGTTCGGATGGTTTCCCCGCGACGGTGCAACGGCACCAGCGTGATGCGATATAACTTACTGAATTGATTGAAAAAGAAACCAATTACGGAGTTCTCATCCAGCACTTGACGCGGGCGATTGGTGCGGCGCACTATCGGGGCGCAGTTAAAAAACCGTGAAGTCGTGATGGCGGTTCGAAGACGCCCCGACGCACTCGGTCACCCATGCCACCGCCCCAGGAGACCCCGGATGAAGCCCATCAAGCTCTGCACCGCCCTCGCCACCGCCCTGCTGCTGTCCGCGCCCCTGGCAGCGTTCGCACAGGAGGCGGAAGAAGAAGCATCTTCCCCCTTCAGCGCCACCTTCGCGGTGACCACGGATTACGTGTTCCGCGGCGTGTCCCAGACCGATAACGGTCCTGCCTTCCAGGCCGGGGCCAGCTACTCGGCGCCCTTCGGGCTGTATGCCGGTGTGTGGGGATCGAATGTCGACTTCGGCGACGGTGGCCCGAACTTCGAAGTGGACTACTTCGTGGGTTGGAACAAGGACCTCAGCGACAGCTGGAATCTGGACCTGGGCGTTAACCGTTACACCTATGAAGGCGCCTCTGACGGTTACGGCAACATCGACTACAACGAATACATCGCCAAGCTGGAATGGAGTGGTCCGGTGACGGTCGGCGGCATCCTGGCCTACGCCGACGACTACAGCAACACGGGTGCCGAGGAAATCTACGCCGGCCTGTCCGCCAGCTACGACTTCGGCGACTCGGGCTTCTCGTTGGGCGCGACCACCGGCTATACCGCCATCGACGCGGGCAGCGATGGACGCGCCGATTTCTACGATGGCTCGATCACTCTGTCCAAGGGGTTCGGTCCCGCCACTGCGACGCTGGGGTACTACGACACGTTCGGCTCGGATGCTCCGGAGTTGCGCCGCGGTTCCGACATCTACAAGCCCGGCCTGGTGTTCACCATCGCGGTCGAAGTGCCGTAACGCACCGTGTGACGGACAAGGAAAAGGGCGCCGCAAGGCGCCCTTTTCGTTTCGCCGACCTGCCGCCGGATCAGTTCCAGCTCAACACCACCTTGCCGGCCTTGCCCTGTTCCATCAGGTCGAAGCCCTTCTGGAAGTCGTCGATCGGCAACTGGTGAGTCAGCACCTTGCCCAGCGGGAAGCCGCTCAGCACCAGCTGCGTCATCTTGTACCAGGTCTCGTACATCTTGCGGCCGTAGATGCCCTGCACGGTGAGGCCCTTGAAGATGATCTTGTCCCAGTCGCAGCCGGCACCCTTGGGCATGATGCCGAGCATCGCGATCTTGCCGCCGTGGTACATGCAGTCGAGCATGTCGTTGAACGCGCGCGGGTTGCCGCTCATCTCCAGGCCCACGTCGAAACCTTCCATGTGCAGGTCTGCCATCACGTCCTTCAGCGACGTATTGGAGACGTTGACCACGCGCGTGGCGCCCATGTCGGCGGCCAGCTTCAGGCGGAAGTCGTTGACGTCGGTGACCACCACGTTGCGCGCGCCGATGTGCTTGCAGATGCCGGCGGCGATGATGCCGATCGGACCCGCGCCGGTGATCAGCACGTCTTCGCCGACCACGTCGAACTCCAGCGCGCAGTGCGCCGCGTTGCCGTACGGGTCGAAGAATGCGGCCAGTTCGGACGGGATCTGGTCGGGGATCGGCCACAGGTTGCTCGCCGGCATCACCATGTACTCGGCGAACGCACCGTTGCGGTTCACGCCGATACCGACCGTGTTCGGGCACAGATGCTGGCGGCCGCCGCGGCAGTTGCGGCAATGGCCGCAGACGATGTGGCCCTCGGCCGACACGCGCTGGCCGACCTCGTAACCGGTCACCGCCGAGCCCAGTTGGGCGATGCGACCGACGAACTCGTGGCCGATGGTCAGGCCCGGCGTGATCGTGCGCTGGCTCCACTCGTCCCACAGGTAGATGTGCAGGTCGGTGCCGCAGATAGCGGTCTTCTCCAGCTTGACCAGCACCTCGTTGGGGCCCGGCTGCGGGACGGGCAGTTGCTCCATCCAGATGCCTTTGCCGGCCTCGCGCTTCACCAGCGCCTTCATCGTCTGTGCCATCGGACGTCGATCCAGGGGTAATGAGGGCGCGGATTATACGCCCCGGTCCTGTGCGCCCCTGTTGCGGCGGTCCTTGACAGCCGGAACGTCCGCGGCGCCCGGCCGGCCTAGGACATAAGTCATGGTCGGCCGGGATGACCGGTTCATTACAATCGGAACTTTCCTGCCAGTCCCCGGGGTTTCCATGCGTCCGAACCTGCTCGCCGCCGCCATCGCGGTTCCCTTGTCCCTGCTCGCCGCCCAGCTCGCCCATGCCGGTGAGGGCATGTGGGTGCCGCAGCAGCTGCCGGAAATCGCTGGTCCGTTGAAGAAGGCGGGGCTGAAGCTGTCGCCGCAGCAACTGGCCAATCTGACCGGCGATCCGATGGGCGCCGTGGTCGCGCTGGGCGGCTGTACGGCCAGCTTCGTGTCGCCGAACGGCCTGGTCGTGACCAACCACCACTGCGCCTATGGTGCGATCCAGCTGAACTCCACCCCGGAGAACAACCTGATCAAGAACGGCTTCAACGCGCCGACCACGGGCGATGAAGTCAGCGCAGGGCCGAATGCCCGCGTGTTCGTGCTGGACGAGATCACCGACGTGACCAAGGACGCGCAGGCCGCCATCGCGACCGCGGGCGACTATGCGCTGGCGCGCACCAAGGCACTCGAGGCGTTCGAGAAGAAGCTGATCGCCGACTGCGAAGCCGATGCCGGTTTCCGCTGCCGCTTGTACAGCTTCTCCGGCGGCAACACCTATCGCCTGTTCAAGAACCTGGAGATCAAGGACGTGCGCCTGGCGTACGCGCCCCCCGGCAGCGTGGGCAAGTACGGCGGCGATATCGACAACTGGATGTGGCCGCGCCACACCGGCGACTTCGCCTTCTACCGCGCTTATGTCGGCAAGGACGGCAAGCCGGCGGCGTTCTCGAAGGACAACGTGCCGTATCGTCCGAAGCATTGGCTGAAGTTCGCCGACCAGCCGCTGGGAGAGGGCGACTTCGTGATGGTGGCCGGTTATCCGGGTTCGACCAACCGCTACGCGCTGGCGGCCGAGTTCGACAACACCGCCGCATGGACCTATCCCACCATCGGCCGTCACTACAAGAACCTCATTGCCCTGGTCGGCGACGCGGGCAAGAAGAATCCCGATATCCAGGTGAAGTACGCCAGCACGATGGCGGGTTGGAACAACACCAGCAAGAACTACGACGGTCAGCTGGAAGGCTTCAAGCGCATCGACGCCGCCGGCCAGAAGCAGGCGGAAGAGGCTGCCGTGCTGGCGTGGCTGAAGGGGCAGGGAGGCAAGGGCGAGGCCGCCCTGGCGGCGCACGCCCGCTTGATCGACCTGCTCGAGCAGGGCAAGGCGACGCGCGAGCGCGACCTGATCCTGGGACAGTTCCACAACACCGCCACCGTGGGTACGGCTGCGCAGCTGTACCGCCTGTCCATCGAGCGCGAGAAGTCCAACGCCGAGCGTGAATCGGGCTACCAGGAGCGCGACCTGCCCGCGATCGAAGGCGCGCAGAAGCAGCTCGAGCGCCGTTACGTGGCGGCGATGGATCGCCAGCTGCAGGAGTACTGGTTGAACGAGTACCTCAAGCTGCCGGCGAACCAGCGCGTCGCTGCGGTCGATACGTGGCTCGGCGGCAACGACGCGGCCGCGGTGAAGCGTGCGCTCGATCGCCTGGCCGGTACCCAACTCGGCAGCACCGACGAGCGGCTGAAGTGGTTCGCCGCCGACCGCAAGGCGTTCGAAGCCAGCAACGATCCGGCTATCCAGTACGCCGTCGCCGTCATGCCCACGCTGCTGAAGCTGGAGCAGGAGCGCAAGACGCGCGCGGGCGAGAACCTGGCCGCGCGTCCGGTCTACCTGCAGGCACTGGCCGATTACAAGAAGAGCCAGGGCGAGTTCGTCTATCCCGACGCCAACTTGTCGCTGCGCATCACCTTCGGCAACGTCATGGGCTACGCACCGAAGGACGGCGTGGAGTACACCCCGTTCACCACGCTGGAAGGCGTGGTCGCCAAGGAGACCGGGCAGGATCCGTTCGACTCGCCGAAGGCGCTGCTCGATGCGGTCGCTGCCAAGCGCTACGGCGGGCTGGAGGACAAGCGCCTCGGCTCCGTGCCGGTGAACTACCTGTCCAACCTCGACATCACCGGTGGCAATTCCGGCTCGCCGGTGCTGGACGCGCATGGCAAGTTGATCGGCCTGGCCTTCGACGGCAACTGGGAATCGGTCAGCTCCAACTGGGTGTTCGACCCGAAGATGACCCGCATGATTGCCGTAGACGGTCGTTACCTGCGCTGGATCATGCAGGAGGTCTACCCGGCGCCGCAGCTGCTGAAGGAAATGGGCGTCGGCAAGTAACACCTGCAACGGTCGGCCGACACGGGACGGGAGCGGTTATCATCCGCTCCCGTCTTCGTTTCCGGCCTTTGGAAGCGCGACCGTTTTTCTCGAATGGACACACCGACGCATGCGCATCCTGCTTGCCCGCCACGGCGAAACGCCGTGGAACGCCGAAGGCCGCTACCAGGGCCAGATCGACATCCCGCTCTCGCCGGTTGGTGAAGGCCAGGCGACCGCGCTGGGCCAGCGGTTGAAGGACGTACGCATCGATCGCGCGGTGGCGTCGCCGCTGTCGCGCGCGCAGCGCACGGCGCAGCTGGCATTGGGCGAATCGCGCGCGGACATGCTGCTCACCGATCCCGAACTGCAGGAAATCGCCCATGGCGAGTGGGAGGGCCTGCTGGCCAGCGAGATCCAGGAAAAAGACCCGGCGCGCCTGCTCGCCTGGCGCGAGGAGCCCGACACCGTGCTGATGCCCGGCGGTGAGTCACTGCGCCAGGTGCTCGACCGTTCCTGGCGCGGCCTGGCCCGCGCCGCCGAGGGCTTGGGCGACGACGACACCCTGCTGATCGTGGCGCACGACGCCGTCAACCGCGTCCTGCTGTGCCGCATCCTTGGCCTGCCGATCGCGAAGTTGTGGACGTTCCGCCAGGCGCCGACCACGCTCAACCTGCTGGAAGGTCCGACGGTGGATCAACTGGAAGTCGTCCGCCTCAACGACTGCGCGCACCACACGCCGTTCTTCGGCGAAGCGAAGCATCGGGCGCTTTAGCCGGTTTCGCGCCGCCCTCCTGTCGGAGTTTTCTGCCATCTGCGAGCGGGACCATCGGGTACGATGCGTTCCGCGATCCGATCAGAGGGGGAATCCGATGAAACGAGTCTGGCTGATGGCCTTGCTGGCCACCGTGCTGCCATTGCATGCGCTTGCCGACAGCGCGACGCGACGCGTCGATCCCCAGGTCCTGGAAGCGCCGCCGCCGCGCTATCCACCGGAAGCCGCGCGTGGAGGTTTTGCGGGCACAACAGTACTGATCATCGATATCTCGGCGACCGGGCAGGTTGCAGGCGTGCAGGTCGAACAATCCGCGGGCCATCCCGCGCTGGATGCGGCGGCGATCGAGGCCGCGCGTGACTGGAAATTCGCGCCCGCCATCGAGAACGGGCGCACTGCTGCGTCGCGCGTCAGGATGCCGGTGGACTTCGGACTGAGCGACGAGAAGATCTACCACGCTTTCCTGACGCAGATGACCTCCGATGATTGGGTCTCCATCGGACCGGCCGACGAGCACGGTCACCTGCCGGGCTACCTTCCCGATCCGCAACCCATTCCCGGCGCCAATGCGGAGGCAGCGATTTCCTTGTTGCTGCAGCATGGCAACGCGCAACGGGTACAGGGGACGCCGCCCGGCGTTGCTGTTTATGCGGTCGCCGATGGCAAGGAGTACAGCCAGTGGTGGATCCATGAGCAGGGCGCGTCCCGTTCCGTCGTCAGGCGACGGCTTGCCACGGACGGGCAGCGCGGCTTCCTGGTGACGCGCGTGCTTTGCGGCATTCCTGGCAGCCACGACTGTCTGGTGCTGCAGGCCACCGAGCAGGGAGCTCGCCCGCAGACGAGCATCAAGCTGCCGCCCGTGCAGGACGCTACGCCGGCGAGTCGCTCGCCGTGATCCGATCCCGCGACCTGCCGGCATGGCTCGCCTACATAGAGCAACAGCATCCCAAGTCCATCGAGATGGGCCTGGACCGCGTGCGCGAGGTCGCGACGCGGCTGCTACTGGAAAAGCCCGCGACGCGCGTCATCACCGTCGGCGGCACCAACGGCAAGGGCTCGACGGTCGCTTTCATCGAAGCCATTGCGCGCGCCACCGGATGGAAGGTGGGCGCGTACACGTCGCCGCACCTGCTGCGCTACAACGAGCGCGTGCGCATCGATGGCGTGGAGGTGGATGATGCCTCGCTGGTCGATGCGTTCGAGGCGGTGGAAGCGGCGCGTTTGAGCCCCTCTCCCGTCGTGAGCGGGGTTGGGGTGAGGGTCGGGAGAAGCGAGCGTGTTTCCGATAGCGACGCAACACCATCCCCACCCAACCCTCCCCTTGAAGGAGAGGGCTCGGGCCTCCCGCTGACCTATTTCGAGTTCGGCACGCTGGCCGCGCTGTGGCTGTTCGAGCGCGCGGGGCTGGATCTGGCCGTGCTGGAGATCGGCCTGGGCGGGCGCCTGGATGCGGTGAACATCGTCGATCCCGATGTCGCCGTCATCACCACCGTCGACATCGACCACACCGATTGGCTCGGCAACGATCGCGAAACCATCGGCGCGGAAAAGGCCGGCATTGCCCGTGCGTGGAAGCCGCTTGTACTGGGCGAAGTGGATTCGCCGTCCAGCGTGCTGCGCCATGCGTACGCCATCGGCGCGAACGCACTGCGCCTGGGCAGCGACTTCTTCCACGAGCCGATCGACAACCAGCGCTGGCGCTGGCGCGAAGTCGGCGCCGAACTGGAGCTTCCGGCACCGGCGCTGTCCGCACCGTCGCAACGCGCGAACGCGGCGACGGCGATCGCCGCGCTGCGTGCGTTGCCGGGCGAACCGGTGCGCGACGAAGCGTTCGCAGAAGGTGTGGCGTCGGCAGCGCTGCCGGGCCGGCTGCAGCGGCTGGAGCGCGATGGTGTGGAGGTAGTGCTGGATGTCGGGCACAACCCGCAGGCGGCGCGCGAACTGGCGACATGGCTGCGGGCGCATCCGATCACTGGCGCGACCCGCATGGTGTTCGCCGCACTCGCCGACAAGGACGTGCGCAGTGTCGTCGACGCGTTCGCCAGCGCATCGCTGTCATGGTTCCTCGCGGGCGTGTCGTCGGGTCCGCGCTCGCAGACGGCCGAACAGCTGGCGGCCCGCCTGGATGACGCGATGGCGGCGGCCGCAAGCCTGCACGCCAGCGTGGACGACGCCTTGCGCGCCGCGCTCGCCGAGTCATCCGCCGGCGATCGCGTGCTGGTGTTCGGCTCGTTCCATACCGTGGCCGACGCGATGCGCATCCTGCATTCAGGTCGATGACGGAAAGCGTGCGAGGGCGCGCCGTATAATCGCCGCGGCATTCCCGCCGCAGCAGCCGTGGACCTGGATGGATACTGCCCTGAAACAGCGCCTGATCGGCGCCGTCGTGCTGGTGGCGCTGGCCGTCATCTTCCTGCCCATGCTGGTGAAGGGTCCCGCGCCCGACAGCGGCGTGTCCGATGTGCCGCTGGACGTCCCGTCTGCACCCGGCGGCGAATTCGAGACGCGTGAGCTGCCGCTGGTGACACCGGGCAACGCGCCCGCCACCGGTGCGGTGGGCCTGCAGGGCCAGGTCGCCGCGCCCGCCGCGGAGCCTGCACCTGCGTCCGGCACGCTGCAGCCGGCCGCGACGGCAGGCGGCAAGTTCGCCGTCAGTTTCGGTGCCTACGCCACGCAGGCCGACGCCGACGCCGTGCTGGCCCGCGTTAAACAGGCCAAGCTGCCGGGCTTCGTCGAACCCGCGACCATCAATGGCAAGCCGGCCTTCCGGGTCCGTGTGGGTCCTTACGCCGACCGGCCGCAGGCCGAGGCGGCGCGACTGGACGCCATCAAGATCCGTGGCGACGTCAATGCGCAGGTGGTGACGCTGGATGCTGAGGCGACCGCGCCCGCCGCGAATCCGCCCGCACCCTCCGCGTCGACCGCGGCCGCGGTACCCGCCACGCCGGCCGTTACCACGCAGGCGCTGCCGCCCGAACCGGCCAAGCCCGCGCCGAAGCCGGCACCCACCGAATCGAAGCCGGTCGCCACGACGCCCGCCGTGACGAAGCCGGTGACACCACCGCCGGTCACCAAACCGGTCGCCACGGCACCCAAGCCCACTGAAGCGTCCAAGCCGGCCGCCTCCGACACCGGCTTCGCGGTGCAGCTGGGCGCGTTCTCGAACGCGGCCGATGCCAACGCCCTGCGCGACCGCGCGCGTGGCGCGGGCTTCAGCGCCTTCGTCGAACAGGTCCGCACCGACAAGGGCACGCTGAGCCGCGTGCGCGTCGGGCCTGTCGCCAACCGTGCCGACGCCGACCGCTTGAAGGCGCAGGTCGCGTCGAAGATCGGCGTGGACGGCATGGTGCGCCCGCATCCTTGATGGCCTCAACGTGCTCGATGGGTGATCGCCTCGGGCGCGCCACATGAGCGCCCTTGACCTGACGTTGCTGGCGATCGTCGGCGTGTCGGCGCTGTTCGGCGTGATGCGCGGTTTCATCAGCGCGCTGGCGTCGATGGTCGCCTGGCTGCTGTCCGGCTGGGTCGCCTTCCATTACGGCGGTGAGGCGGCGCAATGGCTGTCCAGCGACGGCCCACCCTCGGCAAGCGAACTCCTGGGTGGCTATGCGCTGAGTTTCATCGGCGTGATGGTCGTCGTCGGACTGGCGGGGTGGGCCATCCGCCATCTCGTGAAGTCGGTCGGCCTGTCCGGCCTGGACCGCGCGCTGGGGCTCGCGCTCGGGCTGGCGCGCGGGGCCTTCGTCGCCTGCATCGTGCTGCTGCTGACCGCCTTCAGCGATCTGCCCAGCGAACCTGAATGGCATCGTTCGTCCGTGGTGCCGGTGTTGCTGCCCGGCGCGCAGTGGCTGGCGCAGTGGCTGCCGGAATGGACTGTGCAGGAACTGGACTTTGGCAACGGGCGCCCGGCGGGCGATAATGCGCGCCTGCGAAATCTGCTGCCCCTGCCGCTGGACGAACCCGGCGCACCGCAGGAGCGCGTCCCACCGACCGCCTCGCCCGCGTCGAAACCGGAGTAGATCCACCATGTGCGGCATCGTCGGAATCGTCGGCAACCAGAACGTCGCCGGCCAGCTTTATGACGGGCTGACCGTCCTCCAGCACCGCGGACAGGACGCTGCCGGCATCGCCACCGCCGACGGCACGCGCCTGCGCGTGCACAAGGACAACGGGCTGGTGCGGGACGTGTTCAACGCCAAGGCGATGAGCGTCCTGGAAGGCCGGGTGGGCATTGCCCACTGCCGCTATCCGACTGCCGGCTCCGAGGGCATGGACGAGGCCCAGCCGTTCTACGTCAACTCGCCGTACGGCATCGCGCTGGCGCACAACGGCAACCTGATCAATACCGAGTCGCTGCGCCAGGATGTGTTCGCGCAGGACCGCCGCAACATCAACACCGATTCGGACAGCGAAGTGCTGCTGAACGTGTTCGCGCACGAACTGGACCTGCAGCGCACGCTGACGCCGGAAGCGGCCATCCGCGCCGTCGCCGGTGTCCATCGCCGCGTGAAGGGCGGTTACGCCGTCGTCAGCGTGGTGCTGGGCCTGGGCCTGGTGGCGTTCCGCGATCCGCACGGCATCCGCCCGCTGGTGCTCGGCAAGCGCGAGCATGGCGAGGGCACGGAATACATCATCGCGTCGGAATCCGCCGCGCTCGACATCCTCGGTTTCGTCCGCATGCGCGACGTGCAGCCGGGCGAGGCGATCGTGATCACCGCACGCGGCGAGCTGTTCAGCGAGATCGTTGCCGATGCGCCCGAGCATGCGCCGTGCATCTTCGAGTACGTGTACTTCGCGCGCCCCGATTCGATGATCGACAACGTGTCGGTGCACAAGGCGCGCATGCGCATGGGCGTGAAGCTGGGCGAGAAGATCCTGCGCCTGCGTCCCGACCACGACATCGACACCATCATCCCGATCCCGGACACCTCGCGCGACGCCGCGCTGGAAATTTCCAACGTGCTGGGCGTGAAGTACCGCGAGGGGTTCATCAAGAACCGCTACGTCGGCCGCACCTTCATCATGCCGGGGCAGGGCGAGCGGGTGAAATCGGTGCGCCGCAAGCTCAATCCGATCAACCTGGAGTTCCGCAACCGCGTGGTGCTGCTGGTCGATGATTCCATCGTGCGCGGCACCACCTCCAAGCAGATCGTGCAGATGGCGCGCGATGCCGGCGCCCGCAAGGTGTACCTGGCCAGCGCCGCACCGCCGGTGCGCCATCCGAACATCTACGGCATCGACATGCCGGCCGCGGACGAACTGGTGGCGCACGACCGCACCGTCGAGGACATCGAGCAGGAACTGGGCTGCGACTGGCTGATCTACCAGGACCTCGAGGATCTGGAAGCGGCCGTGCGCGAGGGCAATCCGAACCTGGCCGCCTTCGATTCGTCCTGCTTCGACGGCAAGTACGTCACCGGCATCGAGCCGGGCTACTTCGAGCGCATCGAGCAGGCCCGCTCGGACGAAGCCAAGCGCAAGCGCCGCGTCGGCTGACGCGGCACCGCGCGGCATGACCACGCTGTTCGAAGCCGCCCGCATCTGCCTGGATGCGGCGGACGTCGATGCCAAGGTCACGCTGACACAGCAGTACGCCGAGGCATTCGCGCGCGGCGAACTCGGCATTCCCGGCGACGCACCGCCTCCCGCGCCCATCCGTGCGCCGGGACGACCGTCGAAGCCGGTGCTGGTGCATCCACGCGAGTTGCCACGACGAGGGTTGGGCAGCCTGCAGGGGAGGGCGGCCTTCATCCACGCCATCGCGCATATCGAACTCAACGCCATCGATCTCGCCTGGGATGCGGTGTACCGCTTCCGTGGGTTGCCGCATGACTTCTATGCGGACTGGGTGGGCGTGGCGCGCGACGAGTCGCGCCACTTCGTGCTGCTGCGTGATCGCCTGCGCGAACTGGGCCACGACTACGGCGACTTCGACGCCCACAACGGCCTGTGGGAAATGACCGAGAAGACGGCGCACGACGGCCTGGCGCGGATGGCGCTGGTGCCACGGGTGCTGGAGGCGCGCGGCCTCGACGTCACGCCGGGGATGATCGTCAAGCTGCGCGACCTGGGCGACGAGGCCACCGTGGCGATCCTCGACCTGATCCTGCGCGAGGAAGTCGCGCACGTCGCCGCGGGTTCTCGCTGGTACCGGTGGTATTGCGCGCAACGTGGCATCGAACCGCGTGCACGTTTCCGTGAGCTGTTGAGGGAATACGCCGGCGGCTACCTGCATGGACCGTTCAACATCGAGGCGCGGCTATTGGCCGGATTCGACGAGGATGAGCTGGCGGCGCTGGAAGCGCCGTAAGGCGGACCTCGGTCGGCCCATCGTCAAGATGATGGCGAGTGCACGGTGGGAGCGACGTAAGTCGCGATGACGTCGCCGCGGCAGTTCATCGCGACTTACGTCGCTCCCACAACTGCAATCAAACGCTCACGTCACTTGGAGCGAGTCCAGCGTCATCCCGTCGGGCTCTACCCGCAACACCGAACCCTGGTCGTACCAGTCGCCCAGCACGATGCGCCGGCAGGCGCGGGTTTCGACCGTGAGGTCGTGGATGGCCGGCCGATGCGTATGACCATGGATGATCGTGTCGATGCCGAACTGCGCGAACGTCGCGTCCACGGTCGCGGGCGCCACATCGGTCAGCGTCTCGAACGTTGCCTTGTCGTCCTGCTTCATGCCGCCCTGATGCGCCGCACTGGCGGCGCGCGCCTGCGCGGCGAAGGCGAGGCGCGCGGCCAGCGGTTGCGCGAGGAACTGCGCCTGCCATGCCGGATTCCGCGTCTGCGCGCGGAACGCCTGGTAGGCCGTGTCGCCGGTACACAACAAGTCACCATGCATCAGCAGCACCGGCTTGCCGTACAGCATGACGACGGCCGGGTCGGGCAGGATGCGCATGCCGGCGCGGCGGGCGAACGCATCACCCAGCAGGAAGTCGCGGTTGCCGCGGATGAAGAACACCGGCACCTCCGCGTCGGCGACCTCGCGGATGCGGGCGGCCACGTAGGCCCCGGTCTCCGAGGGGTCGTCGTCGCCCACCCACGCCTCGAACAGGTCGCCGAGGATGTAGAGCGCATCGGCCCGGGTGGCTTCCTTCTGCATGAATGCGCCGAACAGCTCGGTGACGGCGGGACGCTCGGCGTCCAGGTGCAGGTCGGAGATGAAGAGCGTCGTCATGGGGGAATTCTAAGCCCTCCTCTTCAAGGGGAGGGTTGGGTAGGGATGGTGTCGGTGTGGTCGTTCACGTGAGGGAACACCATTCCCGTCCGCATGCCGGTCTTCCCTTGAAGGGGACCGAAATGCGGCGATGGATATCACTCTCGTCGTTCACCGAACCGGCGCGCGGCGGCGCGTTCGGGCTTCCGGGCGCTGCACAGCCCCCGCAGCGCGGTAAAATCGCGGCAAACCGCACCAAGAGTTTCCCCATGGCCTGCCGCACCCGCTTCGCCCCCAGTCCCACCGGCTACCTGCACATCGGCGGCGCCCGCACGGCGCTGTACTGCTGGCTGGAGGCGCGCCATCGCGGCGGCGATTTCATCCTGCGCATCGAGGACACCGACCGCGAACGCAGCACGCAGGCCGCCATCGACGCGATCCTCGATGCCATGGATTGGCTGGGCTTGAACTACGACGAAGGCCCGATCTACCAGACCCGGCGCATCGACCGGTATCGCGAGGTCGCCGAACAACTCGTCGCCGCCGGCAAGGCCTATTACGCCTACGAGACGCGCGAAGCGCTCGATGCCATGCGCGAGGCCGCGATGGCGAAGCAAGAGAAGCCGCGTTACAACGGCGCCGCGCGCGAGCAGCAGCTGCCGTACCGCGACGATCCGAATCGCGTCATCCGCTTCAAGAATCCGCTTGGCGGCGTGGTCGCCTTCGACGACCTGATCAAGGGCCGCATCGAAATCGCCAACAGCGAACTCGACGACATGGTGATCTTCCGTCCGGACGGCTACCCGACCTACAACTTCGCCGTCGTGGTCGACGACTGGGACATGGGCATCACCGAAGTGATCCGCGGCGACGACCACATCAACAACACGCCGCGCCAGATCAACATCTACGAAGCGCTCGGCGCACCGGTGCCGAAGTTCGCGCACATGCCGATGATCCTCGACGAGGAGGGCGCCAAGCTGTCCAAGCGCACCGGCGCGGCCGACGTGATGCAGTACAAGGACGCCGGCTATCTGCCGCATGCGCTGATCAATTATCTGGCGCGCCTGGGCTGGTCGCATGGCGACCAGGAGCTGTTCTCGCGTCAGGAGCTGATCGACCTGTTCGACGTGAAGGAAGTCAACTCGAAGGCCGCGCGCCTGGACATGGCCAAGCTGGGCTGGGTGAACCAGCATTACCTGAAGACCGACGCGCCGGCGGACATCGCACCGCATCTCGTCTATCAGCTGGAGAAGCTGGGCATCGATCTGGCCGCGGGTCCGGCGCCGGCCGATGTGGTGGTCGCGCTGCGCGACCGCGTGCAGACGCTGAAGGACATGGCCGAGAAGGCGGTGGTCTGGTACCAGCCGCTGACGGTCTACGACGACGCGGCCGTGGCAAAGCATCTCGGCGCGGCAGCCCAGGTCCCGCTGGCCAAGGCCCGCGAGTGCCTGGCGGCGCTGGCGGACTGGAGTGCCGAGGGCGTATCGGCGGCGCTGCACGAGGCCGCCGCGGCGCTCGAACTCGGGATGGGCAAGGTCGCCCAGCCGCTGCGCGTGGCGATCACCGGCACCCAGGTCAGTCCCGACATCTCGCAGACCGTCTACCTGGCCGGTCGCGACGAAGCCTTGAAACGCATCGACGCCGCACTCATCAAGAGTGGTACGGCCGCCTGACTCCGGATCGCCCATGCCGAATACACACGCCTGCACCGACCCGCACCATCACGTCCACGATGCCGAGGCATTCGTGGCCGCGGTCGAACATGCGTGCCAGGAGCGCGGCCTGCGGTTGACGCCGATCCGTGCGCGCGTGCTGCAGCTGATCGCCGAGGCCGGCAAGCCGGTGAAGGCCTACGAACTACTGGAATGGGTACGCGCCACCAAGGGTGTTGGTGCGGACGCACCGCCGACGGTGTATCGCGCGCTGGATTTCCTGATGGCCAACGGCTTCGTGCACAAGCTGGAGTCGGTGAACGCCTTCGTCGCCTGCCATCACCCCAACAGCGCCCAGCACTCGGTACCGTTCCTCATCTGCGACCGCTGCCACAGCGCGGTGGAACTGGAGGACCGCGAGGTGGTCGCGGCCCTCGATGCGCGCGCCAAGGCGCTGGGCTTCCAGCCGCAGGCGCAGACGCTGGAAGTGCACGGGCTGTGCGCGCGCTGCGCGGCGGTGTGAAGTGAGGAATTTGTGGGAGCGACGTAAGTCGCGATGAACTATTTGTAGCGCTTCATCGCGACTTACGTCGCTCCCACGAAGCACGGCACTAAGCTGCCGCCGGCAAGGCCTTCGGCGAGGATTCCCCGATCGGCAGGTTGGCTACCGCTGCAATCAGCGCCAGCGCCATGTCCGCATACCACATCCACATGTAGTTGCCGTTGCGCTCCAACGCTAGCCCACCCATCCAGGCGCCGAAAAAGCCGCCGATCTGGTGCGACAGCAACGTCAGGCCGAACAGCGTGCCCAGATAACGCGGGCCGAACAGCTTGCCGACCAGACCCGCGGTGGGCGGTACCGTCGCCAGCCAGGTGAAACCCAAGGCCGCGGCGAAGACGTAGAAGGTCAACGGCGTCGGCGGCGCCATCAGATACAGCGCTATCATCACCGCGCGGCTGGCGTACATCGCCGCGAGGATCCACTTCATCCGCACCCGCTGGCCCAGTGCGCCGGCGACCAGGCTGCCAGCCACATTGAACAGCCCGATCAACGCGATCGATACCGCCGACACGCTGGGCGACAGTCCGCACAGGGCGATTTCGCCGGGCAGATGCGTGACGAGGAAAGCGATATGCACGCCACAGGTAAAGAAGCCGAGGTGCAGCATCCAGTAGCTGCGGTCGCGCAGGGCGATGGCGACCTGCTGCTTGAGGCCGATGTCGCCGATGGCGTTCCCGGTGGATGCTGCGGATGAGGAGACCGTCTTCCGCCGCAGTGGAAAGGCCAGCGGAATCGCCAGCAGCGAGGCGACCGCCAGCGTATACATCGCGCTGGCCCATCCCGCGAAGGCGATGACGGCCTGCACCAGCGGCGCGAACACGAACTGCCCCAGCGATCCGCCTGCGTTGATGAAGCCCGCGGCGAACGAACGCTTTTCGGGTGCCAGCTGCTGCGCGGTGGCGCCGATCAGGATGGAGAAGCTGCCCGCACCCGCGCCCGCGGCGGTCAACACGCCCAGCGTGAACATGAGGCCCCATGGCGAGGTCAGGTGCGGTGTCAGGGCAAGGCCCAGTGCCAGCAGGACGGCGCCGAGCACGAGGATGCCGGTGGAACCGCGTTTGTCGGCGATGGCGCCGAACACCGGCTGCACGGCGCCCCAGGTGAACTGGCCGATGGCGAGCGCGAAGCTGATCGCCGCGATGCCGATGCCGGTGTCCTGGTGGATCGGCGACACGAACAGGCCGGTGGTCTGGCGCGCGCCCATCGTGATCATCAGCGTCGCCGAGGCGGCCAGCAGCAGGCCCCAGTGCATCCGGGGTGCAGAGGTCGCAGCACCGCTGTTCACGCCGCTTCTCCCAGGTGCTGCCGTAGAAGACCGTCGAGGCGGTCCAACTCGCCATGGAGTTGCTGGATGCCGGTTTCACCCAGCATCGTGTCGATGATGGCCTGCGCGCGCTGCCAACACGGCTTCGCGGCGATCAGGCGGGCACGGCCTTCGTCCGTCAGCGCGATCACCCGCTGACGGGCATCTTTGCCACGGACCGTTTCCAGCAAGCCGGCGTCCATCAACGGCGACAGGTTCCGGGTGAGCGTGGTGCGGTCCATGCCCAACTCATCAGCCAGGCCTCCGAGCAGGCGCGGCTCGCGTTCGGTCCGGCGCAGGATCGAATACTGGTTGAGGCTCAGGCCGACGGCAGCGAGTTCACGGTCGTAGACCTGCGTCACCCGGCGACTGGCGCGCCGCAGGCGGAAACAGGTGCACAGGCTGGACGTGACGGGGGCGGAGGAGGGCGTCATCGGAGCGTCGGGCGGGGATCGGATCAATTATGTGTATATGCACGTAATGACTGTCAAGAAGGGCGGCTGCCATGCCGGCCAGCCGCCCAGGGGGAGAAGCTCAGTGGTGGATCAGAAGTACGCGCGGATGCCGAAGGCGACGCCGCGACCCGGCAACGGCGCGTAGTCGCGCAGCAGCGAGGTGTGCGGGCGGGCTTCCTCGTCGGTCAGGTTGCTGCCATCCAGGAACACTTCCCAGCTCGATGCCGGGCGGTCCCAGCGATAGGCCACATGCGCGTCGACCAGCGTGTAGCCGGCGCTCGGTTCCTCGTTCTGCGCCAGATCATCCTGCTTGCTGTAACGCACCGCACCCAGCGATGCACGCCAGCCGCCGAGCGACCAGCCCAGGTCGGCGCCCACGCGCATCGGCGCGATGCGGGGCAGGTAACCGCCCTGCGCGATATCGACCTCGTAGCCATGCGTGTGGTCGCCGTGCGGCACTTCGAACGCGACCGTGCGCAGGCCGCTGCCGTCGAGTTTCGCCCGCACGTAGTCGCCATAGACGCGCAGGTCCCACGCGCCGGCGGCGGTGTCGGCGAGCTGGATCTTGGCTTCGGCCTCCGCGCCGGTAAAGGTGGCGTCGTCCTGCGTCCACAGGCGCACCGGGTAGCCTTCCTCTTCAACACCGGTATCGGTCAGGTAGATGAAGTCCTTGAACTTCGTCTGGTACACGGCGAGCTTCAGGTCGACGCGATCGGTGTGCCAGTGCGCGCCGATCTCCGCCCGCACGCCCTTCTCGGTATCGAGTGCGGCGTCGCCGATCTCGATGGACTGCGTGGCCACATGCGTGCCGCCCGCGAACAGCTCTTCGTTGGTCGGCGCACGCTCCGAGCGGTCCAGGCCGAAGCGCAGATCGAAGCCGTCGCTCAGGCGCCAGATGGCGGCAGCCGAGAGGTTGGTGGCGCTGAAATCGGTCGACACGCGATCGTCGGGCTTCAGCTTGACCTGATCGTAGCGGCCGCCCAGTTCCAGCTTCCAGGGGCCGAAATCCTTCTGCTGCAGCACGAACAGGCCCAGCGTGTCGGTGACGGTGGAGGGCACGAACGCCTCCGCGCCCACCGCGCTGAAATCGGTGCTGCCGAACTGCAGGCCGAACGCGCCGCGCCAGCCATTCCATGTCTTCAGCACCGCTTCCAGGCGCGCGTCGTAGCCTTCGTTGGTGAAGCGCGTGCCGATCTCGTCGCCTTCCAGCTCGACGTGTTCGTAGTCATTCCACGCGGCGCGCAGGTTGATGCTTTCCAGGAAGGACGCCGGGTTGTACACGCCGGCCTTCAGGTCGAGACGGTTCTGCACCATGTCGATGCGCACGGGACCTTCCTCGTGCTCCTCGTGGTCGTCTTCGCCGTCATGGTCGTGATCGTGGTCTTCCTCGCCGTGCACATGCGCACCGGCGGGAATGCCGTAGTTGCTGCGGTAGGTGCTGGCGGCCAGGCCGAAATAGCCGCGGTCGCCCAGATAGGTCGCTCCGATCGCGCCGGCCTTCGTCCTCACTGAACTGTTGGGCAGCGTGCCGTTGGGCTGCGGCGCTTCTTCGTGCTCTTCGCCTTCCTCATGGTCGTGCAGGATGGCGACGCCGGGGATGTCGTAGTCGTCGGTGTCGCGCACCAGGCCGTCGACATGCAGCACCCAGTTCCCGTTCACGCCGTCGAGGCGGAACATGCCGGTGCGCTCGTCATTGACCGTGTTGCCGCGCACCTCGGCGCGACCGCTGAGCGGCTGGTCGGGAATCGACTCGGCCAGACGGCCATCCACCACGTTGACCGCGCCACCGATCGCGCCGCTGCCGAACAGCAGTGTCGCCGGGCCTTTCAGGACTTCGATCTGGTCTGCGAGAAAGGGCTCGATGCTGACGGCGTGATCGGCGCTGACCGTGGAGGCGTCCATCGAGCCGATGCCGCCGGACAACACCTGTACCCGCGGACCCTCCTGGCCGCGGATGATCGGGCGGCCGACGCCGGTGCCGAAATAGGTGGTCTGCACGCCGGGCAACTTGGCGACGGTCTCGCCGAGGGTGCCGGCCTTGGCCTTGTCCAGGTCCTCGCCGTAAAGCACGTCGACCGGGGTCGCCACGGATTCGGCATTGCCCTTCAGCGGCGAGGCGGTCACCACCACAGTGTCCAGATCCTTGGGTGTCGTCCCGGAGGCGTCGTCGGCCGACGCCAGCGGTGAGACCAGCGCAAGGGCGAGGGCGACGGCAAGGGTCGAGGGGACGGGAGACAGGCGGTGTGTGTTGGGCATGGGGGTGGCGCGCTCGTGAGGGTGAAGAATGATGTTATATTATACCAATAGTGACAATATAACCCTCCCGGAAGTCATACTTGTCCCCCATGAAGTCCTCCCTCCGCTCCCTGCTTGACCGTTTCGCCGCTGCCGGCTCACTGGTCTGCGCGCTGCATTGCGCCATCACTCCGTTGCTGCTGGCCGTCATCCCGTCGCTGGGATTGTCGGTCTGGCTGGGCGATGGGTTCGAACGTGCCTTCGTGGTGTTCGTGACCGTGCTGGGCCTTTTCAGCCTGGTCTGGGGCTATCGCCGGCACCGGGTCTTCCGCGCACTCGGCATGCTGCTGTTCGGCCTGGCCGCCTTGTGGGCAGGCGTGCTGTACGCGCCGCTGCACGAGTCCGTCGTGCCCCACGCGATCGTGATGACGATTGGCGGCATGCTGGTGGGCCTGGCTCATCTGCTGAACCTTCGCCTGAACCACTGGCACGTCCACGACGCCAGCTGCGCGCACTGAGCCCGTTCAGACGCTCCGGCAGCGGCCGGGAAGGCCCTGCTGTGGTAGGCTTTGCGGCCTCGCGCGCGGCCCTCGAACCGGTGGACGCCCGCGCAGCCGCCCGGATCCGGGCGGACTTTTCATCGAATCAGGAGAACAGAGATGGGCAAGGGTGATCGCAAGACGGCCAAGGGCAAGCGCTATTCGTCCAGCTACGGCAATGCACGCAAGCGCACCGTGGCCAAGGCTGGCATCGCCGCCACCGCCACCGCCAAGAAGTCGGTCGTGAAGGCGCCGGCGAAGAAGGCCGTGGCCAAGAAGGCCGTCGCCAAGGCGTAAGCCATCCGCGCCGGCACGTCCGGCAGCGAACACGGAACCCCGGCCCTGGCCGGGGTTTTCGTTTTATCGGTCCGTCGTGATTGCGCGACCGCCGGCGTAGACGCCGGACACCAGGTGTCCGCCCAGCCAGTACGCCAGCTGCGCAGGCTGGCCGATGCGCCAGCGCACGAAGTCCGCGCGCTGTCCCGCGACCAGGCGTCCCCGGTCGGGCATTCCCAACGCCTGGGCCGCATGGACGGTCGCGCCGCGCAGCGCTTCCTCGGGCGTCAGGCGGAAGTGGGTGCAGGCCAGCGACATCGCCAGCCGCAGCGACTGCAGCGGTGACGTGCCCGGATTGCAGTCGGTGGCCACCGCCATCGGCACGCCATGCGTGCGGAACGCTTCCAGCGGCGGCAGCGTCGTCTCGCGCAGCACATGGAAGGCGCCCGGCAGCAGCACGGCCACGCTGCCGGCCTGTTTCATCGCGGCGACGCCGGCTTCCGACGTGTACTCGACATGGTCGGCGGACAGGCCGCCGAAGCCGGCCACCAGCGCCGCACCGCCGCCGTCGCTGAGCTGGTCCGCGTGCAGCTTCACCGGCAGCCCGAGCGAGCGGGCGGTTTCGAACACGTGCTGCGTCTGCGCGGCGGTGAAGCCGATGCGCTCGCAGAATGCGTCCACCGCATCGACCAGTCCCTCCGCATGCAGAACCGGCAGCCATTCGCAGACGGCGGCGATGTAATCGTCCGCGCGTCCCGCGTATTCCGGCGGCAAGGCATGGGCGCCGAGGAACGTCGCGCGCACGGTAATGCCGAGTGCCTCGCCGATCCTGCGCGCGACGCGCAACATCTTGCGCTCGTTCTCCAGGTCCAGCCCGTAGCCGGACTTGATCTCCAGCGTGGTCACGCCATCGTCGCGCAAGGCGCGCGCGCGCGGCAGCGATTGCGCGAGCAGCTCGTCCTCGCTGGCGGTGCGGGTGGCGCGTACGGTCGACACGATGCCGCCGCCGGCGCGTGCGATCTCCTCGTAGCTCGCACCCTGCAGGCGCTGCTCGAACTCACCGGCACGGTCGCCGCCGAATACGACGTGCGTATGGCAGTCGATCAGGCCGGGTGTGATCCAGTCACCCTGCGCGTCCACGACATCGCTTGCCAATGCGTGGGGCAACGAAGGCAAGTTGGTGCGTGGACCGGCAAAGACCAGCACGCCGTCGCGCCAGCCCAATGCGCCGTCCTCGATCACGCCGTAGCCCGCATCGCCGACCAGCGTGGCGAGACGTGCGTTCACCAGCATACCGTCCCAGCGCACGTCCACGGGGTCAGTCGCCACTGCCGCCCCCGTCGCAGCCACCGCTGCTGTCCGCGCCGCACCCCGCATCGTGGTGATGGCCGCTGTTCCCTTCGCCTCCGCCTGTAGCACCGTCTGTCGATCGGGCGCTTTGCTTCTGCGCGCGCATGGCGATGGCGACCACCGTCAACGTAGCGGCCACGGCGAACAATGCCAGGGCGACCGCGATGAAGGGTTTGAACGACGCGTCCATGGAGGTGTGTTGGCAAGGGCGACGCGGTAGCCTAACGCACCCCTGTCGCTGGCCGTAAGCATCGCCATGTCCAACCCCGATTCCACCGCAGGCCTGGTCCATGCCACCGAAGCCGGCTGGCGCGTGCCCGGCATCGCCAACCTGCATTCGCATGCGTTCCAGCGCGCCATGGCGGGGCTGGCGGAGCGGCAGACGCATCCGGAAGACAGCTTCTGGACCTGGCGCGAGATCATGTACCGCTTCGCCGCACGGATGGATCCGGACAGCACCTACGCCGTCGCCACCCAGTTGTACGCGGAAATGCTGGAGGCCGGTTACACCACGGTCTGCGAATTCCATTACGTCCACCATCAGCCGGACGGAAGGCCCTACGCCGATCCGGCGGCCATGTCGAAGGCGTTGATCGCCGCCGCGCGAGACACCGGTATCCGCATGACGTTGTTGCCGGTGCTGTACATGACCGGCGGATTCGACGGGCGCGAACTGTCGGCGCGTCAGCGGCGCTTCGGCCACGGCGTCGAAGATTTCCTGCGCCTGCACGAGGACTTGCGCGCCTGGCAGGACGCGTCGCTGCGCATCGGCTGCGCGTTCCACAGCCTGCGCGCGGTGCCCGAGGCGGCGATGCGCGAGGTGCTGGCGGCGCTGCCGACCGACGTGCCCGTGCACATCCACATCGCCGAACAGGTGGGTGAAGTTCAGGACAGCCTGGCGGTGCGCAACGCGCGTCCCGTCGAATGGCTACTGCGGGAATTTCCCGTCGACCGTCGCTGGACGCTGGTGCACGCCACCCACCTGACGCAGGAAGAGACGCGCGGCATCGCCTCCAGCGGCGCCACCGTCGCGATCTGCCCGACCACCGAGGCCAACCTCGGCGACGGCCTGTTCCCGTTGCGCGATTACCTGCAGGCCGGCGGGCGCTGGGGCATCGGCTCGGATTCGCACGTGTCGGTGTCGCCGGTGGAGGAGTTGCGCTGGCTCGAGTACGGCCAGCGCCTGGTCACGCGTCACCGCAACATCGCCGTGACCGCGCACTCGCCGAGCGTTGGCGAAACTCTGTTGCGCGGCGTGCTGGACAGCGCGGCCGATGCGACCGGTTTCGGTCAGGCCACGGACGAGGTGCTGCTGGATGCGGCGGCGCCCGCACTGGCTGGCGCCATGGCCGACGACGTCGTCGACCGCTGGCTGTTCGCCGGCAACCGGCCGCTGGTGAAGCAGGTCCGCGTGGCGGGACGCACCGTCGTCTCCGAGGGAAGGCATGTCGAAGGCGAGACCATCGCGCGCCGTTACGGCGAAACGCTCCGGCGACTGCTGCGTGACTGAAACCGGCCGACGATGATCCGTCCGCGCCATCGGTCATCGGCCGGATCGGGGGTTCCATCGCCGGCAGGCGAGGCCCCATCCGATAGGCGCATACCGGTCGAGTGCGCGCGGCAGCATGGTCCTCGTCCTTTCAGGAGACCCACCATGCCCTACGTCCACACCCTTGCCCTGACGCTGGCGATCGCCAGCGGTTCCGCCCACGCGATGAGCGACGCTGCCCTGGCCGACATCGTCGGACAGCGCCTGACCGGCGACCGCACCAGCGCCTGCATGGCGGTGGCCGTCGTCGAGCACGGGTCCGTGTCCCGTACGTTCCAGTGCGCGGATCCGAAGGATGTCGCCCGCATCGGGTCCGATACCGCGTTCGAGATCGGTTCGGTCAGCAAGACCATGACGGCCGCGCTGCTGGCCGACCTGATCGGTCAGGGCAAGGGTTCGCTCGACGATCCGCTCTCGGCCTGGTTGCCGCCGGGCACGAAGTTGCCCGACTACCAGGGCAAGCCCATCCTGCTGCGGCACATCGTCACCCATACCTCCGGTCTGCCGTCGTTGCCTTCGCGCATGGGCGCGCCGGACATGACGGACCCGTACGCGAAGCTGGACGAAGCGGCGTTGCTCGCATCGCTCGGCGATGTCGTGCTGACCGCGGCGCCAGGCACGAAATTCGAATACTCCAACTTCGCCTCGATGGTGCTGTCGTATGCCGTCGCGCGCCGCGCCGGCACCGACATGGAAACCCTGCTGAAGCAGCGCCTGTTCGCGCCGCTGGGCATGCAGCACGCCTACCTCAACGCTGCGCCCGCCGAGGTGCGTGCCGCCGTGGGGCATACGCCGAATGGGCGGCCCACGTCGGCCTGGCATTTCCAGACCAATCTCGCCGGCGTCGGCGGCGTGCGCGCCACCCTCGACGACATGGCGCGTTACGTGCAGGGCCAGCTGGATACGGAAACGACCTCGATCTCGCCTGCCTTGCAGCGGTCGCAGCAAAAAGTCTCCGACACGCCACCGATGGCGATGAACTGGATGCTGATGCCGGTGGCAGGCCGCACCGTGCACGTGCATGAAGGCGGCACGGGTGGCTTCTCGTCGTTCGTGTCGTTCGATCGGGAGAAGCGGCGCGGCGTGGTGATCCTGTCCGACACCACCTGGAACTCCATCGGCAGCCTGGGTTCGCTCGGCCTGCACCTGGTCGACGCCAGTTTCCCGCTCGGCGAGCCGCGTCGCGACATCCCCGCGGACGGCACGCTGCTCGATGCGCTGGTCGGCGAGTACCAGCTCGCCGGCGGGATGAAGATGAGCGTGCGTCGCAAGGGTGACGCGCTCGAAATCCAGCCGGCGGGGCAGGGCACGTATCTGATGGGCTACGACAGCGCTGGTGACTTCTATCCGCGCGACTTCGATGCCGTGCTGCGACCGCAGCGCGGTGCCAACGGCCATGCCTTCATCTGGATGCAGATGGGCGCCGCCGTTCCGGCAACGCGCATCGACAACGCGACCACGAAGCCGGCCTTCGCCGTCGAGCCCGCCACGCTGCGCGAGTACGAAGGCGAGTATCCGCTGGTGCCGGGCTTCGGGCTGAGCGTGAAGGTCCAGGGCGATGCACTGACCGTCCAGGGCACCGGCCAGCCGGCGTTGCCGGTGCAGGCGGTGGAGCGCGATGTCTTCGTGATGGAGGCCGTGGGTGCGGAAATCCGCTTCGAGCGCGATGCCGGCGGCAAGGTCATCGCACTGGCACTGAAGCAGGCGGGTCAGACGCTGCGCGGCGAGAAGCAATGACCCGGCACGACGACTATTCGCTGCGCCAGACGCTGCCGCCCGACGTGCTGGTCGGCGGCGATGCGGTGTGGAGCCGCTACCGGCGGTACCCGGTGTTCGGGCTGCGCTGGTTGGTGGGCCGCAGTCTCCTGTTCTGCAGCATCATCGCGGTGGTCGCTGCGTTCATCGGTGCGGGGACCGGCATCGCGGTGCAGGATCCTGCAGTCGCGCTGAAAGTGGCGGCCACCCAGTTCGTCGCGTTCAGCCTGATGGCGATGCTGGGGCCGGCACTGGCCACGGCGGTGCGGCACCGCCACTGGCCCGTGACTCGCGAACGCAAGGCGGTGGTGATCGCCGTTTTGCTCGGCATGGTGCTCAGCTTCTTCATCGACCGGGTGGCATCGGCCTACATCCAGCAGTTGATGGCGCCCGGTCTGGCCGCGATCGGGCTGAAGCCTACGATGCCGACGCCGGCGCCGCTGGTGCAGGCGATCGGTCTGGCGCTCAACCTGGCCGGGCTGGTGGTCATCTACGGCCTGTTCGGTGGCGGTCTGGCCTTGCGTGCCTACTTCAGCGAGCGTCAGCGCTGGGATCTGCATCGGCATGCGCAGGCGCTGGGCGACCTCGAAAGCCGCGTGCACGAAGCCGACCTGCGCCTGGGCGTGCTGCAGGCGCAGGTGGAGCCGCACTTCCTGTTCAACACACTGGCGTCGGTGCGCGCGCTGGTCCGTCAGGACCCGGCACAGGCGGAGGCGACGCTGGATGCGCTGGTCGATTTCCTTCGCGCCACCATTCCCAAGCTGCGCGACGACCGCGGCCTGCACGCGACACTGGGCCAGCAGTTGGATATCTGCGCGAGCTACCTGGCGCTGATGCAGGTGCGCATGGGCGGGCGGTTGACGTACGCCGTCCGGGCCGATGATGGGCTGCGCTCGCTGCCGTTTCCGCCCTCGCTGCTGATCACCCTGGTTGAGAACGCGATCAAGCACGGCATCGAACCACGCCCAGGCGCCGGCCACGTCGCGGTGATGGCGGAGCGTGTCGACGAGCGCCTGCGTGTCCGTGTCATCGACGACGGCGCAGGCCTGCAGCCGGGACTGAGCACGGGTGTTGGCCTGGCGAACGTGCGCGAACAACTGGCGGCGCGCCATGGTGCCCAGGCAACGTTCTCGTTGATCACGCGTGCGGAAGGACGCGGCGTTTGCGCCGAGATCCGGCTGCCGATAGGGTCGCCGGCATGAATCCGGTCACCGCGCTGATCGCCGAAGACGAAGCCCCGCAGCGGCGTGCGCTGCAGCAGCAGCTGCGCGCGGCGTGGCCGGAGCTGGACGTGGTGGCCGTCTGCGAGGACGGCGTGTCCGCGCTGGAAGCCGTCGCGGAACATCGTCCGCAGGTCGCCTTCCTCGATATCCGCATGCCGGGCGTCAGTGGCTTGGACGTGGCGCGCCAGGTCGTCGCGCAGGGCGGGCTGGTCGTCTTCACCACGGCCTACGAGGACTACGCGATCCGTGCGTTCGAGGCCGGCGCCGCCGACTACCTGCTCAAGCCGGTGCAGGATGCGCGCCTCGAACAGGCGGTGGCGCGTGTGCGCGAACGCCTGGCCGACGCGCGTGCGCCGGACCTGCGCACATTGATCGACGATCTGGAAGCACGCCTGCGTCCGCAGGGCGACCGGCTGATCCGCTGGATCACCGCGAGTGTCGGCGACAGCGTGCGCATGATCGCCATCGACGATGTGCTGTTCTTCCAGGCGCAGGACAAGTACGTGCGCGTAGTCACCGCCGTCGACGAGGCGATCATCCGCATGCCGCTGAAAGAACTGCTGGGCGGGCTGGATCCGGACGTGTTCTGGCAGGTGCATCGTGGCGTGCTGGTGCGTGTGCAGGCGATCGACCGCGTGCGCAAGGACGAACTCGGCCGCCACCAGCTCAGCGTGAAGGGGCGCGACGATGTGCTGCCGGTCAGTGGCGCGTTCCAGCAGCGCTTCCGCGGCATGTAGGGGCGTCAGCCGAACAGGTCGTCCGCTTTTGCCAGCGCGCCTTCCAGTTCCAGCAGGAACCGCTTGGTCGGCAGGCCGCCGCCGAAACCGGTCAATGAGCCGTCCGCGCCGATCACGCGATGGCAGGGCAGCACGATCGGCAGCGGATTGCGCCCGTTCGCCGCACCGACCGCGCGCATCGCGGTCGGCTTGCCGACCCGCTGCGCCAGTTGTGCATAGCTGATCGTTTCGCCGTAGCCGATGCGGGCCAACGTCATCCACACCGTGCGCTGGAAGTCGGTGCCGCGCGGCGCCAGCGGCAGGTCGAACACCTGGCGTTCCGCTGCGAAGTATTCGTCCAGTTGCCGGGCCGCCAGGTCGATCAACGCGTGGTCGCCTTCGGTCCATCCGTGCCGGTCGGCAGGATGCCGGTTGCGCGGGAACTCGATCGCATGCAGGCCGGCATCGGTCGCGGCGACGGTGAGCAGGCCGACGGGGCTGTCGAGGTGGCGGTAGAGGATCATGATCGAGAGGATAGAGGAGCAACGTGAGGTTGCGTGGGAGCGACGTAAGTCGCGATGGGGTGTCGGTAAAGCCTCATCGCGACTTACGTCGCTCCCACGGCCTTCAGGGATTTTGGTGGCGGCATGCTGCCCTTCCACACATGGATCACCGCATACGCCCGCCACGGGCGCCAGGCTTCCGCGCGCGCGGTCAGCGCCTTCGCGGTCATGCGTACGCCATCGGTCGGTACGGCCTTCTGCAGCACCAGGTCGTCGGCAGGGAACGCGTCCGGATGGCCGAGCGCACGCAGCGCCATGTAGTGCGCGGTCCATGGGCCGATGCCGGGCAGTGCGACCCAACGCGAGGTGAAATCCTCCAGTGTCCGTTCGGGAAGGAAATCGACGCGGCCTTCCAGCAGGGCGCGCGACAGTCCCCGGATCGTGTCGGCGCGCGCGCGGGTCAGGCCGATCTCGGTCAGGTCGACATCGACCAGCCGGTCCGGCGTCGGAAACAGGTGCGTCAGTCCCTCCGCTCCCAGCGCCAGCGGCGTGCCATGCCGCTGCGCCAAGCGTGCGGTCAACGTGCGCGCGGCTGCGACGCTGACCTGCTGGCCGATCACCGCCCGTACCGCGATCTCGAAACCGTCCCAGCCGCTCGGCAGTCGCAGGCCCGGGCGAGCTTCCAGCAGCGGGCGCAGGCGTGCATCGTCGCCGAGTGCCTGTGCGATGACATGCGGATCCGCATCCAGGTCGAACATGCGGCGCAGCCGATGCACGATGCCCAGCAACTGCGCAGGTGCGGCGCCATGCAGTTCCAGCCTGAGCGCGTGCGCATCGCCGCCCCATGCGCTGACACGCAGCCAGCCCGGCGCATCGGCGGTGCCGATCACGCGCCGGTAGCTGCGTTCGTCCACGACTTCCACGCCGGGCAGCGCACGTCCGCGCAGGAAATCCAGCATCGCCGCGAGGTCGTAGGGCGGGCGATACCCCAGTCGCAGCGTCACTCCGTCGTGCGCCGGTGGCACGTCGCGCTTGCGCAGCTCGCGCGGCGCCATGCGGTACTCCTCGCGGAACGCGGTGTTGAAGCGGGTCAGGCTGCCGAAGCCGGACGCCAGCGCGACCTGCGTGATCGGCAACGTGGTTTCGGTCAGCAGCTGCTTGGCGAACAGCAGCCGGCGCGTGCCGTGCACTTCGTTCGGCGTCGCGCCAAGCCGTTCGCTGAAAAGGCGACGCAACTGCCGTTCGCCCAGGCCGACCTTGCCCGCCAAGTCCGCGAGCGGCGCGTCGACCAGCGCGCCCTGGTCGATCATCTTCAATGCGCGAGCGACGACATCGTCGCCACGCCGCCATGCGCCGTCGCCTGGCGCGAGTTCCGGGCGACAGCGCAGGCAGGGGCGGAAGCCCGCTGCTTCCGCGGCCGCCGCATGGCGGTAATAGACGATGTTCGTCGGCTTCGGCGCAGGGGCCGGGCAGACCGGCCGGCAGTAGATCCGCGTGCTGGTGACGGCGGTGAAGAACAGCCCGTCGAAGCGTGCGTCGCGGCTCAGTCGCGCCTGTTCGCAGACGCGCGGATCGGGCAGGGCGGAGGTGTCGACGGCGGGCATATGCGCAGGCTAGCACCGGCCCCGTGCACGGACTCGCCGTTTCCGGACATCAATGCGCGGGGGCCGTCCGCGGCGTCAGTACGGGCGTGAACACGTCGGCCGAACCGTCATTGCGTGCCGGCGTGACGCCCAGCAGCTTCGCCAGCAGCGGATAGACATCGACGTTGTCGAACGCAGGCAGCGTGGCGCCGAGACGGAAGCTCGGGCCGGCGGCCACGAACACCGCGCGCATCGACGGCAGCGCATTGTCGTAACCGTGCGAACCCCGGTTCAGGCGATCCTTGGGCGTGCGCGCCAGCTGTTCGGCGGGCAGCGCGTTCCAGCCCTCGTCGAACTGGCAGACGATCGCCGGCACGCGCGGATGCGCGCCGTAATGCCAGCGGGCCGGCAGGTCCTGCTTGCGCCAGCATTCGTAGTGGTCTTGGCGGCCGAGCAGGCGCTGCGCAGTGGACGCTTCATGGCCCGCGCGCGGATTGAAGCCGATCACCTGACCCGTGCTCACCGCTTCGGCCTGTTCGATCGTGGCCATGTCCTCGATCGCGATGTACTGGTCCGGTTGCACCGGCGCCATGCCGTGATCCGAGACCACGACGATGTCGGTCGATGCCCGCAGTCCACGCGCGTCCAGTGCCTGCACGATGCGCCCGATGGCGGCGTCCACTTCGCGGATCGCGGCCTGCGTCTCCGGCGCGTCCGGGCCCTTTTCGTGGCCGACGTTGTCGACGCGTTCGATGTACAGCGCTGCCAGGTGCGGGCGCGTGGCCGGCGGTTCGGTCATCCAGGCCGCGACCTGGTCGGCGCGCGCGGCGGAATCGATCTCCGGCGAGTACGGCTTCCAGCGCGTGGGTCGCAGGCCTTCGATCGGCGCGGCATTGCCCGGCCACGCCCAGACGGCGGTGCGCAGACCGGCCTTGCCGGCGGTGTTCCAGATCGGCTCGCCCTGCCACCAGCGCGCATCCGCGCCGGCGGCCTTGTCGGCCACCTTGAAACCGCCCACGGTCTCGTCGCGCATGCTGTTGTGGATGATGCCGTGGCGGTCCGGGCGCAGGCCGGTGACCAGGGTGAAGTGGTTCGGGAATGTCAGCACCGGGTAGGAGGGATTCATCCACGCGGCCCGCACGCCGTCGCGCGCGAGCGCATCCAGAACGGGGGTGTTGCCGCGGCCCAGGGCGCTGGCCGGCAGGCCGTCGACGGAGATCAGGACGACGCTGTGCGGTGCGGGCGGCGTCGTGGAGGGAGCGGAGGGGGTGGTGGTGCAGCCGGCCGTCCACAGCAGGGCGGCCAGCACCGTCACCCTGACCAATGGCAGGCGCATGCGGTACGGACAGAAGCTGAAATCGCGTACAGCTTGGCAGACTCCGGGAACATCCGCATGACACGGTCGCTTCGACTTTCGTCCGCCCTGCTGCTGGTCTGCGTCATCGCCCCGGTCCATGCGGTCGCACCCGAGGATATCCGCAAGGCCGAATGCGCCGTCTGGCAGCGTGAACTGGACTTCGCCCGCTCGGTCGCCGACCACGATGCCGTCGCGTTCGCCGAACACCTGCATCCGGACGCCGCGTTCGGCGTCAGCGGCAAGCCGACCCGCGGCCGTGAGGCGATCACCCGCGAATGGGCCGGCCTGATCGATGGCTCCGCGCTGGTCCTGCGCTGGTATCCCGCCGTCGTCACCCTGGGTGGCGACGGCCGCACCGCCTATTCCAGCGGGCCGGCGCTGTACGAGGACCCGAAGACCGGGGCCACGCGACTGGGCCGCTTCGGCTCGGTCTGGCAGCGCGGCGATGACGGCATCTGGCGCGTGCTGTTCGACGACGGCATCCCGCCGCAACCGGCCGACGCCGCGGCCGTGCAACGCTTCCGCGACGGCGAAGGCGACGCCTGTCCCGCTGCCTGAGGCCGGCCTAAACGCAGGGCGTTGCCAGGGTGCCGCCCGCAGGCGGGAGGCGTATCGTGAAGTCACATTCACACCCGGGAGCCGCCCATGAAACGCCTTCCCCTGATGCTGGCCCTGGCGGTCAGCCTGGCCGCCGCGACTGCGCAGGCGCAGACCACCGCCGAACCGGCCCCGACCCCCGCGCCGGCCGTTGCAGAGCAAACGCAGGGGGCGGCCTCTGACGCGCAGACGCCCGTGGCGGCCGTCGAAAAGAAGCGCCTGTCCGACGAAAATTGCCTGCGCCACACCGGCAGCCGCATCACCCAGCGCGACGGCAAGCCACGCTGCACCGGTCAGCCGGGCCGCGTCTACAGCAAGGACGACATCGACAGCACCGGTCACACCAACCTGGCCGATGCGTTGCGTGCGCTCGACCCGGCGCTGAACTGATCCCTGTCGTGTGAGCCGCCTCGCGCGCGATGCGCGGGAGGCGGGCGACTCAGCAATCGTCGGAGCGACCTGCGGCGTAGCGCAGCCCGCGCGCCAGTTGGGCGAGGACGTTCTCGTTCGCGTAGACCTTCGCGTCGTGCCCGAGCCCGGTGTACCAGCTGCGGCCACCGTCGAAGGCATGGCACCACGTGATCGGGTGATCGTCGCCCATCTCTCCGCCGTCGTAGTCGCGCTCGTCCACCGTGGCGACGACGTGCACGCGAGGTCGCGGATTCGCACGGTAGTTGTAGAGCTCATCGGTGATCGGCCAGCGTGCACCGACGGGTTTTCCGTCGTGTTCCGGCTGCACGTGCGTCGACTGCAGTCCCGGCGGATGGTGCCTGAAGTAGGCACCGACCAGTCGCCCGTACCACGGCCAGTCGTACTCGGTATCCGCTGCGGCATGCACGCCGAGGAAGCCGCCGCCGTCGCGCACGAAGCCTTCCATCGCCGCCTGCTGCGCTTCGTCCAGCACGTCGCCGGTGGTACTGGCGAACACCACCACGCGGTAGCGTGCCAGGTTGCCGACGGTGAAGACCTTCGCATCCTCGGTATGGTCGGCCACCATGCCGGCCTCACCCGCCAGCGTCTTCAACGTCGCCACGGCGGTGGGAATGGCGTCGTGGCGGAAGCCTGCCGTCTTGGTGAAGACCAGCACGCGCTCGGGTGGCGCGGCGGATGCCGGCGGCATCAGCAGCAGGCTGGCGAGCGCCAGGGCGGCGGCGACGGTGCGGAAGGCATTCATGGCCGGATTCTGCCACGCGGGCCATCGCGCACCGCAGCATGGCCATCGCTCGCGCCGGATGGGGCCTGGCGCCGATAATGGCGGCCAATCTGCATCTGGAACCCGCCATGTCCGATCCTCGCCACGATCCGTCCCGCGTCATCCGCGCCCCGCGCGGCGCCACGCTCACCTGCAAGTCCTGGCTCAGCGAAGCGCCGTACCGGATGCTGCAGAACAACCTGGATGCGGAAGTGGCGGAAGATCCCACGTCGCTCGTGGTCTACGGCGGCATCGGCCGTGCCGCGCGCGACTGGGCCTGCTACGACGCCATCCTGAAATCGCTGCGCGAACTCGACGACAACGAGACGCTGCTGGTGCAGTCGGGCAAGCCGGTCGGCGTGTTCCCCACGCACGCCGATGCCCCGCGCGTGCTGATCGCCAACTCCAACCTGGTGCCGCACTGGGCCACGTGGGAGCACTTCAACGAACTCGACAGGAAGGGCCTGGCGATGTACGGCCAGATGACGGCCGGGTCGTGGATCTACATCGGCAGCCAGGGCATCGTGCAGGGCACCTACGAGACCTTCGTCGAGATGGGGCGCCAGCACTACGGCGGCGACCTCACCGGCAAGTGGATCCTCACCGCCGGCCTCGGCGGCATGGGCGGCGCGCAGCCGCTGGCCGCGGCGCTGGCCGGCGCCAGCTCGCTCAACATCGAATGCCGCCAGTCCAGCATCGACATGCGCCTGCGCACGCGTTACGTGGACGAACAGGCCACCGATCTCGACGACGCGCTTGCCCGCATCGCGAAATACACGGCGACCGGCGAAGCGAAGTCCATCGCGCTGCTCGGCAACGCCGCCGAGATCCTGCCGGAACTGGTGAAGCGCGGCGTGCGTCCGGATGCGGTCACCGACCAGACCAGCGCGCACGATCCCGTGCACGGCTACCTGCCGATCGGCTGGACGGTCGAGCAGTGGCTGGCCGAACAGAAGGCCAATCCCGAACGCGTGCGCGATGCCGCCAAGCAGGCGATGCGCGTGCACGTCGAAGCGATGCTCGCGTTCCAGCAGATGGGCGTGCCGACGTTCGACTACGGCAACAACATCCGCCAGATGGCGTTCGATGAAGGGCTGAAGAACGCGTTCGATTTCCCGGGCTTCGTGCCGGCCTACGTGCGTCCGCTGTTCTGCCGCGGTGTGGGGCCGTTCCGCTGGGTCGCGTTGAGCGGCGATCCGGAGGACATCTACAAGACCGATGCCAAGGTGAAGGAACTGATTCCCGACGACGCGCACCTGCACCGCTGGCTGGACATGGCGCGCGAGCGCATCAGCTTCCAGGGCCTGCCGGCGCGCATCTGCTGGGTCGGCCTGGGCCTGCGCCACAAGCTCGGCCTGGCGTTCAACGAGATGGTGCGCAACGGCGAGCTGAAGGCGCCGGTGGTGATCGGCCGCGATCATCTGGACAGCGGCAGCGTGGCTTCGCCCAATCGCGAGACCGAGGCGATGAAGGACGGCAGCGATGCGGTGTCCGACTGGCCGCTGTTGAACGCGATGTTGAACGTCGCCGGCGGCGCCACCTGGGTGTCGCTGCACCACGGCGGCGGCGTGGGCATGGGCTACTCGCAGCACTCGGGCGTGGTCATCGTCTGCGATGGCAGCGAGGAGGCGGACAAGCGCATCGCCCGCGTGCTGTGGAACGATCCCGGCACCGGCGTCATGCGCCATGCCGATGCCGGCTACGACATCGCCGTGCAGTGCGCGAAGGAGCAGGGGCTGAAGCTGCCTATGGTGTGAGCGGCGCCGCTCGACGCAGCGTGGACCCGCGCGCGGGACGGCTGCCGCCGCCGTGATCGACCGCGCCCAAGCGGTCCGCAGGCCGTCTGGAAAAGAGCGAACTACGCGTTACACTCCCGGCGTCGATACGCGCTGGGGAGCGCCATGACGGAATGCAAGAGAAGCCGGCCGGTCTTCGCATGGCTGCTGGTGGCGGTGTTGTCGCTGTCCTTGCCTGCGACGGTGACGGCGCAGCCTGCGGCCGATCCGGCGGTATGGGGCATTTACGCGCGCCTGGTGGATACCGAATTCGCGGGCAACGGGGACTGGGCGTCGTGGCGATGGGGGCCGGACGACACGATCGTCGAGGGTCGCGCGATCCTGGCCAAGACCGTGATCCGCCCCGGTGCACGTGCGGGCGAGCTGGTCTCGGTCTACGGCGGCGGCCTGCACACGTTCGATGGACGCATCGGCCCCGACGGATCGGTCACCTGGATCCGTCGGGGTTCGTTCCTCAAGATGCCCTCGCGGGTGTCGATCGTCGATGGCCAGTACGTCGAGGAGGCGCTCAAGCTCGACAAGGACGACCAGATCGTCCGGGTGACCAAGACCCTGCGCTTCGAGCAGAAGCGAGGCCCCAGCGTGGCGACGGCAGGGGGGGAGCCCGTCCTGGCGTCGGTCGTGCCGTCGGCGGCGGCGCCTGCTGTTGCACTCCCGGAGCCGGCACCGAATCCCCCGCCACCCGCGGCGCCGCCTGCGCCGGCACCCGCGCCCGTCGCGAGCCCGACGCCGCCCAAATCCGGCCCGCGAACGCTGTCGCAGGCGGAGTTGGCCACGCTGCAGCAGCGTATCCAGGCCGACAGGGCGCGCCGTGCGCAGGCGCTCAGCCAGGAACAGGCTGCCGCCGAACAGCAGCGCCAACAGCTCAAACAGATGCAGCAGATGGCCGCGCTGGAAGAGGAATACTGGGAAGAGGAGGCGCCTGCACCGGCCCCGAACCTGGCGGCGGTCTTCCTCAATACCCTCGGCAGCGAAATGGCCAAGAACCAGGCCGAGCGCGACGCGCAGGATGCATTCATCCGCGATGTCCAGCGCCAGCAGGCCATGGCGATCGAGCGTCGCCAGCGCGAGGAGGAGCGCCAGCGCCGCGAGGCCGAGCGCGTCCGCCAGCAGGCCTCCGCACAGGCGGCCGCCCCGGCGCAGCGCGCGCCCAGCGCGGCGGAGGTCGCGCAGAAGGCGGAGCGGACGCAGGCCGCCGAGGCGCGCGAGCGCCAACTCGCCGAGCAGGCGGCGGCAGAGCGCGCGCGGCAGCAGCAACTGCGTGCGCAGCGTCAGCCAGCGGTGGCGTCCACGCCGGTCGTGCCGGGCCCACCCTCCACCGAAGCCGCCGCCAAACCGCTGCGCTTCGTCCTCAGCATCGGCCTGCTCAACAAGCCGGGCGATACCGTCAATCCCATGTGCTACTCGAACGTCATCACCCGTCCCGGACCACCGGGATGGGGCGCTCCCGGCTTCCTGCCACCCGGTTCGGGGCAGCAGGCGCACGACATCGTCCAGTCGTTCAAGGCGGCCTTCATCGCACGTTGTCGCGCCAGCGGCCGCGAGATCACCAGCGAAGGCAACTTCAACTATTCGTGGAACCAGAGCCAGGGCTCAGAGGCCGGCATGCAGGACGTGCGTCCGCGGCACCGGGAAGACGTGCTGGTGTCGTTGTGAAGAAGCGAGCCCATCATCGGAACATGCCAGGAAACGCCATGCCCAAGATCTCTGCCTTCGGCGTCGTGCTGGTCGCCACAACCCTGTGTCTCGTGTCGACGAACGCCGGGGCGCAGGGCGCCCAGACGGCCGAAGGCGCCCAGGCGTTCCTCGCCACGATGGCCAAGCGAGGCTTCGCCCGCGCCACCTTCCTCGACACGCTGGGCCGTCCCAATTACGTGGCGGGCACGCATACCGTCGAGATCAGCCGCATCAAGCTCTCCATCAAGGAAGAGAAGAGCACCAACGCGGTGGAGAAATCGCTGGGCGAGTTCGCGCTCACGGACCTCGCCTATGGCGATGCGCAGGGCACCGCCGATGCCTGCACGACCCGCATCGACGGCATCCAGATGCCCGCCAGCGCCTACGAACACAGCAGCACCTCATGGGAGGAGCCCGGTTTCATGGTGTCGGTGACGGTGATGAAGAACGAGTCGTGGAACTATACGGAAGGCTTCCGGAAGTTCGCCGGTCCCCACTTCATCGACTGGAGGCAGGCGCAGGTCGTGCGCAGCAACGATGGCGGCCGCATCGACGTGCGCGTGAAAGGCCAGGCGTTCGCCACGAACATCCTGTCGTTCGTGCCCGGCGACCCCGAGCTGGCCGATCGCATCGAGTACGCCGCCAAGTTCCTGCGGATGAGTTGCGACGAGGCGGCGGCCACCGGGTTCTGATGCCGGGCATCCGGCGAACCCTCGTGGCGCGCATGTCCGGAACAGGCGAAACGCCACGCGCGCTGCAGGGCGCCGCGTGCCGGCGCCACTCACTCACCGCGCGTCGATGCCCGGGTCGATGCGGGCCAGCTGTTCTTCCAGTTCCACCTGGCGCGAGATGTCGGTGAACACGCCGAACCACCCGCGACCTCCGTCGGCGGTCGTCCTGAGGACGGCGCGACTGGACACCCAGCGCCAGCGGTCGTCGAACCAGCGCAGGCGGAAGCGTGTCTCGAACGCATCCTGCGTCGGGATGGCCGCCAGCCACTCGGCATGCACGCGCATGCTGTCGTCCGGGTCCATGCGCGCGTACCAGGCGGCCATGCGCGCGTCCATCGTGCCGCCCTCGGGCTCGTGCGGCGCGGGGCTGATGTAGGTCAGCTTGCCGTCGCCGTCGCTGACCCAGGCCACGTTCGGCCCGAGTTCGACGGCGCCGCGGTAGATCGCTTCGCGCGCGCGCATCTCTTCCTCCGCATGCTTGCGGTCGGTGATGTCGATCGCGACGACCGACACGCCGATCGCCTGCGCCGTCTCGTCGGTGACGCAGGTGCCGACGACCAGGAAGGTCTCGTCGCGGTCCGGGAAGCGGAACTCGACGGTGGAGGTGGTGCCGTCGCCGAGGATCTGGCGCGACTCGCGCAGGATCCACTCGGCGATGCCCGGCGCATAGACCTGGGACACGTGCGCATCCACGATCTCGGACAGCGGCCGGCCCACCATGCGCGCGAACTCGGTGTTCGCCGCCGAGTACCGCATGTCCGGGCTGAGGAAGGCCAGGCCCACCGGCGCGCCCGTGTACAGCGATGACAGCTGGTGCTGGCGGAGATAGGGCGACAGCGGGGCGAGGCCCGTCGACAGCGTGCTTGCCGGCGTCGCGGCCAGCAGGGCGGTCACATCGTGGCTGGACATGGGCCGCCCGGTCAGCCAGCCCTGGGCGAAATCGCAGCCCAGCTCGCGCAGCACCGAGGCCTGCGCTTCGGTCTCCACGCCTTCGGCCACGACCGCGACCTCCAGGCTGTGCCCCAGGCCGATGACGGCCGACACGACCTTGCGGCTCTCGCGGTCGGTCGCCAAGCGCTGGATCAGGCTGCCGTCGATCTTCAGTTCGTCGAAGCCGAAGCGGCTCAACCGGACCAGGTTCGAGAAGCCGGTCCCGAAGTCGTCGAGCGCCACGCGGATACCGTGCGACTTCAGGTAACCCAGGGCCTTTTCCGCGGCCGCATCGTCCTCGATCAGCTCATCTTCGGTCATCTCGATGCAGACCCGCTCCTGCGGGAACGCCGAGCCGGAAATCGCTTCGACCAGCAGGCGCACGGCGGGCGCATCCTGCAGCAGCGAGGGAGGCACGTTGAACACCAGTCGCGGGACGCCGGGCCATGTGCTGGCTTCGGCGCAGGCGCGCCGGACCAGGTTCAGGGTCAGCAGTGGCAGCAGCGAGGCTTCCAGCGCGATCGGGATGAAGTCGCCCGGCGGCACCGGACCCAGCTCGGGATCGGTCCAGCGCGCCAGCACCTCCAGGCTGTGCACCGCACCGCTGCGCAGGCAGACGATGGGCTGGTACACGGGAAAGATCTTCTCGTGGCACACCGCATCCACGATCCGCTGCCTGAGTGCGTCGGCCTGTCGAGATCCTCGCATTTCCACGCAGTTCTCCCTTGCAGTCCGAACGCTGCCCGCCACGAACGACCGGCCCCTGGACAGGCATCGGCACGCGCCGCGCCGACGTGAGGCGCCGGAATCCCTTTCCTGCCGCCGGCAGGGCATCACCGTAACGTGTACGCCGGCGCGCAGGAAGCGTGGTCGGACGGACGGCGCAGGCACGCCACCGGGCCGGCACGGCCGTGCATTCCTCCCTGCGACCGCTGTTCGCCGAACGCCACCTCCACCAGCCCGCGCGGGTCGCGGTGGTCTGCTAGCGCTTGGCAGCGCCATGCCGGCCTTGTTCGTAGCGCCGTCCCAGCCAGAGCGCGAGCAGTGCCCATGCGAGCCCGAGCGGAATGGCCACGGCGGCCATGCCTCCCCAACCCGGCAGGGCGCGGCCGCCGAACGCGTCCAGCTGCGCACCGACGACATCACCCATCCGGTAGACGAACGTATCGATGAACGCCTTGGCCTTGTACTTGCCATCGCGTGCGACCCGCGTGAAAAGCAGCTCCCGGGCCGGACGCGCGACGCCGCGGTGCATCGTCCGGTTGATGGCCTCAAGCGCGAACAGGACGGCGATGCCGCCCTGCCATGCCAGCCCCGCGAACCCGAAGGCCGTGGCCAACGGCAGCGCGGCCAGCGCGGTCCCCGTGCGCAGGCGACGCCCCAGCCGGGTCGCCATGGCGCATTGCAGGACCAGGAACACGATCTGCGTCCACATGTCGATGCTCGCCAACATCGCCGCCATCGCATCCGCTCCGGCCGCGACCGTGCCGACCATCCGAAGCCGGGTGAGGTAGACCAGCGTGGCCATGACCGCCATCAGCAGCACGTAGCCCGCGATGCCCGCCAGATACCGCGACCGCATCACGGCACGCATGCCGTCCCATGCACCGCCGCTGATCGGTGCTGCATCGTCCGGTGGCCATGCCTCCGCTGGCCCGTTCGCCGCCACGCGCGCGGGCATGACGCGATCCAGCCGCCACGCGGCCAGCATGGCCAGTGCCAGGAACGCAGCCGACACCGGAAGCAGGTGGAGCGCGCCGAGCGGTTGCGCCAGCCGTGACGTCAGCCAGGATCCGAAGACCGCGCCCAGTGTGCCGCCCATTGCGACGAGCGCGAACAGGCGCGTCCCCTGTTCGCGGGTGAAGCGATCGACCACCAGCGCCCAGAACACCATGGTGCCGAACACATTGAGCACACTGAACCACACATAGAACGCCTGGCCGCCGCGTCCTTCCATGCCCGAGCCCGCAACCAGCAGCGCCCAGAACGCGATCAGCGTCGCCCCGAAAAAGCCGTAGGTCGTGGTGATGGCCCGCGCCCGCCGGACGCGGCCCACCAGCAGACCGAAGACGGGGTTGAGCGCCAGCGTCACCAGTGCGGTCACCATGAAAAGCAGGCGGACGCTTTCCATGCCTCCCGCCATGCCGGCGGCATCGCGCACGGGCCGCAGCAGCATCAAGGCCGACAGCACGAAGAAGAATCCGCAGGCCGCGGTCAGCAACGGGCCGCGCTCGTCGCGACGGACTTCGAAGACCGTCGTGATCCACCGCGCCACTATCGAGGGATGTCCAGCCAGCCACGACGATTGCTTCATGGGGGAATCGGATGAATGGGCGCGCCGCCGGCGCCGCGGCGTCTCCGCGCGGATGCAGGCGTTTGCCGGACGACGCGGCGTCAGGAGGACATCGTCAGCAGGCCGCTGGCGATGCGGCGGCCCCAGGCCCCCTGGATGAAGAGCCAGGTCACCAGCGCAACGAAGCTGCTCGCGAACAGCATCAGTGCGCCGGATCCGATGCTGGCCAGCGGGGTCGGTCGCGACCGCGTGGAGCGGATGACCCATTCGGCGACGACCAGATTGGGCAGGTAGAAGAAGAACGCCATGACGGCGTCGAACCAGCCCGTGAATCCCCGGCCGGTACCCACACCGCCGGCAACCAGGAACCAGGCGCCGTATTCCATCCGGTAGAGCCACGAGCCGATGGTCAGCGCGAACAGTCGAATGGCCCAGGCGCGGTGCTGCCCGAAACGGCCCGCACGCGCGTGGACGAACGCCAGCGCGGCACACACCACCATCAGGATGCCGTAGAGACCGAACCCGATGTCCATCACCGTGCCGCCCACGGTGCCCTTGGCGACGATGAAGAACAGGCCGCCGATGCCGGCCAGTGCGGCCGACGCCACGTAGAGGCGGCCGAGCCCGCGGTGCAGTGCGGGAACGCGGCGCCGCAGGTGACCGATGAACTGGATCGGGCCCAGCAGAAGCAGCACCGCGCCCGTCAGGAAGTGCACACCGATGGCGACGATGGCCATCGGTGTGGCGGGGTCGTGCAGTCCGGGCAGGGACTCGTTCCATCGTTCGCCGGCGCCTGCGAGCAGGGTGCCGCCGAAGAACGCCGCAATGTAGGTGGCGAAGACGACGCCACTGATCCAGCTGGTGGCGAACAGCAGGCCGCTGCCCCAGCGCGACACGGCATGCGCGGTCGCGCCATCGGCGGAGGCAGCGGGTGGTTCACCTCGATGTGCCGGGTCGATGCGGTCGTTCCGGTTGCGCGTCATGGCCTGCGATCAGTGGCCGGTCGTCGGAAAGTGCGCGCCAGTGAGCGTTTCGCTCAGTTCCCACAGGCGTGCGGCGGTCGCCGCATCGCGGGCGATGGCGGGAACAGTGGCCAGGCCCAGCGGGCCCGCCACTTCGTTCGGGCCGGTCGGACCGTAGTAGATGCCGCCCTGCGCGGTGGCTGCCGTCGCCGCGTACAGCGTGGGAATGGCGCCTTGTGCGGCGGTCTGGAAGTTCGCCCGGTTGCTGGACCACTGGCGCCCCTGCGGGCTGTCCAGGCCGGGACCTCGCGCTACCAGTTCGGTGACCGCCACGCCCGGATGCGCGGCCATGCTCTGGATGCCCCAGCCACCGGCCTCGCTGCGGCGCTGCAGTTCGAAGGCGAACATCAGGCAGGCCAGCTTCGACTGCGCATAGGTGGCCATGGGCTCGTATGCACCGGTCGACTGCAGGTCGTCGAGATCCAGCGTGCCGCGATGCACCGCGATGCTGGACAGCGTCACCACGCGCGGCGCGTCGCTCTTGCGCAGCAAAGGCAGCAGCTCGGCGGTCAGCAGGAAGTGGCCGGCGTAGTTGGTGGCGAACTGCATTTCCATGCCGTCGCCCGACACGCTGCGCGTCGGCGGCGCCATGATGGCTGCGTTGTTGATCAGGCCGTCCAGGCGGGGCAGGGAGGCGCGCAGGCGCTCGCCCAGGTCGCGGACCGACGACAGGCTGGACAGGTCGACAGCTTCGAACTCCACCCGCGCTGCAGGAACGTCCTGGCGGATCTTGTCGATCGCTTCCTGCCCGCGCTGCGCATTGCGCGCGGCGATCACCACGCGCGCACCGGCGGAAGCGAGCGCCTTGGCGTCCTCGAAGCCCATGCCGCTGGTGCCGCCGGTGACCACGAAGATGCGCCCCTGCTGCGATGGCATGTCGTCCGCGCTCCAGGCCGGTGGCGGCGGTGTCTGCGCAAACGCGTCGATGGTGACCACGCTGCCCAGCAGCAGGCCGAGGGCGGCGAGGCGACCCCGCCAGGAGGCCGGGACGGAGACGGGCGATGCGGTGCGTTGGTGGATCATGATCGATTCCTCAGGGGGAGTTGGAATGGGCCGTGCGCGAACATCGGGTGCAACGGCTCGAGCGCGGCGCCACGCGTATCTGCTGGCGACGCCGGTCGTCGTGTCGGCAAGGCGGCGACATCAAGCGCTGCCAGGCATCGACGTGGTGCGGTCATGGTCCGTCCCGCGTCGGCGACGGGCCGGGCATGCGCGACGCATGCGCGGGAGGAACAGGTAAACGGGACGGCGTTCCACGTGCTGCGGCAGCCCGGCGCGCCTGCGCATGCCCGAGCCATAGCGCCAGCGCCGCCCAGGCCAGCGCGAGCGGCACGACCACGCTGGCCAGTCCGCCAAGGGCCAGCCCGAGTCGTCCAAGTCCGCCTTCCGCCTGCGCACCGACGACATCGCCGGCGCGGTACATGAAGGTGTCCACAAAGGCCTTGGCCTTGTATTTCTCTTCGCGGCTGACCACGGTGAACAGCGCCTCGCGCGCCGGTCGGGTGATGCCGCGCTGCACGGCGCGGTTGGTGGCCTCCAGCAGCACCAGCACGACGAACGAGCCGTAGATCGCCAGCCCGACGAAGCCGAGCACCGTGGCGACGGGCAGGATGGCCAGCGCCACGCCCAGGCCGAACCGCTGGATCAGCTTGCCGGTCAGGGTGACCTGCAGCACCAGCACGGCAACCTGCGTCCACATGTCGATGTTGCCCAGGATCGCGGCGCGCGCATCCATGTCGTCGGCCACCGCCGCGACCATCTGCAGGCGCGTGAAGTAGATGAACGTGGCGAGCACGGTCATCAGCACGACATAGCCGGCGATCGCGGTGAGGTAGCGCGAGCGGAACACGGCTGCCAGGCCGGCCCAGGCGCTGCCGCCGATGCGTTCGTTTGCGACCGTAGCGTCCACGGGAGAGGCCGTCGCGCCGACCGTCGCGTTCCGGTCCGGCACCACGCGCACCAGCAGCGCCGCCATGGCCAGTGCCGCGAGCAGGAAGCCGCCCGCGACCAGCAACAGGCTCGGGGTTCCGAGTGGCACGGCCAGGCGCGATGTCAGCCACGGGCCGAAGATCGCGCCCAGCGTCCCGCCGACCGAGATCAGTGCGAAGAAGCGCTTGCCCTGGTCGCTGGTGAACCGGTCCGCCAGCAGCGCCCAGAACACCATGGTCACGAACAGGTTGAAGACGCTGAACCAGACGTAGAACACCTGGCCACTACGCTGGCCGACGGCCCCCGGCGCGAACACCAGCAACGCCCAGAATCCCACCAGGCTCAGCACGAAGAAGCCGTACGTGGCGCCGATGAACTGCAGCCGCCGCAAGCGTGCGACCAGCCAGCCGAACACCGGGTTCACCGCCAGCGTCGCCAAGGCGGTGCCGATGAACAGCCAGCGGATACTCTCGATGCCGCGCTCCATGCCCAGCGCGTCGCGCGCCGGCCGCAGCAGCATCAGCGCGGTCAGCACGCAGAAGAAGAACAGCGCGGCGATCAGGACCGGCGCGACTTCTTCGCGCCGGAGATTGAACGCGCGATAAGGCAAGCGTTGTCGGTGCGAGGGTGGCATCGCACTCCCGTTCATCGGCCGAGGTCCCGGACTGCGCTGTCTTGGCCACTCATTCGGCTGCGGCCGATGGGTAGTGCACGCCTGCCAGCGTCTCGCTGACGTTCCACAGGCGTGATGCGGCTTCGGTATCGGTCGCAGCCTCGGGAACACGGGCATGACCCAGCTCGCCACGTGCTTCCAGCAGGCCGGTCGGCCCGTAGTAGCGTCCGCCCTGCGCGTCCGGCGCCGTCGCGGCGTACAGCGTCGGCAACGCACCTTGTTCTGCCGTCTGGAAGAAACGCCACAGCACCGTGCTGCGGCCCTGCGACGGCAGCAGGTTGGTACGCGACAGGCCCGGGTGGCTTGCGATGCTGGCGATGCCCCAGCCCTGTGCGTCGCTGCGCCGCTGCAGCTCCTGCGCGAACATCAGGCATGCCAGCTTCGATTGCCGATAGGCCTGCGCCGTATCCCATTCGTGTTCGAACTGCAGGTCGTCGAAGTGGATTGCGCCTCGTCGTGCCGCGATGCTGGACAGGGTGACGACACGCGGAGCATCCGACTTGCGCAGCAGCGGCAACAGATCGGCCGTCAATGCGAAGTGGCCAAGATAGTTGGTCGCGAACTGCATCTCGAACCCGTCAGGTGTCGTGTCGCGCTGCGGCGGCTCCATGATGCCGGCGTTGTTGATCAGGCCATCCAGCCGTGGCAACGACAGGGCGAGGCGGCTTCCCAGTGCATGCACCGACGCCAGGTCGCCGAGGTCGAGTGCTTCGAAGCGCACGTTGGCGCCGGGCGCAGCCTGGCGGATGCTGGCGACCGCTTCTTCGCCGCGCTGCGGATTGCGTGCGGCAATGATGACCTCCGCACCGGCGGCGGCCAGCGCCTTGGCGCTTTCGAAGCCGATGCCGCTCGTACCGCCGGTGACCACGAAGATGCGTCCGGCCTGGGAAGGCATGTCGGCGGTGCTCCAGTCCGGCTTCGGCGCTGGCTGTCCGACGGTGCCGCTGGCGGCGCACGCGGAAAGCAGCAAGGCGCCGACGCTGGCGAGTATTGCGCTCCAATGGACGCGTCGACGCTGCCTCGCATGGGTAGGGGACGATGAAGGAACGGGATTCGCAAGCACTTCGGATACGAGCCGGTAGACCACGGTCGTTACCTCGCGGGAAAAGTGGTGGGGAGCCTGCAGGCCTTCAGCAGGTGAAGCACTGTGGGCCGCGGACTTTAAGAAGCGTTTAAGGCGGAAGCAGCCGAGTAATCAGTGCGTGCGATGCGCATGTCGATCAGTATTGGTAGGGACCAGCCATTGGCGTTCGTACGCCAAAGAGCGAGTCGCCCTGTCCTGGTGCCGCGTAGTCGCGCGGAGAAGATGCGACATCGCCCGGGAGCGTGGCGATGCAGCGGGCGAGTACGCTGCCCATGCTTCACCCGCAACGCTCACTCCAGCGGAATACGCCGGAGCACGTCGTCGTACGGCACCAGGTCGAGGAACGCGGTCACCTCCGCCGCACGAAGATTCTCCATCCGGAAGATCCAGACGTAGCTGTTCCGGTACGGCTGGCCATCGGCCGCGGTGGCCGCGCCGTCCCAATGGACGACGACATGATCGTCTTCGGCCCAGATGTGCTTCACCGTCGGTCGCATGGGCGACGACAGGCGCGCAGCGAACGGCGTGACCGCCTTGGCCAAGAACGCGTCGCGTCCTTCATAACGGCCGGCCATCGGACTGGTGCCCTTGATCGTCCACACCATGTCTCGCGCCAGCACGTCATCGAAGAAGGTCGCTCCGCCTGCGGCCCAGCGTGCGAATGCCTGTGTGATGAACTGCCTGTTGCGTTCGGTCATGGGGGTGTCCGTCGCGTGCGCCGGTGCAAGGCCGGATGCAAGCAGGATGATGGCGAGTACGGCGGGCGCCGCGACGTGTCGGAATTTCATCGTGAGGTCTCCTTCGGCGGTGGACGGTGTCGAACAGGATGGTTCTGCCGCCATAGCGGGTCAGTGCGCGGTGCTGGCGGTCGTTCGCGAGAATCGCGAGGCCAGCGTGTGGGACACCAGGCCGGCCGTGGTGCCGACGGTGCCCGCGCCGAACAGCTTTCCGACGCTTTCGAGCGAGGGCTCCAGGTGCGCGGCGAACCACGCCACCAAGCCGAGGAAGTAGCCCAGCAGATTGCTCATCACCGGCAGGCCGCGCAACGACACCACCAGGATCGCCACGCAGAAGACGATGATGGGCAGTGCCACGTCGGGCGTTGTCGCGCCCGACAGCGCCTGCAGGCCCAGTGTGGCCATCAGGCCAAGCACCAGGCCCGCGCCGACGCATGCGAGGTTCTCGATCGCGGCGCGCAAGGTCAGGCCGCGCGTGTAGAACGCGATCCAGCCGATGAACATCGCCCACACCGGCAGGGCCAGCGACAGGCTGATGGCGGCCGCGCCTGCGGCCGTCACTGCTGCGATCAGGGTTGTCAGGACATAGGTATTCCGCGGCATCGTCGTGTTCATGCTTCACTCCGGAATGGATGGGGAGGTGGGGCGGGCGTCGGCAACGACGGTGTCGTCGCCGATCGCGGCTCGGGTCATCCGTGGCGTTGCGGCCTGAGCAGGCTCTCCAGGCCCAGGTTGCGGTACATCTCGCGGCGCACGTGGTCGCCGACCGCATTCACTGCTTCGGCACCGTCCTGCGACGGATCGACATGCACGCGGAACGGGCGTTCTCCGTGCGGCAAGCCGACCACGCGGACGATGGCGGCCGCCACGTCGGCCACATCCGCATCCGCCGGTTCCAGCGACTTCAGACCTTCGAGGATCCGATCCGGCAGATCGGCATACGGACCGGTGTCGTACTCCGCCGCACGCGCGGCGTCCGCGGGCTTTCCCGAATGCGCGAAGTGGTTGGTGCCGGACGTGTAGGCCCCTGGCAGCACGATGGACGTCTCGATGCCCCAGCGCGACAACTCGGTGGAATAGGAGACCGCGACCGAATCCATCGCGGCCTTGGCGGCGAAGTACGGCGCGAGGTACGGCGGCGTTCCGCCGCGCGTGCTGCTGGAACCGACCCAGACCAGCAGGCCGTTGCGCTGCTGGCGCAGGTGCGGCAACACGGCGCGGTTCACGCGTTGCGTGCCGACGACGTTGACGTCGTACTGTTCGATGAACTGCTCGGGTGTGAACGCTTCGGTCGGGCCGAACACCATGTGCCCGGCGTTGTGCACGACCACGTCGATGCGGGAGGCTTCGCGCAGGATGTGCGCGATGGCGTGCCCGGTGGATATGTCGGACAGCACGTCCAGCTCCACCGTGCGCAGGTTTACGCCGTGCTCGTTGGCGTAACGTGTGGCGTCTTCCACCTGCGGCGCATTGCGGCCCTGCGTGTCGCGCATGCTGGCGTACACCGTGTGGCCCGCATCGGCGAGGCGGCGCGCGGTCAGCGCGCCGAAACCGGACGATGCGCCCGTGACCAGGATGATCTTCTTCATGTCGATGTCTCCAACGGGATGAGGGGGCTCAGACCATGCCGCCGTTGGCGCGCACGACCTGGCCGTTGATCCAGCCGCCGTCGGAGCCGACGAGGAACGACACGGCCGCGGCGATGTCGGCTGGCGTACCGAGGCGCTCGAGCGGATTCATCTTCGCCATGCGCTCGATCAGGTCGGGCGACTTGCCATCCAGGAACAGGTCGGTGGCCGTCGGCCCCGGTGCGATGGCATTGACGGTGATCGAACGGCCGCGCAGTTCCTTCGACAGGATCGCGGTCAGGGTCTCCACTGCCGCCTTGGTCGCGGCATACACGCCGTAGCTCTCCAGCTTCAGGCCGACCACGCTGGTGGACAGGTTGACGATGCGGCCACCGTCGCGCAGCCGGCGCGACGCCTGGCGAAGCGTGTTGAACGTACCCTTGAGGTTGATGGCGATCTGGCGGTCGAACAGCGCGTCGTCGCTGTCGGCCAACGTCGCCAGCTTCATGATGCCGGCGTTGTTGACCAGCACGTCCACACCGCCGAAGCGCGCTTCGGCCGCGTCGAACAGGCGCTGCACGGCGTCCGGGTCGGCGATGTCGGCCTGCAGGGCCACGGCATCGCCGCCGCTGGCGGCGATGCGTTCGACGATGGCGTCGGCATCCTGCCGGCGGCCGGCATAGTTGATGACCACGGCGTGGCCGTCGCGCGCCAGGCGTTCGGCGATGGCCGCGCCGATGCCGCGGGAGCTGCCGGTGACGATGGCGACCGGACGGGAGGGTTCGTTCATGGGGGGTCTCCACTTCGCGCCGGATTGGCGTGGGACCACCTTATTGGCGTTCTACTTCCGGATAATCAGGCACAATCCGGCATCACCATTCGGAAGTTCGGATAATGGATCGTTTCGATGCGATGAAGGTGTTCGCGCGGATCGTGGAGCGTCGCAGCTTCACGCGCGCCGCCGACGATCTGGCGTTGCCGCGGGCCACGGTCACCGATGCCATCAAGGCACTGGAGGCCCGGCTTGGCGTGCGGCTGCTGCAACGCACGACCCGGACGGTGACGCCGACGCTGGAGGGGGAGGCGTTCTATGGTCGCTGCCTGCGCCTGATCGCCGACGTCGAGGATGCCGAGAGCGCGTTCCGCGATGCGCGGCCGCACGGGCCGCTGCGCATCGACGTGCACGGCACGCTGGCACGTCATCTTCTGTTTCCCCGGCTGCCGGATTTTCTGGAGCGCTATCCGGAGATCGAACTCGACGTCGGCGAAGGCGACCGGTATGTCGACCTGGTACGCGAGGGCGTGGACTGTGCCGTGCGCGTGGGTGAGCTGCGCGACAGCGATCTCATCGCGCGGCGGCTGACGCAACTGCCCGAAGCGACAGCAGCGTCGCCGGCCTACTGCGAGCGTCTGGGCACGCCGGACACCATCGAATCGCTGGAGGCGGGCGGCCACGTCATGGTCGGTTTCAAGTCGTCTTCGCTGGGCGGACTGCTGCCGCTGGAGTTCCAGCGGCATGGGCGGGTCGAACTCGTGACCCTGCCGACGCGGGTGCGCGTGAGCGGCGCCGACTCCTACGTGGGTGCCGCGTTCGCGGGGTTCGGCATCATCCAGGCGCCGCGCTACCGGCTGGATGCCTATTTCTCCGAAGGCCGGCTGCTTCCGCTGCTCGAGGCTTACCCGCCGCTTCCCAGTCCGGTGTCGATCGTGTATCCGCGTACCCGGCTGCCATCGCCCCGGCTTCGGGCCTTCATCGGCTGGGCACAGGAGCTGTTCCTCCCGGCATGATGCGCCGGGATGCCGTGCGTTCCGTTACTGCGGCACGCGCCGCAGCTTCGACACGTCGTAGCCCAGCGCTTCGATCTGCTTCACCCGGGCCTGGTAGTCGGCTTCCGGAATCCGCGGCGTGCGCGCCATCAGCCACACGTAGTCGCGCTTGCTGCGGCCGACGATGGTCTGCTGGTAATCGGCATCGACCCAGGCGATGACGTACTCGGCCTGGATCGGCCAGACGAACTGCATGTCCCACACCGCGCCGCCGCCATCGGGCTTCACCGTGCCGACGGGGTGCATGGTCTTCTCCGGGCCATCCAGCGCGCCCTTGCGGAAGCGGAACGTGGTCTGGATGCGGCCGTCGGGCATGCGGGCGTAGGACTCCACCGCTTTGTAGGCCTCGCGCTCCGGGAATGACGGGATGTGGGCGATGACGTACCAGTCGCCCATGAAACGGTCCACGTCCACCGGTGCGGCGGTCGGGATGGAAGGCTTGACGTTGCCCGAGCGGCAGGCGGCGGTGGTCGCCACGACCAGGGCGAGCAGCACGAAGGGCAGGGTGCGCATGTCAGTGCTCCCTGGCCGGACGCTGGAAACGGTAGTGCGCCACCAGCCATTCCTGGCCATCGCGGTAGCCGAACAGTTCGGCGCAGGCCATCCAGAACATACGCCAGCGCTGGTTCCACAGCGCCGCGGCCTCGCCGTAGGCCTCGCGCAGCACCGCCATCACCGCGTCGCGGTTGGCGTCGTGCTGCGCCAGCCAGTGGTTGGCGGTGCGCTGGTAGTGGGTGCCGTCGAGCAGCCAGCGTTCCTGCAGTTTCAGGTGCTCCTGGAAGAACAGCAGCAGGTCGGCGGACGGCATCATGCCGCCGGTGAAGAAATGCCGGCCCATCCAGTTGTCCTCGCCCTGCGTCTCGAACGGGTACATCAGGTCGCGGTGGACGAAGATGTGCACGAACAGCGCGCCACCCGGTCGCAGCGCATCGTGGATGCGCCGCATCAGCGTCGCATGGTTGCTGACGTGTTCGAACATCTCCACCGACACGCAGCGGTCGAATGCCTGCGCCTCGAGCTGCAGCTGGTTGACGTCGCAGGTGATGACGCGCACGTTGCCCAGGCCGCGTTCGGCGCAGCGCGCTTCGATGAACTGGCGTTGCGAGTGCGAATTGGACACCGCGGTGATGCGTGCGTTCGGGTAGCGCTCGGCCATCCACAGCGTCAGCGACCCCCAGCCGCAACCCAGTTCCAGGATGTCCTGCCCGTCGGCCAGCGCGGCACGCTCGCCGTACAGGGACAGCATCGCCTCTTCGGCCTGATCCAGTGTTTCGGTTCCCGTCGGGTAGTAGCAACTGCTGTACTTGAGCCGGTGGCCCAGGCAGTGACGGAAGAAATCCGCCGGCAGTTCGTAATGCTGGCGGTTCGCGGCATCGGTATGCACGGCCAGCGCGCCCTGCCGGAGCGCGCGCAGGCGATGCGCGAGCAGCGCGGACTGCGCTTCCTGTCCGCCGTGGCGCTCGTCGCGCAGCCGCTGTGCGCACAGCTGACGGATGCCGTGGCGGACGAGTGCGTCGGGTAGCAGCCCGCGTTCGGCCAGGCCAAGCAGGCCGTGAGCGGCACGGTCGGCCGCCAGTTCTTCCACCATCGCGTTCATCGTGTCGCCTCCTTGGTGGCGGATTTGGGAAACCAGGGGAACAGCATCGGCGTGGTGCGCTGGTACTCGCGGTATGCCTCGCCCCGCGTGCGCAGTGCCTGCGCTTCGGTGTACGGAATGCCGCTGATCCAGCGAAGGAACACGTACATCACCACCGGCCCGCACCACGACAGCCACGCCCATGGCGAGCCGACGGCCAGGGCGATGTAGGCGAACCAGTGCAGCCATTCGAAGAAATAGTTGGGATGCCGGGAGTAGCGCCACAACCCTTCGCGGCAGGTGCTGCCGCGATTGGCCGGATCGGCGCGGAAGCGGGCCAGCTGGCGGTCGGCGATGGCCTCGCCGGCCACGCTGCCGATCCAGATCGCCGCTGCCAGCACGATCCACGGCCATGCGGTGTCGACCGGGCTGCGCGCGGCGGCGGCGAAAGGCAGGGCGAACAGCAGCACCAGCAACGCCTGCGCCATGAAGAACAGGAAGAACTTGCCCTGGTGCCCGTGCCAGTGTTCGCGCAGGTAGCGGTAGCGACCGTCTTCCGGTTCGCTGCGCACGCGATGCCACAGGTGCAGCGCCAGCCGCGCACCCCACAGGCCGCCGAGCACGGCCAGGGCGATGCGTGCGGGCACCGCGCCGTCGCCCAGCACGGCCAGCAGTACCGCGCTGCCGCCTACGCAGGCCGACCACAGCACATCGACTATGCCGGCGTTGTCGTGGCGCTTCTGCCACCACCAGCCGAGCGTCATCACGCCGGCGGCGAGCGCGGCGGCGAGGCCGAGGGCGCCAAGCGGGTTCATGCCGTCGCCCCGTGCGTGGGTCGCGCCATCAGCAGGTGCGACACGCCGATGGAACGTTCCAGGAATCCACCCTCGCAGTACGCCAGGTAGAACTCCCACAGGCGGATGAAGCGTTCGTCGAACCCCTGCGCGCGCACCTCCGGCAGGCGGGTCATGAAGCGGCGCCGCCACGCGCGCAGCGTGTAGGCGTACGACAAACCGAAGTCTTCCTGGTGGACGACCTGCAGGTCGCTGGCGCGGGTCTTGGCGCCGTACATCGCCTCCAGCGACGGAATGAAACTGCCCGGGAACACGAAGCGCTTGATGTAGTCCACCGAATCGCGCGCCTGCACGTAACGGTGGTCCTCGATGGTGATCGCCTGGAGCAAGGCCTGACCCCCGGGCCGCAGCAGGCTGCCGAGTTTTCCGAAGAAGGTGTCGAGGTACTGTGCGCCGATCGCCTCGATCATCTCGATCGACACCAGCTTGTCGTACGTACCCTGCAGGTCGCGGTAGTCCTGCAGCAGCAGGGTGACGTGGTCCTGCAGGCCGGCGGCGGCCACGCGCTGGCTGGCCAGCGCGTGCTGTTCGCGCGAGATCGTGGTGGTGGTGACGTGCGCGCCGTAGTGGCGCGCGGCGTGCAGGGCGAAACCGCCCCAACCGGTGCCGATCTCGATGACACGATCGTCGGGCCCCAGCGCCAGCTTGCGGCAGACGGCGTCCAGCTTGCGGTACGACGCCGTATCCAGATCGTCGTCCGGCGAAGCGAACATCGCCGACGAGTACATCAGGTCCGGCGACAGGAACAGCGCGAAGAAGTCGTTGCCCAGGTCGTAGTGCGCGGCGATGTTGCGGCGGCTGCCCTCGCGCGTGTTGCGGCGCAGTGCGTGCCAGCTGCGCAGCGCCCAGCCGCCCAGTCGCGCCAGCCCGCCTTCCATGCCGTCCAGCAGCGCCCGGTTGCGCACCAGCAGGCGCACCAGGCCCACCAGGTCGTCGCAGCGCCACTGGCCCTCTATCCACGACTCGCCCGCGCCGACGCTGCCCTGTGCCGCGACCGCGCGATAGAAGGCCGGATCGTCGATCCACAGGTGGACGGTCGGCAGCGCACCTTCGCCGGGCGTGCCGAAACGGTGCTCGCCCAGCGCGTCGCTGACCACCAGGACGCCATGGTCCAGCGCATCCAGGCGCGCCAGCAGCTGCGAGCGCAGCAGCCGGTCGAGCGCGCCATAGGACGGTGCAGCGGAAACGTCGACGATCTGGTTCATGGGGTCTCGCGGGCAAGAGGGGAGTGGTCGTAAACGGGCGTGCGTTTCAGCCACAGGCGCAGCGCCTGCCAGTGGATGCCGCCGATCACCTGCGCGGTCATCAGCGGGTAGCGCCACAGCACGCGTGCCAGCGAGGCGCCGTCCAAGGGTCGCCGCAGCAGCGTCAGCGTGGCGTCGAAGGCGCGCTGACCGCCGCGATCTACCTGCATGTGCACGCGCAGCGCCTCGTCGGGCGTGCCGAAGCGCCACTGGTAGGCACAGTCCATCGGCAGGAACGGCGAGACATGGAAGGCCTTGTCGAAGCCCCATTGCCAGCCGTCGCCGTACGGCACGCCATCGCGTACCGGCAGCACATAACTGTGGCGTTCGCGCCACGGCGTGTTGGTGATCTCCGCGACCACCGCCTCCAGCGTGGTGCCATCGGGCTGGAAGCAGTAGTAGAAGCTCACCGGATTGAAGACGTAGCCGCCGTAACGCAGGTGCGTGAGCAGGCGCACGGGGCCACGCGGGCGATGGCCTACGTCGCGTTCGACACGGTCGCGCACGGCGTCGGCCAGTGGCTGGTCGTGCGGTGCGAGGTAGTCGCTGCGGCGGAACTCGGCCAGGTTGCGGCGATCGACCGACCACAGCCAGCGCCGGTCGAACACGCGGTCCAGTTCGTCCAGGTCAAGATACAGCTGCGCCATGCGGTAGCGGAACGCGTGCGGCCGCGGCGTGTGGCGCCGGTGGCGCACCATGCCTTCGTAGACCGCGCTGGCCAGGGGTGTACTCACGCCGTCACCGCGTCCGCCGCGTATCGCGCGTCGGCATCGGCCGGCATCGCTTCCAGCGCGTCGACCACCTCGCGCGCACTGCGGATACCGTCTTCGTGGAAGCCCCATCCCCAGTAGGCACCCGCGAACCACGTGCGCCGGTGCCCCTGGATCTCTGCCTTGCGGCGCCGCGCCGCCACCATCGCATGGTCGTACACGGGGTGGCGGTAATGCATGCGGCGCAGGATCCGCGCGGGATCGATGGCGTCGCTGCGGTTGAGGGTCACCACGAACGGCTCGGGCGACTCCACGCCCTGCAGCAGGTTCATGCAATAGCTGACCGTACAGGGCGCGGATGGATCTCGCGGCACGTGCGCGTTCCATGCGGCCCACGCCTTGCGTCGGCGCGGCAGCAGGCGAGCGTCGGTATGCAGCACGGTGTCGTTGGACTGATAGCGGATGGCGCCCAGCACGCCGCGTTCGCGCGCGTCGGCATCGTGCAGCAGACGCAGCGCATCGTCGCTGTGGCAGGCCATCAGCACGTGATCGAAGCGTTCGGTGCCGGTGGCCGTGACGACGCCGACCTTGTCTTCGCATCGCAGCACGGCGTGCACCGGCGTGGCCACGCGCTCCTGCACGCGCCAGCGCTCGCGCAGCGCTGCGACGTATGTCGCCGAGCCGCCGGCGACCACGCGCCAGGGCGACCGCTCGCCCAGCGTCAGCATGTGGTGGTTGGCCATGAACTGCACCAGATACCGTGCCGGGAAGGCCAGGATGCCCTGCGGCGGCGAGGACCACAGCGCCGAGGCCATCGGCACCAGATGTTCATCGCGGAACGCATCGCCGTAGCCGCCCGCGCGCAGGTATTCCCCGAGCGTAGGGCCGGTGTCGTTGCCCTCCAGCAACGCGGGCGCTTCGCGATAGAAGCGTGCGAGATCGCGCAACATGCCCCAGAAGCGTGGCGACACCAGGTTGCGGCGCTGGCAGAACAGCGTGTCCAGCGAGGTCGCGTTGTACTCCATGCCGCTGCGTTCGCTGTGTACGGAGAAGCTCATCGTGGTCGGCTGCGACGCCACGCCCAGTTCGTCGAACAGGCCGCACAGCAACGGATAGTGGTCCGGGTTGAAGACGATGAAGCCGCTGTCGATCCGGTAGTCGCGTCCGGCCTGGTGGACCGTGTGCGTGTGGGTGTGTCCGCCCAGATAGTCGTTGGCCTCGAACAGCACCACGTCGTGCCGCTGCGACAGCCACCAGGCCGATGCCAGCCCGGCGATGCCCGATCCGATCACCGCGATCCGCATGCTCAGCGCCTCGCCTTGGCCAGCACCCAGGCGGGTACGGGCTTGAGATCGCGCACCAGCCCGAGCAGCGCCATCGCGCGCAGGCCATACCAGGTCAGGTCGATTTCCCACCAGCGGAAGCCCTGGCGCGCGGTGCCCGGGAAGAAGTGATGATTGTTGTGCCAGCCCTCGCCGAAGGTCAGCAGTGCCAGCCACAGGTTGTTGCGGCTGTCGTCGCGGGTATCGAAGCGACGCTTGCCGAAGCGGTGCGCCAGCGAGTTGATGGTGACCGTGGCATGGAACAGCACGACGGTCGAGATGAAGAAGCCCCAGACCAGCAGTTGCGGGCCGCTGGTATCGAGCGAAGGTGCGACCCGTTCCAGCAACGCGCCGAGCGCGTAGAGGCTGGCGGCAAGTACGACCGGCACGACGGTGTCGTATCGGTCCAGCCAGCGCAGCTCCGGATAGCGCGCCAGGTCAGGAATGCGCGACCAGTCGGTCCGGAAGCCTTCCCGGGTGAGGAACCAGCCGGCATGGCTGCGCCAGAACCCGTGCACGGTCGGGGAATGCGGGTCGGCGACCGTATCCGCATGGCGATGATGGTTGCGGTGGTGCGCGGCCCACCACAGCGGACCACGCTGCACGCTGGAGGCGCCGATCAGCGCGAACACGAACTGCAGCACGCGCGAGGTCTGGAACGTGCGGTGCGAAAAGTAGCGATGGTAGAAGCCGGTGATGGCGAACATCCGCACCGCGTACAGCGCCACCGCCACGATCACCGCCACCGGCGACACGCCCACCCAGAACACGGCGAGGCAGGCGAGGTGCAGCCCGACGAACGGCACCGCACGCAGCCAGTCGATCCGGTCGCCGCCGCCCTGGTCCTCGTCCGGCGACTGGGTGTCGAACCAGCGCCGCAGCGCCGCGATCCTGCGTGGCGCCGGCGGAAGAGGGGAGGAATCGCTGGCCGGCATCATGGAGTCTCGATCACTTGAACCCTTACTACGGACGAACGCCCGCATCGGATGCGTGAAGGACGCTCATGCCTGGCATTGGCGCACCAGCGGCGTGGCCAGCGCCTGCTGCAGCGCGCGCGCCTCCGCCGGCGCGGCCGGCTGCGGAAACACGATGCGCACGTCCTGATGCCGGCCCTTCGCATCGCGGATCGTGGCGATGCCGGCGAATTCGAGCAGGCGTTGGTCGGTCTCGGCATACGTCAGCTGCATCGTCGGTGCGACGAAGCCGTACCAGCGGTCCAGTTTCATCGACAGGCGCCGGGCCGCGACGCCGTTCCAGCGCACCTCGGGTCCCGGATCCAGGCGTACTGGCACGAAGTCGAAGCGGCTGGGCAGCAGGAACGGTTGCGTTACCGGCCGTCCCGCATTCAAGGCATCCCAGTGCAGGCGCACGCTGGCGTCGAACCCGGCATCGATCACCGCGCCGGTCGGTGCCGTCACGGTGCGCTCCTTCGCGCGGCCGCCCGCAGCCTCCTGGACGTAGACCACCCGCCCGCCCGCGGTGCTGCGGACCCCTTCGCGATAGCCGTCGCGCGCGTCCTCGAAGGCGAAGTCCGGCGCCTGGGCGGTGGGTCGTTCCACCACCATCTTGCGGGCGAACGCCCGACCGTCCGCACACCGGTACAGCACCAGGCGGCGCGCCGCGCCGTCCTGCCGGTAGCGCCAGTGCGACTCGCGGTAGAGCACGGCCTGCCCCTTGCGGGCGTAAGCGGTGGCCTCCTGGCGGGTTACCTCGGTCGTGGCGATTGCCCGAGGGACGGGCAGCAGCAGAACGGCCAGGGCAATCGGGAGGGCGGCGGGACGACAGGACATGGGCAGGATCCGTGGAAACATCGGCGGGTTGTACGCAGCCGCGCTCCCGCTGGATGCCTGGCGCCGTTCAGGCCGGCTGCATCCGAAGCCCGGTCATCTTCGTAGAGAGCGTCATCACGAACGCAGCGGGACCTGGCATACCATGCCCACCGACCTCACAAGGAGACCGTCGCCCCCTCGGGCGGCACGTCCGGTGTCCACCCCCACGCCCGTTCCGCGCGATGCCCACGACTGGACCGGCGACATGCTCGCCGTCGCCCGCGTGCGCTGCCGTGCCAGCTTCCTGCGCATCTACGACCACTTCATGCCGCGTCTTTGCCTCTACCTGCGCGGTCTGGGCTGTCCTGAAGCGGTCGCCGAAGAGTTGGGGCAGGAGGCGCTGCTGCGCCTGTGGCAGCGCGCCGACCGGTACGACCCGCAGCAGGGCGCGGTGTCGACCTGGCTGTTCCGGATCGGACGCAACCTGCATATCGACCGCATCCGGCGCGAACCGGGCTGGGTGCAGATCCTGGAGGATGCCGGTCCGGCGGCCGACGAGGAAGTGGCGCGTCCCTTCTCCTCCGCAGAGGACCACGCGGAGCATGCGCACCTGCAACGTCGCATCGACGACCTGCCGGCCGTGCAGGCACGGCTCATGCGCATGTCCTACTTCGAGGCCAAGAGCCACCAGGAAATCGCCGACGAGCTGCAGATGCCGCTGGGCACCGTGAAATCCCACCTGCGCCGTGCGTTCCTGCGGCTGCAGGGTCAAGTACGAGGTCAGTCGTGAACCCGCACCATCATCTCGATCCGTCCACCGTGGTCAGTTACGCCGCCGGCGCGCTGGCGGTGGAGGTGGCGATCGTGGCCGCCACCCATCTTGAGACCTGCGCGCACTGCCGCGCGCGCGTGGACGAAGCCGAGCGTGTCGGCGGACAGCTGGTCGAACAGCAGCAGCCCGCTGCCGTCGACGCTGCGCGCCTGGCCGGCCTGCGCGCGTCGATCCTCGAACGCCTCGACGAACCCCCGGCACCGGCCGCCGCCGCGCCGTCGCGTGCCGCGCCCTACGAGGACGACGATCGCCTGCCCACGCCGCTGCATGCCTACTTCGGCACCTCCTACCGCGCCCTCAAGTGGCGCTGGATGGCGCCGGGCGTGCACTGCATCCGCGCGCCTAACACCGGGAAGGGATCGCTGCTGCTGCTGAAGATCGGTCCGGGCCGCAGCATGCCCGTGCACAGCCACGGCGGCACCGAGCTGACCCAGATCCTGCGCGGCGCCTACCACGACGCACTCGGCCACTTCGCCCCCGGCGACGTCGCCGACCTGGACAGCGATGTCGAGCACCAGCCGGTCACGGTTCCAGGCACTGCCTGCATCTGCGTCTCCGCCCTGGATGCACCGCTGCGGTTCCCCGGTTGGTTCGCGCGCAAGCTGCAGCCGCTGTTCAAGCTGTGACGGCAGGCCGCGGCGCAACGTCGAGGGCAGCCGTCGCCACCTGCTGCCCTCGGTGTGAAAGATGAGGGCCGCTCGCGGGAACAGAGGCGTTGCGCCGTCTCACGCCGTGCACTGCGCGATGGCTAGACTCTCCGCATGCAACTGAAAGACAAGCTTGCGATCCTCGCCGATGCGGCCAAGTACGACGCGTCGTGCGCGTCGAGCGGCGCGGGCAAGCGACACTCGCTGGGCAAGGGTGGGATCGGCAGCACCGAGGGCATGGGCATCTGCCATTCGTACACGCCGGACGGGCGCTGCGTATCGCTGCTGAAGATCCTGCTGACCAATTTCTGCATCTACGACTGCGCCTACTGCGTCAATCGCGTCTCCAGCAACGTGCCGCGCGCGCGCTTTGCCACCGCCGAGGTGGTGCGGCTGACGCTGGAGTTCTACAAGCGCAACTACATCGAGGGCCTGTTCCTTTCCAGCGGCATCATCCGCAACGGCGACTACACGATGGAGCAGATGGTGGAAGTTGCGCGCAGCCTGCGCGAGGACCATCGCTTCGCCGGCTACATCCACCTGAAGACCATTCCCGAAGCGTCGCCGGAACTGCTCGCCGCTGCCGGTCGCTACGCCGACCGTCTGAGCATCAACGTCGAACTGCCGACCGAAGCCGGCCTGAAGCAGTTGGCGCCGCAGAAGGAGGCGCAGGGCATCCGCGATGCGATGGGCGAACTGCACTGGCGCATCCAGGCGGCGAAGCCGGACAGGAAAGAGGTGCAGCCGAAGCGGAAACGTCCGCCGAAGTTCGCGCCGGCCGGGCAGAGCACGCAGATGATCGTCGGTGCCGATGCCGCCGATGATCGCGCCATCCTGACCAGCAGCGATGCGCTGTATCGCCAGTTCCGCATGCGGCGCGTGTACTACTCCGCGTTCAGTCCGATCCCGGATGCCTCCACACAGCTGCCGCTGCGCGCTCCGCCGCTGCAGCGCGAACACCGCCTGTACCAGGCCGACTGGCTGCTGCGCTTCTACGGTTTCGACGTGAAGGAGATCGTCGACGACACCGCGACGCAGGGCGGCATGCTGGACCTGGACATCGATCCGAAGCTGGCGTGGGCGCTGCGCCACCCGGACCGGTTTCCGGTCGACCTCAACACGGCGCCACGCGAGATGTTGTTGCGTGTGCCGGGGCTTGGTGCGCGCAACGTGCAGCGCATCGTCGATTCGCGCCGGCAGGGCAGGCTGCGCGTGGCCGATCTGGCGCGCCTGCGGGCGCCGCTGCAGAAGGTGCTGCCGTTCGTCGTGCTGCTGGACCACCACCCGCGCCAGCGCCTGGACGATCCGGTGCGGCTGCGGCGCGAACTGGCGCCGGCGCCGCGCCAGGCCGACCTGTTCGGCTGAGGCGCACGATGTTCCGCGCCACCGTGATGCCTGCCTGGGACCTGGATGCCTGGCGCGCGCAGGCGCGACACGCGTGGGAAGCGGAATTGCCGCCCGACGCGGTCGAGTGGCAGGCCGATGCGCAGGGCGAACTGCTCGCGGCCGCGGGCGTGATCGAGCAGCCGGTGCAGCGGAAAGGCCTGTCGGTGCCGGCAGACTTCATGCCGTTCGCGGCCTCGGTGCTGTGCCACCGGGATGTGGGCCGGCACGCACTGCTGTATCGCCTGTTGTGGCGGATCGGCAACGGCGAACGCGCGCTGCTCGACCGTGCCACCGACGCCGACGTACACCGTGCGACGCGCTGGGCGCAGGCCGTGCGCCGCGACACGCACAAGATGAAGGCCTTCGTGCGGTTCCGTCAGATCGACGGCGAGGACGATGCCTATATCGCCTGGTTCGAACCCGACCATTACATCGTCGACCGGGTCGCGCCGTTCTTCATGCGACGCTTCGCCGGCATGCGCTGGGCGATCCTCACCCCGTATCGCAGCGTGCAATGGGATGGCGAGCAATTGTGGGCCGGCGAGGGCGCGCAGCGTTCCGACGCGCCTGCCGACGATGCCGAGGACGCGCTGTGGCGCACCTACTACGCCAACATCTTCAATCCCGCGCGCCTCAACACGCGGATGATGCGGCAGGAGATGCCGCAGAAGTACTGGAGACACCTGCCGGAAGCGCACCTGCTGCCGGACCTGATCCGTGAGGCCGGACGCCGCGTCCGCGAGATGGACGAGCGCGAAGCGCAAGCGCCGCGCCGACGGATTCCGGAGCGCAAACCGCCCTCGCGTTGACGAGGGCGGTCGCGCGTCTCCGGATCAGCCGTCGCTTGGCAGCGGCGCGTCGGGATGCACCAGGCCCGCACTGCGCAGGTCGTGCCAGAAGCCGGCAGGCACCACTTCCTTCAGCGCCGCGCTGTCCTCGGCGATGCGATCGGGCCGGCTGGCACCGGGAATGACCGCGGCGACGGCCGGATTCGCCAGCGCGAACTGCAGGCCGGCGGCCTTCATGCTGATGCCGTACCGGTCGGCGAGCGCCTTGATGCGCGCGACCTTGTCGAGGATCTGCGGCGTGGCCGGCGCGTATTCGAAGTTCGGACCGCCGACCAGCGCACCGGAACTGTAGGGGCCGCCGACGACGATGCCGAGACTGCGTTCGGCGACCTTCGGCATCACCCGCTGCAGGGCACGCCCATGGTCGAGCAGGGTATAGCGGCCGGCGAGCAGGAAGCCGTCCGGACGCGGCCCTTCCAGATCCAGCAGCAGTTCGATCGGCTCGACCCGGTTCACGCCCAGGCCCCAGGCCTTGAGGGTGCCTTCATCGCGCAGGCGATCCAGTGCCCGGAACGCGCCGGTGCGCGCCTGCTCGAACATCGACAGCCACTCGTCGCCGTAGAAGTCCTGCGCGACGTCGTGCACCCAGGCGATCTCGATGCGGTCGGTCTTCAGGCGTGTCAGGCTGTCATCGATCGAGCGCAGGGTGGCGTCGTAGGAATAGTCGTTGACGATGCGGTTCGGGCGTCCGTACTTGAACACCTCGCCTTTCTCGCCGAGGTCGCGCGCGCTGACGTCTTCGACGTCATCCAGGATCAGTCGGCCGACCTTGGTGCTGATGACGTAGGCGTCGCGTGGTTTGTCGGCAAGCGCCTCGCCCATGCGGATCTCGGCCAGGCCGGCGCCATAAAAGGGCGCATTGTCGAAATAGCGGATGCCATCGTGCCAGGCGGCGTCGACCGTGGCGCGCGCTTCGGCTTCCGGGATGTCGCGGAACATGTTGCCGAGCGGCGCGGTGCCGAAGCCGAGCTTGCCGGGGAGCAGGTCGTGGAGGGACATGGTGGACTCCTGAGGTTCTGGGTTGAGGGTGGAGGGCGGCGATCAGGCGACGTCCGCCTGCGGTGCGGTGAACTGCGTATAGCCTTCCGCGCCGCCGCCGAAGTAGCCGGCCGTCGGCGCATCGAACAGCGGCGTGTCCGTACGCAGGCGTTCGACCAGATCCGAATTGCCGATGAAGGGCTTGCCGAACGCGACCATGTCGGCGTGGCCGCCGGCCGTGGCGTCGAGCGCGCGCTGGCGGTCGTAGCCGTTGTTGGCGAGATAGGCGCCACCGAAGGCTTCGCGCAGCGCCTTCACGTCGAAGTCGTCGGCGCCGTTGCCCGCGTGCAACTGGCCTTCGACCACGTGCAGGTAGGCCAGTCCCAGCTCGCCGAGGCGACGCGCGACGTACAGGTGCGTCTCCATCGTGCGACTGTCCAGTGGCGTGTCGCCGATCGCGGTGGACAGCGGCGACAGGCGCAGGCCGACGCGGTCGGCGCCCCAGACCTCGGCCACCGCCGCGGTCGCTTCCAGCAGCAGGCGCGCGCAGTTCTCGACCGAACCGCCGTAGCGGTCGTCGCGGTGGTTGGTGCTGTCGCGCAGGAACTGCTCCAGCAGATAGCCGTTGGCGGCGTGCACTTCCACGCCATCGAAACCGGCGTCCTTCGCTCGCCGTGCGGCCTGGTGGTAATCGTCGACAATGCCGGCGATCTCCTCGGTGGCGAGGGCGCGCGGCATGGATGGCGGGGCGTAGCCGGCTTCGGTGAAGACATGGCCGCCGGCCTGGATCGCCGAGGGCGCGACCGGTGCAGCGCCGTCTTCCTGCAGACTGGTGTGCGACATGCGGCCCACGTGCCACAGCTGCACCACGATGCGACCGCCGGCGGCATGCACGGCATCGGTGACCGGCTTCCATGCCGCGACATGGGCATCGGTATACAGGCCCGGCGTGTAGGCGTAGCCGCGGCCCTGGCGGGAGATGTTGGTGGCCTCGGTGATGATCAGCCCGGCCGACGCGCGCTGGCCGTAGTAGTCCACGGCCAGCGGCGTCTGCACGCCGTCCATGCCGGCGCGCGAGCGGGTAAGCGGCGCCATGGCGATGCGGTTGCGGACCTCGATGGCGCCGAGGCGGGTCGGGGAAAACAGGGCGGCGGTGGACATGGGGCGGCTCCAGCGTGGGGTGGGTGGGAGGCGCCTTCGGTGGCTGGGCCTCGCCGGGATGGACGCAGGATGCGCGCCGGCAAGGCATACGGCAAATTTATCTGTTGAATTCCAGATATATGAAATTCAATATGACTGCATGCGCTACGACCTCAACCTGTTGCCCGTCTTCCTGGCGCTCATGGACGAACGCAGCGTGACCCGTGCCGCCGCACGCCTGGGCATCACCCAGCCCGCACTGTCGAATGCGCTGGTGCGGCTGCGCGAGATGCTGCAGGACCCGTTGTTCATCCGCGAGCGCTACGGGATGCAGCCGACGCAGAAGGCGGTGGAACTGGCGCCGGCCATCGCCGCCGCGCTGTCGCAGGTGGATGCGCTGGTGCTGGGCCAGCGGCAGTTCGATCCGGCGAAGGAGGAGCGTCTGTTCACGCTGGCACCGAACAGTTATTTCGAGTTCGTGCTGGTGCCGGCCATTGTGGCGCGACTGCGCGAGCGCGCTCCCGGCATCCGGCTGCGGCTGGTTCCGTTCGGCACCGACTTGGCGGAGACGGGCGCCATCTCCGGCGAAACCGCGATGGTGCTGGGCCGGTTTGTCGAGCCGCCGGACAATCTGGTGGTGCAGCACCTGGCCGACGACGGTCTGGCATGCGTGGTGCGCGCTAACCATCCCATGATCAACAAGCGTCTGTCGAAGGCGCAGTACGAGCAGTTGCGGCACGTCAACGTGGTGCCGCCGGGCAAGCTGCGCGCCGGCCTGTTCCAGGCGTTGGAGAGGCAGGGACTGCGGCGCGAGGTCGCCGTGTCGGTGACGCACTTCCTGTCGATCCCGGAGCTGGTGGCCGCGACCGACTACTGCGCCACGCTGCCGAAACTGATCTGCGCGCGACTCGCGCGCGATCCGCGTCTGAAGGTGCTGCCTACGCCGGTGGACCTGGGCACGTTCCCGCTGGAGATGGCATGGCACGTGCGCTACCGCCACGATCCGGCGCACCAGTGGCTGCGTGCGCTGGTCGCGGAGGCGGCGAAGGATGTCGCGCGAGGCGCGGCATCCCGTTGAACGGAATGCCGGCGCCCGTGCAGGACGACGGCCTCCGTCGATCGATCAGAACTTCCAGCCCACGCGGGCGTAGTAGAAGCCGCCGTTGAAGCCGTACGGCGAATGCACCGGATACGCCGCACCGGCGACCGACGCGCCCCACGGATTGTCGTCCGGCGTCTCGTCGAACAGGTTCTGCGCACCGACGTTGACGTACAGACCGGAGGGGAAGGTCCAGCCCACTTCGGCATCGACGATCAGCTTGCTGTCCTCGTAGATCGGCAGGCCACCGTCTTCAATGGTGATCGCGCCGCTGTCCAGGTGATCCTCGTACCACGAGCCGTAGTAGCCCAGGCGCAGGTTGGCGTGGAAGACCTCGCGCTGGTGGTTGACGCTGAAGTAGCCCTTGGTCTTCGGCAGCGATTCCTCGATCTTGTAGACGCGGGCTTCGTTGATGAAGTTGGGGTCGTAGCGGTCCACTTCGGTCTTGTTCCAGTTCACCGCGAGCGAATACGTGGTCTTGCCGCCGAAGTGCGCCGTCTCCACGCTGGTCACCAGGTCGACGCCGGTGGTGGTGGTGTCGAAGGCGTTGCCGAAGTAGGTCACCGAACTGAGCGATGCGGCTTCCGGATTGCCCGAGGCGACCAGGGCGTCGCGCTCGGCCGGTGTCAGCGCGAAGCTGGTGCTCAACGCGATGCGGTCTTCCACCTCGATGCGATAGCCGTCCACGGTCACCAGCCAGTCGCCGCTGCTCCACACCATGCCCAGCGACAGGTTCTTCGACTCCTCGGGCGTCAGGGCGCGTGCGCCCTTGAGGATCGCGATGGGGTTGGTCGGCGGCAGCGTCGCGATGTCCTCCAGCACGCTGCCGTTGAACGCCGTGCTGATCTGGCTGATGTTCGCCTGGCCGGGCGTGGGGGCGCGGAAGCCGGTGTTGTATGCGCCACGCAAGGCGAAGGTGTCGGACACGTCGAAACGCGCGGTCAGCTTGCCGTTGGTGGTGCTGCCGAAATCGTCGAAGTCTTCATGACGTACTGCGGCGGCCAGCAGCAACTGTTCGGTGAACTGCGCCTCCAGGTCCAGGTAGACCGCCCAGTTCTTGCGATCCCACTCGCCGGCCGTGCGCGGACTGAACCCGTTGAAGCCGTTCGAGCCCAGTGCGAAGCCCTGTTGCGTCAGCGGGCCGACCGCAGTGGAAGGACCGTCGCCGGCTTTCACCTCGAAACTCTCCTCGCGCCACTCCGCACCGGCCGACAGGCGCAGGGGCTGCGCGGTGAACGAGGTCTCGAAGTCGGTGCCGACGTCGAAATTCACGCCCTTCTCCATCTGCGTGTTGCCGCCGGGACTGAAGCGCAGGCCTTCCGGCTGCGCCGCACCGAGCGATGCGTTGACCGTGTTGTAGATGGTGAAGTCGATGTCGTTGCGGCCGTAGGTCACGCTGGCATCCCAATGCCAGCCGTTGCCCCACATGCCCTTGATGCCACCGACCACCGACAGGTCCTCCAGGCTGCCGCCGAAGCGCGGCGTGAAGCCGCCGGGCAGCGTCGAGAGGAAGGTGAAGCAGTTCGACGGCAGCGCCGAGACGGCCGAGCTGACCGTGCTGTACGGAATCAGGTTGCCGTTGGCGTCGCGCAACGCGATGGTCGGGCAGGTGCCGACGCCCGTGGTGTTGCCGATCAGCAGTGTTTCGCCGCCATCGTTGGAGTACACGCCGGAACGCGCGGTGGGATCGCGGAAGTAGAAACCGCCATCGACGTCGCGCTTCGCGTAGTTGCCGAACAGGTAGAGGTCGACGCTCTCGCCGGTGATGCCGAGGTTGCCGACGAACTTGAGGTCGTCGTTCACCTCCGGCGAACCCCAGATCTGCGCCGGGACGGGCACGCCGGGATAACCGGCGGCGATCGCGGCCGCCGCATCGTCGCGCTGCACGCTGCGCGAGGTGGCATCGGCATTGCGCCATTCGGCAGTGAACGTGGCGTAGCCGTTCGCGGTCAACGGCAGGCCGATCTGCGCCGAGTACTGGGTGGTGAAGCCGTCGCCTTCGTAGTACTGGCCGGCGAACGCTTCGAACGCGCCGCCTTCGCTGATCTTCTTCAGGCCGAAGTTGACCACGCCGGCGATGGCATCGGAGCCGTACTGGGCCGCCGCGCCGTCACGCAGCACTTCCACCTGCTCCAGTGCCATCGACGGGAACACCGAAAGATCCGGGCCTTGGGAGCCATCGGACAGCCCATGGCCGAGGAAGGTGATGACGGCCGAGCGATGGAAGCGCTTGCCGTTGACCAGCACCAGTGTGTTGTCCGGCGGCAGGCCACGCAGGTTGGCGGGACGCACCAGGCTGGCGGCGTCGTCGATCGGAATGGTGCTGACGTTGAACGAAGGCACGAGCACGCGCAGCTGGTCGAGTGCGTCGGTGGCGCCCTGGTTGCGGAATTCCTCGGCGCTGATGATGTCGATCGGCACGGCCGACGACGAGACGGTGCGGGGTTGGCCGCGACTGCCGAGGACCGACACCGTATCGAGCGTGGTGGCGTCCTCGGTGGATTGCGTGGTGGCCGGCGCGGCCGGCTCCGCGGTCTGCGCGATGGCGGTGCCGCTGCCCGCCAGCGTGGCGGCGATCAAGGCCCATCTGACGGCGGACGCCAGCGGCGTCCTGGAAACACGTGGGTACGGCTGCTCTCTCTTGCCCATGCGATGCGCCCCTGAATAGTGCGTTGGAAGTGGTGGATCCCTCTCGTGTGCGGGATGCAACGAATGAAGCGTTGTCCCAGGCACATCGGTAACCGGCGTAACGCTGTTGCGCAACAGCATCGGGTTACTCGAATCACCTTAGGCGGCGGCGAAGTGTGCGAAGTGAGGTGGCGATCACATGGCGACGCGCGACGACGCGAAAGTAATCGACGTTATTTCCAAAACACCCGTGTTTCCATACGGTTTTTCGACGACGCACTCGCGTGGTGCGCAACGCATCATTCCCGTGCGTGCACTGCTGAACGCGTGAATGAGGCGGATAAACAGATGCGGTCGCCGTGTTCGTACGGCGACGTGCGGCATGCCGTCTTCACGACGTACATCCGCGTCTCCGGTCGATGGTGTCGGCGCCGGAGCGGAACGTGTTCCGCTCCGGATGCCGCGATCAGGCGCGCAGGTCGACCACCGGCGTGAAGCCGCCATAGACCATGCGCTGGCCGTCGAACGGCATCGGCGTGTCGCCCTGGCTGGCGGGGTCCATGCGCGGGTCGTCCATCACCTGCTTGGTGCCGGCATCGCGAGAAGCCTTGTCGGGCCATTCGATCCACGAGAAGGCGACGTTCTCGCTCTCCTTGGCCTGCACGGCGCGGAAGAAGTCGGTCTGCGTGCCGTGCGGTACGTCGTCGCCCCAGGCCTCGATGATGCGCGCCGCGCCGTACTCCATGAAGATCGCGTCGAACGTGGCGGCGAAGTCGGTAAACGCCTCCTTGCCGTCCGCGGGTGCGGCAAGGATGAAGCCGTCCACGTACGACGACGGCGCGCCTTCCGGTCCCAACGTCACCGTGGGGACGAAGCCGCCGTAGATCAGCCGCTTGCCGTCGAACGGCATCGGATTGTTCTCGGGCGACATGCGCGGGTCGTCCATCATCTTCTTCATGCCGACATCGCGCGTGGCCTTGTCGGGCCATTCGATCCACGAGAACACCACGCTCTCATCCGCCTTCGCCTGCACGGTTCTGCGGAAATCGGTGACCTTGCCGTCGGGTACGTCGTCCTCCCAGCATTCGACCACGCGCGTCGCGCCCTGCTCGATGAAGACGGGATCGCCTAGGTTGGCGTGGTCGATGAACTTCTGCTTGTTGGCGGTGGGCACGGCGGCCACGAAACCATCGATGTACGGCATGGAAACCTCCGGGGATGCGGCACCGGCATGGCGCCTTCCTGAACGCGACGAGCGGGCCGGGCCGATTTCGACATCCCGCCCTCGCATCCCGTGCCCAACCTGCACGAGAGGGCGGAACAGTGGCGTGACGATCTCCGTGCACGCCGGCGGAGGGAACGGCTCAGCGCTGCAGGCAGTTCCGGTAGCGCTCGTCCACGCGGGTGGCGAACCAGGCGGTGGTCAGTTCGCGGGTGATCTTGGGGCTTTCCAGCCGGATGCCCGGAATCATGGCGCGTGGCAGGGGTTTCCCCGCACGCGCTTCGGCCAGGGCATAGACGCGTGCGTACAACTCGGTATCGCCGAAGTCGAGCCGGTTGCCGCGCTCCAGTGCATCGCGGATGGCGCGGTCGTCCATGCGCAACTCGGCCGCCAGCGTCCGCACCGCGCGCTCGGTCTGGCCGGGCCTGGTCAGTGGCGCCCCCGGAGTCAGCAGATCGCCATCGAGCGCGAGCGTGGCACCGGTCGCGATGCCGACCGCGCTCTGGAACGCCGCGTTGCGGCTGGCATACCAGCCGGCGTTGTAATCGGCGAAGCGGTGCACCTTGCGGGTGTAGGGCGTGTCGTAGCCCAGCAGATGGGCGATGCCGAAGTACAGGCCACCGCGTCGGGTGAACACTTCGTCGCGGATGCTGCCGTCGACCGGATAGGGATAGCCGGCGGCTTTCGATTCGGCGAACGGAATGCCGACCTGCATCGGGCCGCCGGTCTGCACCGGGTTGTAGTCCGCGAACAGGCGCTTGCCCAGCGGCACGCTGCCGATCATGTCCTGGTAGATGTCGCTGAGGTCGCGCTCGGTGCGCACCACGCGCAGGCGTTCGGCGTACGTGCGTCCGTCCGGTGAACGCAACGCCAGCGCGGCGTCGACAAGGAACGTCGGCACGTGCATGGCCGCGGCGCGACGGTCGATCTCGCCACGCGCGATCTTCGGCAGGTTGGCGACGGCAGGATTGGCGACGTAGCCCGATTCCTGTTCGGTGACGGCCAGCACCGCGCAGATGTTCTCGCTGTTCGGGGCGATGCGCTGTGCGGCGAATGCGGTTTCGATGTCGGCCGCCCAACGTTCCCGGTCGGCCACGGTGGCCGGCATCCGTCGCACGATCTCGCTGCGCGTGTCGGCGGGCGGTCGGGTCGGCGCGGGTGGTGCGGTGACGCAGCCGGCGAGCAGCAACGCGAGCCACGGTGCGATGTGGCGCAATGGACGACAGGTGGCAGGCAGGGTCATGCGCGCAGCATACGAAGCGCGCCGTCCGGATGCACCCGCGTGCAGCGCAGCGGTGGGCCGCCATGGATAATCGGGGCTCCCCCGATAGCCGCCGCCATGGACACTGCCCTCGACAATCCCTTCTGGTCGGCGCTGGATTCGATCCATCGCGAGGTCGCCCTGCGCTCCGGCGACGTGGCGCGCTACCCCGCGGCGTTCGCCCCGTTCCTGGGCGTCGCGTCCGTCGACACGGCGCCGGGGGACGCCTTCGACCTGCTGGTCGCGCCCGGCGAATCCGTCTACCTGCTCGGCATCGCGCCGGTATCGCCCGTGGGTTGGCGGCTGCAGGCCTTCCGTCCGCTGGCGCAGATGGTGTGCGACGCGCCGTTGCCGATGGCCGACGGCCCCGACATCGTGCCGCTCGGCGATGCGCAGCGCGAGGACGTGCTGGCGCTGACCGCGCTGGTGTACCCGCATTACTTCCGCGCACGCACGATGGACCTGGGTCGCTACTTCGACATCTACGAACAAGGCCGGCTCGCCGCGATGATCGGCGAGCGTCTGGGCAGCGCCGGTAGCCGCGAGATGAGCGCCATCTGCACGCATCCGGATTTCACCGGCCTTGGCTACGCACGGCATCTCACCGCATGGCTGACCAACGCGACGCTGGCGCGCGGCGTGCAGCCGTTCCTCCACGTCAGCCATGAGAATGCGCGCGCGAAAGCCCTGTACGAGCAACTCGGCTACCGGGTGCGGCGCGATATCGAGTTCTGGTCGCTCACGCGCGAGGGGCAGCAGCACACGCGCGGGAACGGTGCAGCTTCGTGAAGCGGATTTGACGCACCGTGCTGCCGGCAGGGGCTAAGGTCGCCGCTGGTTTTCAAGGAGCGCGCGCATGATCGAGATCCTGGCGAGCCCGCCGCACGTCGCGGCGTATCGCTTTACCGATGAACTCACCGGCGCCGACTACGACGCCTGCATCGCCGACCTCGAATCTCGGCTGGCGCGCTTCGAGCGCATCGCCGTGGTCAGCGACATCAGCGACCTGCATGGACAGGCACTGGAGGTGGTCGGCAAGGACCTGCGCTATGCGCTGTCCAGGCGTGGCGAGTACGACCGCTTCGCGCGCGCTGCGGTGGTCACCGACAAGCGCTGGTTGGTGACGGTCACCGGACTGGTGGACAGGGTGATGCCGCGGACGGAAATGCGCACCTTCGCACCCGAGGAACGGACCGTGGCCTTGGCGTGGGCGACAAACCTGGAGCCGGCGCCGCCGATGTCCTGATCGCTCAGGGGAACAGCGCCGCGCTGAGCACCGCGAGCGTCATCCCCAGGCCCATGAAGGCCAGGCGATGCAGCAGCGAGAACGGGGCAGGTGCGCGGTGCATGGCGGTATCCAAACCTGAGTGGCGCGAACGCGCCGTGAAGCCCCTGTATCCGATCAAACGCTGCGACCGGTGAGGACCGGCCAGCGTGCGTCAGGCAGGCATCGGACCGTCGTCCAGGTCGCCGTCGCTGCCTGACCCCGGCCAGTGTTGCGTCTCTTCCCAGGCTGCGATGGCTTCCAGCGCATCGTCACCACCGCATCATCGGCAGCGGCGAGAAGGGATGCCGATACAGGCGTTGCAGGGTGAACTGCAGCAGGCGGCGATGGAATCCCGCATCGGGAAACCTCACCCTGACCTCGTGCACCACGTCGCGGCTCAGGCCGAAGCGCAACACGCCGTTGCTGACGTCGATCCAGTCGGCACGCCGGAATGTCTCCACGCTCGCATGCGTGTCCGCTGGCATGCGCCGGATCCGGTGGTGATGGTCGATCATCGCGTCCACGTCCTCCTGCCACGCCGGCTTGCCGATCGCCTGCAGGTGGTTCCGGGCGAGCAGGCGCGACGGCGGCAGATAGTCGAAAGTGCGTGCCGTCCAGATGCCGAGGTCGTGGAATGCCACGGCGATGCAGAGCTTCTCCAGCGCCTCCGCATCGCCGGGCGCCAGCAGCCAGTAGAAATTCGCGACCCGGTATGCGTGATGGCGGTAGCCGGACGCATCGCTGCCGAGGTGCGGGACGTGCGCATGGAGCAGGGCATCCAGCGTGGGCAGCGACGTCAGCATGGCCGCTGCACGCCAGCGCTCAGGTCGCAGGATGGGCCAGCTGCACCCGCCCGCGGCGCAGTGCGCGTACCTGCAGGATCATGCCCACGAGGAACACGAGGAACGTCGCGCCTACCAGCTTCTGCAGCAGCGGATCCTGCGGACCCGACACCAGCGGTGCGCCGATCGGCACGCGCGTCAGCGTTTCGGTGAAGCCGGGGATGAAGTGGAAGTACACGGTCAGCGTGAAGGCCAGCGATGCCGCGACATGCCGCCACGAACCGAGCACGGCGTTGCGGCCCAGCAGCACCGCGACGGCGAGCACGATCAGGGTCAGTACGGTCAGGCCATGCGCTTCGCTCAGCTTGCCGGTGCGCATCAGGAAGAAGCTGGTCAGGCAGGTGGCGACGGTGAACCAGGTATAGGTCTTGCCCAGCGTGGTCGCATAGCGGATGTCGTGGTAGCGCAGCAGCGCGTACAGGCCGCCGAACAGCGACACGAGGCTGATGGCGGTGTGGAACCAGCCGAACGGCGTGATGTTGAGCATGGGATGTTCCTCAGGGAGCAGGCGGTGGCGGATCGGGAAGGTCGAACTGCATGAGGTTCCAGCGAGTGACGTCCTCCTCCCATTCGTCCCCCGCGACAGGCGTGAGCGGCAGGACGAGGTTGGCGACGATCATCCGCCGCCCCTGCACGACGGATGCGGCAGGGAACAGCAGCCCAAGCGGCGCGCCATTGGTCGCCACGCCGAGGAAGTCGCCGGCGCGATGGCGCACGCGGCCTCGCTCGTCCAGCGCCACGAGGGTGTCGATCTGGTTCGCCGCCACCCACAGCAGTCCCTGGCCGACGTAGACCTCGCCGCTGGCCGGGTCGACCGCGAGGCTCTCCGGATGACGGACCTCGCCAGGCAGCACGGCGAACGGCGTCACCCGCAGCCGCTCCGTCCCCGTCGCTGATGCCACGGTCGCGCAGGCGACCAGGCCTGCGAGACACAGGAGGGGAAGGAAGCGGCCGGGCATGCTGGACTCCAGCGGCGGGGGCAGCCTGCACGCTCGCATACCCCCGCCGGTGGGGCTTGTACCGACGTGCGGGCCGCACCCGTCGCGGACACGGAAACGCCGGCGCGAGGCCGGCGTCCGTGCTGTCGCAGGGCTGCGATGGATCAGCGGTTGTCGACGCTCCAGCCGCCGGCGCCGCGCGCCACCAGCGTGATGAAGCCGCCGGCGATGGCGATGTTCTTGAGGAACATGATCTGCTGGATCTGGTCGCCGAGGTTGCTGTGGAAGATCACCGCGCTGGCGATCGAGAACGCGGCAAGCAGGCTGGCGACGATGCGCGTGCGGTAGCCGGCGACGATGGCCACGCCGCCGACCACTTCCAGCGCGATGACCAGCGGCAGCAGGGCGCCGGGGACGCCGACCGATTCCATGTAGCCGGCGGTGCCGGCATAGGCGGCCAGCTTGCCGAGGCCGGAGATGACGAACAGTGATGCGAGCAGGGTGCGGCCGGCCAGGTCGGCGGCGCCGCGAAGGGCAGGGGTATGGGTGAGCGGGGCGGTAACGGTGGACATGATGGACTCCGGGGAACGAGGTAGGTGCAGCGGGTACGGGGCGCAGGTTAGGCCGTCGCCATGCATCCCGGAAGCCTATATATTTCGATGAAATCCATCGTCTGGAGCGATACATGCTCGACGCCGTTACCCTCGACCAGCTGCGCACCTTCGTCGCGGCGGCCGAGCAGGGCAGTTTTTCCGCCGCCGGACGCAAGCTGCGGCGTGCGCAATCCGTCGTCAGCCAGACGCTGGCCAACCTGGAGCTGCAACTCGGCGTCACCCTGTTCGACCGCAGCGCCCGCTATCCGCAGCTCACCGATGCCGGCCGCGCACTGCTGGTGGAAGCGCGCGCGGTCGCCGAGCGCATGGACACGTTCAAGGCCCGCGCACGGAGCGTCGCCGAGGGGCTGGAACCGGAACTGTCGGTGGCGATGGACGTCATGTTCCCGATGCAGGCGCTGACGCGCGCGGCCGCCCACAGCGGTACCGCCTTCCCGCACACGCCGTTGCGGTTGTATGTGGAAGTGCTGGGTGGCGTCATCCAGCCCGTGCTGGAGGGCGTCTGCGGGCTGGGCGTCGTCGGGTCGCTGCCCGAACTGCCCGACGCGCTGGCGGTTGAGCCGTTGCTGTCGGTTCCGCTGGTCACGGTGGTCGCACCCTCGCACGCGATGGCGGCCGTGCGCGGTGCAGTGCCGACGAAAACGCTGGTCGGGCACGTGCAGCTGGTGCTCACCGATCGCACGCCGTTGACCGCCGGCCGCGATTTCGCGGTGCAGTCGCCGCTGACGTGGCGTCTGGCGGACCTGGGCGCGAAGCATGCGTTCCTGCGCGCCGGGCTGGGCTGGGGCAACATGCCGCTGCATATCGTCGAAGAAGACCTCGCCGCGGGACGCCTGAAGCGCCTGCGCCTCGCCGACGCCGATCCGCGCTATGCGCAGATGCCGATGCGTGCGGTCTGGCGCAAGGACGCGCCGCCGGGCCCCGCGGGTCGCGCCTTCCTCGCGCAGCTGCGCGGAGAAGCTCGCTAACCACCCTTGTTCACGCGAGTGAATCCGCGACGACATCGCTGAAGCTGGTCGGCGCGATGTCAACGCGTGCGCGTACGGCGCGTTGAAACTCCTGTCGTACCCACGGAGCCCCAGCATGATCCGACGTGAAGCCGTCAGCGCCGCCAACCGGTTCGGGCTGGGTGCACGACCGGGGACGCTCGAACGCATCGACGATCCGCGCGCCTGGTTGCAGTCTCAGCTGGGCACGCCACCTGCGACGTCCCCGGCGGCACTGTCGTCCAGCGCGGACTACTTGCAGGCGGAGTACGACTATCTGCGCGAACGGCGCGAACGGCGCGAGATGCGTGAGGAAGGCAAGCCAGGCGAGGCGGCGATGGGATTCCGCGAACGCTTCGGCAGACAGCAGCAGGCGGAACTCGGATGGCGCTATCGCCAGGCGGTCGTGACCGAACAGGATTTCGTCGAACGGCTGGTACGGTTCTGGTCGAACCATTTCGCCGTTTCCGTCGACAAGCGCACGGCGACGCTCTACGCCGCACCGATGGAGCGCGAAGCGATCCGTCCGCATGCGACCGGCGATTTCGCCGACCTGCTGCTGGCGGTCGAGCGGCATCCGGCGATGCTGCGCTACCTCGACAACGTACGCTCGGTCGGCGAGCAGTCGCGGCTGGCCGAGCGGCAGCGGCGGCGCGCGCAGGACGATGCGGCGCCACGCGCCGGCCTGAACGAGAACCTCGCGCGCGAGATCCTGGAACTGCACACGCTCGGCGTCGACGGTGGCTACGCGCAGGACGACGTGCGCGAACTCGCGCGCGCGATCACCGGCTGGAGCGTGCCGGCGGCGCGAGGCCGCCAGGCCGGCGACGGCAATGCGAGCTTCCAGTTCCGTCCCAATGCGCACGAGGCCGGCACGCGCCAGGTGCTCGGCCGCCGCTACGCCGCCGACGGCGAGGCGCAGGGACGCGCGATCCTGCGCGACCTGGCCGTGCATCCGGCGACCGCACGCCACGTCTGCGGCAAGCTGGCGCGGCATTTCATCAGCGACACGCCGCCGCCGGCGGTGATCGAGCGCATGGCCGCCGCATGGCAGCGGCACGGCGGTGCGTTGCGGCCGGTGTACGCCGCATTGATCGACAGCGACGAGGCGTGGTCCGGCGATGCGCGGAAACTGAAGACGCCGGACGACTTCGTCGTGTCGACGCTGCGCAGTACCGGCACGGCGACGATCGCACAGCCGCGCGTGCTGGCCGGCCTGCTGGGCCGGCTGGGGCAACCGCCGTTCACGCCGCGCTCGCCGGAAGGCTTTGCCGATGCGGCCGCCGACTGGAGCGGCGCCGATGCGGTGTGGAAGCGCATCCAGGCCGCGCAGTCACTGGCGGAAACCGCTGCAGGCGAAGATCCCGATCCGCTGCGCACCGCGGCGGTCGTGTTCGGCGATGCGCCCGATGCCGACACGCTGACCGCCCTGCGGCGCGCGGAATCTCCTCGCGAGGGACTCGCCCTGCTGTTCGCCAGCCCCGCCTTCCAGTGGAGGACCTGACCATGTCGATCACCCGACGCCATTTCCTCACCGCCGGTGCGGCCGCCACCACGCTCAGCCTGTGGCCGCGTTTCGCGCAGGCGAGCGGACGCGGCGATACGCGCCTGCTGGTCGTGCTGTTGCGCGGTGGACTGGACGGCCTGCATGCGGTCGTCCCCACCGGCGATCCGCAGCACGCGACCTTGCGCGGTCGCCTGGCCGTGGCCGATGCGCGGCGGCTGGATGCGGATTTCGCTCTGCATCCGGCGCTGGCCTTCAGCCATGAGCTGTATGCGCGTCGCGAATGGATGCCCGTGCTCGCGGTGGCGCCGCCCTACCGGCAGCGCTCGCACTTCGAAGCGCAGGACAACCTGGAGAGCGGCACGGCCGCCACCGGCGGCGCGTCCGGCGGCTGGCTCAACCGCTGCGTGGCCGCGCTGCCGTCATCGCGTGCGCTGTCGGTCAGCACGGTGATGCCGCTGATCCTGCGTGGTCCGGCCGAGGCGACGACGTGGTCGCCGCCCTTGCCCGACGACGTCAATCCGATCCTGCTGCAGCGTCTGCAGACGCTCTATGCCGCCGATCCGAAGCTCGCGCATCCGTTCGAACAGGCGGTCGCCGCGCAGGGCATGCAGGCCGGCGGCAGCGTCGCGCGCCTGCCGCAGGCGATGGCCGCGGCGGCACGCTTCATGGCGGCGAACGGCGGGCCGCGCGTTGGTTTCGTCGAGAACACCGGCTGGGACACGCACGCGCAGCAGGGGCCGGTGCTGGCGCGCAAGCTGGCCGAACTCGACCAGGGCCTGCGCCAGTTCCATGACGGCATCGGCGAGGCGTGGTCGCGCACGGTGGTGGTGGTGGCCACGGAGTTCGGTCGTACCGCGGCGGTGAACGGCACCGGCGGTACCGACCACGGCACCGGCACGCTGGCGATGCTGGCCGGTGGCGCCGTCGCCGGCGGACGGGTCGCCGGCGATTGGCCTGGCCTGTCGCCATCGCAACTCAACGAAGGGCGCGACCTTCGCGCGACCGCTGACTTGCGCAGCGTGTTCAAGGGCGTGGTGGGCGATCACCTCGGCATCGCTCGCGCGACGCTCGACGGCCGCGTGTTCCCCGACAGCGGCGGCACGGCCGCGATGAACGGCCTGCTGCGCGGCTGAGCGTCAGCCCGCAGCGTGGCGCAGTTCGCCGCGCGCCAGCGTGGTGGCCTCGTCGACCTCCATCGGTCGGCCGAAGAAGTAGCCCTGCATCTCGTCGCAGCCCATCTGCTGCAATGCCTGCATCTGTTCGGACGTTTCCACGCCTTCGGCGATCGTGCGCATGCCCATCTCATGTGCGAGCACGAGGATGGTGCGCGCGATGGCGCGGTCGGTGCTTTCGGTGGCGATGCCGTCCACGAAGCTGCGGTCGATCTTGATGATGTCCAGCGGCAGGCGCTGCAGGTAGGACATGCTGGAATACCCCGTGCCGAAATCGTCCAGCGCCAGCCGCACGCCCAGCGCGTGCAGCGCCTGCAGCATGTCCTGCGCGGCGCCCATGTCTTCCACCAGCACGCTTTCGGTGAGTTCCAGCGTCAGCGCGTCGGCCGGCAGGTCATGGCGCTGAAGGCAGTCGGCGATCCACGGTGCCAGCGTGGGCTGGCCGAGCTGGCTGGGCGACAGGTTCACCGCCATGCCCAGCGTGCGCAGGCCCATGGCGCGCCAGCGCGCCAGCTGTTGGCACGCCTGCTCCAGCACGAAGTGGCCGATGTCCTCCATCAGCCCCGCGCTTTCCGCGAGCGGGATGAAGACCGACGGCGGCACGTCGCCCCAGGCGGGATGGCGCCAGCGCGCCAGTGCTTCGAACCCGGTGAGCTGCGACGAATCGCCGGCGACCACGGGCTGGTAGACCAGCCTCAACTGGCCCCGGGCGACGGCCTCGCGCAGTGCCGTAACGCGGCTCAGGCGGTCGCTGGTCTCCTGCTGCGTGGTGGCCGACGGCAGGCGCACCTGGTTGCGCCCCGCGCGCTTGGCCAGGTGGCGGGCGTCGTCGGCGCAGCGCAACAGCGTCTGCAGGTCGGCACCGTGCTCGGGTGCGTGCGCCAGGCCGATGCTGGCGGTGACCGTGAACGACGGGTGGGTGGAATACAGCGCGACCGGCTGTCCTACGGCGCGACGGATCTCTTCCGCGCACCGGTTGATCTGGTCGATGTCCATGTCGGGGAACAGCACCAGGAAGCCTTCGCCGCCGTAGCGGTACACGCCGCCCTGGCCCTCGCAGGCCGCGGAGATCCGCTGGCCCATCCTGCGCAGCACTTCGTCGCCGCCGTCGTGTCCGAACGAGTCGTTGACCATGCCGAAGCCGTCGAGATCGACGATCGCCAGGCCGTGCCCGTGCGCCGCCGGCGCGGCGATCCGCTCGGCGATGAGGCTGGCCTGCGCCGAGAATCGCGGCAGGCCGGTGGCGCTGTCCATCGCGGCCGCATCGTTGAGGCGACGCTGCGCATCGAGGCGGCGTTCGGTTTCCAGCAGCAGCGAGCGTGCGGTTTCCGCCGCTTCCGACGAGCGTCGGCGCGAGATGTCCAGCAGGAACAGCACGAAGGCGATCAGCAGGCCGCTGCTGAGGCCGCCGACCACCAGCGCGCGTGGCAGCGTGAACGAGGTCAGCGATGGCGGCGCCCACAGTTCCAGCTGCACGTCGTGACCCGGCAGCGAAACGCGTTCGATGGACAGCGGCGTGCCCTGCGGCTGCCCCTGTTCCACCGCCGGCATGCCCACGGCGGTAGCGCGCACCGGCCGGTCCGACAGCACCGCCTTGCTCAACGTCCTGACGAAATCGTCCAGCGCGATGAAGCCCTGCGTGCGGCGCCCTGCGGTGTCGACGGTGAGCCACCAGCCGCCCGCGACCGGCAGCAGGTGGCCCGCGTCCGCAACCGGCACGGGCGGCGAAGGGGCCACCGGCGCCTCGAACCCCGGCTGCACCCAGCGGAACTCGCGACCGTCGTCGCCCACGCTGCGGACCACGCGGAAGCCGGCGAAGGCACCGACCATGTCATGGACGTAGTGGTCGAACAGGGTCTCGGCGGCCTCCGGCGTGGCCGCGCTCAGGGACGCGGACAACTGGCGCAGCGCGCTGCGGCGCAGTTCGATGCCGCGCACGAACGTCGGCGTGGTGGTGGCCGTCTGCGTCTTCATGACGTTGCGCGCCATCGCATCGCGATCGCCGGACGCGGCCGTCCAGTACAGTCCGCCCAGCATCAGCGCCGCCGCCATCGGCAGCACGCCGAACATGCGTTCGCGCAGCGAGTTCTCGCCCGCCACCGCCAGCGCCAGGCCCAGCGCCACGATCTGGGCGGAGGCTGTCAGCGATATCTGGTAGATCGACAGGCCTTCCTGGTGATACGGCAACTGGATCAGCAGTCCCAGCGTCGCCATGCCTGCGACCGACGCCATCGCGATGCCGAGGCCGCGGGTGATGCCCCAGCGCACGCTTTCCCACCGCTGCAACGGCGATGGCAGCACGGCGACCGCCAGCCAGGCGGTCAGCACGCCGTAGTCGGTATAGCCACCGATCAGGGGCAGCGTCGGCCTCGGCAGCCAGCCCAACCGGTGCAGCAGCGTGTTGACGGGTGTGGTGATGCCGCCCAGCGTCTGCAACAGGGTGAACAGCAAAGGCACCGTGACCAGGGCCAGCACGATCCACGCGGCGCGCTCCTGTTCGCGCTGCCGCAGCAGCAGCGCGAAGGCGACGCCGGCGACGCACAGGGTGGAGATCGGTCGCATCGGCGGAAAGTCCACGCCCATCTTGCCGACCAGGCTGCCGGGCACGTGCCAGCCGATCAGCGCGATCACCGCGAACGCCAGGACGAAGGCGACCAGTTCGGTACTGATGTCCAGCGTGCGCCCTTCGCGCAGCGACGGCGTGTACACCAGCAGGAACATCGCCAGAGCCGACAGCGACAGCGCCCAGCCGATTTCCGGCACGCGGCTGCCGGCCTGCAGCGCGCCCAGTACCGGCTGCATCGCGAGCAGCAGCAGGGCGGCGGCGAAGACGCGCATGACGAATTCCGGCCAGAAACCGCGCCAGACCCGTGCCCAGGCGATCACCGTCGCCGCAATGAGCACCAGGCACGTACCCAGTGCGTGGAACTGCCACGCGTGCAGCAGGAGCAGGATGCTCAGCAGGCCCGCCACGGCCAGGCGGACAGGACGTTGTGTGTTGCGCCACGTGGCGATGGCCACCAGCACGCCGACCACCGGCACGCTGTCGTCGAGGAAATGGCCGCTGCCTGCATCCACCAGGGTCAGCGTGGCGGCCAGCAGCCACGCGAACGCGGCCGCAAAGCGCTGTGCCCATTGGACAGGCCGCCAAAGGTCCTGGTGTATTGCCAATGCATTCCCCTGCGGAGCCGACGCTCCGTGGCACTGTGATACCCAAATCACCTGCTGGCCGCAAGCGCGACCGTCCTCGTTCAGGAAGGGCAGGGCCCTTCGCCCGCAGGCGAGGCGCCGGTGTGGAAGAAATGCGTGTAGTGCAGGCCGGAAGTTCGTGGAAAGCGGCATTGTCATGCGGATGCGCACGTGTGACCTGCGTCAATCTTTGGCTGGCTGCGGTGTGCGATCGGGCGCCGCGTCCCATCGACCGGAGATGCCGCCCCCGGGCAGCGGCGCATTCAGCGACGTGCCGTCGAGGTTCGATTCATGCAGATCACGCCGCGTCGCACGCGTGCCGCATCCATGATCCGGTGGCTGCGATGTCGCGCGCTGCATGAACACGCGAATGACGTTGCGCCGGCCGCTTCCAGCGGGATACCGGTGGTCAGTTCGCCACCCTGTGCGAACAGGCCACACGGCTGCTGGCCGACGTCGTCCGCCTGGTCCGCGCCAACGCCGTATCCGGCGGGTCATCGATTGCGCCGGTGCGAAGCGCAGCGTGGTGAGGGGAGGCGAGCGGGACATCGTCTCCATGCCGCCGGTCGGTACGGCACGCAGGCCGCGGGCTGCGCTAGAGTGGCGGCCCTTCGCCCAGGAATGCGCTGCCATGCCGATCGAACTGAAAATGCTGGCCTGGTCCGTCGCCCTGGGCCTGGTGCACGTGTTGCTGGGCGCGGCGCTGACCACCCACCAGCGCGGGCTGAAGTGGAATGTCGGCGCACGCGATGCCGTGCTTCCGCCGCTGACCGGCGTGGCGGCCCGCACGGACCGCGCGCTGCGCAACTTCCTGGAGACGTTCCCGTTCTTCGCTGCCGCCGTCCTCGCGGTGGTGGTGCTCGACCGTGGCGATGCCACGACCGCCCTGGGTGCGCAGTGCTACTTCTGGGCGCGACTCCTTTATGTTCCTGTGTATGCGGCGGGCATTCCCTACGTGCGCACCGTGATCTGGGCCGTCTCGCTGTGGGGGCTGCTGCAGGTGCTGTGGGCGCTGTTGTGAGGCGAACCTGCGGTCCCGGGTTCATCGCACGGTGGGCCGGCGCGCGCGATTTGACCCTAGACTAGGTCGCCCCCCTCCATGCCAGGCCCTCGCGGCCTGGCGTCGCGCCGTGATCGACCGGATGCTGTCCCGCAAGCCCCATCTCGCCCTCGCTTCGCTGCTGATCGCTGTCCTGTTGGCCGCCTGTGGTCCGTCGGCTACCGAGGGTGCGCCCGATGCCGTGGCCGAGGCGCCGCCCGCATCGACCACCGATACGCCGGCCAGGCAGGCCGAGCGCGGCGACGGCGCGGTGTCGACCGGGCCGGTGGTGTCTGCGCCGGCAGACGCCCCGAACGCGGGCACGACGACCGACTGGCCGCTTTCGAAAGTGACTTCAGGCAAGGCCTGGATCAGCTGCCAGGCCGAATACAACACCGACGAGGGCGACGGCACCCCGCTGGAGTCGCTGGCGTTCTTCAGCGTGGTCGATGCGCTGTCGCCGTGCCAGAAGGGCGGGGTGCTGCGGCTGCGCTACCAGGGCAAGATCGCCGCCGATTTCACCGATCTGGTCACGCGGGTCGCCGACATCGCCGGCCGCATGGGCATCCACAAGCGCATCCTGGACCTCGATTCCGCCGGCGGACAGGTCGAGGATGCGATCCGGGCAGGCGACGCCATCGGCGCTGGCGGCTGGACCATCTGGGTGCGCGAGGGCTCGGTCTGCCACAGCGCCTGCGTGTTCGTGCTGGGCGCGGGCGACAACCGGATGATCTCCGGCAAGGTCGGCGTGCACCGCATCATCCGCATGAGCTCCACCGCCACCACCCGCGCCGAACTCAACGAGGAGCTGCGCGGCGTCTATGACCGCGTCAAGGACTACCTGTCCCGCAACGGCGTCGCGGTCGCGGTGGCCGACCTGATGATGACCGTGCCCAACCGCCGCCTGCGCCTGCTGAGCAAGGACGAACTGCAGGAGTACGGCCTGGACGGCACCAACGCCGCGCAGGACGACCTGGACCGCCTGCAGCTGATGCGCCGCTGCGGCGACGACTTCGTGATGCGCCGCGATGCCTTCATGCGCAGCTTCGACAGCACCTGCAAGAAGTCGGGCGCCGGGCTGGACGACATGCAGGCGTGCGGCCTGGAACTGCGTACGCAATTCGGCTTTCCGGATACCAGGTGCCCGGCGGACAGCCCGCTGTCCGAGTTCGACCGTATGGCCGATAGCGGTGATGAAGCGCCGGGCGAGCCGTCCGCTGCCGAGTCGCAGGATGCCTCTGGCTAGGTGAGCGCCCCGTATTCCTGCCGCACCCGCCACGGTCCCTGCGCGCATTGCTCGATGAGGGTGATGATGCGAAAGGTGGCGGTGAGGCCAGTCAGCAGGGGCGCGATCTCCGACAGGTCGAAGGTGGAGTCGGTGGCGTGGCGGGGATGCAGCAACGTGATGTGCGCGCCATGGACCTTGGCCGATGACCCCAGGATGGATTGCCTGACGCGCTGATAGCTATCCGTGCCGAGCGTCGGACGCAGCAGGATGGCACCATCGGCAAGGCGTTGCGGTCCGCTGAAGCGCATGGTGAAGGCGAACGCGCCGAGGTCCGCCAGGCGACGATCCACTACGTCCAGAGAAGGCAGCTCGTCATCCCGGCACAACGTGACGTGCGCGGGGACAAGAGCGTGTTGTCGCGGATCGAGTCGTTGCCTGATCGGCTCGACGATGGCTTGCTGTGCCGGCGGCAGGAACAGAGTGAGTTGGCGTCTGGTGGGTCTAGGCACGGTAGCTCCTGTCATCCAATGCGCGAATCGGGCCGCGCAGCGAAGCTGATCTCGACTGCCGGACGGCGCCGGGTGGACGGGAGTCCTACGGTCGTCCAGTAGACGGTGCGTGGGCATCCAATCGTGCCTGCAGCGCCGAGGACAGATCGCCCTCACCCGCGGGCAAGGCGCGTTCGCACTGCACCTCGGCCATGCCTCCGATCCACTGCTCGTAAGGCGACGTCTTGATCGTTGCGAAGTGCGTCCAGCCCGTGCTGGCGGGGTTGGCGGGCATGAACTCCCCGCACAGCAGGTAAGTCCGTTCGCCGGTGTCCTGCTCGGCGTAACGCACATGCACGTTCCGCACCTTGTCCAGCTTATGGCCTTGCGCCGCAAAGTCGGAGGCGGCCCATGTCAGCAGGGATGCTTGCACGTCGGGGGGAATGCGGTCGTTATTCGCCGCGTGTGCCGCAGTAGCAGCGCCGACGAGCGCGGCGCATGCGAGCGCCATCATCAATCCGGAACTGGACATGGTCTCTTCCTGGCGGGTGGGGACGAACGTAAGGATGGGTATCAGCAAGGATCGCCGGCGCACGGCAGGTTGCTGAAAGCTGCTTCTTGCACGCGCCAATGCTGCGCGCGGATTTCTCGGCACGTATGCCGCGGCGCCCCCTTCAGGGCGCGGCAACCACCCGGATTTCCACTGCGCCGACACGCACCACTTGGCCGGCACGGATCTTGGCGGTCTTGCGCAGTTCCACCGCACCATCCACCGCCACCGCACCGCTGGCCACGATCGCCTTGCCCTGGCCGCCGCTGTCGGCGATGCCGACCAGTTTCAGCAGCTGGTTGAGTTCCACGAAGTCGTGGCCGGCGTCCAGGTCGAAGTCGATGCGTTGCATGCACGCCAGTCTACGCGAGGGCCGCTCAGTCGGCTTCGAAGCGTGCAACCTCGTCGATCCGCGCCTGCGCACGCCGCAGGCTGCCGCCGGTGACGCTGTCCTCCATCGCCCTGGCCAGCCGCGGCCGCGAAGGATCGCGCGACCAGCGATGGAACCAGGCCGTCGCGGCCAGGCCCGCCACGCCCACGCCCAGGCCGATCCACACCAGCCCCGGCGCCTTCGCATACAGGTCGTTCCCACCCAGCCCGGCCAGCACCATCAGTAGCGGTACCCACAGGAACCACCACGGCAGCCCGGCGAGCATGCCGTTGACAAGGTAGGTGCGGCGTACGGTGGCGAGCCGCTTCTGGATGTCGACGACAGGCTGCGTGCAGTCGATCTCGCGGATGCGCAGCAGGGTCTGGCCGGCCATCGCGATCGTGGCGATACCGTACAACTGCACCACGATGCCGGCCGCGATCGTCGTCCATGGCAGTCCGCCGGACTGCCCGCCGCGGATCCACAGCAACGCCGCCAGCAGGAGGAAGGGAATGCCGAACAGCGTCTGCACCACCTGGCCCCAGAACAGCGGGCGCAGGCTGGACAGCGCCTTCTGCTTGCGTTGCTCCAGCAGCACATGGGTCTGCAGGGCGTCGTGGCGTTCCAGGCGGCGCGACAGCGTCTGCCAGGCGAGTTTCAGGTCATCGGGTTCCATGGCGGCGTTTCCGTGGGAAGAAGTCATCGGTCAGAGTTCCTGGCGCAGCCGCTGTTTCAGCCGGCCGATCTTGGTGGCGACGTTGGTTTCGCTCAGGCCGAGCACGTCGGCCATCTCGCGGTAGCTGCGGTCTTCCAGGTAGAGCAGCAGCAACGCACGGTCCAGCGGCGGCTGCGCCTGGATGAAGCGGTACAGCAGATCGACGTGCTGGCGGCCTTCGTGGTCGTGCGCCCGCGGGTCGGCCAGGTCGTGATGGTCCTCGTGCCAGGCCTCCGGCTGCATGCCGCGGGTACGGCTGCGGACGTGGGAGATGGCCACGTTCAGCGCGATCCGGTACATCCAGGTGGAGAACGGCCGCGCCGGGTCGTAGTCCGGCCAGGCGCGCCACAGCTGGGTGGCGATCTCCTGCACCAGGTCGTCGCGGTCGTCGGGGTGCCAGGCGTAGGTGCCGGCCACCTTCATCAGCACGCCGCGGTGCCGCTGCAGCAGCTGCGGGAAGTCCGTGGCGGCGTCCATGTCGGTCAGGCGGTTCATGATCGTGATCGTTCCCATCCCGGCACCCGGTGGATTGTGCGGTCTGGAAGGTGATTCGCCGGGGCCACGGAAAAATCACGGTCGGGACGCCCGGTTCGTGCTGCAGCGCGACAGGAGGCCCCCGAAGGCGCACAATACGCGGCTCGGCGTGCGGCTCCGCGACGCCACCGGAGTTCCCGCATGTCTACCGAATCCCCTTCGCCCGCCCCCCTCCTGTTCGCCGATCTCGGCCTGCCCGCGCCCGTCATGGCGGCGGTCACCGAGGTGGGCTACGAGACCCCGTCGCCGATCCAGGCGGCCACCATCCCCGCCATGCTGGCCGGCCGCGACGTGCTGGGCACGGCGCAGACCGGTACCGGCAAGACCGCCGCGTTCGCGCTGCCGGTGCTGGCCAACATCAAGCCCAACGCCACCAGCCCGCAGGCGCTGGTGCTGGCGCCGACGCGCGAGCTGGCGATCCAGGTGGCCGAGGCGTTCCAGAAGTACGCCGGCAAGATCCCCGGCTTCCACGTGCTGCCGATCTACGGCGGCCAGAGCTATTACCCGCAGCTGCAGGCGCTGAAGCGCGGCGTGCACGTCGTGGTCGGCACGCCCGGCCGCGTGATCGACCATCTCGAGCGCGGCTCGCTGGACCTGTCCGGCCTGACCACGCTGGTGCTGGACGAAGCCGACGAAATGCTGCGCATGGGCTTCATCGACGACGTCGAGACCGTGCTGAAGAAGACGCCGGAGACGCGCCAGGTGGCGCTGTTCTCGGCGACGATGCCGCCGGCCATCCGCCGCATCGCGCAGACCTACCTGAAGGAACCGGTCGAGGTGAACATCGCCTCGAAAACCACCACCTCGGCCAACATCCGCCAGCGCTACTGGTGGGTCAGCGGCATGCACAAGCTGGATGCGCTGACCCGCATCCTGGAAGTGGAACCGTTCGACGGCATGATCGTGTTCGCCCGCACCAAGGCGGCCACCGAAGAGCTCGCCGACAAGCTGCAGGCGCGCGGCCTGGCCGCCGCCGCCATCAACGGCGACATGCAGCAGGCGGCGCGCGAGAAGACCATCCAGCAGCTCAAGGACGGCAAGCTCGACATCCTCGTCGCCACCGACGTGGCCGCGCGCGGCCTGGACGTGGAGCGCATCAGCCACGTGCTGAACTACGACATCCCGTACGACACCGAAAGCTACGTGCACCGCATCGGCCGCACCGGCCGTGCCGGACGCGCCGGTGACGCCATCCTGTTCGTCACCCCGCGCGAGAAGGGCATGCTGCGCTCGATCGAGCGCGCCACCCGCCAGCCGATCGAAGAGATGCAGCTGCCCAGCGTGGAAGCGGTGAACGATCGCCGCGTGGAGAAGTTCCTGGCGCGCATCACCGACACGCTGGCGTCGGGCAAGGCCGGCGAATTCCGCGCGCTGATCGAGCGCTACGAGCGCGAGCAGAACGTGCCGGCGGTGGACATCGCCGCCGCGCTGGCGCAGCTGGTACAGGGCGACACGCCGCTGCTGCTGTCGCAGGAACGCACGCCGCGCGAACAGCGCCCGGTGCGCAGCGAGACCTACGGCAATGCGCCGCGCCGCGAGCGCGACGAGCGTCCGCGCCGCGACGACAGCCAGGGCGAACGCCCGGCACGCAGCTTCGACAAGCCGGAGCGCTCGAAGATCGAACGCCCCAACACCGACCGCCCGCGCGCCGACAAGGCACCGCGCAGTGCGCCCGAGGTCGGCATGGAGACCTACCGGATCGAAGTGGGTCATGCCCACGGCGTGAAGCCGGCCAACATCGTCGGCGCGATCGCCAACGAGGCCGGGCTGGAAAGCCGCTACATCGGCCGCATCGACATCCAGCACGACCACACCACGCTGGACCTGCCCGAAGGCATGCCGCGCGAGGTGCTGATGCACCTGAAGAAGGTCTGGGTGTCCGGCCAGCAGCTCCGCATCCACAAGCCGGGCGAGGGTGGTGGTGCCGGCGCGGGCGCTGCGCCGCCGCGCAAGTTCGGCGGGCCGGGCAAGGGCAAGCCGCGCGGCGACAAGCCGTTCGGCGCAGGCAAGCCGCACCGCAAGGGTCCGCCGCGCGAGTGACCGTTGATGTCCACCGGCGCGGACGTGCCGGGGAACGGAGCTGGGCCAGCGTGCCGGCATCGGGACATCCAGTGACGGCGCAGCCATCGCGTCGGCCGTGGCATGGAAATTGCATTTCGTAGGCGCACGCCAGCGCACCGGAGGTCGGTAAGCGGCGACGTACCGGAGTGTCAGTGAAGCGGAGCAGGGGGCGAATCGTCGGAATCACGGGGTGGCTGTGGCTGCTCGTGGCCCTGTCGTGCCCGGCGCTGGCCGCCCCCCAGGTCGGCCGCGACTACCTGGTCACCGGCGCACCCACGTCCGAACAGGCCCCGCAGCGTCACTGCACGCCCGAAATGCAGGCGGAACTGACCGAACGCGTCGAGATTCCCGCGCCGCCCGGCGGCTGGTCGGGCGCGCCGCAGGCGATCAACGTCTTCAACATCTTCGCCGGCGAGGTGCGCGTGCACCACGGCGACCGCGAGATCTGCGGGCGCATGCACGACGCGCGCACGCGCGACTCGCGCTTCCGTGCCGGCGTCGGCATGGTGGTGGTGCCCCCGGCCGGCAACCATGAGCCGATCCAGGTGGCCTGGGAAAAGCCGCTCAAACCCGGCTGGATCCCGACCGTGCGCATCGGCGCACCCAGCCCCGTGCAGCAGTTCGACACCGCGCGCCTGCTGGTGCGCACCGCCTGCGTGGCCATCGCCATCGCGCTGGCCTTCATGGCGTTGATGGGCTTCCTGAGCACGCGCGACCGCGTCTTCTTCGGTTACGCGCTGCTGTGCGCGTTGAGCGTGCTGGGGCAGTCGGTGCTGAGCGGCCTGAGCGGCTATCCCGAACCGTGGCTGCCGGTCGACGGGCAGGAAACCCGCTGGCTGGTGGCGTTCTCCTGCGTGGGCCTGCCGATCCTGCTGTACGTGATGTGGCTGCTGGTCGGCGGTGCACGCCTCTGGCCGAAAACCCAGCGCTGGCTGCCATGGTTTACCGCCGGCCTGTGTGCGCTGGCCGTGGCGGCGGCGTGGCTGCCGACCGCGGGCCTGTCGCGGCTGGCGACGGCGATGGACAGCGGCTTCGTGATGGGGGGCGTGGTGGTGTTCGCGCTGGGCGTTGCGCTGCTGCGCCGCCATCGTGCAGACGCCGTGCCGGCGATCGCCGCGGTGCTGCCGTTCCTGGCGATGGCGGCGATGGACCTGGCCGACAACTGCCTGCTGATCGAATACCGTGTCGAAGCCATCCAGCTCTCGATCACCTGGTTCCTGACCGTCAGCGCGTACGTGCTGAACCTGCGCCTGGGCCAGTTGCGCCGCCAGCGCGACGAGATGCGTGCGCTCGCCGACACCGACGAACTGACCGGCCTGCCCAACCGGCGCGCCGGCCTGAAGCGGCTGGAACAGCACATGCGCGACGCGCGCGCCAGCGACGACACGCTGGCGGTGGGTTTCCTGGACATCGACCTGTTCAAGCGCATCAACGACGTGCACGGGCACGAAGCCGGCGACCGCGTGCTGGTCGCGGTCGCGGCGACGCTGACCGCGGCGGTGCGCGATCCGGCGGACGTGATCCGCATGGGCGGCGAGGAGTTCCTGGTACTGCTGCCGGGCATCGGCGGCGCGACCGCGCGTGCACGGCTGGAGGCGATGCGGAGCCAGGTCAGCGCCGCAGGCGCGAGCCTGGGCGTCGACGGACTGGCCGTCACCGCCAGCATCGGCCTGGCCACGCTGATCACCGAAGATGCCGATGCCGCCTCGCTGCTGCGGCGCGCCGATGGCGCCATGTACCGTGCCAAGCACGCGGGGCGCGACCGCGTGGTCGATGCCGAGGCCGCGCGCGACGGCGAGGACTGATGCCGCGCAACCGCTGGTCGGCGCGACCTCCCCGGATCCGGCCTGGGTCCTCAAGCCATGCAGACAGCGGCCGATGAACGACGGCAGGGTCCGGCGCGGGAGCCTTCCTGCCGCGCGGACCAAGGGGAGCCATCAGTGGACAACGCAATAGCCAGGGACCGGGGACGACCCGGCCGTCAGGGCGACGATCGCGGGCTGCAGCGGCTGCCTGCACGCGTGGCGGCCCTGATCCTGCTGTCCGCGCTCGGCGCCCTGCTGACGGCCGCCGTGCTGGAGACGCAGGCAGGCGCGACGGCCTACATCATCGGCGAGAGCCACTGGTCCAAGGCCCAGCAGCGCGCCGTGCATGGCCTGTACCGCTATACCAGCCATGCGCAGCCCGCCGACCTCGCCGATGCACGCGCTGCGCTGCGCATCCCCCTCGGCGATCGCGACGGCCGGCTTGCGCTGGAGCGCGATCCCGTCGACCTCGCCGCCGCGCGTGCCGGGTTCCTGCAAGGCAACAATGCACCGGACGACATCGGGCGCCTGATCTGGATGTACCGCGTGCTGGGCGACGCACCATATTTCCGCGATTCGGTGCGCCTGTGGCGCGAAGCCGAGGTGGAACTGCAGCATCTCGTCACGCTCGCCGACGCTCTGGAAGCGGAGCAGGCGCGGGGTGCGCTCGATCCCGCCAGCATCCAGGCCTACCAGCGCCAGCTGATGGTGATCGACGCACGCGTGCGCCCCAAGGAACTGGCGTTCTCGCGTTCGCTCGCCGATGGCGCCAACTTCATGCGACGTGTGCTGCTGGCGCTGAGCGCGCTGGTGTTCGTCGTCCTGTGCGCCTATGCCCTGTATGTCGTGCGCAGCACCCTGCGTCGCGTGCGCGAGACGGAGAGCGAGTTCCGCATGGCCTTCCACCAGTCGATGGTGGGCATGCTCAAGCTGGACCGCGAGGGCCGCCTGACCCAGGCCAACGAAGCGCTCGCGCAGATCCTGGCACGACCGTTGCCGGAACTGCGCGGGCTGGGCCTGGCAGACGTGCTGCACGCCGACGACCTGCCGCGCGATACGGCGGGCGGCATCGACTGGGACCGCGTGTGCGAGCCGGGTGAGCGCCGTTTCCTGCGGCCCGGCGGCGACGTGCGCTGGGTGCGCTGGACCGCGTCCGTGGTGGACGCGCGCACGGGATGCGGCGAAGGCGTGTTCGTGCTGGCGGAAGACGTGTCCGAGGCGCACGAACTGGCCTGCGAGATCGCGCACCAGGCCAGCCACGACGAGCTGACCGGCCTGATCAACCGCCGCGAGATCGCGAGGCGGCTGGGCAGTGCCCTCGGCAGCGCACGCGGCTGCCGCCGGCGGCACACGCTGTGCTTCATCGACCTCGACCAGTTCAAGCTGGTCAACGACACCTGCGGCCACGAGGCCGGTGACCGCTTCCTGTGCCAGTTCGCCCAGCGCGTGGCCGCGCAACTGCGCCGCGACGACTGGGTGGGGCGGCTGGGCGGCGACGAGTTCGCCGTGCTGCTGCACGACACCACGCTGGAAGAAGCGGAGACGGCGATGGCGCGGATCCATGCCGCGCTCGGCGAGGACGCCTTCCGCTGGAACGGCCGCATGTTCGGCCTGAACTGCAGCATCGGCGTGGCCGAGATCAACGACGACGCGGTGGATGTCGACTGGTTGCTGCGCGCCGCCGACGCGGCGTGCTACGTGGCAAAGGAAGAGGGCCGCAACCGCATCCGCTGCTACCGCGATTCCGATCCCAGCCTGTCGCGCCGACGGCGCGAACTGGAGTGGGTCGCCCACACGCAGCTCGCCATCGCCGAACAGCGCCTGCTGCTGTACGCGCAGCGGATCGTTCCGCTGGCTGGCGAGGGACGCCTGCAGTACGAGGTGCTGGTGCGCCTGCGCGATCGCGAGGGCGAGGTGCATGCGCCGGGCGTCTTCCTGCCGGCGATGGAGCGTTATGGCCAGGGCATGGCGGTGGACCGCTTCGTGGTGGATGCGGTGTGCGGGTTCCTTTCACGGCATCCCGGCCATCTCGCTCAGGTGGAGCTGTGCCACGTGAACGTGTCCGCGCAGTCCATCGCGATCCGGCGTTCCTGGAACACGTCGGCCTGCTGCTGGACCGGCATCCGGGCGTCGCGATGCGGCTGTGCTTCGAGATCACCGAGACCGCGGTGATCGCCAATCTGGACGATGCCTGCCGCTTCATCGATGCGATGCGCGCGCGCGGTTGCCGGATCGCGCTGGACGACTTCGGCAGCGGCCTGTCGTCGTTCGCCTATCTCAAGCGCCTGCCGGTGGACATCCTGAAGATCGACGGCGCCTTCATCCGCGATCTCGCCCGCGGCGAGTCCGACCTGGCGCTGGTCCGTTCCATGAGCCAGATGGGCCAGGCGCTGGGCAAGGTCACGGTGGCGGAGTGGGTGGAAAGCGAGGCCGTGCTCGCGCAGCTGCGCGAGGTGGGCATCGGCTACGCGCAGGGCTATGCCGTCCATGTCCCGTGCCCGATCGGCGAACTCGTGGTCGACGAAACCGTGGACGCGGTGCCCGCCGGGGCGCTGGCCGAACCCGCCTGAGGCCCCCGCCGGGCGGCCGATCCCGGATAATGGCGGCATGACCACCCGCCTCAACAAACACATCGCCGAGACCGGCTTCTGTTCCCGCCGCGAGGCCGACCGCCTGATCGCCGAGCGCCGCGTGACCGTCAACGGCCTCGCGGCCGGCATGGGCGCGGTGGTGGGCGAGGGCGACGAAGTGCGTGTCGACGGCCAGTCGATCAAGCAGCGCGCCGCCAAGGCCGGCAAGCGCAAGCACGTGTACATCGTGCTCAACAAGCCGGTCGGCGTGACCTGCACCACCGAGTCGTCGGTGAAGGACAACATCGTCGACTTCATCGGCCACGAGCAGCGCATCTTCCCGATCGGCCGCCTCGACAAGGATTCGGAAGGACTGATCCTGCTGACCAGCAACGGCGACATCGTCAACCAGATCCTGCGCGCGGAGAACCGCCACGAGAAGGAATACCTGGTCGCGGTCAACAAGCCGGTGACCGACGAGTTCCTGCGCGGCATGGCGCGCGGCGTGCGCGTGCACGGGCAGATGACGCTGCCGTGCCGCACCAGCCGGATCGCCAAGTTCGGCTTCCGCATCACGCTGACGCAGGGCCTGAACCGGCAGATCCGGCTGATGGCGGCCGCGTTCGACTACCGCGTCACCCAGCTTCGGCGCGTGCGCATCGACAACGTGAAGCTCGGCGACCTGAAGGCCGGACGCTGGCGCAACCTCACCGACCAGGAACTGCGCGGCCTGCTGCCGCAGCAGGACACGTGGTGACGCGATAGCGTGACGACGGTCGCGTCAGTGCGGCTTACCTCGGCAGCACCCGCAGGCATACTGCGGCCGTCTTCTTTCCGGTAGACGGCATGAGCCGACCCCCCAAGCCCGACAACGAGGAAGCGCGCCTGGCGGCGCTGCACGGTTTCGACATCCTCGACAGCGAGCCCGAGCGCGCGTTCGACGACTTGGTCCGCATCGCCGCCGGCATCTGCGGCGTGCCGATGGCCGCGGTCACCCTGATCGACCGCGACCGCCAGTGGTTCAAGGCGCAGGTCGGCATGGGAAGCCCGGATCCCTCGCTCGACACCTCGTTCTGCGCGCACACGGTGCTGGATCCGACGGCCGCGACGGTGGTCCCTGACGCGACCCGCGACCACCGCTTCGCCGACAACCCGCTCGTGGCCACCGCCAACGGCATCCGTTTCTATGCGGGGGCACCGCTGGTGACGCAGGAGGGATTCGCGCTCGGCGCGTTGTGCGTGGTGGACGATCAACCGCATGAGCTCGCGCCGTTCCAGCTGCAGGCGCTGGATGCGCTGTCGCGGCAGATCGTGCAGTTGCTGGAACTGCGCCGCGTCAGCAAGCAGCTGCGACACCAGTTGCAGGAGCGCGCGTGGTACGAGCAGCAGATGCAGCATTACCAGGACCAGTTGGAACAGCAGAACGCCGACCTGTCCGAGCAGACGAAGACCGATCCGCTGACCGGGCTGCCGAACCGCCGCGCGTTCGCCGCCGCACTGGACGGCGCCATGCGGAAAGCCGCGCAGAGCGGCGATCCGCTCGCCGTCGCGGTGCTCGACGTGGACCACTTCAAGACCGTCAACGACCTCCATGGCCACGACGAGGGCGACCGCGTGCTGGTCGCGCTGGCCGACATGTTGAAGGCGCAGGCCGCGGGCCGCGGGATGGCGGCCCGCCACGGCGGCGAGGAGTTCGTGATCCTGATGCCGGGCGCCTCGCTGGAAGAGGCCCGCCTGCAGTGCGAGTTCATGCGCCAGGGCGTGGGCCTGCTGCCGATCGGCCTGCCGGTGTCGGTCAGCATCGGTCTGGCGGCACGCTCGCGCGACGATACGTCGGAGACGCTGTTCCGCCGCGCCGACCAGGCGCTGTACGAAGCCAAGCGCAGCGGCCGCGACCGGGTGGTGGCCGCCGCCTGATTTGATCCCGATCAATGCGGGCTGCGACCGGCGGCCGCATCGTGCCGGTGTCGGCGGCGCATCGTGCGCTCGCCCTGCATGCGGAGCACGACGATGAAGATCCTGTTGGCCGTGGATGGAAGCGAAGTGGGCCTGGCGGCGGTGCGTCAGCTGGTCGAGTTCGGCAAATCGCTGGCCGAGCCGCCGGAAGTGACCCTGTTCTATGCCGATCCGCCGCTGCTGCGTTCGGTTGCCCTGAACCTGGGCAAGGATGGCGTGGCGAGTTACCACGCGGAGAACGCCGCCTACGCGATGAGGAAGGCCCGCACGGCGCTCAAGCGCGCGCGGCTGCCGTTCCGTGAGACGTACCTGGTCGGGGAACCTGCCGAAAGCATCGTCAAGCAGGCGAAGGCATCGAAGGCCGACCTGATCGTCGTCGGCACGCATGGCCGCGGTGCGCTGAAGCAGTTGTTCGTCGGTTCGGTCGCCTTGAAGGTCATCGCGCTGAGCCCGGTGCCGGTGCTGGTCGCGCGCTGAGCGTCCGACGTCGACGACGGTTCAGTCGACGATGTTCTTGGCCTCGGAGGTGCCCAGCACTTCCGGGTGTTCGATGCGCTTCGGTCGCTGCACGAGCGGGTGCAGGAATACGGCGGCCAGGATGATGCCCACGCCCAGGTAGAACAGCGGCGTCAGTTCGCGCTGTTCGCCCAGCAGCACGATGGCCAGCAGGATGGCGTAGACCGGCTCCAGGTTGGTCACCAGTTGCACGCCGTACGCGCTCAGGTGCTTCAGCGCGACCAGCGACAGGGCGAAGGGCAGCAGCGTGCAGGCCAGCGAGAGCACGATCAGCAACGCGCCGTCCTTCAGGCCGGGCAACACGAACAGGTCGCCGGCGAAGGCGGGGAACAGCAGCGGCATCAGCGGCGCCAGCAGGGTCAGCAGCACCGTGCCAGCGCCCAGTTCCAGCCCGGTGATCGTCAGCGGCTCGCCGTGGTCGATCAGCCGCTTGTTGAGCGGGCCGAACACCGCCACCAGCAGCGCCGATAGCGCACCGACCAGCACGCCCAGGCGCATGCCGTCGGGAATCCCGCCGACCACCAGCGCCACGCCGGGCAGCACCGCAACACCGAACAGCAGTTCGCGCCAGGAGAACGGCCGCCGCGTCAGCCAGGGTTCGATCACCGAGGTGAAGGCCGGGGCCAGCGCGATGCAGGTCACCGCCACCGATGCGTTGGAGAGCTTGATGGCGCCATAGAAGGTCAGCCAGTGCAGCGCCACGATCAGGCCGATGCCGCAGTAGGCGAGGATCAGCTTCGGCGACATCGCGCGCAGCCCGCGCCAGACCCGCGGCAGGAAGGCGAGGGCGACCACCACGATCAGCATGCGCCACCACACCAGCGGCAGGGCGGACAGGCTGATCAGCTTGCCCAGGATCGGAGTGAAGCCCCACAGCAGCACGCACAGGTGGATCTGCAGTTGGGCTTTGGCGGTCGGGGTCATCGGCATGCGTGCATTGTCGCCGACGCCCGCATGGCTGGCGATGGCCGGCCGTGCACGGAACGTCCGTGGCTTGGGGACAGGCCCCTGCGGAATGACCATGCACGATCCCGCCCCGCTTACCCCCTTCGCACGCCGCGCACTGCTGGCGCTGGCACTGCTGGTGGCCGGCTCGCTGGCGGTGGAGTACCTGCTGCTGTTGCGCGCCACCTGGACGGAGCTGGGGCCGGTGTTGGGCAGCGTGCGCTACGTCAGCTACTTCACCATCCTCAGCAACCTCGCCGTGCTGCTGGTCTGCGTCTCGGCGCTCACCGGGTGGCCGGCGTTCTTCGCCCGCCCGGCCGTGCGGGGCGCGGTGACGCTCTACATCGCCCTCACCGGCGTGATCTATGCGCTGCTCCTGCGCGACACCTGGGAGCTGGAAGGTATCCTGCGCCTGACGGATGCCAGCCTGCACTACGTGGTGCCCGCGGTGTCCGTGCTGGCCTGGCTGGCGTCGCCCGGCCACGGCACCCTGCGGTGGCGGCTTGTGGTCTCGTGGCTGGCGTTCCCGGTCGTCTACCTGACCTGGGTACTGCTGCGCGGCGCGAGGTCGGGCGAGTACCCCTACCCCTTCCTGGATGTGGCGGAGCTCGGCCTGTCCGTCGTGCTGTTCAACGCACTCGTGCTGCTGGGGGTGTTCCTGGCTTCCGGCGGGATGCTGGTGGCCGTGGACAAGGTCGCCGCGCGCCGCCTGGCGTCTGCGCGCGCACCCACCTGACACCGGCTGGACGGCGTGCGCGTCGCGTGCGATGGTCGCGCGCCGCGCCTCGTGCGCCCGAGGACGCAGCACCGATGTCTGGCGAGGATTCCGTGTCGCTCCGCCCGTTCAACCGCCATGACGCGAGGACCCTGGGCCTGTCCGCGCTGGGCGGGGCGCTGGAGTTCTACGACTTCGTCGTCTTCGTGTTCTTCGCCAAGGCGCTGGGCGCGCTGTTCTTCCCGCCGGGGACCGAGCCGTGGCTGGCGCAGCTGCAGGTGTACGGCATCTTCGCCGCGGGGTATGTGGCGCGGCCGCTGGGCGGGATCGTGATGGCGCACTTCGGCGACCGGCTGGGACGCAAGCGCATGTTCACGCTGAGCGTCTTCATGATGTCGGTGCCGACGCTGCTGATCGGCCTGCTGCCGACGTATGCGCAGGTCGGGGTACTGGCACCACTCCTGCTGCTGGCGATGCGGCTGGTGCAGGGCATCGCGGTGGGCGGCGAGGTGCCGGGCGCGTGGGTCTTCGTCGCCGAGCACGTGCCGCGCCGTCGGGTTGGCATCGCCTGCGCCACCCTCACCGCGGGACTGACGGCCGGCATCCTGATCGGCTCGCTGCTGGCGGCATGGATCAACACGAGCTACACCCCGGACGAGGTGCGGGCCGGGATCTGGCGCGTGCCGTTCGTGCTGGGTGGCGTGTTCGGCTTCATCGCCGTGTGGCTGCGTCGCTGGCTGGAGGAAACGCCGGTGTTCGTGGAGATGCGCGAACGCAAACTTCTCGCGCGCCAGTTGCCGGTGAAGCAGGTGCTGGCCGCGCACCGTCCGGCTGTGCTGCTGTCGATGCTGGCGTCGTGGCAGCTGACGGCGGCCATCGTGGTCATCGTGCTGCTGACACCGACGCTGGTGCAAACCAGTTTCGGCATCGGTGCCGCTACCGCGTTCCATGGCAACAGCGTGGCGACACTGGCACTGATCGCCGGCTGCCTGGCGGCAGGCTGGACGGTGGATCGCTTCGGCGTGGGCCGCGCGCTGCTCGCCGGCTCGCTGGGATTGGGCGTGTCCGCGTATGCGCTCTACGGCGCACTGGTGTCGGGTCACCACGATCAGTTCGTGGCCTGGTACGCGCTGGCCGGCTTCTGCTGCGGCGTGACCGGGGTGACGCCGGCGTTGATGGTGGCCGCATTCCCGCCGGAAGTGCGCTTCACCGGCCTGTCGTTCTCGTACAACGTCGCCTACGCGGTGTTCGGCGGACTGACGCCGCCGATGATCGCGTGGCTGTCGACGGCGTGGGGCCCGATGGCGCCGGCGCACTACGTGGCCTTCACCTGTCTTGTCGGTATGGGTGTCGCGCTGCGGTGGCTCAGGCAGCCTGTGTCGCGATGAACCCGCTTTTGCAGGAGCGCCCATGGGGCGCGATGCGCTCTATTGGTGCGGCGCCAAGCGCAGAAGCATCGCGCCCATGGGACGCTCCTACAAAGAAGGGGGCTCCAGCTCGTGCGCGCGGCGCTGCTACAGCCGCCGGATCAGTTCCATCGCGGCGGCCGGATTGCGCTCCTTTGCACTGCTGATGAAGTAGACGAACACGTCGCGCCGCGGCAGCGCCGGTGCACGCTCGCCCACGTGCGGCAACTCGGCGATGTCTTCGCCGCGCGACCAGGCGCGTGCGCGCTCGGCCCACAGGTCCAGTTCCTTCGACGGATAACCGGTGTCGATCGGCTGCGAGCGCATCAGCCGCGCGTAGACGAAGTCGGCGGTGAGGTCGGCGAACGAGGGATAGTCGGTGGAATCGGTGAACACGGTCGCGACCTGATGGCGGCGCGCAAGCTCGATGAACTCCGCGTCCACCGCGGCAGGATCGCGGACCTCCAATGCATGCCGCAACGGTCGTCCGTCCATCGCGCGCGGCAGCAGCGTGAGGAAGCCATCGAGTTCCTCGGCATCGACGCGGCGTCCGGCTTCGAACTGCCAGACCAGCGGTCCGAGCTTTGCGCCGAGCTCGGCGATGCCGCCGACGAAGTCCTCCACCTGCGTCTGCATCGACGCCAGCGAGCGCGACTGCATGATGCGCTTGGGCGCCTTGGCGGAGAACACGAAACCGTCGGGCGTCTGGTCGCGCCAGTTCGCATAGGTCGCCGGCTTCTGCACCCCGTAGTACGTGCCGTTGATCTCGATGGCGGTCAGCTGGCGGCTGGCGTATTCCAGCTCGCGCCGCTGCACCAGCCCGGCCGGGTAGAAGTTGCTGCGCCAGGGCGCGAAGGTCCAGCCGCCGATGCCGACGCGGATGCCTTCGGTCGCGGTGGGCGGTGCGGAAGCGAAGAGGTCGGCCATGCGCGCCAGCATAGCCCGGCGCGTGTCGCGCCCGCGTTACCATGCGGTCAACCCGCGCCCTCGGAGATGCCGCATGACCTGGACCACGCCCGACCTCTGCGACCAGTTCCCCGACGTGCAGGTGGCCGAGCCGGTGTTCCGCAGCTTCGGCGGCCAGGCGCGTTTCGCCGGGCCGGCGGTGACGGTGCATTGCCTCAACGACAATTCGCGTGTGCGCGAACTGGCGGCGACGCCGGGCGAGGGCAGGGTGATCGTCGTCGATGGCGGTGGATCGCTGCGACGCGCGCTGCTGGGCGACATGATCGCGGCGAATGCGGTGAAGCACGGCTGGGCCGGCTTCCTGATCTTCGGCTGCGTGCGTGACGTGGAGATCCTGTCGACGCTGCCGCTGGGCGTGCTGGCGCTGGCCGCACACCCGATGAAGACGGATCGTCGCGACCTGGGCGAGATCGATGTGCCGGTCGCGTTCGCCGGCGTGTCGATCGCGCCAGGGGACTGGATCTATGCGGATGCCAATGGCGTGATCGTGGCGAGAACCCGGCTTCTGTAGGAGCGGGCCATGCCCGCGACGCCTTTCGCTGTTCCGGCATCGCGCCAAGCCGGGCAAGCTAGGCTTGGCGCAGAGCCGTACAAGCGCCAGGATCCGTAGAGCGGAGCTTGCTCCGCTGTTTTTGCTTCGGTGTTCGTGCGGAGCCGGGCAAGCTCGGCTTTACGGGATAGCGGTGCAGGCACGGGGCCGACGTAGAGCGGAGCTTGCTCTGCTGCTTTTGCTTCGGTGTTCGTGCGGAGCCGGGCAAGCTCGGCTTTACGGGATAGCGGTGCAGGCGCGGGACCGACGTAGAGCGGAGCTTGCTCCGCTGCTTTTGCTTCGGTGTTCGTGCGGAGCCGGGCAAGCTCGGCTCTACGGGGGTGTCGGCGGTGCGGTGAAGGCGCTGGACCCCCGCGTGCGCGGGGGTGACGTCGCGGCACAGGCGCGCTGGCGCGCGCGCCGCGACGTCACTTGATCGGTTCGTCCAGCATCAGCTGGCGCACGAAGCGCACCGGCGGCGCGCCGTACGACAGCACCTGGTCGTGGTACGCCTTCAGGTTGAACTGTGCGCCCTGCTTGGCCTCTGCGGCCTTGCGCAGGTCGAAGTGCTCCTGCACGCCGACGAAGTAGGTCGGCAGCTGCGCCGAGGTCAGCTGCGCGCGCGTCCACTTGCCCGCGGCTTCGCGTTCCTGCTGGAAGGTCTGGCGTACCATCAGGTCCATCGCCTGCTCGCGCGTCCAGCCGTCCACCTGCACGCCCTGGTCCAAGATCGCGTTGGCGATCGTGCGCAGGTAGAACTTCATCTGCACCAGGTGGAACAGCGGATCGTTGTCCAGGTAACCGGCGTCGGACATCATCTTCTCGGTGTACACCGCCCAACCCTCGGCGAACATGCCGGAGCGCAGCACCGCGCGCAGCGTCGACGGGAACTTGGCCGAGTGCCAGCCTTCCAGGTAGTGGCCCGGCGTGCCTTCGTGGATGCTCAGCAGGTGGATCATCCGGCTGTTGTATTCGCGCAGGAAGGAATCGACCTGCGTCTTGTCCCAGTCTTCCGGGATCGGCGACACGGCGTAGAAGGTCTTCAGATGCTTGTCGAGCGGGCCGGGCGAATCGCAATAGGCCACCGCGACGCCACGCTGGAATTCCGGCATCTCGATGATTTCCACCGGCGCGTCGGGCAGGGTGACCAGATCGTGCTTGCGCACGAACTCGGTGGCCTGCGCGAGTGCTGCTTCCGCGTCCGGCACGACCTTGTCGCGCGCGGGACGTTCGGCGTACGCCAGCTCGAGCGCGGCTTCGATGGCCTTCTGCTGTTCGTCGGCGGTCGGCGCTTCCGGCAGCGCGGGTGCGCCCGGCTTTTCCTTCAGCACGGTGCGCGCGATGCCGTACATCGCTTCGCGCACGCGCTTGAGTTCGCCTTCGGCGCGTTGCTTGATGTCGGCGCGCGACAGCGACGACAGCAGCGCGAACTGCAGCTTCTGGTCGTACAGCGTCTGGCCGATGCGGAAGTCGCCCTTCGCGTTCGGCACCAGCGTCTTGTCCAGCCAGGCCTGGTGCTCGGCGACCGCCTTCTTCAGAGCATCAATGGCGGTCTGCGCCTGCTGGCGGTCGGCCTCGGGCAGGTCCTTGAGGTTCGGCGTGATGAACGTATCGACGATGCTGAGGATGCCGGCGTTCTGCTTGGCGACGGTCTCGGCATGGATCTTCGGCACGCGCGCGGGGTCGAGGTTCTCGCGCGCCTGCGCGAGCAGCGCGGGAATCTTCTGCATGCGCGCGGTCGCCGACTTCAGGCGGTCCGGCAGCGGTGCGAATTCACGCGCCATCAGGCCGTAGATCGCGCCGCCGGCGACGTTGTTGTAGACCTGTGGGTCCCACGCCCAGCTCTCCAGCGTTTCCGCCGTCCAGATGTCGTACTGCAGCTGGTTGCGCAGGATGGCCGCATCGACCTGGTTCTCGCGCGACAGTGCGGTGACATCCATCGCATCCAGTTCGCCGAGGGTCTTCTTGCTGAAAGCGAGGCTCTTCTGCCGGCCGTCCGCGCTGAGGTCGTCCAGCTCTCCGTCGTACTTGTGCTCGCCGATCTGGGTGGCGCTGACCGGCGAGAGCTGCAGCCAGCCCTCGAGCGCACGCTTGGACAGGTCGGCGAAGGCGGCGTCGGCCTTGGCGGTATCCGTGGCCGTGGCGGCGGTATCCGCACCGGAGGCGGCGACGGGAGCTTCACTCTTCTGGCAGGCGGACAGCGAGGCCAGCAGGGCGGCGGCGAGCAGGGTCTTGCGCATGGGAATCCTGTTGCGGTGCAGGGTGGGTCGGGACCGACAGCATAGGCCGAAGGTCATGCCCGGACCCGTGCCATTCGATATACGCTGGCGCCCCCGGGCCAGGAGTCGCTGTCATGAAGCATGAAGGAAGCTGCCACTGCGGTCGTATCGCGTTTGAGGTCGAGGGCGATATCGGCGACGTGATCGATTGCAACTGCTCGCTGTGCCGTCGCCGTGGCGGCCTGCTGTGGTTCGTGCCGCGCGAGGCGCTGGTACTGAAGACGCCGGAAGGCGACCTGTCCACCTACACGTTCAACAAGCACCACATCCGTCACCACTTCTGCGCCGTGTGCGGCATCGCACCGTTCGGTGAAGCGGCGCATCCGAAGACCGGCATGCAGATGGCGGCGGTGAACGTGCGTTGCCTGCCCGACGTGGACCTGGCCGGTCTCAGGGTGAACCCGTTCGACGGGGCCGCGCTCTGACGGGGAAGGACCGGCGCAAGGAGAACATCATGCCTTCGTTGATATCGCTGGTACTGGCAGGAATGCTGCTCCCATCGTCCGCCCAGGCGGCGTGCCCGCCGGCAGGCACCGACGCGGCATCGCTGCGGTTGCTGCGCGAGCAGCGGTTCGTTGTCCCCGACGACGTGCGCGCCGCGTTGGTGGAGACGCTTCCCGCCTGCCTGTCCGATCCCGACCCGACGCTGCGCGACGGCGTCGCCTACGAGGCACTCAGTGCGTGGCTGCGTGCGGGACTGCTGGATGCCACCCAGCGGCGCACGCTGCGTGACCGCCTGTATGCCGTGCTGGAGGAAGACGATGCGAACGGCTTCGGTCGGCCCTTCGCCGCGTTGGTGTTGTCGGAGATCGCACGGACGGACCGTGTGGAACCCTGGATGTCGCCCAGCGAGCGCGATGGCATGGTGATGCATGCATCCGCGTATCTGTCGTCGGTGCGCGATTACCGTGGCTTCGACGCGACCGAAGGATGGCGGCACGGCGTGCCGCATGGTGCGGACTGGCTGATGCAGCTGGCGCTCAACGACCGCCTGGGTCCCGCCCAACTGGAGGCCTTGTTGCAGGCGGTCGCCGAGCAGGCGGTGCCTGAGAGTGCGCATGCCTATGTATTCGGCGAACCCGGGAGGCTGGCACGCCCCGTGCTTTATGCCGCCAGGCGCGGCGTGCTGGGCGAGGACGCGTGGATGCGCTGGTTCGCGGCATTGCCGCTCCGGCTGGGCAATCCGGATCACGCCTACGCGGATGCCGCCTGGCTGGCGCGCAGACACGACCTGATGGCCTTCCTGATGAGCGTCCATCTGGAGGCCGACCAGTCCAGCGACCCCAACATCCGTGCGCTGAAGCCGGCGGTGATCGCGGCGCTCAAGGCCGTGCCGTGACCGCTGGCCGCGTCATTCGCGGCCGCGTCCCAGGAAATCGTCCGGCATCGGTGGCAGCGGCGTGCGTTCGTCGCGCGCCTCTTCCTTCAGCCAGTCGATGAACACCTGCGCAGCGGCACTCGGCGGCCGATGCGCGGGATGCACCGCGTAATACGCGAACCGTGCCTTCAGCGCGGGACCCGGCAGCCGGACGAGTTCGTAGCGTTGCAGGTAAGGCTGCGCCACATGGCGACGTGCCAGTGCCGCGCCCACGCCATACACCGCGGCGCGCATCGCATCGGTGCTGTCGTTGAAGCTGTGCATCGGCGGCAGCCGCAGGCCGCGCACGCCGGCCGCGCGGAACCAGTCGCGCCAGCCCTGCAGCGCCAGGTCGGTGACCAGCGGCAACTGCGCGATGTGGCGCGGCTCCTGCACCGCATCGAGTCCGGGCAGGGCGGGCGAGGCGACCGGGAACAGCTCGTCGTCCATCAGGTGATGCGACGTCAGCCCGGCCCACTGCCCCGGACCATGGCGGATGCCGAGTTCAGGGCCGTCGTCGTCGAAACGCGTCAACGCAATGCCGGTGTCCACGTGCAGGCGCACATGCGGGTGGCGCGCGCAGAAGCGCGGCAGCCGCGGCAGCAGCCAGCAGTACGCCAGCGAGTGCAGCGTGGTGATGCGCAGGGTCGCGGTCTTGCCGGCCAACCGCAGGTGCGAGGCGACGGCGTCGATGTCGCCGAGCGCCGCATTGGCCGCGTCGGCCAACTGCCGGCCTTCGGCGGTGAGCTTCACCCCGCGTGCATGGCGCTGGAACAGCACCACCCCGAGCAGCCCCTCCAGCTTGCGTACGTGGTGGCTGACCGCGCTCGCGGTGAGGTGCAGTTCGTCGGCCGCGTGGGCGAAGTTCTGGTGGCGCGCGGCGGCCGCGAACACGCCGAGGGCGGGCAACAGGGCAGGGCGCAGGCTCATGGTCGCTCCAGGCACGAGCCAGATTTGTGGCTCGCCCGCATGCTACGCGCTTGTGGGCGCCTACGGGTGATCCAGAATGGTCCCAGTCACGAACGAGGGCTGCCGCGATGGCACAGGGAGACAGCATGGCCATGACCCCGCCGCAGGCACTGGAGCGCGACTGGCGTACCCCGCTGGAACTGCTGGTGCTGGGCGCGATCTGGGGCAGTTCGTTCCTCTTCATGCGCATCGCGGCCAACCCGTTCGGTCCGTTCGCGCTGGTGGAAGTGCGGCTCGCGCTCGGCGCGCTGGTCCTGCTGCCGTTCCTGTGGCGCGAGCGCGCGCACTTCCGCGCCGGCCTGTGGCCGAAGCTCGCGATCATTGGTGCGATCAACTCGGCCATTCCGTTCCTCCTGTTCGCCTGGGCCGCACAGCGCTCGCCGGCGGCGATCGGCGCCATCTGCAACGCGATGACGGTGCTGTTCGCCGCGATGGTCGGCTTCCTGTTCTTCGGCCAGAAGATCGGCCTGCGCCGCTCGCTGGCGTTGCTGGTCGGTTTCATCGGCGTGGTGGTGCTGGCGACCAGCAAGGCCGGCGGCCTGAGTGTCGGCGGTGCCGTCATGGCGGGCGCGACGGCGGCGCTGCTTTACGGTGTCGGCGTGAACCTGGTGCGCAAGCACCTGGCCGGTATTCCGCCCGCGGCCGCGGCGGCGGCGACATTGAGTTGCGCGGCGCTGTTGGTGCTGCCATTCGCGGCGACGCACTGGCCCACGCATGCGATCGGCGCCGGCCCATGGGGTGCGGCGATCGCCATCGGCGTTGTCTGCACCGGCTACGCCTTCCTGCTGTACTACCGGCTGATCCACCGCATCGGTCCCGCGCGCGCGGCGACGGTGACCTACCTGGTGCCGCTGTTCGGCGCCGGCTTCGCCTGGCTGTTCCTCAATGAGCCGGTGACGCCGGCGATGCTCGCGGCCGGCGCGCTGATCCTCGGGAGCGTGGCGGTGAGCCAGCGGGCGGCCTGAGCGTGTCGGCGGCTGTGATGGATGTTGTGGGAGCGACGTCAGTCGCGATCGCGTGCGATCGATCCGAGACCAACCCGTCGTAGGTCAGGCATCGCTTCTGCTGTATCGCGACTTACGTCGCTCCCACACCAAACACGATCAACGCTTCACTGCTTGGCCTCACGCACCGGCAGCGGCACGTTGCACAGGTCGATGTGGCCGGCGGTGCGTACGTACCAGTCGTCGCGGCGGTTGCGGCGCGCTTCGGTGGCGGCGGCGAAGGTCTTCGAGTCCGTGCGCAGCACCTGCAGCGGGACGCGTTCGTTCTCCGGCACGTCGCTGGCCAGGCGCACGGCGGTGATCGGCGTGCGCTCTTCGGCCTTCTCGTAGAAGCCCATCGGCTCGGGGCCGCGCGGGGTCGCGCTGAGCAGCTCCATGCCCTTCACCACGCGGCCGACCAGGGTGATGTTGCGGTCGAGCTGGCGCGGCGACTGGCCGGTGACCACATACAGCTCGCTGCCATTGCTGCTGTCCGGCGGGCCGCCGCGGCCGGCGCCGAGCGCGCCGTAGCAATGCGTCAGCCACGCCTCGCCTGCCTTCGGGTCGCGCGCGGCTGGAAAACCATCGACGAAACCCACCTGCGGCGCCCAGCCATCCACGTCGGGCAGTCGGGTGAACTCCAGTCCCGCCGACTTGCGCGCGAACTCGGCCGGCAGCTTCGTCTTCGCCGTGCCCAGCGATTTGGCCTTGGCGGTGTCGTCCGCGTCGGCATCGCCGAACTGGACGACGAAGTTGTCGTGCGAGCGGTAGATGGCCAAGCCGTTCCAGAATCCTTCGTGCGCCAGCGTGCGGATGTTGGCCACGTGTTCGGGTGCGAAGGCCGGCGCCAGTTCGATCACCACGCGGCCGCCGGGCACGTCCATGTACAGCGTGTTGGCCGGATCCAGCGTGCGCCAGTCCGCGTCGGGCGAGGCGTCGAGGATTTCCTTCGACGTCAGCGGCTTCGGTGGTTCGGCCGCCTGCAGCGTGGGCAGGGCGAGCAGGCAGGCGAGCAGCAACGGGAGACGGCGCATGGGCATTCCTGGGCACGGGATGCCCGGATTGTAGTGCGCCCGGCGCGCAGTCTGTCGTCCCGGTGACGAGAGATCAGGACTTGTAGTTCTTCGCGCGGTTGATGCCGAGCGCGATCAGCGTGCCCAGCGCACCCGACAGCAGGTAGGCGCCCAGCCACGACAGGCCGAAGTTGGCGCACAGACCCAACGCGACCAGGGGGGCGAAGCCGGCACCGATCAGCCAGGCCAGGTCGGAGGTCAGCGCGGCGCCGGTGTAGCGGTAGCGGCGACCGAAGTTGGCGGTGACCGCACCCGCGGCCTGGCCGTACGACAGACCGAGCAGGGCGAAGCCGATCAGGATGAAGGCGCCCTGGCCGACCGGGCCGCCCTCCATCAGCGTCGGGGCGAAGCCACTGAACATCGCGATGCCGACTGCCAGTCCGCCCAGCGTGCGCGCGCGACCGACACGGTCGGCGATCAGGCCCGAGACCACGATCGCGCCGGCGGCGATGAAGGCGCCGAGGATCTGCACCAGCAGGAAGCTGACGACCGATTGCTGCGAGTACAGCAGGATCCAAGACAGCGGGAAGATGGTGACGATGTGGAACAGCGCATAGCTGGCGAGTGCGGCGAACGCGCCGATCACCACGTGGCGGCCCTTGGCCTGGAACAGCTCGCGTATCGGCGTGGGTTCCAGTTCCAGCTCGCCCATCTTGTCCTGGTATTCGTCCGCGACCACGATGCGCAGGCGCGCGAACAGCGCCACCACGTTGATGGCGAACGCGACGAAGAACGGATAGCGCCAGCCCCAGGTCAGCAGGTCGGTTTCTTCCAGGTTGGCGTAGAGGAACGCGAACACGCCGGCGGCGACGATGAATCCGACCGGCGCACCCAGCTGGCCGAGCATGGCGTACCAGCCGCGGCGCTCCTTCGGTGCATTAAGTGCGAGCAGCGACGGCAGGCCATCCCACGAACCACCCAGCGCCAGGCCCTGCAGCACGCGCAGGAAGGCCAGCAGTGCGATCGAAGCGGCACCGAGTGAGGCGTAGCCCGGCAGGAACGCGATACCGGCCGTTGCGGTGCCCAGCAGGAACAGCGCGACGGTCAGCTTGAGTCCGCGACCCCAGCGATCCTGGATCTTCATCGACAGCATGGTGCCGAACGGACGCGCGACGAACGCCAGCGCGAACAGCGCGAACGACCATAGCGTTCCCTCCAGGCGGTCCACGAACGGGAAGAACACCGACGGGAAGATCAGCGCCGAGGCGATGCCGAAGACGAAGAAGTCGAAGTACTCGGACGCGCGCCCGATCACCACGCCGACGGCGATCTCGCCCGGGGCGACATCGGCATGGGCCTTGGTGCCATGGTCGTGGGTGGAAGTCGTGGGGCTGATGGACGCCATGGGAACGGGGCTGCCGGGTCGGACCAGGGGAAAGGTACGCCCATAGGGTCGCAGACCGCACCCGCCGTCGCGATAGGACAAAACGTCCAATACTCCGCGCAGGGCCGGCGCACTACATTGATCCAGATCAATCCGTAAGCCCCACGCCCATGTCCCTCATGCGCAGAGCCCTGCAGGCCGCCGTGGCGATGTCCGCCGCCGCCGTGCTGTCGGGGTGCAACCTGCAGGTCCTCAACCCCGCCGGCGACATCGCCGCCCGCCAGGGCCACCTGATCCTGGTGGCGACGGCGCTGATGCTGATCGTGATCATCCCGGTGATCGCGCTGACGTTCTGGTTCGCCTGGCGTTACCGCGCGTCGAACACGCAGGCCACCTACAAGCCCGACTGGGACCACTCCACGCAGCTGGAGCTGGTCATCTGGGGCGTGCCGCTGCTGATCATCATCGCGCTGGGTGCGGTGACGTGGATTGGCACGCACCTGCTGGATCCTTACCGTCCGCTGGGCCGTATCGCCGAAGGGCGGCCGGTGCCGGAAGCGGTCAAGCCGCTGGAAGTGCAGGTGGTCGCGCTGGATTGGAAATGGCTGTTCGTCTATCCGGAATACGGCGTCGCCTCGGTCAACCAGATGGCCGCGCCGGTCGACCGTCCGATCACCTTCCGCCTGACCTCGTCGTCGACGATGAATGCGTTCTACGTGCCGGCGCTGGCGGGCATGATCTACACGATGCCGGCGATGGAGACCAAGCTCCACGCGGTGATGAACAAGGCAGGCGACTACGAGGGCTTCTCGTCGCACTACAGCGGCGCAGGCTTCTCGCACATGCGCTTCCGTTTCCATGCGTTGTCCGATGAAGGCTTCGACCGCTGGATCGAAGAAACCCGTGCCGGCGGCCAGGCGCTGACCCGCGCCGAGTACCTGCAGCTCGAAGTGCCCAGTTCGCGCGAGCCATCGCGCCTGTATGCGTCCGTCGATGCCGGCCTGTTCGACGCGGTGGTGAACCGCTGCGTCGATACCGATCGCCTGTGCATGGATCAGATGATGGCCTACGACGCGATGGGCGGGCGCGGACTGGACAGCACCGATCCGCTGCAGCGGCCGCGTCGCGGCAACCTTGCCAGTGGCCCCTTCGTCCGTTCCGATCTCTGCACGGTCGAGACCGCGCAGGCCGCGGCCCGCATGTCGCCCATTACCACCGCTGGCGGTTTGAAGGCGCCCTGACGCGCTTCGCCGCCGCACCCCTGGATTCACCGGATTCGCCCGATGGCTTTTGATACCAGCACCGTCACGCACTCCCCGATCACCGGTCGCCTGGCCTGGGATGCGATTCCCATGCTGCACGACCCGATCATCGCCGCGACCTTCATCGGTACCTGCCTGGGTGGCCTGGCGCTGGTCGCGGTGATCACCCGGTACAAGCTGTGGGGCTGGCTGTGGCGCGAGTGGTTCACCAGCATCGACCACAAGAAGATCGGCATCATGTACATGGTGCTGGGCCTGGTGATGCTGCTGCGCGGTTTCGCCGACGCGATCATGATGCGCCTGCACCAGGCGATGGCCTTCGGCGACAACATGGGCTATCTGCCGCCGCACCACTACGACCAGATCTTCACCGCCCACGGCGTGATCATGATCTTCTTCGTGGCCATGCCGCTGGTCACCGGTCTGATGAACTACCTGGTGCCGCTGCAGATCGGCGCGCGCGACGTGGCGTTCCCGTTCCTCAACAACTTCAGCTTCTGGATGACCACCGCCGGCGCGGTGCTGGTCATGCTGTCGCTGTTCCTCGGCGAGTTCTCGACATCGGGCTGGCTGGCGCTGTCCAACCTGGGCAACCAGGATCCCGGGGTGGGACTCGACTACTACATCTGGGCGTTGCAGATCGCCGGCGTCGGTACGTTGTTATCAGGCGTCAACCTGCTGGTGACCATCCTCAAGATGCGTGCGCCCGGCATGGGCCTGATGAAGATGCCGGTGTTCACCTGGACGGCGCTGTGCACCAACGTGCTGATCGTGGTGTCGTTCCCGGTGCTGACCGCCGTGCTGGTGCTGATGACGCTGGACCGCTACGTCGGCACCAACTTCTTCACCACGGACCTTGGCGGCAACGCCATGCTGTACGTCAACCTGATCTGGATCTGGGGCCACCCGGAGGTCTACATCCTGATCCTGCCGCTGTTCGGCGTGTTCTCCGAGATCGTGTCCACGTATTCCGGCAAGCGCCTGTTCGGCTACTCGTCGATGGTCTACGCCACGGTCTGCATCACCGTGCTGTCGTACCTGGTGTGGCTGCACCACTTCTTCACCATGGGCTCGGGCGCCAGCGTCAACTCGTTCTTCGGCATCACCACGATGATCATCTCGATCCCGACGGGCGCGAAGATCTTCAACTGGCTGTTCACCATGTACCGCGGCCGCATCCGCTTCGAAGTGCCGATGCTGTGGACGATGGGCTTCATGGTGACTTTCGTGATCGGTGGCATGACCGGCGTGCTGCTGGCGGTGCCGCCGGCGGATTTCGTGCTGCACAACTCGCTGTTCCTGGTGGCGCACTTCCACAACGTCATCATCGGCGGCGTGGTGTTCGGCCTGTTCGCGGCGATGACGCACTGGTTCCCGAAGGCCTTCGGCTTCAAGCTCGACGACTTCTGGGGCAAGGTGTCGTTCTGGTTCTGGCTGGCCGGCTACTGGTTCGCGTTCACGCCGCTGTACGTGCTGGGGCTGATGGGCGTGACGCGCCGCATGAGCCACTTCGACGACCCGTCGCTGCAGATCTGGTTCCAGATCGCCGCCTTCGGCGCGGTGCTGGTGGCCATCGGCATCGCCGCGTTCCTGTTCTGCATCTACATCAGCTTCCGCCGCCGCGAACAACTGCGCGACCACACCGGCGATCCGTGGGGTGGTCGCACACTGGAGTGGTCCACGTCGTCGCCGCCGCCGGACTACAACTTCGCCTTTACCCCGGTCGTGCACGACACCGATGCGTGGACGGACATGAAGCAGCGCGGTTTCCAGCGTCCGCGTGACGGGTTCAAGGCGATCCACATGCCGCGCAATACCGGGGCCGGCGTCATCCTGTCGGTGCTGAGCACGCTGCTCGGCTTCGCGATGATCTGGCATGTGTGGTGGCTGGCGGGCGTGTCGCTGCTGGCGACGATCGTCTATGCGATCTGGCACAGCTTCGACCGAGACCGCGACTACTACATCCCGGCCGACGAGGTCGCGCGAACCGAGGCGGCGCGTACCGGACAGCTGGAACGCGCCCTGTTGAACCAAGGCCTTGCGGATCACGCCCATGTCTGAGTCCATCGCCCTCAATCGACCCGACGGCTCGCCGGTGTTCCTGGACACCGACGGCAGGCATCATCCGGAGAACGGCACGCTGCTGGGCTTCTGGATCTACCTGCTCAGCGACCTGATGATCTTCGGCAGCCTGTTCGCCACGTTCGGCGTGTTCTCCGGCAGCTACGCCGCCGGCCCGTCCGGTCGCGACCTGTTCCTGCCGAACCTGCACCTGATCGCGATCAACACCGGCATCCTCCTGGTGTCGTCGATCACCTACGGCTTCGCCATGCTGGCGATGTTCAAGCGCAACGCCCGCGCGACCATCGGCTGGCTGCTGGTCACCGGCCTGCTGGGCCTGGGCTTCCTGTCGATCGAGATCTACGAGTTCCACCACCTGATCCATCTCGGCGCGGGTCCGCAGCGCAGCGCGTTCCTGTCGGCGTTCTTCACCCTGGTCGGCACGCACGGCCTGCACGTGCTGTTCGGCGTCGTCTGGCTGGTCGTGCTGTGCATCCAGGTGTACAAGTGGGGTTTGAACCGGACCACCACGCGCCGCATCGCCTGCCTGTCGATGTTCTGGCATTTCCTGGACGTCGTCTGGATCGGCGTCTTCACCTTCGTCTACCTGATGGGCGTGCAGTGATGAGCCATCCTTCCTCCGATTCGCACCACGACGACGATTTCCTCGAGGACGGCATCCCGCACGCCAACCTCAAGGAATACGCGACAGGCTTCGTGCTGTCGGTCATCCTGACCGCGATCCCGTTCTGGCTGGTCATGGCCAAGGTACTGCCCACGCCCGCCATCACCACGCTGGTGATCCTGGCGTTCGCGATGGTCCAGGTCGTCGTGCACATGGTCTATTTCCTGCACATGAATCCGAAGTCGGAAGGCGGCTGGAACCTGTTCGCGCTGATCTTCACCGCGGTGCTGCTGGTGATCGTGCTGAGCGGTACCTTGTGGGTCATGCACAACATGAACACCAACATGATGCCGGGCACTCACGACATGCATCGGATGCAGGAAGCGGCCCAGAGCCTGCCGTGACCGCTTCGGCCACCGCGACACCGGTTCCGCCGCGCAGGCGGTGGCTGGTCGCGTTCGCCGTGTTGCTGGCGGGCGCGTTCTGCGGATTCATTGCGCTGGGCGTGTGGCAGGTGCAGCGGCTGGCGTGGAAGCACGAGTTGATCGCCCGCGTCGATGCGCGCATCCATGCGGCACCGGTGCCTGCGCCTTCGCGCGCGCAGTGGCCTGCCGTCAGCGACGCGAACGACAGTTACCGACGCGTGTCGGTCAGCGGGCGCTTCGTTCCCGGCAGCGAAACGCGCACGCAGGCCGTCACCGAGCTCGGCGGAGGGTTCTGGCTATTGCAGCCGTTGCACACCGACGGCGGCGATTACGTGCTGGTGAACCGCGGCTTCGTGCCGACCGGTGCGCCATCAGCGCCGGCGCCGGCAGGCCGGGTGTCGGTGCAGGGCCTGTTGCGCATCAGCGAACCGGAAGGCGGCTTCCTGCGCCACAACGTCCCGGGACAGGACCGCTGGTACTCGCGTGACGTCGCCGCCATCGTGCGGAAGCACGGCTTGCCTGCGGAACAGGTCGCGCCGTTCTTCATCGATGCGGACCGCGATGCGGCGTCGCGCGACTGGCCGCGCGGCGGCATGACGGTGGTGAAATTCCGCGACTCGCACCTGTCCTACGCGTTGACCTGGTTCGGACTGGCGCTGCTGACACTGCTGGCCGGCGGCCATCTGGTCGCGTCGGAGCGCCGATTGCGCCATGATCGGCGGCGAAACGACTCGCGCCCCGATCATGCACGCACCCACGAGCCAGGATGAGGTCGGCACCGCACGCAGGGCCTCCAACGTGAGCAGCTCCCGCGACCGGGCGGGGCTGCGCAACATGCAGCAGCTCATCCAGCTGCGCTGGATCGCCGTGGTGGGGCAGGTGGCCACCATTTTCGTGGTGCATCATGGCCTCGGCATCGCGCTGCCGCTGGGCCTGATGTGCGGCGTGCTGGCCGCGTTGGCCGTCTTCAACCTGGTAAGCCAGTTGTGGTGGCGACGGCGCGAGCACGTGTCGAGCACCGCTCTGCTGGTCGGCCTGCTGGTCGACGTTGCGTCGCTGACCATCCAGTTGTACCTGTCCGGGGGCATCACCAATCCGTTCGTCTTCCTCTACCTGCTGCAGGTCGTGCTGGGCACGGTGCTGCTGCGCGCCACCCTGAGCTGGGTGATCGCCGCCGCCGCCGCGCTGTGCATCACCGGACTGACGCTGGTGCGCACGCCGCTGGAACTGACGGTGGCACCGGCACGCGGGCTGGCCGATCACTATGTGCAGGGACTGCTGATCTGCTTCCTGCTGATCGCCGGCCTGCTGGTCGTGTTCATCACCCGCATCGGCCGCATCCTGCGCGAGCGCGATGCGCGCCTGGCGGAACTGCGCCAGCGCGCCGCCGAGGAAGATCACATCGTCCGCATGGGCCTGCTGGCCTCGGGCGCGGCGCATGAGCTCGGCACGCCGCTGTCCACGCTGTCGGTGATCCTGGGTGACTGGCAGCACCTGCCGACGATGGCCTCCGATGGCGAACTGCACAACGACGTGCTGGAAATGCAGGCGCAGGTGGCGCGCTGCAAGTCGATCGTCACCAACATCCTGCTCGCCGCCGGCGGACCTCGCGCCGAGGCGCCGACCGAGACCACGCTGCATGCCATGCTGGACGACCTGGCGGCCGAATGGCGCGACGCGCGCAATCCGCCGTCCTTCCGTTACAGCAACCGCTGCGACACGGATCCGGCCATCGTCTCGGATGTCGGCCTGCGGCAGATGGTCTTCAACGTGCTGGACAACGCGCTGGAATCGTCGCCGGAATGGGTGGCGATGGAGGCGCGCTGCGACGGCGACACGCTGGTGATCGAGATTAGCGACGCGGGCACGGGCTTCGTCGCCGACGTGCTGCAGCGGCTGGGTACCCCCTACAACACCAGCAAGGGGCGGCCGGGCGGCGGCCTGGGCCTGTTCCTGTCGGTGAATGTCGCGCGCACGCTGGGTGGTAGCCTGACGGCGAAGAACCGGCCGCAGGGCGGCGCCGTGGTCACGCTGTCGCTGCCGCTGGCCGCCATCGCCATCGAGGAGGACGACGATGATGAGCAAGACTGATCGCCGCCTGCTGATCGTCGAGGACGACGCAGCGTTCGCGCGCACGCTGGTCCGTTCGTTCGAGCGCCGTGGCTACCAGGTGCGCCATCTGGCCGGCGAGGATGGCATGCCGGCGCTGCTGGAGGACTTCGCGCCCACGCATGCGGTCGTCGACCTCAAGCTCGCCGCAGGTGCATCGGGCCTGTCCAGCGTGAAGCATCTGCATGCCTTCGACCCGGACATGGTCATCATCGTGCTGACCGGTTATGCCAGCATTGCCACCGCCGTGGAGGCGATCAAGCTGGGTGCGCGACATTACCTAGCCAAGCCGTCCAACACCGACGACATCGAGGCCGCCTTCCAGCGCGCCGCCGGCGACACCGAGGTGGAACTGACCGAGCGCACGACGTCGATCAAGACGCTCGAGTGGGAGCACATCCATGAAGCGCTGGCCGCCAGCGACTTCAACATCTCCGAGGCCGCGCGCCGGCTGGGACTGCACCGGCGCACGCTGGCACGCAAGCTCGAGAAGCGGCGGGTCAAATAGCAGGCCGCGGGTGCGTGCCCGCATCCACCCGCCACGGCGTCGCGTACCGGCATCAGTTCCCTCTGGTACGACGCGATGCGTCCCGAATCGAAACGGCTGATCTTCAACCTGCTGGGAAACCAGATCGTCTGGTTCATTGCTGTCATCGCCGCCGGACGCGGCCATGCCTGGCCCGGCGTGCTGGCGGCGGCGGTGTTCGTCTGCCTGCACCTGTGGAGCGTCGCTCGGCCCGCGGACGAGGTCCGTCTGGTGATGCTTGCCTTGCTGTGCGGACTGGTTATCGACGGCGTGGCGTCGGCGCAGGGCTGGGTGGTCTACCGCGCCGCGACCTTCGGTGGCTCGCTGGCGCCGCCATGGATCCTGGCCTTGTGGGCATCCCTGGCGGTCACGCTCAACACCGGCATGCGGGCGCTGCAGTCGCGGCTGTGGGCGGGCGTATTGCTCGGCGGCATCGGCGGACCGCTGGCCTATCTCGCGGCGGCGCGGGGATGGCAGGCCGCGGAGTTCGCCATGCCTGCGTGGCGGGGATGGACGTGGCTCGCGACCGCGTGGGCACTGGCCTTGCCGACGCTGCTGTGGGCGGCGCGGAGGTTGGCGGCACGAACGGCAGTGCGCTGAAGTCGAGCGCCTGCCGGTCGGGTGGATGACTACTGGCACATTCGCTATATCAAAGTTCGCAATAGCATCGTCTCCAACCTAGCGGGGGTCCCGCAGAGGGGGAGCGATGAACGAACCCGACATCCACCTGAAGAAGTTCCAGAAGGAGCTCAGCGCCGGCACCGTGTCGCTGGCCCTGCTGGCGGTCCTGGCCCGCGCTGGCGAGCCGCTGTACGGCTACCTGATCGCCAAGCAGCTGGAGCGCGTCGGCGACGGTGTGCTCAGCGGCAAGCAAAGCGCGCTGTACCCGGTACTGCGCAACCTGGAAGGCGGCGGGCTGCTGGACAGCTTCGTCGAACCCTCGGTGGCGGGGCCGCCCCGCCGCTACTACCGCATCACCGAAGCAGGGCGGCAGACCCTGCAGTCCTGGGCTGCCGCCTGGCGCGCCACCCGCGATTCCGTCGATTCCGTGCTTGAGGGGATTCCCGCATGAACACCACCACCGCCCCGGGCAGCCGCCTGCCCACCACCATTCCGGAATACCTCGATCAGCTGCGCGCCGCGCTGGCCGGTGCCGACAAGGCCATGATCCAGGACGCCGTCTACGACGCGGAGGAATACCTTCGCTCTGAGCTGGCGGAGAACCCCGGCAAGTCCGAAGCCGAGGTGATCGCCTCGGTCGCCGGCAGCTATGGCGCGCCTGAGGAAGTCGCCGACATCTATCGGGAAACCGAGGTAACGGTCGCCCGGGCGCTGCGCCCGCCGGTGCCGCCGAAGCGCAAGTCCGTGTTTGGTCGATTCTTCGGTGTCGCCGCCGATCCGCGCACGTACGGCGCGCTGTTCTACATGCTGCTGTCGGTCGTCACGGGTACGTTCTATTTCACCTGGGTCGTCACCGGCGCCAGCCTGTCGGTCGGCCTGTTGATCCTGATCATCGGCATTCCGCTGCTGCTGCTGTTCCTGATGTCGGTGCGGCTGCTGTCGCTGGTGGAAGGCCGCGTGGTGGAAGTGCTGCTCGGCGAGCGCATGCCGCGCCGGCCGCTGTACACGCAGCGCGACAAGCCATGGATGACACGCCTGAAGGAACTGTTCACCGATGGCCGCACGTGGACGGCGGCGCTGTACCTGCTGCTGATGCATCCGCTGGGCATCCTGTACTTCTCGGTGGCGATCACCTTGCTGGCGCTGTCGCTGGGCCTGATCGCGGCACCGGTGGCCTTCTTCCTGCCGCACGGCTACGCCTTCAGCTTCGGTGACTGGAACCTGGTGACGGAAGCGCCCTGGCTGCTGCCGCTGTTCTCCGTCGTCGGCTTCGTCCTGCTGTTCGCCACGCTGCATCTGGCACGCGTCGTCGGCCTCTTCCATGGCTGGCTGGCCAAGCATCTGCTGGTACGCACGCCGGTGGTGTGAGGATGCGACGTGGGAGCGACGTGAGTCGCGAATGAAAAAGGCCGCCCGGAAGGGCGGCCTTTTCTTGTGCCTTCACGGAGGCGGCGCTCCTGCGAAGGCTTCGCGACTGATGTCGCTCCCACAGGAGGGAATGCGTCAACCCGCGTACTTCGCGATGAAGTCGCGCACCTGCGGATACACCTGCTCGCGCCAGCGGCGGCCGCTGAAGATGCCGTAATGGCCGGCGCCCTCGACGGTCAGGTGCTTGTGGTGCGCCTTCGCGATGCCGGTGCAGAGGTCGTGCGCCGCGGCGGTCTGGCCCTGGCCCGAGATGTCGTCGAGTTCGCCCTCGATACTCATCAGTGCCGTCTTTTTGATGGCGCCGGGCGTAACCAGCTCGCCGTTGACCGTCCACTTGCCTCGCGGCAGCAGGAACTCCTGGAAGACCGTGCGGATGGTGTCCAGGTAGTACTCGGCCGGCATGTCGAGCACGGCGTTGTACTCGTCGTAGAACTTGCGGTGCGATTCGGCGTCCTGCTGGTCGCCCTTCACCAGGTCGGCATAGAAATCCCAGTGCGACATGAAGTGGCGGCTGGGGTTCATCGCGATGAAGCCGGCATGCTGCAGGAAGCCCGGATACACGCGGCGGCCCTCGCCCGGGTACGGCGACGGCACGGTATGGATCACGTTGTTCTCGAACCACGACAGCGGGTTGCGCGTGGCCAGGCTGTTGACCTCGGTGGGGCTGCTGCGCGCATCGATCGGGCCGCCCATCATTACCAGCGAGCGCGGCGTGGCTTCGCCGCGTGCGGCCATGAGCGACACCGCCGCCAACACCGGCACCGTCGGCTGGCAGACGCTGATCACGTGCAGGTTGTCCGCACCGATATGGCGGATGAACTCCTCCACGTAGGCGACGTAGTCGTCCAGGCTGAAGCTGCCCTCGGACTCGGGCACCATGCGCGCGTCCACCCAGTCGGTCACGTAGACCTTGTGGTCGCGCAGCAGCGTGCGCACCGTATCGCGCAGCAGGGTGGCGTGGTGGCCGGACAGCGGCGCGACCACCAGCACGATCGGGTCGTCCTTCAGTGCGGTGATGGTCGCGGCGTCGTCGGTGTAGCGCTTGAAGCGGAGCAGTCGGCAGAACGGCTTCCTGACGATCTCCTGTTCCACCACCGGCACGGTGCGGCCTTCGACTTCGACCTCGTGGATCTCCCAGGCCGGCTTCTCGTAGTCCTTGCCGATGCGGTAGATCAGCTCGTTGCCGGCGGCGATGCGCTCGGCACCCGGCACGTTGGACAGCCAACTGGTCGGGGCGGAGAAGATGCGCGCGTTCGCTTCGGCCATGTAGGCCAGCGGCGCCATCCATGCGCGTCCGAGTTCGTGCAGTTGGTACAGGGTCATGGCGGTCCGGAATCCCGATTTTGGTGCACAGTGCTGCGTCGCAGCATACCCCAAAGGCAGGGTCGCCGCGCGTGGCCTGTTCAGATTATCGGCCGATAATCCGCGGCCTCCAGTACCGCCACATCGCCTGCCAGGCGCGGCCCCAGCCAGCAGTGGTTGCCGATGGACTGAAACCCCTCGCCATTGAAGGCCTGCCGGTACCAGGCGGCCTTGCGCGGTTGGAAGCCGTCGTGGTCGCCTTCGAATTCGTCTTCCTTCGCGAACGTCTCCAGGAACGCCACGCCACCGCACAACTCCGCCAGCCCGGGCAGGCCGCGTTTCAGTTCGCGTGTCGGCACGTAGTGCAGCACGTCGGAACACACCAGCAGGTCGGCCGGCTCGCAGGGACGCAGGTACTGGAAGTCCTCGAAGCGTGCGTAGTGCAGGTTGCGCGTGCGCCCGAATCGCCGGACAGCGTACTCGCTGGCATCGAAGCCGAGGTACTGCAGCTTCGGCCGCAGCTTCAGCAGCGGCGCGCGCCACGCGCCTTCGCCGCAGCCGATGTCGAGCACGGTGCGGATCGGACGCTCCAGGTGGTACTCGGCCACCGCCACGGCCAGCGCCACCTTGCGCGCGAGGCGTGGCGCGCCACCGATGTCGCCGTCGCGGTACCAGCGCTGGAAGTAGTCGGCGTCGTAATGTTTGGTCATCGGGCACACGAGATTCGGGATGTGGGAGAGTGAGGCAGAAGGCGTTCGCTCGTCATCCCAGCGGTTTTCAACAGCCGAATGGCTGGTCACACTGGGATCCATTGTGCTGGTGCTCTTTCTGACCCGCATGGCGACAGCAGGATCAAGATGGGTTCCAGCTTACGCTGGAACGACGGGTCGCGATCCTCGACTCGAGCGGAGGCGCACCACGCCTCGATGCTGCAGCCGCGTATTTGCTCGTCATCCTGGCGAATGCCGGATCCGTCTGGCCGTTGCTTCCGTGGACGCGTGAGCGCAGCGCCAGAGTCGAGATGGGTTCCAGCGTGCGCTGGAACGACGGGACGGGGTCCTGCCCCGGCGTTCGCGTGCAGGCGTTGAAGTGTCCTTGCATCGGGCCGGCGCGTGTCTGCTCGTCATCCCGGCGAATGCCGGGATCCAGGTTGCCGTTGCTTCGGGGATGGGTAAGCGCAGCGGGAGAATCAAGATGGGCTCCGGCGTGCGTCGGAATGCCGGGGTCCCGGCATCCCTTCGGTTGGACAGCGCTCGTGGCAGTAGCGGAGAATTCCGCCTCATCCTTCCGAGCGACGGAGTCGGCCAGCGTGGACAAAGCCAGCCTTTACCTGTGGGTCAAGACCTTCCATCTCGTCTTTGTCATCGCCTGGATGGCGACGGTGTTCTACCTGCCACGCATCCTGGTCAACCTGGCCGAAACGACGGGGCAGGCCGACGTGCAGGCGCGCCTGCTGCTGATGGGGCGCCGGCTGTACGGCTTCGGCCACAGCATGTTCGGTATCGCGGTGATCCTGGGTGGCGTGCTCTGGCTTTACTTCGGTATCAGCGGCGGCTGGCTGCACGCCAAGCTGACGCTGGTCGCGCTGATGCTCGCGCACTTCATCGTCACCGGCCGCTGGCTGAAGGGCGTGGCGAAAGGAAAGTCGCTGCCTTCGCCGACGGCGCTGCGCTGGTTCAACGAACTGCCGCTGTTCGCGTTGATCGCTGTCGTCTGGCTGGTGCTGGCTAAGCCGTTCTGACATGGATCTTTCAGGCGGAAGGATTTCGGCGCGTTGTGATCTGGCGCCTGATCTCTCGCTGAGTCCATCTCTCCGCTCCATGTAGGAGCGCCCCATGGGCGCGATGCTCCCGTCGGATAGCCGGAAAGCATCGCGGGCATGGCGCGCTCCTACAGAAACGTTTCTGATCCCGTCGGGATCACTTCTTCTCGAAATCCCGCGGCTTCGGCAGTTCCACCGGCACGCCGTTCGCATCGCACGTCCCGGCCGCGCACAGGCGCGCGCGCAGCGCCGGCGCGGCCTGCACGATGAAGTGGTAGATGGTGTTCTGTTCGACGGTGCCGCGTACGGCCCCGCTGCCGGGGCCGATGGCCCAGATGCCGACGTCTTCGCCGCCGTGCGATTCCGACTTCAGCGGCACCAGCGCTTCCTGCAGGTAATCGGGGTGTTCCGTGTCGACATGGCTGAGGTCGGGGCGACCCTCAGACGGTTCGACGCTGCTCGGCGCATGCAGGAAGTGCTTCGGCCCGGCGGGCTGGCGATTGCTGGCGCCGGTGTAGCCGGGGCCGTTGGCATAGGTCAGCGTGGTGAAGGTCATGCCGGTCTGGTCACGGGCGAGATCACCCGGCGTGTCGTCTTCGCCGCCCTGGCCGCGCACCTTGCCGAGGATCGGATTGCCGCGCACCGGATAGCCGACGAAGTTGAGCGTGTGCGAGTGGTCGGCGGTGACCAGGATCAGCGTGTCGTCGCGCGACGTCGCATCCACCGCGGCCTGCACGGCATCCGACATCGCGACGGTTTCGTCGAGGGCGCGGTAGGCGTTGCCGTAGTGGTTGGCGTGGTCGATGCGTGCGCCTTCGACAAGCAGCACGAAGCCCTCGCGGTTGCGCGACAGAGTGCGGATGGCGACGCGCGTCAGGTCGGCCAGCGAAGGTTCGCCTTGGGCATCCTTGCGGCGGTCGTGCTCGAACTGCATGTGGTCGTACTCGAACAGGCCGAGCAGTTGCGGCGCGTCGGCGGCCGCTTCCAACTGCTGCGTGTTGGTGACGTAGGCGCCCTGCGGGTGCGCCTGCTGCCATTCGGCGATCAGGTTGCGGCCATCCAGGCGCTGGCCGACCTTGTCGTCCTCCTCGGGATCGCGCACGTCGACCGGCAGGAATTCGCCGCGCCCGCCGCCCAGCGCGACGGTGGGGCCTTTGCCGAAGCGTGCGGCAGCGAGCAACTGCTGTGCGATGTCCTTGCAGCCGGCCGCGATGGCTTCGGGCGGCAGGTCGGTGTCGTTTTCCCAGTCGCGGTGCGAGACGTGCGCATACGTCGCGGCCGGTGTCGCATGGGTGATGCGCGCGGTGGTGACGATGCCCGTGGACAGCCCGGCGCTGTCGGCGAGCGTCAGCCAGCTGAGCAGATCCTTGCTGCCGTCCGGCGTGCATTCGCCCTTGTGTCCGGCGGAGACGCCGATGGCGCCCATGTGCGATTTCACGCCGGTGGCGACGGCGGTCATGGTGCCGGCGGAGTCGGGCGTCTGCGAATTGGTGTTGTAGGTCTTGCTGAAGGCGGTATGCGGAAACCGCTCCCAGCTCAGCAGATTCTCTTCGCCGGGCGTGCCCTTGCGCTGGCCCTCGAAGATGCGCGCGGCGGCCACGGTGGTCAGGCTCATGCCGTCGCCGAGGAAGACGATGACGTTCTTCGCGCGACCCTGCATCGCGCCGTTCGACGCGGCCTTCGCCGCACCATTCCGATACCACCACTGCGGTGTCTCGCCCTGCGGGTGCGCGACGGCGGGGACATCGACGTGTGGCGCGTTGGTGCGGGAAGCCGGGGAGGACGACGTGCTGGCGCAGCCAGCCAGCGATACGGCCAGGAGCGCAGTCAGGAACGGGGGAAGCCGGTGCATCGAGTTTCCTTGTGGGACAGGGTGGTGCTTATCTTCATGACGCTGGAGCGGGTGGCGTCCTCAGTCGTCCGATCACGGACGCCATGGGCCACCCACGGCGGGTGGTGCGGTTCTTCGGGCGCCACCGCAGACAAGGTGCGCAATTATGCCGTCCAGGCAGTGTCCTGTTCATGACACCCGCCATTCCGCGCGCAGGGTCGCCGGCCGCGGGGCCTTGGGCTAAGGTGGCGCGTCCACCCGTGTGAGTCCCCCGGATGAAGCTGGTCTCGGCCTGGTTGAAGATCCCGTTCTGGCAGCGCGTCGTCGCCGGCTTCGTGCTGGGCGCGCTGGTGGGCTGGCTGATGGGGGCCGACGCGGAAACCTGGCTCAAGCCGCTGGGCGACCTCTACGTCACGCTGATCAAGATGATCGCGGTGCCGCTGGTGTTCTTTGCCGTGATCAATGCGGTCTCCAGCCTGCATGGACAGAAGTCTGTCGCGGCGCTCGGCGGGCGCACCTTCCTGTGGTTCGCGATCACCGCCGCGCTGGCCGTATGCGTGGGCCTTGCGGTGGGTTGGATCGTGCAGCCGGGCAAGGGGCTCACGGGTCTGATGACGGCACCCGACTACCAGGTGCGCGAAGTCCCCACGCCGGTGCAGGTGCTGTTGGACATCGTGCCGGCCAATCCGTTCAAGGCGCTGACCGACGGCAAGATCCTGCAGGTGATTTTCTTTGCGGGCCTGCTCGGCTTTGCGCTGGTCAAGCTGGGTGAGCGCAGTGCCGGCCTGCGCAAGCTGGCCGGCGAGGCCAGCGACACGATGGTGCAGGTCACGCGCTTCGTGCTGGAAATGACCCCGATCGGCACGTTCGGCCTGATCGGCAGCCTGGTCGGAACCTACGGTTTCGAGAAGCTGCTGCCGCTGGGCAGCTATATCGGCGCGCTGTATGTCGCGTGCGCGCTGCACATCGTCGTGGTGTACGGCAGCCTGTTGCTGGCGCATGGGCTGAACCCGTGGAAGTTCTTCCGCGGCGCCGCGCCCGGCATGCAGGTGGCGTTCGCCAGTTCGTCGAGCTTCGCGTCGATGCCGGTGGCGCTGCGCAGCGTCACCCACAACCTCGGCGTGGACAAGGACTATGCCGCGTTCGCCGTGCCGCTGGGCGCGAGCATCAAGATGGACGGCTGCGGCGCGATCTATCCGGCGCTGACGTCGGTCTTTGTGGCGCAGTACTTCGGCCTGGACCTGTCGGTCAACCAGTACTTCCTGATCCTGCTGGCCTCGGTGCTGGGCAGCTTCGGCACCGCCGGCGTGCCCGGTACCGCAACGGTGATGGTCACCGTAGTGCTGAGCGCGGCCAATCTGCCGCTGGAAGGCATCGGCCTGCTGGTGGCGATCGACCGCATCCTCGACATGATGCGCACGATGACCAACGTCACCGGCCAGATGCTGGTGCCCGTGCTGGTCGCGAAGGAGACCGGCCTGCTGGATCGCGAAGTCTACGAGCGTGCGTCCAGCAATGTGGGGCTCGCGGACGAAACCGCCCCGGCGCCATGAGTGACGCCGGGACGATCACGCTGGTCGAGTCGTTCCCCGATGTTGCGACGTATCGCCGTCTCCGCGTCGAGACTGGCCTGTCGCCCAAATCGCACGAAGCTGCCGAGCGTGGCCTGGCGAACACGCTGTATGGCGTCAGCCTGGTGAAGGCGGACGAGGTGATCGGCATGGGGCGCGTGGTCGGCGACAACGGCACGGTGTTCGCCATCGTCGACATCGCGGTGCTTCGCGACCACCAGGGGCAGGGGCTGGGCAAGCGGATCATGGCGGCGCTCGATGCCTGGCTGCGTGCCAACGCGCCCGCGTCTGCCTACGTCATGCTGATCGCGGATGGCGAAGCCAAACATCTGTACGCGCAGTTCGGCTTCGCCGACACCGCGCCGGCGTCCATCAGCATGGCCTACGTGGCGCGCGGACCCGTCGCTGACAGTTAGGCGTTGGACTCACGCGTGCCGCGCGACACCCACCAGGCGAACATCGCCGCCGTGATGAACATCAACAGGCTGTAGACCGCCGCCGGTACCGAGATGGTCGGGTTCTGCAGCACGTTGAGGGCGATGAAGATCGCCAGCGTGCCGTTGTGGATGCCGATCTCCATCGCGATGGCGATGGCCTGCTTTTTCGGCAGCCGCAACGCCAGCGGTGCGGCGTAACCGAAGCCCATGCTGGCGAGGTTGAACAGCAGGCAGGCCAGGCCGACGATGGCGAAGTAGCTGGTCAGCGTTGTCCATTCCTGTGCGACCGCGGCCACCACCAGCAGGGCGAGCACCAGCACGGAGAGCAGGCGGATCGGCTTCTCGGCCTTCGCCGCAAAGCCGGGCGCCTTCGCGCGCAGCAGCATGCCGATGGCCACCGGCAGCAGGATGATCGCGGCGACCTCGACCACTTTCTTCGTGGGCGGCGGCACGTACTGGCCGGCACCGAGGAAGTACTCCAGCGACAGGTTGAGGATCACCGGCAGCGTCAGCAGGCACAGCAGGCTGTTGATCGCGGTGAGCGTGATGTTCAGGGCCACGTCGCCGCGGGCGAGGTGGCTGTAGATGTTGGCGGTGGCGCCACCGGGCGAAGCGGCCAGCAGCATCAGGCCGACGGCGAGTTCGGCAGGCAGGCCGAAGCCTAGCGCCAGGCCGAACGCGACCCATGGCAACACCAGCGTCTGCAGCGCCAGACCGATCAGGACGGCACGCGGATAGCGCGCGACGCGGCGGAAGTCCTCGAGCGTCAGGCCAAGGCCGAGCCCGAGCATGATGATGCCCAGGGCCAGCGGCAGCAGAACATTGGTCAACAGTGAAGCCTGCATCGCGTACGACTCCCCTTCGGCGCAACGGACAGGTGGTGCGCGACGATCGACGCGCCTCCGGAGGATGGCGGCAACGTGTGATCGGGCGCAAGCTGCGGCGCACCGCGATCGTCGAACAGCATGAAGGCCGCACGGGGCGGCCTCCTGTCGACGCTGATCGGCGGTGGCGCGTTACATGGCGACGCGACGGCCGCTCAGGTAGCGATTCGCCCAGTAGCCGGTGATCAGGCTGTCCACGCGCACATCCTTGCCGCTGCTCGGCGAATGCAGGAAGCGGCCTTCACCGACATAGATGCCGACATGGTTGATGCGGCCCTTCAGACCGAAGAACACCAGGTCGCCCTGGCGCAGTTCGTCGCGTGCGGCGACCAGTTCCGCATCGGCCTTGGAGGCCATGTCGCGCGACACGCGCGGCAGTTCGATGCCCAGCGCGGTGCGGAAGACGTAGCCGACCAGCCCGCTGCAGTCGAAGCCGCTGTCGGGCGAGGTGCCGCCCCAGCGGTACGGCGTACCCATCAGCGCGAGCGCGCGCTGCAGGACGGCCTGGACCTTGCCCCCCTGCTGTTCCTGAGAAACCACGCCTTCCTTGCTCAGGTCGTACGCGGCCAGCAGCTTGCTGATGTCGCCTGCCACCATGGCGGAACGATCGACCAGCGGCAGCGTGTCGCTGGCGGCCAGGCGCGGGAGCAGGGCGGAGAGCGTGGCGGTGGCGGCTTCGGCCGCTTTTTCCTTGACGCTGGTGATGACGGGTTTGCTGGACGGTGCCGGGGTGGCCGCCACGACGTCGGGAGAAGCCTGGATTGACGCGGCGTCGACGTCGGCAGGCGCAGTCTGTGCCTGTGCAACGGATGCCATGGCGCACAGGCCAAGGCTGATGAGGAGTCGGGAAGCCCGCCGCGGCTTGCGGTGGGTGGCGGCTGGCTGGCCTGTCGGCAGGTCGTCGGTCGTCACGCGCGGGTCGGGTTTAACAAGTCAGGGGCGATAATGCCGGCTGATCGGCCCGATTTGGTTCATAAATCGTTATTTATTCGTTAAGCGTGAACGCTGCGCGTCACAGAGTTGACCGAATCCTAACGAAGCACGCGTTTCGCGCCGCTGTAGTGGTCCCGCCAGTAGGGCCCATCCAGGTGATCGAGCCGGACGGTGCCGCCCGTGCTGGGGGCGTGGACGAACCGGCCTTCCCCCACGTAGATGCCCACATGCGTCACGTTGCCCTTGCTGCCGAAGAAGACGAGGTCGGCCGGGGCGAGACGGCGCGGCTCGATCTTCGGGCCCTGTACCTGCGCCAGCTCACGCGAGGTGCGCGGCAGGCGCAGGTCCAGCATGTCCCGGTACACATAGGTCACCAGGCCACTGCAGTCGAAGCCTGACTCCGGGGTGTTTCCGCCATACCGGTAAGGGGTGCCGACCAGACCGATAGCACGCATCAGCACCGACGTCGCGGCCGCCGGGTCGTCGGCCTCCACTGCGGGCCACGCGCGCTGGGTCGGAGGCGGGGCGGGCTTGTGGGCCTGCGGTTTCGAGCCCCCGCAGCCGGCGAGGGCCAGCAGTACCGCGCAGAGCAGAGCGGTGGGCCACGGCCGAAGTGGCGCGGGCGTGGGCAAGCCGGGATAATGTCGGGCCTTCATCGCGGCGCATCTTCGCCGCATTCCCTTGCGGCCGACAAGCCGCCCCCGTCCTGCCCGTCGGCAGGCCCCGTCCAGAGTCCCGCATGAAAATCGCAAAAGACAGCGTCGTCCGTTTCCATTACACCGTGTCCGAAGCCGGCCAGGAGCCGATCGAAAGCTCCAAGGACCGTGAGCCGCTGGCGATCCTGATCGGTCACGGCAACATCATCCCGGGCTTGGAAAATGCCATGCAGGACCGCGAAGCCGGCGAGAGCTTCGGCGTGGACGTGGCGGCGGCCGATGCCTACGGCGAGCGCCGCGATGGCCTCAGCCAGCGCGTGCCCAAGAAGCACTTCGGCAACCAGCGCCTGGTGCCGGGCCAGCAGGTCGTGCTGCAGACCAACTTCGGTCCGCGCGCCGTGACCATCCAGAAGGTCGGCATGAGCGTGGTGGACGTGGACCTCAACCATCCGATGGCCGGCAAGGACCTGCACTTCGATGTGGAGATCGTGGAAGTCCGCGAAGCCAGCGCGGAAGAGATCGAGCACGGCCACGTGCACGGCGACGGCGGCCACCACCACTGAGTGGCGCGACATCGCGTGATCGACGGCCCGCGCATGCGGGCCGTTTCTTTTTGCGCGCCGGATGCAGCGGGACGCATGGTCTAATCGGTGCGACCAACAAGGGGAAGGGAATGACGGCGGCGATCACGGAGAACCTGGCACCGATCGCGGTGACCGAACGCATCGAGGCGATGGACGTGCTGCGCGGCTTCGCGCTGCTGGGCATCCTGCTGATGAACCTGGAAGGCTTCGTGGGACCGGTGATGGCGTCCGGCACGGGACTGGATCCCGCGCTCACCGGCATGGACCGCACCGTCGACCTGATGGTCTACGTGCTGGTGCAGGGCAAGTTCTACACGTTGTTCTCGCTGCTGTTCGGCATGGGCTTCGCGGTGATGTCGCAGCGCGCCGAGCAGGCAGGCAGGCCGTTCGCCGGCGCGTATTGGCGGCGCGGGCTGGTGCTGCTGGCCTTCGGCGTGTTCCACGGGGTCTTCATCTGGGCCGGCGACATCCTGGTGATGTACGCGCTGTGCTCCTTCCTGTTGCTGGCGCTGCGGCCGCTGCCTCCCCGCTGGTGCGTCTGGCTGGGACTGGCCGCGTATACCGTACCGATCGGCCTGATGTACCTGATGGGCGCGATGGGGTCGCTGCTCGGCGGCACCGAGGGCTGGGACACATTCGTTTCCGGGGCGGGCGAGAAGATGCGGGCGCTCATCGAGAGCGAGCGAGCGGCCTACGGCAGCGGTACCTATGCCGAGGCCACGTGGCAGCGCATGAAGAGCACCGTCATGGCGCTCAGCAACATCACCATGTTCGGCTTCATCGTGATCTGCATGTTCCTGCTGGGTGCATGGTTCGTGCGCAGCGGCGCCATCGTGCGGCCACGCGACTTCCCCCGTCTTTATGCCGGCCTGCGCTGGGTTGCCCTGCCGGTGGGCCTGGTCGCGATGCTGGGCTCGGTGGCGCTGGCGCCGACCATGGACGGCGTGACGTTCGATCTCCGCACCTCCACCGCCTTCGCACTGCAGATGCTCGCCAACCTGCTCATGTGCCTGGGCTATGTGGCGTGGATGGTGCGGGCGCTGGACACGCCGGCGTGGCGCCGTCCGCTGGGCTGGCTGGCACCGGCGGGCCGCATGGCGTTGACCAATTACCTGATGCAGTCGCTGGTGTGCACCTGGATTTTCTATGGCTATGGCCTGGGCTATTTCGAACAGTTGCCGCGCGCCTGGCAGCCGGTGTTCGGCCTGGCGCTGTTCGGCCTGCAGGTGCTGGTGAGCCACCTGTGGCTGTCGCGGTTCCGGTTCGGCCCGATGGAGTGGCTGTGGCGGTCCGCGACCTACCTGAAACCGCAGCCACTGAAGCTTCGAGCCGGCTGATTGCGACTAGACTGTGGGGGTGAATTCCCCCCACGACGACGTCCTCATCATCGGCGGCGGCGCCATCGGCCTGGCGACCGCGGCGGCGCTGCTGGAGGCCGGCCGCAGCGTGCGCATTCTCGACGCCGCCACGGTCGGCGGCGGTGCCTCGCACGGCAACTGCGGCACCATCACGCCCAGCCACGCCCCGCCACTGGCGGCGCCCGGCGTGGTGGCGCAGGCGCTGCGCTGGATGTTCACGCCGGATGCGCCGCTCTATCTCAAGCCCCGCATTGATCCCGCGCTGTGGCACTGGCTGCTGCGGTTCGCCGCGCGTTGCAACGTGCGCGACTGGCGGCAGAGCACGCAGGCGCGTGCGGCTTTGCTCAACGATTCGCGGACACGGCTTGTCGACTGGGCGGAGCGTTATCGCCTTGACTGCGAGTTTGAAGAGGAAGGCCTCGACTACGTCTTCCGCGATCCGCGCAAGTTCCAGCAGTACGTGGACGAGGCGGCGGTGCTGGCGGAGTTCGGCATCGCGACCGAGATGTTCGACGGCGCCGCTTACGAACGCGAGGAACCCGCCATGCTGCCCGGCGTCAGGGGCGCGATCCGTTTTCCCGGCGATGGACGCCTGCGACCGGACCGCTATGTCGCGGAGCTGGCGCGCGTGGTGCGCGAGCGTGGCGGGCTCATCGAGGAGCACTGCCGCGTCGAACGGCTGGAAGCGACGGCATCGGGCGTGCGCCTGACGACCTCGCAGGGGCGGCGCGAGGGGCGCGACGCGGTGATCGCACTCGGTGCCTGGACGCCCGCATTCGCGCGTACGCTGGGACTGAAGGCGCCCATCCAGCCAGGCAAGGGCTACTCGATCACCTACTCGCGTCCGTCGCTCGTGCCGCGCCATCCCATGGTGCTGAAGGACCGTTCGGTATGCGTGACAGTCTGGGACAGCGGGTTCCGGCTGGGCAGCACGATGGAGTTTTCCGGCCACGACGATACGCTCAACGAAACCCGGCTGGCAGCGCTGGAGCGCGGTGCAAGCGAGTTCCTGCGCGAACCGGTCGGCCCAGACGTGCAAGAGCGCTGGTGCGGCTGGCGGCCGATGACCTGGGACGACCTGCCGCTGCTGGGTCGCGCGCCGCGGTACGACCATGTCTGGATGGCCGCCGGCCACGGCATGCTGGGCATCAGCATGAGCGCGGCGACTGGCCAGTTGATGGCCGACCTGATGACCGGCCGCACACCGGCCTTCGACCCTTCGCCTTACCGACCGGAGCGATTCGCATGAAAGCCCAGGCATTCGACCTGATCGTGATCGGTGGTGGCTCGGGCGGGCTGGCCGGTGCATTCCGCGCGGCGTCCTACGGCGCGAAGGTCGCGCTGCTGGAGCCGAAGGAGCTTGGCGGCACCTGCGTCAACGTGGGCTGCGTGCCGAAGAAGGCGATGTGGCTGGCCGCCGAGCTGTCGCAGAAGATCGCGATGGCGTCGTCGCTCGGTTTCGACACCTCGACGCCCACGCTGGACTGGAAGGAATTCATCGTCCATCGCCAGCGCTACATCGCCGGTATCCACGCCAGCTACATGAAGCGGCTGGACGAGAGCGGCGTGGTGGTGATGCCGTGCCGTGGACGTCTGCTGGACGCGAACACCGTGGTCAACGCCGACGGCGTGCCGCTCAGCGCGAAGCACCTGCTGATCGCGACCGGTGGCCACCCGGTGCGGCCGGCCATCCCGGGCGCTGGCCTGGGCAAGGTATCCGACGACTTCTTCAGCCTGTGCGCCGCGCCGCCGCGCGTGGCGATCATCGGCGGGGGGTACGTGGCGGTCGAACTGGCCGGCGTGCTGCAGGCGCTGGGCAGCCAGGTGGAAGTGTTCGTGCGCGGGCCGCGCCTGCTGGACGGTTTCGATACGCAGATCACCGACGAGCTGGCCGCCGACATGCGCCAGCATGGCGTGCGACTGCATTTCGGCTATTCCGTCGCGGCGTTGGAGCGTGCGCCGGAGGATGGCGTCGTGTTGCTGGCCGAGGATGGCACGCGCACGGAGCGGTTCGACGAGGTGCTCTTCGCCACGGGCCGTCGCGCGACCACGCAAGGCATGGGGCTGGAGGCGGCCGGCGTGGCAGTCGATGCCAAGGCGTTCGTGCAGGTGGACGAGCGCCAGGACACGAACGTCGCCGGCATCCACGCGGTCGGCGACGTCACCGGGCAGGCGGCGCTGACGCCCGTCGCGATCGCGGCGGCGCGCAGGCTGATGGATCGCCTGTTCGGCGGACAGTCCGATGCGCGGCTGGATTACACGCGGATTCCCACCGTGGTGTTCTCGCATCCGCCGGTGGGGCAAGTGGGCCTGACCGAAGCGGCGGCGCGCGCGCAGCATGGCGACGACGTCACGGTGCTGACCACGCGCTTCCGTCCGATGCTGCATGCGCTGGCCGATTCGCCGCAGCGCAGCCTGTTCAAGCTGGTGCTGGTCGGCGCGGACAAGCGCGTCGTCGGCCTGCACCTGCTGGGCGAAGGTGCGGACGAGATGCTGCAGGGTTTCGCGGTGGCGCTGAAGAAGGGCATCACCCTGGCGGACCTGCACGACACCATGGCGATTCATCCCACCAGCGCCGAGGAAGTGGTGCTGATGCGGTGACCCGGGCTCTCCAGGCGCGGCGATACAATGGTGGCATGGACACCTTCACCCTGCATCGCGGCACCGCGCCGCTGTTCATCAGCCTGCCGCACAACGGCACGGCGCTTCCTGACGACATCGCGGCGCGCCTGACGCCGGAAGCGCGCCGTGTGCCGGACACCGACTGGCACGTGGCCGAGCTCTATGCGTTCGCGCGCGAGCTGGGTGCGTCCATCATCGTGCCGGCGTATTCGCGCTACGTGGTCGACCTGAACCGTCCCGAAGACGACGTCTCGCTCTATCCGGGCCAGAACACCACCGGCCTGTGCCCGATCGTGCGTTTCAGCGGCGATCCGGTCTATCTGCCCAAGCAGGAGCCGACGCCGGACGACATCGGCTCGCGTGTCGACGCCTACTGGAGGCCTTACCACGGTGCGCTGCGGGAAGAACTCACGCGCATCCGCGACGCGCATGGCCGCGCGGTGCTGTGGGAGGGCCACTCGATCCGCAGCGTGGCGCCGTTCCTGTTCGATGGCCGCCTGCCGGATTTCAATCTCGGCACGGCCGGCGGCACGAGCTGCTCGCCCGCCTTGCAGCAGGTGCTGGAAGCCGAACTGGCGGCGCAGTCGGACTTCAGCTTCGTCGTCAACGGGCGCTTCCGTGGCGGTTACATCACCCGCCACTATGCCGACGTCGCCCGCGGCATCCAGACCGTGCAGCTCGAGCTGGCGCAGCTCAACTACATGGACGAAGACACCTTCGCCTATCTGCCCGAGTGCGCGGCGCGGACGCAGGCGCTGATCCGGCGGTTGCTGGAACGCACGCTGGCGTGATGCGCTCGCGATGACGCGACCGAAGGCGGAAGACGAACTGGCGCAACCGCTCGACGTGGCGCCGGCGGAAGCGCTGGAGGCGCCGCATCCGCGGCCGGGCCTGCATGCCGTCAGCCGCGCCGGCCTGGTGCTCGCGGCGCTCGGCGCCATCGCGTTCTCGGGCAAGGCGATCATCGTCAAGCTGGGTTACCGCTATGGTGCGGACGCGGTAACGCTGCTCGCGTTGCGCATGCTGGTGGCGTTCCCGTTCTTCCTGATGATGGGGTTCTGGGCCGCCCGCCGCAGTGCGCGGCTGTCGAACGGGGATCGTCGGAAGATCGTGCTGCTGGGTTTCCTCGGTTACTACCTGGCCAGCTTCCTCGATTTTGCCGGCCTGGCCTATATCACCGCCACGCTGGAACGGCTGATTCTCTACCTGACCCCGACGCTGGTGGCGCTGATCGGCTGGCTGGCGTTCGGCAAACGGATCTCGCGGCGGCAGGCGCTGGCGCTGCTGGTCAGCTACGCGGGCGTGGCACTGGCGTTCGGGCACGACCTGCAGGCCGGTGGCTCCAACATCATGCTGGGTGGTGCGCTGGTGTTCGGCAGTGCGCTGGCCTATGCGTTGTACCTGGTCGGCAGCGGCGAACTGGTCGCGCGCGTCGGCGCGGTGCGGCTGACGGCCTATGCCAGCAGCGTGGCCAGCGTGCTGTGCCTTGCGCAGTTCGTCGTGCTGCGCCCGATGCAGGCCCTGGTGCTGCCGTGGGAGGTCTATGTGCTGTCGCTGGTCAACGGCACGCTGTGCACGGTGCTGCCGGTGCTTGCAGTGATGATGGCGGTGGCACGCATCGGTTCCGCCCTGGCCGCGCAGGTCGGCATGATAGGTCCGGTCTCGACCATCGTGCTGAGTCTGCTGTTGCTGGGGGAACCGATGGGTCCCTGGCAGGTAGCCGGCACCGTGCTGGTGATGGCGGGCGTGTTCGTGGTCTCGCAGCAGAAGACCGTCGCCCGCTGACCGGGCGCGCTAGGCGACGACGCTCGCGTCGGCCAGCCACTGGACCACGTGCGACAGCGCGTCGGCGTGGCTGTCGCCGGCCTGTCTTCGCTCGCGGTACCGTTCCAGCTGCGCATGCGCGCTGGTGCCGTTTTCCAGGATATGCCAGACGCGTTCGACCTGCGGCGCACAGCCCAGCGCGTCGATGTCATCGTCCAGCGCCTCCAGCGTGTTCTCCAGCATCTCGCGCGCCGATACCAGGCGATGGCTGCTGAGATCGATGAGGCCGGCGTCGAAGCCGTAACGCTGGGCGCGCCAGAGGTTCTCGGCGACGATCGCCTGGTCGCCCGCGTGCAGCCCGGCGTGCAGGGTGGGCCGACGTTCAAGGTGCCGCACGAGGCAGCGATACACCTGTGCGATGGCCAGTGCATCGCACAGGTCGGTACAGGCATCGGTGATGCGCAGCTCCAGCGTGGGAAACGCGAGCGACGGTCGCAGCGCCCACCAGAGGAAGCGCGCATCCTGGATCGCGCGGCCGTCGGTCATGCGCTGCACATAGTGCTCGTACTCGGCCTGGTTGCGGAACAGCGGCGGCAATCCCGTCCGCGGGATTTCCTGGTACGCGGTCTGCCGGTAGCCCATCAGGCCGGTGGCATGCCCCATCCAGAAAGGCGAGGAGGTGCTGAGCGCCAGCAGCAGGGGCAGGAAGGGTTGCATGCGCGCCATCAGTTCCACACGGCGGCCCGGATCCATCGGCTGCACATGCACGTGCAGGCCGCACAGCAGGTTGCGTTGCCCCAGCATCTGCAGTTCGCCCATCACCTGGTCGTAGTGGGGCTTGTCGGTGCTGCGTTGTCCGCGCCATTGCGCGGAGGGATGCGTGCCCGCCGCCAGGATGCCAAGCCCATGCCGGCGTGCGATGTCGCCCACGGTACGGCGCAGCGTACGCAGGTCCTGCTCGGCGGCATGCGGATCGTCGTGCACGGCGGTCTGCACTTCCACCTGGGTCTGCAGCATTTCGCTGCCGAAACGCGCGCCGAGCGCGTCGCGGCACTCGCTGAAGAAGCGTCGCGGCATGTGCCGCAGGCGGCGTCCGTTGCGGCGGATGAGGAAGTACTCCTCCTCCAGCCCGAACGTATAGGGATGTGCGTAGCGTTCCGCCGACATGGCCCGGTTATCGCATCGGAGGAGTGAACGCGGTGTTCAACGCCGCCGACGCTGCCCGGGCCGCCACAACGGCCCGGGTCGGTCACGGGCGGCGATCAGACTTCCAGCGACGCCAGATCGCCCTTCGCTTCAAGCCACGACTTGCGATCGCTGGCGCGCTTCTTCGCCAGCAGCATGTCCATCAGGCCGCGCGTCTGCAGGTCGTCGTCGACGGTCAGCTGCACCAGGCGGCGCGTGTCCGGGTGGATGGTGGACTCGCGCAGCTGCGAGGGATTCATCTCGCCCAGGCCCTTGAAGCGGGTGACGTTGACCTGGCCGCGGATCTTCTCGCGCTCGATCTTCTCCAGCAGCAGGCGCTTTTCTTCCTCGTCCAGCGCGTAGAACACCTGCTTGCCCACGTCGACGCGGAACAGCGGCGGCATCGCCACGAACACGTGGCCCGACGCGACCAGCGTGGGGAAGTGGCGCAGGAACAGCGCGGTCAGCAGGGTGGCGATGTGCAGGCCGTCCGAATCGGCGTCGGCCAGGATCACCACCTTGCCGTAGCGCAGCCCGCTGATGTCGTCCTTGCCGGGATCGCAGCCGATGGCCACGGCCAGGTCGTGCACTTCCTGCGAGGCCAGCACGCTGCCGGAGGCGACTTCCCACGTGTTGAGGATCTTGCCGCGCAGCGGCAGGATCGCCTGGAAATCCTTGTCGCGCGCCTGCTTGGCCGAGCCGCCGGCCGAATCGCCTTCCACCAGGAACAGCTCGGTGCGCGACAGGTCCTGGCTGATGCAGTCGGCGAGCTTGCCGGGCAGGGCAGGGCCCTGGGTGACCTTCTTGCGGACGACCTGCTTCTCGGTCTTCAGGCGCGCGCTGGCGCGCTCGATGGCGATCTGCGCGATCTTCTCGCCGAGGTCGACGTGCTGGTTCAGCCACAGGCTGAAGGCATCGTGCGCGGCGCCTTCGATGAAGCCGGCGGCCTGGCGCGAGGACAGGCGTTCCTTGGTCTGGCCGCTGAACTGCGGGTCGGTCATCTTCAGCGACAGCACGAAGGTCACGCGGTCCCACACGTCTTCCGGTGCGAGCTTGACGCCGCGCGGCAGCAGGTTGCGGAAGTCGCAGAACTCGCGCAGCGCATCGGTCAGGCCGCTGCGCAGGCCATTGACGTGCGTGCCGTGCTGCGCGGTGGGAATCAGGTTGACGTAGCTTTCCTGCACCAGCTCGCCTTCCGGCACCCAGGCCACGGCCCAGTCGACGACCTCGCTGTCCTTCTTCAGCTGGCCGACGAACAGTTCCGGCGGCAGCAGCTCGCGGCCGGCCATCTCGCCGCGCAGGTAGTCGCGCAGGCCGTCCTCGTAGTGCCAGCTGTCGCGCTCGCCGGTGGCTTCGTCGAACAGCGTGACGTTCAGCCCCGGGCACAGCACGGCCTTGGCGCGCAGCAGGTGCCGGAGCGCGCGCACGTTGAATTTCGGTGTGTCGAAATACTTCGGGTCGGCCCAGAAGCGGACGCGCGTACCCGTGTTCTTCTTGCCGACACTGCCGACCACTTCCAGCGGCGTGGCGCGGTCGCCGTTGCGGAAGGTGATGCGGTGTTCGCTGCCTTCGCGCTTGATATGGACTTCCACCAACGTGGACAGCGCGTTGACCACGCTGACGCCCACGCCGTGCAGGCCGCCGGAGAACGTGTAGTTCTTGTTGCTGAACTTGCCGCCGGCGTGCAGGCGGGTGAGGATCAGTTCCACGCCCGGAATCTTCTCCTCCGGGTGGATGTCCACGGGCATGCCGCGGCCGTCGTCGCTGACTTCGCAGCTGCCATCCTTGTACAGCGTGACCTCGATGCTGCCGGCGTGGCCGGCCAGCGCTTCGTCCACGGCGTTGTCGATGACTTCCTGCGCCAGGTGGTTCGGACGCGCGGTGTCGGTATACATGCCCGGCCGGCGCTTGACCGGGTCAAGGCCGGAAAGGACTTCGATGTCGGCGGCGTTGTAACGACTGCTCATGGGTCTTCAGGTTCTCGATACGGCGCGGCGCCCCGGGGCGCCGCAGGATGACGAAGGGCGGGAACAGTCGGCCACGGGGCCGTCGCAGGGCGCGCGACGCGCCGGGTGTCCTGTCTGGCCTTTCGGACCGGGCGGCAGTGTGCGGCCAGCACGGCTTTTTTTCCATGTTCAGTCGAGGGCCGGGCAGCGGACGCTAGGCTTGCGCCGTGGACATGGATGCCCTTGGGAACGCCATCCGGCGCCCCCAGATTCCCGCCATCCACGAGGAGCATTGCCATGAAGTCCCGCAACCTGTTGCTGCTGTCCGCCGCTGCCATCGGCGCGCTGTTCGCGGTCCAGGCGTTTGCCCAGTCCCGTACCGGTACGGAGGCCGACAAGCCGAAGCAGGACCAGTCCCAGACCAGTGACCCGTCCGATCCGGAGGCGAAGGCTCGCCGCCGTGCCGCCAACGAAGCCGCCGCCAAGCAGCGCAAGGCTGCCGAAGGCCAGCAGAAGAAGGCCGGCGAAGAAGACGAAGAGCGCAAGCCCTGACCATCGTCGTTACGCCCTGACCCTTGCTGCACAAGGGTTTCAGGCGCGCAGTCGACTCATTGACACCCCGCTTCGGCGGGGTGTCGCGCTTCCGGGCGACACGCGTTGCCTGTAGACTATGGCTTTCCGGAGCCCCGCCCATGACTCCCCTGATTTTCGTTACCGGCGGCGTTGTGTCCTCGCTAGGCAAGGGCATCGCCGCCGCTTCGCTTGCGTCCATTCTCGAAGCGCGTGGCCTGAAGGTCACGATGATGAAGCTGGACCCCTACATCAACGTCGACCCGGGCACCATGAGCCCGTTCCAGCACGGCGAGGTGTACGTCACCGACGACGGCGCCGAGACCGACCTGGACCTGGGCCACTACGAGCGCTTCGTGCGCACGCGCCTGAGCCGCAAGAATTCCGTCACCACCGGCCGGATCTACGAGAACGTGATCCGCAAGGAGCGCCGCGGCGACTACCTGGGCGCGACCGTCCAGGTCATTCCGCACATCACCGACGAGATCCGCCGCTGCATCGACGAGGCCACCGAGGGCTTCGACGTGGCGCTGGTGGAGATCGGCGGCACGGTCGGCGATATCGAATCGCTGCCGTTCCTCGAAGCCATCCGCCAGATCCGCACCGAGCGCGGTCCGGAGAAGGCGCTGTTCATGCACCTGACGCTGGTGCCGTACGTCGCTGCCGCGGGTGAGCTGAAGACCAAGCCGACCCAGCATTCGGTGAAGGAACTGCGTTCGATCGGTATCCAGCCCGACGTGCTGCTGTGCCGCTCGGAGCAGCCGATTCCGGATTCCGAGCGTCGCAAGATCTCGCTGTTCACCAACGTGCCCGAGCGCGCCGTCATCAGCGTGCCGGACGTGGACGTGCTGTACCGCATCCCGATGGGCCTGCACCGTCAGGGGCTGGACGAGATCGTGCTGCGCCAGTTCCGCATCGAGAACGCGCAGGCGGCCGATCTGTCCGAGTGGGAAGCTGCGGTCGATGCCACGCTGAACCCGCTGGACGAGGTGACCATCGCCGTCGTCGGCAAGTATGTCGACCACCAGGATGCGTACAAATCCGTCGGCGAGGCGTTGAAGCACGGCGGCCTGCGCCAGCGCACGCGCGTCAACCTGAAATGGATCGAGGCGCAGGAACTGGAAGGCACCGACATGGCCCTGCTGCAGGGCGTGGATGGCGTGCTGGTGCCCGGCGGCTTCGGCGACCGCGGTTTCGAAGGCAAGGTGCTGACCTCGCGTTTCGCACGCGAACAGAAGCTGCCGTACTTCGGCATCTGCTACGGCATGCAGGCGGCAGTGGTCGATTACGCCCGCCATGTTGCCGGGCTGGAGAACGCCAACAGCACCGAGAACGACAAGCAGTCGCCGCATCCGGTGATCGGCCTGATCACCGAGTGGCGCACGGCCGCCGGCGACGTCGAGAAGCGCGACGAGCGCTCCGACCTCGGCGGCACCATGCGCCTAGGTCTGCAGGAACAGCGTCTGAAGCCCGGAACGCTGGCGCGTGAGTTGTACGGCAAGGACGTGGTGGCCGAACGTCATCGCCACCGCTACGAATTCAACAACCGCTACCGCACGCAGCTGGAGGACGCCGGCCTGGTCATTTCCGCCAAGTCCATGGATGACCTGCTGGTGGAAATGGTGGAACTGCCGCGCACAGTGCATCCGTGGTTCCTGGCGTGCCAGGCGCATCCGGAGTTCCTGTCCACGCCGCGCGATGGCCATCCGCTGTTCGTCGGCTTCATCCGCGCCGCGCGCGAGAAGAAGGCGGGTGGCAAGCTGCTGAAGGAAGCGCGTGCTTGAATGATTGTTCCTTCTCCCTCCGGGAGAAGGTGCCCCGAAGGGGCGGATGAGGGTTCGGCGAAGTTCCAGATGTTCCAGCCTTCCTGATTCCGCCGTACCCTCACCCCAACCCCTCTCCCGGTGGGAGAGGGGCCCTGACCAAAGGTGAAGCAATGAAACTCTGTGGATTCGACGTCGGCCTCGACCAGCCCCTATTCCTGATCGCCGGTCCGTGCGTGATCGAGTCGATGCAGTTGCAGATCGATGTCGCCGGCCGTCTCAAGGAGATCACCGGCAAGCTGGGGATGAACTTCATCTTCAAGTCCAGCTTCGACAAGGCCAACCGCACCTCCGGCACCAGCTTCCGCGGCCCGGGCCTGGAAGAAGGTCTGAAGGTCCTCGACGCGGTGAAGAAGCAGGTCGGCGTGCCGGTCCTCACCGACGTGCACGAGTACACGCCGATGGACGAAGTCGCCGCCGTCGTCGACGTGCTGCAGACGCCTGCCTTCCTCGTGCGCCAGACCGACTTCATCAGGAAGGTCTGCTCGGCCGGCAAGCCGGTCAACATCAAGAAGGGCCAGTTCCTGTCGCCGTGGGACATGAAACCCGTGGTCGAGAAGGCCAAGTCCACCGGCAACCAGGACATCATGGTCTGCGAGCGTGGTGCGTCGTTCGGCTACAACAACCTGGTCAGCGACATGCGCTCGCTGAGCGTGATGCGCGACACCGGCTGCCCGGTGGTGTTCGATGCGACGCATTCGGTGCAGCTGCCGGGTGGGCAGGGCACCAGTTCCGGTGGCCAGCGCGAATTCGTGCCGGTGCTGGCGCGCGCGGCCGTCGCCGTCGGCGTGGCCGGCCTGTTCGCCGAGACGCATCCGGATCCGGCCAAGGCGCTGTCCGATGGCCCGAACGCCTGGCCGCTGGACAAGATGGAAGCGCTGCTGGAGACGCTGCTGGCGCTGGATTCGATCACCAAGAAGAACGGGTTCCTGGAGAGCTCGGTCTGATGGGATCGGCGAGCGGTCTATCCTGGGCGGTGCGGACGGCATCCTTAGGCCTGTTGCTGACCTTCGCAGGGGTTCCGCTTCGCGCGGAAGCATGCACGACGATCCCGCCCATGCGCGCGCCGCCGATCACCGAGCTGGTGCAGACGTCGGACGTGGTCGCCATCATCCATGTGGATCGCATCCATCCACTGACGGCCGAGGAAGCCGCCTTCACTGAGCGCGTCTTCAGTGATCCGCCGTTGAACGTACCGATCCGTCTGCCGAGCCAGTCCGCCGATGTCACCGTGATGCGCAGCCTGAAGGGAACGATCCCGAAAGGTGCGCCCATTGGTAGTGGCACCACCAGCTGCGATGTCGTGCTGATGGAAGGGCGCGATTACCTTATCTTTGCCCGGACGACGGCTGAGTCCGGCGACAAGATCGAGCCTCGTCACGGCACGTTGATGATCGACCAGGGCCCCGAAAGCCTTGCCGCCCTGGCGGAAGTCGAGCATTCCCTTTCATCCTCCAAACCGACCCCACCATGACCAACATCGCCAAGATCCACGCCCGCGAAATCCTCGATTCCCGCGGCAATCCCACCCTCGAAGCCGAGGTTACGCTGGAAGACGGCTCCTTCGGCCGCGCCATGGTGCCGTCCGGCGCCTCGACCGGCACCAAGGAAGCCGTCGAACTGCGCGATGGCGACAAGACCCGCTACCTGGGCAAGGGCGTGCGCAAGGCGGTGGAGAACGTCAACACGACGATCGCCACGGCGCTGAAGGGCTTCGATGCCATCGACCAGGAAGGCCTGGATCGCCGCCTGATCGACATCGATGGCACCGAAAACAAGGGCCGCCTGGGCGCGAACGCGCTGCTCGGCGTGTCGATGGCCAACGCCCATGCGGTGGCTGCCTCAAAGAAGCTTCCGCTGTGGCAGTACCTCGCCAACGGCAACGACGTCACCCTTCCGGTGCCGATGATGAACATCATCAACGGCGGCGCGCATGCAGACAACAACGTCGACTTCCAGGAGTTCATGGTGCTGCCGGTCGGCTTCGATTCGTTCGCCGAATCGCTGCGTGCCGGCACCGAGATCTTCCACTCGCTGAAGTCGGTGCTGAAGGGTCACGGCCTGAGTACGGCGGTCGGCGACGAGGGCGGTTTCGCTCCGGACTTCCGCAGCAATGTCGAAGCCTTGGACACCATTCTCGAGGCCATCGGCAAGGCCGGCTACACCGCCGGTGAGGACGTGCTGCTGGGCCTGGACGTGGCCTCCAGCGAGTTCTTCGACAACGGCAAGTACCACCTGGTCGGCGAGAACAAGCGCCTGACCAGCGAACAGTTCGTCGACTTCCTCGCCGACTGGGCCGCGCAGTACCCGATCATCACCATCGAGGACGGCCTGGCCGAGGACGACTGGGCGGGCTGGAAGCTGCTGACCGACCGCATCGGCAAGAAGGTGCAGCTGGTCGGCGACGACCTGTTCGTCACCAATCCGAAGATCTTCAAGGAAGGCATCGAGTCCGGCACCGCCAACGCGATCCTGATCAAGGTCAACCAGATCGGTACGCTGACCGAGACGCTGGAAGCCATCGCCATGGCGCACCATGCGAACTACGCGGCCGTCGTCTCGCACCGTTCGGGCGAAACCGAGGATACGACCATTGCCGATATCGCGGTCGCCACCACGGCGACGCAGATCAAGACCGGCTCGCTCTGCCGCAGTGACCGCGTCGCCAAGTACAACCAGCTGCTGCGCATCGAAGAGGCGCTCGGCGCCAAGGCGCGCTATGCCGGTCGCAACGCCTTCGTCTCGCTGAAGCAGTAATCCATGCGCAAGGCGCCCTGGCTCCTGCTGGTACTGGTACTGCTGCTGGGATGGCTCCAGTACAAGTTCTGGTTCGGTGTCGGCAGTTCGGGTCAGGTCGTCGCGCTGGAGCAGCAGGTCGAATCGCAGAAGCGCGAGAACGCCGGTTTGCAGGAACGCAACGACGCCCTGGCCGCCGAAGTCGAGGACCTCAAGTCCGGCGAGTCGGCGGTCGAGGAGCGGGCGCGCAGCGAACTGGGCATGATCAAGCCGGGCGAGAAGTTCTACCGGGTGGTCGAACCGGTGCCACCACCGCCCGTGACCGGCGGTGAAGGCAGCGATGGCGACGCCGCGGAGCCCTCGCCCTGATGGCCCGCATCTGGGCCGTCGTGCCCGCGGCCGGGCGCGGTACCCGCTTCGGTGGAGAACTCCCCAAGCAGTATCTGGTGGTGGACGGGCTGCCCTTGATCGCGCACACGCTGGCAGCGCTGTTCGCGCACGACGCCGTGGAAGGTGCGGTCGTGCCGGTGTCGGAGAACGATCCCGACTGGCCGCGTTGGACGGAGTTCGCCGGCAAGCCGGTGCACGCGTGCACTGGCGGTGCGAGCCGTGCCGCGTCCGTACTGGCGGGGTTGCGCGCCTTGCCGGACGACGTGCGCGCGGACGATTTCGTGCTGGTGCACGACGCCGCGCGCCCGAACCTGTCGCTGACCGACCTGTCCCAACTGCTGGAGCGTGGCCGCAACGATCCTGTCGGTGCGATCCTCGCCGCGCCCGTGCGCGATACCCTGAAGCGCGCCGGCGACGATGGCGGTATCGACGGCACGGAGCCGCGCGAGCGGTTGTGGCGAGCCTTCACCCCGCAACTGTTCCGTCGCCTGCAGCTGACACGGGCCTTGGAAGCCGCCACGGCCGACGGCATCGAGGTCACCGACGAGGCGATGGCGATGGAACGCCTCGGCCTGCGCCCGCTGTTGGTGGAAGGCTCCGAAAGCAACTTCAAGATCACCACGCCGGCGGACCTGGCCAGGTTCGCCTACGAACGGGCGCAGCGCGACCGCTGACGCGCCATCGGAAACAACATGTCCGACTCATTGAATATCCGCATCGGCCAGGGCTTCGATGTGCATGCCTTCGGCGACGGCGACCACGTCATGCTGGGTGGCGTCCGCGTCCCGCACGATCGCGGCGTGCTGGCGCACAGCGACGGCGATGTCGTGCTGCACGCGCTGTGCGACGCGATGCTCGGCGCGCTGGCGCTGGGCGATATCGGTCGGCATTTCCCGCCGTCGGACGATCGCTGGAAGGGCGCCGACAGCCGCGCCTTCGTCCGTCATTGCGACGCGCTGATCGGCGCGCGCGGCTGGCGCGTCGGCAATATCGACGTCACCGTGATCTGCGAGCGACCGAAGGTCGGTCCGCATGCCGATGCGATGCGCGCCTGCGTGGCGGAGGATCTGCGCCTCGATCTGGATGCGGTCAGCATCAAGGCGACCACCACGGAGAAGCTCGGCTTCACCGGACGCGGCGAAGGCATCGCGGCACAGGCCGTGGTACTGCTGGTGCGCGCATGAGCGAGGCGTTGCCGCGTGCGTTCGGCATGCCGGTACTGAGCGCGCGCATGCGTAGCGCGCCGGAAGATTTCGTCGTCGAAGAGCTGCCCGGTTTCGAACCCTCGGGCGAGGGAGAGCACCTGCTGCTGACCGTCGAGAAGCGCGGCATGAACACGGCGTTCGCCGCCAAGCGCATCGCCGCGTGGGCGGGGATCGCCGAGATGGGCGTGGGCTATGCCGGCCTCAAGGATCGCCACGCCGTCACCCGGCAGCGTTTCAGCGTGCACCTGCCGCGCAAGGTGGCGCCGGATCTGGCGACGCTCGGTTCCGACGAGCTGAAGGTGCTGGAATCGACCTGGCATTCGCGCAAGCTGCCGCGCGGCGCGCTTGCCGGCAACCGGTTCGAACTGGTGTTGCGCGATGTATCCGGCGACAACGAAGCCATCGAGGCGCGGCTGCGCGATGTCGCCGCGCATGGCCTGCCGAACTGGTTCGGCGAACAGCGCTTCGGGCGCGACGGTGGCAACGTGGCAGCGGCGCTGGCGATGTTCGCGGGGCGCCGGGTCAGGCGCGAACAGCGCTCGATCCTGATCTCGGCGGCGCGTTCCGAGCTGTTCAACCGCGTGCTGGCCGCGCGGCTGGCCGATGGCAGCTGGAATCGTGGCCTCGACGGCGAGGTCTGGATGCTGGCGGGCAGCCGCAGCGTGTTCGGGCCCGAAGCGTGGAGCGAGCCACTGGCGCAGCGACTCGAGGACTTCGACATCCATCCGACCGGGCCTCTGTGGGGCGCCGGCGAGCCGCGCACGCAGGCGGACGCCCGTGAACGCGAGGTGCTCGCGCTGCAGGGCGACGATGCGCTGGCGTTGCGGCAGGGGCTCGAGCGGGAAGGACTGCGACAGGAGCGTCGCGCGTTGCGCCTGCGGCCTGAAGGTCTGGCGTGGTCGTGGCCATCGCCCGATACGCTGCGCCTGTCGTTCTCGCTGCCGCCGGGAAGCTACGCCACCGCAGTGCTGCACGAGCTGGGAGAGGTTGTCGACGCAACGCAGGGCGACCGTCCGTCGGAACACGGCCGACGGCACTGGAAGCGTCCCAGCGCAGGCGTATAAGCGGGATCAGGTCCGCCGCGCGGCATATCTTCGACGTGCATCGGCGGGCCGGACCATCTTCCCCTGTGTCGGAGGGATCGCCATGAACGCCATGCTTCGCCTTGCCGTTGTCGTATCCACGTGTGGTCTGCTGGCCGCCTGCGCCAGTTCCGGAGGGACCGCATCCGCGCCACCGCCGGAGCAGCGAACGATGACCGCCGAACAGCAATACATCGCCTACGTGGAGCGCATCGCCAAGCGGCGCGGCATCCAGCTGACGTGGGTCAATCCGCCCCGCATCGAAGACAAGGCGGCGAGCAAACAGTAAGCAGTCAGGCATCCGGACACGGCTGCACGAGCCGCGTCCGGTCAGCGGTGCGCCAGCAGTACCAGTACCGCGCCTGTACCGCCCTGCGTGGGCGGCGCCGAGTGGAACGCCATCACGTCGGCACGCTGGCGCAGCATCCGGTCGACCAGGTTCTTCAGCACCGGCGCCTCACTGTCCGAGCGCTGCCCCTTGCCGTGGATCACCCGTACGCAGCCATGATCGTGCGCATGTGCGTCCGCGAGGAACCGGCGCAGCAATCCTTCCGCCTGCAGGGCGGTGGCGCCATGCAGGTCCAGTTCGTCCTGCACCGAGAACTGTCCGCGCTTGAGGCGCTGGAAGGCGCGCGGCGACAGCGCGTCGCGACGATAGCTCAGCACATCACCGGCCGCATGCGGATCCAGTGCCTTCAGGCCGCGCTGGAATTCGCTGCGCGCAGCGTGTTCGTCGCGGTCGGCCATGCGCGCGGCCGGTCGGGGCGGCGCCTTGCGCGGCGGTGGAGGCGCTTCCTGCAACCTGCGCACGTCGCCTATCGCGTCGCGGAACAACGCGGCGTCATCGTCATCGGGCGGCGTGGAGCGGGACATGCCATCAGCGTAGCGGCATTGCGACGTGACGCAAGCGCGGGAAGCCGTCGCGCGGTTCCGGTATCATGGGGCCGTCCCCGAGGAAACCCATGCGCGTACTGGTCAGCAACGACGACGGCGTCGACGCCCCCGGCATCCGAATCCTGGCAGAGGGCCTGCGCAGTGCGGGCCACGAAGTGTACGTGGTCGCTCCCGACCGCGACCGCTCCGGTGCCAGCAACTCGCTGACGCTCGACCTGCCGATCCGGCTGAAGCGCATCGACCACTACACCTGCAGCATCGCCGGCACGCCGACCGACTGCGTGCACCTTGCGCTGACAGGCATGCTGGAGTTCGAGCCGGACATCGTGGTGTCGGGCATCAACAACACCGCCAATCTGGGCGACGACGTCATCTACTCCGGCACCGTGTCGGCGGCGATGGAAGGCCGCTTCCTCGGCCTGCCGGCGGTGGCCATGTCGCTGGCCACCAAGAACCACGATGCGAAGCACTACGAGACCGCGGCGCGTGCCGCCGTGGAGATCGTGGCGCGCCTGAAGGCCGATCCGCTGCCCGCCGACACCATCCTCAACGTCAACGTGCCGGATCTGGCATGGAGCGACGTGCGCGGCTTCGAGGTCACGCGCCTGGGCAACCGGCACCGGTCCGAGGCTTGCGTTCCGCAACCGGATCCGCGCGGGCATACCGTGTACTGGATCGGTCCGGCCGGACGCGAGCAGGATGCGGGTCCAGGTACCGACTTCCATGCGGTGCGCACGGGCCACATCTCGATCACGCCCATCCACGTCGACCTGACCCGCTACCAGGCGCTGGAAAAGGTGGCGGGCTGGGTCGGTGGCCTGACCGCCGCGCTCGAGGGCTCGGCATGACGCCACGGTTGCGGTTGCAGCCCGAAGCGGTGGGCATGGGCATGACCTCGCAGCGTGTGCGCGACCGGCTGGTCGAGCGGCTGCGTGAGGCCGGCATCGCCGACGAGCGCGTGCTCAATGCCATCCGCACGCTGCCGCGCCATCTGTTCGTCGACGAGGCGCTCGCCACGCGCGCGTACGAAGACACCGCGCTGCCGATCGGGCACAGCCAGACCATCTCGCAGCCGTGGGTGGTGGCGAGGATGACCGAGGTGCTGCTGGAGACCGAGCCGAAGAAGGTCCTGGAAATCGGCACGGGCTCGGGCTACCAGGCGGCGGTGCTGGCCGTGCTGGGGCTGGAGGTCTACACCGTCGAGCGCATCGGCGACCTGCTTCGCCAGGCTCGCAAGCGCCTGCGCCAGATGGGCATGAACGTGCGCAGCAAGCACGACGACGGCCGCATCGGCTGGGCCGAGCACGGCCCCTACGACGCCATCATCGTCACCGCCGCGGCACCGGCGCTGGTGCCGGTACTGGTGGAACAGCTCGCCGTCGGCGGGCAACTCGTCGCCCCGGTCGGCGGCAGCGGTTCCCAGTCGCTGGTGCGGCTGGTGAAGCGCGCCGATGGCGGCGTCGAGGAAACCACGCTGGCGCCGGTGGTGTTCGTGCCGCTGTTGTCGGGCACCCTGGATTGAATGAAGTGACGAATTCTCCGCAGCACGATGGACTTCCTAACAGCCCGGCCTCGCTGGGCGAACAGGTGGCCGGCATCATCGAACGCCTGCCACCCGACAAGCTCAGCCTGGGCGAACTGCTGGATGTCTTCAGCGATGAAGGCCTGTTGCTGCTGACCATCCTGCTGACGCTGGTGTTCCTGATTCCGGTGTCGATCCCCGGCGTCAGTACCGTGTTCGGTGCGGCCATCCTGCTGGTCGGCGTGAGTCGCCTGTTCAATCGTCCGCTCTGGTTACCGCAACGGATCAAGGACAAGGCGTTGCCGGCCGACCGCCTGCGTCCCGGCCTGACCGCGGGCCTGGTGTGGGTGCGCCGCATGGAAAAGATCAGCCGCCCGCACCGGCTCCGTTTCTTCGTCGATGGGCCGGGGCAGGGCGTCATCAACAACCTCGCTTTCATCCTGGCCGCGCTGCTGCTGATGGCGCCCTTCGGATTCGTGCCATTCAGCAACACCCTGCCAGCCTTGGCGCTGCTGCTGTATGCCATCGGCTTCATCCAGCGCGACGGGGGCGCGATCCTGCTGGGCCATCTGGCCAACATCGGCACGATCGTCTACTTCAGCGTGCTGATCGGGGGCGGTGGCGTGGCGGCACGTGAACTGTTCCAGCGATTGACCGGCTGAGCCGTGCGGCTTCCGCCCTGTGAGGAAACGAACGAACGCATGACCACGACGCTCCGCTCCGGCCATCGCACCACGCGCGCCCTCGTGATCGGCATCGCCATGGCCGTGCTGGCCGCCTGTTCCACGACGGTGGTGCGCGAGCCCTCCGCTTCGTCGCCGGCGCGGCAGACCTCGCAGGGCAAGCCTGGCGCCACGGTCCGCGTGCAGCGGGGCGACACGCTGTACGGCATCGCGTTCCGCAATGGCGTGGACGTCAACGATCTTGCGCGCTGGAACAGCCTGTCGGCGCCGTACACGATCTATCCTGGCCAGTCGCTCAAGCTGTTCCCGGGCAGCGGCGTCAGCCGTCCTCCGGCGACGACCGCCACGACCACGCCGACGAAGCCGGCCACCGGCACGACAACGCGGCCGGTCCCGCCGCCCGCGCCGGTCACCCGACCCACAGCGCCGCCGGCTCCCGCGAGCAGTGGCTTCTCCTGGCGCTGGCCTGCTGATGGCCACCTGATCGGTCGCTTCGTGGCGGGCGACGCCAGCAAGCAGGGCGTGGACATCGCAGGCAGCAGCGGGCAGGCGGTGCGCGCCGCCGCGGACGGGGTGGTGGTGTATTCCGGTGCGGGCCTGGTGGGCTATGGCGAGTTGATCATCGTCAAGCACAGCGAGGCCTGGCTTTCGGCGTATGGCCACAACCGCAAGCGGCTCGTCAACGAAGGCCAGAGCGTCAAGGCCGGGCAGCAGATCGCGGAAATGGGCAGCAGTGGCGCGTCGCGCGAGATGCTGCACTTCGAGATCCGCCACAACGGCAAGCCGGTCGACCCGCTGCAGTACCTGCCGCCACGCTGAGCGGCATCACGTGCGCGCGGGTCGCCAGGGGAGCCGCCCGCTGGCGGCTGCTCCGGTTCGGCCAGGAGACCTGACGCACAACGACGTCCCCCGGCGGTAGTCCGTGCCCCATGTGCGGTGCCCGGCGGTGTCGATGTGGATCCTCGTCGGCGTGTAGAAGCCCAGGCCAATCCGCAGCGAAGGGCCTTGCCTGCGCCAGAATTCGCACAGCGCTTCGGTGCGGGTGTCGTCGGTCAGGTCGAAATCGAGGGCGTTGTTGCGAAGATGGCGGCTGCGTGTACTCCCGCCCGCGCACCGGTTCACCTCGGCGGAGCGGTAGCCAGAGCGGACGTTGCCGCCCTCGACGATTCCCATGCGCTCCAACTGTGCCACTACGCGTAGCGTCGGCACGATCTTGTCCGCATGCTCGCGTGGTGGCAGCAGGAACTCCGGGCCGCAGGTGCGCCAGCGGCGACTGGACCGCAACAGGGTGGACATCGGAACCACCTTGCCAACGCCGGCGCGGGCCAGGGTGCCTTCGTAGTCGGCCAGCGCCGTGGCGTCGGTGCTGCGTCGCCACGCCTCGTAACGCTGGGTGGCATCCGGCAGAAGGGGCGCACAGCCGGTGGTGGACAGGACGATGAGCAGCAGGAGCAGGCGCTGCAGCGTCACGCCGTGGTCAGCGTGGCGCCAACAGGAATCCGGCCACGACCTTGCGCGACTCACTGGCCAGCACGTTGAAGGTGCGGGCGGCCGCGGCGTTGGTCATGACTTCGAGTCCCACACCCTGGCGCAGGCAGGCGGCCATGACGGCGGCGGGCGGGAAGACCTGGCGTTCGCCCGTGCCCAACAGGACCACTTCCGGTTGCAGCGCGAGCAGCGGAAGCAGATCGTCCGGCGCCAGCGCAGCGCTGTCCTGGACCGGCCAGGCTTCGATGAGCTGCTGCGGCGAGAGGATGAAGCTGGATGACAGGGTGCGGTCGTTCACCCGGGCGACTTGGCCGTCGGCGGATCGCAGGGTGAAGGCGTAATCGGGAAGTTCGTGGCTGAGCTGCATGGCGGGCGGCCTGCGTGGCGGGCTCAGCCGCGCGGCAGCACGATCTGCCGGCGTTCCTTGCTGGGGCGGTACAGCACGGCGGTATGGCCGATCCGCTGCACCAGGGCAGCATCGGCCTGGTCGGCCAGCTCCCCGATCATGGCGTCGCGTGCCTCGCGGTCTTCACCGGCGACCTTGACCTTGACCAGTTCATGCTGCTCAAGCACCGCGTCCAGTTCGGCGATGAAGGCCGGCGTGATGCCCTTGTTCCCGATCTGCAGCAGCGCCTTCAGGTCGTGGGCCTGGCCGCGCAGGAAACGGGTCTGGGCAGCGGTCAGGACTACAGGCATGCGGCACGGTACGGGTCGAAAAGGGGGATCAGGGTATCATGGCGACCCCCACGAACGGCTCCGGCGGCTCCCGTCGCAGCGTGCCCGGAGACCTTGCCGACATGGCCACCCGCAGCAAGAGCAGCCAGCGCTGGCTCAAGGAACACTTCTCCGATCCCTACGTGAAGAAGGCCCAGGCCGAGGGCCTGCGTTCGCGTGCTGCCTACAAGCTGGAAGAACTGCTGGAGCGCGACAGCCTGCTCAAGCCCGGCATGGTGGTCGTCGACCTGGGCGCCGCGCCGGGCGGCTGGTCGCAGTTCGTCCGTCAGGCGATGGGTAACAGCGGCCGGGTGGTGGCCATGGACATCCTGGACATGCCCCCGCTGGCGGGCGTGGACTTCCTTCATGGGGATTTCAGGGAAGGCAGCGTCCTATCCCAGTTGGAAGCCATGCTGGACGGCGCGCCCGTGGACCTTGTGCTGTCCGATATGGCCCCCAATAAGAGTGGTGTGGATGCGGTGGACCAGCCGCGGATGATGCATCTGGCGGAGTTGGCGATGGAATTCGCCGACAGCCACCTGAAGCCGGGCGGGGCGTTCCTGATCAAGCTGTTCCAGGGCACCGGCTCCGACGACTACATCCGCGAGCTTCGCCGCCGCTATGACAAGGTGGCGATCCGCAAACCGGACGCGTCCCGCAAGCGTTCCCCCGAGGTGTACGCCCTGGGACAGGGCAAGCGGGCCCAGATCAAGTAAGGTGGCTTAACGTGCGAATGAGCAAAGAGGAACAGCGGAGCCGATGCGGATGAACGACCTGACCAAGAATCTGCTGCTGTGGGTAGTCGTCGCCGTCGTGCTGATGGTCGTCTTCCAGAGCTTCTCGCCCAAGGGTGCCAGCACCGCGGCCATGACCGGCGGTACCACCTATTCCACCTTCCTCGACCAGGTCGATGGCGGCAACGTCCAGCGCGTCGAATTCGGCGGCGATGCCCGCAGCGGCGTGGGCGAGATCACCTACACCCTGCGCAATGGCGACACCAAGACGATCAATGCGCCGTTCGACCGCGACCTGATCAACGTGCTGCGCAACAAGCAGGTCGAGATCATCCAGAAGGACCCGCCGAGCGGCCTGAGCCTGACGACCATCCTGCTGAACTTCCTGCCGGTGCTGCTGATCATCGGCTTCTGGATCTTCATCATGCGGCAGATGCAGGGCGGTGGCGGCGGCGCGAAGGGCGCGATGTCCTTCGGCAAGTCGCGCGCCAAGCTGCAGGGCGAGGACCAGGTGAAGGTCACCTTCGCCGACGTCGCCGGCTGCGATGAAGCGAAGGAGGAAGTCGGCGAACTCGTCGAGTTCCTGCGCGACCCCGGCAAGTTCCAGAAGCTCGGCGGCAAGATCCCGCGCGGCGTGCTGATGGTCGGCCAGCCCGGCACCGGCAAGACGCTGCTGGCCAAGGCCATCGCCGGCGAAGCCAAGGTGCCGTTCTTCAGCATCTCCGGTTCCGACTTCGTCGAGATGTTCGTCGGCGTCGGCGCCAGCCGCGTGCGCGACATGTTCGAGCAGGCCAAGAAGCACGCGCCCTGCATCATCTTCATCGACGAGATCGACGCCGTCGGCCGCCATCGTGGTGCCGGCCTGGGCGGCGGTCACGACGAGCGCGAGCAGACGCTGAACCAGTTGCTGGTCGAGATGGACGGCTTCGAGGGCGGCGAAGGCGTCATCGTGATCGCCGCGACCAACCGTCCCGACGTGCTGGATCCGGCGCTGCTGCGTCCGGGCCGCTTCGACCGCCAGGTCGTCGTGGGCCTGCCCGACGTGAAGGGCCGCGAGCAGATCCTGCGCGTGCACATGCGCAAGCTGCCGCTGGCCGACGACGTCGAGCCGATGGTGATCGCGCGCGGTACCCCGGGCTTCAGCGGTGCCGACCTGGCCAACCTCTGCAACGAGGCGGCGCTGTTCGCCGCGCGCGAGAACGCGAAGGAAGTCCGCATGGACCACTTCGACCGCGCCCGCGACAAGATCCTGATGGGCGCCGAGCGTCGTTCGATGGCGATGAGCGAAGACGAAAAGACGCTGACCGCCTACCACGAGGCTGGCCACGCCATCGTCGGCCGCCTGGTGCCGGAGCACGACCCGGTCTACAAGGTCACCATCATTCCGCGCGGTCGCGCGCTGGGCGTGACGATGTACCTGCCGGAAGGCGACAAGTACTCGCTGAACCGCGTGGCCATCGAATCGCAGCTGTGCTCGCTGTACGGCGGCCGCGTGGCCGAGGAACTGATCTTCGGTGCCGACAAGGTCACCACCGGTGCGTCCAACGACATCGAGCGCGCCACCAAGATGGCCCGCAACATGGTCACCAAGTGGGGCCTGAGCGACGAGATGGGCCCGATTGCCTATGGCGAGGAAGAGGACGAGGTGTTCCTAGGCCGCTCGGTCACCCAGCACAAGAACGTCTCCAACGAGACCGCGCGCAAGATCGACGAAGTCGTGCGCCTCATCCTGGACCGCGCGTACGCTCGGACCAAGACGATCCTCACCGACAACCTCGACAAGCTGCACACGATGTCCAACCTGCTGCTGCAGTACGAGACCATCGATGCGCCGCAGATCGACGCCATCATGGAAGGCCGCGATCCGCCGCCGCCGATGGGCTGGGGCAAGAACGGCAAGGACGACGACAAGTCCGAGTCGCGCCCGCTGCCGCCGATCGGCGGGCCCGCCGCGCAGACCTGATTCGCGGCGTTGCCAGCGTGATGACGAAAGGCCAGACTGGTGTCTGGCCTTTCTTTTTGGCCATGGCCATCGTCGGCAGGGGTGCCGAAGGGCCAACACGCCGACCACGGGGAGATGTCGTGAAAGGGGATGCCATGAAAGCGATCCGGAAGGGAGTCATGCTGCTCGGGTCCGTGTCGATGATGCCGTTTGCGCACGCCGCGGATTTCACTGCGCAGCGCTCCGTGCCATTCGCAGAGGATTCGATCGTCGCCGGAAACATCAAGCGGGAGTGCCCCATCGGCACCCAGCTGACCGATGCGCTGGTGCGCTTCGCCTCCGCCGGGGGCCATCGCGTTGAACTGGTGGAGACGCTGGACACCGCGTCGGGGCAGGCACTCAAGCTGGAATTCCATGACGCGCAGAGTGCGGGCAACGCCTGGATGGGCCATCGCAAGTCGGTCACCGTGAAAGGCTGGCTCTACCGCGATGGACAGCAGGTCGCGAAGTTCGTCGCGCGCCGGAACTCCGGAGGCGGATTCGCCGGCGGATTCAAGGGCTCATGTGCGGTGCTGGAACGGACCGTCAATGCCATCGGCAAGGACGTGGCGGGGTGGTTGAACAACCCGGTCGACGGTGGCCAACTCGGCGACCTTCGCTGACGCGACCTGCGCATCACAACGGGACCACGCTCATGTTCGACACCATACCTCAACTGGACTGCGCCGGCCGCATCCTCAAGCTGGACCGCCCGCAGGTGATGGGCATCGTCAACGTCACGCCGGATTCCTTCTCCGATGGCGGCGCGCACGACACCACCGACGCAGCCGTGGCGCATGCGCTTTCGCTGGTGGAGCAGGGCGCGGACCTGCTCGACATCGGTGGCGAGTCCACGCGGCCGGGCGCCGGCGAGGTGCCGCTGGAGGAGGAACTCCGTCGCGTGGTGCCGGTGATCGAGCAACTCGCCGCGCGCGTGGACGTGCCGATCAGCGTCGACACGTCCAAACCCGAGGTGATGCGTGCAGCCGTGCAGGCGGGCGCGGGCATGATCAACGACGTCTATGCGCTGCGCCGTGAGGGTGCACTCGACGCGGCGGCCGCGCTCGGCGTACCGGTGGTGCTGATGCATATGCAGGGGGAGCCGCGTTCCATGCAGGCCGCACCCGGGTACGACGATGTCGTCGGCGAGGTGCATCGCTTCCTCGCCGAGCGCATCTTCGCGGCCGAGATGTCGGGCATCGCGAAGCAGCGCATCGTCGTCGACCCGGGCTTCGGCTTCGGCAAGGACACCGCGCACAACCTGCAGCTGCTCGCACAGCTGCAGCGCTTCGTCGAACTCGGGGTGCCGGTGCTGGCCGGCCTGTCGCGCAAGCGCAGCATCGGCCAGCTCACCGGCCGCGACGTGCCGGCGGAGCGCGTGGCCGGATCGGTCGCCGCGCACCTGATCGCCGCGCAGCGCGGCGCGGCCATCGTGCGTGTGCACGATGTGGCGGCCACCGTGGATGCGCTGAAGGTCTGGAACGCCGTGGCCGCGGTACCGCTGCCGCGGCAGGCCGCCGTCGCACCGTCCATCCGCTGGCCCGACGACGACTGACGGAGGCCCAACAAAAAACCGCCAGGGGCATGCGCCGCTGGCGGTCAGGGTCGTGCATCGCCGGCGCCACGCGCCGGATCCTGCTCAACGGGTCAGGCTTGCGCGGGCCGTGCGCGGCGTCGTGGCGGTGCCGCGGGTCAGCGGACGCGTCTGCTCGATCACCGCCGAGGACAGCGTCTGGGTACTGGGAGCGCTGCCGGCGACGACCGGCTGCGACGTCGCGCTCGTGTTGCGGGTCGGCGTCAGTGGCTGCGAACCGTTGACGAGCGTCGGGCCGCCGCCGGTGGCCTGCTTCCACTGCCGCAGCAGCGCGCGCAGGGCTTCAGGCTTGTTGGTGGACTCCGCGCGGCTGACCTGGTTGACGCTGTTTTCGCCATGGCAGCCCGCACAGGTACGGATCTCGCCGGGCTGCATCGTCACCCACACGCGTTCGCGCACGACCGGTTCGCCGCTGGCGTCGGTGGTCTGCCAGGCAAGCGCGCGGTTGGCGGGAACGAACACCGCGGTCGAGCCGTCGGCGGCAATCTTGGTACTGCCCGCCGGCCCGCCCGTATTGGCCACGTTGTACTGGCTGCTGGCCATCGGCTGGGCGAGGACGCGGCGTCCTGCTTCCACGCCGGGATAGCCGCGGACCTGGTTGCCCTGCAGGATCTGGTAGTGGCTGATCTGGTAGACCTTGCCGGTGGCCTTCGCGGTTTTCACCCCACCCGGGACTTCCAGGTTGAAGGGCTGCTGCAGGTCACCGCGGTCGCGGCTGGTCTGGTTGCGGGTGACGAGCAACGACAGGTTGTTGGTCTTAAGCCAGTTGCGCAACGCCGCTTCGTCGACCTGCTCCTCGGCCAGCACGGCCCGCTCGGGGGCTTCCAGGGCCCAACTGCCGGCCGTGGGACGCTGGCGCGCGAGGACTTCCACCGGTTCGATTTCCCACAACAGGCCGTCGAAGCTCTGCAGGGTGTCCGGGCTCCACCACGAGAGCGTCTTGCGGACGCCCGAGGTCAGCGCACTGCCGGCGACCAGCATGTTCGATGCGTCGGTCCGCAACTGGTACAGCCGGAACTGGGTGGAGGTCTGCACCATCGGGCTGGTCGTGTAACTCGCCAGCAGCTGGCCGGTGCTGATCGGCAGCGGGTTGCGGAAGCGGCCCGCGGACAGGCTGTTGCTGACCGCCGCGGGCGACGCGTCCTCGAACACCATCTGCTCGGCGTTGAGCGTCGGCGCGCCGGTGAAGCGCACGATCTGGTCGCTGGTCATCGAACCGAACTCGCGCGCGTAGATGCCGTAGTACGTACCCGGCGTGCGGGGATCCTCGCGGATCTGGAAGATGCCGCCGTCGTTGCGGATGTACTTCTTGTTGGCGATGATCGAGGTGTTGGTGTTGTCCGACATCGCGCTATCGGTGGCGAACGAACGCTCGATGTAGCCGAACATCAGCTCGTGCCGGCCGATGTGGTTGAGCGTCAGCTCCTCGGTGCCGTCCTGGTTCATCTGCCACGGCGTGAACAGGTTGAAGGTGAACGCGTTGACGCGACCGTACGCCGCCGACGTCTGGCCCAGTCGCGATTCGGGGAAGTTCTCCGCCTGGCGCCCGATGTTGGCCGCGCCCGCTGCCTCGCTGGCGTAGTTGGTCGCGCCGAAGGTGCCGGCGTCGGCCTGCTGGTCGCGCTGCAGGTGGTCCCAGCGGGTGAAGATCACGCGTCCGTAGCTGTCGATCGTCGGCGAGAAGGCGCCGCTCGGCGTGTGGTTGAGCAGCCGCAGCTCGCCGGTGGAAGGCGTCAGGCTGTACAGGCCCACCAGCGTCGGCGTGCTCTCGTACTCGTCCAGCTGCGGATACAGGTGGGCTTCGCCGGTACGCGGGCGGTCCGATGCGAACAGGATGCGGTCGTCGCTGGCGTACAGGGGGGACACGTTGTTGTAGGTCGTCGGCTGGCCGGCGACCTTGGTGATCACCGCGGTCTGGCCCTGCGCCAGGTTGGCGACTTCATAGAGCTGCCAGCGCGTGTTGACGCTCTCGTACTGCTTGGTCGGCGCGCCGATCAGCATGCTGAAGACGGCCTTCTTGCCGTCCCAGTGCACCGTGGGCTCGCGCACGGCGATCGCATTCGCGCCCTGGCGGCCTTCCATGCCGAAGCCGGCTTCCCGGGTGAGGTTGCGCAGGGACCCATCGGGATAGCGGATCATCAGATCGCCGCCGCGCGGTACCGCGGCCATGTCGGTCATGTGGTTCGCGAACGCGGACAGCCGCCCGGCAAAAATGTCGCCGGCAGTAGGCACCTGGGCGACGAACATGATCGGCGTGGTGGGTGCCGAGGTCGCGACCGCGGCGCTGGCGGCGACGCGTGCCTCCGCGGCCTGCGCCGTGGCTTGGGCTGGCGCGCTGGCGGCGGTTGCCGTTTCCTCGACAAGGGGTTCGGAGCCGGTGCAGGCGGTCAGCAGGGTGCCGAGGGCCAGGATCAGCGCGGTGTTGCGCAGGACAACGAGCGTGTTTCGGATCATGCAGGCAAAGGTCTTCACGGGGGTGGCGTACACACCCCCAGGCATCGAGGATCCGTGTCGGCACGGATCCCTGGCGCATGGCAGCGGGTGCAGGTCTACGCTTCAGTCCGTCCTGCTTCCACATGTGGAAGCCCCCGTCGGACCGGATGAGCCGTAAAAAAGCGGCCCATCACGCGCCATCGCAGGATAAAGGGGTTTCTTCAAATAGCCAGCCCGGGTTTTCCATAACGCGGACTGCGCCACAAATCATCGGGACGCATTGCCCGCAGTGTGTGGGCCATCGCGATTGCCACGTGCGCCAGGTACGCGCTTGCCGACGTGCACTGACGTGGCGTGCGGCGTGTTGCCGATGCCGCGTCGGCGGTGGTGGCGTGCGACGGTTCCCTGCAGGCCTTGGCGGACCCGTGCGACCACATGTCGCTCCTCCGATGAAGCGCGGCCCGGCCCGGGAGTGGACCGTCCTCCCCGGATACCCCGTCGCGTGGGTTCGTCGCAGGGGGGCCTGCGCAGGGGTGCGACAATGACCACATGCCACTCGACGCCCGCCCGCTCGCCATCGCCATCATGGGCCCGACCGCGTCGGGCAAGACGGCGTTCGCGCTGGACGTGGCCGAGCGTTTCGGCGGGGAGATCGTCAGTGTCGACTCCGCGCTGGTCTATCGCGGCCTCGACATCGGGGCGGCCAAGCCGACGGCGGACGAACAGGCGCGCGTGCCACACCACCTGCTGGATGTGCGCGATCCCTGGCAGACGTATTCCGCCGCCGAGTTCGCGCAGGATGCACGACGCGCGATGGACGACATCGTCGCGCGCGGCCGCCTGCCGGTGCTGGCGGGCGGCACCGGCCTGTACTTCCAGGCCCTGCTCGAAGGCCTGGCCGAGATGCCCGCCGCCGACGCCGCACTGCGCGCCGACATCGCCGCGCAGGCGCAGGCCCGCGGCTGGCCCGCGCTGCATGCCGAACTGGCCCAGGTCGACCCCGCGGCGGCGGCCCGCATCCACGCCACCGACCCCCAGCGCATCCAGCGGGCGCTGGAGGTGTACCGCCTGACCGGCAGGCCGATCAGCCAGTGGCAGCAGGACACCCGCCGTGTGCGGCTGCCATTCCGGGTGCTGAAGCTGATCCTGGCGCCGAGCGACCGCGCCGTCCTGCACGACCGCATCGCGCGACGCTTCGACCTGATGCTGCAGCAGGGTTTCCTCGACGAAGTCCATCGCCTGCGCGCGCTGCCCGCCATGCAGGCGGTGGCCGCGCCGTTGGATCTGCCGGCGGTACGTGCCGTCGGCTATCGCCAGGCCTGGGAGTATCTGGACGGGCAGGGCAGTGCGGCGGAATTCCGCGAACGCGCCATCGCCGCCACGCGCCAGCTCGCCAAGCGCCAGCTGACCTGGCTGCGCGGGGAACTGGACGCGCGCTGGTTCGGTCCCGCCACCGATCGCGCCGGCCTGGACACGGCATTGCGGCTGTTCCTGCCCACTTCGTGAGCCGTTCGGCTCGCATTCTCCGGAATTGGGACCAGTTGCCGGACTCGGCAACGCCCCATCGGGTCGATGTTGTGTAACATCGGGGCTTCCGGGCGGCAGGGGAGCAGTTCGCCGGCCCGGTACGGCAGCACATACCTAACTATAAGAACGCAAGGCGGGAGTACGTCATGTCCAAGGGGCAATCCCTGCAGGATCCTTTCCTGAATGCACTGCGGCGCGAGCGCGTCCCGGTGTCGGTCTACCTGGTCAACGGCATCAAGCTGCAGGGCACCATCGAATCCTTCGACCAGTTCGTGGTCCTGCTGCGCAACACCGTCAGCCAGATGGTCTACAAGCACGCCATCTCCACCGTGGTGCCGGCGCGCAACGTGCGCGTGGGCCCGGGCGGCGGCTACGTGCAGCAGGGTGACGAGGACGCGGAAGGCGTCGACGACGAAACCGCGTGATAATGCGTGCCTCGATTGAAGAGGCACGACCCCATTGTTTGAAAGATCCCGCAAGGGCGAGCATGCGCTGCTGATCCAGCCGCATGCCGGCGGCCGTCCCGACGACGGCCTCACCGAAGAGTTCAGCGACCTGGCGCGCTCGGCCGGCGCCACCATCGCCGCGCTGCTCACCGCGCGCATCGACCGGCCCAATCCGTCCACGCTGATCGGCAGCGGCAAGCTGGAGGAAGTGAAGGCGGCCGCGGATGCCACCGGCGCCGACCTGATCCTGGTCAACTTCCCGCTGTCGCCGGGCCAGGAACGCAACCTGGAAAAGTTCCTGGAGCGCCGCGTGCTGGACCGCACCGGGCTGATCCTCGACATCTTCGCCCAGCGTGCGCGCAGCCACGAAGGCAAGCTGCAGGTGGAACTGGCGCAGCTGCGCCACATGGCCACGCGCCTGGTGCGCGGCTGGACCCACCTGGAACGCCAGCGCGGCGGTTCCATCGGCCTGCGCGGCCCCGGCGAAACCCAGCTGGAAACCGACCGCCGCCTGCTGCAGAAGCGCGTCGAGCAGTTGCAGAAGCGGCTGGAAAAAGTCGAAGTGCAGCGCACCCAGATGCGTCGCGCCCGCGTGCGCAGCGAACTGCCGCGCGTGGCGCTGGTGGGCTATACCAATGCCGGCAAGTCCACGCTGTTCAACGTGCTGACCGGTGCCGAGGCCTATGCGGCCGACCAGTTGTTCGCCACGCTGGACCCCACCGTCCGCCGCATCGACCTGCCCGGCGGTGCGGTGGTGCTGGCCGACACCGTCGGCTTCGTGCGCGACCTGCCGCACGAACTGGTCGCGGCATTCCGTTCCACGTTGAGCGAAGCGCGCGAGGCCGACCTGCTGCTGCATGTCATCGACGCCGCCGATCCGCACCGCGAGGAACGCATCGCGCAGGTCGACGAAGTGCTGCAGGAGATCGGCGCCGGCGACCTGCCGCAGATGCTGGTGTTCAACAAGATCGACCGCATCGAAGGCGCCGCACCGCGCCACGACCAGCCCGATCCCGGCGTCGAGGAAGGCGAGGCGCCCAGCGCCGGCATGGGCCGCGAACGCGTGTGGCTGTCCGCGCGCGACGGGCAGGGCATCGACCTGCTGCGCGGTGCACTGGCGCAGCGGCTGGGTTTCCAGCGGGTGCGCGGCGAACTGCACCTGCCGGCCAACTCCGCGCGCCTGCGCTCGCGCCTGCATGCGCTGGGCGCGGTGCTGGCCGAGGACTTCGAAGAGAACGGCTGGCGCGTCACCGTCGACCTCGCCCTGGCCGATGCCCAGCGGCTGGCTTCGCAGGCGGGCGGGCACCCGCTGGAAGCGTTGCTGCCGCAGGTGGAAAGGGAAGACTGGCAGTAGGGGTGCCTGCATCGGTTGTCGTGGGAGCGACGTAAGTCGCGAATGGGACGTGCATGGACTCGGCTGGGTCGGTAAAGCCATCGCGACTTACGTCGCTCCCACGACGGGTTGCTCGCTCCATGACCATCCGGCCTTGCCTCCCGGCCGGGCCGTCCCTATCTAGTAGAATCGAAACCTGCGCCGGCCCCGGCCGCGCGAATCTTTCAGAATGGAGTGGGCATGGCCTGGAACACCCCTGGCAGCGGCAGCGGCGGATCTGGCAACAACGGCAACCGGAACAACAACTGGAAGCCGCGCACCCCGCAGGGAGGCGGCGGCATCGGTGACGTGGTCGAACGCCTGCGTGGCCTGTTCGGCGGTGTCGGCGGCGGTGGCAATCCGCTGCGCTGGGTCCTGCTGGGCATCGGCCTGCTGGTGCTGTTCTCCAGCTTCCAGCTGATCGGCGAACAGGACCGCGGCGTCGTGCTGCGCTTCGGCCAGTACACGCGCACCATGCAGCCGGGCCCGAACTTCAAGTTCCCCTGGCCCATCGAGAGCGTCACCAAGGTCAACGCCACCGGCGTGCGCACCTTCAGCAACAGCCTGCCGGTGCTGACGCGCGACGAGAACATCATCACCGTGTCGTTCAACGTGCAGTACCGCGTCGGCGATCCCAAGCTCTTCCTGTTCGGCACCACCGACGCCACCCGCGTGCTGGAGCAGACCGCCCAGAGCGCCGTGCGCGAAGTGATCGGCCGCTCCGACCTGGACGCCGCCCTGAACAACCGTGGCCCGCTGTCCGCCACCGCCGGCACCGCGCTGCAGGCCTCGCTCGAGGCCTACCGCACCGGCCTGGTCGTCACCGAGCTGAGCCTGCAGGACGCGCGTCCGCCGGAAGCCGTCAAGCCGGCCTTCGACGAGGTCAACAGCGCGCAGCAGGAAAACGAACGCGTGGTCAGCCAGGCCCGCGCCTACGCCGCCAAGATCGTGCCCGAGGCGCGCGGCGACGCGCAGCAGATCCGCACCCAGGCCGAAGGCTACAAGACCGCCGCCATCGCCAAGGCGACCGGTGACGCCACCCGTTTCAGCCTGCTGCTGGACGAGTACCGCAACGCCCCGGAAGTCACCCGCAAGCGCCTGTGGCTGGATACCGTGCAGCAGGTGCTCGCCGGCAACCGCAAGGTGGTCGGCGGCGACAGCCGCCAGCTGATCTACGTGCCGATGGGCAACAGCGCCCAGGCCACGGCGCAGCCGCCGGCCGGCGTGATTCCCACCGAAGTGCTGCCGCAGGTCGAAAGCACTCCGTCCAGTTCCCGCAATTCGGCACGCAGCCCACGCCCGGCCGGCCGTGAGGAGGCGCAGCCATGAGGAATTCCCTGATCGTCGGCATCCTGGTGGCCGTGCTGCTGGGCCTGATGGGCTCGGTGTACGTGGTGCGCGAAGGGCAGGTCGGCCTGGTGCTCAACCTCGGCCGCGTGGTGCGCAGCGAGATCGGCCCCGGCCTGCACTTCAAGCTGCCGCTGGTGGAAACCGCGCGCGTCTTCGACCGCCGCTTCACCGCCAACGAGTTCCCGCCGGAGCGTTCGCTGACCTCCGAGCGCAAGGACGTCAGCGTCGACTTCATCGCCATCGGCTTCATCGTGAACGCGGCGGACTTCTACCGTGCCACCGGCGGCCAGGCCGAACTGGCCACCGAGCGCCTGGCGCCGATCATCAAGGAGTCGCTGCGCAACGAGATCAACTCGCGCACGCTGACCCAGCTGGTGTCGGGCAACCGCAACGAACTGATCGAGAAGCAGCTCCCCGCCATCAACGCCGGCGCCAAGAACCTGGGCATGCAGGTGGTGGACATCCGCTTCAAGCAGATCGATCTGCCCACTGACAGTGAAGTCATCGACCAGGTCTACAACCGCATGCGCGCCGAGCGCTCGCAGGTGGCCAGCGCCTTGCGTGCGCAGGGCGCCGAGCAGGCGCGGATCGTCGAGGCGCAGGCCAACCGCGATGTCGCGGTGCTGCTGGCCGAGGCCGAGCGCGACGCGCAGAAGCTGCGCGGTGAAGGCGATGCCGAAGCCGCCCGCATCTACGGCGAGGCCGCCGGTCGCGACGCCTCGTTCTACGCCTTCCAGCGCAGCCTCGAGGCCTACCGCGCCTCGTTCAAGGACGGGCAAGGCGTGATCGTGCTGGACAAGAACGACCCGTTCCTCCAGTACATGCGCAGCGATCGCTGAGCAGTCCTGCACCGGCCGCCCAAGGGCGGCCGGTTCCGTTCCACCGTCCGTAACGCCCGCCGCCATCGCCCGCCGCCGCGATGAAGGAAGCCTCCATGTCCGAACTCTGGTCCGCCCTCTGCCTGGTCGCCATCCTCGAAGGCCTGGTGCTGTTCGCCATTCCCGCCAGCTGGAAGCGCGCCGCGGTGCAGCTGCTGCGCATGTCCGACGGCCAGGTGCGCGCGGTGGGCGGGTTCATCGTGATCTTCGGGCTGACGTTGCTGTGGGTGGTGAAGCGCTGAGGGGGGCGTTTGCTGAGGGAAGAGCGCCCCTCATCCGGCCTTCGGCCACCTTCTCCCCGCTTCGCAGGGAGAAGGGAGCAATCAGGGCTTCGCTTTTCCTTCTTCCGCTTCGTGAAGAGGGAGCAATCAGGGCTTCGCTTTTTCCTTCTTCCTGCTTCGTAAGGAGGAGGAAGCGATCAGGGTTTCGCTGTTTCCTTCTCCCTGCGAAGCGGGGAGAAGGTGCCCGGAGGGCGGACGAGGGGCGAGCGCGGTGAGGATCGCCGTCAGCACCGCGTCCGTCTCGCGCAGCACGGTGTCGTTCCAGAAGCGTAGAACGCTGAAGCCTACGCGTTGCAGATAAGCGGTGCGAAACGCATCGTGCGCAATGCGCTCGAGATGCTGGCTCCCGTCCAGTTCGATCACCAGTCCAGCTTCCACGCAGGCGAAGTCGGCGAAGTAGGGGCCGATCCGGTGCTGGCGGCGGAATTTCCATCCCTGCAGGCGACGGTTGCGCAATCGCCACCACAGTCGCCGCTCGGCTTCGGTCTGCTCGCGGCGGAGGTGGCGTTCGCGTTCGTGGTCCAGGGTGCTGCGCATGGGCGGTCTCCGGTGGGTTGGAGACAGCGTCGTTGGCTGGGACCGTGCTGAGCATCGGGAAAGGGCGCGGGATCGGATAGGAAAGCGCCCCTCATCCGGCCTTCGGCCACCTTCTCCCCGCTTCGCAGGGAGAAGGGGAACCGGTGCTTGGTGTTTCCTTCTCCCCGCCTGCGGGGAGAAGGTGCCCGGAGGGCGGATGAGGGGCAGCGTTTCGCGCCGTTCCTGAACACGCCTGCTTTCCCCCGCCAGGGTAGCCCCCGTCCCCCTAAACCCGGATAATGCACAAAAGCCGGACGGGCTCCCTGCGTGGGAAGACCGCCGGCTTTTTCCGTGTCTGGACCTGGCGTGGCGGGCGGTTCCCCGATGGAGCCTGCCGGCATCAGTGGCGCCACCACCCAGCGCGACCCTTCCGGCGGCCCCGATGGCCGCCACCAATCGAGGAGTTACCCGTCATGGGTCAGTCAGTCGTCGTTCTCGGCGCCCAGTGGGGCGATGAAGGCAAGGGCAAGATCGTCGATCTGCTCACCGAGGAAATCGGGGCCGTCGTCCGTTTCCAGGGCGGCCACAATGCCGGCCACACGCTCGTCATCGGCGGCAAGAAGACCGTCCTGCACCTGATCCCGTCCGGCATCCTGCGCCCCGACGCGCTGTGCCTGATCGGCAACGGCGTGGTGCTGTCGCCGGCCGCGCTGATCAAGGAGATCGACGAACTGGAATCGGCCGGCGTGGAAGTGCGCTCGCGCCTGAAGATCTCCCCGGCCACGCCGCTGATCATGCCGTACCACATCGCCCTCGATCAGGCCCGCGAGAAGGCCGCCGGCGGCAAGGCCATCGGTACCACCGGCCGCGGCATCGGCCCGGCGTACGAAGACAAGGTGGCGCGTCGCGGCATCCGCGTGGCCGACCTGCATTACCCCAAGCAGCTGGAAGAACTGCTGCGCACGGCGCTGGATTACCACAACTTCGTGCTCACCAAGTACCTGGGTGTCGAGGCAGTCGACTTCCAGAAGACCTACGACGAAGCGCTCGCCTTCGGCGAGTACGTGCAGCCGATGAAGTCCGACGTGGCCGGCATCCTGCACGACCTGCGCAAGCAGGGTAAGCGCGTGCTGTTCGAAGGCGCGCAGGGTGCGCTGCTCGACATCGACCACGGCACCTATCCCTACGTCACCAGCTCCAACACCACCGTCGGCGGTGCGTTCGCCGGCACCGGCGTGGGTGCGGACGCGATCGACTACGTGCTGGGCATCTGCAAGGCCTACGCCACGCGCGTCGGCGGCGGTCCGTTCCCGACCGAACTGGACGACGACGTCGGTCAGGGCATCCGCGACCGCGGCCAGGAATACGGCGCCTCCACCGGCCGTCCGCGCCGCTGCGGCTGGATGGACATCGTCGCGCTGAAGCGCGCCGTCGCCATCAACGGCATCTCCGGCCTGTGCATCACCAAGCTCGACGTGCTGGACGGCATGAAGACGCTGAAGATCTGCATCGCGTACGAGTACCGCGGCAAGCGCACCGAATACGCGCCGCTGGATGCGGGCGGCTGGGAAGAGTGCACGCCGGTCTACCTGGAATTCCCGGGTTGGGACGAGAACACCCACGGCATCACCGAGTGGGACAAGCTGCCGCCGGCCGCGCGTGCCTACCTGCGCGCGCTGGAGGAACTGTCCGGCTGCCCGCTGGCCATCGTCAGCACCGGCCCGGACCGCGACCACACCATGGTGCTGCAGGATCCGTTCGCGTAACCGGTCATTCGTTCCGGCGCGCGTTGTCCTGTGACGCGACGCCGGCGCGACATATCAGGGGTGCACGGATGCACGCCGCAGTGAAAGGAAGCCCCGCGAGCGCGGGGCTTTTTTTGTGCGACGAGGGCTGGCCGCTTGGTGCGGCGTCCCGCTTGCAGATGTCCTCCTTCCCCTGGTTGCGACCGCGTCGGCCATTCCGTGCCGTCCGTGCGCGTGCGCGCCTGTTCCGCCGAGACGCTTCCCATGTACGAGCCCAACGACCCTGCGCACTACCACGACCTGGACGCGGACGACGCCGCGTCGGCCGCCACGCTTCTCGACCGTCGCGACCCCACGCCCGCGGACGATCCCGTCGCCTTGCGCTCGGGCCTGTCGCGCGCGCAGCTCGATACGCTGGAAACGATGGAGAGCTTCCACTGGCGGTTGGGCTTCGTGCGCTGGCCGGTGTTCAAGGCCGCCATCCCGGTGTTGTTCAACCGCGACGGCACGCGCTACGTGGTGATCCGCGAAGACGGCAGCATCGACGAGCGTCCCACGCTGCAGTTGCGGCAGTGACGCAGGCCCCGCGCCGCGGCGGCAGCGCGTTGGCGGCACAGGTCTTGCAACGTCATCACGCCCCTCAATGGCGGCCGTTCGCGGCCGTTACGGAGAGCAGGTGTCGCTGGTAACCGCTGGAGTCCCCCCATGTACCGTTCTGCCGCCCGAGCCGCCGTCATCACCGGGCCCTGGCCTTCCCCCGCGCCGACGAAGGCGCCCACCACGACCGAGCGCCGCCAGGCCGTGCCGGCGACGGACGCCGAGGCGCTGCGCGCGGGCCTGACGCCGGCGCAGCTGACGACGCTGGAAGCGCTGGAAATCTTCCAGTGGCGGCTCGCCTTCGTGCGGCGCCCGCTGTTCCAGGCGCCCATCCCCGTGCTGTTCGACCGCGGGGACACGCGCTACGTGGTCATCGAGGAAGACGGCACGCTCAACGAGCAGCCCACGCTGACCTTGCGCGCCTGAGCGGGCAGGGCGCGTCGACATGGCTGAACCGGCGCTACATCCGCCGGATCCATCCTCACGTTTTGTTCCTGTCGGCCGATACAGGGTGTAGCCCTGCGCGCGTCGACGGCGCGCGTGTACTTCCACGCCATCAGGAGCCCCCACCGGATGACGGACCCGCACCGCCCCCGCAACCCCACCGAGCCGGACGCCCCCGGCGCCGCTCCCCGCAGTCCCGAGCGCCGCAAGGGCGCGCCGAAGATGGACGACGCCACGCTGCTGGCCGGCCTCACCCCGGCACAGCAGGCGACCATCGAGACCATGGAAACCTTCCACTGGCGCCTGAAGTTCGTCCGCCGCCCGCTGTTCAAGACCCCCATCCCTGTGCTGTTCAACCGCGAGGGGGATCGCTATGTGGTGGTGAACGAGGATGGGACGATTGATGAGCAGCCGACGCTGACGTTGCGCGATTGAGGTCGTCGTAACGCATTCGAGCATCGCCCGTCACAGGCGTCCTCGCTGTTCGCGAATGGCGAACGCCACCACGACACAAGGCAGCGCCCGGCGCGCGCGATCCCCGCGTTCCCTTCTCTCCGTGTAACGGGAAGAAGGTGCCGAAGGCGGATGAGGGGCGCTCTTCAGTGAGCCACGCCTGGGCCGAAGAAGTTGGCCGTCAAGCGCATGTTCGCTCCGATTTCCGGGCGTTTTCGTTGAGCGGATGTGAACGTCGGCGTACAGTTCCCCGACCACGTAGGAGGGGAGCGCTGTGGCGGACGTCACCAAGGCCAGGACTGGCCAGCTGATTCGCAAGCTATTCGAGATTCTGATCGCCCAGCCAGATGGCATGAAGGCCGCGGATGCGCTGAAAGCGCTGGAGCAGGCAGTCAAGCTGACAGATTACGAGGCCGGGGACTATTCCTCGGGCGGGCGCCGCTTCGAGCGCATCGTCCGCTTTGCCACGGTCGCGTGCGTCAAAGCCGGCTGGTTGATCAAGCACAAGGGTGTCTGGTCGGTCAGTGATGAGGGTAGGACTGCATTCGCCGCCATCAAGGATGCGGAAGCGTTCTACCGTCAAGCCGAGAAGCTCTACTGGAAGTGGCGCAAGGCACAGCCTGCTGCGCTGGAAGAGGACCAAGCGGAGGAGGCGGCGGAGAAGTCCGCGGTCATCACGCTGGAGCAGGCGGAGGAAATGGCCTGGAAGGAGATCGAGGATTTCCTGGCCGAGATGCCGCCCTACGAGTTCCAGGATCTGGTCGCCGAACTGCTCAAGGCGATGGATTACCACGTGGCCTGGGTAGCGCCGTCAGGCAAGGATGGCGGAGTGGATGTTATCGCCTACAACGACCCGTTGGGCACGCGCCCGCCGCGCATCAAAGTGCAGGTCAAGCGCAACGCCAATTCGCCGCGGATCGATGTCATCGGCCTGCGCAGCTTCATGGCGGTGCTGGGAGAGGGCGATGTCGGCCTCTTCGTGGCGCTGTCCGGCTTCACCAAGGATGCGGAACTGGAAGCGCGCCAGTCGCACCGCCGCATCACCCTGCTCGATACCACCAAGCTGGTGGAGCTGTGGACCACGCATTACGCCAAGTTGGATGACGGCGCGCGGCGCAGGTTGCCGCTCAAGCCGGTGTGGTTTCTTGCCGGTGAAGACTAGGGCTTAAGCGACAGTCGTTGCCGTTGATCCATTTTCGATGCCGCGTACTGCGCATCGATACCAGAACTACAAGAATGAATATCAAGAACCACGAAGAGCTAAAAAGCACCATTTGGGAAATCGCCAATCGCCTGCGCGGCCCTTATCGTCCGCCTCAGTACCGTCTCGTCATGCTGCCGATGGTCGTGTTGCGTAGGCTTGACTGCGTGCTTGAGCCCACCAAGGACAAGGTGTTGAAGCAGCATGAAAAGCTTCTGGCGAAAGACACTCCCGAGAAAGCCTTGCACAGGCTGTTGGGAAAGGCGGCGGATCCCGACCGGCAGTATCCCTTGTACAACGTCAGTCAGTACACATTCGCCAAGCTACTGGGTGATGCGGAGAACATCGCGCCAAACCTGATCAACTACATCAACGGCTTCTCTCCGGATGCGCGTCGCATCTTTGAGCGGTTCAAGTTCACCGATCAGATCGAGAAATTGGATGCCAGCAATCGACTCTTCACCATCGTCAAGGCGATGGCGGAGGTCGACCTGCACCCCGATCGCATCGACAACTTGCAGATGGGGTACCTGTTCGAGCACTTGATCATGCGGTTCAACGAGCAGGCGAACGAAGAGGCTGGCGACCATTTCACGCCGCGCGAGGTCATTCGTTTGATGGCGAATCTGATCTACACCGGAGAGAAAGACGTTTACAAGTCGGGCATCTACCGGACCATCTATGACCCCACCTGTGGCACCGGCGGCATGCTGTCGGAATCGGAGAAGTTCATTCTCGCCCAGAATGCGCAGGCGAATCTGGCGTTGTACGGACAGGAATACAACGACGAATCCTGGGCCATCTGTTGTTCGGACATGCTGATCAAGGACGAGGACACCAGCAGCATCGTGCTCGGTGATACCTTGGGTGATGGCAAGACCAGGGACGGATTCGAGGGCGAGCGGTTCCACTACATGATGGCCAACCCTCCGTTCGGTGTGGAGTGGAAGGATCAGAAGGCGGTCGTCGAGAGGGAGCATGGCACCCATGGCTTCGGGGGGCGCTTCGGTGCCGGCCTGCCGGCCATCAATGACGGCTCGTTGCTGTTTCTGCAGCACATGATCCACAAGATGCATCCATACGCTGAAGATAGCGAAGACAAGCCGGGGTCCAAGATCGCCATCGTCTTCAACGGTTCGCCGCTGTTCTCTGGTGATGCAGGTTCCGGCCCGTCCAACATCCGTCGTTGGATCATCGAGAACGATTGGCTGGACGCCATCGTCGCCCTGCCGGATCAGTTGTTCTACAACACCGGCATCTACACTTACGTGTGGCTGGTGAGCAATCGCAAGCCCGTTGAGCGACGTGGCAAGGTGCAGCTGATCGACGGGACCCGCTTCTCCCGCAAGATGAAGAAGAGCCTCAACAACAAGCGCAACGAGATCGCGGATGAGCAGATCGAAGCGCTTACCCGACTGTACGGTAGCTACCGCGACGGGGAGACCGCTGAGGTGATCGTCGACCACAAGACCGGCGAGAAGGAGACCCGCGTGGTGTCCCGCATCTTCGAGAACCGCGACTTCGGCTTTCTCAAGGTGACGGTGGAGCGCCCGTTGCGCATGAATTTTGAAGCCAGCCCGGAGCGTATCGCGCGGCTCGATGAGCAGTCCGCATTCGCCGGTCTCACGACGTCGAAGAAGCGCAAGGATGAGAAGGCCGCGAAGCGGGAGATCGCAGAAGGGGAGGCTATGCAGCAGGCCATTCGAGACCTGCTTGCCGCGCTCGGTCGAAAAGGGCGTTACATGGATCGCGCTGTATTCGAGGCTGACCTTGCCAAGGCAGCGAAGAAGGCAAACATCAGTGTGCCGACCCCTATTCGCAAGGCCATCTTCAGCGCGCTGGGCGAGCGTGACTCCAAAGCCGAGATCTGTCGCAGCAAGGGTCTACCGGAAGCCGACAGCGAACTGCGCGACACGGAGAACATCCCGTTGCCAAAGGGCACGGCACTGCCTTTGCCGATGGCCTTCGGCCCAGACAAGCCCAACGACGCGCTGGTGGAGGCATTTCGCGACACGATCGAAGACTACATGGCGCGCGAAGTACTGCCGCATGTGGACGATGCCTGGGTGGACTACGGCAAGACCAAGGTCGGCTACGAGATTCCCGTCAACCGCCATTTCTATGTGTACAAACCGCCGCGTCCGCTGCCGGAGATCGAATCCGATATCCGTAAGCTGGAGGGCGAGATCGCCGGTCTGCTGAAAGGATTGCTGGCATGAGCAAGGATGTAACCATCACCGCGGAAGGTGAACTGCTGATCTATCCCGCTGGAGAGGGCCGTATCCGCGTGCTGTTGGCGGGCGAGACGGTCTGGCTGACCCAAGCCCAGATCGCGGCGTTGTACCAGACCACGCCGCAGAACATCACCCAGCACCTGAAGGCCCTCTACGCCGAGGGAGAATTGGATGAGTCGGCAACCTGTAAGGATTACTTACAAGTTCGTCAGGAGGGTGCTCGCACCGTCTCACGCCGACCCAAGCACTACAGCCTGGACGCCATCCTGGCCGTGGGCTACCGGGTTCGGTCGGCGCGCGGCACCGAGTTTCGCCAGTGGGCCACGGCGCGCTTGTCGGAATACCTGGTCAAGGGCTTCGTGCTGGACGACGAGCGGCTGAAGGGCCATGCGGGTCCGGTGGATCACTTCGACGAGCTGCTGGCGCGCATCCGCGAGATCCGCGCCAGCGAGTCCCGGGTATACCAGCGCATCCGGGAGATCTTCGCCATGGCGGTGGACTACCGCGAGGGCGAGGAGGACACGCAGCGGTTCTTTGCAATCATGCAGAACAAGATGCACTACGCGGCCACCGGTCTGACGGCGGCAGAAATCGTGCGCCAGCGCGCGGACGCGGCGCAGCCCAATATGGGGCTGAGCACCTGGAAGGGTGGGCGGGTGTTGAAGCAGGACGTATGCACCGCGAAGAACTATCTGGATGCGCGGGAGGTCGACACCCTCAATCGCATCACGGTGATGTTCCTGGATCAGGCAGAGTTCCGGGCGATGCGGCGGCAGGACATCCGGCTGGCGGACTGGGATGGTTTTCTGGACAAGTTCCTGCGCGACACAGAACTTCCCGTATTGGCGAACGCAGGCAAGGTCAGCCAGTCGCAGGCGAAGGATTGGGCCGAGCGTCAGTACGACGCTTTCTCCGAAAGGCGGAGGATGGAGGCAGAGCAGGTCGCAGAAGCCAGATACCTGGCTGACCTGCGGAGCGCAGCGGAGACGTTGAAGGCTGGCAGCGCAAATAAAACCAAGAAGAGATCGAGTAAGCCGCTCTCTGGAGGCGAGTCGTGATCTTCAATCCAGGCATGCCGGGGACGCGCCTTAAGTGGGCCTTCGAAAGCTGCAGGAATGGTGCGTGGGGTAGCGAGCCCGACGGTGAAAACGATGTTGTCTGTATCCGGGCGGCGGACTTCGATGGGCAGTCTGGCCGTTTGAACGCGGGTGAGCGTACGCTGCGGTCCGTTGACAAGACTGCGTTTGACAAAATTTCGCTGCAGCCCGGCGACCTGGTGATGGAGAAGTCTGGCGGCGGCGAGAAGCAATTGGTGGGTCGAACGGCGTTGTTCGATGATGATCGGCCCAGCGTGACGTCCAACTTTCTTGCCCGCTGTCGCCCTGCCGAAGAAGTCGATCCTGCTTTTCTCAACTATCTGATGCTGGCGATCTATGTGGGGCGGGGCACCTACCCGCATATCAAGCAGAGCACAGGAATCCAGAATCTTGACCTGGGTAGCTACCTGGATATGCGCGTCCGAATCCCGGGGCTGACCGTCCAGCAGCGCGTAGTCCGATTCCTTGACGAAAAGACCGCGCGCATTGATGCCCTGATCGAGAAGAAAAGGGTGCTACTGGATCGGCTGGCGGAAAAGCGTCAGACCATGATCACCCATGCTGTTACCAGCGGTCTGAATCCTGGTGTTCAGATGAAGCCATCCGGTGTCGAATGGCTTGGCGAGATACCTGCGCATTGGAATGTGCGAGGGCTTACGAAGTGCACCTGGCGCGTGGACTATCGGGGCGCGACGCCAGAAAAAGCGACTATTGGTGTTTTTCTTGTAACCGCCAAGAACATTAAGGGTGGGCGTATCGACTACGAGGCTTCGCAGGAGTTCGTCTCCGAGGACATCTACGAGCACGCAATGCGTCGCGGATTGCCGGCGATTGGCGATGTTCTCTTCACTACCGAAGCGCCATTGGGCGAAATCGCTCAGGTCGATAGGACGGATATTGCGCTTGCTCAACGAGTCATCAAGTTCTCGTCCTCCACGCGAGATCTGCACAATGATTACTTGGCATATTGGATGATGTGTTCACCGTTTCAGGCGCAGATACACAGTCGGTCAACTGGCTCAACTGCAATCGGACTGAAGGCCAGCAAGATCGTGGATCTGCCGTGTTTGCTGCCGCCGGTTGATGAGCAAATCGCCATCGCGAACGAGATCAAGGCTGGATTGGAAAGATTTAGGGAGGCTGAGGCTATGGTCGAAAGATCGCTAGACCAGCAAATCGAATACAGATCTTCCCTAGTCTCCGCCGCCGTCACCGGTAAGCTCCCCGAACTCAACGGATAAGGATTCCGCGCATGTCCGGCCACTCTGAACACGCCTTCGAAACTGCCATCGAAATCGGCTTACTAGCCAGCGGCGGCTACCAGAAACGTGTGCCGTCCGAGTATGACGAGGCGCTGGCGCTGTTCCCGGCGGATGTGATCGACTTTCTCAAGGACAGCCAGCCTGCGCGCTGGCAACAGTTGGAGGCGCTCCTCGGGGCTCGCACCGAAGCCATCGTGCTGGACGCTCTGGCCAAGGAACTGGAGATCAAGGGCGCGCTGCATGTGCTGCGCCACGGTTTCAAGTGCTACGGCAAAACCCTGCGCCTGGCCTACTTCCGCCCCAACTCCGGCATGAACCCCGAAGCGGCCGCCAAGTACGCGCACAACCGCCTGACCATCACCCGGCAGGTGGCTTTCACGTCCGTGCTCAAGCGACCGGACGGCAAGCCCCGGCGCTGCATCATCGACGTGACGCTGGCGGTCAACGGTCTGCCGGTGGTGACGGTGGAACTGAAGAACCCCCTGACCGGCCAGCGCGCCCGTGATGCCATCCATCAGTACCAGCATGACCGCGACGAGCGCGACCTGCTGTTCGCGTTCAAGCAGCGCGCACTGGTGCATTTTGCGGTGGACCCGGACGAAGCCTGGATGAGCACACGACTCAAGGGCAGGGAAACCGTGTTCCTGCCCTTCAATCGTGGCGACCAGCACGGCGCGGGCAATCCTCCGGTGCAAGGCAACTGGAAGACCCACTACCTGTGGGACGAAGTGCTGACGGCAGATAGCCTGCTCGACATCCTCCAGCGCTTCATGCACCTGGAGGTCAAGGAGCGTCAGATCAAGACCGACAAGGGGGTGCGCAGCGTCCGCAAGGAGGCCATGATCTTCCCGCGTTATCACCAGTTGGAAGCCGTGCGGCGACTGGTAGGACACGCGCGCGAGAAGGGAGCGGGACACAACTATCTGGTGCAGCATTCGGCCGGGTCCGGCAAGTCAAACTCCATCGCCTGGCTCGCGCATCGGCTGGCCAGCCTGCACGACGCCCAGGAAGAGAAGGTCTTCCATTCGGTGGTGGTGGTCACTGATCGCCGCGTACTTGACCAGCAGTTGCAGAACACCATCTACCAGTTCGAGCACAAAACGGGCGTGGTGGAAAAGATCGACGAGGACACCCGCCAGCTCGCCCGCGCGCTGTCGGCTGGCACGCCCATCATCATCAGTACGATCCAGAAGTTTCCGTTCATCGCCCGCGCGCTGGCGAGGCTCGAGGCCGATGGCGAGGAGGTCAGGATCGATACTGCCGGCAAGCGCTTTGCCGTGATCGTGGACGAAGCGCATTCCTCGCAGAGCGGTGAGACCGCCATGGCGCTGCGCGGCATGCTTAACCGGGATGGCATCGAGGCCGCGGTAGCCGCCCAGCTGTCCGACGAAGAAGATGACGATCTGGACGAGTCCACTCGTGCGGCCATCCTGCGCGAGGCCCAAAAGCGTGCGCGGCAACCCAATCTCAGCTTCTTCGCCTTCACCGCCACACCCAAGTTCAAGACCAAGGTGTTGTTCGATACGCCGGGGCCATCGGGAGAATCGCCGTTCCACGAATACAGCATGCGCCAAGCCATCGAAGAGGGCTTCATCATGGACGTGCTGGCCAACTACACCACCTACAAGCGCTTCTTCGGCCTGATCAAACAGGTTGAGGACGACCCGGAAGTGTCGCGAAAGCAGGCGGCGAAGGCGCTGACCCGTTACATGGAACTGCATCCGGTCAACATCGGGCAGGTCGTGTCGGTTATCGTCGAGCACTTCCGCGTGCATGTGATGCATGAGCTGGGCGGGCGCGCCAAGGCGATGGTGGTCACGGGTTCGCGATTGGCGGCGGTCAAATACAAGCTGGCCTTTGATCAGTACATCAAGGACAACGGCTACGAGGGTATCCGTTCGCTGGTGGCGTTCTCCGGCTCCGTAGAGGATCCGGAGGACCCCGGAGCGTCCTACACCGAAGTGTCGATGAATGACGGTTTGGCGGAAAGCGAACTGCCGGAAATGTTTGAGCGTGACGACTACCGCGTGCTGTTGGTGGCGGAGAAGTACCAGACAGGCTTCGACCAGCCGCTGTTGCAGACCATGTACGTGGTCAAGAAGCTCGCGGGTGTGCAGGCGGTGCAGACGTTGTCGCGCCTCAATCGCATGGCGCCGGGCAAGAAGCGGACGTTTGTACTGGACTTTGCCAACAAGGAAGAAGACATTCACAAAGCTTTCAAGCCCTACTACGAAAGCACGCCGATCAGCGATAACGCGGGTCCGGGGAAGCTGTCCGAACTGCAGCACAAGCTGCTGGCGCCCGCGATCTTTACGCCGGCGGACGTAGACGCCTTCGCGCAGGCTTGGTACCGGCCCAAACGCGAGCATTCGGGCAGCGACCACAAGCAGATGAATGCCGTGCTGGATGGCGTGGTGCAGCGTTTCAAGGCTCAGCCCGAGGAGAAGCGGGATGAGTTTCGAGGGCTCCTGACGGCCTACCGTAATCTCTATGCCTTCCTGTCGCAGATCGTCCCATATCAGGACACCGATCTGGAGAAGCTCTACACCTTCGTTCGCAATCTGGTGACCAAGCTGCCGTTGCAGGATGAAGGCAACGCGTTTGTATTGGATGATGAGGTAAGCCTGCGCTACTACCGGATGCAGCAGCTTACCGACGGTTCCATTGACCTGAGCAAAGGCGAATCGTATCCACTGAAAGGTCCAACCGATGTGGGAACTTCGCGCGTGGCGGATGAAGAGGTGCCACTGTCTAGTCTGGTGGAAAAGCTCAATGTGCGTTTCGGGACCGACTTCACCGAAGCCGATCAGTTGTTCTTCGATCAGATCAGAGTTTCGGCCGAAGCGAGCGATCAGGTCAGAGAGGCAGCCAAGGCGAACAACCTGGGTGATTTCACGTCGTATCTCGAACGAATGCTGGACGAGCTCTTCATCGAGCGGATGGAGGGTAACGAGGAGATTTTCTCGCGCGTGATGACGGATCGGGCATTCCGGCTCGCCGCTAGCGAGCATCTGGCATTTGATCTGTTCGAGAAGATTCGAGCGTCTCAACAGGACGGTGGCCCTCATTCGGGGATCTGATCAAAGATGTTGCGAGTTTTGCTTGCGATACCTACTAGTGGGGCACCAAGAAGCCTATACGCCTCTCAAGTAGTAGGCGCTGTCCTGAAAGGACGGGGTGAGACTAGATTTCTCTTGATCCCGTTCCCTAGCCAAGGAAGGAAACTCCAGTGAAAGCGAACCTCATCATGATCGCCGCCTTTACCGTCTCGCTGGCATGCAGCGCGGCCACCGTGTTCGGCGTGTTGATCTGGAAAGAGCGCATCCAACGTCGGTCGCCCCTGCATGGGCGACAGGTCGGGCATGTGCCTGGTCAACAACTCGTCAAACGGCACGGCGAAGCCGGTGACGGCATGCTGACCTCCGGTTTGCTGATGTATTTCTCCGCCCCCAGCATGCTGATGGCTTGGGCGCTGTTGCGCGTGCCTCCCGAGCGCCTGCGTCCGGATGGCACGACGTGGATCTACGCGCTCGGCGCCATCGTGATGTTCGCGTGGGGCGCTTATGGCTTCGTCAAGCACTTCAAGCACGCGCAGAACGCCAAGGATGGCTTGCTCGCTGAGCGAGTGACCGGCATGCAGTTGAATCGGCTGGTGGCAGAAGGATGTGTCGTGATGCACGACATGCCCGCCGAAAACTTCAATATCGACCACATCGTCATCGGCCCGCGAGCTGTGTATGCCGTGGAGACCAAATCGTTCCGGCGCCCGAAGGGGCAGGGCGAGAGAGAGGTCCACCGCGTCAGCTACGACGGCAAGGCGCTGCGCTTTGCCGACTTCGTCAACACGGATGCGGTGGTGCAGGCTGCGCGGCAAGCGCAATGGTTGAAGCGAAAGCTGCACGAGTCGCTGGGGATGGATATCCCCGTCGTGCCCGCGCTCGCTTTGCCAGGCTGGTTCATCGAACGCACCGACGTCGGCAAGGCGGCCGAAGTGGTTGTGTTCACTCCGATGGGCAAGGGGGCGGATTTCCTCGCGAGGGGCCAGGAACGTCTGGCGCCCGAGCACCGCAAGCTGATCGCGCAAGCGTTGGCGGTCAGGTATCCCGCGCTGTAGTCCATTGACTCAAGCCGCCAAGGGGGTAGCACGGCGCACTTGAGTCCGCTCTACGTCGTTGATGCCGAAAGGGTCGGAACGGGGCAGAACGCCCCACTTTCTCCAGCCCCTCAAGGACGACCATGCCCAGCTTCCACGACCCCCACTTCCAGTTCTCCATCGACATTCCCGACCACTGGCATTTCATGGCGGCCGCGTGGTCGCCGATCGAGCAGGCCAAGCGCGATGCTGGACCGGACGACTGGGTCCAGCTCGCGAACAAGCCGTTCTGCTGCGCCACGGCGGATCACCACATCGAAGGGCAGGAGCGTCCCAGGCTGCAGGTGACGGCACGCCCCTCTCGGATACCCGGCGACGCGGAGGCCAAGGCGCTGTCGGCATTCCAGGTGGAGCTGCTGCGCGACGAGCCGGAGAACTTCGTAGTCGAGCGGGCTACGCATGAAGCCGTGGTCGGCGGGCACCGCGCCAACTTCCTGCAGACCACCCACATCGCGCGCGCGGAGGCCGAGGACGTCGTGGTCGAGATCGGCGTGAGATGCCAGACCTACCTGGTGTTCACGCCGCGCTTCGCCCTGACCCTCTTCCTGTCCACCAGCGACGACCCCGCCTTCCCCGACGAAGCCGACTTCGACCGGATCATCGCGTCGGTACGCGTGGGCGGCTGACACCGCCAACCGGCGCGGACGCGTGCCTCAGCCCAGGCGGGCAGGGCGGAAGGGCGAGTATCGCCAGCGGACGGAGCGGCTTCTTCCCTCTCACAGTCGGCGCAGCGGCTCTCGCCGTCGGCGCTTACCCTCGCCCTAGACACTTCAAGCCTCTCCCGAGCGACTTTTTCCTTGCTGCGGTTCGCATGAAGCGTCGTTCGAGAGACTTCCTTGCCTCTCGCGAGACACTTCGAGCCGCTCGATAGCGGCGTTGAGCCGCTTGCCTCACACAAGAAGTCTCTTTCGAGAGGCTTCGCACCCTCTCGCAGTTCGAGAAAAGTCTCTCGCAAGAGGCTTCTCCGCCTCTCGCAGTTCGCATGAAGCCGCTCGAGAGAGACTTCGCCCCGCTTGCAGTTCGCGCAAAGCCTCTCGAATGAGGCTTGAACCCGCGCGATCCACGCTGTCTGCCTCTCTCACATTCATTAGTGTGACTAAACAGACATTAGCGTTCGACGCGTCGAAACGCGTGTGTGCCGCGCTAGGCTGCGGATGCCGGCCGGACCCGGCCGGTATCACAGAAAGGAATCGAGAGAGCACCATGAGCAAGAACCGCATCAGCATGAGTTTCGCGCCCGACACCCTGGAACGCATCGTCGGGTCGTTGACTGCCCTGGAACTGGATTTCGAAGCCCTGATCTCCCTCAGCAAGGAGGAGCGGCGCGACATCTTCCGCATGGGTGCCAAGTCGCAAGCGTTCTGCACCACCGCCCTCAACGTTGCCGAACAGCACTCCGGCATCATGCCGCGCGACTTCGACATCGCCGCGTTCCGCCAGGACCATGACGCACTGGAGGTCCTGCGTCCGATCTCCCTGCGGATCAGTCAGCTGAGCCAGCGCATCGCCGACAGCGAACTCGCGCTCGGCAGCGACCTGATGTCGGCCGCATTGGAGGTCTACGGCCTGGTGAAGGGCTCCGCCAAGGACAAGGGATTGGATGAAGCCCGTCGTCAGCTGGGCGAGCGATTCGAACGCAATGGACGCCGCCGCCCGACCGACGGAACGCAGCCCCCGAAGGTCTGAGACTCCCTGTTCCGAACGACGAAGGCCCCGCATCGCGGGGCCTTTTTGTTGGCCGTCGCCCGGCCACAGCCGCGCCCCAACGTCCGCCGCCGCGCCGTGCGTTACCCACCCGCGTGATCATCGTCCGCGCCCGTAACCGGGCCGAAGCGCATTACCCGCGGCGCGACCCGCGTACCGTTCGGCCAGCTGGCCGTCCAGGCAGACGACGTAGGTGTCGCCGGGCGCGGCGACGGGATCCGTGCCGCCGGTGAAGCGGGAGAACGCGGGCAGCACGGTCAGGCCCGGACGCATCAGGAAGGCGGGCCATCGGCCGGGCAGGCCGGGATAGCGCACGCGCGGATGGAGGTGGCCGGCGATCACATGCCCCGCATCGATCCTCGGCAGATGGCAGAGCCGGAACGGGCTGCGCGGGGTGTTCTCGTCCAGCAGCGCGAGGTGCCACGCCTCGGCCTGCCGGTGCAGCCGGCGGTCGTGGTTGCCCGCCACCACGGAAATGGGCAACGCCGCATGCGCCGCGCGCCAGGCCTGCCATTCCTGCTGCCACGCGCCACCGTCGGCGGCGCCGTGCAGGAAGTCGCCGAGCACGCACAGCTCGCGTGCGCCCGTCGCGTCGAGCAGCGCATGCAGCCGCGCCAGGTCCTCGCGCGTGCCGCCGCGGGGCACGGCAATGCCGCCACGCCGCAAGGCCTCGCCCTTGCCCAGGTGCAGGTCGGCGATGAACAGCACCGCCTCTGCGGGCCAGAACAGCGCCCGGTCCGCGAGCAGTTGCATCGGCTCGCCTGCCAGTTCGCGCACCAGGCTAGCGGCCATGCCGGCGCTCCAGCTGCTCCGCCGCCCGGCGCACGCGCACCTGCCAGTCCTCCGTGCTCAGGTGGCCGCGCATGCCGTCCGCCCACAGCGGGAACGCCAACGGCGTGAGGCTCTCGGGCTGTTCCACCACGATCGCCTGCGTCTGCAGCCGCCGCAGGGCCTCGTCGATGCCGGCCACCTGCAGGTCGTCTTCCAGCGCTTCGCGCCGCGCCAGCGCCAGCAGCAGGTGGCCGGGATCGTGCTGGGCCAGCACGTCGAACAGCAGGCCGCTCGACGCCTGCAACTGGCGCAGGCTGCGCGGCGCGCGGCCGGGCAGGGAGGGCGGCAGCAGGCCGGCCACGCGCGCGATGCCGCGGAACTGCCGGCGCGCCAGTTCGCCCAGGTTGGCGCCCTGCGTGAGGTCGTCGAGCAGGCCGTCCGGCGTCAGCAGGTCGCGCAGCGTATCGGCGTCCAGCGCCAGCGGCCGTTGCGGCGACAGCATGAAGCCCAGGTCGTTGGCCGACATGGCGAACGTGTTGGGCGCGCGACGGCCCAGCCGCCACGCCAGCAGCGCGGCGAGGCCCTCGTGCGTGCGCCGGCCGGCGAACGGGAAGACGAATAAGTGCTGCCCGTCGCGCCGGCGCACCGTTTCCACCAGCAGCAGGTCGGGCGACGGCATCCGGCTCAGCCGTGCCTGCACCTCCAGCAACGGCTGCAGCGCGCGCATCTCCGGCGATGTGCGGTCGTTGGCCAGCGTGGCGCAGACCTGCCCGGCCAGGCGCGTGGACAGCGGCATGCGCCCGCCCATCCAGCGCGGCACCACGCCGTCGCCCTGTTTCACCAGGCGCACGTAGGCGGTCATGTCCTGCAGCCGCACCAGTTCCAGCAGGCGGCCGGCGAAGCGGAACCGGTCGCCGGGCCGCAGCCGGCCCACGAACGCTTCCTCCACCGCACCCAGCCCACCGCCGCGCAGGAACTTGACCGAGACGTTGCCGTCGCTGGCGATGGTGCCGATGGCCAGGCGGTGGCGCAGGGCGACGGTGCGGTCGTGCACGCGGTACACGCCATCGTCGTCGCGCACCACGCGGCGGTACTCCGGATAGTGCTCGAGCGCGTCGCCGCCACGCACGACGAAATCGAGCACCCGCTGCCAGGTCGCGGCGTCGAGCGCGGCGAACGCCCCGGTCGTGCGGACCTCGTCGAACAGCGCCTCCGCCACGAAGCCGCCGCCCAGCGCGACGGTGACGCAGTGCTGCGCCAGCACGTCCAGCGGCAGGCGCGGCGGGTGGCGCACTTCCACCACGCCGTCGGCCATGGCGGTGCGGGTGGCGGCGTACTCCGCCAGTTCCAGCGCGTGCGTCGGCACACAGAGCACGTGGCCGGTTTCGCCCGGCCGGTGGCGCGCGCGCCCGGCACGCTGCAGCAGGCGCGCCACGCCCTTGGGACTGCCGATCTGGATCACCTGGTCCACGGACGGGAAGTCCACGCCCAGGTCGAGGCTGGAGGTCGCGACCACGCAGCGCAGGGTCGCCTCGCGCAAGCCCGCTTCCGCCAGCTGCCGTACGGCGGGGTTCAGCGACCCGTGGTGCAGCGCCAGCGTGCCGGCATCCTCCGGCCACACGGCGGCCAGCGCCTGGTGCCACAGCTCGGCATGCGCGCGCGTGTTGGTGAACAGCAGCGTCGTGCGCACGGCCATCACGCGCGCCATCACGCCGGCCAGCTGGCTCAGGCCGAGATGGCCGCTCCACGGGAAGCGGACGATGTCCCGCGGCAGCAGGGTCTCCAGGGTCATCGGCCGCGGCCGTGCGGCCGACAGCACCTGCGGCGGCACGCCCGGGGGCAGCAGCGCGCGGCAGGCATCGTCCAGGTTGCCCAGCGTCGCCGACAGCCCCCAGGTGCGCACCTGCGGCGACCACTGCCGCAGGCGCGCCAGTGCGAGCTGCGTCTGCACACCGCGCTTGCTGCCCATCAGCTCGTGCCATTCGTCGACCACGATGCAGCGCAGCGCGGCGAACATCGGCGCGGTGTCGGGATAACTCAGCAGCAGCGACAGCGACTCGGGCGTGGTGACCAGCACGTCCAGCTTGCCGCTGCGCGCCAGCCGCTTGTCGCGCGCACTGGCGTCGCCGGTGCGTTGCGCCACCGCCCACGGCAGGCCGAGCGCGTGCGCGGTGTCCGTCAGCGCGCGCGTGGTGTCCGATGCCAGCGCGCGCAGGGGCGTGATCCACAGCACGCGCAGCGGTCGCGGTGGATTGCGCTTCCGGCCCGTCGGGACAGGCGGCTCCGCCAGCGCCTCCAGCAACGGACCGCCGAAGGCCGCCAAGGTCTTGCCGCTGCCGGTGGGCGTGTGGATAAGGCCCGATTCGCCGGCCAGGTAGTGCCGCCACGCCTGCCGCTGGAACGGCAAGGGCGTCCAGCCACGCGCGGCGAACCAGTCCCGCAGGCGCGCGAGCGGCGTCACCGCGCCAGCGCCTTCAGCGTCGCCAGCCGGTCCGCCTCCGCGGCCGGCTTGTCGCGCCGCCAGCGCAGGATGCGCGGAAAGCGCACCGCGATGCCGGACTTGTGGCGGCTGCTGACGTTGACGCCTTCGAAGCCCAGCTCGAACACCTGTTCGGCCACCACCGAACGCACCGGGCCGAAGCGCTCGCGCGTGTGGGTGCGGATCCACTGGTCGAGCGCGAGGATCTCGGTGTCGTCCAGGCCGGAGTACGCCTTGGCGACCGGCACCAGCTCGCCGGCCTCGTCCCACACGCCGAACGTGTAGTCCGTGTACAGCGTGCTGCGCCGTCCGTGGCCGGCCTGCGCGTACAGCAGCACCGCATCGAGGGTGAGCGGATCGATCTTCCACTTCCACCAGTCGCCGCGCCGGCGTCCGCTGCGGTACGGCGAGTCGCGCCGCTTCACCATCAGGCCTTCCACGCCACGGCCACGCGAGGTCTCGCGCATCGCGGCGGCGTCGTCCCAGCTCGCGGCGCCCGCGTCCGGCGACAGCACCAGCCGCGGATCGCCGGTGGCCTCGAGCAGCTCGCGCAGGCGCTGCCGGCGCGCGTGCAGCGGCCACTCGCGCAGGTCGTCGCCGTCCAGCTCGAGCAGGTCGTAGGCGAGCACGCGCGCGGGGGCCGCCGCCAGATGCTTGGTGCCGGGACGCTTGCGCTGGATGCGCGTCTGCAACGCGGAGAAGGGCAGCGGCGCGTCGCCCTGCTGCCATGCGAGCAGTTCGCCATCGATCACCGCATCGCGCGGCAAGGCGCCGGCGGCGGCTTCGATCTCGGGGAAGCGGCCATCCAGCCGCTCTTCGCCGCGCGACCACAGCGCGACCTCGCCGCGGCGGCGGATGATCTGCAGGCGGATGCCGTCCCACTTCCACTCCAGCAGCCAGTCGCCGATGTCGCCCAGCTGCTCGACGGTGCCGTCCAGCGGCGAGGCCAGGAAGAACGGGTAGGGCTGTTCGCGGTCGCTGTCCTGCGCCTCGGTGGACAGCAGCGCGTCGAGGAACGCCGGTGTCGGCGGCCAGTCGCCGAGCATGCGCTGCGCGAGCAGGGCGATGGGAACCCCGGAGAGATCGGCCAGCGCCTGCTGCACCAGCCGCAGCGACACGCCGATGCGCAGCGCGCCGGTCAGCAGCTTGGTGAACACCAGGCGTTCGCCCTCGGGCAGCTGCATCCAGGCGTCGACCACCATGCGCCGTCGCGTGTCCGCGTCGGCGCCCGCCACCGGCAGCAGCCGCTGTTCGATCCAGGCATGCAGCGGCACGTCGGCCGCGGGCGACGGGGTCGGTGGAAGCAGCCACGCCAGCGTCTCGGCAAGATCGCCCACGTGCGAATAGCTGTCGTCGACCAGCCAGGCAGGCAAGCCTGCCACCTCGCCGCACCAGCTCCGCAGTTCGCCGCTGGCGGCGATGCGGCGCAGCTTGTTGCCGGCCAGCAGCCACAGGCCCCACGCGGCATCGGCGCGTGGCGTGGTCCGCACGTACGCGGCGATGGCGGCGCGCTTGTCCAGCGTGCCGGTGCTGTGCTCCAGCGTCTGGTAGAGCGCGGCGAAGGCTTTCATTCCTCGCCGCCGAAATCGGTGGAGAACGCGTGCGCGTCGTGGCCGCGCTCGCGCAGGTAGCGGATCAGTGCATCGGTGCTGCCATGGGTGGCGATCACCCGCCGCGCACCGGTCTGTTCGATGGTGTCCAGCAGCGCCGGCCAGTCGGCGTGGTCGGACAGCACGAAGCCGCGGTCGTAGTTGCGCCGCCGCCGGTTGCCGCGCAGGCGCATCCAGCCGGAGGCGAAGCCGTGCTCGGCATCGCGGAAGCGGCGTATCCACGTCGAGCCGGCCGCCGACGGCGGCGCGATGACCAACCGGCCGGCGTAATCCTTGCCCTTGGGCTGCTCGCCGACGGGCTCGGTCGCGATCAGGTCGATGCCGGCCTGGCGGTACACCTGCACGCCGGTATCGACCGCGCCATGCAGGAAGACCGGCGGTTCGTCGAAGCGCGCGAGCTCGGCCAGGATCCGCTGCGCCTTGCCCAGCGCATACGCGTACAGCACGGCGGTGCGTCCGCGTGCCGCGCAGGCGCGACGCCAGTCGACGATGCGTGCGACTTCCGCGCCGGTGTCGGGCCAGCGGTAGACGGGCAGGGCGAAGGTCGCTTCGGTGATGAAGACATCGCAGGGCACCACCTCGAAGGGCGCGCAGGTGGGGTCGGCTTGGCGCTTGTAGTCGCCGGAGGCGACCCAGACTCTGCCGTCCACCTCGATCCGCACCTGTGCCGAGCCCAGCACATGGCCGGCCGAATGCAGCGACACACGCGCCGAGCCCAGCTTGAAGGACTCGCCGTAGGCGTGCGGATGGAACGTCTGCTCGCCCAGCCGCCAGCGCAGCACCGGCATGCACTCGTGGACGGCGTGGTAACACCCCATGCCGATGCGGGCATGGTCGCCATGGCCATGGGTGATGACCGCCGTCGCGACCGGCCGCCAGGGGTCGATATGGAAATCGCCCGCCGGGCAATACAGGCCCTCGGGGCGAAGCTGGACGATGTCGCGGTCATGCACTGCCATCGGTCGGCATTCCAGGGCGAAGCGGGTGATGCGGACGTGATGCGGAGCGCCGCGCATTCATGCCGGCGCGACGGCCGCCGACACGGTGTTCACCAACATGACCCGCGGTGCACATCGCGGTCACGCGTCGCATGGAAGATCCGGTGCATGCCGTGCATCGCAGCGACGCGCCGTCATCGCGCTGCGTCGATCGCATGCCTCCCTTCGCCGACGTCCACCCTGGAGTTCCGATGGCCAGCCAGAAGAAGCCCGCCAAGTCCGCCCGCACGCCACGACCCGCCGCACGAGGCGCGGGCGACGAACGCCACGACAGCGCGGGCGGCAAGCATCCCGCGCTGACGACCAACCAGGGCATCCCGGTCGCGGACAACCAGAACTCGCTGCGCGCGGGTCCGCGCGGCCCCACCTTGCTGGAGGACTTCATCCTCCGCGAGAAGATCACCCACTTCGACCACGAGCGCATTCCGGAGCGGATCGTGCATGCGCGCGGCACGGCGGCGCATGGCTATTTCGAACTGAAGAAGTCGCTGGCCAAATTCACCACCGCGAAGGTGCTGACCGAGGTCGGCGTGCGCACGCCGGTGTTCACCCGCTTCTCCACCGTCGCCGGCGGTGCGGGCTCTGTCGACACGCCACGCGACGTGCGCGGCTTTGCGGTCAAGTTCTACACCGGCGAGGGCAACTGGGACCTGGTGGGCAACAACATCCCGGTGTTCTTCATCCAGGACGCGATGAAGTTCCCGGACGTGGTGCACTCGGTGAAGATGGAGCCCGACCGCGGCTTTCCGCAGGCGGGCAGCGCCCACGACACGTTCTGGGATTTCGTGTCGCTGACGCCCGAGACCATGCACATGATCATGTGGGCGATGAGCGACCGCACGATCCCGCGCTCGCTGCGCACCATCGAGGGCTTCGGCGTGCACAGCTTCCGGCTGCTGGATGCGCAGGGACGCTCGACCTTCGTGAAGTTCCACTGGCGGCCCGTGCTCGGCATCCAGTCCACGGTCTGGGACGAGGCGGTGAAGCTGCAGGCGGCCGACAACGACTTCCATCGCCGCGACCTGTTCGAGGCGATCCAGGCCGGCGCGTATCCGGCCTGGGATCTCGCCGTGCAGCTGTTCACCGAGGAACAGGCGGCAGAACTCCCGTTCGACCATCTCGACCCGACCAAGCTGATTCCCGAGGAAACCATTCCGCTGACCGTCATCGGTCGCATGGTGCTGGACCGCTGGCCGGACAACTTCTTCGCCGAGACCGAGCAGGTGGCGTACTGCCCCGCGAACATCGTGCCCGGCATCGATTTCAGCGACGACCCGCTGCTGCAGGGACGGCTGTTCTCCTACCTCGACACGCAGCTCTCGCGCCTGGGCGGCCCGAACTTCCACCAGATTCCGGTCAACGCGCCCAAGTGCCCGTTCGCCAACCTGCAGCGCGACGGGCACATGCAGATGGCGGTGCCGAAAGGCCGCGTCAACTACGAGCCGAGTTCGCTGCAGGCCGACGCGCCGCGCGAGACGCCCGCGGGGTTCCGCAGCCATGCCACGCCGGTGGAGCCGGGCGGCAAACAGCGGCTGCGCCCCGAATCGTTCGCCGACCACTACAGCCAGGCGCGCCTGTTCTTCCGCAGCCAGAGCGCGCACGAGCAGGCGCATCTCGCCTCGGCGCTGGTGTTCGAACTGTCGAAGGTGGAGACGCCGCATGTCCGCGAGGCGGTCGTCGGCCACCTGCGCCACATCGAGCAGGCGCTGGCCGAACGCGTGGCCCAGGGCCTGGGCATGGACGAGTTGCCGGAAGCGCCCGATGCCGCGGTGCCGCCCAAGGACATGCCGCCATCGCCGGCGCTGCGCATCATCGACCGCATGCGCGACACGCTGGAAGGACGCGCGGTCGGCCTGCTGGTCGACGACGGCTCCGACGCGAAGCGGGTCAAGGCGCTGCGCAAGGCGATCGAGCGCGAAGGCGCCACCGTGAAGATCGTCGCGCCGCGCCTCGGTGGCGCGACACTCGACGACGGCACGCGGTTGCCGGCCGACGGCCAGCTGGCCGGCACGCCGTCGGTGCTGTTCGACGCCGTGGCGCTGGTGCTCGATGCAGAGGCCGGCAAGCGCCTGGCGAAGGAAGCCGCCGCCGTGGACTTCGTGCGCGACGCCTTCGGCCACCTGAAGGCGATCGGTGTCGATGCCGGTGCGCAGGCGCTGCTCAAGGCCGCGGGCGCCGGCCGCGATGCGGGCGTGGTCGATGCCGACCTGACCGAGGCATTCCTCGCCGCGGCGCGGACACGCCAGTGGAGCCGCGAGAAAAAGGTCCGCACGCTGGCGTGATGGCGTCGCGCGCGTCGAGCCCGTCTACATGATTCCATCCACACGGAGATCCCCATGGACCACCTGACCGCCGGTTACACCTTCCTCGGCTTTTTCCTGCTCGCGCTCGGGCTGGTGCTCTCGATCCTCTGGATCCTGGTGCCGTTCGCGGTCTTCGGCATCAAGGGGCTGCTGCGGCGGCAGATCGAGGAGCAGCGCAGGACCAACGAGCTGCTGGCAACGGTCGCGCAGCGCCAGCAGATCGTCGCCGACACGTATGCGGCGGCGCCGGGCACGGTGGTGCGCGAACGGCCCGTCGTGCCGCCGCTCTGACGCGGCGCCTGCGTCAGCGCGGCACGCTGTCGCGCGCGTCCTGATAGTCCTGGTCGGGATCGGGACGACCGGTCCGCGGCGCGTCGGGCTGGTCGTGGTCCTTCCAGCGCGCCTTGTAGTTGCGATGCTTGTCGGGCGTATTGGCCTTCTCGCCGTCACTGTGCGGGTTGGGCTTCTGCGTCATCGGTCGGCTCATGGGGTCGGCTCCAGCGTGGACAGTGACGATTCCAGCGCCCGCGCAGTGATCATCGCGTGAGACAGGCGCGCCGCGGTTCACTCCCCGATCACGGGACGCGCGCGAAAAACAGGGTCATGACCGATGCCGCTTCCCCGTCCACACCGTCCACGTCCACCTCGCCCGGCGAACACCGCCTGACGCGTCGCGCCGCGATCCTGGGCTTCCTGTTCCGTTACCGCAAATCCGGCGTGTTCAACGGCCTGTCGCTGGAACCGGCGATGCTCGACGAGGATCTCGCCGACGACGGCAGTCCGGACAAGTTCGCCGACGAGCTGGAAGCGCTGGGTCCCACCTTCGTCAAGCTGGGGCAGATGCTGTCGACACGGCCGGACCTGGTGCCTGCGCCCTATGCGACGGCACTCGAGCGCATGCAGGAGAAGGTCACACCGGTGTCGTTCGACGTGATCCGCGAGCAGGTCGAGGACGCGCTCGGCGTGCGCATCAGCAAGGCCTACGCCAGCTTCGACGAGACGCCGCTCGGCTGCGCCTCGCTGGCGCAGGTCCATCGCGCGACGCTGCGCGACGGCCGCGAGGTGGCGGTGAAGGTGCAGCGGCCCGGCGTGGCGCAGCAGCTGATGGCCGATCTCGACCTGCTGCGCGGCATCACCAGCACCGCCGACCGCTTCACCGACGTGGGACGTCATGTGCGCTTCTCCGAATGGCTGGGCGAGTTCTCGCGCTCGCTCACCGCCGAACTCGACTACGTGGCGGAAGCGGAGAACCTGGAACGCTTCCGCGAACACCTGGCGCCGTTCCGCCAGCTGTGGGTGCCGGCGCCCGTCTGGGACTACACCGCCAAGCGCGTGCTGACGATGGAACTGGCCGACGGCCGCCGCGTAGACCAGATTTCCGGCCTGCGCCGTACCGAACAGGGCATGACGCCGCTGGCGGAAGACCTGCTGCGCGGCTACCTGGACCAGGTGTTCGTGCATGGCGAGATCCATGCCGATCCGCATCCCGGCAACCTGCGGGTGACGGAAGACGGACGCCTGGCGATCTTCGACCTGGGCATGGTCGCCAACGTGCCGCCGCGCCAGCGCGATCGCCTGCTCAAGCTGCTGTTCGCCGCCGTCGACGGGCGCGGCGAGCAGGTGGCGGAAGAGTGCATCGCCTTGGGCATCCGGCTGGAGGACTACGACGAGCCGCGCTTCCTGCGCGAGGTGGGGCAGCTGATCGCGCGCTATGGCGCGCACCAGGCGTCGATGTCGGAGGGCAGGGTGGTGCTGGACCTGGTGCGCATCGCCACCCAGTGCGGCCTGCGTCCGCCGCCGGAACTCAGCCTGCTCGGCAAGACGCTGCTCAACCTGGACACCGCCTGCCACCTGCTGGCACCCGATCTCGATACCAAGCGCGTGGTCGAGGACCAGCTGCAGCACGTGATGCGTGCGCGCCTGCGCAAGTCGCTGTCCTCGCCCAACCTGGCCAGCGAGATGATGGAAGTGCAGGCGCTGCTGCGCGACGGCCCGCGCAAGCTGTCCGACATCCTCTCGCTGGTCGCCGAGAACCGCTTCCAGATGCGGGTCACCGGCCTGGAGGAATCCCGACTGATGGAGAACCTGCAGAAGATCGCCAACCGCATCTCGGTCGGCGTCATCACCGCCGCGCTGATCCTGGCCTCGGCGATGATGATGCGCGTGCCGTCCTCGCACACGCTGTGGGGCTATCCCGTGGTGGCGCTGGTGCTGTTCCTGCTGGGCGTGGCGCTGGGCGGCGGCATCATCGTCAGTTCGCTGCTCAGCGATCATCGCGCCCGCTCGCGCGAGGAGCGCGGGCCGCGCTGAGGCCGTCGCCGAAAGCGATCAGCCCGTGGGGCCGCCCATCACCGGCAGCACGATGCCGTTGACGTACGAGGACATCACCGGCGAGGCGAGGAAGACGAAGGCCGGCGACAGTTCCTCCGGCTGCGCCGGGCGGCCCATCGCGCTGTCCTGGCCGAATTCCGCGACTTCTGCCCGAATCGGCGCCGGTGACGATCTTTGCGAACACGCGTCGGCATCGCGTGATCGCGACGGGCCTTCACGCCGACTCGACACCGGGTCGGGCAACTTCACCAAACTGAACTCCAACAGGTACTGCCATGTCCATGTCGGCTGTCGTCCTCATCATCGAAGACAACCGGAGCCTCGCCGAATCGGTGGGCTTCTACCTGGAAAGCCGCGGCATGGAGGTCGACTACGCGGCCGACGGCGCCGAGGGCTACCGGTTGGCCGTGGAGAACCGCTACGACGCCATCATCCTCGACGGCCATCTGCCGCGCATGGATGGCCTGGACGTGGTGCGGGCGCTGCGGCGCGAGGCGCGCATTTCCACGCCGATCATCATGGCGACCGGACGCGACACGCTCGACGACAAGCTCGCGGGCCTGGAGGACGGCGTGGACGACTACCTCACCAAGCCCTTCGCCACGCAGGAACTGGAAGCGCGGCTGCGCGCGGTGATCCGCCGCAACCGCAAGGAAGTGGCCAGGCAGGTGCTCAAGGTCGGCGATCTGTCGTTCGATCCCACCTGCCACCGCGTGCGGCGCGGCGACCGCGAACTCGAGCTGTCGCCGGTGTCGGCGAAGCTGCTGACCATCCTGATGCGGGAGTCGCCGCGCGTCGTATCCCGCCGCGAGATCGAGCGCGAACTGTGGGGCGACGATCTGCCCGATTCGGACGCCCTGCGCAGCCATCTCTACAACGTGCGCAAGGCCATCGACCGCGGGTTCGATACCCCGCTGCTGCATACGGTGCAGAGCGCGGGCTATCGCATCGCCGACCTGCCGCCGGGGCAGCGTCCGCCGCGCGTGGCGGCCGCGGTCGTCTAGTCGCTGCGCGGCGGTTCCGTTCGCCGAACCGATCGTCATTGGCATCGTGTGGCGTGCGTGGGTGGTTGCCTTCGTCGTTTGTTTTCCGCGCGGAGTGACGCCGTGCGATGGCGGGCTTGAGCCCGCCCTACGCGAACGCGCATGCGCCAACCGGGTATCGATCATTAACCGCAGGTGTGCGGCGCGCGCGTTTTCACGGCATTGCCACGCGCGCCGACGATAAGCTGAATGCGTCGCTGCTGGGTAGGAATACGCGTGGACAACTCGATGACGGCAGCCGGACCGGGCGATCCCCTGGAACAGCGCGTCCGCTTGTACGAGACGCTGCTGCAGGTCACGCCCGACCTGGTCTACATGTGGGATCTGCAACACCGCTTCACCTATGCCAATGCCGCCCTGCTCGCGATGTGGGGCATGACCTGGGACGAGGCCATCGGCAAGAACTGCCTGGAGATCGGCTACGAGCCGTGGCATGCGGCCATGCACGACCGCGAGATCGAGCAGGTCGTCGCCACCCGTCAGCCCGTGCGCGGCGACGTGCCGTTCAATGGCACCAACGGGCGCCGCATCTACGACTACCTGCTGATGCCGGTGATCGGCCCGGACGGCGAGGTGGAAGCGGTCGCCGGCACCACCCGCGACGTCACCGAGCGCAAGCTGCACGAGGATGCACGCCGTCGCAGCGAGGAGCGGCTGGCCGCGATGGTCGACGCCACCACAGACCTGGTCTACCGCACCAACGAGGACTGGAGCGAGGTGGACATCGTCGGCGGCAGCCTGCTGCTGGGCCGGCACGGCTCGCTGACCCCCGACTGGCTGGAGGTGCTGGTGCACCCCGACGACCGCGAACAGGTCCGCCATGCCATCGCCCATGCGCGCGCTACGCAGACGCCCTATGCGGCCGAGCACCGCATCCGCAACGACCGCGGCGACTGGTCGTGGGTATCCTCGCGCGCGGTACCCATCCGCCCGATCGGCGGCCAGGTCACCGAATGGTTCGGCGCGGCCACCGACATCAGCGAGCGCAAGCGCCACGAGGAACACCAGCGCCTGCTGCTCGCCGAACTCAACCACCGGGTCAAGAACACGCTGGCCATCGTTCAGTCGATCGCCCTGCAGACGCTGGGCACCAACGGCGACGCGTCGCCCGGGTACGACCGCTTCGAGGCCCGCCTGCACGCCTTGAGCCAGGCGCACGACATGCTGACCGTCAAGCAGTGGGTGCACGCGCCGCTGGAGGCGATCGTGCGCACGGCCATCGCGCCCTGCGCGGACGATCCCGGCCGTTTCACGCTGCAGGGCTTCCCCGTGGAACTGGAACCGCAACGCGCGCTGGCGCTGACCATGGCGCTGCACGAGCTGTTCACCAACGCGATGAAGTTCGGCGCACTGTCCACCGAAGGCGGGCACGTGGATATCCGCTGGACGCGCGAAACGCGCGACGGCGGAGAGTGCCTGGTGTTGCGCTGGGAGGAGCGCGGCGGACCGCCCGTGGTCGCCCCCACCCGGCGCGGCTTCGGCTCGCGCCTGATCGAACGCGGCCTGCGCCATGACCTGGGCGGCGATGTATCGCTCGATTTCCTGCCCACCGGCGTGACCTGCCGGATCACCGCCCCGCTTGCCACCGAAGGAGCCGCTGCATGACGCCGGAAGCCGACGCCAACCGTGTCTTCATTGTCGAAGACGAATTCATGCTGGTGATGCTGCTGGAGGACCTGCTGCCGACGCTGGGCTACGCGGTGGCCGGCAGCGCCGGGTCGGTGGAACAGGCACTGACGGACCTGGAGGCGAACGAGATCGACCTCGCGGTGGTGGACGTGAACCTGGCGGGCACCGAATCCTTCCCCGTCGCCGATGCGTTGCGCGAGCGTGGCATCCCGTTCCTCTTCACCACCGGTTACGGGCAGCAGGGCATGCCGGCGCGCTTCGCCGATACGCCGGTGCTGGCCAAGCCTTATCGCCGGCACGACATCCAGGCCGCACTGGAGCAGCTGCAGGCGACGCAATGAGGCATGCGCGCTACGACGACGCGATCGTCGTGGCGCTGCCGTGCTCGTAATTGATGCCCATCCGGCGCCCGAGCGCATGCAGGCGGCGCAGTACCGCCGAGCGCAGATGCATGGGCGCCTGCTCGTAGACCTGCATCCACAGGCTGCGAAGGAAGGCATGGGGATCGCCGATATCGGCGCCGGAGCGGATCAGGTTTTCGGCGTCGGACAGACGCGCATCGATGCGTTCTTGGCAGAGCATGTCGGGATGCTGGCGTCGCGTTCGTAAAGACACCGTAGGCATGGCGTGAGTGCGTTCAGCCGCCAGTCGTGCAAGCGCCCGAGCGTGACCGTGCGCTGAAAACGGCGGCCGCGCCGTCACGGATCGTCAACGTGCCGATGCACACGCTGGTCGCATGCCAGATGCGAGGACATCCCCCATGCAACGTACTCCCCGCGAGGTTCCGCCGCGCGCACCGACGGCCGTGGAGCGGCAACGCCGCCCCGCTGGACCGGTGGTGTCCGGCGAGTCGACCGGCAAGCGCACCAGCGACGAACGCAACGATCCGGCGGTGGAGCCGGACGCTGCGCAAGGCCGGCTCCACGACGATCGTTTCCCCCATGAACAGGATGCTCCATGACTCCCCTCGACAAGGCGCTGCGGCGCGAACTCACCATCGGTGACCAGGTGTACACGCTGACCATCGACCCCGCCGGCCTGAAACTGGTCGAGAAGGGCCGTCGCAACGGCGTGGAAGTGCGCTGGGCGGACTTCGTATCGGGCGACGCCGCACTTGCGGCGGCGTTGCAGGCGTCGACGTCGAAGACGTGAGCGCACGGCCGTGCCGTGCGCGGGAGAACATCATGCACGTTCCCGTCATCGCCCAAGGCACGCCGCAACCCAGCGAGCCGGGCAAACCCACGCAACCGGGCACGCCGACGCCGCCAGGCCAGCCGTCCGAACCCGGCAAGCCGAGCGAGCCGGGACGGCCGAGCGATCCGTATCGGCCCGAGGATCCCGCGGTACCACCCGTGCCGCGCGATCCCCGCGATCCGGACGACGTGCCGGGCGGCCCGGACCAGCCGCCTGACACCGGGATCCCTGTCGACGATCCGCGCGATCCGCGCAGCATCGCCGACTGACGCCACCGTGCGACGCGGCGAATCCTGGAGTATCCAATGACGTCACGCGTCGCGACATTCCGTGAGCAGAAAGGAGCGCGCATGCGACTTGCCGACTTCATAGAAGCGAACACCGGACGCATCCTCGATGACGCGGTGGAGTTCGCGATCACGCAGGCACCGGCGGGCGCCGGGCTGAACCTGAAACGCCTGCGCAACGATATTCCGCTGATCCTGCGTGCGATCGTGCTGGATCTGCGTACCGCGCAGAGTCCTGCGCAGCAGCGCGACAAGGCCGAGGGTCGTGCGCCCGCGGCGGTCGGGCCGGAATCGGCGGCGACCAGCCATGGCCGCAGCCGCGCGGACGACGGGTTCGGCGTCAACCAGATGATCGCCGAGTACCGCGCGTTGCGTGCGTCGGTGCTGCGCCTGTGGTCCGCCGACGAGGCGTTGGCCGCCCGTTCGGTCGAGGACATGATCCGCTTCAACGAAGCGATCGACCAGGCGGTGGCCGAATCGCTGGCGGAGTTCTCGCGCACGGTGGACTCGTGGCGCCATGTCTTTCTCGGTGCGCTGGGCCACGATCTGCGCGGACCGCTCAGTGCGGTCGTGGGCACCGCGGATCTGCTGGTGGACAGCACGAAGGGCACGCCCCATGCGCGCCAGGCCGAACGCATCCTCAGCGGTGGCATCCAACTGGGCCGCCTGGTGGACGGGCTGCTGGACTACAGCAAGAGCACGCTGGGCGGCGGCATGAATCTCCAGCGGTCCGCCTGCGATCTGGGTTCCGCACTCGCGGAAGAAATCGACCTCCTGCGCGTCTCGTTGCCCGATGCGCCCATCTCGCTGCAGGTCGAGGGCGACACGTGCGGCCACGTCGATGACGCGCGCATCCGCGAAGCGGTCCACAACCTGGTGACCAACGCGGCCAAGTACGGCGACGAAGGCGGCGCGATCGACGTGTCGCTGGTGGGTGCTGGCGACGGCATGGCGATCTCGGTCAGCAATGTCGGCGAGCCCGTGTCCGGCGATGCGCTCAACGACCTGTTCGATCCGTTGCGCCGTGGATCGAAAACGGCCCATAAGGGCGAGCACTCGAGCCTGGGGCTGGGGCTTTTCATCGTGCGCGAGATCGCACTCGCGCATGGCGGCGATGTGGCCGCGCGCTCGCACGATGGCAGGACGACGTTCGTCATCACGTTGCCGCGCAACGCAGGCGACGCGCGCTAGCGCAGGTCATCGTGCACGCGGCACGGTGAGGGTGTGGAACCGCCGGTTCATGTCGCATTGTCGTAATCGAGGTGTTTCGATCACGGTGCGCTCACCAACATGAGCCGAGTGCACATCGCGATCACTCCGGATGCGGAGTATCGGTACGACCCCGCGCATGCATGCTCACGCAGGTCCATGCGCGGAATGACGCGATGCACGTCGCATCTTCTTTCCTATCCAATACGGAGACAGTCCAGATGACACGCGATACTTCACAGCGGGATGCCAACCGCGATCCGATCAGTGGTGCACCCGGTTCGCACCCGGTCGGCGTGGGCGTCGGTGGCGCCGCCGGTGGCCTGGCGGCCGGTGCGGTGGCCGGCACGGTGTTCGGTCCCATCGGCACGCTGATCGGCGCCGCCGCCGGCACCGTCATCGGCGCGGCGGCAGGCAAGGGCGTGGCCGAACGCATCGATCCGACCGGCGAAGCCGACTACTGGCGCGAAACCGCACCCACGCGTCCGTACTATTCCGGCGAGCACGACTTCCAGCGCGACTATGCAGGCGTCTACCACGCCGGCGCAGTGGCACGCGGCGAGTATCCCGAGCAGTCGTGGGAAGAAACCGAGCGCCGCCTGCAGGCGGGCTGGGAAGCGCGCCGCGGCGAGTCCCGCCTGGACTGGGAGCGCGCGCGTCCCGCACTGCAGGACGCATGGGAACGCGCCGACCGTACGTACGATGCGTACGCGCGCACCGACGACACCTTCGCCCAGCGCTTCCAGACGGCGCCGTACCGGCAGGACGGCGACGCGTTCGACGACTACCGCTCGGCCTACCGTTACGGCACCTACGCGCGCAGCCAGTATGCGGATCGTCCCTGGGACGACAGCCTGTCGACCGATCTCGAGCGCGGCTGGGGCCGCTTCCGGGGCGGCTCGCGCCTGACCTGGGAACGCGCCAGGCATGCCGTAGCCGATGCCTTCACCCTGGACCGGCAGAAGCCGCACTGACGTTCCGCGCGCTGCGCTCCGTCGCATCACGGCGGAGTGCAGCGCCGTGTTCTTCCCTGCACAGGAGATCGATATGAGTGACTTACCCGTGGATGCACTGGTCGTCGTCGCCGACGGCGAGGGCGCGCGCATCTTCCGCAACCGCGGCGAAGACGGCGCGGTGTCGTTGCACCAGTACGACCTGCTCGAACTGATGAACGCGAACGATGAGGGGCCATCGGGCAGCGTGCCCGGCGAATCCACCAGCCGCCAGATCGACGAGGCGACCTTCGCCAAGCAGTTGGCGCGCGGATTGAACGACAGTGCGCTGAAGCAGCAGTACGAACACCTGGTGCTGGTCGCCGATCCGGCTACGCTGGGACGCGTGCGCCCATTGCTGCACAAGGAGGCCACGCAGCGGATCGTCGCGGAGATCGGCAAGGATCTGACCAACAGCCGGCTCGACGACATCGAACGGCTGCTCGCCCGGGACGCGTGACGTACCGCGCCGACTACGCGGCGGTCGAGCCTGCGCGGAGCACCGTCGATGCCATGGAGGGCATCGTGGTGCTCGAGTTCGGCGCGCCGTGGTGCGGGCATTGCCGGCTCGCCCAGCCCCTGCTGCGCGATTGGCTGGGCGATATGGCCGGCGTGACCCACCTCAAGATCGAGGACGGCAAGGGACGGGTGCTGGGACGCTCGTTCCGGGTAACGCGTTGGCCGACGGTGATCGTGCTGGACGGCGGGCGCGAGCTGGCGCGCGTGGTACGGCCGACGCGGGCGTCGGACCTCGCTCCGCTGCGAGAGGCGCTCGACGCGTAGCTGCACGGACATGCTCGGCGCACATCGGGAGTTCCGGTGACGGTGCCTGCCGGATGACGCGTGGACGTGTCAGCCTGTCAGCGGGCGTAGCGCGCGGGGGGTTCCTGCACCTTGCCGGTCGCCGACATCGTGATGCGCGGACGCAGCCATTCGGCGAATTCGGCTTCGCTGATGGTGCCTTCCGCAAGGCCCAGTGTCATCGCGTATTTCTCCTCATCACTGGCTGCAAGATCGCCTCCGTTGAGCCGGAGGAAAACGCGGTAGCAGACATGCGCGGTGCGCTTGTTGCCGTCGATGAAGGGATGGTTGCGAGCAATGCCGAACGCGAGTCCCGCCGCCAGATCGGCAAGGTCCGCAGGCGGATCGGCATAGGCATGGCGTTGTTGTGGGCGTGCCAGGGCGGCCTCCAGCAATCCTTCGTCGCGCACACCGCTGCCGCCGCCATGCTCGGCGAGTTGGCGGTCGTGGATGGCCAGTGCCAGCGTCCTGCTGATCCAGATGATCATCGTGTCCGCCTCTACTGTGCCAGCTTGTGCAGGACCTGACGGTCTTCGCGCATCACCTGCTCGGCGATGTCCATCTGCTCGGCCAGCGTGGGGTCGTAGACGGTCAGGCGGATGCCGTCGGGGGTTTCCAGCGCGTGCAGTTCGTCGCCCTTGTCCAGGCGCAGCCGCGCCAGCAGTTCGCGGGGCAGGATGACGCCGGCGGAATTGCCGATGGTGGTGATCTTGAGCTTCACGGAAGGTCTCCAGGCGTTATAACGGGTGTTATACGCGGGTGGAGGGGCGCCGGCAAGGACGCCACCATCACGCCGCACATCGAGCCCGCCGCGCAATGGGTCGGGTAGGAATGTGACAGCATCGGCACAATGGACCATGCTGGCGCCGGTGGTCGGCGTACCGCTTCATTCTTCAGGCGTCCGCGCCGTTAACCGGTCAGGAGACGAGCGGCAGGAACGTTCCATGGAATCAGGACTCATCGCGACCTATGTGCCGGAACTGGTGGCCACGTCGTTCGTCGTGGCCGTCGTGGCGTCGTATGCCGCGCTGAAGACCACCGGACGCATCCGCGCCAGCGATCCGGTCGCCCGCCGCTGGTGGCTGGCCGGCGGTGCGCTGGCGATGGGCATCGGCGTGTGGTCGATGCACTTCATCGGCATGCTGGCGCTGCGCCTGCCGATCCGGCTGGGCTATGACATCGGCATCACCCTGTTGTCGTTGCTGATGGCGGTGGCCGCCAGCGGCTATGCGCTGTGGCTGGTCACGCGCGACCACGTCACCCGCTTGCGGATGGTGAGCGGCGCCGTGGTGATGGGGTTGGGGATCGCTGCGATGCATTACGTCGGCATGGCGGCGATGCGGATGGATCCGGCCATCATCTACCGGCCGCTGTGGTTCAGCGCGTCGTTGCTGATCGCCATCGTCGCCGCCGGCGCGGCGCTGGTCATCGCGTACCGCCTGCGCGACAACGCGCACCACGAACGCCTGCATCGCCTGCTCGCCGCCGGCGTGATGGGCGTGGCGATCGTCGGCATGCACTACACCGGCATGGCGGCGGCGTATTTCCCCGCCGGTTCGATCTGCAGCGCGGCGCTGCGCGACGGGCTGTCGCCGGATTCGCTGGCCTGGCTGGTGGTGGTGGTGAACACCGCGGTGCTGGGCACGGCGATCGGTGCGAGCGCGCTGGACCGCCTGCTGCACGAGCGCACCGCGCGGCTGTCGGATTCGCTGCAGCTGGCCAACCGCCAGCTGACCCACCTGGCGATGCACGACGCGCTCACCGGACTGCCCAACCGGATGATGCTGACCGACCAATTGCAGGAGCGCATCGTGCGTGCGCAGCTGGCGGGCGAGCGGTTCGCGCTGCTGTTCATCGACCTGGATGGTTTCAAGGGGGTCAACGACGCCTTCGGCCACCATGTGGGCGATGCGCTGCTGGTGCGCGTGGCCGATACGCTGAGGCGCGTGGCGTCCGCCGACGACACGGTGGCGCGGCTGGGCGGCGACGAGTTCGTCATGGTCACGCGCGTGACGGAGGTCGGCGAGGCCACCGCGCGCGGCGAGCGTCTGCTGGCGGCGCTGGTGGAGTCGACGCGCCTGAAGGAGAACGACGACGTCGCGGTCAGCGCCAGCATCGGCATCGCGCACTATCCCGGCGACGGCGAGGACGCGCAGGCGATGATCGCGCACGCGGACGTGGCGATGTATTACATCAAGCAGGCCGGCCGCAACGGACTGGCGTTGTACGCGCCATCGATGGGCGAGGAAGTGCAGGGGCAGCTGCAGCTGACCTACGAACTGCGCAAGGCGCTGGAACGTGGGCAGCTGGTGCTGCACTACCAGCCGCAGGTGCGCGCGCTGGACAACGGCATGGCCGGCATGGAGGCGCTGGTGCGCTGGCAGCATCCGCGGCTGGGCCTGGTGATGCCGGACCGCTTCATCGCCCTGGCCGAGCGCGTGGGCCTGATCGTCGACCTGGGCCAGTGGGTGCTGGATGAAGCCTGCCGCCAGTGGGCCGTGTGGCGTCGTGCCGGCGCACGCGTGCCGACGGTGTCGGTGAACCTGTCGCCGGTGCAGGTGCGCGGCGACTGCCTGGTGGCGCAGGTCGCCTCGGCGATGCGCCGGCACGGCCTGCCGCCGGGCGCGCTGACGCTGGAGATCACCGAATCGATGGCGATGCTGGAGCCCGAGCGCACGGTGGCGGTCCTCACGCAGCTGGAAGCGGTAGGTGCGCGCATTTCGCTGGACGACTTCGGCACCGGCTACTCCAGCCTGTCCTATCTCGCCTACCTGCCTGCGCACGAGCTGAAGATCGACCGCCAGTTCGTGCGCCAGATGACCACCGGTTCGCGCCACGCCGCCATCGTGCAATCGGTGGTGATGCTGGGCCAGCAACTCGGCCTGGACGTGGTGGCCGAAGGCGTGGAGACGCCGGAACAGAAGCAGATGCTGGTGGCGATGGGCTGCAGCCGCCTGCAGGGCTACTACATCGGCAAGCCGCGCGCGGTCGAGGACATGCCCGCGCAGGTGCTGCAGGCGCAGCCGCCCGCGGCGTCGGGGACGCACGGGTAGGCGCGCCGCGGGGCGGGTTGAACACGCACATGCGCGCCGTTATGGTGCGGAAAGCCGGGACGGGGGTGCCGGTATACAGGGGGAACGACGTGGCGGACGACGCCGCAATCCAGAGCCGGCAGGCGACACGCGCCGCTGCGCACACGGGCGATGGCGTGGGAACGGCTGCGTTCCTGGCCGGGTTGGCGGAAGCCTGGCCATGCTTGCGCCGGATGCCCGGCGGACTGCTGTGCCGGGCACGCAAGTGCGGCCTGGTGGACGCGGGATGGCGCCGCGCGGGCACGTGCTGGCGGATGCATGGCCCCGGGGCGTGGACCTGGCCGCCGCTGCGAGCGCTCGTGCGCTGGGTGGACGCCAGCCTGCCCGTGTTCGCCGGCGTGTTCCTGCTGGCGCTGCTGTTCGACGTGGTCGAACCGTTCGGACTGGACAACGCAAGCAAGGCGCAGTCGCAACGCATCACCGCCCGCGTGCTGGCCCCGTTCTACCGCAGCGATGCGCAGGACCACATCGCAGTGGTGATGATCGACGACCACACGCTGGAGGCGCGTGGCGTGGGCTGGCCGCCGCAATACACGTATTACGACGAGGTGGTGAGGCGAATCCTGGCGCAGCGTCCGCGCGCGGTGTACCTGGATATCCTGATGCAGCAACGTCGCGACTACGACGACAGCTACGAGGATGCGCGCCTGGGCATCGGTGAGGAGGTCATGGCAGCAGGCATTCCGGTGTACTTCGGAGTGGCTGCGCCAGGCGGGCGCTCCCTCTTCTCCCAGGCCGGCGGCGCCCGCGACGTGGTGACGAGCTGGCAGGGCGCGGGCGGCGACTACCCCCTCAGCATCTACGGCGACTACATCAACGCGCAGGGGGCGGCGCTGGGTGCGCCGGGAGTGGCCGGCGCCGGCGCCGATGAGCGCAGCGTCGCATTGGCGCTGTACGAGGCCGCTTGCGGCGGGGCGCGCGCCGGTTGTACGGAGCCTGCGGCGGCCCTGTCGGCGCCTGCGCGCGCGCAACCCATGGCGGTGCAATGGGGCAGCACGCGCCCGCGCGGGCCGGCAGCCGTCGCCTGCACGCGCAGGGACGAGGTGGGCAACGGCGCGCGGATGGCGGTGTCGCTGCGGCTCCTGTGGGACAGCTTCAACAGTGGCCGCGACGAGCAGGTGGAAGATCGCAACCGGGAACGGTGCGCCTATACGTTCACCGTGTTCGAAGAGCAGTTGGACGAAGACGCGATGCGCGACGCGCTGGCCGATCGCGTGGTGCTGGTCGGTACCCACCTGACGGGGCTCAACGACCGCGTGCTGTCGCCGGTGCACCAGCAGATTCCCGGGGTGTACCTCCACGCGATGGCGCTGGACAACCTGATGACGTGGGGCGAGCGGCGCGCGCATCGCACCGAGGGCGCGAATCTGGCGTTGGCGCTGCTCAACGCCGTGCTGCTGTCGCTGGCGGCGGGCATGGTCCTGCTGGCCGTTCGCGGTACGACAAAGCGCATGGTGCTGATCGCCGTGCTGTCGGCGCTGCTGGGGATGGGCGTGGCGGTGTTTGCACAGTTGGCATGGCGGCAGCCGCCGCAGGACTGGATCGGCCTGCTGGGCCTCGCGCTGGCCGTGACGTACTACGTGGTGAACCTGGGGCAGCAACGCCCCCAAGGACAGGAGCAGGACGATGGGCAGGGCGAACAAGAAGGTGCGCGGTACGTGGGTGATGCTGGCGGTGCTGGTGGTGGCAACGACGGCATGGGCGTGGACGGAACCGTCCCCGTTGAAGGCCCGGGTGATCCAGGCCACCAGTGACCAGGTCGCCACCTTCGAACGGGACGGCGAACGCTTCAAGCGCACGGGCCTGCACGTGGCCGGTGTGGCGTTGGCCAATGCCGCCGTACTGGACGTCTCGCGCAAGGGATATGTACAGGTGCAGACCGCTGGCGGGGCGGTATGGGTGGACAAGCTGAAGCTGCGCATCGAGGGCGACCTGAGCCTGGCGCCGGGTGTGCGATGTGCGCCCCCGCGCACGGCCAGTGGCGTGACCGCCAGCCGCGACGCCGCCACCGCGGGGGTACGCGGCGCGGGCGAGGGCTGCCCGTGAAGACGCCACCGTCGAGCAGCCTGCTGCTCGCCTGCGTGCTGGGGCTGGCGATGCCCGCGCAAGCGGGCAAGCCGCTGATCAGCGACAAGGACATGGAACGCCTCAACCGCAACGCGCAACTGCTAGGCGGCGTGCTGCAGTCGTTCCGGCAGAACCGCACGATGACGCCGGTGGAGCGGCAGCGCTGGGCCTACGGCGTGATGCGCCACCCGCAACTGGATGGCGCGCTGGACCAGATGGTGCAGGAGCTTCGTCGCGCCGCCGGGTCCCGTGCGCCCGTCGCACGGGTGTACGTGATCCCTGACCCCACGTTCCAGGCCTATGCCGCCGAGGACGGCTCCATCTTCGTGGCGGCGGGCATGCTGCGGAGCCTGGAGAGCCGCGACGAGGTCGTCGCGCTGCTGGCCCACGAATATGCGCACGTACTGCGCAGGCATCCCGGCAAGAGCGCGCTGGAGACCGCCAAGGGTGTCGGCGCGGGCCTGACGTCGCTGTACCTGGACCGGCAGTACGCGAACGTCAGCGCCTCGCGACCTTCCACCGATTACATGCGCCACGCGCTGATGCGCGAGACCGCCATGCAGTCGGTGCAGGCCGGCATCGTGCCTACGCGCGCGCGCTCGCAGGAAGACGAAGCCGACCTGATGGGCACGGATCTGATGGTCGCGGCCGGCTACAACCCGATCGGCATGATGGACCTGCTGGGCCGGATGGCGCTGTGGGAACGGCAGCGCACACGCGCCGGCACCTCCGCCGCGCCTGCCGGGCAAGCGGGCGTTGCCGCCACCTTGGGGCGATACCTGCAGAACAGCGAGCAGGCACGCTCGGCGAAGCGCCGCCTCGACGACGGCAAGAGCGTGGACAACCTGATTGCTGCGCTGGTCGGCAGCACCCAGCAACGCGTGCAGCAGGCCAGCGGCAATACGCATCGCGATTCAGCGCTTCGGATCGAACGTGTGCGGGCGCATATCGAATCCCGGCACGCGGACCTTGAGCGCCCCGACATGCGTTCGCTGCCGTGGTCGGGGGACGCGGAGGTGGCCGCGGTGTTCGAGGCCACGCAATTGGCGCACGACGTGCTCGCCGCTGATACGACGCGCATGCCCCGCTCACAGCAGGATGCCGTGCTGCAGGCACTGGTGCGCGGGCCGGCGTCGGATACGCCGCTGGTGCGTTACACCGCGATGCGCCTCATGGAGCCGCAGATGGATCGCGACAAGGCGCTCCCCGCGCTGCAGGGAGAGCTCGGGCGGAGTGATTCGCTGTTCGCCCTTCACCAGCTGACGCTCGACATGGCCAGCCGCAGCAGCAACCGCGAGCAGGCATTGCAGGTGCTCGAGGTCAGCCGGAAGAGCCTGGGCGATCCTCCGGAGCTGTTGCCTTACGGCGTGCGCTTGAACCGGCGCGCCGGCAAGGCGGACGCCGCGCGGGTCTACGCGGCGCGGTGCGCAGGAAGTGGCGACGACCTGCTCAAGCGCGCCTGCCAGGACGAGATGTGATCCGGAAGCCCGCGTTGCCGTCCTGGGTGTGCATCGGCTCGCGTCAGCGATAGACGCGCTCGCAGCGACGCTCGACGATGCGGTCGCCCTTGTTCTCCTGGCTGTTGCCCTGCACCTTGCGGCCGATCGCGCCGCCGGCGACGGCACCACCCACGGTGGCGACCTTCTTGCCGTTGCCGCTGCCGACCTGGTTGCCGAGCAGGCCGCCGACGACGGCGCCGATCGCGGTACCGGCGACGCGGTTGGGATCGCGGCTGTTCTTCTGCACTTCGACGTTGCGGCATTCGACCTTGCTGCCGTCGCTGAAACGGCGGCCCTCGTCTTTCGGACCGTAGGTCTGCGCCGCGGCTGCGGACATCAGCGACATCAGGCCCAGCGACAGCAGGATGGGAGAAGTTTTCATGGCGTATCTCCTGGTGGGAATCGCCGTGCCAGCGTGGGCGGGCGCTCGCGAACGCGCGGTGAAATCGGCGGGCGTCGTTCACCTGCGGGTACGGCTGCCGTGACGCCTGCGCGACAAAGATGACGCACGGCTGACGGCGGCGGTGGTCGTTGACGGCGCGGCGACGCCCGTCGGCCTAGCGTGCGGCTATTCCAGACGAGGAAGCACGCCATGCATACGCCCGAGGAACTCGAGAAGAAACTGTGGAAGGCGATCAAGTCCGATCGCACGATGATGCTGGGCCTGGACGGCGTGGAGGACGGGCATACCCGCCCGATGACGGCGCTGCTCGAACACGAAGGGCGCGGACCGCTATGGATCTTCACCGCCACCGACAACCTGCTTGCACAGCGCACGCGGGAACCGCAGCGCGCCATCGCGACGTTCGCGTCCATGGGTCATGACGTCTTCGCCAGCCTGCAGGGCTCGCTGGTACGCGACGACGATCGCGCTGTGATCGAGCGTCTGTGGAATCCCTTCATCGCCGCCTGGTACGAGGACGGCAAGGACGATCCCAAGCTCGCGCTGCTGCGTTTCGACGCCGAGCACGCGGAAATCTGGCTCAACGAACACAGCCTGCTCGCCGGCGTGAAGATGCTGCTGGGTGTGGATCCCAAGGAAGATTACGGAGACAAGGTCGCTGAAGTGAACCTGCGCGGATAGGCCAAACGTCACGCCTTCCCCAACGCCACATGACTCGCGCGGGTGCGGAGGTGTCCGCACCCGCGCACCGGACGCGTGATCGGGGGAAACCGCAGCCGGAACAGGGGCCAGGATGCGGCGATCACCGACCGGATGTCATGCCCCATGTTGCTTTACTCGCAAGCCCATCTGCATACGTTGCTGGACCGCCTGGAAACCAGCGATGCCCGCGCCACCGGGCAGCTCGAAGCCCTTACCGTCTGGATCGCGGCCCTGGTCCAGAGCCACCCCGACGGCGAGCGCCTGCGCGCCGCCGCGCAGGCGCTCTCGGCGCGCAGTCCGTTCCGCGCGCTGTGCCAGTACCAGGAAGAAGTCGCCGCCTACGATGCCACGTTCTGCCAGCTGCAGTCGCTGGCGGCACCGGTCGATACCGGTCCCCGCACGTGTGCCCCGTTGCCGCCGAACGTATGAAGCGCGGCTCTCCCGATGCGGGGCGCCGTCGCGCACGCCGCCGTGATGACGGCACGGGGGCCGAGGTGGCGCCGCTGTGTGCGGCCAGCGTATTCGCCGCGGCAACGCTCGCCATCGCAACCCTCGGCGTACCCGATACATTGCGCACGATGACCGATACGGTGCCGAAGGATGCGGCATGCCATCCTGCTGCCATGCATCTAAACGACGACGACAACGCCCGCGGCTGACGCCACGCACGGGGATCGCGACGCAATGGTGAAGAGGGTACCGCGCCAGCGATCCGTTCACGGGGACGCACTTGCAGCCAAGCTGGACGAAGCTGAGGCTTCGCACAACGGTACCCTTGTGGTCGCCGTGGCTGTTTCACCTGGATCCGGCACGCCGCGGTTGCGGCATCGACCACGCCTGCAGTGTCGTGTTCCTTGTGCAAAGACGGCGTCAACGCATCGACCACGCAGCGCTGGAAGTGCGGGCCGAATCACAGGATGGCGTGAACCCGCGCTTTCCCGCGATCGGCATCGACGCCTGAAAGGACGGTTGAGGAGAGGAAGGCCTACTTCGCCTCCAGCTCCTTGCGCATGCGCGCGTAGTCGCGCCGGTACCGGCGCGCCAGTTGCGCCTTCTTCGTCGCGCTGAGGATGCGGCCGGAGACCTGGAAGAACTTCTTCTCCTCCTCGCGCAGGTGGTGATGCACCTTCTCCGACAGTTCGCGCGCCTTCTTCAGCCAGGCGGCTCGGCGGGGGTCGAGCGCCTGGATGTCCTCGACCAGTTCGTCGATCTCGTGGTGCTCGTGCAGCGCATGGCGCGAGGAGTTCAGGCCGCGGTCGTCCATCAGGATGGGCACGTAGAGGAAGCGCTCCTCGGCGGCGGCGTGCGCGGCCAGTTCGATGCGCAGTGCGGTGAACAGGTCCAGCCGTTCGCGCGTACCGGGCTTGGACCGCAGCAGGCGGCGGCACAGCGAGCGCTGCGTTTCGTGGCTTTCGTGCAGGGCATCGTAGATGGACTCGGGCATGGCACGCTCGCGGTGGCTGGCGGAGCGCCAGCGTCCGTCACCCGGTGTCGAGACCGCGTTAACGGCGCCTCGCGGACACTGGCTGTCCACAATCGGCAGGAATACTGCCGCGACCATCACCGGAGAAGGCTCCATGGAAACCAACGAACTGCATCGCGGTCGCCTGATCGACCATATCCAGCTGGTCGTGCGCGACCTGGAGGCCAGCCGTACCTTCTACGCCGCGGTGTTCGACGTGCTCGGCATTCCGATGGCCGGCGAGGGTGGCAACTACTTCTGGGCCGACGAGTTGTTCGTTTCCACCGCCGACAGCGAGGCGGCGGACGGCAAGCTCACCGGTCGCCATCACCTGGCGTTCCAGGCGCAGGACCGCGCGATGGTGGACCGCTTCCACGAGGTCGCACTGGCGCATGGCGGCAAGGACAACGGCGCGCCTGGCCTGCGCGACTACCACCCGGGTTACTACGGTGCGTTCGTGCTGGATCCGGACGGCAACAACATCGAAGCCGTCTACCACGGTGAAGCGAAACGCAGCGCGCCGTCGGTGAAGGTGGAGTTCTGACGCTTTCCGATGCCTTCTCCCCGCGAGGCGGAGAGAAAGGTGCCCGAATAGCCTGCGCCGTACCCGATACGGGGGCGGATGAGGGGCAAGCGCCGGTCGCGGGCCTGTGCACGCTGATGGAGCAGGGGTTGCTGGTGGAAGTCCTGCCACAGCACGTCGCCGAGCCGATGCCGGTGACGCTGCTGTATGCGCACCGCCGCCACTTGCCGCAGCGCGTGCAGGCGTTCATGGCGTGGCTGACGGAGACGACGAGGCCTTATCTGGATGCATGATCTCGACGCGTAGCCGTGATCTACACCGGTTGCCGGACCTGCGCGTCGGCGATGGCGCGGCGGTTCACCCGCACCGAAGAACGGGCCGTGAGCAGCGTCGACAACGGCCAGTTCCGTCGTGGCGCGATGTCAGCTGCGCATTGCGCTGGGTGTCGCCGCGTGCTGACGGGCGTAGCGACGCGGCGGCAGGCCGGTATGGCGGAGGAAAGCGGTGCTGAACGTGGCGGGCGAGCGGTAGCCGACCTGGTCGGCGGCGTCGGCCACGCTGACGCGACCCTCGCGCAACAACTCGCGGGCGCGCGCCATCCGCCAGTTCAGCAGATAGGCCATCGGCGCGACGCCGACCGCGCGACTGAAGCGTTCGAAGTACGCCGAGCGCGAAAGCGCGGCATGCCGGGCGAGTTCGGCGACGGTCCATGCATGCGCGGGCCGTGCGTGCAGTGCGCGCAGCGACGGCGCCAGGCGCGGATCGGCGAGGCCGCGCAGCAGGCCTGGCGGCGTGGTGGCGGCAGGCATGGCGCGAAGCGCTTCCACCAGCAGCAGGTCCACCAGTCTTGACAGCACCACGTCGCGCCCGGGACGGTCGTCATCGGCTTCATCGCCGAGCAGTGTCACCAGTTGCGAGAACCTCGGTACGCCACGCACATGCACCAGTGCGGGCAACAGCGCGGCCAGCAGGTCCGGCTCGTTCGCAGCGAAGCGGAACCAGCCGCCGAGCAGGCGTACGTCAGGCGGCCCGTCCTGGCGACCGTGGCGGATCGCCTGGTCCGGGGGCGGGTCGCGGACCGGGTCGATGTGGTGGGGCAACTGCGTGCGCCCGTCCGACAGCAGGAACCCCGGCGTCGCCGGCAGCAGGACGAAGTCGCCGGTTTCCAGCACCACCGGGGCCTGGCCATCTACCGCCAGCACGCACCGGCCTGCCTGGACAATGCAGAAGCTGGGCTCGCCGAACGGGCTGTACCGCACCGCCCAGGCACCGGCGGCGGTGATGCCCTTGGAGAACGCCGCCTGCGGGCGGAGCAGGCGGACGATGTCGGACAGTGGGTCGGACATATGGACGATCCAATAAGAAAAGTGGACGCAGGGCGATAGAGCGTCCGGCGATGCTCGCCTATCGTGGCCTCCCGATCAACGACCACGGACCCCTCCCATGAAGACTGTCCTCATCACCGGCTGTTCCTCCGGCTACGGCCTGGAGAGCGCCCGCCACTTCCACGCCCAGGGCTGGCACGTCATCGCCACCATGCGCACGCCGCGCCCGGAACTGCTGCCCAACGACGAACGCCTGCGCGTGCTGCCGCTGGATGTCACGCGGGCCGACAGCATCGCCGCCGCGCTGGAGGCGGCCGGGCCACTGGACGTGCTGGTCAACAACGCCGGGCTGGGGTTGTTCGGCGCGTTCGAGGCCACGCCGATGGCCACGGTGCGCGAGATCTTCGAGACCAACACCTTCGGCACGATGGCGATGACGCAGGCGGTGATCCCGCAGTTCCGCGCGCGCCGTGCGGGCACCCTCGTCAACGTCACCTCCAGCGCCACGCTGGCGCCGATGCCGCTGGTGGCGGCCTATACCGCCAGCAAGACGGCGATCGAAGGCTTCACCGCGTCGCTGGCGCACGAGCTGGGCGCGTTCGACGTGGCGGTGCGGCTGGTCGAACCGGGCTACGCACCCACCACGCGCTTCGCGGCCAATGGCGAAGAGCGCATGCGCGGCCTCGTGCCCGACGCGTATGCGCGCTACGCGCAGGAGGTGTTCGCCGGCTTCGCCGATGCGGATGCCTTCACGCTGGAAACCGATGTCGCGCAGGCCGTGTGGAATGCGGTCCACGACGCCAGCGGACTATGGCGTTTCCCCGCCGGCGCCGATGCGGTGGCGCTGGCCGCGGCCAGGCGCTGATCGGCGCTAAAAAAAGAAGCCCCGCATGGCGGGGCTTCTTGCTCACCCGTGGCGCGGCACTCAGGCCTCCACGTCTTCCTTGTACGCATCCACCGGGATGCAGGCGCACATGACGTTCTTGTCGCCGTAGACGTTGTCCACGCGCGAGACCGGCGGCCAGTACTTCTGCAGCTTCAGCGTGGCCAGCGGGAACGCGGCCAGTTCGCGCGGATAGGCGTGGGTCCATTCGCTGGCCATCACCATCGTCGCGGTATGCGGCGCATTGCGCAGCGGGTTGTCCTCGCGGTCCAGGCGGCCGTCCTCGACCGCGCGGATCTCCTCGCGGATCTCGATCATCGCGTCGATGAAGCGGTCCAGCTCGTGCTGCGATTCGCTTTCGGTCGGCTCGACCATCAGCGTGCCGGCCACCGGGAAGCTCAGCGTGGGCGCGTGGAAGCCGAAATCGATCAGGCGCTTGGCCACGTCCTCGGCGCTGATGCCGGTGCGGTCCTTGATCGGGCGCAGGTCGAGGATGCACTCGTGCGCTACCAGTCCGTTGCGGCCGGTGTAGAGCGTCTCGAAGTGCGGTTCCAGCCGCTTGGCGATGTAGTTGGCGTTGAGCAGCGCCACCTGGGTGGCCTTGCGCAGGCCGGCCGCGCCCATCAGCGTGATGTACATCCAGCTGATCGGCAGGATGCTGGCGCTGCCGAAGCTGGCCGCCGACACCATGCCCACGTCGCCTTCGCCACCCAGCTTCTTCGGCAGGTACGGCGCCAGGTGCGCCTTCACTGCGCACGGGCCCACGCCGGGACCGCCGCCACCGTGCGGAATGCAGAAGGTCTTGTGCAGGTTGAGGTGCGACACGTCCGAGCCCCACTTGCCGGGCTTGGCCACGCCGACCAGAGCGTTCATGTTGGCACCGTCGGTGTACACCTGGCCGCCGTGCTGGTGGACGATGTCGCAGATGGCGACCACGTCTTCCTCGAACACGCCGTGCGTGGACGGGTAGGTGATCATGATCGCGGCCAGGCGCTCGCTGTACTTCTCGGCGGCGCGGCGGATGTCCTCGACGTCGACGTTGCCGTTGGCGTCGCACTTGGTCACCACCACCTGCATGCCGCACATCTGCGCGCTCGCCGGGTTGGTGCCGTGCGCGGATTCGGGAATCAGGCAGATGTCGCGGTGGCCTTCGCCGCGCGCGCGGTGGTAGGCGCGGATCGCCAGCAGGCCGGCGTATTCGCCCTGTGCGCCGGAATTCGGCTGCAGGCTGACGGCGTCGTAGCCGGTGCATTCCACCAGCATGGCTTCCAGCTCGTCGATCAGCTGTGTGTAGCCCTGCGACTGGTCGGCCGGCGCGAGCGGATGGATGTTTCCGAACTCCGGCCAGGTCACCGGGATCATCTCGGCCGTGGCGTTGAGCTTCATGGTGCAGCTGCCCAGCGGGATCATGGTGCGGTCCAGCGCCAGGTCCTTGTCCGACAGCGCGCGCATGTAGCGCAGCAGTTCGTGTTCGCTGTGGTGCGTGTTGAACACCGGGTGGGTCAGGAAGTCGCTGGTGCGGCGCAGGGCGTCAGGAATCAGCGACGGCGCGCTGGCATCCAGCGCATCGACCGACGGCAGCGTGGCGCCTTCGCCGGCGAACACGCCCCACAACGCGTCGATGTCGGCGCGGGTGGTGGTTTCGTCCAGCGAGATGCACAGCGAACCGTTGTTGCGCACGCGCAGGTTGATGCGGGCGTCGCGGGCGCGCGCCAGGATCGCATCGCGCGCGTCGCCAGGTTCGATGCAGAGCGTGTCGAAGGCGCTGGCGTGCACGGCCGGATAGCCGAGCGTGCGCAGGCCGGCGGCGAGGATGGCGGTCAGGCGGGCGACGCGGCCGGCGATGCGCGCCAGGCCTTCGGGGCCGTGGTAGACGGCGTACATGCTGGCCATCACCGCCAGCAGCACCTGCGCGGTGCAGATGTTGGAGGTGGCCTTCTCGCGGCGGATGTGCTGCTCGCGCGTCTGCAGCGTCAGGCGGTAGGCCGGCTTGCCCTCGGCATCGACCGACACGCCGATCAGGCGGCCCGGCATGCTGCGCTTGTAGGCGTCGCGGCAGGCCATGAACGCGGCGTGCGGGCCGCCGAAACCGAACGGTACGCCGAAGCGCTGCGAGTTGCCGATGACGATGTCGGCGCCCATCTCGCCCGGCGGCTTCAGCAGGGTCAGCGCCAGCAGGTCGGTGGCGACGACGAACAGCGCGTTGTGCGCATGGATGGTGTCGGCGTCCTTGGACCATTCCTCCACCCAGCCGCTGGAGGCGGGGTACTGCACCAGCACGCCGAAGTAATCGCCGGCGGCCAGCTTCTCGTGGAAGGCATCGGTGGAACGCACGACGTCGACGGTGATGCCCAGCGGCTCGGCGCGGGTGGCCAGTACTTCGAGCGTCTGCGGGTGGGTGTCGCCGGCGACCAGGAACGTGTTCGACTTCGACTTGGCGGAGCGCTTGGCCAGCGTCATCGCTTCGGCGGCGGCGGTGGCTTCGTCCAGCAGCGAGGCGCTGGCGATCTCCATGCCGGTCAGGTCGGTGACCAGGGTCTGGAAGTTGATCAGGGCTTCCATGCGGCCCTGCGAGATTTCCGCCTGGTAAGGCGTGTAGGCGGTGTACCAGGCCGGATTCTCGAGGATGTTGCGCAGGATGACCTTCGGCGTGTGCGTGCCGTAGTAGCCCTGGCCGATGAAGCTGCGGAACACTTGGTTGCGGTCGGCGACGGCGCGGATCTTGGCCAGGGCCTCTTCCTCGTCGATCGGGGCGGGCAGGGCCAGCGGCTGCGCGGACTTGATGCTGCCGGGCACGATGGCGTCGGTCATCGCATCAAGCGACTCGTGGCCGACCACGCGCAGCATGTGCGCGATCTCGGCGTCGTTGGGGCCGATGTGGCGTTCGAGGAACGCGCCGTGGTGCTCGAGCTCGCGCAGGGAGGGGGTATTCGACATGGAAGGCATCCGGGAAGGGCAATGAGGACCGGGCGCGCGGAAACCGCGCGTGGTGTGCCCCTCTGTCCTTTTGCCTGAGAGTTTGGAAGCGCGCCGACGAGGAGGTCGCGTGCTTCGTGCCCCTTCGGCGCCGGCGCTGCCGCGTGGGCGGCCGGTCTCTCCAGAGTGTCGTTGCAGTGGTGGTATCGGGCCTGAGCGATTACGGGCGTTTGCGCCTTCGGCAGCACGTCGCGGGCGACGGGCTTCTCCCACCGGGTCTTGCCCGCGGAGTATAGCCCGGCGGGAGGGCCGGCCGGCGGTTTGGGCTTACCATGTGCGGCCCGGCGCGGCCTGTTCATGAAGCCCCGCCGCGCCCGTCCGGAGTTTTCCCGCAATGAGTGCCCCCCACACGATCTCGAACCGCCGCCTGGCCCTGCTGCTGGGTGGGCTGGCGATGTTCGGCCCGTTCTCCATCGACACCATCTTCCCGGCCTTCCCGGCCATCGGCGCGCAGCTGGGTGCCGACAAGGTGGCGATGCAGCAGACCATCAGCGTCTACCTGCTGACGTATGCGCTGATGAGCCTGGTGCACGGCCCGCTGTCGGACACCTTCGGCCGCCGGCGGGTGATCCTGGGTGGCCTGTTCGTCTTCCTGCTGGCCTCGGTGGGCTGCGCGCTGGCCACCGACATGGGCACGCTGCTGCTGTTCCGCGGCGTGCAGGGCCTGTCCGCCGGCGTCGGCTTCATCGTCGGACGCGCGGTGATCCGCGATGCGCGCGACGGGGACGACGCGCAACGGCTGATGAGCCAAGTGTCGATGATCTTCGGCATCGCGCCGGCGATCGCGCCGATCGTGGGTGGCTGGATACTCGGCTGGAGCGCGTGGCCGATGATCTTCTGGTTCCTGGCCGGGTTCTCGCTGCTGCTGATCGTCGCGGTGGTCGGCTGGCTGCCGGAGACGCATCCGCCAGAGGCGCGCCAGCCGGCATCGCCGCGCCACCTGCTGCGCGACTACGTGGGCATCGTGCGCAATCCGCGCTTCCTGCGGCTGGCGCTGGCCGGGTCGCTGAGCTTCGCCGGCCTGTTCCTGTACATCGCCTCGGCGCCGGCGTTCGTCATGGATCTGCTGCACCTGGACGAACAGCAGTTCGCCTGGCTGTTCCTGCCGACCATCGGTGGCATGGTGCTGGGCGCGTTCCTGTCCGGGCGCGCCGCCGGGCGCGTCGAAGGCACGCGGCTGGTGAAGCTCGGCTATGCCTGCATGGCGCTCGCGATGGTGGCCAACGTGGGCTACAGCGCCTGGGCCGGCGAGGACATCAAGGTGCCGTGGGCGGTGCTGCCGATGATGCTCGCCGCGCTCGGCGTGGCGCTGGTGTTCCCGATCCTGACGCTGGCCATCCTCGACATGTACCCGCGGCAGCGCGGTGCCGCTTCATCGCTGCAGGCGTTCAGCAACCTGATCGTCAATGCGGTGGTCGCCGGTGTGCTGTCGCCGCTGTTGAGCCATCATGGTCTGCACCTGGCGCTCGGCATGGCGGCCTTCACGCTGCTGGGCTGGCTGATGTGGCAATGGGAAGCGCGAGCGCACCGGCGTCGCCTGGCCTGTCCGCAGAATGCCGCTGCGCTGGAACCCACCGATCAACTCTGACCTTCCGCGAGAACTCCCATGTCGATCCAGTCCAAGGCCCGCCGCGAAGCGAAGAAGCGCAAGGCGATCAAGGCGCACAACCAGGCGCGCGCGAATGCGCCTGCCATCGAGCCGCATGCCGAACTGCGCAATCCGCAGGGCGACCTGCTGGCGGGCGTGGTGCGCCAGGCAGGGGTGTGGGTGCTGGGCATGGACGGCCGCATCGCCGGCAGTTCCGACAGCGCCGCCGAAGTGCTGGCGATGATCAAGCAGGCCGCCGCGCTGCACGAGGCGCAGGGCAATGCGGTGCGGCTGGTGTATTCCGACGAACTGCGCGACACCGCGGTGATTGAGGCCGCGGCGCAGGGCCTGACGCTGGAGCAGTTCGAGGAACAGCTGGCCGAGCAGATGAAGGACCGCAAGGCGGAGCCGGCGCCGGACGTGAACTGACGTTCCTGTTGATGTCAATGTGGGAGCGACGTAAGTCGCGATCATTTGATGTAATGCACCCGCTGACGTTGATTCGGCAATGACGCTGACCGACGATGCGGTTCCGCGTAGCTTCGTTCTTGCGATCGCGACTTACGTCGCCCCCACGCGCATGCTTCGACGCAACCAAGCGGTGAAGCAAGCGAGTGCCAACACCGGCACCCACACCCAGCGGAACTCCGACAGCAGCACGTCCACGCCGCGCGCGCTGAAGAAGCGGTTCGCGAGCGGCGACACCTCGATCACCCGCCACGGTGCGAAGTGGCGCGCCTCCGACCAGGGCCACAGCAGCGCGACGCCGAGGCCGCCGTCGGTCAGCATGTCGAGCAGCGGATGCGATGCGGCCGACAGCGCGATGAACAGGAATGCCTTCATGGCCGAAGTCCGGAGGCAGCGCGCACCGGTGGCGGCGAATGCACCGCAGGCCAGCGCGAACACCAGGGAATGGCTGGCGCCGCGATGGCCGAGTGCATGTGCGTATTCGATGCCGAGCTTGAAGGCGACGACGTCGGCGTCCGGCAGCATCGCGGCCAGCATGCCGGCACCGACCAGGCGGGGCGGGAGTCGTCTGCTGCCGAGCGCGAAGCCGGCCGCCAGGGGAATCAGCGCGTGGGTGAGGATGGTCGGCATGGGCTGGTCCGCAGGATGTCGCGCGCAGGTTCGCTGCGTTCCGTGTGCGCACGATGAAGCGGATGCGTGCGCAGAAAAAAGGCCGGCATGGGCCGGCCTTGTCTCCTTCGCGCGTGGGCTTCGCCTCAGCGCTCGAGCGTGCCTGCGCGCAGCGGTGTTGCCTGACCCGGGCGCTCACGGACGGCCGGAATCGTCGCGGTCGCAGGCACGGTTGCGGGCGTGGCCGGCGATGTCCGCGCGCCCTGACCCTGCGCGACGGCGCCGGCCGAGCGGACCAACGGCTGCGATGTGTTCTCGCGGACCGGATCGGCGGCGATCCATTGCTTGATCTGCGGGAAGACCAGGTCGAGGCGTGAATAGAGATCGCGATTGCCGGGCGTGGCGACACTGCCGCTGTTCGCGCAGGTCGCGCTGCCCTGGTGCAGGCCGCCGCGCAGCCGATAGCTGCCATCCCGGTAGATCGTGAACAGGCCGGATCCGCTGCTGCCGCGTTCGGTAGAGCCCGTCAGCCACGCGACGGCGTGGGAGTTGGGATATCCGGACACACTGGCCTGCCGCCCTTGCGACACTTTCTTGGCATCGCCGGCGGGATGGTGGATGGCAATCACCGGTGAGCTGGCCGCCAAGGGGCTGGCGTCCCAGCCGGCGAACGTCGCCGAGGCCGGCGGGGATCTGCGCAGCCGCAGCAGCATGGCGTCGGTAGCGACATCGTGGAACATCAGGTCGGCACCGCCTGTCAACGGAGCGCCCTTGACGGCATCGAGGGCGCCCCGGCACGTCGAGTTCTCGTAGCCCCAGTAGGTATTGAGGCTGGCGGCCACCTTTGCGCGATCCTGCAGGGGAACGCCGTCTTCACCGCCGGCAAAGCAATGATCGGCCGAGAAGAACCAGGGGACCTGCGTGGCGGGAGAGGTATCGTTGAGCAGCGTACCCGTGCACAGGTAGCTGGCCTGGATGCCGCCCGCCGTGTTGTAGACGTTGAACACCATGTGGGCGACGGCATTCTTCGCGTCGACATAGGCGGGGCCGAGCTCGTTGACGCGGCAGACCGTATCGAAGTTGCAGCTTTCCGATTCCCCGACCTTCCTGATGATTTTGAAGCCGGTCGTACTGTCGGCCATCAGGTGGGAAGCCTGCGGCGCCTGTACGGCCGCCTGCATCGCCGTGACATGGGCGGGACGATAGACCTCGATGATCTGCGTGGCGCCATCGGTCGCAGGCGACCAGTACATGCCTTGCGCATCGGCGAAGCGCTGTGCTTCGGCTGCCGTAACGGAGGTGATCACGTCGGCCGCGCGGGCGGACCCTCCGAAACGCAACTCGACCTGCGGGTGCAGGCGGTTGACCTGCAGCCCGACGCGAAGCGCTACGGCATCCGGCGAAGTGACGTGCAGGCGCGCGACGCTGCCGCCATCCCGGAGCGCGATCCAGCGCAGCGAGGGTGTCGTGCGCGCTACGCCTTCAGCGGACAGTTCGCGGCCGATGCCGATCTGGGTCGCCTTCGCGTGGGGCATGGCGTTGTACTGCTGCATCCTCAGCAGGCGCTGCAGTGCCATGTCGCGGTAGCTCAGGGAAACGGCGCTGCGCACCGGGAACGCATCCAGCTTCCATCGCGGCGCTGTCTGTGGGGATGTACGGCTGACTTCGGAGCCGGCCTGCATGTCCGTTGCGCTCACCAGACAAGGCAGTACGACGAGGAGGCACGTGAGCATGCCAAGAGAGAGCGTGTTCTTCATTCGCGTTACGTCCTTGTCTGGCATGGGATGCGTGGACGGGCGCCAGTAGCCCGTCCACGAGAGGCGCTCAGGACTTTGCGGGCGCAGCCGGTGCAGGTGCGGCGGGCACCTGCCAGCCGCACGTCTGGCCCTCGTTCTGCTGCTTCAGCCAGTCCTGCAGCGGGGCGAAGTACTCCAGCACCGCGCCGGCATCCATCTTCTCGCCGCCGGTGAGTTCCTTCAGCGTGGCCTGCCACGGCTGGCTGGCGCCCTTCTCCAGCATTGCCCAGAACTTCTGGCCCGCCGCCTTGTTGCCGTAGAAGCTGCAGTTGTACAGCGGACCCTGGTAGCCGGCCGCATCGCACAGGCCCTTGTAGAACTGGAACTGCAGCACGTGCGAGAGGAAGTAGCGCGTGTACGGCGTGTTGCCCGGCACGTGGTACTTCGCGCCCGGGTCGAAGAAGTCCTCGCCGCGCGCGGTCGCCGGCGCCACGCCCTGGTACTTGGCCTTCAGTTCCCACCAGGCCTTGTTGTAGTCGGCCGGCTTGATGCTGCCGTCGAACACGCCCCAGCGCCAGCGGTCGATCATCAGGCCGAACGGCATGAACGACACCTTCGCCAGCGCCATGCGCATCTGCGCGTTGATCAGCGCTTCGTTGCTCTGCGCGGTGGCATCGACCATGCCGATCGACTTCAGGTAGTCAGGCGTCATCGCCAGCACCATGGTGTCGCCGATGGCTTCGTGGAAGCCGTCGTGCGCGCCGGTCTGGAACAGCGGCGGCAGCTTGTTGTAGGCCAGGTAGTAATAGACGTGGCCCAACTCGTGGTAGATGGTGGTGAAGTCTTCCTCGTTCGGCTTGATGCACATCTTGGTGCGCACATCGCCGCTCATGTTCATGTCCCAGGCGCTGGCGTGGCAGACCACGTCGCGGTCCATCGGCTTGATGAACTGCGTCTTGGTCCAGTAGCTCTCCGGCAGCTTGGGCATGCCGAGGCTGGTGTAGAAGTCCTGCGCGCGTTCGGTCATCTGCCTGGCGACCTGCAGCTGCGCATCGCGCTCGGCCTTGAACAGCGCGTCCGTGCCCGGGCCGGGACCGGCCTTGGCCAGCGCGGCCTGGTAATCCGCCTGGTATTGCTTCTCCAGCGCGCCGGTGATGTCGAGGCTGCCGGCGTTCTTGTACGGTTCCAGCACGTCCCACAGGTTGCCCCAGTCCTGCTGCCACATGTTGCCCATCAGGTGCGCGGGCAGCAGGCCATTGACCTGGCCCTTCTCCACGCCGTACGTCGCCTGCAGCTTGGTGCGGGTGTAGCAGTGCAGCTGTTCGTACAGCGGCTTGACCTGGCCCCACAGGCGGTCGGTTTCGGCGGCGATCTCGGCAGGCGTCATGTCGTAGCCGCTGCGCCACATCTCGCCGGCGTCGGCGAAGCCCATTTCCTTCGAGCCCTCGTTCACCAGTTCGACGAAGCGTGTGTAGTCCTTGCGCATCGGCTGGGCGATCGTGTGCCAGCCCTGCCAGGCGTCGAGCTGCGCGTCGTAGTCGCGGCTGCTGCGCAGCACGTCCTCGAGCTCGCCCAGCTGGCGGCACTTCTTCGCATCGCCTTCGCCGGTGCAGTACGTGCCCGCGCCGTAGGTGCCTTCCATCTTCGTTGCGATCTGCGTCAGCTCGGCGAGCTTGGCGGGGTCCTTCGGCGCCGGCATCGCGGTGCCCAGCTTGAGCAACTGGATGGCGCGCGCGGTTTCCGGCGACATCGGCTGGCCTTCGAACTTCTTCGCCTGCTCGATCCAGTGGTTGAGCTGGGTCAGGTAACGCTCGTTGCCCTTGGCGGCCAGCAGCTGGCTGTCGTCGTTGATGTAGGTACTGGACAGCCATTGCGCGGCGGTCAGTTCCGGATACATCTTCTTGAGCTCGTCGTTGACGCGCGCGATGAACTGGTCGGCGGTCTCGCCCTTCGGCGCGGCCGGCGCAGCGGCCGTATCGGCGGCCGGCTCGTCCTTCTTGCAGGCGGCGAGCGTGGCGATGCCCACGCCGACGGCGAGGGCGAGCAGGAGGTGGCGATGCTTCACGGGACGTCCTTCAGGGCGCGGGCGCAGGAACCGGAAGGGTAGTGAGGGCAGGGCAGGGGGTGCAAGTGCGGTCGCCTGCTTCCCTGCAGGAGCGACGTCAGTCGCGACCGTCCACCTTCCGACGACGTGAAGGCCGGTGGATGCAGTTACGAAAGGCCTATGGGCGCCGATATCATGCGGTCGCGACTGACGTCGCTCCTGCAAGGTGCGCCCTCAGCGGTACGGCAGACCCCGTTCCCGCAGGAAGGTCCGCGCGTCCTCGGCGTCCTGCTCGAACCACGCCTGCGTGGAGCCCAGCCGGTAGGTGTATCCCCAGGCATCCATGTCGGCCATCAGGCGCGCGCGCCCTACACCGGGCAGTTCGCCGGCCAGGATGATCTGCAGGCAGCAGGTGGCGTCTTCCTCGATCACCGAGTCGGTGGCATCGGTATGCACCTGCGCGCGCCGTTCCGGCGGCAGGACGATCAGGTGGCAGGCCTCGTGCAGCATCGAATGCACGGGCGTATCACTGCGCACGAAGACGTTGTGGGCGATGACGCCGGCTTCGGGCTCGCCCCAGTAGCTGCCGGGGATCGGAGCATCATCATCGACGCGATGCAGTTGCAGGCCATGGGACGCGAGCAACGCATCGGCCGCGCCGGGCGGCAGGTCGCGTACCCGCATCACCCCGGCGTTCTCGGCGTTGGCAGCAGCGTCGTCGGGCATCATGGGTAGAGCGGAGCTCGCTCCGCTGCCTTTCGTCACGAACCGGGTCGTTCCGAGCGGAGCACGCTCCGCTCTGCGGCGCCTGTCAGGTCAGGCATTGCCTTCCGGCAGCGCCACCGAGATATCCAGCACGTCGTGGTCGCCGTCCTTGATCAGGTCGACCTTCACCGCGTCGACGTCGACGTTGACGTACTTCTTGATAACTTCCAGCAGCTCGCGGCGCAGCAGCGGCAGGTAGTCGGGAGCGCCACGCGAATTGCGTTCCTGCGCAATGATGATCTGCAGGCGGTTCTTGGCGGTCTCGGCGGTGTTCTTCTTGGTCTTGAGGAAATCGAACAGGCCCATGTTCAACCTCCGAACAACTTGGTGAAGAAACCCTTCTTCTCAAGGGTGATGAAGCGCATCGGGCGGTCTTCGCCCAGCAGACGGCCGACGGTGTCGTCGTAGGCCTGGCCGGCCGGCGACTCCAGGTCGAGGATGACCGGCTCGCCCTTGTTGGAGGCGTTGAGCACGTCGCCCGACTCGGGGATCACGCCCAGGGTCTTCAGCCCCAGCACGTCTTCCACGTCCTTGATGCTGAGCATCTCGCCGCCTTCCACGCGCGCGGGGTTGTAGCGGGTCAGCAGCAGGTTGGCCTTCAGCGGCTCGCCGTTCTCGGCGCGGCGGGTCTTGGAGTCCAGCAGGCCGAGGATGCGGTCGGAATCGCGCACCGAAGACACTTCCGGATTGACCACCACGATGGCCTGGTCGGCGAAGTACATGGCCAGGAACGCGCCCTTCTCGATGCCGGCCGGCGAGTCGCACACGACGTAGTCGAAGCCGTCGTCGGACAGGTCCTTCAGCACCTTCTCCACGCCTTCCTTGGTCAGTGCATCCTTGTCGCGCGTCTGCGAGGCGGCCAGCACGTACAGCGTCTCGAACCGCTTGTCCTTGATCAGCGCCTGCTTCAGCGTCGCCTCGCCCTGGGTGACGTTGACGAAGTCGTACACCACGCGGCGCTCGCAGCCCATGATGAGGTCGAGGTTGCGCAGGCCGACGTCGAAGTCGATGACCGCGACCTTCTTGCCGCGGCGCGCCAGGCCGCAGGCGATGCTGGCGCTGGTGGTGGTCTTGCCGACGCCGCCCTTGCCGGACGTGACTACGATGATTTCAGCCAACGGTGTTCTCCTTGGTCGTTCTTATGTTCGGTCGGCGCCGCGCGTCAGTCCTGCGCGACGATCTTGAGCTGGTCCTGGTCGAGCCAGATCTGCACGGCCTTGCCGCGCAGTTCCTTGGGTACTTCCTCCATCACCTTGTAGTGGCCGGCGATCGCGACCAGTTCGGCATGGAATTCACGGCAGAAGATGCGGGCGTCGGCGTTGCCGCGCGCGCCGGCGAGCGCACGGCCGCGCAGGGCGCCGTAGATGTGGATGGAGCCGTCGGAAATCACTTCGGCGCCGGCGCCCACGGTGCTCAGCACGGTCAGGTCGCGGTTCTCGGCATACAGCTGCTGGCCCGAGCGCACCGGCGTCTTCTGGACCAGGCCCGGCTTCGCGTCGGCGGCTTTCGCTGCCGGCGCGGGGGCGGCCTTGGCCGGGGCAGGTTCGGGTGCCGCACGTGCGGGGGCCGGCGCAGCTTGCGCCACCGGCTCGTATTGCGCGCGGAACTTGGCCAGCAGCGGCAGGCCGAGCTGTTCGGCCAGGGTTTCGGTCTCGCGGGTGCCGTAGGCCAGCGCCACCGGAATGACGCCTGCGCCGCGCAGGCCATCGATCAGCGCACGTGCGGTGTCCGCATCGGGTAGCCGGGTCAGGCCGCCGAAATCGACGATCACGGCGGCACGGCCGAACAGCTTGGGTGCGCGCTCGACACGCTCGCGCATTTCGCGGATCAGCTGGTCGACGTCGAGGGTGCGGATGCGGAGGTTGGCGATGCCGACCTGGCCGATCTTCAGTTCGCCGGCCTGTTCGTAGTCCATGGAAGCCCGGGTCACGCTCATGTACCGGTCGGCCGTTGCGCGCTGGCGTCGGCCAGCAGGCGGGTGCGGGCCCACGCGACGTCGGGCAGGGCATCACCGTAGGTCTCGCGCACCCACGGGTAACTGCAGAGTTCCTTCATCAGCATGCTCGCGCGCACTTCCGCCTCGGCCATGACGTTCTGGCCCACTTCGCGGAAGCCGAAGCTGCCATGGAACAGCAGGGCCGGATCGGCACCGTGGTCGAGGAAGACTTCACAGGCCAGTTGCGGATAGCGCAGCTCGGCGAAGCTCTGCACGTCGGCGTAGAACGCGCGGCCGACGCCGCCGCCGCGACGGCGGCTGGCCACGACGATGCGGTCGATGTAGAAGAACTGCGGGTAGCGCTCGCCGAACCAGGCGAAGTTGCTGCTGTCGTGCGCGGCGCCGGAGCCGAAGCCGACGAGGAAACCGGCGAGGTTGCCGTCGCGCTCGGCGACGCGGAAGTATTCGGCCGTCTCGTAGAAGCGGCGGACCTTGGCCGAATCCAGCGGCAGGATCGCCAGTCCGGCATTGTTGTTGAGGGCTAGGACGGAATCCAGCTCGTGCTCGCGCACGTCGCGGATGACAATCGACATTACCTGACTCCGAACGGGTCTTGCGGGGCGGCACGTGGCCGAGCGCGGATTATCGCATGCGGTCGCCGCCACCGGCGAGGCGCGGGTGAGCCGGGGATGAACCCGGCCACCTCACGTTCCAACGTCGGCATGACTTTAGTTGGGCCATGGATCCGGACGATTCCGCCTAAGATGCCCGGATGCTGGGACGACTGAGCCATACCCGCCTGCTGCGCGCCGCAGGCCTCTACACTTGGGCCCTGGTGGGAATTCCCATCATCCTGAACGTATGGGTGCTGCCGCCGTCCAGCGGAACGGACGGGCAGGGCGTGAACCTGCCGCTGACGGCCCTGTGCTACTTCAGTTTCGGCGGTGTCTACTGGCTTGCCACACGGGCCCTAGACGGCCGTCGCGACAGCCTGCCGGTGGCGTGGAACGTTCCGCTGGCGATGGTGCTGACGGCGACCGCCATCGGCGTGGGCTTCTATACCCAGACTGGCCTGGGCGCAGTGCTGCTGCTGATCATGGCCGGCGTGCTGCCCTGGCTGCTGGAATTGCGCTTCGCCGTGGCCTGGCTGCTCGCCGCGCACGTGCTGCTGGTGCCATCGTTCATGGCGCGCGACGACTTCAATTTCTGGGAAGCACTCTTCCAGTCCATGTTCTACGTGGGCTTCGCCGCTTTCGTGCTCATCACCACCTATGTGGCGCGCCAGCAGGCCCAGGCGCGCGAAGAACAGCGTCGGCTCAACGCGGAGCTGCGCGCCACGCGGGTGCTGCTGGCCGAAAGCGCCCGCGTCAACGAGCGCACCCGCATTTCGCGGGAGCTGCACGACCTGCTGGGCCACCACCTGACCGCGCTCAGCCTTAACCTGGAAGTCGCCGGGCACATGACCGAAGGGCGGGCGCAGGAGCATGTACGCCAGGCGCATACGCTGGCCCGGCTGCTCCTGACCGACGTGCGCGAGGCGGTCAGCCAGCTGCGCGACAGCGGATCGATCGACCTCGGCGCGGCGCTGCTGCCGCTGGCCGAGAAGGTGCCGTCGCTGGCCATCCACATGGACATCGAGGAGCCGCTGACCCTCGAGGACCCGCACCGCGCCCATGTGTTGCTCCGCTGCACCCAGGAGATCATCACCAACGCCGTGCGCCACGCCGGCGCCCGGCATCTCTGGCTGCACTGCCGGCGCGACGGCGCCCGGATACTGATCGACGCCCGCGACGACGGCGCCGGCAGCCAGCAGGTGGTGGCCGGCAACGGCCTGACCGGCATGCGCGAGCGCCTGGTCCAGTATGGCGGCGAGTTGCGCATCGAAACGCGGCCGGGGCATGGCTTCTGCCTGCATATCGCCTTGCCCGTCACCGAGGCGGCCCCCGCGCTCGCTCCCCTTTCCATTCCCCAACCCGAACCCACACCCGAGCTCAGCTCCGGAGGAACCCCGTGATCCGTGTCTGTCTGGTCGACGATCAAACCCTGGTGCGCCAGGGCATCCGCTCCCTGCTGGCGCTGGACGACGGCATCGAGGTCGTGGCCGAGGCCGCCGACGGCAAGCAGGCGGTGGACCTGGTCCCGCAGGTCAAGCCCGACGTGGTGTTGATGGACATGCGCATGCCGGTCATGTCGGGTCTCGAGGCCCTGCAGGCGCTGGCCCGCGCGGGCCAGCTGCCACCCACCATCATCCTGACCACCTTCGACGACGACCAGCTGGTGCTGGCCGGGCTGAAGGCGGGCGCCAAGGGCTACCTGCTGAAGGACGTCTCGCTGGAGCAACTGGTCGGCGCGATCCGTACGGTGGCCGACGGGGGCTCGCTGGTGCAGCCCGCCGTCACCCAGCGCCTGCTGTCCGGGCTGGAGCATATGCGCAACGAGTTCGTCAGCCTGGACCGCCCCGACCCGTTGACCGACCGCGAGACCGAAATCCTCCGCCTCATGGCCAGCGGCTTCTCCAACAAGGAGATCGCCAACTCGCTGGGCGTGGCCGAAGGCACCATCAAGAACCACGTCTCCAACATCCTTTCCAAGCTGGGCGTGCGCGACCGCACCCGGGCGGTGCTGAAGGCCTTCGAACTGCAGCTGGTCTGAGGAGAAGACGCTCTGCCTGACGTGGTGCTCGCGGCGACGCCGGGGCCGTAGCGAAGGCGTCCGGCCGCATTGCGGAAACGCCCGCCGTTGCAGCGCAGCAGGACTCCGGAGGCCGGCGCAGCATGCGCCCGCGTACGTCCCGGAGGAGGGCGGCCAACCGGTGTCAGATGGGCTGCCCGAAGCCCTGCAACCCTGCTAGGATGCGCGGTGCATTTTTTTCACGGCCGAGGCACCGGCCCCCGGAGACTCCTGAATGACCCGTTTGATCGAGTTCGTGATTGCGTTGGCGCTGGTTCTGGCGCTGTTTCTGGTGATCGGCCTGGTCCTGCCGTCCTCGCGCCAGCTGCAGGAAAGCATCGAGACCAACCGTCGCATGACCATCGTGTTCGACACGCTGAACAACGTGCGTCGTCTGAAGGACTGGAACCCGCTGATTCCGGGCGCGGCCAACGAGCTGAGCTACTCCGGCGGCGAAGACAACACGGGCGTCGGCGCCAAGGTGGACTTCAATTCCGCCAATGCGGCCTGGGGCCAGGGCAGCTGGGAAATCGTCGAGAGCGAGCGCCCCGCGCCGACCGGCGGCCCGGGCAAGATCGTCTACGCGATCGTCGACAAGCGCATGGGCACCGACAAGCGCAGCACCTTCGCGCTGGAGCCGAGCGGCAAGAACAACCGTAACGTCAAAGTTACGCAGAGCTATGAAGTCTCCTACGGCTTCAACCTGATCGGCCGTTATGCCGGCATGTACGTCAGCCGCCACGTCGGCGATGCCGTCAAGGCCGGCCTGGGCAAGCTGAGCAACATGCTGGCCACCGTGCCGAACATCGATTACCGCGAAGCGGGCAGTACGCTGACCGACCTCAAGATCGTCGACGTCCCGGCCGAGGACCTGCTGGTCGTCAACGCCGGCAACATCGACCGCAACAACGACGCCATCAAGGCCTCGATCAAGTCGAACCAGGAATGGATCAAGCGCGTGATGGACGCCAATGGCCTGGTCGCCGCCGGCCCGCTGCGCATCATCACCACCGACTTCGGCACCGAGAAGTACGCGTTCGACGTCGCCCAGCCGGTCCGCAAGGGCAGCGCCGCGCCGAAGGCCGACGCCGCCGCCGATGCCGCTCCGGTCACGCCGCCGTCGGCACCGGTCGCGTCCACGGGCGAACTGAAGGTCACCATTCCGTCCGGCGCGCCGGTGGAATACGTCCGCACGCAGGCCCGCAAGTCGGCTTACGGCAGCTACACCGGTTACATGTCGCAGCTGGACAACCAGCGCAATGCGCTGCGTGCCTGGGCGGTCACCGCCGGCCACGAAGTCGTCGACCGTCCGTACGAGTCCTGGAAGTCCGGCGTCGATGGCGCGTTCCTGGAAGACGGCAAGTTCGACGTCTACTGGGCGGTCAAGCAGTAAACCCTCCCGGACGCCTGTCCCGGATGATCCGCTCCATCCCAACGCGCCGCTTCATGCGGCGCGTTGCGTTTGTGGGGTGGCGGTTTCCGGGACGCGCGTCCTGTCGCTGGCAGGATGCCCGCCCGATCCCGGGACCACCAAGCCGATGAACTACGACCGACGCCAACGCAAACCCTCGTTCCTGGCCCTGACCGGTGGCCTGTTGGCGGCCGTCGCGGTGGGTCTGTCCGCCTACGCCTCGCACGGGGTCGCGACCGCACAGGCGCAATCGCACGTGCAGATGGCCGCGCTGTTCGCGTTCGGTCACGGACTGGCGCTCGCGGCGCTGGCGCCAGGCACCACGCGACGCCTTGGAACGGCGGCGCTCTGCCTGCTGCTGCTGGGCACGCTGTTGTTCGCGGGCAGCCTGGTGGGTGGGGCCCTCTTCGGCCTGCCGACGCGGCTGGCGCCCACCGGCGGCACGATGCTGATGCTGGGCTGGGTACTGTGGGCGGTCGACGCCATCCGGCGCTGAGGTCATGCCCCGGCATGCACGCGGCTTCGACACGGAGCACGCCTGGGACCACCTGACCCGGCGCGACCGCAAGCTGGGTGCGTGGATGAAGCGGATCGGCTACCTCGCGCCGCAGCCCACCTGGAAGAAGACCTTCGATCCGGTCGACGCACTGGCCAGGGCGATCCTGTACCAGCAACTGAGCGGCAAGGCGGCGGCGACCATCGTCGGTCGCGTCGAAACCGCCATCGCCAGCGCGCGCCTCCACGTCGACACCCTGGATCGCATCGACGACGCGGCACTGCGCGCCTGCGGCGTGTCCGGCAACAAGACGCTGGCGCTGCGTGATCTGGCGGCGCGCGAGCGGCGGGGCGAGATCCCCACGTTGCGGCAGATGTCGACGATGCACCAGGACGAGATCGTCGCCGCCCTGGTGCCCGTGCGCGGCATCGGCCGCTGGACGGTGGAAATGATGCTGATGTTCCGCCTCGGCCGCCCGGACGTGCTGCCGATCGATGATCTCGGCGTGCGCAAGGGCGCGCAGTTCGTCGACAGGCTCGACGCCATGCCCACGCCGAAGGAACTGGCGGCGCGTGGCGAGGCGTGGGGCCCGTACCGCACCTACGCCGCACAGTACCTGTGGCGCATCGCCGATGCCGGCATCGAGGCGAAGACGCCCACAAAGCGTTCGCAGGACTGATGCGACGCTAGGGGCTGGCGAGGTAACGATCCCACAGCAGGTTGCGGAACCGGTTGTCGGGATCGACGTCCCGCTTGATCGCCGCGAACCGGTCCGCTTGTGGGTAGGCGCGCGCGAACTGCTTTCGCGTGGCATGCAGCCGGTAAGGCAGGTAGTAGCGTCCGCCGTGGTCCAGTGCTGCGTCGATCAGCGCCCGCGTCCAGCCGACGGCGCGCGCATCCTGCCACGAGCGCTGCTTGTGGTAGAGCACGAAGCAGAACATGTCCTGGTCCGCCCAGCGCATCAGCGAGGTCGTATCCTCGGCCGCGTGCCGGATGGACACGTTGAGCACGTCGGCATCGGCGGCGCGCAGGATGGCACGCATCCGCGCGATGAACGGATGGAATGCGCCCGTCGGCACGAAGTATTCCTGCAGCAGGTAGGTCGACACCCGGCGTGTGCGCGGCTCGATCGAGGCTACGTCAAGGCTAGCCTCGCAGTTGCGCATGATCACGCGAGGCTCGGTCAGCAGGCGGCGCGTCATGTAGCGCTCGCGGAGCGCATCGCCGCCAGGCAGTTCGGTGGCCGACCAGATGAGGTTCTGTTCCCGGCTGTAGTCCAGGCCTTCCGGCACCAGGCGGCGCGTATCGGTCAGGGGTGCCGAGGTGCGCGACCACGTGATGGCCAGTGGCGCGTCGAAGTCGGGAGGTACCAGGTCGGCGTTGTGCATGACGACATCGCCCTTGCCCAGCACGTTCGCCCGGAACCAGTCCGGATACGCGTCGAGCGGCACCGCCGACACCGTTCGCGCGATACGCGTGTTGTGCGCGAGGTCCAGTTCGACTTCGGTGATCACGCCGAGGCCGCCGTAACCGCCGAGCGCCGCTGAGAACAGGGCCGGCTCGCGGTCACGGGACAGTTCATGCGTGCTTCCATCCGCCGTGACGAGTTGCAGGGCGCGGACCGTGCCGGCGATCGCGCTTTCCCCGATGTAGCGGCCATGGCAGTTCACCGATACCGAGCCGCCGACAGTGAAGTTGCTGTAGCTCTGCATGACCTTGACGGACAGGTCGTGCGGATCCAGCAGCGTCTGCAGGCGACGCCAGCGCATGCCGGCCTGCACGCGCACGATGCGCGCCACCGGGTCCATCCGGAGCAGCCGGTCCATGCCGGCCAGATCGAACTGCAGCGCCTCGGGCTCGCGTGTCTGCCCGCCCATGCTGAAGCGTGCGCCCGCGATGCAGACCGCGCCGCGCCAGGCGCGCATGGCGGCCACGACACCGGCGGTGGTCGTGGGTCGGACAATGCCGGCAAGACGGGTACTGTCCAGCCGGGCGATATCGCTGGCCGATCGCGCGGCGGAGTCCTCGACATCGCTGCAGGCCGGCAACCACGCGGCCGTGCCGGCGACGAGCGCGCAACGCAGCGCGTCGCGACGGTGCACGCCGGTCAGGCCGCCGGCCGATGGCACCAGTGCCACGGTTCGTAGACGATGCCGTGCGGATTGTCGCGCGGATAACTCATGGTGTAGCCGAAGTCGCCGGCGTGCCGCGTGAGCCAGGCGAAGGCGGGCGTGTTCTCGAAGGTGGTTTCGGCCGGCGGCTCGCCGGGCGTGCCGATATCGAGCGCGCAACCACCGTGGTGTTCGCTGTAGCCGGGTGCGGCGTTGACGGTGAGGATCTCTTCGACCGTCTGCCCGCGCGCCAGCTTGCGGTTAAAGATGCCGAGCTGGTAGTCGTGGCTGCGGTAGCCGGAGATCGCGTCGAGAACGATGCCTTCCCCGTAAGCCGCGCGCTGCATGGCGAGCCACCCGCGTGCAGCGGCGGTGGTCAGCCACAACGGCCTGCGATAGCGGTCGCGTCCGGCGAACGCCAGCGCGGCGGGTTCGGCGACCAGCGCCAGACCGCTGCGCTCGCCGTAGCGGTCGTCCAGTCCCAACGCGTGCAGCCGCTCCTGCAGCGCATGCAGCGGCAGCGTGCCCTGCGCATCCGCATCGAAGCCGCGCGTGGCGCCTTCAAGCCGGTCCAGCGCATCCCAGGCGTCGTCGAGTCCCGGTTCACGAATCAGGCCCGGCACCAGCGGATGAACCGCGTGCGTCGATACCGCAGCCAGGTAGCGGCCATCCTGCTTGCGGCGCAGCACGGTGTGCGCGCCGGCCAGCGCACGCGCATCGGCATTGCCGCGTGCGCGCAGCACGTCGGCAGGCCACAGCTCGATCTGCGCGGTATTGAGCAGCAGCGTCTTCAGCGGTCGGGTGGGCAGGCGTCGCATGCCCGCAGCTTAGCGATGCGGCGCGGGCGTCGCCAGTTCGCGCAGGCGCGCCAGCAGGTCGGCCGGGCGCGCCGGGCTCAACAGCACCATGTCGCCTCCACGCAGCGGCAGGGTGAGGACGCGGGTGCGATCGGTGACCAGGCAGAACGCCTTGGTGAGGTTGCGCAGGCGGAAATGACCGGCCTTGAAGCCCGGCAGGCTGAAGCCGTTGGTCTTCAGCATCGGCGCCAGGTCGGTGTGTTCCTCCAGACTCAGTACGCGCGCCTTGTCCAGGTCGATGGCTTCGACGGGCAGCTTCTTCGTATAGAACGTGGCGCGCACCTGCAGCTCGCGGTTGTCCAGCACGATCTGCCTGCGCCGCAGGGCGAGTGTCAACACAGCGCAGATGGCCATAACGAACGGAACCGCGAGCCATCCAGCGGCCGGTGGCGACGTGCGCGACTCCATCGTCATCGCGACGATGACGCCGCCGGTCGCGACGAGCATCGGCAGCCACAGCCACCAGGCAGCGTGGGATGCCAGTGGGGCGACGGGAAACTCCTGCGGATGCTGCATGGATGGGCTCCGTAAGCGGGGATCAGGCCGACTTCTTGAAGAACAGCCGCACCGAGATCTCGTGCTCGATGAAGAGCGTGCTGACCAGTTCCCAGCCCTGCTGGCTCATCTTGTCCAGCTCCTGCTGGATGCGGTCGGTGAGCTTGCCCGCGAACATCCGGTAGGGAACTTCGACGACCTTGTGGCTCCAGCGGTGGTTCATGGCGATTCCTTCTTGTCGGTGTCGTGGGCGCCGCCCTTCGGCAGCCGCCCGGCCTTGCGCAGCGCATCACGCAGCACGTATTCGATCTGGGCATTGAGCGAGCGCAGTTCGTCGTCCGCCCAGCGCTGCGCCGCCGCCAGCACTTCGGCGTTGATACGCAGCGGATAGGCCTTCTTGTCCGGCTTCTCGCTCACGGTTGCTTCCTGTTGCGGCGCAGCTGCAGCACCATCGAGACGATCAGCGCATTCACCATCACCACCATCGCGATCACGATGCCCTGCGCCCGACGGCCATCGTCACCGGCGAAGTAGACGCCGACCGCGCCGGCCTGGATCGCCAGGCCGACCAGCAGCCAGTGCAAGGCCTGCCCGCGCGAGCGGATGTCGTTCGCGCGGCTCATCCATGCGGCGACCAGCAGAGCGGGCAGGCCGGAGACGGCGAGGACCAGCGGGACCAGGGCATGCATGCCGGCGCGCCCGCGTCAGTAGATGGAGCCGGTGTTGACGATGGGCTGGGTGCCGCGCTCGCCGCACAGCACGACCAGCAGGTTGCTGACCATCTGCGCCTTGCGCTCTTCATCCAGCTTCACCACGTCGTTCTTCTGCAGCTCGGCCAGCGCCATCTCCACCATGCCGACCGCACCTGCGACGATGCGCGTGCGTGCCGCGATCACCGCGTTGGCCTGCTGGCGCTGCAGCATGGCCTGGGCGATTTCCGGTGCGTAGGCGAGGTGGCTGATGCGCGCCTCGATCACGTCCACGCCGGCCTTGCCCAGGCGCTCGGCGATCTGCTCCTGCAGGTGCTGGGAGATCTCCTGCGGGTGGCTGCGCAGGGCGATCTGGCCTTCCTCATGCTGGTCGTACGGATAGCTGGAGGCCATCGCGCGCAGCGCGGCTTCGGACTGGATGTGCACGAAGCTCTCGTAATCGTCGACGTTGAACACGGCCTCGGCCGAGTCGACCACCTGCCACACGATCACCGCGGCGATCTCGATCGGACTGCCATCCAGCTCGTTGACCTTCAGGCGGCTGCTTTCGAAGTTGCGGATGCGCAGCGACACCTTGCGCTTGCTGAAGAAGGGGTTGTTCCAGCGCAGGCCGTTGTCCTTCACCGTGCCGACGTACTTGCCGAACAGGCTGAGCACGGCCGACTGGTTGGGTTCCAGCTTGTACAGCCCGGCCATCAGGAACATCAGCACGAAGCCGAGCAGGGCGGCCACGCCCATGTAGGCGGGCTGCTTGTCGGCCGCGCCCGTGATGAAAATGGCGATGACCCCCAGGCCCAGCACCAGCAGGCCCAGCAGGGTCGGGATTCCGGGCAACGACGACTTGGCGTTCTCTTTCATGGTCTTGGTCTCAGGCGAGGATCACAGCAGCGACAGGCCGGCGCCTGCGGCAAGCAGGGCAGCGGAGAGAAGGAGCAGGCCGGGGACGACCCGGTGCGCCTGGGAGGGCCAGCGGCGCTGGATCTGGTGGATCACATGGAGCATGGCGGTTCCCCGGGTTGGCTTGCGATGATGTGAAAGATATCAATTTGATATCAAATGTCAATGCGTGTCTGCCGCCGCTCGTCGGCGCTCCCGTTACACTGGCGCCCCCTTTCAGGACCCGTGCGCATGACCACTCTTGGAACCCCGCTGTCCCCGTCCGCCACCCGCGTCCTGCTGCTGGGATCGGGCGAACTGGGCAAGGAAGTGGCCATCGAGCTGCAGCGCCTGGGCGTGGAAGTCATCGCCGCCGACCGCTACGCGGACGCGCCCGCCATGCAGGTGGCACATCGTTCCCATGTGCTGGACATGCTGGACCCGGCCGCGATCCGCGCGCTGATCGCGCAGGAGCAGCCCCACCTGGTGGTGCCGGAAATCGAGGCGATCCACACCGAAACCCTCGTCGCGCTGGAAGCCGAAGGCGCCGCGCGCGTCATCCCCACCGCGCGCGCCGCGCGACTGACGATGGACCGCGAAGGCATCCGCCGCCTGGCCGCCGAAACACTGGGCCTGCCGACGTCGCCGTACCGCTTCGTCGATACGCGCGAGGAATACGTCGAGGCGGTGCAGTCGATCGGCCTGCCCTGCGTGGTGAAGCCGGTGATGTCGTCCTCCGGCAAGGGCCAGAGCACGCTGCGCGGCGAGGCCGACATCGATGCGGCCTGGGACTACGCGCAGACCGGCGGTCGCGCCGGCGCGGGCCGCTGCATCGTCGAAGGCTTCATCGACTTCGACTACGAGATCACCCTGCTGACCGTGCGCCACGCCGGCGGCACTTCATTCTGCGATCCCATCGGCCACTGGCAGAAGGACGGCGACTACCGCGAAAGCTGGCAGCCACAGCCGATGTCGCCGCGCGCGCTGGAACGCGCGCAGCAGATCGCACGCGCGGTCACCGACGACCTGGGTGGCTGGGGCCTGTTCGGGGTGGAGCTGTTCGTGAAAGGCGACGAGGTGTGGTTCAGCGAAGTCTCGCCGCGCCCGCACGACACGGGACTGGTCACGCTGGTGTCGCAGGAGCTGTCGGAATTCGCGCTGCATGCGCGCGCCATCCTCGGTCTGCCGATCCCGGCGATCCGGCAGAGCGGTCCCTCCGCCTCCTGCGCGATGCTGGCGCACGGTCACGGCGTGCCGGTGTTCGGCAACGTCGAAGGCGCGTTGGCCGCGCCGGATACCGCCCTGCGGTTGTTCGGCAAGCCGCGCGTGGAAGGCCATCGCCGCGTTGGCGTGACGCTCGCGCGTGCGAACGAAGTCGACACCGCACGCGCCGTGGCGCGCGATGCGGCTGCGGCCATCACCATCGACCTGGCCTGAGGCGCACACCATGAACGGAGCGACGCCATGAATGGCAATACCGGCTATGCCGTCTTTTTCTTTCCGCAGGCGCTGGAAGCGCTGGGCGAAGCGATCAAGCCCTACCTCACCAGCCAGCCCGACGGTCCCCATATCTTCTGCAAGGAAATCGACACCGGCGGCGCCTTCACCGAGATGACGCTGGTCGGCAAGAACGCCGAAGGCCATGAGGTGCAGGTGGAACTGATGGTGCCCGGCAGCATGATCCGCATGATCGTGTCGGCACAGAACGAATCGCTGTTCGGGTTCGGTCCGCGTGTCGCCAACCCCGTCGTGGGAGCGACGTAAGTCGCGACGGCCCGCCGGTAGCGGGCTGAGGTTCGCGACGGGCGTAGCCCCGCCGGGCGCAAGCATGCCGCGCTAGAGGGTAAGGTCCACCCAGACCAGATGATGATCGCTGCCGTCGGCGATGGCGGCGTCGGCATGATCCTTCTTGGGCCAGAACACGCCGCTGCCTGTCAGGCTGAAACCGGTCGATGGCAGCACGTAGTCCAGCCGCAGCGCACCGTTGCGGCGGCCGAAGTCGCCGGTGACATGCGCAGGCGCACCGCGGCGCTCAAGCCCCTTGGCGGCGTATGCCAGCGCGGTCTCTTCACCGCCCTCGCTGCGTGGCGTGGCCATGCGCATGACGCGCGGGTGTTCAAGCAGCTCGACGATGGCCTCGTGCTGCCCGTCGCCATCGGCGGGATCGTTGTTGAGATCGCCGGCGATGACGAAGCGCGCATCGGCTGCCAGACCTCCGCAGTGTCCCTGGTCGTCGCAAAGCCAGGGCGCGTCGCCCGGCGTCAGGTATTCGCGCCACAGGCGGATCTCGTCGGCATTGCGCAGGCCGTTGCGGTTTTCCGGTCCGTCGAACACGGGAGGCGTGGGGTGCGAGACGAGGAAATGCACCACGCCGCCTGGCGTGCGCACCGGAACGTCCCAGTGCGACTTGGACGACAGGCGCAGCTGCTTCCAGATCGCGTCGGGATAGAACGCTTCGTGCGTGGTCGGATCCACGGGATTGGTGGCGCCCGGCACCGTGCTCCAGCGCAGCAACTGGAACGTGCGCACCTTCGTTTCGTCGATCGGGAAGCGCGACAGCACCAGCATGCCGTACTGGCCGGGATGCAGGCCGTAACCCCAGGCATCGTTGCCGCGTGCGCGGCCTTCGGTACCGACCTGGCCGTCGCGATCCAGGTCCAGGCCGCTCGGCACGCCGGTGTTCACCGGTGCGAGATAGCGGTACGGGTACCGCAGCGGCTCGCCGCCGCCCGGCTGGGCGATGCCGAGATAGCGCTGCTGGAACAGGTCGGCGGCACGATGCGCATCGTCGTAGTCGAACTCGTTCAACAGCACCAGGTCCGGCCGCACCTTTTGCAGCACCGCGGCGATCTTGCGTGCATGCGTGCTGTCGCCTTCGAGTTGCCGGATCACGCCGCCGGCATCATCGGAAAAGAGCGACGTGTTGTAGGTCGCCACGCGCATTGCCGCGAGCTGTCCGGCGGCAGGGGCCTCCAGCGTGGCGGGCGAACTGCAGGCGGCGAGGGTCATCGTGAGCAGGAGGGCAAGGGTACGCATGCGCGGATTCTGTCACGCCACCGTGACAGACGTAAAAACGGCGCCCCGGAAACCCGGGGCGCCGCAGGCTAACGACGAGTCGGCCCGGTGGAACGCTTAGAACGAGCAGCCCATCGCGGCGTACGCCGTCTTGGCCTGGTCCATCGCGGTCTTGCACTGCGCGGCCAGCGCCGTCTTGTCGGTCAGCGCAGCCCAGCCGGCCTTCGACTGCTCGATACCCTGCTTCATCATCTCGCGCTGGGCTTCCGGCACCTTGTCGCTGATGCAGGCGTAGACCTTTTCCAGGTACTGGTCGCACTCGGGCACGCCGGTGCCGGCTTCGACGGTATCCGTGGTGGCGGCAACGGCCTCGGTGGCGGCCGGGGCTTCGACGGCCGGTGCGTCGGCGACCGGAGTCGCTTCCTCGGCGGGCTTGCAGGCGGCCAGCGCGAGGGTGGTCAGCGCCGCGAGGGCAAGAATGTTGAACTTCATGACAACTCCAGACGATTGAGTGGATGTTCCAGGGCCGGCGCGCAGGGCGCGCCGGTGGCACATTCTGTGCAGCCGATCACGAAGTTGCTATTTACATTTACGTCTCACACTGGGCGCGTGGACGTGTTTCGACTCACAGATCCGCGCGGACCCAGCTACGCCCGTCGAAGCACTCGAGCGGTGAGAAGCGGCGCTTGTAATCCATCTTGCGGTGGCCGTCGATCCAGTAGCCGAGATACAGATGTGTATAGCCGTCGCGTCGCGCCCATTCGATCTGTCGCAGGATCGCCAGCGTGCCCAGGCTGCGCGATTCCAGTGCGGGATCGTAGAAGGTGTAGACGGCCGACAGCGCACCCGGAATGACGTCGGTCACCGCGACCGCCAGCAACTGTCCATCCTCGCGCAGTTCCACGAAGCGTCCGCGCGACCAGCTGCCCACCAGGAACTGGTCGAACTCCGTGGCGCCGTGGTCGTCCATGCCGCCGAGCGGATGCCGGGCCGCGAGATACCGCTGGTAGAGCGCCAGATGCTCCTCGTCGCGCAAGGCGGCGACGATCCGTGTTTCGACGCGCGCGTTGCGCGCCGCGCAGCGCCGCTGGCTGCGGTCGGGCGTGAAGTCGGCGACGGGAATGCGCACGGCCACGCAGGCGCGGCATTGCCGGCAGTGCGGCCGGTAGACGATGTCGCCCGAGCGGCGGAAGCCCCAGCCCAGCGCATCGGGATACAGCTGTGGCAAGCGCGGATCGCGCGGATCCAGCACCAGGTCGCGCGCAACGCGGTCGGGCCAGTAGCCGCAGGGATGCTCGCCGGTGTGGAACAGGCGCAGGTCGTCGAGCGATTGCGTGTTCTCGCCCATGTCACCCGGTCCAACGCGTGGCCAGCGGCCAGAACGCGAGTCCCGCCAGCGCACCGGCCACCGCGCCGGCGACCAGGTCGCGCGGCGTATGGCGTTGCAGCGCGAGGCGCGACCAGGCGACCGTGGCAGCGAAAAGCAACGCCACGAGCATCCACACCAGGCCCAGTTCGCGCAGCAGGCACGCGGCGAACACGACGAATGCCAGGTGCAACGACAGCTTGCACCAGCGTGCCGTCAGCATCGCCGCCAGGATCATGGCCGCGGACAGCGCGAGTCCCAGCGCGAACAGCGGTTGCCCGCCGCGCCAGGCGACCAGGATTGCGCCGCTGGCCAGCGCGATCAGCAGGAAGCGGTTCAACGTGCTGCGTTCGTGCGTCGCGCTGGCATCCACGTGCGCCCAGCGGCCGCGACGTACCTGCCACCACGAATAACCCATCACCAGCGCGGCGAATGCGCCGAAGCCGGCCGCCGACCACATCGCGGTGCGCGCATCTCCCTGCGCCAGCGCGATCGCCAGCACGGCCATCGGCAGCACCAGCATCGGGTGGCCGAAGATCGACAGCGCGCGGGCGAGGGGAATCGACATGCGGCCAGCATACTGCGACCCCGCCGTCGCGTGGATCGCGACCATCCGCTGCCTGAACGCGTCCGTCCGCGCGTCAACCCCGGGGATGCCGAGGCGTTTTCCCTGTCAGTGGCGCATCTGGCGCCGCGACCTCAGGAGAACACGATGAACCGCAAGACCCTGCTTTTCGTGGCCGTGCTGGCCGCCCTCGGCGCCGGATCCGCGTTCGCCGCCACGCAGGCCGGCGACGCCGCGAAGCCGGCGCGCGCGAGCCTCGACAAGAACAACGACGGCGCAATCGACAAGACCGAAGCCGCCGCGCATCCGCGCTTGGCCGAACGCTTTGCCGCCCTGGACAAGAACGGCGACGGCAAGCTGACGGCTGACGAGCGCCTGCAGCACAAGGGCATGCGTGGTCACGGTCGCCACGGTGGCCAGCGCCATGGCGACGGGTTCAAGAAGCTCGATACCGACGGCGATGGCCGCATCAGCAAGGCGGAAGCTGCCGCCGATCCGCGCTTCGCCGCCCGCTTCGATGCGATGGACGCCAACAAGGACGGCGTGATCGACCGCGCCGACCGTGAACTGCGCAGCAAGCAGCGCCGTGACGAATGGTTCGCCAAGGCCGACACCGACAAGGACGGCAAGCTCACCCGCGCCGAGATCGACCAGGCCGACGTCGCGCGCCGTGCCGAGTTCCAGCAGCGCATGCGGGCGCGCATGGACGAGCGTTTCGCGGCGATGGACGCGAACAAGGACGGCCGCCTGTCGCGCGACGAGATGAAGGACAAGGGCCGCTTCGCCGAGCGCTTCGATGCGCTGGACACCAACAAGGATGGGTTCCTGTCGAAGGAAGAACTGGCGGCGGGCCGTCCGACCCGACGCTGAGCTACGCGTCATCGCGCACCGGTCCTACGGGGCCGGTGCGCGCGCTGGCTAAAACGCCAAACGCCCGGTGCGCACCAGCACGAACAGGACCGCCCCCACTGCAAGCACACTGCTGAGCATGATTGCCTGCTTGCCGAAGACGTAACCGTAGCCGCGACGCCGGCTATGGTTCACAGGGTTGGCGAGCATTGGATCCATGATCCTCGGCAGGATGGCGAGATACTGGTAGTTGACTGCTGCCAACCCCACAACCGTGATGATCGCGACGGCTTGCCAGCCGGTGGTCAGCAGCGACGCCAACATCAGGCAGAACAGCCAGACAGAACCCGTTGTGGCGTTCAGCGCCATAAAGCGGCGCACCTGCAGGCGCTCCTGCGCGGTCTGGCAGAAACGCGCCAGGTACCACCAGGTGAAGGCGTAGCCGATGAGTCCGCCGATCACACCGCCTACCAGGCCACTGAGCGAAGCCGGATGCTGGGTGACCTGTTCGAAGATCACGCTCAGCGAGCCGCCCGCGACGCCACCGGTCACGCCGCCGGTGGTCAGTCCACCGGTGCTGATCTTCCCGATGAGGCCACTGCCCAGCACGCCGGATCCGATCGCCGTCGCCGCGCTGGCGGCCGGCATCGCACCGACCAGCCCACCCAGCACGATCATGGTGAAGGCCGCCGTCGGCGCCGTGGCGCGCGCGAATTCGCCGAACCTCTGCAGCAACTCGTCGCGGACCATCGCACGGGCACGCGACAGGCGCTTGCGGACGGCGGCGTCGCTCAGCCCGAGCAGGTCGGCGACCTGTTGCGAACTCTGGCCTTCGCGGTAGAACAGCAGCAGGGTCTCGCGGCTGTCCTCCGGCAGCGACGAGATGATCTCGGTGGCGACGAGTTCCTCTTCCGTCTGCAGCAGGCGTTCGGCAGGTGTGGGACCGGGATCGGCCGCCATGCCGATGGCGATCTCGGCCACTTCACCTGACATCGGACGGCCATGCTGCGCACGCAGCCAGTCGCGCGCCAGGTTGCGGGTGATCTGCCGCAGCCACGGCAGGAAGCTGGCGCTGTTCTTCAGCCGGTCCAGCTGTTGCCAGGCTTTGAGGAAGGCTTCCTGCGCGATGTCCTCGCTGGCCTGCACGTCGCGCGTGATCGCCAGCGCGATGGCGGTGACCGTGTTCTGGCAGGCATGCACGATGCGGCCATAGGCTTCCTGGCTGCCGCGCGTGGCGGCGGGAAGCTCGGTCTGCAGCATCAGGTCGAGGGCGAGTGCGTTCATGGCATCGGGGTCATCGAGGGAACCGATGACCCTGACGGGCCGGCGCGCAGGATGTGACCGGGCTCGGCGGCACCGCCCTCCAGGTCATGCGGGGCTCAGCCGCCACTGACGGGCTGGATGCGGATGCGTTCTTCCTCTTCTTCCGCCGGGGCGGGTTGGGCAGGCGGCGCCTGCTCCAGCTGAGGCTGCGGCACGGCGGCGGGTGGCGGCACCGGACGACGCAACCACATCACCACGGCCGCCAGTGCGATCAGCGCCAGCAGGATCAGGCGGATGCGCCAGGCCCACGAGCGCTGGGGCGTCGTCGCGTCCTGCGGGCTGGTGAACGTCAGCGTGGACGCGTAGCCGGGCCGTGTGGTTTCCAGCAGGCCGGCCTCGCGCAGCAGTTCGCGCGCGCGCGGCTGGTCGTCGGCGTGCCGCACCCACACTGCCGGCTGCAGCTGGGCCTTCACCGGCTCGGTATAGCTGAACTGCCCGCCACGCTTGCTGTGGTACGAGCGACCGTTGCTGATGTGCACGGGAATGCCGGCGTCGGTCAGCAGCTTGGCCACGCCTTCGACGGTTTCGATCCGCTGGCTGGAAAACACCTGCCGCATGCTTGTTCCTCAGTCTTTTGCCGGAACGGCGGAGGCCGCTTCGGCATCGGGCACCACGCGGATCAGGCCTTCCTGCGCGGTGCTGGCGACCAGCCGACCCTGGCGGTCGAAAATCTGCCCGCGCGCCAGCCCGCGCGAACCACTCGCGCTTGGGCTGTCGATGGAGTAGAGCAGCCAGTCGTCGGCGCGGAACGGGCGGTGGAACCACAGCGCGTGGTCCAGCGAGGCCATCTGCACGTTGGGCTGGTAGTAGCTGATGCCATGCGGATAGGTCGCCGTGCCCAGCAACTGGAAGTCGGAGGCGTAGGCGAGCAGGGCGCGGTGCAGTTCCGGCGAGTCGCCGACCGGTTCGCTCAACCGGAACCAGACCTGCTGGAACGGCGGACGCTTGGGCGGATTCAGCTCGTCGCGCGGATACACGTGGCGGAACTCGAACGGGCCGCGGCGCGACATCCAGCGCTGCACCTTGGGTGGCAGTGAGGCCATTACCTCGGCGGGGACTGGTGGCGCAGGCGCGATGTCTTCCGGCTGCGGCACTTCCGGCATCGACAACTGGTGTTCGGCGCCGTCCTCTTCGGCCTGGAACGAGGCCGCGCAGAAGAAGATCACGCGACCGTGCTGGATCGCGGTGACCCGGCGCACCGAGAAGCTGCCGCCGTCGCGCGTGCGGTCCACTTCGTAGACGATCGGCGCCTCGATGTTGCCCGCGCGCAGGAAGTAGGCATGCAGCGAGTGCGCGCGCCGGCTGCCGGAGCCGCCTTCCACCGTGGCCTGCGCGGCCGACAGGGCCTGGCCCAGCACCTGGCCGCCGAACACGTACTTGGTGCCGATATCGCGGCTCTGGCCACGGAACAGGTTGTCTTCCAGCCGCTCCAGCGACAGCAGTTCGATCAGCTCGGAGACGACGGGTTCGGGGGCTGGCACGGGAGGGCCTGGGATGCGTGGCGAGCGGCGATTATAGCCGCCGCCTGTGCGTGGACCCGTCAGGGCAGCAGGCGTCGCAGAGTGGTGGTGCGCAGGACCGCATCCCAGGGGAACAGCGGCCCCGGATCCATCTTGCGGTGGACGAGCACGTCCGGATCGTCGCTGGCGGGCTCGCAGGCAGTGTCGAGGTCTTCGTGGCCGGCGATGAAGCGCAGCGCGGGCAGTTCGCGCTGCAGGTCCGCCAGCAACACGCCCAGCGAGGCGAGCTGCGCGGCGGTGTAGGGCTCTTCCATCGTCTGGCTGCCGGTGGCGAGCCAGTGGGGATAACGGCCGGTGTTGACCAGTTCGATGCCGACCGAGCGCGGGTTGTAGCCGCGCACGTGGTGGGCGACACGCTCCGGACGCACGTAGACGTGTACGCTGCCGTCGCGATCGACGTAGTAATGACCGCTGTTGCCGGTGCCCGAGGCATGCAGGATACGCTCGCCGTACTCGCGCGCCATCGCCAGGTCAGGCAGCTCGGTGCAATGGATGACCACCAGGTCGATCCGGTCGAGCGGGCGCACCTCCAGCTTGTCCTCGTAGGGCAGGGGATCGACGATGCGGGCGAACATGGGAAGCTCGGTGCTCATGACCGGATGCTAGCAGGACCGGGCCGCAGCCCGGTCCGGTAAACTGGTGGCCTTCAATGTCCACGACGCGCGGGTTTCCCATGCCGCTCAATCCCGACTCTCCCTTGGCCAAACTGATGGCCACCCTGCCGCGCGCCGGCAAGGTGGAGTGGATCGGCCTGCGCCCGGCGCGCGACGAGGTGATGGTCGCCACCGAGGTCGTCGACGCCGAGACCGGCGCGGGTCTGGTCGGCGACCGTTACAAGGGCGGCAGCGGCAAGCGCGGCATCACCCTGATCCAGGCCGAACACCTGCCGGTCATCGCGGCGCTGGCGCAGCGTCCGGACCTGGCGCCTTCGCTGTTGCGCAGGAACGTGGTGGTCTCGGGCATTCCCCTGGTCGCGCTGAAAGGGCGTCGCTTCCGCATCGGCGACGCGGTGTTCGAAGGCACCGAGGACTGCGACCCCTGCTCGCGCATGGAGGACGCGCTCGGCGCCGGCGGCTACAACGCGATGCGCGGCCACGGTGGCCTGTGCGCGCGTATTGTCGAAGGCGGCACGTTCCGCCTCGGCGACGCAGTGGAGGCGCTGTGATGCGCGGTCACTGCATCCTGTCGCACGGGTTCGAGAGCGGTCCGGACGCGACCAAGGTCGCCGCCCTGGCCGACGTGGCCGAACGGCTGGGCTGGACACACGAGCGTCCCGACTACACCGACCTCGATGCGCGTCGCGACGTCAGTTCGCTGGGCGACGTGGTGGCGCGGTTGGAGCGGCTGCACCGTCTGGCGCAGGCGGCCGCCGCACGCGGTCCCGTGGTGCTGGCTGGTTCCAGTCTGGGCGGCTACATCGCCGGGCGGATTTCGCTGGAGGTGCCAGTGCGCGGCCTGTTCCTGATGGCGCCGGCAATCGCCATGGGGCCATTGCCGGCGCTGGATGCCGCGACCGTACCCATATCGATCATCCATGGCTGGGACGACGAACTGATCCCGGCGCAGGCGGTCGTCGACTGGGCGCTTCCACGCCGCGCGCGCCTGCTGCTGGTCAACGATTCGCATCGCCTGTCCGATCACGTGGCTGCTTCGGCGGAGGCGTTCGGGCAGTTACTCGCCCATCTTTGAAGGCCGTCATCCCGGCGAAGGCCGGGACCCAGCGACGCTGATCGCGGCGGGCAAAGTCACTGGGTCCCGGCCTTCGCCGGGGTGACGTTCATTACGAGGTTCCATCGTGAAATTTTTCGTCTCCTGCGCCAAGGGCCTGGAATACCTGCTTGCCGACGAGCTGCTCGCGCTCGGCGTGCCCAAGGCCACCGCGACCGTCGCCGGCGTCAATGCCGACGGCGAGCCGGTCGACGCGCAGCGTGCAGTGCTGTGGTCGCGGTTGGCCAGTCGCGTGCTGTGGCCGATCGCCGAGTTCGAGTGCCTCAACGAGCAGGCGCTGTACGACGGCGTGATGGCGCTGCCGTGGGAACAGCACACGCGGCCGGAACTGACGCTGGCGGTGGACGCCCACGTGTCCGGTGAAGCCATCACGCATGCGCGTTTCGCTGCGCAGCGCGTCAAGGATGCGGTGGTGGATCGCCTGCGCCAGCAGGGCATGGAACGGCCGTCGGTGGACGTGGAGCAGCCGGACGTCCGCATCAACCTGTCGTTGCGCAGGAACCGCGCGACGATCTCGATCGACCTGGGCGGCGGACCGATGCATCGCCGCGGCTGGCGGCAGGCGCAGAACGACGCGCCGCTGAAGGAGAACCTCGCCGCCGCGGTGCTGATGCGCGGCGGCTGGCCGGCGCTGTACCACGACGGTGGTGCACTGCTCGACCCGATGTGCGGCAGCGGCACGCTGCTGATCGAAGGCGCGCTGATGGCGGCCGACGTGGCGCCCGGCCTGCAACGGCACGGCAACGTACTGCCATCGCGCTGGCTGGGATTCGACGTGGAGGCGTGGCGCGCGCTGTTCGCCGAGGCGGTGCAGCGCGAAACGGAAGGACGCAAGGCGTTGCGGGCGGCGTTCTTCGGCAGCGACATCGACCTGGGCGCGATCCGCGCCGCCCGTGACAATGCGGTGCTCGCTGGGCTGGCCGGCCAGCTGCACTTCGAAGCACGCGACGTGGCGCAGTTGCCGGTGCAGGAGACGGCACGTGGCCTGGTGGTCTGCAATCCGCCCTACGACGAACGCCTCGCTGCCGATGCCGATCTCTACCGCGCACTGGGCGATGCCTTGCAACGGGCGGTGCCGCAGTGGCGCGCCAGCCTGCTGTGCGGCAATGCCGACCTGGGCTATGCGACCGGCCTGCGCGCGGGCAAGAAGTACCAGCTGTTCAATGGCGCGATCGAGTGTGCATTGATCGTCTGCGATCCGGTCGCCACGCCGGCGCGCGAGCCGCGCGAAGCGAAGCCGCTGTCGGACGGCGCGCAGATGGTCGCCAACCGGCTGCGCAAGAACCAGAAGAAGTTCAAGAACTGGCGCGCGCGTGACGGCGTCACCTGCTATCGCGTCTACGACGCCGATCTCCCCGAGTATGCCGCCGCCATCGACGTGTACCAGGAGGAGGGCGGCCAGGCGCGGACCTTCCTGCATGTGCAGGAATACGCCGCACCGGCCACCATTCCCGAACACGACGTGCGTCGTCGTTTCAGCGAGCTGCTGGCCGCCACCCGCGAGGTGTTCGGCGTGCCGCAGGAGCAGATCGCGGTGAAGTCGCGCGAGCGCGGCAAGGGCGGCTCCAAGTACGGCCGCATGCAGCAGCGCGACGAGTTCATCGTCGTGCGCGAATCCGGCGCGCTGCTGCGGGTCAACCTGTTCGACTATTTGGATACGGGGCTGTTCCTCGATCACCGCCCGCTGCGCCGTCGCATGGCGCAGGAAGCGCGCGGCAAGCGCTTCCTCAACCTGTTCTGCTACACCGGCGTGGCCAGCGTGCAGGCGGCGGTGGCCGGCGCTGCGACGACGACCAGTGTCGACCTGTCCGCGACCTACCTGCAGTGGTGCGCCGACAACCTGGCCGAGAACGGCCTGGGCGGTGCGAAGCACCGGCTGGTGCAGGCCGATGCGGTGCGCTGGCTGGAAGCGGAGCAGGCCGAGTACGACCTGGTGTTCTGCGATCCGCCGACGTTCTCCAATTCCGCGCGTGCCGATGATTTCGACGTGCAGAAGGAACAGGTGCGCCTGCTGCGCGCCGCGGTGGCCCGGCTGGCGCCGGGCGGCGTGCTGTACTTCAGCAACAACTTCCGCCGATTCAAGCTCGACGAGAATGCGGTGGCCGAGTTCGCGCGCTGCGAGGAGATCAGCGCGGGCACGATCCCGCCGGACTTCGAGCGCAACGCCCGCATCCACCGCGCGTGGCGGCTGACGCGGGCGTAGCGCGCAGCCCTGAGGGTCAGCCGACGATCAGGACGAAATCGCCGCGCTGAGAGGCCATCGACAGCGCCAGCGTGCTGTCGCGTGCGGCCAGGTCGGCGGCAGAGAGCGCCGTGCTCGGCGGATGCGCGCGGTAGCTGGCGTCGTCGGCCAGGGTGTCGCGCACCACGTAGCCCATCAGCACGTTGACCAGTTCGCCCAGCGCATCCACGGCGAGTTCGTCGTCGCACTGTTCGGGAGCGATGGACAGCAGTGAACAGGCGATCGCCTGCATCGTCGCACGACCGCAGCCGATCCCGATCAGCATGGACTGGCTGCCGGCTTCGATGCGCACATGCGCGGTGACCTCGCAGGCCTCCAGCGTGGCGGCATCGGCGATACCCGAGGCCTGGCACTGGCTGCCGACCAGGCGCGGGAACAGGCGGTTGCATACGCGGATCGCGCTGGTGGCCATGTCCGCCAGCGCGTGGCCGGCGATGCCGAGGGCGAGAGCATGGTTGGCTTCGTCCAGGTCGCGGCGATGCGCGACCAGTTCGCTTTCAAGCTGCTCCGCCGTCAACGTGCCCTGTTCGACGAGGATCTGCCCGAACAGCTTGCGGCCCTTCTTCTGCGCCGCCAGCAGCACGTCGAGCTGGCCGGCGTCGAGCAGGCCCATCTCCAGGGCGATGTCGCCGAAGCGGCGGTCCTCGGCGCGCTGGCGGTCGTTGATGCGGCGCGCCTGCGCGGCATCCAGCATCCGGTGGTGCACGGCGAGCTCACCGAGCAGGGGGTTGGAGGCTCGCTGCGCGTCGAGCGCGGCCAGCAGTTGCGCCGAGGTGATGGTGCCGCGTTCCAGCAGGAACTGGCCCAGGAATTTCGCTGCCATGGTGTGGTCTCGTACTGAAGAGGAAGGAGAACGTGCGCGCGGTCAGGCGACCGCTTCGTGCAGCACGCGATCCATCACCTCCGGATCGATGGGCTTCTGCAGGTAGGACTTCGCGCCCAGCTTAAGGCATTCCTCGATGTCCGCCTGCCCGCCCAGCGAGCTGAGGATCACTACCCGGGCAGCCGGGTCGAGCGACAGGATCTTGCCGAGCGCCTGTTTGCCGTCGCACTCCGGCATCACCAGGTCCATCAGCACCACGTCGGGCTTGAGGGCCTGGTACTGGCTGACGGCCTCGTTGCCGTTGCCGGCTTCGCCGACGACGTTGAAGCCGCAGTCTTCCAACTGGCGTGCCGCCAGCATGCGCAAGGCGCGCGAATCGTCGCACAGCAGGACGGTAGGACGTGACGACATGATGGTGGATCCCCCTGTTGGATCATGGAAAACCCCGCGTCGTCGTTCGACGCGGGTCGACATGTAGGCGTATCGGCCGGTCAGGGGAGATCTTGAGGTGCAGCGTACAGCGGCGGCGCGCCGCGGTCGGCCCGGGGGAGGACAGCCCGCCCGCGGCGCGCTCCGGTCAGAAGTCGAAACGTGCGGCGATCGACACGGGCACCGACACGCGCTTGCCGGTGTCGTTGATCGAACCCAGGCCCAGGCCACCGATGGCGCTGTCGTCGCCGCTCAGATCGGCCACGTAACGCACGCCGGCCTGCGCGGTGATGCTGAAGCTGTCGTTCACCGGAATCAGCACGCCGACATCGACGCCGGCGCTGGCGGCCCACTTCTTTTCGGTGAACGGCGCGTTGGCGATGGTGATGCCGGCATCCGGGATCTCGAACGTGGCGCGGATATCGTCGGTCTGCGTGGCGCCGAGGCGACCGGCGATGAACGGGCGCGTGTAGCCCGGCTCCATGAAGTAGTGGCGGTAGCCGGCTTCCACGGTCAGCGCCTTGTAGTCGCTGAAGGTGCCGTAGACGGGCAACGTGGTGTTGAGGGCGGGAACGAAGGCGCCACCGACCTGCACGGTACCCGGGTCGGTCTCGGTGCGGCGCACCTGGCCGAAGATCTCCGCGTTCTGGTTCAATCCATAGGCGAACTCGAGGCCGTAGCCCATCGCGTTGTCGTAGATGTCGGCATGCGAGCGCGACTGGATGCGCAACTCGGCACTGACGCCGGCGAGTGCGGGATTCAGCGGGCCGAGATCCGGCACCGGTGCGATCGCGCCGTCGTGCACGTCGCCGCTGACGGGCGTGTCGGTACCACCGAAGACGGACATGGACAGCTTGCCCTGTTCGGGGCCGGCGGCGTACGCGGGCGCGGCGAGCGCGAACGAAACGGCCAAGGCAAAGAGCGACTTCTTCATCGGGGGACTCCTCCAGGGGAAAGGCCGACACCATGCGTGTCGGATGCCGGCGATACGCAGGCGGAGTCGCGATGGATGCGTTGCGATGCATGCAACGTAAGTGCGCTTTTCTTCACGCCGCGTCGACACGGCGCGCGGCGTTCGCAGATTTCACGTGTCGTTCACTGCTCCGGACGCGCTTGGCCATCTTCCGGTTGCGCGACGCCGCGTGCGAGACGTTCCTCGACCCGGGTGAAGACCGATTGCTCGCCTGGAGGCGACGCGCCTGCATCGGTGGCGAAGTACGCCACGCCCGTTCCGTGCGTGCGATCCATCCACAGGCCAGAGCGCAGTGCGTAGGCATCGCCGGAATGGCCGACACGCGCCACGCCATCGCCGAAGAGATCGTCGCCGCAGCCGTCATGCGCGGTGGCGAGCGTCTGTACGGCAAGACCATAGCGGCAGAAAAACGCGCGCGGCTGGCCACCGCCGGTGTCTTCCTCGTGCGTGACGCCGTTGCCGCCGTCGAACGTCCACTGCGGGGCCGTCATCGCATCGACGCTGGCGGACGACAGCAGCCTCACGCCGTCGACCTCGCCATTGCCGAGGAACAGGCGGCCGATCTTCGCCAGCCCGTTCGCCGAGATGCGCAGCCCGCCCTGCGGCGAGAACAGGGCGCCGTTGTCGCCGGCTTTCCAGCGGGCGAGGTCGCAGTCCGCGCCTTCCTCGGTCACCACGGCACAGGCGGGTTTGCCGGCCCGGTTCTCGTCGCGCACCGGTGCGCCGTCGCGGTACAGCACGACCGCACGTGTGGCGGTGGCGGCGTCGCAGCTTTCCCAGTTGAAGCAGGCATCGAGCTTCAATGGTTCCAGCACCAGTCGGCGCATCAGCAGGTCGAAACGCTCACCGGTGACGTTCTCCATCGCCATCGCCACCAGCGGGAAGTTGAGGTTGGTGTAGCGAAAGTGCGTACCGGGCGCGTGCGTGTCGTCCCAGGCCTTGGGATCGTCGAGGATGCCTTTCAGCGGCTGGCCCAGGGGCGTGGCGTAGTAGCCGGCCGCATCGGTCAGGCTGGAACGGTGCGAGAGCAGCAGGCGCAGCGTGATCGGCGTGTCGGGGAACTGCGGGTGACGCAGCGTCCATCCCAGGTATGTCGAGACGTCGGTATCGAGATCGAGTTTGCCGGCCTCGACCAGGCGCATCACGCCGATCGTGGTCACCAGCTTGGAGATCGAGGCGACGCGCACCGGATCGTCGGCGGCGAGCTTGCGGCCGGTAGTCAGGTCCGCCATGCCTTCCACCTGCGTGCTTACGATGCCGTTGCGGTCGAAGGCGACGCGTACCTGCGCGACGGGCTCGCCTGCGGAAGCCGCCACCGACACGACCAGGCAGGCCAGGGGAAGCAGGATGCGGATACGACGGAAGGACATGCGCCAGCGCCTTGCGGGGACCGGCCCCGACTTTACTTCATCGTCGGCATCACGAACTCGGCCGCGTGCGTCTCCGGCCAGCGGGCGGTGATCGTCTTCAGCCGCGTATAGAAGCGCACGCCATCCGGGCCGTGCACGTGCAGCGGGCCGAAGATCGAGCGCTTCCAGCCGCCGAAGCTGTGGAAGGCCATCGGCACCGGGATCGGCACGTTGATGCCGACCATGCCGGCCTGCACACGGTGGGCGAACTCGCGCGCTGCACCGCCGTCGCGGGTGAACACGGCAGTGCCGTTGCCGTATTCGTGCTCGTTGACCAGGCGCAGCGCGGCATCGAGATCCGGTACGCGCATGACGCACAGTACCGGTCCGAAAATCTCTTCGCGATAGATCGTCATGTCGGGCGTGACGCGGTCGAACAGGCAGCCACCGAGGAAGAAGCCGTCCGCATGGCCGTCGACCACATGGCCGCGTCCATCGACGACGAGATCCGCGCCTTCCGCCACGCCGGCGTCGACATAACCACGCACCTTGTCGCGGTGTGCGCCGGTGACCAGCGGGCCCATTTCGGGGTCGAGGCAGCCGGGCCCTATCTTCAATGCGGCGACCTTCGGTGCGAGGTTCGCCACCAGCGCATCCGCGGTGGCGTCGCCCACGCAGACCGCCACGGAGATCGCCATGCAGCGCTCGCCGGCCGAGCCATAGCCGGCTCCCAGCAGTGCGGAGACCGCGCCGTCGAGATCGGCATCGGGCAGCACGACCATGTGGTTCTTCGCGCCGCCCAGCGCCTGCACGCGCTTGCCGTTGGCGGATCCGCGCGCGTAGATGTATTCGGCGATCGGGGTGGAGCCGACGAAACTCAACGCCTGCACGCGCGGCTCGTCCAGCAGCGCGTCCACCGCCACCTTGTCGCCGTGCACGACGTTGAACACGCCGTCCGGCAGACCCGCCTGCTTCAGCAGGTCGGCCATGAACAGCGCGGCGGATGGATCGCGTTCCGACGGCTTCAGTACGAAGGTGTTGCCACAGGCCAGGGCCACCGGGAACATCCACAGCGGCACCATCGCGGGGAAATTGAACGGGGTGATGCCGGCGACGACGCCGAGCGGCGCGTATTCGCTCCACGAATCGACATCGCGCCCGACGTTCATCGAGTGCTCGCCCTTGAGCAGGTGCGGAATGCCGCAGGCGAACTCGACCACTTCCAGCCCGCGCGTCACTTCGCCGCGGGCGTCGGAGAGCACCTTGCCGTGTTCGGAGGTGATGATCTTCGCGAGGTCGCCGGCGTGCCTCTCCAGCAGCTCCTTGAAGCGGAACATCACCCGCGCACGGTTCAGTGGCGTGGTGGCGGCCCAAGCAGGGAAAGCGGCGGACGCGGCGTCCACCGCCTGCTTCACGTCATCGACCGAGGCCAACGGCACGCGTGCGGTGACGGTGCCGGTGGCGGGGTCGTAGACATCGCCGAAGCGGCCGCCCGTGCCGGCGGCAGCGTGTCCGTTGATGAAGTGGGAAGTCGCTTCGGCCATGACGGACTACCTGGTGGAATCCCTCGCCCCGCGTGCGGGGAGAGGGTGCCCAAAGGGCGGGTGAGGGGCGACGGAGCCCGTGTCTTCAAAGGTGGCGCGGTGTTTCGAGTGTTCTGCTTTCCGGATGTTCGATCAGTCGGCTGCCACTGAGGCAACGAGTGCTCCGGCTGCCCCTCATCCGCCCTTCGGGCACCTTCTCCCCGCTTGCGCAGGGAGAAGGAACAGCGGGTTACGCCAGCGCTTCGCGCGCCGGCACGTAGGTGTAGCCGAGGTCGTCGGCGACGGCCTTGTAGGTCACCTTGCCGGCGTGCACGTTCAGGCCGTTGAGCAGGTGTTCGTCGTCCAACAGCGCCTGCTTCGCGCCCTTGTTCGCCAGTTGCACGGCGAAGGGCAGGGTGGCATTGGTCAGCGCGAACGTGGACGTGCGGGCGACGCCGCCCGGCATGTTGGCCACGCAGTAGTGGATGATGCCGTCCACTTCGTACGTCGGGTTCTGGTGGGTGGTGGCCTTCGAGGTCTCGAAGCAGCCGCCCTGGTCGATCGCCACGTCCACCAGCACCGAGCCGGGACGCATCAGCTTCAGCTGATCGCGCGAGACCAGCTTCGGCGCGGCGGCACCGGGAATCAGTACCGCACCGATCACCAGGTCGGTGTCGGGCAGGCGCTCTTCGATGGCGTCGCGGGTCGAGTAGATCGTGGTCAGCTGGTGGCCGTACAGCTCGTCCAAGTACTTCAGGCGGTCGAGCGAGCGGTCGAGGATGGTGACGTGCGCGTTCATACCCATCGCCATGCGCGCGGCATTGATGCCGACCACGCCGCCGCCGATCACCAGCACTTCCGCCGGCTTCACGCCGGGCACGCCGCCGAGCAGCACGCCGGAGCCGCCCTGCGCCTTCTCCAGTGCATGCGCGCCGGCCTGGATCGACATGCGGCCGGCCACTTCCGACATCGGCGCCAGCAGCGGCAGGCCGCCCTTGCGGTCGGTGACGGTTTCGTAGGCGATGCAGGTGGCGCCGGAGGCGACCAGCGCCTTGGTCTGTTCCGGATCGGGTGCGAGGTGCAGGTAGGTGTAGAGCACTTGGCCGGGGCGCAGCATGGCGCACTCGTTCGGCTGCGGCTCCTTGACCTTGATGATCATGTCGGCGCGGGCAAAGATCTCCGCGGCCGTGTCGACGATTTCCGCGCCGGCCTTGACGTACTGCTCATCGGTCAGGCCGATGGCCTTGCCGCCGTCGCGCTGGACGATGACCTGGTGGCCGTTGGCCACCAGCTCGCGGGCGCCGGACGGGGTAAGTCCGATGCGGTATTCGTGGTTTTTGATTTCCTTGGGGACGCCGATCAGCATGGTGCTCTCCAGTAGCGGGAAGGGGCTTCGCGCGAGGGGGAGCGCTGGTGCCGTTGATCCGTAATTTTACGCGGTTGCCCGTATGGTGTCCGCCAGGACATTCACGATCCGGTCGATGTGATCCTTTTCCACGATCAGCGGCGGCGACAGGGCGATGACGTCGCCGGTCACCCGGGTCAGGAGATGGCCTTCATGGAAGGCGCGGGCGAAGACGTCGTAGGCACGGGTGCCGGGCGCGCCGGCGCGCGGGGCGAGTTCGATGGCGCCGACCAGGCCGATGTTGCGGATGTCGATGATGTTCGGCAGTCCCTTCAGCGAGTGCAGCGCTTCCTGCCAGTAGTCGCCCAGCGACAAGGCCTTGTCGAACAGGCGTTCCTCTTCGTACGTATCCAGCGTGGCGAGCGCGGCGGCGCAGGCCAGCGGATGGCCGGAGTAGGTATAGCCATGGAACATGTCGATGGCATTGTCCGGCCCGTTCATGAAGGCGTCGAACAGCCGCTCGGACACGAAAGTGGCGCCCATCGGCACGCAGCCGTTGGTGATGCCCTTGGCCGCGGTGATCATGTCCGGGGTGACGCCGAAACGCTGCGCGCCGAAGGCGTGGCCGACGCGGCCGAAGCCGGTGATCACTTCGTCGAAGATCAGCAGGATCCCGTGCTTGTCGCAGATCTCGCGTAGGCGCTGCAGGTAGCCTTCCGGCGGGATGACGACGCCGGCCGAGCCCGAGACCGGCTCGACGATGACGGCAGCAATCGTCGAGGCGTCGTACAGCGCAATCTGGCGCTCGAGGTCCTCCGCCAGTTCGATGCCGTGCGGCGGCAGGCCCTTCGAGAACGCGTTGCGCGCCACGTCCAGCGTGTGGCGGATGTGCGAGACGGCCGGCAGGCCCGGACCGAACCATTTGCGGTTGTTCGGCAGGCCGCCGACGGACATGCCGCCGAAGCCGACGCCGTGGTAGCCCTTCTCGCGGCCGATGAAGCGCGTGCGCTGGCCTTCGCCACGCACGCGGTGGTAGGCCAGCGCGATCTTCAGTGCGCTGTCGACAGCTTCCGAGCCGGAGTTGCTGAAGAACACCTTGTTCAGATCGCCCGGCGCCAGTGCGGCCAGGCGCTCGGCCAGCTTGAACGGCAGCGGCGAGCTCATCGAGAAATTGGGCGCGAAGTCGAGCGTGCCGATCTGCTGCCTCACCGCCTCGACGATGCGCGGCCGCGCGTGTCCTGCATTGCAGCACCACAGGCCGGCGGTGGCGTCGAGCACCTCGTTGCCGTCGACGTCCTTGTAGTACATGCCGGACGCGCTGGCGAGCAGGCGCGGCTTGGCCTTGAACTGCTTGTTCGCTGTGAACGGCATCCAGAAATGGTCCAGCGAACCGGGCGCGTCCAGGTTCTGGCGCGCGTAGTGCTCGGCCAGGGCGGAGGGGGTGTCGTCAGCGCTCATCACGGCTCCGGGGCAAGGACTGGGCGCAGCTTAGCGCGTTGAAAAAACTTTACAACCGTGCCGAAGGTCGGATCTGACGTGTTTCGCCCATCCCGGCCGTCGTTGTTCATCGGGCTGAAGAATTGCCCGCGTGCCACGGATTGACCGGCCTGTCGCGGGGTGTAAAGTATCCCGCAACACTTCGGTCTTCCGGCAAGGATGGTGATGGACATCGGCGCACGCCTGCAACTGGTCCGCAAATCCAAAGACCTCAGCCAGCGCGAGCTGGCCAAACGCGTGGGCGTCACCAACAGCACCATCTCGCTGATCGAGCAGAACAAGGTCAGTCCGTCGGTCAGTTCGCTGAAGAAGGTGCTGGACGGCATCCCGATCTCCCTCGCCGACTTCTTCACCCTCGACCTCGAGAAGGGGCTGCCCGACAGCCCGTTCTACGTGGCCGACGAGCTGCCGGACGTGGGCAGCAACGGCATCCATTATTTCCTCGTCGGCCAGCATCGCCCGCAGCGGCAGATGTGCATCCTGCGCGAGGTGATGCCGCCGGGCAGCGACACCGGCGACAGCATGCTGGCGCACGACGGCGAGGAAGGCGGCGTGGTGATCGCCGGCGAGGTCGAGGTCACCGTCGGCGAGCAGGTCCGCGTGCTGAAGGCCGGCGAAGGCTATTACTTCGAGAGCCGCGTGCCGCACCGGTTCCGCAATGTCGGCGAGGTGGACGCGGTGATCGTCAGCGCGAATACGCCGGCGACGTTCTGAATGATTCAAGCCCCTCTCCCATCGGCGACCGGAGGAAGTCCCGTGGGAGAGAGGGGTTGGGGTGAGGGTCCGGCGAAGCCTGTGAGTTACCGGCGTCGTGGACTCCGCCGAACCCTCATCCGGCGCTTCGCGCCACCTTCTCCCGGTGGGAGAAGGGAAACCCAGCCAGGAGTTCCCATGACCGCACCCCGCACGCAACAGGACTGGCAGGCGATGGCCGCCGGTCTGTCGATCCGTACGCAGGCCTTCATCGACGGCAAGTACGTGGATGCCGCCAGCGGCAAGACCTTCGACTGCATCAGCCCGATCGACGGGCGCGTGCTGGGCCAGGTGGCCGACGGGCAGGAAGAGGACATCAACCGCGCCGTCGCCGCGGCGCGCCGCAGCTTCGAGGCGGGTGTCTGGTCGAACGCGCGCCCGACGCACCGCAAGAAGGTGCTGCTGAAGTTCACCCAGCTGATCGAGCGTTATGCGGACGAACTGGCACTGCTGGAATCGCTCGACATGGGCAAGCCGGTCAGCGATGCGCGCAGCGTCGATCTTGCCGCGACGATCCGCTGCATGGGCTGGACCGCCGAGGCGCTGGACAAGGTCTACGGCGAAGTTGCCGCCACCGGTCCGGACGAACTCGGCCTGATCACGCGCGAACCGCTGGGCGTGGTCGGCGCCATCGTGCCGTGGAACTTCCCGCTGCTGATGGCGTCGTGGAAGCTGGCGCCGGCGCTGGCGACGGGCAATTCCATCGTGCTGAAGCCGTCGGAGAAATCGCCGCTCACCGCGATCCGCCTGGCCGAGATCGCCATCGAGGCCGGTATCCCGGCCGGCGTGCTCAACGTGGTGCCGGGCTTCGGCAAGACCGCTGGCGAGCCGCTCGCGCTGCACATGGACGTGGACGGGTTGGTGTTCACCGGATCCACCGCGGTCGGCAAGCGGCTGCTGCAATGCGCCGGTCTGTCGAACATGAAACGCGCCTACATGGAGTGCGGCGGCAAAAGCCCGAACATCGTGTTCGCCGATGCGCACGATCTCGACGTCGCAGCGAAGGCGGCGGCGGGCGGCATCTTCTACAACCAGGGCGAGGTCTGCACCGCGGCGTCGCGGTTGCTGGTCGAACGCTCGATCAAGGACGAGTTCGTGGCCCGCGTGGTCGAGGCCGGCAAGGCGATGCGCCCGCGCCATCCGCTCGATCCCGGCGCGCCGATGGGTGCGATGGTCGACGAAGGGCAGACGCAGCGCGTGCTGGACTACATCGAGAAGGGCAAGGCCGAAGGTGCGCGCCTGGCGCTGGGCGGTACGCGCGCCGAGGTGGAAGCCGGCGGCTGCTACATCGAGCCGACCGTGTTCGACGACGTGGCGCACGAGCACACCATCAGCCGCGAGGAGATCTTCGGCCCGGTGCTGTCGGTGATCGCATTCGACAGCGAGGAAGAGGCGCTGCGGATGGCCAACGACAGCGAATACGGCCTGGCCGCCGGCGTGTGGACGCGGGACATCAGCCGCGCGCACCGCGTGGCGCGCAAGCTGCGTGCGGGCAGTGTGTGGGTGAACTACTGGGATGGCGGCGACATGACCGCCCCGTTCGGCGGCTACAAGCAGTCCGGCAACGGCCGCGACAAGTCGTTGCACGCCTTCGACAAGTACACCGAGATGAAGGCGACCTGGATCAACCTGGGTAGCTGAGCTACGGCGTTCCTTCTCCCCGCGAGGCGGGGACATGCTGTTCCTTCTCCCCGCGAGGCGGGGAGAAGGTGCCCAACGGGCGGATGAGGGGCGAGCGCGGTAACGAATCGGGCGCGCAGCTCTCGCATCTCCGTTCGCCCCTCACCCGCCCCCGTATCAAGTACGGGGCAGGCTCTTCGGGCACCCTTATCTCTTGCCGATCTGCCAGATTAGGTGCCGAGAGCCGGCGTGGTTGAGCGTCACACCTTGGGTGCTACGACCGCGGGAGAGCAAGCTCGCCACGCCGGAATCTCCCTGCACACGCCCGAACAGTTGCTCGAGTAGGCGCTCGTAACGATAAGGCTGGGCCGCAAGGGAGGACTCTCGACCCTGGCAGCTTACCGGAGATGGGCAATGGGATACGGCATAGGTCTTGATGTGTGCAAGGCATGGATCGACGCGCATGTGCACGGCATGGAGCGTCGGGCTCGATTTCCCAACACCGACACCGGGCTTGAGGCCCTGCGTCACTGGTTGGCCGAGGTGCCGGTACGCCAATGTGTGCTGGAAGCCACGGGAGGCTACGAGCAGCAGGCGCTGGATCGCCTGCATGCGGCCGGCGTGCCGATGGTGCGCATCAATCCCCGTCAGGGGCGTGACTTTGCCAAGGCCACCGGCCAGTTGGCCAAGACCGACGCGCTCGATGCCCAGATCCTGGCGCACATGGCGGCGGTGCTGGAACTGACGCCGTATCGCCCTGCACCGGCCTGGCAGCGCCGTCTGGCGCAATACCACCAGCGCCGCCTGGACGTGCAGCAGACCGTACAGCAGGAGCGCCAGCGACTGGAGCAGCTCACCGATCCCTGGCTGCGTCGGCAGACCTTGCTGGCCCTGGGTCGTAGTGAAGCCATGCTCAAGGCGCTGGACGCTCGCATCGCTCAGCAGGTAGCCGAGCAGCCCGGCCTGGCCGTGCTGGGCCAGATCAAGGGCGTTGGGCCTGTGCTGCGCTCTGCACTGGCCACGCAATTGCCCGAGCTGGGCCACCTCAGTGGCAAGGCCATCGCCAAGCTGGTGGGCGTGGCACCGCTGGCCTGCGACAGTGGCAACCTGCGCGGCGCACGCCGCATCTGGGGCGGCCGGGCAGGCCTTCGGGCCACGCTGTACATGGGCACGCTGACCGCCGTGCGCTACGAACCGACGCTGCGGTCCTTCTACCAATCGCTGCGCGATCGCGGCAAACCGGCCAAGGTCGCCTTGGTGGCCTCCATGCGAAAACTGCTGGTCATCCTTAACGCCCGCATGCGGGACCATCTGAACGCGTCCTGCTGCGCCTGAATCAAGACAGTTGCTCTCCCCGCAAGCAGGGAGAGGGACTTCCCATTGCGTACCAAAGGGTAATGGTTCTGCCAGAATCGCCCCGACCCACCGACCGGCCCGTCCATGAATGCCACCGCCGCTGCCTCCACGCCCACCAACTCGCCGGGGCGCGTGCTGTTCGCCAGTCTGATCGGCACCACCATCGAGTTCTTCGATTTCTACATCTACGCAACGGCGGCGGTGCTGGTGTTCCCGCACCTGTTCTTCCCGCAGGGCGACCCGACCACCGCGACGCTGCAGTCGTTCGCCACCTTCGCGCTGGCCTTCATCGCACGACCGGTGGGTTCGGCGCTGTTCGGCCACTTCGGCGACCGCATCGGCCGCAAGGCGACGTTGGTGGCGGCGTTGCTGACGATGGGCATTTCCACCGTGCTGATCGGCCTGCTGCCGACCTATGCGCAGGTCGGCATCGTGGCGCCGCTGCTGCTGGCGCTGTGCCGGCTGGGGCAGGGCATCGGCCTGGGCGGCGAATGGGGCGGGGCGGTGCTGCTGGCGACCGAGAACGCGCCGCCAGGAAAGCGCGCGTGGTACGGCATGTTTCCGCAGCTGGGCGCACCGCTCGGCTTCCTCTGCTCGACCGGCATCTTCCTGCTGCTGACCGAGGTGATGAGCGACGCGCAGTTCCTCGCCTGGGGCTGGCGCATCCCGTTCGTCGCCAGCGCAGTGCTGGTGTTCGTCGGCCTGTGGGTGCGGCTGAGCATCGCCGAGACGCCGGATTTCCAGAAGACGCTGGACCAGGAAGAGCGCGTCAAGGTGCCGATGCTGACCGCCGTGCGCGAGCATCCGTTCGCCCTGGTGACCGGCACGTTCGCGCTGGTCGCCACCTTCGTGCTGTTCTACCTGATGACGGTGTTCGCGCTGAGCTGGGGGACGTCGAAGCTGGGCTACACGCGCGAGCATTTCCTGATACTGCAGATGGTCGGCGTGCTGTTCTTCGCGCTGACCATCCCGGTATCGGCGCTGTACGCGGACCGGTTCGGCCGGCGCAACGCGATGATCGTTGCGACCCTGCTGATCATCGGCTTCGGTTTCGTGTTCGCGCCGCTGCTGGAATCGGGCAGCGATCTGGGCGTGCTGGCGTTCCTGGCATTGGGCCTGGGCGCGATGGGCCTGACCTACGGGCCGTGCGGCACGATCCTGGCGGAGATGTTTCCCACGGCCGTGCGCTACACGGGCGCATCGCTGGCGTTCAACCTGGCGGGCATCCTGGGCGCCTCGCCGGCACCGTACATCGCCACGCGACTCGGTGAGCGCTACGGGCTGGCGTCGGTGGGCTGGTATCTGGCGGCGATGGCCGCGATGACGCTGGTGGCGTTGCTGGTCATGCCGCGACGCAGTACGTCCCGTTAACCGAACAGGCGCTTCACGGTGCGGCTGAGCCAGCCGCCCTGCTGGTGGTCGCGGACGAACTGGTTGAGGTGGCGCTTCACCGAGTCCGCATAGGCCTTGTCGTCGTTGCGGATGTGGTTGAACAGCCAGCGCGACAGCATGCTGCGCAGCTCGTCCACGATGTCCTCGCCGGCCTCGAAGCGCAGGCGGTACTCGGACACGCGCTTGGTGAACACCTCGTGCACACGCTTGTGCGCGGCGCTGAACGGGTAGCCGGCTTCCTCCATCAGCTCTTCCTCGAAGGCGAAGTGCGACAGCGTGTAGTCGACCAGTTCGTCGATCACCTCGCCGACGGCGAAGCGTTCCATCGACTTCTGGGTCACGTGGAGGTGATTGATCATCTCCACGATGCGGCGATGCTGGCCATCGATGATGTCGATGCCCGTGTCCATGTCGTCCTGCCAGATCAGCAGTGTCATGTGCGGATTCCCCCTGCCGGCGGATGCCGGAATGCAGGGGGAATCTAGGTGCGCGCTCCCGTCGCGGCATTGATTCCGATCAATGTCGCATGCGGCCGACAGTCGCAGGGACCGGAATCGCAGGTGTGGGAGCGACGTAAGTCGCGAGCTTTTGTCTCAAAGACTGCAAAGCTCGCGACTTACGTCGCTCCCACAGGGATCGCAGTGGCGGCTTAGCCGCTCGATACCACCCGGTTCCGTCCACCCGCCTTGGCCAGGTACAGGCGCCGGTCGGCTTCGCTGATCAGGTGGTTGAGCGTCTGGCCGGGGAAGCGGGTACGGAACACGCCGATGCTGACGGTCATGCGCAGCTTGTGGCTGCCGACGTCGACTTCCAGGGCCTCGATGGCCGCGCGCAGCGACTCGAAGTACTCCACCGACTCGTGTTCGCCCAGGTACGGCACCAGCGCGCAGAACTCCTCGCCGCCGAAGCGGGCGATCAGGTCCTGCGTGCCGGCGTGGCGCGCGATGGCCTGGGCAGCCGCCTTCAGCGCGACGTCGCCGGCCTCGTGGCCGTAGCTGTCGTTGATGTGCTTGAAGTGGTCGATGTCGATGATCGCCGCCGTGACGGCCTGCTGGCGCCCCAGCGTGTTCGGCAGCAGCGCGTGGCATTCGGCGAGGAAGTGGCGGCGGTTCGGCAGGCCGGTCAGGAAGTCGCGGGTGGCGAGGTCCTGCAGCGTACCGATCAGTTCCAGCTGGTCGATGTTCTGCGACACGCGGCAGAAGAATTCCTCGCGCGAAAAGGGTTTATGCAGGAAGTCGTTGGCGCCGCTCTTCAGGAAACGCGGTACCAGGCTGCCGTCGCTGGTGCCGGAAATGCCGATGATCGCCAGGTGGTCGCGCGCATGCCGCGCACGCAGGCGGCGGGTGAATTCGTGGCCCTTCATGCCGGGCATTTCCTGGTCGACGATGGCCAGGCGGATGTCGGGATTCGCGTCCAGCATCGCCAGGCCGGCTTCACCGTCGGCCGCTTCCACCACGCGGAAGCCGTACATCGACAGCAGCGCCGCCGCATGCTGGCGGGCGGAACGGGAGTCGTCGACGATCAGCGCGGCGATGCGCCGGTTGCGCTCCAGGCGCTGCACCAGCCAGACCAGGTAGTCGATGCTGCCGGGCGTATTCTTGAGCACGTAGTCCACGACCTGCCGGCGCAGGACCTGTTCGCGCATCGCGTCGTCGTAGACGCCGCTGACCACGACCGTCGGCAACTGGCGCGACAGGAAGAACTCGACCACCTCGTCGTGGCTGCCATCGGCCAGCACCAGGCTGGTGACGACCATGAACCAGTCCGGATGCTTCTCCAGCGCCGTGCGTGCCTCGCCCAGCGTGGCCGCGTAGACCACGGGCAGGTTGAGCTTCTGCTCGATGGCCTCGCCGATCAGCCGCGCGTGCGTGCGCGAGTTCTCCACCACCAGGATGCGCTGGGGGAGAGGGGCGGCGTTGGCGATGGTGGGTGCGACGCGTTGCGGACTGGACATGCTCGGGGAGGCCGAGGAAGGTTTCCTGTCACGTCTATCGGCGCCTGCGGGCGGAACTTGAGAGCGGCGTCACGGAACAGGGCGCCGCGGTGGACGCCCTACCAGAGCGCGTCGCGCAGCTTGTACCAGGCCATGGCCGCAACCAGCAGCGGCGTGCGCAGGGCGCGGCCGCCGGGGAACGGGTGGTGGCGGATCTTCTCGAACAGGTCCAGCCGCTCCGACTGGCCGCGGATGGCCTCGGCCATCACCGTGCCCGCCAGTCCCGCCGCGATCAGGCCATGGCCGGAGAAGCCCTGCGCGAAATACAGGTTCGGCGACAACCGCCCCCAGTGCGGGGCGCGGTTGAGCGAGATGTCGATCATGCCACCCCACAGGTACTCGATGCCGACGTCGCGCAGCTGCGGGAAGACGCGGTGCATGCGCCGCGTCATCACGCCGCGCAGGTTGGGCGGGGTCATCGTCGAATAGCTGGCGCGCCCGCCGAACAGCAGGCGGTGGTCGCGGCCCAGGCGGAAGTAGTCCAGCGCCCAGTTGGTGTCGGCGACCGCCATGTCGTTGCGGATCAGGTCGCGCGCGCGCGCCTCGCCCAGCGGCGGCGTGGCGGCGATGTAGGTGCCCACCGGCATCATCCGGGACTCGAGTTCGGGCGCGATGCCGCGCAGCAAGGCATTGCCGGCCAGTATCGCGGTGTCGCAGACGACTTCGCCGTGTGCGGTCTTCAATACCGGGCGCGTTCCCCGCACGAGCTCCGTCACGCGGGAGCCCTCGAAGATGCGCACGCCGGCCGCCAGCGCCGCGCGCCCCAGCCCCAGCGCATAGGCGAGCGGGTGCAGGTGGCCGCTGACCGGATCGTACATCGCGCCCAGGTAACGGTCGCTGGCGAGTTCGCTGCGCAGGCGCTCGCGGTCCCACCACTGAACCGGATGGCCGTAGCGGGTGTTGAAGTCCTCGACGGCCTCTTCCACGTCGCGCTGCTGGCGCGGCTTGATCGGCACGGTGGCGTGGCCATCGCGCCAGTCGCAGTCGATGCCGTGCCGGTCGATGCGACCGCGCAGCCAGCGCAGGCCGTCCACCGACATGTCGAACATCTTCTTCGCGTCGTCGAAGCCGACCAGCGCTTCCAGCTTGGCCTCGCCACAGCCGAAGCCGGCGATGGCCTGGCCGCCGTTGCGGCCCGACGCGCCCCAGCCGATGCGCTCGGCCTCCAGCACGATGACCTTGTAGCCGGCTTCGGCCAGTTCCAGCGCTGCAGACAGGCCGGTATAGCCGGCGCCGAGGACGCAGACATCGGCGTCGATCCGGCCCTGCAGCACGGGTTGTGCGGGCAGCGGCGTGGCGCTGGCGGCGTACCAGCTGTCGGGATAAGTCAGCCTATCCTGAGTCGGGCTCATGACCGATCGATCCCGTCATTCCTGCGAAAGCAGGAATCCATCTTGCTGTTGATTTGTCGCTGTTGGGGCGCAAAAGCAACATGGATTCCGGCATGCGCCGGAATGACGATGGAAGGTGTGCATGCCATCCCCCTCACACCGACCGCAGATACCACGCGTACTCCAGATCCGTCACCTCGGTATAGAAGCTATGCATCTCCTTGAGCTTCTGCTGGCCGTAGATGTGCTGGAACGAGGTGCCGAACTGTTCGCGGATGAACTCGCTGCCCATGAACGACCCGATCGCCTCGCGCCAGAACGGCGTGCGGATCTCGGTCTGGTCGTAGGCGTTGCCGGTGATCGGCGGGCCGGGGTCGAAGCCCTGTTCGATGCCGTGCAGCATGCCGGCGAGCACCGCAGCGGTGACCAGGTAGATATTGGCGTCGGCGCCGGCGATGCGGTGCTCGATGCGCGTATTGGCTTCGTCGCTGTGCGGGATGCGCATGGCGACGGTGCGGTTGTTGTAGCCCCATACGTCGTTGAGCGGGACGAACGCATTCAGTACGAAGCGCCGGTAGCTGTTGGCGTGCGGCGCGAACAGCAGCAGCGCATCCTGGTCGCTGCGCTGCAGGCCACCGATGGCATGCTTCAGCGCGTCGGCCGGTGCTGAGGGCGGCGAGGCGAAGATGTTGCGGCCGTCGGCATCCAGCACGCTGGCGTGGATATGCATGCCGCTGCCCGCCTGTTCCGCGAAGGGCTTGGCCATGAAACTGGCCATCAGGCCCTGCTGCTGCGCGACCGCCTTGATCGCGCGCTTCAGGTAGATGGCGTCGTCGCAGGCGAGTAGCGCGTCGTCGCGGTGCTTGAGGTTGATCTCGAACTGGCCCGGCGCGTACTCCGCCACCGCGGTGTCGGCCGGGATGCGTTGCGCACGGCACGCCGCAGCGACCGCGTCGGTGAAGCCGCGGTAATCGTTGAGGTCTTCCATGTAGTAGACCTGCGTGCTGGTGTTGCGCTGGCCCGTCGCCGGGTTGATCGAGGTGCGCGGGCGCCCCGCATCGTCCATCCGCTGGTCGAACAGGTAGAACTCCAGTTCCACCGCGACCACCGGCTTCAGGCCGCGGGCGGCGTAGCGCGCCAGTACGCGCTTGAGCACTTCGCGCGGGTTCGCTTCGAACATGCCGCCCTGTGCGTCTTCCATGCTCAGCAGCAACTGCGCCGCGGGGCGGGGCGACCACGGCACCGGCCGCAGCGAGCCGGCTACGGGACGGCAGATGCGGTCCTCGTCGCCGATGTCGTAGCCCAACCCGGTTTCCTCCACCGTGTTGCCGGTGATGTCGGTGGCGATCAGCGACATCGGCAGGCACACGCCGTCGCGGTAGACCTTCTCCAGTGCGTCGCGGGTGATGCGCTTGCCGCGCAGCAGCCCGTTCATGTCCGGCAGCAGCAGGTCGACCTGCTCGCAATCGGGAAGCGCGGCCAGCGTGGCGGCGTCGTCATCGGGCAGGGAAGGCGCAGCGGAATCGGGGCGCATGGTGGTCATCCAGGAGGCTGCGGGGCAGCTTAGCAGAGCGGTCGATGCGTCAAGAATACTCAACGGAAGAATTTCAGTAACCGGTAGAAATGCCCGAAATTGGTGCCGCAGCGCACCATATCAGCGCCGAAAACGTCATTCGGCGGCGTCGTGTTGTAAAAATAAAACGGCCGGGTTAACTTGCAGACAAGCCACTTCGGGCTTCCTGCATGACCCCGCTGCCGCGGGTCGGTCTGCCGACCGACCACAAGCAAATCGGTGCGCATCCCTTTCTTGCCGTCGGCGAGAAGTACGTCCGCGCCGTGGTCGACGGGGCCGGTTGCCTGCCACTGCTGGTGCCCACGCTGGATCCCGTCCTACCGCTGCGCCAACTGCTCGATGGCCTCGACGGCTTGTTGCTGACCGGCGCGGTGAGCAACATCGAGCCGCATCACTACAGCGACGAATCCAGCTATGAGGGCAACCTGCTGGACCCGCGCCGCGATGCGACCAACCTGCCGCTGATTCCGCTCGCGATCGAGATGGGCGTGCCGGTGCTGGCGATCTGCCGGGGCTTCCAGGAAGTGAACGTGGCCTTCGGCGGCAGCCTGTACCAGAAGGTGCACGAGCAGCCCGGCTTCATGGATCACCGCGAGAACAAGGACGATCCGCTCGACGTGCAGTACGGGCCGGCGCACGACGTCGCACTGGTGCCCGGCGGGCTGCTTGCCACGCTGGTCGGCGATACGCAGGTCACCGTCAATTCGCTGCATGGCCAGGGCGTGCGCCGTCTGGGCGAAGGATTGGTGGTGGAAGCACAGGCGCCGGACGGGCTGATCGAGGCGTTCCGCCACGACGGATCGGCATTCATGCTGGCCGTGCAATGGCATCCGGAATGGAAGGTCACGGAAAATCCGTTCTACCTGGCCATCTTCCGCGCGTTCGGCGACGCGTGCCGCGCCCGCGCGGCAGGGAGGAAAGCGTGAAGCGGCGGCACCCGCCGCCATGGGAGGGCGGGCGCTGACGCGCCCGTACTGCAGGCGACCGGTATTCCACGCCGGCCTTTTCCTCCCAGGACCGTCATTCCCATGAGCCAGAAACAAGCGCAACGAAAAAAGAAGCAGGCCGACACCGCCGAACTGTCCGAAAGCTCGCTGCGGCGCTGGTTGAAGGAACGCAGCATCACCGAGGTCGAGTGCCTGGTGCCGGACATCACCGGCAATGCGCGCGGCAAGATCATCCCGGCCGACAAGTTCAGTCACGACTACGGCACGCGCCTGCCGGAAGGCATCTTCGCCACGACCGTCACCGGCGACTATCCGGACGATTACTACGAACTGACCTCGCCGTCGGACTCGGACATGTTCCTGCGTCCCGACCCGGACACGGTGCGGATGGTGCCGTGGGCCGCCGATCCCACCGCACAGGTCATCCACGACTGCTATACGAAGGAAGGCAAGCCGCACGAACTGGCGCCGCGCAACGTGTTGCGCCGCGTGCTGGCCGCCTACGAGAAGGAAGGCCTGCGCCCGGTCGTGGCGCCGGAGCTGGAATTCTTCTTGGTGCAGAAGAACACCGACCCCGACTTTCCGCTGCTGCCGCCGGCCGGCCGGTCCGGGCGACCCGAAACGGCGCGTCAGTCGTACTCGATCGACGCGGTGAACGAGTTCGACCCGATCCTCGACCTGATGTACGACTACTGCGAGGCGATGGAGCTGGACGTGGACACGCTGATCCACGAATCCGGTGCCGCGCAGCTCGAAGTCAACTTCACCCATGACGATGCGCTGTCGCGCGCCGACCAGGTATTCCTGTTCAAGCGCACCATGCGCGAGGCGGCGCTGCGCCACGGCGTGTACGCCACCTTCCTGGCCAAGCCGATGGAGAACGAGCCCGGCAGCGCCATGCATATCCACCAGAGCCTGCTGGACATCAGGACCGGCCGCAACGTGTTCACCGGAAAGTCGGAAGGCAAGGGCAGCAAGCTGTTCGGGCACTACCTGGCGGGCCTGCAGAAGTACGTGCCGATGGCGATGGCGTTCTTCGGCCCCAACGTCAATTCCTACCGCCGGCTGGCGCTTGGCCAGGTGGCGCCGATCAACGTGCAGTGGGGCTACGACAACCGCACCTGCGGCCTGCGCGTGCCGATGGACACGCCGGAGAACATGCGCGTGGAGAGTCGCTTCGCCGGTTCCGACGCCAACCCGTATCTCGCCATGGCCGGCACGCTGGCCTGCGGCCTGCTCGGCATCCGCGAGCAGCTCAAGCCGACCGAACCGCTGGCCAGCAGCGCGCAGGACGTCGGCTTCGAACTGCCACGTTCGCTGGGCGAGGCGCTGGACGAACTGGAGGGCTGCAAGCCGCTGCAGGAACTGATGGGCGCCCGCTTCGTGCGTGCGTACGTCTCGGTGAAGCGCAAGGAATACGAGACCTTCTTCCGCGTGATCAGTTCGTGGGAGCGGGAATTCCTGTTGTTGAACGTTTGACTGTTGTTTCCTTCTCCCGCCGGGAGAAGGTGGCGCGAAGCGCCGGATGAGGGTGCGGCGGAATCGGGATGGTTCACCACCGATGATTCCGCCGGACCCTCATCCCAACCCCTCTCCCGAAGGGAGAGGGGCTCAATAATTGGAGCTCACATGACCCAACTCGACACCCGCACCCTGCAGAAGCTCGACGCCGAGCACCACCTGCATCCGTTCAACGACAACGCAGCGCTGGCGAAGCGGGGCACGCGCATCCTGACCAGGGGAGAGGGGTGTTATGTCTGGGACGCCGACGGCAACCAGCTGCTCGATGCGTTCGCCGGCCTGTGGTGCGTCAACATCGGCTACGGGCGCAAGGAGCTGGGCGAGGTGGCGTCGAAGCAGATGACGCAGCTGGCGTACTACAACAGCTTCTTCCAGTGCACGACCGAGCCGACCATCGCGCTCGCGGCGAAGCTGGCGGAGCTCGCGCCAGGCGACCTCAACCATTCCTTCTTCGTCAATTCCGGCTCGGAAGCCAACGACACCATCCTGCGCATGGTCCGCCACTTCTGGGCGGTGCAGGATCAGCCGCAGAAGAACATCTTCATCGGCCGCCACGACGGCTACCACGGTACCACCATGGCCGGCGCCAGCCTCGGCGGCATGAAGGGCATGCACAAGCAGGGCGGTCTTCCGATTCCGGACATCCACCACATCGATCCGCCGTTCTGGTTCGCCGATGGCGGCGACCTGTCCGAGGACGAGTACGGCCTGGTCGCGGCGCGCCGGCTGGAACAGAAGATCCTCGAACTCGGCCCGGACCGCGTGGCGGCCTTCATCGGCGAGCCCATCATGGGCGCGATCGGCGTCTACATCCCGCCGAAGACCTACTGGCCCGAGATCGAGCGCATCTGCCGGCAGTACGACGTGCTGCTGGTGGCCGACGAAGTCATCTGCGGCTTCGGTCGTACCGGCGAGTGGTTCGGTTCGCAGTACTTCGGCTTCCAGCCGGACATCATGCCGATCGCCAAGGGCATCACCTCGGGCTACATCCCGCTGGGTGCGGCCATGTTCAACGACCGCGTGGCGAAGGTGCTGAAGGAGCAGGGCGGCGAACTGGCGCACGGCGCCACGTATTCCGGCCATCCGGTCTGCGCGGCGGTGGCGCTGGAGAACATCCGCATCCTGCAGGACGAGAAGATCGTCGAGACGGCGAAGAACGACATCGCGCCCTACCTGGCGCAGCGCTGGGCCGAACTGGGCGAGCACCGGCTGGTCGGACAGGCGCGCATCGCCGGCATGGTCGGTGCCCTGGAACTGGTGCCGGACAAGGGCAAGCGCGCGTTCTTCCCCGAGCGCGGCACGGTGGGCCCGCGCTGCCGCGATCACGCGCTGAAGCACGGGTTGATCCTGCGCGCGACCTGGGACGCCATGCTGCTCTCGCCGCCGCTGATCATCACCCGTGAGCAGGTCGACGAACTGTTCGACAAGACGTGGAGGGCGCTCAACGACACCGCGACGGACCTGGGCATGTGAGGTCACGGCATGGTCCGTGCGCTGCGTCACAGCGTCGCAGCCCCGGCGTATGATGGTTCCATCCCCCGATCCTGTTCCATGGAGACCCCGATGAAGCTCAAGACCCTCACCGTCATGCTGGCCGCCGCCGTGCTGGCCGCCTGTGGCGGCAATGACGACAAGGCCGCCGACGGCGCATCGTCGAAGACGCTCAACGTCTACAACTGGTCCGACTACATCGCCGAGGACACCATCCCGAACTTCGAGCAGCAGTCGGGCGTCAAGGTCACCTACGACGTGTTCGACAGCGACGAGATGGTCGAGACCAAGCTGCTGGCCGGCAGCAGCGGCTACGACGTGGTGGTGCCCTCGCTGAGCTTCCTCGGCCGGCAGATCCAGGCGGGCGTGTTCCTGCCGCTGGACAAGTCCAAGATCCCCAACCTGAAGAACGTCGACCCGAAGATGCTGGAGCGCATCGCGCTGCAGGATCCGGGCAACCAGTTCGCCGTGCCCTACCTGTGGGGCACCAGCGGCATCGGCTACAACGTCGACAAGATCAAGGCCATCTTCGGCGACACCACCGTGACCGGCAGCTGGGACGTGGTGTTCAAGCCGGAGAACGCGGCCAAGCTGAAGGACTGCGGCATCACCGTGCTGGACACGCCGTCGGAACTGATCCCGATCGCGCTGAACTACCTGGGCGAGGATCCGCACAGTTTCGACCCGGCCGTCATCGACAAGGCCGCGACGCTGCTGAAGACGATCCGTCCGTACATCCGCAACTTCCACTCGTCCTCGTACATCAACGATCTGGCCAACGGCGACGTGTGCCTCGTGGTCGGCTGGTCGGGCGACATCATCCAGGCGCGCGACCGCGCCGCCGAGTCGGGCAATGGCGTGAACGTGGCGTACTCCATTCCGAAGGAAGGCGCGCCGCAGTGGTTCGACATGCTGGCCATCCCGAAGGACGCCAAGCACGTCGACAACGCCTACGCCTTCATCAACTACCTGCTGGACCCGAAGGTCGCGGCGGCCAACACCAACTATGTGACCTATCCGAACCCGGTGCCGTCGTCGAAGCCGATGGTCGACAAGGCCATCGCGGATGATCCGACGATCTATCCGCCGGCGGACGTGGACGCGAAACTGTTCACCTTCGCGGTGCTGCCGCCGGAAGTGGATCGCCAGTACACCCGCATCTGGACGGAGCTGAAGACCGGGCGCTGAAACACACAAGGGCGCGTGCCGTGACGGACGCGCCCTTCGTCATCGTGGCATCGCCCGAGGGAGCGGGTGGCGCCACCGGGGAGGGGTGGGGAGCACGACGGCACGGAACCGGCCACAGCAATGACAGCACGCCCGCGGCGGCCCAGGCCGGTCCGGGACCACATCAAGGCGCCCTCGCGGGCCGAACGGAGAGAGATTGATGAAACTGCGCGTACTGGCAACCACCCTGGCCCTCTGTACCCTCGCCGCCTGCGGCGGGAAATCCGGCACTGAAGGCGGCACCGACACCGGTGGCGCCAAGCAGGTCAACGTCTACAACTGGTCGGACTACATCGCCGAAGACACCATCCCGAACTTCGAGAAGGCCACCGGCATCAAGGTGACCTACGACGTGTTCGACAGCAACGAGGTGCTGGAGACAAAGCTGCTGGCCGGCAGCAGCGGCTACGACGTGGTGGTGCCGACGATGAACTTCCTCGGCCGCCAGATCCAGGCCGGCGTGTTCCTGCCGCTGGACAAGAGCAAGATCCCCAACTACGCCAACCTGGACCCCGCCGTCATGAAGCGGCTGGAGAACCAGGACCCGGGCAACCAGTACGCCATTCCCTACATGTGGGGCACCACCGGCATCGGCTACAACGTCGACAAGGTCAAGGCCGCGTTCGGCAACACCGACATCGCCAACAGCCTGGACATCGTGTTCAAGCCGGAGAACATCAGCAAGCTCAAGGACTGCGGCGTGACGTTTCTCGATACGCCGTCCGAGATCATCCCGATCGCGCTGAACTACCTGGGCGAGGATCCGAACAGCCACGATCCGGCGGTGATCGACAAGGCGGCCGCGCTGCTGAAGACGATCCGCCCGTACATCACCAACTTCCATTCCTCGCAGTACATCGACGCGATGGCCAACGGCGACACCTGCCTGGTGGTCGGCTGGTCCGGCGACATCATCCAGGCGCGCGACCGCGCCGCCGACGCCAAGAACGGCGTCAACATCGCCTATGCCATCCCGAAGGAGGGCGCACCGCAGTGGTTCGACATGCTGGCCATCCCGAAGGACGCCAAGCACCTGGACGAGGCGTACGCCTTCATCAACAACCTGCTCGATCCGCAGGTGATGGCCAACAACTCCAACTTCATCAGCTATCCGAATGCCATTCCCAAGGCCAAGGCGCTGATGGACAAGTCGATCACCGACGATCCGACCATCTACCCGACGCCCGAGGTGGAAGCCAAGCTGTTCACCTTCGCCATCATTCCGCCGGAAGTGGACCGCCAGTACACCCGCATCTGGACCGAACTGAAGACCGGCAAGTAAGCGCCGCGACCGGGACGGACGGGGTCCGTCCTGGGACCGGCGATCGCATCCACCCACATCCACGCCGGCGCCCATGCAGCCCGGCGACCAGGGGATTTCCATGGCGGCAGAACAGGGCAACGGCGCGGCACAGAACGGCAAGGCGAATGCGCAGGAGTACCTGCGCATCGTCGACGTGCGCAAGGAGTTCGACGGGTTCGTCGCGGTGGACGACACCAACCTGACCATCCGCAAGGGCGAGATCTTCGCGCTGCTGGGCGGCTCGGGCAGCGGCAAGTCCACGCTGCTGCGCTGCCTGGCGGGGTTCGAGAAGCCCTCGTCGGGCAAGATCTACCTGGACGGGCAACTGCTCAACGACCTGCCGCCGTACGAGCGTCCGCTCAACATGATGTTCCAGTCGTACGCGCTGTTCCCGCACATGACGGTGGAACAGAACATCGCCTTCGGCCTGAAGCAGGACGGGCTGTCCAAGGACGCCATCAAGAAGCGGGTGGAAGAAATGCTGGCGCTGGTGCAGCTGGGCAAGCTGGCCAGGCGCAAGCCGCACCAGCTCTCTGGCGGCCAGCAGCAGCGCGTGGCGCTGGCGCGGTCGCTGGCCAAGGGGCCGAAGTTGCTGCTGCTCGACGAGCCGATGGGTGCGCTGGACAAGAAGCTGCGCTCGCAGATGCAGCTGGAACTGGTCAGCATCATCGAGAAGTCCGGCGTGACCTGCGTGATGGTCACCCACGACCAGGAAGAGGCCATGACCATGGCCACCCGCATCGCGCTGATGGACCAGGGCTGGATCCGCCAGGTCGGCACGCCGGACGAGATCTACGAGCAGCCGACCAGCCGCTTCGCCGCCGAGTTCATCGGGTCGGTCAATCTGATCGAGGGCGCGGTGGAGGAAGATGAAGCGAACTACGTCACCATCCGCTCGCCGCAGCTGCCGGACCCGATCTACATCGGCCATGGCATCTCCGGCTTCGAAGGCCAGGAGGTCGGCTTCGCGGTGCGTCCGGAGAAGCTGGGCATCGGCAAGAACGAACCGGCCCAGCCGCACAACAAGGCCAAGGGCGTGATCGAGGACATCGCCTACTTCGGCAGCCACTCGGTCTACCACGTGCGCCTGCCCAGCGGGTACAAGTTCATGGCCAACTTCGCCAACGTGCAGCGCTGGGCCAGCGAAGGGCTCACCTGGAACGACGAGGTCTGGGTGTGGTGGGGCGACAACGACGGCGTGGTGCTGACCTCATGAACATCCTCCGTTCCCTGGGCAAGCGCCTGCCGGGGCCGCGCTGGGGCGTGATCTCGGTGCCCTATGTCTGGCTGCTGCTGTTCTTCGCCATCCCGTTCCTGATCGTGCTGAAGATCTCGTTCGCCAAGCTGGCGATCGCGATGCCGCCGTATACGCCCATCCTCGAGTACATCGACGAAGCGCTGACGCTCAAGCTCAACCTGGGCAACTACGCGGCGCTGTTCACCGATTCGCAGTACGTGGCGGCCTACCTCAGCTCGATCAAGATCGCGGCCATCTCGACCTTCCTGGCCCTGCTGGTCGCCTATCCGATCGCCTACGTGATCGCGCGGCTGCCGCCCTCCACGCGAAACATCGCGATGATGCTGGTGGTGTTGCCGTCGTGGACCTCGTTCCTGATCCGCGTCTATGCCTGGATCGGCATCCTCAAGAACAACGGCCTGCTCAACAACCTGCTGATGAAGATCGGCCTCATCGACGAGCCGTTGCAGATCCTGTACACGCCGCTGGCGGCGTACATCGGCATCGTCTATTGCTACCTGCCGTTCATGGTGTTGCCGCTGTACACCAACCTGGTGAAGCACGACCAGCGCCTGCTGGAAGCGGCCTACGACCTCGGCGCCAAACCGTGGAAGGCGTTCTTCACCATCACGCTGCCGCTGTCCAAGGCCGGCATCATCGCCGGCTGCATGCTGGTGATGATTCCGGCGGTGGGCGAGTTCGTCATTCCCGAACTGCTCGGTGGTCCGGACACGCTGATGATCGGCCGCGTGCTGTGGGGCGAGTTCTTCAATAACCGCGACTGGCCGGCGGCATCGGCGGTGGCCATCGTCATGCTGATCCTGCTGCTGATCCCGATCCTGATCTTCAACCGGGTGCAGCAGCGCGAGATGGAAGGGAGGCTGACATGAGCCGCGCCGGACAACGCGCCGTCAACTGGACGGTGCTGGGGTTGGGATTCGCCTTCCTCTACATCCCGGTCTTCATCCTGATGGTGTATTCCTTCAACGAGTCCCGGCTGGCCACGGTGTGGTCCGGCTTCTCGTTCAAGTGGTACGTCGAACTGTTCCGCGACAAGCAGATGCTGGATGCCGCCTGGGTCAGCATCAAGGTGGCGTTCTGGACCGCGAGCGCCGCCGTGGTGTTGGGCACGATGGCCGCGCTGGTGATGACGCGCATGCGCCGGTTTCCGGGCAAGACGCTGTTCGGCGCGCTGATCACGGCGCCGCTGGTGATGCCCGAGGTGATCATCGGCCTGTCGATCCTGCTGATGTTCGTCTCGCTGGGGCAGGTGGTCGGCCTGCAGCCGCGCGGCATCCTGTCGATCTGGATCGCGCACGTGACCTTCACCCTGGCCTTCGTTACGGTGGTGGTGTCCTCGCGCCTGTCCGAACTGGACAAATCGCTGGAGGAAGCCGCGATGGACCTGGGGGCGAACCGGATCAAGGTGTTCTTCCTGATCACGCTGCCGATCATCGCGCCCGCGCTGGTGTCCGGCTGGCTGCTCGCCTTCACGCTGTCGCTCGACGACGTGGTGATCGCCAGCTTCGTCGCCGGTCCCAGTTCGACCACGCTGCCGATGAAGGTGTTCTCGTCGGTGCGCCTGGGCCTGAGCCCGAAGATCAACGCGCTCGCGACCCTGATGATCCTGGTGGTCAGCGTGGCGGCCTTCGTCGGCTGGTGGTTCATGGCGCGCGAGGAGAAGCGACGCCAGCGCGACATGCAGCTGGCGTTGCAGGACAACGGGTAGTCGGCGTCGTTGCCAGTGTCCGTCATCCCGGCGAACGCCGGGATCCTTGTTCCGTCATCCCAGCGAAAGCTGGGATCCACTTTGATTGTCGTGTGCACGTCCCGTAAATCAGGGGCAGAAGCAGGATGGATCCCAGCTTTCTCTGGGATGACGGTGGAACCTTTGGCGGCGGAGGAGCTGTCCCGCCACGGCGCCATAACGTCGCCGCCTCCAGAATCGTTTTCCTCTTCCGGCAGACCACGACCCAGAAGCCGCCATGACCGTCGAAACCGTCAATCCCGCGACCGGACAGGTCGAATATCGCCACGAACTGATGACCGCCGCACAGGTGGATGCCGTACTCGCGGCATCCTCGCAGGCCTTCCCCGCGTGGTCCGCGCTGTCGCTCGCCGAACGCGGCAAGGTGATGCGCGCGGTCGGCGCCGAACTGCGCCGTCGCCGCGATGACATCCAGCGCATCATGACCGCCGAGATGGGCAAGCTGCGCAAGGAAGCCCTGGCCGAAGTGGACAAGTGCGCGGGTGCCTGCGATTACTACGCCGACCATGCGGCCGACTACCTGCAGGACCAGCCGGTCGCGACCGATGGCCAGCGCAGCTACGTGCGCTACGAGCCGATCGGCTGCGTGCTGGCGGTGATGCCGTGGAACTTCCCGATCTGGCAGGTGTTCCGCTTCCTCGCGCCAGCCTTCATGGCCGGCAACGTCGCCGTGCTCAAGCACGCGAGCAACGTGCCGCGCTGCGCGGACGTGATCGCCGAGGTGCTGATGGCGGCGGGCCTGCCTGAAGGCGTGTTCGGTGTGCTGCACATCGACAACGACCAGGCCGCCGAGGTGATCCGCGATGCGCGCGTCGCCGCGGTGACGCTGACCGGCAGCGAGCGGGCGGGGCGTTCGGTCGCCTCCAATGCCGGCGGCCAGCTGAAGAAGAGCGTGATGGAACTGGGTGGCAGCGATGCCTTCATCGTGCTCGACGACGCGGATCTGGACAAGACGGTGGCCGGCGCAGTGGCCTCGCGCTTCGGCAATGCCGGGCAGACCTGCATCGCCGCCAAGCGCTTCATCGTGCAGGACGGCATCGCCGACGAGTTCGTGAAGCGCTTCGTCGAAGCCGCGGCGAAGCTGCAGCTCGGCGATCCGCAGGACGATGCGACCACGCTGGCGCCGATGGCGCGGCAGGACCTGCGCGACGAACTGCACAGGCAGGTGCAGGCCAGCGTCGCGAAAGGCGCGAGGGTGTTGCTGGGTGGCGAACCCGATCCGTCGCACGCGGGCTATCCGGCGTCGATCCTCGATGCCGTGGCCCCGGGTATGCCGGCCTACGACGAGGAGCTGTTCGGCCCCGTCGCCAGCATCCTGCGGGTGAAGGACGATGCCGAGGCCGTGCGCGTGGCCAACGACACCACGTTCGGTCTGGGCGGCAGCGTGTGGACGAAGGATGTCGAGCGCGGCAACCGCATCGCGCGCGAGTTGCAGGTCGGCGCCGCGTTCGTCAACGCGATCGTGCGCAGCGACGTGCGCCTGCCGTTCGGCGGCACCAAGCGCTCCGGCTTCGGGCGCGAACTGGCCGAACACGGCATCCACGAATTCATGAACATCAAGTCGGTCTATATCGCCTGATCGTTTGTAGGAGCGCCCTCGGGCGCGATGCTTCTGCCTTAGATCGTTGCCGAAGCAAGAGCATCGCGCCCAAGGGCGCTCCTACAACGATTGCCCGCTTCGATGGAACGGATGGTTACGGTGATTGCCGTTCCTAAGCGGTCGTGCCGGTGCCATCTTGTCGGCAGTTGAACTGGAGGCACCATGAGCACCCCGACCGATACCACGCCCGCCCGCGTGATCCGCACGATCCGCGGCCGCCCCACGTCCGACGGCGCCGGCGTCAAGCTGACGCGCGTCATCGGTGGCCCCGACCTGCCGGACCTGGATCCGTTCCTGCTGCTCGACGAGTTCGGTACCGACAAGGCCGAGGACTACCTCGCCGGCTTTCCCGAGCATCCGCACCGGGGCTTCGAGACCGTCACCTACATGCTCGACGGCCGCATGCGCCATCGCGACAACCATGGCAACGAAGGCCTGCTGACACCGGGCGCGGTGCAGTGGATGACCGCTGGCCGCGGGCTGGTGCATTCGGAGATGCCGGAGCAGGAGTCCGGCCGCATGCGCGGCTTCCAGCTGTGGGTGAACCTGCCGGCGCGCGACAAGATGACCGACCCGAAGTACCAGGAGTTCGACCCGGAGAAGATTCCGGTCGCGCATCCGGCCAAGGGTGTGGAGGTGAAGGTCATTGCCGGTCGCGTCGGCGACACGCAGGGTCCGATCTCGCAGCCGGCCACCGATCCGGTGTACCTCGACATCGCGCTGCAGCCCGGACATGCGTGGGACTACGTGCTGCCCGCGGGGCACAACGCGTTCGCCTACGTGTTCGAGGGCGCGGTGACGGTGGGCGAGGGTGACGAGGCGCGTCCGCTGGACACGCACGAGATGGGCGTGCTCGGTGGCGGCGATACGCTGCAGGTGCGGGCGGGAAGCCAGCCTGCGCGGCTGATCCTGGTGGCGGGGCGTCCGCTGCGCGAGCCGGTGATGCGCCACGGCCCGTTCGTCATGAACACGCGGCAGGAACTGATGCAGGCCTTCGTCGATTTCCAGGAAGGCCGGTTCTGAAGCAGAGGCGGCGGGAGAGCCTCCCGCCGCGGTGCGCGGTCGTCAGTTGCCGGCGGACAGCTGCGCGCCGGCACTGTGCACGTCGAGTTGGCGTGCCAGCGAGATCAGCGAACCGAGTTCTTCGGGCGACGCGGCATTGATCCACACCTGGGCGTAGCGGTCGTCGTCGTACTCGACCACGGCGATGCGCCGTGACGCCATCGCCGGCAGCGTCTCCTGCCCACCCAGGTTGGGCCGGTACCAGTACATTTTTTCGCCGGAGAACGTGCTTTCCTCCTCACGCAGGCGCCGTTCCAGGCTGATCCTGGGGTCGCGCGCGGTCAGCATCACGTTGAGCACCTGCCGGCCATCGTCGGTGGCCGCTTTGCAGGTGATGAAGCTCGCATCGACGCGCTGTTCCCAGGTGAGGCCGGCATTGGCCGGCAACGTCGGGCACGCCGGCGCGGTCTGCGCCCATGCGGCAACGGAAAAGAGGCTGAGGCCAACGGCAATCACGGTTTTCATGTCATCCCCTGGATCGGACGCCCGGGCGTGGGCGGTGCCGCGTCATTCGCGCACCGCAGCGGGCCGCACTGGCCCAGCATCCCCTTGCATGCCACGGTGACGACTGCCGTTTTCCCCCGGCAGTCGTCCCGACCTTAGCCCATGCTGCGTCGCAAAACAACGCGGCACGCGTGCGAACGGCGACCCCAGTCACATCGATCGCGCCGTCGGCGCCCGGCCAGGCCGGGCGCCGGACGCGTGGGTCAGTCGCGGTCGCGGCCCAGCCAGCCGTAGAGCATGCCGCCGATCAGGCCACCCAGGATGGGCGCCAGCCAGAACAGCCACAGCTGGCCGACAGCCGCGGGACCGGCGAACATCGCCACCGCCGTGGAGCGGGCCGGGTTCACCGAGGTATTGGTGACCGGGATGCTGATCAGGTGGATCAGGGTCAGCGCCAGGCCGATGGCGATGGGCGCGAAGCCCACCGGCGCGCGGCCATGGGTGGAGCCCATGATGACGATCAGGAAGAAGGCCGTGAGCACCACTTCGGTGAGGAAGGCGGCCGCGACCGAGAAGCCACCCGGCGACATCGCGCCGTAGCCGTTGCTGGCGAATGCGCCGGCCGCGTTCGGATCGACCGCGAAGCCGGGATGGCCGCTGGCGATCTGCCACAGGATGAAGCCTGCCGCCAGGCCGCCGATCACCTGCGCCACGATGTACGGCAGCAGGTCCTTCGCCGGGAATCGCCCGCCTGCCCACAGGCCGAGGCTGACCGCCGGATTGAAATGGCCGCCCGAGATGTGGCCGAACGCATAGGCGCCGGTCAGCACCGTCAGGCCGAACGCGAGCGCCACGCCCAGCAGGCCGATACCCAGCGGATTCCCGTCGCCCCCGAAGTTGGCGGCCAGCACCGCGCTGCCGCAACCGCCCAGGACCAGCCAGAACGTCCCCAGGAATTCCGCCGCGAGTCTCTTCGCCATCGCCATGTCAGCCCCCAATTTGTGTGCGCCCCGTCACATGACGGTGCGCGCACGATAGCCGAAGCGGCGCGCGGCAGATGTTTGCTTTGCGTTACGCCGCGCGCATTCGAACGCCAATGAAGTGCGTCTCACATTTGCGCGCCGACGGGCGGCGGACTCAGCGCTCCGGCAGCGGAATGAACTCGGTCTCGCCGGGGACGTGGCCGAAGCGGCCTTCCTGCCAGTCCTGCTTGGCCTGCTCGATCCGCTCCCTGGAACTGGAGACGAAGTTCCACCACAGGTGGCGCGGCGCATCCAGCGGTTCGCCGCCGAGCAGCATCGCCTTCACCGGCGTCTTCGCACGCAGGACCGGGCGGCTTCCGCGGTCGAAGACCACTAGGTGCTTCTCCGGCACGTCGGCACCGTCCACCTGCGCGTCGCCCTCCAGGATGTAGAGCGCGCGCTCGACGTGGCCACTGTCTATCTCGAACTCGGCATCCGGCTGCAGGTCGACGGCGACATTGAACGTGCCGCTGAACACCTTCACCGGCGACTCCTCGCCGTAGGCGCGTCCGGCGATCACGCGCAGTCGCGCACCGGCGCGTTCGATCACCGGCAGTAGCGCCGCGGTGTGGTGATGGAACTCGGGAGCGACCTCTTCGGCCGACTTCGGCAGCGCCACCCATGTCTGCATGCCGTGTACGTCGTGGCGGCCGGTACGGACATCGCCGGGCGTGCGCTCGGAATGCGCGATGCCGCGGCCGGCGGTCATCCAGTTGACGTCGCCCGGCGAGATCACCTGCTCGGACCCCAGCGTGTCCCGGTGGTGGATCGCGCCGGCCCACAGGAAGGTCACGGTGGCCAGGCCGATGTGCGGATGCGGGCGCACGTCGATGCCCAGGCCGGGCTCGAACACGGCCGGCCCCATGTGGTCGACGAACACGAACGGGCCGACGCTGCGGGCCTGCAGCGTGGGAACGGCGCGACGTACGTTGAAGCCGCCGCCGAGGTCGTGCACGCGGGGCGCGATGATCGTGGTCATGGGCAGGTCCTCCGGGAGAGGCGTGCAGGATCGCACGGGACGTCGGCCACGCCCGCGCCAGCGGAGAAACGGATTGTTGCGCGTGGATCAGCCGCGACGCGAGGCCAGCCGGTCGGCCAGCCTAGTCGGCTCGGGCAGGCGGTAGCCGCGCAGCGTGCGCAGCACCCGGTCCAGTGCGCCTTGCATCGAGACGCGATGGCCGGGCGAGACGATCAGCGGATTGCAGCGCGGCTTGCTGCGCAGCACCCAGCCGATATGGTCGCCGCGATGGACCAATGGCGTGTGTTCGCCCGCCGAAGGGCCGGGCGCTTCATGCTTGCCGCACAGCACGTTCTTCGCCACGCCGATGCTGGGCAGGCCGGTGGCCACGCCGAAGTGCGCGGCGATGCCGAGCCGGCGCGGATGGGCGATGCCCTGGCCGTCGACGAAGGCGAGATCGGGTGGGTGCGGCAGCCGTGCCAGCACGGCGACCAGCGCCGGCAGCTCGCGGAAACTCAGCAGCCCGGGCACGTAGGGCATGGAGGTCGGCATCCGCACGATCTCCGACGCGACCGGCTGCAGGGTGTCGGCCGCCAGCAGGATGGCGGCGGCGCGGGTGGTGGCTCCCTCGTCCTCGAAGCCGACATCGAAGCCCGCCAGCCAGCGCGGCGTCTCCCGTACGTCGTCGCGCAGGGACACCTCCGCCGCCAACCTTTCCTGCATCCGGCGCGCCTCGACGATGCTGCCGTCCCAGTCGCCGAACGCCGTACTCATGGCGACGATGGGGCACCGTAGCGCCCGACCTCCAGCGTCGCGCGGCCGTCGCTGCCGATGCGGACGATCGACAGGCGGTCGTACTCGCGGTCGTCCATCGGTGCCGTTTCGCAACCGCACAGCGCCGCCACCAGGTCCGGCACCGTGTTGCTGTGGCCGACCACGAGTACCGTGCCGCCACGATGCGACTGCTTCCATTGTGCGGCGATCTCGCTGGCCGGACCGCGCGCGTAGTACGCCGTGACCGGCAGCGCGCGGGCGTCGGCGCTGGGCTGCGCGGTCTGCTGCGTGCGGCGGTATTCGGTGGCGTACGCGGCCACCAGCGGCGCACCGCGCAGGCGCTCAGCCAGTGCGACGGCGCGCGCCTGGCCGACGGCGGAGAGGCTGGGATTCTCGGGATCGTCGGTCGCCTTTTCCGCATGGCGCACCACGATGAAGGTCAGCGGTGCCGACGCATCCTGCGTGGGCGCGGTGCTGCAGGCAGCCGCCAGCGAGGCCAGCAGCAGCGCGAAGGGAAGGCGGAACCGGTGCGGCAGGCGCATGGTGATCCTGGTGGCGGAGGGACGGAAGCCGAGCGTGCAACGGCCGCCATGGCGGCGCAAGCGGCGTCCTCACGGGGCGGCCGCTACGATAGGCGCCGATCCGTGAAGAGGGAGAGACCATGCGCAAGTGGCTGCGGCGACTGGGCATCGCCGTGCTCGTGCTGGGGGTAGCCTCCGGCGTGGCGCTGTACAGCTACGGCCGCTTCGCCGAGGGCGCGCGTGGCCCGGCATCGCAGGCGCTGCCGACCGCGGCCGATGCCACCACGCTCGACCGTGCCATCGCGCCGCTGCTGCGCGAGCGCGGCGGGCAGAGCGGCATGGCGCTGCTGTCGGACAACCTCGACGCGTTTACCGTGCGCGCCGCCACCGCGCGCGCCGCGGGCCGCAGCCTGGACCTGCAGTACTACATCTGGAACCACGACTTCACCGGCAACCTGCTGAGCTATGAAGTGCTGCGCGCTGCCGATCGCGGCGTGCGGGTCCGCCTGCTGCTGGACGACATGACCGCGCACGGCAAGGACTCGCACCTGGCGGCGCTGGACGCGCACGCGAACATCGAGGTGCGGCTGTTCAATCCTTCGCGCAGCCGCGCCGGCGTGCTCGGCCGCGCCACGGAGATGCTGCTGCGGCCGATGGCGATGAACCGCCGCATGCACAACAAGGCGTGGATCGCCGATGGCCGCGTGGCGGTGGTGGGCGGTCGCAATGTGGGTGACGAGTACTTCGATGCCGCCGCGCAGACCAACTTCATGGACCTGGATGCCGTGCTGATCGGGCCCGCTGTCGCGCAGACGTCGGCGATCTTCGACGACTTCTGGAACAGCGCCTCGGTGATCCCGTTGTCGGCCCTGACGACGGCAGAGCCCGATGCGCTGGAAAAACTGCGCGAGAATGGCGACGCCGGTTACCGGTCTGCCCAGGCGGCGGACTACGTCGCGCGGCTGCGCGGCACGCCCGGCGTGCGCGCGCTGGTCGGTGGCAACGCACTGCACTGGCTGGACGAAGTGGGCGTGTATTCCGACCCGGCCTCGAAGGGACAGGGCGAGGGACAGGGCCAGTGGCTGGTGCACCGGCTGGGCAGGGCGATGGGCGAGGCCAAGCGCGAGTTGCGCGTGATCTCGCCGTACTTCGTGCCGGGAACGGAGGGCACGCGCTGGCTGGTCGGCAAGCGCGCGGAAGGCGTCGATGTCAGCGTGCTGACCAACTCGCTGGCGGCCAACGACGTGATGGCGGTCCACGGTGGCTACGCCCCGTACCGCATGCCGTTGCTGGAGGGCGGCGTGGACCTGTTCGAACTGATGCCGCATGGGCAACAGGACAGCAGCCTGTTCGGTTCCAGCGGCGCCAGCCTGCACACCAAGGCATTCGCGGTGGATGGCGAAGGCGGCTTCATCGGGTCGTTCAATCTGGACCCGCGCTCGGTCAACCTCAACACCGAGATGGGCGTACTGTTCCGCGACCGCAGCGCGGCCGCGGCCCTGCTGCGCAGCTACGAGGCGAAGATCGCCGCCGACAGGAGCTATCGCGTGCGCCTGCAGGACGGCGCACTGCGCTGGGAGGATGCCTCGACGCAACCGCCGCGTGTCTGGGACCGCGAGCCGGAAGCCAGTGTCTGGCGTCGCTGGACCGCGCGCGCCGTAGGTTGGCTGCCGGTCGAATCGCAGCTGTAGCGCTCAGGCCTCGCGCAGCGCGGTATCGCGCATCAGGCGTTCGAACACGCGGAACACGTCCGCATCGATCTTCTCGTCCTGCTCCGCATGCAGGATGCGCATCGCCGCGTCGTGCGCGCGTCCTTCGGCATACGGACGCCGCGTCGTCATGGCATCGTAGCTGTCGGCCACGCGCAGGATGCGCGCGCCCAGCGGGATGGCGGCCCCGGAAAGGCCGTCGGGATAGCCGCTGCCGTCGATGGCTTCGTGGTGATGGCGGATCAGCGTGGCGACCGCATTCGCATGGGGATGCCCGCTTGCCAGGAAGATCCGTTCGCCGAGTTCGCTGTGTGCCTGGATCGACGGCCAGTCCTCGTCGGCGACCGGCCCGGTATGCAGCAACACGCGGTCCGGCACGCCGATCTTGCCGACGTCGTGGAAATGCGCGGCGAGCTCCAGCTGTTCGAGCTGGTCCGCATCCAGGTCGAAGCACTGTCCCAGCGTCCGCGCGATGCGACCGGTACGGTCGCAGTGGCCGCGCGTGTAGGCATCGCGCACTTCGATGGCCAGGGCCAGCGCTTCCAGGGAACAGGCAATGTCGCTGAAGTCCGGGGCGGGGTCGAAGGTCACGGGCTTTCTCGGAAGGAAAGGGGAGGGGAGGTGCTCGTCGTGCGTGGGCTCAACCCGGCGCCAACGTCATCAGCAGCGCCTTCGCCGCATTGAAGCGGTCGGGCGCGTCCGGCAGCGGCACCTTGATGCGCAGCTTGTCGGGTCCGTCCATGGTGTACAGCTTGGGTTGCTTCTGGATCAGCTGGATCACCGCCATCGGGTCGATCTTCGGCTTGGCCTCGAACACGATGCGGCCCCCGTGCTCGCCGAGCTCCAGCTTGCGGATGCCCATGTCGTTCGCGGCCAGTTTCAGTTCCGCGGTGGCGAACAGGTACTTGGCCGGATCCGGCAGCAAACCGAAGCGGTCGATCATCTCCACTTGCAGGTCGCGCAGTTCCTCCTTGTCGCGCGCGCTGCTGATGCGCTTGTACAGCGTCAGGCGCGTGTGCACGTCGGGCAGGTAGTCGTCGGGAATCAGCGACGGCACGTTCAGTTCGACCTCGGCGCCGCGTCGCTCCTGGCCCAGGTCGACGTCGGGCAGGTGGCCGGCCTTGATCGAGCGCACCGCGCGTTCCAGCAGTTCGGTGTACAGGCTGAAGCCGACCTCGGCCATCTGCCCGCTCTGGTCTTCGCCCAGCAGTTCGCCGGCGCCACGGATCTCCAGGTCGTGCGTGGCGAGGGTGAAGCCTGCGCCCAACTCGTCCATCGACGCGATCGCTTCCAGCCGGCGTTGCGCGTCGGCGGTGATGCTGCGCTTGTCCGGCACCACCAGGTAGGCATAGCTGCGATGGTGCGAACGGCCGACGCGGCCGCGCAGCTGGTGCAGCTGCGCCAGGCCGAACTTGTCGGCGCGGTTCATGATGATGGTGTTGGCGTTGGGGATGTCGATGCCCGACTCGATGATGGTCGTGCACAGCAGCACGTTGAAGCGCTGCTTCTGGAAATCCAGCATCACCTGTTCCAGCTCGCGCTCCGGCATCTGTCCGTGCGCCACGCCGATGCGCGCTTCCGGCACCAGCTCCTGCAGCTCGCGCTGCATGCGGCCGATGCTCTCGACGTCGTTGTGCAGGAAGTACACCTGGCCGCCACGCGACAGCTCGCGCTGGAAGGCTTCCTTCAGCAGCGCCGCATCCCACGGGGTCACGAAGGTCTGCACCGCCATGCGGTTGGCCGGCGGCGTGGCGATGATGGACAGGTCACGCAGACCGGCCATCGCCATGTTGAGCGTGCGCGGGATCGGCGTGGCGGTCAGCGTCAGCAGATGCACGTTGGCGCGCAGCGCCTTCAGGGCTTCCTTCTGGCGCACGCCGAAGCGCTGCTCTTCGTCCACTATCACCAGGCCGAGGTCCTTGAACTTCACGTCCGGCTGCAGCAGGCGGTGCGTGCCGACGATGACGTCCAGCGTGCCCTCGGCCAGCTTCTCCAGTTCCGCCTTGATCTCCTTGGCGGTCTTGAAGCGCGACAGCACCTCGACCTTCAACGGCCAGTCGGCGAAGCGGTCGCGGAAGTTGCGGTAGTGCTGCTCGGCCAGCAGCGTGGTCGGCACCAGCACGGCGACCTGCTTGCCGGCGCTGGCAGCGGCGAAGGCGGCGCGCACGGCGACTTCCGTCTTGCCGAAGCCGACGTCGCCGCACACCACGCGGTCCATCGGCTGGCTGCTGGCCAGGTCGCGGATCACCGATTCGATCGCGTGATGCTGGTCGGGCGTCTCCTCGAACGGGAAGCCGGCGGCGAACGGTTCGTACATCGCGCGGTCCAGGTGCAGGGCGAGGCCGGCACGGGCCTGCCGGCGCGCCTGGATCTCCAGCAGTTCGGCGGCAACGTCGCGGACTTTTTCCGCTGCCTTCTTCTTGGCCTTCGCCCAGGCTTCGCCGCCGAGCGAATGCAGCGGCGCGGTTTCCACCGACGCGCCCGAGTAGCGGCTGATCAGGTGCAGTTGCGCGACCGGCACATACAGGCGGTCGCCCTTGGCGTATTCGATCTCGAGGAACTCGCCCGGCATGCCGCCCACGTCCATCGCGATCAGGCCGCGATAACGGCCGACACCGTGATCCTCGTGGACGATGGGCGCGCCCTCGGTCAGTTCACCGAGGTCGCGGATGATCGCTTCCGGCTCGCGGCCGGTGCGCTTGCGGCGGTGCGCCTGCGTGGCGCGCTCCGGGAACAGCTGGCGCTCGGTGAGTACCGCGATGCGCGGATCGTCCAGCGCGAAGCCGTCGGCCAACGGGGCGACAGCGATGGCGAATCTGACCGCGTCATTCCCGCGCAGGCGGGAACCCAGTGCCTTTGCGCTTTCGTCGGTACCGCCCAACGTCGCTGGGTCCCCGCCTGCGCGGGGATGACGATCTGAAACAAACTCGGTGAAACTTCCGATCACCTCCGGCTTCAACTCCGCCGCCTGCAGCACTTCCAGCAAGGCCTCGCGACGACCGGGCGAGTCGGCGGCGATCAGCACGCGCCCGGGGTAGTGGCCGAGGAACGACTTCAGCGCCTCGCCGGCGGGTGCATCCTTCGCCGCCACCGGCAGCGGCGGCAACGGCTGTTCGCCCAGCGGCAGTGCATCGGCGTGACGGCTGTGCTGCGCACCGCAGACTTCGATGCGGGCGCGCTGGTTGAGCTGCTCGCGCAGGCCGTCCGGCGACAGGTACAGCTCGTCCGGCGGCAGCAGCGGACGTTCGATGTCGTGGCGGCGCTGCTCGTAGCGGTTGCGCGTCTGTGCCCAGAACGCCTCGGCCGCCTCACCGAAGCCCTCGGTCAGCACGGGCAACGCGGTCTGCTGCAGGTAGTCGAACAGGGTCGAGGTCTGGTCGAAGAACAGCGGCAGGTAGTACTCCACGCCGGCCGGCGCCAGGCCGGACTTCAGGTCCTGGTACAGCGCGCTGCGACGCGTGTCGACATCGAAGCGGTCGCGCAGCAGCGTCATCGCGCGCTCGACCGAGCGTTCGTCCAGCGGCACTTCGCGGCCGGGCAGCAGCTGCACGGCATCCGTCTTGTCGAGCGAGCGCTGGCTTTCCGGGTCGAAGTGACGGATCGAGTCGATGGTGTCGTCCAGCAGTTCGATGCGCAGCGGCGCCTCGGCGCCCATCGGGTAGACATCCAGCAGGCCGCCACGCACGGCGAAGTCGCCTGGGTCCAGTACCTGCGGCACGTGACGGTAGCTTGCCGCTTCCAGCCGGCGCTTCTCGGCGTCGAAGTCCAGCCGCTGGCCAACGCGGTAGTCGAAGCTGCCGCCGACGATGTGGCGCAGCGGCGACAGCCGTTGCATCAGGGTCTGCACCGGCACGATCACGATGCCGCGCACCAGCGTGGGCAGGCGGTGCAAGGCGGCCAGGCGCTGCGAGACGATGTCCGGATGCGGACTGAACTGGTCGTAGGGCAGGGTTTCCCAGTCGGGAAACGGCACCACGGGCAGGTCGGCGTCCGTGCCGAGCAGCGTATGCAGGTCGGCTTCCAACTGGTGCGCTTCGTGGTTGTCGCGCGCTACAACCAGCAGTGGGCCGTCGTGCGCATGGGCGGCAGCGGCGATGGACCACGCCAGCGCGGTCGGCGAGGCAGGTGCGCGCCACCAGGCGCGGGACTGGCCGCCACGGGGCAGCGGGGGAACGGGCAGGGGGCTTTTCTGGGCGTCGGTCATGGGTACACGGAACAACGGCAGCGCCGGACACCGTGGGGTGCCCAGCGCGAAGGGATGCGCAGTTTACCAAGCAGGCCCGTGCAAGCCGCTCACACGCCGCAACGGATCATTCCGCCGTCAGCGGGTCGATCACCTCGGCGACGACGGAAATACGGTCGACGGGGAAACCGCCACGGCGCGAATGCTCCAGCACAAGGTCTTCGTTCGGCGCGCGGTATACGCAATAGATCCTGTCGTCGGTAACGTAGCTGTGTTCCCACTGCACCCGCGGGCCCAGTTCGTCCAGGGCGCGGCATGACGCCTGCGAGACGGCCTTCAGTTCGTCCGGCGTCATCAGGCCTGCGCCTTCGACGTCGCGTTCGATCAGGTAACGGGGCATGCGGCCTCCCGGTGGCGCATCGCGAACAGCGCCCTCACCGGGAAACACGCGGGAAACAGCTGGTTTGGGCCGACCGCCGGTCGGCGCGGCTCAGGGACCGTCGTTCAGATCCAGCACCACGCGGACCAGGCCGGAGCCGTCGTTCTCGCGTACGCGCTTGAAGCCCAGCGATTCGGCCAGCGCAAGCATCGGCAGGTTGGTGTCGAGCACATCGCCGTACAGGCGGTCGAGCTTCTTCGAGCGTGCCCACTTGGCCAGTTTGCGCATCAGGTGGCGGCCCAGGCCCTGGCCGGCGATGAAGTGGCTGACCAGGATCGCGAACTCCGCATCGCGGGTGCGCGAGACCAGGGCCGCGCGCGCCACCGCGCCGACCAGCGCCTCGCCGGGCGGCAGCGCTTCGGCGGCGACCAGCGCGAACTCCGTGTTGGGGTCGGGGTGGGTCAGGCGCTGCGCCATTTCCGGCGTCAGCTCCTTCAGCGCGTACATGAAGCGGTGCCGGATCTCTTCCGGCCCCAGCAGCCCGAACGCGCCCTGGATGGGACCGGCGTCCTCGGGCCGGATCGGCCGGATCAGCAGTTCGCGCCCACTGGGCAGGCGGAAGTGTTCATGCCAGGGAGGAAGGCGTTTTGGCGCAGTCATGGCGTGATGCTCGCATGAAATCCGGAAAGGCCGCGAGGGCCGGGGCGCCGCCGGTTCAGGCCCCGTGGCGTTTGCCGCGCAGGCGCGAGACCGCCGTGACGACAGCCACCACCACCGCACCGGTGAGCACGCCGACGGCCGCGTTGAACAGGCTGCCCCACAGCCAGCCGAGTTCGCCCTCGGCATACGGCTGGATGAAATGATGCAGCGCCGGGATGCTGTGGACGAGGATGCCGCCGCCGACCAGGAACATCGCGGCGGTGCCGGCGATGGACAGGAACTTCATCAGGTACGGCGCGCTGTACAGGATGCCGCGGCCGAACGCGCGCTTGAACCGCGCCCAGCCGCTCTCGCGCTTGTCCGCGGCCAGCGCCAGGCCGGCGTCGTCCAGCTTCACGATGCCGCCGACCAGGCCGTACACGCCCACGGTCATGATGGCCGAGATCGCCACCAGCGTGAGCACCTGCTCGAGGAAGGTGCGGCCGGCCAGCGTGCCCAGCGAAATGACGATGATCTCCGCGGACAGGATGAAGTCGGTGCGGATCGCGCCGCGCACCTTGTCCTTCTCGAACGCCACCATGTCGACGTTGCCGTCCTGGATCGCGGCCACGCGCTCGGCATGGCGCTGTTCATCCTCGCCCTTGTGCAGGAACTTGTGCGCCAGCTTCTCCACGCCCTCGAAGCAGAGGAACGCGCCGCCCAGCATCATCAGCGGCGTCACCAGCGGGACGTTGTAGCCCTTGCCGTGCAGCCAGGTCTCCAGCGCGCTGATCGCCAGCGCGGCCGGCACCAGGATGGCCTTGTTGACCACCGAGCCCTTGGCCACCGCCCACACCACCGGCAGTTCGCGGTCGGCCTTGACGCCGGTGACCTGCTGTGCATTGAGCGCCAGGTCGTCGCCCAGCACGCCGGCCGTTTTCTTCGCCGCCACCTTGGTCATCACCGACACGTCGTCGAGCAGCGTGGCGATGTCGTCGATCAGGGCGAACAGGCTGGATCCGGCCATGGAAAGGTGTCGTGCAGGGAAAGGAGGGGGCGATTCTCGCACAGCCTTCCGGCGGTGCTGTGTGAGCGCGACGCGAGCGTCAGGTCGGCTGCCGCAGCCACTCGAGCCGATGGCTCGCGCCGGCTTCGCCCAGCGTGGAGGCGAGCACCGGCAGGACCGGGGCCAACGCCTGGTCCAGCTGCCACGGCGGATTGATCACCAGCATGCCGCTGCCGTTGAGGCGCAGGGGAGAGTCGTCGGGGCGCACCTGCAGTTCGGCGACGAACGCGCCCTTGGTCGGCAACGCGGCGGCCTTGCGGAAGAACGGTAGCAGGCTGCGCCGCTGCTTGATGGGGTACCACACCATGTAGGTGGCGGCCGGCCAGCGCTCCAGCGCATCGCGCAGCGATGCCAGGATCTGCGGGTACTCGGCGTCCTGCACTTCGTACGGCGGGTCGATCAGCACCAGCCCGCGGGCGATGCGCTGTTCGCCCACGCGCGGCGGCAGCAGTGCCTTCATCGCGGCGTAGCCATCGCGGGCATGCACGACGACGCGGTCGTCGTCGGCGAATACCTCGCGCAGCGCCTGCGCCTCTTCGGGCTGCAACTCGCACGCCGCCAGCCGGTCCTGCGCGCGCAACGCCTGCGCGACCAGCAGGGGTGAGCCGGGATAGGTGATCAGGGCGCCGACCGGATTGTTGGCGACTACTGCGCGCAGATAGCGCTCGGCCGGGTCGGGCAGCCGGGTGGCCCCCATCAGCTTGAACACGCCACCAGCGGCTTCCGAGGTCTTGCGGCTTTCCGCGCCGCCAAGCAGGTAGCGGCCGCGCCCGGCGTGGGTGTCGAGTACGAAGCACGGCGTGTCCTTGCGCTTCAGCGCATCGATGCAGGCCAGCACGACGATGTGCTTGAGGACGTCGGCATGGTTGCCGGCGTGGTAGGCATGGCGGTAATTCATGGCGCGCAGCATATATGCTTGCGCCATGCCCCGTGTACTGATTGCCGAAGACGAAACCGCCATCGCCGACGCCGTGCTGTATGCGCTGCGCAGTGAAGGCATCGAGGCCGACCACTGCCTGCTGGCGCGCGAGGTGGTGCCGCGCGTGCGCGCCGGCGGTGTCGACGTGGTGGTGCTGGACGTGGGCCTTCCCGATGCCAGCGGCTTCGATGTGTGCCGCGAACTGCGGGGCTTCAGCGACGTCCCGGTGATCTTCCTGACCGCACGCAACGACGAGATCGACCGCGTGCTCGGCCTGGAACTCGGCGCCGACGACTACGTCACCAAGCCGTTCTCGCCGCGCGAACTGGTGGCGCGCGTGCGTGCCCGCCTGCGTCGTGCCGGTGCCAGCGCGGCGCAGGCGAGCGCTGGCGACTGGGTCGCGCGCGGCGAGTTCGCGGTGGACCGAGACGGCCACCGTATCCGCTACCGCCAGCAGCTGCTGGACCTGACCCGCTACGAGTACGCCTTGCTGGACGCGCTGCTGCAGCGGCCCGGCGCCATCCTCAGCCGGGCCCAGCTGATGGACCGCGGCTGGGACAGCGATGCCGACAGCGCCGACCGTACCGTCGATACCCACGTGAAGACCCTGCGCGCCAAGCTGCGCGCCGCCGGTGCCGACCCCGACCCGATCCGCACGCACCGCGGGCTGGGTTACGCCATCGAGGCCTGAGATGCGGCTCGGGCTGAAGCTCGTCCTCGGCTTCTTCCTGATCGTCGGCATCGCCGCGTTCTTCGTGATGCGCGTGTTCGTCAACGAGGTGAAACCGGGCGTGCGCCAGGCGATGGAGTCGACGCTGGTCGACGCCGCCAACATGCTGGCCGAGATGGCCGCCGACGACCTGAAGGCAGGCCATATCGCCGACGGCGCCTTCGCCGGCAACGTCGCCGAAGCGCAGCAGCGCGACCCCAAGGCCTGGGTATGGCGCTTCCAGAAGCGCAGCGTGGATTACCGCGTCACCGTCACCGATGCGAAAGGCACGGTGGTATTCGATTCGCAGGGCCGCGACGTCGGCCGCGACAATTCGCGCTGGAACGACGTGTACCGCACCCTGCGTGGCGAGTACGGCGCGCGTTCCAGTGCGGAAGCGCCGGGCGACACGGCCAATACCGTCATGCATGTGGCGGCGCCCATCTACGATCCCGCCGACCGCGCCACGCTGATCGGCGTGCTGACGCTGTCGCAGCCGAACCGCAGCATCGAACCCTTCATCGTCGCCAGCCAGCGCAGCATCCTGCTGCGCGGCGCCTGGCTGATCGGCATTTCCGCATTGATCGGCGTGCTGATGACGTGGTGGCTGATGCGCGGCATCGGCGGCCTGAACCGCTATGCGCAGGCGGTCAGTGCCGGCGAGCCGGTCCCGCCGCCGCGACCGCGCACCGACGAGATCGGCGATCTCGGCCGCGCGCTGGAGACGATGCGCCGCAAGCTCGAGGGCAAGGCCTACGTCGAGCAGTACGTGCAGTCGCTGACGCACGAGATGAAGAGCCCGCTCGCCGCCATCCGCGGCGCGGCGGAACTGCTGCAGGAACCGCTGCCGGAGGCCGAGCGCCAGCGCTTCGCGCGCAACATCCAGACCCAGGAGCAGCGGCTGACCGAGACCATCGACAAGCTGCTGGCGCTGGCCGAGGTGGAGCAGCACGGCTGGTTGCAGCGGCGCGAACGCATCGACGTGGGTGCGCTCGCCGACGACGTGGTGCAGGACCTCGACGCGAAGCTGACGCCGCGGGACGTGACGGTCGAGCGCCTTCCGCAGGCCGGTACCTGGACGGTGGAAGGCGACGCCTTCCTGCTGCGCCGCGCGCTGACCAACCTGCTCGACAATGCCATCGCGTTCTCGCCGCGGGGCGGCAAGGTGGAACTGGCGGTCGTCGAGCATGACGGGCAGGTGCGTTTCGTCGTGCGGGACCGCGGTCCGGGTGTGCCCGATTACGCGCAGGAGCGGGTGTTCGAGCGCTTCTATTCGCTGCCACGCCCCGATGGCGGGCAGCGGAGTTCCGGCCTGGGCCTGCCGTTCGTACGTGAGGTGATGCGCCTGCACGGCGGCGAGGCCTCGCTGGCCAATCGCCCCGACGGCGGTGCGGAAGCGGTGATGTCGCTGCCGATGATCTGACGCGCTCATGTGTTCCCTTCTCCCCGCGAGCGGGGAGAAGGTGCCCGAAGGGCGGATGAGGGGCGCTTTCCCGTCGGATACCACAGCGCTGCCAGTGAGTTGAACGTTGGTCGTGCTCTGCAGTCACCGTCCACGGACTCCGTTCGTCCCTCACCCGCCGTTGGCACCCTCTCCCCGTAGAACGGGGAGAGGGACCATGACGAGCGTTAGCGCCACTTCACACAGCCTTCAAACACGCTCCCTGCCGGTTGCACCGAGCCACTGGACGATGCGTCCCGTATCCAACCGGGGCATCGACATGAAGTCATTGAAGTTGCTGTTGCGTTCCCTCACCGTCGGCGGGCTGGTCCTGCTGCTGCTCATTCCGCTGATGATGATCCGCGGCGTCATCCAGGACCGCGAGCTGTACCGTGCGCAGGCCGAGCATCGCGTCTCCCAGAGCATGGCCGGTCCCCAGCAGGTGGTCGGTCCCTTGCGTGTCGTGCCATGGCGCGAGGAGCGCGTCGTCAATGCCGTCAACGAGAACGGCAAGCCGGAGGTCCGCCGCGACGTGAAGGAAGGCTATCTGGTGCAGATGCCGACCAGCCTTGTGGTCGACGGCCGCCTGCAGCCGGGCGAGCGGCGCATCGGGCTGTACACCGTCAACGTCTACGAGTGGAAAGCCGCGATGAAGGCCGACTTCGCGCCGCTGCAGGTGCCGGCCGCGGACGGACGCAGCTACGGCCAGCCCTACGTCGTCGTCGGCATGGCCGACGTGCGCGGGCTGGTGGGGACGCCATCGCTGAAGGTGGATGGCGTGCCGCGCACGCTGGCGGCCGGCACGGGGGCGATGTCCTCGCGCATGGACGGCATCCATGCCCTGATCGGCACGCCCGGCGCGTCGCTGCCGGCCAGCAGGGCGCAACTCGAGATGACGCTGGCCGGTACCCAGTCGATCGGCATCGCACCGATCGCGGACAGCAACGACATCACGATGAGCTCGCCCTGGCGGCAGCCGTTGTTCGGCGGCCGCTTCCTGCCCAACAGCAAGACATTGGACGGTACCGGCTTCACCGCCCGCTGGCAGGTGTCGTCGCTGGCCAGTGCCGCGCAGAGCCAGCTCGAATCGGCGTCGGGCAAGCTGACGCAGCCGCCGTCGCTGGGCGCCACGCCATCGGAGTACGTCGCCGATGACGGCAGCGCGTCCGCCATCGACAGCGCCGTGGTCAGCCTGGTGGATACGGTGGACGTCTACACGCAGGTCGATCGCGCCAGCAAGTACGGCATCCTGTTCGTGGTGCTGACGTTCGTCGGTTTTGCCCTGTTCGAACTGATCAAGCGGCTGCCGATCCATCCGCTGCAATACCTGCTGGTCGGCCTGGCACTGGCGGTGTTCTTCCTGCTGCTGCTCAGCCTGTCCGAGCACATCGCGTTCTGGCAGGCCTACCTGGTCTCCGCCGCCGCATGCATCGGGTTGCAGTTCTTCTACCTGTCCGGCGTGCTGCAGAGCTGGCTGCGCGCCGCGGGCTTCGCCACGATGCTCACCGCGCTGTATGGCGTGCTCTACCTCCTGCTGAAGTCGGAGAACAACGCGCTGCTGATGGGCTCGCTGCTGCTGTTCGGTATCCTGGCCGTCATCATGTGGGTCACCCGCAAGGTCGACTGGTACGCGCTGGGCACCGAACTGCGCTGAGGCAGCAACGATGCTGGATCTCGCCACCCTGCACCGGCGCGCCTGCCGCGTGCTGCCGCCCCGGATCGACACCTGCCGCGTCGTGCTCGACGTGGCAGGCGAGGCGGGACTGACGGCGTTGCTGCTGCCGCTGCGCCACCGGCATCGCGGCACCATCGCATTCGAACTGTCATCCTCGACGCGGCAGGCGCTGGACGCGTGTCCACTGGTGTTCCTGCAGGACGCGTGCGTGGCCAGGGAAGGCCTCGCGCGCCACGGCGCGCCGCTTGCCTACGAAGCCTGGCGGCCGTTGCCGCAAGGGTCGTCGAACGGTTTCATCACCCGCAGTCGTGATGGCCGCGTGCGCCTGCAGCTCGATCCCGCACGGGGACTCGCGCTGTATGCGTGGGACGACCATCGCGGCGACACCTTCATCCACTGAGTTCGCCCCGGCCGGCGGCGTGCCCGGATCTCCACGGAGGGAGCCGGGCACGTCGCCGGCCTCTTTGCTTGTGCGGCATAAGCACATGAGCGCTGGTTATCAGTCCGAAGGTATAAGCAGCGATGAACCACGAACGGCGGCGCGTAAGCTCGTGATGATCTTTTGCCGGAGCCTGCGCATGCGTGTCCTCTCCCGTCTTCTGCTCCTCGGCCTGTCGTGCCTGGCCACGCCCGTGTTCGCCGCGGAGGTCGCTGCACCCCGCATCACCGTGATCTACGACGCCTTCGGCGACGATCCCGCGCTGGAGAAGGATTGGGGGTTCGCCGCGCTGGTCGAGGCCGGTGGCAAGCGCATCCTCTTCGACACCGGCAACGACGCGGCGATCTTCACGCGTAACGTGAAGTCGAAGAACATCGACCTGTCCAAGCTGGATGCCGTGGTGATGTCGCACCGCCACGCCGATCACATGGCGGGGCTGGCCGAGGTGTTGAAGGTCAATCCGCAGGTGCCGGTGTACGCGCCGCAGGAAGGCTTCGGCATCTACGGCTCGTCGCTGCCGTCCAGCTTCTACCGTAAGGATGCCGCGCTGCCGGCGCGCATGCGCTACTACGACGGCGAACCCGCCGAACGCCTGCAGTTCGGCCGTGCCTGGCCGACCGGCAACTTCAAGCCGCTGGCCGAGACCACCGAGATCGCGCCCGGTGTCTGGACGATCGCTGCTGTTTCCGATGCGCCGGGCACGCGCGAATTGCGCGAGCTGTCGCTGGCCATCCGTACCGACCAGGGCCTGGTGCTCGTGGTCGGCTGCTCGCACCCCGGCATTGCCCACATCGTCGATGCAGCGGCGAAGATCGATCCGCAGATCCACCTGGTGATCGGCGGCTTCCACTTCGTCAACGCAGACGACACCGCCATCGCCGGCCTGGTCGACGCCCTGAAGGCGCACGACATCCAGTACATCGCGCCCGGCCACTGCACCGGCGAGCCGACCTTCGCCGCATTGTTGAAAGCCTTCGGCGACCGCTACCTGTACGCAGGCGTCGGCGCGGTGCTCGACTTCGGCAAGGAGGGCGTGGCCTCGCGTCCGCGCGGCGTGGATCTGGGTGATGCCGACCGCGTGCAGTACCGGCTGCTGGCGCAGGACGGCGAACCCGCGCACCGGCACGTCGCGCACGCGCACTGAGGATGCGTCGCCGGCGCGGGAGGCATGCCGCTACACTGGCGGCATGACGCCTGCCTACACCATTGGCCTGTTCCGCGGGCCAGAGATCACCCCCTGGCTGGACGATGTCGCGCGCCTGCGCGTGGCGGTGTTCCGCGACTGGCCGTACCTGTACGACGGCGACCTCGACTTCGAACGCGATTATCTCGACGCCTATGCGCGTTCGGCCGAAAGCGTGTTCGTGCTGGCGATGGATGCCGGGCAGGTGGTCGGTGCGTCCACCGGCCTGCCGCTCGCCGACGATACCGAGGCCTTCCGTCAGCCCTTCGTCGACAGCGGCATGGACCCGGAAGACATCTTCTACTTTGGCGAATCCGTATTGCTGCCGGCCTACCGCGGCAACGGTATCGGCCACACGTTCTTCGACCTGCGCGAGGCGCATGCGCGTGCGTTGGGGCGGTTCGGCTGGACGGCGTTCTGCGCGGTGGACCGCGAATCGGACGATCCGCGCCGGCCCGACGGGCATCGCGGCAACGACGTGTTCTGGGACAAGCGCGGCTATACGCGCCAGCCCGGGATGACCATGCGGTTGGCGTGGAACGAGATCGGCCGCGGCGAGGTCGACCATGCGCTGACGTTCTGGCTACGCGGCCTGGAACCGATGCGGTGAAAGTCGCCGTCGCCAAGTACGCCATCCAGGCGCCCGCCGATTTCGCCGCGTTCGCCGACCGGCAGGCGCAGGTGCTGGGCGAGGCGGTCGCGCAGGGTGCGCGCATCGCGGTGCTGCCGGAATACCTGGCGCTGGAACTGGCTGCCACGTTCGATGCCGCCACCCAGGCCGATCTGCACGCCTCACTCCTCGCGATCCAGCGTTATCGTGACGACTGGCTCGCGCTGTACGCGCGGCTGGCGAAGGAACTCGACCTCCATATCGTCGCCGGCAGCTTTCTGCTGGCGCAGGGCGATGGCCGCTACCGTAACCGCAGCGACGTGTTCACGCCGCAGGGCGTGCACGCATGGCAGGACAAGCTGCAGCTGACCGGCTTCGAGAAGGGGCTGGGCGTCATCGACGGCGGCGATGCGGTGAAGGTGTTCGATCTGGCCGGCGTGCGCAGCGGCGTGTCCGTTTGTTACGACAGCGAATTCCCGCTGCCGGTGCGTGCGCAGGCGGAGGGCGGTGCGCGCCTGCTGCTGGTGCCGAGTTGCACCGATACCGAGGCCGGTGCGACCCGCGTGCGCGTCGGTTGCCTGGCGCGCGCGCTGGAGAACCGCCTCTTCGTCGCGCAGTCGGTGACCGCAGGGGAAGCGCCATGGAGTCCGGCACTCGACATCAACACCGGTGAGGCGGCGATCTTCGCCCCGATGGACCGCGGCCTGCCCGCCGATGGTGTGGTGGTGCAGACCGTCGGCGACCAGCCGTGGGCCATTGCCGATCTCGACCTCGAGGCGCTGGAGCGCAGTCGCACCGACGCGCAGGTGGCGAATGATCGCGACTGGGCGGGCCAGTTGCAGCCCGCCCTGGTGCGTGCCCGCGTCGAACGGCTGGACTGAGCGGCTGCGCCGCTCAGCGTTCCCAGCCGAACACCTCGGCCAGCGGCTTGTCGAACACGTCCGCGATGCGGAAGGCGCATTCCAGCGTGGGCGAATACTTGCCGGCCTCGATCGCGGCGATGGTCTGCCGCGTCACGCCGACACGCTTGCCCAGGTCGGCCTGCGTCATCTCGCCGGCCAGGAAACGCAGCGTGCGGATCTGGTTGGTGACGCGGGCCTCAGACACGCAGGCCTCGACGGTAGCCGTGGATCACCAAGCCGGCGTGCACGAGTTCGGCCGCGGCGATCGCCAGCAGCGTGGCGTGCACGATGGTCCAGCCACCGGTGGTGAACGGCATGACACAGCCCACCACGATGATGCCGGCCATCAGCACGTAGTAGGCGTAGACCGAGGCGCGCGAATCGATCCGGCGGTCGCGCTCGTCGATCGGCGTAGGCGTGCCGTCCTCCTCACGATGGCGGCCGAACACGGCGGTCAGCAGGGCGATCACGCCCAGCGACCCCAGCGCGATGGCGAGCAGGCCGATCCGCTGCCCCATGTGCATGGCGGCGACCGCGTCGGCATTGACCGAGACGTAGGTGAAGTAAATGGCGAAGACGACGACCAGCGCCGTCAGCCAGACCCAGGCGAAACGTTCCTTCGACAGCATTGCCGTACTCCCCGTTAGTGGATGGACGGGGGCAAGGTAAGCCTGCGCTTACTCAATGTCAATAATATATAACATTGAGTTACTAAAACGTAACTGAAGGTTCGCTCCGCTTGCCGCATCAGCCCAGCAGGCTGACGCCCGGCACCAGCCAGATCGACAGACCCGCCAGTGCCGACCCGATCACCGTCGCCGCCAGCACATCGCTCGGATAGTGCAGCCCCAGCACCACGCGCGAGGCCGCCACGCAGGCCGCGAACGGAATCAGCAGCGGCGCCAGCGCCGGGTAGTGCGCCAGCGCGACCACGGTGAAGGCCACCGCATGCAGGGTGTGCCCGGAGGGGAAGCTGAATTCGTCCAGCGGCGCGATCCAGGCGCGGATGCGCACGTCCGAGGCGAACGGCCGCGGCCGGCGCGTCCAGCGCTTCAAGGCCTTGTAGAGCGTCAGCGCGATCACGCCGGTGCCGGCAAGGTGCGCGGATGCCGCCAGTCCATCCAGGCCGTCGGCCACGATCAGCGCGGCCATCAGCACGTACCAGAACACTCCGTCGCCCAACCGGCTGACGATGGCGAAGAAGCGGCGTACGCCACTCCATTCGCCCCAGCGGTTGGCACGCAGGCACCAGCCGGTGTCCCGGCCCATGAAAGCATTACGCGGCGGCAGCGGACGCATGGTGGCTTCTCCGTGTCAGGGCGAGGTCGGTCAGCAACGCATCGAAGTCGGCGGCCACGCGGTCGGGGTGCAGGTCGCGCATCGCCGCGCTGGCGGCGTCACCCTGGGTCCGTCGCAGTGCGGCGTCGGCGGCCAGCCGCAATGCGGCGGCGACGAAGTCGTCGTCGTTCTCCACCGCCGCGCCGTGCTTCCCGTCGATCAGGTGCTCGCGCGCCGCGCCGTAGTTGAACGCGACCGTCGGCACGCCGCTGGCCATCGCTTCAAGGGTGACGTTGCCGAAGGTTTCGCTGTGGCTGGAGAACAGGAACAGGTCGCCGCTGGCGAAGTGCCGCGCCAGCGCTTCGCCGCGCTGCACACCGCAGAAGACGAAGTCGGGATGCTCCTGCGCCAGCCCTTCGCGCACCGGACCGTCGCCGACCCAGACGAACGTCGCGTTCGGCTGCACCTGCTGGATCGCGCGGAACGCGCGGACCGACAGCTCCAGGTTCTTTTCCGCGGCGATGCGACCGACGTAGATCACCGCGAGGTCGTCCGGACCGAGTCCCCACTCGGCGCGCAATGCGTCGTCGCGTTGCGAGGGATTGAAATGGCGCGCATCGACCGCGCGCGCCAACCGCACCACGCGATGGAATCCCTGCGACTGCAGGAACTCCGCCAGTTCGCGCGTCGGCACCAGCGTCGCATCGGCACCGTTGTGGAAGTGGCGCATCCAGCGCAGTGCGGTGTGCTGCAGGAAGCGCACGCCGTAGTCGCGCATGTAGTCATCGAAGCGGGTGTGGAAGCCGGTGGCCACCGGGATGCCCAGCCGACGCGCCGCGCGCAGCGCCGACCAGCCGAGGGGGCCTTCCGTGGCCACGTAGACGGCATCCGGTGGTGAAGCCTTCCATTGCGCAAGCAAGCGTCGCGTCGCGGGCAGGCCGAACTTCAGCCCCGGATAGCGGGGCAGGCTGGCACCGCGGACCAGCAGGGTGTCGTCGATCGCTGCTTCGTCGCCGGCCTGGCGTGGGCGGACGACGGGAACGTCGTGGCCGCGCTGGCGCAGGCCGGCCTCCAGTCCCTGCACGGTCAGGGCCACCCCGTTCACTTCCGGCGGATAGGTCTCGGTGACGATGGCAAAGCGCATGCGCGACTCCACGTTTTGCGCATGCTGGGCGTGCGAGGTGTCGCACGTGTGTCGATTGGGTGACCGCAGGATGACGGTGTGTAAGGCGACACGGTTCTGTTCATGCCCACCAGCCGAGGGCGGTCATCAGGCGCGAGACATCAGCCGTTCTTCGCTCGCAGGTAGGCGACCAGCGCGTTCGCATGGCCGTGGCCCAGCTTGTGTTCGTTCTTGAGGAAGGCGACCTGCTCCATGTGCTTCAGGTCCTTCACCGTCTCCAGCACGGCGAACCAGTGTGCGACGGGCTTGCCGTAGGTCTTTTCGATGGATGGGAAGTAGGAGGCGGGGCCTTTGACAGGCGGCGGGGTGGTCATGGCCTGTGCTCCGGTGCCGTCGGCAAATGCAGGTTGAAGGTGTTGCGGAAGACCACCACGCCCTCGTGCGAGCAGGTCATCGTGTCGACGACCACCTCATCGTCCGGTTCCCGCACCGCGAACACGTAGTACATCGGATTGAAGAAATGCCCTTGTTTTCCTTCCAGCGGGATGTCGAACGTGCTGGAGGTGACGTTCTCCGCGATGATTTCGCGGGGGTTTCCGGGCGAGGTAGGCCTGGAGTTCTCCGCTACGCAGTGCAGCACCGTTCGATCGGTGTCGGCGCGGTAATCGAACGAGAATCCGAACCAGCTGCAGTGCCGGGGCACGCCGTTGTAGGTGCAGCGTCCCTGATCGGTGACCAGGATGTCCTGCGTCTCGTGGCACACCCATCCTTCCGGTTTCCCGTCCGCTGCGGGGTTCATGCAGACGAGTCCTGCTTTCACCTTCGTGATGTCTACGGCCTGGCTCGGCAGGGCCAGCAAGAAAAGGCTGAAGATCAGGATGAAGCGCATGCAAGGTCCTTTTGCGGTGTGGATATGGAAGCGGGTTACGTGTGCTTGGACGCGGTGGTCGGTTTCCCGGCCACCAACCGATGTCCCAGCCAGGCCATCGGCAGGTAAGCGAGGACCAGGTCCGCGGCGGTGAACCACACCGGCGACGACAGCAGGGCGACGGCGGCGATGCCGCCCAGCAGGAAGCAGGCCCCGACCACCCACGCGGGTCCGCGGGTCCACCCGGGTGTGATCAGCGTGGCGACGAGGGCGCCGACCAGCGTGCCCACCGCGTGCGCCAGGAAGGGGAACAGGAAATGTCGGGGCTCGAACAGCGGCATCGCCGCCTTCAGGCCCTCGGTCGTCGTGGTGTCGACGCCGGCGGGCGGTGGGATGACATGTCCGCCGAGCGTGATCAGCGCCATGTTGGCGACGCTGCCGACGACTACGCCGACGACGACCGCCAGGATCAGACGGAACACGCGCTTCATGACAACCTCCGGCAAGGATGCGAGGGACTGCCCGTCGGCGTGGGGCCGGCCGTGACGGGAGGCGACTATAGCCGGATGGGCGGCCATGGCGGGCGATGCCGGGAATGCCGGCGTCGATACCACTGCCTGTGGCGTGCCATGGCGCCGGGTATGGCGCGGCATAGGCGGGCCTATGGACGCTGATACCGGTTGGTATCGATGCCGACAGACGGTGGTATCGACGCCCCGTCTCCAGGCATCGACGGCGGATGGTCCGGCGTGGTCCCGCCATGTCGATGGATGTCTCCCGCGATACGGAACGTGTGGCGGGTGATGCCATGCGGTATCGCCGATGAGACCGGTTGGTATCACCGCTTATGACCAATCCCATGACGCGCCATATCGCGCGCTGTCGCTGGCGACACCGCCGCGCTGTTCGGCGGGACATGCGGCGTGTCACACCCTGATGTCGCCTGTCGCAACGCGGTGCCGACGGGAGGTTCGCGGTCTGCGATGGGGTCACGGGTGATGCGCCGCTGCATCAAGGGCGGGAAAGCCTCTGTCGTCGCCGTGTCGCGGGCGTCGATGGACGCTGTCGCCGAGTATGCCGTGCGAAGCCGCGGGAATGGCGCGCGTAGCGCATGGCATCGCCGACGTGCGCCTCAGGGCGCAGCGTTGCGCCGGAACAGCGGTGCGACCAGCATCGCGCTGACGCCGCCCGTGAGTACGCCCATCACCGGGCCGGCGAAGATCGACAAGCCCATTGCGACGTATGCGGGCGCATCGCACGGCGACGCGCAGCCGGACGATGGCGCCATCGCGTGGGTGAGGACGACCAGTGTCAGCGCCCAGCCGCCGACGAAGCCGAGCAGGGCGGCGATGACGAGGGCGAGGATCTTCACCAGGTGCATGGTGGCGTGGTCCCGGTGGCGGAATGACGGTTGGCCGTTGCGAGCGTCAGTCGCCCGACGGCTCCACGACCACCGCGGTGCCGTAGCACAGCACCTCGGTCAGGCCGGCCATCACGTCGGTGGCGTCGTAGCGCACGGCGATGATGGCGTTGCCGCCGAGCATCCTCGCATGCTGCATCATGTCGAGGTATGTCGCGCTGCGCGCCTGTTCGCACAGTTCCGTGTAGATGGTGATGTTGCCGCCCAGCATGGTCTGCAGGCCGCCGAGGAAGTTGCCGATGATCGACCGCGACCGCACGGTGATGCCGCGCACCAGTCCCAGGCTGCGGACGATCCGGTAGCCGGGCAGCTCCATGGCGGTGGTCACCATCGCATCGTTCAAGGGCGGCGCGGCAGTGCGCGAGGCCGCATGGCCGTGGGTGTAGGAGGAAGAGGAGTTGTAGGGATCGGCCATGAGGTCTCGTCGGGTCGTGCGAGGCGCGGGGGGGATATCAGGGCGACATCGTACGGTCAGGGATGCAACTGCTGCTCGAGGTCCGTCACCGTCGCCTTCCAGTTCTGGAAATCCTCGGTGTCTTCCCAGAGCTCCCTGAGCTCTGAATTCTCGGCGAGGATGCGGCGCAGGGCGTTCACTGCCTGCTGACGCAGGTCGTCGTCGATCGTCGGACGGATGCGTGCCAGCCAGTCGGCCAGTCCATCCTCCTGCTGCGCTGCCAGCGTGGCGCGGCCCAGTGCGGCGGCGGCGATCTCCGCCGCCACGATGGCCAGCGCCGCATCCGGCGCTTCCACGTACTCGGTGGAGGTCAGCACGTTGTCCAGCACCTCGCGGATCAGCGACAGGTCACCGCTGTCCAGTACGTCGATCATGAAGTCTGCCGCGTCGTCGTTCTCGAAGGATCCGGTACCCCAAGTGCCCATGCCGTTCTCCTGCCTGCGATGCAAGTGGGCTAGTTGCCGTAGGTTCGCCAGTGCAGTACGCGGGCCTGCCGCGCGCTCACGCCGACGAAGCGGTACGTGGTGTGTTCCGCCGAACAGCGGAAGAACGCATACGACGTCCGCAGGCTTTCCTCATCCGGCCACCAGGAGCGTTCGAGCGGCGGGTCAAAGAGCTGCGCATACTCGATGGGTCGACACGTGTCGGGCAGGGTCAAGGCATCAGGATCTGGCAAAGCGAAAGCGAGCATGCTTATGTTGGTGTCGACATCGTGCGCCTCGTGGATGTCGGTCGCATCGTCCGGAAGCCACGGGGGGATCCAGCCGCTGTGGACGTAGCCAGCATCCCTGGCCTCTTCGGCCGTGGCGAAGTGGGCATCGGACAGCGTGTCCAGGCAGCCTGCCAGCAGCGTGCTGATGGCGACAAGTGTGAACGCCGACGCGCTAAGCCGGACATAAACCAGCCTGGCGATCGCCTGCGGGATGGTGTGGTTCAAGGCGCTCGCCCATCGCGTACGTCGGTTACGAAATCCAGCGCGTGATCGTTCTCGAAGGATCTCTGTACTCCACGTATCCATCTGTTGTCTCCAGTCCGGAATGCGCTGTGACCCGTGTGTGGCGAGCATTGTCAGCGCCGGCCGTGTGAGGCCTTGAAACGGTCCAGCAAATCGAAAAACAGCGCCATGGCCAAGCTGTCGTCCTGCTCGGTGCGGCTGATCGCGGCCTGCCAGTGCAACTGTCCGATGTCCAGGATGCCTTCCGGCGTGGTGAGCGAATGCCGTTCGTCCTCGTGTCCGGTCGCGGTCCGCACGAAGTCCGAAAAATGCATCAGGAAGAGCGTGTCGTGGTGGTCGTGGGTCCCGTGATCCATCAGTGCCGACTCGTATCCCTCGATGAAGGCGCACAGCGTGACGAAACCCGCGGGTTGAAGATGCATGCCGGGACGTCGCCTGACGCGTTCAAGTACGTCGAAAAGCGGCATGGTGGGGTCCTCGATCTGTCGGGTGCGGAGGAGGGGTGACGCTGCAAGAAGGGCAGGTCAGGGCGCGGTGGCATGCGCGGCACCGTTCCCGTCCTTGACGAAGTAGATCGTGCGGCCGGCCGGCACGTTCTCGAACAGCGTGAACTGGAACTTGGTGGTGCAGCGACAGGTGGCGACCGGACCGTCCGTCTTGAATGCCAGCTTCAGTGTCAACGTGCCCCAGTCCGGCACCACCTCGGGATCGGCGGGAACGACGCCGCAGGTGACGCCAGCCCAGCCCGTGACCACCAGGCGTTCGTTCTTGCGCTCCGCGACGAGTCTGTCGGGACCGTAGGGGTCGTGTTCGTCGTCGCAGGCGGCGATCCTGGTGAACTCGAACGACTCCGCCGCCCGCGCCACGGATGCAACACCGGCCAGCAACGCCATGGCGAATGCAACTCTCGCGGCGATCACACCCATACATCGTTCTCGGCCGTGTAGGCGCCGCCCGCATCGCCGGTATTCACCACGCCGCGTGGTTCCACCAGCATGATGCTGCATTCGTCGACGGCCACGGGCCGGTGCTCGACACCTCTGGGCACCACGTACATCTCGCCGGCCGACAGCGGAACGGCCTTGTCGCGGAACTCGAGCACCAGCGAGCCTTCGATCACGATGAAGACCTCGTCGGTATCCGCATGCGCATGCCAGACGAACTCGCCCTGCACCTTGGCCAGCTTGAACTGGTAGTCGTTCATCTCAGCGATCACGCGTGGCGACCAGTGGTCCGTGAAGCGGGCCAGTTTGTCTTTCAGGTTGATGGCGCTGTCTGGCATGGCATCCCTCGGTCCTCGGCAGGCTGTCCGCCGCGACGACGATGATAGGCGGGAAATGGCGGATGGTGCGGCGGGATAAGAGCCTTGCCATGAGCCGCGCGACCGACGCACGATCCACAAGCCGGTCTGGCCATGGAAGAATGCGTGCCGGGGACGTCGACGAGGGAAAGGCCGTGCGGAGAATCTGCGCCACGTTGGGGCTGTTGCTGGCGGCAGCGCCTGTGCCGGGTCGCGGCGAGGAGCGAGCGGCAGGGGAGCTGACGGTTGCGTATTACCCCGTCGGCGGCACGACAGCGAGGCAGATCTACCGGGAACTGGAGTCCAAGGGACCCCTGGACGAAGAAGGCCGTCGCTACCATGGCCTGGCGGAATGGCAGGTCGACTGGTCGTTCGGGCTGATGCCCTCGGGCAGCACCTGCGTGCTGACCGATGTGCAGGTCGATCTGCAGGGCAAGATCACGCTGCCGCAGTGGACGCCGGAAGGAAAGGTTTCGCGTGGCCTGGCCGATGAGTGGGCGCGCTACATCGAGGCGCTCCGCCGGCACGAGCACGGTCATTACATGTTCGGTGTACGGGCTGCGGAGGACATTCGCGCGCTGTCCAACTCGCTGGTGCCATCCGATTGCAAATCGATGAGCCGCCGCTTCAACAGCGAGGCAACGCGGATCCTCGATAAATACAGGCTGATGGACCGCATGTACGACGAGCGCACGGCGCATGGCGAGAAGGAGGGCGCCGTGCTCCAGGCGAAGTGAAGGAGGCCGCCTTTGGAGTTCAATCCTCGCTGCGCAGCCAGAACCAGCGCCAGGCGAGCGGCCCGGTCACGACGCAGACCAGGCCCAGCGCCAGCAACGTCGCCATCATCCATCCGGGAATCGCGCCGAGGCCCAGCACGCGCGGCCCCAGGAAGGCGAGTCCCGCCGCAAGGGGTAAGGACACCACGAACACCATGGCGGCGATCTGATAAAGCGGTTCGTTGTATCGGTTCGTCATCGATGTCCCTGCTGGATCGTGTGTTGTCCGGTTCGGGCAGGATACTGTTGCTGGAACGCACGCACTGCCGGCACGGCGCACAATGCCAGATTGTCGAGGGCGTCATTGAGCACATCCTGCAGCGGATGCCCGATCCCGACGTACGACCAGTCCGTCGGGTTGCCGTGGCCATCGCGCGAGCTCAGGAAGTACCTTGTGCCGTGCAGCACCGTGGGCATGATGGGGTCGTCAAAGGCGTGGCCGATGGGGATGCTCCGGCTTGCCAGATCGTTGTAGATGGCGGCCGCAGCAGGGCAGGTGGCATGGTCGACGAGGATTGAGCAACTATTGTTCCAACTGCCGACAGCCATGAGAATCTTGGGTGGTTCCACTGCTTGAGCGAAGACGCTGGTCCGGCCCTGCCTGAAGTGGACAAGAAATCCCGGATCGTCGCCGATGTCGGGAACGCGTCCGATCAGAACATCCGTAGGGTGCAGTTGCACGCCAACGTCTTCCGGCCATAACAACACTTCGGGCAGGCCAACGGGACGACATCCTTCGGTCGACAAAGACCCATAAGACTCCGCCGGAGGGGCGCTCGCGCATCCAACCAGCGGTAGGACCAACAGCAGCGTGATGATCTTCGTGGCACACACATGCATCAGTGCGGGGGCGTCGGACATGGGAGACATCCAGGTCAGAAGGAGGCGCGCGGGGCGTATGGGACCAGCGTACACATCGTCGGATACTTCGCCATGTAGCGCACGGGGACGATCGTGCCCGGAGCGAACCGCTTGGCCCGCGGCGAGATGGCGTTGTTGCAGGTGATCGGTTCCGGTTCGCCCTGCGGCGTGAAGCGGAAGTACACCAGCAGGTACTCGTCCCGCTCGTAGTACAGGATTTCCGCGTCGGCCAGCCGGCCCTCGCGCAGGACGAGTTCGCCCGCCTCTTTCTCCGCCCGCGACACACCGAGCATGAAGGCCACCACGAGCCAGGCCACCGGCAAGCCAAGGATCAGGAGGAGGGTCACGGCACCCGTCCACCACGCGCCGCCGTGAACAACGCATACCACTCCTCCCGGCTCAGCGTGACGTTATCTGCTGTGCAGCAGGCGGCCAGCCGGACGGGATCGGTGGTGCCGACGATGGGCTGGATGCCGGCGGGGTGGCGCAGCAGCCAGGCGAGCTGGATCGCTTCCGGCGTCACGCCTTTCTCTTCCGCCAGTTGGCGCAACAGCGTGGATGTCGTGCGGATCACCGGATCGGCGAACTCCGACGTGGTGGCGAGCTTGCCGCCCGCCAGCGGCGACCATGCCTGCACGCGGATGTCGTGCAGGCGGCAGTAGTCCAGCGTGCCGGCGGCCGAGGCGTAGACATGCCCGGTGGTGTTGGCGACCACGCCGTCGTCGATCAGGTGATGATGCAACAGACTGACCTCCACCTGGTTCGCCACCAGTGGCTGCCGCACATGACGGCGCAGCAACTCGATCTGTCCAGCCGTGTGGTTGCTGACGCCGAAGTGGCGCACCTTGCCGGCAGCATGCAGGTCGTCGAACGCACGGGCGACTTCTTCCGGTTCCACCAGCGCATCGGGACGGTGCAAAAGCAGCACATCCAGGCGGTCGACGCCGAGTCGCGCCAGGCTGCCGTCGACCGACGTCACGATATGCGCATGGCTGAAGTCGTAACGACCCGGTGTGCCGGGCGGATCGTCGGCGAAGCGGATGCCGCATTTCGACTGCAGCACCATGCGCTCGCGCAGGCTGGGCGAGGCGCGCAGCACATCGCCGAAGATCTGCTCGGACTTGCCGCGCGCATAGATGTCGGCGTGGTCGAACAGCGTGATGCCGCCGGCCAGCGCAGTTTCCACCAGCCGTTGCGCCTGGCGCCGCTCGTCCGCCGTGACCGGCGTGGCGTCCCAGGCGCGGCTGAGCTGCATGCAACCGTAGGCGATGCGCGACGCGGTCAGGCCGTCGGCGAGGGTGTAGGTCTTCATCGTGGGGTCGCGTATTGCCGGGAGGCTGCCATGATAGGGCCGCGACGCGGATCAGTAGCGTCGCCGCTCCGCCGCCAGCCGGCGGGCGAGCGCGTCGGCTTCGAGCGGGCGCGCCAGGTGGTAGCCCTGCACGTCGTCCACGCCGAGCGCCTGCAGCGCGGACAGCTCTGTCGCCGTCTCCACACCTTCGGCCACCACGTGCGACTGCGTCTGGCGGGCGAACTCGATGAGCGCGGCGGCGAGCGCACGGCGCGGCGAGTCGCTGTCGATGTCGCGGGTGAGGCTGAGGTCGAGCTTGATGATGTCGGGATGTATGGCCAGTACGTGCCGCATGCTGGCGTACCCGGCGCCCGCATCGTCCACCGCGATCCGCACGCCCGCCGCGCGCAGCGGAACGAGCCGTTCGTTGAGCAGCTTGTAGTCATCGACCAGGGAATGCTCGGTGATCTCCAGCACCACGCGGTGCGGATCCAGGTCGTCGATGTAGCCGTCGATGCCGCCGCTGATGATCGTTTGCGGCGATACGTTCAAAGCCACATAGAAGTCGCCCTCGACACCGCGCAAGCCGTCCAGGGCGGACAGGATGGCGTTGAGTTCCAAGCGCACCCCCAGGCCGATCTCGCGCGCTTCGGCGAACCACACGTCCGGCGTGCGGCGCGGTTCCAGCTCGAAGCGCGACAGGCATTCCACGCCGACGATGCGGCGCGCGCTGCTGCGGTAGATGGGTTGGTAGACCATGTGCGGCTGACCCATCTCCAGTACCGAGGTGATGCGGGCGACCTTTTCCTCGTGTGCCTGCACCGCATCCAGGTCGCCGTCGATCTGGTAGGCCAGCAGGTCCGCGAAGGCCCGCATCATGTGCAGGTCGCGCTGGCCCAGGGACAGGTTGGACGCCAGGCTGAAACAGCAGAAGGTGCCGTAGACGCGGCCATCGCGCAGCTGGATGGGCACGCTGAGGTGCGAGCCGATCGGAACGCGCTGCGTTTCCGGAATGCATTCGAGCGCGGGAACGGCGGCGGTGTCGGGAATCAGCTGCGGAATGCTGCCCTCGACCACGCGCATGCAGTAGCCCTCGTCGAGCGGGCTGGAGTCACCTGGCCGGATCGGCGCACGGTCGAGGCGGGTGACGACGTGCCGGAACACGCGGTGGCTGCCATGGAATTCGCTGACGAAGGCCACGTCCATGTCGAGGTGGCGGCGCACCGCATCCAGCAGGCGGTCGACGTTGCGTGCGATGGCGACGGCACCCGGGCCGCCTTCGAGCCAGGCATCGGTCAATGCGTCTTCCGGTTTCCTACTGTCGATCACGGGCTTCCTCCTGAAGGCGGGTACGCGATGGATAGTCGGCCACCGGTTCCGCTCCCGCCGCGGAGGCGGTCGGGGAGGCTGGCGTGGGGCAAGTCGGGTAGACCACGTCGCAGGACCGGGGCAGGCCGAGTGTAACCTCAAGTCACAGTTGGGGGAGTGCGCTTGGCGCCAAGTGCTGAACTGGACATCGGTGCGATGGTCTTCGGCCTGTGAAGCGGTATCGTTGCGCAGGCAATCGAGATGTCGTTATGCCGCCACGTCGATGATGCTGGTGCCCTGCAGCGCTATGCCACGAACGGCTTGAACGCGACGCCAAGGCCCTGCATGTCTTCCGGCTCGCCGACCAGGTCGGAGCGGAGCAGGGGGCGCGAGTCGATCCACTTCTTGCTGACCACCAGGTCCAGGCGATCGCCGCTGGCGGTGGCGTCCAGGCGCGGGATGGCCTCCGCGTCGTGCGAGCGGTGCAGCAGCACGGCCAGACGCAGCAGCGCGGCCTTGCGCTTGGCGCCCAGCAGCAGGCGGTCGGGCAGGGCGTCGAACGCGGTCTTCGGGACCCCACGGCGGTGCGTACGTACGAGCGCGGAGAGCACCTGCTGCTCCTGCCGGGAGAAGCCCTCGATGTCCGAATGTTCGAGCAGATAGGCACCGTGCACGTGGTACTGGCTGTGCGCGATGGCCAGGCCGATTTCGTGCAGGCGCGCGGCCCAGCCGAGCATGCGTGCATCGTCGTCGTCCAGGCCCCAGCTGTGCTCGACCTGTTCGAACAGGCGCATTGCGGTGGCTTCCACGCGCGCGGCCTGGAATTCGTCGATGCCGTAGCGCTGCATCAGCGCGGCGGTGGACAGGTCGCGCGGATCGTTGTCGCTGCCGCGGCCCAGCATGTCGTACAGGATGCCTTCGCGCATCGCTGCCTTGCTGACCATCAGCCGCTGCAGGCCCAGTGCTTCGAACGCGGCCTCCAGCACCAGCACGCCACCGGCGATGATGGGACGACGATCGTTGGACAGACCGGGCAGCTCGATGTCCTCGATGCGGTCCGCCTGCAACAGCTTGTCGCGCACCTGCGGCAGCGCCTCGGCGGTCACCGCACCCTTGGTGAGCTTCATCGCTGCGCAGATCTCGCCGATGGCCTTGGCCGTGCCGGACGAACCGATGGCCTCCTGCCAGCCGAGATTGCGGTAGACGCCGGCGAACTGCTGGAACTCCGCGCCGATCTCGGTCAGTGCTTCCTTCCAGCGCTTGCGCGAGAGCTTGCCGCCGGGGAAGAAACGACGCGTGCTGGCGATGCAGCCGGCCTGCAGGCTTTCGCGTTCCAGCGTCTCGAAGCCGCGGCCGATGATGAATTCCGTCGAGCCACCGCCGATGTCGATGACCAAGCGGCGCTGGCTCGTCTTCGGTGGCTGCGCGTGCGCCACGCCCAGGTAGATCAGGCGGGCCTCTTCGCGGCCGGACACCACTTCGATCGGTTTGCCGAGCGCGGCCTCCGCCGCGGCCAGGAAATCCTGCGGATCGCGCAGCTGGCGCACGGTGTTGGTGGCCAGCGCACGCACGCGCGCACCAGGAATGTCGCGGATGCGCTGGCCGAAGCGCGACAGGCAGTCGAGCGCGCGCTGCCGCGCCGCGGCCGACAGGCCGCCCTTGCCGTCCAGGCCATCGGCCATGCGCACGGTTTCGCGCAGGCGGTCGACCACGCGCAACTGGCCGAGCAGCGAGCGCGCGACGATCATGTGGAAACTGTTGGAGCCCAGGTCGATCGCGGCCAACAGGTCTCCGTCCTGGAGCGGCGGAGAAGTGGGGGAGGTCAGGGGCGCCATGCGACAAGTTTAGCCAATGGCGTCGCGCATTGCTTCACCGGGATGACACGCTGCGCCATCGCGCCGTGCGTCCATTGGTCGCATCACACCTTCGCCAGCAACGTGCCCTGTGCCGAATGCGGCGTGTCGTCGCCGGGCGTCAGTTTGAGGTAGCTGCCGTCGGCCTGCAGTTCCCAGGCATTGCAGTTGTCGTCCAGGTAGTTCTGCAGGCCCTCCTTGAACACGCGCGCGGCGAGATCCTTGTCGAGGATCGGGAAGCAGGTTTCCACGCGATGCAGCAGGTTGCGTTCCAGCCAGTCGGCGCTGGCGCAGTACAGCTCCGGCGCGCCGTCGTTGCCGAACCAGTAGAGCCGGCTGTGTTCGAGGAAGCGTCCGACGATGGAGCGCACGCGGATGTTGTCGGAGATGCCGGGGACACCCGGCCGCAGCGCACAGGCGCCGCGCACGATCAGGTCGATCCGCACGCCGGCCTGCGACGCCGCGTACAGCGCCCGGATGATGCGCGGTTCGTTGATGGCGTTGATCTTGGCGATGATGCGCGCCGGCTTGCCGGCCCTGGCGAGCTTGGCCTCGCGCTCGATCTTCTTGATCAGGCCCGGGTGCAGGGTGAAGGGCGATTGCAGCAGGCGCTTGAGCTTGGTCGTGGGCGCCAGGCCGGACAACTGCTGGAACAACAGATGCACGTCGTTGCCGATGTCCTGGTCGGCGGTGATCAGGCCGATGTCGGTGTACGCGCGCGCGGTGCCGCTGTGGTAGTTGCCGGTGCCCAGGTGCACGTAGCGGCGCAGCTTGCGTCCCTCGCGCCGCACGATCAGTAGCATCTTGGCGTGCGTCTTGTAGCCGACGACGCCGTAAACGACCTGCGCGCCGGCTTCCTGCAAGCGGTCGGCGACGCCGAGGTTGGCGTCCTCGTCGAAGCGCGCACGCAGTTCCACCACCACGGTCACGTCCTTTCCGTTGCGCGCGGCCTGCACCAGCGCCTCGACGATGGCCGAATCCTTGCCCGTGCGGTACAGCGTCTGCTTGATCGCCAACACGTCGGGATCCACCGCTGCCTGCTTGATGAGTTCCAGCACGGCGGCGAACGAGTCGAAGGGGTGGTGCAGCAACACGTCGTCGTCGGCCACCTTCTCGAAGATCGCCTCGCTGTCGCGCAGCGTGCGCGGGGTGAAGGCGGGGTATTTCAGTTCGGGGCGCTGCACCAGGTCGTAGACCTGGATGACGCGGTTGAGGTTGACCGGGCCGTTGATCGGGTACACCGCGTTGTCGGGCAGCGCGAAGTTCTGCAGCAGCTGGCGCACGATGGGCTTGGGGCAGTCGTGCGCGATCTCCAGCCGCACCGCGGGACGGTAGCCGCGGCCGACGAGTTCGTCGCGCAACGCCAGTGCCAGGTTCTCCACTTCCTCCTCATCGACCACCACTTCGGAGTTGCGGGTCACGCGGAACTGGTAGGAACCCTTCACTTCCATGCCCGGGAACAGTTCGTCCACGAACACCGACAGCACCGACGACAGCAGCACGAAGTCGTTCTCGCCACCGGACACGCGCTGTGGCAGGTGGATGATGCGCGGTAGCGAGCGCGGCGCGCGCACGATGGCCAGGTGCCCGGCGCGGCCGAACGCGTCCTTGCCCTTCAGCACGACGACGATGTTGAGCGACTTGTTGAGGATCTTGGGGAACGGGTGCGCCGGATCCAGGCCGAGCGGCGACAGCACCGGCATGATCTCGTTGCGGAAGTAGGCGCGCAGCCAGCGCGTCTGCCGCGCGTTCCAGCTGTCGCGGCCGAACACGCGCACGCCGGCCTCGGCCAGGCCGGGGCGCAGCACGTCGTTCCAGCACTTGTACTGCGCGTCGACCAGTTCGGCGGCGCGATCGTGGATCTTGTTGAGCACGGTGGCCGGACTCATGCCGTCCGCGCCGGGCGGCAGGCCGAAATCGAGCGCATGCCGCACGGTGGCGGCGCGGATCTCGAAGAACTCGTCGAGGTTGGTGCAGGAGATGCAGAGGAAGCGCAGGCGCTCCAGCAGCGGCACCGAGGGATCCTGCGCCTGCGCCAGCACGCGGAAGTTGAAGTCCAGCTGGGACAGCTCGCGGTTGAGGTAGAGCGCCGGGTCGCGCAGGGCGTCTTCGCCGGAGGCAGTGGCGGGCGTCGTGTCCAGGGCGGCGTTCATGCTTGCTGGCTGTCCGTAGTGAGGAGGGCGGGAGCGTCGAGGCGCCGTTCGACGCGATCGGCACCGAAATGGATGGAGAACACGCTGCCCTGGCCGACCTCGCTTTCGATCTCGAGGCGCGCCTGGTGCAGGTTCAGCACGTGCTTGACGATTGACAGGCCCAGGCCGGTGCCGCCGCTCTCGCGCGAACGGCTGGTGGAGACGCGGTAGAAGCGTTCGGTGATGCGCGGCAGGTGCGCGGTCGGGATGCCGTAGCCTGTGTCGCGCACGCTGAGCACCGCGCCGTCGCCCTCGCGCGCGAAGCGCACCGTGATCGTGCCGCCGGCCGGGGTGTAGCGTACGGCGTTGCTGACCAGGTTGGAGAAGGCGCTGTGCAGTTCCTTGTTGGAGCCGGACAGATCCACGTTGGCCTCGTCCTGGATCACGACCGTGTGGCGGCGCTGGCTCAGCGCTTCGGCTTCGCGCCGCAGCGTGGCCAGCATCGGCGCCATGGCCACGTTCTCGTCGGGCAGGCTGTCCTGTGCTTCCAGCCGCGACAGCGTCAGCAGGTCTTCCACCAGTTGGGTCATGCGCTGCGACTGCTTCTGCATCTCCGACAGCATGGGTGCCCAGTCCGGGTATTCGGTGGGCTCCAGCATGTCCAGGTATCCGTGCACGACGGTCAGCGGCGTGCGCAGTTCGTGCGAGACGTTGGCGACGAAGTCGCGACGCATCTGCTCCAGCCGCAGCAGCTTGCTGACGTCGCGCGCGACCAGCAGCCAGTACTCGTCGGAGTAGGGGATCAGCCGCAGGTTGAGGCGCAGGTGGGGATCCACCGGCGAGGCGGCATCCAGCATCGGTTCGGCATTGCGCCCGCCGGCCAGCCAGTGCGACATCGGCAGCGGCTGCAGGCGGTCGCCGACCGGGGCGCCGATGTCGGCAGGGTACTGCAGGCCCAGCAGGGTGCCGGCGGCCTTGTTGAACCACTGCACGCGCTGGCTGTTGCGTTCCACCACCACCACGCCGTCAGGCAGCGCGGCGGCGGCGGCGCGGTAGGCGCGCAGCATGTCGAGCAGGCGGCGCTTGCGCGTGCGCATCTCGGCCTGGCCGCGGAACAGCAGGCGGTCGAGCTCGTTCCAGACGCCACGGCCCCGGGCCGGTTCCATGCGCTGGCGGGCGGTCAGGCGCAGCAGGACCTTGCGCAGCCGCCAGTAGTGCCATGCGACCACGCCGAGCGCTGCGACGGTGACGACCGGCCAGACGTGGCCCAGCAACAGCCCGGCCACGACCGCCAGCGCGAGGATCAGCGCCAGCTGGCCGAGCGTCTTGAACCAGGCGGAGCGGATGTCGTGGGGCATGGACCGATTGTAGGCAGTTGTGTGTGACAGCAGGGATGGGGAAGGGGGGCGACTGGTTTTCCGTCATCCCGGCGCACGCCAGGATCCAGGGTGCCGTTGTGTCGTTCGTCGCTTCGGCGCTGGGCAGGCGACGTCAAGATCAGGATGAATCCCGGCGTGCGCCGGGATGACGGACGAGGACGCTGCGCGCGTCCGATTCCAGGACCCGATTCCTGCAACGACTTCACATGGCGGCCGAGAAGCGATAGCCCGAGCCGCGCACGGTCTGCACCATGTTTTCCAGGGCGTGCGGCTCGAGCGTCTTGCGCAGGCGGCGGATGTGCACGTCGACGGTCCGTTCCTCCACGTAGACGCTGCCGCCCCAGACGTGGTCGAGCAGTTGCGTGCGCGAATAGACGCGCTCCGGGTGCGTCATGAAGAAGTGGAGCAGGCGGTATTCGGTGGGGCCGATGGCGACCGGGGTGTCGCCGGCGAACACGCGATGGGCGGCGCCGTCGATGCGCAGGTTGCCGACGGCGACGCTGCCGTCCTCGTCATCGTCGCGCGAGCGGCGCATGACGGCGCGGATGCGCGCCAGCAGTTCGCGCGCGGAGAACGGCTTGACCACGTAGTCGTCGACGCCGGCCTCCAGCCCGCCGACCCGGTCGTTCTCCTCGCCGCGGGCGGTGAGCATGATGATCGGCACGTCGCGGGTCATGGCGTCCTTGCGCCAGCGGCGGGCCAGTTCCAGGCCGCTGGTGCCGGGCAGCATCCAGTCGAGGAGGATCAGGTCCGGCACGCGGTCGGCGATGGCGTTCTGGGCTTCACGGGCATCGCCGGCGTGGATCGGCTCGTAGTCGCCCTTGCGCAGGGCGAAGGCCACCATGTCGCGAATGGCGGGCTCGTCGTCGACGATCAGGATGTGCTTCTGCACGCAGGGTCCGGGGAGGGGAGGAGTGACCGCGCCAGTAGACGACAATTTTGTGACGTTTACATGACATGCCGCACGACTGTCATGCAGGCGGCCCGGTCGCTAGTCAGCGGCGTTCCATGTCCGGGTCGCGCACGCCCTGGCGCCGGAGTTCCAGCACTTCGGGCGTGATGCTGGCGATCCGGGCATCCACCCGGGCGCGGGCATAGAAATCCAGGTCGCCCTGCTTCTTGAGATTCTGCAACTGGATCAGCGCCTGCTCCGGCCGGCCGTTCAGGTAGGCGGCCTCTGCGTAAGCCTCGCCGGCACGGGCCGTGTCGCCGGCCAGCTCGTTGGCCCGGGCGAACTGCTGCTGGAACACCGGGTCGTCACCCGAGCGGGCCATCAGGGGCCGCAGGACGGCTTGGGCGCGTCGGCCCGCCTCGGCGCCCCCTTGCTCATTCAGCACCTTGGCGTAGGTGAGGGCGACCGGACGGTTCTGCGGATAGCGCTCCATCAGGGCATCGAACCGGCGGTTGGCCGCCGCCGCGTTGCCCGTGCGCGACTCCGCTTCGCCCAGCGACAGCGCCAGCCACAGGTTGTCGTCATGCTCGTCCGCCAGGCGCTGCAGCTCGGCCAGCGCGGTACGGGTATCGCCGCCCTGCAGATGGGCCACGGCCAGGCCATAACGTTCGGGTCCGGTCAGCGGCTTGCCGGCCTGGCGGCGCAGGGTTTCGTACTCGCGGACGGCGGCGGACGGCGTGCTGGCGCTCAGCGCGCGCAGGCGTTCGCGCGCCCAGTCGAACTGGCCGGTGTCGCCCTGGCGGAACGCCAGCGAGGGCAGGGTGACGGGAATCGGCAGCAGCGGGTTGTCGCTGCGGGTTTCCGGCAGGGTAATGGCGTTGCGGTCGAACCGCTCCACCCGCTCGCCGCCGGGCACGCTGGTGGTCGCCGTGACCTGGTTGCCCCGCATCTGGTCGGCACGCTGACGCGCTTCGCTGATGCGGGTGGTGGTGACCGGGTGGGTCTGCAGGTAGTCGGGGACCGATTCGCGCCCGCTCCCGCGTGCGACCCGGGTGGCCTGCTGCAGCTTGGCGAAGAAGCCGGCCATCGCATCGATGTCGTAGCCGGCACGGGACAGGGTGCGGATGCCGACGCGGTCGGCTTCGGATTCGTTGGAGCGGGTGTAGTCGATCTGGCGCTGCTGCATCAGCCCCATCGCCGAGGCGATGGCCGCCTGCGAGGCGTCGCCGCTGGAACTGCCGCCCGCCGCCTGCGCCAGCACGATGGCGCCCAGCATGCCGAGCAGGATCGGGATCTGGTCGCGCTGCGCGCGCTCCACGCCGCGCAGGACGTGCTGCTGGGTGACGTGGGCGATTTCGTGCGACAGCACCGCCGCCACTTCGTCCTCCCGGTCGGCGGTCAGCACCAGGCCGGCATTCATGCCGATGTAGCCGCCGAGCGTGGCGAAGGCGTTGATCTGCCGGTCGCGCATCATGAAGAAGGTGTACGGCTGTTGCGGATTGTCGCTGTCCGCGCCGAGCCGGCCGCCGACCCCCTGCAGCCAGTCGGTGACCAGCGGATCCTCCAGCAGGTAGCCGTAGTTGCGTAGCTCGCGCAGCATCATCCCGCCGTATTGCGCCTGGCGGGCCGGGGTCAGCAGTTCGCCCGCGGAGGAGCCGATGTCAGGCAGGCGGCTTTCCTGCGAAGAGGCCAGGGGCGCCGCAAGGGTCAGGGTCAGGACGGTGGCAAGCAGCAAGGGACGCAAACGTGGCTCCGTGGCGGATAATGGGCGTCTCGATCAGGATGACCGGTCGTCGATCCAGGCGAGTGAATACGTGGTTAACCGGACGGGTTCCGGTTCGCACTGTTCCACTGCGTTCACTGGAAGACGGCCCGACCTGCCCGATATCGGCTGGGACCTGTTTCCCTCCCTTTCGTTCTGGAGACCTCCCTTGAGCGACACCCCGCAGGGCGCCACGCCCGAAATCACCCTCTACAGCACCGCCATCTGTCCCTATTGCGTGGCGGCCAAGAATTTCCTCAAGAGCAAGGGTCAGACCTGGACCGAGGTGCGGATCGACCTGGACCCGGCCGAGCGCGAGAAGATGATCGCCAAGGCCAATCGCACCAGCGTGCCGCAGATCTTCGTGGGCGACGTGCACGTGGGTGGCTATGACGACATGATCGCCCTGCATCGCGCCGGCAAGCTGGAGCCGCTGCTGGCCGGAGGTGCCGCATGAGCGCCGCCGACGACAGCCAGGACCGGGTGAAGGCGTTCACCGACTTCCGCCAGCGCATGAACAAGCGCATCCTGGACGAGCCCAACCAGGTCGTCCGCCGCTTCTTCGCGCTGGACACGCAGACCTACCAGGCCGGCGCGCTGGACGTGAAGACCAAGGAGCTGCTGGGCCTGGTCGCCTCGATGGTGCTGCGCTGCGACGACTGCATCAGCTACCACGTCGCCCAGTGCAAGGAGGCCGGCGTGACGCGGGAGGAGTTCTTCGAAACCTTCTCGGTCGGCCTGGTCGTCGGCGGTTCCATCGTCATCCCGCACCTTCGCCGCGCGGTGGATTTCCTCGATCAGCTGGAAGGCGGACAGGCCGACGCGCCGGCCGCGCACGACCACGCCTGACAGCGCGCCGGGAGCCCCGGGAGACGGGCTCAGACCATGGTCGATTAGGGGACTTGCCGGCCGTTCGGGCATAATTGGCGGACAAATCTTCCCTTTCGCGCCCGTCGCGGCCTCGCCCGGCGCGTGCCCCTGTTCGGAAACCCCACTCAATGACCCAGACGATTACGGTCATCCGCGGCGACGGTATTGGCCCGGAGATCATGGACGCCACCCTGTACGTGCTGGACGCACTGAAGGTCGGCCTGACCTATGAAGACGCCGACGCCGGCCTGGTGGCGCTGGAGAAGCATGGCGACCTGCTGCCGCAGGCCACGCTGGATTCGATCCGCAGGAACGGCGTGGCGCTGAAGAGCCCGCTGACCACGCCGGTGGGCGAGGGCTTCAGCTCGATCAACGTCGCGCTGCGCCGCCACTTCGACCTGTACGCCAACGTGCGTCCGGCCAAGTCGTTCCCGAACACCAAGTCGCGCTTCGCCGATGGCGTGGATCTGATCACCGTGCGCGAGAACACCGAAGGCGCCTACATCGGTGAAGGCCAGTCGATTTCGGAAGACGGCGAAACCGCGCTGCTGACGCAGAAGATCACCCGCAAGGGCTCCGAGCGCATCGTGCGCTACGCCTACGACCTGGCCCGCAAGACCGGCCGCAAGAAGGTCACCATCGTCCACAAGGCGAACATCCTGAAGACCACTTCGGGCCTGTTCCTGAAGGTGGCACGCGAAGTGGCCGCGCAGTATCCCGAGATCCAGACCAACGAGATGATCGTGGACAACACCTGCATGCAGCTGGTGATGCGTCCGGAGCAGTTCGACATCATCGTCACCACCAACCTGTTCGGCGACATCATTTCCGACCTGTGCGCCGGTCTGGTCGGCGGCCTGGGCCTGGCCCCGGGCGCCAACATCGGTGCCGACGCGGCGATCTTCGAAGCCGTGCACGGCTCGGCGCCGGACATTGCCGGCAAGGGCATCGCCAATCCGTGCGCGCTGCTGCTGGGCGCGGCGCAGATGCTCGACCACCTGGGCCAGCCGGAGAAGGCCGAGCGCCTGCGTGCGGCGATCATCGCCACGCTGGAAGCGAAGGATTCGCTGACGCCGGACCTCGGTGGCGAGGGCAGCACGATGTCGTTCGCGAAGGCGATCGCCAGCCGCGTCTGATCGCGGTATCTGCGCATCTCCGCGCCAACATGCGCGGAGATGCGGTTTGGCCACCGGGATTCCCTGGGGTATCCTCGGTCCCATGTTCCTCATGACGCATGCCGTCGCGCCCGATGGGATCGCTGGCGGTCATTGACTGGACCATCGTCGCCACCTATCTGGTCGCGACATTGCTGGTAGGCGCCTGGGTGTCCCGCTCCGCGGGGCGCTCGCTCGAGTCGTACTTCGTCGCGGACCGTTCGCTGCCCTGGTGGTGGCTGGGAACCTCGATGGCGGCGACGACCTTCGCCGCCGATACGCCGCTGGTCGTGGCAGGGCTCGTCGCCAAGCATGGCGTGGCGGGCAACTGGCTGTGGTGGTCGTGGGCGATCTCGCATGTGTCGGTGGCGGTGGTGTTCGCCGCGCTGTGGCGCCGCTCGCGCGTGCTGACCGATGCCGAACTGATCGAGCTGCGCTACACCGGACGGTCCGGTGCCTGGCTGCGCGGCTTCAAGGCCGCTTTCTTCGCCATCCTCATCAACGCCATCATCCTGGGTTGGGTGGTGCGGGCGATGGTGAAGATCGCCGCGCCGTTCGTGGACTGGCAGGCGTTGCTGGGTGCAGGCGCGGTGGAAACCTTCGCGGCGGTGTGGCCGGCGGCGCTGCTGGTCGGTACGCCGAACGACACCATCACGGTGCTCGTGCTGTTCGGCGTGATCGGGGCGTATTCCAGCCTGGGGGGCATCCGCGGCGTGATCCTCACCGACCTGGTGCAGTTCGTCATGGCCCTCGCAGGCGGGGCGCTGTTCGCGTGGTTCGCCATCGAGCATGTCGGCGGCATGCAGGGATTGCGGGAAGGACTGGCGCAGCACTACGACGCGGAGGCCCTGCTGTCGTTCGTACCGGCACAGGATGCCGCCTGGCTGCCGGTGCACGTGTTCCTGATCTACATCGCCGTCCAGTGGTGGGCGCAGTACTACAGCGACGGCAGCGGCTATCTGGCGCAGCGGGTGTTCGCTGCGCGCGACGAGCGGCACGCCGTCGGCGGTGCGCTGTGGTTCGTCGTGTTGAATTACGCCGTGCGAACCTGGCCCTGGGTGCTGGTGGCGCTGGTCGCACTGCTGGTGTTTCCATTGGGCACGGCGGGCGAGGGGGCCGCCGCGGTGGTCGCGGCGGATCGTGAAATGGCGTACCCCGTCCTGATGGCGCAGTTGCTGCCGGCCGGCGCGCTGGGCCTGCTGTTCGCCTCGCTGCTGGCGGCCTTCATGAGCACGGTGGACACGCATCTCAACTGGGGTGCGAGTTACCTCACCCACGACCTCTACCGGCGCTTCGTGGATCCCGGGGCGAGCCAGGCGCGGCTGGTCTGGATCAGCCGGCTGTCGGTCATGCTGCTTACCGCGATGGGCGTCGTGGTGGCCTCCCGGATCGACAGCATCGAACAGGCGTGGCGCTTCTTCATCGCGTTGGGCGCCGGGCTGGGGCTGCCTTCGATGCTGCGCTGGTTCTGGTGGCGCGCCAATGCGTGGACCGAGATCGCCGGCATCGTCGCGGCGGTGACCTCGGCGATGGTCCTGTACCCGCTGTTTCCCGATGCGCGCCCGGAGCATCTGCTGGTGGCGATCGTGGCCATCGCGACGACGTCGGCGCTGGTGGCGACCTTTCTCACGCCACCGGTGCCCCGCGACCATCTGGCGGCGTTCACGCGACGGGTTCGCCCTCCCGGCTGGTGGCAGGACCTGCCGGGTGCAGCGCCCAAGATGGCCCTGGGGTGGCTGGGCGCCGCCTGGCTGGCGGGAAACGCGGGCGTGTTCGCGCTCATGTTCGGGATCGGCTACCTGCTACTCGGACCTCGCGCGAAGGGCGCCGTGCTGGCGCTAAGCGGCCTTTTCCTGCTCTGGGCGACGCTGCGTGCCAGCAAGCGCTTCCGCCTGGCAAGCGGACTGCGTAACGCATGAGCCGTTCCGGCGCAGCGTCCCGTTTTTGTTTGCGTATGTCCCACCCATGAGGTTGGATGCGAGGGAAAGGGCACGCACAATCCGCGGCCCACGCAGAAGGCCACGTTCATGTCCGTTCGCCCCAGCGCCGTCGCGCTGACGCCGCTCCTGCTGTTCCTGGCGCTGTTCTTCGGCGCGGGCCTCTATTTCACCGCGCAGGGCGAGGCCATGGGGTTCTACCAGTTGCGTGCCCCCGTCGCGATCCTGCCGGCGCTGGCGCTCGGCGTCTGGCTGGCCCGCCGGCGTGGTCTGCCGGCCCAGCAGACCCTGTTGCGCGGCATGGGCGACAGCAACGTGATGCTGATGTGCCTGATCTTCCTGCTGGCCGGTGCATTCGCCACGGTCTCCAAGGCGATCGGCGCGGTGGATGCGGTGGTGGCGTTGGGGCTGGGGGCGCTGCCCGCCAGCCTGATCCTGCCAGGCCTCTTCCTGGTGTCGGCGTTCGTCTCGCTCTCCATCGGCACCTCGATGGGTACCGTCGCCGCCGTCGTGCCGATCGCGCTGGGCGTGGCCGATGCCGCGGGCCTGGATCGCGTGCTGGTGGTGGGGGCGGTGCTGGGAGGCGCGATGTTCGGCGACAACCTGTCGATCATTTCCGACACCACCATCGCGGCCACCCGCAGCCAGGGCGCGGAGATGCGGGACAAGTTCCGCGAGAACTTCAAGATCGCGATGCCCGCGGGCATCGCGACGATCGTCCTGCTCGGCGCGTTGGGCGATGCGGCGCCGGTCGTCGCGCCGGATGCGGCATCGCCGTGGCTGGTGCTGCCCTATCTGGTGGTGCTCGGCCTGGCGTTGGCCGGCCTGGACGTGGTGCTGGTGCTGGGCATCGGCCTGGTGGTGTCCGGCGTGTTCGGCTTGGTGCTGGCGCAGGACTACGACGTGGTGTCCTTCGCCGGGGACATCTACCTGGGCTTCGAAAGCATGGTGGAAATCACCTTGTTGTCGATCCTGATCGGCGGGCTTGCGGCGCTGATCAAGGCGGCCGGCGGGCTGGACTGGCTGGCGCAGGTGATTGCGACGTTCGCCCGCGGCCGTACCGGTCGCCGTTCGGGCGAGATCAGTATCGCCGCGCTCGCGGCGGGTTCCGATGCGCTGACGGCGAACAACACCGTCGCCATCCTGGTCACCGGCAGCCTGGCCAGGGACATCGCGCAGCGCCACGGCATCAGCCCGCGACGCGCGGCCAGCGTGCTCGACATCTTCGCCTGCGTCGTCCAGGGCGTGCTGCCCTACGGTGCGCAGATCCTGCTGGCGGCGTCGCTGGCGGCCGTGTCGCCGCTGGCGCTGGCGGGCAGCGTGCAGTACTGCTGGCTGCTGGCCGTGTCGGCGCTGGCGTTCATGCTGTGGCCGTCGCGACGGAAAGTGCCGGCGGCGGAATGAAAACGGGGCGCCTGGGCGCCCCGTTTCCTCCGGGCCTGAAGACGGGAAGCGTCAGTCGCGCGACTGCAGCTTGGCCAGCAGGCGCAGGAATTCCAGGTACAGCCACACCAGCGTGACCATCAGGCCGAAACCCGCGTACCACTCCATGTACTTCGGTGCGCCGGCTTCCACGCCCGACTCGATGAAGTCGAAATCGAGCACCAGGTTCAGCGCGGCGATCACGATCACGAACAGGCTGAAGCCGATGCCGACGATGCCGCTCTCATGGATCAGCGGCACGTCCTTGCCGAACATGCGCAGCACCATCGACAGCAGGTAGACCAGCGCGATGCCGCCGGTGGCGGCCACCACGCCCAGCTTGAAGTTTTCCGTCGCCTTGATCAGACCGCTGCGGTAGGCCATCAGCAGCGCGAACAGCGTACCGAAGGTCAGCATCACCGCCTGGGTGACGATGCCTTCGTACATGTGGTTGTAGAGCGCGGAGATCGCACCCAGGAACAGTCCCTCGACCAGCGCGTAGAGCGGTGCGGTGACCGGCGCCCATTCCTTCTTGAAGATCGTCACCAGGGCCAGCACGAAGCCGCCGATCAGGCCGCCCCACAGATAGCCCATGCCGGTCGCACCCTCGGCCGTCACCTCGACCTGCGACCAGGCGAACGCACCCGTCAGCACCGCGAGCAGCAGCAGGATGCCGGTCTTGTTGACCGTGCCGTTGAGTGTCATCGCTTCGCCGTCGCGCGAGACGACCGACCCGCTGCCGAGGTCGAGGAAGGTGGATTCCTTCAATGCCGGATTGCCGCTGCGTACCATGGTTCCCTCATGTGGTTGCCGGACGTCTGTCCCCAGTGGCTGAGCATATCGCAAGCCATGGTCCATCACGTTTCGTTTGACAGCAGGGCCGCGGGTTCCGACAATACGCGGCCTCGTTGGCGTCCAGACGCCACGCCGGGACCCTCGTCGGGGTATAGCGCAGTCTGGTAGCGCATCTGGTTTGGGACCAGAGGGTCGGGGGTTCGAATCCCTCTACCCCGACCAGCAAGATGCACGGCCCACGTGTTCCGGCACGACGGGAATGCGACAATCCGGACCGGGCGCCCGTAGCTCAACCGGATAGAGCACCGGCCTTCTAAGCCGGCGGTTACAGGTTCGAGTCCTGTCGGGCGCGCCAAACACCGGTGCGGTCCCGGAGGATGCAGGTTTCAGTGGTGGCTGTAGCTCAGCTGGTTAGAGTACTGGATTGTGATTCCAGATGTCGGGGGTTCGAGTCCCCTCAGCCACCCCACTGATTCAAGGACGCCCGCGGTGCGGGGGTTCACAGAAAAAAGCGATGCGGTTACACTACGCGTCTGATGTTTCGGGGCCGTTAGCTCAGTTGGTAGAGCAGTTGACTCTTAATCAATAGGTCCAAGGTTCGAATCCTTGACGGCCCACCAAACCCGAGACGCCCGGCCGAAAGCCGGGCGTTTTTTTATTGCCGGCCGCGCCGCGTCGGCCGCTACAATGCGACGCGCACTGCGAAAGTGGCGGAATTGGTAGACGCACTGGATTTAGGTTCCAGCGGGTAACCCCCGTGAGGGTTCGAGTCCCTCCTTTCGCACCACGCTCCGACGGCGGGGCGCCGATATCGCCGCGGCAGGGCCGCATGGCCCGGGCCGGGGATCGGCGGGTCGAAGCGAGCCCGCCGCCATGAACCGTCCGCCCCGCTGGCAGCCTGCCCCGGAATCGGCGAAACTATCAAGTTCCGCCGGGAGGGCTTCATGCCTGCGTCCCAGGCGTCCCCGGATTATCAACATCGCCCCGGCCCAGCCGTGGCCGCAGGAGTCAGTGAGTATGCAAGTTTCGGTCGAATCGGTCGGCAACCTCGAGCGCCGCATGAGCTTCAGCCTGCCGGCGGAGCGTCTGGACACCCACATCGGCGGCCGCCTGCGCGAGCTGTCGCGCACCGCGCGCATCAAGGGCTTCCGCCCGGGCAAGGTGCCGGCCAAGGTCATCGAGCAGCGCTTCGGCGAGCAGGTGCGTGCCGAAGCCCTCGACGGCCTGCTGCGCGAGACCTTCAACAACGCCGTGCGCGACCAGGAACTGCAGCTGGCCGGCAACCCGCGCATCGAGAAGCAGGGCGAGGGCGAACTGGATTTCGTCGCCACGTTCGAAGTGGTTCCGGACTTCGGCGACGTCGACGTCGCCAAGCTCAATGTGGTGCGCAATACCGCCGAGGTCAGCGACGCCGATATCGACCAGATGATCGACAACCTGCGCATGCAGCGCCGCACCTTCCAGGTCGTCGAGCGTGGCGCGAAGGAAGGCGACCGTGTGTCGCTGGAAACCTGGTCGCAGGCGGGCGATGAGCGCATGCCGGCCGAAGGTTCCGAGAAGGGTGCCACCCTGATCGGTTCGGGCGTGATGTTCGGCGAGATCGAGCAGGCACTGATCGGCCTGGCCAAGGGCGACGAGAAGACCGTGTCGGTGGCGTTCCCGGCCGACTGGCGCGTACCGCAGCTGGCGGGCCGCCAGGTCGACGTGCACGTCAAGGTCACGGACGTGGCCGAGTCGGTGCTGCCCGAGGTCGATCGCGAGTTCATCCGCAGCTTCGGCGTGAAGAGCGGCGACGCCGAGCAGTTCCGCTCGGATATCCGCAGCAACCTCGAGCGCGAGCTGAAGGGCGCGCTGATGACCCGTCTGCGCCGTGAAGTGGGCGAGCAGCTGATCGCCGCCTACGCCCACGTCGAGATGCCGCCGCGCCTGGTCGAGAACGAGGCCCGCGTGATGGTCCAGCAGGCCGCCGAACAGGCTCGCCGCCAGGGCCAGAACGTGCAGGTTCCGGACAATGCCCACGAAGGTTTCCTGGATGCCGCCCGCAAGCGCGTCCTGGTCGGCCTGCTGGTGGGCGAAGTGGCCCGCCGCAACCAGCTCCGCCTGGACCCGAAGCGCCTGAACGAGACGCTGCGCCTGATCGCCTCGACCTACGAAGAGCCGGAGCAGGTCATTGAGTTGTACCGCAACGATCCCCAGTTGATGAACAGTCTGCAGGGTCGTGTGATGGAAGAGCAGGTGATCGACTGGATCGCCGAGCGCGCCCAGCACACCGAGCAGGCGCTTTCCTTCCAGGAAGCCATCCGCAACTGATCCGGGCGCCCCGCCCGGGCAGAAGGTCCGGCTATCCTAGGCCGGACCTTCCCTTGAACGACAGGCGCGAGAACCGATGAGCATTCAAACCCAAGCCCTCAACCTGGTGCCGATGGTGGTCGAACAGACCAGCCGCGGCGAGCGCGCCTACGACATCTATTCCCGCCTGCTCAAGGAGCGCGTGATCTTCCTGGTGGGCGGCGTGGATGACCACGTGGCGAACGTCATCGTGGCGCAGATGCTCTTCCTGGAAGCCGAGAATCCCGAGAAGGACATCAGCCTGTACATCAACTCGCCCGGTGGCGTGGTGACGGCCGGCATGGCCATCTACGACACCATGCAGTACATCAAGCCGGACGTCAGCACGATCTGTGTCGGCCAGGCGGCCAGCATGGGCGCGCTGCTGCTGGCGGCGGGCGCGAAGGGCAAGCGCTACGCGCTGCCCAATTCGCGCGTGATGATCCACCAGCCGCTGGGCGGCTTCCAAGGCCAGGCGACGGACATCGACATCCACGCCCGTGAGATCCTGACGCTGCGTGCGAAGCTGAACGCCATCCTGTCCCACCACACGGGCCAGTCGCTGGAAACCATCGAGCGGGACACCGAGCGCGACAACTTCAAGAGCGCGGCGGACTCGCAGGCCTACGGCCTGGTCGACCAGGTGCTCGAGCGCCGTCCGGAAGATTCCATCCAGTCGGCCTGACCGCCGGATTGCGGGTTTTCTGGCTCAAATCCCCCTGTTCACGGACCCGGCTGACAAGCCGGGACCGTGTGCTATTCTCCGACCGCAAGCCCCTCCGGGCAGGTTGAGCGACCGAGTAATACCAGCATGAGCGAAGATCGTCAGGGCCGTTCCGGCGACAGCACCAAAATCCTGTACTGCTCGTTCTGCGGCAAGAGCCAGCACGAGGTCCGCAAGCTGATCGCGGGCCCCAGCGTGTTCATCTGCGATGAGTGCGTGGAGCTGTGCAACGACATCATCCGCGAAGAGCTGGAGGAGAAGGCGCAGTCCGCCCGCAGCCACCTGCCCAAGCCGCGCGAGATCCTCGAGGTCCTGGACCAGTACGTGATCGGACAGAACCGCGCCAAGCGCACGCTGGCTGTTGCGGTCTACAACCACTACAAGCGCATCGAGAGCCGCAGCAAGAACGATGAGGTCGAACTGGCCAAGTCGAACATCCTGCTTGCCGGCCCGACCGGCTCGGGCAAGACGCTGCTGGCCGAGACGCTGGCGCGCCTGCTCAACGTGCCGTTCACCATCGCCGATGCCACCACGCTGACCGAAGCCGGCTACGTGGGCGAGGACGTCGAGAACATCATCCAGAAGCTGCTGCAGAAGTGCGACTACGACGTCGACAAGGCGCAGCAGGGCATCGTCTACATCGACGAGATCGACAAGATCTCGCGCAAGAGCGAGAACCCGTCGATCACCCGCGACGTGTCCGGCGAAGGCGTGCAGCAGGCGCTGCTGAAGCTGATCGAGGGCACCGTCGCCAGCGTTCCGCCGCAGGGTGGCCGCAAGCACCCGCAGCAGGAATTCCTGCAGGTCGACACCAGGAACATCCTGTTCATCTGCGGCGGTGCGTTCGCCGGCCTGGACAAGATCATCCAGCAGCGCAGCACCGAGGCTGGCGGCATCGGTTTCGGTGCCAAGGTGAAGAGCTCCGAGAAGAAGTCGGAAGTCGGCAAGGTCCTGTCCGAGGTCGAGCCGGAAGATTTGATCAAGTTCGGCCTGATCCCCGAATTCGTCGGTCGCCTGCCGGTGGTCGCCACGCTGGAAGAGCTTGACGAGGCCGCACTGGTCAAGATCCTCACCGAGCCGAAGAACGCGATCACCAAGCAGTTCAAGAAGCTATTCGAGATGGAGGGGGTGGAGATCGAGTTCCGCCCGGATGCGCTGTCGGCGATCGCCCGCAAGGCGCTGAAGCGCAAGACCGGCGCACGTGGTCTCCGCACCATCGTCGAATCGGTCCTGCTGGACACGATGTACGAGCTGCCGTCGCTGGAGAACGTCAGCAAGGTGGTCGTGGACGAGTCGGTGATCGAGCACAAGTCCGAGCCCTACCTGATCTACCAGAATCCGCCCGCCCCGAAGGTCGCATCGGCGGAGTGATCCGGCCCGCACGTTTCCACTGACAGGCGCCCTTGTGGCGCCTGTTCAGTTTTTGGCGGCGATTCGCAAGTCGCGGGTTCCATTGGGGTTTTGGCGACGCTCTTGCATCCCTACGGCGATGGCCCCATAACGGGCCCATTGGTGCCTGCGCACCCCTGCATTCCGCACTTGCTGGAGCCCCCATGCCCCGCCGTCCCCAGACTGAAATCCTCGACCTGCCGGTCCTGCCGCTACGCGACGTGGTGGTCTTTCCGCACATGGTCATCCCGCTGTTTGTCGGTCGCGACAAGTCTATGCGCGCGCTGGAGCAGGCGATGGAGGCCGACAAGCGCATCATCCTGCTTGCCCAGAAATCCGCGGAAACGGATGATCCTGCCGCCGCCGACCTGTATTCGGTCGGCACCCTCGCGCAGGTCCTGCAACTGCTGAAGCTGCCGGATGGCACCATCAAAGTGCTGGTCGAGGGCACGGCGCGCGTGAACGTGTCGAATGTCGTCGAACGCGACGGCTCGCTGTACGGACAGGGCGAAGAGATCGACTCCACCGATGCGCGGGAGCCGCGCGAGATCGAGGCCGTGGCGCGCTCGCTCATGGGCCTGTTCGAACAGTACGTCAAGACCAACCGCAAGCTGCCGCCGGAACTGCTGCAGACCCTGGCCGGCATCGACGAGCCGAGCCGGCTTGCCGATACGATCGCCGCGCACCTGGGTGTGCGCCTGAGCGACAAGCAGCGGCTACTGGAAACCATCGAGGTCGGCGAGCGGCTGGAGCTGCTGGTTGGCTTCGTCGATGGCGAGATCGACGTGCAGCAGCTGGAAAAGCGCATCCGCGGACGCGTGAAGTCGCAGATGGAGAAGAGCCAGCGCGAGTACTACCTCAACGAGCAGATGAAGGCCATCCAGAAGGAGCTGGGCGAACTCGACGAGGCGCCCAACGAACTGGAGGAACTGGCGCGCAAGATCGCCGACGCCGGCATGCCGAAGCCCGTGGAAACGAAAGCGCGCAACGAGCTCAACAAGCTGAAGCAGATGTCGCCGATGTCGGCCGAGGCGGCCGTGGTCCGCAACTATCTCGATTGGCTGCTTGGCGTGCCCTGGAACAAGCGCACCAAGGTGCGCAAGGATCTCAAGGTCGCGCAGGACACGCTGGACGCGGATCACTATGGTCTGGAGAAGGTCAAGGAACGCATCCTCGAATACCTCGCGGTCCAGTCGCGCGTGAAGAAGCTGCGCGGCCCGATCCTGTGCCTCGTCGGACCGCCGGGCGTGGGCAAGACCTCGCTGGGCCAGAGCATCGCCAAGGCGACCAACCGCAAGTTCGTACGCATGTCGCTGGGGGGCGTGCGCGACGAGGCGGAGATCCGCGGACATCGCCGGACCTACGTTGGCTCCATGCCGGGCCGCATCGTGCAGAACCTCAACAAGACCGGCAGCAAGAATCCGCTGTTCGTGCTGGACGAGATCGACAAGATGTCGATGGACTTCCGCGGCGACCCGTCGTCCGCGCTGCTCGAGGTGCTGGATCCGGAGCAGAACAACGCCTTCAACGATCACTACCTCGAAGTCGACCTGGACCTGTCCGAAGTGATGTTCGTCGCGACGTCGAACTCGCTGAACATCCCCGGCCCGTTGCTGGACCGCATGGAGGTCATCCGCATCCCCGGCTACACCGAGGACGAGAAGGTCAACATCGCGCAGCGCTACCTCGTGCCGAAGCAACTGAAGGCCAATGGACTTAAGGCAGACGAGCTGAAGATCGCCGAGAGCGCGATCCGCGATCTGGTCCGCTATTACACGCGCGAATCCGGCGTGCGCAATCTCGAGCGTGAAGTCGCCAAGATCTGCCGCAAGGTGGTCAAGGAGATCGCGCTGGCAGGTCCCAAGCCGGTCAAGAAGAAGGCGGCCGCCATGCAGGTCAGCTCGAAGAACCTGGAGAAGTACGCAGGCGTGCGTCGCTTCGACTTCGGCCGTGCCGAAGAGCAGAACGAGATCGGTCTCGTCACCGGACTGGCGTGGACCGAAGTGGGCGGCGACCTGCTGCAGATCGAGGTCGCGCTGGTGCCCGGCAAGGGCGGCATGCTGCTGACCGGTCAGCTCGGCGATGTGATGAAGGAGTCGGGTTCCGCGGCGATGTCCGTGGTGCGCGCTCGCGCGGCCAGCCTGGGCGTGGATGCGGAGTTCCTGCAGAAGCACGACGTGCACCTGCATGTGCCTGATGGCGCGACGCCGAAGGATGGTCCGAGCGCGGGTATCGCGATGGTCACCGCCCTGGTGTCCGCACTGACCAGAAACCCCGTGCGGGCGGACGTGGCGATGACGGGCGAGATCACGCTGCGGGGTCGCGTCACCGCCATCGGAGGCCTCAAGGAAAAGCTGTTGGCGGCGCTGCGTGGCGGCATCACCACCGTCATCATCCCCGACGAGAACAAGAAGGACCTGGCCGACATCCCCGCCAATGTCACCGATGGCATCCGGATCGTGCCGGTGAAGTGGATCGACGAGGTGCTCGATCTCGCGCTGGAGAAGCCGCTGACGCCAGTGCCGGTCACAGGCGGCGACGGTGGCGAGCGCGTGGTGCCGGCCACCAAGAAGGAGCGCGGCAAGGGGCCGCAGCAGCCCGGTGTGAAGCATTGAATGAGATGACGAATAACGCGTGTCATTGCCCGGAAACCCGCGTCACTGTTGGGTTTTCGGCTTGCGCGGCATTTTTCGCACTGGTATAACGGCGTCACCCGCATGCACGAAGCTACGCTTCGTAGCGCGTGGACATCACGGCCGGTTCCGTCTGGCGAGCGAAGCCAGAGGTTCCGGCCACTCATTCCGCGGTTGTGCCGCACAGGGAGTCACTCAATGAACAAAACCGAATTGATCGATGCCGTCGCCGACGAAGCCGAAGTGTCCAAGGCCGAAGCCGGCCGCGCCGTCGACGCCGTCATCTCCAGCATCACCAAGGCCCTCAAGAAGGGCGACAGCGTGACGCTGGTCGGCTTCGGCACCTTCCAGGTCCGCAAGCGCGCCGCACGCACGGGTCGCAACCCGAAGACCGGCGACACCATCAAGATCAAGGCGTCCAAGAATCCCGCGTTCAAGGCTGGCAAAGCCCTGAAGGATGCCGTAAACTAATCGACTCGCTGCCGATGGCAGGGTGCGATCACCCTGGGTGCTTAGCTCAGCGGTAGAGCGTCTCCCTTACACGGAGAGGGTCGGGGGTTCGAAACCCTCAGCACCCACCACATCGGGGCGGTGCAGGTTTAAAAATTTGTAAGATGGTCTAGCGGAAAGCGCTGAAATCGTCTTACAATGTTCGTCTCAGCGCGGAGTGGTAGTTCAGTCGGTTAGAATGCTGGCCTGTCACGCCGGAGGTCGCGGGTTCGAGTCCCGTCCACTCCGCCATTTACACCCAGAAAGCCCGCGAAAGCGGGCTTTCTGCTATGTGCGCCCATGCAGGCCGTCGGCGCCTGCGGGAGCCCATCGGCATTTCGCGTCCGTCGGGCGGCGAGACGCCGTCATCCCGGCAGGTTAAACTGCGCGGCTGAAAGAATTCGGGTCCCGTGCGCACATGCTGCAGAAACTCCGCGACAAAACCTCCGGCTGGGTCGCCAGCCTGATCCTGGGTCTGCTGATCATTCCGTTCGCCTTCGTTGGCGTGAACGAATACATGACCGGTGGCACCGCCGGCGACGTGGCGCTGGTCGAAGCGCCGCCGACGTGGTGGGAGTCGGCGCCCCAGTGGTGGCCGGTGTCGATGCTCTGGCAGCGCGAAGAAGTCACGCAGGAAGATTTCCGCGCCGCGTTCGAGCAGGCGCGCCAGCAGCAGCGGCAGGCGCTGGGTGACGCGTTCGATCCGCGCGAGTTCGAAAGTGCGGACAACAAGCGCAAAGTGCTGGACCAGTTGCTCGACCAGAAGGTGCTGGCGCTGGGCGCGAAGCGCGCAGGCATCGTCGTGGGCAACGCGGCCGTGCAGAAGATGATCGCGAGCGAGCCTGCGTTCCAGGTGGACGGCAAGTTCAGCCCCGAGCAGTACCAGATGCTGCTGGCATCGCAGGTGCCGGCGATCTCGCCGCTGCAGTTCCAGGAGCAGCAGCGCGAGCGCCTGCGCATGCTGCTGGTGCCGCAGGCCATCGGCGATTCCGACTTCGTGACCGAAGGAGAACAGGCGCGCATGTGGAAGCTGCTGGGCGAGACGCGCGATATCGGTATCGCGCTGCTGCCGCCGGTGGCCGAGGACACGGCCCCCGTCACCGAGGCGCAGGTCAAGGCGTGGTACGACGGTCACAAGAGCGATTTCAAGCAGCCCGAGCAAGTGTCGCTGGAGTACGTCGAGATCGATGGCGCGACACTGCCCGTCGCCGCGGCGCCCGACGAAGCGGCGCTGCGCAAGCGCTACGAAGCCGAAAAATCGCGCTTCATGTCGCCGGAGCAGCGGGTGGTCGCGCACATCCTGATCGCGGCCGACGCAGGCGCGGACGCCGCCACGCAGAAGAAAGCCGAGGAAAAGGCGGCTGCGCTGGCCAAGCAGGCGCGCGAAGGCGCCGACTTCGCCGCGCTGGCGCGCGCGAATTCGGACGATCCCGGCTCGAAGGATGCGGGCGGCGAACTGCCGCCGTTCGCGCAGGACGGTTCGATGGTCAAGCCGTTCGAGGACGCTGCGTTTGCCATGCAGGCCGGCGAGATCCGTGGGCCGGTCAAGAGCGACTTCGGCTATCACGTGCTGCAGCTGAAGCAGGTCAATCCCGGCACCGGTCGCAGCTTCGAGGAAGTGCGCGGCGAACTGGCGACGGAAGAGGCCAACAGCGAGCGCGACCGTGCGTTCAACGACTTGGCCGGACGCCTGGTCAATGAGACATTGAAGAACCCGACGGCGCTGGCGCCGGCGGCCGAAGCCATCGGCCTGCCGCTGCAGAAGGTCGGTCCGTTCTCGCAGAATGCGCCCCAGGGCATTGCGATGGTGCCGGCGGTACTGCGGGCAGCGTTCTCCGACACGCTGGTGCAGGACGGCACGATCAGCGATCCCATCGAGATCTCACCCAACCACAGCGTCGTCATCCGCGTGGCGCAGCACACGCCGGAACAGGCCTTGCCGCTGGACAAGGCGCGCGATGCCGTCGTGCTGGCCATCCGTGCGGACCGCCAGAACAAATCGGCGCTTGCCGCTGCTGATGCGCTGGTTGCGCGTGTGCAGAAGGGCGAGTCGTTGGCGACGGTCGCGACGGCCGAGGGTTTGCGTTTCAACGAACTGCCGGGTCTGCGCCGCGGCATGCCGATGCCGACGGCCGAGGCCAACGACGCGATCTTCGCGGCGGGTCGACCGGCGGAGGGCAAGGTGGTTGCCGGCAAGGTGGCGCTGGGCGACGGCGCCTACGCCGTGTTCACCGTCAACAAGGTGAGTGATGGTGTGATCGCGGAGATGCCCGCGGAAGAGCGCGCGACCATGCAGCAGCAGCTGACGCAGCTCAATGCCGGCATCGCGACGCAGGCTTACGTCGACGCATTGCGCAAGCGCTTCAAGGTGAAGGTGTTCGAAGAGCGCCTCTGAGTCGCCCGCGCCGCCAGGTACGATCCGAATCCCGCCACCCGGCGGGATTCTTCTTTTCGCGCGCCCTGCTCAATCGGCGTCGCTGTCCAGCTTCAGCACCATGCCTGGCCGCAGTACCGCGTTCGGCGCCAATCCATTGATCTGCAGTAGGTGCGCCGTCGTCATGCCGTTGCGACGCGCGATGGTCCAGGCGGAATCGCCGTTCCTGACCGTGTGCGTGCGGCCTGCGGAAGGCGGCCCGGTCCGCGTCTGGGGTTTCGTGGCCGCCTGCGCCATCGGTGCGTCTTCCAGCGCTGCGGTATCGGTGGCAGCCGCGCTTGTCGGTGCCAGCAGTTGTATCGGCTTGCCTGCCCGACTGAAGCGGCCGGCCAGTGCGGGATTGAGTCGCTTGAGCAGTGCGGCGGGCTGTTGCTGCGCCGTTGCCCACATGTCGAGGGTGGCGTCGCCGGGCAGGACATGCGCCGCCAGGCGCGGGACGGGACGGTCCATCTGCCGGAGCCAGGCGTCGCGGTCGTCCGCCTGCTGGAAGATGCAGGCGAGGGCGTGCAGTTTCTCCACGTATGCGTAGGTGATGCCCGACAGGCCCGGCAACTCGGCCGGGCGTGCGTTGCGCGCATTCATGCCGGCGCGCCGCATCGATTGCAGCACGCGGTACTCGCCGGCGTTGTAGGCCATCACGGCCAGCCGCCAGTCGCCGCCGAACATCCCGTGCAACGTCTTGAGATAGCGGACGGCGGCCTGGGTGGAATCCACCGGCGACAACCGGCCGTCATACCCCTCGCGCATCGGCACACCATGGTTGCGCGCGGTGATGCCGATGAACTGCCACAGCCCCGCCGGGCCTTGCGGATTGCGTGCGCCGGGCTTGTAGCCGCTTTCGACGAACGGAATCAGCGCGAATTCGGTAGGCAAATGCGCGTCCCGCAAGGCGTCGACCACGTAGCCGAACAGTGGCAGCACGTCGTCCTCGGCACGGGCCAACTGACCCGGCGCGTGGCTGAAATGCTTCTTCCAGCGGCCGTTGGTCGCCTCGCTGTCGCACTCAGGATCGGCGAGCCCATCGCGGAAGCGCTGGTAGATCTCCAGCCCGCTGCGCTGGTGGCTGGGGGGAACACTGGCCGGTTCGATCGGTGGCTGGGGTGGAACGGCCTGCGTCCCCGCCTGTGCCGGCGGATCGGCGGCGACCGCCGCCTGCGTCGCAACGGCAAGCCCGGCAGCCAGCAGGGCCAGGTGAAGGCGCTTGCGCTGTGTCATGCGCGGAAGTCGTTCTTCCACTGACGCAGCGTGGCGAACGTCTCCACGCGGTCGACCGGAGGGCGTCCCAGCCGATGGGACACCGCCGCGCGCACAGCCTCGGTGTCCACCCGCAGGAACGGATTGGTCGCGATCTCGCTGGCGAGCGAAACCGGCAGGGTGGGGCGGCCGGCCTGGCGCATGACGCGGGCTTCCTCGACGCGATGGCGCAAGGCCGGGTTATGGGGATCCACGGCGCTGGCGAACGCAGCATTGGCCAGCGTGTATTCGTGACCGCAACAGACCAGCGAGGCGTCGGGCAGCGCCGCGAGGCGCTCGAGCGATGCGAGCATCTGCGCCGGCGTGCCTTCGAACAGGCGACCGCAGCCCAGGCTGAAGAGGGTGTCCCCGCAGAACAAATGCGGTGGTCCGTCCGCGCCGCCGCCATGGAACGCGATGTGCGAGCGTGTATGGCCCGGCACGGCGAGCACGGACAGCCGCCAGTTCTTTACCGCGACGGTATCGCCGTCCCCGACGCGCTCGGTTGCGTCGGGGATGCGGTCGTCTTCGGGCGCGAACACCGGCAGGGTGGGCCAGCGCGCCCGCAGGGCTGCGATGCCGCCGGCATGGTCGGGATGATGATGGGTGACCAGCACCGCCGACGGCCACAGGCCGTTGCCGGTGGCGGCCAGGACGGGTGCCGCATCGCCGGGATCGATCACCAGCGCGTCGCCCTCATCGTCGACCAGCGCCCAGATGTAGTTGTCCTCGAAGGCGGGCAGGGCGAGCAGGCGCATCGGGGTGAGGACTCCGGGCAGGGAACGGACGCCCGGGGGCGGCGTCCTCTACAATCCGAACATGCCTGCGTTCGCGTTTACCCGTCAACCCGATGCCCTGGCGTGGTTCGGGTCCGAGCGGGGTGGGCCGATCCTGGCGTCGGAGCATGCCCGCATCAGCCAGGCACTGACCAGCCGGACACCCCAGCCATGGCTGTGGGTAGCGCCGGAAGGCGCCGACCCGTCGTCCCCTGCATCCCGCGCCCCGCCGACGCGCGGCGTTCGACTGCGCACCACGGCAGGCGCACATCGCCTGGCCGGCCAGGTCCGGTGCGGCCTGCCGCTGCCGCTGCCAACCGAAGCCATGGGGGTTATCGTGCTGCAGCACGTGCTGGATGCCGGTGATCCGCAACCGCTGCTGCAGGAGTGCTCGCGGGTGCTCGAGCCAGGGGGGCGGCTGTGGTTGTTCGTGCTGAATCCCTGGAGTCCATACCGCTTGCGCTGGCGTGGCGCCGGCCTGGTGCCGCGGGCATTGCCGCAATGGCGCCTGCAGCTGGCGGCCGCCGGCCTGGTCGTCTCCGAGCACGTCCTGCATTACGGCCCGGTGTGGAAGGGCGTGGCGGACGCCCCCGGCCATGGACCGGCGCCGCTCCGCGCCGCCCGTCTGCTCGAAGCGGAAAAGCGCGTCGCCGGCCTCATTCCCCCCTCACCGGTGGCGCGCGCCTGGCGCACCGCGCCCGCGGCCTGACTTTCGAACACGAGGACACATGAAGCACGTCAGCATCCATACCGATGGCTCCTGTCTGGGCAATCCCGGCCCCGGCGGCTGGGCCGCGCTCCTGCGCTACGGCGAGAAGGAGCGCGAGGTGGTCGGCGGCGAAGCGCAGACCACCAACAACCGCATGGAACTGATGGCGGCCATCGCGGCGCTGGAGGTGTTGACCGAAGGCTGCGAGGTCACCCTGCATATCGACTCGCAGTACGTCCGGCAGGGCATCACGGAGTGGATGCCGGGCTGGGTCCGGCGCGGCTGGAAGACCGCCGGCGGCGATCCGGTGAAGAACCGCGACCTGTGGGAGCGGCTGCATGCGGCGACCGGTCGCCACCGGATCGACTGGAAGTGGGTCAAGGGCCACAACGGCGATCCCGACAACGAACGCGTCGACGTGCTCGCGCGCAACGCTGCCGTGCGTTTCCGCAACGGAGCGGTGGCGTGACGCTGGCGATAGCGCCTGGCCAGCGCATCGCCGGGACGGCCCACCTGCAGTTGCACGCGATGTCCGATCGCGACGATGCCGACGTGGCACTGATGCTGGAACTGCTCAACGATCCCGCCTTCATCCGCAACATCGCCGATCGCGGCGTACGCACTCTGGAGCAGGCGCGCGATTACCTGCGCAACGGCGCACTGCGCAGCTACGCGCAACACGGGTTCGGCATGTATGCGATCCGGCGCACGGACACCGGCGACCTGATCGGCAACTGTGGGCTGGTCCGCCGCGACGGGCTGGACGGCCCCGACCTGGGATACGCATTGCTGCCGGCACATGCGGGACAGGGCTTCGCGCTCGAGGCCGCGCGGGCAGTCATCGCCGATGCCGGCAGCCGGCTCGGCCTCGCCCGCCTGCATGCCATCGTCAACCCCGACAACGCAGGCTCGATCCGGCTGTTGCAGAAACTGGGATTCGAATTCGACAGAATGATCGTGCTCCCCGCCATCGAACACGCGGTGGACCTGTTCCACCTGCACCTCTCCAAGGAAGCCACCGCCTGATGCGCCAGATCATCCTCGACACCGAAACCACCGGCCTGGAGTGGAAGAAGGGCAACCGCGTCGTCGAAATCGGCTGCGTCGAACTGCTGGAGCGCCGGCCCACCGGGCGCACCTACCACCAGTACATCAATCCGCAGCGCGAGTTCGAGCAGGGTGCGGCCGAAGTGACCGGCCTCAGCCTGGAGTTCCTGTCGGACAAGCCGCTGTTCGCGGCGATCGCCGACGAGTTCCTGGCCTTCATCGACGGGGCGGAACTGATCATCCACAACGCGGCGTTCGACGTCGGCTTCCTGGACTACGAACTGTCGCGGCTCGGCGAACACTACGGCCGCCTGACCGACCGCGTCACGGTGGAGGATTCGCTGTTGCTGGCGCGGCAGCGTTTTCCCGGCCAGCGCAATTCACTGGATGCGCTGTGCAAGCGCCTGGGTGTGGACAACACGCATCGCCAGTTGCACGGCGCGCTGCTCGACGCCCAGTTGCTGTGCGACGTCTACCTCAACCTGACCGCCGGCCAGCGCGAGATCGGCTTCGGCGGCGCCGAGGAAACCGCTGCGGGCGCATCGGCGGTCGTCGTCCACCAGTTCGATCCTGCGGTAGCGGGAGCACGGCCGCGCGTGACGGCATCCGCCGACGAACTGGCGGCGCACGAAGCCCGCCTGGCGACCCTGCGCAAAAAGGCCGGTGGCCGCTGCCTGTGGGATCCGCCGGTGTTCGAGGCCGGCTGACCGGCCCGTCGTCACTTAGTGGCAGCGCACCAGGATCGCGGTGACGTTGTCCGAACCGCCCCCGTCCAGCGCGGCCGCGATCAGCGTGTCGACGCATTCCTGCGCGCTGCAGTCGTCGTGCTTCAGCGTGGCGGCGATGCTGGGGTCGTCCACTTCTTCGGTCAGGCCGTCGCTGCACAGCAGCAGCTGCATGCCGGGACGCAGTTCGCCGGTCATGGTTTCCACGTTGAGGTGGTTGGGGTCGGTGACGCCCAGTGCCTGGGTGACGACATTGCGGTGCGGGTGGGTGCGGGCCTGCTCGCTGGTCAGCGCACCCTGGGCGATCAGTTCCTGCACGTAGCTGTGATCCTGGCTCAACTGGGCCAGCTGGCCCTCGCGCCACAGGTAGGCCCGGCTGTCGCCGACCCACGCCACCTCGAAGCGGTTGCCCTGGATGCGCGCGGCCACCACGGTGGTGCCCATCGGCAGGGTATCGTTGCGACGGCGGGACGTGCGGATGATCTCCTCGTCGGCGATCCGGATGGCCTGGGCCAGCGGCGTGCCATCGCGGATCTCGCGCACGATGGTCTCGCGCGCCAGCGCACTGGCGACTTCGCCGCACGCATGTCCACCCATGCCATCGGCCACCAGCCACAGGCCCAGCTCGCTGTCGCCGTAATAGGTGTCCTCGTTCAGCTCGCGCCTGAGGCCGACGTGGGAGATGTGGCCGAATTCGATCATGGTGCCCTGTCTGTGCGGACGGCGTTTTCCTATCCGCTCATACGCAATGATCCGGTTGGACAGGACATCGGACAAGGTCAACGGTCGCAACGGAGCCGCTCGGGTTCATCGACGTGCAGAGCGGGTGATGCTGCCAGGCACCGGCAGGGTCGCCGCGCTTGTCCGGATGCGGTCGGCCACGTATCATTCACGCCCCCGGGGAAGCCCGGGGCCACCGGAGAGGTGGCAGAGTGGTTGAATGTACCTGACTCGAAATCAGGCATACGTTAATAGCGTATCGAGGGTTCGAATCCCTCCCTCTCCGCCAGTTTCACACAAGCCCCCGCAAGGGGGCTTGTGCTTTTTGGGGATCGTCGACGGGATGCCCGCCGCCGCGGCGCTAGAATGGCCCCCTTTCGCCGGAGTCCCCCATGTCCGAGATCCTCGTGCCCGTGTCCTTCGGCGAGTTGCTGGACAAGATCGCCATCCTCCAGATCAAGTCCGAGCGCATGAGCGACCCGGCCAAGCTGGCGCACGTGCGCGATGAACTGGCCGCGCTGGAGAAGACCTGGATGGCGCATCCGGTGGCGGGCAACGACATCGTCGAACTGCGTGCCCAGCTCAAGGCGGTCAACGAGCGCCTGTGGGTGATCGAGGACGACGTGCGCCTGAAGGAGAAGGCGCAGGCGTTCGACGACGACTTCGTCCGCCTGGCCCGCAGCGTCTACTTCGAGAACGACGAGCGCGCCCGCATCAAGAAGGCGATCAACCTCGCCCTGGGCTCCGCCTACGTGGAAGAGAAGTCGTACCAGGACTACCGGGTCGCCGGCACGCCCTGACGATCCGCGTTCAGTCCGCGAGGTCGTCGCGGAACCTTTCGAAGGCAGCGATGCCATCGTCCACGGTAACCAGTTCCATCACTCCGTCGTGTTCGATCTTGGTGCCCCACTTGAGCTCGGCGGCCGGTTTGCCCTTGTAGCGGCGCGCCGCGTCGTCGTAGCGGTCCACGCAGTAGCGAACGGTGGAGTAGGGACCGCTGCGGCGCGGATTGCTGGCCGCGTGCAGGCCCAGCACCGCCGTGCCCATGGCATTGGCGATGTGCATGGGGCCGGAATCGGGCGTCATCACCAGGTCGGCGCGCGCCAGCAGGGCCGGCAGCTGCTTCAACGTGTCCTTGCCGACCAGATCCAGGGCCGGCGCCTGCATGGCGGCCATGATGGCGTCGGCGGTCTTCCGCTCCAGGTCGCTGCGCCCGCCGCACAGCACCACGCGCCAGCCCTGTGCGGCGGCATGGTCGGCGACAGCGGCGTAGCGGTCGGCGAACCAGTTGCGGCGCACATGGCTGGAGCAGGGCGAGATCACCAGCGTCCGCGTTCCGTCCGCGGGCCATTGCGCGGCGGCCCACGCATGCGCGTCGGCGGGCACCGGCAGGTCCCACACGACCTGGGTCTGCTTCAATCCCAGCGGTTCGCAGAAGCTGCCCATCGCGTCCAGCACATGGATGCCTGGGCGGTCGGGGATGCGCTCGTTGATGACCAGCCCGTGCAGGTCCTTCGAGCGGCTGCGGTCGTAGCCGATCCGGCGCCGTGCGGGAATGAAGGCCGACAGCAGGTTCGCGCGCAGGGCCACCTGCATCTGCAGCAGCGCGTCGAAGCGGCCCGGCATTTCCCCTCGCAGCGCACGCATGCCGGCCAGCCCGGTTTTCTTGTCATAGGTGTGGAAGGTGACGCCTTCCAGGCCTTCGAGCAGCTTGAAGCCGCCCTTGTCGATCACCCAGTGCAGGTGCAACTGCGGCCAGTGCCGCTGCAGGGTGCGCACCAGCGGCACGACATGGGTCACGTCACCGAGGGCGGACAGGCGCAGCAGGCACAATGAGGGGGGAATCGTGGACAAGTGTTGTTAGACTCGCTGGATGGTCGGTTTTGACGCTTCGGAATCCCTGACGCCGTTCCGCGAAGGCAGCGGATACGGTGCGATTCTGTTCGACCGCAAACACCTGCGGCAAGCGGATCCGGACTGGTTCGTGCCGGAGAAGTGGGGCGAGCGCGCCCGGCCGGTGGACAGCGGTGGCCGTGGCAGCGCCTGGTTCATCGATGCGCCTTCCAGCCAGTGCGTGCTGCGCCACTACCGGCGCGGCGGGCTGGCCGCGCGTTTCAGCCAGGACCGCTACTTGTGGCACGGCCCCGACCGGACCCGCAGCTTCGCCGAATTCCGCCTGACGCGCGCGCTGTTGGCGCGAGGGCTGCCGGTGCCGCGCCCGGTGGCGGCCAGCTATGTGCGCGACGGCATGTTCTACCGCGCCTCGATCCTGGTGGAACGGCTGATGGAGGTGCGCACGCTCGCCGACATCGCCGGGCAGGCCGAGGGGCACGCGCCGTGGGAAAGCACGGGCCGGCTGGTGGCGCGCTTCCATCGGGCCGGGTTGGACCACGCGGACCTCAACGCGCAGAACATCCTCTTCGACCCGAGCGGTCACGGCTGGCTGATCGATTTCGACCGCGGCCGCCTGCGCATTCCTGCGACGGCCTGGCGCGAACAGAATCTGGCGCGGCTTCGCCGTTCCCTGATCAAGCTGCGCGGTGCGCGCAGCGAGGAGGCGGTGGGTCAGGATTTCGCCCAGCTCCGCCGCGCCTACGACCACGCCTGGTCGCGGGGCTACTGAGATGGGCTGGACGCTGCGCTTCCTGGGCGTGGGTAATGCCGGCGCGGTCGAGCTTGGCTCGGCGATGGCGACGCTGGAACGCGACGGCGCGCCATGGCTGACGATCGACTGCGGCGGTGAAGGGCTGACCGCCTACCAGGCGCGTTACGACGGCATGCCCGATGCGGTGTTCATCACCCACGTGCACCTGGACCACGTCGCCGGCATGGAGCGGCTGTTCGTGGCCAGCTACTTCGATGAGGCGCGCGGCAAGGTCCGCCTGTACGTGCCGGCGCCGCTGGTGCCGGTGCTGCACCAGCGCATCGCCAGCTACCCGAATGTACTAGCCGAGGGCGGTGCGAACTTCTGGGACGCGTTCCAGCTGATTCCGGTCGGCGAGGCGTTCTGGCATGACGGGCAGCGGCTGGAGGTGTTCCCGGTCCGCCACCACTGGCCGGACACCGCGTTCGGGCTTCGTCTGCGCGGCAGCGTGGTGTGGACCGGCGATACGCGCCCGATTCCCGAGATGCTGGCGCGCCATGCCGACGCCGGCGAGGTGATCGCACACGACTGCGCGCTGCATGGCAATCCGTCGCACAGCGGCATCGACGACCTGGAGCGCGAGTATCCGGCGGCGTTGCTGGCGCGCTGCGTGCTGTACCACTACGCCAGCGTCGAGGACGCGGAGGCACTGCGCGCGCGCGGCCATCGCGTCGCGGAGGCGGGCGAGGGTCTTCCGCTGGTGGCGCCATTGCCGACCGTGCTGCCGTGAATCCGGTTCCGCTGCCGCACGATCTGCTGGGGCGTCCGCTGCACGACCTGCGCCTGTCGGTCATCGATGCCTGCAATTTCCGTTGCGGGTACTGCATGCCTGCCGACCGCGTGCCCGAGGACTACGGCACAGACGCCTCGCAACGGCTGTCCTTCGACGAGATCGACACGCTGGTGCGCGCCTTCGTGCGGCTGGGCACGCGCAAGCTGCGGCTGACCGGTGGCGAACCGCTGCTGCGCAAGCGCCTGCCCGAGCTGGTCCGCCGCCTGGCGGTGATTCCCGGGTTGGACGACATCGCCCTGACCACCAACGGCATGCTGCTCGCGCAGCATGCGCAGGCGCTGCACGAGGCGGGTCTGCGACGCATCACCGTCAGCCTGGACGCGCTGGATCCGCAGGTGTTCGCCGACATGTCGGGACGGCGGGGGCGGGTGGAGGATGTGCTGGCGGGTATCGATGCCGCGGTCGCGGCCGGTTTCCGGCGACTCAAGATCAATGCCGTGGTGCAGGGCGGCGTCAATGAGGACCAGGTGCTGCCACTGGTCGAGCGTTTCCGCGGCACCGGCCATGTGGTGCGCTTCATCGAGTTCATGGATGTCGGCGACAGCAATGACTGGCGCCGCGACCGCATGGTGCCCTCATCGGTGCTGCGCGATCGCATCGCCGCGCGCTGGCCGTTGCACCCGTTGCAGGCGGATTACCGCGGCGAGGTGGCCGAGCGCTACGGGTTCGACGATGGCGAGGGCGAAGTCGGTTTCGTCAGCTCCGTCAGCACGCCGTTCTGTGGCGACTGCCATCGCGCGCGCGTCTCCGCGGACGGGCGGCTGTTCACCTGCCTGTTCGCGGCGGACGGCGCCGACCTGCGCACCGTCGTCGCGCGGGGCGAGGATGCGCTCGCTGCGCATGTCGCCGACCTGTGGCGCGCCCGCGGCGACCGTTACAGCGAACTGCGCGGCAGCCCGGAAGTACGGGACCGCCGGCGCGTCGAGATGTATCTTATCGGCGGTTGAACCGCGCAGGATCCGCATGCCCCGCAAGACCCTGACCCATCTCGATGCCGATGGCCGACCGGCCATGGTGGACGTCTCCGGCAAGGCGTCGACCGCACGCGAAGCGCTGGCCACCTGTCGCGTGCGCTTTCCGGCGGATGTGGCGCGCGAGTTGAAGCGCACTGGCTTGCGCAGTGCGAAAGGGGGCATCGTGGACACCGCGATCATCGCCGGCACGATGGCGGTGAAACGCACGCACGAACTGATTCCGTTCTGCCATCCGTTGCCGATCGACGGCTGCCGCCTGGCGGTCGACTGGGATGGCGACGCCACGCTGCGCATCGACTGCCAGGTCCGCACGGTGCACCGCACCGGCGTGGAGATGGAGGCGCTGACCGGCGCCACCGTCGCCGCGTTGACGGTGTACGACATGTGCAAGGCGCTGTCGCATGCGATCGTGCTGGGACCGGCGAAGCTGGTGGGCAAGCGCGGTGGCAAGCGCGACGTGGGGCAGGTGCGATGACCCAGGTGACGCTGCTCTATTTCGCCAGCCTGCGCGAGCGTGCCGGGGTCGCCAGCGAAGCGATCACGACGGATGCGCCGGACCTGGCGGGCGTGTACGACGACGTGCAGGCGCGGCACGGCTTCACCTGGCCGCGCGAACACCTGCGGGTCGCGGTGGATGGCGAGTTCGCGCGCTGGAGCGACGCTCCGTCGGCGGGCAGCGAGATCGCTTTCATCCCGCCCGTGAGCGGGGGCTGAGCATGCCCGGCTTCCATCTGTCGGAGACGCCGATCGACATCGCCCCGCTGCGTGCCGGCGTACTCGACCCACGCGCCGGCGGCTACGCCAGCTTCGAGGGGTGGGTGCGCGACCATCATGCGGGGCGCGCCGTGGACGGTCTCGACTATGAGGCCTATGCCACGCTGGCCGAGCGCGAGGGCGAACGCATCATCGCCGAGGCCAAGGCGCGCTTCGACGTGATCGACGCCCGCTGCGTGCATCGCGTGGGCACGCTGGTCATCGGCGACTTGGCGGTCTGGGTCGGCGTGAGCGCGGCGCATCGTGGCGCAGCGTTCGACGCCTGCCGGTACATCATCGACGAGACGAAGCGGCGCGTACCCATCTGGAAGCGCGAGCACTACCGCGAGGGCGATGCCGACTGGCTGCATCCGATGGCGGAGGAGGCATGAGCGTGCTGCGCGCGTTGCTGTTCACTGCCGCACTGGCTGGGACGGCCGGCGCATCGTCGCCCGCGACGAAGGCGGCCGAGCTGCTGGTCGGCAACAAGTCGGCCGATACGGTCTGGCGCCTGTCGCTCCGCGACGGCCGCCGGATCGGCGAGTTCCGCACGGGCGAAGCGCCGCACGAGATCGCGGTCGCACCCGATGGCCGGTCGGCTGTGGTGACGAACTATGGCGAAGCGAAGACCGGCAGCACGCTGTCGGTACTCGACCTGGTGGGCGGCACGCCGACGCGGTCGATCGACCTGGGCCAGCATGGCGCGCCGCATGGGCTTCGCTTCCTGCCAGACGGCCGCCGCGTGCTGGTGACCACGGAGGCGTCGGCCAGTGTATTGATCGTGGATGTCGGCACGGGCGAGATCGAACGGGAGATCGAGGTCGGTGCCGGGACCGGCCACATGATCGCGGTGTCGCCCGACGGCCAGGCCGCCTACCTGACCAAGATCCAGGCCGGCACCGTGAGCCGGATCGACCTGGAGGCCGGCACGAAAACCGTCGAGCGGCCAGCAGGAAAGGGCGCGGAGGGCGTCGCGGTGCGGCCGGACGGCGCCGAGGTCTGGGTGACCAACCGCGAAGACGGCACGTTGACCGTGCACGATCCGCGCACGCTCGCAGTCAAGCGCCGGATGAGCAGCAAGGGATTCCCGATCCGCGTCGTGTTCTCGGCCGATGGCACGTTGGCCTTCGTCACCAACGCGCGTGCGGCAACGCTCGCCGTGTTCAATGCGCGCACCAAGGTGCCGGTCGCGACCATATCGCTGTCGCGCGACGACATGACCTACCAGCCCACGATGCTGGGCAGTGCCGCGCTGCCGATCGGTGTGGTGGCCGCAGCCGATCGTCCGCGGGCCTACGTGGCGATCAGCGGTGGCGACAGGATCGCCGTCATCGACACGCAGCGCTGGCAGGTGATCGACTACTGGGTCACTGGCCGTGAGCCGGATGCGCTGGGCATCGTCGCGGACTAGGGCGCCCCGCGGTACGTCCGCGACCATGGCGCCGATGCCGTCGCAACGGCAGCGGAGAGTGACTGGCCGATGCTTTAAAAGGCGGTAGCTCCGCCGCGACCCGCGGCATCTCCGCTGCGAGATATCGATGTCGCAACGGCAGGGATCAGTGAATTGCCAATGTCTGAAAAGGCGGTAGCCCCGCCGGCTGGCCTCGGCGCCCGCGTCGATCGATACCGTTGCTGCCGCGCCCCGCGATGCGTCCGTCACGATGTCGGTGATGCCGTCGCAACGGCCGGGGGCAATGAATTGCCAATGCCTGAAAAGGCGGTAGCCCCGCCGGCTGACCTCGGCGCCCGCGTCGATCGATACCGTTGCTGCCTTCCGGCCCTGGCGGGATTTTCGACCTAGCGTCGCGAGGGGCCGACGGGGCCACCATAGACACGAAACCGCGCCGGAGCGCGGTTCGTCGTCAACCCACCGTGGCGGGTTGCGATGGAACTGGCGGAGAGAGGGGGATTCGAACCCCCGAAGCGCGGTTTAGACGCTTACACACTTTCCAGGCGTGCTCCTTCAACCACTCGGACACCTCTCCGGGACCTGAACGTGACCAAGGCCGCTTTCAGGGGCGTGAATTCTAGCCTTCGCGGGGGTGCGGCCACAAGCGAAGCCGTGCGCGGGCCATCGGGCGGAGGGAGGACGGGCGGGGCGTGGCACAATGTCGGCATGTCCTACCTCGTCCTCGCCCGCAAGTGGCGTCCCAAGCGTTTCGCCGAGCTGGTGGGCCAGGAACACGTGGTCCGCGCGCTGACCAACGCGCTGGACAGTGGTCGCGTCCACCACGCGTTCCTGTTCACCGGCACGCGCGGCGTTGGCAAGACCACGATCGCCCGCATCTTCGCCAAGTCGCTGAACTGCGAGAAGGGCACCAGCGCCGATCCCTGCGGCCAGTGCCCGGCCTGCCTCGACATCGATGCCGGCCGCTACATCGACCTGCTGGAAATCGACGCCGCGTCGAACACCGGCGTGGACGATGTGCGCGAGGTGATCGAGAACGCGCAGTACATGCCGTCGCGCGGCAAGTTCAAGGTCTACCTGATCGACGAAGTGCACATGCTGTCGAAGGCGGCGTTCAACGCGCTGCTGAAGACGCTGGAAGAGCCGCCGGAGCACGTGAAGTTCCTGCTGGCGACCACCGACCCGCAGAAGCTGCCGGTCACCGTGCTGTCGCGCTGCCTGCAGTTCAACCTGAAGCGGCTGGACGAGGAGCAGATCCGCGGGCAGATGACGAAGATCCTCGGCGCCGAGGCGATCGAGGCCGATAGCGCCGCCATTGCCCAGCTCGCACGGGCGGCCGACGGTTCGCTGCGCGACGGCCTGTCGCTGCTCGACCAGGCCATTGCCTATGCCGGCGGCGCCCTGCGCGACGAGGGCGTGCGCACCATGCTCGGCACGGTGGACCGTACCCAGGTCAGCGCCATGCTCGCCGCCCTGGCGCAGGGCGATGGCGAGGAACTGTTGCAGGTAGTAGCGCGGCTGGCGGAGTTCTCGCCCGACTGGGGCGGCGTGCTTGATGCGCTGGCCGAGGCCTTGCACCGCATCCAGGTGCGTCAACTCGTGCCATCGGCCGATGTCGAGGCGGAAGGCGTCGATGTCGATGCATTCGCCGGACAGCTGCGGCCGGAAGTGGTGCAGCTCTGGTACCAGATGGCGATCAATGGCCGTCGCGACCTGCACCTGGCGCCCAGTGGGCGCGCGGGTTTCGAGATGAGCGTGCTACGCATGCTGGCTTTCCGGCCGGCGCAGCCGGGCGAGATGCGCGGCGAAGCGCGTACGTCTCCGGCCAGCGCGGCCGCGGCGGGAGCGGCTCCGGAGGCGCCGTCTCCGTCCGCACATGCGCCCGCCGCCGTGCACGCCAAGGCGCAGGTGTCCGTGATGCCGCCGCAGCAGATGGCACGCGAAGAGGTCCCGCTGCCGCGCGCGGCAGCCGATGATGCGCCGCCGTGGCTTCCCGCCGAAGCGATGAAGGCTCCGGTACCTTCAGTACCCGCACCTGCACCTGCGCCGGCACCGCCCGTGTCCGGCGCGTCGCCCTCGACGATGCCCATCGACATCGACATCGACATCGACATCGGCATCACCGATGCCGAGACGTGGCTGCACTTCGCCAGCACCTGCGGCCTCAAGGGCGTCGGCAAGCAGCTGGTCGACAACGTCGCCTTTGCCGGTTATGCGAACGGCACGCTGACGCTCGCGCTGGACAGCGGTTTCGACTACCTGCGCTCGGAGCGCACGCTCGGCGAACTCGGCGAGGCCATCGCCAGCCGCTACGGCGTGGCGCCGCGCCTTGCGTTCGCGACGACCACCGCCGATGGCGAAACACTGAAGCAGCGCAGCCACCGGCAGCGCGACGAGCGCCAGAACGTGGCCGAGGAAACCTTCATGAACCACCCGGACGTGCGGCAGCTGATGCAGCAGCATGGCGCCAGGCTCGTCCCGGATTCCATCCGACCTTACGAAGAGTGATCACGACATGCGTGGAAACATCGCCCAACTGATGCAGCAGGCGCAGAAGATGCAGGAGAACCTGCAGCGCGCCCAGGAAGAACTCGCCAAGCTGGAAGTCACCGGCAACGCCGGCGGCGGTATGGTCAGCGTGACCATGACCGGTGCCAAGGAGTGCCGCAAGGTTCGCATCGATCCTTCGCTGCTGTCGGATGCCGAGATGCTGGAAGACCTGATCGCGGCGGCATTCAACGACGCGTCCAACAAGGTCGATGCCGAGTCGAAGTCGCGCATGGGCGCCGCCACGGCCGGCATGCCGCTGCCGCCCGGCATGAAGATGCCGTTCTGATCTGCCGCTGGCATCGGTGACGGCATGTTCGCCGTCGCGGATGCCGAGACGATCATGTCCAGTCCGCTGCTCGACCAGCTCATCGAGTCGTTGCGTGTCCTGCCCGGCGTCGGGCAGAAGACGGCGCAGCGCATGGCCTACCACCTGCTCGACCGCGAGCGGGATGGCGGCAAGCGCCTGGCCGGCGTGCTGGCCGAGGCGCTAGACCAGATCGGCCACTGCGAGCAATGCCGCGATTTCACCGAAGGCGCGATCTGCACGCTCTGCGCGAGTGGCAGCCGGGACCGCCACCAACTCTGCATCGTCGAGTCGCCCTCGGATCGCCTGGCCATCGAGCAGGCCACCGGCTACCGGGGCGTCTATTTCGTCCTGCATGGCCGGCTGTCGCCGCTGGACGGCATCGGCCCGCGCGAACTGGGGCTGGATGCGTTGTCGGCGCGCCTGGCGCAGGGCGAAGTGACCGAGCTGATCATCGCCACCAATCCCACCGTCGAAGGTGAGGCCACTGCGCATTACCTGGCGCAGCTGGCGCGGCAGCAGGGCGTGCGGCCCAGCCGCCTGGCGCACGGCGTACCGCTGGGTGGCGAACTGGAATACGTGGACCGCGGCACGCTGGCGCACGCCTTCGGCGGCCGCAGCGAAATGACCTGACCGAACGAGCACGAGGACGCAACCGCATGACCGACACCATCTTCGCCAGGATCATCCGTCGAGAGATCCCGGCCACCATCGTCTACGAAGACGATGACGTCCTTGGCTTCAAGGACATCGCCCCGCAGGCGCCGGTGCACGTGCTCTTCATTCCCAAGAACGAGGCGATTCCCACGCTCGACGACGTGCGTCCGGAACAGGCGCACCTGATCGGCAAGCTGGCGTTGGCTGCGGCGCATTACGCGCGCAGCGAAGGATTCGCGGAAGACGGTTACCGCATCGTCATGAACTGCCGCGAGGACGGCGGGCAGACCGTGTTCCACATCCACCTGCACCTGCTCGCCGGGGCGCCGCTCGGCCGCTTCGGCACGCCGGGCTGAGCGCCCATCCACGCAATGGCGGGACAAGAAAAAGCCGCTCGATGAGCGGCTTTTCCGTTCGTTGCGACAGGGCGACTTACCACCAGCCCCAGCGGCCCCAGCGTGGGCCCCAGAAGGGGTCGTAATACGGATAGGGGCGGACGACTTCGACCTCGCGCACTTCCGGCCACAGGTAGACCACGTCGGCGGCGACGCGCGGCAGCTGGTAGTCGTAGTCGCCGATGCGGGTGCTTTCGTAGCCCTCGATCTTGCCGACGAAGGTCACTTCGCGGCCTTCGGCGAACACGGCCGGATCGTAGAAGCCGGCACGGCAGGCGATGAAGCGGCCGTCGGTGGCGTCGGGTGCCGTCGACATCGGCCGGCCGGTGGCATTGAGCGGCCGCGAGACGAGCTGGAAGCAGGTGGAGTTCTGGCCGGGCGTGGTGCTGATGATGCGCCCGCCCCAGCGGACCGGTGCACCGACCTGCGGCGCGCCGACGGAGTCGCGCGGATTGACCTGGGTGAAGCTGCCCTGCAACGGCGTGGGCGCCGTGGCGCAGGCGGAAAGCAGCGCGGCGGCTGCGACGACAGTGGCGAAGCGAAGGTTCATGGCCAGTCTCCAGCGGGTTATGGGCGGTGCCGGCGCAGGTCTTCGATCAGTGCGCGGTTGTCTCCCTCACCCGGAGCGTAGCGCGCATCGGCGAAACGCCGGCTGAGCGAGAGCAGGGGTTGGGCGGCCTGCTGCCGCGCGCTGGCGACACGCTGCGCCCAAGCGTCCGGGCTCTCATGCGGCGCCCGCCCGAGGCCGAGCCGGGCGTAGCGGGTGCCCAGCCGGTGCCAGGCGCGCAGCAGCGGATCGCGTTCGCGCTCGCCGCGCGCCAGCAGCCAGGCCATCCACGCGAGTGCGGCCAGTGCGAACAGGCCGAACAGCGCGGTCAACGCGGCGCTGCCGAGCCGCTTCGCACCGAAGCGCTCGAACATGCGCGCCTGCCGGGTGGCATCGAAGCCGAGGACCAGGTCGTTCCAGCCGCGGCGCAGCCAGTCGCCCACCTGGCCCAGATCGCCGACCCCGATCAGCTCGCCGACGGCGCCCATCGCGCCGCCCGCGCGCAGTCGATCCTCGAGCGTGTCGTAGATGCGTTCCGGCGCCACCGCCGCCGTGGGATCCACGCGCACCCAGCCGCGTTGCGGCAGCCACACCTCCGCCCAGGCATGCGCATCCATGTTGCGCACGATCCAGTAGCGCCCCAGCGGGTTGTAGACACCGCCCGCGTACCCCGTGACCACGCGCGCCGGCACGCCCGCCGAGCGCATCAGGAAGACGAACGACGAGCTGAAGTGTTCGCAGAATCCCTGTTGCTGGTCGAACAGGAATTCGTCGACGGTGTCGCGGCCGGGAAAAGGCGTGTCCAGCGTGTAGGCGAAATCGGCGCGGATCCACTGCAGCGCGCGTGCGACGATCGCGGCATCGTCGGTGCCCGCGTCCTGCCGCCACTGCGTACCCAGCGCACGGGTTCGCGGGTTGAATCCGGGGGGCAACCTCAGGGCCTGCTGCCGCAGCGATGCCGGCAGGTCCGCTTCGAACCGCGTGGGTGCTGACGATTGCAGCCGCCAGCGCGTCAACGCCGTGAGCGGCGTGGGCACCCGCACGCTGTAGTCGCGGCGCACCCACGTGCCCTCGGGCGTGGCGGTGGGCAGATCCAGCGCCACCAGGTCGCGACGTTCGGTCGGCTCTACGTCCATCTGGTAATCCCATACCACCGGCGCGCGTTCGGTGGCCGGCGTGAAAGGCGCTGCGTCCGCGCGCGCATCGCCGCGCGTCCAGGTGCGTCCGTCGAAATCCGGCAGCACCGGGCCACGCCAGTACATCTGGCTGGTAGGTGGGGTGGCGCCGAAGAACTGCACCCGCAGGGCAGGGGCTTCGTCGGCGATCAGGTCCAGGTAGCTGCCGGGCGTCATGTCGTCGCTGAGGCCGGGCTTGGCCAGTGCGCGCTCCGGTACGCCCCACAGCGGCGACGGGAAGCGCGGGAACAGCCAGAACGCCGCCAGCACCAGCGGCACGCCCAGTGCGACCAGCTTGCCGATCTCGCGTAGCTGCTGCAGCGGACGCGTGGTGCCTGCCAGCGAGGCTGCTTCCGCATCGGCGAGCCGGTGCAGGGCGACCAGCGCGCCCAGTACGCTGCCCAGGCCCAGCGCCATGCTCAGTGGGCCCTGGTCGAGCAGGAACGCGGCGAACGGCGCGAACAGCGCGAAACCGAGCAGACTGCGGTTGTCGCGCAGCGTGCGCGTTTCGGCGGGCTTGATCGCCAGCATGCCCGCCAGCAGCGCGCACCCGGTATCGCGGCCGAACTGCATGCCGGTGACGGACATCACCGCCGCCACCAGCGCCAGCGCCAGCAGCAGGCGCAGTACGCCGGGCAGGGGCCGGCGCCACGAGGCGAACGCCATCAGCACGGCGGTCGCACCGGTGCCCAGCGCCAGCGCCGGCGGCAACTGGACCAGCAGCGCCAGCAGACAGGCGCCGGTCGCGGCCAGCGTCCAGCGCCGGCTGCGGGCATCCAGCGTGGGCGCGTCAGCGTTCTTCATGCGGAAGCAGGGCGAGCGCGCGCAGACAGAGGTGGCGATGGGACGGGCCGTTGGAAGGTCCAAGGGGCGGCTGATCTGGCAGAGACAGGCGGTAGCGCAGACCCTCGCGTTCGGCGGCTTCCACCCAGTGGGCCAGGCGCTGGATGCGGCGTTCGTGCGGGAGCGAAGCCAGCGTGCTCCATTCCAGGTCCACGTCGCGGCCCAGCGGCTGCTCGTAGTCGCGCACCAGCAACTGGTCGCGGCGCGCCGACGGCTTCCACGCGATCGCGCGTCGCGCATCGCCGGCCCGATAGTTGCGCAACTGATGGACGTCCTCGCCCGCGGGATCCAGCCGCGCGCGGGTGCCGGCATGTCCGGCGTGCGGCAACGGAGGACCCTGCACTTCGGCAGCGGGATAGACCAGCAGCGGCGTTTCCGGCCACACCCAGGCCCAGGCCCGTGCGAGGCCGAGCGGTTGCGTCGTCGAGAGGCGCACGCGGTCCAGGTCGTACCAGCCGCGCCGCTCGGTCGGCAGCGGCAGCGCGATGACCTGGCTCTCCGACGGTGGCAGCGCCGCGTAGAGATGTTCGCCGACGGCCTCAAGACGCAGGCCGTGGCGCGTGCGCGCGTCGCGCGAGGCCAGCGCCACCTGCAGCAGCAGTGGCGTGCCGACGGGCACGGGCTCGGCCGACATCGCCTCGATGCGCAGGCCGGCCAGTTGCAGATGGGCGAAGATCAGGCTGGCCAGCGCGGTGGCGCCGAGCAGCAGCGCCAGCAGCAGGGCCGGATTGTTGTTGTAGTTCAACGCGCCCAGCAGCATCGCGAACACCAGCGCCGCGAAGAACAGGCCGAACCCGGTGGGCAGCACGTAGATGCGACGGCGGTCGAGGAACACCGGCAGCGCTTCGGGCCGGCGTGGCCGGGCCAGTCGTGCGAAGCGGCGGGCCAGCGTGAGCGTCACGCTCAATCCACCGGAACCGCACGCAGGATCGCCTCGGCCAGCGCGGGCGCCGACACGGCTTCCGCTTCCGGCACCAGGCGATGCGCGGCGACGGCGGCGAACAGGGCCTGCACGTCGTCCGGCAGTACATGCCGGCGGCCCAGCAGCAGTGCGAAGGCGCGCGCCGCGCGCAGCAGGGCGATGCCGGCGCGCGGCGACAGTCCGACGCGCACGCCGGGATGCTGGCGGCTGCGCGTGAGCAGTGCCTGCACGTAGTCGATCAGCGCATCGCTGGCGTGGATGCCGTTCACCGCCGCGCGCAACGCCAGTACGTCGTCGGTTGACAGCAGCGGCATGGCCTGCGCGATCATCATGCGGCGATCGCTGCCGGCCAGCAGCTCGCGCTCGGATTCGGCACTGGGGTAGCCCAGTGCCAGGCGCAGCAGGAAGCGGTCCAGTTGCGAATCGGGCAGCGGATACGTGCCGGAAAGATCCACGGGATTCTGCGTGGCGATGACGAAGAACGGTTGCGGCAGCGCATGGGTGACGCCGTCCAGGGTGACCTGGTGCTCGGCCATCGCCTCCAGCAGCGCGCTCTGCGTGCGCGGCGGCGCACGGTTGATCTCGTCCGCGAGCAACACGTTGGTGAACACCGGACCGGGATGGAAGGTGAAGGCCCGTGCCTGCGCGTCGTAGACCGACACGCCCAGCACGTCGGCGGGCAGCAGGTCGGAGGTGAACTGCACGCGCTGGAAACCCAGCCCGAGCGTGGCGGCCAGCGCATGCGCCAGGGTGGTCTTGCCCAGGCCCGGCAGGTCCTCGATCAGCAGGTGTCCGTCGGAGAGCAGGGCGACGAACGCGAGCTGCACCTCGCGCGACTTGCCGAGCACCAGCGAATTCACCTGCGCCTGCGCGCGGGTGAGGGCGTCGGACAGGCCTTCGGATAGCATAGGGCGGGTGCTGGGGATGGCGGACATCGCGCTCTCGGTTTCCGATCGTAGGTTGAGGGCAGTGTAGCGAGATGGACGAAGAACAACGCGCGCGACGATGGTTCCTTGCCGTGTGGGCGATCGTGACGGTGGTCAAGATCGCCATTGCCGCGCGCCTGCCACTGTTCGTGGACGAAGCCTTCTACTGGCAGGAAGGGCGGCATCTCGCCGCGGCCTATTCCGACCTGCCTGGATTGACCGCGTGGCTGACGCGGCTGGGCACCGACATCGGCGGCCACCAGGTGCTGGCGGTGCGCGCGCCGTTCCTGCTGATGGCGGCGCTGCTGCCGTGGCTGGTCGCGCGGAGTGCGGCGCACTGGTTCGGCGCGGCCGTCGGCTGGCAGGCGGCGCTGCTGGTCGTGCTGATGCCGCTGTCGGGCACGCTGGGCCTGCTCGCGCTGCCGGACGTGCCGATGGCGCTCGCCACCGTGCTGTGCGCGGATGCCGGTGCGCGCCTGTTGCGCGAAGTGGACGCCATGTCGGCCACCGAACTGGCGATCGGCCTCATGCTCGGTGCGCTCAGCCATTACCGTTTCATCGGTGTGATCGGCGTGGGACTGCTCGCGTTGCTCTGGTTGCCGGAAGGAAGGAAGGTGCTGCGCGACCCGCGCGTGTGGGTCGCGCTGGCGGCAGGCGTACTGGCGTGGGCGCCCTTGCTGGCCTGGAACCTCGAGTACGCCGACGCCGGCCTGCGTTTCCAGTTGCTGGATCGCCACCCGTGGAGCTTCCACGGCGACGGTTTCCGCTTCGTAGTGGTGCAGGCGGCGATGGCGACGCCGCTGCTGTTCTGGGCCATGCTCGTGGTCTGCCTGCGGGGCATCCGCAGCGATGGCAGCGCGGATACGGCGTGGCGCTACTTCGCGCTGCTGGGCGCGGTATCGACCCTGGGCTTCTTCGTGCTTGGCTTCTTCGCCGACAACGAGCGCGTCAGCTTCCACTGGCCGCTGCCGGGCTATCTCGCACTGCTCGTGGTGGTGCCGCTGCTGCTGCGGGAGTGGTCGCCCGCGCGCCGGCGCGCGACCTGGGGCCTCGCGGCGCTCGGCGCGGTGCTGATGCTCGGTTACTACGTGGCGGTCTCGTTGCCCGGTCTTCGTTTGCAGGTCGCAGGCAGCAAGTACTACCCGGAGAATTTCGCGGGCTGGAGTGCGCTGGCCACGGAGGTGCGCGACGTGCAGGCAGCCTTGCCGGAAGGCACGGTGCTGCTGGCGGACAACTTCAAGACCGGCGCCGAGCTGGGTTTCGCCCTGGGTGAGGCGGACATTCCCGTGCTCGACCACCCACTGAACCGCAAGCATGGGCGTGCGCCGCAGCTCCAGCTGTGGGGCCTGCATCACGACGGCGCGCGCGATGCGCCCACGCTGCTGGTCGTGGGCGCGACCGACGTGAAGTTCAGCGCACTGCTGGCCCACTACCAGCAGCTGTGCCGGATCGTCGGTCCGCTGCCGCCGCCACGCGTGGTGAACATCGACCATGGTGCACGGCGGTTCCTCCTGTTCGCGCTGCCCGCTGAACGCGAGCAGGGTGAATGCATCACGCCGGTCGTCGCCAACATCGACGTGCCCGCCGCGGGTGCGCGCGTGGACAGGCGCTTCCGAGTCGGTGGCTGGGCGGTGAAGGACGTCGTGGGCGTGGCGAAGGTCGAGGTGCTGCTCGATGACCGTGTCGTCGCGGTGGCCAGCGACGCCGGTGCCAACGAGTGGCTGCGTGGTTTCCTGAAGGACGCTTCGCGCGATCCGCGCATGCCGCGGGTCCAGTTCACGGCCGAGGTCGATGCCGGCGCCGTACCCGCCGGCCGGCATTGGCTGGGCTTGCGGGTGACCGGTGGCGACGGCAGCGTCGAAACCTGGGCCGAGCAGCCGGTGGAGATCCGCTGACGGTCAGGCTCAGGGCAGCTCGAAGCCGGCCTCGCGCAGCATCCTGGACACGGCGATCAACGGCAGGCCGACCAGCGCCGTGGGGTCCGTCGACTCGATGGCGTCGAACAGGGCGATCCCCAGCCCTTCAGACTTGAAGCTTCCGGCGCAGTCGAAAGGCTGCTCAGCGTCCACGTAACGCTCGATTTCGGCAGCGGAGAGGGGGCGAAAGCGGACAGTGGTGACATCCTGCGCCTGCAGGGTCACGCCGTCGCGGACCAGGCAGACGGCCGTATGGAAGCGCACCTGCCGGCCCGACATGGACGCCAGCTGGGTGAGGGCGGCCTCGCGGTGCCCGGGCTTGCCCAGAGGCTGTCCATCCAGCTCGGCCGCCTGGTCGGAGCCGATGACCCAGGCCCCCGGGTGCTGCCCGGCGATGACCTCGGCCTTCGCACGGGCCAGCCGGGCAGCCATGGCGGGCACGGACTCCCCGTCCAGGGGGGTCTCGTCCACCTCGGGACGCGCGATGTGGAGCGGCAGGCGCAGCCGTTCCAGCAGTTCGCGCCGGTAGCGGGAGGTGGAGGCGAGCATCAGCGGCATGGGGGTGGCACCGGCAGGACGGGGCGGGGGAGTCTGCCCGCCGGCAGGGCCAGCGGCAAGCCATCCTCGGCACCCGGGGTGGTTTGACAGTTCGGCGTTTGATCCTTAACATTCAGCGGCTTATGTCCGCGAATACGCCCGAGATGTTGGATGCTTGGCGCATGGTCGCGACCCGGCGCAGCTTTGAAGGCCGCCTGCCGTTGTCCTCGATGACGCGCTTGCAGGGCCTTCTTGTCGATACCGAAGGCGAGGTGCGTTACGCGATCGAGTTCGATCACGACGCGTTGCGGGTGCCTTACGTCGGGTTGCGGATCGAGGCCGAGCTGCCGCTGGTATGCCAGCGCAGCCTGCGGCGGTTCGTGTTGCCGGTGACGGTGGAGCAGCGCTTGGGGCTGGTGCGCAGCGAGGATGAGGAATCCGCGCTGCCGCCGGGCTACGAAGCCCTGCTGGTGCCGGAAGACGGCATGCTGCGCCCCGCCGACCTGGTGGAGGACGAACTGGTCCTCGCCGTGCCGGTGGTACCGGTGGATCCTGCATCCGAGGCCGTCGAAAGCGAATGGGCCGCGGACGAAGAAGAAGTGGCGAAGACCAGTCCGTTCGCGGCACTGGCCTCGCTGAAGAAGAACTAGCCGCTACCGCGGTCTGGCAACACGAACCGCAAGGTTCACCAACAGATAGAAGAGCTGGAGCAATCCCATGGCTGTGCAGAAATCCCGCGTCACCCCGTCCCGTCGTGGCCAGCGTCGTTCGCACGACGCGCTGACCGCCAAGCAGCTGTCGACCGACCCGACCACGGGCGAGATCCACCTGCGCCACCACGTGACCGCCGACGGCTACTACCGCGGCAAGAAGGTCATCGCCACCAAGACCTCGGCGGTCGAGGAAGATTGATCCGTGCGGCGCGCCCGGCAGGGCGCGCTTTCCGCATGATCGATGACAACCAGGGCCCGTCGTCGGGCCGGCAATGGGAGCGTGCATGAGCGAGCCGGGTAGCAAGGGGCGCATTTACGCGCGCATCGCCGGGACGGGCAGCTATCTGCCCGAAAAGGTGCTGACCAACGAGGACCTGTCGAAGCTGGTCGATACCAGCGACGAGTGGATCCAGTCCCGCACCGGCATCCGTGAGCGCCACATCGCCGCCGAAGGCGAAACCGCCGGCGACCTGGGCTACCAGGCCGCGCTGCGCGCACTCGAGGCCGCCGGCGTCGATGCCTCCGAGATCGACCTCATCGTGGTGGGCACCACCACCCCCGACCTGATCTTCCCGTCCACCGCCTGCTTGATCCAGGCGCGCCTGGGCGCGGGCGGCTGCGCGGCGCTGGACGTCAATGCGGCCTGTTCGGGCTTCATCTACGCACTGAGCGTGGCGGAAAAGTTCATCCGCTGCGGCGACGCAAAGACCGCGCTGGTGATCGGCACCGAAACGCTCAGCCGCATCGTCGACTGGACCGAGCGCACCACCTGCGTGCTGTTCGGCGACGGCGCGGGCGCGGCCGTGCTCAAGGCCGACACCGAGACCGGCATCCTCAGCACCCACCTGCATGCCGACGGCAGCAAGAAGGAACTGCTGTGGAATCCGGTCGGCGTTTCCACCGGATTCAAGGCGGACGAGCCGAACAACGGCATCCGCATCGAGATGAAGGGCAACGACGTGTTCAAGTACGCCGTCAAGGCGCTCGACAGCGTCGTCGACGAAACGCTCGACGCCAACGGCCTCGACAAGCACGACCTCGACTGGTTGATCCCGCACCAGGCCAACCTGCGCATCATCGAAGCCACGGCCAAGCGACTCGACATGTCGATGGACCAGGTCATCGTGACCGTCGACAAGCATGGCAACACCTCGTCCGGTTCGGTGCCGTTGGCGCTCGATACGGCGATCCGTTCGGGGCGCGTGCAGCGTGGCCAGTTGCTGCTGCTCGAAGCGTTCGGTGGTGGCTTCACCTGGGGCTCGGTGCTGGTGCGTTATTGAACCGGCTGCGACACGGATGAAAATGGAAGGCGATGCTGCAGAGCATCGCCTTCTTCATTTCGGGCAACGATCGTCTCGATGGCCCACAACGTCGCGCACGTTCGATGACGCACAGGCGCAGCGCGCATGCGACAGCGTCGCATGCGCATACGCCCCGGTACAGACAATCTAACGCGTTCGCCCGTATCATCGCCGCCTGATTTCACGCAGGGTGTCGCAGTGACTTCCACGCAACTCGCTTTCGTCTTCCCGGGCCAGGGCTCGCAGTCGGTCGGCATGCTGGCCGAGCTGTCCGAACTGTATCCGGTCGTGCGCGAGACGTTCGCCGAAGCCTCCGACGGCGCTGGCGTCGACCTGTGGGCGCTGTCGCAGGGCGGCCCCGACGAAATGCTCAACCGCACCGAATACACGCAGCCGGCGCTGCTCGCGGCCGGCATCGCGGTGTGGCGCGCGTGGCAGCAGCAGGGCGGGGCGCAGCCGTCCCAGCTGGCCGGCCATAGCCTGGGCGAGTACACCGCGCTGGTCGCCGCCGGTGCGTTGTCGTTGAAGGACGGCGCGCATCTCGTACGCCTGCGTGGCCAGTTGATGCAGGACGCGGCGCCGGCGGGCGTCGGCGCAATTGCGGCGGTGCTCGGCGCTGAAGACGCGATGGTGGCGGAGGTCTGCACGCAGGCGTCCGACAGCCGGATCGTCGTGCCGGCCAACTACAACTCGCCGGGCCAGATCGTGATCGGCGGCGACGCCGAAGCGGTCGACCGCGCGATCGCGCTGCTCACCGAGCGTGGTATCCGCAAGGTCGTGAAGCTGGCGGTCAGCGTGCCGTCGCATACGCCGCTGATGCGCGAAGCCGCCAATCGCCTCGCCGAAGTGATGGCGGGTCTCCACTGGCAGGCGCCGTCGCTGCCGGTCGTCCAGAACGTCGATGCGAACGTGCACGCCGGTATCGATGCGATCCGCGATGCGCTGGTGCGCCAGCTGTACCTGCCGGTGCGCTGGACCGAGTGCGTGCAGCTGCTGGCGTCGAACGGCGCCGCGCGCATTGCCGAGTGCGGGCCTGGCAAGGTGCTGGCCGGTCTGGTGAAGCGCATCGACAAGGGCCTGGATGCGCGCGCCATCGGTGGCGTCGGCGACTTCCAGGGCGCGCTCGCCGATTGGCGGGCCTGACGCGCGTCGCGTCCGCTCCCTTATCCTGATCCGCCGCGCGCGGAACATTCCGAGGACATCATCATGAGCAAGCCCCTGCAGGGTGAAATCGCACTGGTCACCGGCGCGAGCCGCGGCATCGGCGCGGCCATCGCCGACGAACTGGCCGCGCAGGGCGCGACGGTCATCGGCACGGCGACCACGGCCTCCGGTGCGCAGGCCATCGGCGAGCGCATGGCGGCGGCAGGTGGCCATGGCCGTGAACTGAACGTCACCGACGCCGGTGCGGTCGATGCCCTGATCGACGCGATCACCAAGGAATTCGGTGGTATCTCCATCCTGGTCAACAACGCCGGCATCACCCGCGACAACCTGCTGATGCGCATGAAGGACGAGGACTGGCAGGCCATCCTCGACACCAACCTCACCAGCGTCTACCGCACGTCGAAAGCGGTGATGCGCGGCATGATGAAAGCGCGCAAGGGCCGCATCATCAACATCGCCTCGGTGATCGGCGTGACCGGCAACGCGGGGCAGGCGAACTACGCCGCCGCCAAGGCCGGCATCATCGCGTTCTCGAAGTCGCTGGCGAAGGAGATCGGCAGCCGCGGCGTCACCGTCAACGTGGTCGCCCCCGGTTTCATCGCCACCGACATGACCAAGGACCTGCCGGAAGATACCAAGAAGGCGCTAGGCGAACAGATCGCATTGGGCCGCCTGGGCGAACCCGCCGACATCGCCAACGCGGTCGCCTTCCTCGCGGGTCCGGCCGCCGGCTACATCACCGGCGAGACCCTGCATGTCAACGGCGGCATGTACATGCCATAAGAATTAGCTGTAAGTGGTTGATTCGGTGGCGTTTGGCGATACCTGCCCGCCGCCGCCGGTTTCCACTACACTATCCCCGGTTTGCCTTCCCCCGCGTCGGCAGAATCCAACAAGTCACCCATCTCCGTCTGGAGCGAATCCATGAGCAGCATCGAAGAACGCGTCAAGAAAATCGTCGTCGAACAACTCGGCGTTAAGGAAGAAGAAGTCACCACCAGCGCATCGTTCGTCGATGACCTGGGCGCCGACTCGCTGGACACCGTTGAACTGGTGATGGCGCTTGAAGAAGAGTTCGAGTGCGAAATTCCGGACGAGGAAGCCGAGAAGATCACTTCGGTGCAGCAGGCCATCGACTACGTCAAGGCGCACGTCAAGGCGTAAGTCCGGCAGTTGCAGCAAACCGTGTCGGGGCCGCGCATGCGGCCCCGCGCGTATCCGGCCCCCATCCGCCCGCGTATTGCGGGACACGGCCGTCAAGATCCAAGAGGAATCCGATATGAGCCAGCGTCGTCGCGTCGTCGTCACCGGCATGGGCCTGGTGTCCCCCCTGGGCAATGACATGGCCAGCAGCTGGGACGGCATCGTCAACGGACGTTCGGGCCTGGGCCCGATCACCACCTTCGATACCGAGGGCTACAGCACGAAGATCGCGGGCGAGATCCGCGGGTTCGATCCCACGGCCTTCGTGTCGCCGAAGGACGTGAAGAAGATGGACTCGTTCATCCACTACGGCCTCGCCGCGTCGCTGATGGCGATGGACGACGCCGGCCTGGAAGTGACCGAGGCCAATGCCGAGCGCATCGGCGCGATCATCGGCGCCGGCATCGGCGGCATCCTCGGCATCGAGGAAACCGCGGTGAAGCTGCACGAAGGCGGTCCGCGCAAGATTTCCCCGTTCTACATCCCCAGCACCATCATCAACATGCTGCCGGGTCATCTGAGCATCATGAAGGGCCTGAAAGGCCCGGGCTATTCGGCAGTGTCCGCCTGTGCCACCTCGAACCATTCGATCGGCATCGCCATGCGCACCATCCAGTACGGCGACGCCGACGTGATGATCGCCGGCGGCGCCGAGCGCGGCTCGTCGCCGACCTCGGTTGGCGGGTTCTGCGCGATGAAGGCCATGTCCACACGCAACGACGATCCGACGCGCGCCTCGCGCCCGTGGGACAAGGACCGGGACGGTTTCGTACTGGGCGACGGCGCCGGCATCCTGGTGCTGGAGGAGTACGAACACGCCAAGGCGCGTGGCGCGCGCATCTACTGCGAACTGGCCGGGTTCGGCGCGTCGCAGGACGCGTTCCACATGACCGCGCCCAGCGAGAACGGCGAGGGTCCGGCGCGCTGCATGCGGTCGGCGCTGAAGGACGCTGGCCTCAATGCGGACCAGGTGGAATACCTCAACGCGCACGGCACCTCCACGCCACTGGGCGACCTGGCCGAGACGCTGGCCATGAAGCGCGCGCTGGGCGACCACGCGTACAGGATCATGGTCAGTTCCACCAAGTCGATGACCGGCCACCTGCTGGGCGCGGCCGGTGGCGCGGAAGCGATCTTCTCCGTGCTGGCCATCCACCACGGCATCATCCCGCCGACTATCAACCTGGATGAGCCGGGCGAAGGCTGCGATCTCGACTACGTGCCGAACATCGCGCGCGAGAAGAAGATCGATGTCGCGGTGTCGAACGGGTTCGGCTTCGGCGGCACCAACGGCACGCTGGTGTTCAAGCGGATCTGACGATGCATCCTTCTCCCTTCGGGAGAAGGTGGCGCGTAGCGCCGGATGAGGGTGCGGCGAAATCATCGTCCCCTGAACCATCGCGTCTTCTCCGCACCCTCACCCCAACCCCTCTCCCGGTGGGAGAGGGGCCAGGAACAGCATGATCGAAACCCGCGCCCTTCCCGCCGACACCGACCTGCTGGCCCTGCATGGTCTCGATCCGCAGCGCTATCCGGTGCTGCTGGAATCGGTGGCCTCCGGCACCGCGCAGGGACGCTGGGATTTCCTGCTGGTCGCCGACGGCACCGGTCTGCGCCTGGATACCGATGGCATCACCCGTGATATGCGGGGACATGTGGAGGCCGGCGATTTCCTGGCCGTGCTCGACCGCCACTGGCAGGCGCAGCGCACGCCACGCGAAGAGCCGCGCTGGCCGTTCCGTGGTGGCTGGGCGTTGCTGTTGGCCTATGAGCTGGCGCAGCAGGTGGAACCGGTCCTGCGTCTGCCCCACGGGCCGGCGACACAACCCGTGGCGCTCGCATTGCGTTGTCCTGCTGCGGTGCTGCGCGACCGCAGTACCGGCGATTGCGTGATCGTGGCGGAAGCCGGGCGGGGCGATCTGATCGCCCGGACCGACGACGACGTCGCGGGCATCGGCCAGATGCCGCCGCTGCCTGCCTGGCAGCCGCCGTCGCGTATCGATGAAGACGAGCCCCAGCGCTTCACCGACGGCGTGGATCGCATCCTCGACTACCTGCGCGCAGGCGACATCTTCCAGGTGAACCTGTCGCGTGCCTGGCAAGCGCGCTTCGAGGCGCCGCTCGATCCCGCCGCGCTGTATGCGCGGCTGCGCACTGCCAATCCCGCGCCGTTCGCAGGCCTCTTCGCCACGCCGGCGTGGACGGTGGTCAGCTCGTCGCCCGAGCGTCTGGTCTCGATACGCGGGGACGTGGTCGAAACCCGCCCGATCGCCGGCACGCGTCCACGCTTCGAGGGCGACGATGACGCCGCCCGCATCCGCGAACTGGTCGGCCATCCGAAGGAACGTGCCGAGCACGTCATGCTGATCGACCTGGAACGCAACGACCTGGGCCGCGTGTGCACGCCGGGCAGCGTGCAGGTCGACGAACTGATGACGGTGGAGAGCTACGCGCACGTGCACCATATCGTCAGCAACGTGCGCGGGCACCTGCGCGACGAGGCGACGCCGGGCGACGTCATCCGCGCGACCTTCCCCGGCGGCACCATCACCGGCTGCCCCAAGGTGCGCTGCATGCAGATCATCGCCGAGCTCGAGCAGGTGCCGCGTGGGGCGTATACCGGCGCCTTCGGCTGGCTGAACCGTGACGGCGATCTGGACCTGAACATCCTGATCCGCAGCGCCGAGGTCGTGGCCGATGGTACGGGCAGCGTGGCCCGATTCCGGACCGGTGCCGGCATCGTCGCCGACTCGATCCCCGACAGGGAGCTGGACGAGACACGCGCCAAGGCGCGAGGCATGCTGAAGGCGCTGGAAGGCTGATCGCTATGGCCTTCTCCCTGCGTCAGCGGGGAGAAGGTGCCCGAAGGGCGGATGAGGGGCGACGAAGGCAGGATGCTTGAATGCCGCAGCCCTGCTGACGCCGCCATCCATCGCGACTCCCTCGAAAAGCCGAACAGGGATGTGCTGGCTGCTGCTCCATCTGCCCTCATCCTCCCCCCGCCTACCTTCTCCCATGCGTGGGGAGAAGGGGTGCTTCACCGCGGCTGGACAGGGCCCGCCCACCGCCTGAGACGGCGACCGGGTATCCTGCACGGCCTGCTTCACACCCCGAGGATTGCGTGGCGTCAGCACTCAAGCGCGGTTGCCGCTTCATCGTCATCACCTTCGTCCTGCTGCTGGCCGTGGCGGTCGCCGCCGGGCTGTGGCTGTGGCAAGGCCATCGCGGCTTCGCGGACGCGCCCATCGGCGGCGTGGCGGCTGATGCGACGGTTGAGGTCGCGTCGGGCGATGCATTTCCGACGGTGTTGCGCAAACTGCGGGCGGAAGGGGTGTCCTCGGGTACCGACCTGCAATGGCGGCTGCTCGCACGCGAGACCAATACCGCCAGCCAGCTCAAGGTCGGCGAGTACGCGCTGGATCCCGCCCTGACGCCGCGCGAACTGCTCAAGCGCATGCGCGAAGGCCGCACGCTGCAGTACCGTGTCACCATCGTCGAGGGCTGGAACATCCGCCAGCTGCGCGCTGCGCTGCGCAACGCCACGCCGCTGCAGCAGAAGACCGCGGACATGAGCGATGCCGAACTGATGGCGGCGCTGGGCCACGAGGGGCAGCATCCGGAAGGCCGCTTCCTGCCGGAGACCTACGTCTACACGCGCAGCGAGTCCGACCTGGACGTGCTCAAGCGCGCGTACGTGGCGATGGAGAAGACGCTCGAGGGCGTCTGGCAGGCGCGTGCGCAGGACGTGCCGCTGCAATCGGCGGAAGAGGCGCTGATCCTGGCGTCCATCATCGAAAAGGAAACCGGCATCGCCGAGGAGCGTCCGGCCATCGCCGGCGTGTTCGCGCGCCGGCTGAAGCTCGGCATGCCGCTGCAGACCGATCCCACGGTCATCTACGGCATCGGCAGCAGCTACGACGGCAACATCCGCAAGCGCGACCTGCTGACCGATACGCCGTACAACACGTACACGCGAAAGGGCCTCACGCCGACGCCGATCGCCATGCCGGGTGCCGATGCACTGAAGGCGGCGGTGAATCCGGCCGACGGCAATACGCTGTTCTTCGTCGCCGTCGGCGATGGCAGCGGACGCCACATCTTCTCGGCCACGCTCGCCGAGCACAACGCGGCCGTCGCGCGCTATCTGGTCACGCGACGGGAAACGCTGCGCAAGGCGGAAGCGCCATGAGCGAGGCCCTGCTGTCGCAGCCGCGGCTGATCACGCTGGAAGGCGGCGAGGGTGCCGGCAAGACCAGCGCCATTGCGGCCATCCGTGACCGCCTGCAGGCCGCCGGCCATGATGTGGTGCTGACGCGCGAACCCGGCGGCACGCCGCTGGCCGAGCGCATCCGCGAACTGCTGCTCGGTGCACAGGACGAACCGCTGGCCGCCGAGACCGAATTGCTGCTGATGTTCGCGTCGCGCGCGCAGCACGTGCGTGAAGTCGTGCGCCCGGCGCTGCGACGCGGATCGTTCGTCATCAGCGACCGCTTCACCGATTCGAGCTACGCCTACCAGGGTGCCGGCCGCGGGCTGGATCCCGAATGGATCGCCGCGCTGGAACGTCGTGCGGTCGGCCTGAAACCGGGCCTGACGCTGCTGCTCGACCTCGACGTGCGCGAGGGCCGCGCGCGGACCGCCGGCCGCGACCTGTGGCCGGACCGCATCGAGAGCGAACAGGACGATTTCTTCGAACGCGTGCGTGCCGGTTTCCGTGCGCGCGCCGCCGCCGAACCGCAGCGCTTCCGCGTGATCGATGCGTCTCAGCCGCCCGCCGGTGTCGGCGCCGCGGTCGATACCGCCATCGGCGCCTACCTGCGCACGCTGACCGACAGCGACCTGGCATGACGACCGCGTTCTCACCCTGGCAGCAGCGCGCCTACGACCAGGCGGTCGCCGCTCTGGAATCGGGCCGCCTCGGCCACGGCCTGCTGGTCTGCGGCCCCGCCGGCCTCGGCAAGCGTGCCGTGCTCGACCGGCTGGCGCGCCGCGTGCTGGCGCAGCAGCGCGATGCGCAGGGTGAACCCGCGCCGGACGATCGCAGCGGGCGCCTGATCGACGCCGGCACGCATCCGGACCTGCAGGTCATCTCGTTCGTCGCTACCAAGGACGGCAGCAAGCTGCGCACCGAAATCGTCATCGACCAGATCCGCGAGGTGTCCCAGAAGCTGGCACTCACCCCGCAGTACGGTGGCGCGCAGGTGGCCCTGATCGATCCCGCCGACGCGATCAACCGCTCGGCCTGCAACGCGCTGCTGAAGACGCTGGAAGAGCCTGCGCCGAACCGCTACCTGTGGCTGGTCAGCGCGCAGCCGGCGCGCCTGCCCGCCACCATCCGCAGCCGTTGCCAGCGCATCGAGTTCCGATTGCCGCCGCGCGACGAAGCCCTTGCCTGGCTGCAGGCACAAGGCCATATGCCTGCCGATGCGGTACGCGCGCTGGACGCCGCGCGCGGCCATCCGGGCCTGGCCGACGACTGGCTGCGCAATGACGGCCTGGCGCTGCGCGAGGCGGTGGCACGCGATATGCAGCGGCTGGAGAAGGGCGAGATCGGTGTGGTCGAGACCGCACAGCGCTGGGCCAACGACGAGTTGGCCGACGCGCGGCTGCGCCATGCGGCCGACCTGGCGCTGGCGCAGGCGGGGACCGTCGGCTTGACCGATCCGGCCCGATTGAACAAGCTGGCCGCCTGGTTCGACGCCGCCAACCGCACCCGCGATCTCCTGCGGACCACGGTGCGCGGCGACCTGGCCATGGTGGAACTGCTGCTGGCCTGGGCCGGCGGCGATCGCGGACGCGCTGTCGGGGCGCGACGCTGACCGAAACACGGAGACGTCGATGAATGCAGCAGGTGGACGGCAGGGCATCCTGTCGCTGGCAGTGAAGGACAAGGCCGCGCTGTACAACGCCTACATGCCGTTCGTGAAGGGCGGCGGCATCTTCGTACCCACGCCCAAGCGCTACTTTCTAGGCGACGAGGTCTTCCTGCTGCTCACCCTGCCCGAATCCAGCGACCGCCTGCCGGTGGCCGGCAAGGTGGTGTGGGTGACGCCGGTCGGCGCGCAGGGCAACCGCGTGGCCGGCATCGGCGTGCAGTTCGCCGAGAACGGCGAGGGCGAAGCCATCAAGAACCGCATCGAGACGATGCTGGCCGGCAGCCTCAACGGTGAGAAGCCGACGCACACGATGTAAGCGCCCACGGCCCCCGATCGGGCCGTTGTGTCCGACACGTGCGCCAGGCGGGCGTTCCCGAGGGAGGAGTCGATGCACGGAATCAGGCCTGGCCTGCTGTGCCTGCTGCTCCCGACGACGATCGCGCTGTCGAAGGACATCGACATGAGCCCCTGCCAGTACGAATTCGACTTGACCAACGCGGCACTCGGCATGCGCGACGAGGGCGGACCTGGAGGCCACGCTGCCTCTGCGCGCAGAGACCCGGAACGACCCGCGCACGATCTTGCTGCACGCCATCGAGGACGGCCCCTGCTCCGAGGCGGTCCAGAAGCGCCTGTGAGGGCTGCGGCAGACCATCGGCATCGATTCCGTACGAGCGCGACGGTCCGTGCGCGAACGATCGGACCTCCGGCATGAGCGACAACCCCTACGCCCCGCCCGGGCCAGGCGAGCCGGGTTTGCGGATCGATCACTGGATCTATCTGCGCGCGTTCTTCATCGCGTTTGCCGCCGCGACGGTATCGATCATCGTCGTCGATACCGTGATTGAAGGCTACTACCACGGCAACGACATCACCAACGCCCGGCGATGGGCGGGCCTGCTGATTCGCGCGCCCATCGTCGCCGTCGTGCCAGGCGTGCTCGGAGGCCTCTGTGCGAAGTTGCACGTGGTGTTTGCAGGCCTCCTCGGCCTTGTCGCAGGCCCGATCGCCTGGTACGTCGTCGGTGCCTGAGCGCGGCGACGCCGTTCCGGCTAGCGCGCTGGCCGGATGGCCGGTGCATGCTGCGCCATCAGTTCGACGATCCAGTCGATGAAGACCCGCAGCTTGCGGCTGACATGGCGGCTGGGTGGGAACGCGACGTACATCGGCATCGGTTCCAGGTGCCACTCCTCGAACAGCGGCACCAGTTCGCCGCGCGCCACCGGCATGCGCGCCATGTACTGGGGCAGCCACAGCACGCCCAGGCCGGCGATGCCGGCGGCCAGGTAGGCATTGCCGTCGTCCACCGACAGCGCAAGACGGCCCTGTACGCGCAGTTCCTCATCGTCGCGACGCATCGGTGTCATCAAGGGGCTGCCGGTGCGCGAACTGCGATATCCCACGACGCGGTGCGCGGGCTCCTCCAGTGCCGACGGATGCGCGGGCGTGCCGGCGCGCGCCAGATAGGCGGGCGAGGCGTACACGCCGAGCAACAGGTCGCCGACGTGCCGCGCGCGCAAGGACGCGTCGGTGAGTTCGCCGCCGCGCACCACGCAGTCCACGTGCTCGTCGATCAGGTCGACCTTGCGGTCGCTGGCGCCTAGGTCGAGCCGGATGTCCGGATAACGCGCGTGGAATGCGGGCAGGGCGGGGACCAGGATGTGCAGGGCGAACGGGGCGGGCACATCCACGCGCAACCGGCCGCGTGGCGCCTCGGACGCGGTCGACAGGCTGGTCTCAACATCGTCCAGGTCGGCCAGCAGGCGGACGACGCGCTCGTAGTACGCGGCGCCGTCGGCGGTGGTGTTCACCTTGCGCGTGGTGCGGTGGAGCAGCTTCACCCGCAGGTGCGTTTCGAGCTGCTGCACCAGCTGGGTTACCCGCGTCCGGCTGGCCTGCAGCGTGTCGGCCGCGCTGGTGAAGCTGCCGGTTTCCACCACGCGGACGAAGGCCTGCATCGCATCGATGCGGTCCATGCGGACTCCTGGAGGAAGGGGAATTGTCCGGATTCTACAAACAGTGATCCCGCGATCGGCGTGTTTATCCGCCCGGAACCACTCTCTAGAGTGCCCTCCATGCAACGGGCCGCCGGCCCGCAGGAGATTCCCCATGAGCACGCGCGACGTCGTTTTCCCCGCTGGCCGCCAGGCCCTGTATGACCATCATCGCTATTCGGCCGCCGTGCGCTCGGATGGCTTCCTGTTCGTGTCCGGGACGGTGGGTAGCCGCGAGGATGGCTCGCCGGAGCCGGACTTCGAACAGCAGGTGCGGCTGGCCTTCAGCAACCTTCAGGCGATCCTGCATGCCGCCGGCGCCAGGCTGGACGACATCGTCGACGTGACCACCTTCCACACCGATCCGGAGCGCCAGTTCGACACCGTGCTGGCCGTCAAGAACGAGGTCTTTCCTGAAGCGCCCTATCCGACCTGGACCGCGATCGGCGTGAACTGGCTGGCCGGGTTCGATTTCGAGATCAAGGTCATCGCCCGCATCCCCGCGTGAGTCGTGCGCGTCACTCCGCCAGTGCGGCTTCCACGGCCGCAACGGCATGCAGGGCCGTGGTGTCGAACAACGGGACGCGCGCATCGTGCGCGGCCACCAGCAGGCCGATCTCGGTGCAACCCAGGATGATGGCCTCCGCGCCGCGCGCGACCAGGTCGTCCATGATGCGGCGATAGTGGTCGCGCGAGGCATCGCGGATCACGCCACGGCACAGCTCGTCGTAGATCACGTCATGAACGACGCAGCGGTCGTCCGCGGACGGCACGATGACCTCGAGGCCATGCCGTTCCTGCAGGCGCTGCCGGTAGAAGTCCTGCTCCATGGTGAAGCGGGTACCGAGCAGGCCGATGGTGCGATGGCCGGCCGCCAGAATGGACGCGGCGGTGGCGTCGGCGATGTGCAGCAACGGGATCGGCACGGCCGCTTCGATCTGCGGTGCCACCTTGTGCATGGTGTTGGTGCACAGCACCAGCAGGTCGGCACCGGCCCCCTGCAGGCGGCGCGCGGCGTCGGCCAGCCGTTCGCCCGCGGCATCCCAGTCGCCGTCGCGCTGCAACTGTTCGATCTCGTGGAAGTCGACGCTGTACAGCACCACCTTCGCCGAATGCAGTCTGCCCAACCGCGCCTTGATGCCTTCGTTGATCTGGCGGTAGTACGGCACCGTCGATTCCCAGCTCATCCCGCCGATCAGTCCGATCGTCTTCATGCGTGTTCCATCGCCCGTGTGTGCAGGCTGGGATTATGCGGGCTGACGCGCAGGCGAGGGTTGAGCGGTTTGAGCGGTGGGGGTCGGTTGCGTTGAAGGTGGTCCGATCCGTGTCGCTAGGTCGCGGCCTCGGCAGGATCGAACATCGACACGCCGCCGATGGTGGTCGCCGGCACTTCGTCCTGCAGGACGTCCCAGTGTTCGGCCAATCGGCCGTCTTCGATGCGGAAGATGTCCACCACCACCTGCGGCGCATCGCCCCAGCCGCGGATGCGCCCATGGATGGCGACGCGGTCGCCCTCGGCGATCATCATGCCGGGTTCGTAGTGCACGTCCGGCGACAGCGTTTCGACCAGCGACTGCAAGGCGTCGCGGCCCTGCGGGATATCCGGGTTGTGCTGGATGTAGTCGGCGGCATACAGCCGCGCGACGGCCGACGCATCACGGTGCTGGAACAGCGAGGTCATCGCGTCGAGCACCAGCGCCTTGTTGCGCTGCGGCCGATCATCGTTGGTCGCCACCGCAGGCCGCGTGACCGTGATCGTGCCGGTCATGCGCAGGAACGGCCCACCCGGCAGCGTCGCGTGCGAGTGGACCAGTCCGCGGTCGTAGTCCTGCACGTTCGTCACCGTCGCGCCGCTCTGCTCCTGCCAGCTGACGGCGAACAGGCTGTTGCCGAGCGGCACGACATGGATGTCGACCACCTCCGTGCGCGCGAATGGGCCGGCCTTGATCTCGAACCTGAGCTGCGTCAGCGACAGCAGCGTCAGGCTGACCCGGAAATCGGGATAGGCCACGTCCAGTTCCATCCCCACGGGGAAACCGTCCTGCGACATCGTCATCTTCCTTCGGGTACGTCATGGAACGAGGACGAGCGGATCCGGGACGGCCGTGCGCGCTGCGCCAGGTCGGCCCGGTCCCGTCGTCCCGGCGGGATCAGGCGGCCTTGCCGGGTACCGGCGTATTGAGCAGCTGCTGTTCCCACAGGTAGGCGATGCCGCTGCCCGCGGCGTGGTGCTTGAACACGTCGGTCAGCTCCGCGGCGTGCTCGGTGCGCGCCCAGTCGCGCTGCCATTCGGCGGCCAGCGCCACCCACGTCATCATGTTCGCGCCGGCCGCGATCATGCGCTGGATCGCCACCTGGTGCGCCTCGACGGACACGGCACCGCAGGCGTCGGTGATGACGGTGACGTCCCAGCCTTCGCCCAGCGCCTGGATCACCGGCATGGCCACGCAGATCTCGGTCCACAGGCCGGCGATGATCAACTGCTTGCGGCCCGTGGCCTTGACCACGTCCACCACCTTGCGGTCTTCCCAGGTGTTGATGAAGGTGCGGTCGATCACGTCCTGTTCCGGAAACACGTCGGTGATCTGCGGGAAGATCAGCCCGCCGCGCTCGGCGATGACGCTGGTCAGGATGGTGGGGACGTTGAACACTTTGGCGACTTTCGCCAGGGCGGTGGAATTGTTCACCACGGCCTGCGGATCGTGGCTGTTGAGGTTGGCCAACTGGTAGGGCTGGTGGTCGATGAGCACGACGACGGAGTCTTCGGGTCGGAGTAGCGATGCAAGGCCGTTGCGGAACGTCATGGGGGCATCCTGTGGTGAGGGAGATGGGCGAAGAACACGCATGCCAAGGCGGCGTGTTGCCGGCGGGAACCTTGTCATCCCGTTCCGCGACGCGGTAGCGCCGCCCCGCGCCAATCTGTGTCGCGCAACCCGGAACGCCCCGACGTGCCGGTTTGTGTCAGGCTGTAGTGCGCCAACAGGAACACCATCGTGGATATCGAGGAACTGCGCACCTTCGTGGAAGTCGCCGACGCCGGCGGCGTGTCGCCCGCCGCGCGCCGGCTGGGCGTCTCCAAGTCGATCGTCAGCCGGCGGTTGGCCAGGCTGGAAGAGGCGCTTGGCGCCCAGTTGCTGGCGCGCACCACCCGCGGTGCCGCGCTCACCGAGGCCGGCGCCATCTTCCGTGAGCATGCCGCGCGGGCCTGCAGCGAGATCGATACCGCCCGCGACACGATCCTGCCTGCAGGCGACCTGCGTGGCCGCCTGCGCGTGGCCGCACCACTGTCGTTCGGCCCGACCCACTTCGCGTCGGTGTTCGCGGAAATGGCGCGGCGCCATCCGCAGCTGCACGTGCATACCGCCTACAGCGACCGTTTCGTCGACATCGTCGCCGAGGGCTTCGATTGCGCCATCCGCGTGGGATACCTGCAGGATTCCAACCTGATCGCGCGACGCGTCGGGCCGCTGTACGGGAAGCTGGTCGCCAGCCCGGACTACCTGCGGACGCATGGCGCGCCTGAAACGCCCGACGACCTGGCCGATCACGAAGCGCTGATGCAGGGCACGGAGGCCTGGCAGTTCCTCGATGGCGATCGCGTCATCACCGTGCATCCACGGGGTCGCTTCAAGGCCGACAACGGCACCGCGTTGATCGCCGCCGCGGTCGCGGGCCTCGGCATCGGCTGGCTGCCCGACGGGCTCACCAACGAGTACGTCGCGTCCGGGGCACTGGTGCCGGTAATGACGCGCTATCCGCCACCGCCGGCCGGCATCTACGTCATCCGCCCGCCGGGTCCGCATCCCTCGTTGAAGGTGCGCGTGCTCACCGAACTGCTGATCGCGTGTTTCGACGAGGCACCGCATCTGGCGGATGTCGCAGGCTGAGCACCGGGGGCGTGGCGCAGCATGCGATGAGCATGGATCGGGACATGCTCCGCGAGACGGAACCTTCGTGCGTGCCGTCACGCGACAGGGGCGGCATGGGTGGCAGCGCTGCGAGGGTCGGGTGATGCGGAAAGAGACCAGGTCGCCCGTCCGCCTGCGCCCGTGTCGCTGTGCAGTGTCTATCCGTAGGTAAATAAGCACGGCGTCCATCGGATCCGCATATGGAAAACGACTCGATAATCAAGCCTGCGTGTTCACATCCGTGATGGCGGTCAAGGCGGCTGGTGGCCGATGAACGGCACATCCTCTGCGACGCAGGAAACACGCATGAATTCGCGTTTCTTCACGCCGCATCCACGTACGCCAATCTCAGGTAAAGGCGGTTCATGAGGGTCAAAACTCCGTCGGAAACGCCGTTATATTCCGACCTCCACCCGAAGGAGGATTCGAATGTTCAAGACCCAACATCACCTGTCGATGGCGCGTACGCTCGGCGTTGCGCTCGTCGCCGCCCTGAGCCTCTCCGCTTGCGCCACTTACGACGATGAGTTCGCAGGCATCAACTCGCGCCTCGACCAGCTCGACACGAAGGTGCAGGGCGCGGCCCAGAGCGCCGAATCCGCCAACCAGTCCGCCCAGCAGGCCAACCAGCGGCTGGACCAGATCGAAGGCCGCGTGCAGCGGCTCGAAACCGCGCCGCGCCGCGTGCCGCGCGGCTGATCGCGTTCGCGCCGCATGGCGTGAACCCCGGACCCGGTGGCCTTGCCCGGCCACCGGTCTCCTTGCCCGATCCGATGCCCGTTCCGAGGAGCCTCGCCATCCGCATGTACCTGCACCCTGCGATCCGGACCATGGGGGGCGCGCTGGCGTTCGCACTGGCGTTCGCCAGCTTCAGCGCGTCCAGCGCCGAGAAAGCCACGGCCGGGAAAGTCGCCGACGAAAAAGCCAGCGCCGACAACGCCAGTGTGCAAGTGGACAACGGCGCCGACCGGCTGCCACAGGGGCAGGACGTGTCCGACACGGTGATCCAACTCGCCGGCTGGGTTGTCGCAAGCAAGGACAACCAGGGCTATCCGTTCGTGATCATGGACAAGACTGCCGCGCAGATCCTGGTGTTCGGTGGCGACGGCCGTCTTCGTGGCGCGGCACCCGGACTCTTCGGTTCGGGGATCGGCGACCACACCGCGCCCGGTGTCGCCGGGCTCGCGCTTCGCGAAATTCCTGGACGGGATCGCACCACGCCCGCGGGGCGCTACGTCGGCGGTTACGGTCCGTCGATCGATGCCGGACGCGTGCTGTGGGTGGACTACGATTCCGCGGTCTCGATGCACCCCACCGCGACCGTGCCGGGCGAAAAGCGCGCCGAACGCCTGGCATCGCCTTCGCCGGACGACAATCGCGTGACCCACGGCTGCATCAACGTGGAGCCCGGGTTCTACGAGCAGATCGTCCGTCCGACGCTGGAAAAGGGTGGGGTGTTCTACATCCTGCCGGAGAAGGATTCGATGGCGGAGACTTTCCCGGAGTTCGAGCAGAGCCGGGCCGCCACGAAGGGCGGCAGCGGAAAACGCGCACGGTCTTCCCGCCGTTAAACGGCGTCACTCCCAGCCTGCAACGCGACGCCAGCCGCGCCAGGCGCGCGCGACTTCCGCGGCGTTTCCGTCGTGACCGGGAAAGGTTCGCGATCACCGCGGTGCTATCGGTTTCGATGCGCACGCAACGCGAGCGCCGGGCGCCTTCCGTTTTCTCGCCCACGCCGCATACGTCACCCTGACGGGCATCGATGCCCGGCGGCGCGTCGCGCGCAGGCTGGGCCGGCCGACGTCATACCCAAACAGCAGGGGCGAACAGACCCATCGACTGCGGGTCGGAACGTGCGTTGCGCTCCGTCCTGTTGCCTTGTCGAACGCGCATGACGTTCCGCGGGTCGCTTACGCAAGTGGGCGTGCGGCTGCGCTCAGTCCGTTCAATGCAGATCGGCCCTGGTTTGCGGGTCGACCCGGTGCGGGCGTCGACCGATGCCCGCGCGCACCGCCACCGAATGCTTCCGGATCGTCGCCGCGTGGCTTAAAGGCTTCTTAAAGTCGCGTGGCGACACTGCATCGCGGTTATCGCGCGATTCCGTCCTGCGCCGTGCCGCATGTCCGGCGCCGCTGGCGGTCCGCGCATCCGTCCTTCTCCCCAACGAGGCAACCGTCATGGCAGGCTGGACCACATCCGACATCCCGTCCCAACTCGGGCGAACCGTGCTTGTCACCGGAACAGGCGGCATCGGCTTCCATGTCGCCATGGCGATGGCGCGAGCCGGTGCCACGGTCATCGTGGCAGGCCGGAACGCCGCCAAGGGCGCGGCCGCCGTCGAGCAGATAAGCCGGTCGCTGCCCCGAGCACGGGTGCGCTTCGGGGCGGTCGATCTCGCCAACCTGGACTCGATCGAGACCTTTGCCGACACCGTGCTGCGCTCGCATGGCAGCCTGGACCTGCTGGTCAACAATGCGGCGGTGATGACGCCGCCCCAGCGGAAGGAAACCGCCGACGGGTTCGAGTTGCAGCTGGGCACCAACCATCTGGGCCACTTCGCGCTCACCGCGAGACTGCTGCCGCTGCTGCGCGAAGGGCGTGATGCGCGTGTGGTATCGCTGTCCAGCATTGCCGCGCGCAACGGTGCGATCGACTTCGACGACCTGCAGTCGCGCCGTCGTTACGTGCCGATGGCCGCCTACAGCCAGTCGAAGCTGGCGTGCCTGCTGTTCGCATTCGAGTTGCAACGGCGGAGTACGAAGGCGGGGTGGGGCATCCGGAGCATCGCGGCGCACCCGGGCATCTCGCGCACGGACCTGCTGCCCAACGGTGCAGGCCCCCGCAGTCCGCAGGCATTGGCCAGGCGCTATCTGTGGTTCCTGTTCCAGCCCGCCGAACAGGGCGCGTTGCCGCCGTTGTACGCCGCGACCGCGCCGACGGCACAGGCAGGCGGGTACTACGGTCCCGACACGTTGAGCGAGACACGCGGCCATCCGGTTCCGGCGAAGGTGCCGACGCAAGCGGAGGATGCCGGTGTCGCCGAGCGCCTGTGGCAGGAATCCGAGCGCCTGACGGGCACGACATTCGGCAGTCGCCACGCGCAAAGCGCGTAGCGCGCGAAGGCGCGGAGCCGCAGTCATTCCATCGTGCTGTGGCGCGGTCGGAAAAAAGGATCCTTGAGCGATCCTGGATCCACTGCGTCCAATGCCGGAACGGTACGTCTTGATGCGCAACGGCGATTGCCGCCATCGGAGGGTATAGTCGATCCGTCGTGGTCGGAACGATGGCGGGTTCACTGCACCTGCGCGGGCGATGCGGCATCCGGATGGCTTTCTTCCGCGAGGAGCGAAACGATGCGTAAGGGATCGCAGCTGTTGGTCGATGCGCTGGAGAACGAGGGCGTTGACCGCATCTTCGGCGTGCCGGGCGAGGAGAACCTCGACTTCCTCGAGTCGCTTCGCACCTCGCGCATCGAACTGGTGCTGACGCGCCACGAGCAGGCCGCTGCCTTCATGGCCGCCACGCATGGTCGACTGACCGGCAGGCCCGGCGTCTGCCTGGCGACGCTCGGCCCGGGCGCGTTGAATTTCTCGACGGGCGCCGCCTACGCCCACCTCGGTGCGATGCCGATGATCCTGATCACCGGCCAGAAGGCGGTGATGAGCGCCAGGCAGGCGCGTTTCCAGATCGTCGACATCGTCGCGTCGATGAAGCCGCTGACCAAGATGACGCGCCAGATCGTCAGCGCCGGGGCGATCCCGGCGACCGTGCGCGATGCGTTCCGCGTGGCGATGGACGAGCGGCCGGGTCCGGTGCACCTGGAACTGCCGGAGGACATCGCCGCCGAGGAGGTCGATGACGCGCCCGTCATTCCGATCCATCCGATCGAACGCGCCATCGCGCCGGAGACGGCGATCGACAGGGCCGTGCATGCGGTGCTCGCGGCCAAGCGGCCACTGGTGATGATCGGTGCGGCCGGCAGTCGCCCCTGGCTGGCCGATGCCCTGTCGGGCTTCGTGTCGCGCACCGGACTGCCCTTCTTCAACACGCAGATGGGCAAGGGTGCCGTCACCGGCGGCTCCAATCTCTACATGGGCACGGCGGCATTGTCGGAGGGCGATTACGTGCACGAAGCGGTTGCACGTGCCGACCTGATCGTCGCCATCGGCCATGACACCGTGGAGAAGCCGCCCTTCCTGATGCAGCACGCCGGCGGGCCGAAGGTCATCCATGTCGGCTTCCAGTCCGCCACCGTCGAACAGGTCTACCACCCGGACATCGAGGTGATCGGCGATATCGGCGCCTCGGTCACGGCGCTGGCCGAACGGCTCGAAGGCCGGTTGTCCGGCGATGCGGGCATGCTGGAACTGCGCCAGAAAATCCTCGCCCGCCTCAACGACCGCGCCGACGAGGACCGCTTCCCGCTCACGCCCCAGCGCATCGTCCACGATGTGCGCGAGGTCATGCCCGATGACGGCATCGTCTGCCTCGACAACGGCATGTACAAGATATGGTTCGCGCGCAACTACCGCACCCATGTCGCCAACACGCTGCTGCTCGACAACGCCCTGGCCACGATGGGCGCCGGCCTGCCGTCGGCGATGATGGCGGCGATGCTGTACCCGCAGCGGCGCGTCATGGCGGTCTGCGGCGACGGCGGCTTCATGATGAATTCGCAGGAGATGGAGACGGCCGTGCGGCTGGGGCTCAACCTGGTCGTGGTCATCCTCAACGACAGTGCCTACGGCATGATCCGCTGGAAGCAGGCGGTGGATGGATTCGAGGATTTCGGGATGCGCTTCGGCAACCCCGATTTCGTGCGGTATGCCCAGGCCTATGGCGCGAAGGGATCGCGGGTGACCTCGGCGGAGAGCCTGGTGCCGACCCTCGAGGCCGCGTTCGCCGGTGGCGGCGTGCATCTGGTCGACGTGCCGATCGACTATGCCGAGAACACGCGCGTGCTGGTCGATGAGCTGCGCAACCGCACGCCCGATCTGGACTGCAAATGAAACGGAGGAAGTCCCCATGCTGACGGTCGTACAGGCCTTCGACCGAGCACCGATCACGGAGCTCGCCACGGACGATGCGGCGGCACTGGAGCGCAAGCTGCATGCCGCGGAGCGCGTGTTCAAGCACCGCGACGGCTGGCTCAAGCCGCACCAGCGTGTGGCGATCCTGCGCAAGCTGGCGGCGCTGATGGACGCTAGGCGCGACCATCTCGCGATGCAGATCGCGCGCGAGGGCGGCAAGCCGTTGCCCGATGCCATCGTCGAAACCAATCGCGCGATCGATGGTGTGCACAATGCGGCCGACGAACTGCGCAATTTCGCCGGCCGCGAAATCCCGATGGGCCTGTCGGCCGCGGCGGAGAACCGCTGGGCGTTCACGACCAAGGAGCCGATCGGCATCGTGGCGGCGATCTCGGCGTTCAACCATCCGCTGAACCTGATCGTCCACCAGGTGGCGCCGGCGGTGGCGGTCGGCTGTCCGGTCATCATCAAGCCGGCGACGGCGACGCCGCTGTCCTGCCTGGAGTTCGTGGCGCTGCTGCACGAAGCAGGCCTGCCGGAACCCTGGTGCCAGACCTTCCTGCCCGACGGCAACGAACTCGCGGAGACACTGGCGACAGACCGGCGCATCGCCTTCCTCAGTTTCATCGGCTCCGCCCGGGTCGGCTGGTCGCTGCACGCCAAGCTCGCCCACGGCGCGCGTTCCGCGCTGGAACACGGTGGCGTCGCGCCGGCCGTCGTCGACCGCAGCGCCGATCTCGGAAGGATCATCGAACCGATCGTCAAAGGCGGCTACTACCATGCCGGCCAGGTCTGCGTGTCGACGCAGCGCGTGTTCGTGCACCAGGACATCGCCGACGACTTCACCGGGCAACTGATCGCACGTGTCGAGGCACTGCGCACGGGCGACCCGACACTGCAGGACACCGAGGTGGGGCCGCTGATCCTGCCGCGCGAAGCGGACCGGGTCGCGGAATGGATCGAAGAGGCCATCAAGGGCGGTGCGACGCTCGCGACCGGTGGAAAGCGCCTCTCCGCGACGACGCTGCAGCCGACGGTGCTGCTCGATCCGCCGGCCGATGCGCGGATATCGATGCAGGAGGTATTCGGTCCTGCGCTGGCGGTCTACCGCTACGACGACCTCGACGAGGCCATCGCCCGTGCCAATGCCTTGCCCACCGCGTTCCAGGCGAGCGTCTTCGCCCAGGACATCGGCGTAGCCATGCGCGCCGCGGACCGCCTGGACGCATCCGCCGTGATGATCAACGACCCCACCGCCTTCCGCACCGACTGGATGCCCTTCGCGGGACGCCGGGAATCCGGCTACGGTACCGGCGGCATTCCCTACACCATGCGCGACATGACGCAGGAAAAGATGATCCTCATGCGCAGGAGCTGAGGATTCCCGCGGGCCGGATTTCGGAAGGCGTCCGGCCACCGATCCCCAGAATGGGTGAGGCGCAGCGGGCCCGTTCGCTGCATGGATACAATCCTGTCCGGTACCGGAGGGTCATGTGTCCAGCGTGATTGCCACTGCGCGACGATGGGCCACGCTGTCGTGCCTGACATGCGTGCTGCTGCTGGCCCACACGGAACCGGCAGCGGCGACGTCATCCGGACTGGCCGCGTACCACCGCAGCACCTGGAGCCAGCAGGACGGCGCGCCGCCGGACATATGGGCCCTGGCGCAGGATCCCGGTGGCACGCTGTGGCTGGGCACGGGCATCGGCCTGTACCGCTTCGACGGCATCCATTTCGAGCGCTACAACGCGCCACAGGGCAACGGCTTCGCGTCCAGCAACATCACGGCCCTGTTGGCCGACTCGCGCGGCCGGCTGTGGATCGGTTTCTATCCCGGCGGCATCAGCGTGCTGGAGGCGGGCAGGTTGAAGCACTATCCGCCTTCGCCCGTGGTGCCGGCGGGACTGGTGATGCGGATCGCCGAGGACAGGGCGGGCCATATCTGGGTGCCGTCCTTCACGGGGCTCTACCGCTTCGACGGCGACCGCTGGCAGCGCGCCGACGCCGGCATGGGCTTTCCCTACCGGTACGCGGATGACGTCCTGGTGGACGCGAAAGGAACCGTGTGGGTCGCCGCAGGCGACACGCTGCTGAAGCTGCCCCCGGGCGCAGCCAGGTTCGAGCAGACCGGGGTCGCGACCGGCGCCTACACGTCGCTCCTGGAAGCGCCCGACGGAACGCTCTGGATCTCCGACGGCACGTACGGCACGCGCTCCATGCCCTCGCAGCCCAAGGCGTTCGGCGTCGGCCATTTCGCCAGCATGCGCCTGGACAGGAACGGCGCGTTGTGGGGAACCGACCGCCGCCGCGGCGGCCTTGCCCGCATCGCAGGCCTGGACCGGCTGCCCGCGGGATACGTACTCGGCGAGCAGGACATTGCGGAGACCATCCAGCGGCGCAATGGCCTGGCCTCGGATCGGGCGGTGCCGGTACTGGCCGACCGCGAGGGCAACATCTGGGTGGGCACCAACATGGGGCTGCACCGCTTCCGGCCGAGCAGCGTGCAGGTGTTGCAGGACGAACGGCTCAGCCAGAGCGGTGTCTACGGGATGGCGTTCTCGCCGACCCATGGGCTGCTGGTTTCAAGCGGACGGCAGCTCTACGGCGTCACCGACCGCGATCTGACGTTGCTCGCCAGCTCGGTCGGCAGGGGGATCTACGCGATACATGCCGCCGGTCCCAGGACTTACGTCTTCGCGTGGGACGGCGCGTACGAATACGCGGCCAAGGGCCTGCACGCACTGGCCATGCCGGGCACGGGCAATCTCGGTGCGGTGGCGGGCGACGGCGCCGGCGGCTTTTTCGCCATGCGCGAAGGCCAGGGACTGTTCCACTACGACGGGAAGACCTGGACGAGCATCGGGACGGGCGCCATTCCTCCCCATGGCGCCACATCGCTTCTCCGCGGCCCCGACGGATCGCTGTGGATAGGCTACAACGGCAGTCGAATCGTCCATTGGCGCGACGGCGCAGCCCGGGTCTTCGGGGCGAAGGAGGGGCTCGACATCGGCACGGTGTCCGCCCTGGAAAACATGGAGGAGGGCGTGCTGGCCGGTGGCGAGAGCGGTGTCGCCCTGCTTCGCGACGGACAGGTCCGGCCCCTGCGTACCACGGACCGGAATCGCCTGAGCGGCATCACGGGGCTCCTGCGCAGGCCGGGCGGCGACCTCTGGATGAATGGCGTCAACGGCATCTTCCACGTGTCGGCCGAGGAACTCGGGAAGGGCCTCGGGGGCGGACGTCTGGACGGTCGTCTCTACGACACCGCCGACGGCATGCCCGGCATTGCGCAGCAATCGACGTTGATGTCGACGATCGTCACCGATGGCGCGGGGCGGCTCTGGTTCTCGACCAACCAGGGCCTGGCGATGATCGATCCGGCAAAGCCATTCCACAATCCCGTCGCGCCGACGGTCGCCATCCGGGGGCTTGCCATCGGCGAGGTCGACTACGGGCGGGTCGACGGGAAGGCACTCCAGGCCGGCACCCGCGACATCCGCATCCGCTATGCGGCGAGCAGCCTGGCCTACCCGGAGCGGGTGCGCTTCCGCTACCGGCTGGATGGGCTGGATGCGGAGTGGCAGGACGCGGGACATCGCCGGGTCGCGTACTACACCAATCTCGGGCCCGGAAAGTACCGGTTCCGCGTCCAGGCCGCCAACGAGAGCGGCGTCTGGAGCAGCGGCGAAGCCACGATGGCGTTCTCCATCGCGCCGCGCTTCACGCAGACCTGGTGGTTCTTCGCTCTTTGCGCGACCGCTGCCGCGGCCCTCGTGTACTTCGTCCACAAGCTTCGGCTGAGGCGCATGTCCCGGCGCATGCGCATGCGGTTCGAAGAACGGCACCGCGAAAGGGAGCGCATCGCCAGGGACCTGCACGACACCCTGCTGCAGAGTTTTCACGGCCTGCTCCTGCGATTCCAGGCCGTTGCCAACCTGCTGGGCAGGGAAGACCCCATTCGTGCATCGCTGGAGCAGGTCATGGACCGCGGCGAGCAGGCCCTCGTCGAGGGGCGCGAGCGCGTGCAGTCCCTGCGGCAGGCGGAGGCCTCCGTGCCTGACGACCTGCCGCAGGCCTTCGCCAGCATCGGTCGCGAACTGAATCACGAGGATGCCGTCGACTTCAGCGTGGTCTCGAAGGACACGCTGCCGCCGTTGGACGCCGTCATCCGGGACGAGATCTACTGGATCGGGCGCGAAGCGCTCGGCAACGCCTTCCGGCACTCGGAGGCCGACAGGATCGACGTCGAGGTATCCGTGACGAACGGAAACATCCGGTTCCGTTTCAGCGATGACGGACGGGGCTTCAGCGAAGACGTTCTGCGTTCCGGCGGTCGCGACGGCCATTGGGGGCTGCGCGGCATGCGCGAACGGGCCATCGACATCGGTGCGGAACTGCGGATCTACAGCCGCCCGGGAAGCGGGACCCATGTCGAGCTGCTGGTGCCTTCGAGATCGAGATCGCGCAAGGGGCATGGAGGACCTGCGCATCGGGGAGCGTCACGGGAAGCGCTGCCATGAAGCGTCGCCTTTCCAGCGCCTGCCGGATCCCGGCGCGTGTTCGCCGCGTCTGCCGTGCACGCGACCACGTCGCTTCCGTGCCGCGGCTGTAACCGCCGGCCTAGCAGGAGGACAGGCCGCGTGACCGTACTGCGTTGCCCGGTGTCCGCCGCCATCACGTGATGGCGCGTGCCGGTGCATCGGGCCCGGGTCCGTGGCGGGCTGCGGCTTGTCCGGTTGTGCTCCGGCGCCTGCGGCCCTAGGATCGGCCGGACACACGCGCCAGCAGCGCTGCTGCCCGCGGCTCCGCCCCTCGTACAGCCTCGCTGAAGGAGCACCCGCATGACGGCGTTTCCCCGTGTCCTTGCGTTCCTCGGGTTGTCCATCGCCTCATCCTGCGCCTGGGGTCAATCGGGAGCGGCCGCGGAGGAGCGTGCGGACGCATGGCGCTTCCGGCTGACGCCCTATGTCTGGGGTTCGTCGACCGACGGTACATTCGCGCATGAACGACTGCCGGTGACGTTGCACACCTCCAAGAGTTTCAGCGACTCGCTGGAGGAACTCGATGCCGGCGCGATGGGTGCGTTCGAGGCGCGCAAGGGCCGGCACGGCCTGCTGCTGGACGGGCAGTTCGCCAAGCTCTCCACCACCGTGTACGCCCCGGTCGCCGGTACCGCACTGCCGGTGCGGTTGAAGACGCGCACCACCAGCGGACTGGTGGCATGGCGCTATGGCCTGGTCGAGCGCGAGCGCACGCATCTGGATCTGGTGGCTGGGGTACGCGTGTGGTCGGCGCGGGTGCGCATGGCCTACGCCGTGCCCGTGCCGACGCCGCCGCCGGTCCCGCAGCAGTACGCCGGCGAGCAGTCGCACCGCTGGGTGGATGCGCAGGTCGGCGTGAAGGGGCGGCACGGCTTCGCGAACGGCATGTTCGTCGGCGGCTGGGTGCTGGCCGGCGCCGGCGAGTCGGACCTGTCCACCGACGTCATGCTGCTGGCCGGCTACGACATCAACGAACGGTTCTCGCTGATCGCCGGCTACCGGCGGCTGACGACCGACTTCGAGACCTCCGGCGGCTTCCGCTTCGATACCACGATGCAAGGCCCCGGCCTTGGCGTGGAATACCGGTTCTGACCGCCATCATCGCGCCGCGCCCGCGGCCACAGGAGTGACGTCATGGGTATCGCACGTACCGCGCTGTGCACCGCCACGTTGATGCTGGGCCTCGGCGCCGCCAGCGCGCCCGCACGGGCAGCAACCGCCGATGCGGCATTGCGCGCCGCCGCCACGAAGGAGCAGGCCGCGGTCATCGACACGCTGCGCGACCTGGTGACGGTGGAATCCGGTTCGACCGACCACGAGGGCGTCGCCACGCTGATGACGTACCTGGACACGCGCCTGCGGGCGCTCGATGCCAAGGTCGACCGCGTGGCGTCGGCGAGCGGTGGACCCGACATGGTGCGTGGCGTCTTCACCGGGAAGGGCACGCTCAGGGTGATGCTGATCGCCCACGCCGACACCGTGTACGACCGCGGCATCCTGGCCAGGGAGCCGTACCACCGGAAGGGCAATCTGCTGTACGGCCCGGGCATCGCCGACGACAAGGGCGGGATCGCGGTGATCCTGCACGCGCTGGCGCTGTTGAAGGCGCGCGGCTGGAACGACTACGCCACCGTCACCGTGCTGTTCAATCCGGACGAGGAAATCGGCTCGCCCGGGTCCGGCGAAACCATCGCCACGCTGGCCGGGCAACAGGACGTGGTGCTGTCGTTCGAGCCATCGCCGGCCAAGGCGGTGATCGAACACGAAGGCGTGCTGCTGAGCGCGGCCGGCACGTCGCAGGTGCGGATGACGGTACAGGGTTTGTCCGCACACGCGGGTGCGGCGCCGGAGCAGGGCCGCAATGCCCTCATCGAGCTGTCGCACCAGCTGGTGCAGACCAGGGACGTGGCCACCGGCGTGCCCGGTGCGCAACTCAACTGGACCACGGCGAGCGCGGGCACCGCACGCAACCAGATTCCCGAGCGCGCCGAAGCCGGCGGCGATGCGCGCGTGATGCAGGCCGACAGCAACGACAACCTGCTGGCCGCCCTGCAGGCCAAGGTGAAGGAAAGCCAGCTGGTCCCGGATACCACCACCACGGTGACGCTGGAGCCGTTGCGTCCCATCTATGTAGCCGGCGAACGCGGTCGTGCGCTGGCCGACCTGGCACGCGACATATATGCCGAACTCGATGGCCGGCAACTGCTGATGCATCCGACCACCAACGGCGGCACCGATGCGGGCTTCGCCGGACGCTCCGGCAAGGCCGCGGTGCTGGAGGGGCTGGGACTGGCGGGGTGGGGCTACCACGCACGCAACGAATACATCGAGATCGACTCCATTCCGCCGCGCCTGTACCTCGCATCGCGGATGCTGATCGAGCTGGGCAAGCGCGCTTCGTCGCCTGCCCGGTGATCGCGCGGTCACTGGGACTGCGTACGTCTCCGTTTCGCCGAGCCCCTGCAAGAGGTCGGCCGTTGCGGTGAGACCTCCTTGTCTCTGACGTCATGGGGTGTGCGTCCGGGAACGCGCCTGACGACGGATCGCCGCATGCGTCATGGGCATGGTCGCCCATCGCAGTGAGGTCGGGACTCGTACTCTGACCTGTGCGTGCCGATGGGGTAGCGCGATCATCGCGGCGTGCGATGGACGGAGGCATGGCGTTCGATACCACCACAGGTCGCGCGACAAGACGTGCCACATGACGCGCCACCCTGCGCATGGTGGCGCGGGATATCCGTCGACGTGTCGGCCGATACCGTTCGGTATCGACGCACATGCCCCTGTGTATCGGCGATCACCTGCATGCCCATGGCGCGCGATGCCCGCGCGTATGACGCGTCATCATCTGCGGTATGGCGCACCTCATCCGGTGACATGGCGAACGATGCCAACTGGTATCGACGATGATGCCGGCTGGTATGTCGGTCCATGACCGCGCTGCTATCGCGCGATGATGTGGTGTATCGAACGCGGGTCGGTGTGATGCGATGCCTGCGGTATGCGGATGAAATGTTAGAGGTTTTTCCGTGTGCTGCGTCCTACAGTGGAGGCGTCTGCCAGAGGGCAGGCATCCCACTGACAAGGAACCAAGGAGAGGGTATGAGTCAAAACATCGTGGACATCATCTTCGACGATGAGGCATTGACGGATATCGACGGAGCGTTGACGACACTGGATACGCGGTTCGCGGGACTGGTGGCACTGGATCCGGTGAAGCGGCGCAGGTTGCACAAGATGGGTGACAAGTCGGAGGCGTTCTGCCGGTTGGCGGTCGATGTGCTGACGGCCAATCCGCAGATCCTGCCGGCGAACTTCGACCTGGCGGCGCTGCAGCGGGACGTCGCGGCGCTGGATGCGCTGCGGTTGCGCACGGTGCAGGTGATGCGCCTGTACCAGCGGATGCTGGATACGGAGATGGCCCTGGGCAGCGACATGATGTCGAACTCCGTGGAGGGCTATCGCCTGCTGTCACTGGCCGGCAAGGGCTCGGGACTGGACGGGCTGCGCAAGCAACTGGCGGTGCGGTTCAAGAACAAGCGGTCGAAGGAGGAGCGCGATGAGGCGGCCGACAAGGAGGGGGCGGCGGGACAGGATTGAGCCGGGCGTCGGCGCATGAAGTGAAGTGTTGTAAATGGATGGGGCCAACAGGCCCCATTCTTATGTGCCCCCATTGGCTGTCGCGCGATGGGCGTGGGTTGTCCGGTCGAACACGGCAGGGGGATCTGGTGCGGCGGGAGATGAGGCTGGGGTTCGAGTTAACTTCCTCCGCCCCTTCTTCTCTTCACATGGACCTTGAAAAATTGAACGGCGTCCCAATGTGAACAGAGTGGTGTGTCGCCAAGGGGGACGTTGCGCGCCGCTCAGGTTGTTCAGGCTTTCGTTCAGGTTGGTGCAGTAATTCCTGTGGATAACACTGTGGGTAGTGGTCAGTCTCAGGTTGTGAGACTAGATCTAGTGGTTGGCACTCGTGCCATCCGCTTGCTAATTTGTTAAAGGATGGTAGAATCGGAAACGATCCATCCCAAAAAGCGAACGCCTCGCTTGCAGGCGAGGCGTTCGGGTACAGCAACTACACAGATAAGGAGGAAAACGACAACCCGAAATCGGAACAAAACTGTCCAAGTTCGGATAGTGAAAACCTACGAAGCTGCGTGTCTTGGCAGACGCAGAAGTATAGCTTCAAAAGAGCTACTTCGTAAAGCATCTACGTAGGTCTTCCACTTTTCGGCCACAGGGCCATCTACGACCTCTTCTGTGGGGGCGTCGATGTTCCGTTGGACAGTCGTAGCGACTGTTTATCCAACGACCGAAGAGGTAATAGCCATGGCTAGTAAGAAGACCACTCAGAACCGCAGTGCGATCACCGGCAGATACGTCACGCCCGGGCACGCAAAAGCGCATAAGGCCACCACGGTTACCGAACGCACTGTTCGTAAGCCGTCGAAGTCGCGCGGGAAATGAGGAACCGGAGGGGCGGCCGAAAGGCCGCCCCTCTTTCATTCGTAGATTGCAAGAGGAAATAGAAACAAGATGAGTACCATCCCTAAGCTCTCTCCCGTTGTACCGAGACCGCGTCTTTCTGATCGCAATCTCGCACGATTCGTTCGCATGTCGGCAAGTCGGCAGATGCGATTTCTGCACGATCAGAAGTACCCGAAAGGCACGCCGCAAGTGTTCATGCAGCCGTACTACGCGAAAGCTATCGCGGGTATCCGTGATGTCATGAAGCGTGGGTTCCCGGGCATCATTGATGCACGCGCGAAGTTGCAGGGAATCGCACAGGAAACGCGGCGTAACAACTCGATGCGGGTGCTTGACTCCTTCGTCGCATCTCCCCACGCCAAGCGAAAGCTCAAGGTTATCTCGGGTCATCGCTATCAGGCGCACGTGCGTACTTTGGAGATCCGCTTCTCGCCGCATGTTGTGGCAATGGACGGCGCCGAGGTGCGCTACATCTACTTCCACGAGAAGGGGATGCAGTGTGACTCGGAGGAAGCGCGCTTGACGCTCGAGTTCGGCTACTGGGTGCTGAAGCAGAACGGCGTTGACGTGAAGCCGCATCAGTTTGAGCTGATCGACTTGTTCTCCGGTAAGTACTTCCAAGGTCAGCCGATGAGGCCTGCAACCTTGAAGATGCTGGACGAGTTGGCGCAGCACATCGAAGGTCAGTGGCCCACCATCGAACCGTAAAGCGCGGATATGGTCACGGGGCGTAGCGTCCGCTACGCCCCATTTCACCCAACATACTGGAGAACACCATGCTTCGTTTTGAAGTTTACGAGGATCGCGCGGGAGAGTGGCGTTGGACGCTTGTTGCGAACAACGGGAAAACCATTGCTGATTCCGGTGAAGGCTATGTGTCGGAGTACAACGCAATGCGCGCCGCGGCTCGCACCAAGGAGTTGGCGCCGCAGGCTCCTGTGAAGCGACCTGATGGAACAACGCTGCGTGAGGCGAAGGAAGTTGGCTACAGCGCAGACCCTTTCTAGCTCTCTGAGCGACTCAGTCACGATGCGATAGTCACAACGGGGAAATACATAGGGACGGTCGTCAAGAAGGATCGGCGATCCTGCTTGCATTCATCACAATATAGTTCGTTAACCGGGATGAATTTATGAATGAGAAGAACTATCTGCGTTTGATCGCTGCAATGATTGCAGAAATGCATCAGCAGGCTGACGTGGACGACGGAGTGAACTCGAAGCTCGTTGCCTCTGCCTTGTGGAATAAGCAGGACTGGGCGATTCTGTGGGAGCACGACTGGCTTCTAGAGGGCGAAGAGAACCCACCTGCGGTCTCATATGTTGTCGACGTTCTTGACATGTGGCGGTTCATTGAAACTGTTTACGAGCAGCTACCACAGCCTGAGAAGGATAGGCTGGCCGCTGAGGTGCCTTACGGCGCGGGGAACAATCCTCGCTTTGGAGGGTTCGACGGCAACAACGAGGGCAGATACATGGGAATTACCCGCATGCTTGTGGAGAGCATGGGGCGCTTTGATGAGTTCAAGGGAAGGGATTTGAACACACATTCGCCGACTGACCGTCGATATGGCGCGATGTTGAGAGCGTGGGAAGAGGCAAAAGCGAAGAACGGATCTGAGTTCTACCGGACGAGCAAGGCGGACGATTTGATCTCCATTCTCAGGGCTCCATATCGCGACTAACTGTCTGAGGTCATCACTGGGTCGGTAATGAGCAATCACATGGTGCGTTTGTATGAAGGGCAGCGCTGGGTAGTGCTGAGGTCGTTCTCGGCAAGAACTGCGCACCCCTATGATTCCGAAGTAAGGGAGAATGGACGTATAAATCACCCCTCCCTCGATCTGGTCGCTAGCCCAGACCTCGTTGATCGGGTGCCAGAGATAGCAGAATTTCCAGGGCTTCGAGCCGTACTCTGTGCTGCGAACCATCCCGAAGGGGAGGTGAGAAGCACACAGTGCGCGCCTGGCTTAGTGCAAAGATCGGATGGGAAGATATCGGCGGGCGCGGTGGTCAATCTAGCCCTGCTGCACGACACTGCAAATCTAGATCCGTCAAACTTGATCGATCTCGCAGCCCGTATAGCTCAAGCTCTCGGACCGCTGGATGAGTCGCTGGGCGTACGCTTGATTGTGGAGCCTTATCGAAGCTGGCAAGGGCAGGATGGCTATTGGAGCGTAGCCTTGGAGTTCGCTGGAATTGGAGATGACAAGCAATCAGCATGGGCTGCGGCGCATCGGTGCGCAGATTTGGTGGCAGAGGCGATCCGTACGGCTGCTAAGCAGCCAAAAACGATTGGCGCCGTCGCCAACTCCGGAGAGTGGCTGGCAAGAAGGTAGGACCGTCTCTCGGTAGCACGTAGGATGAGTTGAGCGAAGCGATACCCGTCTTCGTGATGTCGACACTCTGCGATCGATGGGTATCGCCCGCCGCTTAACCCATCCTACGAAATGCGCAGGCCCCACAAACGAAAAAACCCCGGAGGTCCGGGGTTTGATCGTGGTGCCGAAGGTGGGACTCGAACCCACACGGTTTTAAGGCCGGCGGATTTTGAGTGTTGTCGGCAGCGTGCATGTAACTGTTTGTTTTGGCGGAAATTTGACCGCAATTGCGCAATTGCGCAGTTACAAGTTATTGATTCTTCTAGTGTTTTTCGTTTCGCGGGCGTAACGTGCCGTAGCACGGGCGATGCGTGGTGTATCGCCGTCTACGGGCCAACTACGGGCCAAAACGCGCAACGCACTAGGAGGCTGCCATGGCTGTATACGAGTTCACCGACCCGCGAGAGATCGCCAAGCTAGAAGTGCCCGCCACTGGGTACCGCATCTACCGATACACGAAGGCGGCGGGCCTAGCTGTGCGTGTCGCCAGCAGCGGAAGTCGGCGCTACGTGTTCTGTTACATGTCCGACGAGGTAGACGGTCGAGGGGTACCGATCCAGCGGCGCATCTCGCTTGGGGTGAAGTGGTCGCGCTACGAATCGAACTGGGAGGAAGCCAAGCGTCTAGCCGACCTGCACCGGGGCCGCCTTGCCGAAGGCGTCGCGCCCGAGTCGCGGAAAGGCAAGCTGGTACGCCTACGCCAAGAGAAGCAGCAGGCGGAGCAGGAAATTACCGTTAGTCGCCTAATAGACCGCTACATCGCCGAATGGGCGCGTCCGCGTAAGCGCCGCTGGGACGAGGACGAGCGAAGGCTGGATAAGCATGTGCGACCTGTATGGGGCGACCGCAAAGTGAAGGACATTCGAAGGGCGGACGTGGATGCCCTTGTCGCGCCTGTAGCCCTAGGCAATGCCGACGACGGCACCCCAGCGCGGCCCGCCGAGGCGAACCACCGGCTCGCAGTTATCCGCAAGATGTTTAGCTTCGCAGTGGATAAGGGGATTATCGAATCCCACCCGTGCCTGCGAATGAAGGCTCCTGGCGGCAGGATTGCGGCACGGGACCGTGCATTGATCACTCCCAAAGAACTGCGATTGATTTGGAGAATTACCGATGGGAACGGACCTTGGGTACGTGCGCGGCCGGAGTCTTGGCCCCGCGATGTGGCATGGAATTCTCGTGGGCGAATGAGTCCCACAATCGCGGACTGCCTCCGGCTTGTACTCGCTACCGCCGTACGCGCACGTGAGGCAACGGACGCAGCTTGGTCTGAGTTTCAGCTCGATGAGGGCATTTGGGTAATACCGGGCAAGCGGACAAAGAACGGCCGAACTCATCTGGTGCCGTTATTGCCAGAGATTGTTGTATTGCTGTCGCGCCGGCGTGATGAAGTTCAGGGGGACTATGTTTTCCCGGGCCAAAGAGCGGGCACAGCACATATCAACGACAAGCATCTAAGCGAGGCGCTGGGGAATGCGTGTCGCCGACTGGCGCGGCTGGGACTACGGCCGTTCACCACGCACGACCTACGCCGAACGGTGGAAACGGGCATGGCCGCTGCGCGAGTGCCGAAGGAGTACCGCGATAGGGTGCTGAACCACGTGGATGCGAGTGTCGGCGGGAAGCACTACAACGTCCATGACTACAAGGACGAAAAGCGCGAGGCGCTGGAAAAGTGGGCGCGACGCCTGGAGTCGATGCTAGTCCCCGAGCGTAGTAACGTCGTTCCTCTGCGTGGGGTGGCGTGATGAGCGGATTCCGATATCAGAGCCTGAACTATTGGAAACGGTTAGCAAAGCTAGATCCGCTGCCTGCATTCATTCGGGACCACGGTGAGCCAGTAGTCGGCGACGTGCCGGAGGATTACATAGATTCACGGTACTTCAGCCCCTTGGCGCTGCATTGGGAAGTGTTGGCGCTGGACTACTTGGCCGATGGGTATCACCTGCGCGGCCCCGATGGGGAGTTGCTGGCGCGGATTGGTCACGCAAGGCGATACGGTCACTCTCCTTCACCGGCCGCTGCTACACAGTTCCGGCAAGCGATGGCCTATCGAGATATCCGGCGGCGAATGCCCGCAGCTTTGGAACGTAAGATGCGGCGGATGGGAATACCCTACGGTCCTGACTACGAGCCGCACGACGACATAGTTATTCCCAGCGCGGCTGAAGCCGCCTTCCGCGAAGTAGCAACCGATTTTGGTAAGACGCCTAGACAGGTTAAATCCCGCTACCACGACTGGCGGAGCGATCATGAGGCAATCTTTGGTACGCACTAGAGCGTTGTTGCGTACCGCTACGCGATGTTGCACTGGCCCCCACGCATTCACCCGTGGGGGTTTTCGTTATGCAAGGCCAAGAAAGCAGCATTCTTGAGGGGTATCTTACCCTCGACCAAACCGCCAACGAGCTTGGCATTCACGTCGTTACGCTGAAGCGGTGGAAGGCTCGCCGCTACGGCCCCCAGCCGGTGCGCGTGGGCGCTCGCTGGTACTACCGCCGCGACGACTGGCGTACGTTCTTCGATCAAGAGCAGGCCGCACCGAAGGGACGAAAGGTGCGCGCGTGAGCAATCGACAGGCAATCTCAAAGACGTTGGAACGCCTGCTCGCCGCAACGTCGGCCAAACCCGCAGGCAAGAACCAATGGAGCGCTCCGTGCCCGGCCCACGACGACAGCAGTCCATCGCTTTCAATAGGGTTGAAGAATGATTCCATCGGCCTAACCTGCCATGCCGGTTGCAGCGTGGACGCAATCTGCAAAGCGGTCGGAATTCAAGTGGCCGACCTTGGCGGTCGCCAGCGCGCAGCCAAGCCCGCAGCGAAGCCGAAACCGCTCACCGTCACCATTCCGCAACTCAGCGACGCCGAACTAGCCGAGGCGCGCACGGCGGCAGGCAAGTTAGGCCCGCACAAGCTGACGGGCTACCGACTAAAGTCGCTGTTCCCCTATCGCACCGCAAAAGGGGCCGTGTGGTGCTACCGCGCCCGGTACGACAACGCCAGCGGCGAAAAGCAAATTCTGCCCTTCCACTGGAACGGGGCCGACTGGGTAAAAGGGGAACCCCGTGTTCCGCGTGGCGGCAAACCGCTGTACTGCCTCCCCGAGACGCTGGCGACCGATGGCCCCGTGTTTGTGGTCGAAGGCGAGAAGTGTGTGAACGCCCTGCGTGCGCTGGAACTGGCTGCGACCACCAGTGGCGGCGCAAAAAGCGCAGGCAAGGCCGACTGGTCCCCACTGGCGGGCCGCAGCTGCATCATTTGGCCCGACAACGACGAACCCGGCGATGGCTACGCCGCCGACGTAGGCGAAGCGCTGGCGGCCCTAGGCTGCGCCGTAACCTGCATTGACCTGGCTGCGCTCGACCTACCCGGCGACGGGTACGACGCCGCCGACTGGCTGCAGGACAACCCGAAGGCCAAGGCGCGCGATGTGCTGGCGCTGCCGACAGTGGCACTCCGTGGCTCCGAACCGGAGGTCACGCTTATTCGCGCTGCCGACGTACAGGCGAAGCCGGTCGATTGGCTTTGGGATGGCTGGCTTGCGCGCTCCATGCTCCATATTCTTGCGGGCGATGGCGGCACGGGTAAGACGACGCTATCCCTATCGCTGGCCGCCGCAGTGTCGCAGGGTGGCCGTCTGCCTGATGGAACGAAAGCGGCGCAGGGCAACGTGCTGTTCTGGACCGGTGAGGACGCATTAGCCGAAGTGCTGATTCCCCGGCTGCAGGAAGCAGGCGCAGACATGACTAGGGTTTTCTTCGTCCGAGACGTGGGCGAAGGCCGTGAACGTCGTGCGTTCGACCCGGCGACCGATGTCTACGCGCTGGAACAGCAGGCCCGCCGCATTGGTGGCGTTGCCCTTGTCGTGGTGGACCCTATCGCGAGCGCCGTTGCCGGCGACAGCCACAAGAACACCGAAGTGCGCCGAGGACTGCAACCGCTAGTAGACCTCGGCGAAGCACTGGGCGCGGCTGTACTCGGCATCACCCACTTTTCCAAGAACAGTTCCAGCCGCCGCGCAACGGAACGCATCATCGGCTCAGTCGCGTTCAGTGCGCTGGCCCGCGTAAGCATGGTCACCGTAATGGGTAAGGACGGCGCGTGCCGATTCGTTCGATCTAAGAGTAACGTCGGACCGCAGGGTGACGGGTTTGAGTACAGGATCGAGGTGGCCGACCGTGAGCTCGACGGCAAAGCCACGAAGGTCTCAAGCGTCGCGTGGGGTGGGCCGCTGTACGGCCGCGCCGATGAGTTGCTGGAACAGGTAGAAGCCAAGCGACTGCAACGGGACGAAGCCTGCGACTGGCTCTACCAGTTGCTGAAGGGCGGTCCGATAACGTCGAAGGAACTGAAGGCGAAGGCCGCCGACGATGGAGTGGCATGGCGTACGGTTGAGCGGGCTAAGGAGCAACTGGACGTTATCGCCGAACGCCAAGGGGTGAAGGGCAAAGGGCGGGGCGTCGGGGACTGGATTTGGCGCTTGCCAGCATCCAGCCGCGAGGCTGCCGGGGTAGCCAAGGCATCTCCCCAACCGAAGCGGCCGGCGACCAAGTACTCCGGCTAGAATCATTCGCATGGCGAAGATTCCTCCTGGACCGAAAGACATAATGATCAACGGAAAGGTGGTCGGCCAGTACATCAGTACTGGCGACACCGAGCTGGATGTTCCGATTGCGCGAGCTAAGATGCGTGAGCTTGGCATTGTTTCACCGGACCTGCCTCTTTGGATGCACATTCGGCAGCAGGCCATCTACTTCCAAGATACTTGCGCGCTGCTATGGCGTACCGAACTGAAGCGCAAGCCTGACGAGCGGCCATTCACGCTAATTCCCTACGTAGTGAACACGGCGTTCTGCATCGAGCTTTACCTCAAGTGCCTCGCGCTTAGACACGGGAAGAAGCTGCGGGGCCATGAACTGCTGGAGCTTTACAAGGAACTACCGCCGCAAGCACTTGCGGACATTCAGGCAAGCATTCCCGACGCCTTGAAGGATGCGCCAATTGAGGGCGAGGCTGACGTCGCACAGTTCATGGCAGCGATGAATGACGTCTTCGTTCGTTGGCGATACGCCTACGAACACGAGGAGGTCGGCCAGCAGCGAATGGACATCATGCGATTCCTGCGAATGCTGATGTTCTACGCCTGCCGCAACGAAGTGCCGCCGCTACAGCAGTAGCGTGAACTGCCCGTGCTTGGAGGCCTCTTTAAGGCCGCCAACGTGATGCGCAAACCGTTTAACACCGCCACCGAAAACGGCCGCTTACCCCATGCCGTCCGGCGCAATATGCGGCGTTTTAAGGTCCGGGAGGCTGCGGCCCGCTAGGGTGGTGGCTGGTTGGGGCTGGGCGGGCCGTACAGCTCCGAAAGCGGGCGTTTTTGATCCGTCTACTGGGCTGGCCTAGGGGCAGGGCGGCGCAAAACGGCGACTTCCCGCCTGTTTCGGCCGGTGGGCTGCGCGTTCGGTAACACCGCCACGTACAAAATTTGGCGGCCTTAAACGTATTCGTCCCGGTTACGCGGGCGCTCCGTGCTCTGCATTGCACTAAGACCGCCAACCCCGCCAAGTACATGGCGGTCTTAAACAAACCCTATAAAACAAGGGGTTTGATATGTCTTTTATGTTTAAGGCCGCCAATATATGCGTGGTGCAATGTTTGGCGGTGTTGTCGTCCTGCCATGCGGCCAGCGGTCACACATCCTCCGGACGAGAACGCGTCACCCGACCCCGGAGAACGGAGCCGCGTTGATTACGCGCCTTACGTGTTAACCCCTGCGTACTCCGGTACCGCCGGAGTTTCGGCGTTGTTGTGATTGTTTTGGCCCGTAGTTGGCCCGTAACGCAAGGCGCGGCGCGTTTTCGCGGCTGGTACGCCAAAGCCGATGGCTTCGTACCACGCGGCGGCCCGAGCATCGGGGTACCTACCCCAGCCCGGAGGGCTATTCCATGCCGAACATCGACCCCGCCGTACAGGCCGCAGCCGACCGCGCTGTGCGTCGCGCCAACGCCCGACCCATCGCACCGGAGCCGCAGCGCACCGTGCTCTCCGAGGCTCTGCTAGAGGAGCGAATGAAGGACCACGGGCCAAGCCCGGAGGACCCGGCACTGAACGCCGGACGGGAGGTGCGGCGCGGCTCGAAAAATTCTGCGTCAAAAATTCAGCAAGACGTTATCAAGCTGCGACGCAATCCAACGGAGAACGCAGCACGGCTTGAAATAGCCGCCGGGGAACTTGCCCGAAAGGCTGCGGACAATCAGCTCGCGGTGATCGACGAGACCATCGAAATGTTCGACCGGCGCATCCGCGAAATGGACGCGGAAATCCAAGCGCTCCTGCAGCCGCCGACTGCCGAACTCCGTGCTCTGGCTCCCGAGATTCGCAATTACTTGCGTGGACTTTCGGAAAGTGAGCGGGACGATCTGCTTTCCCGAACGGGCAGCGACGACTACCACGCGCTGATGTATGCCGTGGCGAGCGCACCCGCTTGGATGAGTGGTGTCGCCGAGGGTCAGAAAATGGGAATCAAGGAAACGATCATCGCCCTGCGCAAGCCGGAATTGATTGCCATGCCGGCTCAGTACAAGCGAGAGCGCGAACTGCTGGCCCGGTGCCGCGCCGGTTTTGAAGAATCGATCAACGAGATGGTCGATTTTGAGTCCGTGGAGGCCCTGCGCTCGCTCGCAGGTGAATCCTGATGAGCCGCTACGACGAGGTGAGGCATTTGCTTCCGCCACGGGTGCAGCAGGCGCTGGAAAATGCGCGTCACGAACCGACACGCGAACGCCTGAATGGGTTCAGTTATCAGCTTCGGATGCATGAGCGTGACGTGGGGGTCCTTCGCGACAAAGTAGATGCCAGAGTCGACCGCCGAAGGCAGGAATATGCGAGGCGTGGGCTGACCCCGGACCATCGCGGGTTTGTTACGACCACTATGCGCGAAGAGCTGGAACTTCTTCACAAGTTGGAGTGCGGAGTCGCGGTGGCAGTGGAGGAATACAAGGTTCTTAAGGCGAAGGTGGAAGGCCATGGGACTTAAGGGAATCCGTTGCACGGTGTGCGATCACGCCGACCGCGCCAGCATAGAGCTAGGTGTCGCCAACAAGGTTCCGGCGCGGGTGCTCGCCAAGCGGTATGGTGTGCATCACGACGCGGTTTGGCGGCACGCGAAGAACCACATGCGGCCCGAACTGCACGCGCAGCTAATGACGCGTGGTCGCATGACCCCCGTGGAGCTGGAAAACCTGCGCGTTACCGAGTCGGAGGGCGTGCTACAGCATCTCGTGGCGGTGCGCGCTCGCATGTACAGCCTAATGGACGTTGCCGAACAGCAGGACGACTACAAGGCCGCCGCCGCTATCGGCGAGCGCATCGTAAAGAACCTAGAGACTACGGCGAAGCTGCTAGGCGACCTGAAAACCGGAACGGTTAACGTCACTAACAACCTGCTGGTGATGCCGGAGTTCCATGCGCTGCGTACTTCGATCATGCAGGCGTTGCGTGGTCACCCGGATGCGCGGGCCGATGTAGTGGCGGCGCTGCAACACTTCCAGTCGGCCGAGTTGCCGAACGTCGAAAGCGAGGAAGAACGCGAAGCGGCGGAGCCGACTCTGGCAAAGGCGCGCGAGGTAACGCGGCGCAGTCGCGCCAAACGCCAGGTCATCGAAGGGGAGGCGACTCGTGTCGGCACTGGCTCGTGACCTCTCACGAATGCTCGACCCCGCCAGCATCATGGCTGACGCTGGTATGCCTGCGGACCCGTGGCAGCGGGACGTACTGAACAGCGATGCACGGCGGATGCTGCTGCTTTGCTCGCGCCAGTCCGGGAAGTCCACTACTTGCGCATCGCTCGCGGTGAATCAAGCCATCTATGACCCCGGCCTTGTGCTGCTTATCGCGCCAGCCCAACGGCAGAGCGCTGAGTTGTTCCGCAAGGTCAACGAAGTCTACCGGGCGTTGCCGAACGTGCCCCGCATCGTGCAGGAAAGCGCCATGCGCATGGAACTGGCGAACGGCAGCCGCATCATCGCGTTGCCCGGTACCGAGGGCACCATCCGGGGGTATAGCGGTGCCAAGACTGTGATTGTGGACGAGGCGTCGCGTGTCGAGGATGCATTGTTCGCTGCCGTGCGCCCCATGCTGGCGACCACAAACGGCCGCTTCGTTGCGTTGACCACGCCCTATGGCAAGCGCGGATGGTTCTACGAGTCGTGGGCATTCGGCGAAGGCTGGCACCGCACGCAGGTAACCGCGCACGACTGCCCGCGCATCGATGCCGGGTGGCTGGCCGACGAAAAGCGGCTGATCGGCGACTGGCAGTTCCGGCAGGAGTATCTCTGCGAGTTTGTCGATACGGACGAACAATTCTTTTCCAGCGAGCTAATCGAAGCCGCTATCAGCCACGAGGTCGCCCCGCTGTGGAGCTAGAAACTACTTCCATGTTTGAAACGAAGGATCACCGACTGGGTGGTCCTATAACGCTGCTGCATAGGCGCAGCTACGCCGTCGGCATCGACGTAGGGCAGGCGCACGACCCGACCGCGATCTGTGTGGCGTCGAAAGTCGTCACGACGGCGATGAACCCGACGTTCGCTGAGTTGAACCCATATCCCCAGCCGCGTTACGAAGTGGCGCATCTCGAAAGGCTCCGGCTCGGAATGCCGTACCCCCAGCAGGTGGACCACCTGGAGGCACTGCTGGGCCGCAGCCCGCTAAACCGCCTACAGCCGCGCGTGCTGGTCGATTACACGGGCGTAGGCCGCCCTGTCTTTGACATGTTTGCCGGCCGCAGGCTGCTGCGCATGGCGCAGGGCGTGGTGATTACCGGCGGGCGCGAGGTTTCGGGCAACCGGGCAGGATGGTCGGTACCGAAAGGGGAACTGGTGTCGAAGCTGCAAGCCCTACTGCACTCGGGTGACCTTCGCATCGCTGCCAGTCTGCCCGATGCGGCAGTACTGGCCCGGGAACTGCAGGATTTTCGCGTGCGCTTTACCGAGGCGGGCAATGCCACGTTCAACGCCCGCGAAGGGGCGCACGACGACCTTGTTCTGGCTCTGGCGCTCGCTGTGTTCGGCTTGTCTCGGCCGGAGCCGGTGGACGCCGTGCGGGTGGCGTGGGCGAGGTGATACTAGTTCAGTGAGCGCAGCCGAATGTACTGCCGGAGAATCGGATTGACGAATTCGTAGACGCCCTGTCGTTCGGACACTCGCTCAAGTACAGGGCCTGACTTCTCTTCAACAAGTCGTGGGATTAGTTGATCCACGTACTCGATATCTAGGTCCATGGCATCTTGACGAGAATTTTTCAGCACGATTCTCCCAATCTCATCGGAGAACATGCTCTCCTCGCCCGATTGCTCGGCGAGTAAGTGAAGTAGAAGTTGTCTATCAGAAGACCTTCCGATGGCCCGCTGATAGGCCTGCTCAAGTGTCGGAAAACCTTCGCCGCGACCCAAGCGTTCTTTAACTTCAAGGACGATGTCCTCGTCTATCACTTTTGCTCCGCGAGCATTTGCAACGCTCACGCATTGTTTGCCAAGCAACTGTACGAAGTAGGGAAATCCCTGGCCCATATGAGCAATTAGCGGCGCAACCCCGGGCGTGAATTTTAGTTCGCCCTTAAACAGTTCTGCTGCACGCGTAATGATTGCTTCGGATTCACCCGGTTCCATCGGCTTAACTGGAAGAGTTCCTTGCTCAATCAGTCGCTCCACTGAGTTGTGATCTTTAACGAGATCGGAAAGATCTCTGCCAACGCCACATACAGCGAATTTTACTTCGGACGTTGTAAGTGACTTGATGAGAGATCCGATACCGTTCTTGTCTTTAATAACATCGAACTCGTCAAGAATTATCAGAATTCCATCGCGTTTCATTCGCTTCTTAACTTGGTTTGCGACTACAGAGTCAACAAAGTTGCGGAATGTCTGAACGATATCGTTGGGTACTACTTTTGCGTATTTCGTGCTCTCGATACCTTTCGCGCCCCAGTTGACTACTTTAAGGTCTGCCCCTGCTGATGTTTCTTTTGAGCGGGTGAATTCGATAATTTCTTTTCCATCATCTGGAACAAGGCGCAGCAAACTATCTTCTTCGTTCTGATCGTTGCATAAGCGAGAAAGAAGGTCTCGCCCATTCTCAATCATCGAATCGCAGGTATAGAAAACAGTCAAGTACCTTCTTGGGTTGTTGGGAATCAGATGGGCAAGTCCTGCTCGCTTGGCAACGGTGTAGTCACCGAGCGCCATTTGCTGTATCTGGCGGAGCAAAGATGACTTTCCTACGCCGCGCTTGCCATAGACGGAGATGAGGCCTGTGGCTGCATTGATTGAACTAATGCACTGCTCAATAAGTCGCGTGCGACCCACGAAGCGTTCCGGGTCTCGAATTACATCCGCTGTAAAACCAATCTCGGGGTCGATCATGGGTGCGCTCCAGATAGTGTTCTGAGAATCGCGGAGCTGTTTTCGCATGTCAACCGCGCTTCGCATTCTTCAATCTCAACTCGTGCGACTAGTGGCCGGAAGAATCGGCCTAGGCAATGTCGCCGGGGAGGGCTTTATGGATCGATGGAACTGGGTAGCGGTTCGGGCCTACGGCCCCGCCGCATTCGCGCTGCTGGTGGCGCTGGTGTCGGTGGCCGTGCTTTCGCAGTGGCAGGCAAGCCCGTTGCTGGCCGGGTTCGTGGTGCTGGGGCGCTGGGTGCCGCTGCTGGCGCTGGCGGCGACGCTGTGGCTGGTGGCTGCGCCGACGTACAGGCTGGTGCAGTGGCAGCGCGGCCAAGGGTTCGATTGCCCGCGTTGTGGCGGGCCGCTGGGGCACGAGCGCACGGGCTACGCCAGGCGGGGCGGTGCGTACCGGCGCTGCTATGCGTGCGGCGACAACGTGAACCACCGGCACTATGAGTAACGCCGCATAGCGCAGGTTACGGGCCAACTACGGGCCAAAACGTGTTGCAGAAAAACGAAGGGGTTAGGCCGCGAAGCCTAACCCCTTGTTTTATTTGGTGCCGAAGGTGGGACTCGAACCCACACGGTTTTAAGGCCGGCGGATTTTGAGTCCGCTGCGTCTACCATTCCGCCACTTCGGCGCGGACGCGGAGTATAGCCGAGCCCGGCCCCCGACCGACAGGCCCGGGGCTGGCCTCAGTTGACCTGGTCCGTCCCCAACAGCCGCTCGCCACGGCGCTGCCAGCCTTCGGCGCCGGCCTCTTCCTCCGGCGTGAAGATCCCGCAGCGGACCATCGTGCGCTGGTAGACGTGCAGGCTGACCGCGATGGCCTTGTCGCTCGGATTGCGGATGGTGTGGTACTCGTGCGGCGGAATCAGGCTGCCCGCCGAGCCCGTGCCGGCCTCGATCGTCCCCGCCGGGATGAAGCGGTAGCGCACGTCGTCGTGCTCGGCCAGCTCGTACTGGGTGATTTCCAGCCGCCCGCGCCACACGCCTTCCACGCACCACATGCCCGAATGATCGTGGATCTTGGTGCCCTGGCCCGGGCCCCACGTCATCGCGATCACGCTGTAGCCGTGCTCAGGACTGGTGTACAGCTCGCGGCGCGCGTAGTGGTCCGAGATCGGCTCCAGCACACAGGCCGGCAGGCTGACCTCCTCGTCGCAGATCAGTTCGCACAGCGACTTGCGCAACGCATCGGTGACGGCACGGTCGTCGCCCAGGGCGACGGCGGCATCCAGCGACGCGACCAGCTTGTCGGCGCCGGGGAAATCGAGGGTCATGGGATGGCCCGCTTGAGAATGTGCGGCCATTTTAGCTGGCTGGGGCGGGGAGGGGTTTTGCGGTGCGGGATGGGGGGCTTTTCCCTCGCCCCGCGCGCGGGGAGAGGGTGCCGAAGGCGGGTGAGGGGCGAGCGGAGTGGGAGCGCATCGGCGCGGGGACAGACACCGCGCTCGCCCCTCATCCGCCCCCGTATCGAGTACGGGGCAGGCTCTCCGGGCACCTTCTCCCCGCCCCGCGGGGAGAAGGGAAATGCAGGCGTCAGAGACTGCCCAGGAAGTCCGCCACCGCCGGCCCGAACCGCCCGAAATCCACCAGGAAGGCGTCGTGCCCCTGCGGCGATTCCAGCGGCAGGAACTCCGCCTGCGCCCCGCCGGCCGCCAGCCCTTCCGCGATCTGCTGCTGCTGTTGCAGCGGGAACAGGATGTCGGTGGTGGCGCCGATGGCCAGCGCCCGCTGCACGCGGAGCTTCGCCAGACCCTTCTCCACGTCGCCGTCCGCGTACTCGGCCAGATCGAACCAGTCCATCGACCGGCTGAGGTACAGATAGCAGTTGGGATCGAAGCGGCGCACGAAGCGGCGCGCATGGCCTTCCAGGTAACTCTCCACCTGGAACTCCAGCCCGAACGGCTCTTCGTCCGGGCGGTCCGACTCCAGCCGCACGCGACCGAAACGGCCATCCCATTCCAGCGCCGAGCGGTAGGTGATCACGCCTAGCTTGCGCGCCATGCGCATGCCGGATTCGGGGTACGTGTCGTCGTCGTACTGGCCGCCGTTCCAGTTGGGATCCAGCCGGATCGCCTCGCGCTGCAGCGAGCGGATGGCGATGGAGAACGGCAGCGCCTGCGCACTGCCCGAGATGTTGATGTGCGTGCGCGCCGCGCCCGGGTGCAGCAGCAGGTAGGCCAGCGCCGTCATGCCGCCCATCGAATTGCCGATGATGCAGGCCAACTGCTCGATGCCCAGCCCGCGCACCACGTCGAAGGCCGCGTTTGCGCCGTCTTCCGCCGACAGTTCGGGGAAGTCGAGGCGGTACAGCGCGCCGGTGTCGGGATTGATCGAGGCCGGACCGGTCGAACCCTTGCAGCTGCCCAGCGAGTTCACGCACACCACGAACCAGCGGTCGGTGTCGATCGGCTTGCCCGGCCCGAGCATCGCCTCCCACCAGCCTTCGGCCTCGTTGCCCGGATTGCGTGCCGCATGCGCATCCGGCGACAGCCCGGTGACGATCAGTACCGCGTTGTCGCGACGTTCGTTCAACGTGCCCCAGGTCTCGTACGCCATCCGCGCCCCGTGCAATGTCCCGCCACGTTTCATGCGGAACGGCGAGGGCAGGGGATGGAAGCGGGTGCCGGGGGGGATGAATTCGGTCATCGCGGCAGTGTAGGCAATGCGACGGGGCGACGCCATTTCATGGGTGAGTCGCGGTGTTGCATATTGGGCGGAAGCGCTCCGCTTTCCCCTCGCCCTGCGCAGCGGGGAGAGGGTGCCCAACGGGCGGGTGAGGGGCGAGCGGAGTGGGCGTCCTTGCGCTGCGATGGACTGTCAACGCGCGCCTATGACGAGGCGTGAAGGGTTCTGCGCGAAGAGCGCCCCTCATCCGGCCTTCGGCCACCTTCTCCCCGCTGCGCAGGGAGAAGGAAAAGCAGCGCTGCGGTGCGCTAGTGCGTTACGGCACCACGCGATCGATCATCAGCGTGTAGGTGTTGCCAGCCTTCACCTCAGCGGTGACGGCGGTGGCTTCCAGGTCGCCGGTCTGCGCGGCGGGGCCGTTGCCCTTGGCGATGCGGGCGACCAGTTGCACCTGCGGCAGCTGCGACAACTTCAGTGTCGGCATCGGGCTGTCGCCGTCGCCGAGCGGGACGGTGACCGGGAACGCCGATACCGGCAGGCGCTTGGCGGCGACCGGCATCGGTGGGCCGCCCACCTGGCGGGCGAACACGAACAGCGTGTCGCCCGGGGCCAACTTGTCCTTCAGTGCCGGTGCCAGGTCCACGGTCACCGTCAGCAGCGCAGGTGCCGTGTCGGCGACAGGCGTCGGTGCGGCGTCCGCCAGCGGCGGCAGGCCGGCCTCGGCGCGGGCTTCATTGATCTGCGTGCGGAGGGTGGCGGCGGTGTTGGGATCGACCTTGGCCAGCAGCGGCTCCCAGGTCTTGGCGGCTTCCGCGTGCTTGCCCTCCTGGCGCTGCGCCAGGCCGACGAACCACAGCGCACGCTGATGGTCGGGATTGATGGCGATGGCCTTGTCGAGCAGTGCGACCGCCTGCGCATCGAGCTTGCGGTCGGCGTTGTTGAACAGCCGTGCCTGCGCGGCTTCGACCAGCAGGTCGGCGTCGGTGGGCAGCAGCTGCACCGCGCGCTCGAATGCTTTCTGCGCATCGCCGTAGCGCTGCAGCGCGGCGTACGACTTGCCGAGCAGGCGCCAGCCTTCGGGTTCGTTCGGCTGCTTCTTCAGTTCGGCTTCCAGCTGCGCGACGGCGTCGTCCAGCGTGGCCGGCATCGGCGTGGCCGCCTGCGGCTCCAGTGCGGCCGGCGTGCCGACCGCGCGGTACAGCGCGAACGTGGCGATGCCCAGCGTCGCCACGCCGGCCAGCACCAGGCCGCGCGCATCGCGCCACAGCGGCCACAACACCGCCAGCAGCACGGCCAGGGACAGCACGATGGCGAGGATCACGAAAGCGGTCATCACCACTCCTGGTCGGTGTCGTCGGTGGCGGGCGCGGGTCGCTTCGAGCGCTTCGCCACGATCAGGCCGACCCACACGCCGCCGGCCAGCAGCAGGAACAGCGGGCCGAACCACAGGATGTAGGTGCCCGGCGCGACCTCGGGCTTGTACAGCACGAACTCGCCATAGCGGTCGACGAGGAACTGCTTCACCTGCGCGTCGTTCCTGCCCTGGCGCATCAGGTCCAGCACCTCGCGGCGCAGGTCATGCGCGATCTGCGCATTGGAATCGGCCAGCGACTGGTTCTGGCACATCACGCAGCGCAGCTCGGCGGTGAGCCTGTGGAAGCGCGCTTCCTCGGTGGCATCGATGAACTGCAGCGGAGTGGGATCGCTGGCCTGCGCGAACGCGGGGAGGGTGCAGAGCGCCAGCAGCAATGCGAGCACGCACCGTAGAGCCGAGCTTGCTCGGCTGCTCTTCGTTGCGGCATCGCGCAGCCGAGCAAGCTCGGCTCTACGGGGGAGCCGTGGTGTCGGGAATGCGCTCATCGACCGGCTTCGATCTTTTCCAGCGCCGGGATCAGCTGGTGGTCGATGATGGCCTGGTCGATCGCGCCGACGTGCTTCCAGCGGATGATGCCGTTGCCGTCGACCAGGAAGGTTTCCGGCGCGCCGTAGATGCCCCAGTCGATCGCGGTGCGGCCTTCCAGGTCGGCGACCACCATCATGTAGGGGTTGCCGAACTGCTCCAGCCAGCGCAGCGCGTCCTCGCGTTCGTCCTTGAGGTTGTAGCCGATGAAGCGCACGCGCTTGGTCAGCGCGAACTTCGTGAGGATCGGATGCTCGACGCGGCATTCCGGGCACCAGCTGCCCCACACGTTCATCACATAGGGCTGGCCGGCGAGGTCGGCGTTGGTGACGCGTCTGGCCGGGTCGTGCAGCAGCGGCAGCTCGAACGCAGGCGCGGGCTTGCCGATCAGCGGCGACGGCAGCGCGTCGCGGCCGGCACGGTCGGATTGCGATACGCCGTAGTACAGCAGGCCCATCAGGCCGACGAAGAACAGGCCGATGATGACCAGCGCGAACGTCAGCGCGCCACGCGAGCGTGGCGGCGACGGCGGGAGTTCGGAAGCGTTGTTCATGCGGGACGCGCCTCGGCATTCTTGTGGTTGCGGAACCGGCGGTCGACGGCGGTGACAAAGCCGCCCAGCGCCATCAGCGCGGCGCCGAGCCAGATCCAGCGGATGAAGGGTTTGAGGTGCACGCGCAGCGCCCAGGCCCCGTCGCCGAGGGGCTCGCCGATGGCGACGAACACGTCGCCCAGCAGCCCCGGCTTGATGCCGGCTTCGGTCATCACCTGGCCACCGCTGGCGTAGGCGCGCTTCTCCGGGTGCAGCAGGATCACCGGCTTGCCATCGCGCAGCACCTGCACGTGGCCACGGTCGGACAGGTAGTTGGGCCCCTGCGTTTCATCGACGCCCTGGAAATGGAAACCCCAGCGGCCGACCTCGACGGTCTGGCCCGGCTTCACCGCCAGTTCGCGCTGCACGTTGAGGCCTTCGACCAGCAGTGCGCCGACCAGGAACACCGCAATGCCGGTATGCGCCAGCGTCATGCCGAGCATCTCCGGGGTGAAACGGCCATTGGCGCGCAGGCGCTGCCAGAGGAAGCGCAACGTGCCCAGGCCGACCCAGGCCGCGCCGAGGATACCGGCGGCGACCTTAAGCTTGCCCTGCGGCGCCATGAAGTAGGCGATGACGGCCAGCACCAGCGCCAGCCCGGCCCACGGCAGCAGCATCGCGAAGGGTTTCGACAGGTTGTCGCGCTGCCACTTGGTGATCGGCCCGAACGGCACCAGCGCCACCAGCGGTGCCATCAGCACGATGAAGAGCAGGCTGAAGTAGGGCGGGCCGACCGAGATCTTGCCCAGGTCCAGCGCGTCGGCGATCAGCGGATACAGCGTGCCCAGCAGCACCATCGCGCAGGCCGCGGTCAGCAGCAGGTTGTTGGCCAGCAGCAGCGTCTCGCGCGAACTGGCGGCGAAGTACGACTTCTCCGATTCGCCGTCGGCCAGTTGCGGCGCGCGCAGCGCGTACAGCAGCAGCGAGCTGCCGATCACCACGCCGAGGAAGATCAGGATGAACACGCCGCGGGTGGGATCGGCGGCGAAGGCGTGCACGCTGGTGATCACGCCCGAGCGCACCAGGAACGTGCCCAGCAGCGACAGCGAGAACGCGGCGATGGCCAGCAGCAGCGTCCAGCCACGGAACGCGCCGCGCTTCTCGGTGACCGCCTGCGAGTGGATCAGCGCCGCGCCGACCAGCCACGGCATGAAGCTCGCGTTCTCGACCGGGTCCCAGAACCACCAGCCGCCCCAGCCCAGCTCGTAGTACGCCCACCAGCTGCCCAGCGCGATGCCCAGCGTCAGGAAGCCCCAGGCCACGTTCGTCCACGGCCGCGTCCAGCGCAGCCAGCGCGCATCGACGTGGCCGTCGAGCAGCGCGGCGATGGCGAACGCGAACGGCACCACGAAACCCACGTAGCCCACGTACAGCAGCGGCGGATGGATGATCATCCCCGGGTCCTGCAGCAGCGGGTTGAGGTCGCGGCCTTCGCCGGGCGAGGGCAGCAGGCGGACGAACGGATTGGAGGTGAAGATCAGGAAGGCGAGGAAGCCGATGGCCACCACGCCCATCACGCCGAGCACCCGCGCCATCACCACCTCGGGCAGGCGGCGCGAGAACAGCGCGACCGCGGCGGTCCACAGCGCCAGCACCAGCGCCCACAGCAGCAGCGAGCCTTCGTGCGAACCCCACACGGCGGTGTAGCGGTAGACCATCGGCAGCAGCGAGTTGGAATTGTCGGCGACGTACTTCACCGAGAAGTCCTGCTGCACGAATGCCACCGTCAATGCGATGAAGGCCAGCATCACCAGCCACAGCTGCGCATAGGCGGCCGGGCGTGCCACGTTCATCCAACTGGCCTTGTTGCGCTGCGCGCCGGCCAGCGGCAGCACCGACTGCAGGATGGCGACCAGCAGCGCCAGGATCAGCGCGATTTGTCCGAGTTCAGGGAGCATCAGTCATCCAGTTGCGGTGCGAACGGACGCAAAAGCGCCCCTCATCCGGCCTCCGGCCACCTTCTCCCCGCAGGCGGGGAGAAGGGAGCTTCCAGCAAGAGCAGTAGAAGTGGTGCTTTGGCTTGATCTCGCAAGGAGAGGCCACGTGCGCATTCCCTCTCCCTGCGCAGCGGGGAGAGGGTGCCGAAGGCGGGTGAGGGGCGAGCGGAGACGGGGCGGCGTCCGCAATCCGGGAAGAAGCAACGCGCGCGGTAGTTCGCGGGGCGCACGGAGAGCAACGGCAAAGGCGCCCCTCATCCGGCCTCCGGCCACCTTCTCCCCGCTGGCGGGGAGAAGGGAACAGATGGCATCGGCGGGGAAATGGCGCGGAGCGTGCGGGTCGAAGCGGTGTGCGTATTCCATTCCCTCTCCCTGCGCAGCGGGGAGAGGGTGCCGAAGGCGGGTGAGGGGCGAGCGGAGACGGGGGCGCGTCGAAGAGCCCGGCAGACTCAACAGGCGAAGGACTTCCCGTTGCGCAACGAGAGCAACGACAAAAGCGCCCCTCATCCGCCCTTCGGGCACCTTCTCCCCGCGCGCGGGGAGAAGGGAGTTGCAGGCAGGTGCGAGCATCAATTCGGCGACCCCGCCGGCGCGGCCTGCACATCGTGCTTCTGGTGCGCCTTGCCCATCTTGTCGGCGACTTCCTTCGGCATGTAGGCCTCGTCGTGTTTCGCCAACACGTCGGTGGCGACGAACACGCCGTCCTGCATGGAGCCGGTGGCGACCACGGCCTGTCCCTCGCGGAACAGGTCGGGGAGGATCTTGTCGTAGCGCACCGTCAGCTGCGCATCGCCATCGGTGACGCCGAAGTGCGAGACCAGCGAGCCGGGTTCGCGCTTGAACGAGTTCTTCTCGACCATGCCGCCGAGGCGGAAGCGGGATTCGCCGGCTTCGCCACGCAGCACTTCGGCCGGGGTGTACAGGTAGGCCACGTTGCGCTGCAGCGCCATCGCGATCAGCGTGGTGGCGATGCCGGCCACCACGACGGCAAGCAGCACGAACAGCAGGCGGCGACGGCGCACGGGATTCATCGGTCAGCGTTCCAGGTCGGCGGGGGCGGCGCTGCGGCGCGCATCGCGCGCCACGCGTTGGCGGACGGCGCGCAGTTCGCGGCGCACCTGCAGGCGCGGGGCCAGGAAGTCCCAGCCCAGCACGATGGCGAACACGGCGTACGCGCCGATGACGTATTCGAGGTAGCTCACGGCGCGGCCTCCTTCGTGGCGGCGAGTTTCGCCACCCAGTCCTTGCCGGCCTCGCGGCGCAGGTTGTCCGCGCGCGCGCGCGCCAGCAGCGAGCCGGCGAACCAGAACTTCGTCGCGATCAGCATCAGCACCAGCGGCAGGATCATGCTGTCGTCCATGCTGGACTCGCCGAACACGCGGATCGTCTGGCCCTGGTGCAGCGAGTTCCACCACACCACCGAGTAGCGGATCACCGGCAGGATCGCCACGCCGACGATGGCCAGCAGGCCGGCCGCACGCGCGGCATTGCGGCGGTCGTCGATGGCGCCGTACAGGCCCATCACGCCCAGGTAGAGGAACAGCAGGATCAGTTCGGTCGTCAGGCGCGGATCCCAGTCCCACCAGGTGCCCCACATCGGCTTGCCCCAGATGCTGCCGGTGGCCAGGGTGATGACGGTGAACGCGGCACCGGTCGGCGCGCAGGCCATCGCCAGGATCTCGCACAGCTTGATGCGCCAGACCAGTGCGATGGCCGCGTAGAACGCCATCAGGCCGAACACGAACATGCTCATCCACGCGCTGGGCACGTGGATGTAGAGGATGCGGAAGCTGTCGCCCTGCTGGTAGTCGGCCGGCACGACGAACAGCGCCTGCCACAGGCCAAGCCCGAGCAGCACGATCGCCGCCAGGTAGCACCACGGCGTCCAGCGCGCCGCGAAACGGTCGAAGTACGGAGGCGAACCGAGTTGGTGGAACCAGCGGACGAGAGGATTCATGCGGCGGCGGTCTTCAGGTCAGGGCGATGCGGATCGCCGCGGCGGCGGCCAGCGGCGCCAGCAGCAGCGAGAGCAACAGGCCGGCGGCCAGCCAGAGGAGGGCGCCGGAGGCATCCAGCCCTTGTGCGCTGGCGGCGACGGCACCCGCGCCGAACACCAGCACGGGCACGTACAGCGGCAACGCCAGCAGGGCCACAAGGATACCAGAGCGCCTCATGCCGACCGTCAGCGCGGCGACCACCGCACCGAGCAGGCTCAACAGCGGCGTGCCGAGCGCGAGCGTGGCCAGCAGCATCGGCAATTCGCTGCGCGGCAGGTGCAGCATCTCGCCGAGCAGCGGTGCGGCGAGCACCAGTGGCAGCGCGGTGGTGGCCCAGTGCGTCAGCACGCGCACCAGCACCAGCCAGGCCAGCGGCACCGGTGCGAGGATCCACTGTTCGAGCGAACCGTCCTCGGCATCGCCACGGAACAGCGTGTCCAGCGACAGCAGGCCGGCCAGCAGCACCGCCACCCACACCACCGCAGGCGCGACCTTCGACAGCACCAGCGGCGCGGTGCCCAGGCCGAGCGCGAACAGCACGACCACCAGCAGCGCGAACAACGCCGGCTGCAGCGCATCGCCACGGCGACGCCACAGCAGCTGCACGTCGCGCACGACGAGCGCGCGCGCGGTCTGGAACAGGGACGGCGCGGCGCTCAAGCGTCAGTCCCCATAAAGCAGCCCCTTCCCCCGCATGCGGGGGAAGGTTGGGATGGGGGCGAAACGTAGTCATGTGCCACGGCCATGGCACGGGAATTCCACATGCGTCGTCCCTGGATACCCGACACTTGATGCGGGAACGCGCCGGCGCATCGACGTGCGCCGGTCTGCCTCCACCCCAACCCTCCCCGGTGAACAGGGGAGGGGGCGGTATGCAGGGGAGTCGGGAACACCGCCCCCGGACTCATGCCGTGCCTCCCCGTTCCAGCACCAGCATCCGCGTCTGCACCGGCGGTGCGGCGTAGGCGCCGTGGGTCGTGACCAGTGCGGCGCCGCCGTCGCGCAGGTGCGCGGAGATCATCCGGTTCACCAGGGTGATGCCGTCCAGGTCGAGGTTGGCGTAGGGCTCGTCGAGCAGCCACAACGGTGAGGGCGACAGCCACAGGCGCGCCAGCGACAGGCGCTTCTTCTGCCCGGCGGAGAGCTGGCGGGCGAGGGCGTCCTCATAGCCGGCCAGGCCGACCATCGCCAGCGCATTGCCCGGCATCTGGCGCGCGCGGCGGCCATGCAGGCCGCAGAGGAAGTTGAGGTTCTCGAGCGTGTTCAGGTCCGCCTTCAGCGCCGGCAGATGACCCAGGTAGGCCATCGCATGCGCCCGGCGCGACGGCCCGGCGGGCTGGCCGTCGATGTCGATCTGCCCGGCATCGGCACGCAGCAGGCCGGCCAGCACGCGCAGCAGGGTGGTCTTGCCGACGCCGTTGCCGCCCTGCACCAGCAGCGCTTCGCCCGCATCCACGGCGAAATCCAGCGGCCCGAACACCGGCTCGTCGTTGCGCGAGAACGCCAGGGCGCGGGCGGCCAGCAACGGCGGGTGGCGGGAAGCGGCGTCGGTCATCGGATCGGGCGTTCCCGGGCGGGAGGCTGGGGTGTCCTGGCGGTTCAGCCGCCCATTCTAAACGGAGGTGCCGGCCCGGCCGCCTGCGACATACGGTCGCGGCGGGTAATCCGTGGTTACTGGCCCACCCAGTCGGTATACGGATCGCCGTCGGCCTGCGGCGGGCGCGGCCACATCATCCGCAGCCGCACCGGCGTATCGGCGGACCAGAACAGCGTGCCGCCCTGGCCGAATTCGCGGGCCAGCGCGTCGGCCTGCTCCGGGGTGGCGTCCAGCACCAGGCAGCCGTGTTCGACCATGCCGCCCTGGTTGTTGCAGCCCAGCGCGGGATGGAACGCCAGCCCCAGTGTGTGCAGGCGCGCGTGCAGGCGCTCCTGGGCCTCGTCGTTGAGATGCCGCGGCGTGTCGCCCGGCGGCGGATTCCACGCCGTGATGAACAGATAGCGGCTGGCGATGACCTGCCGCTCGACGTCCTCGGCGGTCATGCCGGTGCGGAACAGCCACTCCTGCCGGCCTACGCTGACGAAGTAGTGCGCGGCGGCCCAGGCGGTGGCCAGCCGCGCGCGTTCCTCTTCGGGGACATCCCCGGTTCCGGTGCCGTCGGCGGGAACGCTGTGTTCGGCCATGGCGGCATCATCGCGCGTAATGGCGAGCGCGTACACTCCGCCTTCCCCCTCATCGAGTACCTGAACCGGGATGTTCCAGCCCCAGACGAAGCTGCCCAAGGTGGGCACGACCATCTTCACCGTGATGTCGCAGCTGGCCGCCGAGCACGGCGCGGTCAACCTGGGGCAGGGTTTCCCCGATTTCGCGGTGCCGTCGCGGTTGATGGACGAACTGGACGCCGCCATGCGCGCCGGCCACAACCAGTACGCGCCGATGACCGGCGTGGCGCCGCTGCGCCAGGCCATCGCCGAGAAGGTGCTGCGTTGCTATGGCCGCCAGGTGGACCCGGACACCGAGATCACCGTGACCAGCGGCGCGACCGAGGCGCTGTTCAACGCCATCCATGCGGTGGTGCGTCCGGGCGAAGAGGTCATCGTGCTGGACCCGGCCTACGACAGCTACGAGCCTGCGATCGACCTGGCCGGCGCACGCGCCGTACACGTGCCGCTGGATCCGCAGACCTTCGCGGTGGACTGGGACCGCGTGCGCGCGGCCATCACGCCGAACACGCGCCTGCTGATCGTCAACAGCCCGCACAACCCGTCCGGCGCGATGTTCGACGCCGCCGACATCCGCGCGCTGTCCGCGCTGCTGGAAGGCACCGGCATCTACCTGATCTCGGACGAGGTGTACGAACACATCGTGTTCGACGGCCGTCGCCACGAATCCATCCTGCGTTATCCCGAGCTGGCGGCGCGCGCCTTCGTGGTGTCCAGTTTCGGCAAGACCTACCACTGCACCGGCTGGAAGATCGGCTATGCGATCGCGCCGCCGGCGTTGAGCGCGGAGTTCCGCAAGGTGCACCAGTACAACGTGTTCTGCACGTTCGCCCCGGCGCAACACGCCTTCGCTGCGATGATCCGGCAGGAACCGGAGCACTACGAGCAACTGGGCGAGTTCTACCAGGAAAAGCGCGACCGTTTCCGCGAGCAGCTGCTGGGCACGAAATTCAAGCCGCTGCCGGTGCCGGGCGGTTACTTCCAACTGGTGGATTATTCGGCGGTCAGCGATTTGCCGGATGCCGAGTTCGTGAAGTGGCTGACCATCGAGCATGGCGTCACGGCCATTCCGCTGTCGCCGTTCTACGAGACGCCGCCGGCCGGGCAACGCCTGGCAAGGTTGTGCTTCGCGAAGAACGAGGCGACGCTGGATGCGGCGATCGCGCGGTTGAAAGCACTCTGATCGTCGTCCCAGCGAAGGCTGGGACCCATGGGCTTCTGCTTCGCTGTTCACTGGAAAGCGGCAAAGCCAATGGATCCCAGCTTGCGCTGGGATGACGTGGAAAACATTGCGATCGTCGTCATGCCGATGGCGGTCTGGAGACAGAACCCATGCAGGACCTCCGCATTTCCCTCGTCCAGGGCGAGACGCGCTGGCACGACCCGGCGGGCAACCGCGACTACTACGGCGGTCTGATCGCGCCGTTGGCGGGGCAGAGCGATCTGGTGATCCTGCCGGAGACCTTCACCAGCGGCTTCAGCAACGAGGCGATCGACCAGGCCGAAGGCATGGAGGGCGCCACCGTGGCGTGGATCCGCGAGCAGGCGGCGAAGCTCGATGCCGCCGTCACCGGCAGCGTGCAGTTGCGCACGGCGGAGGGCGTGTTCAACCGCCTGCTGTTCGCAACGCCCGATGGCGAGCTGCAGACCTACGACAAGCGCCATCTGTTCCGCTACGCCAACGAACACAAGCGCTACGCCGCCGGGCGCGATCGGCTGACGGTGGAGTGGAAGGGCTGGCGGATCAATCCGCTGGTCTGCTACGACCTGCGCTTCCCCGTGTTCGCACGCAACCGCTACGACGTGGAGCGTGCCGGTCAGCTGGATTTCGATCTGCAGCTGTTCGTGGCGAACTGGCCGGCGGCACGGGCGTATCCGTGGAAGACGCTGCTGCGGGCGCGGGCGATCGAGAATCTGTGCTACGTGGCGGCGGTGAATCGTGCGGGCACGGATGGCAACGGACACGAGTACAGCGGTGACAGTGCGGTCATCGACATGCTGGGGCAGCCGATGGTGGAGTTGCCGGCGGGCGAGGGCGTGGTGACCACGGTGATCTCGGAGGAGGCGCTGGCGGCGCATCGGGAGCGGTTCCCGGCGATGCTGGATGCGGACCGGTTCGAGTTGCGCTAAGTCGAGCGCCTCTCCTCGAAGTTAAGTCCGTCGAGGTGGAGTTGAGTCCCTCTCCCGTCGGGAGAGGGGTTGGGGTGAGGGGCAACGGAGTCCTGTTCTCCAGGTCGCCATTGGCTGTCACCACGTCCGCGACGGCATTGTTTTCATGGCCTCGCGGGATAATTTTTCACTCCGTAGACATGGCGCCGCTCGCCGCGGAGGCCCTACTTTCTTTGCTTGTGCAAAGAAAGTAGGCAAAGAAAGCACACCCCGGCGGTCCGCCCGCCGCACGCGGCGGGTGCGCAGTCCCGGCAGGAATTTTCGTGCGGGGCATCCCCGTATCGAGTACGGGGCAGGCTCTGCCCCGTACGAAAACGGCGCACGTCCTGTGCGCCGCCCTGCGGGTTTTACCCGCCGTGACTGCCGGACCTCAGGGGCCCCAAGAGCCGCTTTCGCTGTTGCTCACGCTTTCCGGGTCCCCATGAGGCATGGCGAGTGGGCCGGGCAAAACCCGAAGGGCGCCGTCATGGATGACGGCGTTTCCGTATGGCACATGGATGTGCCTTACGGAAATTCCCGGCCCACTTGCGGACCCGGAGCGAAGCGCAGGGCGTGCCGCCTCGGGCGTGTTTCTTTGGTTCCTTTCTTTGCACGAGCAAAGAAAGGAATGCCTCCGCGGCGAGCGGCACCATGTTCCAGACAACCAAGATCGATCCTGCAAGGCCATGAAAAAAGCCATCGCGGATCTTGCCGCCACCACGTCAAGCCCCAAAACAACGACTTCGTTGCCCCTCACCCCAACCCCTCTCCCGGTGGGAGAGGGGCTTAGCCTGCCTTCTGCGGCAGGATCTGGCACACCGCCTGGCACATCACCAGCACGCGCCCCGCGTCGTCACGTACTTCGCCGGCGAGGAACAGCTGGTTGCGCGTGCGCTCTACCAATTTCGCATGACAGGTGATGTGCGTCAGGTCTGGCGTCACCGGGCGCAGGTACTGCGTGTTGAGCGATGTCGTGACGCTCGGCGGTGCGATCAGGTACGAGAACGGCCCCAGCGTGTTGTCCAGCGCCGCCACGATGAAACCGCCCTGCATGTACCCGATCGGATTCTGGTAGCGAGCCAGTACCGGGAAACGCATCGCCAGCGACTGGCCTTCCACGTACTCGAGCGGCTCGCCCTGCATGTCGAGCAGGCAGGGTGGCGGGATCTGCAGTGGGGCGCCGGCCGGGAGCCGGGCAAGCAGCAGGGCGTTGATGTCGGTTGTGACGTCGCTCATCGGGTGAAGCTCAGTTCGAACGAGGTGAAGAACGGCGCACGCGGTGGCGGGGACAGTGCGCTGCTGGCGATCTGCTTCTGCACGCAGATCGCCAGCGGGGTGCCGCCTTCGCGCCAGGTGCGCACCACCTTGCCGGTCGTATCCAGTTCCGCCACGACCACGAACGGCGAGGTGTCCGCTGTCGGCGTGGCGCAACCGGCGATGGCGGCTTCCAGTGCTACGCCCTGCGCATCGCGCATGGCGCTGGCTTGGGCGGCGGGCAACGAGGCTTCGTCCGTATCCGCGCGCTGCTTGGCGCTCGCATAGTCCGCAGGCGACTGCGCATGCGCCAGCGAGGCGCAGCACAGCGCACAGACGAGCAGGAGGCGTCGCATCACCGTGCTCACGGCGCCTGCGGCGCTTCGATGCGCCAGACCTTGCCGTCGTCCTCGTCGGTGAGGACATAGACGCTGCCGTCGGCCGCCACGCGCACATCGCGCACGCGTTCGCCGATCTCGTTGAGCAGGCGTTCTTCGCCGACGATCCTGTCGCCGTCCAGGGTCAGGCGGATCAGGTTGCGCTCGGCCAGCGCGCCGAGGAACAGGCTGTCGTTCCAGGGGCTGTCTGCCTTGCCGGTGAGGAAGGCCATGCCGGAGACGCCGGGCGACTTCTCCCACAGGTGGTAGGGCTGTTCCATCCCGTCCTTGGCCTTGCCTTCCGCTTCCGGGATCGGTTGGCCCGAGTAGTTGATGCCGTAGGTGATGATCGGCCAGCCGTAGTTCTTGCCGGCTTCCGGCAGGTTGATCTCGTCGCCGCCGCGCGGTCCGTGCTCGCTCTGCCAGATCTTGCCGGTGCGGGGATCGCGCGCCATGCCCTGCATGTTGCGGTGGCCGTAGCTGTAGATCTCGGGGCGCGCGTCGGCGCGGCCAACGAACGGGTTGTCCTGCGGCACGCTGCCGTCCAGGTTCAGGCGCACCAGCTTGCCCTGCAGCTTGCCGAGGTCCTGCGCGGTCGGGCGCTGGTTGCGCTCGCCCTGGCTGACGAAGACATGGCCTGCATCGTCGAACACGATGCGCGAACCGAAGTGGTTGGGGCCTTCAAGCTTGGGTTCCTGCCGGTAGATGACCTTGACGTCCGCCAGCGTGTCGCCGGACAGCGTGCCGTAGGCGACAGCGGTGCCGGCCGTGCCGTTGTCGCCGGGCTCGGCGTAACTCAGGTAGATGCGACGGCTGCTGGCGAAATCCGGTGCCAGCACGACGTCGAGCAGGCCGCCCTGGCCGGTGGCCCACACCTTGGGCACGCCGGCGATGGGCGCGGACACCGCGCCATCGGCGCCGACGCGGCGCAGTTGTCCGCTGCGCTCGGTGACCAGCATGGCGCCGTCGGGCAGGAACGCGAGGCTCCACGGATGGTCCAGCCCGCTCGCCACGCGGGTCACGCGGATCTGGCCCTTGGCGCTGGCCAGTGTCTGCGAAGGCTGGCTGGCCGGTGCGGCTTGCGCAGCGGCCGGCGCAGCCCCTTTCGCAGCATCGCCGCTGGCGGAGGAATCGCAGGCGGCCAACGGCAGCGCGAGGAGGAGGGCGGTGGCGAGTCGGTGGTGGGCGTTGCGCAACGTCGTGTCTCCTGTGGGGGAAAGATCAGCGGTAACCCGCGGCCTGCAGTTCGAACAGTTCGGCGTAACGGCCGCCGGCGGCCATCAGTTGTTCGTGCGTGCCACTGGCTTCCAGGCGGCCCTGGTCGAGGACCAGGATGCGGTCGGCCATGCGGACGCTGGAGAAGCGGTGCGAGATCAGCACCGCGGTCCGATTGTCCGACAATTCCTTGAAGCGTTGGAAGACCTCGAACTCCGAACGCGCATCCAGCGCCGCGGTCGGTTCATCCAGGATCATCACCTGCGCGTCGCGCATGTAGGCGCGCGCGATGGCGATCTTCTGCCACTGGCCGCCCGACAGGTCGACGCTGTTCTTGAACCGGCGGCCGACCAGCTGGTCGTAGCCACGCGGCAGGCCGGCGATGACCTCGTCGGCCATCGCGCGCGCGGCGGCGGCGCGTACGCGTGCCTGGTCGTCCATCGCCTCGATGCGGCCCACGCCGATGTTCTCGCCGGCGGTGAGGTGGTAGCGGACGAAGTCCTGGAAGATCACACCGATGTTGGCGCGCAGGTCGTCGAGGTCGTACTCGCGCAGGTCGCGCCCGTCCAGCAGGATGCGGCCTTCGTCCGGGTCGTACAGGCGCGCGAGCAGTTTGACCAGCGTGGTCTTGCCGGCGCCGTTCTCGCCCACCAGCGCCAGCACTTCGCCGGCCTGCAGTTCGAAGTCGAGATGGCGCACGGCCCAACGTTCCGCATCCGGATAGCGGAAGCCGACGTTCTCGAAGACGAAGCCCTGCGTGATCGGGCGCGGGATCGGCACGGCATCGGCGGGCGAGGTGATCTCCGCTTCTATCTCGAAGAACGAGAACAGGTCGTCCAGGTACAGCGCCTGGCCGGCCACCTGCGAGAAGCCGATCAGCAGGCCTTCCAGCAACTGGCGCAGGCGCAGGAAGCTGCCGGCGAGGAACGTCAGGTCGCCGATGCTGAAGTCGCCACGCACCGTGCGCCAGGCGATATAGCCGTAGGCCACGTAGTAGCCCAGCGTGCCGAGCGCGGCGAGTACCGTGCCCCACAGTGCACGCCGGCGCGCCAGTGCGCGGTTGGCAAGGAAGAACTTGTCCGCCAGCGCGCGGTAGCGTTCGATCAGGAAACGGTGGAGGTTGAAGATCTTCACCTCCTTCGCCGTTTCCACGCTGGCGCCCATCTGGCGCAGGTACTCCAGCTGGCGCCGTTCGGGCGTCCACTGGAAGTTGAGCGAATAGCCCAGCGCATTGAAGTGCGCCTCGCCGACGAAGGCCGGGATCAGCGCCAGTGCCAGCAGCGCGATCAGCCACGGTGCATAGACCAGCAGGCCGGCGGCGAAGGCGACCACGGTGATCGCATCCTGCACCTGGCCGAACAGCTGGCTCATCAGGTTCATGCGGCCCATCGTCTGGCGGCGCGCGCGGTCGAGCTTGTCCTGCAGGTCGGGATCTTCGAAATCCTCGAGGTCCAGCGTGGCCGCGTGTTCCATCAGCCGCACGCTCGTCGCGTTGGTGAACAGCTCCGACAGCAGGGCGTCGGCGTAGCTCACCAGCCGGCCAAGCAGGTCGGAACCGATGGCCAGTGCGAATTCCAGCGCCAGCAGCGTCGCCAGCGTGTCGAGCTGCCCGCTGCGCCACGCGTCGCCCAGCGAACCGAAGTCCAGGCCCAGGCCGACCAGGCGGATGGCCTCGTCGATGATCAGCTTGGCGATGTACAGCGTCACCACCGGCACGAACGCGCGCAGCAGGCGCAGGCCAAGGCTCGCCAGTGTCAGCGGTCGGCTGGTCTGCCAGATCTGGCGCAGGAACGGACCGAGGTTGCGCATCGCATCGAAGCGCTCGCGCAGGTTGGGCGTGGGGCTGGCGGTGCTGCGCGGAGAGGGCATCGGCGTTGGGTTGGCGGCGGCGGAGCCGCGATGCGGGTAATCTAGCCCAACTGACAGGGGGTCAAGATGAAGAAGTTCATCGTCGCCGCGTGCCTGCTGCTGGCGGGCGGGCATGCGGTCGCTATGGAGAAAGTTTCGTACCAGGCGAAGCAACTCGCACAGCAGGAGGGACGAGCGCGTGTTGTGGTGCTGATGGATGAACGTGGTCCTGGCGTCGCAGGCGCATTGCGCAATGCCGTGATCACGAAGGAGCAGCATGTGCGTGGTCGCGCCGATGCGGTGCTGGGATCGCTGCCCGGAAGCGGGTATCGGCTGCACCGCCGTTTTAGCCGGGTGCCGGCCATGGTGATCGAGGCGGACGCCGATACGCTGCGCCGGCTGGAGCGCAACGTATGGGTGCGCAAGGTGGACATCGACCGTGGCGGCACTGGCGGTGCGGTCGCAGCGGACGAAAGCTCGGTGCTCAATCGCGTCGACCTGTTGCAGGGGGTTGGCCTGGACGGGAGCGGCATCAAAGTCGCCGTCGTCGATACCGGGATCGATACGGATCACGCGGATCTGGTGCCGCGTGTGGTGGCGCAGCAGTGCTTCTGTTCGTCCATCTCCGGCAGTGGTGGATGCTGTCCCAACGGGCAGGCCAGCCAGTCGGGCGCCGGGGCCGCGGAAGACGACCACGGCCATGGCACCAATGTGGCGGGCATCATGGTGGGCGCTGGCAACGTCGCGCCACGGGGCGCGTTGCCGGCCTCGCAACTGGTCGCCCTCAAGGTCATGGACGGTGACAATGGCTTCTGCTGCATGTCGGACGTCGTGGCTGCGCTGGACTGGATCGCGACGCATCACCCCGATACTGATGTGGTGAATCTCAGCCTGGGATCGTCGGACCTGTTTCCGGGCAGTTGCGATGCTTCGGCGTCCTATCTGACGGCATTGAAGATCTCGGTCGACAACCTGATGTCGCAAGGCACCGTCGTGGTCGCCTCCAGCGGCAACCAGGGCGATCTGCAGCGGATGTCGGCGCCCGCCTGCCTCAGCAACGTCCTGGGCGTCGCGGCGACCTGGGACATGCCGGGCGGTGCGACGACGTTCCTGGGATGCACGGAGACATCGCGCTCCCCCTACCAGCCCACCTGCTTCAGCAACCGCAGTACCACGACCTCGCTGTTCGCGGCCGGCGCGTTCGTCCGTTCCACGGGCGTGAATGGGGGCGTGTCGACGTATGGCGGAACCTCGCAGGCCGCGCCCATGGTTGCCGCCTGCGCGGGCGCCTTGCATCAGGCGGCGCCACGGGCGACCGTCACCCAGCGCATGGACGCCCTGCGCCTGTCCCAGGCGCGCCTCGCCGACCCTGCAACGGGACGCACCTATCCCTTCCTAGACTGCATCGATGCAGCACGCCTGCTGGATCCGGCCCGCTTCCTGGTGCGCGTGAACGGTGCGCAGCCGTTGATTCCGGGGCGTCCTGCGCAGTCATTGCCTGCAGCGGTCATCCCGGTGTTGAAGCCCGCCCGCGCGAACCCGCAACCACGCACGGACGACATTCGCGGCGTGCGGGAGCGCCAGCTGATCCGTTGACAGTTGCGCGCAAGGATGCCGACGGCCGCGACGACGGGTGTCATCGCATTGCAACGGCGGGGCCCAGCGGTTGGATGTCGAGCGACTGGCCCGGCTCGACACGTTCGCCGCCACGCACGATCAGGCGGTCGCCTGCGGCGACGCCGCCGCTGACTTCGACCAGTCCATCCACTTCGGCGCCGGTCTTCACCGGGACGCGTTCGGCCTTGCCGGCGGTGTCCACGCGCATGACGAAGTCGCCCTCGCGGCGCAGGACCACCGCGTCGCGTGGCACCGCGACCACGGTACGCGTTTCCGCGCTGGGCAGGCCCACGTCCACGGCGGTGCCGACCGGAATGTCCAGGCCCTGCACGGCGATGCGCAGCTCCAGCTGGCGCGAGGCTTCGTCGCCCACGGGTACCAGCGCGCTGACGGGATAGGTGGCTTCTTCGCCCGCGCTGCGCACGCGTACGTCGGTGCCGGCGCCCAGGTGCCGGGCGAGGTCAACCGGTGCGCGCACGCGGACTTCCTGCGCGCCGATGTCCACCAGGCGTGCCACCGAGCCGCCGGTGACCAGGTATTCGCCGAGCTGGGTGTGGCGCTCCGCCACGATGCCATCGAACGGCGCACGGATCACCATCTGCGTGCGCTGGTGGCGGGTCTGCGCCAGCTGTGCCAGCACGCGTACGCGTTCCTGCACCAGCACGTCGCGGTCGGCGCGCAACTGCTCGTACTGCGCGCGGGCGATGTTCTGCTGTGCCGCCAGTTGGGCGTAACGCTGCTCCTGCCGGTTGGCGAGCGCCAGCTGGGCCTGGATGCGGGCCAGATCCGCTTGTCCTTCCTGCTCGCGCAGGCGCAGCGCGGTGTCGTCGAGCACCGCCAGCGCGTCGCCCTTGCGCACGCGCTGGCCGATCTCCGACACCTCGACGACGCGACCATCGTGCTCGCCCGCCACGCGGGCGTCACGGCGGCTGATGACGCTGCCCGGCGACCAGTGGCGCGGCGCGAACGCCGTGTTGACCGCGGGGGCCACGCTGACGATGGCAGGCGGCGCGTCCGGCTTCGTGGAAGGTGCGCTGGCGTCGGCGTCCCGTTTCACCAGGGGGAGGGCGAGGACGCCGGCCAGCGCGATGGCGATGAGCAGTTTGGGCAGGGAACGCATGGGGATTCTCCGGAGCAGGGGTCAGGAAACGGCATGGGGAAGGGAGGCATCGGCGCTGTCTTCCGCGCGACGCGGTGCGCGTTCGCCCGCCAGGCGCAGCAGCGCCGGCACCAGCACGACGGTGAACAGCAGGCTCAGCGCGACGCCGCCGACGGACACGGCAGCCAGGCCGCGGTAGATCACCGCGCCGGGGCCAGGGTTGATCGCCATCGGCAATGCGCCCAGCACGCCGGTGAGCGCGGCGATCAGGATCGGGCGCAGCCGCTGGTCCAGCGCCTGCTTCAGCGCGTCGTCCAGCGAAGCCCCGGCGGCCTGCGCTTCGCGCGTCTGCGCGACCAGCAGGATGGCGTTGTTGATCACCATGCCCAGCAGCATGATGAAGCCGATCATCGACAGCAGGTCCAGCGTCTGGCCCGCCGCGAGATCCAGCACGCGCAGGCCGGCAACCCCGCCCAGCACGGCCATCGGCAGTGTCGCCATGACGAAGGCGCTGTCGCGCAGCGACTTGAACATCGCCGCCATCAGCATGAACAGCACCACCAGCGCCAGGGCGAAGTTGGTGCCCATGCTGCGCACCACTTCGCCCAGTCGGTCCGCGCTGCCGGAGATGCGGATGGCGGCGTCGGGCGGCAGCGCGTCGCGCAGGGAGGGCACGATCTCGTCGTTGACGATGTCCAGCGCCTCTTCCAGCGACATCGTCGCCGGCGGATCGACGGTGAGCGTCACCGTGCGGCGGCGGTCGATGCGGCGCAGCTGGTTCGGCGCCAGCACCGTGTCAACCTGCGCGAGGGAGGCCAGGCCCAGCACGCCGCCCTGCGGTGTCGCCAGCGGCGCGGCGCCGAGGCGTTCGACATCGTCGCCGCGGTTGCTGCGCAGGATGATGGCCAGGCGGCGGTCGCCGTCGAAATGCTCGCCCAGCCACTGGCCATCGCCGAGCACGCGCACGACGGTCCCGAGTTCCGGACGCCGCCAGCCGACCTCTGCCAGCCGGCGGTCATCGGGCCGGATGCGCAGTTCGGGCGTGCCTGCATCCGCATTCGGCCATGCCTGCACGTTGGCGCCGGCGAACCGCTCGGACAGCCGCTTGCGTCCGGCTTCCGCCGCACGCGTCAGCGCGTCGCCGTCGCCATGCTGCAGGTGGATCGCGATGGCGCGGGCCGAGCCGCCGAAGCTGCCGAAGAGTTCGCCTTCGCTGGCGAACGCGCGCGTGTCCGGGAAGCCGACGACGATCTCGTCGCGGACGATGCGTTCCAGTTCGCCGATGTCGTCCGGAACGACGACGCGTGCGCCCAGTGTGCCGCCACCGGGCCACAGGTTGAGGTACCAGTTGCTGAGCTGCGGGCCCTTCTCGCCGTCCATGTAGGGCCGCATGCGTTCCAGGATGACCGGCGCGATCTCGCGGTTGACGCGTTCCGGGCTCATGCCGGGCGGGAAGTTGAAGAAGGCGTCGACGGCGGCCCGCTTCACCGGCGGCAGGTAGTCGATCTGCGGCATCAGCAGCGCCGCCAGCAACGCCGGTGCCAGGACCAGCGCGCCGATCCAGGCCCACTGGCGCCGGCGGCCTTCGGTGACGCGCAGCGCCCAGTCGCTGATGCGCGACCAGGCGCGGTGCTGCGCGGCATCACCGGGACGCGTGCGCAGCCAGGTGCCGGCGGCGGCGGGCAGCACGGTGACGGCGACCAGCAGCGAGATGCCGACGGCGATCGAGATGGTCAGCGCCAGGTCGGCGAACAGCTGGCCTTCCACGTCGTCCATGAAGATCACCGGCAGGAACACCGCGACCGTGGTCAGCGTGGAGGCCATCAGCGCGCCGCCGACCTGGCGCGTGCCTTCCAGCGCGGCGCGGCCGGCGGGCAGGCCGTCCTCGCGCAGGCGCACGATGTTCTCCGCCACCACCACCGCCGCATCCATCACCATGCCCACGGCGAAAGCGAGGCCGGCGAGCGAGATGACGTTGAGGCTGCGGCCCGTCAGCTGCAGCACGATGAAGGTCGCCAGCAGCGAGATGGGGATCGCGCAGGCGATCAGCGCGGTGGCGCGCACGTCGCGCAGGAACCACCACAGGCAGCCTATCGCCAGCAGCACGCCGGCGGTGAGGCTGCCGGACAACAGGCCGAGCGCGCGGTTGATGAAGACCGACGCGTCGAAGCTCTGGGCGATGTCCAGGCCCAGCGGTTTCAGTTCCTCTTCGCGCACGTCGGCGACGACGCGTTTCACTTCGTCCAGCGTATCGAGCACGTTGGCGCCGCTCGCGCGCAGGATGCGCAGGCCGATCGCGGGATTGCCGTTCTGGTAGGCGAAGAAGCGCTGCTCGGGCCGCTTCACTTCCACCGCCGCCACATCGCCCAGCCGCACCGGACGCCCGTCGCGCCAGGCGAGGATCAGGTCGCCCATCGCCTGGGGCGAATAGCGTCCCGCGAAACGCAGTACGTATTCGCGGCGGCCGGCCTCCACCACGCCGCCGGAGACGTCGGTGGCGCGCGCCGCGACCGCGGCGACATCCGGCACCTCGATGCCGAGCGCCGCAGCGCGCTCCAGGTCCAGGGTGATGGTCAGCTCGTCTTCGGCGCCGCCGTTGATCTCGACACCGGCCACGCCGTCGACCGAGGTCAGGCGCGGGACGATGCGGTCCTCGATCAGCTGCCGGTAGTCGAGGATGTCGCCGCTCGTACCCGGCAGCTTCTGGATGAAGAAGAACGTCAGCGAGTTGTTGGCGTTGTCGGCGCCGGCCTGCACGACGGGCGGCGTGGCGTCGCGCGGCAGCGGCTGCAGGCGGTTCATCCGCGACAGCACTTCCACCAGCATCGCGTCCATGTCGCTGCCGACGGCGAAGGTCAGGTTGATGAAGCTGTTGCCGGCGTTGACGTTGGAGGCCATTTCCTCCAGCCCGGGCAATCCCTGCATCACCGCCTCGATGGGCTCGACGATCTCCGATTCCATCTCCTGCGGCGACGCGGCGCGCCAGGACGTCTGGATGGACATCTGCGGCCGTTCGATGTCGGGAAACAGCTGCAGCGGCAGCTTGCCCAGGCTCATCAGGCCGAACGCGCAGACCATCGCCACGACGACCGCGACAGCGGCCGGATTGCGCAGGGAAGCGTCGGTGAGTTTCATCGTGCGGGTCCGCGTGGTGGTCGGCGGTGCGCACGATGCGCGCGTCTTCTATGGCGGTTATGGCCCGGAAGTCATGCGATGGGTCGGGTTGCGGCGAGCGGTGAAGTGCGCGCGGCGAACGGAGTCCTGACATTCTCGATTACGCCACGCATCCACGGGATCCAAGCGTCGTCATCCCAGCGAACGCTGGGATCCATTTGCTCCAGCCAGTAGTCGAGATGAAGGAGCAACAGCAACATGGGTCCTAGCGTTCGCTGGGACGACGGGGCTATCTGGATTACGCAGCCGGTAGCGGAACGTTTCGCGATACTGCGATCACAGCAGCATCGCCAGCTTGTCGCGATGGCTGCGCGACAGCTTCAGTTCCTGGCCGCAGTCGAGCCGCAGGAAGCTTTCGCCGTTGGTATGCGGACGCATCTCGACGACGCGGCGCGCGTTGACGATGGTGGAGCGGTGGATGCGCGGGAAGCGCTGCGGGTCGAGCTGCTTCTCCAGCTCGCGCATGGTCGCGCGGAGGATCAGGGTGGTGCCGTTCGGTGCATCGCCGTCGGTGTGGATGCACATGTAGTCGCCGGCGGCATCGATCCAGCGGATGCTGTGCAGGTCGACGCGCACGGTGCGGCCGCCATCGCGCACGGCAAGCTTCTCCTCGCGCCGCAGCAGGTCCAATGCGTCTGGTTTGAGCGCTTCGTCCAGGTCCAGCGGTGGACGGCCGCTAAGCTCACCCAGCAGCCCGAGCAGATGCGCGCAATGGCCACTGGCCTCGCGTTGCGCACGCGCCTGGCGTACGCGGACCAGTGCCTGCGTGAGGCGGGATTCTTCCACCGGCTTGAGCAGGTAGTCGGTCGCCGAGGCCTCGAAGGCGCGGATGGCGTAGTGGTCGTAGGCGGTGACGAAGACCACGAGCGGCATTTCGCTGGCGGGGATCGTGCGCAGGGTCTGGAAGCCGTCCATGCCCGGCATCTGCACGTCGAGGAACATCAGGTCCGGGCGATGCTCGCGCAGGCCGGCGATGGCGGCTTCGCCGTCGCCGTACTGGCCGACGATCTCGACGTCCGGATGGGCGGCCAGGCGGATCTCGAGTCCGCGGCGGGCGAGGGGTTCGTCGTCGACCACGATGGCGCGCAGGGGCGCGGATGGGGTGGCATCCATGCGTCAGTCCCCCAGCATCTGCGAGGTCTCGAACGGCAGCCGCAGCGTCACTTCAATGCCGCGTTCGAGGTTGCGCACGGAGAAACCGCTGGCCTCGCCGTACAGCACATGCAGCCGTTCGCGCGTGTTGCGCAGGCCCACGCCCTTGCCCGGCGGCAACTGGTCGCCTTCGAGGGCGCTGCAGCCCGGGCCGTCGTCGGTCACCCGCAACACCAGCTGGTCGCCATCGCGTTCGGCCGCGATCCGTAGCAGGCCTCCGGCGACCTGCTTGGCGACCGCGTACTTGATGGCGTTCTCCACCAGCGGCTGCAGCAGCAGGCTGGGCAGCAGGGCACGCCAGCAGTTTTCGTCGATGGCGGTCTCGATGCGCAGGCGCTCGGCGAAGCGGATCTTCTCGATGTCCAGGTACAGCGTCAGTGCATCCAGTTCCTGCCGCAGGGTGACGCGCTGCATCGGGTCGTTGTCCAGCGAGTGGCGCAGGAACGAGGACAGTCCCTGCACCATGCGGTTGGCGGTGGCGTTGTCGCGGTCCAGGATCAGCGTGGAGATGGCGTTGAGCGTGTTGAACAGGAAGTGCGGATTCAACTGGTAGCGCAGCATCTTCAGCTGCGCCTGGTGGGCCATGCTGCGGGCGGCGAGCGCGCGCGCGGTTTCGTCCTGCAGCTGCTGGTAGTACTTGATGCCCATGTAGGCGCCGACCCACGCCAGCAGCACGTAGATGTAGCCCAGCGAGTAGGCGATGAATTCCAGCTGCGTGGTCGGCTTGCAGGTCTCACAGAAGTCGACCAGCACTTCGCGGGTGACGAAATCGATGACGGCCGAGCTGGCCAGGATCAGCGGCACCATCAGCGCCAGCAGGCGGCGTGGCGGCAGGCTCCAGCAGCTTTTCAGCACGTAGCGCAGGCCCAGCGTGACCAGCGCGCCCATGGTCGCGGCGGTGGCCGGCACGACCCAGTAGCCGGACGGCTTGCCGTGGGCGACCGCGTACAGGCAGCCCTGCGCGACGTACGCACCCCAGCCGGTCAGGTGCAGCAGCCAGAAGACGTGCTGGCGCGACAGGCTCAGCGGATGGGAGGTGGCGATGGCCATGGTGTCGATCGGAACGCAGGTGGCGCCATGCTACCGCCCCGGCCGCTGGCAGCCCTCACGGTTGGTCGGCCCCGCGGCACGCTTGGGCGCATCCGCCGGTCACGTCAACGGTCCGGGCGGTTCGCCGTCGCCACCGGACTGCAGGGCGACCGGCAGGTGCCAGCCATAGGTCACCGCCATCATGCGCAGCCCGAAGCAGAGCCCCGCGCCGACCAGCGCACAGGGCAATGCCGGGAGCGCCAGCCAGTGGCCCAGTGCCACCACCAGCGCGCCGACCAGCGCAGCGACCGCGTACAGTTCGGCGCGCAGCACCAACGGTACCTGCGCCAGCAGCACGTCGCGCGCGACGCCGCCGCCAATGCCGGTGAGCATGCCCATCGCCGCCGCCATCGGCGGGGAAATGCCGTATTCCAGTGCCTTCTGCGTACCCGCCACGGCGAACAGCGCAAGCCCCATGGCATCGAACATGCGGACCGGATGATGGAGCTTCTCGATCAGCGGTGCGCGGAAGAAGGTCACGATGCCTGCGGCGAGTGAAGTGACCGGATAGCGCCAGTCGCTGAGCGCCGCCGGCGGCGTGGCACCGATCAGCAGGTCGCGGGTGATGCCGCCGGCGGTGGCCGCGATGAACGACAGCACCAGCACGCCGAAGATGTCCAGACGGCGGCGCACGCCGAGTGTTGCACCACTGAGCGCGAACACGAACGTGCCGACCAGGTCGAGGATGAGGACGAGGGTATCCATGCCGGCATTGTGCCGCCGGCATGGCGCGCCCGCGAGCGCCGGTCAGGCCAGGATCGGCTGCATGCCGACACCCAGGCGGTTCCAGGCGTTGATGATGGCCACCGCCATGGTCAGTTCGGCGATGCCGTGTTCGTCGAAATGCTCCTTCAGCGCCTCGTAAGTGGCGTCGGCCGGTGCGCCGGAAGGCAGGGTGGTCAGCTGTTCCGCCCACGCCAGCGCGGCACCCTCGCGGGCGTCGAAGAAACGGCTGTCGCGCCAGCCGGCCAGCGTGTGCAGCTTGCGCGGTTCCACGCCGGCCTTGACCAGGGCACTGCTGTGCATGTCCATGCAGTAGGCGCAGCCGTTGATCTGCGAGACGCGCAGGAACACCAGTTCCAGGAATTCCTTGCCCAGCACGCCGTCGTGCACGGCGGTACTGGTGGCATAGAGACCGCGGAAGGCCTCGGGGACGTGCTTGGGATAGTCGACGCGATGGAACTTCATGCTCATGGCAGGGCCTCAATGGCGGCCACGATGGCCACCTTCGCTACCAGGACGCGCCACCGTCCTGCGCCGTGACACCCACACCCAATTTGTCCGGATTGGCGAGAGTGAAGAGCTCGCTGATCTGTTCGCCATCGCTGATCGCGACCATCACCGCGGTCAATCGGCCATCGCGGTAGCGCAGGATCGCAGGCTCGCCGTTGACGGCCCCCATGCGCCAGGTGATCGCCGGATCCTGCCGGCGATAGGCCGCCCAGAACAGGCGCGCGATGCGCACCGCGCCCAGCAATGGGCGGATGACGGCCGCCACCTTGCCGCCGCCATCGGACACCAGCCGCGCGTCCTCGCGCAGCAGCGCGGCGATCGCGGGCTGATCGCCGCGGCGAGCAGCGTGCATGAAGCGCTCCAGCAGGCGCCGATGGTTTTCAGGTGCCACGTCGAAACGCGGTCGCCCCGCCTGCACGCGTTCGCGGGCGCGATGCACCATCTGCCGGCAGTTGGCCTCGCTCTGACCCAGCAGCAGCGCGATCTGCGCATAGTCGTAGTCGAAGGCCTCCTTCAGCAGGAAGGCGGCGCGTTCCTCAGGGCCCAGTCGCTCCAGCACCGCCAGGAAGGCCAGCGACACCTGTTCGGCGACCTCGGTCGCGTGTTCGGGGGTCGGGGACTCGTCGATCTCGGCGGGTTCGGGCAGCCAGGGACCGATGTAGTGCTCGCGCTGCACGCGCGCCGCGCGCAGGCGGTCGATGCCCAGGCGGGTGGCGGCGGTGACCAGCCAGGCTTCGGCATCGCGGATACCGCTGCGGTCGGTCTGCTGCCAGCGCAGCCAGGTGTCCTGGACGACGTCCTCGGCGTCGCTGCGGCTGCCGAGCAGGCGGTAGGACAGCGCAAACAGGCGGGGACGGTGGGTTTCGAAGGTGGTTTCGGCGTTCATGCGACCAAAGACGGGGCAGGACGGCGTTGCGTGACAGCCGGGCAGGGCGTCACTTTGGCCTAAAATGGCCGCTTCCGCCCGCTACCCCACCGGCAGCCCCCGGCTTTACGTCCCATGACCTCGATCAAGCAAGAAGACCTCATCCAGTCCATCGCCGACGGCCTGCAGTACATCAGCTACTACCACCCGGTCGACTACATCAAAAGCCTCGCCTCCGCGTATGAGCGCGAGGAATCCCCGGCGGCCAAGGACGCCATCGCCCAGATCCTGATCAACTCGCGCATGTGCGCCGAGGGCCATCGCCCGATCTGCCAGGACACCGGCATCGTCACCGTCTTCCTCGAGATCGGCATGGACGTGCGCTGGGACGACGCCACGATGGGTGTGGAGGACATGGTCCACGAAGGCGTGCGCCGCGCCTACAACCACCCGGACAACAAGCTGCGCGCCAGCGTGCTGGCCGATCCGGCCGGCAAGCGCACCAACACGAAGGACAACACGCCGGGCGTGGTCAACGTGAAGGTCGTGCCGGGCAACACTGTCGACGTCATCGTCGCCGCCAAGGGCGGTGGTTCGGAAGCGAAGTCGAAGTTCGCCATGCTCAACCCGTCCGACTCCATCGTCGACTGGGTGCTGAAGACCGTGCCGACGATGGGCGCCGGCTGGTGCCCGCCGGGCATGCTCGGCATCGGCATCGGCGGTACCGCCGAGAAGGCGATGCTGCTGGCGAAGGAATCGCTGATGGAGGCGATCGATATCACCGAGCTGCAGGCCCGCGGCGCGAGCAATCGTGCCGAAGAGCTGCGCTTGGAGCTGTACGAGAAGGTCAATGCGCTCGGCATCGGTGCGCAGGGCCTCGGCGGCCTGACCACCGTGCTCGACATCAAGGTCAAGGATTACCCGACCCATGCGGCCAACCTGCCGGTGGCGATGATCCCGAACTGCGCCGCCACGCGCCATGCGCACTTCACCCTCGACGGCAGCGGCCCGGTGATGCTGGATCCGCCGTCGCTGGAAGACTGGCCCGAACTGACCTATGACGCGTCGAAGGGCCGCCGTGTCGACCTCGACACGCTGACGCCGGCCGATGTCGCCAGCTGGAAGCCGGGCGAGGTGCTGCTGCTCAACGGCAAGCTGCTGACCGGCCGCGACGCGGCGCACAAGCGCATGGTCGACATGCTCAACAAGGGCGAGCCGCTGCCGGTCGATCTGAAGGGCCGCTTCATCTATTACGTCGGCCCGGTCGATCCGGTGCGCGAAGAGGTCGTCGGCCCTGCCGGCCCGACCACCGCCACGCGCATGGACAAGTTCACCGAACAGGTGCTGGCGCAGACCGGCCTGCTGGGCATGGTCGGCAAGGCCGAGCGTGGCCCGACCGCCATCGAGGCGATTCGGAAGCACCAGTCGGCCTACCTGATGGCAGTGGGCGGCGCGGCCTATCTGGTGTCGAAGGCGATCAAGGCGGCGAAGGTCGTCGGCTTCGCCGATCTGGGCATGGAAGCGATCTACGAGTTCACCGTGCAGGACATGCCGGTGACCGTGGCCGTCGATTCGCAGGGCACCTCGGTGCACCAGACCGGCCCGAAGGAATGGCAGGCGCGGATCGGGAAGATTCCGGTGGTGGTGGCCTGACGCTGTTTCCTTCTCCCCTCGGGAGAAGGTGCCCGAAGGGCGGATGAGGGTAAGGCGGAGTCAGGATGCTCGAGCCATTCGGACTTTCGTCGCCCCTCACCCCAACCCCTCTCCCGCAGGGAGAGGGGCTTCAACCTCAGAGGCCCATGAATGTCGACAACCCTCTACTACTCCCGCAGCACCGCCAGTCTGGTCGTCCACTGGCTGCTGATCGAACTGGGCATCCCACACGAGCTGCACGAACTGGACTTCGACAAGCGCGACCAGAAGTCCGACGACTACCTGAAGCTCAATCCCGCCGGTGTGGTGCCCACGCTGGTGATGGACGGGCAGGTCATCACCGAGACGGCGGCGATCCTGATGCATCTCGCCGATACGCATCCGCGCGCGGACCTCGCGCCGGCGGTGGCGACCACCCAGCGGGCGCAGTACTACCGCTGGATGCTGTTCTGCGCCAACACGCTGATGCCGGCCTACCGGGCGTGGTTCTACCCGGACGAGATCGCCGGTGAAGCCAATATCCCGGCTTCGCAGGATCACGCCCGCGCCAAGCTGGAAAAGGCTTGGGGACAGGTGGCCGATCACCTGGAAGCGCATGGCCCTTATCTTCTCGGCGCACAGCGCAGCGCGGCCGACTTCCTGCTGACCATGCTGATGCGCTGGTCGCGCAACATGCCCAAGCCCACCGACACCTGGCCGGTGCTGCGAGCATACGCCCAGCGCATGAAGGCGCTGCCGAGTTTCAGGGAAGTCTATGCCCGTGAGGGGCTGACGGACTGGACGTGATCGGGCTGCGCGTTGTGGGAGCGACGCAAGTCGCGAAGCTCCGGGATGGAATCCACGTGGGCCGATGGAAAAAGCTCGCGACTTACGTCGCTCCCACAGTGATCACCGCGTCGGATCAGTCCACGTATTCGTCGAACTTCTTGCCGCCCTGGAACGGCATCAGGTGCTGGCGCAGGATGCCGCGCGGCACCGTCTCCAGCTTCATCACGCCGTACTCCTCCGGCCAGTCTTCCTGCTTCGGCGGCAGCTTGAACGTGCCCATCAGCATGTCGACCAGCGGCAGGTGGATGGCGTAGTTCACGTCCAGGTAGTCCTTGTGCCGCGCGTGATGCCAGTGGTGGTAGCGCGGCAGCACCAGCAGGTACTCCAGCCAGCCGAAGCGGACGCCGAGGTTGGCATGCGCCAGCACGGCTTGCAGGCCAACCAGGATCACGTACGCGTTCACCGCCGGCGTCGAGAAGCCGAGGATCAGCAGCGGCAGCAGCACCGCGCTGCGGGTCAGCACGATCTCGACGATATGGATGCGCGAACCGGCCAGCCAGTCCATTTCGCGGCTGGAATGGTGCACGGCATGGAAGCGCCAGAGCCACGGGATGTTGTGGTACGCGCGATGCAGCAGTGCTTGCGCCAGGTCGGCCACGAACACCGCGATCAGGAACTGCGCCCACACCGGCAGCGACTGGATCGCATCCTTCAGCGCCGGAAACGCCGCCAGCCCGGCGATGGTCGACGTGGATGCGGTCACCAGGATCAGGATGAACTGCACCAGCATGTGGCTCATGAAGAAGTAGGTGACGTCGGTGCGCCATCCCGGGCGCAGCGGCGAAATGCGGCGCTTGCCCAGGTAGTGCTCCAGCGGCACGAACACCAGCGCCGAAAAGAATAGCGAGATGACGAACCAGTCCAGGCCCAGCGAATACGGTGTCTTGCCGATCGCGTCGAACTGCACGTTGGTGCCACCCAGCAGCACGGCGAGCGTGGCGCTGCCGACGCCGATCAGGGCGATGCGCTTGTTGCGGTCGCGCAGGATGGCCCACGTACCCATCGCGAACGCCGCGGCCAGTCCCACCAGCAGCAGGTGGCGGGCGAACTGTTCGTTGTAGGCCGCGCGGAACTCCTTGCTGGTCAGCAGTTCCGGGAAGTGGAAGCAGGCCACCGCCATCAGGCTGAGCAGGCCGAGCAGGGCGGATGAGTAGGCGAAGAACGAGCGGCGTTGGCGTGACATGAAGCGTCCTGGCAGGCGGTGCGAATCCTGCGCAGGATCTTACGTCAGGCGAGACGGTTTCCGGCCGCATCGACGACCGGTTCGCCGTCTTCCTTGCTGAAGGCGCCGCGCTGCGGCTGCGGCAGGATATCCAGCACGACTTCCGAAGGACGGCACAGCTTCGTGCCCAGCGCCGTGACCACGATCGGCCGGTTGATCAGCACCGGATGCGCCAGCATGGCGTCGATCAGGGCATCGTCGCCGGCATCGGCGAGGCCGAGCTCCGCATAGGCGTTCTCTTTCGCGCGGACGACATCCCGGACGGGAACGGCCATCGCCTGGATCAGCGCCAGCAGCGTGGTGCGGTCGGGAGGCGTCTTCAGGTACTCGATCACACGGGGTTCGATGCCCGCATTGCGGATCAGGCCCAGTGTGTTGCGCGAGGTGCCGCAGGCCGGGTTGTGGTAGATCGTCACCTCGTCCATCAGTACCAGTCCAGCAGCGAGATGCCCAGGCCCACGTACGTGGCCTTGTGGTTGTAGTCGATCAGGCTTTCGCCATAGCCATGGAAGACCTGCACGTGGCCGCGGAAGGCGCGATTGATCGGGAAGCCGTAGTCCACCTGCACGGCGCCGTGCGATTCGTCGCCACCGCGCAGCGAATGCCGGCCCAGCACCGTGAAGACATGGCCATTGCGCGCATAGGTCAGCATCGCGTCTCCTCGGCCGATGTAGTTCTCGATATCGGGGTTGTCGTCGTCGTTGCCGTCCGGAATTCTGTACCACGGCCGCAGCACCAGCGCCCAGTTCTCGCGGTCCAGGCCGACGGTGGCGATGACGCGGTTCCAGCTGCGCGACAGCGGATCGCCGCGGCCGTTGGACTGGTGGTTCAGCGCGATGCCGGTCATGCGGCCCTTCCAGCCCGCGATGCTGTAGTTGTTGCGGAACACCAGCATCACTTCCGGCTCGTAGTTGGTCTCGCGGAATGGGCGCGACTCCTCGCCGTTGTAGACCTGCCAGCGCGAGCTCTGGGTATACGCGCCCCAGATGTCGCCATTGTCGCCGAACACGTTTTCCGCGAACTTGGTCTTGAAGCTCAGCTGGAATTTCGCCTCGATATCCTGCAGTTCCTGCGCTTCGGTAACCGTGTTGTCCGGGTTGGGAGACGACGGCATCTCGTTGACCTGGCTGGTCCAGAACGCCGGCAGCAGGTACATGGGCTTGTACGCGCGCAACTGGAACACGCCGAGCTTGGAGTCCTTGGCCAGTTCCCAGCGGCTGTCGAGCAGCGATCCGCGGCCCGCGTTGGCGATCAGGTCGGCTTCGGCCGCCTCGTCGACCCGGAACCAGGCGCCCATCCGCCGCCGGGCGCGCTCGCTCAACGGCAGATCGGCGGCCTTGGCGGCTTCCGCGTCGGCGCGGGCCGCTGCACGCGCCTGCTCGCGAGCCTGCGCCTCGGCCTCCTTGGCTGCGCGCGCCTGTTCGTCGGCGGTCCGCGTGTCGCGGGCACTCCTGCCCAGCGCCTGGTCGTAGCACGCCAGGCGCGCGGCATCGTTCTCCAGCAGGAAGCAGGCTTCGGCCGAGGGAGTGGCCGGCGCGTCCTGTGCCTGCGCGGCGAACGAGAGGGAAACGCCGATGGCCAGCGGCAGGAGTCGGGCGCGATGCGTCATGCGGGGCTCGATGGGAGGGGCGAGTGGGGAGCGGTATTCTGCCAGCCGTGGACGCGAAGGCGCGTCGACATGGCCTCAGAAGATCCAGGCGAACACGAACAGCCCGAGCATCGCGAAGGTCAGGCCCAGCTTCAGCACCACGCCCAGCACGATGCCCAGCCAGGTACCCAGGCCGACCTTGGCGGCCTGCCCGACATCCCGCCCATGCCACAGCTCGCCCGCCAGCGCGCCGATGAAGGGTCCGGCCAGCAGGCCGATGGGCATGAAGAACAGGCCGGCGAACGTACCGATCACCGTGCCCCATAGCGCCTTGCGGCTCGCCCCGACCCGCTGCGCCCCGATCGCGGTGGAGAAGATGTCGGCGGCGAAGGACAGGGCGGTCAGCAGTCCCAGGACGACCAGGGTCACCCAGCCGATCTGCTGGAAATCGCCTGCCCACGCCGCCAGCAGCATGCCGGCGAACACCAGCGGCAGGCCGGGCAGGGCGGGCAGGATCACGCCGGCGACGCCCACCAGGATCAGCACCACCGCCAGGGCGTAATAGAGCATCTGGATGTCCAATCAAATCTCCTAGGGAATCAATGGGTTGCCGGGGGCTTGACTTTTCCGTTCAAGCGTTTGCATTTTGCCAAATGCCGGGTTACCGTGCGCTCGCTGCCGTTGCCAAGGTCACCGTGAATCGTGGCCTGATGGGGTAGATCCATGATCCGCTGCATCCTTGTACCTCGCTTCCTCCTTGCAACCAGCCGCCCAGCAGGCGTAACCACCACCCGTTTCAAGGAGCAAGTAGATGTCTGATCGTGAAACCGGAACCGTCAAATGGTTCAACGATGCCAAGGGCTTCGGCTTCATCAGCCGCGAGAATGGTGAAGACGTGTTCGTGCATTTCCGTGCCATCCAGACCCAGGGCTTCAAGAGCCTGAAGGAAGGCCAGAAGGTCAGCTTCACCGTCGTGCAGGGCCAGAAGGGCCTGCAGGCCGACGCCGTGCAGCCGGTCTGATCCGGAAGTCGCCGAACCGCGCTACGGCGCGTGCTCCGCAAGAAAAAGCCCGGCGATCGCCGGGCTTTTTCTTTGTCCTCGTGAATCACGGCAGGATCAACGGATCACCACGCGTCCGTTCTGGATGCGGACGTAGGTGTTTTCGCGCACACCCGCGAGATCGTGCTGGTTGATCGTCACCCGGCGGCCATCGTCCATGCGGACGGTGATGTTGTACGTATCGCCGGTGGTGCGGTTCTGGATCGCGTTGCCCGCCGCCGCGCCCGCGACGGCACCGGCGACGGTGGAAACATTCTTGTTGCCTTCGCTGCCACCGGTGCGGTCGGAAATCTGGCGGCCGGCGACCGCGCCCACGATGCCGCCCAAGACCGCGCCCGTGGCGGACGGAGCACTACGACCGGATGGCACCACATCGATGCGCTCGACGATGCCGCAGTCGGCGCAATAGCGATTGGCCGGGGAGCTGCCATAGCCGCCGCTGTTGTAACCGCCACCGCTGTAGCCCGGCGAGGTGGCGCAACCGGCAAGGGCGACGGTAGCCGTCAGGCCGATGGCGAGCAGTCGGAAATTCATGGGTGCCTCCTGGGGATGGTGGGACCGTCGTGCGTTGCGGTCCCTTCGCGGCGCATGCTCCCTATCCCCACGTGAACACGATGACAATCGGGCCGCTTTCGCGGCCCGGATGTCAGCAGCGATTCAGTCGTTCCGCACGTGTCAGCCGCGGAAGTCCTGATGGCAGGCCTTGCAGTCGGCGCCCACTTTCTCGACCAGCGCGCCAGCCGCGGCGCAGTCGGTCGGAGGTGCGCCCAGGGCCGCGTCGAGGTCTGCGCGGAACTGGCTGGTGTGCGTCCTGAAGCGCTGGTCGTCGGCGATACCCGGGAAGGCCATGTCCAGGTCGTTCGCCATTGCGCGCAGCGTGCGCACATGGGGAATGGTGTCGGTGGCCGCACAGCGGTTCTGCTTGACCTTGTCGGCCAGGAGCCCGGAATGCTTGGCCATGACGTGCATGACGCTGTCCGGGAAGGGGTCCTGCCGCGCCTGGATGGCACGCAATGCCATGACCGTGCAGATGGCGCCCACCACCAGGCCGATGAGGAACAGGAACAGGTAACGCGAGGCGGCGGACGGCTTCTTGGTCTCGGGCTGGCTGGCCATGCGGCGGGCTCCTTGTGGATGACGCCGCGATAGTACGACGCCCGTCACGGTTTGCGCCACGGCTTACACTGGTGACATGAAGAAAGAACTCCGGGACCGGTTCGCCGGCATCGACCGACTGTATGGGGTGGGCGCGGTGGAGCGCCATGCGGCGGCGCGCGTGGCGGTGGTGGGCATGGGCGGCGTCGGCTCGTGGGTGGTGGAGGCGCTCGCGCGCTCGGGTATCGGCCATCTGACGCTGATCGATGCCGATGACATCTGCGTGTCCAACACCAATCGCCAGTTGCCTGCGCTGGACGGGCAGTACGGGCGGAACAAGGCCGAGGCGATGGCCGAGCGCTGCCGCGCGATCAATCCGCTCATCGAGGTCGAGGCGGTGCCGCAGTTCCTCACGTCGAGCAACATGGCGGATCTCCTGGATCGGAGGTTCGATCTGGTGCTCGATGCCTGCGACAGCTTCCGGGTCAAGGTGGAAATGATCGCCTGGTGCCGCCGGCGCAAGCTGCCGATCGTGGTGTCGGGCTCGGCGGGCGGGCGTACCGATCCCACCCAGATCCGGCTGCGCGACCTGTCGCGCACGGAGCACGACGCATTGCTCGCGCTCGTGCGCAAGAAGCTCCGCGCCGAATTCAACTTCCCGAAGAACAAGGACCGCTACTTCAGCGTCCAGGCCGTCTATTCGCTGGAAAACGTCAGGTATCCGCAGGCCGATGGCAGCGTCTGTGGTCTGCGTCCGCAGTTGGGCGCGGATGCCGCGCTGAAACTGGACTGTGGGGTTGGCCTGGGGGCCGCCACCCACATCACCGGCGCCTTCGCATTCGCGATGGTGGGCAAGGCGCTGGAACTGCTGGCCAAGCCAGCCAAAACAAGCGTCAGTCAGACGTCAGCCTGAAAAGGCGCTCGGCGTTGCGCGTCGTCGCCGCGGCGATCTCGTCCGATGACTGGCCGCGAAGTTCCGCGATCACGTCACGGACGGCCGGGAGCCGTGATGGCTCGTTGCGTTGCCCACGGATGCCCGCGTCAGGCTGGTCCGGTGCATCGGTTTCCAGCAGCAGGAAATCAAGCGGCATGGTGCGAGCGAGCGTGCGCAGGCGGTTCGCGCGTTCATACGTGACCGGTCCGCCCAGGCCGATCAGGAAGCCCGACTGCCAAAGCTGACGTGCCTGCTCGGGGCTACCCGAAAAACTGTGCACCACGCCGCGCAGGCGTCCGACGCGCCTGATCGATGCGATGACCGCATCCACCGCGCGTCGCGCGTGCACGATCAACGGCAGGTCGAACTCGCGCGCCAAGTGAAGTTGTCCGTCGAAATAGCGCTGCTGCTCGTCGCGGTCCAGCCCCTCGACGAAGAAGTCCAGCCCGCATTCGCCGACCGCCACGGGCCGCTCGCGCTCGATCCAGTCGCGCAGGGCGTCCAGATGCTCGGGCCGGTGCTCTGCCAGGTACATCGGGTGCAAGCCGTAAGCCGGAAACAACCCTGCCGCCGACGCGCAGACATCGCGCAGCTTGGGCCAGGTCGACGCCGTGACGGCAGGCACGACCTGGCGCGTCACGCCGGCAGCGCGTGCCCGAGCCAATGCGGCCTCGCGATCCGCGTCGAACTCGGGCGCGTCGAAATGGCTGTGGCTGTCGACCAGCATGTTTCAGCGTTGCGATGGTTCGATGGCGGGCGGCGGTTCCTTGCGTCGCTTCCAGTTGGCCAGCAGCAAGGTGCCCAGGCCAAACAGGATCTCGTCGACGAACGGGAACGGATCGGGCAGGAAAAGCGTGACCAGGAAGAGCGCTGCCGTGATCTTGAACAAGGTGGGATAGCGCAGCTTTCTGGCCCACTCGAGCAGGGGCAGGAGTAGCGGATTCGGCATGGCGGAAGCTCGTCAAAGCGGGGGATGGGTGCGACGCTAGCATGATCGGCACGTGGTGGAGTCGTTCATTTTTTGTTGTTTTTCAGCGCCGTTCGCCGGTACTTGGTTCAGGTTCGAGGTGGTGCAATGATCACCACGATGAATCGGGGACCGCCCGACATGGAGGCAGCGATGAAGAGCAATACCACTACGATTCTGGTCGCCGTCGGCGCGCTGCTGGTGGGTGGCGTGGCCACCGCCGCGTTCCTCAAGGGGGGCGACAAGAGCCCTGCCGAGCAGGGGGGGCTGGTGACGGCAGCGGACGGCACGCTGGTCGCGGACGACGTGGCGGCGACGGGCAACGAAATCCCGACGGGCTCGCTGCAATACGCCTCGGTCGTGAAGGCCGATCCGATCACCAGTTCCGAGAAGCTCTACGCGACCGTCATCGGCACCGAGGCGGTACGCGAAACCACCCACACCAGCACGCCGCGTGAGGTCTGCAATGACGTGGTCGTGCAGGAGCGCCTGCCCGAGCGCGACGGCAACGTCGGCGGCACGGTCGCCGGCGCCGTCATCGGCGGCCTGCTGGGCAATCAGGTCGGCGGCGGCAATGGCAAGAAGGCAGCGACCGTGGCTGGCGCGGTGGCCGGTGGCGCCATCGGCAACCAGGTCGACAAGCGCCACGTGGGTGGCCGCGTGGTCAACCGCACCGAGCGCCAGTGCCACACCGAGAATGCGACGTCCGAATCCTCGCGCGTGACCGGCTACAACGTCACCTACCGCAACCCGGACGGCACCACCGGCACCATGCGGATGGACAGCAAGCCGGGTTCGCGGATCGCGATGGGCACCACCGACAAGGTCATCGGTTACGACGTGACCTACCGCTTCGAGGGCCAGGACAAGACCATCCGCCTGGACCAGAAGCCGGGCGACCGCCTGCCGGTGATCGATGGCCAGGTGGTGACGCAGACCGCCAGCGTCGACGCGCCCGGCAAGGGCTGACGCGCCGGCCCCGCAACGGGCCTGCGTTTCAACGTGGCACCCCGCAAAGGCCGGCGTTTCGCCGGCCTTTGCTTTGCGGACTGGCGCTTACCGGTATCAAGGGGCACCGCATACAATGCGATGAATGACTCCCGCCGGTTGAAGCGCAATGGCCCTGAACCCGTACGACCTGTTCGATGTCCGTTCCCTCCTGAGCGAAGAGGAGCGCGCCGTCCAGGATGCGGTGGCCCGCTTCACCGACGAGCGCGTGCGCCCGATCATCGGCGACGCCTTCGACCAGGGGCGCTTCCCGAAGGAACTGGTGCCCGAGATCGCCGAACTGGGCCTGCTCGGCTCGTCGCTGCCCGAGAAGTACGGCTGCGCCGGCCTCAACGCGGTCAGCTACGGCCTGATCTGCCAGGAGCTGGAGCGCGGCGACAGCGGCATCCGCAGCTTCGTCAGCGTGCAGTCCTCGCTGTGCATGTACCCCATCTACGCTTACGGCAGCGAAGAGCAGCGTCAGCGCTGGCTGCCCGACATGGCGGCCGGCAAGGTCATCGGCTGCTTCGGCCTGACCGAGCCGCATGGCGGCTCCGATCCAGCCAACATGAAGACCCATGCGCGCCGCGACGGCGATGACTGGGTCATCAATGGCTCCAAGATGTGGATCACCAACGGCAATCTGGCCGACATCGCCATCGTCTGGGCGCAGACCGACGAAGGCATCCAGGGCTTCCTGCTCGAGAAGGGCATGACCGGGTTCACCGCGCAGGAGATCAAGCACAAGATGAGCCTGCGCGCCTCGGTCACCAGCGCGCTGTTCTTCGACAACGTGCGCGTGCCGGACAGCAGTCGCTTGCCCAACGTGAAGGGATTGAAGGGCCCGCTGGGCTGCCTGACGCAGGCGCGCTATGGCATCACCTGGGGCCCGATTGGCGCGGCCATCGCCTGCCTGGACGAAGTGCTGGCCTACACGAAGGAGCGCATCCTGTTCGACCGCCCCGTGGCGGCGACCCAGAGCGCGCAGATCAAGATGGCCGAGATGGCCCGCCGCATCACCCTGGCACAGCTGCTGTCGTTGCAGCTGGGTCGCCTGAAGGACGCCGGCACCATGGCGCCGCAGCAGGTATCGCTGGCGAAGTGGAACAACTGCCGCATGGCCATCGACATCGCGCGCGAATGCCGCGACCTGCTCGGCGGCGCTGGCATCACCACCGAGCACGCCGCGATCCGCCATGCGCTCAATCTGGAATCGGTGATCACCTACGAAGGCACGGAAACCGTGCACCAGTTGGTGATCGGCCGTGAGCTGACGGGTATCAACGCGTTCTGACATCGACCGCTCCCGGAAGCGGGAGCGGATGCGAGGCAAGTCGGGCGTCGTCGCTCGTGTCTGGTCATTCCGATGGGATGGTGCGGTATCGATGGATCTTTCCGGTCTCCAGCTCGAAACCCCACGCCTGCTGCTGCGCCTGCCGCGGCAAGCCGACTACGAATGCTGGGCGACGTTCGCCGCCGATGAAGAAGCCACTCGCTATATCGGCGGCGTGATGGCGCGCTCACCGGCATGGCGCAGCCTGGCAGCCACGCTGGGCAGCTGGCATCTGCAGGGCTTCGGCATGTTCTCGGTGATCGAGAAGTCGAGTGGTCGCTGGGTGGGGCGCGTCGGCCCCTGGCAACCCGAAGGCTGGCCGGGCAAGGAAGTGGGCTGGAGCATCGCCCGCGAGGCCTGGGGGAGGGGCTATGCGCCGGAGGCAGCCGCCGCGAGCATCGGTTGGGCGTTCGATCAACTGGGCTGGGGCGAGGTGATCCATACCATCGATCCCGACAACGCCAACTCGAAAACCGTCGCCGCCAAACTGGGTTCGACGTATCAGCGGATGGACCGGCTGCCCGAGCCGCATCACGAGAAGCCGGTGGAAGTCTGGGGCCAGACGTGCGCGCAATGGCAATTGCGTGGGGCCACGCATTCGTGACAGAAACTTCCGTGCTCCGTGCAGGCCTGCAGGATGCCTTGCCCGAGTTGGCGCGGACGTTCCGCGATCCTTGGTGGATCATCGGCAGCGCCGCGATGGCGCTGACCGGTGTGCCCGACATCGCGCCGCAGGATATCGACGTGCTGTGCAGTCGCGAAGATGCGCTCCGGTTGCAGGCGGCATGGATGCCGCACGCCGATCTCGCTTACCGCCCGCAGGATGAGGCGCGTTTCCGCTCCACGTTCGCTCGCTTCACGCACCTGCCGATGCCGCTGGAAGTGATGGGCGACCTCGAGGTGATGACGGCGGAGGGTTGGCGTCCGCTGCAGGTGCTGGACGACACCATCGTCGGGTTCGATGCCCATGCCGTCCGCGTGCCGACCTTTGAGGAACAGCAACGCATCTTCACCCTGTTCGGTCGCCCGAAAGACCTGGCCAAGGCCGCCCGCATCGCCGCATTCCAGGAGGACCGTCATGTCGCCTGAGTCCGTCACCGTCCACGGCATGTCCACCTCCGGCAACTGCCACAAGGTGCGCCTGCTGCTGGAGCAGTTGGATCGTCCCTACGCATGGATCGAGGTCGACAGCGCGAATGGCGCGACGCGCACGCCGGCGTACCTTGCGAAGAACCCCAACGGCAAGGTGCCGATGCTCGAGCGTGCCGGTGGCGGCGTCCTCGTCGAGTCCGACGCGATCCTGTGCTGGCTGGCAGAGGGGACGCCGATGCTGCCTGCCGACGCCTGGCAGCGGGCGCAGGCGTTGAGCTGGCTGTTCTTCGAGCAGTACAGCCACGAGCCGTACATCGCGGTCGCGCGCTTCATCCGGGGCTGGACACCCGTGGATTCTCGGCGCAGAGCCGACCTGCCGCGCCTGATCGAGCGCGGAGGACAGGCGCTGTCCGTCATGGAGAAGCACCTGCTGCGCGCGGCGTGGTTCACCGGCGACACCTATGGCGTCGCCGATATCGCGCTGTTCGCCTACACCCATTGTGCGGAGGACGGGGGTTTCGACCTGTCCGCCTATCCGCGCATCACCGACTGGCTGGCGCGCGTACGCGCCACGCCGGGTTTCGTTCCTATGCCGGGCGTGAGCGACGAGGTCGCGGCGCGCCTGGCGTTTTCCCGAGCCTGAGCGAACACATGACTGCCAACCCGATTCCGGCCCGCATGAAGGGCCTCAACCGCGCCGAGATCTGCGACCAGAACTTCATCGAGTTCGTGAAGGAGTGGAACGGACGGGTCGGCGCGACGACGGCGGCCGGCGACGCCATCCTGCCCGGCAGTGCGCTGGATGCGCGCAGCTTCATCGAACTGCTCGAATCCCAGTTGATCTCGCGCCACCTGGACCTGATGGCGCGCGTGCTGCGCGTGCAGAACAAGGTCTTCTACACCATCGGCAGTTCCGGCCACGAAGGCAATGCGATGGTCGCGCGGCTGACGCGGCATACCGATCCGGCCTTCCTGCACTACCGCAGTGGCGGCTTCATGGCCGAGCGTTTCCGCAAGCTGCCTGGCATGGATCCGGTGATGGATTCCGCGTTGAGCTTCGCGGCGAGCGCCGAGGACCCCGCGTCCGGTGGACGCCACAAGGTGTGGGGCAGCAAGCCGTTGTGGGTGCTGCCGCAGACGTCCACCATCGCATCGCACCTGCCGAAGGCGCTGGGCACGGCGGTGGCCATCGAGCAGGCGCGCCGCATCGGCCATGCGTTGCCCATCCCCAACGACAGCATCGCGATCTGCTCGTTCGGCGACGCCTCCAGCAACCATGCCACGGCGCAGACCGCGTTCAATGCGGCGGCGTGGACGGCCTACCAGAAGCTGCCGGCGCCGGTGCTGTTCGTCTGCGAGGACAACGGCATCGGCATCTCGGTGAAGACCCCGGATGGCTGGATCGGCCGCAACTTCCGCGACCGCAAGGACCTGGACTACTTCCACGCCGATGGCCTGGACCTGGCCACCGGCTACGGCCAGGTGCAGGCGGCGGTCGAGCATTGCCGTCGCACGCGTCGGCCCACCTTCCTGCACCTGCGCACCACGCGGATCATGGGGCACGCCGGTACCGACTTCGAGATCGAATGGCGTCCGCTGGAAGAACTGTGCGCGGTGGAGGCGACCGACCCGCTGCTGCGCTCGGCCGCGATCGCGCTGGAATCCGGCCTGCTGTCGAAGGATGCGCTGTTGGCGCTGTACGAAACCACCCGCAAGCGCTGCTTCGCCGCTGCAGAGGATGCGGACTGCCGCCCGCGCATCACCACGCTGGAACACGTGATGGCCCCGTTGGCGCCGTACACACCGGCTGCCGTGGAAAAGGAAGCGGCGCGCGTCGCACCGCACGAGAAGCGCGTCGCCGCGTTCGGCAGCGAGGACAAGCTGCCGGAGAAGCTGCCGCCACGCCACCTGGCCATCCAGATCAACAACGCGCTGCACGACCTGTTCTGCAAGTACCCGGAGACGCTGCTGTTCGGTGAGGACGTGGCGCAGAAGGGCGGCGTCTACACGGTGACCAAGGGTCTGCAGAAGGCCTTCAAGGGCACGCGCGTGTTCAACACGTTGCTGGACGAGACCATGATCCTCGGCCTGGCGCAGGGCTATGCGAACCTGGGCATGTTGCCGATCCCGGAGATCCAGTACCTGGCGTACTTCCACAACGCCTGCGACCAGATCCGTGGCGAGGCCGCCAGCCTGCAGTTCTTCAGCAACAACCAGTACCGCAATCCGATGGTGGTACGCATCGCCGGGCTGGGCTACCAGCGCGGCTTCGGCGGGCACTTCCACAACGACAACTCGATCACCGCGCTGCGCGACATCCCTGGCCTGGTGGTCGGCTGCCCGTCGCGTGGCGACGATGCGGCCACCATGCTGCGCACGCTGGCGGCGCTGGCGAAGGTCGATGGGCGTGTCAGCGTGTTCCTGGAGCCGATCGCGCTGTACATGACCAAGGACCTGCACGAAGCCGGCGACGGCCAGTGGCTGTTCCCGTATCCGGCGCAGGACGAGGCGATGCCGCTGGGCGAAGGCCGGGTCTACGGCGCGGACGCGGACGATCTGGTCGTCTTCACCTACGGCAACGGCGTGCCGATGAGCCTGCGCGCCGCGCGCAGCATCGAAATGAAGCACGGGTGGAAGGTGCGCGTGGTCGATCTGCGCTGGCTGGTGCCACTCAATGCGACCTTCATCGCCGAGCAGGCGAAAACGGCGAAGCGCATCCTGGTCGTCGACGAGGGTCGGCACGCGGCCGGGGTAGGCGAGGGCGTCATCACGGCGATCGCGGAGGCGGGCTACCGTGCGCGTCCGTTCCAGCGCGTGGTGGGTGCGGATACGTACACCCCGCTGGCCGGCGCAGCCTTCCTGGTGCTGCCCGGCGACGAGGACATCGTCGCAGCGGCCGACCGGCTGGCATGATGTCCCTCCCCACACGCTGAGGAACGGACATGCCCACGCCCCGCATCGGCCTCATCATCGGCAGCCTGCGCGCCGGCTCGTTCAATCGTCAGCTGGCCGGCGCCGTGCAGGCGTTGGCCGGCGACCGCTTCGTGTTCGACGAGATCGGCATTGCCGACCTGCCGCTGTACGACCAGGACGACGATGCGGACTTCCCCGCCGCGGGCCTGCGCTTCAAGCAGCAGGTGGAAGCCTGCGACGCGCTGCTGTTCGTCACCCCGGAGTACAACCGCTCCATCCCGGGGGTGCTGAAGAACGCCATCGACATCGGCACCCGCCCGGGCGGCAGCAATTCGTTCGCCGGCAAGCGCGCCGGCGTGATCGGCACGTCGCCCGGTGCGCACGGCACGGTGTCGGCCCAGCAGCATTTGCGCAACGTGCTGGCGGCGGTGGACGTCGCGGTGCTGCCGCAGCCGGAGATCGCCATCCAGTACCGCGAAGGCCAGATCGACGCGGGCGGCACCATCACGGACGAGCGTCTGCGGCGGCGCCTGCAGTCGTTCCTCGACCGCTACGAGGCGTGGCTCGCCGCGTAGCGTGCGCCGTGCGCACGAATCATGACCCGTGATGGTTCGCGTGACCGTGCGCATGGCGCACGCTACGGTCGCAGGAGTTCCAAGCCGTCGCGCAGGCGCTGCAGGGGATTCCGGTCCAGTGGCCGTTCGTCGGCCAGCGTGCGCGCCAGCATGCGTCGGAATGGGGTGAGCCGCCGGCCGGCCCGCAGGACGGTTTCGCGGACGACGCGCGCGGGCGCCCCGTCGTTGGTGTAAAGCTCCACGATCGCGCGGGTCGCCAGGTAGAGCGGGCGCGATCCACGACGATGACGACGCTCATAGCGCGCCAGTCCCTCCGCGCAGCCCAGGTCGCCGCCGCAGCGCAGCGCTTCGCGCGCCATGTCGGCCAGCCGTTCCACGCTGCCCAGCCCCAGGTTGAAGCCATGCGCCGTCACCGGATGCATGCCCACCGCCGCGTCGCCCACCAGGGCGAAGCGGCGTCCGACGAAGCGGCGTGCGTACACACCGACCAGTGGATAGACGTGCCGGCTGCTCTCCAGCCGCATGTTACCGAGGCGGTGCCCGTAGCGCTGCTCCATCTCGCGGGCGAAGGCCTCCACGTCCAGCGCCGCGAGCCGCCTCGCTGCGCTGTCGGGCAGGGTGACCACGACCGAGGCCTGGTGTTCCTGCAACGGCAGCAACGCGAGCGTCTGTCCGTGGCCGAACCACTCCCACGCCACACCCTGGTGCGGCTGTTCGTGATGCATGCGGCAGACCAGCATGCTCTTGCCGAAATCGTACTGGTCGGCGCCGATGCCCATCGCGCGGCGTGTCTCGGAGAACCGGCTGTCGGCCGCCACCAGCAGCGGTGCCTCCAGTCGCAGGCCATCGCTCAGCGTCACGCAGGCATGGTCGTCGGTGGTGCGGACTGCATGGATGCGCGCGCTGTCGAACAGGTCCAGGCCGGGCAGGGCGCACACGGCCTTCCATGCGGCTTCGCGAATGCGGTGATTGGGCACCAGCATGCCCAGTTCCGGCGTACCGGCGAGGCCGGCATCGATCCGCATGTCGTGCAGGCAGTCGCCCTCCATCACGCGTGCCGCGCGCAACGGCGAGCAGGCGTCGTCCGGCAGGTGCTGCCAGATGCCGAGGTCGCGCAGAAGTCGCATCGAGGCATGGGTCAGCGCGATCTCGCGGCCGTCGAACGCGGGTTCGGCGATCGCGGCGCGCGGCTGGCGCTCCACCACGGCGACTTTCAGGTCGAGATCGCACAGGGCCTTGGCCAGGCAGAGACCGGCCGGACCGGCGCCGATGATGATGACGTCATGGTGCATGCGCATGCCTTCTGCTCAGGGACTGGAGCAGTCTAGGTCTGCGTGCATCGGCGTCATTGACGTGGATCAATCGACGCGCGGAACGGGCTCAGCGGCGCAGTCCGTCCAGCAGCGGCTGTCGTGCCAGCAGGTGGTCATCCGCCATCAGGTCGGTGCCCGCATGCTCCAGCGGCATCACCGCCAGCAGCACGCTGCCCGCTACGTCGGATGCGACGCAGGCGACTTCGCCCACATCGCGCTCGCCTTCGCGCACCGGCGTGCCGTCGGTGACCGTGCCCATGGCGGAGAAGCACTGCAGTGAGCGCTTCGCCTTGCCGAGGAAATGCGTGCGGGCCACGATTTCCTGGCCCGGGTAGCAGCCCTTCTTGACGCTGTAGGCGGACAGGCGGTCGAGCGCGAGTTGCTGGGGTGTCCACTGTTCGCGCTGCGACGCGGGCAGGCGGGGCAGGCCGTGGCGCAGGTCGGCGACCTGCCATGCGGCCTGCAAGGCAGGATCCTCGGCAGCGGCAGCACCGATGTGCCACGTGCGCGGTCCGCCATCGCCACCGAGATTGAATTCGAGCGCGTCATCCGTCGCGTCCAGCGCGGCGCCCGACGCGCGGGCGGGCGCGGCGAACGTGGCGTTGACGGCGATGCCGGCGGGGACTTCGATCTTCAACTTTCGTCTAAACACGAATCGCCGCAGTGCCTCGGCGAACAGGTCGGCGGGAAAGTCGGGCAGTACGAGCCACAGGGTCTCGTCCGTCCTCCTGGCGAGCGCGAACACCGCAATCACCCGCCCTTTGGGCGTCAGCCACGCATTCCACTGCCAGTGCCCGGGCGCCAGCGACACGACATCGTTGGCGAACTGCGCATGGGCGAATGCCACGGCATCCGGGCCTTCCAGCACCACGAGCGCGTGGTCGGGCAGGGCGAAAAGCGGTGGACTGGTACGGGAAAGGTTGTCAGCCAAGGGGGCGGGGATTAAAATTTTGTGCGTTGCGAGACCGCCATGATAGGTCAAACTCCCCCGATTCCCGACCACGATCCCGGAACACAGCCATCCGAACCCACGCCGCCGACACCGGGCGAAGGTGGCGGAACCGCGGCCGTGCAGAAGGAGATCGGCGGACGCGACGGGCCCGAGCCCACGCGTTACGGGGATTGGGAAAAGAACGGGCGCTGCATCGATTTCTGAGCAGTGCACGTAAAGCCAACGCGGTCCTGACCGCCCAGCCGAGACAACGAGCGCAACGAATGGCGACTCCACAACGTCCGCTTTCCCCCCACCTCCAGGTCTACCGCTGGCAGATCCAGATGGTGACGTCGATCCTGCATCGCGCCACGGGGGTCATCCTCGCCGGCGGCGCCCTGGTGATCACCGCAGGCCTGGTGGCACTGATGATCGGCCCCGATGCCTGGAACTGCGTCACCGGCCTTGCCGGCGCCTGGTACGGCCAGCTGTTCCTGTTCGGCTGGACCTGGGCCTTCGCCTACCACCTGTGCAACGGCATCCGCCACATCGTGCAGGACTTCGCCATCGGCTACCGCATCGCCACGTTCGTGCGCAGCAGCTGGCTGTCGGTGATCGGCAGCCTGGTCATCACCGCCCTGGTGTGGGCGTACGTGCTGCTGGGAGGTGGCGCATGAGCGACTTCCGTACCCCCATCAAGAATGCGCGCGGCCTGGGCTCGGCGAAGACCGGTACCGAGCACTTCGTGCACCAGCGCCTGACCGCCACCGCGCTGGTCGCGCTGACCATCTGGTTCCTGATGTTCGTGCTGAGCCTGATGGGTGCCGACTACGTCACCGCCACCGCCGCCATCGCCAAGCCGTGGAACGCGATGCTGCTGGTCGGCTTCCTGGTCGCCATGTTCTGGCATGCGCAGCTGGGCCTTCAGGTCATCCTGGAGGACTACATCCACAACTCGCTGCTCGCGCTCGCCGTGCAGACCACCGTCAAGTTCATCGCCGTGTTGGGCGCCATCGTGAGCGTCTTCGCCGTGGCCCGCATCGCGCTGGGGAATTGAGCCGCATGTCCGCTTACAAGATCACCGAACACAAGTACGACATGGTCGTGGTGGGCGCCGGCGGTGCCGGCCTGCGCGCGACCTTCGGCCTGGCCGCCAAGGGCCTGCAGACCGTCTGCCTGACCAAGGTCTTCCCGACCCGCTCGCACACCGTGGCGGCGCAGGGCGGCATTTCCGCCGCGCTCGGCAACATGGGCGAGGACGACTGGCGCTACCACTTCTACGACACCATCAAGGGCTCGGACTGGCTGGGCGACCAGGACGCCATCGAGTACATGTGCCGCGAGGCCATCCCGGCCATCATCGAGCTGGAGCATTACGGCGTGCCGTTCTCCCGCACCGAGGAGGGCAAGATCTACCAGCGCCCGTTCGGTGGCATGACCACCCGGTACGGCGAAGGTCCGCCGGCCCAGCGCACCTGCGCCGCGGCCGACCGCACCGGCCACGCCATGCTGCACACGCTGTACCAGCAGTCGCTGGCGCACGATGCGCGCTTCATGGTCGAGTACTTCGCGCTGGACCTGATCTTCGACGAGGAAGGCGCCTGCCGCGGCGTGCTCGCGCTGGATATGGCGACCGGCACGCTGCACCTGTTCCGTGCCCACGGCGTGGTGCTGGCCACCGGCGGCTACGGCCGCGCGTACTTCTCGGCGACCTCGGCCCACACCTGCACCGGCGACGGTGGCGGCATGGTGATGCGTGCGGGCCTGCCGATGCAGGACATGGAGTTCGTGCAGTTCCATCCCACCGGCATCTACGGTGCGGGCTGCCTGATCACCGAAGGCGTCCGTGGTGAAGGCGGTATCCTGCGCAACAGCAACGGCGAGCGCTTCATGGAGCGCTATGCGCCGCACTACAAGGACCTGGCCTCGCGCGACGTGGTCAGCCGTTCGATGACCATCGAGATCCGCGAAGGCCGCGGCGTCGGCGAGCACAAGGACCACATCCTGCTCGACCTGACCCACCTGGGCCCGGAAGTGATCAACGAGAAGCTGCCCGGCATCGCCGAGAGCGCCCACATCTTCGCGGGCGTGGATGTGACCAAGCAGCCCATCCCGGTCATCCCGACCGTGCACTACAACATGGGTGGCATCCCGACCAATTACCACGGCGAAGTGGTGCGCAAGGTCGGCGACAACCCGGATGCGGTCGTGCCGGGCCTGTACGCGATCGGCGAGGCCGCCTGCGTGTCGGTGCATGGCGCCAACCGCCTGGGCTCCAACTCGCTGCTCGACCTGGTGGTATTCGGTCGTGCGGTGGCCAACCGCTGCGCCGAGACCATCAAGAGCGGTGCGTCGCACAAGCCGCTCGCCGGCGACGCCTGCGACAAGGCGCTCTCGCACCTGGACAAGCTGCGCAACGCCAACGGCGGCACGCCGACGTCGGTGATCCGCGACAACATGCAGCGCACGATGCAGGCCGATGCCGCCGTCTTCCGCACCAGCAAGACGCTGAAGGAAGGCTGCGACAAGATGGCCGACATCTTCTCCAGCTTCCAGGACGTCAAGGTCAGCGACCGCTCGCTGATCTGGAACTCGGACCTGATCGAAACCTACGAGCTGCACAACCTGCTGCTCAGCGCGGTCGCCACGATCAATTCGGCCGAACAGCGCCATGAAAGCCGCGGCGCGCACGCGCACGAGGACTTCCCGGAACGCGACGACGTCAACTGGCAGAAACACACGCTGGTCAACGTCGCCGACGACGGTACGTGCAGCTTCGATTTCCGCCCCGTGCACATGTACACGCTCAGCAAGGACGTGGATGTGGTGCCGCCCAAGCCACGCGTTTACTGAGCCCGGGAGACCTGACACATGGCCGAATTTTCGCTCCCGAAGAACTCGCGCGTCACCAAGGGCAAGCACTTCCCCGCGAAGGGCGCCAAGCGCGTGCGCACCTTCAAGGTGTACCGCTGGAACCCGGACGACGGCGCCAACCCGCGCACGGATACGTACGAGATCGATCTCGACAAGTGCGGTCCGATGGTCCTGGACGCGCTGATCAAGATCAAGAACGAGATCGATCCCACGCTGACGTTCCGTCGTTCGTGCCGCGAAGGCATCTGCGGTTCGTGCGCGATGAACATCGACGGCACCAACACGCTGGCCTGCACCAAGGCCATCGGCGACTGCGGCAAGGCCGAAGTACCGATCTATCCGCTGCCGCACATGGACGTGGTGAAGGATCTGGTCCCGGACCTGACCCACTTCTACGCGCAGTACGCGTCGATCAAGCCGTGGATCCGCACACAGACCCCTGCACCGCCGGACCGCGAGCGCCTGCAGTCGCCGGAGGACCGCAAGAAGCTGGACGGCCTATACGAATGCATCCTGTGCGCGTGCTGCTCGACCAGCTGCCCGAGCTACTGGTGGAACGGCGAGCGCTATCTGGGTCCGGCGATCCTGCTGCAGGCCTACCGCTGGATCATCGACTCGCGCGACGAGGACACCGGTGCGCGCCTGGACGATCTGGAAGATCCGTTCAAGCTCTACCGCTGCCACACCATCATGAACTGCGCCCGGACCTGCCCGAAGGGCCTGAACCCGGCGCTGGCGATCGCCGAGATCAAGAAGCTGATGATGGCGCGTCGCGCCTGATCGCATGGGCGATGCACCTGCCACGGCGATCCTCTGGCCTGCGGTGGCGATGGCCGGCCTGACCTTCCTGGTGTGGGTCAGGCTGTACCAGCTGCGGCTCGGCGAAATGGCGCGCAAGCGCATCGACGCGCAGCAGCTGGCCAACGCGGCCGATTCGGTGCGCCTGCTGGTCGACACGCGCGCCTCGGACAACTTCCGCAACCTGTTCGAACTGCCGGTGCTGTTCTACGCAGGCGTACTGCTTGCCGCGCAGATCGGTGTTTCCGATGCCGGCTCGATCACGCTGGCCTGGGCCTTCGTCGCGTTGCGCGCAGTACACAGCGTGGTCCACTGCACGTACAACCACGTCATGACCCGCTTCGTGGTCTATGCGCTGGCCACGCTGGTGTTGATCGCGTTCTGGGTGCGCCTGGCGCTGGCGCTGGCCGCGGCATGAGCGACGATCCCGAACTGAAGCGCATCCGCTGGCGTTGCCGGCGCGGCATGCGCGAACTGGACCAGCTGTTCGGTCGTTACCTCGATCGCAGCTGGGCGTCCGAATCCGAACCGCAGCGCGTGGTTTTCCTACGGCTGCTCGATTGCGAGGACGATAAGCTCTGGCGCTGGTTCATGGGCTATGAGCAGTGTCCCGATGCGGAACTCGCCGCGCTGGTCGAACGGATCCGTCAATTGCCGGCTTGAGTGGCGGCCATCGCGCCTGCTGCAGGCGCTGTTGATCCTCCTGGGCGTACTGGGCGCCGTCTCCGTGCTGGCGTGCGAGATGCCGCGTCCATTTGCATGGCCCATCGCCATCGGCGCGCTGGCGTACGGCGGCTGGCGGGCGCGCAGGGAAGGACGCAAGCCGAGCCGTGCATTCTGGTTCCCCGGCAACGCGCGGACGCCGACCGTCGACGGCGAGCCGATGCACGAGGCGCACCTGCAGTGGCGCGGCCCGCTGGCGTTCCTGCGCTGGCGCGAGCGCGGAACCCGCCGCTGGCGCCGCGCCGCCTGGTGGCCGGATACGCTGCCGGCCCGGCAGCGGCGTGAACTCCGGCTTGCTGCGGGCGAGGGGGACGCTGGGCGGCACCGGAGGGATCGGGCACCATAGGCCCATGTTCAAACCCATTCCTGTCGCCATCGGCCTGCGCTATCTCCGCGCCAAGCGCCGCAACGGTTTCATTTCCTTCATCTCGCTCGCCTCGGTGCTCGGCATCGCGCTGGGCGTGATGATCCTGATCACCACGCTGTCGGTGATGAGCGGCTTCCAGCGCGAGATCCGTGATCGCCTGCTGCAGGCCACCGCCCACGCGACGGTCAGCGGCGCGGGCGAGGCGATGCAGGACTGGCCGCATGCAACCAAGGTCGCGATGGCCGACTCCCGCGTCTCGGGCGCCGCGCCCTTCATCCACGTGCAGGCCATGCTCACCGGCAATGCCGATCCGCAGGGCGCGCTGGTGACGGGCATCCTGCCGGGCGAGGAGCCGAAGGTCTCGGTGATCGGCGACAAGATGAAGGCGGGCAAGCTGGATTCGCTGCAGCCGGGCGAGTTCCACATCCTGCTCGGGCAGGAACTGGCCGCCTGGCTGCGGGTCGGCGTCGGCGACAGCGTCGTCGTCACCGCCGGCGATTTCCAGGGCACGCCGATGGGCGCGATGCCCAAGATCAAGCGCTTCACTGTCAGCGGCATTTTTTCGGTCGGCCACAACGACGTCGACCGCAACCTGGCGCTGGTCCACATGGGCGACCTGCAGCGCGTGCTGCGGATGGGCGAGGGCGTCACCGGCGTGCGGCTGAAATTGCACGACATGTACCAGTCCTGGGACGTGGCGCGCGACCTGGCGTTGCGCCTGCAGGGTCCGTACCGCATCAGCGACTGGACCAGCGAGAACGCCAACCTCTATCACTCGCTGAAGATGGAGAAGACGGTGATGGGCATCCTGCTGTCCTTCATCATCCTGATGGGCGCGTTCTCGCTGGTGAACTCGCAGGTGATGCTGGTCACCGACAAGCAGGCGGACATCGCCATCCTGCGCACGCTGGGCCTGACGCCGCGCGGCGTCATGCAGGTCTTCATGGTGCAGGGCGTGCTGATCGGCGTGATGGGCACCGTGCTGGGCGTGGTCGGCGGCATCCTGCTGACCATCAACCTCGAGTACATCCTCGCGGCCATCGAGGCCGTGTTCAAGGTGACGCTGCTGCCGCCGGACGTGTACTACATCACCGGCTTGCCCTACGAACTGAGCGGCAGCGAAGTCGTGGTGATCGCCGCCGTGGCGCTGACGATGAGTTTCCTGGCCACGTTGTACCCGGCGTGGCGCGCTGCCCGCACCCAGCCCGCGGAGGCGTTGCGCTATGAATGAGTCCATCCGTTCCGCCGTGGTCCACGCCGAGGCGCTGGGCAAGACCTACGCCGAAGGCACGCTGCGCACGCCGGTGTTCGATGGCCTGGAGCTCAACGTGCAGCCCGGCGAGACCGTGGCCATCGTCGGGGCGTCAGGCGCCGGCAAGAGCACGCTGCTGCATCTGCTCGGCGGGCTGGACACGCCGACCTCGGGCGAGGTGTACGTCGCCGGACAGAAGATGTCGTCGCTGTCCGATGCTGCGCGCGGCCAGTTGCGCAACCGTTCGCTCGGTTTCGTCTACCAGTTCCATCACCTGCTGCCCGAATTCACCGCGCTGGAGAACGTCATGATGCCGGTGATGCTGGGTGGCGCCGGTGCGGATGCCGCATCGGCGAAGGCGAAGGCGTTGCTGGAATCGGTCGGTCTCGGCCATCGCCTGGCGCACAAGCCGGGCGAGTTGTCCGGTGGCGAGCGCCAGCGTGCTGCAGTCGCACGCGCGCTGGTCAACCAGCCAGCCTGCGTGCTGGGCGACGAACCGACCGGCAATCTGGACGAGAAGACCGCGGCCACCGTGTTCGACCTGATGCTGGATCTCAACCGGGCCCAGAAGACCAGTCTGGTGCTGGTGACGCACGACCGTCGCCTGGCGCGCCGACTGGACCGCGTGCTGGAACTCCACGAAGGCAAGCTGCGCGAACTGGCGCACGACGCGGTCTGAGGCAGGCCGCCGAGTCGGCGGCGTGCTGGATGGCTTCTAATGGCTTTCCGACGTCTACGCCGAGCTTCTGGCTCAAATGTACGGCAGAGGCTTTGAAAGGCGCTACGCGCAGAGCGGCGGCTGAGTGTCTACAGAACTCTGGCCGGTCCACTTTTTTTAAAAGGTCATGCTCGAGCTTGAGTTGCTCGTACTGCCGCTTGATCTTGCGCAGCGCCTTCAGCTCGGCTGCCGTCGACGGATCCACCGGTGCACCCTTGGTCACGATAACGCCCTCCCGCGCGAGTCTTCGCCAACGAGACAGCATGAAGGGATGGATGTAAAGCGACTGGGCAACATCGCTGACCCGCACGCCGGGCTGCTGGCTCAAACGCACGGCAGAGGCTTTGAAGGCGTCGCTGTAGCGATGGGTGGTTCTGGGGCCTGGCTTGGGCATTGGGACACTCCTGAGGGTTAGATCAAGGTGTCCACTAAACCGTAGGAACTACCGGTTCGGCTTGAATGAATTGTTAGCGCCCATCTGCAGGAAGCGACTCCCTGATCCATGGGCTATCTTGGTCTTGCCGCTCTGCAACGTATCCGCATCCCAGATCAGCGCAGTCATTGACAGTTGGATCGCGGTTGGTCAAATGCCCAACGCCGACATTGTAGAAGTCGTCGTCGCCGTGATCGGTGTAACCGCACGCGAAGTTCCAGCCATCTTTGTCGTGTGCCACGAGTAAGATTGGCCTTGAGGCCTCAAACACGTGGCTGCAGATGATGACTCCAAAATTCGATGGAGAGAACGACATGGGCGCTAACACCGGAATTAAGCCGACCCGCGAAGCGGGTGGCAGTTCCTACGAAAAAGTGGACACCAATTCTCTAGCGGCACTGCTCGAACTCCACCGGTGATCGATAGCCCAGCGCCGAGTGCAGGCGCTGGTGGTTGTAGAACTGGATGTAGTCGTTGATCGCCGAGCGGAGCGCGCGTTCACTGTCGAAGCGGTGGCGGTGATACATGTCCGACTTCATCGACTTGTTCCATGACTCCATGTGCGCGTTGTCGTTCATGCGACGCGGCCGGTTGACAGACTGCACCAGCCCGGACCGTCTCAGTCGCTGCCTGAAGTCGTTGGCCATGAACTCGATGCCGCGGTCACTGTGGAACAGCGTATCGCAGGCCGGCGTGCGTGTGCGCAGGGCGGCAGTCAGGGCGCGACGGGTCAGCGAGGCCGTGCGTTCGGATCCCAGCGACCAGCCCAGCAGGCGGCGGGAGTAGCGATCCATCACGGTGGCCAGATACCGCCATTGGCCGGCGACCTTGAGGTAGGTGACATCGCCGACCCACACCTGATCCTGTCGTTGGCAGGGCTGCTCGTGCGCGCGGCTCGGGACGCTGTCCAGAAACCGCGCCAGGCCGGGGCGACGGCGGTACAGGCGGGCCGAACAGGCACGCACGCCTTCCTGCCGCATCAGCCTTTCGACCCGGCGTCGTCCGATCGGCTCTCCCTGTCGCCGGAGGGCGGCATGCACCCGGGGACTGCCATAGGTCTGTCGGCTGGCCTCATGCACCTGGCGGATCTTCTCTATCAGCGAGGCGTCCTCGATCCGGCGATCACTCACCGGTCGCCGAGCCCAGGCGTAGTAGCCGGCGGCACTGACCCGGTAAAGGCGGCACATCGCCCTCACCGGACAGGTTTCCTTGTGGTGTTCGATGAAGGCGAAGATTTCGCTTTTCGATCGGAAGTGAACGCGATCGCTTTTTTTAAAAGGTCATGCTCGAGCTTGAGTTGCTCGTACTGCCGCTTGATCTTGCGCAGCGCCTTCAGCTCGGCTGCCGTCGACGGATCCACCGGTGCACCCTTGGTCACGATAACGCCCTCCCGCGCGAGTCTTCGCCAACGAGACAGCATGAAGGGATGGATGTAAAGCGACTGGGCGACATCGCCGACCCGTACGCCGGGCTGCTGGCTCAAACGCACGGCAGAGGCTTTGAAGGCATCGCTGTAGCGATGGATGGTTCTGGGGCCTGGCTTTGGCATTGGGACACTCCTGAGGGTTAGGTCGGGGTGTCCACTAAACCGTAGGAACTACCGGTTCGGCTTGAATGAATTGTTAGGCCGTTGGCCCGGAAACGCCAAGCCCGGCGACCACGAATGCAACGGCCTGCTCAACACTACTTGCGACAAGCCGATCAGTTGGCCCGGAGCCTTCAAACAAGAACGGGCAGGTGCCGGAACTGGACTCAAGTTGCACCTCTATGTCAGTAGTCGGATGGCGGAAGAACCACAAGCCGTCGTCGTCTGCCCCTGGATGCAAGACGGTCAGTTGCGCTGCGGAGATGTCAGGATGCGACACGTGCAGCTGAGCAATGATTGCGTCAATGTCGCGCACTCCGTCTCCTGCGGCCTAACACCTAGTAGACCCCATAAATGGGGTGATAACGCCGAGTATTGAGTCTTGGCGGAGCGGCGTCAATCGGGGATTTCCCACGTGACATCAACGTGTTGCCTGATGGCGGCACGTGGGGTCGGCTGCGAGGCTGGGTGCGTTATTCGCATGGATGCGGTGTCATGGATTATCAGCCGAAGGATGGGGTGATATCGGGGGAAGACGGAACGTCGCGGCTGCTGGATGCGGCCGTCAGGCGGATGCGGGTGGCGCATTACAGCCTGCGTACGGAGCGGGCGTACCTGGGGTGGATAAGAAGGTTTCTGCTTGCCCATCCGCGGCGCGATCCACGCGTGCTGGGTGCCGTCCAGGTCGAGGCATTCCTGACCGGGCTGGCGGTCGAGGGCAGGGTAGCGGCGAGTACGCAGAACCAGGCGCTCGCCGCGATCCTGTTCCTCTATCGCGACGTGCTCGGCGTGAAGCTCGCCTGGATGGACGACGTGGTACGGGCGAAACGGCCGCAGCGATTGCCGACGGTGCTGTCGCAGCAGGAAGTGCGGGCGCTGCTGGCGCACCTGGAAGGGCGCATGGCGGTGCTGGCGAAGTTGCTGTACGGCACCGGCATGCGGTTGATGGAGGGCGTGCGGCTGCGGGTGAAGGATGTGGACTTCGCCCGCAACGAGATCACCGTGCGCGAGGGCAAGGGTGGCAAGGACCGGCGGACGATGCTGCCGGGTTCGCTGGTGCCCATGCTGGTTGCCGAGATCGAGCGGGTGCAGGTGCTGCACCAGCAGGACCTGGCCGGTGGCGCAGGCGAGGTGTGGTTGCCGCACGCGCTGGCGCGCAAATATCCCGCTGCGGCGCGAGAGCTGGGATGGCAGTACGTTTTTCCAGCACGCACCATCAGCCTGGATCCGCGCGACGGGCGATGGCGGCGGCATCATCTGGACGAAGCGATGCTGTCGCGGGCGCTGAAGCGCGCACAGTTGGCGGCGGGCATCGCCAAGCCGGTCACCGCGCATACGCTGCGGCATTCGTTCGCCACGCACCTGATCGAAAGTGGCTACGACATCCGCACCGTGCAGGAACTGCTCGGGCACAAGGATGTCGCCACGACGCAGATCTATACGCATGTCCTCAATCGCGGCGCGGGCGCAGTGCTCAGCCCGCTGGATCGCTGAGGTGGAGCGGGCGAACAGGAACGCACCGGCGCCGATGGGCCTGGCATGCGTGGCCGCGCTGCTGGCCGGGATGGTTGCGGCGCTGTGGTCGCCTGCGTTGCCATCGCAGGTTCTGCTGTGGGTGCTGCTCGTCCTGGGCTTGGCCGGATGGTGCGTGCCGTCGCGTGCACGGTGGATCGGTGCGGGCCTTGCGGGCGTGGCATGGGCGGGGTTGCACGCCACATGGAGCCTGGGCGCGCAGTTGCCGGTGGCGTGGGAAGGACACGAAGTCACGGTCACCGGCCGCGTCGTCGGCCTGCCCGAACCGCAGGCGCGCCGCACCCGCTTCCTGTTCCGTGTCGACGACGAAGGGCGACAACCGGCGCCGCTGCAGGGGCGCTTGCTGAGGCTGGCGTGGTACGACGAGTTCGGTGCCACCGGGCCGGGACCGAGAACGCAACTGGGAGCCGGCGAGCGGTGGCGCTTGCGTGTCCGCGTAAGGGCGCCGCGCGGACTCGCCAATCCCGGCGGCGTGGATACCGAGCGCTACGCGGCGGCGCAGCGCATCAGCGCCATGGGGTATGTGCGGGATGCGGCAGTGGCCGAACGGCTGTGGCCGGCAGCGGGGATCGATGGCTGGCGCAGCCGCATGTCCGCGCGCATCGCGGACCAGGTGCCGGACCGGCATGCGCGCTTCGTGCAGGCGTTGGCGCTGGGCGATACACGAGGACTCGATGACCGGGACTGGCAGGTGCTTCGCGCCACCGGGCTGACGCACCTCATCGCGATCTCCGGCTTCCATGTCGGCATGGTCGCCGGCGCGTGTGCATTGGCTGTCGCCGGCCTGTGGTGGCTGGTGCCGGCGCTGGCCCGCCATGTTCCCCGTCCGCAGGCGGCGGGTGCCGCCGCCCTGGTCAGTGCATTGGGCTATGCCGCAGTGGCGGGATTCGCGTTGCCGACGGTGCGGACGGTACTGATGATCGCGGTGGTGGTGCTGGCACGGCTGGCGCGCCGCCACATCCGCCTGGTGGATACGCTCGCCCTCGCGATGCTGGCGGTGCTGCTCTTCGATCCCTTGTCGTTGCTGGCGGCTGGCTTCTGGTTGAGCTTCGGCGGTGTGGCCTGGCTGGCATGGTGCCTGCCGTCGTCGCTGCACTGGGCGAAGGCCTTCCTGCCTGCGCAGGGGGTCGCCACCGTGGGGTTGTTGCCGTTCACCGCGGTGCTGTTCGGCCAGGCGTCGCTCGCCGGTCCGCTGGCGAACCTGCTGGCCATTCCGTGGTGGAGCCTGGTGGTTGTGCCGCTTTCGCTGGTGGGGACGGGTCTCGAAGCCTTGCTGCCGGGCACGGGCAGCTGGGCGTGGCGGGCGGCGTCGGCGTGCTTTGCGCCGAGCTGGCAGCTGTTCGAGCGGGTCGCGCAGCATCCTTATGCACTGTGGTGGTTGCCGGAGAGTCCGGCGTGGGCACTGTGGCTGGCGCTCGCGGGCGGCTTCTGGCTGTTGCTGCCGCGTGGCGTACCCGGCAAGTCGCTTGCCTTGCTGTTGTGGTTGCCGCTGCTGTGGCCGGACCGCGAACGGCCGCGCGAAGGCGAGGTGGAACTGGTGGTGATCGACGTGGGGCAGGGCCTGTCCGCGCTGGTGCGCACGGCCAACCATGCGCTGTTGTTCGATGCGGGGCCGGCGGTCGAAGAGGGATTCGATGCCGGCGAGCGCGCCGTGGTGCCGGCGCTGCGCGCGCTCGGCGTGCCGCGGCTGCATGCGCTGGTGGTCAGCCATGGCGACAACGATCATGCCGGCGGCGTCGATGCGGTGCGCGCCAGCCTGCCGGTACGCACGGTCCTGGCGCCGCCTGGCAGTCCAGTGGACACACACGCCGCCTGCATCGCCGGTGCGTCGTGGCACTGGGATGGCGTGCGCTTCCGGTTCCTGCATCCGGGCCTGCACTTTCCATACCTCGGCAATGAGGCGAGCTGCGTGCTGAGGGTGGAGACGCCGCACGGTGGCCTGCTGCTGCCGGGGGATATCGGCGCCGTCATCGAGCGTGGGCTGGTCCATCGCGATGCGGACGCCCTGCGGGCCGACGTGGTCGTGCTGCCGCATCACGGCAGCGCGGGGTCCTCGGATCCGGCCTTTGTCGCGGCCACCTCGCCCCGATTGGTGCTGAACGCCAGTGGCGCCGGCAACCGTTTCGGTCATCCACGCGCCGACGTCGTGGCCCGCTGGCGCCGGCGCGGGGCCGAAGTGCTGGATACGCAGTCCGGCGGTGCGCTTCGCGTGTGGCTGGGCGCGAATGGACTGCAGGTGCGTGAACGGCGTCACGACCGGGCACGCTGGTGGGACGCCGTGCGGCGCCAGCAGGCCGGTGGGCTATCCTATCGGCTGGAAGAAGGACGGCCCGATGCGCCGGAGGACTGAACGTGCTGGAACTGGTGAAGGCCGGCGGTTGGCCGATGATCCCGCTGCTGCTGCTCGGCGTGCTGGCACTGGCCATCGTGGTGGAACGTTTCTGGTCGCTGCGCCGCAAGGAGATCCTGCCGCCCGGGCTGGGCGAGGAAGTCCGCGCCTGGGCCGGCCGTGGCCAGCTGGAGCCCGCCCACATCGAGTCCCTGCGCCGCAACTCGCCGCTGGGTGAACTGCTGGCTGCGGCGCTGGACGTCCGCAACAAGCCGCGCGACCAGATACGCGAGCGCATCGAGGACACCGGCCGCCATGTGGTCCACCGCATGGAGAAGTTCCTCAACGCGCTGGGCAGCATCGCCTCGGCGGGCCCGTTGCTGGGCCTGCTGGGCACCGTGGTCGGCATGATCCAGATGTTCCTGGGCATCCAGGACAGTGGCGTTGGCGACGTCAACGCGCTGGCGGGCGGTATCGGCAAGGCGCTGGTGTGCGCGGCGGCCGGCATGATCGTGGCCATCCCGGCGTTGCTGTTCCATCGCTATTTCCGCGGCAAGGTCACCGGTTACGTGATGGAGATGGAGAAGGAAGCCACGGCGTTGGTCGACGCGCTGGAAGCCCGCCATCCGCGCGCCGCCGCCCGTCCTGCCGGCGCCGTCGCGACGCCGACCAACGCCTGAGGCCGGCGCATGCGCATCCGCGACGACCGTTCGCAGGAAGAACCCGAGATCAACCTGGTGCCGTTGATCGACGTGATCCTGGTGCTGATCATCTTCTTCGTCATCACCACCACCTTCGATGCGCGCTCGATGCTGCAGCTGCAGCTGCCGAGCGCGGCCGGCGAACCGGTGGCCGCGCAGGTGAAGGCGCTCAGTGTGCTGGTCAATGCCGATGGGCGTTACTTCGTCGACGAGCATGAAGTGTTGCGGCCCGACATCGACGCGCTGAAGCAGACCCTGCAGCAGGTCGCCGGCAGCGACCGCAGCCGCCCGGTGCTGCTGCGCGCCGATGCCCGCACGCCGCACCAGGCGGTGGTCACGGCGCTGGATGCGCTGGGCCAGCTGGGCTTCCGCAAGGTCAACATCGCCACCGCGCCGGAGGCGCAGAAGTGACCGCGACGGATTCGCCCTGGCAGGTCTACAAGCGGTTGCTCGGCTTCGCCAGGGCGTATCGCGGGCTGCTGGCGCTGGCAGCGCTGGGCGCCCTGCTGGAGGCGGCCGCAGGTAGCGGCTTCCTGGTGCTGATGAGCCCGATCACCAACAACCTGGTGACGCCGCAGGACATCAACCAGTGGATGCCCCTGGCGATCATCGGCCTGTTCGTCGTCCGCGGCATCGCGGGTTACATCACCGACATGAGCATGGGCAAGGCGGCGCGCAGCATCTCGCGCGACCTGCGGGTGAAAGTGCTGGCGAAATACCTGCGCCTGCCGGGTCAGCGCTTCGACAGTGAACCGGTTCCGTCGATGCTGGTTCGCCTGGGCTCCGACAGCGACCAGGTGTCGCAGGCCGCGATCGACGCCATGAAGGTGATGGTCCAGCAATCGCTTCAGGTGATCGGCGCCCTGGGCGTCATGCTCTGGTACAGCTGGCAGGTGACGCTGACCATCCTGGTGCTGGCACCGCCGCTGGCGTGGGTCATGGACAAGGTCGCCAAGCGCTACCGCCGCATCAGCCACCGCATCCAGGAAAGCGCCGGCCACATGTTGCAGGCCGCCGACCAGACGCTGTCCAACCAGCAGGAAGTGAAGGTCTACGGAGCCCAGTCGGTCGAGATGGCCCGCTATTCCTCGTTGGCCAACACCAACCTCAGCCTGTCGATGAAGGTGGAATCGACCCGCGCCATTTCGTCGGCCACCGTGCAGTTGATGGGGGCGACGGGGCTGGCGGCGCTGTTGTTCATCGCCGGCCGGGAAGCGATGGCGGGCCGGCTGACGGCCGGCGATTTCGTCTCGCTGATGACCTCGATGATGGCCATCATCCCCGCGCTCAAGCAGCTGACCAACGTGCAGAACATGCTGCAGCGGGGCGTCGCGTCCGCGCAGCGGCTGTTCTCGGTGCTGGATGCCGACGACGAGAAGGACGCGGGCACGCGACCGCTGGACCGCGCACAGGGCCTGCTGGAATTCCGCGACATCACCACGCGCTATCCGGGCCAGAGCCGGCCCGCGCTGGAAGGCATCAGCTTCACCGCGCGCCCCGGTACCGTCACCGCCATCGTCGGTCGCTCCGGCAGCGGCAAGTCCACGCTGATCAAGCTGATCCCGCGCTTCTACGAGGCCGAGTCCGGCAGCATCCTCCTCGACGGCCATCCGCTGCAGGACTATCGCCTGGCCGACCTGCGCCGGCAGATCGCGCTGGTGGGGCAGCAGGTGATGCTCTTCGACGGTACCGTCGCCGCCAATGTCGCCTACGGCGAGCTGCAGGGCGCGGATGCCGCGACGATGGATGATGCCGTGCGTGGCGCCAACGCGATGGAATTCGTGCAGGAACTGCCGGAGGGCATGCAGGCGCCGATCGGCAACAAGGGCGGGCGCCTGTCGGGCGGCCAGCGCCAGCGTTTGGCGATCGCGCGCGCGATGCTGAAGGATGCGCCGATCCTGATCCTGGATGAGGCCACCGCCGCGCTCGACAACGAATCCGAGCGCCTGGTGCAGAACGCGCTGCAGAGGCTGATGCCCGACCGCACCACGCTGGTCATCGCGCACCGCCTGTCGACCATCGAGCATGCCGACCAGGTGCTGGTGCTGGACCAGGGCCGGCTGGTGGAGCAGGGCACGCATGCCGAACTGCTCGCACGCGGCGGCCTGTATGCCCATCTCTACCAGATGCAGTTCCGCGAGGGCGAGGCGGGGTGAGCCGCCGCACGATGCCCCAGCCGCCGGACTACTGGTTCGGCGATGGTCCGGTGCCATGGTGGGCGCGGGCGCTCTCGACGATCTATGCCGGCCTGATCGCACTGCGCGTGCGCCTGCACCGCATCGGCCTGCTGCGCAGTCACCGCATCGGTGTGCCCGTGATCGTCGTGGGCAATGTCACGGCCGGCGGCACCGGCAAGACGCCACTGACCATCGCCCTGGTCGAACGCTTGCGCGCGGCTGGCTTCAAGCCGGGCGTGGCCAGCCGCGGCTACGGCCGCACCGGTGAGGGAGAGGCGCGCTGGGTGGATGCCGCGACGCCTCCTGCCGAGGGCGGCGACGAACCCGTGCTCATCGCCCGCCACACCGGCACCCGCGTGCGCGTGGACCGCGACCGTGTCGCGGCGGCGAAGGCGCTGGTGGCGGCCGGGTGCGATGTGGTCATCTGCGACGACGGGCTGCAGCACTACCGCCTGCGGCGCGACGTGGAGATCGAAGTGATCGACGGTGCGCGCCGCTACGGCAACGGTCGGCTGATGCCGGCCGGCCCGTTGCGCGAGCCGGCGTCCCGCGCGGCGGCGTGCGACTTCCGCGTGGTCAACCTGCCGGACGCGGACGTTGCAGCGCAGTTCGGCGAATGGCCCATGCACCTGCAGGCCGACGATGCGCTGCCGTTGCGCGGCGGCCGGCCGAAGCCGTTGTCGGCGTTCGCGGGCCAGCGCGTGCATGCGGTTGCCGGCATCGGCAATCCGGCCCGCTTTTTCGGCATGCTGCGCCAGCACGGGCTCGGTGTCGTGCCGCACGCGTTCGCGGACCACCACGACTATCGCGCCGAGGATTTTGCGTTCGGCAGCGAGCTGCCGGTGCTGATGACCGAGAAGGACGCGGTGAAGTGCGTCGCGTTCGCCAACGCGTGGTTCTACAGCGTGCCGGTCGCGGCAAAACTGCCCGAAGCGTTCTGGATCGCCCTGCTGGAGAAGCTCGGGTCGTCCACGAACGCCGTTGCGAAGTAGTACCCACTCTCCGACCCGGATACGGATCCCGATGACCGATTTCATCGTCGCCATTCCCGCCCGTTATGCCGCCTCCCGCCTGCCGGGCAAGCCGCTGCGGCTGCTCGGCGGCACGCCGCTGGTCGTGCACGTCGCCCGGCGTGCCCTCGCGGCGGGCGCCCGCGAGGTCTGGGTGGCCACCGACGACGCGCGCATCGTCGACGCCTTGCAGGACAGCGGGGTGCGCGTGGCGATGACCTCCGAGCGGCATGCCTCCGGCAGCGACCGCCTCGCCGAGTGCGCCGACATCGCTGGCTGGACCGATGATGCGCTGGTGGTGAACCTGCAGGGCGACGAGCCGTTCGCGCCGCCCGCCGGCATCCGTGCTGTCGCCGACACGCTGGCCGCCAGCGGGGCGGAGATGGCGACGCTGGCCGTCCCGGTCGGTGACGCGGCGACCCTGTTCGATCCCAATGCGGTCAAGCTGGTGCGCGCGGCCAACGGCGATGCGCTGTACTTCAGTCGCGCGCCCATTCCGTGGCACCGCGATGCGTTCGCGCAGTCGCGCGACACGCTGCCGCCCGGGCAGTGGCTGCGGCATATCGGCATCTATGCTTACCGCGCCGGTTTCCTGCGCCGTTTCTCCACGATGCCGCCAGGCCGGCTGGAACAGGTGGAATCGCTCGAGCAGTTGCGGGTGCTGGAAGCCGGCCATCGCATCGCCGTGGCGATGACGCCGGAACCCTTTCCGCCGGGCGTCGACACGCCTGAAGACCTCGCGCGCGCCGAGGCCATCCTGCAGGCACGCGCGTGAACCTGCTGGTCGTCTGCCTCGGCAACATCTGCCGCTCGCCGATGGCGGAAGGCGCGCTGCACGCACGCCTGGCCACTTCGCCGCTGGCCGGTCGTGTGCGCGTCGATTCTGCGGGGACCGGTGGCTGGCATGCGGGCGAACCGCCGGACCGTCGCGCCATCGCCTGTGCCCGCGGCCATGGCGTGGACATCAGCGGACAGCGCGCACGTCAGCTGTCCGCGCGCGACTTCGAGGCATTCGACTGGATCCTGTGCGCCGACCGCGGCAACGTCCGCGACGTCATGCGCGTGGCGCCGACGGTGCCGGGCGCGCGCGTCGCCCTGCTGCTGGAGTGGGCCGGCATCGACGCGGCGGGGGAGGTGCCGGACCCTTACACGGGCGGGCCGGAGGACTTCGAGCAGGTGTGGCGACTGGTCGATTCCGCGGCACAGGCGGTCGTGGCCAGACTCGCCGTGAACTGAGACTGCGGCATAATCAAGGACGATGACCGACATGACCCTGGCTCCCGAACTGCCGCGTGGCCTGCAGTGGCTGAACGCGCCATCGACCTCGCTGCACGAGCAGCGCGGACGCATCGTCGCGCTGGCCTTCGTCAACAGCGCCTCGGCCTGGTGTGCCCAGCGGCTGAACGACCTGGCCGTGCTGCAGGCCCGCTATCTGGGTCGCCTGCAGGCGCTGGCCGTGCATGTGCCGCGCTTCGACAGCGAGCGCGACCCGCAGGCCGCGCTCAAGCGGCTGCGTCGCCATGGATTGTCGCTGCCGCTCGCACATGACGGCGACTGGGTCGCCTGGCAGCGTTTCGGCGTGGAGTCCTGGCCGACCGTCCTGCTGATCGACGGCGAGGGCCACGTCCGGCACCGTGCCGTGGGGGCGGAGGGACTGGCGGATCTGGAACGCCAGATAGCGCGGCTTTGCGATGGTCTGCAGGTACCGCCGGACGACGACTTCCGTCCCTTCCGCGAGACCCGTCCGGAGCCGCGGATGCCGTTGTGCTTCCCGACCGGCCTGGTCGCCACGCCCGACCGCCTGTTCGTGGCCGACAGCGGCCATCACCGCGTACTGGAGTGCAACCACCATGGCCGGGTGATCCGGCAGTTCGGCATGGGCACCCCGGACTTCGCCGACGGCGAATTGAACCATGCCGCCTTCCGCCGCCCACAGGGGCTGGCGCTGGTGCGCGAATCGCTCTACGTGGCCGATACCGGCAACCATGCCCTGCGGCGCATCAACCTGCCGACCAGCACCGTCGACACGCTGTGCGGCAATGGCCGTGCGGGCGAACCGACGGAAGGCGTTGTCACCGCACCACGCGACGTGGCGCTGCACCAGCCGCAGGCGATCGTGGTGAACAACAACCAGATCTTCATGGCGATGGCGGGCGACAACCGGATCTGGAGCTACGACCTGGGAACGCGCGAGATCCGCGCACGCGCGGGCTCCGGGCAGCTCGACGTCCGGGACGGAAGCGGCCCGATGGCGGCGTTCGCGCAGCCGGCCAGCCTCACGGCCGCACTGCAGACCCTGTACGTATGCGATGCCGTGGGTTCGGCCGTGCGGTCGCTGCAATTGCGCGGCGACACGGTGCAGACGCTGCTCGGGCAGGGCGCCTGGAGTTTCGGCGACGAGGACGGACCACGCGACCGTGCCCGGCTGCAGCATCCGCAGGCGCTGGCATCGAGCCCCGATTCGCCGGTCATGTGGATTGCCGACAGTGGCAACGGCACCCTGCGCACGCTGCGGCTGGGCGGCGGCGAACTGGCCACCATCGCGTTGCCGCGGCGCCTGCAGGGTCCGGCCGGCCTGTCCGTGGCGGCGGGCGCGGTGTGGATCGCCGAGACCGATGCCCATGCGATGCTGCGCTACGATATCGCCACCGGCGAACTGAGCCACGTTCCGATCGACGAATGAGCGGCAGTCCCCAGGCGGAATTCGACGGCAAGGCGTTCGCGGCCGGCCTGAGCACCGCGCCAGGCGTGTACCGCATGTACGCGGCCGATGACGCGCTGCTCTACGTCGGCAAGGCCGGCGCGCTGCGCAAGCGCGTGGCCAGCTACTTCAACAGCTCGCCCAAGTCGCCGCGCATCCTGTCGATGCTGTCCCAGGTCGTGCGGATGGACGTCACCGTCACCCGTACCGAAGCCGAAGCGCTGCTGCTGGAAAACCAGCTGATCAAGTCGCTGACGCCGCGCTACAACGTGCTGCTGCGTGACGACAAGAGCTATCCCTACGTGCTGCTCACGCGCGAGGAATGGCCCCGGATCGGCTTCCATCGCGGCGCGCGCGCGTTGCCAGGGCGTTACTTCGGTCCCTATCCCAGCGCCGGTGCGGTCCGCGAGACGTTGAACCTGATGCAGAAGCTGTTCCGCATCCGCAACTGCGAGGACAGCGTGTTTCGCAACCGCTCGCGGCCATGCCTGCAGTACCAGATCGGCCGCTGCAGCGCGCCGTGCGTGGGACTGGTGCCGGAAGCCGACTACGCGGAAGCCGCGCGCCGCGCGACGCTGTTCCTCGACGGGCGCAGCGACGAACTAACGCGCGAGCTGGGCAGTGCGATGGAGCAGGCCAGCGCGAACCTGGAATTCGAACAGGCCGCGCGGCTGCGCGATCTGGTCGCATCGATCCGCAGCTTGCAGGCGCGCCAGTACGTGGACGGCCACGCCGCCGACCTCGACGTGCTGGCCTGCGCCATGCAGGGCAGCCAGGCCTGCGTGCTGCTGCTCGCCTTCCGCGACGGCCGCAACCTGGGCACGCGCACCTTCTTCCCGAAGACCAACGGCGAGGATTCGGCAGAGGAAGTCCTCGGCGCCTTCGTGTCGCAGTACTACGCCGAACAGCCGGCACCGCAGGAAATCGTCCTCGATCGCGAGATTCCCGAGGCAGAGCTGATCGAGCATGCATTGGCGGCCGCGGCGGGGCGCAAGGTGCAGCTGAAATGGAACGTCCGCAGCGAGCGCGCGGGTTACCTGGACCTGGCCAAACGCAACGCCGAGATCGCGCTGGTGACCGAGCTCGGCAGCCGCAACGCGCAGACCGCACGCAGCGAGGCGCTGAAGGAACTGCTGGGCCTGCCGGAAGTGGCCAAACGCATCGAGTGCTTCGACATCAGCCATACGATGGGCGAAGCGACCGTGGCGTCCTGCGTCGTGTTCGATGCCAATGGCGCGGTGCGTTCGCAGTACCGTCGCTACAACATCACGGGGATCACGCCGGGCGACGATTTCGCCGCCATGCACCAGGCCATCGAGCGGCGGTTCCGGCGCGCGGTGGAAGAGGGCGGCGTGCTGCCCGATGTGCTGCTGATCGACGGTGGCGCGGGGCAGCTCGCGCAGGCGCAGGCCGCCCTGGCCGACCTGGGCGTGGACGGCGTCACGCTGGTGGGCGTGGCCAAGGGCGTGGAGCGCCGCGCCGGGCACGAGGCGCTGGTGCTGCCCGATGGGCGCGAACTGCGCCCGGGTGCGGCGTCGCCGGCGCTGCAGCTGATCCAGCAGGTGCGCGACGAAGCGCACCGGTTCGCGATCACCGGCCATCGCGGCAAGCGGCAGAAGGCGCGCATGACCAGCAAGCTGGAGGATATCCCCGGCATCGGACCGCGCCGGCGTGCGAGCCTGCTCAAGCATTTCGGCGGACTGGCCGGGCTGAAGGCGGCCGGCGCCGACGAGATCGCCCGCGTCGACGGCGTGAACGCCGCACTGGCCGAGCGAATCTACGCTAACCTGCACGGGCTGCCGTCCCCCGAGGCAGGAAAAGAGTAAGCCTGCGATGAAGTTGACCGTTCCCACCTGGCTCACGCTGCTGCGGATCGTGCTGATCCCGGTGCTGGTGCTGGTGTTCTACCTGCCGTATTCGTGGACCAACTTCGCGGCGGCCTTCATCTTCGTGCTGGCGGCGGTGACCGACTGGCTGGATGGCTGGATCGCGCGTCGCTACCACCTGTATTCCGCGTTCGGTGCGTTTCTCGACCCCGTCGCCGACAAGCTGATGGTGGCGGTCTCGCTGTTCCTGATCGTGCAGGACAACCCCACCATGTGGATGGCGATCTGGGCGGCGGTCATCGTCGGTCGCGAGATCGCGGTCTCCGCATTGCGCGAATGGATGGCGGAGCTTGGCCAGCGCGCCACGGTGAAAGTCGCCGCGCTGGGCAAGATCAAGACCATCGTGCAGATGGTGGCGCTGTCCTGCCTGCTGTACGCCTCCACGCCGGGCGACCAGTCGCTGGCGGATATCTGGATGGGGCGGTGGGTGTTCCTGTTGGGCGACTGGCTGTTGGCGATCGCGGCCTTGCTGACCCTGTGGTCGGGCATCCAGTACCTGCTCGCGGCATGGCCGATCCTGCGCGACGGCGACAAAAAGCCTGTTGACATGCCAGAACAAGACGCTACAATTTCGTCTCTCTCGACGCGGGAATAGCTCAGTTGGTAGAGCACGACCTTGCCAAGGTCGGGGTCGAGGGTTCGAGTCCCTTTTCCCGCTCCAGTTTTTCGTCCTGAGAGGGACGGTCCACCAAACCCCGTTCGCGGGGTTTTGTGTTGTAGGGCGCCTTGAAAACGTGCCTTGATTGCGCCAGTCTGGCGCGGTCGCCATCGGCCTGGTGGCAGAGTGGTTATGCAGCGGACTGCAAATCCGCGTACGCCGGTTCAATTCCGACCCAGGCCTCCAAAACCAGAAGGACCGCAAGGGACTTCAACGCGGGAATAGCTCAGTTGGTAGAGCACGACCTTGCCAAGGTCGGGGTCGAGGGTTCGAGTCCCTTTTCCCGCTCCATACAGGCTCCTCGTGAGCACGCACGAAGCCCCGCATGCGGGGCTTCGTCGTTCCTGTGGCCCGGCAACGCTGCCGCTTTCCAAGACGGCGGCGCTGAGGCAGGCTATCCACGGGCCCGGATGGCGAAACTGGTAGACGCATCGGACTTAAAATCCGCCGGCCGCAAGGCCATGCCGGTTCGATTCCGGCTCCGGGCACCACCGCGTCGTCGTTACCTCAGCGCTGACGCTTCTTCTCTTCCTCGCGCACCTTGCGGCGCACGAACAGCGCGACGAAGACGCTGATCCCCACCATGACGATGCTGCCGCCGATGGCGAGCCAGCCGACGGGCTCCATGAAGATCTCGCGCAGGATCGGATGCATGACGTGTTCTCCCCGGTTGTGGTGGCGCCAACGTCGCATCGCCCGCCTGCGCGGGCATTGATCCGGATCAACCCTGGGTGTCCGCATGCGGCATGCCGTCGCAGGGCATGGCATAGAATCATCGCTGGCCCACGGGAGACTGCCGATGCAGCGTTACCTCGCCTATGCCGCCAGCATCGTGCTGGCCCTCGTCTCGTTGTCGCTGGCGCCGACATGGCCGGCCGCGTGGTGGGGCGTCGCCGTCTTCGGTGCGCTGGCGCTGCTCGGTACGTGGGACGTGCTGCAGACGCGAAGCACGCTGCGCCGCAACTATCCCGTGCTGGCGCATTTCCGCTACGGGCTGGAATCGGTCGGTCCGGAGATCCGCCAGTACTTCATCGAAGGCGACACGGCCGAAGTTCCGTTTTCGCGCCAGCAGCGCGCGCTGGTCTACCAGCGCGCGAAAGGCGTCAGCGACGTCGTGCCGTTCGGCAGCCAGCAGGACGTCTATGGCGTGGACTACGAGTGGATAAACCATTCGATGGCGCCTTCGAGCGTGGACTCGCACGACTTCCGCGTGGTGATCGGCGCGGGCACCGCGCAACCGTATTCGGCGAGCGTGTTCAACATCTCGGCGATGAGTTTCGGTTCGCTGTCGGCGAATGCAGTTCGCGCGTTGAACGAGGGTGCTCGCCGCGGCAACTTCTACCACGACACCGGCGAGGGTTCGATTTCGTCGTATCACCGCGAAAAGGGCGGGGACCTGGTCTGGGAAATCGGCTCGGGCTACTTCGGATGCCGCGACGAGCAGGGGCGCTTCAGCGAGGAGCGCTTCATCGAGAACGCCCGCTCGCCGCAGGTGAAGATGATCGAGGTGAAGCTGTCGCAGGGCGCCAAGCCCGGCCACGGTGGCGTGCTGCCGGCTGCCAAGGTCAGCGCCGAGATTTCGGCCACGCGCGGGGTGCCGATGGGGCACGACTGCGTGTCGCCTGCGAAGCACTCGGCGTTCTCCACGCCGGTCGAACTGCTGCAGTTCGTCGCCCGGCTGCGCGAGCTCTCGGGCGGCAAGCCGACCGGCTTCAAGCTGGCGATCGGGCACCCCTGGGAATGGTTCGGCATCGCCAAGGCCATGCATGAGACCGGGCTGCTGCCGGATTTCATTGTCGTGGACGGGGCCGAAGGCGGCACGGGCGCCGCGCCGGCCGAGTTCATTGACCATGTCGGCGTGCCGATGCACGAGGCGCTGCTGCTGGTCCACAACACGCTGGTCGGCCTGAACCTGCGCGACCGCATCCGGATCGGCGCCGCCGGCAGGATCATCAGCGGATTCGACATCGCCCGCACGATGGCGATGGGTGCGGACTGGTGCAATGCCGGCCGCGGCTTCATGTTCGCGCTGGGTTGCATCCAGGCGCAGAGCTGCCACAACGACCGCTGCCCGACCGGCGTCGCCACCCAGGACCCGAAGCGCTGGAAGCACCTGGACGTGCCCGACAAGTCGGTGCGCGTGCAGCAGTTCCACGACAACACGCTCAAGGCGCTGCGCGACATGCTGTGCGCGGCGGGACTGGAGCATCCGCAGCAGCTGGGGCCGGAGCACATCCTGCGGCGGGTGTCGCCGATCGAGGTGCGGTCGCTGGCCGCGCTGTACAAGTTCCTGGAGCCCGGCGAACTGCTGGACCGGGTGCCGACGCATGCGGTGTTCCGCGACTTCTGGCCGGATGCGCGCAGCGACGCATTCGCGCCGCCACGCCGGGTCAGCGCCCTCTGTGATACCAAGGACCGGTAACCGGCGGACGCGTTGACCCGCCCCCCGGTCCGCGGCTATCATTCGCGCCCCGATGATTTCGGGCGGTTAGCTCAGCGGTAGAGCACTGCTTTCACACGGCAGGGGTCACAAGTTCGAAACTTGTACCGCCCACCAGTTCCAGCGAAAAGCCCGGCCTTTGGTCGGGCTTTTTCGTGTCCGCTCCCGGCGCTTTCCGCGGGGCGCGGCGACCACGTCCGGCAGATGCGTGGAACGCGCGCATAAGTGCTTGTTTCCCCGGCTGAAACGGTCGGTCTGGCGCGTCCGCTGTGATACACTCCACAGGTTGCAGAACCCGCCGGAATCCCCGCCTGTCGCTGCCTCGCCGGCCTACGCCGGCTAGGCCCGTTTTGGCCGCGATTCAGGCCCGAGACAACCTGAGAAACACGGAACCCGAATGGCCGATACCGCCAAGGAAATCATCCCCGTCAACCTCGAAGACGAGATGCGTCGCAGCTATCTCGATTACGCGATGAGCGTGATCGTGGGGCGCGCGCTCCCGGATGTCCGCGATGGCCTGAAGCCCGTCCACCGGCGCGTGCTGTTCGCGATGAACGAACTGGGCAACCACGCCAACAAGCCGCACGTGAAGTCCGCCCGCATCGTCGGTGACGTGATCGGTAAGTACCACCCGCACGGCGACCAGTCCGTCTACGACACGCTGGTGCGCATGGCGCAGCCGTTCTCGCTGCGCTACATGCTGGTCGACGGCCAGGGCAACTTCGGTTCGGTCGACGGCGACTCCGCCGCCGCCATGCGTTACACCGAAGCCCGCATGGCCAAGCTCACCCATGAGTTGCTGGCGGACATCGACAAGGAAACCGTCGATTTCCAGCCCAATTACGACGAGAAGGAACAGGAGCCGACGGTCCTGCCGACGCGCTTCCCGAACCTGCTGGTCAACGGGTCGGCCGGCATCGCGGTGGGCATGGCCACCAACATCCCGCCGCACAACCTGTCGGAAGTGGTCAACGGCCTGATCGCACTGATCGACAATCCGGAACTGGATGTCGACGCGCTGATGCAGTACATCCCGGGCCCGGACTTCCCAACCGGCGGCATCATCAACGGCACCGCCGGGATCGTCGCCGGCTATCGCACCGGTCGTGGCCGCGTTCGCATGCGCGCCAAGGCCGACATCGAGGTCAACGACGACAACGGCCGCGAGTCGATCATCGTCACCGAGATCCCGTACCAGGTGAACAAGGCGCGGCTGATCGAGAAGATCGCCGAGCTGGTGAAGGAGAAGAAGCTCGAAGGCATCAGCGAGCTGCGCGACGAGTCCGACAAGGACGGCATGCGCATCTACATCGAGGTCAAGCGCGGCGAGTCGGCCGAGGTCGTCCTCAACAACCTGTACCTGCAGACGCCGATGGAGTCGGTGTTCGGCATCAACATGGTCGCGCTGGTCGACGGCCGGCCGCAGTTGCTCAACCTGAAGCAGATGCTGGAAGCGTTCGTGCGCCACCGCCGCGAAGTGGTGACCCGCCGGACCATCTTCGAACTGCGCAAGGCGCGCAACCGGGCCCACATCCTGGAAGGCCTGACGGTCGCGCTCGCCAACATCGACGAGATGATCGAGCTGATCAAGACGTCGGCCAACCCGCAGGAAGCGCGCGAGCGCATGCTGGCGAAGACGTGGGAGCCGGGCCTGGTGGGCTCGCTGCTCGCCGCGGCCGGTGCCGAGGCGTCGCGTCCGGAAGACCTGCCTGCCGCCATCGGTTTCGTCGACGGCCGCTACCAGCTGAGCGAGGCCCAGGCCACGCAGATCCTGGAGATGCGCCTGCACCGCCTGACCGGCCTGGAGCAGGAAAAGCTGACCGAGGAATACCGGCTGCTGCTGGAGACCATCGCCGGCCTGATCCGCATCCTCGAGAATCCGGACGTGCTGCTGCAGGTGATCCGCGACGAGCTGCTGAACGTGAAGGCCGAGTTCGGCGACGAGCGCCGCAGCGAGATCCGCCACAGCGAGGAAGACCTCGACATCCTCGACCTGATCGCGCCGGAAGACATGGTGGTCACGCTGTCGCACGCCGGTTACGCCAAACGGCAGCCGGCCAGCGCCTATCGCGCGCAGAAGCGCGGTGGCCGTGGCCGCAGTGCGGCGGCGACCAAGGAAGAGGATTTCATCGACCAGCTGTGGCTGGTCAACACGCACGACACGCTGCTCACCTTCACCAGCAGCGGCAAGGTGTTCTGGCTGCCGGTGTACCAGTTGCCGGAAGCGGGTTCCAACGCGCGCGGCCGGCCGATCATCAACTGGATCCCGCTGGAAGCCGGCGAGAAGGTGCAGGCGGTGGTGCCGGTGCGCGACTACGAGGACGGCAAGTTCGTCTTCTTCGCCACGAAGAACGGCACGGTCAAGAAGACCCCGCTTACCGAGTTCGCGTTCAAGCTGGCGCGCGGCAAGATCGCGATCAACCTGGACGAAGGCGATGCGCTGGTCGGCGTGGCGCTGACCGATGGCGAGCGCGACGTCATGCTGTTCGCCTCCAACGGGCGCGCCGTGCGCTTCTCCGAAGCACTGGTGCGCGCCATGGGCCGTACCGCCACCGGTGTGCGCGGCATGCGGCTGGTCGCAGGCGCGGATGCGGAAGCCGAAGGCGAGCAGGACGAAGGCGAGGCCGGCGATACCGATGGCGTGCCGTCGATTCCGGAAGCGGGCTCCGAGGTGGTCAGCCTGGTCGTCGTCGATGGCGACGGCGACATCCTGACCGCCAGCGAGCGTGGCTACGGCAAGCGCACCCCCGTCGCGGACTACCCGCGCAAGGGCCGCGGCACGCGCGGCGTGATCGCGCTGAAGACCACCGAGCGCAATGGTCGGCTGGTCGGTGCCATCCAGTTGTCCGACCACCACGAGGTCCTGCTGATCTCCGACGGCGGCACGCTGGTGCGCACCCGTGCGGCGGAAATCTCGCAGGTCGGCCGCAACACCCAGGGCGTCACCCTGATGCGCCTGTCCGACGGCGAAGCCCTGCAGGCGGTGGAGCGCCTGGATGCCTCGCTGGACGACGAGGAGGCTGGCGAGGGTGTCGTGGGTACCGTGCCGGCGGCGCCCGAAGCCACGGACACACCGCCGGAGGCCTGACCGTCGATTCACATGAAAGCGCGCGCGGTTTGACCGCGCCGCTTTCATCCCTGCGTTCTATACTGCCGGTACGACCACGGCAGGGAACGGCACATGGGATCGGCAAGTCGCAACACCCGCAACGCGCGCAGCCACTGGATGCGCGCGTTTTTTATTGGCCTGATGGCAGCGACGGCGCTCGCCGGCTGCAAGCGCAACGAATCCGGGCAGCTGCCCGAGGCCAGCGGCGAGCCGATCAAGGCGCAGGCCGCCAAGGTGGACGGCTTCGCACTGGTGGGCGCCTATCCCGACCAGCATGACGGCGACCTCGCCATCGCGCTGGAATTCAGCCGGCCACTGGTCAGTTCGCAGGACTTCGACACGCTGCTGGTGGTGAAGGATGCCAACGGCGCCGCGGTGAAGGGCAGCTGGGTGCTGGACGACAAAGGCCTCATCCTGCGCTTCCCGTCGGTGGAAGCGGCCAAGGATTACGAGGTCACCCTGAAGGCCGGGCTGTCCGCCGCCGACGGCACGCGTCTGGGCAGGGATGACACGCACAAGGTGCATACGGGTGAACTCGACCCGGCGGTGGGCTTCGCCTCGCAGGGCAGCGTGCTGCCGGCGCGCGAGAGCCGCGGCCTGCCGGTGGTGTCGATCAACGTGCCGGAAGTGGACGTGGAGTTCCTGCGCGTCACCGAGAAGCAGTTGCCGAAGTTCTTCGCCGAGTACCAGCGCGGCGGTCGCCGCGGCAGCTGGGACCTGGACAGCGAGTACGGCGACAGCACGCCGCTGGGCAAGCTGGCCGAACCGGTCTACCTCAACCGCTTCGTGCTCGGCGGCAAGCCCAACGAGCGCGTACTGACCTACCTGCCGATCCAGGACATCCGCGAACTGCAGGATCCCGGCCTGTATTTCGCGGTGATGAAGCGCACCGGCAAGTTCGCCGGCGAATTCGAGACCGCCTTCTTCACCGTCAGCGACATCGGCCTGCATACCCGGGCTTACAAGGACAAGCTGTTCGTCCACACCGCCTCGTTGCGGGACGGTTCGGCCACCGGCAGCGTCGAACTGAAGGTGCTGGACGCCCGTGGCGAAGCCATCCTGGCCGGCAAGACCGACGGCAACGGCAATGCGCTGCTGAACTACACGCTGGACGCCGGCCACGTGCTGGTCGCCACGCGCGGCAAGGACGTGTCGATGCTGCCGTTCAACCAGCCGGCGCTCGACCTGTCCGAGTTCGCCGTCGCCGGCCGCGAGCAGGCGTGGTTCGACGTGTTCGCCTGGTCGGGCCGCGACCTGTACCGCCCCGGCGAGACGGTGCGCATCTCCGCACTGCTGCGCGACAACGACGGCAAGCCGGTACCGGCGCCGAAGCAGGGCGGCGGCCAGCCGGTGTTCCTGCGCCTGAAGCAGCCCGACGGCAAGGTCTTCCGCGAGACACGCCTGCAGCCGGGCGCGCAGGGCTATTTCAGCTTCGAGCAGGCGATCCCGGTGGAAGCGCCGACGGGTCGCTGGCAGGTGGAGTTCCGCACCGATCCGGCCAGCAAGGAAGCGGTGCAGGGCATGACGCTGCGCATCGAGGAGTTCCTGCCCGAGCGCATGAAGCTGGACCTGGACGCGTCGCCGGTGCTGAAGCCGGGCCAGCCGCTCAAGCTGAAGGCGACGGCGGCCTACCTGTACGGTGCGCCGGCCAGCGGCAACCGCTTCACCGCCAAGCTCGCGGTGTCGGTGGAACAGCACCCGTTGGAACAACTGCCGGGCTATTTCTTCGGCGATCCGACCATGGAACTGCCGAAGGAAGCCAAGGATGTCATCGACACGACGCTGGCCGACAACGGTGTGCTGGAAGAGGACATCGCACTGCCCGCAGAAGCCAAGCCGCGCAGCCCGATCGCCGCCATCGTCTCCGGCAGTGTCTACGAGACCGGCGGCCGTACGGTCAATCGCACGCTCAAGCGCGTGCTGTGGCCGGCCGACGCGCTGGTCGGCATCCGTCCCCTGTTCGACGACAAGGACGGCGCCGATGCCAACGCGAACGCAGGCTTCGAAGTCGTGCGCATGGATGCCGCCGGCAAGCCGCAACCCGGCAAGGGACTGAAGGCCACGCTGGTGCGCGAACTGCGCGACTACCACTGGAACCATTCCGATGATGGCGGCTGGGACTACGACTTCACCCGCCGTTTCGAGAACAAGGACACGCGCACGCTGGATGTCGGCACGGGCGCGTCGAAGATCGACTTCCCGGTGGAGTGGGGCGAGTACCGGCTGGACGTGTTCGATCCGGCCACCGGCCTGACCACGCGCTATCCGTTCCGCGCCGGCTGGAGCTGGGACGACCAGAACCGCGGGCTGGATGCGCGTCCCGACAAGGTCAAGCTGGCGCTGGACAGGACGGGCTACAAGGCGGGCGACACGTTGAAGGTCACCGTCACCCCGCCGCATGCTGGCAAGGGCCTGCTGATGGTCGAGAGCGATCGCATGCTGTACGTGCAGGCGATCGATGCCAAGCCGGGCAGCACGTTCTCGATTCCCGTCACCAAGGACTGGGAGCGCCACGACGTCTACGTCACCGCGCTGGTGTTCCGCGGCGGTTCGGCGCCCAGCAAGATCACGCCGGCACGCGCGGTCGGCGTGGCGCACGTGCCGATGGACCGCCGCGACCGGCGCGTCGCCGTCGGTCTGTCCGTGCCCAAGCAGATGCGTCCGGAACAGAACCTGCCGGTCACGGTCAGCGTGCCGGAACTCGCGGGCCAGACCGCGCACGTCACCGTGTCGGCGGTGGACGTGGGCATCCTCAACATCACCCGCTTCCCGGTGCCGGACGCCAACGCGCAGTTCTTCGCACAGCGCCGGCTGGGCGTGGATGCCTACGACATCTACGGTCGGGTGATCGAAAGCTTCGAAGGCGGCAGCGCGAAGATGCGCTTCGGCGGCGACATGGCGCTGTCGGCCCTGCCGCAGGCGAAGCGGCCGACTTCGCGCGTGCAGACGGTGGACCTGTTCTCCGGTCCGGTGAAACTGGACGGCAAGGGCAATGCCCGAGTCGCGCTGAAGGTGCCGGACTTCAACGGCACGCTGCGCGTGTCGGCACTGGTCTATTCGGACACGCGCTACGGCAACCGCGACCGCGAAACCGTCGTGCGTGCGCCGATCGTGGCCGAAGCCAGTCTGCCGCGCGTGCTGGCGCCGGGTGACAGGAGCACGGTGACGCTGGATGTTCAGAACTTCACCGGCAAGGTCGGCGCGTTCAAGGTGCTGGTGAATGGCGAAGGTCCGCTCAACATCAGCGAAGGCAGCAAGACGGCCGATCTTTCCGTCGACGCCAAGCGCACGCTGACGTTCCCGATCACCGCGGGTGAGGGCTATACGACGGCGCAGGTGCGGGTGCGGGTGGAAGGCAACGGCTTCAAGGTCGACCGCCGCTACGACGTGCCGGTGCGCGCAGGCTGGCCCGCGGTCCTGCGCTCGCGCACGCAGGTGCTGGACAGCCTGGTGCCGGTGGAGATGGGCGCGGGCTTCGCCGACGGACTGATGCCAGGCTCGGTGACCGCGCGCATGACCGTCTCCGCGCTGCCGCCGATTCCGTTCGCCAGTGCGCTGAAGGGCGCGCTGGAGTATCCGTACGGCTGCGCCGAGCAGACCACCAGCAAGGGCTACGCCGCGCTGGAACTGGACGACGCCACGGCCAAGCTGCTCGGCATCGACGGGTTGGAAGTGAAGAAGCGTCGCGAACGCATGGAGGGCGCCTTCGGACGGCTGGCCTCGATGCAGGTGGCGAACGGCCACTTCTCGATGTGGGGCAACGACGACTACATCAATCCGGGCCTGACGCCGTACATCGCCGAGTTCCTGCTGGACGCGCGCGAAGGCGGTTTCGCCGTGCCGGACGCGGTGCTGCAGAAGGCCCTGACCCGGTTGAACGAGGATCTGCTCGCCGGTGGTGCGCAGTTCTACGGCTACGACCGCCGCGACCACCTCAAGTTCGCCAACCAGGCCTACGCCGGCTACGTGCTCGCCCGCGTCAACCGTGCCCCGCTGGGCACGCTGCGCGCGCTGTACGACAACGAGCGTGGCAAGACGCTCACCGGCCTGCCGCTGGTGCACCTGGGCATCGCGCTGTCGCTGCAGGGCGACAAGACGCGCGGCGCGAAGGCGATCGCGGAGGGGTTCGCCAAGACCGGCGACCGTCCGGAGTATCTCGGCGACTACGGCACACGCCTGCGCGACGACGCACTGATGATCGCGCTGGTGCACGAGCGCAAGCTGGCCAAGCCGGAATACGACCGCCGTGCGATCTCGCTGGGTCGCGAACTGGATGCCCGCCGCAACAGCGGCTGGATGTGGCTGAGCACGCAGGAGCAGGTGGCGCTGGCGCGCCTTGGCAAGGCGCTGATGGTCGACCAGAAGAAGCTGGTGTCCGGCCAGTGGAGCATCGGTGGCGATGCCGAAACGATCGCGCCGGTCCGTCTGTTCGGCCGCAGCGTCGACTACACGGCGCTCGCGCGTGGCCTGCGCTTCACGCCGGAAGGTTCGCCGCCGTTGTACGCGTCGCTGGACGTCGCCGGCATCCCGCGCAGCGCGCCGGCACCGGACGATCGCCAGATCGGCATCGAGCGCCGCTACTACACGACCGACGGGCAGGAATGGAAGGGCGGCACGCTGAAGGAAGGCGAGGCATTGATCGTACGCGTCGGCATCACCGCCAACGTCGCGATCCCGGATGCGCTGTTCACCGACTTGCTGCCGGCCGGCCTGGAGATCGAGAACTTCAACCTCGGCGACGCCAAGCAATGGGCGGACGTCGTGGTCGACGGCATCTCGATCAGCGACCGTGGCAGCGCGGCGGACGTCAAGCACGAGGAGTTCCGCGACGACCGTTATGTCGCCGCGCTGAAACTGGATCGCCGCAACACGGCCAAGCTGTTCTACCTGGTCCGCGCAGTGACGCCGGGCACGTACACCGTTCCGCCGTCGCTGGTCGAGGACATGTACCGTCCGGACATCCGCGGTGTGGGCCGGGCCTCGCCGGCGACGATCACGGTGGTGCAGCCATAACGCGCGTATTCCCTTGCCGTCATCCCGGCGAAAGCCGGGATCCATCCTGATCTTCTGTACCGTCTGCCATGAAGGTGTGGAGCAGGATCAAACTGGATTCCAGCGTGCGCTGGAATGACGGGCATCGTAGCCGCCGCTGGCTGTCCTGGCTGCGGTGGTCGACGGTGGTCGTGCTGGTTGCGGTACTGGCGCTAGATCTCGCCTTCCCGCCCCCGCTGCCGAAAAACCGCGATACCAGCACGCTGGTCGTGGCGCGCGACGGTACGCCGCTACGCGCCTTCGCCGACCGCGACGGCGTGTGGCGTTATCCCGCTACCCCGGACACGGTATCGCCGCTCTACCTGCAGGCGTTGCTGAATTACGAGGACCGCTGGTTCTGGAAGCATCCTGGCGTGAATCCATGGGCGCTGCTGCGCGCCGCCGGCCAGTTCGTCCGCCACGGACGCGTGGTGTCCGGCGGCTCCACGCTGACCATGCAGGTCGCACGCATGCTGGACCGCCACTCGCGTACGCCGTGGGGCAAGGCCAAGCAGATGCTGCGCGCGGTGCAGCTGGAAGCGCACCTGTCCAAGCGCGAGATCCTGACCCTCTACCTGGAGCGCGCGCCATTCGGCGGCACCATCGAAGGCGTGGATGCGGCGAGTTGGGCCTACCTCGGCAAGCCGGCCTCGCGCCTGTCGCATGCCGAGGCCGCGCTGCTGGCAGTACTGCCGCAATCGCCCAGCCGATTGCGCCCGGATCGCCACCCCGATGCCGCCCGCGTCGCACGCGACAAGGTGCTGCAGCGCATGGCCGACCTCGGCGTCTGGTCGAAGCCCGAGGTCGACGATGCCCGCATCGAGCCCGTCGTCGCGCGCAGCCTGCAGGCGCCGTTGAGCGCGGCGCTGCTGGCCGAACGCCTGAGACGCCAGCAGCCGCGCGCCTCACGCATCACCTCGACCATCGACGCCAGCCTGCAGCGCACGCTGGAGGAGCGCGTGCAAGGCTATTTCTCCACGCTGCCGGCGCGTACGTCCGCCGCGTTGCTGGTGGTCGACAACGCCACGATGGAAGCGCGCGCCTACGTCGGCTCGGTGGCGTTCGGCGATCGCGAGCGCCTGGGGCATGTCGACATGGTGCAGGCATGGCGCTCGCCGGGATCGACGCTGAAGCCGTTCCTGTACGGGCTGGCGCTGGACGATGGCCTGATCCATTCCGAAAGCCTGCTGATCGATGCGCCGCAGTCGTTCGGCGGTTACCGCCCGGGCAACTTCGACGCTGCCTTCAACGGTCCGGTCAGCGCTGCCGACGCGCTGCGCCTGTCGCTCAACGTGCCGGCGGTGGACCTGCTGGACCGCATCGGTCCGGCGCGCTTCTCCGCGCGGCTGGCGAACAACGGCCTGGTGTTGCGCTATCCGCGCGGCGCGCAGCCGAACCTGTCGCTGATCCTTGGTGGTACCGGCGCACGGCTGGAAGACTTGGTGGGTGCGTACGCGGGCTTGAACCGCGGCGGACTGTCGGGCCGCGTGCGCTACACCGCGCAGGATCCGGCATCCGACCGTCGCCTGCTGTCGCCCGGTGCCGCGTGGATCATCCGCGAGGTACTGGAAGCGCATCCGCGTCCCGGATACGGAAGCGGCGTGCTCGATACCGGCAGCCGTCCGCGCGTGGCCTGGAAGACCGGCACGAGCTACGGCTTCCGCGACGCGTGGGCGCTCGGCAACACGCGCCGCTACACGGTCGGCGTATGGGTGGGCCGGCCCGACGGCACGCCGCTGCCCGGCCAGTACGGCGCGGTCACCGCGCTGCCGTTGATGTTCGAAGTGATCGACAGCCTGCCGCGCGCGCAGGGCGACGCGGGTCCGCTGCCGCCGCCCGCCGGCGTGGCCGAACAGGCGATCTGCTGGCCGTTGGGAACGTTGGCGGAAGCCGAAACGCCTGCGCTGTGCCAGCGCAAGCGCGATGCCTGGACGCTGGGCGGCAGCGTGCCGCCGACGTTCGCCGAGCGTGACGCACGCTTGTGGAGCGCGGGCCGCGAGCGCTTCGAAGTGGATGCGCGTACTGGCCTGCGCCTCTCGGGCGAATGCACGCACGCGCACGAAGCACGCAGTACGGAGATCGCACGCTGGCCGGCGCTCGCATCGCCCTGGTTGCCGCAGCGCGAACGTGCGGCATCGCGCCTGCCGCCACTCTCCCCGGATTGCCAACCCGACGGCCGCGATGCTGCCGAGGAGCTCCGCATCGACGGTCTCAACGATCTCGCCACGCTGGCCCGCGCCCCCGGCAGCGAGCACGGCGTGCGCCTGCAACTGCGTGCGCTCGGCACCGACACACGCGTGCAGTGGCTGCTGGACGGGCGCTGGATCGCGGAGACGCGCGGCGCGCAGGCGTTCCAGCAGGAGTTCGCGGAGGCCGGCGAGCACCAGCTGACCGCACTTGCCGACAGTGGCGCGTGGGCGAGGGTGCGTTTCACCGTGTTGCGGTAGCTAAGGCGACGCGGTCCGTGAACTTTGTAGGAGCGGGCCATGCCCGCGATGCTTTTCCGTGGAATGTAGAAAGGCATCGCGCCCGAGGGCGCTCCTACAGGATGCGAGACGCGTCGCCTCAGCCCAGCTGTTCCAGCACGTGTTCCGCACCCGACACCTTGTACTCGCCCGGTGCTTCGACGAACACGTGCTTCACCACGCCGTCTTCCGCATACAGTGCGAAGCGCTTGGCGCGCACGCCCATGCCATAGGCGCTGGCGTCCATCTCCAGGCCCAGCGCCTTGGCCAGGTCGGCGTTGCCGTCGGCCAGCATCTGCAGGCCGTCCGGCACGTGCTGGGTCTTGCCCCAGGCCTGCATCACGAACGGGTCGTTGACCGACACGCAGAAGACCTCGATGCCGCGGCTGCGGAAGTCGTCGAAATGCTGCACGTAGCTGGGCAGGTGCTTCTCCGAGCAGGTCGGGGTGAAGGCACCAGGGACGGCGAACAGAACGACCTTGCGGCCGTCGAACAGGGTGGTGGTATCGACCGTCTCGACGCCCTCGCGGATGCGCTTGAGGGTCACTTCGGGAATGCGCTCGCCGACCTGGATGCTCATGGGATTGCCTTGTCTGGATGGAAACTGAATCCAGTGTAGCGCGGCCGTGTCGTGATGCCGTCACGGCCTTGAAACGGCTGGGCGTGCGCCTATTTTTCCGGCCATCGGCGCCGCCGTGGTGGCGCCCCTTCCCGAGGAGACACCGAGATGAGCATCGTGCAGTACAACCCCTGGGGCAACGCCCGCGGCCTGCAGGACGAGATCAAGCAGGTCTTCGACCGCTTCCTGGGCGAAGCCGACGCCGACCAGTCCAATGTCGTGACCAGCCAGTGGGCCCCCCGCGTCGACATCCGCGAGGACAGCGACCGGTTCGTGATCCTGGCCGACATCCCCGGCGTGGATCCGAAGGACATCGAGATCCACATGGACAAGGGCATCCTGACCCTGCGCGGCGAACGCGCCGCCGAGAAGAAGGACGACGCCACCCGCTTCTCGCGCGTGGAGCGCGTCTACGGCACGTTCTACCGCCGCTTCTCGCTGCCGGACAGCGCCAATCCCGACGGCATCACCGCCAGCGGCAGGCACGGCGTGCTGCAGATCGACATTCCGAAAAAGCCGGAAACCACGCCACGCCGCATCCAGGTGCAGTAATCCCGCCTTCGGCGCCTGCCGGAGCACGGCAGGCCCACGGGGGTAGCGATAGAATCGGCCCGTGGCGCCCGCGTCGCGGGCCGTTCTTTTTCCGATGCCGGGCATGCGCGCGGCATCCGTCTGCGGAGATTCCATGCAGTTCAAGGACTACTACGCGGTGCTGGGCGTGGAGCCCGGCGCCGGCGATGCGGAGATCAAGACCGCCTACCGCCGGTTGGCGCGCAAATACCATCCCGACGTCAGCAAGGAGGCCGGCGCCGAAGAGCAGTTCAAGGCCGTCAACGAGGCCTACGAGGCCTTGCGCGACCCGCAGAAGCGCGCGGCCTACGACCAGTTGCGCGCACGCGGCTACCGGCCGGGCGAGGAATTCCGGCCGCCCCCGGATTTCGGGCGTGGCGGCCCCGGCGCGCAGGATTTCGACTACGAGGAAATCTTCGGTGGCGCGGGCGGCGGCAGCGGCGGTTTCAGCGACTTCTTCGAGGGCCTGTTCGGCCGGCGCGCGCGCGCGGAGCAGGGCGCGCCGCGTGGGCCGCAACCGTCGCGCGACTCGCGCGCCAAGCTGGCCGTGCCGCTGCAGGCCGTATACGACGGCGGCAGCGTGCGGGTGAACGTCAACGGCAAGCAGCTGGACGTGAAGGTTCCGAAAGGCGTCAAGCCCGGGCAGGTCATCCGGCTTGCCGGGCAGGGCACCCAGGGCGGCAACCTGTTGCTGGAGGTGGAATACGCACCGCACCCGCAGTTCGAGGTGGATGGCCGCAACATCATCCATGTGCTGGCATTGACACCCTGGCAGGCCGCGCTCGGCGCCACGCTCAGCGTGCCCACGCTCGGCGGTGCGGTGGAGCTGAAGATCCCCGCCGATTCCGATTCCGGCCGCAAGCTGCGGCTGCGGGGCCGCGGCCTGCCGGGCACGCCGGCGGGTGACCAGATCGTGGAACTGGAGGTCACCGCGCCGCGCGCGGAGACAGACGAGCAGCGCGAGGCCTACGCCGCGTTGGCCAACGCTTTCGGCCAGGCCTGAGGCGATACATGATCCCGTTGTAGGAGCGGGCCATGCCCGCGATGCCTATTTCGCACATGTCTTCAGGAGCATCGCGGGCATGGCCCGCTCCTACGGCTTCCGAAGGGTGGCGAAAAATTCGCCATCGATCTTGACAGCCTCATGAGGCAAGGCCGCCGCGGGGTTATCCACAGTTTCATGCACGTGTCATCCACACCCGTTGTGGAAAACCCAGCTCCCGGCCGCCCATTTCCCGATGCCTGAAAGCACCACGCCACCCGAAGGTGGCGTGGTGGACTCGTTGCGACGGATTCGTCGCGTCGATCAGCGGGTCGACGTGGCGGCAGGCGCCGCCGTCTCCGGCGCGGTCAGGCCACGCTTCTCCAGCAGCGGCTCGATCTTCGGGTCGTGGCCGGCGAAGTCGCGGAACAGCTTCATCGCATCCTGACTGCCGCCCTGCGACAGCAGCGTCTTGCGGAAGTGGTCGCCGTTCTCGCGCTTCAGGCCACCGTTCTGCTTGAACCACTCCACGCTGTTGGCGTCCAGCACTTCCGACCAGATGTAGGCGTAGTAGCCGGCCGAATAGCCGCCCATGATGTGGCTGAAGTACGGCGTCTTGTAGCGCGGCGGCACCGGTGCGTAGTTGATGCCGTCGGCAGCCAGCGCGGCGGCTTCGAACTTCATCACGCCGTTGGCGGCGGGCACCTGGTCGGCGGTGATCTGGTGCCAGCGCTGGTCCAGCATGGCGGCGCCGAGGTACTCGGTCGTCTTGAAGCCCTCGTTAAACTTGGACGCGGCGATCACCTTGTCCAGCAGCGCCTGCGGCAGCGGTGCGCCGGTCTGGTAGTGCTTGGCGTAGTTGGCCAGGATCGACGGCCAGTCGGCCCACATCTCGTTGACCTGCGACGGATATTCCACGAAGTCGCGCGGCACGCTGGTGCCGCTGAAGTAGGGGTACTTCACGTCGGAGAACATGCCGTGCAGCGCATGGCCGAACTCGTGGAAGGTGGTGGTCACTTCATCCCACGTCATCAGCGTCGGCTCGCCGGCCGGCGGCTTGGGCACGTTTAGGTGGTTGGCGACCACCGGCTGGTCGCCGGTCAGGCCCGACTGCGACACGTAGGAGTTCATCCACGCGCCACCGCGCTTGGAGTCGCGCGCGTACGGGTCGAAGATGAAGATCGCCAGTTGCGATCCGTCGGCGTTGAACACGTCGTAGGTCCAGGTGTCGGCGTGGTACTTCGGCAGGTCGGTGCGTTCCTTGAACGTCAGGCCGTACAGCTGGGTGGCGGCGAAGAACACGCCGTTCTCCAGCACGTTCTTCATCTCGAAGTAGGGCTTGAGCTGCGATTCGTCGAAGTTGTACTTCGCCGCGCGCACCTTCTCGGTGTAGAACGCCCAGTCCCACGGCTCCAGCTGGAACGTCGGCTGGCCCTTGGCCTTCTGCTCCTGGTCGATCATCGCCTGCAGGTCGGCGGCTTCGCGCTTGGCGTTGGCCACGGCGGCCGGCGCCAGCTTGCCGAGCATCGCGTTGACGGCTTCCGGCGTGCGCGCGGTCTGGTCTTCCAGGCCGTAGGCGGCATGGTTGGGATAGCCCAGCAGCTTCGCACGGTCGGCGCGCAGCTTCATGATGCGCGAGACCAGGGCGGTGGTGTCGAACTCGCCGCCGCGGCTGCCGCGTGCGACCGAGGCTTCATGCAGGCGCTGGCGCAGCGCGCGGTTGGTCAGCTGCGACTCCGGCGGCTGGCCGGTGGTGTTGAGCAGGGTCAGCACGTACTTGCCGTGCAGCCCGCGCTTCTTGGCGGCTTCGGCGGCGGTGGCGATCTGGCCCGGGGTGAAGCCGTCGAGCTGCTTGACGTCATCGACGACGACCGCCGACGCGTTGACTTCCTTCAGCACGAAGTCGCTGAACTGGGTGCCCAGCGAGGCGAGTTCGGCGTTCATCGTCTTCAGCGTGGCCTTGTCGGCATCGTTGAGGTTGGCGCCGGAGCGGACGAAGCTGGTGTGGTAGCGCTCGATCAGGCGCACGCCCTGCGCGTCCAGGCCCAGGTCGTTGCGCTTGTCGAACAGCGTCTTGATGCGGGCGAACAGCTTCGGGTTCAGGCTGATGGCATCGCCGTGCGCAGCGAACTTGGCGGAGTAGTCCGCACGCAGCTTGTTGCGCGCGTCGTTGGTGTCGGTGCCGACCAGGTTGAAGAACACCGTGGTCGCGCGGTCAAGCACCTGGCCGGATTTCTCCAGCGCGATGATGGTGTTGTCGAAGGTCGGCGCGGCGGCGTTGTTGGCGATGGCGTCGATCTCCTTCAGCTGCTCGGCCATGCCGGCGTCGAAGGCGGGGGCGAAATCGCTGTCCTTGATCTTGTCGAACTGCGGGTAGTGCAGCGGCAGCGGGCTTTCGGCGAAGAAGGGATTGGCGGCCTGGGCCGTCTGGGTGGCCGGCGTGGCGGCCTGGCTGTAGGCGGGCATGGCGAGTCCGAGGGTCGCGGCAAGCGCGATGGCAAGGCGGGTGGTCATGGGGCGCTACGTCCTTACAAAGGTGGATTCCCAAGGGTAACCCAAGGGAGAAACACCGGACCCATGACGAAAGGCATGGGCGATGGCGCCCGGCAGCGCCCCGGGCTGCGGCAGAATGGCGTCCACGCCATCTGCCGGAGAGTCCTGTGAAGCCTGTCCTTGCGCTCTGCTGCGCGTTGTTGCTGGCCCCGTCGGCGCTGGCCGCCGAGACCCTGAAGTACGTCGCGCTGGTGGATGGCGGCAAGCAGGCCGGCGAGCAGACGGTCACCGTGGGCGATGACGGCACCACGCACGTGGATTTCATCTTCAAGGACAACGGGCGCGGGCCGGAGCTGAAGGAGGAATTCCGGCTGCGGGCGGACGGTACCTTCGAGCGCTACCAGGTGAAGGGCGCCTCGACGTTCGGGGCGCCGGTGGACGAGACGTTCACCCGGGACGGCGACACCGGCACGTGGAAGAGCACCTCCGACAGCGGCACGCACACCTTCACCGGCACCGCCCTCTACACGCCGCTGGGAGGGACGCCGGCCGCGACGTCGGTGGCGCTGGCCGCACTGGCCAAACAGCCCGACGGCAAACTGCCGCTGGTCCCGAGCGGCACGCTGACGCAGCGCGCCGTCGCGTCGATGGACATCGCCAGCGGCGGGAAAACGCAGACCGTCGACCTGCTGGCGCTGACCGGCATCGGCTTCACGCCCAGCTTCGTGTGGGTGACGCGCGGCGCCGAGCCGCGCCTGTTCGCCTACATCTACCCCGGCTTCCTGCAGCTGATCGAAGACGGCTGGCAGGGCAGCGCCAACGCGCTGGAAACGCGGCAGAAGACGGCCGAGCGCGAGGCGCTGGTCGCATTGCAGCAGCGCCTGGCGCATCCGTTGCCGGGGACCACGCTGATCCGCAATGCGCGTGTGTTCGACAGCGAGAAGGCCGTGCTGGGCACGGCGCAGGATGTCGTGGTGCGCGATGGCAGGATCCTGTCCGTTTCGCCGGTCGGCCTGTCGAGGGTCGCCGCAGACAACGTGGTCGACGCCGGCAACCGTGTGCTGCTGCCGGGGCTGTACGACATGCATGTGCACGCCGGCAGCTGGGAAGGCGGGCTGCACCTGGCCGCGGGCGTGACCAGCGCGCGCGACATGGGCAACGACAACGTCACGCTGCAGCAGCTGATGGCGGAAGAGAAGGACGGCACGCTGATGCACCCGCGGGTGATTCCTGCGGGCTATATCGAAGGGCAGAGTCCGCATTCCTCGCAGGGCGGTTTCGTGGTGAAGGACCTGGCCGGCGCGAAGCAGGCGATCGACTGGTACGTCGAGCACGGCTATCCGCAGATCAAGATCTACAACTCGTTCCCCAAGGACATCCTGCGCGACACCACCGCGTACGCCCACGAGCGCGGCATCCGCGTCAGCGGCCACGTGCCGGCGTTCCTGCGCGCACAGGACGTGGTGGAGCAGGGCTACGACGAGATCCAGCACATCAACCAGGTGATGCTGAACTTTTTCGTCACCCCGGAGACCGACACGCGTACGCTTGCGCGCTTCTACCTGGTGGCGGACAAGACCGACGCACTGGACTTCGACAGCAAGCCGGTGCAGGACTTCATCGCGCTGCTGGCGGAGAAGCGGATCGTCATCGATCCCACGCTGGCCACGTTCGAGTTCATCCACCAGCGCGAAGGCCAACTGTCGCCGATCGTCGCCGACGTCGCCGACCACCTGCCGCCGGACGTGCAGCGCGGCCGCCGTGCGGCGGAAATGGATATCCCCGACGACGCCACCGGCGCGCGCTACAAGCGCAGCTTCGACAAGCTGGTCGAGTTCACCGGTCGCCTGTACCGTGCCGGCGTGCCGCTGGTGGCGGGCACCGACGAGTTGCCGGGCTTCACGCTGCAACGGGAACTGGAACTGTACGTGCAGGCAGGGTTGACGCCGTCGCAGGCCCTGCAGGTCGCGACCTGGAACGGCGCCATGTACACCCGCACGCTGGACGACGCCGGTTCCATCGTGCCCGGCAAGCGCGCGGACCTGGTGCTGGTGGATGGCGACCCGACCACGGACATCGCCGACATCCGCAAGCTGGCGCTGGTGATCAAGGGCGGTCGGGCGTATTACCCGGCGGAGATCCACGAAGCGCTGGGGATCGTGCCGTTCGTCCCGGCCATCAAGGTTCGGCCCGCACGGTGAGCTGAAATGCCGTGGTGGGAGCGACGTCAGTCGCGATCGGACTGCCGCTGCGCTTCATCGCGACTGACGTCGCTCCCACCACGGCAGTGGCAACTACACCAGCACCTCGTAGCGCCGCCAGATCCACGACAGTTCATACAGCAGCGCCGCCACGGCGAACATGCCGTGGTAGCGGGGATTTCGCGTGGCGACGGCAACCAGGCTGGCGAGGACGAACACCGTGTTGCGGACCCAGTACTCCGGTCCGAGTTGCTGCACGTAGGCCGTGCCCTTGATCAGCGTGTCGCCGACGTCGACCACGAACATCACCGCCAGCAGGCCGAAGAACCAGCGCCGCCGTCCGTAGTAGTACTCGCGGTAGCCGACGCCCTCGGCCAGCGATTCGGGGAACACCAGCGCGCACAGCAGGTACAGCAGCAATGCGTAGAGGCTGACGTACAGGTAGAGGTTGAAGCTCCAGTACGCCTGGTGCGACAGGCTGAACTGCCACCACCAGAAATGCAGCAGGTAGACGAACATGAAGCCGGCCCAGAGCAGGTGCACCGCGTATACCGCGTGCGCGTGAGGACGCTCGATGATGCGCGCCGCATGGCGCAGCAGGTGGGTCAGGCCCAGGCCCACGACCATCCCCAGCAGGATGCGGACGTGGATGTAGAGGTTGGCGTGGCTGGCGGAATCGGCGGCTTGCATGGCGGCGTCCGTGGACCGGTACCCGCGCCACGTTAGCCGATCGTCAGCTGCCTGCCCATCTCGCCGGGACGAGCCTTGCCCTGTCGGCGCCGTCGGTGTCTGATAGCGCCTTTCCGGGAGAACCTGATGACCACTGCCTACGACTTCTCCGCCCAGGACCTCGACGGTCGAGATCGTTCGCTGTCCGAGTACCAGGGCAAGGCCCTGCTGATCGTCAACGTGGCGTCCAAGTGCGGCTTCACGCCGCAGTACACCGGACTGGAGGCGCTGTGGCGCGAGTTCGGCCCGCAGGGCCTGGTCGTGCTGGGGTTCCCCTGCGACCAGTTCGGCCACCAGGAGCCCGGCGACGAAGCCGAGATCCGCAACTTCTGCTCGCTCAACTACGACGTGACGTTCCCGATGTTCGCCAAGATCGACGTCAACGGCAACGACGCGCACCCGCTGTGGAAGTGGTTGAAGCAGGAGAAGAGCGGGTTGCTCGGCATCGGCGCCATCAAGTGGAACTTCAGCAAGTTCCTCGTCGGCCGCGACGGCAAGGTGATCAAGCGCTATGCGCCCACGGATACGCCCGAATCGCTGGCGGGCGACATCCGCGCTGCGCTGGCGTGATCGCGACGGCATGGATGACCGGGATACCCGTCCGTTCCACATCGTGTTCGGCACCACGGACTACGGCCTGCGCGCCTGGGTGACCGGGACCAACGGCACGCTGGAGACCACGCTGGCGTACTGGCGGGCGATTGCCGAAGAGGTTCGCAGGCTCTCGCCATCCGGCCTGTTGGTGGTCGACGACATGGACGGCTTGCCGCCGCCCCCCGAGCAGCTGCTGCAGTTCGTGCAGGCCATGCGGGGGCAGGGCATGGAAGCGGTGCGCATCGCGTACGTCGAAAAGCACGCAGAGCAGATTCCCGACGTGGAATTCGCCGGCTTGCTGGCCAACGAGAACGGTTTCGATGCCCGCGTTTTTCCGGATGAAGACGCCGCCGTCCGCTGGCTGCGCTACGGCGAGCGCTGAGCGTCCAGGCGCGCAGGACCCGCGGCCGTGAGCAGGCGTTGGGCGAGCGGCGACCAGACCTTCCACGCATGGCCGCCTTCCACCACGACGACGTGGTCTTCCGGCAGCAATCCTGCCAGCGGCGGCATCGCGCCCGCCAGACGGTCGCCGGCACCGTAGCCCAGCCAGACCGAGCGCGTGCGCGCCGGCGCGTGGCGCCAGCCTTGCAGGTGGCGCCACAGTTCGCGCTGGTAGTTGCCTGCATCCACCTGGGCGGGCACCGGCCCCGCATCCCATTGCGCGAGTCCGCGCGTGCGGATGTCGTCCACCAGCGCGCGATCGCCCAGATATGGGGCAAGCAGCACGAGCCCATCGGCATCGCCGGGATACGCGCGGTCGTACATCAGCGTGCCCATGCCGCCCATGGAGGCTCCCATCAGCCAGACCTCGCGATAACCGCGGGCACGCGCCGGCACGATCACTTCGTCATGCAGCCGCTGCGGAGCGCGTCCCTGCATGTAGTAACCAAAGCCGAGCCCGGCAAGTACGACATCGGCGTCGGGCCACGCGGCCTGGATGGCCGGCACGATGCCGCTCTCGCGCAGTGCCTGCACGTCGTCGCCCCGGCCAGGCAGCACCACCACGAGCCGTGTTGGCGCCTCGGCCGAGGGCACAAGCGCCTGCGGGATGGGTGCCTGCGGGTTGACCGCCGGCAGGCAGCCCGCCAGGGCAAGGGAGAGCGCCACCAGAACTCCGGACCACCGCCAGCCTGCTTGCATCGCATCCTCTCCGTGCGTCGAGGCGGCGAGCCTAGCATCGCCACCGCGAGGGAAGCGTGGACGCGCGTCAGGGGCTGCGCGGCGGCGCGCGGCCCTGCAGGGCTTCTTCGGGCAACAGGGCGATCAGTTCCCTGGCGAAGGATTCCAGCACCGCTTCGGAATAGCCGCGGTGCGTGCGGACGATCAGGCCGTCCTGTCCGATGATGAACATGTTGGGCAGTGCGGTGACGCCGTAGCGGTCGGTGACCACGCCACGGATGTCGTGGACGAAGGTGAGGTCCAGGTCCTTGTTGGCACGCAGCACGCTGAGGTAGTCCTCACGCGACTCCTTCATGTTGATCGCGATGACTTCCAGATGCTCGCGGCCGACCAGCTTCTGGACGTGCCCGAGCATCGGCAGTTCGCGCCGGCAGGGTCCGCACCACGACGCCCAGAACGTCACGACGACGACCTTGCCCTTCAGGGCATCGAGGTCGACGGCGTTGCCCTTGCGATCCTTCATGGCGATGGGCGGAGGCACGTCGCCGATGCCGGGTTGTTTGACGGCGTCGCCCGCGTACGCGCAAGGCGTCAGGGCCAGCAGTGCGGCCAGCAGCAGATGCCGGATCACGGAGTGTCCTCCCCAGGACGTCGTGCGGGCAGCGTAGCACCGTTGCATCGCCCGTGTCCGCGCACGGCCCGACCCGGCGTTCTAGGGGGCAGGTGGGCACGAGGTACGGGCTGCATGGCATTGCGACATGGAGGATGGATGGCGGCGTTGCTGGCTGCCTGTATCGGCTGCTGTGGCGCCGACCGCGCGGCGCCCTTGAGGCTGGCGGTCGTCGGCGATTCCGACAGTCATGCCTACCATGACGGCACGCGATTCACCGGCAAGGATGGGCGACGTGGCGGCGACTTCCACGAGACAACCTGGCAATGGACCGAGTGGCTGCAACGCCTGCGCGGCGGCGAAGTGGATCAGGGACCTTGGGGACGCTATGGCAGCCGACGGATCGTTGCGCTCATCGAGGAGGCGGTGGGCAGGCCTGGACGTATTCCGGAGAAGGAAGATTTCGCCTACAACTTCGCGGTGTCCGGTGCGGTCTGCAACGACCTGATGAACGTGCAGAAGCAGATGCCTCGGCTGGTGCGGTTGATGGACGAAGCGCCAACGGCGTGGCGCGGGGGCGTGGTGGTGGTCCGTATCGGCGTCAACAGTTTCGGCCAGAGCGACAGTCTGGAGCGGCTCGCCGCCAACAGCGATGCCGGGGTTCTCGCGGAGATCGATCGCTGCATCGCCGATGTGCGCGATGCGGTGGCCTACCTGCACCGGCACCATCCGGATACCCGCGTGGTGCTGGTCGGGATATTCAACAACGCGAACGTGGGCGACAACATCCAGCGATGGCAGTCGCCGCGCGAACAGGCGCGCATTGCCCGCGCACTGGATCGCTACGATGCTGCATTGAAGGCGATGGCGGCCGACCCGCGTATCGCCTTCTTCGACGACCGCGCGTGGTTCGCGGCCCTGTGGGGAGGCCGTACCGCGGAGGGCCGACCCGCATACCGCCCCATCAGCGTCGATGGGCGCCTGGTGGTCACCAATACGCAGGGCGATGCACCATGCCATGCCGTCCTGGCCGACGGGCACGCGGGCACGGTCTGGAACGCGCTATGGGCAAAGGCGCTCGTGCACGTGCTGAATCAGCGCTTCGACGCGGGCATCCCGCCCATCACCCGTGCGGAACTGGCATCGTCGGCTAGCTTTCCCAAGCCTCCGGTCGGGAATTCCTGCGCACTGCCATGACGCCGCGCGCGATTCGCCATCACTTCTCGACGAAGGCCCGCTCGAACACGTACTGGCCTGCCGTGCCGATGCGCGGCGCGGCGGTGAAGCCGCGGCCGTCCAGTAGTTCGCGGAAATCGGCCAGCATCTGCGGGCTGCCGCAGATCATCGCGCGGTCGTGCTCCGGATCCAGCGGTGCGACGCCCAGGCTGTCCATCATCGCGCCGCTGGCCATCAGGTCGGTCAGGCGACCCTGGTGGACGAAGTCTTCGCGGCTCACCGCCGGGTAGTACAGCAGCTTCTCGCGGATGGTCTCGCCGAGGAACTCGTGCTGGGGCAGTTCCTTCTCGAAGTAGTCGCGGTAGGCGAGGTCTTCGGCATGGCGCACGCCGTGGGTCAGGATGACCTTGTCGAAGCGCTCGTACGTTTCCGGGTCCTTGATCACCGACAGCCACGGCGCCAGGCCGGTGCCGGTGCCCAGCAGGTAGAGGTTTCGGCCCGGGTGCAGGTCGCTGATCAGCAGCGTGCCGGTGGGCTTGCGCCCGATCAGCACGGTATCGCCGGGCTGGATGTGCTGCAGGCGCGACGTCAGCGGCCCGTTCTGCACCTTGATGCTGAAGAACTCGAGCTGTTCTTCCCAGTTGGCGCTGGCAATGGAATAGGCGCGCAGCAACGGCTTGCCGTCGACTTCCAGCCCGATCATCACGAACTGGCCGTTCTCGAAGCGGAAACCGTCGTCGCGGGTGGTGGTGAAGCTGAAGTAGGCGTCCGTCCAGTGACGGACGTCGAGCACCGTCTCGGTGCCGAACGCAGAGGACATGGGGGAATGGGGGCGATTGAAGCGACGCGTCATTGTAGCCGACAGGCCGGGCGCGGCCTTGATCGTACTCAATCGGGAGCGTCCGGGTCGGGCACCTGTTCGCCCCGCTGATGGAAGCAGAGTTGTTCGACCATGCGCCGCATGGGGGGCGCCGTCAGCAGGAGATCGATGGGTAGGTCCCACTGAGCGTGGTCGAAGGTCCAGCGCAGCAGGCGCTTGAAGGCGAAACCCGGCACCGGTGGCGTGAGTGGCGGGTTCGATGTCGCGCGGCCGGACAGGCGGGCGGCCAGCATGCGGCCGATGGCCGCCCCATGGCGCAGGCCCGAATGTATGCCGCCCGCCGTCAGTGGAGACACCATGCCGGCGGCGTCACCGATCAGGGCCACGCCATCGGCCTGCATGGGCGCCACCGGACCGCCGCACGGAATGAGGCCGGCGCGGACGCTGTCCGGTCGCCGCGCGGCATCAAGCCCGATCATGGTGGCGACATGCGCGAGGAAGCCGGCCATGTCCGGCGCCTGCGTGCTGCCGGACCGATAGCGCCTCGCCAGACCCGCCTGCACACCGGTCGGCGTCTGCGCCACCCAGCCCAGATAGCCCGGTGCGAAGCGCTTGCTGATGAAGCAGTGCAGGGCATCGGGTTCGCGCATCGTCACGCCGTCGAACTCGTACTCCACGCCATGCAGGAACTGCGTCACCTGTCCGAGGCCGAGACGCTGCGCGACCCGGGATCGCGCTCCGTCGGCACCGACCAGAACGCGCGCATGGCCTACGCCGTCCACGTGCCAACCCGTCGCCGTGCGCGTGGCGTTCCTGAAGGCCTGTCCCCGGCGCAGTTCGACGCCGCAGGTCTCCACGTGCTCGCCCATCCAACGTATCAGCGCAGGCGTATCGGTGGTGTAGAAACGGTAACCGTCTGCGCCCAGTCGCACGCTGCGCAGATTCGGCGCGTACAGGCGGACATGGGGGACGGCGCGCAGCAGGGAGGGCGGCAAGCCCGCCAGCAGTGGCGCGTCGCAGGCTTCCTGGACCAGGATGCCGGTGGTGTGCACGCGCTCGCCCAGATCGTGCTTGCGGTCGATCACGCAGACACGAAGATCCCGGGTGGCGAGTTCATGCGCGCAGGCGAGGCCGGCGAATCCGGCGCCGACCACGATCACGTCATAGCGGTTGTCCTGCATCGTCCGGCATGCGCTCCATCAGGGGATGGCGGGCAGCGTGCCGACGGCGCGGGGAGTCGCGATGAAGTCACCATGAAGTCAACGGTGATCCATCTCCGGAAAGAGAGAAGGCGCCCGTGGGCGCCTTCCGTGTCGCTCAGCCGTGGCCACCACCGCGGGGGCCGCGTTGTCCGCCACCACCGGGCCTGCCACCGCCGCCCGGACGACCGCCGGGACCGCGGCCACCGGCAGGACGGCCACCGGGGCCAGGACGCGGCCCGGCCTGCTGCGGACGATTGCCGCCACCGCCGGGCCTTCCCTGCGGACGCGGGCCGCGCGGCTGCTGGCCATAGGGATTGAAACCGGGATTGGCGTGGTCTGACGGGAAGCTCGGCGCGCTGGCGGGATGGCCGTACGGACGCGCCGCGCGCTGCGGCTTGCCGGCGCCCTGGCCGCCACGCGGCCCACGTTCGGCGCCGAAGCCGCCAGGACCGCGCTCGTTGCCGAAACGATCGCCACCGAAACCCCCCTGGCCGCCACCGGGGCCGCGCTTGCCCGCGCCGCCGCCACCGGGCTTGCCACCGGCACCCGGACGTCCGCCCGGCTTGCCGCCGTAGGGCTTCTTCGGGCCGCCGGGACCGGCGTTGCGATGGCCGGCCGGACCGGTGTCCACGCCCTCCGGCACGTACCAGCTGCGGAATGCGGCCGGATTGCCCTCGGGCAACGGCTTCGGACCCTTGGGCGTGCGCTGCTTGAACGGGCGCTGCGACTGCTTCGCCGCCTGCTCGCCGCTGACGGTCAGGCCGCCGTGCGGCTTCCTGCCGCGACCGCCACGGCCGCGGTCTTCGCGCACGTGGTCGAAGCGGCGCAGCTCGCGGCCTTCGTCGGCGCTGTTGTGGCCGTTGACGTAGGCGCTGCCGCTGCGGCCGCCCCCCACGTGCACGGTCGACTTGGCGGCCTTGCGCTGGCCGATCACCGGCTGCAGCGTCAGGGCGGCCGGCGTACCGTCTTCCAGGCCCAGGTCCTTGCGCAGCGCATCGACCTGCGCGTCCGGCAGTTCCTGCGTCTGGCCGCGCAGCAACGGCTGCGGCAGGCTGACCTTGCCGTAGCGCACGCGCTTCAGGCGGCTGACCTGGCAGCCCTGCGATTCCCACAGGCGGCGCACTTCGCGGTTGCGGCCTTCCTTGACCACCACGCGGAACCAGTCGTGCGAATCGGTGCCGCCGATGCGCTCGATCTCGTCGAACTTGGCCGGGCCATCGTCCAGCGCCACGCCGCGGCGCAGGCGGTCGACGACGTTGTCCGGCACGCTTTCCTGGCCTTCCGGTGCGCGCACGCGCACGACGTACTCGCGCTCGACTTCGTAGGACGGATGCATCATCGCGTTGGCGAGTTCGCCGTCGGTGGTCAGCACCAGCAGGCCGGTGGTGTTGATGTCCAGGCGGCCGATGGCGATCCAGCGTGCGCCCTTCAGGGCCGGCAGCGCTTCGAAGATCGTCGGGCGGCCTTCGGGGTCTTCGCGGGTGGTGACTTCGCCTTCCGGCTTGTTGTAGATCAGCACGCGCGACGGTTCGGTCAGCGCGCTGGCGACGAAGGTCTTGCCGTCCAGCTCGACGCGGTCGCCGCCCTTGACCGACATGCCGGTCTGCGCGACTTCACCGTTGACCTTCACCAGGCCGTCGGCGATGCGCTGTTCCAGCGCGCGGCGCGAGCCCAGGCCGGCCTGCGCCAGCACCTTGTGCAGGCGCTCTTCCAGGCGGTTCGTCTCGGGGGCCTCGGTGCTTTCGCCGCGCTTCAGCGACAGCTTGCCCAGGGAGGTTTTCTTCGGGGGGGTGTTGCTCATTGTTTCTGCTCCGACGGTGCCCGGTCTTCCTCGTCGGAAGCAGCGGCGTCGTCATCTTCGGGTTGAGGTTCATCGTGATCGCCGGCCTCGTCGCCGGTGTCATCGGATGCGGTGTCTTCGTCGGCATCGTCCGATGCCGCGGTGTGGTGCTGTTCGTCGTCCGTGTCGCCGTCGTGGTCCGCGACGGGCGTGCTTTCATCCGCCGTGCTTTCGTCAGGCGTGCTTTCGCCAAGTACGGTCTCTTCCTGCCCCGCGTCGACGGCATCGCCGCTGGCGATGCTGACCGGCAGCGGTGCGCCGTCCAGCGGCAGCTGCGGTTCCAGTTCGCCGATGTCCTTGAGTTCGGACAGCGGCGGCAGTTCGTCCAGACGCTTCAGACCGAAATAGTCGAGGAAGCCCTTCGTCGTGCCGAACAGCGCGGGCTTGCCGGGCACGTCGCGGTGGCCGACCACGCGGATCCACTCGCGCTCTTCCAGCGCCTGGATGATGTTGCTGCTGACCGCCACGCCGCGGACCTGTTCGATTTCGCCGCGGGTGATCGGCTGGCGGTAGGCGATCAGGGCCAGCGTTTCCAGCGTGGCACGGGTGTACTTGGTCTTGCGCTCGGTCCACAGGCGGGCGACCCAGGCGTGCACGTCGGCCTTGACCTGGTAGCGGTAGCCGGAGGCGACCTCGACCAGTTCCACGCCGCGGTCGGCGCAGGCCTCGGTGAGCTGCTGCAGGGCGGCCTCGACGCTGCCCTCCGGCGCGGGCTCGTCCTCGGGGAACAGGCCATGCAGCTGCGCCAGCGTCAGTGGCTGGGTGGCGGCCAGCAGGGCGGCCTCCACGATGCGGTTGATGAGCGATTGATCCATGCGGTCCTGTCGTTCGGAAAGGCGGCGGGCGGTGTGGCCCGGCCGCGTCACGGGCTGTCGTTGGCGGCGTCGCTGTCGTCGAACTCGCTGGAGAACTGCAGCGGTTCGTTGGTGTTGTTCAGCGCCAGCGACTTGATGTAGATCGGGGCGAGCGGGGCTTCCTGCACGATGTCGAGCAGTTGCTCCTTGGCCAGTTCCAGCATGGCCAGGAAGGTCACCAGCACGCCGAGCTTGCCTTCCTCGGGCGTGAACATGCTCTCGAAACGGTGGAACCTGCCGTCCTCCAGCCGCGTCAGCACGTCGCCCATGCGCTGGCGCACGCTCAGGGCCTCGCGCTTGATCGCGTGGCCGGTGAACAGCTCGGCGCGCTTGAGCACGTCGTGCAACGCCAGCAGCATCTCCTTCAGCTCGACCGGCGGAGGCAGCTTGACCGAGGCGCGATCCGGCACATCGGCGCTCACCGGCGTGGTGTCGCGGTCCTGGCGGGGCAGGGCGTCCAGGTCTTCGGCCGCCTGCTTGAAGCGTTCGTATTCCTGCAGGCGGCGCACCAGCTCGGCGCGCGGATCGCCTTCCTCGCCTTCCTCGCTGACCGGCCGCGGCAGCAGCATGCGCGACTTGATCTCGGCCAGGATGGCGGCCATCAGCAGGTACTCGGCGGCCAGTTCGAACCGCAGCTCCTGCATCACATTGATGTAGTCCACGTACTGCCGGGTGATCTCGGCGACGGGGATGTCCAGGATGTCCAGGTTCTGCCGGCGGATCAGGTACAGCAGCAGGTCCAACGGGCCTTCGAACGCGTCGAGGATGACTTCCAGCGCGTCCGGCGGGATGTACAGGTCCTGCGGGATCTGCAGCACCGGCTGGCCATGCACCACCGCCAGCGGCATTTCCTGCTGCTGCGGATGCGTGGACGGGGTTTGTGGGTTCGCGTCGGACGCGAGTTCTGGGCTCATCAAGAAACAGCCATCGTGCGGATCACCATGCGGGCCTGCGCACGGCAGGACGGCGCGGCACCGGCATTGCACCAACCAAGATCATCATGCGTCGCAGGGCGAACGCTTCCCTTACAGCAACCAGCAAAGCACACCGCAGGGATGCGGCGGCGGACAGCGAGAGGTCGTCGGGCGCGGGCGGGTGGGGGCAGCGAATCGAACGTCCCGGTGATCCCTCGATGGGGCAGGGAGGTCGGCGTGGCCGGGTCTTCCCCTGGACGGGCCGCTGCTTCCGGCCGTGCAATGGAGGACAGGGTAAGCCCTGACCCATACGGTGTCCAGCGCCGGATGGCGGGACCGCCCGTACAATTCAGACTTCGCCTGCGGAGTGAACACCATGTGGTATGCCATTGAAGGCCATGACGGCCCCGACGTCCTCGCCCAGCGACTGGCCGCACGCCCCGAGCATCTGGCGCGGTTGACCGCCCTCCGCGACGACGGCCGACTGCTGTTGGCCGGGCCGTGTCCGGCGATCGATGCCGAAGACCCGGGTCCGGCCGGCTTCAGCGGCAGCATCGTGATCGCCGAATTCGACTCCCTGGAGGACGCGCGCGCCTGGGCCGACGCCGACCCGTACGTGGCGGCCGGGGTCTATGCCCGGGTCGACGTGCGCCCGTTCCGCAGGGTCCTGCCGTGAGCCGCGTCGAACGCATCCGGGCGGCGCTGGAATCCGCCCTGCAGCCGGTTTCCCTGGACGTGCTGGACGACAGCCATAAACACGCCGGGCACGAAGGCGCCCGCGACGGGCGCGGCCATTTCACCGTCCGGATCACCAGTGAGGCGTTCGCAGGCAAGGCGCCGCTGGCCCGCCAACGTGCGGTCTATGCCGCGCTGGGCGACATGATGCAGACCGACATCCACGCGCTCGCCATCGAGGCCCGCACGCCCGACGAAGCGCGCTGAGCATGCGTCTGCCATCTGGCAGCGCCGCATGCAGGCCGGGCTGAAAACGTTTACATTCGCCCCCTTTCGTTACGCCGGGAGGGCGCCATGAACCGGGAAGTCCCCACTGTTTCGCCACGACCGCTGCTGGTCGGCATGATCGCTGTCCTGCTGGCGGCACCGGCCGCCGCCAAGCCGCCGGTCTACGCGACGCCGGCCGAAAAAGCCTTCGTCGACGCCCTGATGGCGAAGATGACGGTCGAAGAGAAGCTCGGCCAGCTGAACCAGCCGGCGGGCGTGGGCAACAACACCGGCCCGGCGGCCATGACCGGCAACGAGGACCAGATCCGCAAGGGCGAGATCGGCACCTATCTGGGTACCCAGGGCGCGGTGCTGACCTGCCGCCTGCAGCGGATCGCGGTGGAGCAGTCCCGGCTGGGCATCCCGCTGATGTTCGGCTACGACGTGATCCACGGCCACCGCACCGTCTTCCCGGTGCCGCTGGGCGAGTCCGCCAGCTTCGATCCGGTCGAAGTGCAGCATGCCGCCCGTGTCGCGGCGATCGAGGCCTCGGCGCACGGCATCCACTGGACCTACGCGCCGATGGTCGACATCGCGCGTGACCCGCGCTGGGGTCGCGTGGTGGAAGGCGCGGGCGAAGATCCCTATCTGGGATCGGTACTCGCGGCGGCGCGCGTGCGCGGCTTCCAAGGCGATGACCTGCGCAAGCCGGATGCGGTGCTGGCCACGGCCAAGCATTTCGTCGCGTACGGGGCGGCTGAAGGCGGCCGCGACTACGACGTGGCCGACATTTCCGAACGCACGCTGCACGAGGTCTACCTGCCGCCGTTCAAGGCCGCGGTCGATGCCGGCGCGCAATCCATCATGGCCGCGTTCAACGAGATCGCCGGCGTGCCCATGCACGCGCACCGGCCGCTGATCGAGGATCTGCTGCGCAAGGAATGGGGCTGGGATGGCCTGCTGGTCAGCGACTACACCGGTGTGATGGAACTGATGCCGCACGGCGTCGCCGCCGACCGCAAGCAGGCGGGGGCACTCGGCCTGCGTGCCGGCGTCGACGTCGACATGGTCAGCCAGATCTACGTGAAGGACCTGCCGGCCGAAGTGAAGGCGGGCCGGGTGCCCATGGCGCAGGTGGATGCCTCCGTGCGTCGCGTACTGAATGCCAAGTACCGGCTGGGCCTGTTCGAGAATCCCTACCGTTCCTGCACCGACGATGGCGCCCACGAGCGCGCCATGACGCTGACGCCGCAACACCGCGCCGACGCGCGCCGGATGGCGCAGAAGTCACTGGTGCTGCTGGAGAACGACAACCACGTGCTGCCGCTGTCGAAGTCGGTCCGTACCTTGGCGGTGATCGGCCCGCTCGCCGACCATCGTCGCGCGATGCTCGGCAACTGGGCGGTGGCCGGACGCGAAGAGGACGCGGTGACGCCGATCGAGGGCCTGAAGGCCGCGCTGGGTGACGGTACCCGGCTGGTGATCGCGAAGGGTGCCGACATCGACAGCCAGGACACCTCCGGTTTCGCGCAGGCCGTCGCGGCGGCGAAGCAGGCCGATGCGGTGGTGATGTTCCTCGGCGAACACCCGGACATGAGCGCGGAAGCGAACAACCGTACCTCGCTGGACCTGCCCGGCGTGCAGGAACAACTCGCACTGGCGGTCGCCGCGACCGGCAAGCCGGTGGTTGCCGTGCTGTTGAACGGACGCCCGCTGTCGATCGGTGGCCTGAAGGGCAAGGTGCCGGCGATCCTCGAAGCCTGGTTCCCCGGCGTCGAGGGCGGCCACGCGATCACCGACGTGCTGTTCGGCGACGTCAATCCGTCGGCCAAGCTGCCGGTGACGTTCCCGCACAACGTCGGCCAGGTGCCGATCTACTACGCGCACAAGAACACCGGCCGTCCGCCGAGCGAGCAGGAGAAGTACACCAGCAAGTACCTCGACGTGCCGTGGACGCCGCTGTACGCCTTCGGCCACGGACTCAGCTACACCACGTTCCGCTACGACGCGCCGGTCGTGGCGAAGAAGACGCTGGCGCCGTCCGCCCTGCAGCAGCAGGTGAGCGTGCGCGTCACGAACACCGGCAAGCGGGAGGGCGTCGAGGTGGTGCAGCTGTATGTGCGGGACGACGTCGCCACCGTCACCCGTCCGGTGAAACAGTTGCGTGGTTTCCAGCGTGTGGCGCTGGCGCCAGGCGAATCGAAGACGGTCACGTTCGACCTCGGCTTCGAGGATCTGGCGATGTACGACGACCGCATGCAGCGGGTGGTGGAGCCGGGCACGTTCACCGTGTATGTCGGCGGCAGTTCCGACCGGACGCGCGAGGTTGCCTTCGAGGTCACCGCCCAATAGAGACATGCGTTGCGGTCGGCCTGCATTTTGCTGCAACGCAAAATACTTGCGGATACCTTCGAGTGTCCGCAAGTGCATGAATTCGTGACGTTTTAAGTGTCGAATAACGCGGGCTTTACACGTTTCCGTGAAAACGGTTACAGTCCGCGCCACTCAAGGCTGTCATCACCGCGGAGGGGCGGGGAATGGCGCGAACCTCGGTCACCATCAAGGATGTCGCACGCGAGGCGCGGGTTTCCGTCGCCACCGTGTCGCGTGCCTTGAACGGCCACGAGAACGTCGCCGAATCCGTCCGCCAGCAGGTCCTGGCCACGGCCGACCGCCTCCGCTACCAGCCCCACGCCGCCGCGCGCAGCCTGAGCAGCCGCCGCACCCAGACCATCGGCGTGGTGTTGCCCGACCTGTACGGCGAATTCTTTTCCGAACTGATCCGCGGCATCGACCAGGTGGCCCGTGCACGGCGCCAGCACCTGCTGGTGTCCAGCTACCACGGCCATCCGGAAGAACAGGGTGAAGCCCTGCGCGCGATGCGCGGCCGGGTGGATGGCCTGCTGGTGCTGTCGCCGTACAGCGACCGTCCCGGCTTCCTGGTCGACAACCTGCCATCGTCGCTGCCGGTCGTACTGATCAATACCGATGTGCAGGACGCGTCGTATCCCGCGTTGACCATCGACAACTATGGCGCGGCCGTCGCGATGGTCGAACACCTGGCGGCGTCCGGCCACCAGCGCATCGCCTTCATCGGCGGCCCGGAAGGCAACTTCGACGCGCGCGAACGCCTGCGCGGTTATCGCGATGCGATGGCGCGCTTCGTGCCGGGCGCGTCGCCGCAGGAATTTGCCGGCGATTTCAGCGAATCCTCTGGCTACGAAGCCGGCAAGCGCATCGCGCAATCGGCGGAGAAGCCGCAGGCGGTTTTCGCCGCCAACGACATGACGGCATTGGGATGCCTGTACGCCTTCAACGAAGCCGGTGTGCGCGTTCCGCACGATGTCGCGCTGGCCGGCTTCGACGACATCCCGCTCGCGCGTTTTGTTCACCCGACCTTGACCACGATGCGGGTCAGTATTGCCGAACTCGGTGGACAGGCGATGGGCCGGTTGCTGGACGCGATCGACTCCGATGGAGCGCGCGTTGCGCCGTCGGCGATGCTGGTTCCCGAATTGATCGTCAGGGCGTCGAGTGTGGGAGAGGGCCGGCACACGGAAAAACAGGCAAAGGCGTGACCGCTTTTTTTTGGGCGGCGATGTAATCGATTACAAGCGGCACCAAGCCGACAAGCAACACATCCATCTTTGGAGGGAGAGCCAATGAAACAGCGCAACCGCACCATGTTCCGTCCCAATCGCAAGTTACTGTCATGCGCCCTGGCCAGCTGCCTGGCCATGGCCGCACCGCACGTGATGGCGCAGTCCACGTCCGCCACGCTGCGAGGCGCGGTGACCGCCGATTCCACTGTCACCGTGACCAACGTGGACACCGGCCTCACCCGCACCACGAAGGCTGCGAACGGCAACTACAACATCGGTGGCCTGCCGCCGGGTACGTACCGGATCGAAGTGAATGCCGGCGGACAGACCAGCAGCCGCGCGGTGACGCTGGCCGTGGGCCAGACCGCTACGTTGAACCTGCAGGAAGCGCCCCCGGTGTCCGCACCGACCGGCGATGCGACCACGCTCGACACCGTGCGCGTCACCGCGCCGGTGCTGGTGGAGACCACGACGTCGGAAGTCGCAACTTACGTATCTAACAAGCAGATCGAGGCGCTGCCGCAAGGAACGCGTAACTTCCTTGCCTTCGCGGACACCGTCCCTGGCATGCAGTTCTCGCAGGACAACAACGGTTTTACAAGTCTCCGTGGCGGCGCACAAAGCGCGAACAACATCAACGTCTTCATTGACGGCGTTGGCCAGAAAAACTACGTGTTGAAGGGCGGTGTCAGTGGTCAGGACACGTCGGCCGGCAATCCCTTTCCGCAGCTTGCCATCGGCGAGTACAAGGTCATCACCTCGAACTACAAGGCGGAGTTCGACCAGATCAGCAGTGCGGCCGTGGTGGCCGTCACGAAGAGCGGTACCAACGAGTTCAAGGGCAACTTCTTCTGGGATCGTTATACCAACGATTGGCGCGCACGCACGTTGGGCGAGAAGAACGGTGTTCCTGTGGTGGATTACAAGGAAGAGCATTACGGCATGGCGTTGGGCGGCCCGATCCTGAAGGATCGCCTGCACTTCTTCTTCACCTACGAGTCGAAGGAGCAGATGCGTCCCTACACCATGACGCCGGGCCGCAACTACTCGCCTGCCATGATTCCTGCGCAGTTCCAGGATCTTCTGCTGCCGGGTAGCCAAGCGTTCCAGGAAGACCTGTATTTCGGCAAGCTCAGCTGGCAGGCAGGCGACAATCACCTGGTCGAGCTGACGGCGAAGCGACGGGACGAAGTTGCCGAGATTGCCGCGGGTGGCTCAAACAGCTTCGAGCACGGTACGGATCGCGACAATACCGACGACCGCATCGATCTGCGCTACCAGCTCACGTGGGGCGATTGGCTCAACGATGCGCACCTGACCTATGAGAAGACGACATGGGGTCCGCGTCCGCGCAGCATCGGCCCCGGCTATGTGCTGGTTGACGGTGGCAACTGGCGTGACACGGTTCTGCAGGCAGGTTCCGGTGCGGACTACCAGGACAAGGGGCAGAAGGGTATCGCGTTGCAGAATGACCTGACGTTCAGTGGTTGGCAGAACCACACGCTTAAGATGGGCGTCAAGTACAAGCAGGTCGACCTGGATGTCACCGAGCGCGCGTTCTTCAACCCGCAATTCCACTACGACCTGGCGGCAGGCGAGCTGGACATTCCTTACCACGTCACCTTCGGCGGAGCGTTCGCGGGCATAGGTGATGGCAGCCTGCAGACGGAGGCCAAGCAGTTCGGCATCTACCTCCAGGACGATTGGCAGGTCACCGATAGATTGCTGTTGAACCTCGGCCTGCGCTGGGACTATGAAGAGAACCCGTCGTACACGGACTACGTCACGCCTGCCGCGACCCTCGCGGCGTTGAATGCCGTCGATCCTCGCGGAAACGGCACGCAGACCTATGCCCAGACCCTCGCGCTTGGCGGCATCAATCTGTCCGATTACGTCAGCAATGGATCCAGTCGCGACAACTTCAAGAACGCTTGGCAGCCTCGGCTCGGTTTTTCCTACGACCTGAGTGGAGACCAGCGACATGTGATTTTTGGTGGTGCAGGTCGCTCCTACGATCGCAACCTGTTCGATTGGCTGTCGCTTGAGCGCAACAAGCATTCTTTCCCGGAAAACGAGCTGACCTTCAATACGCCGGCTCATCCTTGCGCCGTGGGCGTCGGGAACTGCTTGGCATGGGATCCTGCCTATCTGCAACCAGGCGCCTTGGCTGCCTTGGCCACCGCAGCACCTGGTCGCGAGATCACCATGCTGCGTAACGACCTGAAAGCCCCGTACTCGGATCAGTTCAGCATTGGCATCCGAAACGTATTCGATCTCTGGGGCAACCAGTGGAACTCTTCCGTTGCGGTGACACGCGTGGTCAGCAAGGACGGGTTCGTGTTCTCGCTGGGTAACCGGAACCCGGATGGCAGCTTCCACAACCCGAATACGCTGAGCATTCCGTGGGGAGCGGGCGTTCCGGGCAACGGCAGCCTGATTTTGGGTTCCAACGGCCTGGAGACCAAGGCCAGTTCGTTGCTGGTCAGTTTGGAGAAGCCCTACACGCAGAGTTCGCGCTGGGGAACGACGTTGGCGTACACGTATACCGATGCCGAGGAGAACCGAGAGTTCGGCGAACACTATGCGCTTCACTATCCGACCTTGGCCGGCTATGGCTGGAGCAACGCGGGCGGCGTATCCAAGCATCGCCTGGTGCTGACGGGCATCGGTGATGTCGGTTGGGGCGTCACTGCATCCGGCAAGCTGACACTAGCGACGCCGGCGCCGTGGTACGGCACCAACTGCTCGTCAGGCTGGGATATCTGCGATGAGCAGGACCAGGTCGAGCCGGATACGACTATCGGCTACAAGTCATTCGACATGGCGCTCGAGAAGCGTTGGGATACCGGCACGGATCTGGGCTTCAAGGTGCGTCTGGACGTCCTGAATGCCTTCAATTGGGTCAACTACAACTACCCGCGCTGGTTCCGTGCGCCCGGTGACGGCGCTCCCAGGACGAACGAGCAGTTGTTCCCGACCCGCACGGTCAAGCTGTCTTTCGGCCTCGACTGGTAATACTCACCCGCCCTCAGGCGGCGCCTTCCGGCGCCGTCTGACCGGCGGGTTTATTTGAAGCACCTCTGTAATCGGTTACAACGGGAAAACGTTTTGAACAAGATCACCCCGGCCTCGCGCGCGTCCTGGTTCATCGGCGTTGCGCTGACTCTGTTGATCGCCGGTTGCCAGAAGGCGCCGGAAGAGAAAGCGGCACCTGTCGCCTCTAAACCCGCGGCACCGGCCGTCGCCGCCAAGCCGGAGCCGCCGGCGAAGCCGGAGCTGCCGCCGCTGTTCCGCGACATCGAGCGCCGCACGTTCCAGTTCTTCTGGGATACCACCAACGAAACGAACGGCATGACGCCGGACCGCTACCCCTCGCGTCCGTTCGCCAGCATCGCCTCCATCGGCTACGCGCTCACCGCGTATCCCATCGGCATCGAGAACGGTTGGGTCAGCCGAACGCAGGCCGTCGATCGCACGCTGACCACGCTGAAGTTCCTGCGCGACATCCCGCAGGGCCCGCAGAAGGAAGGCAAGGGCGGCCACAAGGGCTTCTACTACCACTTCCTCGACATGAACACCGGGCAGCGCTTCAACACCTGGGTGGAACTGTCCAGCGTGGACACGTCGCTGTTGCTGATGGGCGTGCTGTTCGCCCAGTCGTACTACGACCGCGACGATCCGCGAGAGAGGGAGATCCGCTGGATCGCCGACACCATCTACAAGCGCGTCGACTGGACCTTCCTGCAGCAGAACAAGCCGCTGATCTCGATGGGCTGGTTCCCCGAGAGCGGCACCATCCCGCACGACTGGAAGGGCTACAACGAAGCCATGATGGTGTACATCCTGGCGATGGCTTCGCCGACGCATCCCGTGGGCCAGGACGCGTGGGAAGTCTGGACCCGCAGCTACAGCGAGCTGTGGGGCGTGTTCCAGGGACAGGAATATCTGACCTTCGCGCCGCACTTCGGTCACCAGTACAGCCACGTCTGGATCGACTTCCGCGGCATCCAGGACGCGTACATGCGCGAACGCGGCATGGACTATTTCGAGAACAGCCGTCGTGCCACGTACGCGCAGCGCGCCTACGCGACAGAGAACCCGATGAAGTGGAAGGACTACGGCGAGAACGTGTGGGGCCTGACCGCCTCCGACGGCCCGCAGCAGACCCTGCAGGAGTACCGCGGCGAACAGCGCCCGTTCCGCCACTACTCCGCGCGCGGTGCCGGCTTCCGCGAGAACTTCGACGACGGCACCATCGCGCCGACGGCCGCCATCGCGTCGCTGCCGTTCGCGCCGGAGATCGTCATTCCCGCGACGGAAGAGATGCACCGCCGCTATGGCGACTACCTGTACTCGAGCTACGGCTTCCTCGATTCGTTCAATCCCAGCTTTGACTACGACATTCCGCTGAAGACCGGCCGCATCGTGCCGGGCAAGGGCTGGGTGGCCAGCGACTACATCGGCATCGACCAGGGCCCGATCCTGGCGATGATCGCGAACTACCGGAACGACTTCGTCTGGAGCGTGATGAAGAAGAATCCGTACATCCGCGATGGCCTGAAGAAGGCCGGCTTCCAGGGCGGTTGGCTGGATGCGAAGGCGGGGCAGTCGTCTTCCGCAGGCAATGCGACAGCGCCCACCGCGCCTCCGGATCTCGATGCCGCTGCCGCGCGCGCGCTGGGTACCGCGGAGTCGCGCGCCAACCAGGCTTCGCAGCCCGAGGCGACGCGACCGCAGCAGCCCGAGTAAGCTGTCCGCATGGATCGGCGTGCGCCAGCAAGGGTCTCTCCGGCACGCATCAGGGTCTTCTCCGGTGGAAGGAGGGCCCTGGTGCGCTGCTGTTTCCTTGCGACCCTGATCCTCGCGCTTGCGCTCGTGGCGGGCTGCGCGCGCACGCAGGACGAACGCACCGTGGTGCGGTTCTGGGTAATGGGCTACGAAGGCGAGATCGTCGCGAAGCTGTTGCCCGAGTTCGAGCGCCAGCATCCCGGCATCCGCGTGGACCTGCAGATCGTGCCGTGGCTGTCCGCGCACGAGAAGCTGCTGACCGCCTTCGCGGGCGAGTCGCTGCCCGACGTCAGCCCGATCGGGAACACGTGGATTCCCGAGTTCGCAGCCCTCGGCGCGCTCGAACCGCTGGACGACGAGATCGCGGCCACGCCGGGCTTCGACCCGGCGGATTTTTTCCCCGGCGTGTGGGATACCGGCATGATCGAGGGCCGCACCTACGCAGTGCCGTGGTACGTCGAAACGCGCCTGCCGTTCTACCGCCGCGACATGCTCGCCAAGGCCGGCGTGAAGACCTTGCCGGTCAGCTGGGACGAATGGCGCGTCGCGATGCGCGAGGTGAAGCGCGTCGCGGGGCAGGGCAACTATTCGATCCTGCTGCCGCTCAACGAATTCGAACCGCTGCTGAGCCTGGCCATCCAGCAGCCCGAGCCGCTGCTGCGCGAAGACGGGCGCTACGGCAATTTCCGCAGCGACGGATTCAAGAGATCGCTGGGGTTCTACAAGGAAATGTTCGACCAGCAGTGGGCGCCGGTTGTCACCAACAACCAGATCTCCAATGTGTGGGACGAGTTCGGCAAGGGCTTCTATTCGTTTTACATCTCCGGTCCCTGGAACATCGCCAAGTTCAAGGAGCGCCTGCCGGCCGCGCAACAGAAGGACTGGATGACCATGCCGCTGCCCGGCCCGAACGGCGCCGGTGCTTCGCTGGCCAACGGCACCAGCTTCGTGGTGTTCAAGGACTCGCCGAACAAGGACGCCGCCTGGACACTGATCGCCTGGCTCTCGTCGCCTGCCGTGCAGACCGAATTCCATGCGCTGACCGGTGACCTGCCGCCGCGACGCTCGCCGTGGCAGACGCCCGCGCTGGCGAACGATCCGTATGCCAAGGCATTCCGCGAGCAGTTGGAACGCGCGGTCTCCACGCCGAAGGTGCCGGAGTGGGAGCGCATCGCGACCGAAATGCGGCTGGTCGGCGAGCAGGTCGCCAATGGCCGGCTGACGGTCGACCAGGCGGCCGAGGAACTGGATCGCCGCGCCGACCGCATCCTGGAAAAGCGTCGTTGGATGCTGGACCAGGCGGCCAAGCCGGGAGCCGCGCCATGAGGTCGAAGCATTCGCTCGCCGGCTGGCTGTTCGCCGCGCCCGCGCTGACGGTCATCGTGGTGTTCTTCGGACTGCCCGTGCTGGCCGCGCTGGCGCTGAGCCTCACCGATTTCGACATCTACGCGCTGGCCGACATCGGCAACCTGCGTTTCGTCGGCTTCGACAACTACATCGGACTGCTGCAGAACCCGATGTTCTGGAAGTCGCTGGGCAACACGGTGTACTTCGTCGTGGTCGGCGTGCCGCTGTCGGTGGCGCTGTCGCTGGGCGCAGCGCTGCTGCTGCATTCGAAGCTCGGCCGCTTCAAGGGCTTCTTCCGCACCGCGTTCTTCGCACCGGTGGTGACCACGGTCGTTGCGGTCGCGGTGATCTGGCGCTACCTGTTCCACACCAAGTACGGCCTGGTGAACTGGGGCCTGTCGTGGGTGGGCATCGATCCGGTCGACTGGCTGGGCGATCCCACCTGGGCCATGCCGACCATCATCCTGTTCGCGGTGTGGAAGAACTTCGGCTACAACATGATCATCTTCCTGGCCGGCCTGCAGAGCATTCCGGAAGACCTGTACGAGGCCGCGCGCATCGACGGTGCTTCGCGCTGGGCGCAGTTCCGGCATGTGACGCTGCCACAGTTGGGTCCGGTGCTGCTGCTGGTCGGCATCCTGACCATGGCCGGCTACTTCCAGTTGTTCGCCGAGCCGTACGTGATGACGCAGGGCGGTCCGCTCGAGAGCACCAAGAGCGTGCTGTACCTGATGTACGAGGAAGGCTTCAAATGGTGGAACCTCGGTAACGCGTCCGCGGTGGCCTTCCTGCTGTTCCTGCTGATGACGGTCGTGACCAGCGGCCTGCTGTGGTTCGCGCGCAAGCGGGGCGTGGAATGAACCAGCGTCTCGCCGCCATCGTCGTCAATGCGCTGCTGGTCGCGCTCGCCGTGGTCAGCCTGGGGCCGCTGCTGTGGATGCTGTCGGTGTCCTTCATGCAGACCGGCGAGGCCGGCCACTTCCCGCCGCCGCTGCTGCCGTCCGCGCCCACGCTGGACAACTACCGCGAGCTGTTCGTGCGCGCCGGCATGGGCCGCTACCTGGCCAACAGCTTCATCGTCTCGACCAGCGTCATGCTGCTGTCGCTGCTGTTCAACACCATGGCCGGCTACGCCTTCGCCAAGCTGCGCTTCAAGGGTCGCGACCGCACCTTCCGCGCCCTGCTGGCGGCGCTGGTGATCCCGGCACAGGTGGCGATGATGCCGCTGTTCCTGCTGCTCAAGCAGATGGGCCTGGTGAACACCTATGCGGGTGCCATCGTGCCGGGCATGGCGGCGATCTTCGGCATCTTCCTGGTGCGCCAGTACGCGCGTTCGATCCCGGACGAACTGCTGGAGGCCGCGCGCATCGACGGCGCCAGCGAGGCGCGCATCTTCTTCCAGATCGTGCTGCCGGGCCTGAAGCCGATCCTGGTGACGCTGGCGATCTTCAGCTTCCTCGGCGCATGGAACGATTTCATGTGGCCGCTGATCGTGTTGAGCGACGACGCCCTGCAGACCCTGCCGGTCGCGCTGGCGGGCCTGTCGCGCGAACACGTGATGGACTACGAACTGATGATGGCCGGGTCGGTCGTCACCATCCTGCCGGTGCTGCTGCTCTTCCTCGTGCTGCAGCGCTACTACATCCAGGGCCTGTTGCTGGGCAGCGTCAAAGGCTGACCCGGAGCGGATCATCGTGGAGCTCGAATCACCATGAACATCGAACCGTCATTCCCGCGCAGGCGGGAACCCAGCGACGTTGCATCCCGCAAGGCTGCACTGGCCTGCAGCGCACTGCTTGCGTGCGCCACGTCCGCGTTCGCCGCACAGGACGGCGTCCGCGTCCTCGACGGCTTCGATGACCCGTCCACCTGGCGCGTGGTCACCTCCAACCAGGTCAGCGGCGCGCTGCGCGTGGTCGATGGCGTGGACGGCAAGGCGATGTGCCTGGACTACGACTTCAATGGTGTGTCCGGCCATGCCGCTATCCAGCGCGACCTGCCGATGGAGTATCCGGCGAACTACCAGTTCGGTTTCCAACTGCGCGGCGACTCGCCCCGCAACGACCTGCAATTCAAGGTCATCGATGCCAGCGGCGACAACGTCTGGTGGGTCAACCGGCCGAAGTATGAGTATCCGACGGTGTGGACGCCGGTGCGCTACAAGCAGCGCCACATCGACAAGGCGTGGGGGCCGGACCCGGATCGCGTCTTGCGCAGAAGCACGAAGCTTGAGTTCACCGTCTACAATAACGCGGGCGGCAAGGGTTCTGTCTGCTTCGACCAGCTGACGTTCCAGCCGTTGCCGGTCGACGACGGCACGCCGCTGACGGGCAGGGCCAGTGCCTCCGTCGCGTTCCCGGCTGGCGCCGCGGCGTTGGCTATCGACGGCAAGGCGGATACGGCATGGTCCGCCGACCTGCACGGTGAGAAGGATCCGCAGTTGACGCTGGACCTGGGCAAGCTGCGCGAGTTCGGCGGCCTGGTGCTGCGCTGGAAGCCGGAGCAGCATGCATCGGACTATCTCGTGCAGCTGTCCGACGACAGCGTTCGCTGGCGCGATGCACGCACGGTGGTCGATGGCAATGGCGGCAACGACTATCTCGCGCTGCCGGAATCGGAAGCGCGCTATGTGCGGCTGACCATCGGCGATGGTCCAGGACGTTCGTTCGCGCTGGCCGAACTGGAAGTGAAGCCGCTGGCCTTCGCCGCGCATCCCAACGATCTGATCAAGGCGATGGCGGCGGAGTCGCCGAAGGGCTGGTTCCCGCGCGGTTTCAGCGGCGAGCAGCCGTACTGGACCATCGTCGGCCTCGACGGCGGGCGCGAGCAGGGTCTGATCGGCGAAGACGGCGCCATCGAGATCGCCAAGGGCGGCATCAGTGTCGAACCGTTCGTGCAGGTCGATGGGCGCTGGATCGGCTGGTCGGACGTGCAGGCAACGCAATCGCTGCAGGACCGTTATCTGCCGATGCCGACCGTCGCATGGAAACACCCCGACTTTGCGCTGGCGACCACCGCGTTCGCCGCCGGCAAGCCTGGCGACTCACGCGTCGTCGCGCGACATCGCTTGACCAACACCGGCACGACGTCGCGCGAGTACGTGCTGGCGCTGGCCGTGCAGCCCTGGCAGGTCAATCCGCCCAGCCAGTTCCTCAATACGACCGGCGGCTTCAGTCCGATCAACGATCTGGCGGTGCGCGATGGGGTGGTCAGCGTGAACGGCCGCGCCAGCCTGCGCTTCGCCACGCCCGATGCGGCGCTGGCGTCGCGCTTCGACGAGGGCCTGATACGCGAGCGCTTGGCGACGATGGGCGACACCGTCGACGGGACAGCCGTGCAGGTGGCTGGCGAGTCGACCGGGCTGGCGTCCGCCGCCGTGCTGTACCGAATCACGCTGGCGGCCGGCGAAAGCCGCGACATCGACTGGGTGGCGCCGCTGGAAGGCGCGCTGCCGGCGAAGATCGACGCCGCGCGCGACCAGCAGGCCACCGCGGCGATGTGGCGCGGCAAGCTCGGCGAGATGAAGCTGCAGGTTCCGGCCGAGGGTCAGGCGGTTGCGGATACCTTGCGCACGGCGCTCGCGCACATGCTGATCTCGCGTATCGGCCCGCGCCTGCAGCCGGGCACGCGGTCGTACTCGCGCAGCTGGATCCGCGACGGCGCGATGATCTCCGAAGGCCTGCTGCGCCTCGGGCGCCCCGAGGTCGTCAAGGAGTACGTCGAGTGGTACGCCCCATACCAGTTCAAGAACGGCAAGGTGCCGTGCTGTGTCGACGACCGCGGCAGCGATCCCGTGCCCGAAAACGACAGCCATGGCGAGCTGATCTTCAATGTCGCCGAGTACTACCGTTATACCGGCGACAAGGCCTTCCTGAGGAGGATGTGGCCGCACGTGCAGGGCGCCTTCGCCTACATGGAAGAGCTGCGCCTGAGCGAGCGCACCGAAGCCAACCGCGCGGTCAACGCCGCGTTCTACGGCATGATGCCGGCGTCGATCAGCCACGAAGGCTATTCGGCCAAGCCCATGCATTCGTACTGGGACAACTTCTGGGCGCTGCGCGGCTACAAGGACGCGGTGGAGGTGGCCGACGCACTCGGCCAGACGGCGGAATCGAAGCGCATGGCCGCCTCGCGCGACCAGTTCCGCGACGATCTCTACGCCTCGCTGCAGGCGGCGACGAAGCTGCACGGCATCACCTATCTGCCCGGTGCGGCGGAGATCGGCGACTTCGATCCCACCTCCACGACCATCGCGCTGGCGCCGGGCGGCGAGCAGGGCAAGCTGCCGGCGGACCTGTTGCACGGCACCTTCGAGCGCTACTGGACCGAGTTCGTGCAGCGCCGCGACGGCCAGCGCGAGTGGAAGGACTACACACCGTACGAATGGCGCAACGTGGCGGCGTTCGTGCGCCTCGGTTGGCGCGAGCGTGCGTGGGACGTGCTCGATTTCTTCTTCAAGGACCGCGCGCCGCAGCCCTGGAACCAGTGGGCGGAAGTGGTCTCGCGCACGCCGCGCACGCCGTTCTTCGTCGGTGACCTGCCGCATGCCTGGGTAGCGTCGGACTTCGTCCGCTCGGCGCTGGACATGTTCGCGTACTCGCGCGAACTCGATGACAGTCTGGTGCTGGCCGCCGGCGTGCCGGCGACGTGGCTGGACGGCGAGGGCATCGCCATCGATGGGCTGCGTACGCCGAACGGCGTGTTGGGGTATTCGCTGCGCAAGACCGGCAGCGAGGTCGTGCTGGAAGCGAAGGCGGGTTTGAAGTTGCCGCCCGGTGGCCTGGTGTTGCCGTGGCCGTACAAGGATGCTCCCGGCGAGACGCGCATCAACGGCAAGCCGGCGCAGTGGAAGGACGGCGAGCTGCGCATCACCACGTTGCCGGCGAAGGTCAGTATCCGCACGCGCTGACCGCTGCGTAGAGCGGAGCTTGCTCCGCTGCTTCCATGACAGGGATCGCGTATGCGCTACTTCATGAGCCGAGCAAGCTCGGCTCTACGTCGCGTCGCGGGGCGGAAACGACGAAGTCTGGCGCTGGACCTGACGTGGCGTGATCCAGTGTGGGAGCGACGTGAGTCGCGACCGTAGAACCTCAGCGTCCTGCAGTCCGGCAACAGCAGAACGAGCACGATGCCATGATCGGCAGCGACTCTGCCGCGCCTCAACACAAGGGAGCATCACTTGCGCGGTCGCGACTGACGTCGCGCCTACATGAGAACGTCAGCCGCGCACGCGCTGCACGATGCCCGCCGCCTTGGCCGAGCTCTCGGTGACCTTGTCCCACTCGCCGTTGTCGAGCCAGCCCTTCGGCACCATCCACGAACCGCCGATGCAGATCACGTTCGGCTGCGACAGGTAGTCGGCCGCCGTGTCCTCGGTGATGCCGCCGGTCGGGCAGATCTTCAGTTCCGACATCGGGCCGGCGAGGCCCTTCAGCATCGCCAGGCCGCCGACGGCGGTGGCGGGGAACAGCTTGCACACGCGAAAGCCGCGCGCCATCAGCGCCAGCAGTTCGGTCGGCGTGGCCGCACCAGGCACCACCGGGATGTCGGCGGCGGCCAATGCATCCGCCAGCGCAGGTGGCGTGCCCGGCGTGACCAGGAAGTCGGCGCCCGCATCGATGGACTGCTTCATCTGCTCGGTGGTCAGCACCGTGCCAGCACCGATCACGATGTCCGGCAGTTCCCTCTTCAGCATCGCCAGCGCTTCCATCGCGACCGGCGTGCGCAGCGTCAGTTCGATCGCCGGCAGGCCACCTTTCAGCAGCGCCTCGGACACCTTGCGGGCCTCATCGAGCGTGTGCACGGTGACGACCGGCAGGATGCCGGCGGCGCGGAGGAGGGATTCGGCTTTCTGCTGGCGGGCTTCGATGGTCATGGGAGCAATCGGAATTCGTGTTGTGGGAGCGACGTGAGTCGCGATCGATGTCAGGTGGAAGCTTCGCGACTTACGTCGCTCCCACAGGAGGGAGGTCCGAGCAGGTCTGCATCCAGATTACGCATCCTTCGCCTCATGCGGCGCCTCGGCCGCATGCGCGGCGTCGCCCAGTTCGTACTCGGCATCGTATTCCCAGGTGCCGTCGTGGTACGGCAGGCCGCAGGAGATCGACATCGCACCGCGGTCGGCGGGCGTCACCACGTCGCGGCTCACCGCGAACAGGTTGCGGCCCAGGTCCAGCGCGGAGGGTGAGGTGTTCGGCGCGATTTCTCGCGCCGCCCACTCGGCCGCATCGACCAGCGCTTCGAGCGTGCCGGCTTCCGCGTCGAGGCGGATGATGTCGCCCTCGCGCAGCTTCGCCAGCGGACCGCCACGCGCGGCTTCCGGGGTCAGGTGGATGGCGGCGGGAATCTTGCCGGATGCACCGGACAGGCGGCCGTCGGTCACCAGCGCCACGCGGCGGCCCTGGTTCTGCAGCAGGCCGAGCAGGGGGGCGAGCGAATGCAGCTCCGGCATGCCGTTCGCACGCGGTCCCTGGTAGCGCACGACGGCGACGAAGTCGTGCGGCAGCGCACCGGCGGCATGCAGCTTGTTGAGCGCGCGCGGATCGTCGACGACGACGGCGGGCGCTTCGATGAAGCGGTATTCCGGCTTCACCGCCGAGGTCTTGATCAGCGAACGGCCGAGGTTGCCGCGCAGCAGGCGCAGGCCGCCCTGTGCTTCGAACGCGCGCGACACCGGACGTGCGACGTCTTCGTCGGCGCTTTGCGCGATGCCGGGCGCATAGGCGAGCTTGCCGTCCTGCAGGCGCGGCTCGTCGCAGAACGCGCGCAGGCCGCCGGGCACGATGGTGGTGATGTCATGCATCAGCCCCGCATCGAGCAACTCACGGAACACGAACTGCGTGCCGCCGGCCGCGGCGAAGCGGTTCACGTCGGCCTCGCCGTTCGGATACACGCGTGCGAGCAACGGCACGGTCTGCGACAGCAGGTCCATGTCGTCCCAGGTCAGCACGATGCCGGCCGAGCGTGCCACCGCGATCCAGTGGATGGTGTGGTTGGTCGAACCGCCGGTGGCCATCAGCGCGGCCATCGCGTTGACAATGGCGCGCTCGTCGATCAGGCGACCGATCGGCCGGTAGTCGTCGCCGAGCGCGGTGATGGCGAGGGCACGTTCGGCGGCGGCGCGTGTCAGCACATCGCGCAGCGGCTGGTCGGGGTTGACGAACGACGTGCCCGGCAGCTGCAGGCCCATCGCTTCCAGCAGCACCTGGTTGGAATTGGCGGTGCCGTAGAACGTGCAGGTGCCGGCCGCGTGGTAACTCGCGGCCTCGGCTTCCAGCAGTTCCTCGCGGGTGGCTTCGCCGGCGGCGTAGCGTTCGCGTACCGCGGCCTTTTCCTTGTTCGGAATGCCGGGCGTCATCGGACCGGCCGGCACGAACACCGCCGGCAGGTGGCCGAACGCCAGTGCACCCATCAGCAGGCCGGGCACGATCTTGTCGCAGACGCCGAGGTACAGCGCGGCGTCGAACATGTCGTGGCTCAGCGAGATCGCCGTGGCCTGCGCGATGACGTCGCGCGAGAACAGCGACAACTCCATGCCCGGGCGGCCCTGCGTCACGCCGTCGCACATCGCCGGCACGCCGCCGGCGACCTGCGCGGTGGCGCCGAGATCGCGCGCGACCTGGCGGATGATCTCCGGGTAATGCTCGAACGGCTGGTGCGCCGACAGCATGTCGTTGTACGCGTTGATGATGCCGAGATTGGGCGTGACGTCGGCGCGCAGCCGGCCCTTGTCGGTCGGACCGCACGCGGCGAAGGCGTGAGCGAGATTGCCGCAGCTCAGGCGCGAGCGCTGCGGACCGTCGCGGTGGACGGCGTCGACGCCGTCGAGGTAGGCGCGGCGCAACGGGGCGCTGCGCTGGCGGATGCGTTCGGTGACTTCCTGGATGCGGGGGTGCAGGCTCATGGGCGTAGGGCTAGGCTGCAGACGCTGTCATTCTGCATGGCGTGGCGATGGGAGCCGTGATGCGCGGTCTTCCTGCAACTCCAGCGCGTGGAGGGGAAGGGCGGTGAACGACGGCGACGGCATGATGCTTTCTACTGCTTTTGCGGCAGGCGCGAAAGCGACCAAAGCCAGACCAGTCAACGGCTTGCGACGCTTCGTGTGTTGCGTTGCAGCGCGTATCTGCGCAAAAAACACTAGGCGTGCGCGGCGCTTTTGGGTCCGAACCGTTCGACCGCGTACGCCGCCGCACCGAGCAGGCCGGGACGCGGATGCATGTTCGCCAACGTCGGCACGCGACCCATCGCGGGCGAGAAGCGGCCCTTGTGTTCGAAGCGCTGTCGGAAGCCCGAATGCTGCAGCGAGGTCAGCAGTTTCGGCACCAGTCCGCCGGTGAGGAACACGCCATCCCAGGCGCCGGTGGTGAGCACCAGGTCGCCGGCGATCGCGCCGAACACCGCGCAGAACACGTCCAGCGTGCGCACGCAGCGCGGATCGCCGGCGGCGGCGCGCGCGGTGACGTCCTTCGGTTCGATCGGACCACCCGGATCCTCGCCGGCGATCTCACTGAGCGCGCGGTACAGGTTCACCAGGCCGGGGCCGCAGATCAGGCGCTCGTTGGAGACGCGTCCGAACTGCGACGACAGGATGTCGAGGATGCGGATTTCTTCCGGCGTACCGGGCGGAAAGCTCACGTGGCCGCCTTCGGTTTCCAGCGGATACGCACGGCCGTCGCGGATGATCAGCGCGGCCACGCCCAGGCCCGTGCCCGGGCCGATGACGGCGTAAGTACGCGATTCGCTGAGCGGCGCGGGGCGCCACTGCGCACCGCCGATCGCCACGACATCCTTCGGCGTCAGCAGCGACACCGCCATCGCCTGCGCGGCGAAGTCGTTCACCAGCTTCAGGCCCTGGAATCCCAGCGCCTGCCGCGTGCGGTTCACCGAAATGACCCACGGGTGGTTGGTGATGCGCGCTTCGTCGCCATCGACGCGGCCGGCGACGGCGAACACGCCGTTCTGCGCCGTCGCGCCGGTTTCATCCAGGTAGTGCTGTGCGGCGTCCGCGAGCGACGGGAAATCGGCGACCACGAACTCGCGCACGCTGTCGTCCAGCAGCGGCACGGCGGCGGACGTATCGGCCAGCGCGAAGCGCGCATTGGTGCCGCCGATGTCGGCGAGAAGGACGCGATCGGCGTTGCTCATGCGGCGGACATCCTGTCCGGTGCGGGCCTGTTCGATGCGGGGTGGCTTCCAAAACGTGTCCGCTGCATTCGCCTGGTCGATCCTGTGCTGCAGTGAGAGGGCCACATCGCGTGGGCGGCGCATGATAGCGCGCACCTGCACCGACGGCGTGCAAGCCCGCACGCGCATGCGCCATCCGTATACGTATGCGTCATTCCGGAATAGGTGGCCGCGAGCGCGGTGGAGTGGATGGTCGTAGGGCAGGGCATGGATGGCATGGCGGGTGCGGGCGTTCCGTGCGGTATCGGTGCACGGAACGCTTGCGTCGTGAAAACGGTTACATGGCAGAATAGCGCAGCGGCCCGGGCCACGGAACGGGACGCGGCATGCTCGTCCGCACGGGCCTGCCTGCCCCCGGGAGGGCCGGGCCGCAGCGAACACACACGGGCCTCGCCCGACCGGAGCAATGATGGCCAGCGTCAAACTCGACCGCGTGCGCAAGGTGTACGACAACGGCCAGGTGGCCGTGCACGGGGCCAGTTTCGAGATCGCCGATGGCGAACTCATGGTGCTGGTCGGTCCGTCGGGCTGCGGCAAGTCGACGCTGCTGCGGATGATCGCGGGGCTGGAAGAGATCACCGACGGCAACCTGCTGATCGGCGAGCGTCGGGTCAACGACGTGGCACCGAAGGATCGCGACATCGCGATGGTGTTCCAGAGCTATGCGCTGTATCCGCACATGACGGTGGCCGAGAACCTTGCCTTCGGCCTGAAGCTGCGCGGCGTGGCGCGCGCGGAGATCGACCAGCGCGTCAACGCGGCCGCGGAAACGCTGGGCATGACCCACATGCTGGGCAAGCTGCCGCGCGAGATGTCCGGTGGACAGCGCCAGCGCGTGGCGCTGGGCCGGGCGCTGGTGCGCGAGCCGTCGGTGTTCCTGCTCGACGAGCCGCTGTCGAACCTCGACGCCAAGCTGCGCCATTCCGTGCGCACCGAGATCGGTCGCCTGCATCGCCAGCTGGGCGCGACGATGATCTACGTGACCCATGACCAGGTCGAAGCGATGACGCTGGGCCAGCGCATCGTGGTGCTGAAGGACGGCGAGATCCAGCAGATCGACACGCCGATGGCGTTGTACGAGAAGCCGGCCAACCTGTTCGTCGCCGGCTTTCTCGGCAGTCCCGCGATGAACGTCCTCTATGGCACGCTGCGCCAGGAGGAAGGTATGCACCTGGCGCTGGATGGCGGTGGCCAGATTCCGCTGGGCCATGCCGCCATCCCCGATGGCTGGATGGGACGGCGCATCGCGCTGGGTATCCGGCCGGAGCACCTGCAGCCGGCGGGCATCGGCAAGGCCGCGTTCGAAGCGCACGTCGACCTGGTCGAGCCGGTGGGCAACGAAGTCTTCGTCAACCTGCGCTTCGTCGGCCAGCCGCTGGTGGCGCGCATGCCGCCGCAGGTACTGCCGGAACCGGGGCAGGGGTTGCGCGTCACCGTCGAGAACGCCGTGCTGCACTGCTTCGACCCGGACAGCGGCCTGCGCCTGGGCTGAGGCTGCCCGGCACCGCAAAGAAAAAGGGAGGCCATGGCCTCCCTTTTCGTACCTCCTGGCGACGCGGATCAGCCGCGGCTGACCGTGCGCACCGCCTCCGCGACGTACGCCAGGTTCTGCTGGTTCAGCGCGGCCACGCAGATGCGCCCGGTGCCGACGGCGTAGATGCCGAACTCGTCACGCAGCCGGTCCACCTGTGCCTTGCTCAGGCCGGAGTACGAGAACATGCCGGCCTGCTGCTGGATGAAGGCGAACTCCGGTGCGCCGAGGGCGGCCAGCTTGTCCACCAGCCCGGCACGCAGGGCGTGGATGCGTTCGCGCATGCCGCCCAGTTCGCTTTCCCACAGCGTGCGCAGCTCGCTGCTGGCCAGCACGCCGGCGACCAGCGCCGCGCCGTGTGTCGACGGACTGGAATAGATGGTGCGGATGATGCGCTTGACCTGCGACTGCACGGCCTTGGTCGCCGCGGCGTCCGGACCGACCACCGAGAGTGCGCCGACGCGCTCGCCATAAAGCGAGAACGACTTGGAGTACGAGTTGGCGACGATGAAGCTGTCGATGCCGGCCCCGGCGACGATGCGCACGGCCGCACCGTCTTCCGCGATGCCCTTGTCGAAGCCCTGGTAGGCCATGTCGATGAAGGGGAACAGCCCGCGGTCCTTCATCAGCGCCGCGACCTGCGTCCACTGCTCGACCGTCAGGTCGGCGCCGGTGGGGTTGTGGCAGCAGGCGTGCAGCAGCACGACGGTGCCCGGCTTCAGCTGGCCCAGGTCGGCCAGCATGCCGGCGAAGTCCAGGCCATGCGTGGCGGCATCGAAATAGGTGTAGTCGACGATGTCGAAACCGGCCGCGCCGAACACCGCACGGTGGTTTTCCCAACTCGGATTGCTGATCGCGATGGTGGCGTGCGGCAGCAGCTTCTTCAGCAGGTCCGCGCCCACGCGCAGCGCGCCGCTGCCGCCGACGGTCTGGGTGGTGGCCACGCGGCCGGCGGCGACCAGCTCCGAATCTTGGCCGAACACCAGCTCGCGGGTGGCCGCGTCATAGGCGGCCAGGCCGTCGATCGGCAGGTAACCGCGCGGTTTGCCGGCGGCGGCCAGCGCCTGTTCCACCTGGCGGACGCAGTCGAGCAGGGGAATGCGGCCCTGCTCGTCATAATAGATGCCGACGCCCAGGTTGACCTTCTGGGTGCGGGGGTCAGCGTTGTAAGCCTCGGTCAGCCCCAGGATGGGGTCGCCGGGCACCAGTTCGACGGATGCAAAAAGAGACACGGAGTGGGGACCGTTGTTAGGTGAGGGAGGGGGTGAAGCCGCCCGCGATGCTAACAGGCGCGCGCCCGCGCCGTACGCCGCCAGCCCGTCTGCGTACGGCGCCGCCGGGCCCGGGCATACGGTGCCACGGGCGGCTATACTCATCCGTTGGCGTGCCAGATGGCAGGCCTGATTGCCCTTAAATCAACACGTTGGCAGTCGAAGCTGATCCCATTTCACACTAGCGGCAGCGCGTCGGACCGGTCCGGTCGCGGTGCCCGGAAGACACCGTCGCATGCGCCTTTCCACCATCAAGCTGTCCGGCTTCAAGTCGTTCGTCGATCCCACCGTGCTGCACCTGCCGACCAACATGACCGGCGTGGTCGGCCCGAACGGCTGCGGCAAGTCGAACATCATCGACGCCGTGCGCTGGGTGATGGGCGAGAGTTCGGCCAGCCGCCTGCGCGGCGATTCGCTGACCGACGTGATCTTCTCCGGCTCCGCCGCGCGCAAGCCGGTGTCGCAGGCCTCGGTCGAGCTGATCTTCGACAACAGCGACCACACCATCAGCGGCGAGTTCGCCGCCTTCAACGAAATCTCGGTCCGGCGCCTGGTCAGCCGCGACGGCCAGAGCAACTACTACCTCAACGGCACCAAGTGCCGCCGCCGCGACATCACCGACCTGTTCCTCGGCACCGGCCTGGGTCCGCGCAGCTACTCGATCATCGAGCAGGGCATGATCAGCCAGATCATCGAGGCGCGCCCGGAAGACCTGCGCGTGTACCTGGAGGAGGCCGCCGGCATCTCCAAGTACAAGGAGCGCCGCAAGGAAACCGAAACCCGCATCCGCCACACCCGCGAGAACCTCGATCGCCTCAACGACCTGCGCGAGGAGATCGGCAAGCAGCTCGAGCACCTCAAGCGCCAGGCCAAGCAGGCCGAGCAGTACAAGGCCCTGCAGGAAGAGCGCCGGGTCAAGGACGCCGAGTGGAAGGCGCTGGAATACCGCGGCCTGGACGGCAAACTGCAGGGCCTGCGCGAGGCGCTGGCGCAGGAAGAGACCCGGCTGCAACAGCTGATCGCCGAACAGCGCGAAGCCGAGCGCCTGCTGGAGACCGACCGCGTGCGCCGCGAGGAAGCCGCCGACGGCCTCAACAAGGCGCAGGGCGAGGTTTACCAGGTCGGCAGTACGCTGGCCCGCATCGAACAGCAGATCCAGCATCAGCGCGAACTCGCCGATCGCCTGAAAAAGGCGCGCGACGAGGCGCACAACGCACTGCAGGAACTGGGCCAGCACATCAGCGGCGACGAGACCCGTCTTAACGTCCTGCGCGAATCGGTGGCCGACGCCGAACCGCAGCTCGAACAGCTGCGCGAGGAGGATGTGTTCCGCCAGGATGCGCTGCGCGAGGCGGAGGCCGCACTGGCCGACTGGCAGCAGCGCTGGGAAACCCACAGCCGCGACTCCGCCGAGGCCTCGCGCGCTGGCGACGTCGAGCGCACGCGCGTCGACTATCTCGACCGCCAGTCGCTGGAAGCCGAGCGCCGCCGCGAAGCGCTGGCCAATGAGCGCACCGGGCTGGACCTGGACGCGCTGGCGTCCGCGTTCGAGCAGCTGCAGCTGCAGCACGACACCCAGAAGGAATCGCTGGAGACGCTGACCGAGCAGGTCGAGGCGCGCAAGCAGGGCGCCGCCGACGTGCAGGAACAGCAGCGCGGCACGCAGACCGAACTGTCCGACGTGCGCAAGCGTGCGCAGGAAGCCCGTGGTCGCCTGTCGTCGCTGGAAACCCTGCAGCACGCCGCGCTGGGCCAGGAGCAGGGCGCCGCGATGAGCTGGCTGAAGGCGCGCGGCCTGGACAACGCCTCGCGCGTGGGCGAGAAGCTGACCGTCGAGCCGGGCTGGGAAAACGCCGTCGAAGGCGCGCTCGGCCAGCTGATCGAAGGCGTGCTGGTCGATGCACCCGAAGCGCTGGTCGATGCGCTGGGCGAACTGGGCGACGGACGCATCGCCCTGGTGTCGGACGACCGCAGCGACGTCGCGTTCGCGCCGACCTCGCTGGCCGCGAAGGTGCAGGGTCCCGCCGCGATCCGTCGCCTGCTGGCCCGGCTGCACACGGCCGAGGATCTCGGCGAAGCGCGCCGACTGCAGTCGCAACTCGGCGACGGCGATTCCGTCATCACCCGCAACGGCGAGCGCCTCGGCGCCGGCTGGGTGCGCGTGCTGCGCTCCGGCGCGGCCAAGCAGGGCGCACTGCTGCGCGAACGCGAGATCCAGTCGCTGCGTGGCGAAATCGAAACGTTGCAGGCGCGCGAAGCCGAACTGGAAGAACGCCTGGCCAGCCTGCGCGACCAGTTGCTCGCTGCCGAGCAGCAGCGCGAAGACGCCCAGCGCACGCTGTACATGGCGCACCGCGGCGTCTCCGAACTCGCCGGCCAGCTGCAGAGCCAGCAGGGCAAGGTGGAGGCCACCCGTACCCGCCTGGAACGCATCGATGGCGAGCTTGCGCAACTGGTCGAAACGCTCGACGCCAGCCGTGAGCAGGCCCGCGAAGCCCGCACGAAGCTGGAAGACGCGGTCACCCGCATGGGCGACCTCGAATCCGCCCGCCAGGCGCTGGAAGCCGAGCGCCGCCAGCGGGTCGACGCCCGCGACCAGGCCCGCGAAGCCGCCCGCACCTCGCGCGATACCGCGCATGCGCTGGCACTGACGCTGGAATCGCAGCGCACGCAGATCGTCTCGCTGAGCCAGGCGCTGGACCGCATGGGCGGCCAGCGCGGCCACCTGGATTCACGCCTGGAAGAACTCACCCTGCAGCTGAGCGAAGGCGATTCGCCAGTGCAGGAGCTGGAAGCCCAGCGCCAGGCCGCGCTGGAACACCGCGTCACTGCCGACCGCCAGCTGGCCGAGGCGCGCTCGCTGCTGGAAGGCATCGACAACGATCTGCGCAAGTACGAACAGACCCGCCAGCAGCGCGACGAACAGGCGGTGGCCCAGCGCGAGCGCATCTCGCAACGCAAGCTCGACCAGCAGGCGCTCGCGCTGAAGGCCGAGCAGTTGTCCGAGGCCGTCGTCGCCGGCGGCTTCGTGCTGGACGATGTCATCAACACGCTGCCCGAGGTCGCCGACATCCGCGAGTGGGAGCAGGCCGTCACCCAGATCGACGGCCGCATGCGCCGGCTGGAGCCGGTCAACCTGGCTGCCATCCACGAGTACGGTGAAGCCAGCCAGCGCTCGGAATACCTGGATGCGCAGCACGTCGACCTCACCACCGCGCTGGAAACGCTGGAAGAAGCCATCCGCAAGATCGACCGCGAGACCCGCGGCCGCTTCAAGGACACCTTCGACCGCGTCAACGCCGGCGTGCAGCAGCTGTATCCGCGCCTGTTCGGCGGCGGCCACGCCTATCTGGAACTGACCGGCGAAGACCTGCTCGATACCGGCGTGGCCATCATGGCGCGCCCGCCGGGCAAGCGCGTGTCCAACATCTCGCTGCTGTCCGGCGGCGAGAAGGCGATGACCGCGGTGGCGCTGGTGTTCGCCATCTTCCAGCTCAACCCCGCGCCGTTCTGCCTGCTGGACGAAGTCGACGCGCCGCTCGACGAGGCCAACGTCGGCCGCTTCACCAACATGGTGAAGGAGATGAGCGAGAAGGTGCAGTTCCTGTTCGTGTCGCACAACAAGGCCACGATGGAAGCCGCACACCAGCTCAGTGGCGTTACCATGCGGGAACCCGGTGTCAGCCGCCTGGTGTCGGTGGACCTCGAAGAGGCCGCCCGCCTGGCCGGCGCCGCCTGAGCCTGACACCCCCTTACATTCCACCTTGCCGGAGAATTCCCTGTGTCCGACATGGCCATCCTGCGAATCGGAATCCTCGTCGCCGGCGTCCTGCTGTTGGCGGCGATCTTCCTGTTCGGCCGTCCCAAGAAGCCCAGCCAGGGCCGCCGCATCGAGACCACCGAGCGCGACAACGCGCGCGTCGAACCCAGCCTGTCGGGCGACGACGCCAGCGAGCAGGTGCAGGACTACAGCGACCACCGCGTCAGCCAGCCCGAGCTGGGACTGGCGGGCGGCACGCCGGTCGCCGGCGTGGAGAGCGACCTGGGCAAGCGGCCCAACCAGGATTTCGACAAGATCGTGTCGCTGTACGTCGCGGCCAAGGCCGGGCAGGTGCTGCGCGGCGAGGACATCGTGGTAGCGGCCGAGAAGACCGGCCTGACCTTCGGCCACATGAATGTCTTCCACCGCCTGGTGGAAGGGCATCCGGAACGCGGCCCGGTCTTCAGCATGGCCAACATCATGCAGCCGGGCAGTTTCGACATGGCCAACATCCGCACGCTGGAAACCCCGGCCATCGCGTTCTTCCTGACGCTGCCGGCGCCGATGACCGCCCTCGAGGCGTGGGAGAAGCTGGTGCCCAACGTCGAGCGCATGGCCGAACTGCTGGGCGGCGTGGTCCTCGACGACAGCCGCAACACCCTCGGCCGCCAGCGCATCCAGCACATCCGCGAGGAGCTGCGCGCCTATGACCGCCAGCACGAAGCACCGCCGCTGACGAAGGCGCCGCGGTGGTGAGGTTCGACGACTGCCTCGTCCTCATGTAAGAGGCATCGCAACAGGAAAGGGCTTCCGCTAAACCTCCTGCAGGCGTTTGCGCTGAATACGAGGATGTCTCTCCCGAGTGATCAGAAGCACAAGGAAGGCTATGAAGTTTCTGACTAGGCAGCAGATTCAGCTGTACTTTGATCGTGTCGCCACGACGCTCGACGAACTGTCGCCGCATATGCGGTTGGCTCGTCATCCAACGAGAGACGCCGACTCCTACGACTACGCGACTCTGCTAACGATGGGACCTGAGGCAATCATTGCGCCTATGGAAAGGCTCCAGCCGAAGGCGCACGCCGCGCTGATAGCACTCAATCCAGAATTGCTGGTTTGTGAGCTAACGAGTACCGGTCAGAGCCGCATACAGACTTGGACAAATGATGCATTTCTCGGTTCTGGAGAGCGCTATTTCCGTATCTCGGCCAATTTTCGTGACGACTCGATTGCCTCGGCTGGCGAAAAGATTGTGTATTGGTTTCGCTACATGTCACTGCCTCCGGAAATCTCGAAAGCGTATTACTGGCATTCGAAGGGCATGGAGGTAATCCACGAACTTCCGAGTAATCCCCATCAGAGCCGTGGGTTGCCCGCGAAGCTGGATGTATGGCTGCGCGCCGACCAGGTTGGTCGTTGGAGTAAAAAGCAACTTGACGAAATCAAGGTATCCCTCGAAGCGGTCGCCGATAAGGACGTGGCGCCACGCAAAGATGGACTTGTCTGGAAGTCGTTCGCTTGCGTGCTAGATAGTCGGGAGCAGGACGCTGATGACAATACCGGCGACCTTCTTTTCGTGCAGGAACGCAGCTCGTCGCAACGAGTTTTCCACGTGCATGATGGGAATTTCGGCGCAATCCGCCAAGTCGTTGACCCGGTCAAACTATTCGACGAGTACGTCGCTTGGGTATTCTCCGGTGGTTCTGGGCGCTTCGATTTCCGTGCCTACAGCGCATAGGTTGGGGTGAGCGCAGCGAAGCCCAAGGTCGCACGCATTGGTCAGGCGCGTCATCGGATCGAGTTCGCGTGTTGGGGTTCGCTTTGCTCACCCCAACCTATAGTATCCATGCCGGCCAACATAGTCCGTAGGATGGGTGGAGCGAAGCGATACCCATCACATGCCATGCAAGCCAGAGCGATGGGTATCGCCTGCGGCTCAACCCATCCTACGATTGCTGTCCACCGTTCTGTGCGTGTGTATGTAGGAATGACGATGACCGGCCACCGCATCTTCACCACCTCCTTCGCCAGCGTGTATCCGCTGTACGTGCAGAAGGCCGAAAGTAAGGGCCGGACGAAGGCCGAGGTCGATGAAGTCATCCGCTGGCTGACCGGTTACGACCAGGCGGGACTCGAGCGGCAGATCGGGGCGAAGAAGGACTTGGAGACCTTCTTCGCCGAAGCCCCGCAACTCAATCCGCACGCAGCGTTGATCAAGGGCGTGGTCTGCGGCGTCCGTGTCGAAGACGTTGAAGATCCACTGATGCAGAAGATCCGCTACCTCGACAAGCTGGTGGACGAACTGGCAAAGGGGAAGGCGATGGAGAAGATCCTGCGCTGACGTCGTGCCGATCGCGTATCGGCACGGTCGTGGTCTGTGCCCTCAGCTCCAATCTCCATCGTGTCTCCGAACCCGGCGTCGTCCTGCTGGACGCGGGAGCTTACGGGTTGGCCAGGCAGAGCGTGGTGATCGCGTCGCAGGTGTCATCCCTCTACAAGCACCGGCTTGGTGATCTCATAGGTCGGTTGGACGGCGCGCGTGTGGACCAGATCGTGGCCGCATTGCGGTTCCTGCAAACCTCCTTCCAGCGCTGACCTGGCGAGACGGCGGGCTTGAGCCCGCCCTACGTACCCGTCGGCTGCGCCACGTAGGGTGGGCCTTGGCCCACCGCCTCGCGATCCCGCACACTGCCGCCATGCCCCGCAACCTCCTCTTCATCTGCACCCAGAACCGTCTGCGCAGTCCGACCGCGGAGCAGGTGTTCGCCGAATGGCCGGGCGTGGAGACGGCCTCGGCCGGTTTGGGCAACGCTGCGGAAGTGCCGGTATCGCCCGAACTGCTGACGTGGGCGGACACGGTGTTCGTGATGGAGAGGGTGCATCGCAGCCGGCTGTCCGCGAAGTTCAAGCGCCACCTCAACGGCAAGCGGGTGATCTGCCTGGATATCCCCGATGACTATGACTTCATGGATCCCATGCTCATCAGGCTGCTGAAGCAGAAGGTCGCGCGTTTTCTTCCCGCCAACGTGGTGACCTCATGAGCCGCCCCCTTCAGACCTGGACCGGCAGCTGCCACTGCGGCGCCATCCGCTTCGAGATCGACACCGACTTCCCCGAGCTGACGCAGTGCGACTGCTCGATCTGCCGCAAGAAGAACGCGCTGATGGTGAAGGTGCACGAAAGCGCATTCCGCCTGCTCGCCGGCGCGGATGCGCTGGCCGACTACCAGTTCCATACGCACACCGCGCACCACCACTTCTGCAAGCTCTGCGGCATCTACCCGTTCCACCGCAAGCGCGTCACCCCGAACTACTACGGCATCAACGTCTACTGCCTGGACGGCTTCGACCCTGCCGGCATCCCGGTGCGGATGACGGTCGGCGCAGGTATGCCATAACCGCACCGCGATCAGCGGCGAGTGATTCGACTGGCATCGCGTTGGGAGATGGTCGCTCAGCAATCATGTGCGTTGGAGCGATCAGGAAGGTGCTGCTTGCTTGCAGGATCAGGGGGGAGTAACGTAGTTTTACCGCAGTAAAACTTGATCGGGCGCCGTCATGTCCTGTACCGCTGTCCTCCGCCAGTCCGGCGGCTCCATTATCCTCTCCATTCCGAAGGCCATCGCCAGCACCTTGGCCGTCGAGGCAGGTTCGATCGTGGAGTTGATGGTGGAAGGCCGCACCCTGACGGTGTCGCCGGCACGCAGGTCGCTCGCGGATCGTTTGGCTGCCAGTCCCGCCACGCCCTCCGCATGGAACAGGGATGAAGCGTGGCTTGAGGATGAGCCGGCCGGGCGCGAATCGCTCTAGGAGGAGCGGGCATCATGGGCAAGGGAATCCCACAACGCGGTGACATCCTGGAACTGAGCCTGGACCCGACACAGGGGCGCGAGATCCGCGGCGCCCGTCCCGTGCTGGTGCTGTCTGCCAGCGCTTTCAATCAGGCCTCAGGCCTGCTTCTGGTGGCTCCCATTACGCAAGGCGGTCACGCGGCCCGTGCGAACGGATTCAGCGTGACGCTGATGGGCACGGGGCTGCGTACGCAAGGGATCGTCCTGTGCGACCAGACGCGAACCGTGGACGCGCGAGCGCGTACCTTCAAACGGATCGAGAAGGCGCCGGAGGGTCTTGTGCAGGAAGCATTGGACGCGGTGCGCGCGATCCTCGAGTGACGCTCGCACCCCATCGCGGCCGGTAGAATCGCGCCATGGAACCCGCTGCCCGCATCGCCGACCTCCGCCGCCAGCTGGAGGACGCCAACTACCGCTACCACGTGCTCGACGAGCCCAGCATCCCGGACGCCGAGTACGACCGCCTGCTGCGCGAGCTGGATGAACTGGAGGCCGCCCATCCGGATCTGGTCACCGCCGATTCGCCCACCCAGCGCGTCGGCAACGCACCGGCTGGCAAGTTCGCCGAGGTCCGGCATGCCATTCCCATGCTGTCGCTGGGCAATGCCTTCAGCGACGAGGAAGTGCACGACTTCGTAAGACGCATCGCCGAGAAACTGAAGCGACCCACGCTGCAGTTCTCCGCCGAACCCAAGCTGGACGGCCTGGCGATCAGCCTGCGCTACGAGGACGGCGTCTTCGTGCAGGGCGCCACCCGCGGCGACGGCGCCACCGGCGAGGACGTCACCCCCAACCTGCGCACCGTCAAGGCCATCCCCTTGAAGCTGCGCGGCAAGGACTGGCCGGCGCTGCTGGAAGTGCGCGGCGAGGTCTACATGCCGCGTGCGGAGTTCGAGACGTACAACGAACACGCCCGCCTGCATGGCGGCAAGGTGCTGGCCAATCCGCGCAACGGTGCCGCCGGCTCGCTGCGGCAGTTGGACCCACGCATCACCGCGCAGCGGCCGCTGGCGTTCTTCGCCTACGGCACCGGCCTGGTGGAAGGCGGCGAGCTGCCGGATTCCCACTCCGCCACGCTGAAGCAGCTGCGCGCCTGGGGTTTTCCGGTCAGCAGCCTCAGCGAGGTGGTTGAAGGCGCCGAGGGCCTGCTCGACTACTACCGCCGCATCGGAGAAGCACGCGATGGCTTGCCGTTCGACATCGACGGCGTGGTCTACAAGCTGGACGACGGGGAAGGGCAGCGCGAGATGGGTTTCGTCTCGCGTGCGCCACGCTGGGCGATCGCGCACAAGTTCCCGGCGCAGGAACAGGCGACCACCGTCGAGGCCATCGAGATCCAGATCGGCCGCACCGGCGCCGCCACCCCGGTCGCGCGGCTGACGCCGGTGCATGTGGCCGGCGTCGTCGTCACCAACGCCACGCTGCACAACGCCGACCAGATCGCGCGGCTGGACGTGCGCGTGGGCGACCACGTGATCGTGCGGCGCGCCGGCGACGTCATCCCCGAAGTGGCCGGCGTGATCCTCGACCGACGCCCCGACGGCACGCAGCCATGGCAGATGCCGACGCGCTGCCCGGTGTGCGGTGCCGAGATCGTGCGCGAGGAAGGCGAGGCGGTCTGGCGCTGCTCGGGCGAACTGAGCTGCCCGGCCCAGCGCAAGGAATCGCTGCGCCACTTCGCCTCGCGCCGCGCGATGGACATCGAAGGCCTGGGCGACCGCTATATCGAAGACCTCTCCGACCTGGGGTATCTCGCCTCCGTCGCCGACCTCTACAAGCTGACGCTGGAGGATCTGCTGGAGATGAAGCGGCAGGTTGACGTCCGTGAGGGCACCACGCCCGAGACCGTCAAGGCCGGCAAGGTGGCGACCAAGTGGGCCGAGAACCTGATCGAGGCCATCGACCGCAGCCGCCGCACCACGCTGGAGCGTTTCCTGTTTGCGCTCGGTATCCAGCATGTCGGCGAGAGCACGGCCAAGGCGCTGGCTGTGTGGTTCGGTGACCTGCAGCGCATCCGCCACCTGCCGTGGCCGCTGTTCAAGCGCGTGCCCGACATCGGCGGCGAAGTGGCGCGCTCGCTCGGCCATTTCTTCGACCAGCCCGGCAACCAGCAGGCCATCGACGACCTGCTGGCGCGTGGTGTCGTCATCGGCGACACGCATGCGCCCTCGGGCAAGCTGCGTGCCGGCCTGGACCTGGCGACGCTGCTGGTCGACCTGGAGATTCCCAAGGTGACCCGCGTGCGCGCGGAACAGCTGGCCTCGGCGTTTCCGTCGGTTGACGCGCTGCTCGATGCGCCCGCGCACAACTTCGTCACCGCCGGCCTGCCGAGCGATTCGGCGAACGCCTTCGCCGCGTGGCTGGAAGATGAAGCCAACGCGAAGCTGCTGACGCGCAGCGGTGCGGCGCTCGACGAACTGCTGGCGAACACGCCGGACGACGTCGGGGTCTCCGCCGGCCCACTCGATGGCAAGACCGTCGTGCTTACCGGCGGCCTGGCCGCGATGAGCCGCGACGAGGCCGGCGAGAAACTCGAAGCCCTCGGCGCCAAGGTGGCCGGCAGTGTGTCGAAGAAGACGCACCTGGTGGTGGCGGGTGAAGCGGCGGGCTCCAAGTTGGCGAAAGCACAGGAACTCGGCATCGAGGTCTGGGACGAGGCGCAGTTGCTGGCGTTTCTGGCGCAGCACGGGAGTGGCGCGTGAGTCGCTGGCGGCCAGGGCCGACCTGGACGGATGGGGTCGCCGATCTCGCCTGGGCGCCCTCAGGTTCCCGTGATGCGCTGCGCCTGCGGGCCTGGGTGAATCGGCTGGTGCGCGAATTCTTCTTCGCCCGCGACGTGCTGGAAGTCGAGACCCCCATCCTGTCGCGCGCAGGCAACACCGACGCGAACATCGCCTCCTTCTCGCTGGATTTCTCCGGTCGTACTGACGGTGCGCCGCGCACGCGCTGGCTGCGGACGTCGCCCGAGTTCCCGCTGAAGCGCCTGCTCGCGGCGGGCGTCGGCGACTGCTTCGAACTGGGGCGGGTGTTCCGCGATGGCGAGGCGGGCGGGCGCCACAATCCGGAGTTCACCATGCTGGAGTGGTACCGCGTGGGCTGGACGCTGGAGCCGCTGATCGACGAGACCGTGGCGCTGGTGCAGGCGGCGCTGTCGATGATCGGACGGGAGGCGACGGTGTCGCGCATCCGCTTCCGCGACCTGTATTCGCAGGCGCTCGGTTTCGATCCGATGACGGCCGGGTTGGATGCCGTGCGCAACGCGGCGGCCGGCATCGCCATCGATGGCGAAGGCCTGACCCGCGACGACTGGCTGGACCTGCTGATGACGCACCGGTTGCAGCCGGCGTTTGCGCGCGACCACATCACCGTCGTGCACGACTATCCGGCAAGCCAGTCCGCGCTCGCGCGCGTGGTCGAACGCGATGGCGTGCCGGTGGCGGAGCGCTTCGAGCTGTACCTCGGGCCGCTGGAACTGGCCAATGGCTACCATGAGCTGGCCGATGCAGTGGAGCAGCGCACGCGGTTCGAGCGCGACGTCGCGGTGCGGAAGGCGCGTGGTGACACGGTGCCGCCCTTGGACGAAGCACTGCTGGCGGCACTGGGACACGGCATGCCGGCCTGCGCCGGCGTGGCGCTGGGCGTGGACCGGCTGCTGATGGCGATGCTGGATACGCCGCGCATCGCCGATGTGCTGGCGTTCGATTTCGCGCGGGCCTGAAAGCCAGCCAAACATCGCGTGCGGGCGCTTGCGACTGCAAACGGTTTCGTGAGGTCGTGTTCATTCTCGCTGCGTAGATTGCGAATCAACACCCACGAGGATGCCTGCCATGGAACGCCACCTGATCGCTTCGCTGATGCTCGGAACCGTCGCCCTGCTCGGAACGGCCGCCGCGAAGGCCGGGCCGCAATACGACGACCGCTATTACGGCAACGGACAGACCGTCCGTTGCGAATCGCCGAGCAACCGCTACCGCGAATGCCCGATGGACACGCGCGGGGGCGTGCAGCTGACGCACCAGCTGTCGAGCACGCGCTGCGAGGAAGGCCGCAACTGGGGCCAGGGCCGCAACGGCGTGTGGGTGGATCGTGGCTGCCGTGCCGAATTCACCAGCGGTCGCGGCGGTGGCTGGGGCAACGGCGGTGCCTGGTCCGGTAACGGCCAGCGCATCCGCTGCGAGTCGGACAACGGCCGCACGCGCACCTGTGCCATTCCCGCGCGCGCCGACGTGCGCCTGGTTCGCCAGCTTTCAAGCTCGCGCTGCGTGGAAGGCCAGACATGGGGACAGGATCGCCGCGGACTGTGGGTGACCCAGGGCTGCCGGGGTGAGTTCGAGGTCTATGGTCGCGGCCATGGCAACGGGTGGGGTAATGGCGGCGGCTGGGGCGACAACGGCAACGGCGGGCGCACGTTCCGCTGCGAATCCGACAATGGCCGCACGCGTACCTGCGCGGTCGACGGGCGCCGGGTGGAACTGGTCCGCCAGCTGTCGAGCAGCGCCTGTATCGAGGGCCGCACCTGGGGTCGGGACAATCGCGGCGTGTGGGTGACGTCGGGCTGCCGGGCCGAGTTCCGCACCTGGTGAGTTCCATGAGGGTAACGGCCCGCCGACGGCGGGCCGTTACAATGCGGGCATGAACGACACCATCGATTACGCCCGCTACGACCGCATCCGTCCGATCCGCTGGACCGGCACCGCCCTGGAGCTGCTGGATCAGCGCAAGCTGCCGTTCGTGGTGGAGTATCTGGCCTGCACGACCAGCGACGAGGTCGCCGCCGCCATTCACGACCTTGCCGTGCGCGGCGCGCCGGCCATCGGCATCGCCGCCGCGTGGGGCGTGGTGCTGGCCTCGCGCGAGGTGCTGGCCGCCACGCCGGACGAGGCGCTCGAGAAGCTTGAACCCGCCCTGCAGCGCCTCAACGATGCACGGCCGACGGCGGTCAACCTCGCGTGGGCGCTGGCGCGCATGCGCGCCGCGTTGCGTACCGCCGGCAGCGACTGGCGCGGCGTGCTGGAACTGGAAGCCCTGGCGATCGCCGAGGAAGACCTGGCGGCGAACCGCCACATGGGCGAGCTCGGCGCGGCGTTGATCGGCGAAGGCAGCGGCGTGCTGACCCATTGCAATACCGGCTCGCTGGCCACCGCCGGCTTCGGTACCGCGCTGGGCGTGATCCGCGCGGGCGTGGCGCAGGGCCGCATCGGCAAGGTGTACGCGGGCGAGACGCGACCGTGGCAGCAGGGCGCGCGCCTGACCGCGTGGGAGCTGCAGCAGGACGGCATTCCGGCCACCCTCATCGCCGACTCCGCCGCCTCGCACCTGATGAAGACCGGCGCCGTGCAGTGGGTGGTCGTCGGTGCGGACCGCATCTGCGCCAACGGCGATACCGCCAACAAGATCGGCACGTACCAGCTGGCCATCGCCGCGCGCCACCACGGCGCGAAGTTCATGGTGGTGGCGCCGTCGTCCACCGTGGACATGGCCACGCCGGACGGCGAGGCGATCCACATCGAGGAACGCGACCCGGCCGAGCTCCTCGGCATCGGCGGCACCCGCATCGTGGCCGAGGGCGTGGCGGCCTGGAACCCCGTGTTCGACGTCACCCCGGCGTCGCTGATCGACGCCATCGTCACCGAGAAGGGCGTGATCGAGCAGCCCGACGAAGCACGCATGCGGGCGGCCTTCGGCGGATGACGCACGTGTCCTTCGCCCGTATCCCGTCGAACACCGACGCAGCGGGTCGAGGATGCGCGTTGACGGGCATGCGGGTGGCATGTCGGCGCTGAGGCGCCGCCGTCGCAGGCGCCATGCCGCTGCGGAAGGCGACATGGCACGCGGGTTGCATTCCGGGGAAGGTCCCGTCCAGGAATCGCGCATGCGCGCCCAGACCGTCCACGCTCCGATCTTCGTCCCCGGCCTGCGCCACAGCGTGCGCCTGTTGCTGTCGCGCCGTTCGACCCGTGCGCTGGACGCCGCGGAACGCGAGGACCTCGCGCGGGCGCAGCTGCGTGCCACGCGCCCGATCGTCAGCGGGGTGCTGCTGTGCGGTGCGGTGCTGCTGGCGATCATCGCGCTCTTCGAACTGGCGGACGTGACGCCGTCGATCGGCTATCCGGTCTGGGCGCAACTGCTGGCCTCGGTCGGCGTCGCGGCCTGCGCCGCCGGCATCGCGCGCCTGGTGCACTGGCAGCACCGGCTGATGCTGATCCTGGCGGGCACGCTGCTGTCCGGCGTCTTCATGAGCATGCCGCTGCCGGGCGCGACCGGCCAGCTGGCGCTGCGTACCGGCCTGTTCCAGTTGTTGCCGCTCGCGCTGATGGCGCTGATGGTGCGGCCGGCTTCGCTGCTGGCGCTGGCGCTGCTGATCGTGGTGATGGCGCAGCTGCGCATCGCGCTGTACGGCGCGCCGGGCACGGGCACCGCGCTGTACTGGCTGTATACGCTGACGACCATCGGTTTCGGGCTGGTGCTGGCGGGTTACCGGACGGATTTCGCCGTGTCCGCATGGCAGATGCGTCGTCGGCTGGTGCAGCAGGCGCATACCGACGAACTGACCGGATTGCTGAACCGCAATGGCTGGAACGAGCGCGCCGTCGCCGCGCACGCGCAGGCGATCGCGGCGGGACGGCCGGTGGCGGTGGTGGTGCTGGACATCGACTACTTCAAGCGCATCAACGACGACCATGGCCATGACGGCGGCGACGCCGTGCTGCAGCGGCTGGGCGGCATCATGCGCGCGCGCGTCGGGGCGAACGGATGCGCGGCGCGCATCGGCGGCGAGGAGTTCGCGGTGCTGCTGGACGGTGACGACGCCGGGACGGCACAGGCTTTCGCCGAGCGCGTGCGGGGGGAGTTCGGCAAGGCGCATGGCGATGTCGTCGCCACGCTCTCGGCCGGTATCGCCGTGCACGCGTCGGGCGAGTCGCTGCGCGAGCAGATGCGGCGTGCCGACCGGGCGCTGTACGAGGCGAAGCACGAAGGCCGCAATCGCGTTCATGTTGCGGGCCTTTCCTGAACGTGTTTTTGTGATTCCAAATACGACGACCCTGCGATAGCATCGTTGCGAACTTCGCGCGGGCATGTCGGTGCCCTTACGCGTCCGCTCGACGCCAGGGGACCATGAACCAAGACCGCACCCGCACACTGTGGGAAAAATCGCGCCTGCCCCTGCTGGGGTTGGTGATCGTGCTGATCGTGGTGGTTCCCGTGATCCTGTTGCAGGGGCTGTCGCGTGCGAACCAGGAAGCTGCCGACGCCGTCATCCATACCCACGAGGTCGAGGCCACGGTGCTCGGCCTGGCGCTGGACGTCCGCGAGATGGAGGCGTCGGCCATGCTGATCGCCCTCGGCGCGGATCACCCGCTGGCGCGCGAGCGACTGGTGGCCGGACGGAAGTCGCTGCCGGCGCGCTTCGAGGAACTGGCGCGATTGACGGTGGACAACCCCGAGCAGCTGGTGCGCGTGGGTCGCCTTCGGGAACTGGTGAACGCCAGGATCGAGGTGGTCGACCAGTTGCTGGAGGCGCCGGAGGCCTACAAGGGAGCGGTGGTCGCGCCGCTGGCCACACGTTTTCCGATCCGGGGCCTGCTGAGCGAGATCCTGGATGACGAGCGCGTGTTGCTGAAGGAGCGTCACCAGGACGCTACCGAGCAACGCCGGCGGATGGAGATGATCCGGATGGTCGCGCTGGGGGCGCAGCTGCTGCTGCTGTCGCTGGTGCTGATGGCGCTCGGCCGCCAGGTGGGGCGCCGGCTGGCGGCCGAGAAGCGGACCGCACAGGCCAGCCAGCGCGCGCTGGTGGTGCTGGATACCGTGCGCGAGCCGATCGTGCTGCTGGATGGCGAGCAGCACATCCAGATGCACAACAGCGCCTTCGCCGAGCTGTACGGCATTCGCAAGGACGAGAAGGCCACCAGCCTGGACGACCTGGGTCTCGCCTGGCAGGACAAGGTGATGCGCCAACGCCTGGACGACGTGCTGGCGCGCGGGCGCGAGCTGTGGGACTACGAGTTGCAGCAGGAGACCGCCGACGGCCTGCAGCGCACGGTGCTGATCAACGCGCGCCGCATGCCGCTGCCGGACAGCGAGGATCATGCGGTGCTGATGACGGTCAGCGACATCTCGCTGCAGAAGACCGCGCAGCAGGAGATCGCCGCACTGAACCGCCAGCTGGAAGGCAAGGTGGAGCAGGTGTCGGAAGTGAACCGCGAACTGGAAGCCTTCAGCTATTCGGTCTCGCACGACCTGCGTGCGCCGCTGCGCCATGTGGCGGGCTTCTCCGACAAGCTCGGTCGCCATCTGGGCGAGGGCATGGACGACAAGAGCCGCCACTACATCGGCGTGATCGGCGACTCCGCGCGCCGCATGTCGCAGCTGATCGACGACCTGCTGGTGTACTCGCGCCTTGGCCGCAGCGCCCTGCGCCTGCAGGCGGTGGACATGCAGTCGCTGGTCGCCGAGGCACGCGCCATGCTGGACGCGAACGAGGCCAGCGACGGCCGCGCCGACCGCGTGGAATGGCGCATCTCGCCGATGCCCATCGTGCTGGCCGACGAGAACATGATGCGCCAGGTGTGGAGCAACCTGCTCGGCAACGCGCTGAAGTACAGCAGCCAGCGCGAGCGCTCGGTCGTCGAGGTCGAGCACCGCCTGCAGGACGACGGCAGCCACCTGTTCAGCGTGCGCGACAACGGCGCCGGCTTCGACATGGCCTACGCCGGCAAGCTGTTCGGTGTGTTCCAGCGACTGCACAAGGCCAGCGAGTTCAGCGGCACCGGCATCGGCCTGGCCAGCGTGCGGCGCGTGCTGGGCCGCCACGGCGGCCGCATCTGGGCCGAAGCGGCGCCCGACCAGGGCGCGACCTTCTTCTTCACCCTTCCCGCGGCGCTCGATGCACCGCCCTCCCGAGAGAAAGACGCATGAGCGACATCCGCACCATCCTGTTGGCCGAAGACAGCTTGGCCGACGCCGAAATGGCGATCGATGCGCTGCGCGAGGCCAACCTGGCCAACCCCATCGTGCACGTGGAGGACGGCGTGGAGGCACTGGATTATCTGTTCCGCCGCGGCGCACACGCCGGCCGCGAGGACGGCATGCCCTCGGTATTGCTGCTGGACATCAAGATGCCGCGCATGGACGGCCTCGAGGTGCTGAAGAACATCCGCAACGACGAGAAGCTCAAGCACCTGCCGGTGGTGATCCTCTCGTCCTCGCGCGAGGAAAGCGACCTGGCGCGCAGCTGGGACCTGGGCGTGAACGCCTACGTGGTCAAGCCGGTGGACATCGACCAGTTCTTCCAGGCGGTCAAGACGCTCGGCACGTTCTGGGCCGTGATCAACGAAACACCTGTCAGGGACTGAGTCGTGCCGCATTCCGGAACCCCGCTGGGCCGCGTCCGCCTCCTGCTCGTCGAGGATTCCGAGCTCGATGCGGAACTGCTGATCGAACAGTTGCTGGAAGCGGGCCTGGACGCGGAGTTCCTGCGCGTGGACGGGGCGGACGAGATGCGCGCCGCGCTGGCCGGCGAGCCGTTCGACCTGGTGCTGTCGGACATGGAGCTGCCGGGTTTCTCCGGCTACCAGGCGCTGGAGATCCTGCGCCGCCACGACGCACGGCTGCCGTTCGTGTTCTTCTCCGGCACCATCGGTGAAGAGGCCGCGGTCAAGGCGCTGCAGGAAGGCGCCAGCGACTACGTGCTGAAGCATTCGCCGGCACGTCTGCCGGCAGCGGTGGCGCGCGCGATCCGCGAGGCGCGCACCGAGCGCGAGCGCGAGCACGCCGAACGCGAACTGATGCGGTCGCAGCGGCTCGACTGTCTGGCGATGCTGGCCGCGGGCCTGAGCCACGACCTGCGCAACATCCTGCAGCCGCTACTGATCGTGCCCGACCTGCTGTCCACCTACAGCGAGGATCCGAAGATCCTGCGCCTGGGCGCGGTGATTTCCGAAAGCGGCAAGCGTGGCCACGAGATGGCCGATTCGATGCTGTCGTTCGTGCGCGGCTCGCGCAAGGCCAGCGAAACCATCAGCGTGGCCGCGCTGTTCAGCGCCGTGCAGCTGCTGCTGCAGGGCAGCCTGTCGCGGCAGGTGCGCCTGACCGTCGAACTGCCGCCCGAGGACCTGCTGATCGAGGGCAACTACACCGAGTTCCAGCAGTGCCTGATCAACCTGTGCCTCAACGGCATCCAGGCGATGGCCGAGCGCGGCGGACAACTGACGCTGTCGGCAAGCACGACGGTGGCGGCCGATGGCCAGCCCTATGTGGTGGTGCGCGTGACCGACGAAGGCAGCGGCATGGACGAAGCCACGCGCCAGCAGCTGTTCACGCCGTTCTTCACCACCAAGAGCAGTGGCACCGGCCTGGGCCTGATGTCGTGCAAGCGCATCGTCGAGTCGGTGAAGGGACGCATCGAGGTCAGCAGCACGCTGGGGAAAGGCACGTCGTTCGAACTGCACCTGCCCGCGCCCAAGGCCGAGGAGTGGACGGGCATCGAAGACGCCGCGTTCGCCGACGGCGCGGGACGCCGGATCCTGCTGGTCGATGGCGATGCCACGCGCCTGTCGCTGCTCGGCAACGCCCTGGCGGCGCAGGGCTACGATCCCGTCATGGCGCCCGACGGCGCGAACGCGTTGCAGCAGATCGCCCGCGACGGCATGCCCGCGCTGGCGATCATCGATGACGACATCCTGCTGCTGTCGGCGGCGGACGTGCTGGCCGTGCTGCAGGAGGCGGGTTTCGACGGCCCGGTGGTCCGCCTGCAGGAGCCGGGCAGGCCGCCCGATGGTCGCGAGTGCGCGACGGTGGCCAAGCCGGTGCAGGTCCAGGCGCTGTTCGGCGCGATCGAACACGCGCTGGGATTGCGCGCCTGACGACCCCGGGGGGATCGCTGGCGCGCCGGGGCGCGATCAGACGTGGCCGGCGGGCTTCAGCCGCTGCCACACCGCACGCATGATGGGCTGGGCGCGGTACCAGCCGATCGGCGTGTCCGGGCAGTGCCGCTGCAGCCGGTCGCGCAGTGATGGCGCGATCTCGTCGAACTCCTGACGGTGGTGCAGCAGGTAGGCGTCGTAGCCGACCTTCAGGCATTGCTCCAGGTCGCCCACCGTGGCACCGACGACCTGGAACGTGTCCTCGTTGAGTCGCGTCTTCCAGTACGCCAGTTCGGCATCGATATCGACGATCTGCGCGGTCGTGCGAGCGTTTCGCTGCTGCAGGCTGACCATGGTGAATCCCCCGTGTCGGTGTGGTGGTGACACGGTGGATGGTTTGTTCGGCGCAGTGATGCTTAAGTGAAATAAAGGGCGTTTTAACCCGCAATTAACCTCGCGGACGCATTTTGGTTCACCTTTGCCATCACGGCGTGAAAAGCGTGCCTGCGCGACGTCGCATCGCCTCGGCGATCAGGGTGCGCTCGTCCACCGCCGCAGCGGCCGGGGGCGCGAACAGGGGAGGATCCTGTTCGAGCGGTGCGTTGAGCCGCTCCCACACCCGTGCGATCACCACCGATGCGAGCGACCAGTCCAGGCGCGCGCCACGCGCCAGCGCGGCCTCGTAGCGCGCGGGCAGGGCGGGGAGCAGTTCCTGCAGCGGACGGCGGTGCGAGAGCAGGTAGATGTCGAAGGCGAACTTCAGCGTGGGCACGTAGTGGCGGAAGGCCAGGCCGGGGCGGTGGAAGGCCTGGCGTGCGTAGGTCGCTTCCCAGAAATGCAGCTCTGTCTGGATATCGACCACGGCACAGGGCATCGCCGCCTCGTTCCAGGCATGGGCGAGCGGATCGGGCTGGCAGGACATGGATTCCCCTCCATGGCACAGGGCCTGGCGAGGAGGAAACCCGCGGAGAACCACGGTCTGCGCTGCGGGCACGCGAGAGCGCCGGCCGCACGGTGTCGCCGCAGTCGTGACGTGCAACCCTCCGGGAAGAGGCGCGAGGTTCCTGCCTGGTCGGCGCTTGTCGTTATGGTGGCCCCTGCTTCCATGGACACGCAGGGGCACGGCGCGAGCGGCCAGCCGTTCGTCGTTCCTGCAGCGGCGAGCCCTCAATGCATGCGGGGCTGGATGGCGCCGTGCTCGTCGAGCCAGCGCCAGGCCTCGCGCAGCAGGGTGCGGGCGACCGGCCAGTCGGGACCGGCGTCGCCGCTCAGGCGTTCCCAGTGGTCTTCCAGTTCGAGTTCCGTATCGGGATCCAGGTCGCCGGCATGGTCGGCGTGCGACGCGGCTGCGAACGCATACGCACGGCAGGCGTCCTCCCAGGCGACATCCGGATGCAGGCGGCGCCGGCGACCGTAGTCGTGCACCGTAAAGGCAGCGAAGGCATCGCGGGTCGCTACCGGTGCGCGGGGCGGCAGCTGACGGAGCGTGTCGAGCTGGTCGCGGTAGAGCTGTCGGTCCATGGGGGAGCCTCCGTGGGGCTCATGCCGTGGTATCGCGCCGGGCGTTATCGACCAGTGAGAAATCCCTTCGTTGCCTGATCACAAAGCTGAGGTCGCGGTGCGCGATCAGTCGGCAGTCAGTCTCAGCGGTTGAGACGCGCCGCGCGTCAGATGGCGGTCTGTCGCCCTCAAGGACCGCCATGCCTGCCCAGACCGCCCTGATCCGCCGCCATGCCGACGAGGCTTCCCTGCTGCCGGCGGCCAGCGCCAACGGCGGTGCGCTGGCCGAACGCCTCGCCGGCAAGTACCGCGATCGCGTGACCGGGCAGTTCGTCATTCCCGCGCGCGAAGGACGCTACGAGGCGCTGCCCGACGACCTGCCGGCGGCGTTGGCCGGCGCGCTGCGCCAGCGCGGCATCGGGCAGTTGTATTCGCACCAGGCCGAGGCGTGGCGGCAGGCGCAGGCAGGCGACCATCTGGCCATCGTCACGCCGACCGCCTCCGGCAAGTCGCTGTGCTACACGCTGCCGGTGGTGGCGTCGGCGCTGTCGAAGCGCGGCAAGGCGCTGTACCTGTTCCCGACCAAGGCGCTGGCGCAGGACCAGGTGGCGGAGTTGCTGGACCTGAGCAGGGCCGGCGACCTCGGCCTGAAGGCCTTCACCTTCGACGGCGACACGCCGGGCGACGCGCGGCAGGCGATCCGTTTGCATGGCGACATCGTGGTCAGCAACCCGGACATGCTGCACCAGGCCATCCTGCCGCATCACACCAAGTGGGCGCAGTTCTTCGAGAACCTGCGCTACGTGGTGATCGACGAAGTGCATACGTATCGCGGCGTGTTCGGCAGCCATGTGGCCAACGTGCTGCGCCGGCTCAGGCGCGTCTGTGCGTTCTACGGCGCTACGCCGCAGTTCATCGTCTGCTCGGCCACCATCGGCAATCCGCAGGCGCATGCCGAAGCGCTGCTGGAACTGCCGGTGCATGCGATCACCGAGTCCGGCGCGCCGAGCGGCGAGAAACACGTGCTGCTGTGGAATCCGCCGGTGGTCAATCCGGATCTTGGCCTGCGCGCCTCGGCGCGGTCGCAGAGCAACCGCATCGCGCGGCTGGCGATCAAGGCGGGGCTGAAGACGCTGGTGTTCGCGCAGTCGCGCACCATGGTCGAGGTGCTGACCAAGTACCTGAAGGACGTATTCGACAGCGATCCGCGACTGCCGGCGCGCATCCGCGCCTACCGTGGCGGCTACCTGCCAACCGAGCGGCGCGAGGCCGAGCGCGCGATGCGCGACGGGCGCGTGGACGGGATCGTCTCCACGTCCGCGCTGGAACTCGGCGTGGACATCGGCAGCCTGGATGCGGTGGTGTTGAACGGGTATCCGGGCTCGATCGCCGCGACATGGCAGCGGTTCGGCCGGGCCGGGCGTCGCCAGCAGGCGTCGCTGGGCATCCTGGTCGCCAGCTCGCAGCCGCTGGACCAGTACGTGGTGCGGCATCCGGAGTTCTTCGCCGACAGCCCGCCGGAGCACGCACGCATCGCGCCGGACCAGCCGATGGTCCTGCTCGACCACGTGCGCTGCGCGGCGTTCGAGCTGCCGTTCCTCGCCGGGGAACCGTTCGGCCCGGTCGATCCGACGCCGTTCCTGCAACTGCTCGACGAAGACAGCGTGGTCCACCGCGAAGGCGACCGCTACGAGTGGATCGCCGACAGCTATCCGGCCAATGCGGTGAGCCTGCGCTCGGTGGCGGACGGCAACTTCGTCGTCGTCGATCGCACCGACGGTCGCCAGGTGATCATCGCCGAGGTGGACTTCAGTGCCGCACCGCTGACACTGTACGAAGGCGCCATCCACATGATCCAGTCCACCCCGTACCAGGTGGAGCGGCTGGACTGGGAAGGGCGCAAGGCCTACGTCACCCGCACGCACGTGGATTACTACACCGATGCGATCGACTACACCAAGCTGAAGGTGCTGGAGCGCTTCGACGGCTGCATCGCCGGGCAGGGCACCTGCCACCACGGCGAAGTGCACGTGGTGCGGCGCGTGGCCGGCTACAAGAAGATCCGCTACTACACGCACGAAAACATCGGCTACGGTCCGGTGAACCTGCCGGACCAGGAGATGCACACCACCAGCCTGTGGTGGCAGCTGCCACCGGCACTGCTGGAGTCCGCCTTCGAGTCCCGGCAGGACGCGCTGGATGGCTTCCTCGGTGCGGCCTACGCGCTGCACATCGCGGCCACGGTCGCAGTGATGGCCGAAGGTCGCGACCTGCAGAAGGCGGTCGGCGACGGCGACGGTGCGTGGTTCGCGTTGCCGGATACGCAGGGGCGTGGCCAGCTGCGTGGCACGGAGAGCCAGGTGCTGTCGCCGGTGTCGGGCGAGCGCTTCATTCCCACTGCGTACCTTTACGACAACTATCCCGGCGGCATCGGCCTGAGCGAACCCTTGTGGCGGCGCCAGCGCGAACTCGTACAGCGTGCGGTGCAACTGGTGTCCGCATGCGACTGCAAGGCCGGCTGTCCCGCCTGCGTCGGACCCGTGCTGGCGAACGACGAGGACGCAGAGACCACGCCGCGTGCGCTGGCGGCACGCGTGCTGCACCTGCTGGATGCCGCATGAGCGTCAGCCTGGAAAAGCTGCAACGGCTGCGGCGCCAGGCCGGGCATGAAAGCACCACGGCGCCTGCTCCATTGCCACCGGTGCACGATCCTTTGCCTGCACTGCGGCGCATGCTTGGCATCCGTGAGCGCGCACGGCCTGCGGCGGTCGCGCGCGCCTGTGATCGTGCGCTGCCGGGCGAGGAGATCGCACCGGGTCTGCTTCGCCTCGAACAGGTGCTGCCATTCGACGACGTCGCATCGCACATCGACGGCACCTTCGCGCGGACCGATGCGTTGCCGACGCAGGGCATGCTGTTCTTCGACACCGAAACCACCGGCCTGTCCGGCGGCACCGGCACGCGCGCTTTCATGGTGGGCGCGTCGGATTTCGTGCCGGACGGCCTGCGTATCCGCCAGTTGCTGATCACCCACCTGTCGGCCGAGCCGGCGATGCTGCGCGAATTCTCGCGCTGGCTGTCGGAAGACACCCGGCTGGTCAGCTACAACGGACGTTGTTACGACGCGCCCTTGCTCGCCACCCGCTACCGGTTGGCGCGGCAGGGCACGCCGCTGGTCGGCATCGAGCATCTCGACCTGCTGTTCCCCACGCGACGGCGCTACCGCGGCGTGTGGGAGAACTGCCGGCTGGCGACCATCGAACGCAACGCGCTCGGCATCGTGCGCGAGGACGACCTGCCCGGGTCGGAAGCGCCCGGTGCGTGGCTGCAGTACCTGCGTGGCGGCGATGCCGGCCTGCTGCGGCGCGTCCTGCAGCACAACTTCCAGGACGTGGTGACGCTGGCGCACCTGCTGCTGCACCTGGCGGCGCCGGATGATGCCCGGACCGGGGGGAGCGTAGCCGCCTGCAATCCGCCTTGACCTGGCACGGAGGCGGGCGGATGCTGGCTGCGTCGGAACCCACGAAGACGCATGACCCGTCTGCCCTGCCACGGGAGTCATCCCTTGCCTCGTCGCTTCGTCCTCTGCCTGCTGCTCGCAGGCGCATCGTCCACTGCTTTCGCCCAGGACGTCCTGCCGCCCGTCGACCGTTTCCATGTCGGGGCGGGGCGCTACTGGGCCGACCATGACCTCGACACCCGCTGGGATGCCAGCGACGGCTCGATGGGCACACAGGTCAACTTCCAGCGCGATCTCGGCTTCGTCGACCGCCAGGATGCGCTGGTGTGGAACATCGGCGGCAGCGTCGGCGAGGAACGCCGGCATGCCTTCGACGCCTTCGGTTACGACTACGACGACGACACTGCGCGGCTGCTGGACCGCACGCTGCGGATCGGCGACAACGCCTATCCGGTGGACGCCGACCTGGCCGGGCGCATGGACCTGAAGGTCACCGGCGTCTCCTACACCTGGTTCTTCCACCAGGACGGGCGGCGCGCTTTCGGCGTTGGCCTGGGCGCGATGCGCTACGAGGTGGACATCGATCTCGATGCCACGGCGACGGTCGCCGGTTCGCCGGCCGCCTATGCCAACACGCTGTCGGAGGACGAGTGGGCGCCGATGCTGCGCGCGGACTATGCGCAGGTGCTGTCGCCGCGCTGGCGCTGGGGCGCATCGCTGGCCTACACGAAGAAGAACGGCGGCAACGTCACCGGCGATGCGCGCGACGTGCAGCTGCGGCTGGAGTACTTCCCGTGGCAGCACGCCGGGTTCTCGCTGCGCTACAACTACAACGACGTCGACCTGGATTTCGAACGCACGCGCTTCGACGGCAGCCTGAACCTCAACAACCGCGGGCCGCAACTGCTGGCCATGCTGCGTTTCTGAATCCGCGCGCTGTCGGGGCGCCACCGACAGCGGAGTGTGAAGCGCTGCGCATTCCCCGCATCGCGCCTCAAGAATGCCCCGGCACGGCCGACACCCTTGCTAGATTCCATGGGTCCGTGCCTCCCGGAGCGGGAGGCATGCAATGAACTTGCAAGAAAAAAAGGGGACGTGCCTTGCGCATTCTGTACGTTGGCGACACCGCCTGCCTGCCTGACGATCTGGCCGACTACATCGGCGACATGGGCGACGAGTGGACCGTCGAAACGGTGGCCGACGGGAAATCGGCGATGTTCGCGGTCGCCAACGGGCCCGTCGACGTGGTGATGGTGGGGCCGGCGTTGCCGGACCTGCCGCCGGCCACGCTGCTGGGCCAGATCCGCACGCTGCGGTCGGAAACCATCCGCATCGCTCTGCTGGAAGGCAGCGCCGACAGCCTGGCGGCGCCGATCAAGCTGATCGGCGTGGCGCACCGTTTCCTGCCGTTGCCGCTGACGTCGGAGACGGTGCTGGAATCGATCCACAGCCTGGAAGAGCTGCGCGACCTGCTGGACAGCCCGCGCCTGCGCCGTGCGATCGGCCGCGTCGAACACCTGCCGTCGCCGCCGCACCTCTACTTCGCGCTGACGCGCGCGCTGGAAGAGGATGAAGGCACCGCCAACGACATCGCCAAGCTGGTGGCGGGCGACCCGGCCATCGCCGCCAAGGTGCTGCAGTTGTGCAACTCGGCGTACTTCTCCAATGGCCGTTCCATCACCGACCTGCGGGCGGCGGTGACGCGCCTTGGCCTGGGCACGCTGCGCGACCTGGTGCTCGCCAGCGAGGTGTTCTCGATGAAGACCACCTCCAGCGTCGACCGCGGCGCGCTGCAGCAGCGTGCGCTGCTGGCCTCGCGGCTGGCGGCGAAGATCCTGCCGCGCACGAGTTCCGAACTGGGCGCCACCGCCGCGCTGCTGGCCGACATCGGCCTGCTGCTGCCGGGGGTGCGCGACGAGCGCGATACGCCGGCCACCGAGGACGACGACCGCCCTGGCCACACCGAGGCGGGCGCCTACCTGCTCGGCCTGTGGGGCCTTCCGATGCCGATCGTCGAGGCAGTGGCGTTCCACCGCCAGCCGCAGCGTTCCAGCCTGCGCAGCTTCTGGGTACCGGGTGCCGTGCACGTGGCCGGCGCGCTGGCCAGCAACGAGCCGGTGGACGAGAGCTACCTGAAGTCGCTGGGCGTGCTGGACCAGCTGCCCAACTGGCGGCAGATGGCCGAAACCATGGTCGAGCGGGCCGAGGAACAGGCCGCCTGACATCCACGTAGCCCGGGTAAGCGAGCGCACCCGGGAGACGTGATGCATCAGGAACCCCCGGGTGCGGCCGATGGCCTTACCCGGGCTACGGACTAGCCGATAGCCGGCGGCTCCGCCAGTCTCGCCCTGAGCGACGGAAGGGTGTACAAATGTACACCCATGAATCCCATCGACCTGCCTCCGCAACGTGCCGCCGTCCTGGCCTTCCTGCGCCGGGAGCTGGCGGCCGGGCGCGCGCCCAGCCTGGCGGACATCGCCGACGCGTTCGGCTTCGCCTCGCGCAATGCCGCGCAGAAGCACGTGCAGGCGCTGGTCGCCGACGGTCTGCTGGAACAGGCGCCCGGGCAGAAGCGTGGCCTGCGCTTGCCCGGTGGCATGGCCGACCTGCTGCCGTTGCCGGTGCTGGGACGGGTGGCCGCCGGCCAGCCGATCGGCGCCGACATCGGCCTGGACGAACAACTGTGGCTGGATCGCCGGCTGTTCTCGCCACAGCCGGATTATTTGCTGAAGGTGCAGGGCGATTCGATGATCGACGACGGCATCGTCGATGGCGATCTGGTCGGCGTGCACCGCACCCCGGACGCGCGCGACGGACAGACGGTGGTGGCGCGCATCGATGGCGAGCTGACCATCAAGCGGCTGCAGCGCGAACGCCGCCGCATCCGCCTGCTGCCGCGCAATCCGGCGCACGCGCCCATCGACGTGCAGCCGGGGCAGGACTTCGCCATCGAAGGCGTCTACTGCGGTCTGGTGCGGCGCGGCTGAGATGGGCGCCGTCGTCGCCCTCGACACGCTGCTGGCCGCGCGCACGCTGTGGCATGCGGGGCGCAGCGCCGCCATCGCCGCCGATGGCGAACCCACCGGCCACGACGCGCTCGATGCGCTGCTGCCGCAGGGCGGCTGGCCACGACGTTCGCTGACCGAACTGCTGCTGCCCGCCGACGGTGTGGGCGAACTGGCGCTGCTGCTGCCCACGCTGGCGCGGATGACCCAGGCCGGCAGCACGGTGGCGGTGATCGCGCCGCCGTATGTCCCGTATGCACCGGCGTGGCAGGCCGCCGGCGTGGACCTGTCGTTGCTGGAAATCGTCGACGCCGCGCCACGCGATGCATTGTGGGCGTTCGAGCAATGCCTGCGCAGCGGCGCCTGCGCGGCGGTGCTGGGCTGGCCGGTGCAGGCCGATGGGCCTGCGCTGCGCCGCCTGCAGGTGGCCGCCGACAGCGGCGAATGCCTCGGCTTTGCGTTGCGCGACCGCCGCCATGCCGCCAATCCCTCAGCCGCCGCGTTGCGGTTGGAAGCCGTCAGCGATGCGCAGGGCGGCAGTACCTGGCAGGTGCGCAAATGCCGCGGTGGGCCGGCGCCCGCGCAGACCTTCGCGCTGGTCGCGCATTGAGGCCCACCGATGCTCTGGGCCTGTGTACTGCTGCCGCAGCTGGCGCTGGACGCCGTCCTCCGGCGTTTGCCTGATCCCGACGCGCCGCTGGCGCTGGTCGGTGGTCCGCTGCAATTGCGTACCCTGCATGCGGTGAACGCATCCGCTGCGCAGTCGGGTCTTCGTGCCGGCATGCGCCTGACCGCCGCGCATGCGCTGCTGCCGGAGTTCGCAATGGTCGAGCACGATCCGTCGGCGGAAGCACGCTGGCAGCGCTTCCTCGCGTCATGGGCCTACCGGCACAGCTCGCTGGTCAGCGCGCAGTGGCCGGGCTGCCTGGTGCTGGAGGTGCGCGCCAGTTTCCGCCTGCTGGGGCCGTGGCCGCGTATCGAGGCGCGGTTGCGCGAGGAACTCGTCGGGCTCGGTTTCCAGCACCGCATCGCCTTGGCACCCACGCCGCGTGCGGCGCATGTGTTCGCCGGCCTGCGCGATGGGCTGGCGATGATGCAGGCCGAGGCGATGGCCGATCTGCTGGATCGCGTGCCGGTGCGGCGCGCGCGTCTGCCGGACGACACCGGCGAGCGCCTGCACCGCATGGGCATCCGCGACCTGCGCACGTTGCGCGGTCTGCCGCGCGACAGCCTGCGCCGCCGCTTCGGCCTGCCGGTGCTGGAACACCTGGACCGGCTGTACGGGCAGGCCGACGATCCGCTGGCGTACTACGCGCCGCCGGACCACTTCGATGCGCGGGTCGAACTCGGCTACGAAGTCGAGAGCCACATGGCGCTGCTGTTCCCGCTGCGCCGGCTGATCGGCGACCTGTGCACCTACCTGTCCATCCGCGACGGCGGCGTGCAGCGCTTCGTGTTGCGGCTGGAACACGAGGAAGGGCACACGGACGTGGAGGTCGGCCTGTTGGCCGCCGAGCGTGAACCGGCGATGCTGTTCGAGCTGACCCGCAACCGGCTGGAGCGCGTGCAGATCGACCGGCCGGTGGTCGGCGTGCGGCTGTTGGCGCGCGAGCTGCCGCCGTTCGTGCCGGCCGCGCGCGATCTCTTCGATACGCGTCCGCAGCAACAGCTGCCTTGGCCGCAGCTGCGCGAACGCTTGCGTGCGCGCCTCGGCGACGACGCCGTGCATCGCGTGGCGCCTGCCGGTGACCCGCGTCCGGAGCGCGCCTGGCGCCGCGTGCAGGGCGATGGCGAACGCATGACGCAGGCACCGGTACGTCCACCGCGACCGGCCTGGTTGCTGCCGCAGCCGATCCCGCTGCGCGATCCGCATCCGCGCATCGTCTCCGGCCCGGAGCGGTTGGAGAGCGGCTGGTGGGATGGCGAGGACGCGCGCCGCGACTACTACGTGCTGGAAACCTCACAGGGCCAGCGCGCCTGGGTGTTCGCGCCGCCGGGTGAGCAGGGCGGCTGGATGCTGCATGGGTGGTTCGCGTGAGCTGGGACGATGCAGTGGATGGCGTCGACCGCGACACGCCCGGCGGGCGTCCGCCGCGCGCGTGGGAGGTCGCGCAACGCCTGCGCCTGTCGATGGCGGCGAACGACGACGGACCGCGCGAGGATGCATGGCCGGCCTACGCGGAACTGCATTGCCTGTCAGACTTCTCGTTCCTGCGCGGGGCGGCCAGCGCGGAGGAACTGTTCGAGCGCGCACGTGATCTTGGATACAAGGCGCTGGCGATCACCGACGAATGCTCGCTGGCCGGCATCGTGCGTGGCTGGGAAGCGGCGCGTGCGACGGAGGTGACGCTCATCGTCGGCAGTGAGTTCACCCTGGCCTGCGGACTGAAATGCGTGCTGCTGGTGGAAACCGCCGCTGGCTATACGCGACTGTGCGAACTCATCACCACCGCACGGCGCGCGGTCGACAAGAAGGGCTACCGGCTGACACGGCAGGACGTTGAGCGCATCGTGTCGGATGTCGATCCGGTGGTCTGCGGCCTGTTCACCCTGTGGCTTCCGTCGCAGCACATCGACGATGGAGAAGGACGCTGGTTGCAGTCGATCTTCGGCGAACGTGCCCATCTGGCGGTGGAGCTGCACCGCGAACAGGACGACGCGGCGCGACTCGCGGGCCTGCTGGACGCGGCTGCACGTCTGCGGATGACGGCGGTGGCAAGTGGCGACGTGCACATGGACGTGCGCCGCCGTCGCGCCCTGCAGGACACGATGACCGCGATCCGCCACGTCACGCCGCTGGCCGACTGCGGGGCGCACCTGTTCCGCAATGGCGAACGCCACCTGCGCCCGCGGCGGGCGCTGGGCAACATCTATCCGCGTGACCTGCTGGATAACGCCGCGTCCTTGGCGCGACGTTGCCGCTTCGACCTCAAGCGCGACATCCATTACCGGTATCCGGCGGAACTGGTGCCGGAAGGGCATACGCCGACGACGTGGTTGCGCGAGCTGACCGAGCGCGGCATGCGTGAGCGGTGGCCGGAAGGGACGCCGCCGGTCATCGTGCGGCAGATCGATGGCGAACTCGCGCTGATCGAAGAACTGGAGTACGAAGCATTTTTCCTGACGGTGGAGGACATCGTCCGTTTCGCCAAGGACCGAAAGATTCTTTGCCAGGGACGTGGTTCGTCGGCGAACTCCGCGGTGTGCTTCGCGCTTGGCATCACAGTGGTGAATCCGGCCGAGAGCCGGCTGCTGATGGCCCGCTTCCTGTCGAAGGATCGTGGCGAGCCACCCGATATCGACGTCGACTTCGAGCACGAGCGTCGCGAGGAAGTGCTGCAGTACGTCTACGGCAAGTACGGTCGACACCGCGCCGCGCTGGCGGCGACCGTGATCCGCTACCGCGGGAAGAGCGCGGTGCGCGACGTGGCCAAGGCGTTCGGTCTGCCGCCGGACCAGATCGCGTTGCTGGCCGAATGCTATGGCTGGGGCAATGGCGAGGCGCCGATGGAGCAGCGGCTGCGCGAAGCCGGCTTCGATCCGGAAAATCCGTTGATCCGGCGGGTGTTGGCGGTGACCGACCAGTTGCGCGACCACCCGCGCCACCTGTCGCAGCACGTGGGCGGCTTCGTGATCGGCGATGCACCGCTGTCGACGGTGGTGCCGGTGGAAAACGCCTCGATGGACGATCGCACCATCATCCAGTGGGACAAGGACGATCTGGAGACCATGGGTCTGCTCAAGGTCGACTGCCTGGCGCTGGGCATGCTGACCTGTATCAGGAAGGCGCTGGATCTGGTGGAGAAGCATCGGGGGTTCAAGCCGGATATCGCGAAGCTGCCGAAGGAGGACGAGCCTTCCACGTTCGCCATGATCCAGGCCGCCGACACGGTCGGCGTGTTCCAGATCGAGTCCCGGGCGCAGATGAGCATGCTGCCGAGGCTGAAACCCAAGACCTTCTATGACCTCGTCGTCGAAGTCGCGATCGTGCGTCCCGGCCCGATCCAGGGCGGCATGGTGCATCCCTACCTGCGGCGCCGGCAGGGCAAGGACCCGGTGACGTACCCCTCCGAAGGCATCGAGGCGATCCTCGGCAACACGCTGGGCATTCCCCTTTTCCAGGAACAGGTCATGGAACTGGTGATCCACGCGGGCTACTCACCCTCGCAAGCCGATGGCTTGCGGCGTTCGATGGCGGCCTGGAAGCGCGGCGGCGACATGGAGCCGCACCGCGTGCGCATCCGCGATCTGATGGAAGGCAAGGGCTATTCGTCGGACTTCATCGACCAGATCTTCGAGCAGATCAAGGGCTTCGGTTCCTATGGATTTCCACAGAGCCACGCGGCCTCGTTCGCCAAGCTGGTCTACATCAGCTGCTGGCTGAAACGCCACGAGCCGGCGGCGTTCGCCTGCGCGCTGCTCAACGCGCAGCCGATGGGCTTCTATTCCGCCGGCCAGATCGTGCAGGACGCGCGGCGCGGCAAGGGTGGGCGCGTGGGCATCGACGTGCGGCCAGTCGACGTGCTCCACAGCGACTGGGACAACACGCTGGAAGGCGGACACGAACGGCGCGGGATCGATGACGGAGGACAGGCCGCATTGCGGCTCGGCTTCAGGCAGGTGGCAGGACTGTCGGAAGAGGTGGGCGACGCCATCACGGCGGCGCGTACGCAACGCATGTTCACCGACGTGCGCGACCTGTGCCTGCGTGCGCGTCTCGACGAGAAGGCGCGCAACGCGCTGGCGGAAGCGGGTGCGCTGAAGTCGCTCGCCGGCCATCGCCACGCCGCCCGCTGGGCGGTCGCCGGCATCGAACGGCAGCGCCCGCTGCTGCCCGGCAGTCCCGACGAGGACGCGATCCTCCTGCCGGTGCCGATGGCGGGCGAGGACGTCACCGCGGATTACCGCATGACCGGGCTGACCCTGGGCGAACACCCCTTGTCCTTGCTGCGCGAACGCCTGCGCCGGCAACGCGTGGTCGACTCGCGTCAGCTGCGCGGCCTGCCGCACGGGCGCGGCGCGTTCGCTGCCGGCATCGTCACCCAGCGGCAACGGCCGGCGACGGCGAAGGGCACGATCTTCGTCACGCTGGAAGACGAGCACGGCATGGTCAACGTGGTGGTGTGGTCGCACGTGGCGCTGCGCGACCGCAAGGCGCTGCTCGGTGCGCGGTTGATGGCCGTTCGCGGACGCTGGGAGCAGGTGGATGGCGTGGAGCACCTGATCGCGCGCCGGCTCGAGGATTTCAGTCACCTGCTGGGCGAGATCCAGCCCGGTTCCCGCGACTTCCACTGAGGCGATGATGCGCGCCCTCGCCACCCTGACCGACGACCTGTTCGCGCCCGCGATGGTGCAACTGGTGCACGATGCCGAAGGCGGGATCCGCTACTGGCCGGAGGTCATCGATCCGCTGACGGCACGCGCCTGGTTCGACAGGCTACGGGCGAGCGCGGCGTGGACGCACCTGCAGCGGCCAATGTACGACCGCATCGTCGACGTGCCGCGGCTGCTGGCGAACTACGCCGTGGACGCATTGCCTGACGACTTGCCTCTGGTGCACCTGCTCGCCTGCGTGCAGGCGAAGGCACCGGCGCCGTACTCGCACATCGGCATGAACCTGTACCGCGACGGCCACGACAGCGTCGCCATGCACGGCGACAAGCTGCATACCGTGGCGGCGCATCATCCGATCACGCTGGTTTCGCTGGGTGCACCGCGGCGCATGCTGATCCGTGCACGTGAAGGCAAGCGTGAGACCGTTGCGGTCGACCTCGCGCCGGGCAGCGTGCTGTCGATGAGCCATGCCTCGCAGAGCACGCATGAGCATGGCATTCCCAAGACGCGCCATGCGCAAGGACCGAGGATCAGCGTGGTATTCCGGGTGAGGCCGCCGTCGCCTGTGGGAACTGGCGGGGTGGTCGGTGTGGGAGCGACGTAAGTCGCGATGAGGCGTTACCGGTGGCCCATCGCGACTTACGTCGCTCCCACGACCGTTTTCCATCAAAAGCAAAACACTCGACGTGGATCTCGCGCCGGGCAGCGTGCTGTCGATGAGCCATGCCTCGCAGCGCACGCATGAGCATGGCATTCCCAAGACGCGCCATGCGCAAGGACCGAGGATCAGCGTGGTGTTCCGGGTGAGGCCTGTTTCTCCCTCGCCCCGCGTGCGGGGAGAGGGTGCCGAAGGCGGGTGAGGGGCGAGCGGAGAGGAGATGCATCCGCCGAAATCGACGGTCAGCATTCGTCTGTCATAAGAGCGCGGACGTTCTGCGCGAAGCGCGCCCTTCATCCGCCCCCGTATCAAGTACGGGGCAGGCTCTCCGGGCACCTTCTCCCCGCAGACGGGGAGAAGGGATAAGCGAATCTCGTGGGAGCGACGTCAGTCGCGATGGCATAACCGTAACGCTCCATCGCGACTTGCGTCGCTCCCACAACTGTTTTCCTCTTCCTCAAAAAAATCGCCGCGAGGGCGTCGCGGCGTGGAGGGCAAGGACTGCTTGAAAGAGGGGTGCTGTCGTCAGCCCATCAGCTTGAACAGCGACAGCTGCTGCATCTGCATGAAGACCGTCTGCGCGGCCTGCAAGGCGGTGTTTTCCATCTGGTAGCGGCCGATGGCCTCGGCCCAGTCCAGGTCGCGCAGTCCGGACAGCGTGTCCTTCAGGGTGATGTTGTTGGCTTCACGCAACGAGGCGGCGGTCTCGATGGCCGACAGCTGCGCGCCGCCGCTGGCGCGCGCGTCGATCATCCTGCCCTGTGCGGTGCCGATGTCGCGCATCGCACCCTGCAGGCTGTTCTGCATGGCGGCGCGCTGTGCGTCCGTCGTCGGACTGGTGTCCAGCGTATCGATCAGCCCCTGCACGGTGGCGAAGATGTCGCGGCTGCCCGACGGACCCAGCGTGAAGCTGTCACCGTTGGCGGGCTGGCCATCGATCTTCATCTGCACGCCGGCGAAGGCGATGCTTTCGCCCTTGGCGTACGTTCCCGACGTCACAGGATTGCCGCCCGCGTCCGTCACCTGGTAGGTGTTGCCGGCGCCGAACGACAGCGTGTACGTGCCGCCGTTCCACACCGTGGAATCGGTGATGCTGAAGCCCATCAGCAGGCCGGTGCCGGTGTTGCCGCTGGCGGGCGCGCCATCGATGCGACCGTCGCCGGTGCGCAGGCGCAGGAAGACATCGCTGCCGGGCAAGGTGTCGGACACGAACATGTCCGGCGCCACTTCCACCTGCCGCTGCGTCTGGTCGCCGCTGTAGATCACGCCGCCGCCGCTGAGCGCGAACGGCGCGCTGCCGTCGCTGGTGCCGCCGAACAGGTAGCGGCCGGCGCCGTCGGTGCTGTTGGCCAGGTCGAGCAGGCCGGCATGGATCGCCTTCAGTTCGGTGCTGATCGCGTGCCGGCTGTCGTCGCCCATGGCGGCGTTGTTGGCCTGGATGACGAGCTCGTTGATGCGCGCCATCGCGTCGCCGACGCGGGTCAATGCGTTTTCCTGCAGGCCCAGACGGTTCTGCACCGCGTTGGCGTTCTGGCCGAAGCGTTCCAGTTCGGCGACCGCGCGGTCCAGTCCGACGGCGGTGCCGGCGGCGACGGGATCGTCCTTCGCCGTCACCAGCCGCTGTCCGCTGGCGAGCTGCTGCTGGGTGTGCGCCAGCTTCGCCTGCTTGGCCAGCATCGTCGAGATCGACTGCTGGTACATCATGTTGGTCGAGATGCGGTAGTTCATCGGCGGGTCGCAGCCAGGAGCGATTGGAACAGGGTGTCGGCGGTGGCGATGATCTGCGACGCGGCCTGGTAGGCCTGCTGCAGGCGCATCAGGTCGGCCGCTTCCTCGTCCAGGTTCACGCCGGAAATCGCATCGCGCGAGGCCTGCGCCTGATCGTGGATGACCTGCTGCGCCTGCGCGGAATAGTCGGCCTGCCGTGCGGCGGAACCGACCTGCGTGGTCAGGCCGCCGATGGCGCCGTTGAGGGTCAGCGTGCCGCCGTTGAGCACGCGGGCGTCGTCCAGGTTCGACAGCAGCTTCGCGTTGCCGTTGTCGCTGGAATTCGCGCCTGTCGGGCCCACGCGGAAGCTGTCGCCCGCGGCGGGCGCGCCGTCCAGCACCACGCTCCAACCGTTGTACGCGACGGTCTGACCCGGCGTGTACGGGAACGGACCGGTGCCGTTGATCGTGTACTGGGTGGCGTCGAGGAAGTCGATGTCCACCGGGGCCAGCAGGTTGGCGTTGGCGGCATCGGTCACCGTCAGGCCGCTGAGCTTGCCGCTGCCGGTGTTGGCGAGGTCGGTGGTGGTCTTGACCGGCGTCGCCGCGGCGATGCGTGCGGGATCGGTGATGGCCACGCCGAGGTTGCCGGCCGCGCCCGCGGTGGGTTGCAGCAGGAAGCGGTCGTTGGTGCCCGGCGTGGTGCCCGGCGCCAGTCGCAGCTCGATGCCATTGACCACCAGCGGATCGGTGGCCGTGCCGGTGCCGGTCATCGGGATGCTGGCGCCGGTATCGGGATTCGTCGCCACCCAGGCGGCGCCGTCGAAGCGCAGCAGCACGTTCTGCGCATTCAGTGCGCCCACGCTGCCGACCGAGGTCTGCAGCACGGCGTTGCCGCTGTTGCCGGCGTTGGACGAGATGCGCGGTGCGGGCAGCGAGAAGAAATCCGCGCCCAGCTGGCCGTACTGGTCCATGCCGGCGCGGTGGCCGGCGTTGAACGTCTGCGCCAGCGAGGTGGCGACGCGGCCGAGTTCCGCCGCGGCCGGGTCCAGCACGGTGGTGCGGAATTCGATCAGGCCGCCGATCTGGCCGCCGAGCGCGCGCTTGTCCAGCGTGGTGCGCTGGCCGTTGGTTTCCAACGCGACCTGCAGGCGCTCGGGACGGTACGGATCGGGCACGGTCACCAGGGTGCTGGCGGTGGCACCCACCACCAGCGGCTGGCCGCCGGCGCTGAAGACGTTGACCAGGCCGCCGTCCTGCACGACCGCGTTGCCGCCGGTGTAGCCCACCAGTTCGCTGATTAACTGGTCGCGCCGGTCCAGCAGGTCGCCGGAGGGACTGGTGCTGCCGCCGATGCGACCATTGAGCTGTGCGATCTCTTTTGCCAGCCGGTTCACTTCGCCGGTGGCGGCGGTCAGGCCGGCATTGACCTCGATATCCAGCCCGTCGAGATGCTTGTCGATCTGGTGGAAGCGGGTGACCAGCGCATTGGCCTGCGCCAGCACGCTTTCGCGGTCCGCCGAGCCGGCGGCATTCGACGACAGCGCGTTGACCGAATCGAAGAAGCTCGACCATGGCGCGCTGATGCCCGTGGCCTTCTCGGAGAACAACTGGTCCATGCGCGTGGACAGCGTGGACAGCTGCTGCAGGCGCGCGAGTTCGCCACCGCTGTCGAGCAGGCGCGAGGTGGCCAGCGAGTCGGCCATCCGGCGCACGTCGACGATCTGCACGCCGTTGCCCTGGTAGCCGTAGCCGAAGTAGGTGCCGTCGCGCGATTCGAACTCCACGCGCTGCCGCGAGTAGCCCGGCGTGTTGATGTTAGCGACGTTGTGACCGACCGTGGACAGGGCGCGCTGGAAAGCGATCAGGGCGCTGCTGCCGGTGGCGAGTAGGTTCGACATGCGTATTCCCCAGGTCAGCGCCGCAGCGCGTTGCCGATGGCGTTGCCCACCACGCTGCCGACCTTGCCGCCGACGGTGTCGCCGATGGCCGACAGCACCTTGCCCAGCGTGGGTCCGTTGGCGATGGACGCGATCTTGTTGGCGTAGGTCGGATCGGTGGCGTAGCCGGCGCGCTGCAGGCCGCGTGCGAAGCCGGCGATGTCCTTGCCGGCCGACAGTGCCTGCTGGTAGCGCGGGTTGTTCTTCAGCAGCCGCACGTAGTCGGCGAAGCTCTCGGCGGGCGAGGCGTACGCGCGGAAATCCGCGGTCTCGGTGTGCTTCACGCCGTTGCTGTACTCGTGCGTGGCGGTACGGGCACGTTCGCCCTTCCAGCCGGTGGCCTTGATGCCGAACAGGTTGTGCGCGCTGCCGCCGTCGCCGGTCTTGATCTGGCGCTTGCCCCAGCCGGTTTCCAGCGCCGCCTGCGCGACCAGCGCCCGCGGGTCGACGCCCAGCTCCTTCGCCGCCTGCTTGGCGTGGTCCCAGATCTCGGCGACGAAGCGTTCCGGCGTGTTGCGTGCGTACTTGGACGGATCGGCCGACGCGACCTGTTCGACCTCGTCGCACGCCGCGGCGTCGGGACGCACGGTGATCGTATCCAGCGTGATCGTGCCGGGCAGCGAGGTGGCGTCGCGCGCACCCGTGCCGATGCCGCGGCCGGCGATGGCGTCGAGCATGGAATCCGCTTCGCCACCGGGCAGCAGGCGCTTGTAGGCCGACAGCGCAGTGCTGGCAGGCACGGCAGGGGTGTTCGTGTCGGTGGCGCCCAGCTGGCGCGCGATCATCGGCGCCAGGCCCAGCCCGCGGCCCTGCGACATCGCGGTAGCCAGCTGCTGGTCGTACATGTCGCGGAAGACCTGGTTCTCGCCCGGGAACAGCGAGTCGCCGAAGCCGGCTTCGCGCATGCACTTGATCATCATCTGCGCGAACTGGCCTTCCAGCTTCTTCGCGACGTCGTGGATGCGCGCGTTGTCCGGCGTGCCGCCGACATCGGCCAGCGGCAGGGCAGGATTCAACGTTCCGATGGGCATGCTGGCCATGTCAGATCACCTCGAGCTCCGCGCGCAAGGCGCCGGCCTGCTTCAGGGCTTCCAGGATTGCGATCAGGTCGCCGGGGGCGGCGCCGACTTCGTTGACGGCGCGGACGATCTCGTCCAGCGAGGTGCCGCCCTCGAACTTGAACATACGGCTGCCTTCCTGGCTGACCGAGACGCTGGACTGTGGGGTCACCACGGTCTGTCCGCCGCGCGAGAACTCGTTCGGCTGGCTGACGTTGGCCGCTTCGGTGATGGTCACCGTCAGCGAACCGTGCGTGACCGCGGCCGGCATCACCTGCACCTGCGCACCGATGACGACGGTGCCGGTGCGCGCGTTGACGATGACCTTGGCCGGCGCGCTGCCCGGCGTCAGCTCCAGGTTTTCCACCTGGGCGAGGAAATTGATGCGGCGCGAGATGTCGGCGGGTGCGCGCACGGCCACCGTCACGGCGTCGATCGCGGCAGCGCTGCCGCTGCCGAAGTTCTGGTCCAGCGCCGCGACCATGCGCGACACGGTGGTGAAGTCGGCGCGGTGCAGGTTCAGCGTGATGGTGCCTTCGCCGCTGTCCAGCGCATTGGGAATCGCGCGCTCGACGGTGGCGCCGTTGGGAATGCGGCCCACGCTGGGCACGTTGACCGACACGCGCGAGCCGTCCTTGCCCTGCGCGCCGAAGCCGCCGACCACCAGGTTGCCCTGGGCGATGGCGTAAACCTCGCCGTCGGCACCGCGCAGCGGCGCCATCAGCAGGCTGCCGCCGCGCAGCGACGTCGCGTTGCCGATCGACGACACGGTGATGTCGATCGGCTGGCCGGGCTTGGCGAAGGCGGGCAGGTCGGCGTGGATGGCCACGGCCGCCACGTTCTTCAGCTGCGGATTGACGTTGGCCGGGACGTTGACGCCCAGTTCGCCCAGCATGTTCTTCAGGCTCTGCACGGTGAAGGGCGCCTGGCTGGTGCGGTCGCCGCTGCCGTCCAGGCCCACGACCAGGCCGTAGCCGACCAGCGGGTTGCTGCGCACGCCGCCGACCTGGGCCAGGTCCTTAATGCGTTCGGCACGCGCGGCCGGCGCCAGGCAGATCAGCACCAGGCCGATCCACGCCAGCAGGCCGAGCAGGGTGTAGGTGTCGATGCGGCGCCGCTTTTTCGCGGGCGTCGGCGCGGCGTCGTTGGTGTCGTTGGCGGCCATCACGCGAGGCTCAGTTCGGGAAGATCGGGGAATTGAAGAAGCGGCCCAGCCAGCCCATCGAATTGGACTGCGCGATGGCGCCGCGACCGCCGTAGGCGATGCGCGCGTCGGCGACCTTGCCGGAGGAAATGGTGTTGTCCGGGTTGATGTCGGCCGGGCGCACGATGCCCTGGATCTGCACCAGCTCGTCGCCCTGGTTCAGGCGCATGTTCTTCTGGCCCTGCACGACCAGGTTGCCGTTCGGCAGGCGCTGGATCACGGTGACCGTCACGCTGCCCTGCAGGCGGTTGCTCTGCGCGCTGTTGCCGGTGCCGTTGAAGCCGCGATCGCCGTTGACCGAGGCGCTGAGGATGTCGCGACCGTTGAGGGTGACCGGTGCGCCGGCGATGTTCGGTGCCGCCAGCGCGATCTCGCTCTTCTTGTCGACCGAGGTGGTGGCCGAGGTCTGCGCGGCGGTGTTCTCCACCAGGTTGATCGTCAGCAGGTCGCCGACGTCGCGTGCGCGGCGGTCGGCGTAGAGGTTCAGGCCGGGGCCGGCGCGGTAGATGGAACCGGCGGTGGCCGGCGCCGTGGCCGCGACGACGGGCTGGATCGGCTGCATCGGCGCGTAGGGGCGGACGTCGCCGTAATAGCGCGCACAGCCCGGCAGCAGCATCAGTGCGCAGGCGAGGGTGGTGGCGGACGTGGAGCGCTTCATGGCGTATCCCGTAGCGTGACGAGGGCAGTCGTCAGACGTTGTTGTTGAGGTAACCGAGCATGGAGTCGGTGGTGGAGATGGCCTTGGCGTTCATTTCGTAGGCACGCTGGGTCTCGATCATGCTGACCAGCTCTTCCACCACGTTGACGTTGGAGCCTTCCAGCGAACCCTGCACGACGCTGCCTAGGCCGTTGAGGCCGGGCGTGCCGTTCTGCGCGGGACCGGACGCGGTGGTCTCGACGTAGAGGTTCTCGCCCTTGGCCTGCAGGCCGGACGGATTGACGAAGTCGGTGAGCGTCAGCGAGCCGATCTCCAGCGCCTGTGCCTGGCCGGCCATCGTCACGCTGACGGTGCCGTCGTTGCCGATGGTCAGCGACTGCGCGCCTTCGGGCACCTGGATGCCGGGCTGCACGGGATAGCCGCTATTGGTGACCAGTTCGCCCTGTGCGTTGATCTGGAACGAGCCGTCGCGGGTGTAGGCGGGCGAGCCGTCGGGCAGCAGCACTTCGAAGAAGCCGCGGCCGTTGACCATGACGTCGAGCGAACGGCCGGTCTGCTGCGGGTTGCCCTGCTGGAAGTCCTTGGAGGTCGACACGACGCGCACGCCGGTGCCGAGCTGCAGGCCGGACGGCAACTGGGTCTGCGAGGAGGTGGAGCCGCCGGGCTGGCGGACCTGCTGGTACAGGAGGTCTTCGAAGCTGGCGCGGTCGCGCTTGAAGCCGGTGGTGTTGGTGTTCGCCAGGTTGTTGGAGACCACGGACATGCGCGTCTGCTGCGCGTCCAGTCCGGTCTTGGCGACCCAGAGGGCCTGGTTCATGGCGGGGTTCCTCGCGGATGGAAGGGCGGAAGCGCGCGATGCGGTTCCTCGCCTCCTCTCAGGCAAGTCCTGTGCCGGAACGGGTGTCGTGGTTCTGGCGCTGGTGTTTCGGCCGAAGTGCGACCTTAGTCATGGCCCGTGGCCGGTACCGGCATTTTTCTGACGGGATGCCTGCTCAAGCCCCTCTCCCTGCACCTGAGCCCCTCTCCCTGCGGGAGAGGGGTTGGGGAGAGGGCCAACGAAGTCCAATGCCCTCGATCCGCCCGTCGTCGGCACCACATCCGCCACGGGCTCTGCTTTTGCTGGCCTTGCGGGAGGCGCCTTCCACGTATTGAACATGGCGCCGCTCGCCGCGGGGGCCTTCTTTCTTTGCTTGTGCAAAGAAAGAAGCAAAGAAACACACCCCAGGCGGCACGCCCTCCGCGCTGCGCGCTCCGGGTTCGCAAGCTGGCCGGGAATTTTCGTAAGGCACATCCATGTGCCATACGAAAACGCCGTCATCCCTGACGGCGCCCTTCGGGTTGTACCCGGCCCACTCGCCGTGCCTCATGGGGACCCGGAAAGCGTGAGCAACAGCGAAAGCGGCTCTTGGGCCCCCTGAGGTCCGGCAGTCACGGCGGGTAAAACCCCGCAGGGGCGGCGCACAGGACGTGCGCCGTTTTCGGCCAGGGCAGGATGCCCTGTCCGAAAATTCCCGCCGGGACTGCGCACCCGCCGCGCAGCGGCGGGCGGACCGCCGGGGTGTGCTTTCTTTGCCTACTTTCTTTGCACAAGCAAAGAAAGAATGCCCCCGCGGCGAGCGGCACCCTGCATGAGAAAGAAGATCCATCCCGCAAGGCCATCGAACTGGAAGGTTCGCCGCGGACGTGATGACCGCCAATGGTGGCCTGGAGACATGGTCTCCGTTGCCCCTCACCCCAACCCCTCTCCCGGTGGGAGAGGGGCTCAAGAATCAAGAAGCATCAGCCGCCGAGGCGCAGCAACTGGTTCGACGACTGCGCCATCTCGTCGCCGCTGCGGATCACCTTCACCTGCATCTCGAACTGACGCTGCAACTGGATCATCTGCACCAGTGCACCGGCCGCATCCACGTTGCTGCCTTCCAGCACGCCCATCGTCAGGCTGTTGCCATTGGCCACCGGCAGCGCCGGCGCCTGCGGATCCTTTGGACGCATCAGGCCATCGCCACCGCGGGCCAGCTGCGACTGCGCCGCTTCCACGATGCGCATGCGGCCGACCACGGCCATCGTCTGCGGGCCTTCGCCCTGCGGGATGATCGAGACCGTGCCGTCGGCGCCGATGTCGATCGACTGCGCGGGCGGCACCGCGATCGGGTTGCCGTTGTCGTCCAGCACCGCGCGACCACCCGCGGTGACCAGCTGGCCGTTCGGGGTGACGCTCAACTCGCCGTTGCGCGTATACGCCGTACCGCCATCGGCGGCCTGCACGGCCATCCAGCGGTTCGGCTGCAGCGAGATGTCGAGCGAACGCCCGGTGACCATCTGCGAACCGGTGCGGCCATCGAAACCGGGATCGATCAGCACCGCGTCCACGCGCGAGGGAAAACCCTGGCCCTGGATCTTGAACGCCTCGGTACCGGCCAGCGCGGCCTTGAAGCCCTTGGTGTCCACGTTGGCCAGGTTGTGCGACACGGTGCCCTGCGCCTGCAGTGAAGCGCGGGCGCCGGTCATCGCGACGTAAAGGGCTTTGTCCATGAGGCGAGTCCAGAGTTAAGAGGAGTGAGAAGTGAGTAAAGGCGGAAGCGGCAGGGAGAAGGGCAGACGTCACGCATTTCCCTCACTCCTCACTCCTCTCCACTCACTTCTGCTTTACCTGATGTTGATCACGGCCTGGGTGATCTGGTCCTGCGTAGACAGGGCCTGCGAGTTCGCCTGGAAGTTGCGCTGCGCCACGATCATGTTGACCAGCTGCTCGGTCAGGTCGACGGTCGAGGCTTCCAGCGCGCCGGAGGCCACCTGGCCGAAGTCCGACGTGCCCGGTGCGCCGATGCGCGGCTCGCCCGAGGCGTAGCTGTGCGTCCAGGTGTTGTTGCCCTGCGACACCAGGCCCTGCGGATTGCTGAAGTTGGCCAGCGCCACCTGGCCGAGCGCCTGGTCTTCGCCGTTGGAGTAGCGCGCGTAGACCACGCCGGTCTCGGACACGCTGAATTCGTTGAGCTTGCCGGTGGCGTAGCCGTCCTGGTTCTGGATGCGCTTGGCGAACTGCTCGCCGTACTGGGTGGTGCCGCTGATGTTCATCGTCATGTTCAGCACGCCGGCACCGGTGCTGGGCGTGAACGGCGCCAGCGCGATCAGGCCATTGGCCGGCGCGGTCAGCGTGCCGTTGTTGTCGAACTGCACCGTGGTCGGCGCGCCCATCGTGGCGCCGTCCACGTAGGTGTGCATCTGCCACTCGTTCGGGTTCGGCGTCTTCACGTAGTAGACGGTCTGCTGGTGGGCCACGCCCAGCGAGTCGTACACGGTGACCGAGGTGGTCTCGTTGTAGCTGGCGCTGTCGGTCGGGGAGAACGGCGTGATGGTCGGCTGCGCGGCGTTGCCGGGCAGGGTGACGCCCAGTTCCACGTTGGTGGTCGGCGACGGCGGGCTGTCGGTGGTCAGCAGGCGCAGGTCGGTCATGTTGCCGGTGTCGAAGCCGACGCCGTCGGCACGCGGCGGGAACACCTGCAGGCGGTAGCCTTCCGGCGTGGTCACGAAGCCGTTCGGGTCGCGCTGGAAGTTGCCGGCGCGCGTGTAGACGTTGGTGCCGTTGTTGCTGACCGTGAAGAAGCCTTCCTTGTCGATGGCCATGTCCAGGTAGCGGCCGGTCTGGTTGATGTCGCCCTGCGAGAACTGCTGGGCCACGTTGGTCAGGCGCACGCCGGCGCCGATGCCGTTGCGCATCAGGCCGTAGCCGGTGGACGAGAACACCTCGGCGAACTCCGCACGCGACTCCTTGAAGCCGGTCGTGTTGACGTTGGCGATGTTGTGCGAGGTGACGTTGAGGTCGGCGTTGGCCGCCCTCATGCCGGACAGCGAGCTGTTGAAAGCCATGGAAGACTCCTTGCAGGATGCGGTGGGAGTGAGAGGGTCAGGACGCCGACTTGCCGATGCGCAGCACGTAGTCGAGCGGGGCGGTGCCCAGGCCGGGCAGGTTGAGGTACAGGCCGTCGGAGCCGATGGTCACGCTGTCCACGGTGGCGTCGACGTAGGTATTGAGCGCGGTGGCCGTGCCGTCGCTGCCGGTATGCGTGGCCTTGATCGAGTACTTGCCGGCCTCGGCGCGTTCGCCGTTGGCTTTCAGGCCGTCCCACGAGAACGCGGTCTCGCCCTTGCCGGTGGCTTCGACTTCGACGGTATCCACCACGATGCCGCTGGCATCCTTGATCTCGAAGGTCACCTTGCCGGCGCCCGGCGACATCACCAGGCCGGTCGCGTTGCCGGAGGCGGGCAGGGCGATGGAGTCAGAGGGCACCACCACCGAATGCCCGACCAGCGATGCGCCCTTGAGCACCTGGTCGCCGGTCAGTGCGGCGGTAAACCCGTTGACGGTGCTGTTGAGGTCGCTGATGCCCTGCACGGTGGAGAACTGCGCCAGCTGTGCGACGAACTCGCTGTTGGACAGCGGTTTCAGCGGGTCCTGATTGCTGAGCTGCTCGGTCATCAGCCGCATGAAATCGGCCTGGCCCAGCGTATCGGCCTTCTTCGCCGTGGTCGCGGCGCCGGTGGTACTGGTGTTGAGGGCGGCAAACGGATCGCCGTTGACAGTGGTCATGGGTGTTCTCGGTCAGGGGCGGGCGCGTCAGCGGCCCATCGTCAGCGTGGCCAGGGCGAGTTCCTTGGCCGTGTTCAGCACTTCCACACCGGCCTGGTAGCCGCGCGAGGCGGAGATAAGGTTGACCATCTGCGCGACCGGATCGACATCCGGCGCATAGACGTAGCCGTCGCCGTCGGCCATCGGATGGCCGGGCTCGTAGCGCTTGATCGGTGGTGCTTCGCTCTGGGTGATTTCCTTCACCTGCACCGAGGTCAGCGTGCCGTCCGCGTTGAGCTTGCGTGCCTGGAAGATCGGCTCGATCGGCTTGTAGACCGCGTCCGGCGACGAGGCGATGGAGTCGGCGTTGGAGAGGTTGCTGGCGATCGTGTTCAGGCGCACGGACTGCGCCTGCAGCGCGGAACCGGCGACGTCGAAGATGGGCAGGTTGCTCATGGCATGCCTCCTTACTGGCCGGTGATCGCGGTGAGCATGGTGCGCACCTTGGATTCGATGAAGCTGAGCGAGGCGCGGTATTCCAGCGCCGCGCGGCCGTAGGCGGCGCGCTCGGTGTCGGCGTCGACGGTGTTGCCGTCCAGGCTGGGTTGCACGCCGTCGCGCTCGAAGATGCGCGGCGAGGCGTTGAGCAGCGTCATGTGCTGCTCGTTCGTGCTCTGCAGCGGTGCGGCCTTGGCGGCGGCCTGTTCCAGTGCGGCCTGGAAGTCCAGGTCCTTCGCCTTGAAGTTGGGCGTGTCGGCGTTGGACAGGTTGCTGGCGATCAGCTGCATCCGCTGCTCACGCAACGGCAGTGCCGCGGCGTGGACACCGAGGTAGTTGGAGATGGGATTGGACATGGCACCGCTCCGGCAGACCGTTGCCGGGGCAGCTGCAAGGCGTGTGCCAGAACGTGCGGTCTGCCTCGTCCCGGGGATGCCGGCTCCTCGTCATCCCAGCGAACGCTGGGATCCATCTTGATGTTGCCCTGCACCTGTCATAGCCGAGGCCAGAAGCAACATGGGTCCCAGCGTGCGCTGGGACGACGCTTCAGGCTCTCCAGGCCCCACGTCAGCCCGACTCAGCCGTAGCGTCGAGCTTGCTCGACTGCTTTGCCGGCAGGCCTCCAACCCGGTTCCAACGGCAGCGGAGCAAGCTCCGCTCTACGCCATCAGGCCGCCATTCTTGCCGACACCACCTGGTTCAGCCGGAACAGCACGTGCTCGGCCAGTTCGTGCGGGCTGTACTTGGCCACGAAGGCGTTGGCGCCGACCCGTTCGACCATGGCGTTGTTGAACACGCCCGACAGCGACGTGTGCAGCAGCACGTACAGGCCGGCAAGCCCCGGATGGCGACGGATTTCCGTCGTCAGCGTGTAGCCGTCCATGGCCGGCATCTCGATATCCGAGATGACCATCGCGTAGCGCTCGGCCGGATTCTCGCCGGCCGCGTGCACCTGCAAGAGATGGTCCAGTGCCTGACGACCGTCCGAAAGCAGGGTGGCGGTGACGCCCAGCTGCTCCAGCACGCTGCGGATCTGCGAGCGGGCGACGCGGGAGTCGTCCACCACCAGCACCTGCATCGGCGGGGCATCGGCGGGCAGCGCCATCTCCGGCGCGAGGGTGGCGTCCATGCGCGACTGGCAGATATCGGCCAGCACGCTCTCCACGTCGATCACCTGGATCAGTTCGCCCTGGAACCGCGTTACCGCGGTCAGGAAGCTGTTTTCCGCACCCAGTTCCGGCGGCGGATGGATGTCTTCCACCGCGATGTTGACGATGCGCTCCACGCCGCTGACCAGGAAGCCCTGGACCGAGCGGTTGAACTCGGTGACGACCAGGTAGTTGGGGGCGTTCTCGGGATTCGGGTCGCGCTCGGGGTGGCGGATGCTCAGGCCCAGGTCGAGCACCGGCACCGACCGTCCGCGCACGTCCGCCACGCCGACGAATTCGGTGGGCAGGCCGGGCAGCTGGAATAGCGACGGCCGGCGCAGGACTTCCTGCACCTTGAAGACGTTGACGCCAAAAAGCTGACGCCCGCCCAGGCGGAACAACAGCAGGGCGAGGCGGTTGTGGCCGGCCAGGCGGGTGCGCTGGTCGATGCGGTTGAGCAGGTCCTGGGTCATGCACAACTTATCGGCACCCGCGATCTGCGCTTGAGGAGAGGATGATTTCCCCTCTCCCCGCACGCGGGGAGAAGGGAATGTCAGCGGATTTCTGGCACACCCTTTGCACCTTCCCCCGCCGATGAACCGAAGGAGCCCGCCCATGCTGCTGCGCCTGACCACCGCCCTGATCGGCGGCCTGACCGCGTGCGCCGTGCTGGCCGCGGATTTCCAGCCGGTCGACAGCATCAAGGCCGCCGCCATCGGCGCCCTGCCGGACGGCAGCGAGGCCGAGGCCACGCTCGATCCCGCCCTGCGCCTGCCCCGATGCAGTGCCGCGCTGGTCGCACGCGTGCAGGGCAGCAACAGCGTCGAAGTCGTTTGCCCCGATGGCTGGCGCCTGTTCGTGCCGGTGCGCGTGCGTCGCAGCCAGACCGTCCTGGTGCTGGCGCGTGGCATCGCGCCCGGCGAGACCATCACCGCCGACGCCTTCGTCGCCGAACGGAGGGATGCCTCCCGCATCGTCGGCGCCGCCGTGGCAGACCCCACGCAGGCCGTGGGCCGCGTCGCCCGGCGCATGCTGCCGGCCGGCGCGGTGCTGGCCTCGACCGACCTGGTCGCCCAACGCCTCATCCGCCGCGGCGACAACGTGGCGCTGGTGTCCCGTCGTGGTGGCGTGGAAGTGCGCGTGGCCGGCAAGGCGCTGGCCGATGCCGGCGAGAACGAGCGGGTGACCGTCGAGAACCTGTCCTCGCGCCGGGTGGTGCAGGGCATCGTGGGCGCAGCCGGCGACGTATGGGTGAGCCGATGAAAAAAATTCCCTGTTCGCCCTCAAGATGTTCCGCATGGGGCCGATACCGACGATGGGTGGAAGGACATCGGGCGAAACCCGGCCCTTCCTCGGAATTGTGCGATCCGTCACTAAAGTCCCCCGGGTGGCGGCCGATAACTCCCATGAACCCTGTTACAGGTCACTGACATGAACCAGAAAATCGAAGGCACTCCCCCGGCCGCCGTTCGCAGCACAGGTCCCATCGGAGGCCGCGTCGCCCCGGCGGGCGCCGACCGTTCCGGTCCGGTGCAGGCCAGTGCGGCCGGCGACAGCCTGCGCCTGACCGGCGAAGCCACCAGTCTGCAGGCGATGCAGCGCGAACTGGCGACCGCGCCGGCGATCAACGAAGCCCGCGTGGCGGCCGTGCGCGAAGCGCTGCAGTCCGGCACGTACAGGATCAACGCCGAGGCGATCGCCGACGGCATGCTCGGCCTGGAAGACCAGCTGGGCGGCTGAGCACGATGACGCACGCGTCCCTCCAGCGACTGTCCGCGGCCCTGGAAGAGGAGCGTCGCGCCATCGTCGAGCACGACGTGGAAGCGCTCGTGCGCTGCACGCAGGACAAGCTGGATGCCCTGCGCGCGCTGGAAAGCGCCGCCGCCGGCTTCGGTTTCCCCGACGACCTGCGCGAAAGCCTGGCCGATCTGGCCGAGAAGAACCACGCCAACGGCATCCTGCTGGCGCGCCGGCGCCGTGAAGTGAACTGGGCGCTGCGCCATCTGGGCCGTACCGAAAGCCACGGCGCCTACGACGCGCAGGGTCAGACCTCGACGACCTCCGCACCGCGTCCGCTCGCGGTCGCCTGAGCCCGGTGCCGGATCCGAAAACTGCGACCCCGCACCTTGCCGCTCCCGCGGCCGCGCCGGATACTGGCGCCCCATCGCCGCCACCCGATGCATCCGTGGCCACAGCCCCGCCCCTGAATTCCCCGTCCGCCACGTGCACGGCGGAGGACATCCCCAGCTTCGCCGACCTCAAGGCGCTGGCCGAACTGATGGACGACGGCTACCTGCTGCTCCGTGGCGATGGCCGTCCGCTGCATGCCAACGCAGCGGCGCGCGCGCTGGTCAACGACGAGGACGACGCGCTGCCGGCGCTGTCGGCCCTGTTGCCGGCGGAGGCGATCCGCACCGCACGCGCGACCGGCCGCTGGAATACCGACCTGACCCTGGCCGACGGCGTCGTGCTGCAGGTGCGCGCGTATTTCCACGACAGTCCGGGCGGTGGCCACTGCATGGTGGTCTTCCACGATGTCAGCGAGGCGCATGCGCGCCAGCAGGAACTGCAGCGTCGCCATGCCCAGCTGCGCCAGACGCTGGTGCGCCTGGCCGGTGCGCAGGAACAGCTGGTGCAATCGGAGAAGATGGCATCGATCGGCCAGCTCGCCGCCGGCGTCGCACACGAGATCAACAATCCCATCGGCTACGTGCACTCCAACCTCGGCTCGCTGCAGGAGTACCTGCACAGCCTGTTCTCGCTGATCGAGGTCTACGAGCGCGCGCTGCGCCTGCCGGACCCGAAGGTGATGCTGCCGGAGATCGAAGACCTGCGTGCGCGGTCCGACATCGACTTCATCACCGGCGACCTGCCGCAGCTGATGTCCGAGTCGCGAGAGGGCATCGAGCGCGTCACCGCGATCGTGCGCAACCTGAAGGATTTCTCGTACTCGGGCCGCGACGACAGCTGGAAGTCCGCCGACCTGCACGCCGGCCTCGATTCCACGATCAACATCATCTGGAACGAGCTGAAGTACAAGGTCACGCTGGAGAAGCACTACGGCAAGCTGCCGCTGGTGCAGTGCCGACCGTCCGAGTTGAACCAGGTGTTCATGAACATCCTGCTCAACGCCAGCCACGCCATCGACGAGCGCGGCACGATCACCGTGAGTACGGGCGTGGAAGGCGACGAGGTCTGGGTCGACATCCAGGACAGCGGCCACGGCATCCCCGACGAGATCCTGCAGCGCATCTTCGATCCGTTCTTCACCACCAAGCCGGTCGGCAGCGGCACCGGCCTGGGCCTGTCGATCTCCTACGGCATCGTCAAAAAGCACAACGGCCGCATCGAAGCACGCAACGTGCCCGGCGCCGGCGCCTGTTTCCGGATTACGCTGCCGATCCGGCAGCCGGCCGCAGACGCGGCGTGAGCGAACCGATAGATGGTTCTCGTCGTCCCAGCGTACGCTGGGACCCATTCTGATTTTTCCCGTTGGGCAAAGGGCCACGCAAAATCAAGATGGATTCCGGCGTTCGCCGGAATGACGGCGGGACTATTGAAAGAACGCCAGCTTCTTCGCCCGCGGCAACCGCTTCAGCTGCGCCTCCGCACGCGATGCCGCGCTGCGGTCCGGATAACCGCGGGTCGCCAGTACGCGCACCGGCGGATTCGCGCGGGTGTACTTCGCGCCGGTGCCGGCGACATGCGCGGCGTAGCGTGCGTCCAGCCGGTTGGTGATGCCGGCGTAGAAGGCGCCGTTGCGGCATTCCAGCAGGTACAGGCACCATCCGTCCGGCAGCGGAATGCCGGGCTCAGGCATGCGCGCGGTGGTGTGGCTGGTTCTCGTAGGTGGTGAACGCCTGACGGATGTGTTCGCGCAGGTCGTCGTCGTTCCACGGCTTGGTGAGGAAGCGGTAGATTTCGCCGCGGTTGATCGCCTCGGTGACGGTGGCCAGGTCGGTATAGCCGGACAGCACCAGCCGGATGGTGTCCGGGTACAGCAGGCGCACGCGACCGAGGAACTCGGTGCCGCTCATGTCCGACATGCGCTGGTCGGACAGGATGACCTGCACGTCGTTGGTCGCCAGCAGTTCGAACGCGTCGGTGACGTTGCTGGCGGCGAGGATGCGGTAACCGTCGCGGCGGAACAGGCGCACCAGCGAGCGCAGGATGTTCTCTTCGTCGTCCAGCAGCAGCAGCGTGCGGTCGGGCTTGGTGGCGGCGAATGCGTCGGCGCGCAGGTAGCGGCGGCGCAGCACCGCACCGGCGTCTTCGGCCGACATCGGCTCGCCGAAGAGGTGGCCCTGGAACATGTCGCACTGGTTGCGGCGCAGGAAGCCGAGCTGCGTGTCGGTCTCCACGCCGTGCGCGATGACCTTCATGCCCAGCTGGTGGCCCATCGCGATGATGGCGCAGGTGATGGCGACCTCGCGGTTGCCGGACGGCACGCCCTTCACGAAGTTGCGGTCGATCTTGATCTTGTCCACCGAGAAGCGGACCAGCGAATCCAGGTTGGAGTCGCCCATGCCGAAATCGTCCAGCGTCAGCCGCACGCCTTCGCGGTGCAGCTGCGCCAGCGTGCGGTGGACCAGGTTCATGTCCTTGGCCAGTGCGTTCTGGCGGACTTCCAGCACCACCATCTGCGGCGGGATGCCGGCTTCCTGCATCGCTTCCAGCACCTCGGACACGAAGCTGGGGCGCAGCAGCTGTAGCGTCGACACGTTGACCGCGATCTCGAAGTCGTCGAAGCCCCAGTCGCGCCAGACGCGCGCCTGCTTGAACGCGTTGCGCAGCACCCAGTCGCCGATCTGCACGATGACGCCGAGCTTCTCGGCCACGTGCATGAAGCGCTCCGGCACCAGCAGGCCGAGCGCGGGCGAGTACCAGCGCAGCAGCGTCTCCATGCCGACTACGCGGCCGTCGTGCGCATTGATCTGCGGCTGGTAGAACAGGCGCAACTCGTTGTGGTGGATGGCGTTGACGATCTGTCGGGCGATGATGCTGTCGCTGCGGGCGGTGATCGCCGCGCCGCGCCGGTACAGGCGCACCAGGTTCATGCCTTCGTGCTTGGCCTGCTCCATGGCGCTTTCCGCGCACTGCAGCAGGCTGGACGGCGTGTCCGCATGCTCGGGGCACAAGGCCACGCCGAGCGTGCCGGTCAGGAACAGCGTGTACGGCAGTACCGTCATCGGCAGTTCGATCTGCTCGCGCAGCAGGTCGCCGAAGCGCTCCGGCGGCGGCGTCCCCGGCACGCGCGGCACCGCCACGATGAACTCGTCGCTGCCGTGGCGCCAGGCGCGCGCTTCCGGCCCCAGCGCCTGCTGCAGGCGGTCGCTGAGGATCGCCAGCGCCTCGTCGCCGACTTCCACGCCCATGTTCTCGTTGATCGAACGGAAATGGTCGATGTCGATGTAGAGCAGCATCAACGGCGTCCCGTCCGACGTGGCGGCGTCGACCATGCGCTGCAGGTCGGGTTCGCCGGCGCCGAGGCGCGGCAGGCGGGGCAGGTGGGCGTGTTCTGAATTCACGCGGGATCGGCGGACGCGACGGGCAGGGGCCCATAGGGTAGGCGAAGTCGCCACGATGCGCCTGCGGCCGCGGTCAGCTCGCCGCCCACTGCGCTGGCCAGCGCTTGCAGCAGGGGCAGCTCGGCGATGTCGCCGGTGTGCATCAGCAGGTCGAGCGTGAACGCGCCGGCCGCATCGGTGTCGCCGGCCAGCATCATCGCCGGTGCGCGATCCGCCGCCACGGCGGCCCGCAGCAGGACCTGCGCGATGCGGAACGCCACCAGCGCGGTCTCCGTGTCGGGTGCGTGCGGCAGCGGGGCGAGGGCCAGCGCCGCACCGGGGAAGAGACGTTCGTGCTCGGCCCGCAAGGCGGCGTCCAGTCCGATCGAGTCCAGCTGCGGCGGATGCAGCGTGGCGTGCAGGTCGCGCACGATGGCCACCGCTTCGTCGCTGGCACGGATGATCTCCAGCAGGTCTTCGGCGCGCAGGTCCGCATCGTCTTCCGATTGCACCAGGTGCGCGCCCATCCGGATCGCCGACAGCGCCTGGCCGACCTGGTTGTGCAGGGCGCGGCCGACGCGGTGGCGGTCGGCTTCCTGCAGGCGGAACAGCTGCAACAGCAACTCGGAGGAAGGCGGCGTCGACATGGGCGGTGGGGCAGCGGGAACAGCGGCAGTATGCCAGCGCGCCAGCACATGACGACGCGGCGGCGTCCCGAATGCAACGGGGCGGCCATCGCTGGCCGCCCCGTTGCGTCGTTGCCGGTGGGCCCGGTCGGTCAGAACAACTCGACCGTACCCGCGCCCATGTTCTGCTGCGCGACCGGCTTGTGCGGCGGACGCTCCCATTCCGTGCGCTGGTCGCGCAGGCGGTTGCCGATCAGGCGCAGCGCGCTGAGCAGTTCGTTGTCGGTGGCGCCGCCCGAGCGGTGCAGCAGTTCCTGCAGGGCCAGGGCTTCCTTGTTGATCGCGGTCAGGCGGTCCAGGTGCGTGGTCGCACTGCCCAGCGACTGGGTAGCGATGTCCTCGAACTGCAGCGAGCGGACGGCTTCGGCGACACTGGCGTCGATGGCGTGGCCGCACATCGAGACCTCGCGCATGCCGTCGCCCAGCGAGGCGTTGATCGCGGCGACCTGGTTCAGCATGCCGGCGGCTTCGCTGCGGGCTTCCCGCGAACGGTCCAGGTCGCGCGAGGCCATGTTGGAGACGGTGTCGCGCACCTTGGCGATGGATTCCTTCGAGCTGTGCGCCAGCTTGCGGATCTGTTCGTTGAAGGCGGTGGAGCGTTCGGACAGGTTGCGCACCTCGTCGGCCACCACCGCGAAGCCGCGACCGGCTTCGCCGGCACGGGCCGCTTCGATGGCGGCGTTCAGCGCCAGCAGGTTGGTCTGGTCGGCGATCGACTTGACGTCCTCGAGCAGCGAGAAGATGCCGTCCAGGTGCTGCGCCATGTCGTCGATGTGGTGCACGGTGGTGCCGCTCTGGCCGGCCACCTGTTCCAGCGCCTCGACCAGCTGCTCCATGCGCTGGCTGGCGTTCTGGGCGAAGCGCGCCACGTCCACGCCGGCCCGGTCGCCTTCGCCGTTGCGGTCGATGATGCGGGAGATCGCTGCGCTCTGTTCGCGCGACTTGCGGTTCATCGCATCGAAGCTGCCGCCCAGGTTGCCGACGGCCTCGCGGATCAGTTCGCGGGCGCGGTCGATCTCGCTGCGCGAGCCTTCGATCTCGTTGTTGACGAAGCGGCGCAGTTCGGTCAGCAGCGCATCCTGTTCGCGCACGACGCTGGCGTGCTCGGGGGAGATCTGGTGCGAATGGGTGACGGTCAGCCAGGCGAAGATCAGCCAGGCCAGGGTCAGCGACGTCAGCAGCGCCCATTGCAGGGCGGTGGGCCAGTCGAAGCCGACCGACACCGGGAACAGCAGGGTGAGGATGAGGGGTGCCGCCAAACGAACCAGGATGCGCGAATACATGGGTGCTCTCTGCTGAAGCTCACTGATGAGTATCGGCCGTGCGGATCGGCTCTTTAGGCGGGAAATCCGGCGGTTTCGGGGTTGCGGGCGATCTGTGACGGAGGTAGCCGCTTCCCGGCCACGCTGTTGTGGGAGCGACGTCAGTCGCGATGCTCTTCATTCAGGCATCGACAGCCCGTCATCGCGACTTACGTCGCTCCAACAGCAGTCCCACAGCCGGGATTCCGCTGCTCAGGCGATCGCCGCCGCCAGGTCCAGCAGGCGCTGGGCGATGCGTTCCAGCGGCAGCGCTTCCTTGGCCGCACCCAGCCGCATGGCGGCGCCGGGCATGCCCCAGACCACGCTGCTCGCTTCGTCCTGCACCAGCGTCGGCGCGCCGGCCTGGCTCATTTCCAGCAGGCCGCGCGCGCCGTCGTCGCCCATGCCGGTGAGGATGGCGCCGACCGCGTTGCCACCCGCGCTCTGCGCGACCGAGCGGAACAGCACGTCGACCGCCGGCTTGTGGCGGTTCACCGCCGGGCCGTCGTCGATGCGGGCACGCCAGCGGGCACCGTCGCGGATGATCCGCATGTGCTGGCCGCCGGGCGGCAGGTAGGCGTGGCCCGGCAGGATGGCTTCGCCGTCGCTGGCCTCGCGCACGGCCATCGCCGAATGGCGGTCCAGGCGCTCGGCGAAGGCGCGGCTGAAGCCGGCGGGGATGTGCTGCGTCAGCACGATGGCGGGGGCGTCGGCGGGCATCTGTTCCAGCACCACGCGCAAGGCTTCGGTGCCGCCAGCGGACGCGCCGATGGCGATCAGGCGGTCGGTGGTGCGGAAGCGCAGCGCCGGCGGCGCCGGCAGCGCGGCATCCAGGTTCACGCGCGGCGCACCGGTGCGGGCCAACGGCCGCACGCGCGCTTTTGCTGCGGTCTTGACCTTGGCGATGATCTCGTCGGAATACGACTGCAATCCGCTGGCGACATCGAGCTTGGGCTTGGAGACGAAGTCCACCGCGCCCAGCGCCAGCGCCTGCAGGGTGGTGTCGGCGCCGCGCTCGGTCAGCGAGGAGATCATCACCACCGGCATCGGCCGCAGGCGCATGACGTTCTCCAGGAACGCCAGGCCGTCCATGCGCGGCATTTCCACGTCCAGCGTCATCACGTCCGGGTTCAGGCGCTTGATCTTGTCGCGCGCCAGCAGTGGATCGGCGGCGGAACCGACGACCTCGATGCCGGGGTCGCGGGAGAGGATTTCGGTCAGGATCTGGCGCACGACCGCCGAGTCGTCGACGATCAGCACGCGGCAAGGGGTCGTACTCATCAGAACAGCTCCACGCCCCCGGTGACGGGAGCCCTGGACAGGCGGGCGCGGGCCGCGGATTCGGCGGCCAGCACTTCGGCATCGTGGGCATGCGGCAGGCGCTGCACGACCGCACGGCCGGTGTCGGGGAAGTACCAGACCTTGCGCGGATGGATACCGCGCAGGTCTTCGGCCACCACCGGGATGCGCTCGGCGTCCAGGTAGCGGCGGACGAATTCGGCGTTGCGGGTGCCCACCGGATTGCTGGTGAAACCCTTCAGCACGTTGGCGCCGCCGAACACCTTGGCCTGCAGCCGGCTGCGGGCGGCGCCGCGCTTGAGCAGGTCGTTGATCAGCAGTTCCATCGCGTAGCTGCCGTAGCGCGCGGGCGCGCCGTCGCCGATGTTGCCGTCGGGCAGCAGGAAGTGGTTCATGCCGCCCAGCTTGAGCAGCGGATCGCGGATGCACGCGGCCACGCACGAACCGAGTACGGTGACCAGCGCGGTGTGGTCGTCCACCACCAGGTACTGCGTGGGCAGCAGCTTCGCCGCCTCGGTCTTGAAGCGGATGTCGTGGTAGCGCATCACGCTGCCATCGGCGAAGGCGGCCGCGGCGGCACTCACGCGGAGGCTCCGGCACGCCGGTACAGCGTGCGCCCGCAGGGCTGGATGATGTCGGCCGCGTGCAGATAGTTCTCGGAGTGCCCGGTGTACAGCATGCCGTCGTCGGCCAGGTGCGGCACCAGGCGGGTCAGGATGCCGCGCTGGGTCGGCTTGTCGAAATAGATCATCACGTTGCGGCAGAACATCGCCACGAACGGACCGGCCACGTCGTAGCGCGGCGCCAGCAGGTTGAGCGGGCGGAACTCGATCAGCTGCCGCAGTGCCGGATGCACGCGGCACTTGCCTTCGTTGGGGCCGCTGCCGCGCTGGAAGTAGCGCCGCTTCAGCGCATCGTCCAGACCGGCGATGCGCTCGATCGGATAGACGCCGCGCTCGCCGGTGGCCAGCACCTGCGTGTCGACGTCGGTGGCCAGGATGCGCACCGGCGGCGTCAGCGTGCCGTAGGCCTCGCAGGCGGAAATGGCGATCGAATAGGGTTCCTCGCCGGTGGAGGCGGCGCAGGACCAGATCTTCAGCGGACCGTCGTGGCGGCGCTTGGCCAGTTCTTCCTGCAGGCGTTCGAAATGGTGCGGTTCGCGGAAGAACGAGGTCAGGTTGGTGGTCAGTGCGTTCGTGAACGCCTGCCATTCGTCGCCGCCGTCGCGTTCCAGCTGATCCAGGTAGTCCTTGAAACTGCGCAGGCCGAGCGCGCGCAGGCGACGCGAGAGCCGGCCGTAGACCATGTCGCGCTTGCCGTCGGCCAGGGCGATGCCGGCGCGTTGGCGGATCAGCTCGGCGACGCGGCGGAAGTCGCGGTCGTCGAACTCGAAGTCGCGCGCGCCGGACGCGGGAACGTCGTCGCGGTCGGGCAGGGCGGTGGTCCGTCGTGTCGTGGTAACCGGAGCGATGGAGCGGGTACTGACGGACATGGGCGTCTCGAAAGAGCGGGTACTGATGGAGTACTCGACCGATGCACCGTCACCAGGACGGTGCATCGATCATCGGCCGGACGGATGCAAGCCGCGTGCCTCAGAACTCCTGCCAGTCGTCGCCGTCGGCCAGGGCCGGTTCCAGCGCAGCCTTGGCGGGGACGCGTGCGACCGGCTTCGCCGGGGCGGCAGCAGGAGCCGCCTTGGCCGGCTTGGCGGCGGCCGGTGCGGCATGGGCGTGCAGCTTGAACACCGACACCGATTCGCTCAGGGCCTGCGCCTGTTCTTCCATCGAACGGGCAGCGGCGGACGCCTCTTCCACCAGCGCGGCGTTCTGCTGCGTGGTTTCGTCCATCTGGGTGATGGTCTGGTTGACCTGCTCGATGCCGGCGCTCTGCTCCTGCGAGGCGGCGGAGATCTCGGCCATGATGTCGGTCACGCGCTGCACCGACGCCACGATCTCGGCCATGGTCGTGCCGGCCTGGTTCACCAGCTTGGAGCCGTCGGCGACCTTGTCGACCGAGGTCTCGATGAGGCCCTTGATCTCCTTGGCCGCGTTGGCCGACCGCTGGGCCAGGGTACGCACTTCGGAGGCGACCACGGCGAAGCCGCGGCCCTGCTCGCCGGCACGCGCGGCTTCCACCGCGGCGTTGAGCGCCAGGATGTTGGTCTGGAAGGCGATGCCGTCGATCACCGAGATGATGTCGGCGATCTTCTTCGACGAATGCTCGATGTCGCGCATCGTCGTCACCACCTTGCCGACCACCTCGCCACCCTGCGATGCCACGCCGGCGGCGCCGATCGACAGCTGGTTGGCCTGGCGGGCCGATTCGGCGTTCTGGCGCACGGTGGAGGTCAGTTCCTCCATCGAGGCGGCGGTTTCTTCCAGGTTGGCGGCCTGCTGCTCGGTACGGCGCGACAGGTCCGAGTTGCCCGAGGCGATCTCGCCGGCGGCGGTGTTGATGGAGCTGGAAGCATCCTGGATGCGGCCGACGATGTCGGTCAGCTGCGCCACGGTGGCGTTGGCGTCGTCGCGCATGGTGGCGAACACGCCATGGAAGTCGCCTTCCATCTGGGCGGTCAGGTCGCCGCGCGCGATGGCCTTCAGCAGCTCGGACACCTCGGCCAGGTTCTCGTCGGTCGTCTCCATCAGCTGGTTCAGGCCGTCGATCATGTCGCGGAAGTCGTACTGGTACTTGTCCACGTCGCCGCGCTGGCTGAAGTCGCCGGAGGAGGCGGCCATGGCCAGGCGCTTGATCTCGCCGTTGATCGCCGACAGGTTGGTCTTGGTGGCGTGCATGGTTTCGGTGAGGTTGGCCTTCTCGCCGGGCAGCTCCGGCATGTCCTGGCTCAGGTCGCCCACCGAATAGCGCTGCATGATCTTCAGCGCATCGCCGATCGCCTGCAGGTGCGAGGCGACCAGGGCGTTGGTGTCGCGCACCATGCGGCCGTACTCGCCGGGGAATGCGCTGTCGTCCATGCGGTAGCTGATCTGGCCTTCGTCGTGGCGCGCGGCCATCTCGCTCTGCGCGGCGATCACCGACTGCACCTGCGTCTGCATGCGCTGCATGGCGGTGAGCAGCTGGCCGACTTCGTCCTGGCGGCTGGTGTCGATCCTGCCGTCCAGCTTGCCGGCGGACACGTCGTTGGCCACGCGCACGGCTTCGCCGACCGCATTGGCGATGGCGCGGGCGAAGAACCAGGCCAGGGCCAGGCCGCCGACGATGCCGGCCAGCAGCATGACGATCGTCAGCGTGCTGGAGGCGGTGTAGGTGCTGTCGGCGCTCGCGCTGGCCTGCTTGGCTTCGGCATCGACGATGCCGATCATCGCCGTCAGCGCATCGGCCGCCTTGGTGTGCTGCTCGCGCGTGGCGCCGATGAAGGTGTCCACGGCGTCATCCGGCAGTCCCAGGTCCAGCATTTCCTGCACTTCGCCGTAAGACTGTTTGGCGGCTGCCCAGTCCTTGACGAACTGCTCATACGCCTTCTTCTCCGGGGCCGTGCTGATCAGCTTGGCGTAATCCTTGATGGCCGCATCGATCTCCTTTTCCTGTGCGGCCGCGCGGCTCTTGGCTTCGGCCTTGACGGCGTCGCTGGCGCGCACGTGCTGGCGGTAGGCGGTGGTACGGAATTCACCGAGCATGCCGCGCAGGTCGCCCGCGGCCTTCACGCTGGGCAGCACGTTGTCGGTGACCTGGGTGGTCACGCCGTTCAACGAGTTCAGGCCGACGAAGGCGGCGATGCCCTGGACCAGCATCAGGGCCAGCACGACGCCGAAGGCGAGCATCATCTTCGTCGTCAGTTTGAGGTTCTTGATCCGCTGCATGGGATTCTTTTTCCTTTACCGGGGCGCGCGCCGCGCCGCTCTCAGTGGCAACCAGGACAGGGCAGGGCGTCGCGCCCTGCCCGTGAAGCGGATCAGCGGATCGTGGCCAGCTTCAGGTTGGACGGCGAGTTCACCACGATCTCGGCGCGCGACTGGTCGCGCTCGATGGTGCCGATCACGCAGACGTCCTTGCCTTCCAGTTCTTCCGGGGCCGGCTTGAACTTGGCGCGGGCGTCGCCCGGGATGCGCGCGGTGAAGGTGTGGCGCGGGAAGTTGCCGCCCATGTACAGGAAGGTCGGCGTGCCTTCGGTGTTCTCCGCGAAACGCGCCTTGCCCACCTTGCCGCAGACCGTGCCGGCCTTGCCGGTGAAGCGCGAGGCCATGTCGGCCGGGATGGCGTTGTCGATCTGCGACTGGCTGCTGGCGGGGGCTGCGGGCATCAGCAGGGCGGCGCCGACGACGGCGATGGACAGGGTCAGGACGGATGCGATCTTCATGCCAGTAACTCCGGATGGGCAGGGAAAAGGAGGGAAGGACTCACCGCCTGAGATCGGCCCTGCACCATCAAACTTGAGAAGGCCGTCGCATCGGGCGTCACGGATGTGCGTGATTGGAACCGGGGTCACACTTCGCATGTCCTGGCCCGTCGCCGGACCGCGGGCCGGGAATCACGCCAGCGCGGCGTCGGCCTGGCTTTCGCGCATGGCGGCGTAGCCCTGCGCCTGCAGCCAGTCTTCCAGCGGACCGGGCGGCAGCGGCGGCGAGAACAGGTAGCCCTGCAGCACGGGGAAGCGCTGCTCGGTGAGGAAGCGGTGCTGGGATTCGGTCTCCACGCCTTCGGCCACCACCTTCATGCCCAGGCTTTCGCCGATGCGCAGCACCGAGGACGTCAGCGTGCGCGCGATGGCGCTGGTGTCGATGTCGCGCACGAAGCTCTGGTCCAGCTTCAGTTCGCTGATCGGCAGGCGATGCAGGTGGCTCAGGCTGGAATAGCCGGTGCCGAAGTCGTCCAGCGACAGGCGCACGCCCAGCACGTAGATGGCCTCGATGTTCTCCAGCACGTCCGGGTCCGGATCGAGCATGACGCTCTCGGTGATCTCCAGCGTCAGGTCGTCGGGGACCAGCCCGTGTTCGTCCAGCAGGTCGGAGATCTGCAGCGACAGCTGCGGGTCGCGGAAGTTGATCGCGGACACGTTGACCGACACGCGCGGGATGTCGATGCCGCGCCGGCGCCAGTCCGCCATCTGCGCGCAGGCCTGGCGCAGGACCCACAGGCTGAGGTCGGCAATCAGGCCGCATTCCTCGGCCACCGGCACGAAGCGCGATGGCGGGATGACGCCCAGATCGGCGTGGTGCCAGCGGAGCAGTGCTTCGACGCCGTACAGCTGCTGGCCGCCGCAGCCGCCGACCTGCGGCTGGTACTGCAGGTTCAGCTGGTCCAGCCGCAGCGCATCGCGCAGCGCGGCCTCCAGCGAGACGCGCTCCTGCGCCAGCCGGTTCATGTCGACGCTGAAGAAGCGGAAACCACTGCCGCCGTCGCGCTTGGCGCGGTACATCGCCATGTCGGCATGGCGCACCAGCAGGTCGATGTCGCGGCCGTCGTCGGGGAACATGGCCACGCCGATGCTGGCGCTGGGATGCAAGGTCATCAGGCCGGCGGTGGTGGGCGCGGCGATCGCGCCCAGCAGGCGTTCGGCGACGCTGCCGGCCTGTTCGGCGCTGCACATCGGCAGCACCGCGACGAATTCGTCGCCGGCCTGGCGGCCGACGATGTTGATGCCGCCGAGTTCCTCGCTGAGGCGCGCGGCGACGTCGCGCAGCAGGCCGTCGCCGGCGGCGTGGCCCTGCGCGTCGTTGACGCGCTTGAAGCGGTCCAGGTCGATGAACAGCACGGCGGCGGTGCCGTTGCCCTGCGCGACGTTCGCCAACGCCTGTTCGGCCTTGGCGCTGAACATGATGCGGTTGGGCAGGCCGGTCAGCGTGTCGTAGAACGCGAGCTGGTGCACGCGCTCGTTGGTCTGCTCGCGCTCCAGCGTCAGCGAACACAGGTGCAGGCACGTGTCGGCCAGGCGTTCGTGCAGTTCCTCGGGGCCGCGGTTCTCGCGGTAGTAGAACGACAGCGTGCCGAGCACGCGGCCGCTGCTCGACTTGATCGGGTGCGTCCAGCACGCGCGCAGGCCCAGCGGCGTGGTCAGGTGGCGGGTGTTGGCGCACAGCGGATCGCTGGCGATGTCCTTCACCAGCACCGCGCGGCCACGCCAGGCGGCAACGCCGCTGACACCGGCGCGCGGACCGATCGGCAGGCCATTGATCTTGCGCGCCCACGCCTCCGGCAGGCTCGGCGAGGCGAGGGCATGCATCAGCCCCTCGCTGTCGACGGTGATGATGGACACCGTCAGCTCCGGCGCGATGTGTTCCACCTCGCGGCAGATCAGCGTCATCACGTCGGCGACGCTCCACTCGTGCACCAGCGCGTCCAGCACCTTGTTGTGCAGCACCTGGTGCATCTTGGTCTGGGTGATGTCGCTGAGCACGCTGACCAGGCCCAGCAGCGAGCCGTCCTCGTCGTGCACCGGGTTGATCGCCGCGGACAGCCAGAGCGGGCGGCCCGCCTTGGTGTACAGCAGGACTTCGGTCTGCAGGCCCTCGCCGGCGGCCATCGCGCGGCTGATGCGCTCGTCCAGCGAACCGTCGGTGTGCGGCCCGGACAGCAGGTCCGACGGCTTGATGCCGCGCAGTTCCTCCAGCCGGTAGCCGAGCATGCGGGTGAAGCCGCTGTTGACGTAGACCACCTCGCGGTCGGCCGAACTGATGAAGATCGCGTTGTCGCTGCTGTCCACGACGATGGACAGCTGGCGCAGCCGCGCCAGTTGCCGCTGCTGGTCGCTCGTGTCGCGGACGAAGGCCGTGTGGAACACGTGGTCGCCGATCACGACCTTCGACATCGAGACCGAGCAGGCCGCTTCGCTGCCGTCGGGCCGCAGCAGCGTCGCGTCGCGATGGCTGCCCATCAGGGCCGCCAGGGTCGATTCGGTGGTGCCGCCGGCCTGTACCTCGCTCAGTAGGCGGGTGAACGGCAGGCCGTGCACGTCCTCGCGCCGGCAGCGCCACAGCGCTTCCGCGGCGGGGTTGAACAGCACGACGCGATGGCGGCTGTCGATGACGAACGCGGCGTCGACGGACTGCTCCAGGACATGCCAGAGGCTGTCCTGTGCCGGTTCGACCGGCGTCTGTGCGTCGCGCAGCGGAGTCAGCGCGTTCAGTGTGCGACGAAGCATGCGCTGTCCTTGCCGTGCACCCGGGGCTGGCGGTGGGCGTCGTCGTGGGCGGTGATTGCGACGGTCATCGGGAGCCGGGAAAGGGAGCCTTCTGGTGACATATCGGCCATGGTCCGGGTTACTTGAACGCGGTCACGGGACGGACGTGGAATGCGGCACGTGATCCCTGATGCGTCAGAACTCCTGCCAGTCGCCGTCGGCGAGCGCGGGTTCCGGCGTGCGCGCAAGCGGCTTGCGGGCGACGGCCCTGGCGGCCGGCTTCGGCGTGGCGACGGAGGCGGTGGCGATGGCCTTGCGCAGGGGGGCGCTGGCCGTGGCGTGCAGCTTGAACACCGAGACCGACTCCGTCAGTGCCTGCGCCTGCTCTTCCATCGAGCGGGCGGCGGCGGTGGCTTCCTCCACCAGCGCGGCGTTCTGCTGGGTCACTTCGTCCATCTGGGTGATGGTCTGGTTGACCTGCTCGATGCCGGCGGACTGTTCCTGGGAGGCGGCGGAGATCTCGGCCATGATGTCGGTCACGCGCTGCACGCTGGCCACGATCTCGGCCATGGTCGCACCGGCCTGGTTCACCAGCGCCGAGCCATCGGAGACCTTCTCCACCGACGTCTCGATCAGGCCCTTGATCTCCTTGGCGGCGTTGGCCGACCGCTGGGCGAGGGTGCGCACTTCCGAGGCGACCACGGCGAAGCCGCGGCCCTGCTCGCCGGCACGGGCCGCTTCGACGGCGGCGTTCAACGCCAGGATGTTGGTCTGGAAGGCGATGCCGTCGATGACCGAGATGATCTCGGCGATCTTCCTGGACGACTGTTCGATGTCGGTCATGGTCGTGACGACCTTGCCGACGACATCACCGCCCTGCGAGGCCACGCTGGCGGCACCGATGGCGAGCTGGTTGGCCTGGCGGGCGGATTCGGCGTTCTGGCGCACGGTGGAGGTCAGTTCCTCCATCGAGGCGGCGGTCTCTTCGAGATTCGCGGCCTGTTGTTCGGTACGACGCGAGAGGTCGTGGTTGCCGGAGGCGATCTCGCCGGCGGCGGTGTTGATGGAGCCGGAAGCATCCTGGATGCGGCCGACGATGTCGGTCAGCTGGGCGACGGTGGCGTTGGCGTCGTCGCGCATGGTGGCGAACACGCCATGGAAGTCGCCTTCCATCCGCGCGGCCAGGTCGCCATCGGCGATGGCGCGCAACAGGGCCGACAGCTGGGCGAGGTTGCGGTCGCTGGTGGCCATCATGGTATTCAGGCCCTGCACCATCTGCAGGAAGTCATGGCGGAAGCCGGCTTCGGCGCCGCGAGCCGTGAAGTCGCCGGCCGCCGCGGCCTGCGCGAGGCGCTTGATCTCGCCATTGATGGCCAGCAGGCTTTGCTTGGCGGCGTCCATCGCCTCGTGCAGGAAGGCGCGCGTGCCGGGCAGGCGGCGGGCGTCTTCGCTCAGGTCGCCGTTGGCGTAGCGTTCCAGGATGCCGATGGCGTCGCGGAAGGCATCCAGGTGCTCGAACATCATCGTGTTGATGCCGCCGGCCAGTTCGCCGTACACGCCGGGGAAGTCCTCCGGCATGCGGTGGCCGATGTCCTCGGCCTCGTGCAGGCGGATCATGTCGCGCGTCTCGTGCGAGAAGCGCTCCAGCATGTGCACCATCTCGTCGGTGGCCTTCAGCATCTGGCCGACCTCGTCGCGGCCATGGTGGCCGGTGCGCACGCTCAGGTCGCCGCGCGAGACGCCCTTGATGGCGGACAGGGCGCGCGCCACCGGTTCCAGCACCGACTGGCCGATGACCCAGCTGATCGCCATGCTCAGCAGCACCAGCAGGCCGCCCGCGATCGTCATGATGAAGGTGAACTGCAGCGCCTGCGCCTGCGTGTCGTCGAGGTAGACGCCGGTGCCGACCACCCAGCCCCACGGCTGGTACAGCGCAGCGTAGGAGGTCTTCGGTACCGGGTCTTCTTCGCCGGCCTTGGCCCAGCTGTAATCGACGTGGCCGCCGCCGGCCTTCGCCACGCGCACGAACTCGGGGAAGATCCGCTTGCCGTCGGGGCTTTCCACCTCGCCCAGCGGCTTGCCGATCAGGTCCGGCCGCGACGGATGCATCAGCATCACGGGGGCTTCGTCGGTGACGAAGAAGTAGTCCACGCCGTCGTTGGCCTGCATGGCGGCGAGGGCGGCGAGCGCGCGCGCCTTCGCTTCGGCTTCGTCCAGCGTGCCGGCTTCGGCCTGCCTGGCGTAGCTGCCGATCACGCCCAGCGCCATGTCGGTCTGCGCTTTAAGTCCGGCCTGGCGTGTCGAGTTCAGGTCCAGGTACTGCATGCGCGCCGCGATGACGGCGAGCGCAACCGTGCCGAAGGCGATCAGGGCGGTCTGGATAAGGAAGCGGCGCTTCAGCGGCAGGTTGGAAAGCGTGGTGGCAACGCGGGCGGCAAACGTCATGGCAATCTCGGACGGCGGAATGACAGCAGGGAGGAGGGCGGGACGCGTGGCATCCCTTCAGGGTTATCGGCCGCGACGCGGGAACTTTCAGTGAGTCGACGGGGCATGCGACCAAAAGCGCATGTCCTGCCAGGCGGTTGCCGCAAAAGCGAAGACCGCGGGCCTCGCGGTCCGCGGTCTTCAGGAAACACCCTGCTGCCGGCAGCGTGGCGGAGGATCAGGCGGTCACCTGCTCCGGCAACGGCTGGCCGAGGTCGGCACTGTCGATCAGCGTTTCGATGTCGAGCAGGATCAGCATGCGCTCGTCCACCGTGCCGATGCCCGAGATGAAACGGGTGTCGACGCTGGCGCCGAATTCGGGCGTGGGACGGATCTGCTCGGCGTTCAACGCCAGCACGTCCGACACGCTGTCCACCACGATGCCGACCACGCGGTCTTCCACGTTCAGCACGATCATCACGGTGAAGGCGTCGTAGCGCGCTTCCTTCAGCCGCAGCTTCAGCCGCAGGTCGATCACCGGCACGATAGTGCCGCGCAGGTTGATGACGCCTTTGATGTAGTCCGGCGCATCCGGCAGGCGGGTAACCGAATCGTAGCCGCGGATTTCCTGGACCTTCAGGATGTCCACGCCGTAGTGCTCGTCTCCCAGGGTGAAGCTGAGGAACTCGTCCGCGCTCGCCGCGGCCTGGGTCTTCTTGTCGCTCATTCGTCGGGCTCCTGTGGCAGCCGGTAAGGGGGCGGGGTTCCCGGGGCGGAACCGGTCAAGGCCTAGATCGGCCCCGGGCGGGGTTTCTTTAGCGGACTCAGCTGGCGTGCGGTTCGGACACCAGGCGCGGCGCACCGCCGGCGGCGATGCGGGTGACACGCTCCTGCACCAGCCGCGCCACGCTGCCCTGGCCATCCAGGCGGAAGGTCGACACGGCGTCGGCCAGCGCCTGCGCCTGCTCTTCCATCGAGCGGGCGGCGGCGGTGGCTTCCTCCACCAGTGCGGCGTTCTGCTGGGTCACTTCGTCCATCTGGGTGATGGTCTGGTTGACCTGCTCGATGCCGGCGGACTGTTCCTGCGAGGCGGCGGAGATCTCGGCCATGATGTCGGTCACGCGCTGCACGCTGGCCACGATCTCGGCCATGGTCGCGCCGGCCTGGTTCACCAGCGCCGAGCCATCGGAAACCTTCTCCACCGAATTCTCGATCAGGCCCTTGATCTCCTTGGCGGCGTTGGCCGAACGCTGGGCCAGCGTGCGCACTTCGGAGGCGACCACGGCGAAGCCGCGGCCCTGCTCGCCGGCGCGTGCCGCTTCCACGGCGGCATTCAGCGCCAGGATGTTGGTCTGGAAGGCGATGCCGTCGATGACCGAGATGATCTCGGCGATCTTCTTGGACGACTGTTCGATGTCGGTCATGGTCGTGACGACCTTGCCGACGACATCACCACCCTGAGACGCCACGCTGGCGGCACCGATGGCCAGCTGGTTGGCCTGGCGCGCCGACTCTGCGTTCTGGCGCACGGTGGAGGTCAGTTCCTCCATCGAGGCGGCGGTTTCCTCCAGGTTGGCGGCCTGCTGTTCGGTGCGCCGCGACAGGTCCAGATTCCCCGAAGCGATCTCGCCGGCGGCGGTGTTGATGGAGCCGGAGGCGTCCTGGATGCGGCCGACGATGTCGGTCAGCTGCGCGACGGTGGCATTGGCATCGTCGCGCATGGTGGCGAACACGCCATGGAAGTCGCCTTCCATCCGCGCGGTCAGGTCGCCCTTGGACAGCAACTGCAGCACGCCGGAGACGGCCTCGACGCTGCCGGCGATCGCGGACAGCAGGCCGTTGACCTGCTGCGACAGCATCAGCAGGAAGCCCTGCTTGCCGGTCTCGGCGATGCGTCCGCTCAGGTCGCCCTGCGCGGCGGCCTGCACGATGCGGGTGACTTCCTGTTCGACCATGACCTCATGGGTACGGTCCGCCCACTCGACCACGTAGCCGATGCGCTGGCCGTCGCCATCGGTCACCGGGTTGATGATCAGCTGCATGATGCGGCCGCCGACGGTGATCTGGGCGCGATGGGTGCCCTGCAGCTGCGCCAGCATGCGCGCCTGGTGCTCGGGCTTCCTGTGGAAGATGTCGATGCTGCTGCCGACCACGGTACGCACGTCGAACGCGGGCAGGTCGCGGCGCAGGTCCTGTTCGACATCGGCCAGCATCTTCATCAGCGGGCGGTTGGCATACACGATGGTGCGGTCGGCGTCGGCGATCATGACGTTGGTGGTCACGTCCTCCAGCGCGGTGCGGATACGCAGGCTCTCCTTCGCCACCACGGCGTCGCGCTCGATCCGTTCGCGCAGGTTGGCCTGCATGCTGCGCATGGCCTTCATCAGCGTGCCGATCTCGTCGTTGCCGCTGGCATCGATGTCGCTGTCCAGCTTGCCGCGCGCGATGTCGTCGGCGACGCGCACCGCACCGGCCAGCGGCTTCGCGACCTGGCGGCGCAACAGCCAGAACACCGCGCTGCAGAGCAGGGCGGCGCCCAGCGCGCCAACCGCGATCACCGTCCACAGCACGGCACGGGCTTCCTGCATCAGCACGGCGCGCGGCACCACCACGCCGAGTGCGAAGCGCTCCTGCGCGTCGCCGATCTGCAGCGGCACGTAGGCTTCCATCACCGCTTCACCGCCTGCGTTGGTGGATTCGCGGAACACGGGCTCGCCGGCGGCGATCTGCTTCATCACCTCCGCGGCCTGCGCGCCGGCGAACGGCTTGCCGACCGAGGCGGCATCCTGGTCGGCGATGACCACGCCGGCCGGCGTCAGCAAACGCACGAATCCCGCGTCCATCGGCGTGAGCTTGGCGATGCGCGCCTGCAGCGACTGCAGGGCGAAATCGACGGTCATAACGCCGACGTACTTGCCTTCGTCCAGCACCGGCGTGGACAGGGTCGTCATCAGCACGTCCTTGCCCGCGATCTTGTAGACATAGGGTTCGGCGACGACCTGGCGTTTCAGTTCGCGCGGCCGCAGGTACCAGTCGCCGGCACCGGGGACTTCGTAGTCGCGCAGGGCCTCTTCCAGCGGCGCGCCGTCGCTCCATGCCCAGTAGCTCATGAAGCGGCCGGTATCGTCGTGGCCGGGAGCGGAGACGTAGTCCGCATCCTTGCCGTCGAAGGCGTCGGGCTCCCACAACGTGCCCACGCCCACCCATTCCGGGTGGGCTTCCAACTGGCGCTTGAAGATGGCGCTGGCGGCGGCGCGGCTGATGCCGTCGCCGCTGCGCTGTGCAAGCAGTGCGCCCGCGAGTGCGGCATTGGTGTCGAACGCGCCGGTCAGCTCGCCCGAGATGCGCTGCGCCTCCAGGTTCGCCAAGCCCTCCATCGTGGTGCGCGCACCGGCGAGCAGCGACTGGCTGCTGCGGAGGTAGCTGGCGGCCGCGGCGACGCCGAAGGCGAGCAGGGCGACGATGGCGGTGCCGTACATCACACGCGTGGCGATGCTGCGGGAGGAGAAGCGCGTGGAAGCAGATGACATGGAGACCTCGTTGACAGGTGTGGCGTCGCAACGCCCGCGATCCGGGGTGGGTGGAACCTGTCCGGTATCACGGCCGTGGTACGACCCCTATCGGCGGCACCGCGGCTTCATTGAGTCGGTGCTGGCCCGTACCCGACGAGTGGTGCGGGAAACAGCGATGCCGGTCACGCCGCGCCGCGTTCGCGGGCGCTGCGCTGGCGCTCCAGGCGGAAGATGTAGCGCTGGATCAGCGCATCGCCACCGCGCGGCATGTCGGTGAACTGGCAGCCGGCGCGCCAGCTCTCGCTGCCGTTCTGGTTGAGCTGGCGGTGCAGGCTCTTGACCATCAGGCGCACGCTCAGCGGGCCGCTGTCGGGCAGGTGAAGCTGGCAGCCGGTGAATTCCTTGTAGGGCTGCAGCGTCGGTTCCTCGGCCTGCACGGCCAGTGCGATGCCGCCGCCGCTGATGTCCAGCACGCGGTAGGCGCGGTAGGTCGTCTCGCCGTCGGGATGGCGGGTGGGAATCTCGCAGTCCATCGGCTGGGTGACCGGCACCTGGAGGCGGTAGAACTCGCGCCGCTGCAGGCGCAGGACGCTTTCCGGCAACGGCGCGCGGAAGGCGACCTGGCCGTCCTTCTGCACGCGTTGAAGGTCGTACAGCTTGAACTGCACGTGGATGCGTTCCAGCCGCGACACGCAGGTGACGTGGCTGGCTTCCTCGATGCTGCGGTTGATCGTCTCCGCGGCGCTGCCGTCGATCAGCACGCCGTCCTCATCCTCCAGCACCTCGATGACGGACGTCGGAAAGGTGTGGTTGCGCGGCATGGCGCACCCGCTGACCAGCGCCCGCTTGTCGATCAGCGACTGCAGGATCTGGCGGATCGCGTACTCGCCGTGCACCAGGTACTTTTCTTCGTCGTCGTACCCGACGGGATCGGCCAGGGGGGCGTCGCTGGACTCGGTCATGCGGAGCGGAAACGTCAGGTCAGGGAAGGCGTCACAGGCTGTATCGGCGGGTGTCACAAACTCTTTAACCGGCGCATTCGCCGATGCGGGTGTCCTGGCGTGAAGCCGACTGCCTGCATGTACATGGGTGTAGCAGACGGACGGCACCCTCGAATCACATTTGTCCAACACATGCCGGCGCACGCTGCCCGTCACATCCCGGGAGCGCGTGGCCAGCATGGCGGCGATTCCCGGACGCGCGAGGGACCGCGCTGCTGGCGGACACGGGCATGCGTGACATGCACCGCCGCCGACATCCTCGATCCCTTACGCCGTCATGGGGAGTGCGCCGGGCTGCGCCCGCGATATGAGCGGCGCGACGGGAACCGCCGACCGGAATGCCTGACGCGGTCCGCGCCCACCGACGTTGCCGTGTTGCTCGGGCGGTCGTGGCACAGGGAAGGAGAGCGCCATGTATGGGAATGCGAACGTGCGCCGCGGCGCGCCGCTGCGGCGCTATGTCGTCTGGCTGGCATGGGCCTGCGCGGCAGCGTTGCCGACGGCATGGGCGGGCGAGATCGAGCAGGGCGTCCTGCTGCTGCGCTGGGGCGATGCGCGGCCTGCCGCGCCTGGGCAAGCCGGGCATCCCCCGCGCTTCACGGCGTGGCTGGACGCAGGGCCGGGTGCACACCGCCGGCTCGATGTCGCCCAGGCCACGCGCGCGGCAGGCGACCTCTATGCGCTGGCCAACCGTCGTGTGGCGGTGTCGCACGCCGCCCCCGGCAAGCGTGGGTCACGTCCGGTCATCGACGCCATCGTGCCTGTGGATCACGAGGCGCAACGGGCTCAGGTCGAGGGTGACGACGGCCGCCCGCGGCTGGCGGCACCCGTTCACGGCAGCACGCGCTGGATCACGCTGATGTGCCGATTCGCCGATGTGCCGGCGGAACCGAAGTCGCGCGATTTCTTCCAGTCCCAGTACGGCGATGCGCCAGGTCAGCTGGGCCACTACTGGTCGCAGGTGTCGCAGGGCGCCATCGACCTGGTCGGCAGCCAGCCCTATGGCTGGTATGCGCTCCCGCGCCCGCGCAGCGCCTATACGGGTGCGCAGGCCGATCTGTCGCTGCTGTTCGCCGATTGCGTGGCGGCCGCGGACGGGGAGGTCGACTTCACCGGCGCCATGGGCGCCAACCTGATGTTCAACGAGGAATTGGATGGCTATGCCTGGGATGGCGGCGCATGCGCGATGTTCGATGGCACCTACGACTGCCTGCGCGCCACGTGGAATCCACCCTGGGCGTTCGCGAACCTGGCCGCCCTGGCCCATGAAATGGGGCACGGCTACGGCCTGCCGCATTCGGACAACAGCGATGGCGACGCCGACACCTACGACAATCCCTGGGACCTGATGAGCGACGCGTGGCGCCACGCCGGCAGCGATCCGGTGTACGGGCTGCTGCCCAAATACATCAACGCGTACCAGCGCGAGCGGTTGGGATGGGTGGCGCCAGCCGGCCGGCTCACCGTGCAGGCAGGGGACATCGGCACGCATGACGTCATGCTGGATGTCGTCGATGCACCCGTCGGTTCCGGCGTGCAGTTGCTGGTGCTGGCGTTGCCGACGCAACCCGATCCGTTCGCGACAGTCGTCTACATCGTGGAGGCGCGTCGGCGTAACACGCCCTACGAGTCGAACCTCGCCGGCGATGCGGTCATCATCCATGCCCTGCGTGCGTACGGAACCACCCAGAGCCTGGACAGCGATGTGCCGCCGGCGACGTATTCCGCCAACGAGGGCTCGATGCTCAGGCCGGGCGAACGCTTCCGCCTGCCGCAGGGCCAGCACCAGGTCGACGTCATCGCCGCAACGGCCACCGGCTTCCTGGTGCGCGTAGGGCCGGTGGCGCGCGTGATGAGTTCGCCGTTGCCGGCGCTGGTGCGCGCGGAAAGCGGCGCAGCCGTCTCGTCTCCATCGCGTCCGCTGCGGCGTCCGCACGTGAATCGACACCGCTGAAAGCCCGCTCCGTTCCTGTCCGTGTCGTTGAGCGCGAGGCAAACAGGGTCAGTGCGGCAGTGACCCCAGCATCAGGCTGATGCCGAACAGGGTCCAGTCGTTGAGTACGTGCGCGCCGGTGGACACCCACAAGTTGCGCGAGAACAGATAGGCCAGACTTAGCACCAGCCGGGCGCTGCCGATGATCGCCAGGCACTGCACCAGGTCCCACTGGTAGGTGGGCAGGTGCGCCAGCGCGAACGGGATGGCCGACAGCAGCCACGCCAGCACCACGGCAGTGCGTTTCCGTAGCTTCATCCGGGCATGCAGCCACCACAGCAGGGCGAGCAAGGGCAGGATGGTGAGCAGTTCCTCGCCCAGCAGCTGCGGCACCATCGCCGCGAAGGCCATGACACGGGTGGCGGTATCCGCTTCAGCGATCGACTTGAACGCGGGATTGGCCGACCCATGGTCCAGGCCGTTCATCAGCAGCCCGATCAGCAGCGTGATCACCAGGTTCAATGCGGCGATGCCGACCATCAGCAACAGGTCGCGCCCCCGCAGCCGATGGAACAGCGCGGTCCAGTGTCGTCCTGCCACCAGCGCCAGTGCGGCCAGGGGCACCGTGCAGAACAGCAACGCCGGGATCCACATGCCCCACGCGGGCGCAGGGCGCGTCCACGGGGCGACCAGCAGCCAGAACGCCAATGCCACGCCGGCCAGCACCAGGAGCCACTGCGGTCCGGACAGGCCGATCGGCCGGTTGTCGTAGAAGGGGAAGTCGGGACGATCCTGCGAACCGGTCGGGGGCATGGACGACTCCGGGGACGAACGGCGGCATTTAAGCACGCGCCCGCGCAATGTGTGACACGATCCTGGTGCTCGTGCCATCCCGACAAGGACACCGCGATGATCCGGACCACACGGTTCGCATGGCTGCTGCTGGCGCTGTTTTCCTTCGCTGCGCATGCCGCGCCTTTCTGGGGTGCGAAGACCTCCAGCCCCGCCGGTACGCCGCCGGCCGCGCTCAAGCCCGGCGAATGGGTCTGGGGTGGTGATGCGAAGGACATGGGGCCGATGGCGGTGGTGGTCAGCCTGACCGAGCAGCGCGCCTACGTGTACCGCAATGGCCTGCTGATCGCGGTGTCGACCGTCAGCACCGGCAAGCCCGGGCACGAAACGCCGACGGGGGTGTTCACCATCCTGCAGAAGGACAAGGACCACCACTCGAGCAAGTACAACGATGCCCCCATGCCCTATCAGGAGCGCCTGACCTGGGATGGCGTGGCGCTGCATGCCGGCGGCTTGCCTGGCTATCCCGAGTCGCACGGCTGCGTGCACTTGCCCACCGAGTTCGCGCGACTGTTGTTCGACGCCACCACCATGGGCATGGTGGTGGTGATCGCGAAGGAGGGCATGGCCCCTGAAGATCTTGTGCATCCGCCTGTCGCCAGCCCCATCGATCCCAGGACCGGGGCCGAGGATGCTGCCCAGCTACTGGGCGCGGCCGAGTCCTTCCGCTGGGAGCCGCAGAAATCGCCGACCGGTCCACTGTCGATGGTGATGAGCACGGCGGACCGTCGCCTGTTCGTCTTCCGGAACGGTATCGAGATCGGGCGGGCGCGGGTGGATTTCCGGGATGGTCCGGCGCCGCAAGGAACACATGCATACCTGGTCTCGGCCGCCACGCCCGGGCAGCCGCCCGCGTGGCGCCGGATCGGCATTCCCGGCCGCGAAGACGAGGCCGGACAGGATGTCGCCGCACGGGATGTGGCGCGGGTCGTCGTCCCGCCTGCATTCACTGCAGCGGTTTCACCGCTGCTCCGGCCAGGCGTGGTGCTGCTGCAGACCGACCTGCACGTGTTGCCCGACACCACGGGACCCGCGCTTCAGGTGCTCAATGCGGATGTTCCCGCCCTGTAGCTGCGTGATCGGAGGGCATTCTTCACGCCATCTTGGTGACGAGGAGGGGATGCTCCGCGCGCGACCATCACACGCTCCGCCCCGCAGTGCGCCGGGACGTGGCGTGAACCGCAGCAGACAGAAGTCCACCGCGGGCAGGGAATGCACCGCACATCCGATCGTCGATCCAACCCGCTACAGCCGTCGTCGAAACCCACCAGGAGAGTCAACATGCGTCTTGCCCGCCGTGGTTCCGCCTGCCTTGTCACACTATTCGCCGCCTCCTTCGCCGCGTCCGCGCAGACGCCGCCCGATGTGGAGGATCTCGTTGGTGCGCGTGGGGCAGGGGGCGAAACCCAGCTGCAGTCGCGCGGCTACGAGCAGCGCGATTCCAATACCGTGCGCGACCAGCGCTTCACCTTCTGGTGGAACGCGAAGCGGAACCAGTGCATCTCCGTGTCCACCATGGACGGCCGCTACGCCTCGATCCAGTCCGTGCCGGCGGCAAACTGTGGTGCATCGGGGGGTGGAACGGGTGGGGCATCGCCGCGCCCATATCCTTCCACCGAGCGTGATCCCAATTCGCTCGTGCTGGTCTGCTACGGCGCCGGTACCCGACCGACGGTGACCAGCGAGCCCAACTACAGCTGGGACGACAAGCGCAACAAGTGGCACGAAGCCGATACCGTGCGCGCCACTACCGAGGGTTTCAACAGCGACGTGCAGATCGAACTGTACGGCGACCACGGCCGCATCCATCTGGGTGCGCCGCTGATTCCGCCGATCAACTCGCATGGCGACCACGGCTGGTGGGACCTGGAGAACCTGCAGGTCGGCACGGACCGCATCACCGCCACCTATCGCCTCAATGGCATGAACAAGCCGCGCCTGACCGTCGACCGCCGCTCCGGCCGCATCAACATCGAGGGCGGCACCACGTTCTCCGGCCAGTGCGACATCGGCAACTACGGCGGTGGCCAGCGCCGGTTCTGATCGCCTCCAAGCAAGGGGGACCGTCTGGCGCGCATGGCGCCCGGGTCGTCTGCTGCATGGACCGTTGAGTGCCCGCGGTGAGGCGGATCAGAACTCCTGCCACTCGCTGTCGTTGGCGAAAGTCGGATCGGTCCTGCCGGGTGCCGGCTTGCGGGCGGCGGTCCTGGGTTTCGCGGCTGGCGCGGCGGGCGTGTCCTTGCCGTGGGTGGCGGCCGCAATGGCGTGACGCACCGGTGCGCTGATGGTGGTGTCCAGCGTGAACACGGCGACCGACTCGGCGAGCGCGCGTGCCTGTTCCGCCATCGACGTGGCGGCAGCCGAGGCTTCTTCCACCAGTGCGGCGTTCTGCTGGGTCGCTTCATCCATGTGGGTGATGGTCTGGTTGACCTGCTCGATGCCGGCGGATTGTTCCTGCGACGCGGCGGAGATCTCGGCCATGATGTCGGTCACGCGCTGCACCGAGGACACGATCTCGCTCATCGTCGTGCCGGCCTGGTCGACCAGCGTCGATCCTTCGGCCACCTTGTCCACCGAGGTTTCGATCAGGCCCTTGATCTCCTTGGCGGCGTTCGCCGACCGCTGGGCGAGCGTACGCACTTCCGAGGCGACGACGGCGAAGCCGCGGCCCTGTTCGCCGGCGCGTGCCGCTTCCACGGCGGCATTCAGCGCCAGGATGTTGGTCTGGAACGCGATGCCGTCGATGACCGAAATGATGTCGGCGATCCGTCGCGACGATTGCTGGATGTCGGACATGGTGGCGACGACCTTGCCGACGACGTCGCCGCCCAGCGAGGCCACCGAAGCGGCACCCATCGCCAACTGGTTGGCCTCGCGCGCGGACTCCGCGTTCTGGCGCACGGTGGAGGTCAGTTCCTCCATCGAGGCGGCGGTCTCCTCCAGGTTGGCGGCCTGCTGTTCGGTGCGCCGCGACAGGTCAAGATTGCCCGAAGCGATCTCGCCGGCGGCGGTGTTGATGGAACCGGAGGCGTCCTGGATGCGGCCGACGATGTCGGTCAACTGTGCCACGGTGGCGTTGGCATCGTCGCGCATGGTGGCGAACACGCCATGGAAGTCGCCTTCCATGCGCGCGGTCAGGTCGCCGCGGGCGATCGCCTGCAGCAGCGCCGAGACTTCGCCCAGGTTGCCGTGGGTGCTTTCCATCAGCGAATTGACGCTGGCGACCATCTCGCGGAAGTCATGGCGGTACTGCGCCACGTCGCCGCGCTGGGAGAAGTCGCCTTCGGCGGCGGCTGCAGCGAGGCGCTTGATGTCGCCATTGATCGCCGACAGGTTTGCCTTGCACATGTCCATCGCCTCGGTGATGACGGCCTTCTCGCCCGGGAGGCGATCCATGTCGGCCGAGAGGTCGCCGACGGCGTAGCGCTGCATCAGGTCGACCAGCCGCATCTTCATGTCGACGTGCGCGGCCACCAGTGCATTGGTGTCGTGCACCATGCGTCCGTAGTCGCCGGGGAATGCGGCTTCGTCCATCCGGTAACTGATCGTGCCCTGCTCGTGGCGTTCCGCCATGTGGCGCTGCGCCACGATCACCGCCTGCACCTGTTCCTGCACCTGCTGCATGCTGTGCGCCAGGCTGCCGCGATCGCCGTCCCGCAGCGCGACGCTCCGGCTGAAGTCGCCGGCGGCGATGCGGCGTGCGATGTCCGCCACGTCGGCGGGTTCGCCGCCGAGTTGACGGCGCAGCGCGCGTGCGATCCAGCCACCCAGCGCCGACAGCGCCAGGATGGCGAGCACCGCGCTGAGCCACTGCCGGCGTGCGACACCGGCGGCGCGGGTATCCGCCTCGGCATGCGCGACGCGGTCGGCGGCGGTGATACCGTCGCTGATCGCCGCCATCCGCGTTTCGAGTTCCTCGAAACTGGCGATGAAGTCGGCATAGGTCCGGTCGACGGTGGCGACGCCTTCCTCCACCTGGCCGATCACGGTGCCGGCGTGGCCGATGTAGCCATCCAGCGCGGGGCCGATCTCCTGCATCGTCCTGGCTGTGGCGGCATCGAGGTGCAGTTTCGCCTGTGCATTGGCGGCGATCGCCTCGCGGAACGTGGCCGCGTGTTCCTGCCAGGCCTGCCGTGCCGACGCGACGCCGGCGGTATCGTCCTGGCGGCCGGCGAGCATCGCGGCCAGCACGTCGCCGCGCAGCGCGTCGTGCATCATGTCGGCCTGCATGTGATGGCGCAGCGAGAGCGCACTGGCGTTCTGGTCTTCCAGCGACGCCAGCAGGTCGCGCTGGCCGAGATGGCCGATCACGCCCATCGCCACCAGCCCCAGGAGGGCGGCGGCGATCAGCGTGGCGAGCATGTGGGTGGTCTTCATGGTGGTTGTCCGGTCGGGGCGGTGACGGTCAGAAGCGTGCCGACACGCCGACGGTCACGGCGTGGTCGGGCGTGCGGCGATTGAGGCCCGCGCTGTACGCTAGGTCGAGTTGCACGTCGTCGTTGAGCAGCCAGGCGCCGCCCAGGTCCAGCGTGGCGATGGTGCCGCCGTCGTTCGCGCGTGCGATCTGCGGGAGCGCGACTTCGGCGAACGTGCGGAACCGGTCCGTCCACGCCTTGCCGACGACCACGCCGAGGATGCCGGCGGTGTAGCGGCGGCCCTCGTCGTCGCTTTCGCGTACCAGGCCGGGCATCACGCCGAGGGAATAGTCGTTGGCCAGTTCCCACTCGGCGACGAAGCGCACCGACGGATGAACGCCGTGCCCGCGGAACGCGCGGTCGCCGCTGGGCAGGTCGGCGTGCACCAGCCAGGCCAGCGACGGCCCGCGTTCGCCGGAGCCGGCGACGTGGTACTTGGCACCGACCGAGACATCGGCCAGGCCGCTTTCGCGCTCGCCGTCCGTCGTGCTGCGCAGCCAGCCGTCGCCCTCCAGGCGGAGTTCCCAGTGGTCGGAAACACCGAGGCGCAGCAGCGTGGGGGTGGCGAACGTGCGCGCGTCGCCGTCCTGCTCCCATGCGACGCTGGTTTCGACTTGGACACGATGCGCGCCCACGGTCAGGCTGGACTCGACGAAGTCGGGGCGGTCGGTGGCGATGGGTTCGGCGGCCCGCGCATCGGCGATCGTGATGGCGAGCAGGATCAGGGGGAGGAAGCGGCGTGCGTGCGGCATGGGAAGTCACCAGGTCGGGTGGATCCGGTCCGTCATCGGGCCGGTGGCTCCGTAGCTATCGGCCCGGCCGGCAGGCGCTTGAATCACATATTTCCCTGTTTATCAGTAACTTGCATAACGTTTGGCGGCGCCATAATCGCGAAAAAGCAGACGGCCCGGACAATGCCGGGCCGTCGTGTACGCGATGCCTGCGCCAGGGCGCGGGCCCTGCGGTCAGAACTCCCGCCAGCCGTCGTCGTCGCCGTCGGCGAGTACGGGTGCTGGCACGCGCGCCGGGATGGCGCGGACCTGCTTCTGTTCGACACTGCGCCGCGCCGCAGGTGCGACGTGCGTGGACGTTCTGCGGACAGTGCGGTCGTCCGCATGCAGCTTGAATACCGCGACGGACGTGCTGAGCGCCTGTGCCTGCTGCTCCATCGAGCGCGCGGCGGCGGTGGCTTCCTTCACCAGCGCAGCGTTCTGCTGGGTGGTCTCGTCCATCTGCACGATGGTCTGGTTGACCTGCTCGATGCCCGACGACTGCTCCTGCGACGCCGCCGAAATCTCGGCCATGATGTCGGTCACGCGCTGCACGCTGGCCACGATCTCGGCCATCGTCGCGCCGGCCTGGTTCACCAGCGCGGAACCGTCGGCAACCTTGTCGACCGAGGTTTCGATCAGGCTCTTGATCTCCTTGGCGGCGTTGGCCGAACGCTGGGCCAGCGTGCGCACTTCGCTCGCCACGACGGCGAAGCCGCGGCCTTGCTCACCGGCACGCGCGGCTTCCACCGCGGCGTTGAGCGCCAGGATGTTGGTCTGGAAGGCGATGCCGTCGATGACCGAGATGATCTCGGCGATCTTCTTCGACGACTGTTCGATGTCGGTCATGGTCGTGACGACCTTGCCGACCACGTCACCGCCCTGCGAGGCCACCGACGCCGCACCGATGGCCAACTGGTTGGCCTGACGGGCCGACTCGGCGTTCTGGCGCACGGTCGAGGTCAGTTCCTCCATGGAGGCGGCGGTTTCTTCCAGGTTGGCGGCCTGCTGTTCGGTACGGCGCGAGAGGTCGTTGTTGCCACTGGCGATCTCGCCGGCGGCGGTGTTGATGGAGCCGGATGCGTCCTGGATGCGGCCGACGATGTCGGTCAGCTGGACGACGGTGGCGTTGGCATCGTCGCGCATGGTGGCGAACACGCCGTGGAAGTCGCCTTCCATCCGCGTGGTCAGGTCGCCGCGGGCGATGTCCTTCAGCAGTCGGGAGACCTCGGCCAGGTTGTCATCGGTGGTCTCCATCAGGTGATTCAGTCCACCGACCATGTCGCGGAAGTCGTGCCGGTATTTTTCGACCTCTCCACGCTGGCTGAAGTCGCCGGCCGAAGCCGCCATGGCCAGGCGCTTGATCTCGCCGTTGATGGCCGAAAGTGTGGTCTTGCAGGCATCCAGTGTTTCGGTGATGAACGCTTTTTCACCTGGCAGGCGGTCCATGTCTTCCGACAGGTCGCCGTCGGCATAGCGTCGCATGATGCCGACCGCACGCATCTTCACCGCGATGTGCGCAGCGACCAGCGCGTTGGTATCGCGCACCATGCGTCCGTACTCGCCCGGGAACGCGCTGTCGTCGATGCGGAAACTGATGTTGCCTTCGTCGTGGCGATGCGTCATCTCGCTCTGCGCGGCGATCACCGACACCACCTGGGTCTGCACCTCGTGCATCGCGGACATCAGCTGGCCGACTTCGTCGGTACGCGAGGTCTCGATCCTGCCGTCCAGCCGGCCGGCGGCGACGTCCTTGGCGATGGCGACCGCCGAGCGCAGCGGACGCGAGACGACGCGACGCACGCCGACCGCCGTGAGCACGCCGATCACGACCAGTGCGAGCAGCGACAGCGCGAGGATCGCCACCGTCAGCGAGCGGCTGGCGGCCAGCACGTTGTCGCGCGGCTCCACGGCGACCAGCGCCCATTTCCACGGGGCGAAACGCTGGACCGCCACCAGGGCGGGCACGGCCGGCTCGCCGGCCCTGGATGCGATGTCGAGGACCGCATGGCCCTTGTCCTGGTCGAGCAGCGCCTTCATCGCCGGCACGGAGCCGGCGTCGACCACGTCGGTGTAGGGGGATTCCTGGCTGGCAGGATGTGCCGCCAGCGTGCCCTGGTGGTCTCCCTCGGCCAGATCGACGACGAAGAAGTAGCCGGCCTTGCCGAGTTGCGTCGTGCGCAGCTTGTCCTTCAGCGCCGCCAGTCCGTCACCGTAGTTCTGGCCGACGAACAGGATGCCGACGGTCGTGCCTCCGGCATCCTGGAGGGGCTGGTAATGGGTCATGTAGTCGCGGCCGAACAGCCGTGCGCGACCGGTGTACGGCTTGTCTTCCAGCATCAGCGCATAGGCCGGGTGCTTGTGGTCGAGCGCGGTACCGATGACGCGCTGGTCCTCGGTATTGCGCAGCGACGTGGTGGCGCGGATGAAATCGTCGCCCTGGCGCACGAAGAGCGTGGCGACCACGCCGGTGGCGTCGGTGAACCGGTCCACGTGGGTGAAGTCGAGGTTCATCGTCTGTTCGCCGAAACGCAGCGCGGGCACCTCGGCATCGCCGATGGGCGCGCTGGCGGCCGTGTCCACCGACACGTCGCCCGAAGGCAGCGACGCGCGGAAGCTGCGCGCCATCCGCTGCGTGGCGTCGGTCAGCGTGCTGTCGTACAGCGCGACGGATTCCAGCATGACCTGCGCGGCGACATCCAGGTCGGCGAGCGCACGCTCCTCGATGGCGCGGCTGGACTGCCGCTGCACCACGAACGCGAGCAGGGCGAGCACCACCGCGACGGCGACAGTGACCTGGAGGGAGAGTTTGCTGCCGAGGGAAAGACGCGCGAGTCGGGTCATGGGGCAGGGAGGTGGTTGAGGTATCCAGACCGGTATCGGCGTTGCACCTACCAAATTGAGCGCTGCGTCAGAGTTTCCCCGACGAACGGTAAACGCGTGTACGTTAAGTGGTGTCCTCTGCTCAACGCACACGGCCCGGACATGCCGGGCCGTGTGCTTGACGCGAACGCTGGATGGCCTGGGGGCGAGCTCAGAACTCCTGCCAGTCTCCGTCGGCCAGCGCAGGTTCCGGCGTGCGCGCGGGCTTGCGGGCGACGGCCTTGGCGGCGGGCTTCGCCTTGGGCGTGGCGACGACCGCTGCCGCCGCAATGACCGTGCGCACCGGAGCGGTCACCGCGCCCTGCAGCTTGAACACCGACACCGATTCGGTCAGCGCCTGCGCCTGCTCTTCCATCGAGCGGGCGGCGGCGGTGGCTTCCTCCACCAGCGCGGCGTTCTGCTGGGTCACTTCGTCCATCTGGGTGATGGTCTGGTTGACCTGCTCGATGCCGGCGGACTGTTCCTGCGAGGCGGCGGAGATCTCGGCCATGATGTCGGTCACGCGCTGCACGCTGGCCACGATCTCGGCCATCGTCGCACCGGCCTGGTTCACCAGCGCCGAACCGTCGGAGACCTTCTCCACCGACGTCTCGATCAGGCCCTTGATCTCCTTGGCCGCGTTGGCGGAGCGCTGGGCGAGGGTGCGCACTTCCGAGGCGACCACGGCGAAGCCGCGGCCCTGCTCACCGGCCCGCGCCGCTTCCACCGCGGCGTTCAGGGCCAGGATGTTGGTCTGGAAGGCGATGCCGTCGATGACCGAGATGATCTCGGCGATCTTCTTCGACGACTGTTCGATGTCGGTCATGGTCGTGACGACCTTGCCCACGACATCACCGCCCTGCGAGGCCACGCTGGCGGCACCGATGGCGAGCTGGTTGGCCTGGCGCGCCGACTCGGCGTTCTGGCGCACGGTGGAGGTCAGTTCCTCCATCGAGGCGGCGGTTTCTTCCAGGTTGGCGGCCTGCTGCTCGGTGCGGCGCGAGAGGTCGTTGTTGCCGCTGGCGATCTCGCCGGCGGCGGTGTTGATGGAACCGGAGGCGTCCTGGATGCGGCCGACGATGTCGGTCAGCTGCGCCACGGTGGCGTTGGCGTCATCGCGCATGGTCGCGAACACGCCATGGAAGTCGCCTTCCATGCGCGCGGTCAGGTCGCCACGGGCGATCGCCTTCAGTATTTCGGAGACCTCGCCGAGATTGGTGTCGGTGGTTTCCATCAGGCGATTGACGCCGTCGACCATTTCGCGGAAATCGTACTCGTACTTCCCGGCGTCTCCGCGCTGGCTGAAGTCGCCCGCGGATGCGGCGGTGGCCAGACGCTTGATGTCGCCGTTGATCGCCGACAGGTTGGCCTTGCACATGTCCATCGCCTCGGTGATGACGGCCTTCTCGCCAGGCAGGCGATCCATGTCCATCGACAGGTCGCCCACCGCATAGCGGCGCATCACGTCCACGGCGCGCATCTTCACGCCGATGTGCTGGGCGACCAGGGTGTTGGTGTCGCGCACCATGCGGCCGTAGTCGCCGGGGAAGTCGCTGTCGTCGATGCGGAAACTGATGTTCCCTTCGTCGTGGCGGCGCGTCATCTCGGCCAGGGCCGCGATCAGCGCCACGACCTGGCGCTGCATGCGCTGCATGGCGGACAGCAGCTGGCCGACCTCGTCGGTGCGCGAGATGTCGATCTTGCCGTCGAGCTTGCCCGCGGCCACGTCGTTGGCCGTGCGCAGCGCTTCCCCGACCGATCCCGAAATGGAGCGGCTGATGCTCCAGCCCAGCAGGCCCGCCAGCGCCAGTACCAGCACCAGGCCGCCGACCAGCGCCAACACGGTGCGGTCGTGCGCCTTGCGCGACGCTTCCACGTTCTTCGCCAGGTTGTCGACGTTGTATTGCGACAGCGTCTTCAGGTGGTCGAACAGCTCGCGACGCAGCTTGCGCGAATCGCTGCCGGAAATCGCCTTGGCGGTCTCGAAATCGTCCGCCGCGATGGCGGCGGCGATGCGGTCGTGGGCCTCGAAGTAGGCGGCACGCGCAACCTCGACGTTCTTGTACAGCGCCAGTTCTTCCGGCGAGGACTCGGCGGGGATCGCGTTGTAGCCGGCCTCTTCGGCATCGATCTTGGCGCGGGTGTCCTTCAGCCGCTTGTCGTAGTCCGCGAGCTCGGCGGCATCGCCCTGCTTGGTCAGCTGCGCCTGTTCGAACGTGCGGAACTCGCCCAGCTGCGCGCGCATCTCGCCGAGATGCTGGACGGCGGGCATCCAGTTGTCGTTGACCGCGCGGATCTGCGCCTCGCCGGCATTCAGCCGCCACAATGAGAAGCCGCCGAGCAGCAGGGTCAGCGCGGTGGTGATGGTGAAGGCCAGCGCCAGCTTGCGGGCGATGGACAGGTTCTGGAACCAGGTCATCTGAAGTCTCTCCGGTAAAACATCAACGCCCAGCCAATGGCCGGTATCCACGACAGGGCAGGGCTGCGAAGGGCGTCGGAGAGAGGGGGTCTCGCGTCGGTGCAGCGCGGTATCGCACTGTCTGCACCCGGGGTAACGGCTTCATGTGACACTTCTTTACGACCGTTCGGCGGCGTAGCCTGCGCGAACGCGGGGAAGTGCACCGATTCCCGCGCCGACCGTGACCGGGTGCGCGGGACGCGGTGTCGTACGCCTCAGAAATGCATCTGGGCGCGCAGCTGGAACACGGTCGGATCGGCGGAGAACGCACCGCGCGAGGCATCCGTCTCCACGACGTTGGCCTGGAACTTGAAGTACGGCGTCAGGTACCAGTTGGCGCCCAGTGTCCAGTTGTGCTCGCGCCCGCCAGCGACGCCGTCGCTGTCCAGGTCGATGCGGCTGTAGCGGGCCAACAGTTCCAGCGCGCCGTACTTGCCCTTTGGCTTGGGGTTGGCGACATTGCCGCCGCTGTAGCCACGCGACTCGCCGGTCGCCAGCCAGCTGGCGAACACGTAACCGCCATCGGCCGAGTAGGACGGCAGGCCGAGCTCGCGCGTGGTCTTCTGCCGCAGGTACTCGCCCTGCAGCGACCATGGCCCGTGGATCCACAGCGCTTCCAGGCCGGTGCGGTCGATGCGGTCCACGCGGATGAGCGTGCCCGAATCCACCAGGCGCACGCCGGTGAGCGAGGCTTCCGGCTTGGCGCGCCAGCGCACGCTGGGATGCACGGTCACACCGAGCCCGTTGACCTCGCTGTCCGGACGTTCCTGCGACCCGGCGATACCGAGGTGCAGCACATCGCCGGCCGCCTTGCGCGGCGTCCACGCCAGGCGCAGCGCGGCCGTGTCGCCCTTGTTGTTGCCGAGCAGGTCGGATTCGAAGAAATAGCCGGCGTTGGCGAGGTAGCGCTCGCGCTCGAAGGCCCAGTCGATGCCGCTGCGGCGGTTCTCGTAGAACGCCTGCGTCGGCAGTGCGCCTTCCAGGAAGCTCACCGCACGCGTGCCGGTATTGCCTTCGAAACCGAGCGGCACCTTCATCTGGCCGATGCGGACCTTGCCGACGTCGCGGCCGAACAAAGCCTTGGTCTCCACCCGCAGCGCCACGTCGTTCCAACTCTTGGCGTGGAAGTCGTAGGTGACGCCGAGGTCGTACACGCCCTTCCGGCGCAGGGTGATGCCGAGCTCCTGACGGCGCCAGGCGTCGTCGTCGTCCAGCGCGGCGCCGTTGTAGCCCTCGCCGGAGAAGCGGTTGAGGTCGTACTGCAGGTTGCCGCCCAGGCTCAGCTCGGTGCCGCCGGCGAAGGTGATCTTCGGCGGCCACGCGCTGGCGCTGGCCTTGCCGTCGTCGGCAAGCGCACCGGCGTGTACGGCCAGCAGTGAGAGCGCGAGGATGGAGAGGGCGTACTTCATGCGGTTACCGGTAGTGTAGGCGCGTGCGCCAGCGGGCGTCGCCCGGCGCGGGCGACGCATGCGAAGGCAACGCGGGGGAATGGGCTCAGGCGGCCTGCTGCATCCGGCGCGTGCGCACCAGGCCGCCGACGTCGACGATCAGGGCGACGCGGCCATCGCCGAGGATGGTGGCGCCGGAGATACCGTCGATGCGGCGGTAGTTGTTCTCGAGGTTCTTCACCACGACCTGCTGCTGGCCGATCAGTTCGTCGACTTCCAGCGCCAGCTTCTGGCCATCGGCTTCCACCACCACCACCAGTTGGTCGGCGTTGCGGTGGTCGCCGTAGCGGTAGTACTCGTTCAACGCGACGATCGGCAGGTACTCGCCGCGCACGCGCAGCACGCGTCCGTCGCCGGCCACCGTGCGCACGTCTTCGTCCTTGGGCTGGAGCGCTTCCAGCACGTAGGTCAGGGGCAGGATCAGGGTTTCGTCGCCGACCGACACGGCCATGCCGTCGAGGATGGCCAGCGTCAGCGGCAGGCGGATCACCACGCGGGTGCCGTGGCCGGCGGCGCTTTCGAGCTGCACTTCGCCACCGAGCGCCTGGATGTTGCGGCGGACCACGTCCATGCCGACGCCACGACCGGACAGGTCGGTGACGGCTTCGGCGGTGGAGAAGCCCGGCTGGAAGATCAGGTCCCAGACCTGCGCGTCGGTCGGGTTCTCCGGCACGGCGAGGCCGCGTTCGGCCGCCTTGGCGAGGATGCGGTCGCGGTTGAGGCCGCGGCCGTCGTCGCTGACTTCGATGACGATATGGCCGCCCTGGTGCGAGGCTGCCAGCGTGATGGTGCCGGTCTCGTCCTTGCCCGCCTGCGCACGCACGTCGGGCATCTCGAGACCATGGTCGATCGAGTTGCGCACCAGGTGCACCAGCGGATCGGCGATGCGTTCGATCAGGCCCTTGTCCAGCTCGGTGCCTTCGCCGATGGTGCGCAGGCGCACCTGCTTGCCGAGGCGCGCGGACAGGTCGCGGACCAGGCGCGGGAAGCGGCGGAACACGGCGTCCACCGGCAGCATGCGCACGCCGATGACGGCTTCCTGCAGGTCGCGGGTGTTGCGTTCCAGCAGATCCAGGCCGGCGAACAGGCGCTCGCACTGGGCCTGGTCGAGCAGGCCGGAGACCTGCTTCAGCATGGCCTGGGTGATGACGAGTTCGCCGACCAGGTTGATCAGTCCGTCGATCTTGTCGACGCTGACGCGGATGGAGGTTTCGGCGGCATCGTTGGCGGCCGGTGTGGCGGCTGCGGCAGGCGCCTGTGCGCCACTCGCGGCGACGGCGGCCACCGGTTGCGCGGCGACGGCAACGGCCTCCACCGGCACGGCGGTGCGCTGCATCGGCTGGATGTCGAGTTCGCAGTCGTCGACGACCCAGGCGAACACGTCATCCACCGCGCTGCGCGGCACCTTGCCGATCAGGCCGAGATCCCACGCCAGATAGGCTTCCAGCGGATCGATCTGCTCGAAGCCGGGCAGGCGTTCCATGCGGCACGCGATCTCCAGCGGGCCGAGGTGTTCCAGTTCGCGCAGGATGCGCAGCGGATCGTTGCCGCTCATGAACAGCGACGGCGCCGGGGTGAAGCCGATCTTCCAGCCGTCGGGTTCGGCATCGGCGACCGCTGCGGCGGCGGGTGAGGCGGCGGCAGCTGGCGCATCCTGGCCGGACAGCACCGCGTTGAGGCGGTCCTTCATGGCCTGCACGGCAGCGGGATCGGCCGGCGTACCGTGTTCGGCTTCGGCCAGCAGGGCGCGCAGCACGTCGACCGAGGCGAGCATGGCGTCGACGGCGGGCGGGCTGACCGCACGCTGGCCGGCACGCAGTTCATCCAGCAGCGTTTCCAGCACGTGGGTCATGCCGGCGATGGCATCGAAGCCGAACGTCGCCGAGCCGCCCTTGATGGAGTGCGCGGCGCGGAAGATGGAGTTGATCAGGTCGCCGTCGCGGTTGCCCTGTTCCAGCGACAGCAGGCCGGCTTCCATGGCTTCCAGTCCTTCGCGGCTTTCCTCGAAGAACGTGGCGTGGAAGCGCTGCATGTCCATGTTCATTGCGACGGTGCCCTGGTGCGGTCGGAAGGGAAGCGGAGGAGGGTGGGATCAGCCAAGGACTTTCTGGACGGTGGCGACCAGCTGTTCCGGGTTGAACGGCTTGACCAGCCAGCCGGTGGCGCCGGCGGCCTTGCCTTCGGCCTTCTTGTCGGCAGCCGACTCGGTGGTCAGCATCAGCATCGGCGTGAACTTGTAGTCCGGCAGGCCACGCAGCGCACGGATCAGCGAGATGCCGTCCATGTTGGGCATGTTGACGTCGGTGACGACGGCATTGAACTTCTGTCCCTGCGCGCGCCCCAGCGCCACCTGGCCGTCCTCGGCCTCATCCACCGCGAAACCCGCCGAGCTCAGGGCGAAGGCGACCATCTGTCGCATCGAGGCCGAATCGTCCACTACCAGAATGCGTGCGCTCATGCGGCGTTCTCCACTTGTTGCGTGTTGTGTTCGTTGTCGTTGGCCAGCCCGAGCTGGGGCGCGAGGCCGAGCAGGCGCGCGGCGTCGCGGAAGCTCTGGCTGACCGCACTGAAATCGGTGGCCAGGCCGGCCTGCTCGCGCTGGCGCACGAAGCTGCACAGCACCTGCAGGCTGGCGGTATGCACGCGCTGCACGGTACCGGCGTCCAGCGCCAGCGGTTCCGGCTGCGCGACGTGCGGGGCCAGGTGCTGCTTGAGGTCGGTGGCGGCCTCGATACCGAGGTCGTCACCCAATGGCACAGCGCTCATCGTGTCTCCGGAAAGGCGGCTCTAACGAGGTATCGGCGCGGCGGAGCCGCTCTTGAGGGATGGGTGTGAATGTGTGACGGAGTTGGATAATGCGGGGAATGAGGGAGAGGAGCGAGGAGGGGCTGGGCGTCTGCTTTTCCTCACTTCCCACTCCTCTCCACTCGTTGCTGGCTTCACTGCAGGATCCGCGAGGCGTCCAGCAGGATCACCGCGCACTCGTTGAGCCGTGCGACGCCGCGGAACAGCGGATTGGACATGCGGCCGACGCGTGCGTTGTCGGGCGATTCGATCTGCTGGTCGGTGAGGTTGGCGACGTCCTCGACCGCAGTCACGCGCAGGCCCAGGGTCTCGCCGTGTTCTTCCAGCACCACGATGCGGGTGATGGTGTCGGGCTCGATTGCACGCCGGCCCAGGTACAGGCCCAGGTCGATCACCGGCACCACCTGGCCGCGCAGGTTCATCACGCCCAGCATGTGCGGGGCGGCGCCGCGCAGCGGCAGCAGGGTGGCGGGACGTACGACTTCCTGCACCTTCAGCAGTTCCAGCGCGTAGTGCTGCTGGTCGCAGCGCAGCCGCAGCCAGCGGGTCTTGCGTTCGGTGGCGCGGCGACGCTCGCCCGTGTCGATCGGCGTCTGCATGAAGGGCTTGGCCGGCAGCGGCACGGCGGCATAAGGCAAGGGTGCGGCGGGCCTGGCCGGCGATGGAGCCGGCGCAGACACCGCTGCCGGTGATGCGACACGCGAGGTCGGCGCGGCGCCGCCATGCAGGTCGTCAAGCAGGGCTTCGAACTCGTCGTCGTCGATCATGTCCGCGCCTGCGCGGACCGGCGTCACGGCAAGCGCGGGAGCGGTGGCCGCCGCTGCGACGGGCGCGGCCACGACGGCCGTCGGCACGCCGTCGCCATGCAGTTCGTCGAGCAGGGCTTCGAACTCGTCGTCGCTGATCAGGTCGGCTTCGCTGCCGGCGCGCACGGGCGCGACCGCGAGCGATGGCGCGGGAGCAGGCGCAGAGGCTGGCGGCGCCGGATCGGCGATCGTTTCGCCCGGTGCGGCGTCGCCATGCAAGGTGTCGAGCAGGGCCTCGAATTCGTCGTCGGTGATCAGGTCGGCTTCGCTGCCGGCGCGTACCGGTGCGATGGCCAGTACGGGCGCAGCGGCCACTCCGGGATCGACGGCAGGCGCAGCGGCCACCGGCTCGGCGGCCTGTGCCGGCGGCGCGGCGACGTCGCCGAGCAGGTCGAGCAGGTAGTCGTCGAGGACGGCGGGGGTGGTCATGCGGCCTGTTCCGTGTCGCGGGCTTCGGTCAGCAGCAGCCAGTCGAGCGCGCGCCGGTACGCCGACAGTCCACGGCCCGGGTAGGCCGCGGCGGGGCTGGAGCGCGTCAGCACGTCGACGCTGCAGATGCGGGTGTCGTTGGGGATGGCGTCGTTCCAGACGCGTTCGCCGTATTCGTCCTGCATCGCCTTCAGCGTGTCGGCGCCGGTACGCGTGCGCTTGTCGTACAGTGTGGGCAGGATCGAGACCGGCAGCTCGCGGTGACGCGAGCGCTGGATCATCTCGGCGGTGCGGCACATGCCCTTGAGGCCGTGCAGCGCGAGCGGCTCGGTCTGCGTCGGGATGATGACGTGGTCGGCCGCGGCCAGCGCGTTGACCATCAGCAGGCCGAGCGTGGGCGGGCAGTCGAACAGCACGTGGTCCCAGGCATGACCGCCGCGCGCCAGTGCATTGGACAGTGCCAGGCCAAGGCCCGGTTGGGTCGCGCTGCGGCGTTCCAGCGTCGCCAGCGGCGTCTGCGCGGCGACGAAGGAGAGGTTCTCGATTTCGGTGGTACGCGCCACGCTGGCCAGCGTCGGCGGCTGTTCGTCGAACAGGTCCAGCACGCCGGTCGGCTGCGGGTCGGTGGCGACACCGAAGGCGCGCGTCAGCGACGCATGCGGATCCAGGTCGACGAGCAGCACGCGATGGCCGCGCATGGCCAGGCCGCGGCCGAGGGCGAGGGTGGTGGTGGTCTTGCCGACGCCGCCTTTCTGATTGGCGATTGCCCACACGCGCATCACTGGACTCCTTCATGGACCTGGGGCGCCGGCGGCGCTCCGGGCATGGGCGACGCGGCGTGGGCCGGCAGCGGCGGCAGCGAGATCACCGACGGCGGCGGGGCCTGTTGCTGTGCATGCAAGTCCGGTGCCGGACCGGTGGGGCTGGCCAGGATGATCAGCAGCACGCGGCGGTTGGCATTGCGGCCTTCCTGGGTGGCGTTGTCGGCGATGGGGCGGAACTCGCCGTAGCCGATCATCGCCAGCCGCTCCGGCGGAATTCCGTCGCGCACGAACAGGTGCACCACGCTGGCCGCGCGTGCGGACGACAGCTCCCAGTTGGAGGGGAACTGCGAGGTGCGGATCGGGCGATCGTCGGTATAGCCCTCCACCCGTACCGAGTTGGGCACGTTGCCGAGCACCGCGGCGAGCTTGCCGACGGTCTGCTGGGCCTGCGGGTCCAGCGCGGCGGAGCCGGTGGCGAACAGGATGTCGCTGTTGATCTGCACTTCCAGCCACAGTGCCGAGCGCTTGATGGTGACCAGCTTCTCGTCGATCAGCGGCGCCAGCGCGCGCTCGAGATCGTCGGCGATGCGCTTGAGTTCGCCCTGTGCGGCCTGCAGGCCCTTGGCGTCGAGCGACATGTTCATCTGCGACGCCATCGCCGCCAGCAGGGTGACGTTGGGCGACGGCGAGGGCGCGGACGGCCCCTTCTTGGCGCCGGACTTGATCGGCGACGGCCGGTCGTAGTCCGCGCCCTGCAACTGGTGGTTGCCCACCTGCACCGGATTGATCGTGCGCGGTGCACCGCCGAAGGCGGCGGTCAGCGAATCGGCCACCACCCGGTACTTGCCCTCGTTGACGGTGGAGATGGCGTACATCACCACGAAGAAGGCCAGCAGCAGCGTCATCAGGTCGGCATAGGGGATCGCCCAGGCCTCGTGGTTGGCGTGCTCTTCGTGCTTCTTCCTGCGTGCCATCGCCGTCGTCCCGCGGGCTCAGTGCAGGAAGCCGGCCAGCTTGGCCTCGATGTTGCGCGGGTTCTCGCCCTGCGCGATGGCGATCAGGCCTTCGATGATCATTTCCTGCTCGCGGCTGCGGCCGCCGATCACGCTCTTGAGCTTGCTGGCGATGGGCAGGAAGAACAGGTTGGCCGAGGCGATGCCGTAGATGGTCGCAGTGAACGCAGCGGCGATGCCGTGGCCCAGCTTGCTGGGGTCGGCCAGGTTCTTCATCACCGCAATCAGGCCGAACACGGCGCCGATGATGCCCAGCGTGGGCGCATACACGCCCATCGCCTCGAAGACCTTGGCGGCGGCCAGGTCCTGGTGTTCCTGGCCGTTGAGGTCGATTTCCATCATGTGGCGGATCGCCTCCGGCTCCACGCCGTCGACCAGCATCTGCAGGCCCTTCTTCAGGAACGGATCGTCGAGCTGGTTCACGACCGGCTCGAGTCCCAGCAGACCCTGCTTGCGGGCGATGTTGCTCCATTCGACGATCTGCGCGACCAGCGCGTCGCCTTCGGTGCCGGGCGGACGGATGATCCAGCGCACGATCGCCAGGGCGCGCTTGAACACCGGCGGCGGCGTGTGCACCAGGATCGCGGCGATGGTGCCGAGGATGACGATGACGAACGCCGCCGACGACCAAAGCGACGACAGGCCCGCGCCCTTGAGGATGCTGCCGCCCACCAGGGCGACCAGCGCCAGCAGGAGTCCGATGAGGCTGAAGATGTCCATGTAGCGATCTATCGGCCCGGTTCAGGTGGACTTGAGGTGGTGCGGGTGTGAGGCGACGCGACTCGCGACCCGCATCACACCAGGATCTCTGCTGTGGGAGCGACGTAAGTCGCGAGCTCTTTCCTTCCGGCATCGAGACCCGGTTCCATTCCGTCTCGCGGCTATCGCGACTTACGTCGCTCCCACAACAGCCCGGGTCCCACAGCCCGCCATCGCGTCACGCCGTCGCGCGCAGCCCGTCTACATCGAGGATCAGCGCCATGCGGCCGTCGCCGATCAGAGTTGCGCCGGCGTAGCCGGGCAGGCCGCGCACGGCGCGCGGCAGGGGCTTGATGACGACTTCCTCGCGCCCGCGCACCTGGTCGACGATCAGGCCGAAGCGCTGTTCGCCCATCTGCAGCACCACGATGGTGAGCAGCGGCGCCATCACCGGGTCCACGCGCAACCATTGGCGCAGGTCCACCAGCGGCAGCGTGTGGCTCTGGCGGTCGAGTACGGCCTGGCCGTCGAACCAGCGCAGGCTTTCGGACGGCGCATGCAGCACTTCCATCACGCGCGCCAACGGCAGGGCGTAGACCGGCTCGCCGGCCTGCACCAGCAGCGTGGGCAGGATGGCCAGCGTCAACGGCACGCGGATGACGAAGCGGCTGCCGCGACCCACGTCGGAATGGATGGTGATCTGGCCGCTGAGTTCGCGGATGCGCGATTGCACCACGTCCATGCCGACGCCGCGGCCGGAGATGTCGGTGACCACGGCCTTGGTCGAGAAGCCGGCCATGAAGACCAGTTGCAGGCATTCGTCGTGGGTCAGGCGGGCGGCGGCCTCCGGGTCGATCAGCCCCTTCTCCAGCGCCTTCGCGCGCAGGCGTTCGGGGTCGATGCCGGCGCCGTCGTCGCGGATCTCGATGGTGACGAAGTCGCCTTCCTGCTGGGCCGACAGGCGCACGTGGCCCTGTCGCGGCTTGCCGCAGGCCTCGCGCAGCGAGGGCACTTCGATGCCGTGGTCGATGGCGTTGCGCACCAGGTGCACCAGCGGATCGGCCAGCGCCTCCACCAGGTTGCGGTCGAGTTCGGTGTCGGCGCCGACCAGTTCCAGGTCGACTTCCTTCTGCAACTGGCGGGCGACGTCGCGTGCGACCTTGGGAAAGCGCGAGAACACCTTGCCGACCGGCTGCATGCGCGTGCGCATGACCGCGGTCTGCAGGCGTGCGGTGGCGATGTCCAGGCTGCTGACGGCGCGGTCGAGTTCCTCGTCGCGGATGCGCGCGCGCAGGGTCTTCAGGCGGTTGCGCGACAGCACCAGTTCGCCCACGAGATTGACGATGGCATCCAGCCGCTTGGTGTCCACGCGGATGGTCTGTTCGGCTTCGCCGCCGGCTTTGGTCGCCGGCTTGGGCGTCGCGGGTTTCGCCGGCGCCGGGACGGCCGCGACGGGTGCGGATGGCACGACGCTGGTCGGTGCGCCGCCGCCATGCAACTGGTCGAGCAGGGCCTCGAACTCGTCGTCGCCGATCAGGTCGCCGCCGGCCTGCGGTGCCGGTGCGGCTGCCGCTGCCGCCGCGGGTTTCGGCGCCGGTGCGGGTGCGCTGCCGTGCACGTCGAACTGCTCGATCAGCGCTTGCGGCGCGTGCGGCGGTTCTTCGCCGGCGCCGACGGCGTCCAGCATCTGCTGCAGCCAGTCCAGCGATTGCTGGGCGGCGTCGAAGTGTTGCGCTTCCAGCGTCGCCTGGCCCGCGCGCACGAGCCCCAGTGTTTCCTCGGCGGCATGGCAGAGGTTGACCATGGCCTGGATGCCGAGGAAGCCGGCGCCGCCCTTCAGCGTGTGGAAGCCGCGGAACACCGCATTGAGCTGGCCGCTGTCGGACGGGTCGTGTTCCAGCGTCACCAGCTGTTCGCCCAGCCGGTCGAGGATCTCCTGTGCTTCGATCAGGAAGTCGGCGGCGATTTCGGGCGTGACGGCGGACATGGGCGGGGCGTTTACCGGTGCGGACGATCAGCGGGAGGAATCGAGCAGGGGCATCGCGTTTCCGTGGCGGCGGCGCAGGAAGCGCGCGACCACGACATCGCAGACCAGCAGCAATCCCACGAACAGCAGGACGACGGGGTGGCGGGAACGACGGGCGGCGGGCATGGCAGGTCTCCGGTTCCGCAGCGCGCGTCCCCCGGGGCTACAACCCCAGGCCGGACAGCAGGTCGTCGGCGTCGTCCTGCGAGAACGCGTTGCGGTCAAGACCAGCAACGGCCGGGCCGGCGAGTTCTGAAGGCTTGTCGCGGTTTTTTTCCGGCGGCGGCAGGCCGAGCGCGCCGAAACCCTCGTGCACGCGGCGCACGATGCCGGCGACGCGGCGGATGATCTGGCCGGTCAGGTCCTGGTAACTCTGCGCCAGCGCCATCTCGGACAGCCCCTTGCCGATGCGGTCCACCAGCGCGGCCTGTTCGGCCGACAGCGCGGTGCCTTTCAGCTCGGTGGCATAGCCACGGCACTGTTCGGCCAGGTCGAGGGTCTTGTGGCTGGCCTGCTCGGTCATCTCGACCACATGGTCCAGGCGCGCGCAGGCATCGTCGAGTTCGCCGGCTTCCGGCGGCGGCAGTTCGCCCAGCGTCTGCGCCAGCTCACGGGCCAGGCGGCCCAGGCCCTGCATCATCGGCTGCGTGCGCCAGGCGGCGATGGCATCCAGTTCGCGGCGCCAGCCGGCTTCGTCGCCGTGTTCCAGCGCGTCGAGCGCGCTCTGAAGTTTCTCCACCAACGCCGCGCGGGCACTGGTGGCGTCGGCGACGGCGTTCATCAGGCGGCCGCTCCCAGGCGTTCGAAGATCTTGCCCAGCTTCTCTTCCAGCGTCTGCGCGGTGAACGGCTTGATGATGTAGCCGTTCACGCCGTTCTGCGCGGCCTCGATGATCTGTTCGCGCTTGGCCTCGGCGGTCACCATCAGCACCGGCAACGTCTTGAAGCGGTCATCGGCGCGGATCGCCTTGAGCAGTTCGATGCCGGTCATTCCCGGCATGTTCCAGTCGGTGACCACGAAATCGAAACTGCCCTGGCCCAGCGCGGTCAGCGCGGTGGTGCCGTCGTCGGCCTCGGCGGTGTTGGTGTAGCCGAGGTCGTTGAGCAGGTTCTTGATGATGCGGCGCATGGTGGAGAAGTCGTCCACGATCAGGATGCGCATGTTCTTGTTGGTCACGGAGGCTCCGGTGTTGCGTGGACGGTGGGACTGGTGGGGATATCGGCCGGGGGCGGGAAAGGTTTAGGGAGCGGGGAATCGGGAATAGGGAATGGGAAGGTGGGCGGTGTTGTCGCGTCCGGAGCAACGCTGACCTGCAGACGACGCAGGGCTCCGTTCCCCATTCCCAATTCCCCATTCCCCGCCTCTTCACTCATCGTCTTCCAGGCCGGCGTCGGCCTTCTCGAACACCTGCAGGCGACCGCGCAGGCGCACCATCGACTGGCCGTGGATCTGGCACACGCGCGATTCGCTGACGCCGAGCACCGCACCGATCTCCTTCAGGTTGAGTTCCTGCTCGTAGTACATCGACAGCACCAGTTGCTCGCGCTCCGGCAGCTGGCCGATGCACTTGACCAGCTGCTGGCGGAACTCGCTGCGTTCGAGGTTCTGCTGCGGCGAGGGGCCGCCGGTACGCGAGGTGTTCGGTTCGCCGTGGTCGTCGATGTGCGATTCCAGGCTCAGCACCTGGCCGCGCGCGGCGTCTTCCATCAGGCGCAGGTATTCGGGCAGCGGCATCTCCATCGCGCTGGCGACCTCGGTGGCGATGGCGGCGCGGCCGGTGCGTTGTTCGATCTCGCGCACGGTGGCGGCGGCCTGGCGCGCGCGACGGTGCACCGAGCGCGGCACCCAGTCGCCACGGCGGATCTCGTCGATCATCGAGCCGCGGATGCGGATCGACGCATAGGTCTCGAACGACGCGCCCTGTTCGGCGTCGTAGCTGCGCGAGGCTTCCAGCAGGCCGATCATGCCGGCCTGCACCAGGTCGTCGATTTCTACGCTGGCCGGCAGGCGCGCCGCCAGGTGGTGGGCGATGCGGCGCACGAGGTCGGCGTGCTGGGTGACGAAGTCGTTCGCGCTGGCGCGTTGCACGGCGCGGTACTGGGCGGCGGCGGTGTTCATGCGGCCACCCCGCGCTGGATCAGGCGTTCGACGAAGAACTCCACGTTGCCGCGCGCACCCACCGGCGGTTGCCAGCGCGCGGTGGTGCGCGCGATGTCGGTGATGGCGCGGGCGGACGGGCTGCCAGGGTAGGCCTTCACGACGGGCTGCTGGCGCTGCACGGCGCGGCGCAGCCAGTCGTCCTGCGGCACCGCACCCAGGTAATGCAGGGCGACATCGCCGAGGAAGCGTTCGCAGACGCGGGCGAGCTTCTCGTACAGCTTCCGGCCCTCGTTGGGGTCGCGGACCATGTTGGCGATGACGTGCACGCGGTCCAGGCCGCGCTCGCGCGCCAGCACCTTGATCAGGGCGTAGGCGTCGGTGATCGAGGCCGGCTCGTCGCAGACCACCACCACGGTGTCCTGCGCGGCCTGGCAGAAGGTCAGCACGCTGTCGCTGATGCCGGCGGCGGTGTCCACCACCATGAAATCGAGCGCGCGTTGCAGTTCGGAGAACACGTTGACCAGGCCGACATGCTCGGCCGGCGTCAGTTCGGCCATGTGGCGGAAGCCCGACGAAGCCGGCACCACCAGCACGCCCTCGGGGCCTTCCAGCAGCACGTCCTCCAGGCCGCAACGGCCGGCGATCAGGTCGGCCAGCGTGAACTTCGGCGACAGGCCGAGCAGTACGTCCACGTTGGCCAGGCCGAGGTCGGCGTCCATCAGCAGCGTGCGCTTGCCCATTTCGGCCAGCGACACGGCGAGGTTGACCGACACGTTGGTCTTGCCCACGCCGCCCTTGCCGCCGGTGACGGCGACGACGCGCACGGGATGGAACGCGCCGGGCAACGGCGGGGTGCTGCGGGGGTTGGTCTGCAGCGGGTGATCAGGCGACATGGGTGGCCTCGGTGGAGCAGGGTTCGTCGGCTTCGCGGCGCAGCTGGTCCAGCCGCAGCACGAGGTGGGCGCTGTTGGCGCGGTGGAGGTCGTCGGGGACGCGCTGACCATCGGTCACCCAGGTCATCGGCAACTGGTGGTCGACGACCACGCTCAGTGCGCTGCCCAGGCGACCGGTCTCGTCCAGCTTGGTCAGCACCACGCCTTGCGGCTGCACGGTGCTGAAGCGGCGGACCACTTCGTCCAGGTCGGAGAAGTGCGAATTGGCCGGCAGGCACAGCAGCGTCTTGACCTGGCCCGACGCGCGCAGCCAGTTGAGCTGGCCGACCAGGTTGCGGTCGCGCTGACCGAGGCCAGCGGTGTCGATCAGCACCAGCTTGTAGTCGCGCAGGCGTTCCAGCACCAGCGCCAGGGTCTGCGCGCTGTCGGCCTCGTGCACCGCGATGCCGAGCTGGCGGCCGTAGCCGTGCAGCTGTTCGCGGCCACCGACGCGTACGGTGTCGGTGGTGACCAGCGCCACATCGCGGGCGTTGTGGCGCTGCGCGAAGCAGGCCGCCAGCTTGGCGATGGTGGTGGTCTTGCCGGCGCCCGTCGGGCCGACCAGGGCGATGACGCCGCCGGTCTCCAGCAGGTCGGTGTCGAGCACCGGCAGCTTCTTCGACAGCAGGCCCAGCATCAGGCCGCGGCCGCGGTGCAGTTCGGTGTCGGCGGGGATCTGCAGGGCGATGTCGCGGGTGATGCCGGCGTCGAAGCCGTAATCCTCCATCAGTTCCATCGCCTGCATGCGCACCGGCGAGCCGCGCAGGCGCTCGTCGGTGAGGCGGTGCATCTCGCGCTCGATCATCTCGCGCATGGCGGACAGCTCGCCGCGCATCTGCACCAGTTGCTCGTCGCTCTCGCGCGCATCGGCGGCGTTGTCGGTGACGACCGTCAGCGTCGGCACGGTGACGGCAGCGGGCGCCGGCGTGGGGGCGGCGGCCGTGACGCGCGTGGCGTGCAGCGCTGCAACGGGTGCGGGCTCGGGTTCGGGCAGCGAGAGCGGCGGTGCGATCGACGGCAGCAGCGCATCGAGATCGAGCGTGTCGTCGATCTCGCCGCGCGGCGCGGCCGGGCGGCGCGGGGTCGCGACCGGTTCGTTGGCGGGCGCGGCCGGCAGGCAGGCGGCCAGCTTGGCGGCGAAGGATTCGGGTTCGATCAGCAGCGGCGCGATGTCGCGCACGACCGGTGCCGGAATCTCGGCGGCCGGTGCCGGTGCCGCGATCACCGGTGCGCGCGGCGGCGCGATCGGGGCGGGTGCGGCGGCGATGGGGGCGGGCTTCGTCGGCTCGGCACGGGGCGCGGTCGGCGCGGCCGGCTGGCGACGGGAGAAGTAACTGGCGGCGGCCTCGGCCGGCGACAGGGTCGGCGCGTTGGCGGCCGGTGCCTGTGGCGTCGGGTCGAGCAACGGATGCAGCGGTGCGGCCGGCGCGGCCGGGCGCATCGCGTCCAGCGTGCGCTGCACCAGCGCTTCGTCGTAGTTGCTGGCGGCGACGATCTCGACGCCGTCCTCGGTGACCCGGTTGGACAGGATCACCGCGTCCGGACCATGTTCCTGCCGCACCATCGCGAAGGCGGTGCGCATGTCGGGGGCGACGAAGCGTTTGATTTTCATGGCTGGCTGCCGGGAGTAGGGAATAGGGAATGGGGAATAGGGGTGGAGCAGAGCTTTCGTCGGTGCGCTTCGCCAGATTTGTTCGTTCTCATCGGTCCTCCTCCGGGTGGGTCATCGCCTTCGATTCCCCACTCCCTATTCCCCATTCCCGGCCTCAGCTGATCGTGCCGACCAGCTTCAACCGCTTGTCCTCGGGAACCTCGCTGTAGGCCAGCACCGACAGCGAGGGGACGCTGTGGCGGACCAGGCGGGCGAGGGCGGCGCGGACCGTTCCCGGTACCAGCACCACCGCAGGCTCGCTGCGGGCTTCCTGCTTGGTCACCACGTCGGCGAGGCTCTGGTGCAGGCGTTCCGCCAGTCCCGGTTCCAGCGCCGCGCCGGTTCCCTGGGTGCTGTCCTGCAAGACGCGTTCCAGATTCGGCGCCAAGGTATAGACGGGCAGTTCCGGCGCCATCCCGGAGATCTCCTGCACGATGAAACGGCCCAGCGAGGTGCGCACGGCGGCGGTGAGCGCGGCGGGGTCGGTGTTCTGCGGGGCGAACTCCACCAGCGACTCGGCGATGCGGCGCAGCTGGCGGATCGGCACGCGCTCGATCAGCAGGTTCTGCAGCACGCGCACCACGGTGGCCAGCGGCAGCGCCTTCGGAGTGAGGTCCTCGACCAGCTTCGGCGCGCTGCGGCCCAGCTGGGCCAGCAACTGCTGCACTTCCTCGTGGCCGAGCAGTTCCGGTGCGTGTTCGCGCACCAGGTGAGAGAGGTGGGTGGCCATCACCGTGGCCGGATCGACCACGGTGTAGCCCAGCGACTCGGCGGTGGCCTTCTGGTGCGACTGGATCCACACCGCATCCAGCCCGAAGGCGGGATCCTTGCCGGGGATGCCGTCGATGGTGCCGAAGGCTCCGCCCGGGTCGAGCGCCAGCTCGCGGTCGGGATGGATTTCCGCCGACGCCACCGGCACGCCGTGCACCAGCAGGCGGTAACCGTTCGACGGCAGTTCCAGGTTGTCGCGGATATGCACCGGCGGCACCAGGAAGCCCAGGTCCTGGGTCAGCTTGCGGCGCACCGCCTTGATGCGCGACATCAGCTCGCCGCCCTGGTTCTTGTCGACCAGCGGAATCAGCCGGTAGCCGACCTCCAAGCCCAGCGGATCGACCGGACGCAGCTCGTCCCAGGTCAGTTCGGCATTGCGGTCGGGCGCGGCGCCCGGTCCGGCCAGCGCGGGCACGTCGCCGGTTGCGGCCTCGGGTCCTTCCTGGGTGCGCTTCCACATCTTCCAGGCCAGGTAGCCGATGCCGGCGGCCAGCGTCAAAAAGGCGACGTTGGGCATGCCGGGCACCAGCCCGACCAGGCCCAGCACGCCGGCGGCCACCGCCAGCGCCTTGTGCTGGCCGAAGGCCTGGCCCATCACGGCCTGGCCCATGTCTTCCGAGCGCGAGGCGCGGGTGACCAGCATGGCCACGGCCGACGACACCAGCAGGGCGGGCAGCTGGGCGACCAGGCCGTCGCCGATGGACAGCAGCGTATAGGTCGAGGCGGCTTCTGCCGCCGGCATGCCGTGCTGGAACATGCCCACGGCGAACCCGCCCAGCAGGTTGATGAACAGGATCAGGATGCCGGCGATGGCGTCGCCGCGGATGAACTTGTTGGCACCGTCCATGGAACCGTAGAAGTCGGCTTCCGCGCGGACTTCCTCGCGGCGGGCCTTGGCTTCCTCGCGGGTCAGGATGCCGGCGTTGAGGTCGGCGTCGATGGCCATCTGCTTGCCGGGCATCGCGTCCAGGATGAAACGCGCCGACACTTCGGCGATGCGGCCCGCGCCCTTGGTGATGACCACGAAGTTGATGATGGTCAGGATGGCGAACACCACGATGCCGACCGCGTAGTTGCCGCCCACCACGAACTCGCCGAACGCGGCGATGACCTTGCCGGCGGCGTCGTGGCCGTTCTGGCCGTTGAGCAGGATCACGCGCGTGGACGCCACGTTCAGCGCCAGGCGCAGCATCGTGGTCATCAGCAGGATGATCGGGAAGATGGTGAAGTCCAGCGGCCGCTTCACGTAGATCACCGCCAGCAGCACCACCAGCGAAATGGCGATGTTGAAGCTGAAGAGCGCGTCGAGCACCGGCGCCGCCAGCGGCACCACGATCATGGCCAGCAGCGCCAGCACGACCAGCGGCGCGCCGAGGCCATTCTTCAACATCTCCATCCAGCGCAGGCCGCCGGCCGGTTGTGCGCTCATGCCTTGCCTCCGTGCTCGTCGATGTCGACGGCGGGCAGGTCGGGCAGGGGGGCTTCGCCCACGCGCCAGGCACGCAGTTGATAGACGTAGGAGAGGATCTGGGCGACGGCGGCGTACATTCTCACGGGGATTTCCCGGCCAAGCTGACCTTCGCGATACAAGGCGCGTGCCAAAGGCGGCGCCGACACGATGGCGATGCGATGGGCGTCGGCGACCTCGCGGATGCGCATGGCCAGTTCGTCCACGCCCTTGGCGACGACGGTGGGGGCGCCCATCTGGCCGGCCTGGTACTTCAGCGCCACCGCGTAGTGGGTCGGGTTGACCACGATCACGTCGGCGGTGGGTACGTCCTCCATCATCCGGCGCTGCGACATCTGGTGCTGCATCTGGCGGATGCGGCCCTTCACCTCGGGGCTGCCCTCGCTCTCCTTCATCTCCTTGCGCAGCTCTTCGCGGGTCATCTTGAGCTTCCGCAGCCAGTTCCACTTCTGGTACGGGGCATCGATGGCGGCCAGCAGGATCAGCCCACCGGTGGTCGCCAGCAGAAGGGTGCTTGTGAATGACAGACCGCTGCGCACCGCCTGTTCCAGCGGCATGGTCAGCAGCTCACGCAGGGGGTTCAGGCCCAGCTTCAGGCAGATGGTCGCCGCGCCGCCGATCAGGGCCACGCGTAGCAGGGATTTCAGCAGTTCGGCCAGGCCCTCGGGGCCGTACAGGCGCTTGAGGCCGGAGGCGGGATTGAGCCGCTTGAAATCGGGCATCAGCGATTTCTGCGAGAACCGCAGGCCGCTCATCGCCACCGGCGCGGCCAGGCCCGCCACCACGCAGATCGCGGCGACCGGGGCGATGGCGGCCAGCAGCTTCAGCATCATCAGGCCGACGTAGCCGAACAGCTGGTCCGGCTGGCGCATCAGCAGCGGGTCCGGGGTGAGGGCGACCTTCATCCAGCCCAGCGCGTTGCGCGCCAGCCCCGGCCCCATGGCGATGATCGCCAGCACGCCCGCACCGAACACCGCCGCCGTCGCCAGCTCGCGCGAACGCGGGATGTTGCCCTGTTCACGGGCTTCGCGAAGCCGTTTTTCGGTGGGTAATTCAGTGCGTTCGCCGCTTTCGTCCTGCTCAGACATGGCGTGGTTCCGACGGGGTCGGTTGCCTCGCTGCAAGACCCGTTCCAGTCCGGGACGGGAAAACGGCGTGGAATTGTCTAACGCAGCAAGGCGCGGCTACGATGTCGCCCGATGTTCCGTCTGCTTCGCCACCGCCGTTGCTTGCTGCTGCGCCTGCCTGCGCTGGCGGTGCTGTTGCTGGCGGTGCTGGCCAACCCGGTGTTCGCCTCGCTGGGAGACCTGCACGAGCTGGGCAACGGCGCCGCCCATCTGCATGTGGTGGGCGAGCACGAAGGCAATGCGGCCGGTCATGAGCACGATCACGACGAGGCGGATCCGGGCGACCTGCTGCATGCCTTGATGCATGCCAGCCATTGCTGCGGCCACCTGACGGCCATCATGCCGGCGCCCATGCGCGTGCCGGCGTTGATCCTGCCCATCGCGGCCCCCGTCATGGCGACGGTGCCGGTGGCCTACGCCCCCCGCGCTTCGCTGCTGCGTCCTCCGATCTCCGCGTGATGCCGCGGCCGGCCTGACTTCGCGTCGCGCCGGCGTTCCATCACCGATTCCGGAGACTTCCCATGTGGTTGCGACTGGCGGCAGTGGCCGCCTTCGCGATCGCGCCGTGCGTGCACGCACAGGCGCCATCGCCTGCTGTTCCCCCTGAAACCCTGACGCTGGACGATGCCATCGCGCGCGTCGCCCGCGTCCATCCCGATCTGCGCCTGTTCGGCGCGCGCACCGGAATCCTGCTGGCCGAACGCGAGGTCGCGATGCTGCGTCCCGCGCTGCGCGCCGGACTGGACATCGAGAACGTGCTGGGCACCGGCGACGCCAGCGGCGTCCGCCAGGCCGAAGTCACGCTGACGCTCGCCGGTGTGCTCGAACGTGGCGGCAAGCTCGATGCGCGCCGCGCGCTGGCGCAATCGCGCATCGATGCCTTGGCCATGCAGCGCGAGACGCAGCGCCTGGACCTGCTGGCCGATGTCGCCCGCCGCTACCTCGCCGTCGCCGGCGCACGGGCGCAGCAGCGCATCGCCGAGCAGGACATCGCGCAGCGGCGGCGTACCGTCGCCGGCGCCCGTCAGCGTCTGCAGGCCGGTGCATCACCGGAGTCGGTCGTGCTGACCGCGCAGGCGGCATTGGCGCGGGCCGAACTGGCCCTGGTGCGTGCCGACCAGCAGCACGCCGCCGCGCGCCAGCATCTGGCCGCGCTGTGGGGCGAGCGTGCACCGCGCTTCGAGGTAGTCGTCGGCGATCCGCTGGCATTGCCGGTGATCGACAACGTGGAGGTGCTGGCATCGTTGCTCGAAGGCACGCCCGAACTGGCCCAGTTCGCCGACGAGCGCCGCATCCGGGAAGCGCGGGTCCGGCTGGCACGGAGCGCGTCCACGCCCGATCTCGACTGGCAGGTCGGCGTCCGTCGGATGCAGGACAGCGGGGACACCACCCTGGTCGGTGGTGTGTCGCTGGCACTGGGCGGTGCCCGTCGCGCCGCACCCGACATCCGCGCGGCCGAAGCGGACCTGGCAGCTTTGGAGATCGAGCGCGAATCCCGCGATATCGCGCTGTACTCCACGCTGACCGATGCGCACGGCCGCTACCGCGTCGCCCAGCTCGAGGTCCAGCGCACGCGCGACGATGTGCTGCCGCGCCTGTTGCGCGCGGAGCAGGCCGCCGAGCGCGCCTACCGCGGCGGCGCCATCAGCTACCTGGAATGGGCCCAGCTGCAATCCGAGACCACGGCGACGCGTCGCCTGCAACTGGACGCCGCGCTCGATGCGCAGGCGGCCCTGATCGAACTCCAGCGGCTCACGGGGCAGGCGTTCGTCGCTGCGCCTGCCGCCCAAGAAGAAGGAATGATTCCATGACATTGCGTCCCCTGATGAGCGCGCTGGCGCTTTCGCTGATGCTGGCCGCCTGCGGTGGCAAGGACGACCACGCCGACGACCACGGCAGCGAAGCCGGCCACGGCGAAGAAGAAGCGGTACGCGGCGAACACGGCGGCCGCCTGCTGGAACAGGACGGCTATCGCGTCGAACTGGCCATCGCCGAGTCCGGCACGCCGCCCGCGTACCAGGCCTGGCTGTACCGCGACGGCAAACCGCTGCCGGCGACGGCGGGCAGCGTGGAGGTCCGCGTGGTCCGCCTCGGCAACGTGCGCGAGAACCACGTACTGCAGCCACAGCCCGATGGCAGCTTGCTGGCGAAAAGCGTGGTCGGCGAGCCGCATTCCTTCGATGTCGAAGTGCTTGCGAAGGTGGAAGGAAAATCGCTGCGCTGGGCCTACGACAGCTATGAAGGCCGCACCACCATCGGCGCGAAAATCGCGGAAGACTCAGGCATCCGCGTCGCGCCGGTGCGGGCCGGCACGATCGCCGACGAGCACGAGGTGCAGGGCCTGCTGACGCCGGTCGAAGGGCGCGTGGCCAATGTCGCCGCGCGCTTCCCGGGCCCGATCCGCCGTCTCGCCGTCAACGTCGGAGACCGCGTACAGGCTGGCCAGACGCTGGCGACGGTCGAAAGCAACCTCAGCCTGACCACGTACTCCGTCACCTCGCCGATCAGCGGCGTGGTGCTCGCGCGCAACGCCAGCGTCGGCAGCGTGGCGGGCGAGGGCGCCACGCTGTTCGAAGTCGCCGACCTGTCCTCGCTGTGGGTCGATCTGCACATCTTCGGCTCCGACGCGCAGCACATCGTGCCGGGCGTACCGGTGACGGTGACGCGCCTGAGCGATGGCGCGACCGCGCAGACCACGCTGGAGCGCGTGCTGCCGGGCACCGCCACTGCCAGCCAGAGCACGGTGGCGCGGGCGACGCTGGAGAACGCAGATGGTCTGTGGCGCCCCGGTTCCGCGGTGAAGGCGCGCATCACCGTCGAACAGCAGCCGGCGGCAATGGTCGTGCCGCTCGCCTCCTTGCAGACGTTCCGCGATTGGGACGTGGTGTTCGTGCGCGTCGGCGATACCTACGAGATCCGTCCGGTCGAACTGGGCAAGCGCGATGCGCAGCAGGTCGAAGTGCTGTCCGGGCTGAAGGCGGGCGACCAGGTCGTGGTGGAGCAGAGCTATCTGGTGAAGGCGGACATCGAGAAATCGGGGGCTTCGCATGATCATTGAGCAAGGCACCCTGCAACCGAACGGCCTGCTCGAGCGCATCCTGCGGTTCGCCATCACGCACCGCTGGCTGATGCTGGCCTTGACGCTGCTACTGGTCGCGGTGGGCGTGTGGAGCTTCGGCAAGCTGCCGATCGACGTCACCCCCGACATCACCAACGTGCAGGTGCAGGTCAACACCGAGGCGCCCGGCTACTCGCCGCTGGAAGCAGAACAGCGCGTGACCTTCACCCTGGAGACCGCGCTCGCCGGCCTGCCGGGCCTCGACTACACGCGTTCGATCTCGCGCTACGGCCTGTCGCAGGTGACGGTGGTGTTCAAGGACGGCACCGACGTCTACTTCGCCCGCCAGCAGGTCGGCGAACGCATCCAGCAGGTGAAGTCGCAACTGCCCGCCGGCCTGGAGCCGGAGATGGGTCCCATCGCCACCGGCATGGGCGAGATCTTCATGTACACGGTGGAAGCGGAGGAGAAGGCGCGCAAGGAGGACGGCACGCCGTACACCGCCACCGACCTGCGCACGCTGCAGGACTGGGTGGTACGACCGCAGCTGCGCAACGTGCCGGGTGTGACCGAGGTCAATACCATCGGTGGGTTCGCACGGCAGATCCACATCACGCCCGATCCGGCACGGCTGGTGGCGCTCGGCTTCACCCTGCACGACGTGGTGCAGGCGGTGTCGCGCAACAACCAGAACGTCGGCGCGGGCTACATCGAGCGCAATGGCCAGCAGTTCCTCGTGCGTGCACCCGGGCAGGTCGCCGATCTCGACGGCATCCGCGACATCGTGCTGGACCGCCGCGACGGCGTGCCGATCCGCGTGCGCGATGTCGCGCAGGTCGGCGAAGGACCGGAACTGCGCACCGGCGCGGCGACGCTGGACGGCAAGGAAGTCGTGCTGGGCACCACCTTCATGCTGATCGGCGCCAACAGCCGCGAGGTATCGCAGGCGGTCGCCGCAAGACTCGCCGAGGCCAACCGCAGCCTGCCATCCGGTGTGCGCGCCGAGCCGATGTACGACCGCACGTCGCTGGTCGACCGCACCATCCGCACCGTGGCCAAGAACCTGGTCGAAGGCGCGATCCTGGTGATCGTGGTGCTGTTCCTGCTGCTGGGCAACATCCGTGCGGCACTGATCACGGCCGCGGTGATTCCGTTGTCGATGCTGTTCACGCTCACCGGCATGGTCCGCGGCGGCGTGTCGGGCAACCTGATGAGCCTGGGTGCACTGGACTTCGGCCTGATCGTCGACGGTGCGGTGATCATCATCGAGAACTGCCTGCGCCGCTTCGGCGAACTGCAGCATCGGCTCGGACGCTTGCTGACGGACGAGGAACGGCTGGATGCGACGGCGTCCGCGACGGCGGAGGTCATCCGGCCCAGCCTGTTCGGCCTGGGCATCATCACCGCCGTGTACCTGCCGATCTTCGCGCTCACCGGCGTGGAGGGAAAGATGTTCCATCCCATGGCGATCACCGTGGTGCTGGCGCTGACCGGCGCGATGCTGCTGTCGCTCACCTTCGTGCCGGCCGCCATCGCGCTGTTCCTGCGAGGCCGCGTGCAGGAGAAGGAAACGCGCGTGATGGTCTGGGCCCGTCGCGCCTATGCGCCGGTGCTGGCATGGGCGTTGCGTGCGCGGCTCGTCGTGGCCGGCGGCGCGTTCGCGCTGGTCGTGCTGTGCGGCTTGCTGGCGACACGGCTTGGCACGGAATTCGTCCCCAGCCTGGACGAGGGCGATATCGCGATGCACGCCATGCGCATTCCCGGCACCAGTCTGGACCAGGCCGTGCGCATGCAGTCCACGCTGGAGGCACGGATCAAGCAGTTCCCGGAAGTGCACCGCGTATTCGGCAAACTCGGTACGGCGGAAGTGGCGACCGATCCAATGCCGCCGTCGGTGGCCGACACCTTCGTCATGCTGAAACCGCGCAGCGAACGGCCGGACCCGCGCAAGCCGAAGGCGACACTGGTGGCCGAGATCGAGAAAGCGGTCGCCGAGATCCCCGGCAACAACTACGAGTTCACCCAGCCCATCCAGATGCGCATGAACGAGCTGATTTCCGGCGTGCGTGCGGACGTGGCGATCAAACTCTACGGGGACGATCTCGACACGCTGGTGGAGGTGGGCGAGCGCATCGAAGCCGTGGCCAAGTCCGTCGACGGTGCGGCGGACGTGCGCATGGAGCAGGCCACCGGATTGCCGTTGCTGACCATCACGCCGGATCGCCAGGCGCTGATCCGTTACGGCCTGAATCCGGGCGACGTGCAGGACACCGTGGCGACGGCGGTGGGTGGCGAGGTGGCGGGGCAGCTGTTCGAAGGTGATCGCCGTTTCGACATCGTCGTGCGCCTGCCGGAAGCGATGCGGCAGGATCCCGCCGCGCTGCACGACCTCCCGATTCCTCTGGGCGGCGCCGGCAACGAGGACGAGTCGACGCGCTCGGCCAGCTGGCGTTCCGGAACGCCGGGCACGGTGCCGTTGCGCGAGGTGGCGAAGATCGAGACCACGCTCGGCCCCAACCAGGTCAACCGCGAGAACGGCAAACGCCGCGTGGTGGTGACGGCGAACGTGCGTGGCCGCGACCTGGGCGGCTTCGTGGACGATCTGCGGGATCGCATCGCGAGGGAAGTGACGCTTCCCGCCGGATACTGGATCGACTACGGCGGCACGTTCGAGCAGCTGATCTCCGCCAGCCAGCGTCTCGCCGTCGTCGTACCGGCGACGCTGGTGCTGATCTTCGCGCTGCTGTTCTGGGCATTCGGATCGGCGAAGGACGCAACCATCGTCTTCACCGGCGTACCGCTGGCGTTGACGGGCGGCGTGGTCGCCTTGGCGCTGCGCGGCATTCCGCTGTCGATCTCCGCCGGCGTCGGCTTCATCGCGCTGTCGGGCGTGGCGGTACTCAATGGCCTGGTGATGATCGCCTTCATCCGCAAACTGCGCGAACAGGGCATGCGCCTGGACGACGCGGTCGTCGAGGGCGCACTCGGTAGGTTGCGCCCGGTACTGATGACTGCACTGGTCGCCTCGCTCGGCTTCCTGCCGATGGCATTCAACGTGGGTGCGGGCTCGGAGGTGCAGCGACCGCTGGCGACAGTGGTGATCGGCGGCATCGTGTCGTCGACGTTGCTGACGCTGGTGGTGCTGCCGATGTTGTACCGGTGGTGGTGGGCAAGAAGCGGGTCTTCGACGGACGTCCGTTCTATCGGCGGATGACCCCGATACCGTCATTCCAGCGAACGCTGGAATCCATTGCGGGTGGCTACCGATGTTTCGGGATCAAGAGCAGATGGGTCCCAGCTTTCGCTGGGACGACGGCGGAGGTCGACATCGCGTGGGTTCCGTCATTCCAGCGAAAGCTGGAATCCATTGCGGGTGGCTAACGATGTTTCGGGATCGAGAGCGAATGGGTCCCAGCTTTCGCTGGGACGACGGCGGAGATCGACATCGCCTGAGTTCCGTCATTCCAGCGGATGCTGGAATCCATTGCGCGTGGCTACCGATGTGTCCGGATCAGGAGCGAATGGGTCCCAGCTTTCGCTGGGACGACGGCGGAGGTCGACATCGCCTGGTCCCGTCATTCCAGCGAACGCTGGAATCCATTGCCCGTGACTGCCGAGGTGTCCGGATCAGGAGCAGATGGATCCCGGCTTTCGCCGGGACGACGGAGGCGCTACGGCGGGAGATGGAGGCGACGCCCCGTGGGCCTAGAACAGGTCGTCCGCGATGACGTAGCTGTCGCGGCCGGCCATCTTCGCGCGGTACAGCGCGGCGTCCGCGCGCGAGAACCAGTCGTGCCAGGTCTTTTCCTGTTCGCGCAGCAGCGCCGCGCCCAGCGAGATGGTGATGCGGCCGCCCGGTCCGCGCAGGGAGCCCCTTACCGACTTGCGGATGCGTTCGGTGGCGGACTCGAGTGCGTCGCGGCTGTCCAGTTCCAGCAGCGCCACGAACTCTTCGCCGCCGAAGCGGAACACCTGGTCGTTGCGGCGCATCTCGAACCGCAGGATCGAGGCCAGGTCGGCGATGGCGGCATCGCCCGCCGCATGGCCGTACTGGTCGTTGACGTCCTTGAAGTGGTCCAGGTCCAGCACCACCAGCCCGAAACAGCACTCGTCGCGCTGGAACCGGTCCACGGCTTCGCTCAGTGCGCGCTCCATGCTGCGACGGTTGGGCACGCCGGTCAGCGCATCCATGGCCGCCAGCCGTTCCAGCTGCACGCGGTCGTCCTGCGTGCGGGCGGCGAAGATCAGCGAGAACACCGTCACCAGCACCGCGCTGACCGCCATCGACAGCGCATGCACGCCGTCGTGGAAGAACCCCGGCAGCAATTGCATGGCGACGATCAGCAGCAGGTTGCAGATCACTGCCGTCCAGCGATGGGCGATGAAGAAGTTGGTGAGCAGCACCAGATAGGTCCAACCGAGTGCGGTGTGGCCCAGCATCACGCAGGCGCCGAACGAAGCGCCGGTATTGAGTACCGCCAGCACGTTGCCGGCGCGGGCATCGCCGGTCCGCCAGGCGTAAGCGACCGGCGAGGCCACCGCGAGCACGACGCCCAGGTCGAACACCGCCATCGCCCATTGACCTTGCCAGCCGCGGTAGAGGCCGAACGACGCGATCGTCACCGCCGTGATGGCGCCCAGCAGGACGATGATGTCCAGGCGGAAGTCGCGGCGTTTCGGCTTCATCGAGAGGGCCGGTTGCGGACGCTCGGGGTCGGAGGGTGGCGTGTTCAAGGGGATCGGGTAAACGGACGGAACAGCGCCGCGAAGGCTCGCGCAGTGTAGGGCGTCGCGTGATCTCCGGGGTGATGGAGATCACGCTTGGCGCGAGCACGGCGCGTGCGGCGTGCACGTTCCGCGCGATGCCGTCGCGCGTTCGCGGTGGACGCAAACCCCTCGTCCGCTTTGTCGGAAGACCTCATCGTGCGAGGACATCGAAGGCGGTGGTCGACAACGCAAACGGCCTCCCGAAGGAGGCCGTCCGCAGGGGGTGCATGCGCGCCCGGTGGGCGCCGCCTCAGGCCGACAGCGCTTCCAGCGTCTTGAACACCTGCGGCACCGCCATCGCCGGCGTGCCGCCGTTCACCGACACGGCACGCAGGCCATGCTGGTAGCTCTGCCAGATCATCTCGTCGGCATGCTGGATGTCCAGGCCGCGGAACTCGCCCGCACCCATGCCGCGGCTCAGCTCCAGGCGGACCGGTTCGCGCATGCGGCGCAGTGCGGTGTTCATTTCGGTTTCCACCGCCGGCGACCAGCGCGCCGACACGCTCCAGAGCGCGGGGAAGGCGATGAAGTTGGCCGCGTCTTCGCGGGCCATCCAGAAGTAGAAGTCGAGGATGCGCTGCGCATGCGTCGATCCCTGCGGACGCTCGACCATCGGCGCCTTGCGCGCCGTGTAGTCGCGGATCAGCAGCGTGGCGATGATGTCGGCCTTGGTCTCGAAATGCAGGATGACGCCGCGCGCGCTGAGCCCGGTTTCCTCGCCCAGGTCCATCAGCGTGGTCTGGTCGAATCCCTTGGTGAAGAAGAGCCGGCGTGCGGCGGCGAGCACGGCCTCCCGCGTTTCCTGGCTGGTGCGTCGCTTGTGGGTGGGGCTGTGGCTCACAGGCAATCTCCGTTTCGCGGGGGAGCGCTGCTGTCTGGGGCTGGATCTTTCCAGTCCATGCGCTTGCGTACGTTGCAGCTCCCTCGTCCCCATTCTGCACAACTTCGTGCATTTTGTGGAACAGCCGACGCAAATGAGATGTGAAACCAGCCATCGGCCCGCCGTCAAACGTGCGTTCCGACACCTTTTCACGTCGATGACGCGCGTTCCGTCAGCCGGTGATCTGCCGCGCTGCGTCAAACGACAGGTCGAAGACGCGCTGCACCGGTGGCCCCAGTTCGCCGGCCAGCAGCGCCAGCAGGAACAGGCCCAGCAGCAGGGCCGTGGGCAAGCCGAGCTGGATCGGATTCAGCGCTGGCGCGGCGCGACCCAGCACGCCGAACGCGAGGTTCACCGCCAGCATCGCCACCATGACGGGCAGCGCCAGGCCGACGGCGGCACGCAGGATGTGGGTGAACAGCATCGGTGCGATCTCCAGCACCTGCTGCACGTCGGGCAGCGCCGTGCCGATCGGCAGCGATCGGTAGCTGTCCACGAGCAGCGACACCAGCGCGAGGTGGCCGTTGGCGGTGAAGAACAGCAGGCCGAAGGCGAGGTAGAACCACTGGCCGACGACGCCCGAGTTCACCCCGCGCAACGGATCTGACATCTGCGCGAATGCCAGACCGGTGCCCTGCGAGATCAGTTCGCCCGCCATCGCCCCGGCTTCGAAGGCGAGCCGCAGCATGAAGCCCATGCTGGCGCCGACCGCGAGTTCGCGCGCCACGTTGAGCACGGTGCTGGCGTCGAAGGCGATGCGGTCCGGCGTGCCCGGCAGCAGCGGTGCCAGCGCCATCGCCAGCGCGCCGGCGATGATCACGCGCACGCGCACCGAGACGGCGCGCGTGCCGATCAGCGGCGCCGCCATCAGCAGTGCGCCGGTGCGCAGCATCGTCCACAGGATCGCGTTGATCATGCCGAAAGCCTGCTGGCCGTCGATCACCATCTGGGTGGCGGCATCCATCGCGTCGCGTCCGCGCCGTCAGCCGATCAAATGCGGCAATCGCTGGAACAGCGTCGTCGTGTATTCCACGAGCACGCCGAGCAGGTAGCTGCCGGTGGCGAACAACGCGGCGGTCAACGCGATGGCCTTGGCGACGAAGGCGATCGTCGGCTCGTTGAGCTGGGTGGCTGCCTGGATCACGCCGATGACCACACCGACGACCAGGACGACGAGCAGCAGCGGACCACCGACCCAGAGGGCGATCTCGAGGCCACCGCGGAGTTCGGTGAGGGCGGTTTCGGGGCTCATGGGAAGGCCGGGAACAGGGAATAGGGAAAGGGGAATGGGAGAGCGCGAAGGTGATGGGCCATGAGGGGAAGGAGGCGGGTCATGCGAATGGCCACTCCCGATTCCCCATTCCCGATTCCCGGCTTCAACGCGGTCATACCGCGTTGAAGCTGGCGGCCAGCGAACCGACGATCAGCACCCAGCCGTCCACCAGCACGAACAGCAGGATCTTGAACGGCGCGGACACCAGCATCGGCGACAGCATCATCATGCCCATCGACATCAGCACGCTGGCCACGACCAGGTCGATGATCACGAACGGGATGAAGATCAGGAAGCCGATCTCGAACGCGGTCTTCAGTTCGCTGGTGATGAAGGACGCGACGACGATCGGGAATGGCACCGCGTCCGGGCCGGTGTAGCTGCCGTGACCGGCCAGGCCGGCGAACGTCATCAGGTCGGTCTCGCGCACCTGCGCCAGCATGAAGTCGCGCAGTGGGCCTGTGGTCAGCGTCCAGGCGGTGGAGAAATCGATCTGGCCGTTGAGATACGGCGCCATGCCTTCCGCCCAGGCCTTCTCGCCGACCGGCATCATCACCAGCATGGTGAGGAACAGCGCCAGGCCCACCAGCACCTGGTTGGAAGGCGTCTGGCCGGTGCCGAGCGCCTGCCGCAGCAGGCCGAGCACGATGATGATGCGGGTGAACGCGGTCATCGCCAGCAGCGCGGACGGGATCAGCGTGATCGCCGTCATCAGCAGCAGGGTCTGCAGCGGCAGGCTGACGGTGTTGTCGCCGACCTGGCCGACGTTAACCTTCGGCATCGATGGCAGGGTCGGTGCCGAAGGCGCGGCGGGTGCCGCAGCGGCCGGTGCGGCAGCGGGCGCCGTGGCAGCCTGCGCCGTGGCAGCCTGCGCGAACGCCATCGTCGGCGCGGCGAGCCACAGCAGGCAGATCAGGGAAAGGAGGAAGCGACGCATCTCAGGACTCTTTGCGCAGGCGCTTGGCCAGCAGTTCGGCGAAGTTGGGCATCGTCGGCGCGGGCGCGACGACCAGCGGTTCGGGCAGGGTGTGCAGGGCGGTGATGCCGCCGGCGCTCACGCCGATCAGCAGCTGTTCCTTGCCCACTTCGATCACCATCACGCGCTCCTTGGCGCCGACGGACAGCATCGACACCACGCGCAGCTGTTCGCTGGGGCGGATGCCGAGGCCGGCGCCGGGCATGCGCTTCAGCAGCCAGGCCAGGCCGAGGATCAGGCCCAGCACCAGGATCAGGCCGACGAGTGCGCCGCCGATGCCGGGCGTGGACGGTGCGTGCTGGCCGATCTTCTGGGCAGGCGCCGCGACGGTGGCGAGCAGGGCGAAGGCGTGCATGGCGATCGGCTCAGCGCAGGCGGCGGATGCGTTCGCTGGGGCTGACCACGTCGGTCAGGCGCACGCCGAAGCGGTCGTTGACCACCACGACTTCGCCGTGCGCGATCAGCGTGCCGTTGACGAACACGTCCAGCGGCTCGCCGGCGCCGCGCTCCAGTTCCACCACCGAGCCCTGGTTGAGCTGCAGCAGATTGCGGATGGGCATGCGGGTGCGGCCGACTTCCAGCGACAGCGTCACCGGCACGTCGAGGATGACGTCCAGGCTCATGTCCGCGTCGTGGCCGGCGTGGGCGCCGTTGTCGGCAAGCTCGGTGTCGCCGAAGGCGGTGGCGAGGGCTTCTTCGTTCTCGGGAATCATGGCGTGGCGTCCTGGAAGGCGACGGGTGCGAGGGTGGGGCGGGCGTTCGCGGTCTGCTGGTGGCGGCCGCCGGGCGGATGGTGGGCGGTGATCTTCACGGCGTTCTGTCCGTTGGAAATGCCGAATTCGCCGGTGAAGACGGGCACCTGCTCGACGCAGACCGGCACGGACTTGGGCACGTCGATGGGCAGGATGTCGCCCACTTTCAGGCGGGTGAGTTCGCGCAGGTTGATGCGCTTCTCCGCCAGCACGCTGGAGACGGTGACTTCGGCGGTGCGCAGCTGTTCGTGCATGGTCACGCGGAAGCTGTCGTCGTCGTGCACGCGGTCGGACTGGATGCCGGCGTCGAGCAGTTCGCGGATCGGCTCCAGCATCGAGTAGGGCAGGGTGACGTGCAGGTCGCCGCCGCCGCCGTCCAGTTCCACATGGAAGCGGCTGACCACGACGTACTCGCGTGGGCTGACGATGTTGGCGAAGTGCGGGTTGACCTCGCTGGTGATGTACTCGAAGTCGACCGGCATCACCGGCGCCCACGCATCGATCAGGTCGGCGAAGGTCTGCTTCAGCAGCAGTTGGATCACCCGCATTTCGGTGGCGGTGAACTCGCGGCCTTCGATCTTGGCCGGGTAGCGACCGTCGCCGCCGAAGAAGTTGTCCACCATGGTGAACACCAGCTTCGGTTCGAACACGATCAGGCCCACGCCGCGCAGCGGCTTGAACTTCACCAGGTTGAGGTTGGTGGGCACGTAGAGCGAATGCAGGTAGTCGCTGAACTTGACGGTCTCGATGCCGCGCACCGACAGCTCGGCCGAGCGGCGCAGCAGGTTGAACAGGCCGATGCGCCACGTGCGCACGAAGCGCTCGTTGATCATCTCCAGTGTCGGCAGCCGGCCGCGCACGATGCGGTCCTGGCTGGCGAAATCGTAGGTCCGCGCGATGCTGGGATCGTGCGGCGGCTCTTCGGTCTCGATCGCACCCGTGTCGACGCCGTTGAGCAGGGCGTCGATCTCGTCTTGCGACAGCAGGTCACTGGTCATCATGGCGGCGGGGTTCCGTCACTGCATCACGAAGCTGGTGAACAGGAGCGACTCGGCGGCGGGCTTGCCGGTCTCGGCGACGAGCAGCGCCTTGACTTCGCCGAGGGCGGCGCTCTGCAGACGCTCCTTGCCTTCGCGCGACATCAGGCTGGTGGCGTCCTGCTGCGCGAACAGCATCAGCAGGCGCGCGCGGATGGCGGGCGCATGCAGCTGGATGGCGGTCAGCGCTTCGGGATCGCGCGTCATCAGCTGCACTTCCACCTGCAGGTAGCGCGCACCGCCGGCTTCGCCGACGAGGTTGACGACGAAAGGCGGTTCCAGCGCGAAGTACTGGGCCGGCGCGGGCACCTGGCCCGGCTTCTTGGCCTTGGGCTCGCCCGCGTTCTCCTCCTTGGCGCCATGGCTGGTGAAGTACCAGGCGCCGCCGCCGGCGGCGCCGGCCGCGATCACGGCCACCAGTCCGATGGTCAGCAGCGACTTGCCACCCTTGGGCTTGTCGCCCTTCTCGGGCTTGGACTTGCTTGCGTTCTTGTCGGCTGCCACGGCGGTGCATCTCCTGAGGGGTCAGCCTGGGTGATGCAAGCGGTGTGCCGTGGTGGTGCCAGAGTCCCGTCGGGGTTTTGACGGGGGCGCCTCCTGTAGGAGCGACGTGAGTCGCGACCGCACGTCATGGCGGTCCGGAAACATCATTCACGCAGGGATGGTCGCGTGGTGCGGCGTCCGCGGTGCCGAAAATCTACGGTCGCGACTCACGTCGCTCCTACAGGAACAGCAGGCCCATCAGGCGTAAGCGTCCACCAGACCACGCGCTGTCATGCGGACGGTGCGGGGCGTCTCGATCGTGGTTTCGGCACCGTCGCCACTGCCTTCGCCGATGCGGGCACCGCCGCCGCCCTGCGACGGCGGCGCATGCTGCTGGCCCACGTCGGCATGGGCCAGCTGGAAGCCATGCTGGCCCAGCATGTCGCGCAGGCGGGGCAGGCTGCTTTCCAGGGCCTGGCGAACCTCGGCCTGCGCGCTGGTGAAGTCGGCGTGGACGCGGTCGCCTTCCAGGCGCAGGCGGATTTCCACCGTGCCCAGGTCGTTCGGGGTCACCTTGATATGGGCGTGGCCGATCTTCTGGTCGGCCATCCAGCGCACGGCGTCGCCGATGTCCTCGTCGAAGTGGCCACCCTGCAGGTCGGCGCTCGGCGTTTCCATCGCATTGACGGTCTCGGTGCGCGACAGGCCCAGCGCCTGGTTCGATGCGCCGACGCCGGCCAGCAGGTTGCCGGTTGGTGCGGGCGCGTCGCCGTCTTCGCTGCGGAAGGCATCGACGAGGTCGCGCCCCAGGTTGATCGCGTCCGGCACGGCGGCTGCCATCTGGCCGGTCGCCAGATGCGTGGCGAAGGACAGCAGGTTCTGCAGGGGCGCCTTCGCCTCGGTCGTGGTGGCGGCTGGCGGTGTCGCGGTCGCCTCGGTGGCGACGGCCTGGCCGGTGTCGGCTGTCGTGATGGCACCCGGCAATGTGGCCGGGACCGCGGCGCGAGCGCCGGCCAGCAGGTTATCGGCAGAAATGGGCGTGTTCGCCGCGGGTAGTGCGCCGGCGAGCAGGGGATTGGCGAGCGGATCGGTCGGCACGGCGGCCATCGCATCCGCAGGCAGCGCTGCCTGGAGCGAAGGCAGTTCCATCAGGAGCGGCGGTACCGCGGATGCGACGGTGGCGTCTTCGGGCTTGTCGTCGTCGGCAGGTGCGCGTGTCGCCTCGTCCTGCTTGCCTGCGATCGCCTTGTCTGGACGCTGCCGAACGGGTTCCTTCGCTTCCGCGTTGCGCGTGTGCGGTGCACGCGCCGCGTCGTCGCGCTTGCCGGAGCGACGCATCATGTCGTCGAACGCCGGCTTCTTCGCGGAGGCCTCATTCGTGTCGGCATCACGGGCCGGCGCCGATGACGGGGACGGCGCCTTCACGGCCAAGTTCAACGCGGACGTCGGCGACGGCATCAGGCGTCCTCGTTCTCTCGCGTGGTCGCGGCCAGGCGGGCGCGACGGGCGCCCACGTCGTCCATCTCGCGCTGGTCGCGGCGGTCGACGATCAGTTTTTCCTGCACGCGGTAGCTGGCGGCCAGTTGCTCCAGCACCTGCTTGTCGCGGCTGGCGAGCAGCAGGCGGTCGCGTTCGATGTCGACGCTGGCGCGGCTGCGGTCGACGTTCTGCAACTGCTGCTTCAATGCCTGGTCGATGCGCTCGAGGAAGGCGCGGCGGTTGGCCAGCTGGGCCGGACTGGTGGCGGCCATCTGGCTGTTGGCGTAGTCCTCGGCGTACTGGCGCAGTTCCTCCAGCCGGGATTCGTGCTGCGCCAGCGTGTTCTGGCGCTCGGCCAGCTCGCGGGCGACGGAATCCTCGTGTTCCTGCGCACGGCGCAGCAGGGGATCGATTCGGCGGGACTGCATCATCGTGGGGGTTCCTTTGCGTTACTGCAGGCCGGGCGGCAGCGGAGCGCCGGCGGCGAGGTTGCGTTGGATCAGGGATTCCAGGGCGGCGCGGCTGCCCGGCAGGTCGGCGGCGTGCGCCACGTCCTGGCCGAGGAATTCGACGATCTCCGGCCAGCGCTCCAGCGCCTCGTCCACGGTCGGATCGTTGCCGCGCTGGTAGGCGCCGATGGCGATCAGGTCGCGGTTGCTGTTGTAGGCCGACAGCAGGCGCTTGAGCTTGCGGATGCGGTCGCGCCAGGTCTCGTCGGCGATCTCGGTGACCACGCGGCTGACCGACGATTCCACGTCAATGGCCGGGTACAGGCCGGCGTCAGCGACGCGGCGCGACAGCAGGATGTGGCCGTCGAGAATGGCGCGGGCGGCGTCGGCGATCGGATCCTGCGGATCGTCGCCTTCGGTCAGCACGGTGTAGAAGGCGGTGATCGAGCCACGGCCCTTCGCGCCGTTGCCCGCGCGTTCCACGAGCGCCGGCAGGCGCGCGAACACGGAAGGCGGATAACCGCGCGTGGTCGGCGGTTCGCCGACCGACAGGCCGATCTCGCGCTGCGCCTGCGCGAAGCGGGTCAGCGAATCCATCAGCAGGAGGACATTCAAGCCCTGGTCGCGGAACCACTCGGCGATGGCGGTGGCGCGGTAGGCGCCCTGCAGGCGCGCCAGCGGCGGCCGGTCGGCCGGGCTGGCGACGACGACGGCGCGCGCCAGGCCCGCCGGGCCGAGCGTGGTCTCGACGAAATCGCGGACTTCGCGGCCACGTTCGCCGATCAGGCCCACGACGATCACGTCGGCGGCGGTGTACTTGGTCATCATGCCCAGCAGCGTGGACTTGCCGACGCCGGAGCCGGCGAACAGGCCGACGCGCTGGCCGCGACCGATCGGCAGCAGCGCGTTGATCGCGCGCACGCCGACATCGAGCGGCTGGGTGATCGGCTCGCGCGACAGCGGATTGATCGCCATGCCGGCCAGGCTGACCGTGCCCTCGGCGCGGATCGGGCCGCGGCCGTCGAGCGGGATGCCGTCGCTGTCGATCACGCGGCCCAGCAGGCCTTCGCCGACCTCCACGCCGCCGCGGCGGCGCGAGGGCACCACGCGCGCATTCGGCAGCAGACCGTGCAGTTCGGCGCTGGGCATCAGGTAGGTACGTTCGCCGGAGAAGCCGACCACTTCGGCATCCACCCAGCCGCCGTCGACGACTTCCACCTTGCAGGTGGCGCCCATCGGCGCTTCGCAGCCGATGGCTTCCAGGGTCAGGCCGACGGCGCGGCGCAGGATGCCTTCGCGGATCAGGCCGCGGCCGCCGAGTTCGGGATTGATCTGCGACAACCGCGTCGACAGGCGCAGGTCGCGCGCGGTCAGCCACTCCAGCGGCTGGGCGCTCATGCGCGCGCTCCGCGGTTGAGGACGGTGTCCAGCGCGCCGCGCAGGCGGGCTTCCAGCGTGCCGTCGATGCGCACGCTCTCGGCGTGCACGCGCAGGTCGCCGCGGCTCAGCGAGGTGTCCGCGGTGAGGCGCGTGTGGGCGCTCATCGCCAGCACCGGTGTCAGCGCGGCGATGTCGTCCGGATGCAGGCGCAGTTCGACCTCGCGCTGCGAGCCGCCGACAGCGTCCAGCGCGGTGGTCGCCAGTTCCTGCAGCAGGACCGGATCGGTCTGATAGGCGCGACCGACCAGTGCACCGGCGATGCGCACGGCGAGTTCGGACAGCGCGGCGACGACCTCGTTCTCCAGCCGGTCGAGCGGGCGCGAAAAATTGTCGAGGATGCCTTCCATCTGCGCGGCGAGCCGGCGTACTTCCGCCTGGCCCTGGGCGAAGCCCTCGGCATGGCCTTCGGCCAGTCCACGTTCCAGGCCTTCGCGGTAGGCGGCGTCCTGGATCGCCTGGATCTCCTCGAGCGTCGGCGGCACCAGTGGCGCGGCGTCCTGTTCGACGATGGCATCCGAGACCACCGCGTTGAGCGGGGCCGGCATCCAGCGCAGCGGCGAGGGCGCGCTCATACCATTTCCTCGGCGCTGGCGGTGAGGGCGATGACGCCCTGGTCAGCCAGCCGGCGCACGATGGCGAGGATTTCCTTCTGCGCGCCTTCCACGTCGGACAGGCGCACGGGGCCGCGCGCTTCCATGTCCTCGAGCAGGATCTGGGCCGCGCGCTGCGACATGTTGCGGGTGATCTTTTCCTTCACCTTGGCGTCGGCGCCGCGCAGCGCCAGGCCTAGGCGGTCGTTGGGCACTTCGCGCAGCAGCGCCTGCAGTTCGCGGTCGCCGAGGTCGGCCAGATTGTCGAACACGAACATCAGGTCCTGGATGCGCGCGCCGAGATCGGCGTCGACCTGGGTGATGCTGCCCAGGATCACCTGGTCCTGGCCGGAATCCATGAAGTTGAGGATGTTGGCCGCCACCTTCACGCCTCCGATGCTGGAGGCCTTGAGGTTCTGGTTGCCGGCGAACTGGCGCTCCATGATTTCGTTGAGTTCGTTCAGCGCATTCGGCGGGATGCCGTCCAGCGTGGCGATGCGCAGCAGCACGTCGGTGCGGGTGCGCTCGGCCAGCAGCTTGAGCGTGTCGGCGGCCTGGTCGCTGTCCAGGTGCGCCAGCACGATGGCGATGATCTGCGGATGTTCGTTGCGCACCAGGTCGGCGATCGCGCGTGGATCCATCCACTTCAGCGTGTCCAGGCCGGTGGTGTTGCGGCCCAGCAGGATGCGGTCGATCAGGCTGCCGGCCTTGTCCTCGCCCAGCGCCTGCACCAGCACCTTGCGCACGTAGTCGTCGGCGCCCATGCCCAGCGAGGTCTGCTTGTCCAGCGCCTCGCCGAAGTTGGACATGACCTGCATCACCTGCTCGCGGCTGATGCCGGAGATGGTGGCCATGGCGATGCCGAGCTTCTGCACCTCCTTGGCGTTCATGTGCTTGAGCACTTCGGCGGCGTCTTCCTCGCCCAGCGAGAGCAGCAGCACGGCGGCGCGCTGCACGCCGCTGAGGGCGGTTTCCGGTGCGTTATTCATCGCTGGCCACCCAGTCCTTGACCACCTGCGCGACCTGCTTGGAGTCGGTCTTCACCGCTTCGCGCGCCTGGCGCAGGCGGTCTTCGTAGGCGTCGGAGGGCAGGGCGCGCATCGGCGGCGCGTGTTCGTGCGAGAGGGTGGCGACCACGCCGTCCTCGTCCCCGTCGTCCACGACATTGACGTCGATGCCGTCGTCGGTATCGCGCTTGTGCTTGGCCGCCGGGCTGATGATCTGGCGCATGGCCGGGCGCAGCACGCCGAACAGCAGCGCGATGACGACCAGCGCGCCCAGGCCGTAGCGCGCGATGTCGCGCACCATCGGGTTGTGCAGCCACGGGCTTTCCCAGAACGGCACGTCGACCGGGGCTTCGGTCTCGCGCACGAACGGGGCGTTCATGACCGACACGGAGTCGCCGCGGGCGGCGTCGAAGCCCACGGCTTCCTTCACCAGCGCTTCGATGCGGGTCAGGGTGGCGGCGTCCAGCGCGGTCATCACGACCTTGCCGTTCTCGCCGGTGCGCGGCACGTGGTCGACCAGCACGGCTGCGGTGACGCGGCGCACGCGGCCAGCGGGCTGGCGCGTGTGCTGCAGCGTGCGGTCCATCTCGAAGTTGCGCGTCGCACTGCTGCTCGTCTCGACCGGCGCGGCGGGATTCGGCGCAGCGGCGGCCGCGGCGTTCGGGCCGGGCGGGGTATTGCTGGTGGCGCCGGGCACGCCCTCCGGACCGCTGCCGGCGCTGGTGGTGTTCTGGCTGACCTGCTCGCTGCGGATCTTGGCCGGGTCGTTGGCGAAGGTCTCGCGGGCTTCCTCGGTAACCGAGAAGTCCATGTCGACGGCGACTTCGGCGTTGACGCGGCCGGGGCCGGTCAGCGGCTCCAGCAGTTCGCGGATGCGGTCGTTGAACGAGGTTTCCAGCTTGCGCACGCGTTCGAACTGCGCGGCGTTGAGCGCGGCTTCGCTGTTCGGGTCGCTGATGGTCAGCATGCGGCCGCTCTGGTCGACCACGGTGACGCGCTCGGGCGCCAGGTCGGGGATCGACGACGACACCAGGTGCACGATGGCGTCCACCTGGTTGCGTTCGAGCATCGCGCCGGAGCGCAGGTCGAGCACGACCGAGGCGCTGGCCACTTCGCGCTGGCGGGTGAAGGCGCTGGGCTTGGGAATGGCCAGGTGCACGCGGGCGTCGCGCACCGGGCGCAGCGTGGTGATGGTGCGGACCAGTTCGGTTTCCAGCGCGTGCTGGTAGCGCGCGTTCTCGACGAACTGGCTGACGCCGAAGCCCGGGTCGCGCTCCATCATCTCGAAACCGAGGCGGCCGCTTTCGGCCAGGCCGGCACCGGCCAGCTTCAGGCGGGCGTCGTGCAGGTTTTCCTCGGGCACGGAGATCGCGCCGGTAGCCTGGTCCAGCTGGAACGGGATCTTCGCCGCGCGCAGCATGTCGGTCGCTTCGGCGGTGGCCTTGGCGTCCAGGCCGGTGTAGAGCGGGGTGAAGGCCGGCTTCTGCGACCAGAAGAACACCATCATGCCCACCGCAACCGCGCCGGCGATCAGCAGCAGCGTGCCCATCTGCCTGAACACGCGCGCGTCCTGGATCTTGGTCAGCGCCGCGCCGGCCTTGTCGGCGGTCAGCGATTCCTTCAGGGCTTCCTTGGAGAGCGTGAGGGCCATGGCGACGGGTCGGTTCTAGGTGGAAAGGTGGAGAGGGCGCCGCCTTACAGCGGCATGTTCATGACGTCCTGGTAGGCCTGCACCAGGCGGTTACGCACTTCGACGGTGGCGCGGAAAGCGACCTGCGACTGCTGTGCGGCCACCATCACCCGCGCCAGGTCCGCGCGCGGATCGCCCAGTTCGAAGGCCTGCGCCAGCGCGCCGGAGGTCTTCTGGGCGTTGTTCACGCCTTCCAGTGCGTTCTGCAGGGTGTCGCCGAAGCTGGGCGCCTTGACGCCCGGCTGCTCCAGTCCCACCCGGTTCGGGGTGAAGGCCCCCGGATTCGGCATCGGCTCGAGGGCGCGCGTACCGACCTGGTGCTGGTAACTGCGGATCTGCGAGAGGATGGAAGTGACGTCGGACATGGGCGGGTGCTTCGGTCGTCGGAATGTCTTGCCTGATCAGTTGCAAGACCCGTGCCGGAAACCGCGCCCGTGGCCAGTCAGTTTTCCGTCGCCAGCGCCACGTCCTCGCGCTCGATGCCGTACTTGCGCAGCTTTTCCACCAGCGTGGTGCGGCGCAGGCCGAGCAGCTGGGCGGCATGCGCCACCACGCCGCCGGCGCGGTCCAGCGCGTCGCGGATCAGGTTCAGTTCGATCTGCGCGATGTGCTCGCGCAGGTCGATGCCGGCGTCCGGCAGGCGGTCGGGCGGCGTCGCGGCGGCGGCCACCACGGCCGACGGCAGCGGGGCCGCGATGGCCGGTGCGGCGGCTGCGGGCGCCGGCGTCTCGATGACCGGGGCCGCGTCCACGCCTTCCGGCTGGTAGCGCTTGGGCAGGTCGGCCACCTTCACAAGTCCGCCGGGATGCAGCACGGCGAGGCGCTCGACCAGGTTGGTCAGTTCGCGCACGTTGCCCGGCCAGGCGTAGCTGCGCAGCGCCTGCAGGGTGTCGCTGGCGAAACGGACTTCGCCACGACCGGTGCGGGACAGCTGCGCCGCGATGGTCATCACCAGGTCGGGCAGGTCGTCGGCGCGCTCGCGCAGCGCCGGCATCTCGATGGGGAACACGTTGAGGCGGTAGAACAGGTCTTCGCGGAAGTGGCCGTCGGCGATCCGCGTTTCCAGGTTGCGGTGGGTGGCGGCGATCACGCGCACGTTGCAGCGGATGGTCTGGTTGCCGCCGACGCGCTCGAAGCTGCGCTCCTGCAGCACGCGCAGCAGCTTGACCTGCATCGGCAGGCTCATGTCGCCGATCTCGTCCAGCAGCAGGGTGCCGCCCTCGGCCATCTCGAAGCGGCCCTTGCGCGCGCTCAGCGCGCCGGTGAAGGCGCCCTTCTCGTGGCCGAACAGTTCGCTCTCCAGCAGGTCCGGCGGGATGGCGCCGCAGTTGATGGCCACGAACGGCCCGTCGCGGCGCGGCGACTGGTCGTGGATGGCGCGCGAGACGACTTCCTTGCCGGTGCCGGATTCGCCCAGCACCAGCACGGTGGTGTCGAAGCTGGCGACCTGCTCGATCATGCGGCGCAGGCGGACGACGGCCGGGCTGTTGCCGGTCGGGCCGCTGGTGCTGACCTGCTGCGCCTGGTGTTCGGTATCCAGCCGCTTCAGGCTGGCGCGGCGCAGGCAAGCTTCCAGCTGCGCATGGCGGATCGGGCTTTCCAGCGCCCAGACGCCGGCCTCGTGCAGGCCGTGCGCGGCGGCGAAGCCGGCGGTGTCGCCTTCCAGCAGCAGTACCGGCGGCGGCAGTTGGGCCTTGCCCAGCCAGGCGAAGAACGCGTCGGCGGCCTTCCGGTCGTCGAGCGAGCCGACCACCACCGCCAGCCAGTCGTGCTGGCGCGCGCGGCGGACATCCACGTCACCGGCGCTGGAGACCCAGCGGGGTGTCAGGTCCATGAATTCGAGCAGTCCGGCCAGGCGTTCGGCACGGGCGGCGTCGGCGTCGATGACGAGGATGCGGGATTCACTCATGGCGGCGGTCTTTGAATTTTTCGAGGATGGGCAAGACTTCCTGGATGTAGGAAAGCTTGCTGACGAAGTCGTCGGCGCCGGCGCGCATCGCGTGTTCGCGGTGCTCGGCGTCGTCGAAGTGGCTGGCGATCACGATGAAGGGTGGTGCGTCCTGGGTCTTGATCAGGCGGGTGGCCTGCAGGCCGCCCATCTCTGGCATGGCCAAGTCCATCAGCACCACGTCCGGACGCAGGGTCTCGGAGCGTTCGATGGCTTCCAGGCCATTGCTGGCGCGGCCCACGACCTCCAGCCACTCCACCTTGCGCAGGTGGCGCAGGGCGGCGTTGATGAAGCCTTCGTGGTCGTCCACCAGCAGTACGGTGATCTTGCTCATTGCGGTCGTGCTCCGTTATCCAGCGTTTGCCAGGACGGATACGGTAGCGCGTCGGCGTTCCCGGGCGGGAGCGATATCGAGCTGTTCCCGGTACTTGGCCACGGTCCGGCGGGCGATATGGATGCCCTGGCGCGCCAGCAGGCCGGCGATCGCTTCGTCGGCCAGCGGCTTGCCCGCCGGTTCGGAGTCGATCAGGCGGCGGACCATCGCGCGCACGGCCGGGCCGGACACGTTGGCGCCTTCCAGCCGCACGGCGAAGAAATGCTTCAGCTCGAACGTGCCGCGCGGGGTCTGCATGTACTTGCCGGTGGTGATGCGCGAGACGGTGGACTCGTGCATGCCGATGGCGTCGGCGATCTCCTTCAGCGTCAGCGGCGCCATCGCTTCGTCGCCCTGGGTCAGGAAACCGGCCTGGCGTTCGACGATGGCGCGCGCGGTGCGCAGCAGGGTGTCGTAGCGGATGGACAGGCCGCGGGTCAGCCAGCGGGCTTCCTGCAGCAGTTCGCGCAGCTTGCCGGCGCCTTCGGACGGCTCGGCCTGGTCCAGCGCGCGTTCCTGCATGGCGTTGACGCGCAGGCGCGGCGTGGTGGCCGGGTTCAGCGCCACGCGCCAGGCGCAGTCGGCGTGCCAGGCGACCACGTCGGGGACGATGTAGCCGGTCGGCGCCGGGGCCAGCGAGGCGCCCGGGCGGGCATCCAGCGACAGCACCAGGCGCACGCCTTCCATGACCTGGTCGAGCTCGAGGTCCAGCAGGCGGGCGAGGGCGTCGTACTCGTGCGCGGCCAGCAGCGCCATGCCGTCGGTGACGATGCGATGGGCGATGTGGCGGCCAGGGACGCGGCCCTGCAGGCAGTCCAGCTGCACCTGCAGGCATTCGCGCACGTCGGCGGCGGTCAGGCCGGGGAATTCGCCGCGCAGCAGGCGGTCGCGCAGGGCGAGTACGGCGTCGGTGGTCAGGTCGAAGCGGGCCGAGGCCAGCAGCGCCAGCGTGTCGGGCGCCTGTTCCAGATAGCCGGCGTCGTTGGTGTGTTCCAGCCAGAAGGCGACCACGTCGAGCGCGCGGTCGTCCAGTTCCAGCGCCAGCCGGTCCAGCACGCGTACGTGTGGGTCGCTGGATTCGCCGGCCTCGACGCGCTGCATGCGGTCGTCGTCGCCGTCCTGCCAGCCCGCACCGGGGACGTCCCACAGGCTGGATTCGGGCAGTTCGTCGAAGGCCGCGGTTTCCAGCGTGGCGACGTCCTGCGCGGGCAGCACCTCGATCTCGCCACTCTGGTCGGCGTCGTGGGTCTCCTCGACTTCGAGCAGCGGATTCAGGTCCAGCGCGCGGCGCACTTCCAGCTCCAGCTGCAGGCCATCCAGCTGCAGCAGCCGGATCGACTGCAGCAGTTGCGGCGTCAGGTGGAGTTGCTGCCCGAGCTGGGTGGAAAGTCCCGTCTTCATTCCCGTGGTCCCCGATTCGATGGCGTGCCGAGGCGGCTTCACATCGTGTTGACACTGTGCGGGGCGGGTGACGGAAAAAAAATCAGGGCATTTCTGGTTGTGCTGCGGGCACGCCCGACGCGCCGTCAGGGTTTCCCCTACGACGTCGGTTCAATGGCGGGAATGGAGGCCCGGGGAGGACGCGCTGCAACGGAATTCCGTCACGGAACGGGCATTGCCCGGGGTGTACTGCAAGGCTCAGGCCAGTTCGTTCTGGTGGCGCGCGGCCAGCAGCAGCAGATCGTTGGCGCGACGGCAGCCCAGCGACTCCATCATGCGCGCGCGGTGCGTTTCGACTGTCTTGACGCTGATGCCCAACTGCGCGGCGATTTCCTTGCTGCTCATGCCGCCGCCCAACTGGCGCAGGATTTCGCGCTGCCGTGGCGACAACGCGGCGATGCCGGTGGGACGCTGCGGATTGAGCATCGGTGCCAGCATCTTCGACGACACCTGCGGGCTGAGGAACACCTGGCCGCTGGCGGCGGCGCGCAGCGCGAGTTCCAGTTCCATCGGCGCCGCTTCCTTGACGACGAAGCCTGCGCAACCGCGATCGAGCGCCACGCGCACCTGGGTGGGATCGTTGTGCATGGACATCATCACCACGCGCGTCTGCGGCAGCGAATCGCGCAGCAGCGGCAACAACTCCAAGCCGCTGCGATCAGGGAGCGACAGGTCCAGCAGGATCACGTCGGGGCGATGGATCGCCGCCATGTCCAGCGCCTGTTGCGCATTGCAGGCCTCGGCCACGACATCGACATCGGGCAACGCCTGCAGCAGGCGTCCGATGCCGGCGCGGACCAGGGTGTGGTCGTCGACGATGAGTACACGCACGGGAGAAATCAGTGGCTGTCGCGTTGCAGGGTCAGGTCACGATAGCGGCGCGATGCGTCCACGCCAATTCACAAACGCGATGGAGATGTGAAATGTCGACGTGGTTCACACTTGCTGGCTCGCCAGCGTCGGTAAAACCACCGATTCCGCAAGACCGTCGCCAGCATGCGGCGCGTGGCAGGTGGCGTCGTCGCGCACGGTTGCGCGAAACGCGTTCACGTCCGTGTCGCGTGCAACTGTTGCCGCGCTTCGGCCACCTGACGGCGATGCAGGCGGAAGAGATGGCGATCCATCGCTTCGGCCAGGCCGGCGTTCAGACCCTCGAACTGCAACCACAGATGATGCAGGCCGTGCGTGCCTTCGACGTGATCCAACACCTTCACCGGCAGTTCGATCTGGTCGCTCAGCCAGGCCGCGGGTTGCAGCATGACGACACCTACGGTTTCCGCAGAATGCGCCGCTGGTGAGACCGCATCCAGCCGCACGCCGCGGTGCGACCAGCGCAACGCGGTGACAGGCAGGGTGTCTTCGTGCCGTCGCGCCAGGCGGCCCAGCAACGACAGCACCAGGTCGAGCTTGGCTTCGATGCGCTGCTGGCTGGGCGTGGCTTCCTTGCGTTCTTCCGGGTCGTCGCCACGCACATCCTCGGCGACGGCGAGCCCTTTCAGCAGGGCCTCCGACGGCGCCTGCATCACGGCACGCGCGCCGGCATCGAAACGCGCCGGCAGCACGACATCGCAGGTGAGCGCGCCGTCGAAGAGCGCGTGCTCGGCGGGATGCTCCACCAGGATGATCGACGTGCCCATGGCTCAGCCCTCGACGACGGACAGGTAGGCGCGCGCGGCGCGATCCGCGCGCTGGGTGGCGTGCATGCGGACGCGCGCCTGTTCGCGTGCATCCTGCATGGATTTCTGCAGCTCGAGTTGCGCGCGCAGCAGTACGGCCAGTGCGTCGTAGCCGGCGGTCCTGCCGCCGTCGGCATGCAGGAAGGCACGCACGTCATGGTCGTGCCGGTTGAGCAGGCGCTCCACGTCTTCCAGCTCGCCGGCGTGCAGCGCATGCCGCATGCCGTCCAACTGGGCGAACAGGTCGTCGAGGGCCGGCGCGGCGCTCATCCTGCCGCGGCCATCGCCGGCACTTGGCGCTGTTCGCTGGGGATCGCGTTCCAGGCCGATTCGATCTCGCCCAGCAGCTCCAGCGACTCGCGCAGGGCGGCAGGATCGTTGTGCAGGTTGGCCTCGATCAGCCGCGTCTGCACGTAGTCGTACAGGGCCGACAGACTGCTGGCGATCTCGCCGCCGGCCTCATGGTCGAGCGAACCGTTGAGGTGGCCGATGATGGCGCTGACTTCGCCGATCGCCTTGCCCTTGCGCGCCAGGTCGCCGCGCACCACGCAGGCTTCCGCCAGGCGCAGGCGCTCGCAGGCGCCCGACAGCAGCAGGGCGACCAGGCGGTGCGGATCCGCTTCCATCACGGCGCTGCTGAGGCCGGTGTTGCGGTACTGCGCGGCGTAGGACTGAAGTGACATTCCATTTCTCCTGGAGATCCGGTCGCGGAGGCGATCCGGACCCGCGGTGATTAACTGCTCGTCTGAGCGGTGAGCGACGCCAGCTGCTGGGCGAGGGCCGAGCTGGTGGTGTTCATCTGCGAAATCATGCTGTCCAGCGCGACGAACTGCGCCTTGTAGCGGTTGCCGACGGCTTCCATGCGCGCATCGAGCGCGGTGCGCTGCGCGGTGACGTCCTTGATCTGGGCGTTGAGGCCGTTGGTGCGCAGGGTGAAGGCGCCATCGGTGCCGATGTAGCTGCCGACGGCCGTCTGCAGGCGGCCGGCGAACGCGGTGTCGCCGGTGAAGGCGGTGCGGATCTTTTCCGGATCGGCGGTGAGCGCGGCGGTGAATTTGCTGCTGTCGAACACCAGCGTGCCGTCCGAGGTCGGATAACCCTTGGTCTGCAGGCCCAGTGTCTTCGCGTCCAGCCCCTGCGCGGCCAGGCCGCCGAGCAGGTCGCCCATCAGGGCGCGCAGCTGGCCCGACGCGCTGCGCATCTGCGCGTCGCCGGTCAGCGCCGAAGGTTCGTTGCTCTCGGCGTTGTACTTGGTGCTGGCGTTGATCGCGTTGATGGCGGTGTTGTACGCCGTCACGAAATCCTGGATCAGCTTGCTGGCAGCGGCGCTGTCGGTGGACACGGTGACCGTGGTGGTGCCCTTGGTCTTCAGGTCCAGGGTCAGGCCGGGCACGGCTTCGGTGATCTTGTTGGTGCTGGCGGTGACGGTCAGGCCGTCGATCTTCACCTCGGCGTCCGCGGCCGGTACGCGCTCCTGCAGGCTGGCGGCGAGCGACTGCAGGTCGCTGCCGCCGGAGGTGAAGGCGAGGGTGAAGCCATTGGCGGCGCCGGTCTTGTCGGCGGACACCGACAGGTACTGGCCGTCATTGGATGTCAGCACGCTGGCCTGCACGCCCTTGCTGCGCGCGGCGTCGTTGATCGCGCTGCGCACGTCCTGCAGGGTCGCGCCCTCGGCGATGTCGATGGCGAGCGACTCGCCGCCGACGGTCAGCGTCAATTGGCCGGCGCCGAAGGTCTGGGTGGCGGTCACCGGGGTGTTGGTGATCCATTTGTTGGCGGTGGCCAGTTCGACCACCTCCACGTTGTAGATGCCGTTGGGCGTGCCGCTGGAGACGCTGGCGCCGGCGACCGTGTCGGTCCCCGACTTGACCGTGCGCACGTCGAAGGCGGTGGGCGCCTTGAGCGCCTTGAGCGCCGTATCCAGCGTGCTGAACGCCGAACTGACGGTGCCGATGGCGGACAGCTTGAACTTGGCCTGGCTCTCGATGCGGTTAAGGCGGTTGTCGGCCGGCTTGCGATCGGCCGCGACCAGCTGTTCGACCATGCCGGTGATGTCCAGCCCCGAACCGATGCCGCCGTAACCCAGCGAATAATCTGCCATTGCCCTGTCTCCTGTCTGGCCCTTTCCGCAAAAAGGGAGGCCGGGCGGGCCGCCATCCGATGACGAATGGGACCCGCCCGTGCAGTACCAATAACGGCCCGGCTGAGCCGTTCTTTAGCCGCATTTCTCCGTCTCCCACCGCCGCCGTGGGTCCGGCGTGCTGGTCAGAAATGCAGGCAGGGGAGGGAATGCAGGGTTTGTGCCAATGGAGCCGTGATTGGTGATTGGGGATTGGCGAGGCGGAGAAGACCGGCTGTTTCCAACCAATCACGAATCACGAATCACCCATCCCCAACGCCCCAAAAAAAGACCCCCGCCGTTGCCGGCAGGGGCTGGGGTACTGCCAAACGGAGGGAGACGAATCCGTCCGGGACGACAGGGAACTATCAAGGAGGGTGGAGCGGCAGTGCCTAGCGCAGCAGCGACATCACGTTCTGGGGCACCTGGTTGGCCTGGGCCAGCATGGCCGTACCGGCCTCCTGCAGGATCTGGGTGCGGGTCAGTTCGGCGGTTTCCTTGGCGAAGTCGGTGTCGCGGATGCGGCTGCGCGAGGCGGCCAGGTTTTCCGAGCTGGTCTGCAGGTTGGCGACCACCGAGGTGAAGCGGTTCTGCACCGCACCGAGATCGGCGCGGGCCGAGTTCACGACCGTCAGCGCCTTGTCGACGATGGTCACGGCGCGCGAAGCGTCGAGGTACGAGGTCACGTCCAGATCGGACAGGCCCTTCACTTCGCCGGCACCCGGCGTACCGCCGTTCACGCCGCTGCCAGAGACGATGCCGGCCGCACCGCTGGTGCCGTAGACGATGCTGATCGCCGCGGGCGCCCCACTGGCGTTGACGGCTTCACCCACGGTGTAGAACGACCCCGAGGTTCCGGTCGATTCGGCGTAGATGCCGTGTTCGCCGATCTTGGCGTTGATGGCGCCCATCACCTTGGCGGTGACCTGGGCGCCTGTGTCGCCGGCCTTTACATCGACGTCGTCGATCGCGAACGTCTTGCCCGACGCGTTGGTCACCGAGATGGCGGTGATCTTGCCGTCCGCCGTGGCGGTGCCGGTCATGACGTTGACGCCGCCGGTGGACCCGAACTGGGCCTTGCCCAGGGCGGTGGACTTGGCATCCACCACCTTGTCGATGGCGATGGCCTGGCCGGCATTGGCGCCGACCTGGAACAGCTGGCTGGAGAACGAACCGTCCAGCAGCTTGGTGCCGTTGAACTCCGACTGCTTGGCCACGCGATCGATCTCGGCGGTCAGCTGCTTGACCTCGGCGTTCAGCGCGGCGCGGTCGGAGGAGGAATTGGTCGCGTTGGACGATTGCACGGCCAGTTCGCGGATGCGTTGCAGGTTGTTGCCGATCTCGGTCAGCGAACCTTCGGCGACCTGCGCCAGCGAGATGCCGTCGTTGGCGTTGCGCACGGCGACATCGAGGCCGCGGATCTGGGTGGAGAAGCGCTCGGAGATCGCCAGACCGGCGGCGTCGTCCTTCGCGCTGTTGATGCGCAGGCCGGACGACAGGCGCTGGATGGTGGTGGCGAGCGAGGCGCCGCTGGTGCTCAGGTTGCGCTGGGCATTCAACGACATCGTGTTGGTGTTGATGACCTGTGCCATGACGCGGACCCGGGTGGAAGGAAAGGGGATCTACAACGGAGAAGGAAGGCCCGGCGCCGACCACCAAGCCGGTGGAGGGCGGAAGAAGGGGCCAGCCCTTCTTCCCGGCGTCAATCGGAGGGAGACGAATCCATCCGGGACGCCTGCGCCAGGCAACGATTCCTGTAAAGCGGTTTAGCGCAGCAGCGACATCACGTTCTGCGGCACCTGGTTGGCCTGGGCCAGCATGGCCGTACCGGCCTGCTGCAGGATCTGGGTGCGGGTCAGCTCGGCGGTTTCCTTGGCGAAGTCGGTATCGCGGATGCGGCTGCGCGAGGCGGCCAGGTTTTCCGAGCTGGTCTGCAGGTTGGCGACCACCGAGGTGAAGCGGTTCTGCACCGCACCCAGGTCGGCGCGGGCCGAGTTGACCGACTTCAGCGCTTCATCGACCACGTCCAGGGCCTGCTGTGCGCCCTTCACGGAACTGATGTCCAAGCTGGAGATGACGGTCGCGGTCGCGGTGGCGGCTGCGGTGACCGACTGGCCGGCGGTGAACCCGGAATTGGCCGGCGTACCGGCGATGGTCAGGTCCTTGCCGGCCTTGACCGATGCCAGCGTGACCTCGTTGTTGCCGGCGCCACCCACGGTCGCATACACACCGGTTTCGCCCATCTTGGCGTTGATCGCCGTGGACAGGGCCTTGGCGATATCCGCACCTGCGGCGCCGTTCTTGTACTCCACCGTATCGATGGTGACACCGTTGAGTGTCATGCCGGTGATGCTGCCGTCGGCGCCGGCGTCGGCGATGGCGGCACTGGTCACGTCGGCGGCGAACTTGACGTTGCCCAGCGAAGCGGCCTTGGCGTCGACCACCTTGTCGATGGCGATGGCCTGGCCGGCGTTGGCACCGACCTGGAACAGCTGGCTGGAGAACGAGCCGTCCAGCAGCTTGGTGCCGTTGAACTCCGACTGCTTGGCGACACGGTCGATTTCGGCCGACAGCTGCTTCACTTCCGCATTCAGCGCGGCGCGGTCGGACGAGGAGTTCGTCGCGTTGGCCGACTGCACCGACAGCTCGCGGATGCGCTGCAGGTTGTTGCCGATTTCGGTCAGCGAGCCTTCGGCGACCTGCGCCAGCGAGATGCCGTCGTTGGCGTTGCGCACGGCGACATCGAGGCCGCGGATCTGGGTGGAGAAGCGCTCGGAGATCGCCAGACCGGCGGCGTCGTCCTTCGCGCTGTTGATGCGCAGGCCGGACGACAAGCGCTGGATGGTGGTGGCGAGCGAGGCGCCGCTGGTGCTCAGGTTGCGCTGAGCGTTGAGCGACATCGTGTTGGTGTTGATGACCTGTGCCATGACGGGGTCCTGGAAAATGGAAGGGTAAAGCCTGGGGCTCGGGATTGATGCGGAGAGGAACGCCCGGCGCCGACCACCAAGCCGGTGGGAGGCGGAGGAAGGGTTGGGCCCTTCCTCCCGGCGTCAATCGGAGGGAGACGAATCCATCCGGGACGCCCGCGCCAGTCAACGATTCCTGTAAAGCGGTTTAGCGCAGCAGCGACATCACGTTCTGGGGCACCTGGTTGGCCTGGGCCAGCATGGCCGTACCGGCCTGCTGCAGGATCTGGGTGCGGGTCAGCTCCGCGGTTTCCTTGGCGAAGTCGGTGTCGCGGATGCGGCTGCGCGAGGCGGCCAGGTTTTCCGAGCTGGTCTGCAGGTTGGCGACCACCGAGGTGAAGCGGTTCTGCACCGCACCCAGGTCGGCGCGCGCGCCATTGACCGCGTTCAACGCCTTGTCGACGATCTGCAGCGCACGCTGCGCACCGGCGAAGCTGGAGATGTCCAGGTCGTCCGCGAACTTGGCGTCGCCAGCGGCGATGGCCGTGTTGGTCAGCGTGCCACCTGCCAGCGTGCTGGTGATCTGGTCGCCGACGGCGCCTTCCTTCCAGGACGAGAACGAGACAGCGCCGGTCGTGGCGTTCACTTCGGCCGTTACGCCGGTGTCGGCCGTCTTGGCGTTCACCGCGGCGGCGATGGCATTGCCCTGCGCGATCTGGCTGGCGACGCCTGCCTCTGCCGCCGTGGCATAGGTGGCACCTGATGCGGCGACATCGATCGCATCGAAGCTGACCGTGTTGCCGCCGTTGGTCACCGTGAAGGCGGCGATAGTGACGGCATTGTGGCTGTACGGGCCGGCACCCGCCGTGCCGGCGGCGGTGGCGGTGAAGCTGGCGCTGGCGAACAGCGAGCCGCCCAGCGCGTCGGCCTTGGCGTTGACCACCTTGTCGATCGCGATGGCCTGGCCGGCGTTGGCACCGACCTGGAACAGCTGGCTGGAGAACGAGCCGTCCAGCAGCTTGGTGCCGTTGAAGTCCGACTGCTTGGCGACGCGGTCGATTTCGGCCGTGAGCTGCTTCACCTCGGCGTTCAGCGCGGCGCGGTCGGACGAGGAGTTCGTCGCGTTGGCTGACTGCACCGACAGCTCACGGATGCGCTGCAGGTTGTTGCCGATTTCGGTCAGCGAACCTTCGGCGACCTGTGCCAGCGAAATGCCGTCGTTGGCATTGCGCACGGCGACGTCGAGGCCACGGATCTGGGTGGAGAAGCGCTCGGAGATCGCCAGACCGGCCGCGTCGTCCTTGGCGCTGTTGATGCGCAGGCCCGACGACAGACGCTGGATGGTGGTGGCGAGCGAGGCGCCGCTGGTGCTCAGGTTGCGCTGGGCATTCAACGACATCGTGTTGGTGTTGATGACTTGTGCCATGGAGGGTTCCTCAAGGCGTTGGAGAGGTGGGCATCAGGCGTGCGGGGAGAGAATCGCCCGCCCGATGCCGTTCAGCGGCTTAACGCAGCAGGGACATCACGTTCTGCGGCACCTGGTTGGCCTGGGCCAGCATGGCCGTACCGGCCTGCTGCAGGATCTGGGTGCGGGTCAGTTCGGCGGTTTCCTTGGCGAAATCGGTGTCGCGGATGCGGCTGCGCGAGGCGGCCAGGTTTTCCGAGCTGGTCTGCAGGTTGGCGACCACCGAGGTGAAGCGGTTCTGCACCGCACCCAGGTCGGCGCGCGCGCCGTTGACCGAGGTCAGCGCCTTGTCGACGATTTCAAGCGCCTGCTGCGCACCCTTGACCGAGCTGATGTCCAGGTTGCTGGCGAACTGCCTGGCGGGTGCCGAGGCGGCGACGGTCGCCGTGTAGGTCTGGTTCGTGTCGGCGGCGTTGGTGCCCGCCCAGGTACCCACGGTGGCAGTGATCGCCTTGAACGAGCCGTCGGTGTTGCTGCTGTCCTTGACCGAGGTCAGGGTCAGCCCGGTGGTACCGTTGACTTCGGCATACACACCGGTTTCGCCCATCTTGGCGTTGATCGCCGTCGCGACGGCGGTACGCGCGGCCGCGGCCGTGGCCGCACCGTCCGCACCCTGCGTGACCTGCACGCTATCGATGGCCACGCCGTTGATCTGCAGACCGGAGATGCTGACGTTGGCGTTCGCGGTAAGGTCGGCGAGCGTCAGCGCATTGCTGTCGAAGCGGGCGCCGCCCAGGGCGTTGGCCTTGGCGTCGACGACCTTGTCGATGGCGATGGCCTGGCCGGCGTTGGCGCCCACCTGGAACAGCTGGCTGGAGAACGAACCGTCCAGCAGCTTGGTACCGTTGAAGTCGGCCTGCTTGGCGACGCGATCGATTTCGGCGGTGAGCTGCTTGACTTCGGCGTTCAGCGCAGCGCGGTCGGACGAGGAGTTCGTCGCGTTGGCCGACTGCACCGACAGCTCACGGATGCGCTGCAGGTTGTTGCCGATCTCGGTCAGCGAACCTTCGGCGACCTGTGCCAGCGAAATGCCGTCGTTGGCGTTGCGCACCGCGACGTCCAGGCCGCGGATCTGGGTGCTGAAGCGTTCGGAGATGGCCAGACCGGCCGCGTCGTCCTTGGCGCTGTTGATGCGGAGACCCGACGACAGACGCTGGATGGTCGTGGCCAGCGAGGCGCCGCTGGTGCTCAGGTTGCGCTGAGCATTCAACGACATCGTGTTGGTGTTGATTACCTGTGCCATGAGAAGTTTTCCTTAGGCGTGTGTCGCACGGGGGGATGGAGGGTTCGCTTCCCGGCCGTGCAACCCGGGACGCAAAGGCTTAGTTCCGCAGCAGGGACATCACGTTCTGCGGCACCTGGTTGGCCTGGGCCAGCATGGCCGTACCGGCCTGCTGCAGGATCTGGGTGCGGGTCAGTTCGGCGGTTTCCTTGGCGAAATCGGTGTCGCGGATGCGGCTGCGCGAGGCGGCGAGGTTTTCCGAGCTGGTCTGCAGGTTCGCAACGACCGAGGTGAAGCGGTTCTGGATGGCACCCAGGTCGGCGCGCGCGCCGTTGACGGCCGTCAACGCCTTGTCGACGATTTCAAGCGCCTGCTGGGCACCCGCGAAGTTCGAGATGTCCAGGTCGGATACGAACTTCGGCACCTCGCTGGTGGCAGCAGCCGTCGCGGTATAGGCGCCACCCGTGATGGCGACGCCGAAGGCTGCGAAGTCGCCATTGGCGTCCACGCTGGTCTTGATGGAGGTCAGCTCCAGGCCAGTGCCGGCGGCATCGACGTTGGCGTAGATGCCGGTTTCGCCGAGCTTGCCGTTGATATGGGCGGCAAGCGCCTTGGCGGCGGCTTCGTTGGTGGCCGCTACCGACCCCTGGCTCTTCACGGTCAGGTCGTCGAAGGCGACGACATTGCCGGCGCTGTCGGTCAGGGTGAGACCGGTGATGGCGATGTCCGCGGTGGCGGAAGCGGCGGCGGTGATGGCCAGCGTGCCGCTGTCGAACTGCGAACCGCCCAGCGTCGCCGAGCGCGCATCGACCACCTTGTCGATGGCGATGGCCTGGCCGGCGTTGGCGCCCACCTGGAACAGCTGGCTGGTGAAGGAGCCGTCCAGCAGCTTGGTGCCGTTGAAGTCGGCCTGCTTGGCGACGCGGTCGATTTCGGCGGACAGCTGCTTGACTTCCGCGTTCAGCGCGGCACGGTCGGACGCCGAGTTGCTGGCGTTGGAGGACTGCACGGCCAGTTCGCGGATGCGCTGCAGGTTGTTGCCGATCTCGGTCAGCGAGCCTTCGGCGACCTGGGCCAGCGAGATGCCGTCATTGGCATTGCGCACGGCGACGTCGAGGCCACGGATCTGCGTGCTGAAGCGTTCGGAGATGGCCAGACCGGCCGCGTCGTCCTTCGCACTGTTGATGCGCAGGCCCGACGACAGGCGCTGGATGGTGGTGGCCAGAGAGGCGCCGCTGGTGCTCAGGTTGCGCTGAGCGTTGAGCGACATCGTATTGGTGTTGATTACCTGTGCCATGTTCGTCTCCTCTTATTTGGATTCACGGCGTTGAAGGGAAAAGACGCTGCCGGTTGGTTTTGTTGGGCTAGTCGTCTTCGTGTTGCGAAATGAATAACGGCGCTGCCAAAAAAACCTTTAGGGGTCGTGCAAAAAAATGTGTTAGGCGCCGGAAAGCCCCGCGGCGCGTGCGTTTCGGCGGGCGCCGAAAACGTGACGGAGACCCTAAAGAAGGGACGGGAACGGCCGTTAAGGGCGCCCTTCAGGGCAAAAGGCGCATGCACGAGCGCACGCGACGTGGCCGCCTGGCGACGGTCATCGTTACATGCGTCAGCGAAGTGCGTGCGTCACCGCACGCGCGTGGCGATCAGGGCCTGGGCGTGCGCCACGCGTCGGCGGGATCTGCGAGCAACGAAATATCCGGCAGCCGGTATTCGCATCCCACCAGCGTGCGTCCCCGCAGGCCCGGACGCTCATCGGCGTAGACGACCAGCGCGTGCGCGTCGTCGAGTGCGCCGGACAGCGGCGCATCCTTGCTTTCTTCCAGCGTGCGCTCGAGTTGCGCGGTCGCCTGTTCGATCGGGCTGTCCACCAGCAACAGCACGCGGTTGTCGGTGATGAGCACGGCGTCGCTTTCGTGGCCCCAGGCGTTGACCGGTTCTTCCAGGCGATACAGGTCCATCATCGGCGCGCTGTACTGGCGCTCGGTCTGCACGAACTCGGTGGGGCGCTCGCGGCGCAACCGCGGCAGCAGCCGGGACAGGTCGGCGACGGTCGTGCGACAGGTCAGCGCAGCAACCAGCGTATCGGTTGGTCCTTCCGGTACGGCGGGTGCCACCGGCGTGCTTGCCGCCGGGGCTGCCGCGGGCGGTGCGGCCAGGGCGGGCACCGCGCCGGCCAGCCAAAAGGCGGCCAGCGCGAGGGGCAGGGACTTACTCGATCTGCGCATTCGCGTGGGCGGCGTCCAGCGCTTCCATGGCGTCGCGCGGCTTCAGCTTGCCGGCCTTCTCGAACGACGACGCGGCCGCATCTTCCTTCTTGTCGCCGTGCAGGAGCAGCAGCACGTTGGCGTACTCGACGTGCGCGATGGGCGAGTCCGGTGTCAGCTTGAGGGCGGTCTTGATGTGCGATTCGGCCTCGCTGGCCTTGGCGCCGTAGGTCAGGCCGCCGATCATCGCGCCGATCTTGTCGATGATCTCGGCGTGGTAGAGCGCCAGCGCGGTATGCGCTTCGGCGTGCTTCGGTTCGCGTTCCAGCGTCGCGTCCAGCGCGGCGCGCACCTTGCCGGCGATGCCCTGCTTGAGCGCCTTGGCGATGCTCAGACCCTGGCTGTAGCGCCCCAGTGCGAACGCGTGGCGGTAATGGCTGTTGGCCTCGTCAGGCAGCGCCTTGATGGCGGCCTCCGCCAGTTTGGCCGCCTGCTCGAAGCGCTTGAGCTGCTCGGCTTCGTCCTCCACCAGATAGGTGGCGTGGATGCCGATGGCCTTCACCGCGACGGAGGCGCCTAGCGGGCCGAGCGCCTCACCGGCCTCATAGGCGGCCTGGAAGTCGCCCCGGTGGAATGCACGCCAAGCGTCCTGCAGGCGCTGCGCGAGGTCGGCGGGTTCGATGCCCTTGGCGGCCTTGCCTGCGGCCGCGATCAGTGCCTTGGCGCGTTTCTCGTCGGGGTAGGGCTCCTGATCGCCGGCATGCAGGGCGGGCCAGGCCTTCTTCAATGCATCACCGGCGTAGGCATAAGCCTTGGCGTCGTGCGGAAACGGGGCCCACTTCGAAGATTTCGCTGCCATCGGTCGTCCCTCCCAAAGTGCGGCGAGCATCGCCGCGAACGCGGTCCGCAGGCAACCCCTACGCAATCCGTCGCGTCAGCGGCCAATAGTGTGATTGCTCGACGCAGGCCCGACAGCATCCACTCATGGAAGCCGGCCACCGGGGTCGGCATGTGGATGCCCCATGGCCACCAAGAAGACCACCCGCAAGACCCCCGAACCCACCCTGCGCCACGTCTGGCTCGCCGGACTCGGCTTGATCGCCGTGGCCCGTCGCGAGGCCATCGGCGCCGCCAATGATGCCGTCGGCAAGCTGCAGGCCGCGCGCCAGCAGGCGGAAGCCCTCGCTGGGCAGGCGCAGCGCGATGTGCTGGGACGCCTGGCGGATGTCCGCGAACAGGGTGAGGCCAGCGTGGAGCGGTTCAGCGCCGACGTCGAAGCCCGCCTGCAGCCCGTGCTGGTGAAGCTGGGCCTGAAGAAGCCCGCCCGCAAGATCGCGACCCGCACGCGCAAGAAGCCGGCCGCCAAGCGCACGCGCGCCGCCGCACCCCGCAAGCCCGCCGCGAAGCGCCCGGCCCGTCGCAGCCGCGCCTGATCGCCCGCGCCGCGTACCAGGTGAAGAGAACGCCCCGGCATGCCGGGGCGTTCTGCCATGGAAGCCCGTTCAGAGGTGCCGGGTGACGGCGGGCTCCGAGAACCAGTCGTTGTCGCGCCCGTTGGCGTAGCGGATGGGGATGTCCGCGAGCACGACGGGCTCGACGCCATCCAGGCAGGCCAGGTTCACCGAGTAATAGCGCCCGCCCAGCACCTCCAGGTCGCCTCGGCCGAATGACTTCACGCCGCAGTGCCGGCAGAACAGGTGTTCGACCATGCCGCTGCCGAAGGGATAGCGGGTGAGGGCGTCTTCGCCCTGCTGCAGGCGGAACGCATCCGGCTTCACCACCGTGCCCCAGTAGCGGGTCTTGGTGCAGATCGAACAATTGCAACGCCCGCTGCCGGCGGCCAGGTCGAGATCGACCTCGTAGCGCACGGCGCCACAGTGGCAACTCCCCTGGTAGGTCTGGATGGTCATTCGGCCTTGCTCCTGACGGGAAGAGGGCGCCAGTGTCGCGGCGATTGGGGACAGAAACAGTCCTCGATGGACATGCATACTGGCCCCATGCTCAGTACCTCCAACCGCCTTCTGCGCCTTCTGTCGCTGATGCAGTCCCGCCGCCACTGGACCGGCGCGGAACTGAGCCAGCGCCTGGAGGTGGACCGCCGGACGCTCCGGCGCGACGTCGAACGCCTGCGCGAACTGGGGTATCCCATCGACGCCTCGCCCGGACTGGGTGGCGGCTACCGGCTGGGTTCCGGCTCGGCCATGCCGCCGGTGCTGCTGGAAGACGATGAGGCCGTCGCGGTGGCGGTGGCCCTGCGCACCGCCGCGGCCAGCGTGGGGCGCATGGAAGACACCGCGTTGCGACTGCTGTCCAAGCTCGACCAGTGGCTGCCCGCGCGCCTGCGCAAGCGGGCCAGCGCGCTGTACTCGGTCACCCTGTCGCTCGCCGGGGGCGTGCCGACGTCCGACGTCGACCTGCTGCTGCGCATCGCCAGCGCCTGCCGCGATGGCTTCCGTTTGCGCATGCAGTACCGCGACCGCAGCCAGCGCGCCAGCGAGCGCGTGATCGAGCCGCTGCGCCTGGTGCACACCGGCAGCCGCTGGTATCTGGTCGCGTGGGACCTGAAGCGGGAAGACTGGCGTACGTTCCGCGTGGACCGGGTGCAGTCGCTGCACGACACCGGCATGCAGTTCCCACCGAGGGAGTTTCCCGGCGACGTGGCGGATTATGTGGCCAAGTCGATCACCCAGCCGTTCACGCGTTACCAGATCCGGTTGCGCCTGCCGGGCTCCATCGAAGAACAGGCCGCACGCGTACCGCCGTGGTGCGGCATCCTCGAAGCCGGGGATGCGCATCACTGCATGCTTGAACTGGGTGCCGAATCGATCGATGCGCTGCTGGCGCTGATGGCCCTGATCGGGCCGGACTTCGAGATCGTCGACGATCGCGGCCTGCTGCCCGAGCTGCGCGCGGCGTCGAGCCGCCTGGGCGACCGGCTGGCCGCCTGACGCCTGAGGCGTTGCTGGCGCGCACCCCTAGAGCGGGCTCGCTCCGCTGCTCCTCTTCATGCCCACGCCACCGACACTCCGCGGCGTCGAGCAAGCTCGACGCTACGTCCGTCCGGGGGCACTCCGTAGAGCGGAGCTTGCTCCGCTGCTCCTCTTCATTCCCGCGCCACCGACACTCCGCGGCGTCGAGCAAGCTCGACGCTACGTCAGGGTCTCGCCTGCGTTCGGGGCACTCCGTAGAGCGGAGCTTGCTCCGCTGCGCTTCGTTCCGTACTCACGGCAGCCGCACCGAACCGCATCGGAACAACAGACGCCACGGTCGACACGCGTCAGTCGGTATACGCCTGCGTCAACGTATTCAGGTGCACGCGCTCGGCGTCGCGCAGGAAGGGCGCCACCAGCATCATCACCTGCACGATGCCCTGGCGGATGGCGGCCTGTTCGTCCTTCTCGCCGCGCGTGGCCGCGTAATTCAGCCAGAAGGTGGAGATCACCAGCACGTTGGTGGCGGTGGCGGCGAGTTCCGCCGCCGACGCGCGCATCACGCCCGCATGGCCCATGCCGCGCATCACCGCGTGCGCGCTGTCGTCGGCGCGCTTGAGGATGCGGGCGAAGCGCAGCCGCAGACGGCGGTTGCGGCTGAGGATCTCGACCAGGTCGCGGTACAGGAAGCGATAGTCCCAGATGCACTCGAACACCAGGTGCAACTGCAGCCAGATGTCCTCCAGCCCGGGCAGCCGGTCGGTCGGCGGCGTCAGGGCGGCATCCATGCGCTCTTCGTAGCGGGCGAAGAGCTGCTCGATGATGTCGTCCTTGTTGCGGAAGTGGTAGTACAGGTTGCCGGGGCTGATCTCCAGCTCGTCGGCGATGTGGTTGGTGGTGACGTGCGGCTCGCCCTGCGTGTTGAACATCGCCAGGGCGGCGTCGAGGATGCGCTGGCGGGTATCGCGCGCCACTTAAGCGGTGAGCTTCTTCACCAGGTCCACGTATTTCTTCTGCGCGTCTTCCTGCGCCGTGCCCTTCAGCTTGGCCCACGCTTCGTACTTGGCGGTGCCGACGAAGTCGAAGAAGCCGGGCTTGTCGCCCTTCACGTCGCCCTCCGAGCCCTGCTTGTACAGCCCGTACAGCCGCAGCAGCGTGTCGTTGTCCGGGCGCTCGGTCAGCGTCTGGATGTCCTTCGATGCCTGCTCGAACGCGCTCTTCAGATCTGCCATGGATGATCCCTCCCAGTGATCGGGGCCATCACACCACGGGTGGTGGGGGCGGTCAATCCGTGACGGGATTGTCGAACGTGGGCGGCTCTGGCAAGTTAGCCCGCAGGGCGGTCGGAGGGGCTGGCCCACAAAATTCGAGGATTGGGTCGTCATGAGCTATTTCGTCACGGGCGCCACGGGATTCATTGGCCGCTACCTGGTCGGCAACCTCCTCAAGCGCAGCGGGACGGTCCACGTGCTGGTCCGCAAGGACTCGCAGAAGAAATTCGACGCCATCGCGAAGAAGGCCGGCTGGGACATGAAGCGCGTGTCCGTGGTGCATGGCGACATGACCAAGCCCAGGTGCGGACTGACACCCGCCCAGTTGCGCGCGCTCACCGGCAAGGTGAAGCATTTCTTCCACCTGGCGGCCGTATACGACCTGACCGCGAGCCGCGAAGCCCAGCAGGCCGCGAACATCGACGGCACCCAGCACGCGCTTGACCTGGCCGCCGCGCTGAAGGCCGGCTGCTTCCACCACACCAGTTCCATCGCTGCCGCGGGCCTGTATCCGGGCATCTTCCGCGAGGACATGTTCGACGAAGCCGAAGGACTGGACGATCCCTACCTGCGCACCAAGCACGATTCCGAAGGGCTGGTGCGCAGGGAAACCCGCATCAAGTGGCGCATCTACCGTCCTGGCATGGTGGTTGGCCATTCGAAGACCGGCGAGATCGACAAGATCGATGGCCCGTACTACTTCTTCACTCTGATCAAGAAGTTGCGCGAACTGCTGCCGCAGTGGGTGCCGGTGCTCGGCATCGAGGGCGGCCGCATCAACATCGTGCCGGTGGATTTCGTCGCCGATGCGATGGACCACATCGCGCACAAGCCGAAGCTGGACGGCCACACCTTCCACCTGACCGATCCCGAGCCGATGCGCGTCGGCGAGGTGCTGAACACCTTCTGCCGCGCGGGCCATGCGCCGGAAATGACCATGCGCATCGACGCGCGCATGTTCGCCTTCGTGCCCGGCAGCATCCGCATGGCGGTCGGCAACCTGCCGCCCGTGCGACGCTTCATCGGCATGCTGCTGCGCGACTTCAAGATCCCGAAGGAAGTGCTGAAGTTCATCACCTATCCGACGCGCTTCGACAGCCGCGAGACCGAGCGTGCGCTGAAAGGCAGCGGCATTGCGGTGCCGCGCCTGGACGACTACGCATGGCGCCTGTGGGACTACTGGGAACGCCACCTCGACCCGGACCTGTTCATCGACCGCTCGCTGAAGGGCAAGGTGCGCAACAAGGTGGTGGTGATCACGGGCGGTTCGTCGGGCATCGGCCTGTCCACCGCGCAGCGCGTCGCCGAAGCGGGCGCGACGACGATCATCGTCGCGCGTGGCGAGGAAGAGCTGTTCAAGGCCCGCGACGACATGAAGAAAGCGGGCGGAAAAGTGTTCGCCTACACGGCGGATCTCGCCGACATGGCGGACTGCGACCGGCTGGTGAAGACGGTGCTGGACGAGCACGGCCACGTCGACATCCTGATCAACAACGCGGGCCGCTCGATCCGTCGCTCCATCGAGGCCAGCTACGACCGCTTCCACGATTTCGAGCGCACGATGCAGCTGAACTACTTCGGCAGCATCCGCCTGATCATGGGTTTCCTGCCCAAGATGACCGAGCGCCGCAAGGGCCACATCATCAACATCAGTTCTATCGGCGTGCTGGCCAATTCACCGCGTTTCTCGGCGTACGTGGCATCGAAGGCGGCGCTGGATGCGTTCAGCCGCTGCGCGCAGGGCGAGCTGTCGGGCAAGGGCATCAGCTTCACCACCATCAACATGCCGCTGGTGAAGACGCCGATGATCGCGCCCACCAAGATGTACGACAGCGTGCCCACGCTGTCGCCCGAAGAAGCCGCCGACCTGCTGGTCAAGGCCATCATCGAGAAGCCGAGCCGCATCGCGACGCGCCTCGGCATCTTCGCGGCGCTGGTCAATGCGGTCGCACCCAAGGCCTACGAAGTGGTGATGAACACCGCGTTCGAACTGTTCCCGGACTCGGCCGCCGCCAAGGGCGACCGCAAGGCGCTGAAGGAGTCCGCGCCCAGCCAGGAGCAGATCGCCTTTGCCTCCCTGATGCGGGGCGTGCACTGGTAGCGAGGTGCTGCCGTGGTCGAGACAAGGAGAGTGCTCGGACTGTCGATCTCGATGGTCTTGTTGGGCTTGGCGTTGCTCTGGGGATTGTATGTCTACCGGGTTAGCCAGAGTCGGCAGCTGAATCAGCGCATCGCCATCGAAAATCAGGCCATCGGATCGCACGAGCGTTTGCAGATGTTGCGCGCGATCATGGGCTTGGCGCCCACGCAACTTGAGTGCGCGAACGCGCAGCTCACCATTTCGATGGCGCATTTCGCATGCGGCATAGAGGGGAGCGTCCAAGTACAGGTGCGGCCCGATGGCAACGTCCTGTACGAAGGAACCCGAAGGAGTGGCTACACGGTGGATGGGGTCTACGCGGCGCGCCTAGTCCGACAACTCTCTCCGTCGCAGCGGAAGCACTTGACCGAATTGGTAGAGCGCTGGCCCAAGTTTGACCCTCAACGGCAACCTTACCGCCCGCATTACTCCATTTCGCCATACGCCATGCTTGTTTGCATTGATGGCCAACGGTACGGGATCCCTTCGACGGCTAGCCCGCAGGACCAGCCGCGGCCTGATGAGGAGTTACTTCAAGTTCTCGGCGCAATGCCTACGAAAGCACCCAACGTTCCAGAGACTGTCTGCTTTCATTGAAGCAACACAAAGTGTTGCTATTAGGCGTCAGCCCACCGCAACGGCACCGCCTGCAGGTTGCGCATGTGCAGCGCCAGGGGCTCGATCCGCGACCAGATGACATCGCGCAGTACCACGTCATCCACCGTTTCGGTCATCGCGCCATGGAAACAGGCCAGCCAGCCGCTGGCTTCCTCCATGCCGATACGGAACGGCAGGTGGCGGGCGCGCAGCATCGGTGCACCGTGCTTCTGCGTGAACAACGGTGGCCCGCCCAGCCAGCCGCTGAGGAACTCGAACAGCTTCTGCTCGCTGCCGTCGAGCGAGTCCGGATGTTGCGCGCGCACGGCGGCCGCTTCGGGCAGTGTGTCCATCAGCGCGTACATGCGTTGCGTCATCCGGCGCAGGCCGGCTTCGCCGCCGATGCGGTCGTAGAGTGTGGGGGCGTCTGTCATGGGAGGGGTCGCGGAAGGATCGCGGAGATCATCCTTCCGCTCGACGGACACGCACAGCGACCGAACGTCGCGGCGTGCGGGTGATCACATCGTCTTGCACTGCCGCCAGCGCACCGGTTCGCTGCTGCCCGGTGGCGGATTGAGCTGCACCCGGCTGGCGCGCAACGCCGGGTAACGCTCCAGTTCCAGGCAGATCCACGGCCAGACTTCCTTCTCGCTCGCCGTGCGGTCGATGCTCAGGGTCAGCTTGGTCTGCCAGACACCGCGGGTGATGCCCGGGGTCTTCGACAGCGCCTTCAGCACGCTGGCCATCTGCGCTTCAAGCTCGGCGTCGGTCGGCTCCTGGAAGCTCTCCTGGGCGACCGGCGGCGGCGAGGCGGGCGTTTCGGGGCGCGCCACGGCGGCAGGCGCCGGCGGCGCGGGCGCTTCATCGCGTGCCGGATGCGTGCCCGACCAGGCGGCCATCGCCAGCGCGCCGAGGGTCACGGCACCCAGCCACGAGATGCTGGTGTGGCGCTTGGCGCGGCCGGACGCGTACCGGGTGATCTCGTCGAGCAGCGCGGGTTCGATCAGGTGGCGGACTTCCGGCCACAGCCGCGGACCATCGAGCAGTTCGATCGTGGTGCCCTGGGCGGCGTCGCGGCCTTCCTTCTCGACCTTGCCCTCGGTGGCCAGGATGCCGCCCCTGGCAGCGCCCAGCCGGATGCTGGCGGCCAGTTCCTGTACCGGCGCAGCGGCGATGCGGTAGGCCGAGCCGTGCTTGCAGGACAGCAGCCAGCGTTCCTCGCCCCGGGCGAGCAGGAAGGTCGATTGCGGTTCGCGCGATTCCTGCTGTTCGGGTACCGCTTCCACCAGGCCCCGTTCGGCCATCGCGGCGAGGACGAGTTTGGAGAACTCGCGCCAGCGCAGTCCGGACAGTGCGTGCAGGCCGTAGGACATCTCGTCGCGGGGACGACGGACCAGCCAGAAATAGAGGGTGGCGGCGATGCCGCTCACCAGGGTGACGGCCAGGCCAATGAGCCAGATGGACATGTTGCGCGGGAGTGTTGTTGTTATTAGACCCGCGATTCTACCGGGCCGGCCCTGCGCATGTCTGTGAGGAGCCTGCACCACGCCTGTGACAGGGCGGGGAAGTGCCCGCCAGTCCGAAGCCGTAAGGGGAGGGGAGCAAACGAACTTCGATGGACTGGCGGGCGGAATGATTGTTACGTCATTCGATGTTGCCGCGCAACAAAAAATTGTTCAGAAATGCGCACGAAACATCATGTGCCGCCTTATGGTGCAGCCTTCTTGCGCGATGCACGCTTGGCGGGCGTTTTCTTCGCCGCCGGTGCCGTTTTTTTGGCGTTGGCAGCCTTGCGCGGACGCGCGGTGCGGGCCGTTTTCGCCGCCGGGACGCCGCCCAGCTTGCGCAGTTCGGCGTTCAGCGCGTCAACGCGATCGATCAGCGTGGACAGGTCTTCGCGGCTGGGGACTTCCAGGCGGCGCAGTGCGCGGTGCACGCGTTCCTCGAACACCTTTTCCAGGCGGTCCCACGTATCCGAGGCGCGTTCGCGCGCCTGCCCGACCGTGGTCTCGACCGCATCGCGCATGGCCTGCGCCTTGCCGCCGGCGGCCTTGCGGGTGACGTGCTCCAGCGACAGGCCTTCCTTCACCAGCGTCTCGAACAGCTTGGTGCCTTCGGCTTGCGCGCGACCGAACGCGCCGACACCGGCCAGCCAGACCTGTTGTGCGGATTCGCCGAGGCGCTTGGACATCTGCTCGGCCTGCGCCTGCAGGTCTTCGTTCTTGGAAGCGGAAGCGGTCTTCTTGCGTGCGGATTTCTTCAGCGTGGCCATGGCGTTCCGTCGTTGGGTGGTCTTGGGAGTGCGTGCAGGTTCGACGCCGCGTCTAGAGTTTTCACACCAGCGGGTGACGCGGCCGTGAGCGGATCAGGAGCGTCGCGCCGCCCGGTGCCGCGAAACCAGCTGGTCCACGTCGTCGAGGGCACGGCGCAGGCGGGCGGTGGTTTCGGTCATGCGCGGGGTCACGTCCAGCCCGTCCAGGATCGAGCGATGGCGATCGTTGACGATGTCCTCGTTGTAGCGGATACCGTGCGCCGCCAGCATCGGCTTGAGCACGGCAGCGCGCTTGCGCAGGTCGGCCAGCGTGTTGCGGTAGGCCAGCTGGCAGACGCGGTGGCGTGAGGAAAAGCTGAAGAGGTTGGTGAAGAACAGTTCGCTGTCGTCCGCGTTCGGCTCGAATACCAGCTGGTCGATGTCCGGGTAACGGTGCGGGTATTTCTCCATGCCGATCTGCATGCGCGACTGCAGCAGCGTGCGCAGCGTCTGCGACAGCACCGCCGGCAGGCCGCCGCTGGCCAGGCCGACCTGTTCGGCTTCGTCCGCCTGCGGCGTGGCCTGGTTGGCGTCGAACGGGACCAGCGGGTTGATGCCGATCATCAGGTCGATGCCGCGGTCGAGCACGGTGCTTGCGTGCATCGTGCGGCGCAGGGCGCCATCGAGGAAATGGCGTCCGCCGATCTCGACCGGCGGATACAGGCCGGGCAGGGCGGAGCTGGCCTGCACCGCGCGCGAGATCGGGATGTCGTCCCAGCCTTCTTCGCCGAAGCGCACCGCCTCGCCGCTGTCCAGGTCGACCGCGACCACGAACAGGTCGGCGTCGAGGCTGCGGAAATCGTTGCTGCGGCCGCGCCGGCTGAAGATGTCGCGCAGGAAGCGCTCCACTTCCTCGTTGTCGAAGATGCCGGTCGGCACCAGCCCGCCGAAGCGCAGGAACAGGTCGGACCAGCGCGTGGCGCGGCGCGGGTTGCGCATCAGCCGCGACAGCCAGTCGGCGTACAGACCGGGCAGGCTGGCAGCCCGCCGCAGGTACTCGCCGACGTTGGGGCGCAGGAAGGTCTCGGGACGGAACTGGGCGTCGTCGCTGGTGCCGGTGATGAAGATGCGGCACATCTCGGCCGTGCCCATGCGGTTGGCCAGCCCGGCCGCGAGGAAGGCGCCGGAGCTGACGCCCACGTAGCAGTCCATCCGGGTCAGGTCCAGGCCGTCCAGCGCTTCATCCAGGGCGCGCAGCGCGCCCAGCTCGTACATGCCGCCGATGGGGCCGCCGCCGGCGATGGCCAGCCCGATCTTGCCGTTGTGGCCCCGTTTCCGCGCGCTGTGGATCGAAAGCATGTACTACCCGTGGTGACCTTGCCGCCGGAGTGTAGCCGACCGGCCCGCGGGTTGCGGTGGTCGCCGCGCGCCGGGATCATGCGGCCCATGGCACGAACGAATCCGCTGATCGAACGCGTCGGCAGGCGCCTGGCCTGGCACCAGGCGGCGCACGATCCGGGGCGCGAACCCCGCAACCGGCTGCGCTGGCTGCCCGAAGTCCGGCGCTGGCAGGCAGCGCGTCTGGAAGAGAGTTTCGAGCACTTCCTCAACGACCCGACGCGGCGGGCGGCGGCCATGTTCTTCCTGACCGACGTCTATGGCGACCACGATTTCAGCGGACGCGATGCCAACGTCGCCAAGGTCATGCCGATGATGCAGCGCCTGCTGCCCGGCGCCGTGCTGGAGACGGTCGCGCACGGCATCGAACTGGGCGTGCTGACGCATGCGCTGGACATGCGCATGGCCGAAGCGCTGCACCGGCTGGCGCCCAACCGCCGCAAGCTGGACGCGGACCTGTATGGCCAGGCGTATCGTGAGGTGGGCCTGAGACGCCTGCGCCGGCACCAGATCGACCTGATCGCAGAAGTCGGGGTGGGCCTGGCGCGTGCGGTGAAGACGCCGGGCGTGGCGACGCTGCTCAAACTGTCGCGGGGCCCCGCCAAGGCGACCGGACTGGGCGAACTGCAGGGCTTCCTGGAGCGCGGTTTCGCCGCCTTCGCGGCGCTGGGCGACGGCAAGGCGTTCGTGCGCGACATCGAGCGCGCGGAACGGGCGGTGTCGCGCCGGCTGTTCGCGGGCGATCCGGACCCGTTCCGCGACTGACGGTCAGTCGAACTTTTCGCTCAGGACCCGGCGGATCTCCTGCTCGATCGGTCCCTTCATCGCCGACAGCAGGAAGCCCAGGTTGGCGGTGACCCGCAGCTTGTCGGCCAGCAGGGCGATCTTGCCGTCCACGCCGGAGCGGCTGAAGTTCAGCGTGTCGCCGTCCCAGCCGTAGTCCATGTCGAAGCGTTCGGCGAGTTTCTTCGCCATGCTTTCGACGGCCTTGCGCGCCTGCGCGGGCGTTTTGGAGTGCGGATGCTGGATGTCGATGCTGGCCATGCGTGGCTCCTGTGACGTGGCGGATATTCTGCGCGGCACCGCGTGAAGATGCCAAGCCGGTGCTGCCGGCCGCGCGCCAACCTGCTAGGCTCCCGTCGCGTGCAGAACCTCCGACTTCATTTCAGCAACCGCCCCGCGCCGGACCGTCCGCTCACCACCGGCGTGCACCGCATCGTGCGCGAGGCGGCCGGTACCATCGGCGTCGGCGATGCGCTGCAGGGCGCGTTGCTCGCGCAGATCTGCGTGGACCGGCGCGGCCTGTGGCTGCAGGTCGCCAACGGCATGCGCGGGGTCCATATCAATGGCCGTCCGGTCCGGCGCATGGCGGTGCTGCGTCCCGGCGACGCGGTCTTCGTCGAGGGCGTCGAACTGCTGCTGCAGTCCGGCTATGCGTCGGCGTCGGACCTGCGCGACAGCGATGCCGGCCAGGGCGACATGCGCGTGGTCCTGCGTGGCCTGGGCGGCAAGTACCACGGGAAGAGCGTGTCGCTCGAGGAGCCGCGCGTGGTCGGACGCGCCCGCGACGCGCACATCCGCATAGACGATCCCGCGTTCGCGGAACGGCATGCACGCCTGGAACTGCGCGGCGAGCGTGTGCTGCTGCGCGACCTGGGTTCGTCCGAGGGCACCCGGGTCAACGGCATGGCCGTGCGTGACGCGCTGCTCGTGGCGGGCGACCAGATCGTCTTCGATGCCCAGCATCGCTTCGTGCTGGAGGTGCCGTGGGCGCCGAGCGCGAAGCTCGAGGAAGCCGCCGCCATCGACGATGCCGCCAGTGCGTCCGCCGAGCTTGCGGCACCCGCGAAGCCTGCCTCCTCCGCATTGCGTTGGCCCTGGCTGCTGCTTGCGGCCCTGCTGATGGCGGGTGCGCTCAGCGCGCTGCTGCTGTTCGGCGCCGGCTGACCGCTTTCCACGCCCGCCAGCCGAGCAGCACCGCCAGGATGGCCGCGTAGAGCAGCGGCTCGCGGATGTCGGACTTCACCAGCCACCAGAAATGCAGCACGGCCAGTACGCCGATGGCATAGACCAGCTTGTGCAACTGCCCCCAGCGGCGACCGAGCCGCCGCATCCAGCCCTGCGTCGAGGTGATGGCCAGCGGTACCAGCAGCAGCCACGCGGCGAATCCGACGGTGATGTAGGGCCGCTTGACGATCTCCTCGAAGATCTGCGTCCAGTACCCGCGCAGGTCCAGACCCAGATACACGGACAGATGCAGGGTGGCATAGAAGAACGCGTACAGGCCCAGCATCCGCCGGAACCGCAGCAGCCCCGACTGGCCGGTCAGCTGCCGCAGCGGCGTGACGGCCAGCGCGATCATCAGGAAGCGCAGCGCCCATAACCCGGTTCGATGTTCGATTTCCGCCACCGGATCCGCGCCCAGCGCGTCGCTGCCGTTCTGCCAGACGTCGTAGAACTGCCAGGCCAGGATCGCCAATGGCATCAACGCCAGCGCGTGCACCGCGGTCTTCGCGGCGATCAGGCCGGCCGACGCCTTGCGTGCCGGGGCCACTCAGTACCACTTCTTCAGGTCGAGGCCCGCGTACATCGAGGCCACCTGGTCCGCATACCCGTTGAACATGCGCGTCGGGATGCGTTCGGCGAACAGCTTGCTCTGGGTACCGGCGATGCGGCGTTCGGTCTTCTGGCTCCAGCGCGGATGATCGACGTTCGGATTGACGTTGGAGAAGAAGCCGTATTCCGACGGCTGCAGGTCGTGCCAGGCGGTCTCGGGCATCCTTTCCACGAACTTGATCTCGACGATGGACTTGATGCTCTTGAAGCCGTACTTCCACGGCACCACCAGCCGCAGCGGCGCGCCGTTCTGCTGCGGCAGCGGCTTGCCGTACAGGCCGGTGGCCAACAGCGTCAGCGGATGCATCGCCTCGTCGATGCGCAGGCCCTCGCGGTAGGGCCAGTTGATCGAGCGGTAACGCACGCCGGGCATCTGCACGGGGTCCGCCAGCGTGGTGAAGGCCACGTACTTCGCCTTGGACGTCGGCTCGAACTTCTTCAGCACCTGGCCCAGCGGCACACCCAGCCACGGAATGACCATCGACCAGCCCTCCACGCAGCGGAGGCGGTAGACGCGTTCTTCGGGCGTCAGGCCCTTCACGAGGTCGTCCAGCGCGATCCTGCCGGGCTTGGCGCACTCGCCGCCGACCACCACCGACCACGGCGAGGTCTTCAGGGTCTTGCGCGCATTGGATGGGTCCGCCTTGCCGGTGCCGAATTCGTAGAAGTTGTTGTAGCTGCTGACGTCCTCGAACCGGGTCAGCGTTTCGGTGGTGCGGAAGCCGGACCGGGCCTGTTCCGGCGTCACCGTGACTTTCGGTGGCGCCGGTGGCTCCGCTTCGGCGCAGCCGGCCAGCGCAAGGGCAGGGGCCGCAGCCAGCGTCTGCAGCAGGCGCCGTCGTTCGAGATAGACGCGCTCGTCGGTGATCCGGGAGGCGGGAATCCGCAGGGCATCGCGCAGGGACATCGGCATCTCCAGGAGGGGGCGTGGGGGTTGGACGCTTCCGGCGCAGGAAAATTCCCGACACCTGGAAGGCAGGCTCAGCGTATACGCGCCCGGGTGAGCACGGGATGCAGGGCGTCCGCGATTCATGCCGCATCGTCCGCTTCGTTGCCCCTGCAACTGATGCGCTGCGGCATACTACGGGTCCTCCTGTTCAGGTGTCCCATGACGCGCGCGTTCAACTTCAGTGCCGGCCCCGCCACGTTGCCCGAAGCCGTGCTGCGGCAGGCCCAGGCCGAGATGCTCGACTGGAACGGCATCGGCGCGTCCATCGTGGAAATCAGCCACCGCAGCCAGGACTTCATCGCGGTTGCCGCCCAGGCCGAAGCCGACCTGCGTGCATTGATCGGCATTCCGGACGATTACGCCGTGTTGTTCCTGTCCGGCGGCGCGACCACGCACCAGGCGCTGCTGGCGCTGAACTTCGCCGCCCCGGGCCAGGTGGTCGACTACGTGGTGACCGGGCATTGGGGCAAGACCGCCATCAGGCAGGCCAGGCCCTACTGCACGGTCAACATCGCCGCCGATGGCGAGGCGGGCGGCTTCCACGACATCCCCGCGCGAGATACCTGGCAGCTCACGCCGGGCGCGGCCTACGTGCACATCACCGCCAACGAGACCATCCATGGCGTGGAGTTCCGCGAGACTCCGGACGTCGGCGACGTGCCGCTGTTCGCCGATTTCAGTTCGTCGATCGCCTCGGAACCGCTGGACGTGTCGAAGTACGGCGTGATCTATGCCGGTGCGCAGAAGAACCTGGGCCCGGTCGGCGTGGCGGTGGTGATCATCCGCAAGGACCTGTTCGAACGCGCCGGGCAGCCGCGCGCCGACATCTTCGACTACCGCTCGCATGCCGAGCGCGATTCCATGCTCAACACGCCGCCGACCTGGAACTGGTACCTGGCGGGTCTCGTGTTCAAGTGGATGCTGGCCGAAGGCGGCGTCGCCGAGTTCGCCCGCCGCAACGCGGTGAAGTCGACGCTGGTCTACGACGCCATCGACGCCTCGGGCGGCTTCTACCGCAACGAGGTAGTCCCGGCCGCGCGTTCGCGGATGAACATCCCGTTCTTCCTTCCTGACGACACCCTCACCGCGCGCTTCGTGGCCGAGTCAAAGACCGCTGGCCTGCTGGCGCTGAAGGGCCACAAGGCGGTCGGCGGCATCCGCGCCTCGCTGTACAACGCGCTGCCGGTCGAGGGCGCGCAAGCGCTGGTGGACTTCATGCGCGATTTCCAGCAGCGCAATGGATGAATCGATCGCCTCATTCTGATGTGGGAGCGACGTAAGTCGCGATGAAGCGTTACCGGTAACCTTTCGCGACTTACGTCGCTCCCACAGGGAGGCGACGGAACTACGGAAAACCCCATGGCATCAAGACCCAGCAAGCCGAAGAAGACCGCCAAGCCCGCCGCGGGCAAGAAAGCCGATGCCACGCCCGCACCGGCCCTCTCCGACGTGCGCGCCAAGATCGACGGCATCGACCGCCAGATCCAGTCGCTGATCGCCGAGCGTGCGCAGTTCGCCCACCAGGTCGGCAAGGCCAAGGGCAAGCTCGCCGCCGCCGTCGATTACTACCGTCCCGAGCGCGAGGCGCAGGTGCTGCGCATGGTGGTGGACCGCAACGAGGGGCCGCTGTCGGACGAAGTGCTGGTGCATGTCTTCCGCGAGATCATGTCCGCCTGCCTCGCCCAGCAGGAGCCGCTGAAGATCGGCTACCTAGGTCCGGAGGGCACCTTCAGCCAGCAGGCGGTGCTCAAGCACTTCGGCCGCTCCGCGCACGGCCTGCCGCTGGCGAGCATCGAGGAAGTCTTCCAGGAAGTGGCCAGCGGCAACGCCGATTTCGGCGTGGTGCCGGTGGAGAACTCGGGGCAGGGCACCATCCAGATCACCCTGGACATGTTCCTGACCTCGGACCTGAAGATCTGCGGCGAAGTCGAGCTGCGCGTGCACCAGTTCCTGATGTCGCGCTCCGGCCGCATCGACGACATCGAGCGCATCTATGCGCACCCGCAGTCGTTCGCGCAGACCGCGGGCTGGCTGCGCGCCAACCTGCCGAAGGTGGAGAAGGTGCCGGTCTCCAGCAACGCCGAGGGCGCGCGTCGCGCGCGCGGCAACGACGACGCGGCGGCCATCGGCGGCGAGAGCGCCGCACACGTGTATGGCCTGAAGAAGGTCGTCATGAGCCCGATCCAGGACGACAAGGACAACACCACCCGCTTCCTGGTGATCGGCCGCAGCCTGTTCCCGCCGTCAGGCCACGATCGCACCTCGGTGCTGGTCTTCATCCACGACAAGCCCGGCGCGCTGTTCGACGTGCTCAGCCCGTTCGCGCGCCACGGCATCAGCATGAACCGCATCGAGTCGCGCCCGTCGCACCACGCCAAGTGGGAGTACGGCTTCTTCATCGACCTGGCCGGCCACATCGACGACGATGCGATGAAGCTGGCGCTGGCCGAGCTGAAGCAGCACTCGGCCCAGATCAAGGTGTTGGGGTCGTATCCGGTCGCGGTGCCGTGATGACGTCATGGTGAACTGCGTCCGGTCGTCGCATCGCCCCGTTCGTCATCCCGGCGCAAGCCGGGATCCACGTTGACGTTGCCTTTCGCCAGACCAGCAAGAGCAAGATGGATCCCGGCGTTCGCCGGGATGACGGAAACCTTCCGTCGTTCGCCCGGACTGCCGATCTCATTCATCCTCAATACCCGCAACGAATTGCCATGACACAAGACTGGATCGCCTCCGCCGGCCAACCGCTCCGCGGCACCCTCGACATCCCCGGCGACAAGTCGGTCTCGCACCGCGCGGTGATGTTCGCCGCACTGGCCGACGGCACGTCGACCATCGACGGCTTCCTCGAAGGCGAAGACACCCGCGCCACCGCCGCGATCTTCTCGCGGTTCGGTGTGCGCATCGAAACCCCGTCGCCTTCGCGGCGCATCGTGCACGGTGTCGGCGTGGATGGCCTGAAGCCCGCTGATGGCGACCTCGACTGCGGCAACGCCGGCACCGGCATGCGCCTGCTCGCAGGCCTCCTGGCCGCGCAGCGGTTCGACAGCGTGCTGGTCGGCGATGCCTCGCTGTCCAAGCGTCCCATGCGCCGTGTCACCGCCCCGCTGTCGACGATGGGCGCGCGCATCGATACGGAAGAGGGCGGCCTGCCGCCGCTGCGCATCCACGGCGGCCAGCCGCTGACCGGCATCGACTACACGTTGGAAGTCGCCAGCGCGCAGGTGAAGTCGGCGGTGCTACTCGCGGGCCTGTACGCCGACGGCGACACCGTCGTGCGCGAGCCGCATCCCACGCGCGACTACACCGAGCGCATGCTGAAGGCGTTCGGCGTCGACATCGACTTCTCGCCGGGCTTCGCACGCCTGCGCGGCGGCCAGCGGCTGGCGGCGACCGATATCGCGGTACCGGCGGATTTCTCGTCGGCGGCCTTCTTCCTGGTCGCGGCCAGCATCATCCCCGGCTCTGAACTGCGCCTGCGCGCGGTGGGACTGAATCCGCGCCGCACCGGCCTGCTGCAGGCGCTGCGCCTGATGGGTGCCGACATCACCGAAGAGAACGCCAGCGAACATGGTGGCGAACCGGTCGCCGACCTGGTGGTGCGCCATGCGCCGCTGCGCGGAATCGCCGTGCCCGAAGCGCTGGTGCCGGACATGATCGACGAGTTCCCGGCGCTGTTCGTCGCGGCCGCCGCCGCGGACAGTCCCACCGTCGTGCGCGGTGCGGCCGAGCTGCGGGTGAAGGAGTCCGACCGCCTCGCCGCGATGGCCAACGGCCTGCGCACGCTGGGTCTGCGCGTGGACGAAACGCCGGATGGCGCCACGATCTTCCCCGGGCCGCTGCAGGGTGGGGTGGTCGACAGCCATGGCGACCACCGCATCGCGATGGCGTTCTCCATCGCGGGCCAGCTGGCGAAGGGTGACGTGCGCGTCGGCGATGTGGCGAACGTGGCGACGTCGTTCCCCGATTACGACGCGTTGGCGACAGGGGCGGGGTTTGCGTTGCGCAAGGCGTGATGTGTTGAAAATGGGGTGTGATGTGGGAGCGACGTAAGTCGCGATGACCCACCTCATGACGGCTTCGCGACTTACGTCGCTCCCACAAAAAGCTGCTTTGTCTTACGCCACGAAAAAGGGGGACGCCTTGCCCGCGTCCCCCTTTCCTTTCCTCGTCCGCTCCATGTCAGGAGCGCAGGTAGATGGCCGTTAGATGGGCTTGAAGTCCACCGGCACCTTCACGCTGGTGGCGATGGCCTTGCCGTTGCGCATGGCCGGCTCGAAGCGCCACTGCTTCACGGCACTGACTGCCGCACGATCCAGCTCGCGCTCGCCGCTGCGTTCGACCACGCTGACATTGACCGGGTTGCCCTGGGCATCCACCTCGGCCAGCACGACCACGGTGCCGCCGACGCCGGCACGCAGCATCGAGGCCGGATACTTCGGCTCGGCGTTGCCGGCCATCGGGCGTGCGTCGCGGCTGATGGGGGCCGGGCGATTCGCCGCGGCACGCTCGCGGTTGGCGGTGGCCGTGGCGCGTTCTCGGGCGGGCGTCGTGGCCGCCGGTTCATCGATCACGCTGCCGGGCACGGTGGCGACCGGGGCCTCGGCAGGCGCGCGCGACTGGCTCCACCAGATCAGGCCGCCGGCGGTCACGGCGAAGGCCAGCAGCGTCAGCAGGACGGGCGAGGTGGTGCGGCGCGGTTCGACCGTGGTGTCTTCGACGGTATCCGGGGCGCGGTATTCGTTGTTGGTGGGCATCGACATGTGAACCTCCGTTTCGCGTTGTGGGTTCCGCGTTGGAACGGTGCCGAGTCTTTGCGCGACGATGTTTGCGATGCGTGATTGGGCGATGAAGCGAGCGGGTTTTAGTTCAGCTAACGCAACCGGCGTTCATGTGGGTGCACGCTGCGTGTAGGTCATCGCTGCAGCAGAAACCACAGCGTCGCCAGTGCAACCAGCGCGCCGGCACCCAACCATGCCAGCGGCAATGCGCAACCGACTTGCCTATCGCGATCCGGAAGCCGGCCGCGTTCCAGGTCGGCGATCAACGCGTCGATGGCCTCGTCCTGTGTACGGCGATACTCGGCATCACGTACGCGGATATCCGCGTCGTGCAGCCAAAACATCACCAGCTTCGGAAGATGCACGTCCGGGAAGCCTTGGTGCAGCCACGCGTAGAACGCGGGCACCGTCGTCGCATACCAGGACGGCAGTTCCGACTTCCGGGAGGGACTTGTCGATCTCAGTCGACGCAGTTCGCCTGCTATTTCGCGTAACGCTGTATGACGGTCGCTGAAGGCATCACCGCATCTTGAAATCGATCGGCACCGTCACCGCGCCCGGCACCGGCTGGCCATCGCGCTGCGCCGGCTGGAAACGCCACTGGCGCACGGCGTTGACGGCGGCGCGATCCAGATCGCGCGATCCGCTGCGTTGCGCCACGTCGACCGAGGTCGGCAGACCGTCCACGCCGACTTCCACGCGCACCATCACCGTGCCCTGGTCGCCATTGCGCATCGCGGAGGATGGGTATTCCGGTGCCGGGGTCTGGCCGGGGATCGGCACGGGCACCTCGCCGGGGGCCAGCGCGACCGGTGTGGTCGGTGCCGTCGGATCGGTTGGCGCGGTGGGCATCGGCGTTTCGGAGACCGGGGCCGGCATCGGCTTCTCTTCCACCAGTTGCGGACGCTCCTCGGGCGCAGGGCGCGGTGCCGGCTCTTCCATCCCGCTGGCGCCCGCGCCGGTGGACAGGGGTTCCGGCAGCGCCTCGATGGGCAGCGGCTTGCCCGGTGCGGTCGCCTCCGGGGTATAGAAGCCGTCGTCGCGGCCGGCCCACCAGACGATGACGAACAGCAGCAGGCCGATGCCGAAGGCGATGCCGGCATTGCGCAGGGCGGTGCGGGGCAGGCGGAAGGTGAAGTGCGGGTCGTGCGGTTGCTGGGCCGACATGGGGATCACCGGAAAAGACGCACCGATTCTTGCACAGCCGTGGTTAACCGCACGGGCAGGCGGTCGCAGATGGGCGATAATGCCGGCTTCCCACGCCAGACTGCTGTTTCCATGCTCGATCCCGTCCTGCTCCGCACCCAGCCCGCCGAACTCGCCCAGCGCCTCAAGGAGACCCGCGGTTTCGACCTGGACGTGTCCCGGATCGCCGACCTGGAAGCCGCCCGCAAGCAGCTGCAGAAGCGCACAGAGGAACTGCAGAACCTGCGCAACACCCGCTCCAAGGCCATCGGCCAGGCCAAGGCCAAGGGCGAGGACGTGTCGGCGCTGATGGCGGAAGTGGCCGGCTTCGGCGACGAGCTGAAGGCCTCGGAAGTGAGGCTGGACGAGATCCGCAGCGAAATCGAAACCATCGCGCTCGGCATCCCCAACCTGCCGCACGCCAGCGTACCGGTCGGCAGCGACGAGGCCGGCAACGTCGAACAGCACCGCTGGGGCTCGCCGCGCATGTTCGACTTCGACGTGAAGGACCACGTGGAGCTCGGCGCCCGCCACGGCTGGCTGGACGCCGACACCGCCGCCAAGCTGTCCGGCGCGCGCTTCACCGTGCTGCGCGGCCAGCTGGCGCGCCTGCACCGCGCGCTCGCGCAGTTCATGCTCGACCTGCATACCAACGAACACGGCTACGAAGAAACCAGCGTGCCGGTGATCGTCAACGCCGATTCGATGCGCGGCACCGGACAGCTGCCGAAGTTTGAGGAGGACCTGTTCGCCACCCAGCTGGGCGAGCACACGCGCTACCTGATCCCGACCTCGGAAGTACCGCTGACGAATATCGTCCGCGACGAGATCCTCGACGACGCCCGCCTGCCGCTGCGGATGACCGCGCATTCGATGTGCTTCCGGTCGGAAGCGGGCAGCGGCGGTCGCGACGTGCGCGGCATGATCCGCCAGCACCAGTTCGAGAAGGTGGAGCTGGTCTCCATCGCGCGCCCGTCCGAGAGCTACGACGAGCAGGAGCGCATGACCCGCGCCGCCGAGACCGTGCTGGAGAAGCTGGGCCTGCCGTACCGCCGCATGCTGCTGTGCACCGGCGACATGGGCTTCGGCGCCACCAGGACCTACGACCTGGAAGTCTGGCTGCCCTCGCAGGCCATGTACCGCGAGATCTCCTCGTGCTCCAACTGCGAGGATTTCCAGGCCCGCCGCATGCAGGCCCGCTGGCGCAATCCCCTCACCGGCAAGCCGGAACCCGTGCACACGCTCAACGGCTCCGGCACCGCCGTCGGCCGCTGCCTGATCGCGGTGATGGAGAACTACCAGAACGCCGACGGCTCGATCACCGTGCCTGAGGTGCTGCGTCCTTACATGGGTGGGGCGGAACAGATCGCCTGATGTTCTATCCCTTCTCCCCGCAAGCGGGGAGAAGGTGCCCGAAGGGCGGATGAGGGGCAGCGCTTCGCGCAGGACTTCCGCGTCTGAATGCGCTTGAACGTTGACCTCGAGCCGCGGCCCAAGCATCCCATCTCCGTTCGCCCCTCACCCGCCCTCCGGGCACCCTCTCCCCGCTTCGCAGGGCGAGGGGAGTCATCCAGGCATCTTCGCGCGACCCAAAAGAAAACGGCCCGCTTGCGCGGGCCGAACGGAGAGGAGCGGTTGTCACGCGGCCTTGCGCAGCGGGGCCGGGATGCTCGCCAACGCCGCCTCGATGGCCTGCGCCTTGTGCTCGGGCGAATACGCCACGCGCTCGGCGCGGATGAATTCCACGTCGGCGATGCCGAGGAACTTGAACACCTGGGTCAGGTACGGCGCCACGAAGTCGATCGCGGTGCCGGCGTATTCGCCGCCGCTGGCTTCGGCCACGATGACCTTCTTGCCGCCGGCCAGGCCCACCGGGCCGTTCTCGGTGTACTTGAAGGTGCGGCCGGCCACGGCCACGCGGTCGATCCAGGCCTTCAGCGTGGACGGCACGCCGAAGTTGTAGCGGGGCACGCCCAGCACGATGACGTCGGCGGCCAGGAACTGCTGCATGGGGGTCTCGCCGGCTTGTGCGGCGGCGGCATCGCCCCCACCCAGAATGGCGTTGGTCAGGTGGGGCAGCGGGTCGGTGTCCAGGTCGCGGTAGGTGACCTCCAGCCCGGGCACGCTGTCCTGCCAACGGGCTACGATGGCGGCGGTCAGTTGTCGGCTGACGGAGTTGGCGGCCAGCGCGCTGCTGTCGATATGCAATAGTTTCACGGTGGTGCTCCTGTCGGATGCGGCCAGTGCCGCCTTGGAGACCACTGTAGGTCGTTGCATTATTGGGATAAACGTGGTCTAACGTCACTGACTGTTCTAAAGGTGGAGCTATTGTCATGCAGCACGACCTCAACGACCTCTATTACTTCGCCATGGTGGTGGACCACGGTGGCTTTGCCGCGGCCGAGCGCGCCCTGGGTATTCCCAAGTCCCGTCTGAGCCGGCGCATCAGCCAGCTGGAGACGGATCTGGGCGTGCGCCTGCTGCAGCGCTCGACGCGCCGCTTCGCCGTCACCGACGTCGGCACCAGCGTGCACCGCCATGCGCAGACCATGCTGGCCGAAGCCCAGGCCGCCCGCGAAGTGGTCGACCGCCTGAGCGCGGAACCGCGCGGCGTGGTGCGCGTCAGCGTGCCGGTGGCGGTGGCGCAGATGCAGTTGCCGAAGATCCTGCCGGCCTTCCTCGACAAGTACCCGAAGGTGCGGCTGCAGCTGCACGTCAACAACCGCCGGGTCGACATCATCAACGAGGGCTACGACGTGGCCCTGCGCGTGCGCGCCAAGCTCGACGACGACGGCAGCCTGGTGATGCGCAGCTTTGGCCAGATCCAGGAACTGCTGGTTGCCAGTCCCAAGTACCTCAACCGCGCCGGCCGCCCAAAGATGCCGGAAGACCTGGCGGAGCACGTCACCTTGAGCATCAGCGAGGACGAGGCGCGCCAGCGCTGGGAGCTGCACGGCCCCGCGGGCGAGGTGCGTCGCATCGAGCTTAATCCGCGCCTGGCCGGCTTCGATTTCCCGCTGCTGCAGTCGATGGCGAAGGACGGCTACGGCATCACGCTGCTGCCGGAGACGGTATGCGCCGAGGCCGTGCGCAAGGGCGAGCTGGAGGTGGTGCTGCCGGAATGGAGCCTGCCGCAGGGCATCTGCCATGCGGTGTTTGCATCGCGCCGCGGCCTGTTGCCGGCGGTGCGGGTGTTCATCGATTTCCTGGCCGAGCACCTGCCGCAGCAGATCGAGTCGTCGCGGCTGGATTGCGGTGGCGCCTGTGCGGAGGCGAAGGAGAAGGCCATCGCGATGGCGATCGACAACACCAAGGCCGCCAAGGTGAAGAAGGCTTCGTAGGCCACGGCGGCGGGGTTCGTGCGAAAATGCCGTCCGGCCTGCAAGGGGCCGGGCGTGCCGCCGGGGTAGGGCGGCGATGCACCGCGACGGGGTCGCGGGCAGTTCCAGCAAACGGAGAGATGGCCGATTGGTTTAAGGCAGCAGTCTTGACTGCGTAGGCCGAAGGCCGGAGCGAACATCGACCGCAGGTCGATGGTAAAACTGCCGTACGGCGCAGTGCCGCGGTAGGGTAGTGACAACGGAGAGATGGCCGAGTGGTTTAAGGCAGCAGTCTTGAAAACTGCCGTAGGTGTAAGCCTACCGTGGGTTCGAATCCCACTCTCTCCGCCACTTCGGCAACCATGAAACGTAGGATGGATGGAGCGTAGCGATACCCATCGCTTCGGTGTCTCTAATCGTCCGAGATGATGGGTATCGCTGCGCTCAACCCATCCTACGGGCCTAGACAAGGCGCGGAATTCAAGCGTCGCCGCCCGTCAGTCCTTCATAACGTCCGCTAAATTTTCCCATAATCTTTCGAAGATGCTCCTTGTGGCTATCAGCGATCCGATAGATCAGATTTCGCTCGGACGGAGTTGGATTCTGAAAGCGTAGAGCTAAAGGTGGATCGGTAGCTCCAAGTTGAATCAATGGGAACGGACTGGGGAAAGGGCGTCTGTCGAGCTTGATCATCGCCGTCAAATTGGGAAAGAACAGTCGATAGGCATTGACGCCCTCCCAGCGCTCTCTAATTGGCGCAGTCGTAATGCCGCCTAGCGGGCCTGTGATATGCCTTAGGAATACTGCTACTTCCTTCGGGTCTTCCTGCTCATTTCTCAAGTGTCGCCGAATCACTTCCGCATACGGTCCGATATCCACCGTGCTGTACATTCTGTGGTCGCTCAGATGTCCTCGCATAAGGATGCTTAGAAGGCTTCGCTTTAAGCGAAACGGGTCTACGTCGTGCAGGGCGGTGACCTGGCCTTCGAAGGATGTTGGGTAAGCTTCTAGGCCTCGAATGGCGGTTATCAGGTACTCATCGTCAGGACCAAAGGAAGCTTCACAGGGCGGGCACACGATACGCGACCAAATGCCGGTAGTTGATATGACGGGCCTGCTGGTGCGGCTGGTTCCAACGATCGCCAAGTACTCATCTTTCGGCAGGTCCTGCGTCACCAGCGCTTTCGGGACAATATGCGATCTAGCTAGCTTAGACACCATTTGAAGGCACAAGCCACACACTTGCATCTTTATCTCTGAGTCTGGAGTTGTGGGTCTTAGGGTAGCCCGTAGGATGGGTTGAGCGAAGCGATACCCATCACCGGCGCTCCCCGAAGCCCGCGTCATCTCCGTCCCAACCCCAGTCCTCGCGACGTCCCCCCAATTTTGAGTAGCACCGCGATCTGGAGTCCAATCCCCAACCACAAGGAGATTGGACGTGAAGAAGCGCTTTTCCGAAGAACAGATCATCGGCTTCCTGCGTGAGGCCGAAGCCGGCCTGCCGGTCAAGGACCTGTGCCGCCGGCACGGCTTCAGCGAAGCCTCGTACTACCTGTGGCGCAGCAAGTTCGGCGGCATGAGCGTGCCCGACGCCAAGCGGCTGAAGGAGCTGGAGGCGGAGAACACCCGGCTGAAGAAGCTGCTGGCCGAGCAGGTGTTCGAGAACGACGTGATCAAGGACGCCCTGCGAAAAAAGTGGTGACTGCACCGGCTCGACGGGAGCTGGTGCGGCATCTGGTGGCCAAGGGCCTGAGTGAGCGGCGGTCGCTGGCGGTGGTGCGCATGAGCGCCAGCGCGTACCGCTATGCGCCGCGTCCGGACCGCAACGTCGAGCTGCGGGCGCGGATCCTGGCGCTGGCGCAGCGGCACAGGCGCTACGGCGTCGGGATGATCCACCTCAAGCTTAGGCAAGCGGGACTGCTCGTGAACTACAAGCGCGTCGAACGGCTGTACCAGGAGGCGAAGCTGCAGGTGCGGCGCCGCAAGCGCAAGAAGGTGTTGCCGGGCGAGCGTCAGCCACTTATCCGGCCGCTGGCCGCCAACCAGGTGTGGTCGATGGACTTCGTGTTCGACCGCACTGCCGAAGGCCGGGTCATCAAATGCCTGACGATCGTCGACGACGCCACCCACGAGGCGGTGGCGATCGAAGTCGAGCGGGCGATCTCCGGCTTGGGCGTAACACGCGTGCTGGATCGCCTGGCGCTCGCCCGTGGCTTGCCGCAGGTGATCCGCACCGACAACGGCAAGGAGTTCTGCGGCAAGGCCATGGTCGTCTGGGCGCACCAGCGCGGTGTGCAGCTACGACTGATCCAGCCCGGGAAGCCCAACCAGAACGCCTATGTCGAGTCCTTCAACGGGCGGCTGCGGGACGAGTGTCTCAACGAACACTGGTTCACCCACCTGCTGCACGTCCGGACGGTCATCGAGACCTGGCGCCGGGAGTACAACGAGGAGCGGCCGAAGAAGGCACTCGGCGGCCTAACACCGAGCGCCTACGCGAAGCAACTGGCATCCGCTACCATCAACCCCGGACTCTAAATCGCCCCGCTACTGAAAGCGGGGGGACGTCGCTCCGCCAACACCCCATCGCGCACAAACCGATGGAACGTCGAGTAAGGCCAATCCTCAACCCGCGCCGCATGCCCATGCTTCACCGGATTCCAATGGATGTAGTCCACGTGCCGCGCGAAGTCGGTTTCATCACGTACCAGGTGTTCCCAGTACCGTCGTTGCCAGATGCCGCGTTCGCCCTTGTCTACGCGACTGGATCGGCGAGGTTCGCCACGCGGCAGCTTGCGAGAAAACCAGGTCTTGATGAGGCGCCAGCGGAGCGGAAAGTCGGCGTCGTCAAGTGGCAGCGTCCAGATGGCATGCAGGTGGTCAGGGAGCACGACCATTGCATCGATGATGAAGGGATGCCGTTGTCGTGTGTAGCGGACCGCCTCGCGTAGCAGATCGATGTGATCGACGAGCAGCGTCGTCTGACGGTCAGCGAGATTGACGGTGAAGAAATAGGTGGCGCCGGGGACGAAGGCGCGTCTGTAGTCGGTCATTCCTTGACCTCGGATTGGGGCGTGATGGGTATCGCTTCGCTCAACCCATCCTACGACTTTTCGATAAGCCGTCCTTGCACCTTGAGTCCGCTAGACTCCGACCACGCCCTATAAGAAAAACCCTCATGGCCCTGACGCCCACCCCCATCACCGCCGCCATCGCCGGCCTCTTCGCCGGTATCGCCATGCCCCTGATCTGGCCGAAGCTCGGCGACGAGACGATGTACTGGGTGTTCGCGTTCCTGCTGGTGATCGCGCTGCCGATGCACGTGCTGGTCGTGGGCATCAACCCGATCCGCAATGGCGAGGGCAGGGGCGGCATCGACGCTGCCACGCTGAAGCGTGTCGTCATCTGGCTGGTGTCCGGCATCGCCGCCGTCGCGCTGATGAAGATCGTCGCGCCCTGACGGGAGTCGCCTGATAAGGCGCTCGGCCGCATCCGGGTGTTGCGTGGGGCGGTCCCGGTGGTGCGTCCCGGGTGCGCTTTGCTTACCCGGGCTACGGGGGCGGGGCGTGACCTCTGGCGCTGTTGCGGGGGTGTGCGGTCCGTAAGATCGGACGTAAACCGGGGAGACAACGATGCGTCCATTGCTCGCGATTGGCCTGTTCGTGCTGCTGCCGTTCGCCGCCTCGGCGGCCGGTCCCGCGCCCCATGCCATTCCCACGCGCGCCGCGCTGGATGCCGAAGTCGCCGCGGCCATGAAGGCCGCGCAGGCCAACGGCCTGGCCATCGCGGTGATCGACGATGGCAAGGTCGTCCATGTCGCCGCCTACGGCCATCGCAACGCGAAAGGCGATCCGCTGCAGACCGGCACCGTGATGTACGGCGCGTCCCTGACCAAGGCGGTCTTCGCGTACACCGTGATGCAGCTGGTGGAGGAAGGCAGGCTCGACCTCGACCGGCCCGTCGGCGAGTACTTCGCCAAACCGCTGACCGACTATCCCGCCGAGGACGCCTACGGCCCCTGGCCAGACCTGGCCGGTGATCCCCGCTGGAAGAACATCACCGCTCGCCACCTGCTGACCCACAGCAGCGGCTTCGCCAACTTCGCCTATCTCGAACCTGACGGAAAGCTGCGCCTCCACTTCGATCCCGGCACGCGCTACGCATACTCCGGCGAGGGCCTGATCCTGCTGCAGTACGTGCTCGAGCGCGGGCTGGGCCTGGACCTGGGCGCGGAGATGCAGCGGCGCGTGTTCGACCGTTTCGACATGCCGAACACCAGCATGAGGTGGCGCGCGGATTTTGCCGCCAATCTCGCCGATGGCTGGATGGAGGACGGCACGGTGGAACCGCACGACGAACGCAGCCGCGTGCGTGCCGCCGGCTCGATGGATACCACCATCGCCGACCTCGCCAACTTCGTTGCCGCCTACATCCGCGGAGACGGCCTGGAGCCGGCTACGTTCGATGCGATGACCTCGCCGCAGCTTCCCATCACCACCGCCAGCCAGTTCCCCACGCTGCAGGACGAACTGCCGCTCGCGCAGCGGCGCAAGGACCTGGCCGCCGGGCTCGGCGTGGTGGTCTTCGACGGCCCGCAGGGAGCGGGCTTCTTCAAGGGCGGGCATAACGACTCCACCGGCAACACCTGGGTGTGCGTGAAGCAGGGCAGGCGCTGCGTGGTGATCCTGGGCAACGACGTGCGCGCCGAGCGCGCATTCCCGCGCCTGGTGGCGTTCGTGCTGGGCGAGACCGGCGTGCCGTGGCGCTGGGAGTACGGCAGCGGCAAGGTCTTCGTCGACTGACGCAGGCGTCGTGGTGCAGGGCTGGCCGGCCAGGCACCGGGGTGGCACGGAGGACGCGGCGGACCGGGCGGCCTGTTCTACGTCAGCGCATACCCGTGGGGGAGCGCGGGGCGACGTCGCCCGGCGTTCCGTGTTTCTGATGCATCAATGCATCCATTCGATCCAGCGCTCCGTCTTTTTGACAGATCAGTGCATCTTTTCGATCCAGCGTTCCACCTTTTTGACGGATCAGTGCATCGTTTCGATCCAACGTTCCATCTTCTTGACCGATGAGTGCATCGTTTTGATCCTGCGTTCCATCATTTCGATGGATCAATGCATCGTTTCGATCCGACGTTCCATCGTTTCGATGAATCGTTGCATCGTTTCGATGCAACATTGGTTCGTGGTGATGGATGAGTGGATCGATCCGATCCAACGTCGGACTTTAGTGATGGGCGAGAGCCTCTTTCAGCCGCAACGTGACATCGTGTGGTGAGCGGAGTGCGTCGTATCGATGCTGTCATCGGCGCTGGGCGAGCGTAGAACCGCCTCTGCGCGCGTCGATTTAACATTCTTAACATCACGTTGACCTCTCACTGTGAGATGCGCACTACAATGCTGCATCGCATCAGTCGATGTCTGCGTCCATGCTTCGGGGACGGACGCACATCTGCAGCGCTTCTGCGCGCAGCGTGCCTCGCACGCGGCACCCTGGTTTCCTGCGCCCGACGGCGGCGCCTTCTTCCGATGCGATGACTCTCCCCGCCGGCGTCCCTGGACGCCTTCGCGTCGTGCCTTGTGCGCGGCATCTCCCCACTCTGGAGTGCACCTGCATGAGCCTGTTGAAACAACCCACGCCACCTTTTCTTCTCGCCACCGACCTCGACGGCACCTTCCTCGCCGGCGACCCGGACGCGCGCAAGCGCCTGTACCACCTGGTGGACGCGCACCCCGACGTCAAGCTCGCCTGGGTGACCGGCCGCGGACGCGAAGCGATCCTGCCGCTGCTGGCCGATCCCGGGTTACCCACGCCCGACTACGTGATCTGCGACGTCGGCGCCACCGTGCTGCGCACCGCCGACATGCAGCCTATCCAGCCGCTGCAGTCGCAGATCGAAGCGCGCTGGCCGGGCGAACACGTGGTCGCCGAGGCCATGCGCCGGTTCCCGATGCTGGTGCGCCAGGAAGTGCCGCAGGAGCGCCGCTGCTCGTACTACTGCCATCCGGAACAGCTGTCCACGATCCAGGCGGACGTGGAAGCCGTCGCCGCCTCGCTGGGCTGCGAGGTGCTGTATTCGGCCGACCGCTACCTGGACATCCTGCCGCGGGAAACGCGCAAGGGCAGCACGCTGACCGCGCTGGTCGACGAACTCGCGCTTGATCCTGCGCGCGTGCTGGTCGCCGGCGACACGCTCAACGACCTGTCGATGTATGGCGAAGGCTTCCCCGGCGTCTGCGTGGGCGAATCGGAACCGGCGCTGGTGGCCGCCACCGCCGGCATGGACAACGTGCTGCATGCGGAGGCGCCCGGGTGCGGCGGCATCCTGCAGGCGATGGCGCATTTCGCACTGCTCGATGCCGACGACTACCTGCCCACGCCGCATCCGCCCGGCAAGGCCGAACTGGTGATGGTCTACCACCGCCTGCCGTACGAGGAGCACATCGTCGATGGCCAGCGCGTGCGCAAGCCGCACAGTTCGCCCAACGGCATCATCCCCAGCCTGCTCAGCTTCTTCGGTGAAGGCCAGCCCGGTTCGTGGGTGGCGTGGACGGTGGACGATCCGAAGGCGCCGCCGATCGAGGCGCGCGCACCGGTGGATGCCGAGCGCTATCCCGGCCTCACGGCGACCCACGTACCGCTGACGAAGCACGAGGTGGACGTGTTCTACAAGCGCTTTTCGAAGGAAGCGTTCTGGCCAGTGATCAACAGCTTCTGGGAGCGCGCGCGCTTCAACGAGGACGATTGGGAACTCTTCAAGCGCGTCAACCGCCGCTTCGCCGAAGCCGCCGCTGCCGAGGCCGCGCCGGGCGCGACGGTCTGGCTGCACGACTACAACCTGTGGATGGTGCCGTCGGTGCTGCGCGAACTCCGCCCGGACGTGAAGATCGCCTTCTTCCACCACACGCAGTTTCCGTCGGCGGACATCTTCGCGATCCTGCCGTGGCGTCGCGAGATCCTCGGCAGCCTGCTGGCCTGCGACTACGTAGGCTTCCACATCCCGCGCCATGCGGAAAACTTCACCGACGCCGTGCGCAGCACGTTCCCGGTGGAAGTGACGCAACGCGCTTCATGCGCGCCGCGCTTCCTGACCTTCGGCTGCGCCGTGGGCGTGGAAGACATGGCCACCGAGCTGCGCATCGACGGACGCACGGTGCGCATCGGCGCGCATCCGATCGGCACCGACGTGGGCCGCATCCGCGCCAGCCTGGAGACGGAGCAGGTAGAGGAGGACATCGCACGCATCCGCGACGAGATCGGCAGGCGCAAGCTGGTGCTGTCGATCGAGCGGCTGGACTACACCAAGGGCATCCTGCAGAAACTGCATGCCTTCGAGCGCCTGCTGGACGAGTCTCCCGAGTTGCGCGGCGAGGTGACGCTGGTGCTGGTCTGCGTGCCGGCGGCCAAGGAGATGACCGTGTACCGGCCGTTGCAACAACAGATCGAGCAGGCGGTGGGCCGCATCAACGGCCGGCTGTCGCAGCTGGACTGGACGCCGGTGCGCTTCTTCTCGCGCGTGCTGCCGTTCGCCGATGTGGTGGCGCACTACGCCGCGGCCGATGTCATGTGGATCACGCCGCTGCGCGATGGCCTGAACCTGGTGGCGAAGGAGTTTGTCGCCGTGCAGGGCCTGGAGGGCGGTGACGGCGTGCTGGTGCTGTCGGAGTTCGCCGGCGCGGCGGCCGAGTTGAAGGGCGCCGTGCTGACCAACCCGCACGATCCGGCCGACATGGCGCGCACGCTGCGGCAGGCACTGGTGATGACACCGGGCGAACGCGAAGACCGCCAGCGCCGGTTGTTCGACATCGTGCGCCACCACGACCTGTCGCGCTGGGGCCGCGAATTCCTGGCGGCGGCACGCGGCACGGACGGTGCGGCGACCGCGGAACCGCATACGGCGATCGCGGCTTAATGCATTTACGTTTGACTCGCCGCGTTTACGTGGAGATAGTCGAGTCACACAGGGGACAGGAGACACACGATGCGGATGCTGGTCGTGCGGAGCATGGCCTGGTTGCTGATCGCGGCCGCCGCGCTGGTGCTGCTCGGGTTGGCGCAGGCGCCCGAGCTGTGGGCCCGCTGAGCGCGGGCAAAAGAAAACCCGACCAACCAGGTCGGGTCTGAAAGGGGGAGTCCCCGGCTCCGGCAGTGCTGCTTGCTCAAGGCAGCGCCCTTGTTCCATTGCAGAGCGTCCATTCCTGGACTGCGCAGGGCGTGCTGCCGGGGACGCATGCATCGTCGCGCAGGGCATTCACATTCGCAGTCGGGCGATGTCCCGGTGTGCTGTAGGAAAAATCCTACCTGCCGTCATGGATCAGCCGAACAGGCCGTTGACCGCGCCGTAGCCCATCGCCTGCGGATCGGGCAGGGCGGTGCGGTCGTCGCGCAGGAAGTTGCCGACCTGCGTGGCCAGTCGTCCGTACATGGACTCGGCGAGGGCCGATCCGGTGCTGACGCGCCGCACGCCGAGGGCTTCGAGCGCGGCGAGGTCCTGCAGTTGCGGGCGCAGCATCACGTTGAGCGGCAGGCTGCAGTCCGCGGCGATCGCGCGGATGGCGTCGGCGTCGACCAGTCCGGGCACGAACAGGCCGTCGGCGCCGGCCTCGCGATAGGCCGCGGCGCGCCGGAGGGTTTCGTCGACGCGCATGCCATCCTCGGCCAGTCCGCGCAGGTAGACGTCGGTACGCGCGTTGATGAAGACGTCCACGCCCTGTGCGGTGCAGGCCTGGCGGATGGCGCGGATCTTGGCCGCCAGCACGGCCGGATCGCCGGCACCGTCCTCGAGGTTGATGCCGGCGGCACCGGCGTGCACCACGCGCAGGACGATCCCGGCGACGGTGTCGGGATGGTCCGCGTAGCCGCCTTCGACATCGACCGTCAGCGGCACCTCGATGACGCGGGCGATGCCGGCGACGGCATGCAGCAGGGCGTCGACGTCGAGGGCATCGCCATCGGGATAACCCTGCGCCCACGCGAGTCCGGCACTGGTGGTGGCGACGGCAGGCGCGCCGAGGTGTTCGATCAGGCGGGCAGTGCCTGCATCCCAGGCGTTGGCCAGGCGGAGCAGGCCCCGGGTATGCAGGGCGCGGAAACGTGCGGCGGTGGTCATGGCGTCCGGGGTGTCGTCAGAAGGGACGACAGGGTGCCATGCCCGTGGCGGGCGGACTCACCACATGCGGACAGGGACGTTGCGCCTCTGGCCGCGGCTCAGGCGCAGAGGCGCCAGCCTTCGAACAGCCGCCAGCGCCCGTCGCCGCCTTCGATGTTGATGGCGTAGTCCAGGCCCTGCCGGTGGCGCTGGTTGGCCAGCTTGACGGCGTATCCGAGCGCGGCGCCGGGGGTGGCGAAGTGCAGGGGCGGCGACTCGTTGATGGACAACTCGTAGGTGCCGTCATCGGACGGTGTGTGGAACAGGTCGAAGGTCATCATGGCGAGCGGGAAACATGGTGTCTGTTGAACAACGTACGGGGCATTCCGTGACGTCGATGCATAGACGCAGCCTGCCGTTCGCCAGGGTTAAGCGGCGTGCACGCTGCGTGAGAAAACTGTGCGGTCCGGCTGAACGGTCTACACGCGGCCTTCGCACGGGCGACCGTAAAAAAGCGCGCAGTGGTCGGACCGGCGGATCCACCCCCTCTGCCTCCCGCGCAAACCCTGCTTCCGAGTCGCAAGGCTGACACCCAGGGCACCACGAGAGAACCGAACGCAGCTTCCCGGACACCCCCTGTTCCGTGCTGCGCCTGGCGGTGGACCGCGAGTCCGACATCGTCGCCGCCCGGAGAGCCAGGCGTGTTCTCGCCGCAAACGCAAACGGGCCCGCAAGGGCCCGTTCGTGTGTCCGGCACAAGGAAACCGATCAGTGCGCGTTCTGGTGGTCCCAGGCACGCAGGCCCTGTTCCACCACGCGCAGCGCGTCGTCCACGCGCGAGGCGTCGAGTTCGGCGGTGGTGTCGCGCTCGCTGTGGATCACCTGCATCACCTTGGGCACCTGCGCCGGCTTGCCGCCGCCGAAGACCGCGAGGATCGGGTCGATCTCGTCGCCGCCGACCAGCGAGAACGAGACCGCCGGCCAGCCCGCCTTGAGGAAGGCCAGGTGGTCGGTGGGCGGGTACTTGTCGCCGGGCGCGAAGCCGAGCTTTTCCGTCCCACTGGCGGCACGCAGCGCGGCGACGAACGGCGTGCCGCTGTCCGGTGCCATCATCCACAGCGTGTCGCCCCAGCCGAACACGTCGAAGTTGACATACAGGGCGGGCTGCTCGCGGCCGGCGGTGGCGACCCAGGCATGCGCGCCGAGCAGGCCTTTCTCTTCCAGGTCCCAGAACACCACCTGCACGCGGTGGTGTTCGAGGGGTTTGGCCTTCAATGCCTGCGCGAGTTCCAGCACGGCGGCCACACCCGAAGCGTTGTCGGTGGCGCCATGGCCGATGGCGACCTTGTCGTAGTGCGCGCCGATCAGCAGCAGGGGCGCCTTGTCGGGACCGCCGAGGTCGGCGACGAGGTTCTCGCCGGCCTGGCCATCGCGTTCGAATGCTTCGCGCTTCCAGGCAATGCCGAGCGCATCGAGGCGCCGGGCGATGGCGTCGCCACGCCCGGTCGTGTCGCCGTGCGCGCTGATCGCTTCGACCTGGCCGTGCCAGCGGCCGGACACGTCGTCGGCCCAGGCCGGCACGCTGGCGAACACGGAAAGGAGCAGGGCGCAGCGCAGGCTGCGGCGGACGTGATGCATGGTGGAACCCCCTATGACGATGGAGCGCGCAGCGGAACGCGCGGTGAGGCGCCGAGTATGCCGCAGGGCGCGCCCGGCCTCGACGGATGTACACGCATGTAGCGCACCCGCACCCGATACAATGTTAATTGCGCGGCGACGGACGGCCCGCCTACGCTCGATCCGTCCCTCGAAGGCAGCCGTTATCCATGACCATCCGCGTTTTCCTGATCGACGACCACGCCCTGGTGCGCACCGGCCTGCGCCTGATCCTCGGCACCGATACCGAGATCGACGTGGTGGGCGAGGCGGAGACCGGCGAGGCGGCACTGCCGCTGGTGCGGCAGCTGAAACCCGACGTGGTGCTGTGCGACCTGCACCTGCCCGGCTACAGCGGACTGGAAGTGACGGAACGCATCGTGCGCGCCGACATCGGCGTGCGCGTCATCATCGTGTCGGTGCTGGAGGACGGTCCGCTGCCCAAGCGCCTGCTCGAAGCCGGCGCCTCCGGTTACCTCGGCAAGGCCGGCGATGCGGCGGAACTGATCCGCGCCGTGCGCGACGTGGCGCGCGGCAAGCGCTACCTGGGCAGCAACGTGGCGCAGAACCTGGCGCTGCATACCGTCGGCGGCGACGCCTCGCCGTTCGATGCGCTGTCGCCGCGCGAACTGGAAGTGGCCATGCTGCTCACCCAGGGCCTGCGCCAGGAAGAGATCGCCCGTCGCTTGAACCTGAGCGCGAAGACGGTGAACACGCACAAGACGCGCCTGTTCGAGAAGACCGGCGTGCAGGACAACATCGCCCTGGCGCGCCTGGCGGCGCAGTGGGGCCTGATGGATCCGACGCGCGCGCTCTGAGCGGGTGTTCGCAGGCGTCGGAACCCTGTCCCGTCATTCAAGCGGCTTTCAACAGACGCACGTCTGGTCACGCATGGAATCCATTGCCTGTGCGAGCCGCACTGCTCGATGAAAGAGCAAAATGGGTCCCAGCGTTCGCTGGGACGACGGCGGGGTGTCGGTCAGCGCAGGTGCGTCATTCCAGCGGCTTTCAACAGACGCATGTCTGGTCACGCTGGAATCCATCGCCTATGCGAGCCGCGCTGCTCGATGAAAGAGTAAGACGGGTCCCAGCGTTCGCTGGGACGACGGCGGAGTGACCGTTAGACCGAGCCCCGTCATTCCAGCGGCTTTCGACAGACGCACGTCTGGTCACGCTGGAATCCATCGCCTGTGCGAGCCGCGCTGCTCGATGGAGGAGCAAAATGGGTCCCAGCGTTCGCTGGGACGACGGCGGGGTTGTCGATCAGCGCAGGTGCGTCATTCCAGCGCACGCTGGAATCCATTGCCTGTGCGAGCCGCGCTGCTCGATGAAAGAGCAAGATGGGTCCCAGCGTTCGCTGGGACGACGGCGGGGTTGTCGATCAGGGCAGGTGCGTCATTCCAGCGCACGCTGGAATCCATTGCGAGCACGCGAGTGTGCGCTCTAGCGCGCAGGCTGCGCCTTCGCTTCCATCGCCGCAGTGCAGGTCTGCAGTGAGTCCACCATGGTGTCGGCAAGCCGGGTAGCGCGTGACTCCAGCGCGGCACGCGTCTCGCCGTCGGTGGGAACGCCCAGCACGGCGATCTCGTAGCGGCTGCCGCCATGCACGAACAGACGGTGGACGGAGAGCGAGCGCAGCGGTTCCTCGGGTGCGTTCAGCAGGGGGCGCGCGACGGGAAAGGGTTCATCGGGATCGTCGTCGCCGAGGTTCAGCAGGCGCATCCGCACCGTGGGGCCGAAGGACGATGTGCCGGTGTCGACGCGGTACCGTTCCGCCGAAGCCACCGCCGCGACGGCGCGCGCGGTGTCGTACTCGTGCTGCAGCAGGATCCGGTACTCGTCGGCCGGGCTGCGATCCTTCGGTACGGTGGAGGTCACCACATAGGCACTCAGGTCGTTCTCGTATCGCAGGCGGTAGAACGAGATCGCGCCGCCGCCCAGCGTGCCGTGGACGACATCCCTGGCCGGTCGGAGCGGCGGCATGTCGATGCAGTAGACATCGAGGAACTTCCACTCGAACAGAAGCGACTGTGCGCCGCCCGTGCCCTTCACCTGATAGGGGCCCTCGGCCCATCCGCGGACGCTGCGTTGCTGGGCGCCCGCCTGGAACGGCAGCGCGGCAAGCAGGGTGGCCGTGGCGATCAGGACAAACGTCGCACACGCGGGCAGGGTGGTTCGCTTCATGACAGGCATCCATGCACTGGGAACATGGACGGACTGTAGTCGCCTCGCTGGAGTCTTGCCAACCCGCGCGGAGCCGGGGGGCTGAAAACGACACTGGCCGCTTGCGCGGCCAGTGTTTTCCTGCTGCTTCGACGCAGCGCCTTGGGTCAGGCGCTGCGTTCCTCGTTGCCGTCGTCGTCGTGCTTGTCGCCCTGGGCGACCTCGTCGGCTGGCTTGACTGGCGTGAACGCCGGCTCGAACAGGCTGCGCGTGACCGACGGCGGCGTGTCCGCATCGGCGACGAAGAACAGCGAGCCGGTGGCCGGCGCGCTGACGGGCTTCGGTGCGGCCGGCGTCGGCACGGCGGCCGCGACGGGTGCTTCGGTTTCGGCAGTCGCTTCGTTCACCGCGTCGACCAGGTCGATCTGCACGGGCTCGTTGCGCACGGCGGCGACCACCGGGGTCTCCACGACCGTTTCCACGGTCTCGACCGCGGCGACGGCCGGCGTCGGTGCTTCGACCGCCTCGACGATCACGGGCTTGACGGCGACGGGAGCCGGTTCGGCGGCGATCTCGGCCTTGACCGTGTCGACGATGGCGGCGGCAGCCGGTGCTTCCTGTTGCACCGTGGCGGTCATCTCAGGCTGGACGCGTGCGGCTTCGGCCTTCACTTCCTCGATCACTTCGGTGGCCGCGACGGTCTCGACCACGGCCGGGGCGGGCACGACGGCCGGCGTCGCGTCGGTGACCGGCGCGGGCTCCGCGACGGGCGCAGCGACCGCGGCGGCCAAGACCGGTGCAGCAACGGCGGCAGCAGCGGCCACCGGTGCGGTCGGTTGCGGCTTCGGCGCACGCGGCGTGGCGATGGCCGGCTCTTCGTCGTCGAAGTCGAACTCCGGCTGCGAACGGTCGGCGACCGGGGTGTCGTCGTCGCTGCCCAGATCGTCGGCCAGCATGCCTTCTTCGCCGGTAGCGCCGGCTTCGCCATTGCCGCGGCGGCGGCGACGGCCACCACGACGGCCACGGCGGCGGCGGCCACCTTCACCGGTGTCGCCCTCGGCGGAAGGCGCGGCCTCGCCGTCGACGGCGACCGTGGCGACCTGCGTCGCATCGGTATCGATCGCCGGTACGTCGGTTGCTGCGACCGGCGTCGGGGCAACGGCGGTGGCGGTGCGCACGGCGGTGTCCTGCGTGGCGACGACCATGGCGGCGGCCGTCGTCACCGCATCGGCGGCAACCGGCGCGGCCGGCTTGGCGGGCGCGTCCTGTTGCGGCGCGCGCGGTTGGCGCTGGCCCTGGCCTTCCTGCTGCGGCTTGCCACCCTGCTGGCCCTGCGGCTGCCTGGGTGCCTTCGGCTGCTGCGCGTTGCCCTGGGCGTTCTGCGGCTGGCCCTGCGGCTTCTGTTGCTTCTGGCCCTGCTGCTCGTTGCGCGGCTTCTGCTGCTGGGCGTTGCCGCCCTGCTGCTTCTCGCCCTTGCTGCGCTCGTCGCGGCGGTTGTTGTCCTGCTTGCCGCCCCGGCCCTGGTTCTGCTGGCCGCGGTTGTCGCGGTTCTCGCGACGGCCGTTGCCGTTGCGGTCGTTGCGCTGGCGGTTGTCCTGCTGCGGACGGGCCTGCGGGGCAGGGGCCGCGGCTTCGCCACCACCGAACAGGCGCTTGAAGAAGCCGACGACGCCGCCCGAGGCGGGCGCGGCGACGACGACCGGCGCCACGGCCGGAGCCGGTGCGGCCACCGGTGCCGGCGCCTCGCGCTCTTCGCGCACCGGGGCCGGCTGCGTGTGCTTGACGTGGGTGACGGCGGGCGCGGCCGGGATGTTGAGCTGCGCCTTGGTCAGCGCATGCACCGGCAGCTTGCGCTGGGTGCCGCGATGGTAGCTGGGCTTGCTGCTTTCTTCGCCGAGCTCGTTCTCGCGGATGCGGGTGACTTCGTAGTGCGGCGTGTGCAGCGCTTCGTCGGCGACGATGATGACCGGCGCGTCGTGGCGCTGCTCGATCTCGCGCAGCGCGCTGCGCTTCTCGTTGAGCAGGAAGTTGGCGATCTCGAGCGGGGCCTGGATCAGCACCTGCCCGGTGTTGTCCTTCATCGCGTGCTCTTCGGCCACGCGGATGATCGACAGCGACAGCGACTCGACGCTGCGCATGCGGCCATGGCCTTCGCAGCGCGGGCAGACGATCTGGCTGGACTCGCCCAGCGAGGGACGCAGGCGCTGGCGGCTCATCTCCAGCAGGCCGAAGCGCGAGATGCGGCCGATCTGCACGCGGGCGCGGTCGTACTTCAGCGCGTTCTGCAGCTTGTTCTCGACTTCGCGCTGGTGCTTGTTGCTCGACATGTCGATGAAGTCGATCACCACCAGACCGCCCAGGTCGCGCAGGCGCAGTTGGCGGGCCACTTCCTCGGCCGCTTCCATGTTGGTGTGGAACGCGGTCTCCTCGATGTCGCCGCCCTTGGTGGCGCGCGCCGAGTTGACGTCGATGGCGGTCAGCGCCTCGGTCTGGTCGACCACGATGGAGCCGCCGGAGGGCAGGCGGACGTTGCGTTCATAGGCGCCTTCGATCTGCGATTCGATCTGGAAGCGGTTGAACAGCGGGATGTCGTCCTTGTACGGCTTCAGCTTGCGCAGGTTGTGCGGCATCACCTGCTGCATGAACTCGCGGGCGGTCTCGTACAGCTCGTCGGTGTCGACCAGGATCTCGCCCACGTCGCTGCGCAGGTAGTCGCGCAGAGCGCGCACGATCAGGCGGCTTTCCTGGTAGATCAGGAACGGGGCCGGCTTGGTCAGTGCGGCTTCGGCGATGGCCTTCCACACGCTCAGCAGGTAGTCCAGGTCCCACTGCAGCTCTTCGGCGTCGCGGCCGACGCCGGCGGTGCGGATGATCACGCCCATGTCGTCGGGGATGGCCAGCGCGTCCATCGCCTTCTTCAGTTCGGCGCGGTCGTCGCCCTCGATTCGGCGCGACACGCCACCGGCGGTGGGCGAGTTCGGCATCAGCACCATGTAGCGGCCGGCCAGCGAGATGAACGTGGTCAGGGCGGCGCCCTTGTTGCCGCGTTCGTCCTTGTCCACCTGGACGACGACTTCCTGGCCTTCCTTCAGCAGCTCGCGAATGCCGGCCTTGTTGTGGTCGACGCCGGCCTGGAAGTAATCGCGGGAGATTTCCTTCAGTGGCAGGAAGCCATGGCGGTCCGCGCCGTAATCGACGAAGGCGGCTTCCAGGGAGGGCTCGAGCCGGGTGATGCGGCCCTTGTAGATGTTGGACTTCTTCTGTTCCTTCGACGGCTGTTCGATATCGATGTCGTACAGGGTCTGACCGTCGACGATGGCCACGCGCAGCTCTTCGGCCTGCGTGGCGTTGATCAACATGCGTTTCATTGTGCGTTCCTCGCGCGCTGCTACCGCGCGGAACGCCATGGGGTTTCGCTTCTGGAACGTTGCACCGCCCCTTGCGCAGGCGCAGCGGGGCGGCTTCGGGTTTCCAGCGCTACGACACCACGGCAGGCCGCGGGAGCGCTTTCTTTCTAATAGGTGTTGCGGGGCCGGAGGCAGCTTCCCTCAAGAGGGGGCGCCACGCGGGACATGTTCAGCATCAGGTGCCGTCACGCACCCGGCGGTATCCGGGCCTGCCGATCAGCCGCTAACATGGCCGCCCCTGGGGCGGTGGCCGCGCACTTGCCGGAATCGCGGGGAGACGGGCTTCTGGCCCAACTGCAACTCCCTGCGAAATCAAACCCTTATCTCGCGCTCCGAGTGTAACAGAATGAATGGCTCCAACCCCAGTCCCCCCTCCGAGAAGCCGGCTGCAGGCGCCAAGACCGCCGTGCGGACGGTCACGGTGCCGGAAGACCGGGGCGGGCAGCGGCTGGACAACTTCCTCTTGGGGCAGCTGAAAGGCGCGCCGCGCAGCCTGGTTTACAAGCTGGTGCGCAGCGGCCAGGTGCGGGTGAACGGCGGCCGGGCGAAGGCGGAGCGGAAGCTGGAAGGCGGCGATGAAGTCCGAATTCCGCCCGTGAGTCTCGTCGAAGTGGGAGACAAGGTCGCGCCGCCAAGCGGCTTCCTGAAGCGGATGGAGGCGTCCATCGTGTTCGAGGACGAGCGCCTGCTGGTCATCAACAAGCCGACCGGCGTGGCCAGCCACGGCGGCAGCGGCATCAGCCACGGCGCCATCGAGACGATGCGCGCGCTGAGGCCGAACCAGACGCTGGAACTGGTCCACCGTCTGGACCGCGACACCTCCGGCCTGCTGGTGATGGCCAAGAAGCGCTCGGCCCTGTCCGAACTGCAGGCGCTGCTGCGCGAGGACAGCGAAGACGGCACCCGCGGCATCGAGAAGCGCTACCTGACCCTGCTGGTCGGCCGCATGCCGGATGGCGTAATGAGCGTGGACGCGGCGCTGCACATCGGCCTGCGCCAGGGCGGCGAGCGCCACGTGCAGGTGCATCGTGACGGCAAGGAATCGCTGAGCCACTTCCGCGTGCTGGAACGGCGAGGCGGGCACTCGTACTGCGAGGTCCGCATCGAGACCGGCCGCACCCATCAGATCCGCGTGCATGCCCAGCACATCGGCCATCCCGTGGCGGGCGACGACAAGTACGGCGACCCGGCGGTCAACAAGCGCCTGCGCGAGCAGGTGGGCCTGAAGCGGTTGTTCCTGCATGCCGCCTCGCTGCAGTTCGCGCTCGACGGTGGCAAGACGCCCTACGTGCTCAGCGCGCCGCTGGCCGAGGATCTGGCGGACGCGCTGGAGCGGTTGGGCTGAGTCAGCCCGCGCCCTGCGCGAAGCAGCGCGTCGGCTTTTCCAGCACCGGCGGGAATGTCACCGGCACGTTGATCGTGTGGGTGACCGGCTGACCATTGCGCGTGGCGGCGCGGAACTTCCAGGTCTGCACGGCCGCCAGCGCGGCCTTGTCGAGCGCGGCATTGCCACTGCCCTGTACCTGGGCAACGCGGGCGGGCACGCCGTCCTTCTCGATGGTCACGCGCAGTACGGTGGTGCCGCCCTCGCTGTTGCACTCGGCCTCGGCCGGGTAGGCAGGCGGCGGGGTGTCGATCGCGGCCAGTTCGGTCGGTGCGATGAGCGGCGCGGCGGCCTCTTCCGCCTTCTTCGTGCACGCCGACAGGGCGAACACGCCGGCGAGCAGCAGCATCGGTGATACGGGGATACGACGTTCCATCAGGATTCTCCCAGCAAGGCGCTGGCCTTGGCCGCGCAGATGAAGTCGTTCTCGCTCAGGCCGCCGACGTCGTGCGTGGAATAGCGCACGACCGCGCGGTTGTAGTGCACGCCAAGATCCGGATGGTGGTCTTCGGCATGCGCGATGAAGGCGAGGGCGTTCACGAATGCCATGGTCTCGTAGTAGTTGTCGAACGGGAACGTGCGCAGCAGAGCGTGGCCTTCCTCTGCCAGCTCCCAGCCGGGAATCTGGGGCAGCAGTTCGGCGATGCGGGCCGGCGGCAGGCGGTGTTCGCTGCCGCGCAACGGCACGCAGTGCGCGCGGGCCAGGGGGATCAGGTCGGACATGGCGGCTCTCCTGCGGGGGCGACCAGTCTGAACGAAGTGCGACGACCGGTCAGTGAACGTGAATGCCCGTCGGGCTGGCGGCTAGAATAGCCGCATGATCCAGATTTCCGACAGCGCGCAGGCGCACTTCCGCAAGCTGATCGAACGCGAGGCGCTGCCTGGCTTGGGCGTGCGCCTCAGCGCGGTCCATCCCGGGACGGCGCAGGCGGATGCGCGACTGGAGTTCGCCGAACCGCGCGACCTGGCCGGCGACGAATGGGCGGTGGACTGCGACGGTTTCACCCTGTACGTCGATGCGGCCAGCGTGCACTGGCTGGACGGTGCCGACATCGACTATGTCATGAAGGGCGCCAGCACCCAGCTGACCATCAAGGCGCCGCGCATCAAGGGCGAAGCGCCCGGCGAGGCGGCTTCGCTGGTCGAGCGCGTGCGCTGGGTCATCGACAACGAGATCAATCCGCAGCTGGCCTCGCACAAGGGGCGGGTGGCAGTGGAAGAAGTGGGCGGCGATGGCGTGGTATGGCTGCGCTTCGGTGGCGGCTGCCACGGCTGCGGCATGGCCGACGTCACCCTGAAGCAGGGCATCGAGAAGACGCTGATGGCGCGTGTGCCAGGCGTCACCGCCGTCCGCGACGCGACCGACCACGGGACCGGCGACGCGCCGTACATCCCGCGCGGCAACGCGGCCTGACGGAGCCGACCGCCGGTGACGAACGCCACCGACGTCATCGCACACCTGCTGCCGCGCAAGGCGGCCCCCATCGTCGAACGCCAGACCGGCCTGCCTTTCGGGTGGGGCCTGTGGTTGCGCGCGCTGCCCGAGCGGCTCGGCAGGATCACCAACGAGAAGGTCGATGCGATCCTCGGCGTGTTGGCTTCGCATGCGCCGACGGCAAGGCGCGCCACGCCCTTCCTGCCCGGGCGCATGCTGGCGCTGCGTTCGCTGTTCTACCCGGGTTGGGGGCCGCCGCCGCGCGAAGAGCGCTGGATGCGCTGGGCGGCGGCGGTCAGCAGCGGCATGCTGCATCTGGTGTTCTTCCTGTTCCTGCTGTGGGTGGCGCTGGTGCAGATCCCGCCACCGCCCGACGAGGCCGGCGACAGCAGTCGCGTGCGCCTTGAAATGATCGGCGAGGGCAGCCCGGACGAAACCGGCGGCGCGACGCAGGCTGGCGAAACCGCCGCCGAGCAGACGGCGAGCGCGGCGCCTGCGGCGAGTCCGTCGGCGACGCCGGCGCCGCCCCAGCCGCAACCCGGCGAATCATCGCCTCCGCCAACGGAAGTCGCGGCCCCCACCGTGGCGATGGACGTGCCGCCGCTGCCGCCGCGCGATGTGCCGGTACCCGAGATCGCGGATCAACCATTGCAGGTCACCGAAGTCGCCGAACCGACCCGCGCCTTCGTGTTGCCGTCCGTCACGCCGCGCCAACCGGAGATCACCCAGCCGGCGCAGCGGGAGGTGGGTGTGCCCAACCGCGAGATTCCCACCCCGGTCACCGCACCCGTCGTGCGCCGCGATACACCGGTGCGTGCCATCGACGTGCCGGCGATGGCCACGCGCGACGCTGAGGTCCGTGAGCGCGAGATGGCCACGCCTGCGCCGCAGATACGCACGGTGCCGGTACCGTCGCGCGAGGTGTCGCCGCGTGCCGTCGCGACGCAGGAGCGCAATGTGCGGCAGGCCGAGGTCCGCGAGCCTTCGCCGCGGCCGTCTCCAGCGCCAGCGCCTGCCGTCACCACGCCGTCGACGACGGGGTCATCGAGTACGCCTTCGACGGCGAGCACACGGGCACCATCGACGGCGACCGCCGCACCGCGTGGCACCACGGCGCCCACGTCGAGCAATGCAGGCCCGGCGCCCGCAACGAAACCCGGTGGCTGGAGCACACCGGCACGCACGGACGACTGGGGCAATTCGCGCCGCAACGTGGCAGGCGACAGCGCTGCCGACGGCCGCGACCAGGCGGGGCTCTACAACGCCGACGGCAGCCTGCGCGTGCCCGGCGACGCCGGCGAGGCGACAGCACAACGCGGCGCGCCTGGCGGCGGCAACGACCAGTGGACGCGCGAGCGACTGGATGAGGCGGGCACGTGGCTGCAGCGGCCACCCTACGATTACGAACCGACCAGTTTCGACAAGTACTGGGTGCCCAGCGAGTCGCTGCTGGCGGAATGGGTGCGGCGCAACGTGCGCGAAGTGGACATCCCCATCCCCGGCACGAACATGAAGCTCAAGTGTTCGATCTCGGTACTCCAGCTCGGTGGCGGGTGCGGACTGGGCAGCCTGTTCCCGGAGCCGCCGAAGGCGCGGCCGCCGCCGGAGATTCCGGTCAAGCGCACGCCGATTCCGACCGACAGCTGATGACGAGAGGTGCGCGGTGCGATGCGGGAGCGACGCGAGTCGCGATGGGGTGCCGCGGTGGTTCATCGCGACTTGTATCGCTCCCACAGAAGCCGCGGGTGTCGCCGCAAACAGGAACGGAGCCTTGCGGCTCCGTTTCTGCATTCCCGATGAGGGAAAGACAACGCTCAGCGATGCACGTTGTGCAGGTCGCGCAGCTGCGAGGGGCGCGAACCGAAATAGGCGGCGAGGTCGGAAATGTCCTGATCGCTGAGATTCGCGGCCTGCGGCGACATCAGTGCGTGCTGGCGGTCGCCGCTGCGGTAGGCCTGCAGTGCGTGCGCCAGGTAGTCGCCGTACTGGCCACCCAGCTTGGGGTAGGTGTCGTCGATCGGCGCATTGCCGTCGGCGCCATGGCAGTCGATGCAGCTCTGGCCGGTCGCCTGGCCCTTCGCCTTGGCCAGTTCCTCGCCCTTGGCGATGTGGCCCTTGGGCAGGCCGGCCGACGAGCTGGAACCGTGTTCGCCACTGGCATGGCCCGGGTTTTCGGCCGAAGCCTCGGTGTTTTCCTTCGAGCAAGCCACCAGGGCGAGGGCCGCGAACAGGACGATGGCTAGACGCTGGGCGTGCTTGGCGTTGGGCATGGTGGTCTTACTTGACGGTGGAAAGGAATGCGGCGATGTCGGCGATGTCCTGGTCAGAGAAGCTCTGCGCCTGGGCCTGCATCGTGGGGTGCTTGCGGTTGCCGGTGCGGTACTCGGTCAGCGCATTGGCGAGGTAGTCGGCCGACTGGCCACCGATCTTCGGCACCTTGAAGCTCGGATACGCATTCTTGTAGCCGACGATGCCGTGACAGCCCTGACAGGTGTAGGTCAGCGTGCGGCCGGTGTCGGCATTGCCGACCAGCGGCTTGGGTGCGGCGGCGGGCGCCGTGGCCGGTGCGGCAGCTTCGGTCGCCGGCGGCGCGGCCTGGGGGTCCTGTTGTGCGGTCAGGGCGGCCAGCGGAAGGGCGGCCAAGGCAAGGCAAGCGGCGAGCGGAAGCAGTCGCATCATTCTCGTGGAACTCTCAGGTTGCGCGCGCCGCGTACCACCGCGGCGCTTGGCTGAACGCAAGTATAGCCTGCGACCGAATGTCGCGCACAGGCAGGGCGTGGCCAACGCGAAGGGCCGTCAACCTGCGTAGGCGGTTTTTGCAACGTGCACCCTCGGCCTCGCGCCTGCCAATACGCAGGTGGTGCGCGCAGCACGACGTCCGACGCAAGTCACCATGACCTTCGGCGCATGGAAGTCATTCAGGGGTGATATACCTTCATACAACACCACCACAACACCACCACGGTACCGCCCCATGTCCCGACCCCGCCCCCATTCCGGCCGTTCCTACCTGCGCCTCGCACTGGTGCCCGTCCTGTGCGGCCTGCTGGTCCTGTCCGCCTGCAAGGGAGGCGGCCCCACGCCGGAGGCCCAGGCCAAGAACGGCGAAGGTCCGAAGGAACCCGATGCCGTGCCGGTGGAGGTGGCCAAGGTCACCCATCGCCCGGTCGCTGCCAGCTACAGCGGCACCGCGGCGCTGGAGGCGTTGGGCGAGTCGCAGGTGGTCGCCAAGACGTCTGGTGTCGCCCTGGCCGTGCTGGTCGAAGAAGGGCAGGTGGTCCGCGCCGGCCAGGCGCTGGTACGGCTGGACCCCGACCGCCTGCGCCTGCAGGTGGCCCAGGCCGAAGCGCAGATGCGCAAGCTGGAAAACAACTACCGTCGCGCGCAGCAGCTGGTCGAGCAGCAGATGATCAGCGCCAACGACGTCGACCAGATCAAATACGACCTGGAGAACGCGCGCGCCATCTACCGCGCCGCCGCGCTGGAGCTGTCGTACACCACGGTCACGGCGCCGATCTCGGGCGTGGTGGCGTCGCGTTCGATCAAGTCCGGCAACTTCGTGCAGATCAACACGCCGATCATCCGCATCGTCGACCAGTCGCGTCTGGAAGCCACGTTGAACGTGCCGGAGCGCGAGCTGTCCACGCTGAAGGCGGGCCTGCCGATCGCGCTGGCGGTGGATGCGCTGCCCGGCAAGGTGTTCCAGGGCACGGTGGACCGCATTGCGCCGGTGGTGGATTCGGGCAGCGGCACCTTCCGCGTGGTGGGTTCGTTCGCCAGCGATGGCGTCCTGCAGCCGGGCATGTTTGGCCGCATCCGCATCGACTACGACCAGCGCGCCGATGCGCTGGTGGTGCCGCGCGTCGCGCTGCTCGACGACGGCGACCCGGCGGTGTTCGCGGTGCGCGACGGCAAGGCGGCGCGCGTGCCGGTGAAGGTGGGCTACGTGGACGGCGAATGGATCGAAGTGCGCGAAGGCCTGAAGGCCGGCGAACAGGTCGTCACCGCCGGCAAGGTCGCGCTGCGTGAAGGCAGCGCCGTGCAGGTGATCGGCGCCGAACCGGCCAAGGTCGCCGCCAAGCCGGAAGCCGCCAAGACCGCCGGAAGCAAGCAATGAGCACGCCTGGCCACGCACCGGGGGATCATGACCCCCACGCAACGGGTGGAGATGGAACGATGGGCGGCGGACTGGTCGAGTTCTCGACACGTCGCCGCGTCACCGTGGCGATGTTCTGGATCACGATGTTCCTGTTCGGCGTCATCGCGCTGGGCTCGTTGAAGGTCAACCTGCTGCCCGACCTGAGCTATCCCACGCTCACGGTGCGCACCGAGTACACCGGCGCGGCACCGTCCGAGATCGAAACGCTGATCAGCGAGCCGGTGGAAGAGGCCGTCGGCGTGGTGAAGAACCTGCGCAAGCTGAAGTCGGTGTCGCGCACCGGCCAGAGCGACGTGGTGCTCGAGTTCGCCTGGGGCACGGACATGGACCAGGCCAGCCTGGAAGTCCGCGACAAGATGGAAGTGCTGCAGTTGCCGCTGGAAGCGAAGGCGCCCGTGCTGCTGCGCTTCAATCCCTCGACCGAGCCGATCCTGCGCCTGGTGCTGTCGAACAAGCAGGAGCCGAAGAACGATACCGACGCGGTCCGCCTGCTCACCGAACTGCGCCGCTACGCCGACGACGACCTGAAGAAGAAGCTCGAGCCGGTCACCGGTGTGGCCGCGGTAAAGGTCGGCGGTGGCCTGGAAGACGAGATCCAGGTCGACATCGACCAGCAGAAACTCGCCCAGCTCAACCTGCCGATCGACACCGTCATCCAGCGCCTGCAGCAGGAGAACATCAACATCTCCGGCGGCCGTCTGGAAGAAGGCTCGCAGCGTTACCTAGTGCGTACCGTCAATCAGTTCGCCACCGTCAACGAGATCCGCGAGATGCTGGTGACCACGCAGAGCGGCGGCGACAACGCCGCGGCGTCGGCGGCCGCTCAGATGGCGGCGATCGCCGCTTCGACCGGCTCGGCTGAAGCGATGGCGGCCGCGGCGTCGGTGCAGAGCGCCTCCGGCGGCGGCGGCAGCGTCATCGCCGGCGGCGTGCCGGTGCGCCTGAAGGATGTGGCCGAGGTCCGCCAGGGCTTCAAGGAACGCGAGGCGATCATCCGCCTGGCGGGCAAGGAAGCGGTCGAACTCGCCATCTACAAGGAAGGCGACGCCAACACCGTTTCCACCGCCGAAGCGCTGAAGGCCAAGCTGGAGCAGCTGAAACAGCAGGTGCCGCCGGATGTCGAGCTGACGATCATCGACGACCAGTCGTTGTTCATCGAACACGCCATCGCCGACGTCAAGAAGGACGCGGTGATCGGCGGCGCGCTGGCGATCCTGATCATCTTCCTGTTCCTGCGCGACGGCTGGAGCACGTTCGTCATCAGCCTGTCGCTGCCGGTCTCGATCGTCACCACGTTCTTCTTCATGGGCGAACTGGGCCTGAGCCTCAACGTCATGTCGCTGGGCGGCCTGGCGTTGGCCACCGGCCTGGTGGTGGACGACTCCATCGTGGTGCTGGAGAGCATCGCCAAGGCACGCGAGCGCGGCCTGGGGATACTCGAAGCCGCGATGGTCGGCACGCGCGAGGTCAGCATGGCCGTCGTGGCGTCCACGCTGACCACCATCGCGGTGTTCCTGCCGCTGGTGTTCGTGCAGGGCATCGCCGGCCAGCTGTTCCGCGATCAGGCGTTGACCGTGGCGATCGCCATCGGTATCTCCCTGGTCGTGTCGATGACGCTCATCCCGATGCTGAGCTCGCTGAAGGGCCGGCCGCCGCTGGCGTTCCCGGACGAAGCCCCGCACCCGCAGTGGAAGCCTGACGCGCGCTGGCAGAAGCCGCTCGCGGCGACCGGGCGTGGCGTCGGCGTGGCCGGTCGGGGCGCGTTCTTCGGCCTGGCGTGGGTGGTGGTGCGCGCGTGGCGTGGCGTGGCCGCCGTTGTCGGTCCGGTCATGCGCAAGGCCAGCGACCTGGCCATGGCGCCGTACAACCGCGCCGAAGCCGGCTACATGCGCCTGCTGCCGGCCTCGTTGCACCGTCCGTGGCTCGTGCTGGGCTTCGCGGCGGCCACGTTGCTTGTCGCGCTCGCCGCGGTGCCGATGCTGGGCGCGGACCTGATCCCGCAGCTGGCGCAGGATCGTTTCGAGATGACGGTGAAGCTGCCGCCGGGTACGCCGCTGGCGAAGACCGATGCACTGGTGCGCGACCTGCAGAACAAGCATGCGAAAGCCGAGGGCATCCATGCCCTGTACGGCGTGAGCGGCAGCGGCACGCGGCTGGATGCGAATCCGACCGAGAGCGGCGAGAACATCGGCAAGCTGACCGTGGTGATGGCCAATGGCGGCAATGAAGCCATCGAAGCCCGCGAGACCGAAGCGTTGCGCGCGACCATGAAGGACCACCCCGGCGCGCAGGTCGATTTCAGCCGACCGGAACTCTTCAGCTTCTCCACGCCGCTGGAAGTCGAGCTGCGCGGCCAGGATCTGGCCAGCATCGAACATGCGGGCCAGAAGCTGGCGGCCCTGTTGCGCACCAACCCGCACTACGCCGACGTCAAGTCGACCGTGGAGCAGGGCTTCCCGGAGATCCAGATCCGCTTCGACCAGGAGCGTGCGGGTGCGCTGGGCCTGACCACGCGCCAGATCGCCGACGTCGTGGTGAAGAATGTGCGCGGCGAAGTCGCCACCCGCTACAGCTTCCGCGACCGCAAGATCGACGTGCTGGTGCGTGCGCAGGAGGGCGATCGTGCATCGGTGGAGAGCATCCGCCGGTTGATCGTCAATCCTGGCAGTGCGCGTCCGGTGACGCTGTCCGCGGTCGCCGACGTCGTCGCCACCACCGGTCCCAGCGAGATCCACCGCGCCGACCAGGTGCGCGTGGCCATCGTGTCGGCCAACCTGCGCGACATCGACCTGGGCAGTGCGGTGCAGGAAGTGCAGAAGATGGTCGCCGAGAATCCGCTGGGCGCTGGCGTCGGCATGCATATCGGTGGCCAGGGCGAGGAACTGGCGGAATCGGTCAACTCGCTGCTGTTCGCGTTCGGCCTCGCCGTGTTCCTGGTGTACCTGGTGATGGCGTCGCAGTTCGAATCGCTGCTGCATCCGTTCGTCATCCTGTTCACCATTCCGCTCGCGATGGTGGGTGCGGTGGCCGCGTTGTTCCTGACCAACTCGCCGATCTCGGTGGTCGTGTTCATTGGCCTGATCCTGCTGGTCGGCCTGGTGACCAAGAACGCCATCATCCTGATCGACAAGGTCAACCAGCTGCGCGAAGCTGGCGTGTCCAAGCGCGAAGCTCTGATCGAAGGTGCGCGCTCGCGCCTGCGTCCGATCATCATGACCACGCTCTGCACGCTGTTCGGCTTCCTGCCGCTGGCCACTGCGCCGTTGTTCGGCAGCCCGGGCGCGGAAGTGCGCTCGCCGATGGCCATCACCGTGATCGGCGGCCTGCTGGTATCCACGCTGCTGACGCTGCTGGTGATCCCGGTGGTCTACGACCTGCTGGACCGCCGCGCCGACGATTACTACCTGGCGCGTGGCCGTCGCACGAAGAAGGCGGCGATGCCGGCGGATAGGGAGGGTGAACCCGCATGAGCGTCGCGGAGTTCAGCATCAAGCGGCCGGTGACGGCGGTGATGTTCTTCATCTCGCTGTTCGTGATCGGCCTGATCGCGGCCATCCGGCTTCCACTGGAAGCCTTTCCCGAGGTGTCGCCGCCCTTCATCTTCGTGTCGCTGCCGTACACCGGCTCGACACCGGAGGAGGTCGAGCGCACCGTGCTGCGTCCGGCCGAGGAAGCGCTGTCGACGATGGCCGGCATCAAGCGGATGGAGTCCAACGCCAAGGCCGAGGGCGCGCAGATCTTCATCCAGTTCTCCAACTGGGACCGCGATGTCGCCATCGCGGCTTCCGAGGCGCGTGAGCGCCTCGATGCGATCCGCGACGACCTGCCGGACGACCTGCAGCGCTACTTCGTCTTCAAGTTCTCCACCACCGACCAGCCGGTGCTGCGGGTGCGACTGGCCAGCAAGTCCGACCTGACCGGCGCGTACGACATGATCGAGCGCGAGTTCAAGCGGCGTATCGAACGCATTCCCGGCGTCGCCCGCGTCGAGGTGTCGGGCGCGCCGCCGAACGAGGTCGAGATCGCGATCAACCAGGACCGGCTGACCGCGCACAACCTCAGTCTCAACGACCTGACCACACGACTGCAGGCGGTCAACTTCTCGATCTCGGCCGGCGTCATCAGCGATGGTCCGCAGCGCTTGCGCGTGCAGCCGGTCGGCGAGCTGACCGACCTGCAGCAGTTGCGCGAGCTGGTGGTCGGCAGCGGCAACGTGCGGCTGGGCGACATCGCCGATGTGCGCCTGAAGCCCGCGCGGATGGACTACGGCCGCCGTCTGGACGGCCAGCCGGCCGTCGGCCTGGACATCTTCAAGGAGCGCAACGCCAATCTGGTGGAAGTGTCCAGCAACGCGCTGAAGGAAGTGGAGGCGATCCGTTCGCAGCCCTCGCTCAGCGACGTGCAGGTCAAGATCATCGAGAACCAGGGCGAGAACGTGACGTCCTCGCTGCTGGAACTGGCCGAGGCCGGCCTGATCGGCCTGGTGCTGTCGATCGTGGTGCTGTGGTTCTTCCTGCGCCATTGGCCATCGGTGGCGATGGTCACGCTGGCCATCCCGATCTGCTTCGTGATGACGCTGGGCTTCATGTACTTCGCCGGGGTGACGCTCAACATCCTGTCGATGATGGGCCTGCTGCTGGCCATCGGCATGCTGGTCGACAACGCGGTCGTGGTGGTGGAGAGCATCTACCAGGAACGCGAGAAGTACCCCGGGAACCCGGTGTGGGCGTCCATTGTCGGCACCCGCCACGTGGCCATCGCGTTGTCGGCCGGCACGCTGTGCCACTGCATCGTGTTCGTGCCCAACCTGTTCGGCGAGCGCAACTTCCTCAGCATCTACCTGGGCCAGATCGCGATCACCATCTCGGTGTCGCTGCTGGCTTCGTGGCTGGTGGCGGTCAGCCTGATCCCGATGATCTCGGCACGCCTGAAGACACCGCCGCTGGTGCGCACGGAAACCGGCATCATTCCGCGCATGCAGAAGCGCTACGCCGGCTTCCTGCGCTGGACGCTGGAACACCGCGGCTGGAGCGTGCTCGGCATCCTGCTGATCGTGCTGGTCAGCTTCGTGCCGATCAAGTTCACCAAGTTCGACATGTTCGGCAACGACGGCGGCGGCGAGGCGGAGCTCTACTACCAGTGGAAGGGCGCCTACACCAAGGAGCAGATGTCCGACGAAGTCCTGAAGGTCGAGCAGTTCCTGCAGGCGAACCGCGAGAAGTACCACATCACCCAGGTCTACTCGTATTTCAGCGAGCAGGGTTGGGGCGGTACGCAGGTGAAGTTCGATACCGACAAGGCCAGCGTAACCAAACCGCTGGTGGAGCAGTTGCGCAAGGACCTGCCCAAGTCGGCACGCGCCAACATCGGCATCCGCGGCGACGGCGGCGGGCAGGGGGGTGGCGGCCAACCGGGCCAGAGCGTGTCCTTCCAGCTGGTAGGCGATTCGACGCAGACGCTGTCCGAGATCGCGAACGACCTGATCCCGATCCTTGCCAAGCGCAAGGAACTGCGCGACGTGCGCGTGGACGTGGGCGACCAGAACAGCGAGCTGACCGTCCGCGTGGACCGCGAACGTGCAGCGGCGTTCGGCTTCAGTGCCCAGGAAGTGGCGCGCTTCGTCAGCCTCGCGCTGCGTGGCGCCCCGTTGCGCGAGTTCCGTCGCGGCGAGACGGAAGTGCCGGTCTGGGTCCGCTTCGCCGGCGCCGAGGACTACGGCACGGAGGATCTGGCCGGCTTCATGGTGCGTGCGCCCGACGGACGCACCGTGCCGCTGCTGAGTCTGGTGGACGTGGCCGTGTTGCCCTCGGCCACGCAGATCCAGCGCACCAACCGGCAGACGACGGTGACCGTGCAGGCGAACCTCGCCGAGAAGGTCACGGTGCCGGAAGCGCGCAAGGCGCTGGAGGAGACGCTGAAGGGCATGACGTTCCCGGCCGGCTACAGCTACTCCTTCGATGGCAGCGCGTTCCAGGAGGACGACGAAGCGATGGCGCAGATGATGTTCAACCTGCTGATCGCGCTGGTGATGATCTACATCGTGATGGCCGCGGTGTTCGAGTCGCTGCTGTTCCCGGCCGCGATCATGAGCGGCGTGGTGTTCTCGGTGTTCGGCGTGTTCTGGCTGTTCGCGCTGACGGGGACGACATTCGGCATCATGTCGTTCATCGGCATCCTGGTGCTGATGGGTGTAGTGGTGAACAACGGCATCGTGATGGTTGAGCACATCAACAACCTGCGCCGGCGCGGCCTGTCGCGCACCGATGCGCTGGTGGAAGGCAGCCGCGAACGCCTTCGCCCCATCCTGATGACGATGGGCACGGCGATCCTGGCCATGATCCCCATCGCGATGGCGAACACGCAGATGGCGGGCGATGGCCCGGCCTACGCCCCGATGGCGCGTGCCATCGCCGGTGGCCTGGCGTTCTCCACCGTGGTCAGCCTGCTGTTCCTGCCGACGATCTACGCGATCCTGGATGATCTGCGCAGCGGTACGGCAAGCACGATCAAGCGTGCCCGCCAGGGACGCGGCAGCACCGCGGCGACGGCCAGCAGCGTGGCCGCCCTGCGCGCGGAGTGAGTTTCAGCGGAAAGGAGAAAGCCGGGCATTGCCCGGCTTTTTCTTTGGGTGGTGCGTCGGGCGAAGGCTCAGCCGACGAGTTTTCCCAGCATCCGCAATCCGCCGGTCCACACGCCGATGGCGGTACCGAGGCTGGTCAGGAAGAAGTTCAGCAACACGCGCGCCACCCGGTTCTTCCACCAGCCGCGCATCGTCTGCACGTCGTCGCGCAACGCCATGAAATCCGCATAGGTCGGCTTGCGCAGCGTCGCTTCCACGAACGCACTGACGGTGCCCGAGGCGAGCGCCGGATGCAGCGGCGTGAGCGGGGAAGAGATGAAGGCCGCGAGGATGCTGAGCGGATGCCCGCCGGCGATCGCGCAGCCAATGGCGCCGAGGATGCCGGTGGCCAGCACCCACTGCAGCAGCAGGTCGGAGCCGACATCCACACCGCCCTGCCAGAAGCCCCAGGCGAAGCCGCCGATGAGGAACGCGCCGATGATGACCTCCATCCACGGAAAGCGCGACTTGGCTTTCACGACCTCGAGCGAGCGGCGGATCTCGGCCGGGTCGGCGGTGTCGTCCTTCAGGTGCCGAGTCAGGCCGGGCAGGTGCCCTGCACCCACCACCGCAAGCACGCGATACGGCGACGCCGCATCCGTCGGCTTGCCCGCGGCAACCTGGCGCAGGGCGGAAGCCATGTACTGGTCGCGCTCGGCAATGATGGTCTCGTACAACTGCGGGCTTTCGGCGGCGAACTCACCGAAGCTCGATTCCATCATGTCGCCCTGCTTGAGCTTCTCGATCTCGTCATCGCCGACTTCTTCGTCGCCGAACATGCTGGCCATGATGCCGGCGCCGACCTTGGTCCGCTGCCACCAGCCCAGCGATTGCAGCGCACGCTTGAAGGTCAGTCCGACCTCGCGGTCGATCAGGTGCACGGGCAGGCCGCGCGCCTTCGCATCCAGTGCGCCGGCCTTCAGTTCCTCGCCGGGCTCCACGCCGAGTTGTTCGGCCAGGCGCCGCTGGTAAGCGGCAAGCGCAAGATTGGCGGCGAACAGGTGGGTCTTGCCTTCGCGGATCACCTTCACCAGGTCCAGCCGCGACAGCGTGTCGGGATCGGTCAGCGACTGCAGGCGGCCCGGGTCCAGTTCCACCGCCACGCTGTCGTAGTCGCCGCTGGCCACGGCGGCGCGCACGGCATCGACGCTGGCGCGCGACACGTGGGCGGTGCCGAGCAGGGTGTAGCGCACGCCGTCGCGCTCGACGATCTCGTGGGGTTGTCCGTGCAGCGGGTCGGCAACGGCGTCAATCGATTCGGTCATCGGGTCGTTCGTCAGGTCAATCGTCTTTCGGAGGCGCGGCGGTGCCGTCGCCGAGGGGGCGCTGCATCTGCACGGTGTCCAGCCAGCGGTCGTGCTTCCAGGCGATGCCGCGGAAGATGCCGACCAGGGTGAAGCCGAACTTCTCGTGCAGGCGGATGGAGGCGGTGTTGGTGGGTTCGCCGATCACGGCAATCATCTGCCGGTAGCCGCGCGCTTCGCAGGCGTCGATCAGTGCCTGCATCAGTGCGGCGCCGATGCCCTGACCCTGCTGGCCGGGGACCACGTAGACCGAGTTCTCGACGGTCTTGCGATAGCCCGCGCGGGCGCGGTAGCTGCCGGCGTAGGCGTAACCCACGAAGCGGCCGTCGAGTTCTCCAACGAGGTACGGATAGCCCGCATCCAGCAGTCCCTGCATGCGGCGCGCCATCTCGGGCTCGTCCGGCACGTCGTACTCGTAGGTGTTGACGTGGTCGCGGACTTCATCCGCATAGAGGGCGGCAATGGCCGGCACATCGGCCGGCGTGGCGTCACGGACGATCAGCGGCACGCGCACGCCTCAGTCGATGTAGCGCTTGAGCAGGTCGCCGTACGCATCGATGCGACGGTCGCGCAGGAACGGCCAGATGCGACGCACGTGTTCGCTGCGCTGCAGGTCGACGTCGGCCATCAGGATGGTCTCGTCGCCGCCGGCTTCGGCGATGAATTCGCCCTGCGGACCGAGTACGTGGCTGTTGCCCCAGAACTGGATGCCGGATGCGCCGAGCGGCGAGGGCTCATGACCGACGCGATTGCAGCTCAACACCGGCAGGCCGTTGGCGACCGCGTGGCCGCGATGGCTCAGCACCCAGGCGTCGCGCTGGCGGTTCTTCTCCGGCTGTTCGTCATCCGGGTCCCAGCCGATCGCGGTGGGATACAGCAGCAGGTCGGCGCCGGCCAACGCCATCAGGCGCGCGGCTTCCGGGTACCACTGGTCCCAGCAGACCAGCACGCCGAGACGACCCACTGAGGTGTCGATCGGCGTGAAGCCGATGTCGCCCGGCGTGAAATAGAACTTCTCGTAGAAGCCCGGATCGTCCGGGATGTGCATCTTGCGGTACTTGCCCGCGATGCTGCCGTCCTTCTCAAAGACCACGGCGGTGTTGTGGTACAGCCCGGCCGCGCGACGCTCGAACAGCGACGACACCAGCACCACGCCATGCTGCTTCGCCAGCTTGCCGAGTCGCTCGGTGCTGGGGCCGGGGATGGGCTCGGCCAGGTCGAACTCGTTGACCGACTCGTGCTGGCAGAAATACGCGCCGTTGTGCAGTTCCTGCAGCAGTACCAGCTTGGCACCGCGCTTGGCGGCTTCGGCGACGCGCGCCTCGATCACCGACAGGTTGGCGTCGGCGTCGCCGTGGTTCTTTTCCTGGATCAGGGCAACGGGCAGGGTGGTGCGGCTCATCGTGCGAGGCGGGGGTATCGAGGGGGAGGGCGCATGGTACCGCGTCCTCTGTGACGGCAGGCGTCCCGGGGGTGAACGCCGGCTAGGTGGCCTCGCGCGCCGCTTCCAGCCGCTTCTGCCGCCGTCCCAGCGCCACGCCGGTGACCGCCCACGCCGCCGCCACGCCGGCACCGATAAACATCGCCGCTGCGGGATGTTCGGCGAGTACATCGAGCGCGCGCTTGACCCAACCGCTCAGCGCATCGCCACCGCGGTAGACGACGGTATCGATGAAGTTCTTCGCCTTGTATTTCTGCTCCGCGGGCACGACGGTGTACAGCATCTCCCGGCCGGGCCGCACGAAGGCGTATTCGCCCGCACGCCGTACCACCATCACCACCACGAAGACCGCGAACACCGGCGACAGCGCCAGCCACAGGAACCCGCCGGCCATGATCACGGGCACCGCCACCAGCAGCACGCCCACACCCAGCTTCTGCGCGATGCGGCCGGTGATGAACAACTGGCTGAGGATGGCCAGCGTCTGCACCACGGTGTCGATCAGGCCGAAGACCTGGGTCTGTTCTTCCTTGCTGGTGAAGCGCTCGGCGACCAGCTTGGCCTGTTCGAAATAGAGGAAGGTCGTGACCGTGGCCAGCAGCAGCACGAAGAAGGCGATGCCGAGCAGGTACGGCGAGCGGAATACGGCGGTCGCACCGGCGAAGGGATTGCCGCCCAGCGGCCGTTGCCGCTGTTCGGAGGAACTGGCGCCGGCGGGCAGCGGGTGGCGATCGCGCCAGCGATGCAGCCAGGTCGCGGTCGCCGCGCTGGCCCCGATCAGCACGGCCGAGACCAGCATCAGGCCGCCGTGCCCCAACGGCTTCACCAGCAACGTGGTGAGCAGCGGGCCGGCCAGGCCACCCAGGCTCGCGCCCGCGGCAATCAGTGCGAACAGGCGCTTGGCTTCGTGGCTCTCCATCACATCCGCCAGCACGCTCCATGCCAGCGAGATCATCAGCAGGTTGATGACCGACACCCAGATGTAGAACGTGCGCGCCAGCCACACATCGTCCGGCGTCGCCAGCATCGCGGCGCCATAGGCCAGCAGGCTGGCCACCACCATGCCGAACACCCACGGCACGATGCGTCGCCGTGCGACCTTCGACGCGATCCAGCCATACAGCGGCAGCACTACCAGGGTGGCGACGAAGGTGCCGGTGAACAGCCATTGCAGGTTGTCGACGCCGCCCGCGACGCCCATCGTTTCCCGGATCGGACGCAGCATGAAATAGCCGGCGAACAGCAGGAAGAACATCGCCAGACCGGCGCCGACCACCGGCGCTTCGTGGTCGCGGACATTGAACAGACGGGCGAGCCAGCCGGCAACGCCGGGCGCGGGGGGTGTCGACATCGGCTCAGGCCACCGCGACGATCAGTGCATCGCGCTGCGCCGGGGTCAGGTCCGGACCCGTGCCTGCTTTCAGGTTGTCGGTCTGCCGATCGGGCTTTCCGGTCGCCGGGATCACCGCGGTCACCGCGGGATGGCTGAGGGCAAACTTCAGGAAGGCCTGCGCCCACGACGACACGCCCGCTTCCGTCAGCGCGGGCGGCACCGGCTTGTCCTTCACCTGCGCAAACAGCTTGCCGTCCTCGAACGCGCGGTTGATCAGCACGGCGACGCCCAGATCCTGCGCCAGTGGCAGCACGCGCTTCTCCGCGCCACGACTGACGACGGAATAGTTGATCTGCAGGAAGTCCGGCTTCTCCGCCTGCACGACGTCGGCCAGTTCATCCTGCGCGCGTTCGACATAGTGGGTCACGCCGACGTACTTCACCTTGCCCTGTGCCTTCAGTTCCCGCGCCACCGCCATCTGGGTCTTCAGGTCTCCCAAGTTGTGGACCTGCAGCAGCGCGACCTTGTCCGTCTTCAGACGACGAAGCGTGTCCTCGAACTGCGCGATGCCCGCGTCGCGTCCGCTCACGCCGGACAGTTTGGTGGCCAGCCAGGCCTTGCCGGTCAGCTGTTGCTCGGCCAGCAGCGCGCCCATCACGTCTTCGGCGACGCTGTAGGTAGGCGCGGTATCGATCAAGGTCGCCCCGGCCGCGAAGAAGCGCTTCAGTACCTCGCGCAGCGGATCCAGTTCGGCCGCGCTCTGGCCGACCTCGAAGCTGCCCGAGGTGCCCATGCCGATGACGGGCACGCGCTCGCCCGTGGACGGGATGGCGCGGGTGTTCAAGGCGCCCAGGACGGCGTCGGTGGCGGACGTTGCCGCGGTAACGGCGGGAGGCGTCGTGCCGGCGGCACCGGCCTGGGCCGCGTCGCGGCACGCCGCCAATCCCAGGCCGGCGGTGGCCAGCGCAGTGGTCGTCAGGAACTTGCGTCGTGAATACACGGCCGTCTCCTTTGAGGGGAAACGGTGGTTATCCGGGATCGCGTCAGGTGAGATGTAAACGAAGCGTTCAATCTGCGCCCAACTGATGTCACGGTGCCATGAGCCGTGGCACCGCAGCTTTCATCAGTCCAGCAGGCCGGCCGGCAGTTGCATGGTGATGCAGTGCAGGCTGCCGTTCTGCCAGATCAGTGCACGGCAGGGCACCTGCACGATCTCGCGGTCCGGATAGGCTTCCGCCAGCACGTCGGCGGCGCGGTCGTCGGCGGGATCGCCATAGGCCGGCATCAGGACGGCACCGTTGATGATCAGGTAGTTCGCATACGACGCCGCAAGCCGGCGGCCGTTGTCGATGACCGGCTGCGCCCACGGCAGCGGGAACGGCCGGTACGGGCGACCGTCGGCGGTGCGCAGGGCGGCGATGTCGGCCGCCATCGCCTGCAGTTCCGCGTGGTGCGCGTCGCCGGCGTCGTCGCAGGCCTGGTAGACGATGGCATCGCCGGGCGCGAAGCGGGCGAGGGTATCGATGTGGGCGTCGGTGTCGTCGCCCTCCAGGTAGCCGTGGTCCAGCCACAGCACCCGGTCCTGCTTCAGCCAGCGCGCCAGCTTTTCCGTCAGTTCGTCGCGGGAGGCATAGGGATGCCGTTTGTGCAGGCATTGCCATGTCGTCAGCAGAGTCCCGGCACCATCGGTTTCGATGGCGCCACCTTCCAATGCAAAATCAATGCTTTGGACGAAGTAGTTGTGAAACAACTGCATCCCCGAAAGTTCGCCGACCAGCCGGTCGTCTCGGCTGGCCTCGTACTTGCCGCCCCAGCCGGTGAAACGGAAGTCGAGCAGCTTGAAGCGGTCGCCATCGCGCAGGGTGATGGGGCCCGAGTCGCGCAGCCAGGTGTCGTCGTATTCGGCCAGGACGAAGTGCACGCGCGCCATGTCGACGCGCGCGGAGCGCAGTCGTGCTTCGGCATACGTCTGCAGGTCGTCATCGGCGACACAGATCACCACCGGCTGGAAGCGGGTGATCGCAGCGACCAGGGCGACATAGGTCTCCTCGACCTCGGCGAGGCGGTCGGCCCAGTCGGTCTCGGCGTGCGGCCAAGCGATCAGGACCGCGGACTGGGGTTCCCACTCCGCGGGAAAGCGATAGGCATCGGTCATCGGATTACAGGGCGCGTGCAGCGCCGGTCAGCGGATGGGGGGCTTCGGGCCGATTTCCTCGGCAGAGGCCTTGTTCAGGACCACGTCGATGACGCGGCTCTTCTCGAAGTACACGGTAAAGCCCGGATAGACCCAGCGATGGATCACCGGCCACTGGCGCTTCTGGCCGCCGCGCGGCTCCAGCTTATGCTGGGGCGCGCCGAAGCGGGCCTCGACATCGGCGGTGGTCTGCCCGCGGGCCGGGGCGGCGACGGGTTGTTCCTGGGCGCGTTCGATCAACAGCGTATCGGCGGATGCCGGGCCGGCAAGGCCGAGCAGGGCGATCAACGGAAGTGCGAGGGCACGGCGGCTCATGGTGGAACTCCCCTGGGTGATCCGCCTTTTATAACAAAAGGCAGGCAACAAAAAACCGCCCGAAGGCGGCTTTCCGCGCATTGCCGGCCGGAGCCGGCAGTGCCGTTCTCAGCGCTGGCGCGCCTTGAAGCGGGGGTTGGACTTGCAGATCACGAAGACCTTGCCGCGGCGGCGGACCACCTTGCAGTCGCGGTGACGGGCCTTCGCCGACTTCAGGGAGGACAGGACCTTCATGAGTTGAAACCTCGGCGTAAATGTATGGGGTGAAACGAAGCCCGTCATTCTAACGGCAATTCCATAGCCGGATCAAGCGGTTGCATGGGCCGGTGAGCGGGATGGCCTTGGGTGGCGTCGGCGCAGGGGCGTCGAGCATCCATAATGGAACCTCCGACTCATGGAAGCCCGCATGTCCGACCTCGCTCCCGTCCTGACCATCGATGGCCCTTCCGGCGCGGGCAAGGGGACGGTCAGCCGGATCGCCGCGTCCCGGTTGGGCTGGCACTACCTGGATTCCGGGGCTCTCTACCGGGCGGTGGGCGTGGCGGCCAGCTGGGCGGATCTGGACGTTTCCGATCCCGCTGCGTTGGTCCGTTGCGCCTTCGATACCCGGGTTGGCTTCAGGGAAACCGAGGCGGGATTGCGCGTGATCGTCGACGATCTGGACGCGACCGACGAGCTTCGTCTGGAAACGACCGGCGCGCTGGCATCCGCCATCGCCGCCATCCCGGAGGTCCGCTCGGCCCTGAAAGAACGGCAGCGGGCCTTCCGCCAGGCCCCGGGGCTGGTGGCGGACGGGCGCGACATGGGGACGGTCATCTTTCCGGACGCGCCTTACAAGGTCTTTCTGACCGCCAGCGCCGACGAGCGGGCCGAAAGGCGCTATAAGCAGTTGAAAGACAAAGGGGTTTCCGTCACAATCGACGGTCTGCTACGCGAGATCCTCGCCCGCGATGCCCGTGACGCCCAGCGCACGGTGGCGCCCCTGAGGCCGGCCGACGACGCCGTCCTCATCGACACCACCGGCCTCGGCATCGATGCGGTCGTCGAGCGCGTGCTGGCCTTGGTGCCCGCACGCGCAGGCTGAGTCTGGCGCTGCAGAAGGTCCGTGCGGAATCCTCCGCGCGATTTTCCAACCACAACACTCACGGCCATACGCATCCCGCGCAGGCCGACAACGGGTGGACCGTCCGCCTTCCGTGCGCCGGTCTGTTTCATCAACCGAGTATTTTTTCAATGACCGAATCATTTGCCGAACTGTTTGAACAGAGCCAGACCCAACTGGCCAAGCTGAAGCCGGGCGCCATCGTCACCGGCGTCGTCGTGGAAGTCCGCAACGACGTCGTGGTGATCAACGCCGGCCTGAAGTCCGAAGGCATCGTGCCGATCGAACAGTTCCGGAACGACGCCGGCGAAATCGACGTGGGCGTGGGCGACGAAGTGAAGGTGGCCCTCGACTCGATCGAGAACGGCTTCGGCGAAACCGTCCTCTCGCGCGAGAAGGCCAAGCGCGCCATGGTGTGGGACGAGCTGGAAGAAGCGCTGGAGAAGAACGAGACCATCACCGGTCGCATCAGCGGCAAGGTCAAGGGTGGCTTCACCGTCGACATCAAGGACGTCCGCGCATTCCTGCCGGGCTCGCTGGTCGACGTGCGTCCGGTGCGCGACCCGGGTTACCTGGAAGGCAAGGAGCTCGAGTTCAAGCTCATCAAGCTGGATCGCAAGCGCAACAATGTGGTCGTCTCCCGCCGTGCGGTGGTCGAGAGCGAGCATTCGGAAGAGCGCGAGCAGCTGATGGACAAGCTGCAGGAAGGCGTGGTGCTGAAGGGTGTGGTCAAGAACCTCACCGACTACGGCGCGTTCGTCGACCTGGGCGGCATCGACGGCCTGCTGCACATCACCGACATGGCGTGGAAGCGCGTGCGTCATCCGTCCGAAGTCGTGGAAGTCGGCCAGGAGCTGGACGTCCGCGTGCTGAAGTACGACCGTGAGCGCAACCGCGTCTCGCTGGGCCTGAAGCAGCTGGGCGAGGATCCGTGGGACAACATCGCCCGCCGTTACCCGGCCAACAGCCGCGTGTTCGGCAAGGTCTCCAACGTCACCGATTACGGCGCGTTCGTCGAGATCGAGCCGGGCGTCGAAGGCCTGGTGCACGTGTCCGAGATGGATTGGACCAACAAGAACGTCAACCCGTCCAAGGTTGTCCAGGTTGGCGATGAAGTCGAAGTCATGGTGCTGGACGTGGACGAAGAGCGTCGCCGCATCTCGCTGGGCATGAAGCAGGTCGCCGCCAATCCGTGGGAGACCTTCGCGGCCACCCACAAGAAGAACGACAAGGTGTCCGGCCAGATCAAGTCGATCACCGACTTCGGTATCTTCATCGGCCTGGACGGCGGCATCGATGGTCTGATCCACCTGTCCGACATCAGCTGGAACACCACCGGCGAAGACATCGTCCGCAACTTCAAGAAGGGCGACACGCTGGAAGCCGTGGTGCTGGCCGTGGACCCGGAGCGCGAGCGCATCAGCCTGGGCGTGAAGCAGCTGGAGCAGGATCCGTTCGGCCAGTACATGGCCGCGCACCCGAAGGGCTCGAAGGTCGAAGGCACGGTGAAGGAAGTGGACGCCAAGGGCGCCACGGTCGAACTGGCCGACGGCATCGAAGGCTACGTGATGGCACGCGACATCAGCTACGACCGCGTGGACGACGCCAGCCAGCACCTAAAGGTGGGCGACAAGGTCGAAGCCAAGTTCATCGGCATGGACCGCAAGGGCCGCACCCTGCAGCTGTCGATCAAGGCGAAGGACGAAGCCGAGACCGCCGAAGCGCTGGCCGAGTACAACAAGTCGGCCGCCGAAGCCTCCACCGGTACCACCAGCCTGGGCGCGCTGCTGCGTGCGCAGCTGGACGGTGGCAAGTCCGAGTAAGCGGCTCGCGCCGTTGCAGTATCACCCGCAGTAACGTTCCCCACCGGCCCGGAGATCCCGGGCCGGTGCGGGTACATCCGCCCGAATTCCGCACGCGATGACCAAATCCGAACTCATCGAGATCCTCAGCCGTCGCCAGCCGCACCTCAAGGCCGAGGACGTGGACCTGGCCGTCAAGGCACTGCTGGAAATGATGGGCGGCGCCCTGTCGCAGGGCGATCGCATCGAGATCCGTGGCTTCGGCAGCTTCTCGCTGCACTACCGTCCGCCGCGCATGGGCCGCAACCCCAAGACCGGCGAGTCGGTCGCGTTGCCGGCCAAGCACGTCCCCCATTTCAAGCCGGGCAAGGAGCTGCGCGAGCGCGTCAGCGACGTCACGCCCATCGAAGAGAGCGGCGAGTAGTCCCGCCCCGGCGCGTGTCGTCCAGCGCCGACTCCGTTAAGCTAGGCGCCGTCCTGCAAGGAGTCGCCTGATGAACATGTTCCGCCTGGTCGTCGCACTGCTGTTCCTGGCCTACGGACTCATCATCGGCGTGCTCAACACGCAGCCGATCACGCTGAAACTCCTGTTCACCGAATTCCAGACCTCGTCCGGCGTCGGCATCATGCTGTCCCTGCTGCTGGGCGTGGTGGTCGGCGGCCTGATCGTGGTCGCCACGCTGGTGTGGCCCTTGTACGCGAAGCTGCGCAGGGCGAACCGCTCGGCCGCTGCCGCATCGGGCGATGCCGGCCCCTCGGCCGCCGACAGCGGTCGTTGAGCCATGGCCTTCCTTACCGAGTGGTTCTGGTTCTTCCTGTTCCTTCCGCTGGCCGCGCTCAGTGGCTGGATCATTGGCCGTCGCGGCGGCCAGCGGCACGGCGACACCCAGGTCAGCCGGCTGTCGAGCACCTATTTCCGCGGATTGAACTACCTGCTCAACGAACAGCCGGACAAGGCGATCGAGCTGTTCCTGCACATCGCCGAGCTGGACAAGGAAACCTTCGAAACCCAGGTCGCGCTGGGGCATCTGTTCCGTCGACGCGGTGAAGTGGATCGCGCCATCCGGCTCCACCAGGGGCTGGTGCAACGTACCGACCTCAGCGACGCGCAGCGCGTCCAGGCCCTGCTCGCGCTTGGCGAGGATTACATGCGGTCGGGCCTTCTCGACCGGGCGGAAACCGTCTTCACGGACCTGGCGCAGATCGATCAGCGCGCGCCCCAGGCCCTCAAGCATCTGATCGGCATCTACCAGGCGGAACGCGACTGGGAAAAGGCGATCGACAATGCCCGACGCTACGAAGAGGTCACGACGGAGCCGATGGGCAAGCTGGTGGCCCAGTTCGAATGCGAACTCGCCGAACGGCAGCGCACGGCGAACAACGTCGAAGCGGCGCGAGCCGCCGTCGCCCGCGCCTACCAGGCGGACGCCGGCAGTGTGCGGGCCGGCATCATCGAAGGACGCATCGAGGCGGACGCCGGCAATGCCGAAGCGGCGATCCGTGCGTTCGAACGCGCCGCCCGGCACGACCCGGATTATCTTCCCGAAGTCCTTCCCAGCCTGCTGACCAGCTACGACCAGGTCGGCGATTTGTCCGGCGCCCGGGCCTTCCTGTCGGAAATGTGCGAGCACTACCGGGGCATCGCACCCGTGCTGGCGCTGACCAAGCTGGTGGAGCGCCAGGATGGCGTGGCAGCGGCGCGCGCCTACCTCGCGCGCCAGTTGAAGGACAGGCCCTCGGTCAGGGGCGAAGCGTCGCTGATCGATCTCACGTTGGCCGAGGGTGCCGATCCCGCGGCCACCCTGCATGACCTCAAGCACATCACCGACCAGTTGCTGGTGCGCAATCCGAGCTACCGCTGCACGCGCTGTGGTTTCGGTGCACGGACGCATCACTGGCAATGCCCGAGTTGCAAGGAGTGGGGTACCGTCAAGCCGCTGTTGAACTATGCGGTAGTCTGATGCCGTCCCTGGTCGTCTGGCTGGCGCTGATCGCCTCGGCCACTGCCGCGGCCACGTGGGTAGCGCGGCAGTACGCCCTGCGCGGCAACCTGATGGACCAGCCGGGTGACCGGCGCAGTCATCATGTCGCGACGCCACGAGGCGGCGGCATTTCCATCGTGCTGGTCGTCCTCGTGGTCGGGTGTTACCTGATGTCGCGTGACCTGTCCGGTCGTGCGTTGTGGATCGGCTTCCTGCCAGGCCTGCTGATCGTGGCCGGCATCGGGTGGTGGGACGATCATCGGCCCCTCTCTCCTTGGCTGCGGCTGGCGGTCCAGGCGGTAGCGGCACTGATGCTGGCCGCCGGGGCTGGGTGGCAGAGCGGCCACTGGCTGCCGGCGCTGTTGGCCTTCGGGGCTGCGATGGTACTGGTCAACGTGTGGAACTTCATGGACGGCATCAACGGTCTGGCCACCACCCAGGCCGGGCTGGCCGCGGTGGCGTATGCGGGGCTGCTGGCGGGCGAGTGGCGCTGGCTGGCGCTGGCGCTGCTGGCGGGTTGTCTGGGCTTTTTGCCGTTCAATTTCCCGAAGGCGCGGATATTCCTGGGCGATGTGGGCAGTGGCGCATTGGGCTTCATGCTGGCGGGGCTGATTGCCGCCGCGCTGACCACCGTGCCGCCGGCCACCGCGCCGTTGTTGCTGATCCCCCTGACAGCGTTCCTTGTCGACGCAGGCTTCACATTGGCGGGGCGCATCCTGCGGGGGGAGCGCTGGTGGACCCCCCATGTGGGGCATGTCTACCAGCGAGGCTCACGGCGCTTCGGGCACACCGCTGTCACCTTGGTTTACATGGCGTTCGGTAGCATTAGCATATTGTTAAGCGTCGCATGGCCGTTGACCACATGGGCGGCTACCATCCCGGTGGTGGCGTTGACTTACGGTGTTGGCGGGATGCTCTGGGTTTTGTTGCGCCGGGGATGGCGCGATTAGTCGTTGGAGAAGGAACTGATGGAATCCTGGCGGGATCGATTGGGGGGCTTTGTCCCCCGTGCGCTGGTGGCGACCCACGATCTGGCCATGGTCTGGCTGTGCTGGCAGGTGCTGCATCGCCTGCGTTACGCCATGCTGCCGCACACGCCCGAATTCCCTCTATGGTCGAACGAGATCGCCGTGGTCCTGCTGGCCCAGGGCGCGGTGTTCTGGTGGATGGGGCTCTACCGCGGGCTGTGGCGCTTTGCCAGCCTTCCCGACCTGTGGAACATCGTCAAGGCGTGCGCGCTGGGGTTCCTGGGCGTTGTCCTGGGCCTGTTCTTCTACAATCGTTTCGGGTCCACACCCCGGGCCGTTCTTGGTTTCTATCCCTTCGCCCTGGTGGGATTCCTCGGTCTGCCGCGACTGGCCTACCGCGCCTGGAAGGACAGTCAGGTCCAGCGCACGTCCGAAAGCGCATCCCGCGTCCTGGTCCTTGGAGCCGGTCGCGCGGGCGAAGCGCTTGTCCGCGAGCTTCGGCGCACCGGTGTATACCATCCGGTCGCCTTTCTCGATGACGCTCCACGGCTCCACGGGTCGAAACTGCTGGGCATCCCGGTACTCGGCGGACTGGAGAATGCCGCCGCCGTCGCGCGCGAGACTGCTGCGCGGATGCTCGTCATCGCCATGCCATCGCTCGACGCGCCCGCCATGCAGCGGGTCGTGGCGATCTGCGAAAGTACGGGGCTCCCGTTCCGCATGGTGCCGCGCCTGGTCAATGTCCTGGAAGGGCAGTCCATGCCGGGCGACCTCAAGGAGGTCGCGATCGAGGACCTCCTCGGGCGCAAGTCGGTCACGCCGGACTGGAAGCTGATACGCGGCTGGCTGGGTGGACGTACCGTCATGGTGACGGGCGCCGGCGGTTCGATCGGTTCGGAGTTGTGCCGCCAGTGCGCGCGTCACGGTGCGCAGCGGATCGCCCTGGTGGAGATCGACGAGTTGGCGCTCATCACCATCCAGGGTGATCTGCGGCGCGCGTTCCCTGATCTCGAGGTGCTTCCCGTGCTGGGCAATTGCGGTGACCCTGCCGTGATCGAGCATGCGATGCGTCTCGCCGAACCGGATGCCGTATTCCATGCCGCCGCGTACAAGCAGGTGCCGTTGCTGGAAGGCCACCTGCGGGAGGCGGTCGGAAACAACGTCCTGGCGACGGAAACCGTGGCACGAGCCTGCCGTGAGTCGGGAGTCGGCACGTTCGTGCTGATCTCCACCGACAAGGCGGTGGATCCGGTGAACGTGCTCGGCGCCACCAAGCGGCTGGCCGAGATGGCGTGCCAGGCGCTCGACGACGGTCGTTCCAGCACGCGGTACGTGACCGTCCGATTCGGCAACGTGCTGGACTCGGCCGGCAGCGTGGTGCCGCTGTTCCGCGAGCAGATCCGCAAGGGAGGGCCGGTGACGGTCACCGACCCGGACGTTACGCGCTATTTCATGACCATCCCGGAGGCCTGCCAGTTGATCCTGCAGGCGGCCTCGGGCGCGGCACATGCGTCAATCTACACGCTGGACATGGGTGACCCGGTGCCGATCCGGCTGCTGGCCGAGCAGATGATCCGCCTGGCGGGCAAGCAGCCCGGGCGGGACATCGCCATCGTCTACACGGGACTTCGCCCGGGCGAGAAGCTGCACGAGACGCTGTTCCATGCGGACGAACGCTACCAGCCCACCTCGCACTCCAAGATCATGAAGGCGCTTGCGCGCGACGTATCGCAGGAGTTCCTGGAACTCGCCCTGCAACGGCTGCGCGCCGCGTACACCCGGTACGACACCGCGGAACTCGGCGAGGTGCTGAGGGTGGCGGTTCCGGAGTTCGCGCCCCTGGTGAACGATCAGGATGAAGCGTCGGCTAATATCGTGGTCTTTCCCGGTCGCGACGCGCGCAGGATCCGATGACCCGAACCAGAATCCGCAAGGCCGTGTTCCCCGTCGCAGGGCTCGGCACCCGCTTCCTGCCCGCCACCAAGACCGTTCCGAAGGAGATGCTGCCGATCATCGATCGGCCGTTGATCCAGTACGCGGTCGACGAGGCCGTCGAGGCGGGCTGCGACACGCTCATCTTCGTGACCAACCGCTACAAGCATGCGGTGGCGGACTACTTCGACAAGGCCTACGAGCTTGAACAGAAGCTCGAACGTTCCGGCAAGACCGAGCAACTGGAACTGGTCCGCAACGTGCTGCCTCCGCATGTGCGCGCCGTGTTCGTCACCCAGGCCGAAGCGCTGGGCCTGGGGCATGCGGTGCTGTGCGCCAAGCCGATCGTCGGCGACGAGCCGTTCGCTGTCCTGCTGCCCGACGATCTGATCTGGAATCGCGGTCCCGGCGCGCTGAAGCAGATGGCCGATGCGGCAGAAGCAGGCGGCAGCAGTGTCATCGCGGTGCAGGACGTGCCGCGGGAGCAGACGGGCAGTTACGGCATCGTCGCGACGGAGGCGTTCAATGGCCGCGAGGGCCGCATCAGCGCCATCGTCGAGAAGCCGAAGCCCGATGTCGCGCCGAGCACGCTGGCGGTCGTGGGGCGTTATGTCCTCGACGCGCGCATCTTCTCGCTGCTGGAGAGCACCACACCGGGTGCGGGGGGAGAAATCCAGCTGACCGATGCGATCGCGGCGCTCCTCGCGGAGAAGCCCGTCCACGCCTATCGGTTCCAGGGCACGCGCTTCGACTGCGGTACGCACATCGGCCTGATCGAGGCCACGATCCGCTACGCGCTCGACCACGAGAAGCTCAGCGATGCTGCGCGCGGCATGATGCAGAGTGCGCTGAACGAGTTGGGCGTGCAGGACCTGGGCTGACCGGATTGCCGCGAGGGGCGGCGTAGGGGTGCCACGCACGTGTCCGTGGCGGGAGATGGTTCCGTGCAGATGGCATCGCGCAATTATTATTCGGAGACCGCGGGCCGTGCTCCGGCGCTGCAAGCGCTGCAGTCACGCGTCGAGGCTGAGGTCTGCGTCGTTGGCGGCGGTTTCGCCGGTCTGAACACGGCACTGGGTCTGGCCGAACGTGGTGTGCGCGATGTCGTGCTGGTGGAAGCGGACACGCCGGCATTCGGTGCTTCGGGGCGCAACGGCGGCTTCGTGTTCGGTGGTTTTTCGCGCGGTGAAGCTTCGCTGTTGCGTGACCTCGGTCCATCGCGGGCGAGCGATCTCTACACCGGAACGACGCAGGCGGTAGAACTGATCCGTCGCCGTATCACCCAGCATGGCATCGCCTGCGATGACACCCAAGCGGGGATCCTCTGGGCGAACTGGTTCAACGACCGGGAGGTGCTCAGGCAGCGGCAGGCGCTGCTCTCGAAGGCCTTCGGCCAGGACTGGCGATGGATGGATCGCGACGAGGTCCGCCGCCAGTTACGCACGACCCGCTACCACGATGCGCTGTACGAGCCGCAGGCGTTCCACTTCCATCCGTTGAAGTACGCGAATGGACTGGTGCGCGTCGCCCGGGAGCAGGGCGTTTCGCTGTTCGCGCATTCGCCCGCTGTTTCACTTGAGCGCACCGGCGGTGGTTGGCGTGTCGCGACGCCGTCCGGGAGCGTCGATGCGAAGCAGGTGGTCCTCGCCTGCGGCGGATATCTTGCGGGCCTGCATCGGCGTGTCGATGCCGGCGTGCTGCCGATCGCGACCTACGTGATGGTCACGGAGCCACTGGGCGCGCGACTGGATGACGCGATGCGTACCCGCGCGGCAATCTATGACACCCGCTTCGCTTTCGACTACTACCGGCCGTTGCCCGATTCCCGGCTGCTGTGGGGAGGGCGCATCTCCATCCTGGATCGTTCGCCTCAGGCGGTCAGGCGCTTGTTGTATCGCGACATGCTGAAGGTCTTTCCGCAACTGGAAGGAGTGGGCATCGACTACGCCTGGTCGGGCCTCATGAGTTACGCCCGTCACGAGATGCCGCAGATCGGGCAGGTCGAACCCGGCCTCTGGGTGGCACAGGCCTTCGGCGGGCATGGCGTGGCGCCGACGACGCTGGCTGGCGAAGTCATCGCCTCCGCCATTGCGGAAGGCGACGAACGTTGGCGTGAGTTTGGCGCCTATGGCCTGGTATCGGCGATGAAGCCGGCGGGATTCCTGGGGGCGCAGCTCAGCTACTGGTGGGCCGAAGCGAAGGACGCGTGGAAGGCGCGAGTGGAGCAGGGGGCGCGGACTTGAGCGGGACAGCAGACCTGATAGGGTGGGACGACTTCATGCGGGTGGAGTTGTGCGCGGGCACTGTGCAGAAGGTCGAGCCGTTCCCGGAAGCGCGGAGGCCGGCATGGAAGGTGTGGGTCGACTTCGGACCGCATGGGGTGAAGAAGACCAGTGCACAGATCCGGTCGCTGTATGCACCCGAGGATCTGGTCGGACGCCAGATCGTGGGTGTCATCAATTTCCCGCCCAAGCAGGTCGGTCCTTTCATGTCCGAGTTTTTGCTGACCGGATTCCACACCGACGAGGGCGTGGTGATCACCACGGTCGAACGCCGGGTTCCTGACGGTACGCGCATGGCGTGACGGTCGTCACCGCGCGCAAGGAAATGGCGCCTTCCGGCGCCATTTCTCTTTCATGCGGTCCAGCGAGTGCTTACAGCGATTCAAAGATGCCCGCTGCGCCCATGCCAGTGCCGATGCACATGGTCACCATGCCGTACTTCTTCTGGTGGCGACGCATGCCGTGCACGATCGTCGCGGTGCGGATCGCACCGGTCGCGCCCAGCGGATGGCCGAGGGCGATGGCGCCACCCAACGGATTGATCTTCGAAGGGTCCAGTTCGCTGTCGCGGATCACCGCCAGCGCCTGCGCGGCGAAGGCTTCGTTGAGCTCGATCCAGTCCAGCTGGTCCTTGGTCAGGCCGGCCTGCTTGAGCGCCTTCGGAATGGCGGCAATGGGGCCGATGCCCATCACCTCCGGACGCACGCCGGCGACCGAAAAGCTGACGAAGCGGGCCAGCGGGGTCAGGCCGTAGTCCTTGATCGCCTGTTCCGAGGCAAGCAGCACGCCGGCCGCGCCGTCGCTCATCTGCGACGAGGTGCCCGCGGTCACGGTGCCGCCGAACTGTGGATTGCGGAACACGGTGCGCAGCTTGGCCAGGCCTTCCAGCGACGTGTCGGCGCGCGGGCCCTCATCCTGTTCGACCAGCAGCTTTTTCAAGCGGACCGTGTTACCGGCCAGGTCGGGCTGACGGGAGACCACTTCGTACGGGCTGATCTCGTCCCTGAACTCCCCGGCGGCCTGCGCGGCCAACGCCTTCTGGTGCGAGGCGACGGCGAAGGCATCCTGGTCCTCGCGCGAGATCTTCCATTCCTCGGCGACCTTCTCCGCGGTGATGCCCATGCCGTAGGCGATGGCGACGTGGTCGTTGTCGAACACGCTCGGTGCCATCGCGATCTTGTTGCCCATCATCGGCACCATGCTCATGCTTTCGGTGCCGCCGGCCAGCATCAGGTCGGCATTGCCCAGGCGGATCTGGTCCGCCGCCATCGCCACGGCCTGCAGCCCGGACGAGCAGAAGCGGTTGATGGTCTGCGCGGCGATCGTGTTCGGCAGGCCGGCCAGCAGCAGGCCGATGCGCGCCACGTTCATGCCTTGCTCGCCCTCGGGCATGGCGCAGCCGATGATGGCGTCATCGATGCGGTTGAGATCGATGCCCGGCGCCTGCGCCACGACCGACTTCAGCACGTGCGCCAGCATGTCGTCCGGACGGGTGTTGCGGAATACGCCCTTGGGCGCCTTGCCGACCGGCGTGCGGGTGGCGGCGACGATGTAGGCTTCCTGTACTTGCTTGCTCATTTGGCTTTCTCCGAAAACCGGCAATGGGGAATGGGGAGTCGGGAATTAGTGACAGCGGATTCCCGGGATCCGCAACATTCCTGATTACCGGCAGAAGTTTTGGAGAGAAAGAGAAAGCGGATTGGTGCTCTTCACCATTCCCCATTCCCCGTTCCCGATTCTTAGTTCCTCAGCGGCTTGCCAGTCTTCAGCATGTGCGCGATGCGGGCCTGGGTCTTTTCCTGCTGGGCCAGTTCGACGAAGTGCTTGCGCTCCAGCTTGAGCAGCCACTCCTCGTCGACCAGTGCGCCGCGGTCGACTTCGCCACCACACAGTACGGTGGCGATGCGCACGGCGATCTCGTAGTCGTACGGGCTGATGAAGCGGCCTTCCAGCATGTTCACCAGCATCATCTTGAAGGTCGCGATGCCGACGTCGCCGGCCACCTGGATGCGGCGGGCGGGCAGGGGCGGACGGTAGCCCGTCTCGGCCAGCGCCAGCGCTTCCTGCTTGGCGATATGCAGCAGTTCGTAGGCGTTGAAGGCCACCTTGTCGCCGGCACGCACCAGGCCCAGTTCCTTCGCCTCGACGGCCGAGGCGGACACCTTGGCCATCGCGACGGTTTCGAACGTCTTTTTCAACTCGGCAAACACGTCGCCGCCCGGGCCCGCGGCCTGCGAGGCGCGTACGGCGATTTCCTTCAGCCCGCCACCGGCGGGCAGCAGGCCCACGCCGGCCTCGACCAGGCCGATGTAGCTTTCCAGGTGCGCGATGGTGCGCGCACTGTGCATCTGGAACTCGCAGCCACCACCCAGCGCCAGACCGCGGACTGCGGCCACGACCGGCACCAGCGAATACTTGATGCGCTGGCTGGTGGCCTGGAAGTTGGCGACCATCGCCTCGAACTCGGCGATCTTGCCGGCCTGCAGCGCGCCCAGCGCGCCGGCCAGGTCTGCGCCGGCGGAGAAAGGTTCCTTCGGCTGCCAGATCACCAGGCCCTTGAAACGCTGCTCGGCGATGGTGATGGCTTCCTGAAGGCCATCCAGCACCGCGTCGGAGACGGTGTGCATCTTGGTCTTGAAGCTGACCACGCCGATGCCGTCGCCGTCGGTCCACAGGCGCACGCCGTCGTTCTCGAAGACGGTTTCGCCCTGCGGGAAGACCTCGCCCAGCAGCGGATCGGGGAAGCGCTGGCGCTGGTACACGGGCAGCGACGAGCGCGGCAGCTTGGCGTTCTTGACCGGGCTGTAGCTGCCCTCGGCCGCATGCACGCCCTCACGACCGTCGAACACCCAGTTCGGCAACGGCGCGCTGCTCATGGCCTTGCCGGCCACGATGTCGTCGGCGATCCACTGGGCCACCTGCTTCCAGCCGGCGGCCTGCCAGGTCTCGAACGGACCCAGCGACCAGCCATAGCCCCAGCGGATGGCGAGATCGACGTCGCGCGCGGTCTCGGCGATGTCGGCCAGGTGGTAGGCGCTGTAATGGAACAGGTCGCGGAATACCGCCCACAGGAACTGCGCCTGCGGATGCTGGCTCTCGCGCAGCTTGGCGAACTTCTCGGCCGGGTTCCTGATCTTCAGGATCTCGACTACCTCCGGCGCCGCGGTACGGTCGGAGGCGCGGTAGTCCTGCTTCTCAAGATCGAGGACCACGATGTCCTTGCCGACCTTTCGGAAGATGCCGGCACCGGTCTTCTGGCCCAGCGCGCCCTTGGCGATCAGCGCTTCCAGCCACTTCGGCGACTTGAAGTAGGCGTGCCACGGATCGTCGGGCAGGGTGTCGGCCATGGTCTTGATGACGTGGGCCATGGTGTCCAGGCCGACCACGTCCGAGGTGCGGTAGGTCGCCGACTTCGGGCGGCCGATCAGCGGGCCGGTGATGGCGTCCACCTCGTCGAAGCCGAGCTTGAACTCACCGGTGTGGTGGGCGGTGGCCAGAATCGAGAACACGCCGATGCGATTGCCGATGAAGTTCGGCGTGTCCTTGGCATACACGACGCCCTTGCCCAGCGTGGTGGTCAGGAAGGTTTCCAGGCCTTCCAGCACCGCCGCGTCGGTGGACTTGGCCGGAATCAGCTCGGCCAAGTGCATGTAGCGCGGCGGGTTGAAGAAGTGCACGCCGCAGAAACGATGGCGAAGCTGCTCCGGAAGCACTTCCGCCAGCTTGTTGATGCCCAGGCCCGACGTGTTGCTGGCCAGCACGGCGTGATCGGCCACGAACGGGGCGATCTTCTTGTACAGGTCCTGCTTCCAGTCCATCCGCTCGGCGATGGCCTCGATGATCAGGTCGCAGCCCTTCAGGTGCTCCAGGCCGGTTTCGTAGTTGGCCGGCGTGATCGCCTCGGCCAGGGACTTGCTGGCCAGCGGGGCAGGGCTGAGCTTGGCCAGGTTGGCGATCGCCTTCTGCACGATGCCGTCGGGGTGGCCGTCCTTGGCGGGCAGGTCGAACAGCACGGTGTCGACGCCGGCGTTGGTCAGGTGCGCGGCGATCTGCGCGCCCATCACGCCGGCGCCCAGCACGGCCGCCTTGCGAACAAGCAGGGGGTTGGACATGGGATTTCCTCGGATTGCAGGGGTTAGGTGCGGTCGGCGCGAAGGCCGGCCTCGGCGAAGCGGATCAGTTCACGGGCGGCACGCTCACGGTGCGCCGCCTCCGTGACACCGGGGGGGCGCTTGATCAGGCCAAAATCGGCCATGGCGTAGGTCAGGGCGCCGGAGAAGAAGTCGAGCCGCCAGTACAGCTCTTCCTTGCTCAGGCCGGGCACGCAGGCGGCAATGGCCTTGCCGAACTCGCGCAGCACGTGGCCATAGTGGTCGGACAGGAACTTGCGCAGGCCATCGTTCTTCTCGGCGTAGGCCCGGGCGATGACCCGCACGAAGGCGCCGCCGCCGTGGCGGTCCTGGGCCAGGGCGAGGGCGGGTTCGACGAAGGCCGCCAGAATCGGCTCCAACTCGCCCGGCCGTTCCGCCAGGGCCTTCGCCAGCAGGGAGAGACGGGCCGCGGTCATATCGTCCATGCGGCGGCGGAACACCTCGTTGACCAGGTTTTCCTTGCTGCCGAAGTGGTAGTTGACCGCGGCGATGTTGACGTCCGCCCGGCTGGTGACCTGCCGCAGCGAGGTCCCAGCGAAACCGTGCTGGGCGAACAGCTCCTCGGCGGCCCCCAGGATCCGTTCCTTGGTCGAAAAATGCGTGGTGTTGCCCATGACGCCTCCGGGACCTGAATCAAACGCTTGTTTGATCCATTGTGTGTCCGGGGCGTCGGAAGTGTCATGTTGCGAAGCAGCAAATTCGCCCCCGGCCGGCTGCACACTTCCAGCAGATACGTTAGAATCTCGCTACGCTTTCTGGTCTAAGCCCGCGTTTCGACGCGGGTTTTTCATGTTAACCTCGGGTCCTCAGTGGCCCGCCCGAACGGAGAAATCCCCATGGCGCTGGAGCGCACCCTGTCGATCGTCAAGCCCGATGCCGTTGCCAAGAACGTCATCGGCGAAATCTATGCCCGCTTCGAAAAGAATGGTCTGAAGATCGTCGCCTCGAAGATGAAGCACCTGTCGCGCCGTGAGGCCGAAGGTTTCTATGCCGTGCACCGCGAGCGTCCGTTCTTCAACGCGCTGGTCGAGTTCATGATTTCCGGACCGGTCGCCATCCAGGTACTGGAAGGCGAGAACGCCGTGCTGAAGCACCGTGACATCCTTGGCGCCACCAATCCGAAGGACGCCGCGCCGGGCACGATCCGCGCCGACTTTGCCGACTCCATCGACGCCAACGCCGCTCACGGTTCGGATTCGGTCGAGAACGCGAACATCGAGATCGCGTATTTCTTCGCCGCGACCGAAGTGTTCTCGCGCTGAGCGATACGCGATGAGCAGCCACGAACTGCCGCCGATCGAGTTGAAGCTGGCCACGGACGCACCGTCCGTGGCCATCGGCGTGCCCGTGTCTGCGAAACAGAACCTGATGGACCTGGATCGCGAAGGGCTTGAGCAGTTCTTCGTCGGTACGCTGGGCGAGCAGAAGTTCCGCGCGCACCAGGTGATGAAGTGGATCCACCACCGCTATGTCACCGACTTCAACGAGATGACCGATCTCGGCAAGAACCTGCGCGCGAAGCTGCAGGAGCATGCCGAAGTCGTCGTGCCGCAGGTCGTGTTCGACAAGCCCTCCACCGACGGCACCCACAAGTGGTTGCTCGGCATGGGCGTGGACGGCAAGAATGCCGTCGAAACGGTCTATATCCCAGACAAGAGCCGCGGCACGCTCTGCGTGTCGTCGCAGGTCGGGTGCGGCCTGAACTGCACGTTCTGCTCGACGGCCACGCAGGGTTTCAATCGCAACCTCACCACGGCCGAGATCATCGGGCAGGTGTGGGTGACGGCGCGCCACCTGGGCAACGTCCCCGCACAGAACCGTCGCCTCACCAATGTGGTGATGATGGGTATGGGCGAGCCGCTGCTCAATTTCGACAACGTCGTGCGCGCGATGAACATCATGCGCGACGACCTGGGCTATGGCCTGGCGAGCAAGCGCGTCACGCTGTCGACGTCCGGGCTGGTGCCGATGATCGACCGTCTGTCCACCGAGACCGACGTGTCGCTGGCGGTCTCGCTGCACGCGCCGAACGACGCGCTGCGTGAGCAACTGGTGCCGCTCAACAGGAAGTACCCGATCGCCGAGCTGATGGCGTCCTGCGTGCGTTATCTGCGCGCAAGCAAGAAGCGCGACTCGGTGACGTTCGAGTACACCCTGATGAAGGGCGTCAACGATCAGCCCGAACATGCGCGGCAACTGGCGCAGCTGATGCGCAAGTTCAGCAATGCCGCGCAGTTGAAGGACGCCGGCAAGGTCAACCTCATTCCGTTCAATCCATTCCCCGGTACGCGCTACGAGCGTGCGCCCGAGGAAGACATCCGCGCTTTCCAGAAGCTGCTGCTGGATGCGCAGGTACTCACGATGGTCCGCCGCACCCGTGGCGACGACATCGATGCCGCCTGCGGCCAGTTGAAGGGGCAGGTGATGGACCGTACCCGACGCCAGGCCGAGTTCCGGCGGCAGCTGCAGGAACAGGGCATCGACGATGCCGCGTAAGGCGATCTGCCTGCTGCTGATCACCCTCCTGCTGGCCACGGCCTGCAGCCGCCTGACCTTCGTCCGACCCAAGGGGAAGGTGGAATCCATGTCGGGACCGCAGTCGACGCGCGAGTATTCAGTGGGCGACAGCCCCGAGGTGAAGCGCCGTCAGTCCGTGCAGACGCTGCTTGCCCGTGCCGTGCAGCGACTTCAGGCGGGCGAGCCCGACGCGGCCGAGAAGGATGCGCGCGCTGCGCTGAAGCTGGATCCCACGTCGGCCGACGCGACGACGGTGCTGGCGGTGGTCGAAGACCAGCGCGGCAATACCGGCGCTGCGGGGCAACACTACAAGCGTGCCGCAGAGCTGGCGCCTTCGCAGGGCGCTGCGCTCAACAATTACGGCACGTGGCTTTGCAAGAACGGGTTTGCAGCGGAGTCGCTGGTGTGGTTCGACCGCGCGATACAGGCGCCTGACTACGCCACGCCCGCCTCGGCGATGGCAAATGCGGGCAGCTGCGCACTGAAGTCCGGTCAGGCGGAGCGCGCGGCACGCGACCTTCGTCAGGCGCTGGCGCAAGAGCCGGCGAACGCCGTCGCGCTGGAAGCCATGGGCGAACTCGAGTTCCGCCAGCAGCAATACATGTCGGCCCGCGCGTTCGTCGAGCGCCGGCTGGCGGCAGCGCCTGCCAGCGCCGCTGTCTTGAAACTCGCATCACAAATCGAGGACAGACTCGGCGACAAGGCCGCTGCCAGTCGATATGTTCAGCGGATTCGGGCGGAGTTCCCCGACGCGCTGGACGTCACAACCGGGGGAAATGCAGGGCCATGATGCAATCCGTAGTCGGGGATGTGGTCACGCCGCAGGGGTGCGGCGAGGCCTTGAAGGCGGCGCGCGAGCGGGCCGGCCTGTCGGTGCAGGAGATCAGCCAGCGGCTGAAGATGCCCGTGCGGGTGATCCAGTCGCTTGAAGCCGGGCAGTGGGACCAGTCGGGCGGCGTGGTGTTCGTCCGGGGCCAGTTGCGCAGCTACGGTCGCCTGCTGAAGGTGGATGTGGAGCCGTTCCTGCAGCAGGCGGAAACCGTGGTGGCAAGGCCGGCCGAGCTGGTGAGCCATTCCCACACGCCTCGTTTGCAATACGTCTTCGAGAGTTTCAAGCGGCGAGCGGTCTACGCCGTGCTGACGCTTGTCATCGCGACGCCGGTGTGGATGGCGCTGCGCCCATCCTCCGGCCCATCGCCGGACGCCGCCACGGCGTCGCTGGATGTCGTGCCTGCCGCTCCGCGCGCACCGGGCCCGACGGCTGGCGCGACGCGTCCTGCGGCCAAGCCCCAGGCAGCGCCTTATGTCGCCTCGATGGCGCCGTTGCCGCGCGCGGCAACGCCTTGGCTTTCGATGTCGTTCAAGGGCGACAGTTGGGTCGAGGTCAACGCGCCCGACGGCCGCAAGGTTGAGCACGCGCTGCTGCGTGCGGGTGACGAACGCCGCTATGCGCAGGGCGAAGTGGGGCGCATCAAGCTGGGCGACGCCACCGCGGTCGAGGTTCAGCAAGCGGGGAGTACGGTGGACTTGGCGCCGTACCAGCGAGCGAATGTCGCACGCTTTACGGTATCCTCTGAGGGTTCCCTGGCGCCGGTCGTTGACTGACCCGCGCGCGGGTTTGTCCAACCTAGACCGAGACCCCGCCTGAGACGGGGCAAGAGAGCGCATGGCGATTGACGATCTGCTCGACGAGCACGAACAAAGCGAACGTGTCCGCAGCTGGCTGAAGAACAATGGTGCCGGCCTGCTGGGCGGCGTGGCCCTGGGGTTGGGCGTGATCCTCGGTTGGCAGTGGTGGCAGAAGGACCAGGCCGCCAAGCAAGAGCAGGCGTACCAGAGCTACCAGACCGCCGTCGAAGGCCTCGTCAAGGGCGACCTGAAGCAGACCCAGGGTGCGGTCGATGCGCTGGTCAAGGAAGACGCGCTTTACGCCGATGTCGCCGGCCTGCAGTTGGCCAAGGCGCAGATCCAGGCCGGTGAGCGCGATGCCGCCATCGCCACGCTGCGTGCACTGACACCGGACAACGCGTTGCGGCCGCTGGTGAACCTGCGCCTCGCCCGCCTCCTGATCGACGCCGGCAAGCACGACGAAGCGCTCAAGCTGCTGGACAAGGCGGACGATGCCTCCAGCCTCGAAGTACGGGGTGATGCATTGCTCGCGACCGGCAAGCAGAAGGAGGCGCAAGACGCCTATACCCGCGCGCTCACCACGCTGGATGCGGTGTCTCCGCAACGCCGGCTGGTGGAGTTGAAGCTGATCGATGCCGGCGGTACGCCGCCCAAGACCGGAGGTGCCGCATGAGCCGCGCGTCCGGTCCGGTCGTACGCCTGATCGCGGCCGTCACGATCATTGCCGCCCTTGGTGGCTGCAGTACCGTCAAGGGCTGGTTTGCCGGCAAGGAAAAGGAAGGCGAGAAGCCCGTCGACCCGGCGGAGCTGGTCGACTTCACGCCTTCCGCGACGGTTTCCAAGCTGTGGAGCGCCAACGTGGGCAAGGGCGAGAAGCGCCTCGGCCTGCAGCAGGTTCCGGTGGTGGAGGACGGGCGCGTCTATGCCGCCGCGGTGGAAGGCGGCGTGCGCGCCTACGATCTGCAGACGGGCAAGCAGGTGTGGCAGTACAAGTCCGACCTGCGTCTTTCAGGCGGGCCCGGTGCGGGCGACGGACTGGTGGCCGTGGGCACGCTCGACGGGCAGGTCATCGCGCTGGATGCGGCGACGGGTGCCGAGAAGTGGCAGGCCAAGGTGCCCAACGAGGTCATCGCGGCGCCGGCCATCGGCCAGGGCATGGTCTACGTCCGCACCAACGACGGACGCATCACCGCGTTGTCGTCGGAAAATGGCGAGCGTCGCTGGTTCTGGAACAACGAACTTCCCAGCCTGACGGTGCGTGGCAATGCGCCGGTCGTGTTGGGGCCGGGCGTGGTGTTCGCGGCCAGTGACGATGGTACGGTCACGGCACTGGCAGGCAACGACGGGCGCCCGATGTGGACGCAGACGGTCGGTATCCCGGAAGGCCGCAGCGAGCTTGAGCGCATGGCCGACGTGGACGGCGCACCGGTGCTCGAAGGCAGCACGCTGTATGTCACCAGCTTCAAGAAGGAAACGATCGCCCTGGAAGGGCCGTCGGGGCGTCCGCTGTGGACGCGCGACAATGGCGGCGCCGGTGGTCTGGGCGTGACCAGCAGCGCCGTGGTCGTATCCGATCCGGCCGGGACCGTGTGGGGCCTGGACAAGTACAGCGGCAGCGCGTTGTGGTCGAACACCACGCTGGCCCGCCGCTCGCTCACCGCGCCGACGATCCATGGCGATTATGCGGTCGTCGGCGATTACGACGGCTACCTGCACTGGCTGAAGACGGACAACGGCGAGGTGGCGGCGCGCGCGCGCGTCGGCGGCAAGGCCATCCGTGGCAAGCCGGTCGTGGCGGACGGCATCCTGCTGGTGCAGGACGTGGAAGGCGGGCTGACGGCGTTCGGCTTCAAGTGATCCGCCGGATGGGCGGCCCATAGCCGCTCCTTCCTGCTTCCGGAAAGGGCCGCACTGCGGCCCTTTTTCGCGGAAGAGGGCGTATTCCGCTACCATGGCGACCCCTTGACCGACCGGAGCGGTCGCGCCATCCGCGCGACAGCGAGCGTCCGGCGTCCCCTCTCTTCACGGTTGCCCCCTGCATGCTGCCCCTCGTCGCCCTGGTGGGCCGTCCCAACGTCGGCAAGTCCACCCTGTTCAACGCGCTGACCCGCAGTCGTGACGCGCTGGTGCACGACCAGCCGGGCGTGACCCGCGACCGCAACTACGGCGTCTGTCGGCTCGACGAGGAAGACCCGTTCCTGGTCGTCGACACGGGTGGCATCGCCGGCGAAGAGGAAGGACTCGCGGGTGCGACCGCGCGCCAGGCGCGTGCCGCCGCCGAAGAGGCCGACCTGGTGCTGTTCATCGTCGATGGCCGCGAAGGCGCCTCTGCGCTCGACGACGACATCCTGGCCTGGCTGCGCAAGACCGCTCGCCCCACGCTGCTGGTCATCAACAAGATCGACGGCATCAACGAGACCACGGCGATCGCGGATTTCGCGCGCTACGGCTTCGCCGATGTCATCACCATCTCGGCCTCGCACCGCCAGGGCATCGACGACCTGCTGGAGGAAGTACACCAGCGGCTGCCCGAGGAAGGCGCCACCGCCGGCCTGGACAACGATCCGGACCGCATGCGCGTGGCGTTCGTCGGCCGGCCCAACGTGGGCAAGTCGACGCTGGTGAACCGCCTGCTGGGCGAAGAGCGCATGATCGCGTCCGAAGTGCCCGGTACCACCCGCGACTCGATCGCCGTGGACATGGAGCGCGACGGTCGCCAGTACCGCCTGATCGACACCGCCGGCCTGCGTCGCAAGGGCAAGGTGGAAGAGGCGGTCGAGAAGTTCAGTGTGGTCAAGACACTACAGGCCATCGAGCAATGCCAGGTGGCCGTGCTGCTGCTGGATGCCACCGAAGGCGTCACCGACCAGGACGCCAGCGTGCTCGGTGCCGTGCTGGATGCCGGCCGTGCGCTGGTGGTGGCGATCAACAAGTGGGATGGACTGACCGCCTACCAGCGCGAGCAGGCCGAAGCCCTGCTTGCCCGCAAGCTGGGCTTCGTCGAATGGGCCGAAGTGGTGCGTATCTCCGCGCTGCATGGCTCGGGCCTGCGCGAACTGTTCAAGGCGATCCATCGCGCGCATGCGTCGGCGACCAAGGAGTTCGGCACCAGCGAGGTCAACAAGGCGCTCGAGATCGCCTACGAGACCAATCCGCCGCCGAGCATCCGCGGGCATGTCTCCAAACTGCGTTACGTGCATCCGGGCGGCGCCAACCCGCCGACCTTCATCGTCCACGGCACGCGCCTGAAGGTGCTGCCGGAGTCGTACAAGCGCTATCTGGAAAACTTCTTCCGCAAGCGCTTCAAGCTGGTCGGCACGCCGGTGCGCTTCATCTTCCGCGAGGGTGCCAATCCCTACGAGGGCAAGAAGAACGTGCTGACCGAGAAGCAGATCGCCAAGAAGCGCCGCCTGATCCGGCACGTCAAGCGCGGCAAGTGACGGGTTACCCGACCCGCATCGATTTCGCCACCGCCGCGGAGATCGTCCGCGAGATCGCCGGCAACCGGATGTTGAAGGCCGAGCGCGTGCCGGTCACGCGTGCCAGCGGCCGCGTGCTGGCCGAAGACATCGTCTCGCCGATCGCGCTGCCGCCCTTCGACAACAGTCGCATGGACGGTTTCGCCTTCGCGCATGCCAGTCTTTCGACGGAAGTTCCGACAGCGTTGCGACTCGCAGGAGCGCAGTTCGCGGGTCTCCTGCAGGACCTGCACGTGGCGGCGGGCGAGTGCGTCCGCATCACCACCGGCGCGCCCCTGCCGCGCGGCACGGACACCGTCGCCATCAAGGAGGACTGCATCGAGGAGGGCGGTAGCGTCCGCGTGCCGGCCGGCATTGCACCCGGTGCGGATGTCCGTCGCTGTGGCGAAGACGTGCATGCCGGCGTCCGCGTGCTTGAGGAAGGGCAGGTGCTGACGCCGGCGCGGGCATCGCTCGCCGCGGCCCTGGGTGTAGCGTCAATGGCGGTCACGCAGCGCCCGACCGTCGCCGTGTTCACCACCGGCGACGAACTGGTCGAGCCTGGCCTGCCGCTGGCACCCGGCCAGATCTACAACAGCAACCGCGAGCTGCTGATGGGGTTGCTGCGTGCGGAAGGGTTGGAGCCGACGGCATGGCCCACGCTGCCGGACGATCCCGAACGCATGGCCGCCATGCTCACCGACGCTGCGGCGGCGTTCGACGTGGTGATCACCTGCGGCGGTGTCTCGGCCGGCGAGAAGGACCATCTTCCCGGTCTGCTGGCGACGCACGGCCGCATCCACTTCTGGAAAGTGCGGATGAAGCCGGGCATGCCGGTGCTGTTCGGCGACATGGACCGCGCGCTCTTTCTCGGTCTGCCGGGCAATCCGGTCTCCGTGCTGGCGACATTCCTGACGCTGGGACGTGAGCTGCTGGACGGACTGCAGCGCCGCCGTGAATCCCGTCCACAGTGGAAGGCGGTGCTGACCGCACCATGGCGGAAGACCCATGCGCGCCTCGAGTTCCTGCGTGGCGGCCTGGGTAGCGCGGCCGACGGCCGTCTGCAGGTGACGCCAAATGCCGCCGATGCCTCGCATCACCTGCGCGCCGCCGCCGACAGCAATGCGTTGATCGTGCTGCCCGAAGGCGCGCACGACTATCGCGCCGGCGATGTCGTCGACGTGATCGGCTGCTGAGCCGGACGGCGCAGTGACTTGCGCGATAATCGCCGCATGGCCATCCGCGAAATCGAACCCCGTGACGTTGCCGCCTTGCTGGCGCAGGGCAGTGTGTTCATCGACGTGCGCGAGGAGCACGAGCGCGCCAGCGGGCAGGCGGAAGGCGCGCGCGGTATCGCGAAGGGCGAACTGGAACGCGATCCGGCGACGCATCTGCCGGATCGCGACGCCAGCATCATCCTGATCTGCCAGAAAGGTGGACGCTCCATGGACGCGGCGCGCGTGCTGCAGGCCGCCGGCTATTCCCGCCTGGCATCGGTCGCCGGCGGCACCTCGCGATGGATCGAAGAGCAGTGCCCGGTCGTCGTGCCGGCGCTGTCGGCAGAGGCTCGTGACTTCAACGAACGCTATTCGCGCCACCTGCTTCTGCCGGAGGTCGGCGTCGCAGGCCAGCAACGCCTGCAGCGATCGCGGGTCCTGATGATCGGCGCGGGTGGGCTGGGTTCGCCGGCCGCGTTCTACCTGGCCGCTGCGGGGATAGGGCACCTGCGCATCGCGGACGACGACGTCGTCGACCGCAGCAACCTGCAGCGCCAGATCCTGCATGCCGAAGCGCGCATCGGCGAACCGAAGGTCTCCTCGGCGCAGGCGACCCTGGCCGCGCTCAATCCCCGCACGCAGGTGGAGGCGGTGCAGGAGCGCGTCACCGCGGAGAACGTCGAGCGCCTGCTGGAGAACGTGGACGTGGTGCTGGATGGTGCGGACAACTTCCCGGCCCGCTACCTGCTCAACGACGCCTGCGTGAAGCTGGGCAAGCCGCTGGTATACGGTGCCGTACAGCGTTTCGAAGGGCAGGTGAGCGTGTTCGATGCCGGCCGGCATCGCGGCGAACGGCCGTGCTATCGCTGCCTGTTCCCGGAGCCGCCCCCGCCGGAGTTCGCCCCGAACTGCGCCGAGGCCGGCGTGCTGGGCGTACTGCCCGGGGTCATCGGGCTGCTGCAGGCCACGGAAGTGATCAAGCTGTTGTTGGGGACCGGGGAGACGCTGGCCGGCCGGTTGCTGCACTTCGATGCACTGGCCATGCGCTTCCGCGAAACCCGCTTGCGCCACGATCCGGACTGCCCGGTCTGCGCCGCCGGTCGTCCGTTCCCGGGTTACATCGACTACGCGGCGTTCTGCCGCGCGACCTGATCAGTAGACCGCGCGCATGCGCAACCCTTCGCGGAACTGGCGCGGGGTGATGCCGGTGTCGCGCTTGAAGGCCGCACTCAGGTGGCTGTGGCTGGCGAAGCCGCAGTCGAATGCGATGTCCGCGATGTCGGCGTTTCCGTTGAGCAGGTGCCAGCGGGCGCGACGCAGCCGTTGCGCCAGGATGTACTGCGCCGGCGTGGTGCCGAAGTTCCGGCGGAACGCGATCAGCAACTGGTGCACGCTCAGGTCGGCCAGCGCGGCCAGCTCGGTCAGGGTGATGCGCTGGTCCAGCCGGCTTTCGATGTGGTCGCACAGCCTGCGCGCCGTCGCCGGAAGCAGCGCGGCCGGCTCCGGCCTGGTCACGGCGGGCAGCCGGTAGCTGTCGTACAGGTGCTGGCGCAGCACCCATTGCAGGCGCTCGGCCATCATCACCGACAGGTCGTCGCCGTTGCGGCTTAGCCGCCCCAGTCGCGCCACGCTGTAGTGGAGGAATTCGTCCCGGTGGCCCAGCCGGGGCATCAACGCCTCCAGCGGAACGCGCGCCTCGCGTCCCACGTCCACGTCGGCGGCGGGCGACAGGCGCAGCTCGGCGTAGGTGATGACCTGTCCGCGCGCCTGGCTCGCATAGCGCCGCCGCGCGGGCACCAGCCAGATATCGCCCGGGGAGGGCGGGGCATGGGTCGATCCTGCGCCGTCGATCTCCGTTTCCAGTTCGCGCATGGTGCCGCCCAGATGGACGATGACGGTGTGGCGCGGCTGGTCGATGGCCCACAGCGTCCGCTGGCGGATGTCCTCGCGGCAGACCAGCAGTTCGACGCCTGGCCAGCGGGCCTGCGCCAGCACGGTATAGGGAGGGGCTCCCGCATCCGCGCCGCCGGCCGCCTCGCGAGACGACGTCCATCCATCGTGGGCCGGAGAATTTGACAGCGGATCGGACATCGTGAAAGCCGGATGGACTGCTTCGCACGCATCTTAGGGCCGTTCCGCGGGGTTGCCTACACGGTGCCCGCGCTGGAGCGTCCCCCTTCCTGTCCCTGTAGGAGCACTGCATGACCGACCATTCCATCCGCGGCAAAGTCGCCCTGATCGCCGGAGGCGCCAAGAACCTGGGTGGCCTGATCGCACGCGATCTCGCACAGCAGGGCGCTGCCGCCGTCGCCGTCCACTACAACAGCGCCGCCAGCAAGGCCGACGCCGACGCCACCGTCACAGCCGTGCAGGCCGCCGGCGCGAAAGCCGTCGCGCTGCAGGGCGACCTGACCAGTGCGGCCGCCGTGGAGCGCCTGTTCGCCGACGCCATCGCCGCCGTCGGCCGTCCCGACATCGCCATCAATACCGTGGGCAAGGTGCTGAAGAAGCCGATCACCGAGATCTCCGAGGCCGAGTACGACGAGATGTCGGCGGTCAATGCCAAGACCGCGTTCTTCTTCCTGAAGGAAGCCGGCAAGCACGTCAACGACAACGGCAAGGTGGTCACGCTGGTCACGTCGCTGCTCGGCGCCTTCACGCCGTTCTATGCGTCGTACGCGGGGACCAAGGCGCCGGTGGAGCACTTCACCCGCGCGGCAGCGAAGGAGTTCGGTGAGCGCGGCATCTCGGTGACGGCGGTCGGTCCCGGCCCGATGGATACCTCGTTCTTCTATCCGGCCGAGGGTGCGGACGCGGTCGCCTACCACAAGACTGCCGCGGCCCTGTCGCCGCACAGCAAGACCGGCCTGACCGACATCGAGGACGTGGTGCCCTTCATCCGCCACCTGGTCAGCGATGGCTGGTGGATCACCGGGCAGACCATCCTGATCAACGGCGGCTACACCACCAAGTAAGCCGGCGGCGGGGCGGCATCGCGTCTGCCCCCTCCCGTCTTGCAGGCGTGCCCTTGCGATAACGTGGGCGCACCGGATCATCACTGTTGAGGAGGACCCCCATGCGAACCCTGATCTTCGTCGCCACCGGTCTGCTGCTGATGGGCATCGCGATGCGGTTGGCCAGCCCCGGCAGGCGTCGCGCCGTCATGGGGGTCTTCAGCGTGGGCTGGCTGCTGGCCGTGCTGTGGAACCTGCGGACGGGCATGTCGCATGGCTACTCGCTGCAGGAAGAACTGCCTATCCAGGCGGGGATCTACCTGGTACCGGTCGCGGCGGGCTGGTGGTGGGCCTGGAAGACGAGGCAACACTGAAACCCCACGAACGTTCCCGAGCCCGCCGTCATGACGAATTCCTCGCATCCCCTGTTGCGGCCAGCCGGTCAGCCCGCCCGCGTGGCCAACGTCGAACTGTTCTTCGACCTGGTCTATGTCTTCGCCATCACCCAGTTGTCCCATCACCTGCTCGAGCACCTCACCTGGCTGGGCGTGCTGCAGACGGCGACGCTGTGGTTCGCGGTCTGGTTGGGCTGGCAATACACCGCCTGGGTCAGCAACTGGTTCAATCCCGAGCATCTGGTGATCCGCACCATGCTGATGGTGTTGATGGGCGTGGCGCTGCTGGTGTCGGCCGCCATTCCCGAGGCCTTCGGCGGGCGCGGCCTGCTGTTCGCCTGCAGCTTCGCGGCCATCCAGGTGGGGCGCACGCTGTTCGTGCTGTACAGCCTGGGGCGTGGGCATGTGCTGACGCCCAACTTCCTGCGGATGCTGTGCTGGTTGCTGGTATCGGCCGCGCTGTGGATCGCGGGCGGCCTGAATGAAGGAAGTACGCGCCTCGTGCTTTGGCTGCTGGCGGTGGGCTGCGAATACCTGTCGCCGATGGCCGGCTTCCCGGTGCCTGGGCTGGGTCGGTCGCGGACGTCGGACTGGACCATCGATGGCGGCCACCTGGCCGAGCGGTGCCAGCTGTTCGTCATCATCGCGCTGGGCGAATCCGTACTGGCCACGGGTGCGTCGTTCGGGCATGCGGCGCATCCGGGGCCGGCCGTGTGGAGCGCGTTCCTCGTGTCGTTCGTTGGCTGCGTCGCCATGTGGTGGATGTATTTCGACACGTCCAGCGGCGATGCGGCGCATGTGATCGAACATTCGGACGATCCCGGCCGGCTGGGCGCCTATTTCCATTACGTCCACGTGCTGCTGATTGGCGGCGTCATCGTCTGCGCCGTGGCCGACGATCTGGTGGTGGCGCACCCGCTGGACCCGGTGAAGGCCAAGTACGCCGCGGTCCTGGTGGGCGGCCCGCTGGTCTACCTGCTGAGCAATGCCCTGTTCAAGCGCGTCGTCTACCGGCGCTTTCCGCTGTCGCATGCCATCGGCATCGGTGCCTTGCTCGTGCTGTGGCCGCTGCTGCCGTGGGTCGACCTGCTGACCGCCGGCGCACTTACCACGGCGGTGATGGTGCTGGTAACGGTCTGGGCGGCGTACTACCGGCGCCGCGACACCCGCGTTGCGCACGCGCATACCCCCGGTTAGGGGCGGCAAGGCAGGCACCATCCGGTAGACTTCCGGCATGAGTGCAGAATCCGGTGCCAGCCAACTGGTCAGTGTCGTCGCCCTGCTGGGCGCAGCGGTGGTGGCGGTGCCGATCTTCCGGCGCCTCGGCCTGGGCTCCGTGCTGGGGTATCTGGCGGCGGGTCTGGCGATCGGGCCGTTCGGCCTGAAGTGGTTCAACGATCCCCAATCGATCCTGCACGTCGCCGAGCTCGGCGTGGTGATGTTCCTGTTCGTCATCGGCCTGGAGATGCGGCCCAGCCACCTGTGGAGCCTGCGCAAGCAGATCTTCGGGCTCGGCGCGCTGCAGATCGCCGTGTGCACGCTGCTGCTGACCGGCGTCGGCCTGGCGTTCGGCTATTCGCTGCCGGTGTCGTTCATCGGTGGCATGGGCTTCGTGCTGACGTCCACCGCGGTGGTGATGCAGCTGCTGGCCGAGCGCGGGGATGTGGCCTTGCCGAACGGGCAGAAGGTCGTCTCGATCCTGCTGTTCGAGGACCTGCTGATAGTCCCCCTGCTGGTGCTCGTCGCCTTCATGTCGCCGCAGGTCGTGCAGCCGGAGGAAGGCTCCCGCTGGGTGTCGATCGGTATCGCCGCGGCCTCGCTGGGCGGCCTGATCGCGGCCGGCATCTGGCTGTTGAATCCGTTCTTCCGCATCCTCGCCGCCGCGAAGGCGCGCGAAGTGATGACCGCAGCTGCGCTGCTGGTGGTGCTGGGCGCGGCGCTGCTGATGCAGCTCGGCGGCCTGTCGATGGCGATGGGCGCCTTCCTGGCCGGCGTGCTGCTGTCCGAATCGACCTTCCGGCACCAGATCGAAGCCGACATCGAGCCGTTCCGCGGCATCCTGCTGGGCCTGTTCTTTTTGGGCGTCGGCATGGCCCTGGACCTGGCGGTGGTGGCCGCCAACTGGCCGCTGATCGTCGGCGCGGTGCTGGCGATGATGGTGGTGAAGGCCATCTGCATCTACGTGGTGGCGCGGGTCACCCGCAGTCCGCACGCCGAGGCGCTCGACCGCGCCGTGCTGATGGCCCAGGGCGGTGAATTCGCGTTCGTGTTGTTCGCCGCGGCGGCCTCGGCCGGCATCATCGATGCGACCGTCAACGCCAACTTGACCGCCATCGTGGTGTTGTCGATGGCGCTGACGCCGCTGTTCGTGCTGCTGCTGCGGCGCTTCACCCATCCCGACAAGCCCTCGATGGAAGGCATCGAAGAGGCCAAGGGCCTCAGCGGTAGCGTGCTGATCATCGGCTTCGGCCGCTTCGGTCAGGTGATGAGCCAGTCGTTGCTGGCGCGCGATGTGGACGTGACCATCATCGATACCGACATCGAGATGATCCGCAGCGCCGAGGAATTCGGTTTCAAGATCTACTACGGCGACGGCACGCGGCTGGACGTGTTGCGCGCCTGCGGTGCCCAGACCGCGCAATCCATCGCCATCTGCATCGACGACAAGGAAGCGGCCAGCCGCATCGTCGAACTGGTCCGGCACGAGTTCCCGCAGGCGCAGGTGCTGGCGCGCTCGTTCGACCGCGAGCACTCGCTGGCGCTGATCGCGGCCGGGGTGGACTTCCAGATCCGCGAGACGTTCGAATCGGCCGTGGAGTTCGGCAAGGCCGCATTGCTCAGCGTGGGCGTGTCGCAGGATGATGCCGATGCCATCGCCCTGGAGATCCGTCGCCGCGACAGCGAGCGCTTCGAACTGGAAATGGCCGGCGGTAGCCTGATGGATGGTGCGCGGATGATGTATGGCAACACGCCTGCCAAACCCACGCCGACCCCGTTCACCAAGCCCAAGCGTGAAGCGAAGGCGCTGAACGAGGAGGCCGCCGAGATCATCGGCGAGGAAGAAGAGGAATAGCCGGAAGGGTCAGTCGGCGGGCGCAAGGAAGTCGCGGATCGCCGGCCAGTAGGCAGGATCCGTCGACAGGTCGTCGTGACCGGCACGCGGGAAGTCCACGGCCCGCGCCCGTCCCTTGAACGATGCCAGCAGGCGATCGGTGTGCGCTGGCGGCACGACGGTATCGCGGCCTGCCCTCAGCACCAGCAGGTTTCCACCGTAACCGGGCAGGCGGGCGGCGGAGTCGTAGCGATCCTTCAGCAGCAGGCGCACGGGGAACACCGGATAGTGCGACTGCGCGACCGCCACCAGGCTGTCGAACGGCGTGACCAGCACCAGCTCTTCAGCATCGCGCTCCGTGGCCACGTAGGTTGCCACGCCGCTGCCGAGGCTGCGGCCGGCGATGGCGATGCGGCCAGCGGGATGCCGCCTGGCGACATCGTCGTGCAGCGCCAGGGCATCGGCGAACAGGGCGGCTTCCGAGGGTTCGCCATCGCTCGCGCCGTAGCCTCGATACGCCACCAGATACACGGTATGCGTCGGCAACCATCGGGCAAATGCGTCCCGATTGTCCTCCACCGATTCCGCATTTCCGCCGAAGTACAGCACGGCGTCTCGCTGGCCGGGATTCACGACCCAGCCGCGCAGTACGGCGTCGGGGCGACGGAAGGCGAAATCCGTCTGCGCCGGCGCGACCCGGGTGAACTGCGGGTAATAGATCAGGCGGCGTTGCTGCAGGTAGAGCAGGCTACAAAGCCCCAGGTAGGCGACGACTGCAAGCCCGACCAGCCACATCACCACGCGGCGAACCCGGCGCTCAGCCATGGCGCTCCTGCGCCGCCTTGAACGCGGCCAACTGCTCCGGCGTGGCCTCGCGCTGGTGCTGCGCCTTCCATGTGGCGAACGGCATGCCATAGACGCGCTCGCGGGCCTGCTCCTTGTCCATCGCAATGCCTGCTTCGGTCGCCGCCTCGCGGTACCAGTCGGCCAGGCAGTTGCGGCAGAAGCCCGCGAGGATCATCAGGTCGATGTTCTGCACATCGGGGCGGTCGTGGTTGAGGTGTTGCAGCAGCCTGCGGAAGGCGGCGGCTTCAAGCGCGGTGGTGTCGGTCATGCGGGCAATCCGGGAGCAGGGAGGAGGGCGTCGTCAGTCGCCAATCGGCACGGTGAGGTTGCCATGTCGTCGCGACTGACGTCGCTCCCACAGACACCCATGCCGGAATCGGGGACAATACCCGCCGACTCTACACCGCCCCTTCCCATGACTGCCCGAATCCTGGACGGCCGCCGCATCGCCGAGAACCTGCTGGACGAACTGAAAGTCCGGGTCGACGCGCGCGTGGCCGCCGGCCTGGGGCGGCCCGGCCTGGCGGTGGTACTGGTGGGCGGCGATCCCGCGTCCACGGTCTACGTGCGCAACAAGCGCCGAGCGGCCGAGAAGGTCGGCATCGAAGCCTTCGACCATGACCTGCCGGCGGGCACGACCGAAGCGCAGCTGCTCGCGCTGATCGACCAGCTGAACGCCGATCCGAAGATCCACGGCATCCTGGTACAGCTGCCGCTGCCGGGCATTCCCGACGCCACGCGCCTGATCGAGCGCATCGATCCGCGCAAGGACGTCGACGGCTTCCATCCGGCCAACGTCGGCCATCTGGCGCTGCGCCAGTTCGGCCTGCGCCCGTGCACGCCGCGCGGCATCACGACCCTGCTGGGCTATACCGACCAGCCCGTCCGCGGCCGCAACGCGACCATCGTCGGCGTCAGCAACCACGTCGGCCGCCCGATGGCGCTGGAACTGCTGATCGCCGGCTGCACGGTGACCAGCTGCCACAAGTTCACCCCGCGCGACGTGCTGCAGGCGCGGGTCGGCGATGCGGACATCCTGGTGGTCGCGGCCGGCAAACCGGGCCTGATCCCCGGCGAATGGGTCAAGCCGGGTGCCGTGGTCATCGATGTCGGCATCAACCGGCTTGACGATGGACGGCTGGTCGGCGATGTCGGCTTTGACGCCGCGTTCGAGCGCGCCAGCTGGATCACGCCGGTACCGGGCGGGGTAGGGCCGATGACGGTCGCCACCTTGATGCAGAACACCCTGGAAGCCGCGGAAGCCACCGCTTCCTGATCCCCGCCGGGCGGTTGTGGGAGCGACGTCAGTCGCGATGAAGCGCCCGGACTCCTGCATCGCGACTGACGTCGCTCCCACAGCCACACATGGCGGAGTGGGTGGGGAAAGCATCGTTCCAGCGGCGCATGCAGGCGGAAGCCTAGCCGATCAGGGTATAATGCCGCGCTTCCCCAACTCTCCCGGGCCCGCCGATGCTGCGCATCCAGGCTGAAGCACTGACGTACGACGACGTCTCCCTCGTCCCCGCCCATTCCACCGTCCTGCCCAAGGATGTCAGCCTGGAAACGCGCCTGACGCGCGACCTGCGGCTGAAGCTGCCGATCGTCTCGGCGGCCATGGATACGGTCACCGAAGCGCGCCTGGCCATCGCCATGGCCCAGCTGGGCGGCATCGGCATCCTGCACAAGAACCTGACCGTCGAGCAGCAGGCCGCCGAAGTGGCCAAGGTCAAGAAGTTCGAGGCCGGCGTCATCAAGGAGCCCTTCACCGTCGGGCCCGAAACCACCATCGCCGAAGTGCTCAAGCTGACCCGCGCGCGCAACATCTCCGGCGTGCCGGTGGTCGACGGCGGCCAGCTGGTCGGCATCGTCACCAGCCGCGACATGCGCTTCGAAACGAAGCTCGACGATCCGGTCCGCCACATCATGACCAAGAAGGATCGCCTGATCACGGTGCGTGAAGGCGCCAGCGATGGCGAAGTCCTGCAGCTGCTGCACAAGCACCGCATCGAGAAGGTGTTGGTGGTCAACGACGCGTTCGACCTGCGCGGCCTGATCACGGTCAAGGACATCCAGAAGAAGACCGACAATCCCAACGCCGCCAAGGACAGCGCCAGCCGCCTGGTCGTCGGCGCCGCGGTGGGTGTGGGCGGCGATACTGACCAGCGCGTCGAAGCGCTGGTGGCCGCGGGCGTGGACGTGATCATCGTCGACACCGCGCACGGCCATTCGCAGGGCGTGCTGGACCGCGTCAGCTGGGTCAAGAAGCGCTTCCCGCATCTGCAGGTCATCGGCGGCAACATCGTCACCGGCGATGCCGCGCTGGCGCTGATGGATGCCGGTGCCGACGCGGTGAAGGTCGGCGTGGGCCCGGGCTCCATCTGCACCACGCGCATGGTGGCCGGCGTCGGCGTGCCGCAGATCACCGCGATCGACATGGTCGCCGAGGCCCTGCAGGACCGCATCCCGCTGATCGCCGACGGCGGCATCCGCTACTCGGGCGACATCGGCAAGGCGATCGCCGCCGGTGCCTCCACCGTGATGATCGGTGGCCTGTTCGCCGGCACCGAGGAAGCGCCGGGCGAAGTCGAACTGTTCCAGGGCCGCAGCTACAAGAGCTACCGCGGCATGGGCAGCCTGGGGGCGATGGAGAAGGGGTCGAAGGACCGCTACTTCCAGGACGCCAGCGACGCCGACAAGCTGGTGCCGGAAGGCATCGAAGGCCGCGTGCCGTACCGCGGTTCCGTGGGCGGCATCATCCACCAGTTGGTCGGCGGCCTGCGCGCCACGATGGGTTACGTGGGCTGCGCGACCATCGAGGACATGCGCAGCAAGCCGAAGTTCGTCGTCATCACCGGTGCCGGCCAGCGCGAAAGCCACGTGCACGACGTGCAGATCACCAAGGAACCGCCGAATTACCGCATGGGCTGAGGCGCATCCGCTGTGGTTCGTAATCGGTGATCGGTGATTGGTTGTTGGTGATTCGTTAGAAGAAGAGCGGAGCAAAGAACACATGTCGGGTGCAAACGAATCACGAATCACCAATCCCGAATCACGGCTTCACGACGACAAGATCCTCATCCTCGACTTCGGCGCGCAGTACACGCAGCTGATCGCCCGTCGCATCCGCGAGATCGGCGTTTACTGCGAAATCTGGGCGTGGGACCACGACCCGGATGAGATCGCGAAGTTCGGCGCGAAGGGCATCATCCTGTCGGGCGGTCCGGAATCCACCACCCAGCACGGCGCCCCGGCCGCGCCGCTGCAGGTGTTCGACAGCGGCCTGCCGATCCTCGGCATCTGCTACGGCATGCAGACGCTGGCCGCGCAGCTGGGTGGCGCGACGGAAGCCGCGGATGCGCGCGAATTCGGCCATGCCGAAGTGCAACTGGTCGCACACGATGCGCTGCTCGGCGGCCTGAGCGATCACCAGGGCGAGCCGCGCATCGACGTGTGGATGAGCCACGGCGACCACGTCGCCAAGGCGCCGCCGGGCTGGACGATCACGGCCACCACCGACCGCATCCCGGTCGCCGCGATGGCACTGGAAGAGAAGCAGTGGTACGGCGTGCAGTTCCATCCGGAAGTGACGCATACCAAGCAGGGCCAGACGCTGCTGCGCCGCTTCGTCGCCGACATCTGCGGCTGCAGGACGCTGTGGACGGCCGCCAACATCATCGACGACCAGATCGCCCGCGTGCGCGAGCAGGTCGGTTCGGATGACGTGATCCTTGGCCTCTCCGGCGGCGTGGATTCTTCCGTCGTCGCCGCGCTGCTGCACAAGGCCATCGGCGAGCAGCTGACCTGCGTGTTCGTCGACACCGGCCTGCTGCGCTGGCAGGAAGGCGACCAGGTGATGGCGATGTTCGCCGAGCACATGGGCGTCAAGGTCGTGCGCGTCAACGCCGCCGACCGCTACTTCAATGCCCTGGAAGGGGTCGCCGATCCGGAAGCCAAGCGCAAGATCATCGGCAACCTGTTCGTCGAGATCTTCGAGGAAGAGTCGAACAAGCTGAAGAACGCCAAGTGGCTGGCGCAGGGCACGATCTACCCGGACGTCATCGAGTCCGCCGGCAGCAAGACCGGCAAGGCGCACGTCATCAAGAGCCACCACAACGTCGGCGGACTGCCCGAGCACATGAAGCTTGGCCTCGTGGAGCCGCTGCGCGAGCTGTTCAAGGACGAAGTGCGTCGCCTCGGTGTCGAACTCGGCCTGCCGCGCACGATGGTCTACCGTCATCCGTTCCCGGGTCCCGGCCTGGGTGTGCGCATCCTGGGCGAAGTGAAGCCCGAGTACGCCGAGCTGCTTGCAAAGGCGGACGCGATCTTCATCGACGAGTTGCGCAAGGCCGACCTGTACGACAAGACCTCGCAGGCGTTCGCCGTGTTCCTGCCGGTCAAGTCGGTGGGCGTGGTCGGCGACGCGCGCGCCTACGAATGGGTCATCGCGCTACGCGCGGTGGAGACGATCGATTTCATGACCGCGCACTGGGCGCACCTGCCGTACGAATTCCTCGGCACCGTGTCGAACCGCATCATCAACGAACTGCGCGGCGTGTCGCGCGTGGTCTATGACATCTCCGGCAAGCCGCCGGCGACGATCGAGTGGGAGTGAGCGGGCAGGCGGAGGATCGGGCGTCTCTTCATATGGAGGACGCCGGGCCAGGAGTCACGGTAAGGGAGCATGCAGATGTCCGATCAGAGCTGGGATCGCGTGCCAATCGATCCCCAGAGCATCGATGCGCCGCTGTCGCTGGCAGCGGTGTTCCTGGTGGTGACCGTCGATCCGGAGGCCACCGCGCTGGCGCGTGTTTGCACGGTACTCGATGACCTCGACGATCTGGTCAAGACCGTGGGATTCCGCGATCTCTCCGCACGGCTTTCCTGCATCGCCGGCATCGGACGCGGCCTCTGGGACCGCCTTGACGATACGCGAAGGCCCGCTGAACTGAAGCCCTTTGCGGCCATGCAGGGTGCAGTCCACAACGCCCCGTCCACACCGGGTGACCTGCTGTTCCACATCCGGTCCGAGCGGCAGGATCTGTGCTTCGAATTCGAGCGCTTGCTGCTCGACGCGCTGCGTGGTGCCGTGTCGGTCGTCGACGAGGTGAGCGGCTTCCGGTATTTCGACGCGCGCGACCTGCTGGGCTTCGTGGATGGCACGGCCAACCCGACCGGGATCGATCTGCCGACCTCCGCGCTGGTCGGCGCCGAGGACGCGGCGTACCGGGGTGGCAGCTACGTCGTGGTGCAGAAATACCTGCACGATCTGGGCGCCTGGTCCAAGGTGCCGACCGATGTGCAGGAGGCGATCATCGGGCGTACCAAGGTGGACAACGTCGAGATCGATGACGCCGCCGCGCCGCGGAAGTCGCACAAGTCGCTGGCGACGGTCGTCGATGCCGAAGGCAACGAACACGACATCCTGCGCGACAACATGCCGTTCGGACGCCCAGGCCAGGGCGAGTTCGGCACATACTTCATCGGCTATTCGCGCTATCTGTGGGTGATCGAAAAGATGCTGGAGCGCATGTACGTGGGCGACCCGCCGGGAGCGTACGACCGGCTGCTGGATTTCTCGGTGGCCCGCACCGGCACCACGTTCTTCGCACCGACGCGCGCAACGCTGCAGGCCCTCGTGCAACGCGCATCCGCGGGATGAGCGGGATGGCGCCCGACCCCGTGTCCGCCACTCGCACCGATGAGCAGTGGATGCGCCACGCCTTCGCGCTGGCCGACCGCGCCGAGCGCGAGTTCGACGAGATCCCGGTCGGTGCGGTGCTGGTAAGCCCTGAGGGGCAGGTGCTGGGCGAGGGCTGGAACCGCAACATTCTCGACCACGACCCGAGCGCGCACGCCGAGATCGTGGCCATGCGCGAGGCGGGCGGGGCGCTGGGCAACCACCGGCTGGTCGGCTGCACGCTGTACGTCACCCTGGAGCCGTGCGCCATGTGTGCGATGGCGCTGGTGCACGCGCGGGTCGCGCGCGTCGTGTATGGCGCGTCAGACCCCAAGACGGGTGCCTGCGGCAGCGTATTCGATCTGGTTGCGGATCCGCGCCACAACCATCGAATCGAGGTCGTGGGCGGCGTACTGGGCGAGGAGGCCGGACGCAGGCTGACCAACTACTTCCGCGCCAAACGCGGACGCCCGCTGATCTAGGGCGTCGGGAATTTCCGCTTCACCTTGCGGTGGTCCATCTCTTCGTTGATCGCGGTGACCGCGAGCGTCGATTCGCGCGCGAGCAGCAGGCTGGCCGCCAGCATCGCCACCACGCCCAGCGCCGCCAGCCAGGTCGGCAGCGAACCCAGCCGATGGCCGGTGAACGTATCGACGGCCACGGCGAGGCTGGTGCCGACGAAACAACTGATCGCCGCGTAGAGCAACTGGCCCGCGCGCAGGATGATCAGGCTGCGCCGGCGCTGGAGCGCGATGCGCTTCTCGAGCAGTGCGCGATCCGTCTCGTCTTCCGCGTCGGCCAGTTCGCGCAACAGCGTGCGAGCGCGATCGATGATGCGTGCCAGGCGGTTGTTCGCCGACAACAACAGCGAGGCCGTCGCCGTCAGGAAGAACGCCGGCGCCAGCATCGCGGTGAGCACGGCATGGTCGGTGGAGGGATTCATGGGCCGGTCGCCGGGATGGTCTGCGTTATGATGACACGATGCGGTGCTGCCGCACGCCCGGTGTGGCTTCCCGGGTCCTCCTTCCGTCACGGACTGCTGCATGGCCTCGAACAACGCGCACAACGACCGCCTGATCTGGATCGACCTCGAAATGACCGGGCTGGACACCGATCGCGACTCGATCCTCGAGATCGCCACGGTGGTCACCGACTCGAAGTTGAACGTGCTGGCGGAAGGGCCGGAGTTCGCCATCGCCCATCCGGTGTCGGTGCTGGAGGCGATGGACGACTGGAACCGCAACCAGCATGGCCGCTCGGGACTGTGGAAGCGCGTGGTGGAGAGCGACGTTTCGCTGGGCCAGGCCGAAGCGCAGACGGTGGCCTTCCTCAACGAGTGGCTGCCGGCCGGCGCTTCGCCGATGTGCGGCAACTCGATCTGTCAGGACCGCCGGTTCCTGCACCGGCTGATGCCGCGGCTGGAGAAGTACTTCCACTACCGCAACCTCGACGTCAGCACGCTGAAGGAACTCGCGCGCCGCTGGGCGCCGCAAGTGCTGGAGGGCGTGCGCAAGCAGGCCAGCCACACGGCCTTGAGCGACGTGCGCGATTCCATCGAGGAACTGCGCCACTACCGCAGGCACATGGCGGCGCTCGCCGGCGAGTGATGCAGCGTGCGCCATGCGCACGCCCCTTTGGGGTCATCATCTCGCGTCGTGCGCACGCCGCACGCTACGTGTGGAGCACGGGCGTTTGATACCCGCATCGCGCTTCGTTCGCGCAGCGCACGCTATGCCGGCGGTTTCGCCACGTCGCCATCGTCGGCGACCCCTTTGGTGATCAGGTCGGTCAGCGGCGTGCCGTCGGCGTTGTGGTGGTAGACGTTGAGGTCGCGCTGCGGGTAAGGGATGTTCAGGCCGTTGCCGATGATCTCGGTGCGCACCGCCTCGGTCAGGTCGCTCTTGGTTTCGCCAAAGTCCATGGTCCTGGTCCACGCCAGCAGGATCAGGTCCACGCTGCTCTCGCTGAGCTTGGAGACGATGACGCTCGGCACCGGGTCGGCCAGCACGCGAGGATCGTCGTGTGCGATCTTCAGCAGGATTTCCTTGGCGCGCTTCAGATCGTCGTCGTATCCCACGCCGACCGGAATGTCGATGCGGCGCTGCGGCTTGGCGGTGAAGTTGATGATCGGCGCCGTGGTGATCAGGCTGTTGGGCAGCACGATCAGGCGGTTGTCGACGGTGCGCATGCGCGTCTGGAAGATGCGTACTTCCTCGATGATCCCTTCCAGGCTGGCCGCCTGCACGAAGTCGCCTTCGCGGAACGGGCGCAGCACGATCAGCATCACGCCCGAGGCGATGTTCGACAGCGAATCCTTCAGCGCCAGGCCGACCGCGAGGCCGGCGGCGCCGAGCACCGCGAGCATCGAGGTGGGATTCACGCCCAGCGAGGTAAGGGCGGTGATGATCACCAGTACCATCATTGCGGCGTAGCTGGCGCGGCGCAGGAAACCGCCCAGCGTGGCATCCGCGTGCGTGCGCCCGAGCACGCGCTCCAGGCCTGCGCTCAACCGCTTCGCCAGCCACATGCCGACCAGGAAGATGAGGACGGCCGCCAGCAACTTCAGTCCCCACGTTTCCAGCATCTGGAGCCAGTCGATGCCGCGCAGTTCGCGCATCAGCGCTTCCGGTTCGGCGGACATCCCGGCGGGGAGGGGTGCAGCGGGGGCAGTGGCGGGGACGGACATGGGCACTCCTGAAATGCAGCACGCCCCATCAGGGGCGTGCCGGGTTTGCGGGAGGATGGTACCTGCCTTTGCGTGAAAGCGGTCGCCGGCGTCTCAGCCCGCCTTGGTCTTCGCCAGCCTCAGCCAGGTGTCGACCACGGTGTCGGGATTCAACGACACCGACTCGATGCCCTCGGCCATCAGCCACTCGGCCAGGTCCGGGTGGTCGCTGGGACCCTGGCCGCAGATACCGACGTACTTGCCCTTGCTGCGTGCGGCCTTGATCGCCATCGACAGCATCTTCTTGACGGCCGGATTCCGCTCATCGAACAGGTTGGCGACGATGCTGGAGTCGCGGTCCAAACCCAGCGTCAGCTGGGTCAGGTCGTTCGAGCCGATCGAGAAGCCGTCGAAGATGTCGAGGAATTCCTCGGCCAACAGGGCGTTCGACGGCACCTCGCACATCATGATGATCTTCAGGTCGTTCTCGCCCTGGCGAAGGCCGTGCTTGGCCAGCACCTCGATCACCTTGCGGCCTTCTTCCAGCGTACGGACGAAGGGGATCATCACCCAGAGGTTGTCCAGGCCCATCTCGTCGCGCACACGGCGCACGGCCTGGCATTCCAGCGCGAACGCCGGTTCGAACGACGGATCGACATAGCGGCTGGCGCCGCGGAAGCCGATCATCGGATTCTCTTCATGCGGTTCGTAGCGCGTGCCGCCGATCAGGTTGGCGTATTCGTTCGACTTGAAGTCCGACAGGCGCACGATGACCGGATGCGGCGCGACCGAGGCGGTGATCGTTGCGATGCCTTCGGCCAGGCGGTCCACGTAGAAGCTGACCGGGTCGGCGTAGCCGGCGGTCTTGGCGTCGATCTTCTTGCGGACGTCGAGCTCCTGACGGTCGTACTCCAGCAGCGCCAGCGGATGCACGCCGATGTGGCTGGCGATGATCATCTCAAGGCGTGCCAGGCCGATGCCGGCATTCGGCAACTGACCGAAATCGAACGCGCGCTCCGGGTTGGCCACGTTCATCATGATCTTCAACGGCGCCGGCGGCATGGCGGCCAGGTCGGTCGTCGTGCGTTCGAAGGGCAGGGCGCCGGCGTAGATGAAGCCGGTGTCGCCTTCGGCGCAGCTGACGGTGACCTCGACGCCGTCTTCGATCAGGTCCAGCGCGTTGCCGGTACCGACCACGGCCGGCACGCCCAGTTCGCGCGCGATGATGGCCGCGTGGCAGGTACGGCCGCCGCGATTGGTGACGATGGCGCTGGCACGCTTCATCACTGGCTCCCAATCGGGGTCGGTCATGTCGGCGACCAGCACGTCGCCGGGCTGCACGCGCGCCATGTCGTCCAGCGAGCGCACCACGCGGGCGACGCCGCTGCCGATCTTCTGGCCGATGGCGCGGCCTTCGGCGATCACTTCACCGCGCTTTTCCAGCGCATAGCGCTCGATCTGCGTGGCCTTGGCGCGCGACTTCACCGTTTCGGGGCGCGCCTGCACGATGAACAGCTTGCCGGTCACGCCGTCCTTCGCCCACTCGATGTCCATCGGACGGCCGTAGTGCTGCTCGATGACCAGCGCCTGCTTCGACAGCTCGTGCACGTCCTCGTCGGTGATAGAGAAGGTGTTGCGCAGGTTCGCCGGCGTGTCCTCGGTGCGCACGCGTTCGCCCGGCACATCGGAATACACCATCCGCAGCGCCTTGCTGCCCAGCGAGCGGCGCAGGATCGCCGGCTTGCCCTGCTTCAGCGTGGGCTTGTAGACGTAGAACTCGTCCGGATTCACCGCGCCCTGCACGACCATCTCGCCGAGGCCGAAGCTGGAGGTGACGAACACCACATCGCGGAAACCCGATTCGGTGTCCAGCGTGAACAGCACGCCCGACGCGCCGACGCCCGAGCGCACCATCAGCTGCACGCCGGCGGACAGGAACACGTCCTCGTGCTTGAAGCCATGGTGCACGCGGTAGGCAATGGCGCGGTCGTTGTAGAGGCTGGCGAAGACTTCCTTCACCTTGTGCACGACATCGTCGGCGCCGGTGACGTTGAGGAAGGTTTCCTGCTGGCCGGCGAACGAGGCGTCAGGCAGATCCTCGGCCGTCGCCGAGGAACGCACGGCCACCGCGATGTCGCCGCCGCCGTTTTCGGCAGAGAGTTTCGCGTACGCCGTGCGGATGTCGGCATCCAGGTCCGGCTGCAACGGGGCGTCGATGACCCAGCCGCGGATCTCCTTGCCGGCGGCGGTCAGCGCCGCCACGTCCTCGACATCCAGCGTGGCCAGCTTGTCGAAGATGCGCGTGGACAGGTCGTTGTGCGCGATGAAGGCCTTGAAGGCTTCCGCCGTGGTCGCATAGCCTCCCGGGACCGAGACGCCGAGGTTGGCCAGGTGGCCGATCATTTCGCCCAGCGACGAATTCTTGCCGCCGACGCGGGCCAGGTCGGCCAGGCGCAGCTCGTGCAACCACAGGATGTTCTCGTTCAAGCGCAATGCTCCGAAGCAGGCCGCGCCATGCCGATGACCATCGGCGTGGGGTGCCGTGTCCATGGGGAAAGAGGCGATATGATGCAGTGCATACCAATTGCAGACAAGCTTGATCTGACGGGGGTTTCCATGGTGAAGCAGGGAAGGGGCGGGCATGTCTGAGTTGCGCCCGGTGTTCTACGTCTCCGATGGCACCGGTATCACCGCCGAGACCATCGGCCACAGCCTGCTGACCCAGTTCGCCGGCATGCGTTTCCAGACCGACCGTCTGTCCTTCGTCGACGACGAGGAGAAGGCACGGGACGCCGCGGACCGCATCCGCAGGACCGGAGAGCGGATGGGTGCGCGCCCGATCGTGGTGAGTTCCTGCGTCGATCCCGCGCTGAGTGCGCTGATCGCCGAGAGCGGAGCGCTGATGCTGGATGTGTTCGCGCCGTTCATCGAGCCGCTGGAACGCGAGCTGGGCGAGCAGCGGCAGTCGCGCGTGGGCCAGGCGCATGGCCTGGTCGATTTCGATACCTACCACCGCCGCATCAACGCGATGAACTTCGCGCTGACGCACGACGACGGCATGGCGGTGAACTACGACGAGGCCGACGTGATCCTGGTGGCGGTGTCGCGCGCCGGCAAGACGCCGACCTGCGTCTACCTGGCGCTGCATTACGGTATCCGCGCGGCCAACTACCCGCTGACCGACGGCGACCTGGAAACCGACCGTCTGCCGGCCCGCCTGCGTCCATACCGGCGCAAGCTGTTCGCGCTGACCATCGATCCCGAGCGCCTGCACCAGATCCGGCAGGAACGCCGGCCGAACTCGGGCTACGCGAAGATGGAGACCTGCAAGCGCGAGGTCGCGGCGGCGGAGGCGATGTTCCAGGTCGAGCGCCTGCCGACCCTCAGCACGACCAACAAGTCGATCGAGGAAATCTCCAGCAAGGTGCTGTCCACGCTGGGCCTGCAGCGGGAAATGTACTGAGTCGAGAGGCCTCGGCGGCAGGTGAAAAAAGGACGCGCCAGGAATCCTTAACTTAGGCCGCACGCGGCAGCACGTCAATGCTGCCGCGGCGGGGATCCGCCGTGTAGGATCGACCCATGTCCCAGGCCCTCGCACGTACCGCACGCATCCCCCGATTGGGCCGTTTCGGCTGGTTGATGGCGCTGTATGCGGAGAACCACGCGCGACTCACGCGCCTGTTCGCGCCTGAACACCTGCAGGTGGGGACGTACGTGTCGAGCATCGGCGATGGGCTGGATGTGCGGCTCGAGGTGATCGAAACGCATCGCTATACGGTAGAAATGCGCCTGACCTACGACATCTGCGACCCGCTGACCGGCGAGCCGGATCCCTCCGCGTTCGTCCGCCTGTACCGTGACGCGCACCAGGCCGAAGCGACGCACTGCTATGTCGGCAAACGCTGGCAGGACGTGATCGGACTGTACCCGCCGCCCGCGGAGGTCATCAGCCACCGCATGCGCATGAATACCTTCCTTGGCAAGTGGCTCGAGTATCTCGGCGAGCAGGGGCACGGCGAAGCCACCCTGCATCCCGCGGGGGCAGTTCGCGACGTCGCATGACGATCTGTTCCTTGTGCTGCCTCATGCGAGGCGCATGAAGCGGATCGCGTTCAGTCGACGTAGCCCGTGATGCGCATCGCGCGACAGGTTCATCACATCGATCGCCCCGACGGTTTCCAGTTCCAGCAGGCGCTGCGCCAGCGCGTCGAAGGCGGCGGCATCCAGTCCAAGCGATCCCGCGGTCCATCGTGTGTCGCGGTGGATGGGAAGTTGCGATACCAGTTCGTCAGCGAGGGCGTTGTGGGTCATCGCGGCGGGCTCCTCCGGGCGTGATGACGCTTCTACGCCGCCCGGGGTAAGTGCCGCGTAAACGCCCGCGAAAGTCGCGTTACCATCCGTCGCGAGCGCAAAAAAAGAGGCCCGGTTTCCCGGGCCTTCTGAAAAATTGGCGTCCCCACGGGGATTCGAACCCCGGTCGCTACCGTGAAAGGGTAGGCCGAATCGTCCGCTAGAGTCCGTCATCGTCCGCCAGAATCGGCCTGTAGGCCTTGCCCCTATTGCATTTCATATCCGTTGCTGTACGGTAGCGTCCGTGGGGGTTCGCCCCGGTGTATTCCCCAAAACGCCCCAAGAGCGACGGACGCTACCGTGGCACGACTCCCCAGAGAATCCCGACTCGAGACACGCGAAGCGCGCATCAAGCTCGCGGCGCGATCCGAGCCGTACTGGCGGCAGATCGTGCCGGGCACCTTCGTCGGTTACCGCAAAGGCAAGAAGGCGGTGGCGTGGGTCGCGCGGCAGCGGCAGGCCGATGGCTACATCGAGCAGCGCATTGGTACGCCGGACGACCACGCTCCGGCCGATGGGCAGGTGGTGCTGAGCTACGCGCAGGCGGTGGCGCTGGCCACCACGCTGCAGGTCGAGGAGCGCGCGCCGCGCCCGAAGCACTACCGGGACGGCCTCACGCTCGATCGGGTGCTGACGGCCTATTTCGACGAGCATCTGGCCGGTAAGGGGTCCGAGACGATCGCCAGGCAGTCCTGGGCGCTGCACGGCGCCGAGAGCATCGGCCGCAAGCTGGTGACCGCCCTGGACGCGCCAGCGCTGCGGAAGTGGCACAAGGCGCTGGCCACGAAGGCCCCGGTCGTCCGCGGGAAGGTCCAGCCGTTCGACCCGGCGGATCCGGAGCAGCTCCGCGGCCGCAAGTCGACGGCGAACCGAAATCTGACGATCGTGAAGGCGGCGCTCAACTACGCCTGGGCCAATGACCGGCTGCCGTCGGACCTGCCGACCTGGTGGGTGAAGGTTGCCCCCTTCGAACTCGGGGACGATCCGCCGCCGCGGATGCTGGAGCGGGACGAGATCACTCGGCTGCTCAACGCGGCGCCCGCTGACCTGCGAGAACTGCTGACCGGTGCGCTCATGACGGGCGGGCGCCGCGGCGAGCTGGTGGCGCTCCAGGTGCGCGACTACAGCGCCGACCACGGCACCGTGCGCCTGCACCAGTCCAAAACCGGGAAGACCCTCCTGCAGCCGCTGACGCCGGAGGGCGAGGCGTTCTTCCAGCGAGCGACGGCCGGCAAGGGGCCGTTGGAGCCGATCTTCACCCGGGCCGACGGCCGAGCCTGGGGCAGGGACGACGTCACCAAGCCCATGGCGGCGGCGGTCGAAGCCGCCAAGCTGGACGACGTGAGCTTCAAGACCACGCGCGCGACCTACGGGAAGCTGCTGCTGGTCGCCACGAAGGACATCGAGATGGTGGCGCGGGCGCTGGGACACAGCGACAGCCGCATCACGCGCAAGCACTACGCACAGTATTTGCCGAATGAAGTCGCCAAAGCCGTGGCCAAGATGCCGCGCCTGGGAGTCTTCGCAGGCGACAACGTATCTCCACTGAAGGGGAGAAAGCGGCGCGCCGGGTGATTGAGGCACCCGGCGCGCCTTCCACAACCGTCAATTGAGGTGACGACCATGGCAACAGAAATTGTAGGCGACAACATCGAAATCCTTGAGAAGATCGATCAGGCGATCGCCATCCAAGAGATGGCCTCCCGCGTCGATGGGGTTAACGAGGAAGACTTCGACATGCTTCAGCGGAGCTGCGCGGTAACGTTCCGCCTGCTGGAGGAAGCGAAGTCGCTGCTCGTGCAGCGTTCCGCAGTCGCCGCGCTGCCTGGCAGTCAGTCATGAGCGCGACTATTCTTCGCTTTCCGACGGACGTAGCCGAGGACGTGAAGACGGCTAGAATTTTTCTGTCGGCTACCGCCCGCCTGGGCTGGAGCATGAGTTTTCAAGAGGTCCTCGACATCGTTCGGGAAAGTCGCAACGTGCCACTGAGTCCTGAGTTGGAGGAGGTCGCTCAGCGGGTGGCGAAGGCGCTCTCGCTTGAACTCAAGCCAAAGCTTGGTCAGCTAAAGGCAGATCTGGGGCCGTGAGATGAAAGAGAGGGACGTCTCCAGCCTCAGGAGGAAGCACCGCCAGAAGGAAGTGGCGGTGCTCAATCTCACTCGAAACTCCAGTGAGAAAGAAGTGTGGGATGAGTTGATCCGCGTCATTGAGGCGCTGTTCGAGCACTTCAATGTGGCGAAAGAGAACCCATTTCAGTTGATTCTTGAAATGGGCCTCGACGCAGGATATCTGCGGCCGGCGCTTATCAAGCGTGCTCCTGGTGCGAGGCCCCACTGGTCCGTGAGAAGTAGCGTCAGGCTATGGACCACGGTGGAAGTGCTTCTGGTGAAGCACCGGAAGTTCGCAGCCAAGTGGGGCGTGAAAAATGCTATCGAGCTGATCGAGGTAGGTATCGCTGAGGGCAAAAAGGAGTGGCCCTATAACGAGTGGCCAGCCGAAACCGGTCTGCGGGCTCAGTACTATCGAGCCCGCAAGCTCCCTGAGGTCAGAGCCCTCATGAAGCTGGCAAAACTCCCACCCGAAATCTGGCTGGACACCTTCGAGCAGATGTCGCTGACGCCTTAAACGAATGTGTTGCAGATTCCAGGTAGGGGAATTTTTGGACACGGTCCGATGTGAATAATCAGGCTCCAACTGGCGCTCCGTTGCGGTTCGCCAGTTGGGTGAGGCCAATCCCGGCGCACCCGATCCATTCGAGGGTGTGCCATGCATGTATCCAGCCTCCCATCGCGCGAGGAGTGGCTCCGGGCCAAAGAGGTCCTGGCCGTCCTGCCGATCGGAAAGACCGCCTTTTACGACGGCATCAAGCGCGGCCTGTACCCGGCTCCCACCAAGTTCGGCAGGTGCAGCCGCTGGCGCCGGCACGACATCCAGAACCTCTTGGATAAGGGCGTCGCCCTGGGTGGCGCGTGATGGTCGCCCGCAGCGCACCGGCGCTCACCGGTCCCGAGATCTACGCCAGCAGCTCCCAGAAACAGCAACGCCGCCCGGCGAGGGGCGGCGCTGGTACTGCTCTGAAGCTGAGGAAGTTCAACTACGCGCAACGGGGCAAGACTAACAGCGAGCCCACGGCGATGGAAGCGGCCTTCGCCAAGGCGGGGGTGACTCATGCTTGAGTCTCAGATCCCCGCCTACTTGGCGGCCATCATGCCGACGGCCGAAGAGCTGCGCGCCGCCATTCCCGACATCAATAGCACGCTCCAGAAGCTGCTGGACGAGGTGTCCGCGGCGCCCAATCCCGACAACGTCGTCAATGCGGTGTTCGCCCTTGAGGGCGCGCGCCGGCACCTGTTCCTGCTGCTGGAGCAGCTGAACAGCGACGGGGGCGCAGATGTCCAATGAGCAATTCAACCTTCTTGCTCGATGGAAGCTGGTTCGACAGGCCAGCACGAACCGCCGTCTCTCTGCGGGGGACATTGCCGTGCTGATCGCCATTCTCGATCGCATGAACGCCGAGGGCTTCGCCTGGCCGAGCCTGAATCGCATCGCCGAAGACGCGCTCATCTCGCGCGCGACCGTTGTCCGCAGCGTAAAGACACTGGTCGAATCGGGCTACCTGGAGAGGGACAGCGGAACCCGGATCGACTCGAACCGTTACCGGATGGGTAGGTGCACGGATGAGCCTACAGGTGGGCGCAGCGGTGAGCCTACCGGTAGGTGCACGGATGAGCCTGGGGTAGGCGCAGGCGTGAGCCTTGAGGTAGGCGCACGGATGAGCCTCAAACCTACCCAGGAGAACATACCCATTGAACCTGCGAGGCTCGCACGCGACAAGGCGGCTTCGGCTGACGCCTTGCCGCAGTGGCTCGATCCTGCCGCTTGGGATCTCTGGAAGCGTCACCGCGGTAGGAAGTTGACCGACCTGGCGGCAAGCATGGGCATCAAGCGGCTGGAGACGCTGCGCTGCGAGGGCCATGACCCGGCCAAGCTGATCGAGCTGGCAGTCGAATCTGGGTGGCCGTCCTTCTACCCGCGTGAGTCAACGCGCTATGGCGCTGTACCCGTTGGCGCCCTGCCCGGTGACCAGCGCGCAGCGGCTGACGTGCACGCGGCGAATGAAGCCGCCATCGCGCGACTGAAGGGGGCGGCATGACGGACTTGGACTTCATCGCGGAGTGTCCGGAACACGGCCCGTACACCGGCGTCAGGGGCTGGACCGGCTCACCCGCAACCTATTGCAAGGACTGTCACAACTGGGCGCGAACGCTTGAGGAGATCCACCGGCTTGATACGCACTACTACCAATGGTGGCTGCAGCGTGCTGGCATCCCGCATCGCTATCGCAGTGCAACTCAAGACAGCATCAAGCCGCTGAGCGCGTCAGCGAAGCAACTGCGGCTTGCGGTGGAAGGTTATTCCTCGGCGATCTTGGAACAGGTCGGCGAGGGCAAGGGCCTAACGCTGCTTGGGCCGCCCGGGACAGGCAAGACCTTGGCGCTGATCGCTATCACAAATAAGGCTTGCCGGTGCTTCGACCGTGTGGTCTATGCGGTCTGGCCCGATGTTCTGGCATCTGTGAAAGACAGTTACGGGCGCAAGGGCGGGAAACGTGGCGAAGACATCTTGGCTCCCTTGTACGACGCCCCGCTGCTCGCGCTGGATGAGCTGGCCATGGGTATGTCATCGGAGTTCGACCACGGCGAGCTGTTCAAGCTGATCGACTACCGCTACCGCAACACGCTCACGACCTTGGTGGCGTCCAACGCCACGGAGCAGACCTTCGGCAAGTCAGTGGGTGATCGGGTTGCCGATCGCCTGGATGAAACGAACGCGCGACTCTCGCTGATCGGGGAGAGCTTGCGTAGTCATCCGCTGCCTGCTGGCAACCCCGCCTTCCCAGAAGTACCTCGCACGATCACCACGAAGCAGCATGAGCGTGGTCAGTGGAAGGAGAAGGTCTATGAGCCCCCGTACCCCGTCTTTTGACCCATCGCGCCTGCACACATCAGGCGATCAACAGGAGAAACAACAGTGAATGCACTGAAGAAGCTGTTCCAAAGCAAGACCACGACCTCCAACGAGTTCGCCACCGCGATGGCGGACGTGGAGCTGCAGCTGGCCCGGTCGAAGGCTGACCTGGAGGCCCTGCTGGAGACCTACGGCGACCGCGTCGCCACGGCCAGCAGCCCGGCCGATCTGCAAAAGGTGGAAGACGAGATCGCGCAGGCTCGCCGGCTCCTGGAGCGCAACGAGCACCTGCGCGCCAGCATCCAGCGGCAGCTGGACGCCGCGCAGGCTTCGGAGCAGGCGGCGCACACCGCTGCGCAATGGGTCGCCTGCGAGGAGGCGCTGACGGCGCGCGATGCCGCGATCTCCCGCGTTCAGTCCCTCGCCCAGAAGCTGGCGCAGGCGATCCTGGAGGCCGATAGCAAGGCGGCGGACGCTTGGCTGGCCGTCCCTGACGTGGTGAAGGGCAAGCACTGGAACACGCAGGTAGCGGCGTTCACCGCCAACACCCAGGCGGTGCTGCTCGAAATGGAAATCGCAGTCGGCCCCGAGGACCCGACGCTGGTCCGCAAGACGCTGCACGAGCGGGCGCTGGAATCGACCAGCGAGCTGCTCGCCCTGCGCAACCCCACCAAGCTGGCGGCCTAAGGAGCGCGACATGGCTGACCGCTACTACTCCGGCAACCTCGGCGCCGATCTCCCGCTGGACATCACCGAGAGCGCCACCGCAACGCCTGCCGCCTTCGTGGATGTGCGGGTCACCTACACGGCCGCCGGCGCAAACAAGCTCGAGGTGGCCAAGCTTCTGGATGCGGTGAAGAACCGGATTCTGGAAAGGAACTGGCCGCCCGTATGAGCATTGAGACCGCAGCCCCGCAGGCGGACGTGCCTGCACCAGCTCCGGCGCCCGCGCCGGCGTTGGAAGCGCCCCCGGTGGTGGGGGAGACCGTCACCGCGAGCATGGACACCGCGCCAGCCTGGCCCGAATGGGCGCCACCGCTGCCGGAGGACCAGGGCGAACTGCTGGCATTGAAGCGGCCGCCCACGTTCGAGGAGACGATCGCCGCGATCGACACGCCGGCGCACTCGCCCTTCGATTACGTCTTCCCGCCGCTGCTGGTGCAAGACGCGGACGGGATGCCCGACGGGGACGAGATGCAGGCCATCGCCGGCGTCCGCTCGATGCTCTGGCATTCCGGCCTGCCCAAGGTCGACGGTGACGGACTCATGCAGGCCATCGCTGACGAATCGCACCGCCTGGGCGAGCGCATGGACCAAGCCACTTTCGAGATGCACGAGCGGCAGTCCGACGCGGCGCTGCGCGGAATCTGGGGCGATCGCTACGACTCCCTGCGCGGGAAGCTGGAGGACCTGTTCGATGAGCTCGGCCGAAAGACGCCTGGCGGCATCGAGCCGCTGTTGGAGGCCAACTGGCACGTGCTCATCTCGCCGCTGGTGATGAACCGGCTGCTGCAGCACGTCGACCGCCTGGAGCATCGGAGGCGCAAGTGAGCCGATTCCAGCCCGGACAGAGTGGCAACCCGAGTGGCCGAACGCCCGGCTCGCGAAACCGCGTGGGCGCCGCGTTGGACGGCTTGTTGTCGGAGGCCGACCGCAAGGCCGTCGTCCGCAAACTGGTGGCCAAGGCGAAGGGCGGGGACGTGGCGGCCGCCACGGTCATCGCCGACCGCTTCTGGCCCCGCCTGCGCCCTCAGGCGGCAACCGTCACCGTCGACCTGGGCGAAGCCAGGACGCTGGTGCAGAAGGCCGAGGCCATCGCCGACGCCGTCGCGGGCGGCGAGCTTCCCGCGGACATCGGCGGCGACCTGCTGCAGGCCCTGGCGGCCATCGCGCAACTGCAGCGCATCACCGAGCTGGAAGCACGGCTCGTCCAACTGGAGGAATCCCTCAATGCGCAGTCTTGAGCAGCTGGAAAAGCGTCTGGCGCGACTGGAAGAGGCCGCCGACGCCATCAACCGCCCGCAAGTGCATGTCATGCGCGGTCCGAACGGCACGCAGGAGGCCGCGTTCGCTGCCTACCGTTCCAGTACGCCGCCGGCGCGGCGCGCATCCCTCGTCGTATTCGTTCGCACCTTTGGAGCTACCGCATGAACAACGTCAATGCACTAGAGCGACGCATCCAGAAGCTGGAGGAGCAGGCACGAAACAGGGCGGACGATGCCCTTCGCCAGGCCCACGGCATCGGCTTCTTCCATTTCTCGCGCAGCCCTGAGCAGGCAGCCGAGTTCAAGCGCCGTCTGGACGCGTGTCCGCCCGGTCTTCGCCCGCGTCATGTCCTGCACATCAAGGTCTGGCGGGGATCGTGGAAGGAAGCATCCGCAAGCCCTACCTTTCGAGTGCTGGATACGCTGCCGTGACCAAGAAAACGCTTTGCCATGAGCTGATCGAGGAGGCGACCGGTCGCGCCTTCACCGCTGCCGAGGTTGATCGGTTCAAGCGCCGGTTTGAGCGCCGCGCGGCACGCTTGAGGGAGTCTGAGATGGGGCTCAGCTACAACGATTCGCTGGCCAGGGTCGTAGATGAGTTCAAGCAAGAAGCGGAAATGATGCTGGCGGTGTCGCGACGAGAGGTTTTGCTAGACCAACTCCGTCGCATGGATGCCCTTGACCAGTTGGAAGGGCAGTGGAAAGACGATCCGAGCGGCGGCCTGAAGGCCATGCTGGTGGGAACGCAGGATGCCCGAGCAGGCGCACGGCGCAGCATCGGCACCGAAATGACGGCGATGACCGACCAGATGTTGGGCGGGATGGTTGCTGACGTGGCAGCCGTCGAGCCGGCAGCGCTGAAGATCTTTTCCAGCGGCGCCCAAGATGATGACGTCGCCCGCGCTCTCTGGGCGCTCTCCAACGGAGACAAGCTAGACGGTTTCCCGAGCCTGACGGTGGGCATCGCCAAGGCAGTGCGTAAGTGGCAGGAATACAGCCGCGTCACCGCCAACGACGCCGGCGCCTGGATCGGAGAGACGAGGGGCTACATCGTCTCGACCTACCACGACACCAGCCGGATCGCCCGCGATCGCGATGGCTGGATGGAGTACGCGCGCACCCACTTCGATCTCCAGCGCATGGCTGACGAGATGGAGGTGGACATGTCGGACATGCAGAACATCCTGTCGGGCATCTGGCAGGACTTCGCTGACGGCGTGCACATGAAGCTCTGGCAGCCGCCCAAGCCCAAGGGGCCCTGGAGCAACCGCGACGCCGGCAAGGACGTGTCCTGGGAGCGCGTGATTCACTTCAAGTCCGCGGACTCCTGGACGGCCTACAACGAGGCGTTCGGTGCCGGCAATCTGCGAGAGGCGGCGATCTGGGGCCTCCGGTCGCGTGCCCGCGCGGTCGCACTGCTCAACGGGCTCGGTCCGCACTACGAGGCCAACTACGATCGCCTGGGCACCGAGGTGCTGGCCAAGCTGAAGCGCTCGAAGGCGCCGCCGGAGACCATCACCAAGTTCCAGCGCGACGTTCGCCGCTACAAGCGCATGTACCTGGCTGAGCTCGACGGCAGCCTGGACGTGCCTGGCAACGACACGCTGGCCACCGTCAGTGGGACCATCCGCGCGATCCAGTCCATGAGCAGCTTGGGCGGCTCGACACTCTCGTCGGTGTCCGATCTCGGAGTGATCGTGCTCGGGGCGAAGTACAACGGCCTCAACGCGCTGCAGACCGTGTCCCGCGGCATCGGCAACCTGTTCAAGAGCGTGCCGTCCGCGGAACGCCTCGAGCTGCAGGCCGACCTCGGGCTCGCGCTCAACTCGCTGACCGGGAAGCTGGCGCACGGGCGGTTCACGCCAGAGGATGACGTGCGCGGGATGATCGGCAGCCTGCAGCAGAAGTTCTTCACCTGGAACCTGCAGAACAGGTGGACGGATGCCTTTCGGGAGTCCATCGCGGAGATGATGTCCGCGAACCTGGCCAGGCGAGTAGGGGAGGGCTTCGACCTACTGCCCGAGCGCCTGCAGACCACGCTCGGCCTGTACGGCATCGACGCCGGGCGCTGGGATTTGATCCGCCAGGCCGAGCTGGGCGAGGTGGAGGGCTCCAAGTTCCTTTCGCCGAGCGCGCTGGATGACCTGCCGGACCACGCCCTGCAGGGCTATCTGGAGGCCCACGAGCGACCGACCACCGCGGGGGCCATCAAGGACCTCCGGCGAGAGCTGCAGCGACAGCTGCGGTCGTACTTCGTCGACCAGCGGGACTACATGCTGCTGAGCCCCGACGCGGGGACCATGGGCATGCTCAAGCAGGGGACCCAGCGCGGTACGGGCCTGGGCGAAGCCGTCCGCTTCATGATGCAGTTCAAATCGTTCCCCTTGGCCTACACGCACAAGATCATCGGCCGGGAGATCGCACAGGGCGGCATGGCAGGCGTGGCGCAGATGATCGCGCTGACGATCATCACCGGCTACGCGGCGATGGCACTCAAGGACGCCTTCAAGTTGCGGAAGCAGCGAGACCCCACGGACTGGCGCACGCTGGTTGCGGCCTTCAACCAGGGCGGCGGTGCGGGCCTCTACAGCGACGTGCTGTTCTCCCAAGTGCTGGACCGTCGGTTCAAGGACGCGGCCATTTCACTGCTGGGCCCAACGGCCTCGGACGCGAATTCCCTTAGCGACATCATGGCCAGGATCGCCCAAGGCGAAGACGCCGGCGCGGCAACGGTTCGGTTCGTCCAGGGCAACACCCCGATGCTCAACATCTTCTACGCGAAGGTCACGTTGGACTACCTGATCTTCTACCGCATCCAGGAGTGGATGAACCCGGGAAGTCTGCGGCGAATGGAAGAACGTATCCGGGAACAGACCGGGCAGGAGTTCATCGCTCCACCCTCGGAAGTTATCAACTAGCGACAACCACACAAGCGAGGAATCACCATGGCATGGGCACAGATTTGGCAGGGCGTATTTCAGGCAGTAGGGAAACTGGTAGAGGGTCGGCAGCAGGCAAACCAGATGCGCGACGCCGCCAACGTCGAGCAGTGGAACATCGACCAGCAGAAGCTGAACTCGCAGCGCGTGGGTCAGCAGACCAGCGCCCGCGAGGAGCAACTGCGGCGCAACTTCCGCCAGAGTCTCGGCGCACAGCGCGCCGCGATGGCGCAATCCGGCACCGGGTTCGGTGGCACGAACGCTGCCCTGATCCAGCAGTCGACCGCCAATGCCGAACTGGATGCGCTCAACATTCGGTATGCCGGCGAGCTGGAGCGGATGGGCATCGAGAACGACATCACGATGCGCACCTACAACAAGGCCATGCTGCGCAAGGGCGCAAAGAGCGCGATGCGGATGAGGTGGTTCAATGCAGCAGCTGCGGTGTTCGGCGCCAATGGCGCCAGCAGTCCGCCGATGGGCCAGCAGGGCGCGCCTTACGGCCAGGGCGGCATGTACAGCATGGGCAACAACATGAGCAGCTTCATGTCGATGCCGGGTGGATCCGGCAACCGACCCTATGGCGGGTTCCAGCAGTTCTCGCAGTTTAAGGGCTTCGGTGCTGGAGGTCTCAGCGGGTTTGGAGGGTAGGGCGTCTGGCGCAAGGCGCTCGGAGGTGGACAGGCGCAGCACGCTGGGCAACAGCGCTTCCCGCGCGACGTCTGGAGCACGAGGCGACAGGCCCCTCGGCTGGCTCTAACGTCAGGGTTCCGCCATCAGCTCTGAGAAGCCCGCTCCATCTAATTGATTCCATACCCAAGGGCGACAGCCGGGCGGAACGGAACAATTTCCAGTGAAAGGAACGTACTGCCCACCCTCTTTGCGCAGACGCTCATCGGTTTCGGCCGAGAATGCGATCCGATCGCCATGGCGGGGACCGCCAAAAAAGTAGATGTAGTCCTGCATACGCACCTCGCCTGGTTGATGGTCGCAGCGTAGGGAAGAAGCGCCCGGAGCGGGAGTCTTTAAAGCAGTGTCGTACGTCTCAATTCCGGCGACGGGTCAGCGCAATGCTGGCCCCAATGACGAGAAGAACGAATCGAAGACGTTGGGCCATGGCTGGGATCACCTGTTCGTGACCGATACCCGGAGCGAGGAGGAGGGGCGCGCGTCGAGTCGGAGGCGGTCAGGGCCGCAGGGATGTGCTTGGCGCGGACGTAGTGTGGCCAGCCGAAGCTGTGCGTTCTCAGAGTGACGTGAGATAGGCGCACGGACCTGACAGGCGGCTAAAGCCAGAACCCAGGCGGTCGATACCGTGACCAATGGCTGGTTGTATATACGCAGTTCTGTATATACACTTTCTCAACTCGACGGATCGGTGCCACATGCCCAGGGTCATCATCTCGGATGGAATCAGGGCCAAGCTCGCGGCAAAGCACGACGTGGGTGAGCCTGAAGTTCACCAGTGCTTCGCCAACCGGACCGGCAACATCCTGTTCGACACCCGCGAGCAGCACATCACCGATCCGCTGACCAGGTGGTTCATCGCCCCCACCAACAAAGGGCGCCTTCTGAAGGTGTGCTATGTCCCCGATGGGGACTACTACCTGCGTTCGTGCTTTGAGCCGGACGACAACGAACTTGCCTCGTATCGCAAGCACGGCAAGCCAACTGATTTTTGAGGAGCCAACCTATGAACGCTCGCCAGCTTGACCCCACCATCACCGATAAGTGGGAGAACGGAGAGCTGGGCCGTCACGATGAGTTTGTGGCGGTCGCGCCCGAGTCAGAATCCCTTGAGCTTGATTCGGCTCTGGCGATGAAGCTCGTTTCCATTCGCCTCCCGATCCCGCTGATCGAGACATTGAAGGCGATCGCGGGCCACCACGGAATTGCATATCAGCCGATGATTCGCGATCTCTTGATGCGCTTCGCGCGCTCGGAGATCAAGCAGATCGCCGACACCCTTGATGCTCAGATGCGCCAGGCACAAGCATCCGATGATTCGAGCCCGCCAGTGGAAGCATTCATTGAGAGAACGCGAACCGTTGCGTGCCGATGAATGACAAAACCCCGGCCTAGCCGGGGTTTTTTTTTCAGTCTCATCCCGTGGTTTGCGCACCACTACGCTACTGGGATGCTCGCTTGGGATCCCGTCAATCGTTACGGCCAGCACTGGCTGACGCTCCACGGCGTGGAGGTCGTTCTGGTCAGCGAGGGTCCGCCCGGAAGCTGGACCGTCCACGTCAACCGGCAGCGATACATGGAGGCGAGGGTGACCGCCGGGAAGTCGCCGACGCTGGCGCACGCGAAGAAGATGGCCGAGCGGTGGGCCCGGGTGAACCTGGCGAGGCTGGAGGTCGAGGTGGCAGACAGGCTGGCTAGGCGTCGACGCTAGGGCGCTTTGTGTCCGCGCCGCTATCGATTGGAGTTCAGCGTCCGAAGCTCTGCCGATAACTGATCAAGTACTTTCACTTGCTCAAGTCGTAGTTTTTCTTCTTCCGCGGCCAGTTCTTGAATCCTGCTGACAAGACCGTTGTAGCGTTGTGCCAGTTCGTCCGTAGAGAAAATAATCTGATTGCCTTGGACCTGAGTATTTCCTAGCTGATCCGCCATGAATTCGTTCAGATCGGAAGCAACAGAAATTAGTTGTTCTTGGTTGTCGAAAACTCGCGATGATCTAGCATCTCGCTTAGCCTTGCCATTCCGGTATCCGGCGAGAAGGCTTGTGTAAGCGGGGTCTTCGGCCAAGGCAAGTATCTTGGTATCGAATTCTTCAGTCAGGCTTTCGCTGGCATTCCTGTACGTGCTAAGACCTTCGCTGGCGACAGCTAGGGCTTTGCGATTTTCCGAAATACCTTCTTCACTGATCAACCTGTCGGGAGTCAGTATTTCACCAAGGCTGGATATCGATTCGCCGTACGATTTCTCGAGGACCCTTGCCCGTCGTTGGAAGGCTGTGACCAGATCTGAGACGTTCTGAATTGGACTGACGTACGCGGTCACGTCGGGGCGCTGGATCTGGTCCTGAGATTGCTCAGGCTCTGCGCTTGCTCCTTGCACCGCTTTCTTGCGCTCATCGATGGCGTCCGCCATCGCCTCTACAGCACGCCTATCTTTCGCTTGATGGTTGTCATAGTTGCTCGCCCCATAGTGGGATAGCGCCACAACAACCACGACTGATATGGCTGCGGCGGCAAGCGACCTCTTCAGGAACACCAAAGAGACGAGAAATGGGACTGCGGAGGATCCAAGCAAGAATGCCGCGTCCGTATGCTCGCCTCGCGAGTAAGCGCTAGCTATGGTGAGGGCGATGGAGCCACAGAGAAGGCCCAAGACTTCAAGCCCCCAGCGGCGCCTGGGTGCGTTAAGGGCGCGGCTCACAGTGTCCGGTGATCGCGTGGCGCCTATATTGAGATTTGGCCGCGGAGGCGTCGCCAGATGCTGGCGCTCCATCGGTGCTCCACAATGTGGACAAGCAGCAGCGCGATCACTAATTTCTTTGGCGCACTCTGCGCAAGAAATGAGAGCCATCCCTATCCCCTTAGTCTTCCCCGATCGAAATCCTACACCTCGACAAATCGGTTGAGCGGGAATTCCCCAAGCGCTCCCCAAAAGAGAAGGGCCGGGGGTTAACCCGGCCCTAAATGCTTGAAAAGATTGGCGTCCCCACGGGGATTCGAACCCCGGTCGCTACCGTGAAAGGGTAATGTCCTAGGCCTCTAGACGATGGGGACGCACGAAAGTGTTGCCAGATTTTCTTTCCGGACGGCCTATTGTCCGGAAGTTGGTGGAGCCAGGCGGGATCGAACCGCCGACCTCCTGCATGCCATGCAGGCGCTCTCCCAGCTGAGCTATGGCCCCACGTGCTGGCAGGAGCGGAATAATACTTAGGCTGTTTCCGATGCGCAAGCATCCGCCACGAAAAAATTCACGACTGGCGAACGTCGGGGCGTGCAGGTTGAAATAGGCCGTTCCGGAATCGGCAAGGCGTCGCGCAGCAATGATCGGTTTTTCAGTGAAGGAGTGGTCGGCGTGGGCGCCGGGACTGGTGGATCGCGATGCATGGCGCGCGTGGGCTGCTGCGCCGTGGCTGCCGGCGGGCGACGACACGCCCGCGCTGGCGGAAGTGCCGGCCATGCAACGGCGGCGCATCGAGCGGCTCGGGCGCATGGCCATACAGACGGCATTCTGGTGCCAGCAGGCCGAAGACAGCGGCATACCGCTGGTATTCGCGTCGCGCCATGGCGATGTGGCGCGGTCGATGGAACTGCTCGAGGCGCTGGCCGCCGAAGAGCCGCCATCGCCCACGACTTTCGGCCTGTCGGTCCACAACGCCATCGCGGCGCTGTATTCGATCCTGCGTCGTGAACGCGGCAACTACACGGCGCTGGCCGGTGGCATGGCGACGGTGGAAGCGGCCTGCGTGGAGGCGGCCGGCCTGATCGCCGACGGCGCGCCGGAGGTGCTGCTGGTGATCTACGACGCGCCGCTGCCCGCGGTCTATGCGGATTTCGCGGATGAGCCCGATGCCGGTTTCGCCTGGTGCTGGCGTATCGCGGCCGAGCGTGCCGGCGCGCCGGCCTACCGTCTTGCGTGGGCGCCGGATCGTCCGGGGGAAGGCGCCGTCGCCGGCTTGCCGCATGGCCTGGAAGTGCTGCGTTTCTTCCTGTCGGGCGAATCCGAGTTGACGCTGGCGGGCGAGGGCTCGATGTGGCGCTGGCGACGAAATGCTTGATCGCCTGGACCATGCCTGGCGCGTATTCGGCACGGGGCTGAGCTTCCTCGCCTTCGGCGTGGGCGGCCTGTTCCTGGGCGTGGTGGTGCTGCCGGTCATGCTCCTGCTGGTCCGCGATGAGGACCGTCGTCGTCGCTGGTCACGACGCGTGGTACAGGCCAGCTTTTCGGCCCACGTCGAGCTGATGCGGAGCCTCGGCCTGATGACGTACGAAGTCCGTGGGCGTGAACGCCTCCGGCGCGATGGCCTGCTCGTGCTGGCCAACCATCCCACCCTGATCGACGTGGTCCTGCTGGTGTCCCTGCTGCCGAATGCCGATTGCGTGGTGAAGTCCGCGGTGGCCCGCAATCCGTTCATGCGGGGGCCGGTGCGCGCGGCGGGCTACGTGGCCAACGACGACGGCGCAGGCCTGGTCGAGGACTGCATCGCCGCCGTGCGTGCCGGCGGTGCGCTGGTGATCTTCCCCGAGGGCACGCGGACAACCCCGGGGCAACCGTTGAAGCTGCAACGGGGCGCCGCGAACATCGCCGTGCGGGGCGCGCTGGACATCACGCCCGTACGGATATCCTGCTCGCCGCTGACGCTGGGGAAAGGGGAGAAGTGGTATCGTGTGCCGCCGGTGCGATTCCATATGGTGATCGATGTTCAGGAAGACCTGCCGATCGCCCCATTCCTGAACGGAATGGAGGGGGGAGATCCATCGGCAGGGGGAGAGGCGCTGGCAGCCCGGCGGCTCACGGAACATCTGGCCAACTACTTTGCGGGAGATCCATCGCGTGCAGGCACTTGAGCACGAGATCAAGGAATTGATCATTTCGTCGCTGTCGCTGGAAGACATCACGCCCGACGACATCGACACCGGTGCGCCGCTGTTCGTCGAAGGTCTCGGGCTGGATTCGATCGACGCCCTGGAACTGGGGCTGGCGCTGCAGAAGCGCTACGGCGTCGCACTCTCCGCAGACTCGCAGGAAACCCGCCGGCATTTCGCCAGCGTGCGTGCCCTGGCGGATTTCGTCGCCTCGCAGGGCAAGGCCTGAGCAGGGACGGCAGGACTGGCAAGATGACCAAGAACGAACTTTTCGACCGGATCGTCACGATCCTGCATGACAGCTTCGAGATCGAGCCCGCGCGCATCACGCCCGAGGCCCGTCTCTACGACGACCTCGACATCGACAGCATCGATGCGGTGGACCTGATCGTGCAGCTCAAGCCGCTGCTCGGGCGCAGCCTGCAGCCGGATGCGTTCAAGTCGGTGCGCACGGTGCAGGACATCGTGGACGTGCTGTACGGCCTGATCCGCGACCAAGCCGCCTGACGCCGGCCGCGTTCCCGTGTCCCGGATAGGCGCGGCCATCTTCGTGGCGTTGTCGGTGGCGTATCCCCTGGTGGTGTACTGGGCGATGGGCCGCTTCGAGCCGCGTTGGCTGGCGGTGTTGCTGCTGGTCCTGGCCGTGCTGCGCGCCATCGCGACGCGGCAGGCCATCTGGCTGGTCGCGGCGGCCGGCGCCGCACTGCTGGCGGCGCTCGCCACGGCTTTCAATGAAGCGCTGCCCTTGAAGCTGTACCCGGCGCTGATCAACGCGGTGATGCTGGTCGTGTTCGCGACCAGCCTGGTCTTCCCGCCCTCGGCGGTCGAACGCATCGCACGCATGACCGAGCCCGACCTGCCGCCCGCCGGCGTGGCCTATACGCGCCGCGTCACCCAGGTGTGGTGCGGGTTCTTCGTCTTCAATGGCGCGCTCGCGCTGGTCACGGCGTTGTGGATGTCGGACCGCGCCTGGGCGCTCTACAACGGCCTGATCGCGTATGCGCTGATCGGCCTGCTGTTCGGGGCCGAATGGCTGGTGCGGCAGCGGGTGAAGGCGGGGTACCGGCATGGCTGACTGGCGCGCGCTCGCCGACGTCGCCGTGCGGCCCTTGCCGGGACGCGCGTTCCTCGCCGCAGGCGCCGCGTCCGCGGACCATGCGAACTTCCATCGCGAAGTTCTGCACTGGCAGGCGAGTTTCCGCGCGCGGGCCGGCGACACCTGGGCGCTCCATTTCGAGGACGCCGCGCGTTTCGCCGCGGCGCTTTACGGTGCATGGCACGCCGGCAAGACCGTGGTGCTGCCCGGCGATGCGCTGACCGGTACCCAGGCGCGCCTGCGGACGCGGGTGGATGGCTTCGCCGGCGACTGGATCGAGAGCGATATGCCCGCGCCGGATCATGCGCCGGATGCCGATGCCGCGATGGTGGCGCTCGACGCCGACACGACGCGCCTGGTCGTGTTCACCTCGGGCAGCACCGGTGAACCGGTCGCCATCGAGAAGCGGCTTCGCCAGCTCGACGCCGAGGTGCATGCGCTGGAAGCGGCGCTCGGCACGCCGCTCGACGGCGTGGCCGTGCACGGCACCGTCTCGCACCAGCACATCTACGGACTGCTGTTCCGCGTGCTGTGGCCGCTGGCGGCCGGGCGCGCCATCGTGTCGCGGGCGTTCTTTCCCGAAGACCTGCTGGCGGCGATGGACGGGCAGGATGCGGTGCTGGTCGCCAGCCCCGCGCATCTGAAGCGTCTGCCGGCACAGCTGTCGTGGGCATCGCTGCACGGGAAACTGCGTGCCGTGTTCTCCTCGGGCGGCGCGCTGCCCGCCGAGGCGGCACACGAGGTTGCCCGCCTGCTCGGCGTGCCGCCCACCGAGATCCTCGGGAGCAGCGAGACCGGCGGCATCGCCTGGCGTCGCTGGGAGACGGAAGTGCCGGTCTGGCACCCGCTGCCCGGCGTCGAGTGGCGCGTGCAGGATGGCGTGCTCGAAGTACATTCGCCCCATCTGTCCGGGGATGCGTGGTGGCGCAGCCAGGACCGCGCCGAAGCCGAAGCGGCCGGCGGTTTCCGTCTGCTGGGGCGGGCCGACCGCATCGTGAAAGTCGAGGAGCGGCGCGTGTCGCTCGACGCGCTCGAACGCCAGATGCAGGCGCATCCCGCGGTGAAGGACGCGCGCGTGCTGCTGCTCGGTGGCGCACGCAGCGCGCTGGCAGCGGTGGTCGCGATGGCCGACGGCGTGCCGGTGCCGGCCGATGCAGCATCGCGCCGTGCGTTGTCGCAGTCCTTGTCGCGACACCTGGCGGCGACGCAGGATGCCGTCACGCGTCCACGCCGCTGGCGCTTCGTGGTGGCGTTGCCGTCCAACGCGCAAGGCAAGGTGACCGAAGCGGCGTTGACCGCGCTGTTCCGTCCTGAACGGCCCGAGCCACACTGGACGCTGCGCGAATCCGGCCGGGCGCACGTCGAGTTGCTGCTGGATGCTTCGCTGGCGGTGTTCGACGGTCATTTCACCCAGGCGGCGATCCTGCCGGGTGTGGCCCAGATCGACTGGGCGGTGCAGTTCGCGCGCGAAGCGTTCGCCATGCCGCCGCGTTTCCTGCGCATGGAGGCCTTGAAGTTCCAGCGGGTGGCGCGTCCCGGCGACCTGATCCGGCTGGATCTCGAATGGCAGGCGGAGCGGGGCACGCTGGTGTTCCGCTATACCTCGGTGCACGGTGCGCATGCGAGCGGTCGCGTGGTGTTCGCCGATGGCGAATGATGCTGCGCCGACGTCGGCCGGTTTCCGCCCGCTGGTGGTGATCCCGGTGTTCGACCACGAGCATGCGATCGCCACGATGGTGGAGGGCGTGCTGGCGAGCGGCACGCCATGCCTGCTGGTGGACGACGGCTCGGGTGAGTCGTGCGCACGCGAACTCGACCGGCTGACGGCGCTGTATGCGCCGCGCGTGCGACTGCTGCGCCTGCCCATCAACCAGGGCAAGGGCGGGGCGGTGCTGGCCGGGTTCCGCGACGCGGGTGGCCACGGATATACCCATGTCCTGCAGATCGATGCCGACGGCCAGCACGACCCGGCCGACATCCCGCGCTTCCTCGCCGATGCGCAGGCGCATCCGGCCGATGTCGTGTGCGGCGTGCCGCTGTACGACGCGAGCGTGCCGAAGGGGCGGCTCTACGGCCGTTACCTCACCCATGTCTGGGTATGGATCAACACGGTGTCGTTCGCCATCCGCGATTCCATGTGCGGCTTCCGTGTCTATCCGCTGCCGCCGGTGCTGCGCCTGATCGACGAGGAAACCATCGGGCGTCGCATGGATTTCGACGTGGAAGTGCTGGTGCGGTTGTTCTGGCGTGGCATCGTCGTCCGCAACCTGCCGACGCGGGTGACTTACCCGCTCGATGGCGTGTCGCACTTCGACGTATGGCGCGACAACGTGCGCATCAGTCGCATGCATACGCGCCTGTTCTTCGGCATGGTGCGGCGGCTGCCGCGCCTGCTCGTCCGTCGTACTCCGGTGGCGACATCATGAGTGGCCGCAGCGAGCACTGGGCCGACATCGGCGAGTCCACGTCGGTGCGCGGCATCCTGCTGCTCTGCGCGGTGCATCGCTGGCTGGGCCGCTGGCCGTTCCGGGTGTGCGTGTATCCGGTGGTCTTCGTCCACTGGCTGCTCAACGGCACGGCGCGGCGCGCGTCGCTGCAGTACCTGCATCGCGCGCACGAGTATCAGGGGGTGCCGTCGCCGCGCCCCGGCATGCGGCAGAGCCTGCATCACTTCGCGATGTTCGCCGAGACCATGCTCGACAAGATCCTGGCGCTGGGGCAGCGCTATCCCGTCGACAAGGTGCGGATGCTGAGGCAGGACGTGCTGGCGCGCGTGCAGGCGGGCGAGGGCGGGCTGATCGTCACCGCACATCTCGGCTGCCTGGAGCTGTGCCAGGTGATGGCCGACCTGGTGCCCGGTTTCCGGCTGACCGCACTGGTGCATACCGCCCATGCCGAGCGCTTCAACCGGCTGATCCGGCGGCTGGACGCGGGCAGCCGGGTCGAACTGTTGCAGGTCACCGACCTGGGGCCGGCCGATGCCGTGAAACTGGCCGAGCGCGTGGCGCGCGGGGAATTCATCGCCATCGCCGGCGACCGCGTGCCGTTGCGCGGCGGGCGCAGCGTGGTCGCCCCCTTCCTGGGCCACGATGCGCCGTTCCCCATCGGCGCTTACGTGCTCGGATCGGCACTGCGCTGCCCCGTGTTCACCATGGCCTGCACGCATGATGGCGACGGTTACGAAGTGCGGCTGGAGGCCTTCGCCGACCGCATCGTGCTGCCGCGCGGCTCGCGCGACGCAGCCCTGGCCGGCTACGCTGCGCAGTTCTCGGCATGGATGGAGCGGCAGGTCCGCTTGTCTCCGTACGACTGGTTCAACTTCTACCCCTTCTGGGATCAGGTACCGCATGACGCCCGCAATGAATGAACCCGTGGCGCCCGTGTTCGGCGACTCGCCCCTGCGCATCGAGGACGTGGTCGCGCTCGCGCAGCGGCGTGCACCGGCCGTGCTGTCGGACGATCCGGCTTTCCGGGCGCGGATCGCGCGTGGTGCCGACTTCCTCAGCCGGCTGCTGGAGGAAGAGGGCGTCATCTACGGCGTCACCACCGGCTATGGCGATTCCTGCACGGTGAACATCCCGCCGGCGCTGGTCGCGGAACTGCCGCACCACCTGTACACCTACCACGGCTGCGGCCTGGGCCGGTTCCTCGACGAAACCGAGACGCGTGCCGTGCTTGCCGCGCGGCTGGCGTCGCTGGTGCGCGGCATGTCGGGGGTCAGCCTGCCGCTGCTGGAAGGACTTGCGACGCTGTTGCGCCATGACGTGCTGCCGCTGATTCCCGCCGAAGGTTCGGTCGGCGCCAGCGGCGACCTGACCCCGCTGTCCTACGTGGCGGCGGTGCTTTGCGGCGAACGCGAGGTCATGCATGGCGGGCGGCAACGTCCGGCGCGCGACGCGCTGGCCGAGATCGGCATGGCGCCGCTGACGCTGCGCCCGAAGGAAGGCCTGGCGATCATGAACGGCACCGCCGTGATGACCGCGCTGGCGTGCCTGGCGTTCCATCGCGCGGAATACCTGTCGCGCCTGGCCACGCGGTTGACCGCCTTCAACGTGCTGGCGGCCGATGGCAACGCGCACCACTTCGACGCCGTGCTGTTCGCCGCCAAGCCGCACCCCGGCCAGTCCCGCGTGGCGCAACGGCTGCGCGAGGACCTGCACAGCGACCGGCCGCCCCGCAACGAACAGCGCCTGCAGGACCGCTACTCGCTTCGCTGCGCGCCACACGTGATCGGTGTGCTGGAGGACGCGTTGCCGTTCCTGCGCCAGTTGATCGAAACCGAGCTCAACAGCGCGAACGACAATCCGCTGATCGATCCCGAGCGCGAGCAGATCCTGCATGGCGGCCACTTCTACGGCGGCCACATCGCCTTCGCGATGGATTCGCTGAAGAACACCGTCGCCAACGTCGCCGATCTGCTCGACCGCCAGTTGGCGCTGATCGTCGACGCGCGCTACAGCCACGGCCTGCCGGCGAACCTGTCCGGTGCGACAGGACCGCGCGCGGCCATCAACCATGGCCTGAAGGCGCTGCAGATCAGCGTGTCGGCATGGACGGCGGAAGCGCTGAAGCTGACGATGCCGGCCTCGGTGTTCTCCCGTTCCACCGAGTGCCACAACCAGGACAAGGTCAGCATGGGCACCATCGCCGCGCGCGACTGCCTGCGCGTGATCGAACTGACCGAACAGGTCGTCGCCGGCATGCTGATCGCCGCGCGCCAGGCGCTGGCCCTGCGCGAGCGCGTCGGCCTGCAGTCGACGCTGGGCGAGGGACCGGCGGCGATGTATGCCGACCTGCAGCAGCGCATCGCGCTGGTCGAAGAGGATCGCGCGCTGGACGGCGAGCTGCGCCAGCTGCTGGTCGACATCCGTGCAGGACGCTGGGATGTCTATGTCGGCTGACCGCGACGACTTCGCCATCGAGATCCGGCTCAGTCCGGCCTTCCATGATTGCGACGCCATGCAGGTGGTCTGGCACGGGCATTACTTCAAGTATCTGGAGATCGCGCGCTGCGCGCTGCTGCAGCGCTTCGACTACGACTACCCGCAGATGCACGCGTCCGGCTATATGTGGCCGATCGTCGACACCCGGGTGAAGTACATCCGGCCGCTGTTGTACGCCCAGCCGGTGATCGTGGCGGCCCGCATCAGCGAGTGGGAGAACCGGCTGAAGATGGAGTACGAGATCCGCGACGCCGCCAGCGGCGACGTGCTGACGCGTGCGCACACCATCCAGGTCGCGGTCGACGCCGCTTCAGGCGAGATGCGGTATGTGTGCCCGCCGGTGCTCTGGGAGCGGCTGGGAGTCGATACACCATGAAGACGATCCGCGGACTCGTGTCCGTTCTCGTGCTCGCTGTTGCAGGCGTTGTCGTACTGCCGGCCGCCGCCGCCGACCCGCTTGCGCAGGTGCGCGCCCAGGTGGCGCAGGTGCCGGTGCTGCGCGGCGAGTTCGCGCAGGAGAAGCAGGTCGCCGGCTTCAAGAACCCGCTGCGCTCGAACGGCCGCTTCCTGCTCGCCCGCGACAAGGGCGTGCTGTGGACCACCACCGCGCCGTTCCCGTCGGAGATCGTCATCACCCAGGACCGCATCCTCAGCCGCCAGCGCGACGGCAGCAGCCGGGTGGAGGTGGACGGCAAGCAGCAACCCGGGCTGCGCAGCGTCAACGCGATGATGTTCGCGCTGATGAGCGGCGACATGAAAGCGCTGACCTCGACCTTCGACGTGAAGGAGGAACCGGCGGCAGGCGGCTGGAAGATGACGCTGGTACCGCGTTCGCGGCAGCTGGCGCAGGCCTTCACCTCGGTACGGCTGTCCGGCGACCGCTATGTCCGCGACGTGGAGCTGCGCGAAGCCAATGGCGACCTCACCCGCCTGCGCTTCAGCGGCATGAGCGAAGCGCCGGCCACGCTGTCGCGCGACGAGGCGGCCCGGTTTGACTGATCCTGCACTTCCCGCAACGTCGGGCCATCCATTGCGTGGCTGGCGATGGCTCGCGCTCGCGTGGCTGCTGGTGTTGGTCGCCGTGGCCTGGCACCAGTGGCGGTTCTGGCAGGTGCCACGCATCGACAGCGACGTGCTGGCGCTGCTGCCGCAGGAAGCGGGCGATCCCACGGTGGCCGATGCCACGCGGCGTATCGCCGACAACAGTTCACGCGATGTCGTGGTGATGCTGGGCGCGGAGGATGCCGAGTCCGCGCTGAAGGCACGGCAGATGTTCGCGGGGGCACTGGCGACCCCGGCCGCGCAGGCCATGCTGGCGACGACGGGCTCGCCGGAAGACTGGTTCACCCAGGCGCGTGACGCCCTGGCGCCTCACCGGGATCGCCTGCTGACACCGGCACAGCGCGAAGCGCTCGAAACAACCTCGTCCGACGCACTGGCGGAGTCCGCGCTGGCGGCGCTGTACGGCCCGATGGGCGCACCACGCCTCACCGAGTGGCGCAGCGATCCGCTCGGACTGTGGCCGCAGTGGTGGCAGGCGCAGGCCGCTGCCTCCGGCATGGCACTGGACGGTGACGGCCTGCTGCAGGCCGAGGACCGCCACTGGGCGGTGATGCAATTCACTCTGAAAGGATCCGCATTCCGGCTGGACGGCGAACGGCATCTTCATGACGTGCTGGATGGTGCGACGGCGGCGGCGAAGGCCGCCGTTCCCGATCTCCGCGTATTGAACGCGGGCGTTCCCCTGCATGCGGAAGCTGCCGCGGTACAGGCGAACCGCGAGGTGAACACCATCGGCTGGGGATCGCTGGCGGCCGTCCTGCTGCTGGTCTGGCTGGCGTTCCGCTCGCTGCGTCCGCTGCTGCTGGTGGCGGTGTCGCTGCTGGTCGGCTGCGCGGTCGCGCTGACGGTGACGGTACTCGTCTTCGGCAAGATCCATCTGCTCACGCTGATCTTCGGCGCCAGCCTGGTCGGCGTGGCGGAGGACTACGGCATCCACTGGTTCGCCTCGCGCCAGGGCGTGGCCAGCGAGCGACGGTGGTCGCTGCTGCGGCACCTGCTGCCCGGCCTGTGGTTGGCGCTGCTGACCAGCGCCATGGCCTACCTGGCGCTGGGTCTGGCGCCGTTTCCCGGCCTGCGGCAGATGGCGCTGTTCTCCGTGGTCGGACTGACGGCGGCGTTCCTGACGGTGATCTTCTTCTTCCCCTGGCTCGATGGCGGGCAGGTCCGAACGACCGGGTTCTCGCGCTGGCTGGGCGGCACGCTGGCGCGCTGGCCGCGGCTGGCGACGCGTCGCGCCGGCATCGTGCTCGCCGTGGTGGTGCTGGTGGTCGTTGTGCCGGGACTGATGCGCGTGCAGGGCAACGACGACCTGCGCGGCCTGCAATCGTCGCCGCCGGACCTGATCGCGCAGCAGCGCGATGTCGGTCGGCTGCTGGGCATGCCCAGTCCGGCGCAGTTCTTTCTGGTGCAGGGTCGCGATGCGGAGCAGGTCCTGCAGCGCGAAGAGCAACTGGTCGAACGTTTGCGCCGTGCCGAGGCCAAGGGACAGGTGGGTGGTCATCGCGCACTGAGCGACTGGCTGCCTTCGCAGCGGCAGCAGGCGACCGATGCTGCGTTGACCGCGCGCGTCGAGCAGGAAGTACTGGAGCGCTTGTCGGCCGCCACCGGCGAGTCGCTGTCGCGTGGCGCGTTCGCTGCCTCTGCGATGGAGATCGACGCCTTCCTCGCATCCCCCGCGTCGCTGCCCGTACGCCATCTCTGGCTGGGACAGGTGGGGCAGGGCATGGCGTCGGTGGTGATGGTCAACGACCTGTCGCGCCCGGACGCGCTGGCCACGTTCGCCGCGCAGGCCGACGGCCTGGACGGCGTGCGCTGGGTCGACCGCACTGCGGATATTTCACGCCTGCTCACGCACTACCGACACATGATGTCGTGGTTGCTGCTGGCCGGCGTCGTGGTCGTGTTCGCCGTCCTGGCGTTCCGCTACCGCGCCCAGGCCTGGCGGGTAATCACGCCCACCTTGCTGGCAGGCGTGCTGACCATCTCTTTGCTGGGCTGGCTCGGCCAGCCGTTGCAGCTGTTCAACGTGCTGGCGCTGATGCTGCTGCTCGGCATGGGCATCGACTACGGGATTTTCCTGGTCGAACACCGGGGCGATGCCAGCGCGTGGCTGGCGGTCTGCGTCGGCGCGGCGAGCACCTGGCTCTCGTTCGGCCTGCTGGGCCTGTCGGCCACACCGGCGTTGCGCGCATTCGGCCTGACGCTGCTGTTCGGCATCGGCCTGGTCTGGTTGCTGTCGCCCCTGTTCCGGCCCCCGCCGGATGACTCCTCCTCGCATGGAAACACCGCTGCATGAAAACCGAACGCACTGACATCCTGATCATCGGCGCCGGCCCGGCCGGGTCTGTGGCCGCGGCGATGCTGCGGCAGCAGGGGCGCAAGGTCCTGATCGTCGAGCGCGAGCAGTTTCCGCGCTTCTCCATCGGCGAGAGCCTGCTGCCGCAGAGCATGGAGTACATCGAGGCGGCAGGCCTGCTGCAGGACGTGGTGCAGGCCGGCTTCCAGTACAAGAACGGCGCAGCCTTCGTGCGCGGCGAACGCACCACGGAGTTCGATTTCCGCGACAAGTTCTCGCCGGGCTGGGGTACGACCTACCAGGTGCAACGCGCCGACTTCGACCATGTGCTGGCGAAAGGCGCCGAGCGCATGGGGGCGGAAGTGCGTTACCGCCATGAGGTGCTCTCGGCCGAACCGGGCGACACGCCGCGCGTGACCGTGCGCTCGCCGGAAGGGGAGGAGTACGTTATCGAAGCGGACTTCATGCTCGATGCCAGCGGCTTCGGGCGCTTGCTGCCGCGCCTGCTGAAGCTGGAGTCGCCATCCAATTTCCCGGTGCGCGGTGCGATCTTCACCCATGTGCGCGACCACATCCCGCACGACGCCGGCTTCGACCGCAACAAGATCCTGATCACCACGCATCCCGAGCATGTCGACGTGTGGTACTGGACCATCCCGTTCTCCAATGGCTGCTGCTCGCTGGGCGTGGTCGCCGAGATGGACTTCCTCAACCGCTACCAGGGCACCGATCTGGAGCGGCTGCAGGCGATCGTCGGTGAAGACCCCAACCTCACACGCCTGCTGAAGAATGCGGAGTGGGCGGTGCTGCCGGTACGGCAGATCACCGGGTACTCGGCCAACGTGTCGTCGCTGTGGGGGCCGGGGTATGCGCTGCTCGGCAATGCCGGCGAGTTCCTCGACCCGGTGTTCTCGTCGGGCGTGACCATCGCGTTCAAGTCGGCGCAGCTGGCGAGCGAATGCCTGCGCCGGCACTACGCCGGCGAAACCGTGGACTGGGAAGCCGACTATTCGGTACCGCTGCGCGGTGGCGTGCAGACGTTCCGCCGTTTCGTGGAGTCGTGGTACGCCGGCGGCTTCCAGAAGATCATCTTCCATCCCGATCCGCAGCCCGACATCCGTCGCATGATCTGTTCGATCCTGGCCGGCTATGCGTGGGACAAGAAGAATCCCTATGTCGCCGATACGCAGCGCCGCCTGCAGGTGCTGGAGCAACTGTGCAGCGGCTGATCGTCCTGTTGCTGTGCGTGCTGCTGGCCGCGTGCGCGACGCGGCCGGCCAGGCCGGCGGTCGAGCTGCCTGCGTTGCGCCTGGCACCGTCCGCGCTGGGCCATGAACTGGCCGTGCAGCAGCGGCTGGTGTTCCGTTTCGGCACGCACCTGCGTGAGGTGGATGCACTGCTCGAAGTCGACGCCAGCGAGGTGCGGCTGGCCGTGCAGGCGATGGGCCGGACCGGCGTGAGCCTGCAATGGGATGGCAAGCATCTGGCAGAGCAGCGCGCGCCGTGGCTGCCCGCTGCGGTGCGTGGCGAGCGCGTCCTCGACGATGTGCAGTTCAGCCTGTGGCCCGCGGATGCCATCCGCGCCGCCCTCCCTGCGGACTGGGAACTGGTCGAGCGCGGCGCGTTCCGGGAGCTGCGCAGGAACGGCCAGGTCTGGCTGCAGCGCGAGCAGGTGGATGCCGGCACACTGCGTGTCCGCAATGGCGCCGACGACTACGAGCTGACGATCGAATCGGTGGCTGGCGGAGTCCAGGACCCGTGAGCGACGCGCCGATCTTTCTGAATCACCTGGGCATCGTCTGTGCGCTCGGCGGGGACATCGCCTCGGTGCGCACGGCGCTCTTCCGCGACGATGCGCCGGGGGGTGTGGCCGTCGACGACACGCTCGTGCCCGGACATGCGCTGGCATTGGGCAAGGTGGCCGACGGGCTGCCCTCGCTCGACCACCATGCCGTGCAGCTGCGTGGCCGCAACAACGCGCTGCTGCGCGCGGCCTACCTGCAGATCCACGACCCCGTGCAGCAGGCCATCGAACGGTATGGCCCCGCGCGCGTCGCCATCGTGGTGGGCACCAGCACCTCGGGCATCGGCGAAGCCGAGCGGGCGATGGCGCACTGGCAGCAGCACCGCGGGTGGCCCGCAGGCTTCCACTACGTGCAGCAGGAAATCGGCGCGCCCTCGCGCTTCCTCGCGGCCGAGTCCGGCGCCCGTGGGCCGGCCTGGACGATTTCCACGGCCTGTTCCTCCAGCGCGAAGGCGATGGCGTCCGCCGCCCGCCTGCTGCGCGCCGGCCTGGTCGATGCGGTCATCACCGGGGGTGCCGATTCGCTGTGCGAGTTCACCGTGCGCGGGTTCATGGCGCTGGAATCGGTCTCGACCGAGCGCTGCAATCCGTTCTCCGCGCACCGCCACGGCATCAACATCGGCGAAGGCGCGTCCCTGTTCCTGATGACGCGCGCACCCGGCGCGGTGCGGCTGGCAGGGTGGGGCGAAACCGCGGATGCGCACCACATCTCCGCACCCGAACCGCAGGGCATCGGCGCCATTGAAGCCATCCGCCTGGCGCTGGCGCGGGCGGGACTGTCGCCGGCGCAGATCGACTACGTGAACCTGCACGGCACGGCTACGCCGCAGAACGATGCGATGGAGAGCCGGGCGGTGACGACGGCACTGGGCGGCGCCGTGCCGGTCAGTTCCACCAAGCCATTGACCGGCCACACGCTGGGCGCGGCCGGTGCGGTCGAGGCGGGTCTCTGCTGGCTGGCGATGACCGACAATCCCGAGCATCGCCTGCCGCCGCACTGGTGGGACGGGGCGTCGGATCCCACGCTGCCGCCGCTGGCCTTTGTCGCGCCCGGCGATCGTGCGAACGGACCGCTGCGCCACGTGCTGAGTCAGTCGTTCGCATTCGGCGGCAGCAATGCCGTGCTGGTGTTCGGAGGGGAGTGATGCGCGAGTTGTACGACATCGAACGCGTGGTGCCGCATCGCGGGACGATGCGCCTGGTCGACCGGCTGGTGGACTGGGACGAGGACACCGTGGCCGTCGAGCTGCGCGTGCCCGAGGAAGGACCGTTCAGCCATGCCGAAGGCGTGCCGGCCTGGGTCGGCGTGGAATACATGGCGCAGACCATCGCGGCGTGGGCGGGATGCCACGCGCGGGCTGCGGGGCGCGAACCGTCGATCGGCTTCCTGCTGGGCACCCGCCGCTACGAGAGCCGCACCTCCTGGTTCCCGGCCGGTACCGTGCTGCGGGTGGAGGCGATCCGCGAGCTGCTGGGCGACAATGGGCTGGGCATGTTCCGCTGCCGCATCCTGGGGGAGGGCGAGGAACTGGCGACCGCCAACGTGTCGGTGTTCGAACCGCCGGACGCGATGGCCTATCTGGAGAGTACGCAGGAATGAGTGCAGAGAATACGGTCCTGGTCACCGGGGGGAGCCGGGGCATCGGGAAGGCGATCGCGCTGCGGCTGGCGCAGGACGGCTTCGATGTCGTCGTGCATTGCCGCAGCCGGGTGGACGAAGCGGAAGCCGTCGCCGGCCAGATCCGCGGACTGGGCCGCGCGGCGCGCGTGCTCGCCTTCGACGTGGCCGACCGCGCCGCCGCGGCGCATGCGCTGGAGGCGGACATCGGCGAACACGGCACCTACCACGGCGTCGTCTGCAACGCCGGCATCGCGCGCGACACCGCCTTCCCGGCGATGAGCGCCGAGGACTGGGACGACGTGCTGCGCACCAACCTCGACGGCTTCTACAACATCCTCAATCCGCTGGTCATGCCGATGGTGCGGCGGCGCAAGCCCGGCCGCATCGTCACGCTGTCGTCGGTGTCGGGCCTGGTGGGCAACCGCGGACAGGTGAACTACAGCGCGGCCAAGGCCGGCATCATCGGCGCGACCAAGGCGCTGGCGCTGGAACTGGCCAGCCGCGAGATCACGGTGAACTGTGTCGCGCCAGGCCTGATCGACACCGAGATGGTCAGTGGCGAAGTGGTGGACGAGGCGCTCAAGATGATTCCGATGAAGCGCGTCGGCAAGCCGGAGGAAGTGGCCGCGGTGGTGTCGTTCCTGATGTCGCCGCAGGCGTCGTACGTCACCCGCCAGGTGATCTCGGTCAACGGAGGACTGGTCGGATGAGTCGCAACGATCGACGCGTGGTGGTGACGGGCGCCGGTACCATCAGTCCACTCGGCCACGACTGGCCCAGCGTGCATCTGCGCCTGCGCGAATGCCGCAATGCCGTGCGCCACATGGACGACTGGGCGAAGTACGAAGGGCTGAACACCCGCCTGGCCGCGCCGGCCGAAGCCTTCGAGTTGCCATCGCACTACAACCGCAAGACCACACGCAGCATGGGCCGCGTTGCCCTGATGTCCGTGCGCGCGACCGAACTGGCGCTGGAGCAGGCGGGCCTGCTGGGCAATCCGGTACTGAAGAGCGGGCGGGTGGGCGTGTCATACGGCTCGTCCGCGGGCAGCCACGAGGCGGTCGGCGACTTCGGTCGCATGCTCAACAACCTCACCACCGAAGGCATCAACGCGACCACGTACCTGAAGATGATGAGCCACACCGCGCCGGTGAACATCGGGGTGTTCTTCGGGTTGACCGGTCGTGTGTACACCACGTCGAGCGCCTGCACGTCGGGCAGCCAGGGTGTCGGCTGTGCCTACGAAGCGGTGCGCAGCGGCAAGCAGGTCGCAATGATCGCCGGTGGCGCCGAGCAGCTGGATGCCACGGCGGCGGCGGTGTTCGACACGCTGTTCGCCACCAGCGTGCGCAACCATCAGCCGGAACTCACGCCGCGCCCGTTCGACGCCAACCGCGACGGCCTGGTGCTGGGCGAGGGTGCGTGCACGCTGATCCTGGAGGACCTGGAACATGCGCAGGCGCGCGGCGCCAGCATCCTGGCCGAGATCGTCGGCTACGGGACCAACAGCGACGGCCAGCACGTCACCCAGCCGAGCGCCGACACGATGGCGCAGGCGATGCGGCTGGCGCTGGAGGATGCAGGGCTGGAACCGGATGCGATCGGCTACGTCAATGCGCATGGCACCGCCACCGATCACGGCGACATCGCCGAGACGGCGGCGACCGCGGCGGTGTTCGGCAGCCGCATGCCGATCAGTTCGCTGAAGAGCTACGTCGGCCACACGCTCGGCGCCTGCGGTGCCTACGAGTCGTGGATCACGCTGCAGATGATGCGCGAGGGCTGGTTCGCCCCCACGCTCAACCTGGAGGAGCGGGATCCGCGATGTGCCGACCTGGACTACATCACCGGTGAGGGCCGCGAACTGCAGACCGATTACGTGATGAACAACAACTTCGCTTTCGGCGGCATCAACACGTCGCTGATCTTCAAGCGCTGGTGAGCGAGCGGGCAGGGGTGCCCGCACCGGCGTTTCCAACGACAACAGGGGGAAGGATGAGCAAGCGTTCCGTTTCGTTGCTGTTGGCGGCCGTACTGGCCGCTGCCTGTGCGCCCGCCATCGCCGGCAAGCAGGACCCGATGGTGATCCCGGTTTACGAGAAGGTGGAATCCACCAACGGCATCGCGCCCACGGCCGCACGCATCAAGGCCGCGATCATCCATGCCGGCAAGTCGCGAGGCTGGACGGTCACCGACAGCGAGCCCGGCAAGGTCACGCTGCGCTATGCGCCACGCACGCACGAGGTCATCGTGGCGGTGCGCTACGACGCCAACGGCTTCAAGATCGAGTACGTCTCCAGCAGGGAGATGAACTACGAGATCAAGCGCGGCACGCCCGAGATCCACGGCAACTACAACCGCTGGATCCGCAACCTGGCGTTCGATATCCAGAACTCGCCGGTATTTCACCAGCCCGATGCCGCGAGCACGGCGCCTTGAACCGCGTACTGATGCGCGTGTGGATGGCCCTGGCGCTGGCGACACCGCTGGCATCGGCCGTTGCCAGCGATGTCATCCGCACCAGCCCCACGATCACACTGCGCGATGGCTACGCGGGGTATCCGGAGTTCATGAAGGAGTGCGAATGGGCGGAAGAACTGCCGGCGCACCTGGTCGAGTACTCGAAAGGACTGGTGGAACTCACGGACCAGGATCTGGATACGGTGCCTGGCCGTACCCTGCGTATCCGCATCATGCACATGCGCAGTGCGGAAGGCGGTGGCTTCTCCGGTCCCAAGTGGGCCGTGATCCGGGCCGATCTGTTCGAGGACGGCAAGCTCATCGGCCAGTTCCAGCCGTACCGGCGGACGATGACGATGTTCCGCGGCGGGTGCTCGTCGCTGAGCAAGATCAGCGACGCACTGGCCGCCGACACGGCAGCGTGGCTGCGCCGAGGCGATTTCAGGGTGCAGTTCCAGGATGAGCAGAACACCATCGAGATCGGACCCGACGAGGATGTTCCGCCCATCCAGTGACGCCTGCGATGGCGTCGATGCGGTCCTCCACGCCGCCCGAACATCCGGGTTGGCAAGCTTCCATCTTCAGCGGCCCGGCCGCCCATCCCCCAGGAGCTAGACCTTGAAACGACTTCTGACCACCGGTGTGACCTGCCTGATGCTGGCCGCCGCCCCGGCGTTCGCCGCCGATACGCGCCTCGAACTGCCGCTGCAGGACCTGATCAACTCGCCGGAGGCGAAGGCCGCCGGCATCGATGGCAGCGTGCGCTTCTATCTCGCCGGCCAGAAGACGCCGGCCGTGGTGTCCCGTTTCGGCGAGGACGTCACCAACAAGAAGACCAATGGCGTGGGCAAGTCCGATGCCGAGTCCTGCCGCTGGGTGGCACTGTCGGCGCTGAAGGCGTTGCAGGAAGGCGCCAAGGACCGCGGCGCCAACGCGGTCATCGACATCGTCAGTTACTTCAAGAAGAAGGAGTTCCGCAGCGCCACCAACTATGAGTGCCATGCGGGCGGCATCATGAGCGGCGTCGCGTTCAAGGCGACCTACGCCAAGGTCAAGTAAACGCGCTGCGTTGCCGTGCGGCCGCCTTCGGGCGGCCGCATGTGTTTCAGGGGTTCATGGTTGGTGCTGCGCGTAGGTAGACGTCGTGCCGTCGTGATCTACCTTGAGCACGGTGTATGCCTCGGCCTCGACGCCCTCGACCTCCATGCCAGGTGAACCCATCGGCATGCCCGGCAGGACGAGGCCGTGGACCGGCGGCCGTTCCTTCAGCAGCCGGCGGATGTCGGACGCTGGGACATGGCCCTCCACCACGTAGCCGCCGACTTCGGCGGTGTGGCAGGACGCATGCGCCGGCGCGATGCCCAGACGCTGCTTCACCAAGCCCATGTCGTCCTCGACGCGGTCGTCCACCTCGAAGCCTTCTTCTCGCAGGTGTTCCACCCACAGGTGGCAGCACCCGCAATACGCATCGCGGTGCACGGTGATGCGCGGCAGGGTTTCGGTGGCCTTCGTCGTCGGTGCGGCCAGGGCTGCACTCACAGGTGGCGGAACCGCCTGCGTGCACGCGGAGGCGAGCGCCGCGACCAGCACGGCCGAGGCGCCGCGAAGCAGGGGAGTGCGATATCGCATGGTGGTCTCCATCAGAACCAGAGCCTGACGCCCGCGACCCAGCGGGTGTCGCGCGTGGATTCTCCGTCGGCACGTCGATACCCGGCGGTATCGCCGAACACGCGTTCGTGCACCACGCCGACGTAAGGCGCGAAGCGGCGACCAATTTCGTAGCGAAGACGCAGGCCGGCTTCGAAGCCGGAAACGCCACGCCCGATGCCGTAGTCCGGATCGTCCTTCGCCGCGATGTCCACCTCCACCAGTGGCTGCAGGACCAGGCGGTTGGTGATGCGCAACGTGTACTCGGCCTCGACGTTGGCGGCGACCTGACCGTCTTCGCCGATGTACGCGGTTGCCGAGACTTCGAACCGGTAAGGCGCCATGCCCTGCACGCCGACGGCGGCCCAGGTGCGCGCATCGCCGGGCGTGAAGTCGTGGCGGACACCCGCCACCACATCCCACCAGGGCGAAACACTGCGGCCGTACAGCACTTCGAGATCGGCGCTCTCGGTGTGGCCACCGACACGCTCGCCCTCGCTGCGCAGCCACAGGCGATCGGTATCGGTGCCGAACCAGGCGATGCCTTCCCAGGCCTGGCCGGTGCCCTCATCGGCATCCCAGGCTTCCAGCCGGTTGAAGGTCACCTTGTGGTTGAACGCCGGTGCGTGCTGCATGGCATGGTGGTCGATGGCCGGGAACGCGGCCGCCAGATCGTCCGCGGTGATGGCGGGGATGGGCTCGCGCGGCGATGTCGTTGTTGTTGCCGGCGCTGCATTCGACATCGCGCCATGGTCGTGCTGCGCGTGTTCGTCCTGCGTCGGCGCATCTGTCGTCGCGTGCTGCGCATGATCGTGATGTTGCGCAAAGGCAGGCACCGCGGCACCGAGTGCCACCGCAAGCGCGCTGGCGAGATGGAGCGGGGCAGGGGAGAGGGTCTTCATGCCTCGATCCTCACTTCCCGCATCATCCCGGCTTCCATGTGGTACAGCAAATGGCAATGGAAGGCCCAGCGTCCGAGCGCATCAGCCCGCACCCGATAGCTGCGCCGCGTGCCGGGTGGCATGTCGATGGTGTGCTTGCGCAGGTGGAAATCGCCGTCGGCATTCTCCAGGTCACTCCACACGCCGTGCAGATGGATCGGATGCTGCATCATCGTATCGTTGACCAGCACGATGCGCATGCGCTCGCCGTACTTCAGCGTCAACGGTTCGGCGCTGGCGAACGGAATGCCGTCGAATGACCAGGCAAATTTCTCCATGTGCCCGGTCAGGTGCAGTTCGACCGTGCGGCTCGGCTCGCGGCCATCGGGATCGTCGAACAGGCTGCGCATCGCGCCGTAGGTCAGCACCTGGCGGCCGTTGTCGCGCAGGCCGATGCCGGGATCGTCGAGCTTGGGTTCGCTGGCGGAGGACTGCATGTCGACCAGCGGATTGCCGGTCTCGCTGGCGGGATGGTCCGGGGCAACCGATGTCGAGGCATGCGCACCGTGGTCCATCGCCGCCATGTTCGCGCCGCAGCCGCCTTCGCCCATCATCGCGCCGCAGCCGCCTTCCATGCCCTTGTGGGCGCCATGGCTGCCCATGTCATGGCCCATGTCGGCCATCGTCAGCAGCGGACGCGGATCGCGTGCGGGAATCGGCGCTTCCATCCCATCGCGCACTGCCAGCGTGCCGCGCGCGTAGCCGGTGCGACCCATGTCCTGCGCGAAGATCGTGAAGGCGTCCTGGCCCACCGGTTCGACCAGCACATCGAACGTCTCCGCCACGGCGATGCGGAACTCGTCGACGCTGACCGGGTGGATGTACTGTCCGTCGGCGGCGACGACCGTCATCTTCAGGCCGGGGATGCGCACGTCGAAATAGGTCATCGCGCTGCCGTTGATGAAGCGCAGCAGCACCTTCTCGCCCGGCTTGAACAGGCCCGTCCAGTTGCCGTCGGGCGCCGCGCCGTTCACCAGGTAGGTGTAGGTGTGCGCGTTGATGTCGGAGATGTCGGTGGGCGTCATCCGCATGCGCCCCCACATGCCGCGGTCCTCGACGGTCTTCCCCAGCCCATCGCGGCGCGCGTCGCGGACGAAGTCCACCAGCGTGCGCTGGTAGTAGTTGTCGTGCTCCGGCATCTTCTTCGTCCGCCGGTACAGTGCGGCGGGATCCAGGTCGGTCCAGTCCGACAGCAGCACGACGTGTTCGCGGTCGTGGTGGTACGGCGCCGGTTCCCGCGGATCGACGATCAGCGCGCCATACAGGCCCGCCTGTTCCTGGAACAACGAGTGGCTGTGGTACCAGTACGCGCCCGACTGCTTCAGCTGGAAGCGGTACTGGAACGTTTCGCCCGGCGCGATGCCGTTGAAACTCAGGCCCGGCACGCCGTCCATGTTCGACGGCAGCAGAATGCCGTGCCAGTGGATCGAGGTCATGTCGCGCAGCCGGTTGCTGACCCGGACGGTGACGGTGTCGCCCTCGCGCCAGCGCAGCGTGGGCGCGGGCAGGCTGTTGTTGACGGTGATCGCCGGTCGCGTGCGCCCGGAGATGTTCACCGGCATCGCGCCGATGTTCAGCGCGAAATCGGTGCCGGCGACCAGTGCGGCGCCGCCACGTCGCGCGGGGATCCCGGCGGAGGCGGGCATGCGGGCGAGGCCGAAGCCGAGTGCGACGCCGCCGGTCGCAAGGCCGGTAACGAACTGGCGGCGCGTAGGCCGGAACGCGCCCAGGCGCCCCGGTGTGGAGTCATCGTGTTCCATTCAAACCATCCTGTGCATCGTCGGTACAGCCGACCGCTGTCGCGGTGGCGTCCGTCGTGGTCGTGGGACTGGCGCGCGTCAGGCGCTGTCCGGTCCTGCGGCAAGCCGCAACGTGGCGGCGTCAGGCCGCCAGGATGGGAGGTCGGTGACGGTGCGACAGGCGCACGGAGGCATGGACATCGGCGCGGTAGACCGGTGCGTCGGCCGCCGGATAGCGGGGTGTTCCCAATACCACCAACCAGCTCAGTGCGGGCGCGTGCTGAGCACAGAACCCGTCGCAACTGCCGGCCTTGCAGCAATCGGGAAGACCAGCGTCGTCGTGATGATCGGCCTTGGGCGCACCCGGGTCGTCTATCGCCACGTCCATGTCCATGTTCTCGTGGCATGGCGGCATGTCGTCGTGGCCGGACTGTACGGCCGCCCCCATGTTGCCCATCGCCATGCGCGTGGCGGCATGCGCATACGCGGTGCCGTTGAGCAGCAGCGCAAGGCAGAGCAGGGCACGGAGCAGGGCGGCGACGCGGGGCATGCCGGCATCATACGCCATGCCACCGGACGTACCGTGGCGTAGGGCGCCAGAGGGTGCGAGACAATGGTCCACGATGCCAAGGCACACGGCGACGCGATATCCTTGCCGCGTTGGTGAAGACTCCGGACAACGTGGCGATCGCATGACGGGCACGGTAATGATGAACAAGGTGCCGGCGGGCGTTCCCACCGATTCCTCACAGAAGGATTCCGTTTCCACCCGCATCATCGTGGCGGACGTGGGCGGCACGTATGCGCGGCTTGGCTGGATCGACGCCGACGGCGGCAACGAGATCCACGACTACCGGCGATACGCCTGCGCGGAGCACCCGGATCTCGCTTCGATCCTGCGCGATTACGCGGCCGGTACGCCGTGCCATGGCGCGGTCGTGGCGATCGCGGGCGTGCTGGAAGGCGATCGGCTGATCAATTCCAACCTGCCGTGGGCCGTGTCGGTGGAACAGACGCGTGCCGGTGCCGGGTTGGCCTGGGTGCAGCTGATCAACGATTTCGAAGCGGTGGCCAATGCGGTGCCCACGCTGGCGCCGGACACGTTGTCGCCGTTGACGGCCTTGGTGTCGTCCGGTGTTTCGTCGCCGGCCCTGGTGATCGGTCCCGGCACCGGCCTGGGGGCTGCGGTCTGGATCGAGGGCCAGCCGCCGCGTGTGCTGCCGACCGAAGTCGGCCAGGCGTCACTGGCGGCCGGCAACGCGCTGGAGCTGGACATCGTCCGCCGATTGCTGAAGGACCGGCCATACCTGCACAACGAGCACGTGTTGTCCGGCCCCGGCCTGATGAATCTGTACCGGTGCCTGTGCGAACTGCGCGATGCGACGCCCGTGCACGCGGATGCGGGCGCGCTGGTGGCCGCGGCGGCCTCGGATGCGCTGGCCCGGGAGACGCTGGAGACGTTCTGCGGCTGGCTGGGCAGCGTCGTCGGCGATCTGGCGATCATCTTCGGTGCGCGTGTGGTCTATCTGGCCGGCGGCGTGACCGGCCACATTCCCAAGTTCCTGCACGACGGGCGCTTCCTGCAGCGTTACCTCAACAAGGGCGTGATGACCGAGCAACTGGAACGGGTGCCGGTCTGGCGGGTGGAGCATGGCCAGCTGGGGCTGCTGGGAGCGGTGGCCTGGTATCGGCAGAACCGCGCTGGGATCTGATCTGGTCTGCATACTGTCTTGTACATAATAGGCATTCTTCCGCTGCCGAGCTCGAAAACGAGGTGGCGAAACCCTTATGCGCCAAGGCTTTCGGGGCGACGGCTCCGGAAAATCCGATTGCGCATAGCAACAGCGCCACCGATCCGGCCAACTTCCGCCAGACGGCCTTTTCTTCCCGGCTGATCGCCCGCGCCTCTCCCACGATTCCCATAACCTGTGCCAGAGGCAGTCCCGACAGTCCGGCAATCGTCGCGCACTGCACGGGGTCGGGCAGCCTGTGTCCGTTTCGATAGCTCGACAGTGCTTGCTTCGAAACCCCCAGCGCTGCGGCCAATTCGCCGTCAGTCCTCACCCCGCATACTTCCTTGCACTTGTCAAGCAAAAAATTTACGTCCACGTAGTCCTCACCCTGTAGACAGATAGTCCTCACCTAGCGTACAACGTGCCCAGTCCTCGGACCGAGGACTTTCCCGGCCCCCAGCGCCCTAGCTGGGGTGACCGGGGTCTAGGGCGCTAGGGCAGGGGACACCATCATGCAAACCGCACGTACTCGCTGGGCTGCCGCATACCGCGACGCTCGAAAGGTCCGTACCTTCAACCTTCGGTTTCATCACGTTCTGGAATCGCGTACTGATTCCTGCAACAGCGTTCTGGTCGATGCCATCCAGTGGCCTGTCTTTAACGCGGTGTGGCGTAGTGTTGATCGCTTGTCGTATCCCACCGACAAGGAATTTCCTCGTTTCAAGATCGATGCGCGCGGCCCGCTCGGAAGGCTGCCCGCATGATCGGCTTCCTTATCTTCGCCGCACTGCTGGCGATCACCTTCGGAATCGTCGGCGTCTGGAATGCCGGCGTGAAGTATGGCGACGCCAAGCGTCTTCAGGCATTCAAAGCTCACGCCATGGTTGCCGATGAGCTTCACCGCGCACGCGCTCGCCGCAAGGCTGGTGCTGCATGACGCCCGTGACGCTCACCCCCGATCAGTTCTCCACGCTGATGCAGGTTTTCGCACTTTTCGCGATGGCGGGCGGCGCGTTCGTCGTCCTCGCTTGCGTCGATCTATTCGACTACATAGACCGCATCCGCTGGCATCGCCGCCGCCGCGCACGCCTCGCACGTCGTCGTGCAAAGGCTGTCACCCGTGCGTGACGGCTACATCATCGAAGAGGTAGGCGGGCAGGGCATGAGCGCCTGTTACGGCTGCGACGAAGCCGCTGCCATCGCGAACTGCCGTTGGTACAACTTCCTAACACGCGGTCGCCGCGTGTTTCGCGTCGTCCTGCGCACGGGCTCGCTTGTGGCGGTGGTCTATGGCTGACGGCGGCTGCTCCCTGGAACGCGCGGCGCTGCTCGCCGCTGCATCACGTCGCACCGAAATGGCCGCGCAATCGCTCGGCCAGCACGGTTTTTCGGCGGCGGCCGGAGGCCGTCGCCTTGGGCTTGTCCATTCTTCAACAAGTGACACGCGGCGCGTGTCCTTCACTCTGCTGTTCGCCTGCCTGCTCGCCATCACCTTCGGCATCGTTGGCGCCTTCAACGCAGGTGTCCGCTACGGCGACGCCAAGCGCCTCCAAGAGTTCAAGGCTCACGCCATGGTCGCCGACGAACTCTTCGCGCAGCGCATCAAGCGCAAGGCAGCGGAGGACGTGCAGTGATCGAGGTCGAACACCGCGCGCCGTCGGACAGACTCCCCGCGTCTAACAGGGGAGTCAGTGAAACTGAACGAATCGGGGTGGTGCTGGACTGGGTAGCCGCTTCTTTCGATCTTGTTGCTGTTCTCGAAGCTCACCGCTTCATGGACGATCCGCAGGCCGTGCTTGATGACCTCGACGGCATCGTCGGCAACTGCGTGCCCGCCGTCGCCGGCATCCTCGCCTCGCATTTCGTGCCCGACCTGTTCGACCTCGGCGAGAAATCACGCGGCCGATTCTTCAACTGGCGCGTCGCGCTGCGCTCCGGCGATCAGCACGTGGGCCTCTTGGAGTTCGGCGGCATCCACACCATGCGGCAGGACGGCACGCGTACTGCGCGTATCGAACTCACGGGCGACGGCTGCCGCCTGTATGAAGCCAGCAGTGGCGGCGACCATGCGCAGCGGTGGTCGTCGCTGGCTTCACTGCTGGGCGCTGTCGATGCGCGTCTCACGCGCGTCGATATTGCGGCAGACGACTTTGCAGGACATTGGCCCGTTGCCTGGGCGATTGAGCGCTACAACGAAGGCGCCTTCGACCGTCGCGGACAGCGCCCAAAAGCGCGCCTGATTGACGACATGGGCAACCGTACCGGCAAGACCTTCTACGTCGGTAGTCGCACGTCGGAGAACCAGCTGCGCGTCTACGAGAAGGGCAGGGAGCAGGGCGACCCCGAATCGCCTTGGGTGCGCTACGAGGGTGAATTTCACGCCAGCAACCGCCGTGAGCTTCCCCTCGACATGCTGGTCGATCCCGCGCCTTACCTCGTGGGTGCGTATCCGGTCCTCGACTTCGTCGAAGGTATCGGCGAACGCCTGCGCATCGCCGCGGAAAAGGTCTTGGCCAACTGCAAGCGCGCCGTGATGCATTTCCGTCGCCAGTACGGCCCGATGTTGAACGCGATGCTCCACGCCTCTGGCGGTGATGAGCGAACCCTTACGAACTTGGTCATGGGCACTGCACGCGCCGGCTTGCCGTCGTGGTGTGCACGCCCTGACGACGCCGCGCAGCTGCTCGCGGCAATCCTTTTCGCCCCGGTGGGGCATATCGAAGCCCAGACAGGGCAGGAGTGATGACGATGAGTCTGCAAGTCAACGTGCGTGAAGCGAAGATCGACACCAAGAACGGCGTGAGCCGCAAGACCGGCAAGCCGTACAGCATCCACGAACAGCCGGCATACGTGACGTTGCCCAACGGCGAGACGCGTCGCATCACGTTGCAGCACGAAGACGGCGATCCGCCGCTTCTCATCGGCGACTATCAGCCCAAGCCGTCCGCGTACTGGGTGGGCGACTTCGGTGCGCTCTCCATCAGCACGCGCGCCAAGCACTGGGAGCCCGTCAGCGCCGCCAGCAAGAAGGCTGCGTAACCCATGTCATCGCCCGACCCGGAAACCGTGCTCTATGTCGTCGGCTGCGCTGCTGAAAACGTGCAGCCCGATGGCACGTGCACGGTCCCGGTTTGGGTGCCTTACCACCAGCCAGTATTGCCGCCCCTCGATCTGGCAGATGGAACCCTTGTCGCATTCGCCATCGTCGGCGTGTGGGCCATTGGGTTGAAAGCGCGCCTCACATTCCGTGCGGCGCGCCTCGGGGTCTATTAACCCGGGCAATTCCGCCTGGGCACAACGTGGAGAGAGAAAAATGCAGAAGCTGCGCACGCTGTTCAAGTCCACCGCCGCCAAGATCGGCGCCGGTACCACCGCCCTGACCACCAGCGCCATGGCGCTGGCCGGTGGCGCCACCTCGCCGGGTTCCGCCATCGCGGGCGAACTGTCCGGCGGCAAGGCCGACGTGATGCTGGTCGTCGCGGCTGCCGCCGTGATCCTCGGCGCCCTCATCCTGTGGGGCTACGTCAAGCGCGCCAAGTAACCGGCGCTGGGCAGGGGGCTTGCGGCCGCAGCCCCCTTTTTTTTCGGGAGATATCCATGGTTGCTAGCGGCATGCTCGGTCAGCTTCTGTCCATCGAGCTAACACAAGCTCAGCAGGACATTCTCGCTGTTATTACTGCCATCGCGTTCATATGGGCCAACATCTGGTTGTTCAAGAAGATGATGCGGGGTAGCTGGTGATGGGTTATTTCGTCATCATCGGTATCTGCGGTGCGGTCTGGCTCGCATTCGAGGGCATGTGATGAGCTTTCGGCGCATCCTCGCTAATGCAGTGGCGCGACGCATCGCTTACGTCGTCGTAGCAGCTGCATTGGCGTGGCTGGGTCTCGGTCGCGCGTACGCGCAGACGTACGACTATTCCGGCTGCGATAATGTCTCGTTGCAATCCGCTACGTGTCCCACTATCGCAAGCGCTCAATCTGCCTTGCAGGCCATTCGCACCAGTACATGCTCTCAGTCCGACGTTACTCGCTGCGACCCCGCTAACATTCAGACGACGCGTCATACTGAGGTGCACTACGCCCTCACGATGACGTTCTACTACATTCGGAACAGGCAGGGTCTCAACGGATCTGCCAGTCGCACTGTGCGAATTTCGTGCCCTGCCGGTCAGGTGTACAACGAAAAAGCGGCTCAGTGTCAGCCGCCTTGCACAGGGCGTCCCTCGACGGTGCAGCCGTTCTTGCCGCTGAGTGGTTCCACGCAGTGCTACAACGGCTGCGTAGTGTCGTACATGCAGAATGGCGATGACGAAACCTCGACGCGCAGCTATAGCGGCGCGATGTGCGGCAATGATGATTTTAAGCAGAATTGCCCTGTCGGTTCTTTTTGGAACGGCTACATGGGCGTATGTCAGCCGATGCAGCCCGACTGTCCTTCCGGCCAAGTTCGCGAAGGCGGTCAATGCAAGCCTGAGAATAAGTGTCCCGGCGGAATGATCGCGGTGACCGGTTCTACACCCGGCGCTATTTCTTCCGGCTCGCTCAATTGCAAGCCTTCGGAGGACACCTGTCCCGCCGGTCAAGTCCGTTCGCCTTCCGGTCAATGCTTGCCCGGTGAAGGGCAGTGTGCCGCTGGTGAAGCGCGTCGTAAGGATGGCACGTGCGGCAAGGATGACAACGGCGACGGCACTGCTGACGACGACGACGACGACGATACCAACGACTCACAGAAAGAGTCTTTCTCCGGTGGTGATAGTTGCACCGCTCCGCCGTCGTGTGCTGGCGGTGCTATCGACTGCGGCATGGCGCGCATTCAGTGGCGTATCGACTGCAACACGCGTACCAAGGTCAACATTACCGGCGGCACGTGCGGTGCTGTTCCTCAGTGCGTCGGTGAGAACTGTCGCGCCATGGAATACGCGCAGCTATTGCAGCAGTGGCGCTCTGCGTGCGCGCTGGAAAAGTTGGCTAAGCGCGAAGGCGGCGAGGGCGGTGCTGTCGGTGATGCGAACAAGAACGGTGTCGCCGATGTACTGGAGGGCAATCTAACGCCCAGCACTGGCGGCGATGGTGATACGGAAACCGGCGTGTCTGTGAAGTCGGTCGGAACCTCGCTACTCAATACGGACAACATCTTTGGCGCTGGGTCGTGTCCCCAGCCGCCCACTTTTCAGATCATGGGTACCACCGTGAGCGGTGCCGACTTCCCTCACTGGTGTAACGCGATGCTGATCCTGCGCGGATGCATCCTGATTTTCGGTGCCTTTACGGCGATCAAGATACTAATGGGGTGGGGCTTCTAATGGGCATGGTGGCAGACTGGATCAAGGATGGTGTCGCGCACCTGATCGGCTCGCTCAAAGAGTCGATCAGCGGCATCGTCGGCAAGTTTCTTGCGGCGTTCGGCTTGACCACCGTGTCATGGTCGGCTGTGCTGCCGAACCTCAAGGCCTTCATCACGCAGCAGATGGGCGGCATCAGTGGCCCCGCCGCCGATATGCTCGGTTACCTGCGCGTTGGCGAAGCCATCAGCATGATTCTTTCGGCGCTGACGGTGCGACTTGCCTGGAAGGTCTTTATCGTGCCGAAGGCGGTTGCCGATACCATCGGTGGCGGCTCGTGATCTACTGGTATACGGGCCAGCCTGGTCACGGAAAAACGCTGCACGCGATCACGCGCCTGCTGGAATTCAAGGATCAGGGGCGCATCGTCTACGCTTGCAACATTCGCGAATTCGATTACGCGAAAACCGGCGTTCTGGAAATGACGCCGGATCAGTTCAAGAATTGGCCCGACTTCCTGCCTGACGGTGCGGTGGCGCTGGTCGATGAGGCTTATGAACACGGCATGCTGCCTAAGCGCCCGCCCGGTTCTAAGGTGCCGCATCACGTTGAGCAGTTGGCGAAGCATCGTCACCGGGGTCTTGATTTCATCTTTGTCAGCCAGTCGCCGGACAAGCAGTGCGACCAGTTCGTCCAGGACTTGATTGAGCGCCATATTCATGTGCGCCGTCGCTTCGGCACCAGCTATGTGCATCTTCGCGAGTTTGATAGATATGAGGCGCAGGCCGAGAAGGCCACGCCGTTGTCCATCAAGCGCACCACGCTCCCTAAGCGTGCGATGGGGACTTACAAGTCGACCGAGCTTGACACAACCGAGCGCAAGATTCCGTGGTACTACATCGCGCTGCCGATTGCGGCCGCGCTTGCCCTGTTTCTTATGTACTACACCTTCGGCAGCATGGGCGAGCGCTTGGGCGGTGGCGATGCGGCAAAGGCTTCTTCTCAGAAGGCGTCTGCCGCTGACGGAGCGTCAGCGACGGCGGCGGCTGGCGGCATTCGTGATTCGATATCCCCAGCACAGTACGCCAGTCGCTTCATTCCGCGCGTGCCCAGTCAGCCCTGGAGTGCGCCTGCCTACGATGAGGTTCTCACGTTGCCCACGGAGGCACCGCGCCTGTTTTGCATGTCAGCACGCGAAGGATTCGATGCTGTCGGCAACGCGTTGCCTGCATCGTGCACCTGTCTGACGGAGCAGGGCACGCGTTACGAGGTGGACATTGGGGCGTGCTTCTTTATCGCGCGGCGCGGCCAGTACGAACCCTTCCGTGATGAGCGTGGTGATCGCTATGCGGATGGTGAAACGCAGGTGGAAAACGCACGCGCTGAGATTGCCAAGCGCGATGGTGGGATGGTCGTCAGCGGCAAGGCGTCACACGTTGGAGAAGTGTCTAATGAGGTCAAAGCGCCTGCCGGTAGCTTCGGTCGTGGTTCTCTCTAGCGCCGGTCGCGAGTGGCTTAAATGGCTCGCCCTTGTTCTTATGACGGGTGACCATGCCAATAAGGTGCTTCATCTTGGTATGCCGGTCCTGGGCGATATCAGCCGGGTGGTCTTTCCCATTTTCGCCATCGTGCTGGCTTACAACATGTGCGACGCTTCGCCTGCGTCCCGTCGTCAATCGATGGTTCGGCTGCTCGCTGCCGCCGTGATCGCGCAGCCGTTCCACGTTCTTTGTTTCGGCGATCCTTTGACCCTCAACGTCCTGTTTACCTTGCTGCTCGGCGTATTCGTCGTCTATTCCGGTACGCCCATGCTTTCGCTGGTCGCCGTGCTGACGGCTGGTTGGTTTGTTGACTACGGCCCTATGGGTGTCGCCGTCGTCGTGACGGCCTCGATGCTGTTCCATGGTGGTCTCCATGTGCGGCTGCTGCTCGCGCTGGCCGCGTCTGTCGCCTTGCTCTACCTGGTCAATGGGAACTGGTATGCCTTGGCTGCGCTGCCGCTGGTTGCCGTCCTTGGCCGCGTTCCCGGAACGTTTCCCCGCTGGCGCTGGACCTTTCTGGCGTACTATGTCGGTCATCTGGCCCTGTTGGCGGCAATCGCCTAACATATATGTCACTCATCCGTCAATGGGGCAAGAATCGTGCCAGTTAACTGGCATTCATATTCTGTTTATGGATGATTCAGAAATGGGGAAATTGGGGCTATTTTGCGTGTTTCTGGCCGTTTCCGGCGCAGTGTCCGCCCAGTCGATCTACAAATGCCGTGACGCGAAGGGCGGGGCGGTCTACCAGTCCGACCCGTGCCCTGCGGCCGAGAAGCGCTGGGACACCCAGCCGCGGGACTACACCTGGGATGACCACTACAAGCGTCAAGCCGCGGAGGCCTCTATTGCTCGCGATAGGCGCATCGTCCGTCAGCGCAATGCGGATCAGCAGCCCGTAGCGGCTGGAATCGGTGGCTCTCGGCCTTCCGGTGCTGCGATACCTGCCGTTACGACGTCTTGCCAGTCTGCCCGTGAGCAGCGTGACCGCATGAACGAAGTCCAGGGCGTCAATCGCACGTACGCCGGTTCGCGCGTGTGGGATCAGGCCGTGTGGGATGCCTGCAAGTGATCGGCGTGTAGGGGCGTAGCCCCTACGGTGACGCTTCACGTCGCTCCACGCTTATCCAGCGCGGCTTCCGAAGTGCTTGTCGTGCCAGTCTGCAAGGTCCACCACGACGACTTTCACCTTTCCCTGCAAAACCCGCTTTTCCGCCTCACGGCGTGAGCGAAGTCCTGCACGGCGCAGTTCCATGGAATCCCGCCAGAGAATGCCCTGTAGACGCTCTGGCGTGATCCTGTGGCGTTCCGGGCTGATCAGATGCCGTCCGCTGCCGGAGAAGTGCCAGCCGGCCCATGCGTCCGGCACGTCGGTTTGAATGGCCACGATGGCCGGGGCGTCGCTGTTCAAGCGATTGCGCATGCTTCCAAGCTCCCGTTGGTGGGCTTGGAGCCACGCAAGCGCCATGCCAGCCATTGCCGTAGCAGCCATGCCCACCAGCCCCAGTCGGCGAATTGACATAATAGGCATTATGCGAAATACGGTATGGGGGAGCTGAGCTGGTGGCTCTGGCTGCTACGGCAGTAACCGGGCTCGGTAAAGCTGTGACTTTTCGCCCCGCTCCCGGCCAAGTCACAGAATTAGCGTGTAGTTCGGGCAAGTCACAGCTTTAGTGTGGCGATTCTTTCAACCTGAAGTTCGGTCGAAGATGGCGATAACGCCAGGCTGCGTTAGGTGCTCAGGGAGCGGCAAACTGCGGTCATGGATCATGATGTCGATCATCGCGTCATGGTCCGAGCACATTGGCTGTACCGCCGCAGTTACCAAGCGAGCCGCACGTTGTCGCGCACGGCAGCTACCAACCAAGCCGGGACGGTAGTGGCGGGCCGGATTTCCAACTGAGTATGTTCGATCTTCTCAATGCGGGCCATATAGCCAGTGTCTAGGAGACTGGCGATCTCCTCTGGATACAACACCGCACCGCCATCGTTGGGATTGAGCATCAACGTGGCACCGCGCGTCTGGCTCAGCAACTCACGTGCCTCAAGCTCAAGAATCCTGACGGCCCGCGAGCTGGCGAACTGCGCCTTCTGTAGGGAGGTGAAAAACGGAATGGCATCAAAACCGTCCGGATGGCGGAATTGCACAAGCCGTAGGTGCTTGCTGTCGTCCGACACCGGCGCATGGACATAGACGGTGGCCTCAAGCAGGCTCCGGAAGAACGCCGGCTCCTCGGTCGGGTCGAGCCTCGATCTCTCCAGTCGCGCTTCCAACTCGTGATGGGGTGGTCCCGGGTGGCCTGGCGGCATGCGTGGTCGAGGTGGCATGCCCTACTCCCGATGCGGGCCGAGGGGGTAATTCCGCAACCAGTCCGCTTCGAAGCACGATGTTAGGTAGGGTCGTACGAAGAAGGATTGAGTCAGCTCGCGTAACCGTTCCTCGTGACCTGCTATGGCCTCGACATCGCTGATGGTCGGGTAATGCCGCAGCAGCCGATAGGCTTCTTGGCGAACGGTCTTTGGCACGGCTTGGTTGGCGGCGAGTTCTTTCAGGAACGCGCCGGCCTGCAGCAGGTTTCGCGTGCGCTCGCTGGGCATGGTCATGCGGGCACTGAAGCTGAAACTAAGGAATTCTTAGCCTACGCCGAAAGCGCATGCCAGACCAGCGCCCCCACTACGTGGTCTTGGAAGCGGGTTTTCGCTGGCGCGGTGTGGCGGCCTTCTTTGCCGTGGTTCGGCGCGAGCCCGACGTAGCCAACAGGGCATCTAGGCGGGCACGGGCCGCGGCACTCTCGCGCTCTGCCGCATGTTGGGCATTCTCCGCCGTCCGCTGAGCCTGGCCGGCGGCTTGCAAGGCGCGGGTGTGCTCACGCGCCTGCGTGCTCAGTTGCGCCTTCGTCGCCTTCACCTCCTGGCGGAGCCGATCGATCTCGGCAAAGCCGCGGTCCTCGGCCTGGCGCAGATGGGCTTGCAGCGCCTCACGCTCGGCCGCTGCGGCGGTGCGCTCTTGCTCCACGCGGTCCAGCGCTGCCTGGAGCTGCGTTTCCTGGGCGCGATTGCGTTGCTGGAGCTCCTCGTTCTGGCGCTGCAGATGGCCGACTTGGCTGGCCAATTCGTCGGCGCGCTGCGTACTGATGGCCAAGGCCGCCTCGGCAGACTGGGTGGCGGCGGTGGCCTGCTGCGCCTGGGTCTGGGCCTGGCGGACCTGATCGCCGGCAGCGGCCAACTGCGCCGCTAGGGCGGCCTGGGCGTCGGTCAGCCGCTGGCGCTCGGGCACCAGCGTAGCCTCAGCCTGCTGGCGTCCGGCCGCCAGCGCCAGCTCCCAGATCTGGGCTAAGGCCGTGCCCACGGCCTCCGGCACCGCCGGCATTTTCAGCCGGTGCTGCAGGCGTTCTGCCAGCTGCATCCACCACATATCCAGCAGCGGTCCGATCGTGTTCGGCGAGCCGCGTCCCAGGGCCTGCCGTACGCGTTCAACCGTAGGCCGCTCGCCGGCGCCCAATAGCGTGTCAGCCGCGGCGAAGACCTCGTTTTCCTGCACACCTCGCGCCATGGATCGCTCTCCTATGCGGGCGCCCTGCCCCGTTGTTTATCTACTTCCGATAAGGGATAGTTATCGGAAGTAGATGCCCTATTTCATATAAAGTAATACATACAACATATGAAATCTAACACACTCGTGCCGCGTCCCGATGACCTCCCTGCCCTCGCCCCAGATCGGTTGGCGGCGCAGGCCGCCGAGGCCGTGCGCGAGCTGCTGGCCGAGGCCGCGGCGGCCAACACCACCCGCAGCTATGCCAGCGCGCTGCGTTACTGGGCGGCCTGGTTCCAGGGCCGATTTGGCCAGCCGATCGCGCTGCCGGTGCCCGAGCCGGCCGTGGTCCAGTTCGTAGTCGACCATCTGGCCCGGCGCGGCAAGACCGGCCTGGCCTGGGAGCTGCCGCCGGCGCTGGATGCGCAGCTTGTGGCCGCCGGCCTGAAGCAGAAACCCGGCGCATTCAAGCTCAGCACCGTCGTGCACCGCGTGGCCGTGCTCTCGGCCGCCCACCAGGCGCACAAGGCCGCCAACCCCTGCGAATCGCCAGCGGTGCGGCAGTTGCTTAAGCGCGGGCGCCGGGCCTCGGTCAAGCGTGGCGAGCGGCCGCACAAGAAGACCGCGATCACCCGTCCCGAGCTTGAGGCGCTGCTGGCGACCTGTGACGGCTCGCTGGAGGGGCTGCGCGACGCGGCGCTGCTGTTGTTCGGCTTTGCCAGTGGCGGGCGTCGGCGAAGCGAGATCGCCGCGGCCGACTGGCAGGACCTGCGCCGCGTGGGCGACGGCGCCTTCGTCTACCGCCTGGAGCACAGCAAAACCCAGCAGGCCGGCCCCAGTGCCAGCGCCACGCCCGACAAGCCTGTGCTGGGGCGGGCTGGCGCAGCGCTGGACGCGTGGCTGCGCGCGGCCAGCATCACCGAAGGCCCCCTCTTCCGCCGCCTATGGGGCGCACGCGTGGGTTCGGGGCTGTCACCCAAGTCCGTGGCCGCCATTGTCCAGCGGCGGGCGTTTCTGGCCGGATTGAATGGGGACTTTGCCGGCCACAGCCTGCGCTCGGGCTTCATCACCGAGGGCGGCCGCCAAGGCATCGCCCTGCCCGCTTTGATGGCGCTGACCGAGCATCGCTCGGTGGCGCAAGCGATCGGTTATTTCCAGGCCGGTGAGGCGACCCACAACCCAGCCGCGACGCTGCTTGAGGGCGCTCCGACGCCGCCCACCCCAGCCTCTCCCCAACCCTGAGTAAGCGGATCGTTTGCTCCCTTAACGGCTGGGGCTTTTTTTGGAGGTCTTTCCGCGGGGCGCTTTCTCCAGGCTCTTCAGTAAGGCCTTCTTCTTACTGACCGACAGGTCGTTCCACTGCAGCAACAGCTGCGCCAGCAGTTCGTCCTCGGTGTAGAAAAACGCCGGTGGCACGCCCAAGGCGTCCGCCAGCTGCTTGGCCGTCTTCAGTTGGGGCTCGTGCTTGCCCCGTTCGTACTGGTTGATGCGGGGAGAGGCCACGGAGGGATCCATGCCGGCAAGAAGGCCCAGCTGCGTCTGCGACAAGCCAGCGCGCTCGCGCACAAACGCCAAGCGTCGCGCAAAAACCGGGTGTTCAGCTGTCCGCCTGGCCACGTTCGCTCCCTCTGGAAGGGGTAAGCATGGCGAAATGACGGGCAGTTGGATACTAAGATATTCTTAGAGGAGGGGCAATGCCAATGCCCCCTCTCCCCGGGAATGCCCGCCTGGTGGCCTTTGTACGATCCATGAGAAAAACAAAGCCGCACCCGACCAGCACGCCCCGCCCTGACGGCCCCACCCTGCCCGATGTGAGTCACCTGGGAGGTCGTGCGGCGCTCTATCTCTTGGCGGTGGTGCGCGCCCACCACTCACGCAAGCGCGTGGCCCCTACCCCTAAGGGCAGCGACGCGGTGTTGTCCGCGCTCTCCACACTGGGGCTGATCGAGGTCGATCCTGGACTGGAGGGCTTTGTTGTACCTGGGGATACACCGGCCTGGTCGTACACGTGGCCAGCGGTCCCATTCGAGGAACTTGAAAGCTACCTTACAGACTATCTATTGCAGCGCGGGCGCGAACCGGAATACGCCATGACCTGGTTACGGGTATGGCAGGAGTTGCTACCGCAGGAGGTGATGGCGTATCTGCAGCACCAACTTCGCCTGCATCATTTTCCCGACCTTTACATGAGTGAACTCGCTCGGCTTATCCAGCCCCACGATGCCAGTTACAGCCTGGGTCACTGGCGCTATGCGTGCTGGGCGTCCGTCAGAAGCATGGCATCGGTATCCCTTCAATATCCGGGCAATGCAGAAATCCTTAAGTTCACGTTGAGCAGCGAGATGCCTCGGCGCCTGAAGATGGCGCGTAGTTCAACGGAGGGAAAACTTTGCTTCTCGGCCTCACACACATTGCCAGACAGTGCACTTACCACGGTCATTGCCACCGTCGCGACCGATCTTGGCGATCGATATTGGATGGTGCCGCCCTCCTTGGCGGCAATCTGATACTGCTCTCGCTAGATCAACGGAGGCCAGAGTGAAAACACAGCTAGCTACTGTGAAGCGCCTAAGCGGCTCCGATGGCTGCTGACGCTGGAGAAGGCCCTCTTGGCTAACGAGGGTATGGTTCGAGTCGACGTCGGACGGGGTGGGTGGTGTTCTCCCTTGTGATGTCTCCAGTCGGGTGTAGACGCGGGTAGTTCGAATTAAATTACCACTATTACACTAAGTGTAATAAGGTCATTTGACATCTTAGGGCCTGCGCCGTATCGTGCCCGCCATGGACGTGGATTTTGAAGATGCCTCGCTGCGCAGGCTGGAAACGGACCCGGCGTACACCGCAGGGTTCGATGCCGCCATCGTCAAGGCCTTCCGAAAACGTCTGCAGTTCATCCGCGCCGCCCTGGACGAGCGCGCGTTCTACGCCATGAAGTCCCTGCACTACGAGAAGCTGAAAGGAAACCTGGACGGTCAAAGTTCGATGCGGCTTAACGACCAATGGCGGCTACTGCTGCGCCTGCGGCAAAACGAAGACGGCAAGACCGTCGTCGTTATCTCCATCGCCGATTACCACTAACCCTTCCCAGGATGAGCCCCATGAACACCCCCGTTGCCGAAGTCTTCCCGCCTGGCGAGTTCCTCCGAGAGGAACTGGAAGCTCGTGGCTGGTCGCAGACCGAACTGGCGGAGATCATTGGCCGTCCCGTGCGCCTGATCAATGAGCTGATCGCCGGCAAGAAGGCCATCACCCCGGAAACGGCCATCCAGCTTGGCGATTCGCTGGGCACGGGCCCGGAGGTCTGGATGAACCTGGAGAGCCAGTACCAACTGTCCAAGGTTCGGCCCACCGATGGCCTGATCGCCAGACGCGCCAAACTGTATGAGCGGTTTCCCGTGCGCGAGATGATCCGCCGCGGCTGGATCGAAAGCAGCAAGAGCATTGAGGTGCTTGAGCAGCAGTTCCTCACCTTCTTCGGTATCGAGGCGCTGGAGCAGGAAGTGCCTTTCTGCCATGCGGCCAAGAAGACTGCGCCATATGACGGTCCCAGCATGCTCCAACTGGCATGGCTGTGCCGGGCGCGCCGCCTGGCTTCTGAGCAGGTCCTTGGGGCGTATACCGAAGCCGCCCTGCGTCAGGCCCTGCCTCGCTTGTCGGCTCTGCTGTCTGCCCCGGAGGAAACCCGCCATGTGGCGCGCGTGCTGGCCGAGTGCGGCGTGCGGTTTGTCATCGTGGAGCCGATCCCCGGCGCGAAGATTGACGGCGCCTGCTTCTGGCTGACCTCGGCTCAGCCGGTGGTGGCCCTCTCACTGCGGCTGGATCGCATCGACAACTTCTGGTTCGTGCTGCGCCATGAGCTCGAACATGTGCTGCAACGCCACGGGCATGAGCGAGGGTACATCCTGGACCAGGACATTGAAGGATCCGCCGGCGATCAGATCGATGAGGAGGAGGCGCTGGCCAATCGGGCGGCAGCCGCCTTCTGTGTCTCAACCGATGAGATCAGCAACTTTATGCTGCGCGTATCGCCCTTCTTCAAGGAAGAGCGCGTGCTCTTGTTTGCCCAGCGCCTGAATGTGCACCCGGGCATTGTCGTAGGCCAGTTGCAGCGCCGATTGGGACGCTACGACCTGTTTCGCAAGCACCAGGTCAAGGTGCGGCAGTTCATCACCTCATCGGCCCTCACCGATGGCTGGGGCGTCATCCACACGGTCTGACAGTAGGAGCATCGCGCATGTCCGCTTATTCCAATGCCGTCAAAGAGTACGTCGAGCGCTACAAGGCCGAGGTCGGCTCGGATGGATTGCTCGATCCGCATGCGGTGGCCGAGTGGGCCTACCGCAATGGCCTGCACAAGCCCAACCTGACCACCGTAATCGATGCCATCGCCACCGACATCGCACAGGTCTTCCGCGAGGAATACCGTGTCGATCGCCACGGGCGGCGCTACCGCGCCAAGCATGCGGCCGTGGAAAAACGCGGCACGCGTTCGATCTCGCTGTGGGCCGACATGGACGATCCCAACGCACCACACAGCCACTTCCAAAAATCCTTTGGCCAGCGGCGCCACCAGATCGTGGACGACTGCGTGCAGCTGAAGACCGACGTGGATGTCTACAACGACAAGCGAAATCCGGCCGAGCCAATCCAGATCACGCTGGACTTCACCCTGGACGTGGCGGAGTTGCAGCAGGTACCTCGCAGGGTCGCCTGAACCCTCGGCCCTGGGCCTTCAGTGGGGGCCAGGGCCGATCCCTCCTTCCACTGAAGGAACTGATGCCATGGCCAAGAACGAATCCTCTGGTCCCAAGGTCGCCAAGACTGCCTCGGCAGTCTTGCGGGATCCGGGTGCGAGCAAGACCGCCAAGTCCCTCGCCGGCAGCGCGCTGTCGCAGACCCACACGACTAAGCAGTCCTCTGCCACCACGGCCAGCACCGCCTCCAAGGCACTCAACGATGGCCGCAGCAGCGGCTCGACCAAGTCCTTGGCCGGTAGTGTGCTGACCCAGAAGCCCAAGAAGTGACCTTGGCTTGCCGATGACCGAAGGTGCGCCGCTCGTCCGCGCACAAACGCCGACTCCCTCGGCGTTCATGCGTGGGCGACGCCCTACCCTGTACTCCGATTCCCTGGTCGAGTCGCGGGCGGCGTTGACCCGCCCCGAATTTGAGTACCAGCTGCAGACTATCACCGCGCGCAGCGAAGAAGCGCAGTTTCAGCGCTTCATCCACGCGTTGTTGGAAGTGGAGGTCTGTCCCAACCTCATCCCGCAGACTGGACCCACCGGGGGTGGCGACAGTAAGGTCGATGCCGAAACCTATGCGGTGGCCGATGCCATTGCCGAGCGCTGGTGGAGCGGCACCGCCCGTGAAGCGGCTAGCGAGCAATGGGCCTTTGCGATCAGTGCCATGGCCGATTGGCGCAAGAAGGCACGCTCGGACGTGGACAACGTCCTGGCCAGTGGCCGCACATACCAGCGCATCCACTATGTCACCAACCAGTTCGTCCGGGACAAGGATCGTGCCGCGCTTGAGAACGAACTCACGCGCCGAGCCGGCAACGTCCCGGTGCGCATTTTTGACCGTACTTGGATCCTTCAGGCGGTGTTTGACCATGAACACTGGGCCATCGCCGAACGCGAACTTGGCCTGCCGGCCGCACGGGCCACCTCTACGGGGGTGTTGGGGCCACTGGACGCTGACCGTGCGCGCGAGCTGGTCGAGCTAGAAGAAGAATTGGCAAATCCGGCGCGCTTTGCCAACAGCCCTATGCAATTGGCGCACGCGTGGCTGACCTCGGCGTTGTTGGCGCGTGGTTTGGGTCGCCGTCGCGAGGAACTGGATCAACGCTTCGATCGCGCGATCGAGGCCGCACGCCGTGGGCATAACGCCCGCGGGCAACGGCGCATGCTCTATCAGAAGGTGTGGACCGCATTTTGGTGGTTCGATGACTACGCCGCGGTCATCGGCGGTTTTGACACCATTGAGGCCTTGCTGGATGAGCAGGCCAACGCGTGGGATCTGGCTCAGCTCACCAACCTCTACAGCCTGCTGCATTCGGCCGAGCACCACGGCTGGCTGCCGCCAGCGGCCGCTAACCTGCAGGCGCGGCGTGAGCGGTTATGCGAGCGACTGGAGCCGCTCGCCAAGCGCCGCTCCCACCCCACTGATGCGGCCATGGCTCGCACCCATCTGCTGCACCTGGGCTTCTTGGCCGACCCGCACGATCCGCATCGGCAAGCCGAGACCGTCAAAGGGTTCAAGGCGTTGCTGCGTGAAGTCGAGCGGCTGCCCGATTATCCGGTGGAATCACTGTGTGAGACGATTTCCGTGTTTACCCAACTCCCTTTCTCGGTCGAGGGGATCGATGCCATCGCCGATCGTGCTGGCGAGCTGGTGGGCCAGCGCCTCGGCGCGCACGCTCAGGCGCGCCAGCTCCTGGATCGCGCAACCCACAAGGTGGAGAACAAGGCGCCGGAGGAGGCGTTGCGCCTGCTGGGGCGGGCCATTGGACTGCTGCAGCGACAACACTCCCGTGAGCTCTACTTGGAAGGAGCCTGGATCGCCTCCCGGGCGTATTGCGAGGTTGGATTGTTCTGGGCAGCCCGCGCGCACTTGCTGCTGGGCCTGAGCCGTTCGTTGCGCAGCGTGATCGAGGATGCAGAGATCTCTTTCGATTCGCTCAACTTCGCGGTGCGATTGGCGTGGGTAGAGTTGGCCGCTGGACGCTTGCCGCTGCTGCTTGAGGCTTTGTCGTACGCCGATATCATGGCCAGCGCGTTGGACTTGTCAGACCACGCCAAGACGGCCTACTTCGACGAACGGCAAGCCATCGAGGCGCGCTTGGCGTGGGCGATCGCCCAGGCCACGCCGGAGGACGCGCACGCTATTTCAATCGCACCGCCCATCCTGGCCGATCGTCAACTGGACCTGGCGGAGCAGGTCACGCTGGCCTTGCTCGGTCACCCGCAACAGGCCTTGCAGGACATGACCGATGGGACCGACTTAGCCGCGATCCAGGAGATGGATTGGGGTGCCGAGGCTGGTCGCATCGAGTGGGAACCAGGCCTTGCCCAGACGCTGCGCACACGCATCGTCGGGTGTGAAGTGGTCGCTGAGGGCATCACCACGTACGAATCGCATGCATTGGTGATGTCGATTTTCGCGGCTCTGGAAGGATTTGCTGCCACGGCTTTTGCAGATCGTCTGGCGCCAAGCAATGATCGCCTGCTGGTCACGGTCGACGACTCCCAACATTCACGCTCGCTATCGGTGTCGCTGGACGAGGACGAATGCGGCGATCCGTTGCTGCGACTGAGCTTTGCCCGCGGAACGCTGCCGTCCTATGCAACCACAAAGGAGTTCCAGAAAAAGGCCGTCGAAGCGGTGGCGTACATCATCGTGCATGTTTGCACACCGGGTGGCCGCACCGACATGAAGCGCATGTTTTCCCAGGATGCCGTGCATGAGCGTGCGTTCAACCTGCTGCAGGCCGTGGCCTTGGACGACAGCTCTCTCCGCTCACCGGGGCTGGCCGCGCTCTGCCCGGCAGATTGCGCGCTGGTGGAACTGCTAGATGGCGGCCGCTTCAAAGCGGCCACCGATTCGGCGAGCGAGAAAGGTATGTGGGAGGTACCGATGCAGACCGGTGCGCCTCCTGCTTACCTGCTGCAGTTCAACCATCGGCAAACGCGCATGGTGGGGGTGATCAACAGTCCTCTGTGGGATCGTGCCGGCTGGCGCGGTGTGGGCTTCACTTTCTGGGCCGATGGCGTGCCGGGCATGGAGTTGATGTTCACGAAAGCCGATGAGGCCGCCAAGATTCTGCGTAGTTGGCACCGCCGCATCGGTACGCTGGAACCGGATCAAGTCCTGCGGCTGGCCATTCTCACTGACGTGGATCAACACCACCGCCACCACTATAGGGTCGGCATCGCCCCGGCGGCCGCGGGGGGCACCGGTGACGCCACCAAAACGCTGATGATCGCCATGCGCTCGAAAACGTTGACGCCGCAAGACACGGTGAACCTCGACGTGTTCTTGACCGCCTTTGCCAAGTATGGGCGCTTTCGTCTGGGAGTGGCCGCGGCACCGGAAGATCCGAGCATCCCGTTCACGCCACTGGGGTTGAAGCCGATCGAGCTGACCAGGATCGAAAGGAAGGCAGCCTGGCAAATCGATGCCGGCGAGGTGCTGTACGGGATGATGCTCTGTGACGACGATACGCCATTCATCCCCGAGCATGTCGCTGCGCCGGATGAGCTGCCAGTGATGCAGATGATTGGGGCCCGGCAGTTACGAAAGCACCGCCGTTGAGTCAGTTGGAACGCCATCTCAAAGTGGTCATGCGCTAAACATGCGGCGTTGCGACGATCCGGCGCAGCGAAATTTCGAGATCGAGTGGGATGGGCATCAGCCTGCAACATCCGACAGCGTGCCTCGCTATCTGATGCTCCCCTGGTGCTCATGCTCAAGGGTATCGGCTGACCACTGAAGATGTCCGCTACCGGCCAGAAGCGGACATCGGTCAGCGCCTGAATTAAGCCGCGCCGCGACGCGGCGTCGACATGAAAGAAACGTTATCGCTCATCTGAAATCGTCTCCGCCGTTCGGATTTATGACGTAGCTGAAGGTTATCTCATCCTTCAAGTCAGACCTTGCGCTGTCCTTTATGTCGGAAACTTTCAAAGCCGCGTAATTGCCGTATCTATTCTTCAATATAACCACGTCGCCCTCTTGAGGAGTTCTCGATCGCGACGAGAAGTCTAGGTTAGAGACGCTCCTCAGGTCCTTTATGTGAGCCACTCCAAGGGCTATGGCGATGGAGTCAATCGAGGGTGGATCCTTGTAGATGTGGATCGAGGTATCACTTGCCTTGCTCCACGCCGTCTCAAACAACATTTCCTCTCGCCCGATGACGTATCGGCCATTGTTATTGGAATAGTTGAAAGTGACGGTCCCGGAAAGTCGCCTTGATGCATAGCTTTTTCTGCCGGTTGGCCACCACTGGGTGAAGAGACCCATCAGGCCGACAATCACAAACAGCCAAGGCTCAAAGCCTGGCTCGAAAAGCTGCCAAGCGATCCCGCCTGCTAGGGAAAGCAGAGATAGTGACAGGACAACTGTTCGCTGAGCCACTGTCATGAGCGTTAACACCTGAGTTCGGCCGACCTGTGCAGCAGCCGGGCTGTGTGATACACGTTACCGCACAAGCCAGGCCGCGCAGCAGCTTCGGATTGAAGGAGTTTTTAGACACCGCTTCGCAGTGACTCAAGCTGCTCCGGTGACAACTGCTTGGTTGTGCCCCAACCACGCAAGTACGTCTCAAGGATGCCCGTTGCTTCTCGGAAGCATCCCGCCACTTCAAGCCAACTGAACTCTGGAAATCTCTGGTCCTGGTCGGAGATCAAGAACTCAACGGTTCCGTCCCCGTCACTCAAGTCATTAATTGCATCTGTGATGTGGGAGCCGGAGAAGTGCACGTACCCACAAAGATGCTCGTAGACATCGGGAAGCCAAGGATGCTTGTCTTTGTGGAGTTTCACCAGATAGGCATCCGTAAGACGATCTCCTGATCTAGTCTTCAATTTGTCTATTCGTGCCCCCCTCAGAACCTCCATGGAGAAATCATGCGGGTTCTCGACGTGCCACGCTGCAGAAAATCTGAGCGAAGTGTCGATGTGAATTCTTAGAAGTGATCTTGCAACGACCATGTTCCAAGAATTGATGGCAGACACAAATGCACTGGTAGTACTGGCATGTCGTTTCGTAGCTGCGAAGGCCAGGAAATCCAAGGGGAACATAGGGCTCCCGGAAGGAGCAACCAGTTCGATCATGATGCGTTGCAACTTTCTCGCATCACTCTCCAGTTCCTCAAGGGCTACGACTACGTTCTTGCTATGCGTGGGATGCGTCATGAGCTATTTTGCGGTGTCTAACACCTGAGTCAAGCCGCGCCGCGAAGCGGCGTCGGACTCAATGAATTTTTAGGCAACAACGCCACGAAGTCGCCGATTTGCTAACCGAACAAACCTCTCATGCGCCAAAGTGAAGCTTGGCACTAGAGAATTGATCTCCATCGCCTCGGCCTTGATGTGATCAGGCGTGGGGCCGGCAGGCAGATAGTCGGGCTTTACTGATCGCAAGTGGCCCGTCGCTCCAATCGGAACGGTGTTCTTTGCAATAGTCCTGCCCAACTCAAGTGCTTTCTCATAGACTTCTCTGTGCGCCTTATTAAGAAGGGGGTCGATGAATTCATGATCGATCGTTCCCCAAGAATCTACGTAGCGAGAGAATGGCGACCAGTAGGCGCTTTCAAATGCGCCGAGAAAGTCGTGGCCCCGATAGAAGTCGGCGACTCCGCTATCAACTATCAACTCCCTATACCGCTTGTACAGGTCAATGTCGTGTTGGCTCCTCTTGCCTCCCCTGGAAAACAGCGCTCTAACCTTGTCCCAGAAGTAGCCGATGGCGGCAATTCCTCCAAGAATGGTTGCGATGACTAGCAGGTTATCCATACTGCCTCTTGTTGCCTAACGCTGGAATTAGGCTGCGCCGCGAAGCGGCGTCGACTTGAACGAATTGTTAGGTCTCAGCCGGGATGCCAGGTAACGGGCACAGACGGAAGCCCACGAAACAAGAAGAGCAAACGGGAGCCACGATCCGCTGCCAGGGCCGTAGAGCCTGACAAGGCTGATGAACTCCCACGCCTCAATCAAACTCAGTGCAATGAGCGCCGAGACGAGCACGTGACCAAACGGCCGTCCGCGGGTGATGCATAGCACTGCGATCCCAATTAGCAGTCCAAGAACGGCCACAACCGTTGATGTTACTACTACACGAACGGGCCACTCATACGATGCGCCCGTAAGAACCTCAACTCGAAAGCCCCCAAGTACCCACGCAGCAGCCAATAGGTACCAACCCGCCACACCAAGGTTGATCACTGAAAACAGCAGACGCGACAGGATTTTCATGAGGCTAAGCTACCTAATAGCCGGATCCCTGAGTCCTGTTATACGACTTGTCCGCTGCGCACGCTAGGGTGGGCTATCCCCTTGATACGGCTTGATCTTAGGGCTGCTGGGTCCGGCTAACACGCCGATGCATATTCTGACCCAGCGAGCTGAGCAGGCCGCACTTCGAAGGGCCGTGAGGAAGCGCTGATGAACGTCCGCTTTGGGTCGGAAGCTGCCACCCCCTACCCCTGATAAACATCCCTAATCATCCTTTACCTAATGTGGCGCGCCGCTGGCGACGTCCGCCTTCTTCCATGTCAGGAAATCAAAGCTGTACTCGCGCGCTTGCGCGATGAGCTGGCCCAGTTGCCGACTAGGTACGTTGAGGGGAAATGTAGGACGCGCTAGCGCATGCCGATCTAGATCCCTACAGGCTCACGAAATTTTTTCGAAACGAGCTTCCAGGTGGACTTGCCCGTTGTCGTTGGTCGCCGACAGCGTGCCGCCGTGTGCCTTGACGAACTGGTCAGCAATGAACAGCCCGAGCCCGAGTCCTTGGCTGGCATGGAATGCTCCCTTGAATGGCTCGAATAGGCGAGGAAGCAACTCTTCGCTGATATGGCCGGGGTTTGAGACTCGCACCACCACAGCGCCCTGAGTCGCGCTTTCCAAGACGATACGAACCGATCCCTCTTTGCCATGGATTACCGCATTGCCGACCAGGTTGATCATTACTTGGGTCAGTCGATCCGGATCTGCCTTTACCGACAAGGGATTTCCGGCTTCAAAAGCAATGTCTGCGTTGGCATGGACGCGCTTTACTTCATCGATCGCGCCCAACAGCACCTGCGTTAGATCAATGGTCTGAGGCTCGATCTGGAAGCCGCCCGAGCGGATGCGGGAAAAATCCAGCAGTTGCTCCACCATCCGCGCCATCCGCCAACCACTGGTTTCCAGTTGGGACAGCGTCCGTTGGACGCGCTCGTCCCCGGGAAGCTGCAGTGCCAGCTTTTCTGCACACAGCAGCATGGCCGAGAGCGGTGTCCGCAGGTCGTGCGTCAACACCGCCATCATGGTCTCATTGAGCTTGAGGGCTCTCTCCAGCGATTCGGCGCGTTCTTTTAGCAGCTGCCGCTGCTGGAACAGCTGGACGAACACGTTCGTTTTGCTGAGGATGACGTGGGGCTCGATGGGCTTGTGCAAGAAGTCCACCGCACCGGCTTCATACCCCTTGAAAGCGCGCTTGGGGTCGTTCGGTGAGGCTGTCAAGAAGATGATCGGCACTTCCCGGCTACGCGCTGCACCTCGCATCAGCTCGGCCAGTGAAAAGCCGTCCATCTCCGGCATCTGCACATCAAGCAGGGCCACGGCTACCTCGTGGACGAGCAGCAGTTCCAGTGCCTGCGCGCCAGAGGCGGCGCACAGCACCTGCACCCCGTCGGCTTGCAGAAGCGCGCGCATGGCCACCAGGTTCTCGGGCACATCGTCCACGACGAGGATATTGATCGGCTCGCTACGCACCGGCTCAGGATTGGACAAGGTCAAGTTCAAGGCTGAAAGCTCCGTAAGCGGACACGCATCTGATCCAGGGTAAGTACCGCATCAGCGCCTGCATACGCCAGCGCTGAGGCGGGCATCATGGGTGAGCTGGCCTCTTCCGGTTGCTGTACCCATGCTTGTCCACCACCTGCCCGAATGGCGGCGACACCCTCGCTGCCATCGTTGGACGCACCGGTCAACAGGATCGCCAGCACGCGATCAGCAAACACGGCCGCTGCGCTTTCGAACAAGGGATCGATCGCGGGACGAGAGAACAGGACCGGCTCATCCAGGCTGAGCGACATCGTATCCCGATCTTCCACCATCAAGTGGTAGTCCGGTGGCGCGATCCAAACCGTGCTCGGCGTAAGTGGTGCCTTATCCTCTGCCTCGGCGACGGGAAGCGCGCAGTACTGTGCAAACAGTTCGGCCGCCTGACTGGGTCGATCGCGCGGCAGGTGCAGGACAATCATCACCACTGCCGGACAGTTCGCCGGCAAGGCCTCCAACAGCGCCCTCACGGCGCTCACACCTCCCGCTGAAGCGCCCACGACGATCACGTCTACGGTGTCGCAAAGGCGTGGCGCTGGAGAGCTCATGCGATCTTCCGGTAAAGCCGCTGCGCACGCGAGCTGACTTCAAAGTCCGCAGCGTGCTCACCAAACTGCAGCGATTCCTTGCTACCCAACCCCAGGAAACCGCGGTGCACCAAGGCCTCATGGAACAAGCTCACTGCCCTGTCCTGCAGGCTGCGCTTGAAGTAGATCAGTACATTGCGGCACGACACAAAGTGGACCTCGGAGAACACCGCATCGGTGGCCAAGCTGTGGTCGGCAAAGACGATGTTGCGCTTCAGGCGCCGATCGAACAGGGCGCCGTTGTAAGCGGTCGTGTAGTAGTCCGAGAGCGAGCCGCGACCGCCGGCAGCCAGGTAGCTACGGCTGAACTGAGCCATCCGATCCAATGCGAATACCCCCGCCTCGGCGCTGGCCACTGCCTCAGGATTGATGTCGGTGGCATAGAGCACCGTGCGCTCCAGCAAGCCCTCTTCATCCAGCAGGATGGCCAGCGACCACACCTCCTCCCCCGTGCTGCAACCGGCTACCCAGATCTTGCACGACGGGTAGGTCTTCAGCACTGGCACTATTTGCTCCCGCAGGACCCGAAAGTAGTCCGGATCCCGGAACATCTCAGAGACCTGGACCGTGAAGTACTGCATGGCCTGGGTAAACAGCGCCGGCTCGTGGAGCAGCCGATGTTGCAACGTGGCCACGCTATCGCACTGGAAACGATCCATGGCCTGGCGCACGCGCCTGCGTAGGGAGGAGATCGCGTATTCGCGAAAATCATAGTGGTAGCGTCGGTAAAGCGCCTCCAGCAAGACCCCCAGCTCCAGATCGAACAACTCGCTGGGGGTCATTGCCGCGCGCACCATACCCGGCACAAAGACACCAGCTTTTCCACATCGACCGGCTTTGCGATGTAGTCGTTCGCACCGGCCTCCAAGCAATGCTCGCGATCATCGGCCATGGCTTTAGCCGTCAGTGCAATGATCGGCAAATCCTGCCATTGCGGGTTGCGACGAATCTCGCGCATGGCCGTCAGTCCATCCATCTCCGGCATCATGATGTCCATGAGCACCAGATCGAAGTCCTGATTGACGAGGGTGTCCAACGCTTCACGTCCGTTGCGCGCGATTTGCAGCTTTACACCCAGCGGCTCCAATACACTGGACAAGGCGAAAATGTTGCGCACGTCGTCCTCGACCAGAAGGACATTGCGGCCGTCCAGAACCGCATCACGCCGACGGACTTCCCGCAGCATGCGCTGCTGGTCTCCGGGAAGCGTTGCCTCCACACTGTGCAGGAACAGGGTGACCTCATCCAATAGCCGTTCCGGCGAGCGTGCCCCCTTGATGATGATGCTCTTGGAATAGCGTCGTAGACGCTGCTCTTCATGGCGTGTGAGTGCTCGACCGGTATACACAATCACCGGTGGAAACGCGCCGGTGGCACTGGTCGACATCTTCTCCAGCAGGTCATAGCCGCTGCCATCGGGCAGGGCCAGATCGGTAATCATGCAGTCGAAAGTGGCGACATCAAGCTTTTCGATCGCCTCGGCAATCGTGCCGACGGCGACGATCTCCAACTGATCGCGAGCAAGCAAAAGCTGCAGGTTCTGTCGCAGTTCCTGATCATCTTCCACGATCAACAGTCGGCGCACATCGCGCGCGTGCGTCTGTTCCAGCTGTTCAATGGCACTGGCCAACCGCTCGCGGGTAGCCGGTTTGATCAGATAGCCCACCGCGCCCAGTTCCAGGGCCACCTGGGTGCGCTCCAGCGCGGACACCACATGCACAGGCACGTGACGGGTGACTGGATCGCGCTTCAGCCGCTCCAGCACGCTCAAGCCCGATACATCCGGCAAGCCAATATCCAACAGGATGCCATTGGGCCGCAGCTCAGCGGCCAATCGCAGCCCTTCCTCGGCGGTGGAGGCCACTACACAGTCAAACCTGAGTTCTTGGGCCAGGGCGACCAGAGCCTGGCCAAATTCGACGTCATCCTCAATCGCCAGGATCAGGCGGTCTGGATAGCGTCGCGTGATGGGACTGGCGGCCACCGGTGCGCTGGCGGGGGCCTGTGCGGTAGACGTCGTGGCGGGTACTGCGATCGGGCCGGTGGCCTGATTCGCCGGACTGATGGTCCGCGGTGCCGAGGGTGCAGCCTGCGAATCCTGATCGGCGGCAGGTGCTCCATCGGTGGGGATGACCAAGGTAAAGCAACTGCCGCGGCCGGGTTCGCTCTCCACGGTGAGTGCCCCGCCCATGCGGGCGGCCAAATCACGCGAGATCGCCAAACCGAGCCCCGTGCCGCCGAAGCGACGGCTGGTGCTGCCATCGGCCTGCCGAAACGCCTCGAAGATCACTTCAGTCTGCTCGCGGGCGATGCCGATACCGGTATCGCACACAACAAATCCGACGCGATTCTGGGCGTCATGCTTGACGTGCATCGTGACCGAGCCGCGCTCTGTGAACTTGATGGCGTTGGCCAGCAGGTTCTTCAGGATCTGCTGCAGGCGCTGTCCGTCGGCCACGAACTGGGACGGAGCGTCGGACGCAATCTCCAGCGCCAGGTCCAGCCCCTTTTGGCGCGCCAGCGGATCGAACGTCTCACGTAGGCGCTGCACCACGCTTTCGGTGCTGAGGGTGTCATCCTGCAGTTCAACGTGCCCTGCCTCGATCTTCGACAAGTCGAGAATGTCGTTGATCAGCGCCAGCAGGTCATTGTTGGACGAATGAATCGCTTGGGCGTATTTGACCTGGTCCGCAGTGAGCGTGCTTTCCTTATTGTCGGCCAGCAGTTTGGCCAGGATCAGCGAGCTGTTCAGCGGCGTGCGCAGTTCATGCGACATGTTGGCCAAGAACTCGGATTTGTAGCGCGAGGCGGCCAGCAGGTCTTCCCGACTGCGCATCAGGTTGTCCTGTGCCGACAGCAGCTGCTGTCGCTGCCCTTCGAGTTCGTGGGTCCGCTCTTCAAGCTGCACATTGGTCTGTTCCAACTCAGCCTGCTGCTGCTCCAAGTTGACCTGGGATTGCTGCAGGGTGCGGCTTTGTTCCTCCAGTTCCTCGTTGGCCACCCGCAGTTCTTCCTGCTGGGCCTGCAGTTCCTCGCCTTGGCGCTGGGTTTCTTCCAGCAGCTCAATCAGTTCACTGCGCAGCATGGCGGTTCTGAGGGCAATACCAATGGTATCGGCGCACCGCTGCAGCAGCTCCATGGCCGTGGACTCATCGACCGGGGACTCAATCAGGCCCAGCTCCAAGGCCCCACTGGCAGCGCCATCGGCGGTGAGCGGTGCCACGAGCAATTTGACTGCCGCGCTTCGACCTAGCGCCGACTCAACACCGACATGGGAAGCCTCAATGCCACGAACTACCCGGGCGCTTTGTTTGGCGATGGCTTCCCACAACTGGCCAGAGCCGGCGGCAATCCGGGTGGGAACCTCGCGCGCCAGGGCAACGCCGCCTACCAGGACCAGTTCCTGGCCGTTCAAACGGTACAGCACGCCGGTATGGGCACCCAGATGATCGCACAGCACCCGCAGCGCCCCCTCGGCCAAGCTGTGAGGGGTCTGCTCGCCTTGCAGCACGCCGGCAACCTCGTTTTCCACCTCCTGCAGCCACAGCGCTCGCTCGGCCTGCAAGCGAGCACGAATGGCCTGCATCACGATCAGCGCCGTGGTAAGGAAGCAAACCCCGCCCACCGTTCGATTCACTACGGAGAAGGCTGAATTGTGACTGGGGGGAGCCAAATTAAAACCGACCACCAGCAACGCGCACGCCAATGCGGCGATCGCCACCGGCACCCACGGCCGGCGCTGGTACACCGTCACGCCAATGGCCAGGAAGTACAACAGCCAAACGGCATAGCCCAACGGGATGACAGCCTCCAGCCCGATGGTGGTGGCCGCCAAACCCAACGAGATGATGGAAATGATGGTGTCGCGGTGACGCTTCCCCTGTTCCTGCTGGCTCATCGCCTGCCCTTGCCCCGAGTGCAAAACGCCATGCTACCTTCATTTACGTTTACAACTTCTTCACGCTCTTATCTCAATCCTTTTCCAACTTTTTTCAGGGGAGCGCGTGGCAGTGGACGACACCAACAGCAGGCAGATGGGTGCTTCGGACAGTCCTTCCTCGGATCTGACACCGGCGGGAGGCTCGATTCGGGTGCTGTTGGTCGAGGATCAGGTGGAGCTGCGCGCTCTGCTGTCCGATGTCCTTCAAGACGCGGGCATGGAAGTTCGCATTGCCGAGGATGCGCATAGCGCCAAGGTGATCCTGGAAGACTTCCCGTGCGATGTCCTGGTCAGCGATGTGCACATGCCAGGTTCGGAAAACGGCATTGATTTGGCCGAGCACCTGAAGCGCTCACGGCCGCAGGCGCGGGTGATTCTGGCCTCAGGCCATCCCCCACGGCAGCTCCCCAGCCTGCCCGGGTATGCGCACTTCCTGCAAAAGCCGTTTCGGCTCAATCAGCTGATGCAATTGCTGGCTGCGTAAGCTAAGCCAGGGAGTCCGACGTCGGGCGTTCTAGCTACAGTAGATCGACACACGCTTTCGCTAGATCGCCCCACTGTGTGCAAGTCCGGCCATGACCTTGTCTGGAGTGATGGGCGTGTCGTAGATCCTCACGCCCACGGCATGACGGATGGCATTGGCGATGGCCGCCGATACCCCTACAAGACCGATCTCACCCACCCCTTTGGCCCCCAGCCGGCTGACCACCCGATCGTCTTCATCGGCAAAGAGCACGTCAATCTCGTGGATGTCGGCATTCACGGCCACGTGGTACTCAGCGAAATCGTGGTTCATGAAACGCCCCAGCCGAGGATCATCATGGGTTCCCTCATGCAGCGCATGGCTGATCCCCCATACCACGCCCCCCAGGATCTGACTGCGCGCCGCCATGGGGTTGATGATGCGGCCGGCGGCAATGGCGCTGACAACCCGCGTGACCCGTATCGTGCCCAATGCTTCGTCAACACGCACTTCGCAGAACACGGCCGAATGCGTGGCCCGCGCATATTTTGACTGCTCACGCTGGTTTGGCAGGAGCAGATGGCTGGCCCGGAGTTTTCCGTCCTTGGCCAACGCCATCAGCTCAATAATCGGAACGCTGGCCCCACCGGCCTTGCGCCGCAAACCCCCTTCGACACACTCGACATCGTCATCCTTGCAGCCAGAAAACAGCTCGCCGTGATGGCGTTTGGCAAGCTTGAGCAGGCCGGCGCGCAACTTATCGCAGACCCCTTCAATGGCCGATCCAATCGTGGCCACATGGGCAGAACCCCCCTGCACCGGTGCCACGGGCAGGGTCGAGTCACCCAGTTCAAAGGTGACGTGTTCCAGCGGCAAGCCCATGGCGTCAGCGGCGATTTGGGCCATCACGGTGTAGGTGCCCGTGCCGATGTCCGAGGCCGCGCTACTGACGCGAAGCCGGCCCTGCGCATCCAGGACTGCTTTGGCACGGGCAAACATCTGCAGGGCATCCCAGGTCCCGGTGGACATCCCCCACCCCACATACTCGGTACCGATCTTGGTGGCACGAGGTGCTGGGGGGCGTTGTGACCAGTTAAATCGCTCGGCCCCCAAAGCAAAGCACTCCCGCAACGCTTTGGAGGAGAACGGCTTGTCCTCAATGGGATGCACCTCGGCGTAATTGACCAGCCGAAACGCCAGCGGATCCATGCCGACCTCGCAGGCCATGGCATCGATAGCCACCTCCAAGGCATGGACGCCGTGGGCCGCGCCTGGTGCACGCATATCCATCGGCGTGAACCGGTCCAAGTCGACCAGCTTGTGCGATAGACGAATGTTCTCGCACGCATACAACTGGCCCGACCAGTTGGCCACGACCTCGGTGTAGTCCTCCGCGCGTGAGGTTTCCGTCAGCACATCATGCTCGATAGACTGGAGCTGGCCTTGGGCGTTCGCTGAAAGCCGGATCTGCTGCCACGTCTCGGGCCGATGCCCGAAGGTGAACATCTGCTGGCGTGTCAGTACGACACGAACCGAGCGGTCCAGATACTCGGAGGCCATCACTGCCAGCAGCAGGGCGTAGTTGGGCCGCAGCCCCGAGCCAAAGGCACCCCCCACGAAGGCGTTGCGCACGCTCAGTCGGGACTTCGGGATCCCCAGGGCATGGGAGGCGTACCAACGGCTGTTCTGGGAGCCTTGGGTCTTGTCGTGTACGACCATGCAACCTTGGGCATCCCGCACGACGGTGGTGGCAAACAGCTCCATCGGATTGTGGTGCTGGGCCTCGGCATAGAAGGTTGCCTGCATCCGGAACGGGGCGTTGTGCCACGCGGCTGAGGCATCACCCTTTTCTTTGGGAGGCGGCTTGTAGCCGAACTTGATGCCTTTTGGGCTGTGGCCTTTGTCCAGGTTCGCACGCAGTGAGGTCTCGTGGGGCTCGGGCGCCACCTCCACTCGCACCAACATCGCGGCCCGGCGCGCCGCCTCAAAACTGGTAGCGACCACCAACGCCACCGGCTGTCCGCTGTAGACCACATGCTCGTCGTAAAGCGGTCGGAACGGCTTGCCGCCAGGCGCGATCAAGTCTTTATGGAATACGCGCCCTGCCCGCATCCTGGGCCGCCGCTGGTGCGTGAGCACCTCCAATACTCCTTCCACGGCCAGGGCGGCATCCAGATCGATCGCAACAATCGTGCCCCTGGCCACGGCAGTGTTGACGACGACGCCGTAAGCCAGATCGGGGGCCGGGAATTCGGCGGCATAGCGGGCCTGACCCTGTACTTTGGCCGGTCCATCGATCCGGGTAAGCGGTTGCCCCTTGCGAACATGTCCGGTGCCTGGTGCGGCCACAGGCACGCGAGGATCGACCTCACTCATGGGCCTGCTCCCCAGATGATTCTTTGAGGGCCGTGTCATTGGTGACGGTGCCGTGGGCGGCCACGGTAATCCCGCGCACCACCAAGCGCCGGGCCAATTCGATCTTGAAGTCGTTGTCGCCCTGCCCGATGGCACCCTGCAGCAGCCGATCAGCCACGCGCGCGGCCGCCTCGGCAGTGGGAGGCTTGCCCACCAGCAGGGCTTCCGCCTCCTCCAGCCGCCACGGTTTATGGGCCACTCCACCGAGAGCCACGCGCGCCGACACCACGGCTCCCTTATCGGAGAGCTCCAACCCGACCGCCACCGAGACCAAAGCAAACGCATAAGAGGCGCGGTCGCGGATTTTCAGATACACCGAATGAGCCGCATAGGGATTGGGTGGAATCACCAGCGCCGTGATCAAGGCATCGGACGGCAAGTGCGTATCGTGTTCCGGGTGATCGCCGGGCAGGCGATGAAAATCGGAGAACGCGATCAGTTCGCGTCCTTGACCTCGCTCCACCTCGACATGTGCCTCCAAGGCGGCCAGGGCAACGCACATGTCGGAGGGGTGAGTGGCAATACAGGCCTCACTTGCGCCCAGGATGGCATGCTGACGGGTCACGCCCCCGATGGCGCTGCAGCCACTGCCTGGCGCACGTTTGTTGCACGGCAGCGCCACATCGTAGAAGTACATGCAGCGCGTGCGCTGGAGCAGATTGCCCCCGTTGGTGGCAGCATTGCGTATCTGGGGCGAGGCGCCGGCAAGAATCGCCGAAGCCAGCAGGGGGGCGTGCTCGCTGACCAAGGGGTGATAGGCCGTATCGGCGTTATGGGCGGTGGCGCCCAGCCGCAAGCCGTCCTCGGGCGACCATTCGATGCCATCCAGCCCCAGGCCGCTGATGTCGACCAGGCGACTGGGCTGGGTCACGCCGGCCTTCATCAGGTCCAGCACATTGGTGCCACCGGCGATGAACTGAGGACGGGTAATACGCGGCTGCTGCGCCACATGACCCAACGCCTGTCGGGCGCCACGAGAATCGCAGGCCGATACCAACGTAAACGGGTTCATGCCGGCACGCTCCCCACAATAGTGGGGCACTGGGGATCGCGTGCCTGCTCAATCCCCGCGACCTCGCACACCGCGGAGGTGATTTGGGTATAGGCGCCGCATCGGCACAGATTGCCGCTCATCAGTTCCCGCACGTCATCACGCGTGCGGGCGCGGCCTTCGTTGATCAAACCCACGGCCGAGCACAGTTGGCCGGGCGTGCAGTAGCCGCACTGGAATGCATCGTGCTGCAGGAAGGCTTCTTGCAGTGGATGAAGGGCTTGGCCATCGGACAAGCCTTCCACCGTGGTGATGGCTTTGCCCGCCTGAAGCGCGGCCAGCGTCAGGCAGCTATTGATCCTGCGCCCATCGATCAACACGGTACAAGCACCACACTGGCCGTGATCGCACCCTTTCTTGGTGCCGGTCAGAGCGAGCTGCTCACGCAGCACATCCAGCAGTGAGGACCAAGCCTGAACCTCAAGGGCGTGATCGTTGCCGTTGACTTGCAGGGTGACGGAGTGACGACTGGGTGTATCGGCGGTTTGGGGCGTTTGCTCTGCCACAGTATCGCGTGTCATGGCGGGCCTCCTTCTCGATCCGAGACTGAGGTCAACACAGTGAAGATGACGAGAACCCTCCCCTACCGTCACACCGCCTTGACCTCACACAGACCGATACGGCCGCTAGCCTGGGAACTTCGGGAACTTCTCGTTGGGGTGGCGTGCCTTCCATTCCTTGTAGGCGGCCGTGCCTTCCCAGGCAGCAAAGGCACGAGGCGCACGGCCTCGACCTGACCAGGTTTCACCGCTGTGTGGCAACCAGTACTTGGGGGCTACCTCTTTATTGCTCGATGCCTTCTTGCGCGGTGCGCGCTCACCACTGCCCAGCGCCGTCACCAGCTCGGCTTTCTGCTTGGCAGAGAAGTGGGCACCAAACTGGGTCAGAAGTTGCATCACATTGGCGTAGGCGTCCGAGGCCTGCTGCTGACGTAGCTGCTCTTCTTGCTTATCCAGATCGCGCAATTCTTCTTCCAGTCGAGCTCGCGTGGTCGCAATGGCGTCCAAGGTGGTCTTAGTCATTCAAGGATTCTTGTGGTCGGCTAGGCGCGGGGTGAATAGCCGATTCTATAGCAGCACCTGCGCCGCGAACCCAGGCAACGGCAGGAGTTACGTTATTGGCTTTGAGTCAGCGCTGGATACGGGTTGATCGCTGTGCCCTCCCACCAACGCTTCTCCGGGCCAAGTTCGAAGATGGCAAAATGCAGATGCGGTGCGTCAGGACTGGCGTTGCCGGTGGATCCTACATAGCCGAGCAGTTGGCCGCGGGTGATCTGCTGTTGCTCTGCCAGCCCCGGTGCATACCCTTGCAGATGCGCGTAGTAGTAGGCCAGTCGCCCAGCGGGGTCGAATTGGTAGATCGTCAGTCCGCCTCGCTCGCTGGTGAACAGTTTTTCGATGTGGCCATCGGCCACGGCCAGTACGGGAGTGCCGGCAGGAGCCATGATGTCGATCGCATCATGGCTTCGGCCCTGGCTTCTGGCATCGGTAAACGTGTCGACCAACGCGGTTGCCTGTACCCCTTGCACCGGTATCAGCAGAATGCCCGACGGATCCGTGCGTGCTGCCGGTGCAGGTAACGCAGGATCTGATGGAAGCTGCGTCATTGGCGCGTCCGGGCTCGCGACGACGGCCGGCTTAGCTGCGCCGACGTCAGTCGGGGTGGCCGATGCGCTGGGGGTAGCGTCAGGTGGGGAAGTCGGCGAAATCTCGACGCCGGTCCACAGCAAGGCGGCCAGCGTGCAGACCACGACAATCAGCGCAAGCAGGTATCTCACCCCTACTCCTGCATGGTCACTGACAGCGCCGGCGACACGGCACGCGCCACGCGCTCAACATCCCAGTTGGTAAGTCGCACACAGCCGTGTGACTGGGCTTTGCCGATGGCGCTGGGTTCTGGGGTGCCGTGCAGGCCGTAGTGCTTCTTGGACAGGTCGATCCAACGCGTGCCCACGGGATTGTTAGGCCCAGCGGCGATTTTGGCTTCCGCGTGCGCCGGGTCAGCGTCCCAGAACAGTTTGGGGTTGTAGTGGAAGGTCGGATTCTCTGCGACCCCGACGATCTTCCAATGTCCTACAGGAAGCGGATCCTTCTCGCTCCCTGAGGACACCGGAAACTGTGCAATAAGGGCACCGTTGGCATCCAGAAGTCCCAATGTGGAATCGGACTTGTCGATCACCACACTGGCCGCTTTCGGCAGCGCCGTGAGGCTGGCCACGTTTGGCACCTGCAACGGCGTACCGGCCTTTGAAAAGTCCGCGTTCGGATTCAGCGCCTTCAGCAATGCGGGTGAGATATGGAAGCGCTCGCCCAAGGCCTCTTCGATCGACTCAAAGGCCAACGAGGACAACGTGGCCTGCGCCATCATGTCCTCGGGTATGGAAGCCACGGGTTGTCCCACATCGTCGGCCGTCAGCGTGTAGGTCACCAAGGCAGGCGCTGCGTCTTGATTCAATGAGGTCCATGTCGCCTCATCCAGTTCTCCGGTGACCTTCAACTTCCGCGCCTGCTGATACCCGCGAACCGCACGCCGCTGATTCGAGCCGGCGCGCCCATCGATTTCCCCGGGTGAGAAATGGGCACGATCCAGCAACACTTGTGCTCGCACGAGGGCGGCCATGCCCTGGCGGGTTGCGGGATCATTGGCTTGGGCGGCCAGGGTGTTGTCGGGTGTGGCGGCATACCCCGGCAGCGTGAGCAGCAACACCATCCCCGCAAACAGACATTTCGAACGCATAGGCCTCTCCAAGTCAGTTATCCCTGATCTTGGTGGCCGTCATGTCATGGCCGTGTAAAGCAACCTCCCGTACAGGCTAGTGCATCAGACCGGTGGGATCGCTCTCGTCATGGCTAGCGCCTGGACCAGGCTCCTGCGCGGGTGGATTACTCAACCATGCCCACGTTGCCAGCACCAGCGGCCGCGCTTGCGCCCATACCTGCGTGGAATCGCCGCCAAGCTCATCCCACAGCACTTCCAGATATTCCTCATCCTGTGGCAGCACACAGCTGCCGTAGGTGATGAGCCCCAAGGCATAGGCAGGGCAAGCATCGCCCCACTCCATCTCTGCCCTGGCCGCATCCTGCCTGGCGAAGGCATCGAACCCGTCTGGAATCGGCGTCATGCCGGGATACGGCAGACAGTGCGCAACGCCTTCCTGTGCGGACAGGCGCTGCACCAGGTTCTCAAAAGCGTGGGAATCAATCCGGCCCATGCTACTCAGGCCGCCTGAGCATCCTGAGCATGGGACGCCTGACCGATGTTCGCCGCCAGGCGGTAGCCGGCGCTCTGCACCGTGTGCAGCATGGGCGTAGCGAAGCCCTTGTCGATGGCTTTGCGCAGGTTGTACATGTGACTGCGCAGGGCATCAGAATCGGGCAGATCATCCCCCCACAGCTCACGTTCGATTTCCCGGCGCGAGACCACGCGCGGGGATTCGCGCATCAAGATGGTCAACAGCCGCATTCCCGCGGGCGTAAGCTCCAAGCGACGTCCATCCCGTTGCACGATCTGCGAGGCAGGATCCAACGTGAGATCGCCCACCTGCAACACGGCTCTGGCGACTTCCTTACGATTGCGGCGGATGATGGCCTTCAAGCGCGCTTCCAGTTCCTGGGTCGCAAAGGGCTTGGTCAGGAAATCGTCCACGCCCGCCTCTAGGCCGACCAGCTTGTCCTCCAGGGTATCGCGCGCGGTCACCATGATGATGGGCGTCGCCACCCGCGCCTCCGTGCGCAGCTGTTTGACTACCTGCAGGCCATCCATGCGGGGGAGGTTGCCGTCCAGAATGATGGCGTCGTATCGATTTTCACTGGCCAGCCGATACCCTTCGGCGCCGTCGACCGCGTAGTCCACTTCCAGGCCCTTGGCTTCCAGGAAATAGCCCACGGTTTCAGCCAAACTGCGGTTGTCTTCAATGATCAGAACGACGGCAGACATCAACACGGCTCCTGTAGTTCAGTTTGGTGAAAAATAGCCTGATGACCTGTCGAGGCGGCGTGAAAACCGCCGTTGCAAGACCCAAGGCTATCTTGAGCCGTCGCCCCACTTCTGAGGCCATCATCAACTTGGATCAAGGCGTGCAAGTTGGCAGTAATGACAGAGGTGGTTTCTGGCGTGAACATGACCTGGAAGTCAGCATGAGCCCGCGCGCCGACTGCTAGGACAACATAATGGCTGCCGTGCCGGTTTGCCGGACACCCAATATTGCTCCATATATCCAACCGCGTGAGTCAGCGATCTGTGAGCCGGCGCATCGGCTCTCGACTGCATTGCCGTACCCCTCACCGCAGAGAGTCGGTGTAGTCTTCCCGCTGACCGGCAGGATCCGGCACTAGGGGGGTAGAGATGGGGACTATGGGCCGGCTGGCATTGGTCATTCTGTGCTTTTCAATTTTGGGCTTCCAAGCACTCGCATCCGAATCATCGGGCTGGCAAGCCGTCTCCTTCGCAGGCTTACAACGCGACGAAACTGTTCCCACAACCGATCATGCGGCCACGTGGGGCGTGCTTTCTTTATTGGCCGACACCAGCTGGGCCAAAAGCAGTGACCCCACCAGCATAGGCACCTTGCATGTCATCGACACTTTTACGTGGATCGAGAACCGAAAGGCCCTGAGGATCGAAAGCAACTCGTTCGGCATCATAGACGTCTGGACCGTCCGTCCCGGAAAGGTTCGCGGCGAACTGCAGGCCGAAGCTGTTTCACCCGTGGGCACACGTTACAAGACCACTATGCGCCACTTGGACAACCGCACGGTCGTTTCTGACTGGTACAAGGTTATCGGCAAGGTGTACTCGCGGCTCGTGTTCACACTCAACGGCAGTGCTGATCGCTTGATGCGTATCGAAACAGTGTCGCAAGACGGCTCCAGGCCGCCTTGGCAGGCCGTGACCGAAGATGAATTCGTCCAATTGGGCTGGCGGCAGACATCGGGCCCTGACACAGCCGCGCTGGTGCAGCAAGCCAACGCTACCTGGCAGGCCCAGTTGGCAAAGGCAGAAGCAGAGCGCAAGGCGGAGGACGCACGCAAGGCAGCCGATCGTCGCGAGCAGCGTGCCGCACTGCTTGGGGCGATTGTTTCGGGTACGACGCGTGCGCTTTCGGAGTCCGCCGAGGAGTATCGACAAGCGCGAGCGCATCAGGAGATATTCCTGGGCAGCACCGCGGCGCAGGTGGCCACCGTTGCCGCGCAGGCGGGGGACTTGCAGAAACAGGGAACAGCGGGGGACGTGCAAGACTTCGTGAGACCAGGTGCTTCACACCGACCCGCCGATCCGGCGCCGCCGCCTTCGCATCTTTCTAATCAAGCCGCCGCAACCCCAGCACGAGGACGCAATGGAGCCCTTCCTACGGCGGGAAAACCGCTGCGCTTCGTGATGATGATCTCCATGCGTAATCTCCCTGACGACAGTTCCAATTCAACATGCTTCTCAAATGTCGTATCTCGTCCTGGTCCGCCAGGCTGGGGTTCGGCTGGGTTCTTGCCACCTGGCTCTGGCGCACAAGCGACCGCGGACATTGAGAGCCTGAAGGCAAATTTCATCTCAAAATGCCGGGCCGCGAGCGGTCGAGAGATAACCAGCGAAGCTAACTTCACATATGTTTGGAATCAGTCGTCCGATGACGAGGCGCGAGTTGATGGCGCCGGTCCGCGTGTCCGTGAAGACGTCGCTGTGTCGCTCTGAGCCAAGGCGTCGGCTCAGCGACCCAATGGACGGGCGCGGAAGCGGGGCCCACCCCTCCTACGGCCGTGCGAGCGCCCATTCGATCTCCGCTTGATCGTCCGGCTTTAGATCGACTTCTATGCCGCTAGTCGGCTATACGATTTAGGTAGTCATTGATATTCCACGGTGCTTACAGGCATGGCTAGTCAAACCTCAGCACGCATAATGCGATCCCGAATGCCCATGAAGTCCTCCGCACCAACGAAGATTTGGGATTGCCTCATCGTCGGAGGCGGGCCGGCCGGTCTGACGGCGGCCACGTACTTGCGTCGTTTTCATCGCTCCGTGGCGCTCATCGATAACGGGCAGAGTCGGGCGAAATGGATTCCCAAGACCCACAACTGCCCCGGATTTCCGGCAGGCGTGGCGGGGAGCGCTCTGTTGGCCCGATTGGGCGAGCAAGCTGGCCAATACGGGGTCACGTGCATCAAGGCCGTGGCCTCCCGCATCGAAGTGGGGCTGGACGTTTTTACGATCACCCTGCCCCGACGGAGCCTGCAGGCTTACACGGTGATCCTGGCCACCGGCGTGGAAGACACGCTGCCCACCCTGAAGGTGCTGAGCCCCAAGACGGCCATTGAGCGCGGCTTGCTGCGCCTGTGTGCGATCTGCGATGGGTATGAAGCCACCGATGCGTCCATTGGCGTCCTGGGCCCACCGGAATCGGCCTTGCGCCACGCCTGTTTCCTGCGCGGGTTTTCCGCCAGGGTGAGCGCCCTGACGCTCAAAGACGGGTCGCGGGCCTCACAGCGATCCTTGCAGCAGGCCCGCGAGCTAAATATTGGCGTGTTCGAGTGCGAGCCCACGGTGCGTATGACGGGCAACCAGTGTCGGATCGTGGATCTCCAAGGCAGGGTCCATCGGTTCGACACGGTCTACGCTGCGTTGGGCACTACCTCTCGTTGCGAACTGGCCACGGCCGCCGGTGCCCGTCAAACGGCTTCCGGGGAACTGTTTACCGATGCCCACATGCAAACCTCCATCCCGGGTTTGTACGCCGTCGGCGATGTCAGCAGTGCGATCAATCAGATTTCCGTGGCCTTCGGTCAGGCAGCCATCGCCGCCACCGCCATCCATCGCCAACTGGCCACCGTTGCGCGTAGTTAGGATTCACCGACCTTACACGCACGGTTTGACAGCTTGCCTCGGGACCCCCTGCGCGCCATGACCTATGCCCCATTCGGATAAGCCTGCCTTACCGCCGGACTTTCAATGGGTAGAGGGCGCCGGAAAAGACACCGTGTGCATGGCCTCCATCCCGGTGGTGGATGTGCTTGGCGAGGGCCAGGCATGGTTGGCCGTGGTGGTGTTTGCCTCGCCCGAGGTGGTCCCCCAGCGGATGGCCTGCAGGAACAAGCAGGCGGCACTGCGCTGGGCGAGCCGATGGGTGCACCAACGTATCAACTTGCTCACGCGAGCGGCCGCCCGCATGCATCTGAACCCAGCTTCGGCTCCCGACAGGGGCTAGGAAAAACCGACCGTGACGAAAGTGACCCCGTGACCAAGTTTGCTTTGCCGGTTCTTTTCCGACCTTCCGTCGAATTCATCGGAGCGGAGGAGAACGACGCGATCCTCGAGCTGGAAACGCTCTTCTTGAGCATGGCCCACCGGGTGGCCCAGCAGGAAGGCGTGGCCCATCGTGCCGTGCATGCCAAAGGGCACGCACTGGTGCGGGGCACCTTTCAGGTCCATGGCGACCTGCCACCGGAATTGGCCCACGGCCTGTTTGCCAAAGCGCGGTGTTTCGAAGCATTGGTGCGCTTTTCCTCGCCTCCTGCCGAGCAATTGCCAGATACGGTCTCCACGCCACGGGCACTGGCGCTCAAGGTGCTACATGTGGAGGGCGAGCGTGCGGCCGGCAGTCTGCCGGGGCACTCCCAGGATTTCCTGATGGTCAATGGACCGGCCTTCACTGCGCCCACGCCTGCCGGTTTTGTCGGTCCAGCCAAGTTGCTGGCCGCCACCACCGAAAAGATGCCGCGCACCAAGACCGTCATCTCCGCCACGCTGCGAGGCGCCGAGGCGGCGTTGGAGGCGGTCGGCCTGCAGAGCGGTAAGCTCAAGGGCTTGGGCGGGGAGCCGCAGCGACATCCTTTGGGAGAAACCTACTTCACCCAGGTCCCATTCCTGTATGGACCGTACATGGCCAAGTTCTCGTTGGCCCCGCTATCGCCTGCACTGCAAGCGCTCGCTGGCACCGCCATCCCCAATGAAGGTGATGCCCAACGCCAAGCGATCCAGAGCGCGTTGGCCAGTGAGGAAGCGCTGTGGGCCTTTAACGTCCAACTGTGTCGAGACCTGGAGCGCATGCCGATCGAAGATGCCTCCATCGCCTGGCCTGAAGAGGTCAGCCCATGGATCACCGTGGCGACTTTGGCGCTGCCGCCCCAACGCTCCTGGTCGGGCCTGTCCGAGCAGACGGAAAAATCGCTGGCGTTCTCTCCCTGGAATGCGCTGGCGGCCCATCGCCCCCTGGGCGCCGTCAATCGAGCGCGCAAGCGCGTGATGGCTGTATCACGTCAGTTCCGCAGCAATTTCAATCGGTGCCCGATCACGGAGCCGGACGGCTCGAATTGAAGCGCTGCAGCCGCTAGCTCTTTCGCTGGCGCGACATCGGCCCCTCGATGCCCGCCTGTTGGGACCGACACGCTCCAACGACAGACGCCTTGCCCTGCGATCACGTCCCGGTTTGTCCATGCGGCGCGGCAAGGGCCTTGGACTCGGGTGATTTGTCCTGTCGCAGGAAGATGCTCAACACGACAATGGACAACACCGCTAAGAACTCGCTCTGCCAGTTCTGCATGGACTCAAACCAGAACTGCGCACCGCCCAGATGCGTGCTCCAGGGGATGGCGGCCAAACCCTGCGCGATGCGCTGCTCGTTCTCATGCAGCCAGCTTCCATAGGCATGCCCTATGAAGGCGCCCAGGAACAGTACGCCGAAGGCCACGCTCAAGGAATTGGCGTAGATCCACTTCCATACCCCCCCTTTCGTCACCGGCGTCGGGGTTGGACCGGGGTCGACCCGTTCTTGTTCCTGCGCCGGATCCAGCTCACGGGACTCTGCCGATCCGCGTTGCCGCAGCCACACCGTCAGCAGTACGTACATACCCATCTGCAGGAATTCGCTCTCCCAGTTCTCAAACGTCGCTGACAGGAAGTGACCTCCCTGCAGGTAGGTCGTCAGTGGCTGCGCCGGTTGTCCCTGCTGCACCCGTTCCTGGTTGTCTGCCCGCCAACCGGTCAACGTCTGGGCGGCAAAGAAGACCAAAAACATGCCCAGCAATACCAGCGACAGGCCATTGCGATACCAAAACGAGGTGCGTTGGGACGTCATAACCGGGCTCCTGTCGGGGACGGCAAGCTTGGGGGGATCAATCTCGAAGAACGAATGAAGTACGCCCTATTCATGTATGTGAGTTGGTATAGTGAACCGGTCTCATCCGCATGAAGAACCGATCATGTTGCCTCCTGTAATGCCGACCATCCTGTTGGCCGAAGACAGCGATAATGATGCCGAGATGGTGCTCGATGCATTTCGCGAGGCGCATCTGGCCAACCCTATCGTGCGCGTGTTCGATGGCGTGGAGGTGTTGGAGTACCTGCGTGGCGAAGGCAAGTTCTCTGAGCGGCCCGTTGACCGCCCAACTGTCTTGTTGCTGGACCTCGAGATGCCGCGACTGGGTGGTATCGAGACGTTGACGCAGATCCGCGCCGATCCCGCGCTGGCGCACCTGCCGGTGGTGATTCTTACCTCATCCCGACAGGAGTCCGATGCGATTGCCTCGTGGAATCTGGGCGTCAACGCATTCGTGCTCAAACCCGTGGAACCGGCTCAATTCGTGTCGGCACTGAAGGTGTTGGGGAAATTCTGGGCGGTCTTCAACCAGACCCCGCCGGCACCCTGACGATAGGATCTCGGCGCCGTGGGACACGCGTTGGGTGTCCCACACAGTGGATCTGCAATCAACGGCCAGATTCACCGTCCCCAGCCGCCAGCGGTTCTACAGCAGCGGCGGATCGGTTTCCCGCTCAAAGTGCTTATGTTTGGCCAAGGCCTCCAAGAAGCTAGCGATGGCACCCTTGGGCGGGTCGCTATGAAGCAGCAGACCGGCATCCTCCTCATCGCGCAAGACCCCTGCACCTTCCACGAAGGCCACCGCCTCGCCCAAGGCCAGAATCGTTTTCAGATGGCGGAACTGGTCTTTAACGAACTCGCCCGCCCGCCCATCGCGCGCCCACGCTTTCGCCGTTCCCTCGCCATCGGGAAGGATGACGCCGTCAAACAGGACGGACGGCTCGTTTTCGAAGGACGCATCGGCATCGATCTGGCTGCCGTCTGCCGCGCTAAAGGCGCCCACTCGGGGTCCGATTAGTCGACCCACAGCGCCGGCCTTGACCAGTGCCTTCTGTGCCGCCGCCACCTGCTCCCCATCCACGCCATCGCCGACGAAGATGGCGACCTTGCGCGTAGCCACCCCAACCTGACCGGGTAGCGCGAACATGGAGAGCGCCTCGGAGGAGGTCACTTCCGCCTTAGGCGGTTTTGGCAAGGCACGCGGCATGGGCTCGGGCAAGGTCATGCCTAACCCGTCTGCCACCTGGGCGGCCAGGTCCTCGGAGGCATTACGCAGCATGGAGACCACGCGCTGACGGATGGCCGGCACGGTGAGCTTGGACAGCTCGAAGCGGAACGCGGCGACGATGTGCGCCTGCTCTACCGGCCTCTGGCTGTTGAAGAACAACGCGGCCTGGTTGAAGTGCTCAGCGAATTTTTCCGGTTTACCGCGCACCTCGTCCTGCTCTACAGGCTCGGGAAAGGATACGAATCCGGCTGCTCCGGCCTGAAACGGACATCCGCCGCCGAGCGAGTTGGGCTCGTAGGCCACCTTGCCACGGTGAATGGCTTGGCGGTGCAGACCATCGCGCTGATTGTTGTGTACCGGGGCGATCGGTGCGTTGATGGGAATCTCATGGAAGTTGGGACCGCCCAGTCGAGAGAGCTGGGTATCGACGTAGGAGTGGATGCGACCGGCCAAGAGCGGATCGTTGGTGAAATCGATGCCAGGAATGACATGGGCCGTGCAAAAGGCGACCTGTTCGGTTTCGGCAAAGAAGTTGTCCGGATTGCGGTTGAGCACCATCCGTCCCAAGGGAGTGATAGGCACCAGTTCTTCGGGCACGATCTTGGTGGCATCCAGGATGTCGAAGGAGAAGCGCTCGGCGTCCTGCTCGGAGAACACCTGCACGCCCAGCTCCCACTCCGGGTAGGCGCCGGCCTCAATGGCTTCCCACAAGTCGCGCCGGTGGTAGTCCGGATCGCACCCGGAGATCTTGACCGCCTCGTCCCACAGCAGCGCATGGGTGCCCTGCAGCGGCGTCCAGTGAAACTTGACGAAGCAGGACTGGCCCTGGTCGTTGACGAAGCGGAACGTGTGCACGCCAAACCCCTGCATCATCCGGTAACTACGTGGAATGGCCCGGTCTGACATCAGCCACATCAGCATGTGGGTCGACTCGGGCATCAACGAGACGAAATCCCAGAACGTATCGTGGGCCGAGGCCGCCTGCGGCATGGCGTGATGGGGCTCAGGCTTGACCGCATGCACCAGGTCGGGAAACTTCATCGCATCCTGGATGAAGAACACCGGCATGTTATTGCCCACCAGGTCCCAGTTGCCTTCATCGGTATAGAACTTCACCGCAAAGCCGCGCACATCCCGAGCCGTGTCCTTGCTGCCACGCTCGCCGGCGACGGTGGAGAAGCGGACGAATACCGGCGTGATCTTTCCGGCTTCCTGAAACGGCGCGGCGCGGGTCAGTTTGGTGTGCTTCTTGTAGGACTCGAAATAGCCATGCGCCGCAGAACCGCGTGCATGCACGATGCGCTCGGGAATGCGCTCATGGTCGAAGTGGGTGATTTTTTCCCGCAGTATGAAATCCTTCAACAGCGCAGGCCCGCGCAACCCCGCCTTGAGCGAGTTCTGATTGTCGGCCACCGGCACGCCCTGATTGGTCGTCAGGCGCTGCCCGCTGCCATCTACCCTCACCCGATCCAGCGAACCCACGGTGGGGTTGGCCCCGGCGTCTGCACGCGTGCCCACTTTGGCTGATTCATTGCTTTCCGCCAGCGTACTGGCGCTCACCAACGGCGAGGGCGGAATGATCTCGGTGCCTTCCGGCGGCATGGTGGCCTGCTGCCGCCCATGCTCAGCAGCCTTGTTCTCATTGAAGGGCAAGGCCGCCACGGTGGCCTCGACGTCAGCGGCCTGCTTGGCAAGTAGATCACCCGTCCCCCGCCTCGGCGCCTTGGCAGCGGCACTGTCGGAGTTGCGAGCCGATGATTGTCCGCTCACGTTCTTTTTGGGAGCGGTCTTGGATCCGGGTTTACGCGAAGTTGCCATGTCGGTGTCTGCTTCAAAAGGTGCGCGCCTGAAGGCGCGGAACAAAGGTGGATGACAACAAACCCGCCGGTGGGCGGGTTTGTTGGGTTAGAGCATGTCCTCGCGGGCTTGCTCGGCGCGTGCGGCGCCGATGGCCGTTTCCACTTTCTTGACTTCTTCCGGCGGCGGTAGCACCGCGGGCATGCCCAGCGCCTGGATCCACAGTTCCCGGCACCAGCCCTTGGTGTGGTAGAGGTGATGGTCTTCATCCTCCTCCACTTCCTCGTAAGCGGCCTTCAGGATCTTGGCGAGCTTATCGGTGGAGGACTCGGCGACCTTGCCGATCAGCTCCCAGTTCGTATGGTCCTTGGTCTCTGCCAAGACCACACACTCACAGGCCACCAACTCTGCTGCAGCGGCATCGGCATTGGCGCGCGCCATTTCAATGGCGGCCACCAAGGAGGCGCCGTTATGCGCCACCACCTCTCTGCCCGGACTCATCTCTTCGGTGTCCAATCCCAGTTCTTCAAAAACCTGGGTCAGCACCTGCTCGTGATGCTTGGTCTCATCCAGGTATTCCTGCCACTCCTTGTGCAGGTCCTCATTCACTGCTGCGGCGATGGCGGCGGTGTAAATCTTGATGCCGCCGCGCTCGGTTTCCAACGCCTGCAGGAGAAGTTCTTTCACTTGTTTCGGATCATAGCCCTTGCTTGCCATTACTGACTCCATTAGCTGGGGATAAGCCATTGATATAGCGCCGGCCTCGCCAAGGGTTTGTGAAAGCAGGTTCACCCGACACACACCTCGGAGCTCTCAATCTCCCCTTCCCTGCCGGCTTGCCGCGATGGCCGGTTCGCCCCCCCCCACTCTCTTGTAGGAGATCGCAATGCGAGACCGTAAAGATCCTCCCAGCCCCGACGCGCCCCAGGCGCCGTCGGAGTCGCCTACCCAGCGCCGGGAGCGCAAGGCCCATGAGAGTGACAATCAGGATCAGGCGCTGGAGGAAACCTTTCCGGCCAGTGATCCGGTGTCGCCCTTTGTACCGGCCAAAGCGCCCGAGTAACTAGAACCAGCCCCTGCGCTTGCCCCAAAAGATGGAGGTAGCGGCCAGCACGAGCATCAGCACCACAGCCACGGTAAACCCGATGACCCCGGTCTTGAAGAATGGGGCCTCGAAATTCATCCCCAGGATGCCGCCCACGACGGCCAAGGCGCCCACCACCACCGTCACGAAGGTCAACACCTTCATCGTCTGGTTGGCCGACAACGCCGTTTGACTGCTGAACAGCTCGAAGCTGCCCACGACCAGATCGCGCGCGCTTTCCACCATGTCCATCGCACGCTCATAGTGGGTATCCAAGACCCGGAAGTGGCGTGCGGTGACCTCGTCCTCTTCGGGGCGGAAGTCAGGTCGTGACAGTGCAGTAAAGACGATGCGGTGCGGGGCCAGCATGCGCCGTAGACGAGAAGCCCCTTTGCGCAGATCCCGCAGTTCCTGCAGGCAGTTCCGGGGGTTGGAGGAGAGCACCTCCACCTCCAGTCGTTCCACCGCCCCTTCAAATCGGGCCACGGCCTCGAAGTAGGTGCCCAGATGCCACTCCAACAAGGCCGCCACGAAGCTGCCCGATCCCAAGGTGCCCACCGCACTTCTGGACGCGCGTCCCTCTCGGAACGTGTTCAAAAAGGGCACGGGCGCGTGATGAAGCGTGACCACCAGGTTCTTCCCTGCGATGAGGGTAAGCACGGTCCCGGTGAAGTTGGGGCTCGCCGATTCGGCCACGCCCACCACCCGCATCCAAAAACAGGGGCCACAGGTTTCCAAGGTGGGGTTGGTGTCCGAGCCCAGGAAGCCGGTGATCGCCGCGGCCGGCAAGGACAGCGCTTGAGCCAGGTGCGCGAGTTCTGACTGGCTCGGGGATTGAAGGTCGATCCATAGCAGCTGGTCGGCGTTAGGGTCGATCGCCAGCGCCTGGTCAACGTGCGCGATTTCACGGGAGTCTTGTCCGGTATGAAATAGCATCGCGTTGAAAGCACGGTCTTCAGCCTCCGGCATCGCGCTATCCGCGCCGGGCGTTCGGGTCTCATCCATGCGGTTCACTCATGTCACCTGCGGGATCTAAATCGACGATGGAGCGTGTTGTATGTCGCCTGATGTGATCGGCTGGTTAGCCTCGGCCATTCTGCTGGCCACCTTGGTTCGGCAGATCCAGAAGCAAGCGAGCACGCCCGAGAGTGAGGGGGTGTCCACCTGGCTGTTCCTGGGCCAAATGGCCGCCTCGCTGGGCTTCGTGCTCTACAGCTGGCTGGTGGAGAACTGGGTGTTCATCGTGACCAACAGTCTGATTTTGCTGACCGCGGTCGTGGGCCAGATCGTGATGTGGAAGAAAAAGCGCGCCAGTAAACCATCGTGAGCTAGAAGACCCGAGCCATGGCTGTGGATCTGCCGACGCCAAGCCATCGGTTCACCCCGCCTTACACCCAGGCCCCTATGCTGCGCCGCATCAGGAGTGTCTCATGCGCCGAAACACGACCCGTCAGGTTGCACGCCAACTCACCGATTTGAGCGTCGTGGCACCAGAGGTGATCTCCCATCGCGTGGTACGGCTAGCCAGCGGCGGCCTGCGCTCCGCTGCCGATCGCAGAGAGCTTTCCCGCATGTCCCTTGAGAAATGGGAAGCGGCCTGGCTGGCATGGGTGGCCATGGGTACTGCCGGGGCGGCCTTTTGGATGCGAATGGCCACCTCCTTTTCGCCCTGGACGGTAACGACGCCTCCGATGCCCTCTCACCAGACGTTTGAGCGGCTGCTGGGTCAAGTCACGACGGCGGGTTTGGCGCCCTATGTGCGCATGGCTAAGGCCAATCGCCGACGTCTGGGGCGTAACCTTCCCTCGTCATCGCGATAAGCCCGCGCCCCGCTTTCCTGGCTCTGTGCGCGAGACCGACATGATGCTTTCTAAGACCCACGTTGACTGCTAATGAGCTCAAGTGCGCCCCTATCCCAGCTTCAACATACCGTCGACGGACGCGCGCTCAAGACCGGTGACGGTGAGCGCGGGATTGCGGTACGCGTGGGCTCGTGCATAACGCTGCAGGTCAACCTCGCGCCGGGACAGCTAGCCGGATTTGCCGCAGGGACCGATTCAGTGGCGCTATCGGAGTGGAACGACACCGGTGCATTTGAGTTCCACGTACCCGAGCATTTCCAGGGTGAGGTCCTGCAGATCTACGTGGCGGTGCGCGCTAAAGCCTCCACCGGCGCTCAGACAAATCCATGGCTGGGTCCGGTCGATGCGCAGCGTGTGCTCACCTATCAGGTCCATCCAGGAGACGGGGACGCCACCACGCTGCCCTGCGCTTGAAGGCTAACATCAACGCAACTTCACCACGACACGACACGCGGGTTTCTAGCCTGACCCCTTTCTGGGAGCGATGCGTATGCCGCGGCTGTTACACACAGACTGGCCCGCCCATCTCTGGATCGTGCGTCATGGGCAAAGCGCCGGCAATGTGGCCCGTGATGCGGCCGAGTTGGCCGGCGATCGTCTGATCGAGCTGGAGCATCGCGACGCCGATACGCCTTTGTCGAGGTTGGGCGAGCAGCAAGCCGTGGCACTGGCCCAGTGGTTTTCAGAGCAACCGGCCTCGGCGCGTCCTACGGTGTTCTTCAGCTCGCCGTTCGTGCGCGCTTACCAGACGTGTCTGGCCACCGCGAAGGCTTTGGGACATGGAGCATCGGATATCGCCATCGATGAGCGCCTTCGCGAGAAAGAATTCGGCATCCTGGACCGCTACACAGTGCCCGGCATCAAGGCCACCTTTCCCGAGCTTGCCGAGCAGCGGGCACTGGTTGGCAAGTTCTACTTCCGTCCGCCTGGCGGTGAGAGCTGGTGCGATGTGATCCTGAGGCTGCGCAGCGTGCTGGAGGTTCTCAGGCGTGATCACGTGGGCGAGCATGTCCTCATCGTGGCCCATCAGGTGATCGTGAATTGCTTTCGGTATCTGCTCGAATGCCTGGATGAACACCAGATTCTGGACATCGACCGAGAGGCGGACGTGCCCAATTGCGGCATCACCCACTACCAGCTCACCGGTACCGGCGAAGGTGCCCGGTTTGAACTGGAAAGCGCCAACCTGATCGTTCCGCACATTGCGCAGTTGGCTGAGGTTACCAAGGCGCCCGACACGCCGGCAGGTCCCAAATGAGCCAGCCGCGGGATCACGTGCTGGATGAGACATGGTTGGCCGCCCACCCACTGCCGGCGGCACAGGGGGCCCATAGCAAGGAAGACCGTGGCCGGGTCATAGTGATCGGCGGATCGGTCGATATCCCAGGCGCGATCCTGTTGGCCGCGCAGGCCGCCCTGCGGGCGGGCGCGGGCAAGCTGCAAATGGCCGTTCCCGGCCCCTCAGCGTTCTTCCTAGCCCCGCATATGCCCGAGGCGCGCGTGCTGGGTCAGCCCAGTGACGAGCAGGGCCAAATTTCTGGAATGTGTCCTGCCTGCCGTCAGGAAGCCGAACGCGCCGATGCCATCGTCGTCGGACCTGGCATGTGCGACAGCCCCGCGTTGGCCAGTTTGCTGGGCGAGCTGCCAAACCACCCTACCCTCGTGCTGGATGCCGGCGCCATTACCTGTTTCAAGCAGGCTCACGTGCGCTCGCAGGCCGCGATCTTGACGCCGCACGCCGGCGAAATGGCCAAATTGCTGGGGTGCGAGGTGGACCAGATCTCCGGCGACGAACCCGCGTTGGCTCTACAAGCGGCCAAAGATCTGCATGTGGTCCTGGTACTCAAGGGCCCAAGCACGTGGGTTGCAAGCCCGACGGGCGAATTGGTGCGTTACGAAGGCGGCGGCGTGGGCCTGGCCACTTCCGGTTCGGGAGATGTGCTGGCGGGGGTGATTGGGGGATTGGCGGCACGCGGCGCCGAGCCCCTTATTGCCGCAGCCTGGGGGGTGTTCTTGCATGGACAGGCAGGCCGACATCTTGCTGAGCGCATGGGTGCATTGGGTTTTCTGGCGCGCGAAATCAGCCCCTGCATCCCTGAGATCATGCACGCGCTGAGCCCGCCGGCGCGCTGATTCACCTGCGAACGAACTACGGTTTTGGCCTGCGTTCGTCACTCTCAAGATACGCGGTCGGTGCCGTGGCATCACATGGCCGCCACACTGGCTGACGCGATGATGCGGTGTTTCCTTCGGAGGACTCCATCATGGCCAGCAAGAAAAAAACGGCTGCCACACGCCCCGCCACCACCTCAGCTGACACCACGGCGGCACGTCAGCGCAAACTACAGGCGCAGATCGATCGCAAGGATGCCCGCGGCAAGAAAAAGCCCACCAAGCAGGCCACCCAGGCCGGCACGCGCAAGCAGCCGGTGCGCATGCCTGCCCAACACCTGCCCAAGCCCGGTACCGAAGCCGATCTGATGTTGGCACCGGCCTTTGAAGCCCCCGACTACCGCGGCAGCGGAAAGCTCGAAGGGATGACCGCCGTGATTACGGGTGCGGATTCAGGGATCGGTCGCGCGGTGGCGGTACTGTTTGCCCGCGAAGGCGCAGATGTTGCGGTGCTGTATCTGAACGAGCACAAGGATGCCAAGGAAACGGCAAAGTGGATCGAAAAGGAAGGTCGTACCGCGCTACTGATTCCGGGTGACGTGCGCGATTCGAACTTCTGCAAGAAAGCCGCAGACAAGGTGGCCAAGCGCTTTGGCCGTATCGATGTGCTGGTGAACAATGCCGGCTTTCAGCTCCATGCCGAACGGCTGGAAGACCTGACCGATGAGCACCTGCAGGAGACGCTGCAGACGAATGTGGCCGGCTACATCCACATGGCACGTGCCTGCCTGCCGCATATGCAGCGTGGCGCGTCCATCGTCAATTGCGGCTCGGTCACCGGGCTGTTCGGCAGCCCCAAGCTGATCGATTATTCCGCCACCAAGGGCGCCATCCACGCCTTTACCAAAGCTTTGGCCTCCAACCTGCTCGAGCGCGGCATTCGGGTCAATGCGGTCGCCCCCGGTCCTGTGTGGACACCGTTCAATCCTGCTGACAAGCCGGCCGATGAAGTAGCCGAGTTTGGCAAAGACAGCGCGATGAAGCGGCCGGCGCAGCCGGAAGAGCTCTCACCGGCCTTCGTGTTCCTTGCCTCGCCGGTGATGTCGTCTTACGTCAATGGCATCGTGCTGCCGGTGATGGGCGGACCGACGGGGTAAAGGCAAGCCAAAAAAATGCCGCCTCCACTCCCGGAGGCGGCACAGGGGTTGCGTCTTAGTTCCGACGACGGTCGTCAGAGGTGAACGCATCGGCCACGGCATGCTTGGCCCGCTCCCAGGTCAGGCGCGAGGTGCCCTTGAAGCGCTCCCAACCGCGTTCCAGGTCGGAGGCAAGGCCATCGTCCCAGTCGCGGTCGGCGTACTGACCACGCGCGTAGGTGCCGTATCGGTAGGCCGGGCGATAGTCGTCGTACTCATCACCGTCCTGGCGATAGGCCGCGCTTTCGAAGCGCTTGGCGTAGGTGTCGTCGCTCCAGGCGTAGGCGTTGTAGGTGCGATCAGCGCGATCCCACGCATCCTTGGCAGCCGGACGTGCGCGGTCCCAATCCAGCGTGGACGTGCCGCGATCGGCCTCCCAGGTGGACTGAAGGCGACGCTCGGCATCGTCCCAGGACTCATTGGGGTATTCGCCGCGGGCCACGGCACCGGCCTGGTAGACGCCGGCATAGTCACGCTGGAAGTCATGCTCGCCGGAGTAATAGTCGCGCGTGGGCGCTTCGTTGCGCCAATAGTCGACTTCTGCGGTGGGATCGATGCGCTCGGCAACGCCCTTGCCCGCGGCGGCACCGGCCACCGTACCCACGGCCGCACCAATCAAGGTGCCGATCGGACCAAAAACGGTACCGGCCAACGCGCCGGCCGCCACGCCCCCGGCGACGCCGCCAACGCCCACCCCTACCGGATGTGAGCCCGGCGCGCCGGTGATGGGATCCCTGTTTGCATCGGGCTGAGTGTCACGTGTCATGGGTGTGTCCTTTCATGGTGTTGGCACGGGGTGCCAAGAAGTGGGGGATGTCGTTGAGGGGGAATGAAACGTTGCTGCTACGTCGAGAGGTCGATGCAGGCAAGCGATAGGCCAGGGAGCGAGAAAGGCAGCTGCCCTCCTCGCTCGGCCGTGCGGCATTACATCTGGTCGCGGTCTTTGCGCGACTTCTGCTGGGTGTCCTGCTTCTGACCCTGCTGATCGTTCTTGCCGCGGTTTTGCTGCGTGTTCTGGTTACCCTGATCCTGATTCCGACCGGGGCTCTGCTGCTTGTCTTTGGGGGTCTGGTTCGGCATAACCAAGTACCTGCGATACGCGACCGGGGTGGCCGCGCAGGTAATGTGCGCGCACCGATGTGAGCGACAAATGCACGTGGAGTTAATGAAGATCGACTTCACTGAACGATTTGGTTCCGAGGCCGAGCCGCCCCTTTCTGGGAGGCTCGCCACGCCTGGTAGCCAACCGGCAGCCGGGCTCGGATAGACTGCGTTGCAGCGCTTGTGGCCTGAGGGCCTGCCGCCGTTTGTCCCCGTTGAATAGCCCCACAGGTGACACCTCCATGCCCCACCGTTCAGATGCACCGTCGGACATGCTGGACCATGAGCGAGGTCGCGTTGCACTGGCCTCCGGTGCCGTTATCGGAACCTGGATTTGGGATATCACCACTGACAAGGTCAGGGTGGATGCCGCTCTGGAGCGTGCCTTCGGCATGGGGCCGATGACCAAACCGTGGGCACTGGCCGATCTCATCGGAGCGGTCCATCCGGACGACCAGTTTGATCTTCGCAGTGCCATCGCGGACGCCGTAGCACGGGGCGGACAGTACGTTCACCGCTACCGTATTCAAGGGCTGGACGATCAATGGCGCTGGGTGGAGGGCCGAGGGTGGGTCAATCGCGACGCTGCAGGCGTGCCCATCAGCTTGCCTGGTGTATTGATCGACATCAGCCAAACGCGCCGCGTCGAAGAGGCGCGGGACCGTGCCGAAGCGCTGCTGAATACGTTTGTCGAAGCGGTGCCCGGAGTGGTCTACGCAAAGGACCGGCAAGGTCGCCTGCTGATAGGTAATCGCGGTACCAACGAGCTGTTGGGCAGGACGCCAGAGGAGTATCTGGGGCGTACTGATGCCGAACTGCTGGAGGACCCCGTACAGGCAAAGGCGGTCATGGACGCTGATGCACGTATCATGGCCTCCGGCCAGCTTGAGCAGCTTGAGGAAGAAATCAATTTCCCCGACGGCAGGCGCGCGATTTGGCTGTCCACCAAGGCGCCGTTGCGGGATGCGCAAGGTCAGGTCATCGGTTTGATCGGTGCATCGCTGGATATCACCGATCGCAAGGCCGTGGAAGCTAGTCACCGTGAGATCGAGGAGCGCTACCGGCTCGCCGCCTTGGCCACGCGGGACGCCATTTGGGATTGGCGCATGTCCGATGGCGATGTGGTGTGGAATGAAGCCCTGACCACCCTCTTTGGCTATGACCAGCTGCAGAGCAGTGCACAGTGGTGGCTGGAGCATATCCACCCCGATGATCGCCAGCGCATTGACCACAGCATTCATGCGGTGATCGAGGACGGCGGCCACGCGTGGTCGGCCGAGTACCGCTTCCTTCGCGCCGATGGTCAGTACGCTGATGTGCTGGATCGTGGGACGGTGTTAAGAGGGCCTGCCGGCGAGCCGATCCGCATGATTGGCGCCATGTTGGACCTGACCGAACGCAAGGCCGCCCAGGCCGCGTTGGCCGAGAGCGAGGAGCGTCTTCGTCTGGCCACCGAGGCCTCGGACATCGGGTTTTGGGATGTTGATCTGGTCAACGATCTGCTGATCTGGCCAGCACGCACCAAAGCCATGTTCGGCATTTCGGCGCATGTGTCGTGCTCGATGGCCGATTTCTACGCCGGCCTGCACCCGGAGGATCGACAAAGGACCAGTGAGGCCTTTGCCGCGGCCGCCGACCCTGCACGGCGTGCGCTCTACGATGTGGAATATCGGACGATCGGCAAAGAAGATGGCGTTACTCGCTGGGTAGCGGCCACCGGGCGTGGACTGTTTGAAAGTGATCGCTGCATGCGCGTGGTTGGCGTGGCCATCGACGTCACAGCGAGGAATCTGGTTCAACGCCAGCTCAAGGAACTCAACGAGCAGTTGGAGAGCCGTATTCAGGCGGAAGTAGCCGAACGCATCCGCATCGAGGATGCGCTGCGGCAGAGTCAGAAAATGGAAGCGGTCGGCCAGTTGACCGGGGGCATTGCCCATGACTTCAACAACATGCTGGCCGCCATCGTCGGTCCGCTGGACCTGCTGGTCGGACGGCTGGATCCGGGCGATGAGCGCGCGCGACGCTATGTGGACATTGCCATGGAAGCGGCTAAGCGCGCTGCCCAGTTGACCCAACGCCTGCTGGCCTTCTCCCGCCAGCAACCGCTTCAACCCGAAGCCCTGGATGCGAACAAGCTGGTGGCTGGCATGTCGGAGCTGCTGGCGCACTCCTTGGGCGGAAACGTCCAGCTAGAGACGGTGTTGGCTGGCGGCCTCTGGCGTACCCATGCCGATCCCAACCAGCTCGAGAATGTGATCCTGAATCTGGCGGTCAACGCACGTGATGCGATGGCTGAAGGCGGTCGGGTCACGATCGAGACGGCCAACTGCCATCTCGATCACGGGTATACCGACGCCCACCCGGGAATCGCACCGGGCCAGTACGTCCTGATCGCCGTCTCAGACACCGGACAGGGCATGCCCGCAGAGGTCATTAACAAGGCCTTCGATCCGTTTTTTACTACCAAGGAAGTGGGTCGCGGTACGGGTCTGGGGCTCTCCCAGGTGTATGGCTTCGTCAAGCAGTCCGGCGGGCATGTGAAGATCTACTCGGAGGTGGGCAGTGGCACCACCGTGAAGGTTTATCTGCCCCGCCTGCAAGGCGCTGCGGCCGAGAGTGCAGCCTCCGCCCTCGTTCGTCCCCTGCCGCGTGGCGAGGCGCAGGAAGTCATTCTTGTGGTGGAGGACGAGCCGGCCGTGCGCCAAGTGTCGGTGGATGCATTGACTGAGCTGGGTTATCGCGTCCTGGAAGCCGACGGGGCCGCGGCCGCCTTGAAGATGCTGGAAATAGAGCCGGGCATCACCCTGTTGTTTACCGATGTGGTCATGCCGGAAATCAACGGACGCAAGCTCGCCGATCAAGCCCTCGCCCGCTGGCCGCACCTGAAAGTGCTCTTCACGACCGGCTATAGCCGCAACGCGATCATCCACAACGGTGTGCTGGACGCTGGCGTGCATCTGATCGTTAAGCCGTTCACCCTGCAAGAACTGGCTGTTCGAGTTCGGGCGGTTCTGGAGGAACCCTAGCTGCGCCGAGATCGGGGCGTGTTTGACGCAACCGTTTCTAATAACTAGTGAACGCTAAACCCGCTGTATCGAAATTTGGGAGTTCGCCATGAAGCGCCCGCTCGAACGTTGGATCTACTAACTCAACCAGCCCCGGTACTTGTCCCCCTCTGTCTGCTACAGTTGACCAGCTAATATTTGAGATTGCAGCTTGTAGCAATCTGGTACTTGCCAAACACCTACAAAGTTTTACCGCACCGTATTAAGCAGCGTCCACTGAGGCCACTGGTCGCTGCCAATCGAGTAACTAAGATTTTCAACGAGCGACGTGCAGGCGGACTTCGACGCGGCGGTTCGGGATCAGGCACTCGCGCAGCGCCGCCTGCGGCGTCACGCCGGCGCACTGCTGCACCTGCTCGCCATCGCCCTTGAAGCTGTAGCTCACCTTGGCCGCGTCGATGCCGCGCTCGACCAGCAAGGCACGCACGGTCTGCGCGCGACGCTCGGACAGCGCCTGGTTGTAGTCGTGGCCGCGGCCCTGCAGGCGATCGGCATGGCCCACCAGTTCGATGCCGGCCAGGGTCAGGCCTTCCTCGCGCACGCGGGCCAGTTCGCGGTCCAGGCTCTGCAACGAATAAGCGCGGATGTCGGCGCGACCGGAGCGATCGAACTCGAACAGCACGTTCGCGGTCAGCACCGTGTCCGCCGGCAGCCCAACGGGCGCGGCCGGCGTCGCGCCGCATTGGCGCGACAGCGCTTCGGCATCGCTCACCCAGTCTTCGGCGATCTGGATGTACGGCTTGGCGTGGCGCCACTGCTGCTGGTTGAACTCATTGCCGGCGTGCACCAGATCCACTTCACCGCACGCGACCGCCTGCTGCGCGCAGGTGAACCCGGGCGTGCCATGGATCGCGCCCAGGCGTTTCCACAGGTCCTCGCGCACGCGCGCCGCTCCGTTGACCAGCGGCGTATCGGTCGGCAGCGGCGAGACGCCCTGCTCCATGCCCACGATCAGCTTTTCCGCCTCGGTCAGCGCTTCCTGCGGGAAGGCGCTGCGGTCGTTGCGCGAATACTCGTGGAAGGAGACGTCCAGCCAGCACTGCGCTTTCGACAGGTGGTAGTCGCGGACCGGACGGCCGCCGTCGTTCAAGGCCTGGATGCGGCCCTGGGTATGCTCGTAGCCCGACAGGTCGGCATGGATCGCCTCGTCGGTGATGCGGTCGCGCGCCGGCGTCAGCTGCGTCTGCTGCGCATGGGCGGTCGAAACGAGGCCGGCCAGCACGGCGGCGCACAGGAACGTGGTCTTGGTGTGGGTCATGTCGGTAATCCTCAGCGCACCGGATCGCGGTAGCGGGCGTCTTCCCTGCGGAAGAGGTCTTCGTCGAACTTGAAGCGCAGGCGGATGAACGCGCCCTGCTGCGTGTACTCGTAACCGGTCAGGTCGTCGTCGCCGCGGAAGCCGGTGGCGTTGTAGCCCACCGACAGCCACAGGTTCTGCCGCAACAAGCGACCCACTTCCATGCCGAACGCATACTGGTTGGCGCCGTCCTGGCCGCGGAACGTCGAGCCCAGCACGCCGATATCCCAGTTCTCGGTGATGTCGTAGACGATGCGGCCGGACAGCAGCACGGCATTGAAGTCGTCGTCGACGCGACCGGTGTCGGCGTAGAAGAAGCTGTCCTGCTGCCACTTCGCCGCCACGCGGCCGGTCAGCCACCACGGCCGCGACGGATGCCAGTCGGCATGTGCCGACACGATGTGCGCGCTGCTGCGGATGTCCTGGCCGGTATCCGAACCGAAGCCGGTGCCGTCCATGCCGCTTTCGTCCTTCTCCAGCTTGTACTCGTAGCGGGCCAGCGCGTTGACACGGTTGGTGTCGGTGTCGCGGTATGCCGCACCGATCTGGAAGCGGTCCTGCAACACATCACCACGCGCGTCGTACTCGGTGCGCAACAGGTAGTTGCGCGCCAGCAGCGTCCAGTCGCGGCTCAGCTTGCGCGCGGCCAGGAACTGCAGCAGCGTGGTGTTGTAGCCCTCGTTGGTCGGCGTGCCGGCGACGTCGTCGGAGATGCGGTGTTCCAGCCGCACGTTGCCGCGCCACAGTGGATTGGCGCTGTAATCCAGCGCGAAGCCGATGCCGGTGGAATCGCCGATGTTCCCCGAGATGACGTTGGTGTGTTCCAGCGTCGTATCCAGGCGCAGGCCTTCGCGCAGGTCCCAGCGGTTGCGCATGCCAGATGCCGCCTGGATGTCGCGGCCGGCGATGGCATCGCGCAGGCGGTACTCGGAGAACAGCTGCGTGTCCTTGATGAAGCTGGTGTCCACGCCCAGCGCCACCGTGTCCGCCTCGCGCCCGTCCTGGGTCAGGCCGTTCACGCCGCTGACGCCGGTCTGCTTCTCGTAGCGGCCATAGATCCGGCTGCGCTCGCGCAGCTGGTAATCCATGCCCAGCGCCACGCGGTTGCGGTCTTCGCCGTGGATGTCCTGCTCGATCTCGCCGCCGATGCTGAAGCGGTCGCTGGCGCGGTAGCCGGCGCCGATGCGCAGCATGTCCGACGACAGTTCGGTGCCCACCGGCAGGCCGCTGGCCACGTCGTTGGGATTGCCGCTGCTGATGATCGGCAGGCCGGTCAACGGATCCAGCGGCTGCTGGCCGTAGCCGAGCGCGCCGCCGCCGGAACCGGTGGCGTAACCGCCCGACAGCCCGCCGATGTTGCCGTAGCCGCTGCCGGTGGCCCACGTGTAGTACGCGCCGACGGTTTCGCGGATGGCGCGGTAGCCGAAGTCGAGCGTCAGCTTGTCGGTGACCTTCACCCGAGTGCCCGCGCTGGCGGCCTCGCGCTCGCCCCCATCGGGGTTCCGGTCCTCGCTGCGCAGGCCTTCCGCGTACAACTCGAAGCGGTCGGTCAGGCGCCACCGCGTGGTCACACTGTACTCGCCACGGCCGCCGTAAAGCGGCGACGCCGGATTATTGAACGCGGGATCGGACTGGCCGGCGAACAGCTTCAGGTCCAGCGCCTTGCCGGCGTGGCCGAGCTCGACGCGCCAGGCATCGCCTTCCACCAGCCCGCTCAGGCCCTGCAGGCCGGGCGTGCCGTACTGGTTGACGCTGTTGGTGTTGACCTCGCTGCGCGTGCGCGCGGCTTCGGCGACCAGCCAGGTGTTGGCACCGAATCGGTAGCCGACGTTGGCGCTGCCCATCTCGAACGCGGCGAAGGGATTGCGGTCGTCGACATAGGAGCCTCCGATCTCGCCGTTCTTGCCGACGCGCAACTGCGCGTCCGCACCGACTACCAGGAACGTCTCGGTGCCCTGGTCCAGTTCGTAGGTGATGCGCAGCGACACCGGGTTGAGATCGCTGTCGAACGAAGGCAGGAAGCTGTTGAGCAGGATGCGGCCGGAGAATGGCTCGAAGCTGTAGTCGACCAGGCGGCCCAGCGGGCGCACGGAGACGATGCGCGAGGGCTGGTTGCGGTCGCGCACGACCACCTCCACGCGTTCGCTGCCTTCCAGCACGGCGTTGTTGCGCAGGCCGTACGGGCCGCTGCCGGCGGCCGGCAGTTCCTCGATCACCTGGCGCAGCGAATCCTCGATGGCGAAGACGTTGCCGCGCACGCGCGCGTTCTCGAAATGCCAGCCCAGGCCGGTGGCGGTGCGGTTGTAGGTGCCCAGCACGCGCTGGCCGGCCTGCGCTCCGACATCCATGCCGGTCTGCGTGGCGATGTTGTCGCCGGTCTGGAAATCGCCGTACAGCAGGTAGCTGCGGCCCTTGTCCACGCGCACGTACAGGCGCTCGGCCGAACGCGCGTCGAAACCGCGCAGCGATGCGTCGCCGTACACCGGATAGAACTCTTCCGGCTGGATGTCGCGCAACAGGCGTGCCCGCACCTCCTTGTCGGAGTCGTAGGCAGCGGTAAGCAGGTACTCGCCCTTGATCGTGCCCTTGACGAAGAACGCCGCGCGCGCGGCACCGTTCGCCTTGCCGCTGTTGAACTGCTTCTCCCAGCGGCGGATCTCGCGCTCGAAGCCATCCCCGCGCTGCGTGCCATTGACCAGGTTGTCGCCCTTGCGGCGGAAGTTGATGACGCCTTCGATCAGGCCGGTGGCGATCAGCTCGCGCATCTCCGGCACGAAACCGACGACGCCTTCGGCGCTGTGGCTGCCCGAGGTCACCCGCAGCAGCACGTCCTGCGGATCGTGCGGCGCCAGCAGTTCGAACTCGGCGCGGCCATCGCGCACGGCCAGCTGGATGCCGGGCGTGACTTCATCGGCATCGAGGCGGCCCGGACCGAATTCGTCCGTGCGGCCGTCGGCCAGCTTGATGCGGCCACCGCTGTGCTCGATGGTGGCGAAGGACTCGCCCGCCATCGGCTTGCCATCGGCGCCGTACAGCTGCACGACCACCTTGACCGGCGACTGGCCATCGGCCGGCACGCCGTCGCGGTCGACCTCGACCACGACGCGGTCCACGCCGACGTTGATGCTGTAGTCGACGTTGCCGGGCTGCGCATACAACGGTTGTGGCGCAGTGCGCTGCGATTCCGGCGATTGCGGATACAGCGGCGTGGCCTGGCCGATCGCCGGCGTGAAGCGCTGGTCGCCGGACACGGCCTGCGCCTGCACCAGCGCCGGCGTCACCGCCAGGGCGAGCGCCAACGCGAGGGGGTGGAACGAAGGACGTGAAGCTCGCATGGCACGGGATTCCAGGGACGTCGACGGACGCGGGGTGAAGCGGCTCATGGCTGCACCTCCCCGTTGCGGACTTCATCCGGCGCCGTCGGCCTCGGTTCGACGATCGGCCGCTGGTTGGCCGAGTCGGTACCCTGCTGCGGCGCGCGCGCAGGCTTGCTCTCGAAGCGCAGCGGTTGCTGGTTGCGCTCGGTTTCCGGTGCGCGGATCTCGCCCTGCGTGCGGCGCGCCTTCACCTGTTCGATCACCGGGTTGGAGCAGCTGCCCTCGATGAAGTCGGCGCGGTGCAGCTCGCCGTTCTTGAGGTCGATGAACAGGCTGTCCGCATCGCCCAGGTTGCGGTTGCTGCTGGTGGTCAGGCGCGAACCGACGGGCAGGGTCGACGGATCGATCTTCAGCGTGTGGCTCTTCGGCGGCAGGCCGCAGTAGCTGTACTTGCCCTCCGAGTCGCTGACCATCCAGGTGCCGTCCTCGAAGTACATGCGCACGCCGGGGATGCCCAGCTCTTCCCGGTCCTGCACGTGGTTGACGTTGCAGTCCACGAAGATCTTGCCCAGCACGCAGCCTTCGTCGGCGAACACGCCGCCGCTGACGATCACGCGGTACTCCGCCGGGTTGGACGGCACCACGCCGCCATTCGGATACGGCGTCAGCGTGGTCGGATCCACGCAGCCGCCGTCGATCGAACAGCCCCAGGCACGCGCCCGGTTGATGCCGTCGCCCTGCTGGCTGCCGACGCCCACGCGCACGCGGTAGGTCAGCACCTTCTGCTGGCCGACTGCGAGCGGGCCGACGTCGAACACCAGCGTCGGGCCGGGCTTGCCCAGCGGATTGGCGATGCCGGCGCTGTCGACGCGCGCGGTGCCATCGATGAAGGTGAAGCCGTGCGGCAGGCGGTCGATCACGTTGACCGTGCCCATCGACGCACCCGCCGTCTGGCGGATGGTGATGGTGTAGACCAGGCTGTCGCCCACTTCCACCGTCTTGCGGTCGCCGGTCTTGGTGATGACCAGGCCCGGCGCGATCTGCGGATCCAGCGGGATGTGGTTGTGCACCGGCACGGCGACGCCCGAACCCAGCGTCAGCTCCAGGTAGTACGTCGTCGATGTACCGACCGGACCGGTCGGTGCGGTCGCGTTCGTCTGCACCGGATAGCCTTCGCCCGGCGTGGACGGCGGCGTCAGCGGCGAGGTCTCGGCCGGAATCATGCCGGACTCGAACGTGTAGCCGGCCGGCGGCGTCACCGCCAGCTGGAAGCGGCACGACGCCGGTGCGTCCGGACCCAGCAGGAACTGGTAGAAGCCTTCCGCACCCACCGTCATCGATACCGATGTGCCCTGCACGGTGTAACCGCCCAGCGCGGCGTTCAGCACGTGCTGCTCGGGCGAGTAGCCCGCGCAGGTGCCGACCGGCGTCAGGGTGACGCGCGAACCCGGAACCGGCGTACGCGTCGTCGCGTCGTAGACCACACCGCCCGGGTTCAGCGGCAGGCTCTGCTGCGGCAGGTTCGCGCCCGGCGCCAGCACCACCGACAGGTGCGTGCTTCCGCCATCGCTGCTGCGGCACGAACTTGCGGTGCCATTGGCGATCGCGGCGGCGGCATCGCACGGCACCGGCGGACCGGCAATCGTGTCGCCGCTGACCGGCAGGCCCCACACCACGCCCGTCGCCGGATCGCGGAAGCGGATGTTCAGCGGAATGCCCGGCACCTGGTCGGCGATGGAGTACGTGCCGTCGACGGCGGTGGTCGCGGTACCGACGACCTGGCCGCTGCCGTTGACCACTTCCACGACCCAGCCGGACAGACGACGGTCGCCGCTGTCGATGCGGCCGAAGTCGCTGCCCTGGTCGAACCACACCGTGCCCGACACCGAGGCCGACAACTGCACCGGCGTCGGCAGGCGGCACGCGTTCTGCGTGATCGCCGGGTCGCACACCGGCAGGTCGCCCGGGTTGCCTTCGAAGTCGGCGCGTTCGTCCGGCGTCGGCGTGCGGAACTCGTTCTCGCCACCGCCCTCGACGATCACCGCGTTGTTCACCGGCGAACCGGTGGCGGCCGTCGCGGCGACGCGCACCGAGGCGACGATGGTGTCGGCCGAGGTGGCGCCGGCGGCGATCACCGTGCTGCTCGCGCAGCGGAAGCGGGTGTCGCCCGGCGCGCCGGTGCAGGTCCAGCCCGTGCCCACCGGCGTGGCCGCCAGCGTCAGGCCGGCCGGCAGGCGGTCTTCCACCACGTACTCGCCCGCGCTGGGCTGCTGCCCGATGTTGCGCACGCGCAGCGTGTAGGTGGCGGTGTTGTTGACGGTGAAGATCGCCGGCGTGGCGGTCTTGCTGACCACCAGGTCGGGCGAATCGCCGATCTCGCCGAAATTGTTGTCGATCGACTCGCCACCCGGCGGCAGCACGATGCCGCTGATCGCAGACGGCGTGGTCGTCACCGGCGTCGCAGTACCGACGGCGGTGCCGTCGATGGTGCCGGCGCTGGTGATGCCGTTGAGCGTTTCCGGCGGCTGCGTCGGTTCGGTCACCGTGTACGTCCCCGGACGCAGGTCGTCGAAGCGGTAACGGCCGTCGGCGTCGGTGGTCACGGTGACGTTGACCGCCTGGCCCAGGTCGTCGGTGCCGGTCAGCACCACCTGCACGTTCGCGTAGCCACCCTCGCCCGTGTCGATGACGCCGTTGTTGTTGCCGTCGTTGTAGACGCGGCCGCTGATCGCACCAGCCGGCACTTCGCCGAAGTCGTTGCCGGTGACGTCCTGGCCCACGCCCAGCGTGATGCCGCTGATGACGGACGGCGTGGACGTCGGCGGCGTGGCGGTACCGCCGCTGTTGCCGGCGTTGGTGATGCCGTTGAGGGTGCCCGCCGGCTGCTCGGGCTCGGTGATGGTGTACGTGCCCGGCGGCAGCTCGATGAAGGCGTACGTGCCGTCCGGTTGCGTGGTCACTTCGCGGGTGATCGTGTTGCCGGCCAGGTCGGTGCCGGTCAGGCGCACGACGACGTTGCCGATGCCGTCTTCCGACGGATCGATGACGCCATCGTTGTCGCTGTCGCGCCACACGCGCCCACCGATGGAACTGTTGAGCGGGATCTCGCCGAAGTTGTTGCCGACCGAGCTCGCGCCCGGCGTGGTCAGGTCGATCGCGCTGATCGCGCTGGGTACAGCGGTGATAGGCGTGGCGGCGCCCGACGGCGTGCCGCCGACGGTGCCGGCCACGGTCTGGCCGTTGCTGGTGCCGGTCGGCTGGGTCGGTTCGGTCACCGTGTAGGTGCCCGGACGCAGGCCTTCGAACGCGTAATCGCCGTTGGCGTCGGTGGTGGTGCTCAGCGACACGGCTGCGCCGGTGTCGTCGGTACCGGTCAGCGTGATGGTCACGCCCTCGATGCCGGTCTCGGCCGCGCCGGACTGCACGCCGTCGTTGTCGGCGTCGAAGAACACGCGACCCGACAGCGACACGCCGAGCGTCTCGCCGAAGTTGTTGTCGATCGACGCGCCGCCCGCGGGCAGCGCGATGCCGGCGACCGCGCTGGGCACGGTCGCGACCGGCGTGGCGGTACCGCTGGCGCTGCCGCCGATCCTGCCGGCCACGGTGGTGCCGTTGATCGTGGTGACGCCACCGACCACCGGTTGCGCGAGCTGCTCGCTGACGGCATACGTACCGGCCAGCAGGTCGTCGAAGCGGTAGTTGCCGTTGGCATCGGTGACGACCGCGGCCACGGCGTTGCCCAGCGCATCCACGGTGCCCGCGGGCAGCGCGACGCTGACGCCGGCGATGCCGTTCTCGCCCGCATCACGCACGCCGTCGTTGTCGGCGTCCAGCCACACGCTGCCGCTCAACGACGCGGCGCGCTCGCCGAAGTCGTTGCCACTGGAGCCGCTCGCCGGCAGGTTGGTGACGGTGATGGTGTTGGTCGGGTTTTCCTGGCCGTTCGCCAGCCCGGTGGGCTGCGTCTCGACGATGCGGTAGTTCTGGCCGGTGGTCGCACCGCCATAGCTGTAGCCGCCGTTGGCGTCTGTGGTCAGGGTGACCGGCGGCAGGTCGTCCGACGTGCCGAACACGCCATCCGGGCCCGCGCCCTCGATCACCACGGTGACGCCGGGAATGCCCGGCTCGCCGGCATCCTGGCCACCGTCGTCGTCGCGGTCCAGGTAGACCGTGCCGCTGATGATGGCGTTGGCGAGTTCGCCGAACAGATAACCGGTCGCCGCCTGGCCTTCGCTGATCGCGATGTCGTCGATGACGTTGGGCGTGGTCGCCGTACCCGGCGTCGCCGCATTGCCCGGCGTGTGCCGGCCGTCGATATAACCGGTCGGCTGCGTCTCGGTGATCGTGTACGTGGTGCCGGCCTGCGGCGGCAGCAGGTCGCGGAACACGTACGCACCCGTCGCATTGGTCTGCACGGTGACGTTGACCGGATTGCCGGACAGGTCGGTGCCGGTCAGCGTCAGCGTGGCGTTGGCGATCGGATTCTCGCCACCGTCGAAGCTGCCGTTGTTGTTGTTGGCCGGCGTGGTCGAGAAGTCCTCGAACACCGCGCCCGCCAGCGAGCCCAGCGTTTCGCCGAAGTCGCGACCGGTCACGCCGGCCAGCGACAGCGCATTGACGTCGATGACGTTGGTCGGGTGTTCGGTGCCGTTGCCGTAACCGGCCGGCTGCGTTTCGGTGACGCGGTAGTTCTGCCCGACCACCAGGCCGGTGAACTGGTACGCGCCGTTCGCGTCGGTCTGCAGCGTCACCGGTGCCGGATCGTCGCCGTTGCCGAAGATGCCGTCCGCACCGGCGCCGGCCAGCGTGACCGTCACGCCCTGCAGGCCGCCGTTCGGGCGCGAATTGACCGCACCTGCATCGGCGGCGTCGAAGTCGCCGTTGCCGTTGCGGTCGACATAGACGCTGCCGCTGATGGCGGCCACGGCGTCTTCGCCGAAGTTGAACGCGGTACCGTCGGTGCCCGCCCCCAGGTCGATAGTGCTGATGCGGTCGGTGGTGGCGGCATCGCCGTTCACCGCCGTGCCCGGCGTACAGCCGGCGACGCAGGCCGCACCGCCGATCAGGCCCGGATTCACCGCGGTCGGACGGTTCTGGTAGTTGCCGGCCGGCAGCGCTTCGCGCAGCGTGTAGACGATCAGCGGATCGAGGTTGGTGAAGCTGTAGGCACCGCTGGCGTTCGTCGTCGCCGTGGTGATGACCGTGCCGGTGGCGGCGTTCAGCAGTTCGACCGTCGCACCGGCGATGACGCCGTCGCTGCCCTCGTGGGCGTTGCTGAAGTTGCGGTCGATGTAGACCAGGCCGGACAGCGACGGACGACGCACCTCGGGGAAGTTGTAGCGGACGCCGGTGTCGTTGGCGCCGACCGGGATCGCGGCGATCACCGAGTTCGGCGAACCCGCGCTGTACGTGCCGCCCAGCGACGGCTCGCTGCCACCGGTGGTCGGCAGCACGGACGGGCTGTTGACGTAGGCGGCCGGCTGGGTCTGCGTCAGCGTGTAGCCGGCCGCATTGGCCGGCGACAGGTTGGCGAAGCTGTAGGCGCCGCTGGCGTTCGTCGTGGTGGTGACGTTGACCGGATTGCCGTAGGCATCGGTGCCGGTCAGCGTAATGGTGACGCCGTTGATGCCCTGTTCGGTTCCCACGCCCTGATGCGTGCCGCCGTTGGCGCCCGTACGGTTGCGATCCTCGAACACCACGCCGGCCAGCGACGAGCGCGTGACGGTCAGCGGGATGGTGACCGTGTTGTTGCCGGGGATCGGATCGACCTGCTGGGTGGCGATGGTCGCGGTGTTGTTAACCGAGCCGCCGCTGGGATAGCTGTCCCAGCGCGACGGCACGATGATGCGCACGCGGCCGGTGGAGGTGACGTCGCCCAGGTTGCAGGTGACCGTGCTGCCCGCCTGCGTGCAGGTGCCGGTGCCGTCAGGCACTTCACCGCCGCCCGGATTCGGTCCCACCTTGCGCCAGGTGATCGGACCCGTGACCACCAGGCCCGCCGGCAGCGTGTCGGTGACCACCGTGCCGGTGCCGTTGAGGGGATTGGTTCCGGTGCGATCCAGCGACAGGCTGGCGCCAGGACCGTTGTTGACGCCTTCCACCACGTAGAAGAACGGCTGGCGCAGTGCGACGCTGGTGACCGTCGGCGGCAACGCGACAGCGGGGTCGCTGTCGGGAGACGCCACGACGGTCGTCTTGGTCATGCCCACGTCGGCACGTGCACGGATCGTCGTGTCCTGGTCGGCCGTGTTGTTGACCGGATTGGTGTCGGTTTCTTCCGACGTCGCCGTCACGGTGTTCAGCAGCGTATCGCCGGCGGCACCGGGCGCGGTCTCGTACTGGAATCGCACGTACAGTGTGCTGGTCTGTCCGCTGGCGACCACGCCGGGCTGATTGGGCGAGAAGCCTTGGCCCGGCATCTGGCAATCCAGCGTCATCGGCGCGCCGGTGGTGGGGTTGGCACCGGCGGTCACGCTGCATGCGCCCACCACGTAGGGACCGCCCGTCGTCGACGACGCGCCGACATAGCGCACGGTGCGGCCTGCCTGCGGCGTGATGGTGTCGGTCACGCGTACGTTGGTCGCCAGCGACGGACCGTTGTTGCGCACGGTCAGGCGATAGGTGATCACGTTCTGGCTGACGTCGTTGGCGTTGTAGCCCACCGGATCCACACCACCGGTAAAGCCCACGTCCACCTTGTTGGTGATCAGGTCTACCGCACCGCTGTTGAACGGCAGCGTGGCCGAACGCTGGTCGTCGGCGGTGTTGAGGTTGTAGTCGAAGCTGCCGTTGGCATCAGTGCCGGTGGCCGGATCCGGCGTACCGTTGTTGTCGCGGTCGAAATAGAAATCCGCCAGGTTGGTGAACGTGCGTCCCGTGTTGCCGACGTTGACGTTCGGCCGGATCACGACCGTCATGCTTTCGGTCTGTCCGTTGTTCATCGACAGCGGTTGGCAGGTCAGCGTGACCGTGGCCGTTCCGCCGGTGGGATTGGCATACGACGTACCGCCGCTGGCCGGTGTCGTCGTGACGCCCGCGCCCGCCGCCGCAGCACAAGTAGCCGTGCCGCCACCGGTGCGCGTGGCCGACACCAGTACGAAGCCGGCATCGTTCGCCGGCAGCGTGAACACGTCGCGGAACACCACGCCCGGCGCGATCGACGGGCCCTGGTTCTCGTACGACATCACATAGGTGGTGTTGACGCCGGCCTGGCCGGTGGCGCCGGAGGTGATGTTCTTCGCCGTCGTGCGCACGTTGGCGACGCGGTCGATCTGCAGCCAGTCCGAGGCGCTGTTGTTGGCGGTGTTCACCTCGCCGACCGAGCCCGCCACGTTCGCGTCGATGCCGACACCGGCGGTGTTGCAGAAGGCATTGCTGATCGGCACGCCACCACAGGTGCCGGCGCCGCTGCCCGCGCTGTCGAACAGCGCACGCTGCACGGTCAGCACGATGGTGGCGCTGGCGCCGTTGGCCAGCGGCGTGGTGCCGGAGCGGCAGATCACCGAGGCGCCGGTCGCGCAGGTCCAGCCGGCGGGAATGGTGCTGGCGGTGACGGTGGTACGGCCCGGAACGAAGCCCGGGATGTCGTCGTTGATCACCACGCCGGTGGTGCTGTCGGGGCCGTCGTTGGTGACCGTCAGCGTGTAGGTCACCGTGGTCTGGCTGGCGCTCAGTACGTTGTCCGCCGTGCCCGGGCCGTTGGTCTGCTTGGCGATGCGCAGGTCGGCGCGCTCGTTTGTGGTGCGTGTACCGGCGCCGTTGCAGTCGTTCCCGGTTTCAGGATCGGTGTTGATGCCGTTGCCGGTCAGCGGCTCCAGCGAGCCGTTCGAACCACCCGTACACGCCGTATTGTTCAGCGAACCGGCCGCACGTGCGCGGCTGACGATCTGCAGCTGCGGCGCGTTGGCGTTCACCGTCAACGGCAGCGAGCCCGCGTTGAGGTCGCAGGTGACGCGCTGGCGCGCCGGCGGCACCGCATAGGGAGTGTCGACGCTGCAGGTCCATGGGCCAGCGAAGGAAAGGAATTCCTCGCCCGCCGCCAGTTCATCCACCACCTGCACCTGGCCGGTGGCCGCGCGCGGACCGAGGTTGCGCACGACGATGGTCGAGGTCATGCGGCTGTCGGCATCGCTGCCGATGCCGTCCCACACGGCGATCAGCTCAGGCGTCTTGGCCTTGGTCAGCGACAGGTCGGCGCCGTCGGCGAGCACGGTGAACGTTGTCGTGCCGCTGTTGTTGTTGGTGCCGTTGCCGGGGCTGTTCGGATCCGGCGTAGCCGAGGTGATGGTGGCAGTGTTGGTGACGTCGCCGCTGCTGTTCGGACCCGTCGACGGCACGGTAGCCACGATGGTGATCGTCGCCACCTCGCCGACCGGCATGTCGCCGGTGCGGTTGCAGGTACGGACGCTGTTGGCCGCCTCGCTGCTGCAGCTCCACGCCGCGGGCGCGGTGCCGCCGGTGATGACAAAGCCGGCCGGCAGCGCATCGGTGATGCTCGCGTTCTGCGCGACGCTGGGACCCAGGTTGCGTGCGGTCAGCGTGAAGGTGATGGACTGTCCTGCGATGGCCGGCGCGGGCGCGGCTGACTTGCTGATCGCAAGGTCCGCACCCGGGGTGATGGCCGTGGTGACTTCGGCGTCGTTGTTGTCCGGATCCGGATCCGGCGTGCCGATGGCCTCGACCACCGCCGCGTTGGTGATGTTGCCGCTGCCGGCATTCACGCGCGCGCGGAAGCTGAAGGTCGAACTGGCGCCCACCGCCAGCGTACCGGCGTGGGTGGCGGTCATGGAGCCCTGTGCGAACGTCCAGCCGGCGCCATTGAAACTGCCGGCGACGAAGGTCGTCGCAGCGGGCAGCGTGTCGACCACGCGGAAGTTGGTCGACGGGCTGGGGCCGTCGTTGGTGACCGTCAGCGTGTAGGTCACGACGCCGCCACCGACGACCGGGTTCGGCGTGGCGCTCTTCTGCAGGCGCAGGTCGCCCGCCACGGTCAGCGTGGTGGCCTGGCTGCGGATGTTGTTGGCGGTATTGGTGTCGCCGGCGAAGAACGGATCGGCGACGGTGAGGCTGGCGATCGGCGTGGTGGCCGGCGGCGTGTTCGCGCTGAAGCCCACCGCACCGCGCATGGTGACGGTGCCGGGCGCCTGCCCGCCGGTGTTGACACCGATCTGGAAGGTGATCGGCGAGCCGCCGGCCAGCGTGCCCTGCAGCGGACCGTGGTTGCAGACGATGCGCGTCGGCGTGCCGACGGCCGCGGCGCAGAACGCCGGCAGGCTGCTGGCGGTGGTGCCGGCGGGAAGGTCGAAGATGCTGCTGGTCGCGGCCGACGTATCGCCGGCACCGTTTTCCAGGGTGATGCTGTAGACCACGTCGCTGCCCGCAGGCACCGGGTCGTAGCCGCTGTCGGACAGGTCGGTGAGCTGCAGGTCCGCCGCCAGGGCCGGCAGCGCCAGCAGGCTGCCCGCCACGAGCAGTGCCCGGGCGAGGACGCGCTTTAGCGAGCGAGCAGCGCGAGAATTGCGCGAGGTCATGGGCACATGGCCGCACACAACCGTCCCATGGTCATCGGCGACGCGCGCCAACCCGGCTTCCTGATTCACTGGCAATCCCCTGTAACAACGCTATCGCCCCACGGCGTCCCCAACAGCGCCTGAATCCCCCACTGCAGTCCCCCGACGGACTGTCAGTTGATCTAAGCGTGCTGCTCACGTCGCATCGCGACGGCGACCGAAAGGACGCACGCCACAGGATGTGACGGGGTAATGCTAATTATGCACACGTATCGCGGCCAAGTGTCATGTCACATTATTGGCCACAAGCTCACCAATAAGCCACTTGCACGGCAGCTAATGTTGGCGTGTCCGGCCGGCAATTCGCCGGTGCGCATCGTCTGGCCTGGTAGTTCGACACGAGCTGAACTGCGCCGGTAGCGCTAGGTACGCTTCTAGCGCGTTCAGCTGCTTGGTCGTCGTCGCCGGACTGAGTCGCGTTCAGCATCGATATCATCTAACGAAGAGTGCGCTGCGTGTTCAATGCGAGGTGACGCTGTGGGTCAGGATCTAACCCGTGGCGACCTTTACTTCAGCCGCTGATACTGGCTGGGCACCCTGGGGCCTCGGGGAGTGGGCTGAGTTTATGTTTGCTTGGCATGCTTGTTGCTGATGATCTGAGATCATTCGGAGCCCTGTATCCATGGTGAGAGGTCGCGTGATCTTTTCGGTAGGACGTTCCAAGCAAGATTGCGCCCAGGCATGTGCGGCGATCATGCGGGACAAGCCCACTGTCTGGCTTTTCCTGCTGGCAATCGCGCTCATCGCGCTCGCACCCTCAGCCTCGGCCCAGGTCTACCGGGCCTTTGACCAGCGTTATACCACCACGCTCAACGGCGACCTGCTGTTCCTCGCCAACACCAACCTCACCTGCAACGGCACCACCGGCAGTTGCGGCGCGACCATCAACGACGGGCTGACCATGGTGGCCACCAGGCTGCCGGCCGATGCCACCGACACCAGCATCACCAACTCCAGCAGCGCCACCCTAGCAGCGGCAGACTTGCCGGCCGGCGCGCAGATCGTGCGCGCGCAGTTGTACTGGGGTGGCCTGGTTGCTAGCGATGCCAGCAGCCAGCCCAGTCCGTCGCCAACAGCCACCTCGATCCGCTTCGGCCGACCGGGGCTTGGCTACCAGGCGCTTTCGGCGAGCGGCTGCGACGTGTCGCCGCGCTCTACCATCTGGGGCGCAGGACAACCGCACCACGTCTACACGTGCCGCGCCGACGTGACCACCGCCGTGCGTGCAAGCGGCGCGGGTACCTACCGTGTGGCCAACCTGCCGCTGCAGTCCGGCCTGGTGAACCGCTTCGGCGGCTGGACGCTGGTGCTGGTGGTGCAGAACCCCGCGCGTCCGCTTCGCAACTTCACCATCAATGATGGCCTGGCGGTGATCGCCACCACCGGCACGGCGCCGGTGAACCAGGTCTCGCTGACGGTGTCCGGCTTTCGCACGCCTTTTAGCGGGACGGTGGCTGCGCAACTGGGCTGGATGGCGATGGATGGCGACCGCGGCGCGGCCGACGGCTTCACCTTCCAAGGCCTGGGATCCTCGCTGGTCAACGTGTCAGACGCCTGCAACACCGCTGGGGATGTCTTCAACTCCACGATCTGCCGGCTCGGCAGTGTGGTCAACCAGCGCAGCCTGGCCAACAACAACCTGACCAACACGCTGGGCTTTGATGCCGACATCGTGCAGCTAGCCAACCCCGGCAACATCGCGCTGGCTAACGGCGCGACCTCCGCTACCCTCACCGCGCGCACCAGCAGCGAGGGCTATGCGATCTCGCTGCTGGCCACGGCCATTGATGTGTTCCAGCCCACCGTGGATGCGGCCACCGCCAAGACCCAGGCCAACCTGACCAATCCGGGCCTGCCCGCCGGCCAGGCGCGCGCGGGCGATCGCATCCGCTACACCATGACACTGCAGAACACTGGCCAGGACAATGCGGTCAATGTATCGATCCGCGATGCGATCCCGGCCAATACCGACTTTGAGGCCGGCAGCCTGCAGGTGAGCGCCGGTGCGAATACCGGAGCCAAGACCGATACGGTGGGCGATGACGTGGCGGAAGCGGCGTCAAACACGACCGTGTTTCGCGTGGGCACCGGCGCCGATGGCAGCCAGGGCGGATTGTTGCGCTGCCAAAGCTGCATTGGCACGCAGCCGACCTCCACCACGGTGAGCTTTGTGGTGCGCGTACGCGCCGATGCCGCCGACGGCACGGTGATCCGCAATCTGGCGCAGGTGAGCTACACCGGTGCCTCCAGCGGCGAGGTATTCACCGAGAGCACCAACACCACCGAGCTGCGCGTTCAGGCCCCGCCCCGATTGACGCTAGTGAAGACGATCGCCGGCCGCGCGGTGGCGACCGACCAGTTCACCGTGGCAATCGACAACGGCGGCCCGAGTGCGACCAGCACGGGCACGGCGAGCAGCGTGTCGACCACCGCCTTTACCGCCACCGCCGGCACGACCTACACGCTGTCCGAAAGCGGCGCGGGCACGCCGGCCGCCAACCTGGCGCTGTACGACACGCAATACAGTTGCGTAAACAGCATCGCCGGCACCACCGATGTGCCGCCAGGTCAAGGCCGCAGCTTCCAGGTCACGCCGGTGGCGGGCGACGACCTGACGTGCACTTTCGTTAACACCCCACGCACGGTGGACCTATCGGTCACCAAGACGTCCTTGGTCACGCAGGTCGTACAGGGCAATGCCATCGACTACACGGTGACCGTGACGCATGCGGCCGGAACCGTGGCCGCAGATGGGGCCATTGTCCGTGACACACCGGGTACCGGCCTGAGTGCGTGCACCGTGATCAGTTGCACGCCCAGTGGCGGGGCAAGCTGCCCTGCCACCCCGGCGGAGCTGCTGGCCGCCGGCGGTACACCCATTCCGCTGCTGCCGCCGGGCGGTCGTGTGGTCTTCGCGGTGAGTTGCATTGCCGACTAAGGCAGCGGCGGTTCACCTAAATGGCATTCGCATAGCTCTTATGTGCTGCTGTGCAACAGCCATACGTTGTCGCACATGCACGACTATTTCACCTGCGTTTCAATAGGGTCGCGGCAACGGAGATCCGGCATGCAAGCACGCCACCCAGAACGCGTTGACCTAACCGACCGCTTGCGGCAATTCGAACTGCTGCTCAACTCGGTCACCGACTATGCCATCTACATGCTTGATGCAGAGGGCTATGTCCGTTCGTGGAACGCCGGCGGAGAACGCATCAAGGGCTACCGGCAGGAGGAGATCGAAGGCACGCACTACTCAGCCTTCTACCTGCCTGAGGATGTCGCTCAGGGCATCCCGATGAAGAACCTGCATATCGCCGAGCGTGAGGGTCGCTTCGCCGGCGAGGGCTGGCGCCTGCGCAAGGATGGCTCCCGGTTCCGGGCCAGTGTGGTGATCGATCCCATCTGGGATGCCGGTGAGCTGGTGGGCTTTGCAAAGGTCACCCGCGATATCACCGAGCGGTATCTGGCCGAGCAACGCCTTGAGAAAGCGCGTCAGGACTTACTGCAATCCCAGAAAATGGAGGCCGTCGGCAAGCTCACCCTGGGTCTTGCCCACGATTTCAATAACCTGCTGACCATCATCATCAACAGCCTGGACGTGATCGATACGCGGGCCCAGAACGAGAAAGTCTCTGAGATGGTCCTTACCGCCTTGCGCGCTTCCGAGCGCGGCATCCTACTCTCGCGCCAGCTGCTGACCTTTGGCCGCGGCCAGAATTTGGTGCCAGAGCGTGTTGACCTAAATCGCCTGATCGAAAGCGGCAAGGACCTGTATCGCCGCTGCGCGGGTTCGGCCGTGTCGGTTTTTTTCGATCTGGCACCGGACCTGCCCATGATCGATGTCGATCGTGGACAGTTTGAAGCCAGCCTTCTCAATCTGGTCAGTAATGCGCGCGATGCCATGCCATCCGGTGGCGCTCTCTACCTGACCAGCTTTCACTGCGTCAAAGCCAATCCGGCCGATCCTGAGCACCGTCAACGTGAGTACGTCTGCGTGGCCGTCAAAGATACCGGTGTCGGCATTTCGGCCGAGCAGCAGGCCCAGGTGTTCGACCCGTTCTTCACGACCAAGCCAATCGGACGTGGCAGCGGACTGGGTTTGAGCCAGGTCCATGGCTTTGCCGCCCAATCTGGCGGATTTGCCGAGCTGGAAAGCGGCCTTGGCGCCGGCACCACCGTTACCCTTCATTTCCCCCTACCCGGAGCGTTTACATGAGCGAGATGTCCCTCTTGTTTGTAGAAGATGAGGACGATCTTCGCGTCATCATGCAGGATGCCCTTCAGAGCCACGGCTATCAGGTCAGTCTGGCCACCGATGGTGCCAGCGCGCTGTCCATGCTCGAGGGGGACACGGCGTACTCCCATGTCGTGACCGATGTACGTATGCCCGGGGAGGTCACCGGTCTGGAGGTGGCAACCAAGGCACTGGAACGCTCACCGCACTCACGCGTGGTGCTGGTATCGGGTTACCAGCGCGGTCAGCTGCCCCCCTTACCGGAGGGTGTGGTGTTCCTGAGCAAACCCTATCGCATCAAGCAACTGCTGCTGGCCCTGGAAGAAGGCTGACGCCTCTGGGAACCTGCCTCAGTCCTCGTCGGCCCATCGCGCCAGATTTTGCTTGATAGCTCCGATCCCTTCCCAGGGATCCTTGCGGCGTCGTTTCAACTTCGCCGGCACCTCATCGATCGTGAACGCATTGGCCTTGGTCAGTTTGGACAGATCGCTCCATGCCACGGGCATCGCCACCGGCGCCCCGGCACGGGCACGCATCGAATAGGAGGCCACGGCCGTGGCCCCTCGCCCATTGCGCAGGTAATCCACGAAGATCTTTTTGGTTCGTTTGACTTTCGTGGCCGTGGCCACGAAGCGGTCCGGTTCTGAGCGCGCTAGCGCATCGGCAAAGCCGTGGGCAAAGCGCTTGGTCAAGGACCAATCGCAGCCGGGATTGAGCGGTACCACTACGTGCAAGCCCTTACCGCCGGAGACCCGCAGGAACGACTCCAGCTCCAGCTGGGCCAGCAACTTGCGGATATCCACGGCTGCCTGCTTGATCTCGGTAAATGGGACGCCCGGCCCCGGATCCAGATCGAACACCACCCGATCGGCGCGATCAGGTGCATCGGCGTGCGAGCCCCAGGGATGGAACTCCAGCGCATTGAATTGGACCAACTCCATGAGCCCCGGCAGGTCCTCCACCACCAGATAGTCGGCATTGTTGCCAGACTCCTCCTTGAGCTTGACCGTCTCCACGCGCTCAAGGCCGGCGGTCAGGTGCTTCTGGAAAAAGCACGGCCGCTCGATGCCCGCCGGGCAGCGAATGATGGATAGCGGACGACCCGCGATCTCAGGTAGCAGGTGGTCGGCCACGGCCAGGTAGTAATCCCAGACCTGCTGCTTGGTGATACGCGAGTCCGGGAACAACACTTTGGTGGGACTGGAGAGCGTGGGCAGCGCCGTGTCGCTCGCTTTTCGTGCCGCCTTCTTGCCTGCCTTCTTCGCCGTCTTGGCTTGCGTGGCGCGCGTGGCGGAGGCCTTCGAGGATGCTCGCGCCTTTGGATTGGCTTTGATGCGATCCCCCCTGGTCAGGTCCTCGACGTCCTTGTCGGTGCGAATGGCTTTGAGGCTGGGTTGACGCAGCAACTGCTGACGTCCGATGCCCCGAAAGAACACCTCCACCACGAACCGCGGTGCAAACCAGGTAGCCGCTCGCAGGTCGGTGTCGGTGGTGCCCACATAGGCGGTGGGCTTCTTGCCCCCTGCCCCGGCCAGCTGCTGGGTGACCTGGCGCATCAGCGCATCATTGAAGCCGGTGCCTACCCGCCCTACGTAGCGCCAACCATGCTCGGGATCGGGCTTGGCTAACAGCAGCGAGCCAAACCCGGTCCGACTGCCTTTGGGGGCCGTGTAGCCGACCACGACGAACTCGTCGGAGGCCAGCTGCTTGGTCTTGCGCCAGTCCTCGCTACGCCCGCTCTGATACGGTCGGTCGGCGCGCTTGGAGATGATGCCTTCAAAGTGCCGCTGCCCCGCCAGTTGGTAGGCGCTGTGGCCATCGCCGGCGATATGGGAGGAGAAGGCCAAGTGTGCCGGTGGATCGGACAGCATTGCCTGCAGCAAGGCCTTGCGCTCAATCAGCGGCGCCGCTGAGATATCCACCCCATCCACATGTAACAGATCGAACAGGGCCAGGGCCAACGTGCCCTGTCGCTCGCCCGAGAGCGTGGACTGCAACAGGTTGAAGTCTTCCTTGGTGCCGGACCCGGCAATGAGCTCGCCATCCAGTGCGCCGGAGGTCAGCCCCAGTTGCGCGATGGCATCGCGGATGTCAGGAATCTTGTCGGTCCATTCCAACGCGTTGCGCGACCACAGGCCCACCTTACCCTTGGCAATGGTGGCCAGGATGCGGTAGCCGTCCCATTTGAGCTCGTGGATCCACTGCTCGCCTTCAGGCGGAGCATCGCCCAGCTTGGCCAACTGCGGCTCGAAGGGGCCTGAAGGTGGAGCCGCTTTCTTGGCCCCTGTCAGTTTCAGGGCCTTCTTTGCCCAGGCATTGGCGGGTGCCTTTTTCGCCGGTAACGCGGTGAGTTTTTTCTTGGCCGTCTTGCCCGAGCCTGCCCGCTTCAGATCCGCTGCCGGGGCCTGCGTCACATCGGCCAGCAGGTCATCGGCTTCCAGCGTGCCGGCATAGGCATCCTTGTCCTTGAACAACAGCCACTGCGGCTGCTTGGCCGGTTTGCCCGAGCGCACCAGATGCCAGCCGCCCTTGAGCTTGGTGCCGAACAATTCAAAGCGCAGATGCCCTTTGACCAATTGCGCTTCCGGATCGGTGTCGGTACTCCAGACGCCATGATCGAACTGCGCTACATGGCCGCCGCCGTACTCCCCCTTGGGGATGTCCCCTTCGAAGGAGGCGTAATCCAGCGGATGGTCTTCCACCTCCACCGCCATGCGCTTGACCGTGGGGTCATAGCTGGGCCCTTTTGGCACAGCCCAGCTCTTGAGCGCATCGCCGATCTGCAGGCGAAAATCGTAGTGCCGCCGGCTGGCGTGGTGAAGTTGCACCACGAAGATCGGTCGTCTGCCCTTGGGCGCAGCCTTGCCCGGCTCCGGCTCGCGCGTCTTGTCGAAGCTGCGCTTGCGACGGTAGTCGGTCAGGCTCATGGCACTTACTTACCCAAGTGCGCGCGCACGGCCTTGGCGGTATTGCCCACGGCTGCCACGACCGAGCGTAGTTGCGCTTCCGAGATTCCGAGCTCCTTGGTCCAGTACTGCACCTCGTAGTCTTCGCTCAGGTTGATGCGATCGCGATCGGGTGAACCGGTATTGCGCTTGTCATCTGCCATCATGATGCTCCTGGGCTGGGGTGATCAGGACGCCTTGCGGCTGGCCGCTTTCTTGGCGGCCTTCTTGGGTGCTGAGGTGGCCTTGGCCGCCTTGGCCGGTGCTTGCTTGCTCGTGGGGGCTTTTTTGGCCGCGGTCGCTTTCTTGGCCGGGGTGCGCTTGTTGCTCTGCAGGCTCTGCTGCAGCAAGGACATGAAATCCACCACATTGGTGGCCGCGTCCTCGCGGGGCTCGGGCTCCTCGAACTTGGTCGTGGCCCCGGCCGACTTGATGCGCTTTTTGATGATGTCCGACAGCCGTGCACGAAATTCGTCGTGGTAATCGGCCGGATTCCACTCCGAAGTCATCGAATCGATCAGCTGCTCAGCCATCTGCAACTCCTTGGGCGCCAATCGGTAATCCGCCGGCTTGCCTTCGGGCAGCTTGTACTCGTCGAAATCGACCAGCTCCTGCGGGTAGCGCAACAGGATCAGCACCAGGGCCGGGCCATCGGGCATGACCGCGCACATGTATTCACGCGTGCGGATGACCACCTTGGCAATGCCGACCTTGCCCGAGCTCTTCAGCGTCTCGCGCAGCAGGACGTAGCCCTTTTCTGCCTTCTTGCCCGGAACGAGGACATAGGGCTTTTCGAAGTAGCGCAGGTTGATGCTGGCCGCATCGACAAAGGTTTCCACATCGACCGACTCGTGGGACTCGGGCGCCGCCGCGGCGATGTCCTCTTTCTCGATCACCACATAGCTGCCCTTGTCGTACTCGAAGGCTTTGACGATGTCCTTCCACGGCACTTCTTCGCCCGTGTCGGCATTGACCCGCTCAAAGCGGATGGGCTTCTTGTCGCGCGAGTCGAGCATCCGGAAGCTCAGGTCGGTGCGCCGCTCGCCCGACATCAACGACACGGGGATGTTCAACAGGCCAAAGGAGAGGGATCCACTCCAGATCGGACGGGCCATGGCTGCCTCCAGAACGTGAGCGCCCCTTGTAGGACGGCAGGTGTGAAGCAGATGTTGAATAGGCCGTGCACGGTCGGCTTAGCCGCCAGCCTGCTCGGCGTACCAGTGGGCGTAGGGCGAGTTCTTGGCCAAGGTGCGGGTGTAGTCCGGCGCGGCATCGTCCCACCACACCGGTCCACGTTCGCCGAGCGCCGTTTTCGCAACGTGCACCGCCTGCCGGGCTGCCTTCAGGTTAGGCGCGTTACCACTGACCAGGGCGCGCTTGACCGCGCCTCGGGCCGCCATCAGCTCCTTGACCAGCGCACTGCGCTCGGACTCGGACAGACGCGGATTGCTGGTGCGCCAGAGCCGTCCTCGCACCACCAGATAACGCCCATCCGGGGTAAACAGTGGCCCGGAAGGCTGATCTGCCGCGCTGGCAGGATCTTCCATCCCAGGCCTACCGCGGGGTGAGCACGTCCAGCAGCAACGGCACGCTAAAGGGCTTGGTCATCAACAGGGTCCCGGTGGGCAGATCCGTCATCTCTTCCTTGGGATGGCCCGACACCACGCACACCGTTGCACGAGGATTGAGTACGCGCGCCTGGCGCGCCACCGCCGCCCCGGTATCGCCTGGCATGTTGTAGTCGGTGACCACACAATCGAAAGGCGACTTGTTCAGGTGATCCAGCGCCGCAGCCGCATCGGCGGCCTGCGTGACCGCGTGACCTGCGCCGGTCAGCGCCTGGGCCACCAAGTCTCGATGCTGATGATCATCGTCTACGTAGAGAATGGTCAGGCTTGTCATGCCGCGCAATGTGCGGATACCCGCGCGAGGTCAGCGTGAACGAGTGAGCTGCCTGGCCAGCGCCGGCGCCTGCGTTGGGACCGTTGCTCAACCGTCCCTTCTGCCGAGCGCCCGTCAGGCCGCTTGCTGGATCAATTCGTAGTACGGATGCCGCTTGTCATCGAAGTTGGCAAACAACGCATCCAGATGGTTCGGATCTGGATTGAGCCAAGCCTCCACGTGCTCGGGCTTGATGTTGATGATCGTACGGTCGTGGCCGGCGGCAGCGACCTCAGGTTCCGGCTCATCGGTAATGGCCGCGCAGGACCACAGATCAGGCTCCTGTCCGGTCGGATCCACCCAATGCGAATACAGGCAGGCGATGTACATCGTTTCGCCGGTACGCGGCCGGAAACGGATCTCCTTGGATCCCCCCATGCCATCGTCGACGCTCTCATAGAACGTCTCGGCCAACATCAGGCCGTGGGTGTAACCAACTGCTTGCGCCAGAACAGCGTTAGTTTGTCGCGCCGGGCGTTGTAGGTCCCGGATACCCGCCCGTCCTTGGTCCAATCGATGGAAGGGTTCATGCCGGCGGGACGGCAGTGGTAGCGCATCGGGCGCACCACTTTCTTGCCGCCTTCCGAGATAAGGATGGGCACGTACCAGTCCGGATAGATCCGGTTGTCGCTAGCCGGTTCAATGCGCGTGCGCTTGGCATCTTCAATCCAGCGCAGCAGCTGTCTGATCTTGTTGCTTGCGATGCGCTGCTCGTTCAGCGCGCCCTTGGTCGGCCTGATGAGCAGCTTGGCCTCGGCTGCCTCCAGACGGGCCTGCTGGATAGTCAGTTCCGCCTCGCTTTGCGCCAGCTTGTGGCCGTTCCACTGCGAGATCAGCTCCTGGATCTGACGCTCTTGCGCCGAGCGTGGCGGGAGGAAATTGGCATCCATGCCCTTGGGAATCTTGGGCAACCCCTTGGCCGGGGTACGCACCCGATAGGCCTCATCACGCTTGAGGTACACCTTCCAGAATTCACCAATATCGATCTCGGCCCCGAATTCCTCCACGAACTTGTCGTACAAGGTCCACGCCTCAGCCGAATAGCACATCCAACTCCCCCTTCAGGCGCTGGCGACGGGCATGTGCTGACGGACCACCTCGGCTAGCGCCTCATCGCTGATAGAGGTCCCGGCACAGTGGGTGTCGATGAAATCGTCCACGGCTTTCATGAGTGGATCGTAGGCGGCCATCCAATACGCGTTCATCGGCAAGTCCAGGAAGTAGCTCGGGCAGATCACCTCCCGGCTATCCAGGGTCATGCCGTACTCCAGCCACGCGTTATCCAGGTCCGCATCCCCATGGACGTGACTGAGCGTGCTCCAGATCTCAGGGGTCAGCCCCAACTCGGCTTGCTTGGCGGCGATGAGCTGACCGAATTCACGGTAGGTGGTGCGCTCCCGGAACGCGGTGGTCATCGGATACGTACAGACCCAGGCATTGAGCTGGTTGAGCAGGTCCGCGTAGTGCGCAAGGTTGAGGGACTGGCTCATCTGCTCTCACGGCAAGGTTCATCACCACCGGAAATTAAGCCAGCATCGCGCTAGATGCACTGCAGCCGGCCACAGATATGATCGTAATGCGCCGCAGGTGTATCTGCCAGCAGGGCGCTCATGACCGGGGCCAGTGCATCGGCGTGCTCGTCCGGCCGCAAGTCGGCCAGTTGGGCGGGCAAGCTGCCGGCCAGTTCATCCAACGCTGTATCCAGCTCGCGCAAGGTCGTGGTCATGGTCCGAACGTCCAGAACGTTGAGGTGGACCGTACTGGCCGCGCGTCAATGCGCAGCGAAGACGATGGGCGCCATGAGGCATGGCTGCGCGTGGAACCAAACGTTTGCCCCATGTCGCGGTTCCACGAAGCGCTGCAATCCTCGGCCTGACAAGCGCTTAGCGTCCTGCCGGCTCGCGCTCATTGGCAACCACGGCGGTCCGCTCTAGCCTGTCCCCCCGGCGCTGTCTCACCGGGTGATTCTGACTTGTAGAGACTCTGGCCATGCTCGACACCCTGCTGCCTCCTGGATACCTGGGCGCTGCCCCACACCATCCCCCCGCCATATACCTGCCCTTGCTGCCGGTGCGGGCCACCTGTGGCTTTCCCTCGCCGGCCGAAGATTTCTATGGCAGCCAAGACGTGCTGGATATCCATCAGCGCGTTGTGCGCAATCCGGTGGCCACGTTTTTCGTGGAGACCGACACCGGCACCTCGATGGTCGAGTTTGGCATCTTTCCCGGCGATACCCTTGTGGTGGATCGCTCCCTGCACGCCAAACACGGGGATATCGTGATGGTGAACTGGGAGGGGGGCTTTACGGTGAAGCAGCTGCGACTGCGGGCTGGCCGGTACGAGCTGCACTCGGGCAATCCGTCCCACCTGCTGCCTCCCATCGTCGTGCCGGAGGAGGTGGAACTGGATGTGTGGGGTGTGGTCACCTGGTCGTTCCGAAAACAGGTCAGGCGCTGACATGGCCGCCGTGCAAGACCGCACAGCACCTCTGGCGCCTGCGATGTCCGGTTCCCGTTGGCCGATTCGCTGTGCGCATACCTTCAGCGAGGCGGAAATGATGCGCCTGCGCGAGGGTGTCTTTCCCCGCGAGGAGCAGGATCGCTGGGCGCTGGGGCTGGAAGCTGACGTGCTGCGCTGCTGGCGCATCGATTCAAATGTCTGCATCTATGAAACGCGCCTGATCTCGGGTGAGGACGGCGGCGCCCTCGCCAGCGTGGTCGATGTACTGGACGATGAGGCTCTCTATCAGCGCGCCAGTACCGATGAGGGTGAGCTGGAACGCTTTGAGGGCGTGCTCTCATTCCTTCGCCGTCGAGAGGTGGAGACCACGTCGGCTGGGCCGGTGAGCCTGTCGAACGAGGCGTGAGATGTTTGGCTTGGTGGATGGCAACAATTTTTATGCCAGCTGCGAGCGGGTGTTCAACCCTGCCCTGCGCGAGCAGCCGGTGTGCATCTTGTCCAACAACGATGGCTGCGCCATCGCACGAAGCCAGGAATGCAAGGACCTGGGTGTGCGGATGGGCCAACCCATCCACGAGGTAGCGCCGCACATTCGACGCCAGCTGAAGATTTTTTCGGCCAACTTCGCCCTCTACGGCGATCTGTCGGGCCGAGTGGTGTCGGTCCTTCGGCACTGGTTCCCGCGGGTGGAGGTCTATTCGATCGATGAGTCCTTCATCACCTTCGACGGTGTGCCGGATGAGCAGCGGGAGCTCCTCGCCCAACAAGCCCGTGCGCAAATCCTGCAATGGGTGGGTATTCCATGCTGCGTGGGCATCGGCCCGACCAAGACCCTGGCCAAGCTGGCCAACAAACTGGCCAAAAAGACGGCCCATGGCGTGGTGACGGTACTGCCAGGTGCGGCGTTGCTCGATGCGTATCCGGTTGAGGACGTGTGGGGTGTGGGGCGCAAGCTTACGGCCAAGTTGGGCGCCAATGGCATCCTGACGGCCGGCGACCTGGCGCGTGCGGATGTTGATACGTTGCGAGCCCGCTATGGGGTGACACTGGCGCGCACGCAGCGGGAGCTGCAGGGCGTGGTGTGCAGCGAGCTGGAGGAGCTTGAGCTGGATCGCCAGCAGATTGTGGTCTCCCGCTCGTTTGGTCGTGAGGTCAACGCAGTGGAAGACCTGAAACAGGCGGTCTCAACCTTTACCCAGCGCGCCTGCGAAAAGTTGCGCGCCCGCTCGCTGAAGGCCGGTGGGGTGTGGGTGTGGGTCAACACCAACCCCTTCAAAGCCGGTGCCGACCAGTACCACCCCTCCAAAGCCTTCACCTTCATCGGACCGACGTGCGATACGCGGGAGGTTCTGCTGATCGCCCAGGGGCTGACCAAGGCGATGTATCGACCCGGGTATCGCTACAAGAAAGCCGGCGTGGGGTTGCTGGATCTGACGGCCGGCGATGTGCATCAGGCGGATCTGTTTGCCGGCATCGACCCGCGCTCCCACGCGCTGATGCAGGTGATGGACCAAGCCAATGCCAAATTCGGGCGCGGTGCGGTATCGATGGCCTCCTCGGCCTGGCGGCAGGCCAAGACGGGGGCCGCCAAACCGCAGTGGGCGATGAACCAGAAAAGCCTGTCGCCGTCCTACACCACCCGCTGGGATCAGTTGGTCAAAGCCCGCTAGGCTGGCTTAGACGGATTGGTCCGCCGGGAGCAGATGGCCGTCCAAGCCCTGGCTATTGACCTGATCCCGCCCCCGCTTCTTGGCCGCATAGAGCGCCGCGTCCGCGTTCTCCAGCAACCCGGCCGGATAGGGATCTTCGCTGGCCGGAAAGGCCGAGGCGATACCGATGCTGATGCTCAACCTGCCACTGGCCGTGGCCATGTGGGCGATACCGGCGTGCCTGACCACCTCGCGCACGTGTTCTGCGTGACGGTGGGCCAAGGCCAGCGAGGTGTGCGGCAGCACGATCACGAACTCTTCCCCACCGTAGCGCGCCACCAAGGCATTGGGCATCGTGCCCACGGCCTGTTGAAGCAGCGCTGCCACTCGGGACAGGCACTCATCACCGGCCGCGTGCCCAAAGGTATCGTTGTAGAGCTTGAAGTGATCGATGTCGATGAACATGACGCTCACCGGGGCTTCGGCTTTTACGTGCTCATCCCACTGCGTATTCAAGGCCTGGGTCAGCTGGCGACGGTTCGGCAGGCCGGTCAACGGATCATGCCCGGCCAACCAACGCATGTGCGCGTGGGCCGCTTCCAGTTCCCGCTTGGCGCGTTGAAAGGCGTGCTGGGTCAGGACGGAGCGGGCCACATACAGACCCAGCGCCGCGCAGGCAATCGAGCCGGCCAGCACCGCATGGTAGTCCGCCAAGGCAATGCTGATCAGGATGATGGCCAGGGGAGATACGGCGGGCACCAGCAGCACCACGATGCTTCGAAACCCATTGACCGGCAGCGTGTCCGAGGCGGGTGTGCCTTGCGCCAACACCATCTGGTGCACCATGAAGACCGCGGCGGCCACATCGATCAGCAGGAACCACGGCGAACCTGGCGGCGGCGCGATCCCGCCGATGATCAGGTGATTGACCACCAAGGCCGATACGGCGTAGCTGACCAGCATGGCCGCCAGCCCGATCGCAAAATGCCGCTCGCTCATCGTCGGCTGCACCGGCACGAAGGCCACCGCCACTGCGGCGATGATCACGTTCACCAGCTCGTGGTAGGTGTACGCGTGCGCGCCGGTTAGCGGGATCGTGAAGGTGGCGCCGCCGGCAATTTGCGGAAAGTAGAGCAGGCACACCGCAAGAGTCAGCAGGGCGGACTGGGCGATATCGAACCGGCGCGTGTGGGCCAGGATCTTGCGATTGCTCGTCAACACGATGGCCAGCAACCAGGGGATCGCGCGCAGCGCGAACACCATCAGGTAGGGCAGCACCACGGAGGTGTCGGCCCCGGTCAGCTGGCTGTAGGCGCTCATGCCCCACCCCAGCATCCACAACCCGGTGCCCACCGCCAGCAGCCCCCAGCGCACCCGGAGCACGCCGCTCGCGCGTCTGGCCTGTCCCAGGCAGTACGACAGCACCACCCCCAACGGCAGGCAAGCCCCTAACGGAGTCACCCACACCTGCTGTGGATAGCTCACAGCCAATAGCGCATGTGCCAGCAGGGCGATCCCCAGCAACACCAGCCAGCCAGCAGTGGAAGGGATCTGAGAACGCACGGGGGCGAGATTAAGAGAGATAGAAGGAGCCAATGCAAGGCCTGTACCGGTCTGCCGATCCGCCCTCCCGGCCCCATGCGAAAGGTGATTGACGTGGATTTGACGCCCCTGCACCTAGCGTCGGCCCCAGCGTCGCAGGAGTTTCCATGGCCAGCCAGACACCGCTCTCACCCGAGTTCTCCTGGCATGAGGAGGCCAACCGGCTGGTCTTGCGCCTGCAGGAGATTCCGCTGGCGCAGGTTGAGGCCACCGGCAATGCGTGGGTCGTGCGAACGCTGATGCACGATGGGGAACCGCCCTCTCGCATCGCCGTGCCCTCGGCCGAGGATGGCAAGGCGTGGGTCATGCGATGGGCGCACTGTCGTCAAGGCGCGCTGGTGCGCGCTATCGCCCAGCGGCTGACGGCGCACAGGCCTGCCAACCTGCAGACGGGCTGAGCGCGGTCCGTGAAAGCCCTGCCTCGCTCGTTTTACCGGCGCGATCCGCGCGTGGTGGCCCCCGAACTGCTCAACAAAATCATCGTCGCCCCGGACGGGCGCGCCGGCAGGATCGTGGAAGTGGAGGCCTATTGCGGCGCTGAAGATCCCGCGGCCCACACCTACCACGGCAAGACCGTGCGCAACGCCACCATGTTCGGCCCGGCCGGCCACCTCTATGTGTACCTGAGCTATGGCATCCACCTGTGCGCCAATACCGTGTGCGGTGAGGTGGGCGAAGGGTATGGCGTGTTGTTGCGGGCTATCGAGCCCGTGCAGCGCGTGGAGGCCATCCGGGATGCCCGCGGGCACCCCCGGCAAGATCGAGAACTTGGAAGTGGGCCCGGTCGCTTGGCGCAGGGACTTGGCATCACCTTGGAGCTCAACGGCGCCGATCTGGTGACCCGTGATAGGGGCGTCTGGGTGGGCGATGACGGCACGCCGCCCCCAAGGCACCCCGCCAGTACGCCGCGCATCGGGATATCCAAGGCCACCACGCATCTGTGGCGGTGGCACGTCCCGGACCACCGCCACGTCTCCCGACCGCCCAAGCGCTTCATGCCCGATTGAGCACACTCACCCTACTCCGAGCGCTGCCATGTTGAGCCACGATCAGATCACCGCCAGCCTGTCCGAGGCCGAACACGCCATTCGCACGGGCTCACTCACCGAAGACCCGCACCATTTTCTGGAGCGGTTGTGGGCGCAGGTGTATGAAGAATCGCCCACGGCTCTGCAGCCGGAGGTCTACGAACGGCTTCAGGCCTTGGCACAGTTGCTAGGGATTGATCGTGGTACCGCCGCCCAGCAGCGACTGGGCGGGCCGGCGTGGGATACCTTCCTGGCCGCGCTGGAGGAGCTGCCCTATGCCACCGAGGATGCGTTGGTGTTCTGGCGGGCGATCGACCATGCCAGCAAGCCGCTGCTGCGTGGCATGCAAGGCGATGATCGCACCACGATGGAGCAGGCCATTGCGCGGGAGCTCAGCGTGCGCGGCATCGCCGAGCGCACCGGCTGAGGCCTGCGTGATGACTTAGCCCTGTGAGCGCGGATCGGCCGTGGTATCCAGGATCTCGCCATCCTTGGATACACCATAAACCCGGCCGCTGTGGCCGGCCTTGAACAGGGTGCCATCCGGATCGCGTGGGGCCTGATCGTGTTGCTGGCGCTTGGCCTGCAAGGCCGACATCCGATCGGCCAAGGCCGGCAGCACGTTGCTGGTGGCCGTATTGAGGTGGGCCATGGCGCCTACCTTGATGTTGCGCCCGCCCTCCACCGCCGCCTCCAGAATGGCCTCGGCCACGCGGTGTGGATCGATCAACGGACTGGGCAGCTTGGGCTCGCTGGGCAGGTAATTGCGGGCGTGTTGCGGATACGGGGTGTTCACCGCGGTGGGTTGGATGAGCACGATGGACACCGGCGCCTCATCGACGTGCTCGTACTCCACGCGCAGCGCATCGGTGAAACCTTTTACCGCATGCTTGGAGGCCGAATACATCCCCTGCAGCGGCACCACCGCTTCGGATACCTCGCTTCCAACATTGATCAGCGTGCCTTGGGCGGACTGCAGAGCCGGCAACGCCAACAGCGAGCCGTTCACCACGCCCCAGAAATTGATCTCGAACAGTCGCTTGCTGTCAGCCTCGGTGACCTGGTCCAGCTTGCCGTAGATCGCCACACCTGCATTGTTGACCCACGTGTCGATGCGGCCATGCAAGGTGAGAATCTCGATCAGGGTGCGCTGCAATGCTTCCCGGTCGGACACATCGACCGTCATCGCATGCGCCCTGCCCCCTTCCACTGCAATGGCCTGGACGATTTCATCCAGTGTCTGGCCGCTTCGGGCAAGCAGGACAACCTGCGCCCCGCGCTCGGCGGCGAGCAAGGCCGTGCACAAGCCTATGCCGCTGGAGGCGCCGGTGATGACGATGACCTGCTCGTTAAGCGGCTTGTGCTTCATGGCGGCGATCTCGCAGTCGGAAAGCCTGACCGTAAGTGCCTAGGCATGCGCATAAGGTGAACGCAGATGCCCCGCCTAGACCCCAAGCTCACCAAGCCAGCGCTAGCCTGCGGGCATGCGACGATTCGCCCAGGCCATTGCCCAGCCGGACCAGCTTGACGGAGACCTTCCGCAGGCCATCGAGCATGCGCTGGTGGCTGGACCTGATCGCTACAACGTGGGCAAAGGCAAACCGGCGCAGGTGGTGGCCATGGCCGAGGGCCGGATGATCGTGGTGGCTGACATGGTCTGGGGCCTGGTCCCACGCTGGTCCAAGACACCTTTCACCCGCTACACCACCGTGACCGCACGGCTGGAGCGCGCCCCGCGCAGTCGCATCTTTGCCGATGCATGGAAGCAGCGACATTGCCTGGTGCCCCTGAGTGGCTACTACAAATGGGATCGGCAGCGAAAACCGCCGTGGCCTCACTTCATCCAGCGCGCTGACGGCAATGCCTTGCTGGCCGCTGGGCTCTGGGAGCGCTGGGAGGGTGAGGAAGGCGTGCTGCATTCATTCGCGATACTGACCGCGCCCAATGCGAGCATTCCTGCTCCCCTGACGCCGGACGGACCGATCTTCCTGGAAGGCAAAGCGGCGATGCGCTGGCTCAGCGGCTCTATCTCTACGCCGCAATCGCTGCTGCGACATGGGCTGGTCCCGACGCTGGAGAGCTATACCGTCAGCCGCGCGATAGCCAAACCCGAGGCAGACGATTACACGCTGCTCGAGCCTGTCATGCCCGATGACACGCCGCTCGCCGACCAGGACGAGGATGAGGCGTGGGAGGACGACTAGCCGGGCTGAAACGGCGCCTTCACGGCCCGCCCTCTAGCCTCGCGGACATCTTCCCTAGCCCGGTGAGTCCGCCATGACGCATTCCAATGAGCCCTCTACCGTGACCCTGGTGGATCTGAATCGCTATATCGGCACCTGGTATGAAATCGCCCGCTTGCCGATGCGTCATGAGCCAGAGGATTACACGGACATCACCGCGACCTACTCCTTGAACGAAGACGGCAACGTCAGGGTGGACAACCGTGCGCGGGATGGGGATGGCAAGGCGCATCAGTCGATCGGTGAGGCGACCGTGGTCGACGGTTCGCACGGGGCCAAACTGGAAGTGTCCTTCATGCCCGATGGGCTGAAGTGGATACCGTTCACCAAGGGTGATTACTGGATCTTGCGTCTGGATGAGGAGTATCGCTATGCCTTGGTGGGCTCGCCCGACCACAAGTATCTGTGGCTGCTGGCCCGTGAAGCGGTGGTCTCGGCCTCAGTCAGGGACGAGTATCTGGGTACGGCCCGCGAGAAGGGGTTCGACCTGAGCTCGCTCATCACCACGCCGCACCGCGGCATGCCCGTCAGCAATACGGAGCTGGGCTGACGCGGTAGGAGTACGGTGAGCATTCAAGGGCTATCGGCGTGCCGATGCCCCGAGTTGATCCATGATCCAGCGGGCATCGGCCAGCACATCGTCCTGTGCGTGGGGAAGTGATCGCCCTCCCAACGCAGCCAAGCGCTCGCCCATGCGGGTCACCTGCCCGCTTACGTGGCGGCACCGAATGGCCATCCACTGAAAGGTATGGGACACAAAGGCGCGTGTGTTGGGAATCTTTTCGTCGGCCGGACTAGGTAAGCCCGCCTCGTCTGGCACATCCCAGAAAGCCTCCACCATCTGGGCGGCGCAGTCTTGATCCATAAGCTGCGCCTGGACATGGGCCAGCCAGCAGACCGATAAGCACACGCCAAGATGCGACCCTTCATAGGTCATGAGATTCACGTGCTTCGACCAAGGGGCGTGTTGCAGTCTGCGGCTCCTGCTCCGCTGGAGCCAAAGAGAGAAACCGGCATGACAGGGGCACAGATACGTACGCTCCAATGAGGGGCCTGCCAACTCGCCGATGCACGCGTGTCCCGACAGCATCGCCACGGTACGCACGTGGGCGGCAATGCGAGAAATCGCCTCATCGTGCGTGCAGTTCGAGCGCCGGGGGATTTCCGAAGGCCTTAGGAATCGGAAGTATCGCCCCAATACTCGGCTTTGGAGCGAGCGAGTGGCGCTTCGCATTGATTCGGCAAAATAGATGCGAACATCGTTTGGCGATATGCCCAACGGACGAGGCGGACTGGCATTCCAAGGCAGGCCTGCGACCCAAACCTGCTCAGCCACCCTGCAGGTCAGCCGAGTATCCAGCGAAGGTGCTTCGCGAAGCGCCCGAGGCCAAGGTGTTTGCTCGGGCGCACCATCTATGCGACTGCCGCAGCGGCAGATAAAGGGCTCACAATCCCAGAGCACGCGATAGCCGTTGTGCTGGCCACACGCGCGACAGAACTGCTCGAGCCTTACATGGTGCACAGGACAGAACCAAAGTGCGCGATGTTGATGGATGGCTTTGTGATGGTCTAGCTTCATGCAGGCCGGGCACCAGACGATGTGATGTCGCCACCAATCTAGAGGCACTTCAGCAAGGTCCTGTCTTGCTTTGGCGATGACGCGCCGAAGCAGTGGATGCAAAACCTCCTCGGTCGCAACCTCCAGTTTTGCTACCCAACTCATGAATTCGAGCAGGTGGGTGGTCGAGGGCGGCCGACGCGGTTGCATAGCCTGCAATGGCTGCTCAATATGCTTTGCAACGTCGTACGCACGGCACAGGTTGAATCGGCCGATCGCCGCGTATGAACCTAAAAGGGAGTTATTCTCCCAGTGCTCTGGAAGGTAGGGGAAAAACCCCATCACCTCCGCGCCATCAGACGACATGAATTTGCCGAAGCAGCTCCGGCGTATTCTTCAAGTCTGCGCTGTCTAGGTTACGCAAGTGGATGACGAGTGAGGCCAAAAAACTGGCGACGCTGGACATGTCCACCACGGTTCCAATACCTGGCAAACGCCGCTGTTGGAGTTCGTGCCAAAACAGGTTACCGCAACCGGCGAGCCGCCCACCGCCTTCGTAGAATCTGGGCAGCAGCAGATGCAGGTAGCTAAGGCCAGAACCTGTGGGAAACTCAGACCTAGTGTCAATCGCCGCGAGCAGCGGCTCCAGCTCAGCCGCATTCTGGATCCCTTTGAACTCAAGCAACTCGGCCATAAAACGCTTCTCGAGGTCCGATCTGGCGGCTTTCAATTGTTTCTTTTTCTCTTTCAGCTCAACCTGCCCGAACAGAACAACCGTGACCTTTACCAGCTCTCTCACCAGACGGTTGATGACAGATTTAAGCGCTGCAAACTCGCGACAGCTCAAATCTTGGGCCTCATCGAAGATCAAGAAAAGGTGTCTGGACTCCCCTGACATGGCTAGAAGGGCGCGATGCAACTGCGTACGTTTGCCAGCCAAGTCTGAGGCAATCTTCGGCGCATAATTCATCTTGTTAAGAATGTCCGAGATTAATCGTCCTTCCGCCGGACGGTCGTCCTCAGCTGCCTCATAGACCATCACGCCGCAACCCGGTTTTTTCCTCTTCATTTCCGCCGCAATAAGCCTGGTACATGTACTCTTACCCGATAGCGGTTGGGCGAAGAAGGCAATGGATGCTCGACCCTTGCGGGCCACCTCCCATACACGAGCAACAACGTCCTTGCCCGCGAAGGTGGGGAGAATTGCGGTTTCAGTAATCAGCGGATGCTCATCCCATACCTGAGCACGTAAGTTCATAATTTCGTCAATAGTCATTGCGATCCCCATTGAGAGCGCCGATGTCATCCCACGGAAGGTAGTTGGAACTGCTTGATTCACTTGCCCGATCCAGCAGCTCATTCACTGCAGCCTCGGCCTCCCGCTCCTGGGTCGTCGTTGTGGCTACGTCATTGGGAATGTCGCGGCGGGCGTTGTGGTCGCCCATTTGTCGCACGTCAGCCTTGGACGGCTTGGACTTGCCCTTTTCTTTGACCTTGGCATTGTCAGCTGCGACTTTTTGCAAGAACGCAGCTACGACATCGTCATTCCTGTCGTTATCGATATAGCCCTCGCGAAGCAGCTGATTGATATGGCGCCGCAGGTCAATCGAATGATCGCTCCAGCGCCAGCGACCGCCGGCCTGGCATGTCCCTACAGGTCGCCCTTGGTGAAAGGCGTCCACATAGCGAACATTGGTGCGTACTACATGCAGGTCTGCCGTCTGACCCAACAGCGCCCAGTCTTTTGACATCCCTGGGTTGGTGTAGTCGACATCCAGGAAGGTGAAGTAAGGGCGACGACCTGTGCTTTTGTTGCCACGGATTTTCGCCTGTGCGATCGACTTGGATAAATCCGCCTCTCCCTCCCGCAAAGGCGGTAGAAAGGGGAACAGGTATTGATCTCGTTCGGGCCCACAGATGAGGGCATGCATGCGCTGGGCGGGGCTGGCTGCCAAGTTGGCTTTTCCCGCCTTCTCGTTGAACTTGCGCACCAGATTGACTACAAGGCCCACGATCTCGCGCTCGGACACCACGCATGCTCGCGCCGCAGCTTCAGCGTTTTGGCGCTTCGGATCCAACGGACCCGCACCGGTGGTCTGCGGGAGCCGTTTGAAGCCTGCCCGCTCTAGTTCATTGAAGATGCGCTCCACGAGCTGACGTCTGGCGGGGGTCTTCACCGGTCCAAAATTCATCGCGCATCCGCTCAGCGCCATCACGCGAGAAACCAGTTCCTCTGCCAGATGGATGAGCGCATTGTCCAGCAGCAGGCAATTGAACCCACACCACCCGAAACGGTCATCTAGATCTGCCAGCGGACGTGTCGGGCGCTGATCTTCCGCACGATGCGCCCAGTCGGGTTCACCGACCATGCCGGCATGCAGGACGTCCATCGCATCGCCAGCGTTGGCCTCCTCGCGGAAGATCACCTTGAACGCCATGATCCAGCCCTTGTGGCGATCGGCCAGCAACAGGAGCTTCATCCGTCCTGCATCCAGGAAGCGTGAGCCCTCGGGTGTCTGGATTCTGACCGTGCCGATGCAGCCCATGGCATGCTCGTCAATCTCGACGATGTCCATCGGCATGCAGGCCGTCAGGCGGGAGACGTGGCCATTCCCGGCTTTTGACTTGGTCGCAGCTTTGTCGCCGTACTGGGTCGCCACGATCGCGTCGTAGTGACTGATCAGAAAAGTATTGGTGAACTTACGAACAGCCCCTGCCCCACGCCGACGGGATTTAAACGGCCAGGACTGCTCGTCTGGATCCTTGGCCTTGCATAGACGAAGGAACTCCATGTGCACCGATTTGTGCCTGATCCCCGCTTCACCGCCGGGTTTTCGTTTGGCATTGAGCAGTAGGTAGTTATTCAATGCCTCGGCGATCTCGCCGTTCTGGCTCAGGAAAAGCCCAAGGGCTCCTGCGAGTCCTTTGCATTGATGCTGCGGCAATGGCTTTCGTCGCTGCCGCGGCTGCATCTCAAGGTTTGGAAGGAGCCCCACCCAGCCGATCGGTCTGCCCCGCTCGTCGAGCGCGACACACTTATCGTAGGCGCGATAGAAGACCTCTTTCCAGATCGACAACTGCTGCAGCAGAGGCGTGATCCGCTCACCACCCACATAGGAGGTGATGGCGTCCTTGAGCGAATAAAACCGTTTCTGCTGGGCCGAATCCAGCCCTTCCAGCGACGGCATGACCCAGCTAGCCAGATCCAAACGCTCCGGAGGCGTCGTCTTCAGGGTCAGGCGCTTACCCATCGTGCTGTGCCCGCAACACCGTGTTCGGACCCCACAGGTGAATATCCACGTCGCTTTGGATCTCGCGAGCACGCAACAGCGTGGCCACTGCGCCCGTGACTAGCGCAGTGGGCTCAGTGGCCAGCTGTTGGCACAGATCACGAACCTCGAGTTGGCCTCGTTCTTCCAGCAGTTGCCGGCACCGGATGATCACCGGGGCCAAACTGTGGGATCGGCACCGGTTTAGCGTGGGGACAATGGCGCGCCAGCTTTGGATGCGTACCTTCGCCCTATTCAGCGTGGCAAGGTTGATCAATCGCCGGCCCGCCACCGATGCCTTATCGGCCTCAGGGTCTAGGTCGACGTCGAACTCGGCCCCCTCGAGCGTGCTGACGGTGGCAAAGTGACGCCGCCTCTCTTGAGCGGGTGCCAGACCGTGGCGAAGGGGCGAATAGTCGACGGATACCAGCTCCGGTGAACCTTCCAGGTAGAAGAAGGCCTCTAGCTCGATGTCTGAGGCCAGTGTCAACGGCAGTGCCTGCCCGTCCTGCGGAGGCCTGACAAACCAGAGGTTGTAGCCGCTGGCTCCTCTGGCACGCACGGCTGCCAGGTATTGGTTGCGCTTCTTCTGCGCCGGCGTCTTACCCATCGACGTGACCGCGCAGACATACGGCGGCAGAAAAGCGGGTACGACCGACGTCCCCCCGCTTTCAGTAGCGGGGCGATTTAGAGTCCGGGGTTGATGGTAGCGGATGCCAGTTGCTTCGCGTAGGCGCTCGGTGTTAGGCCGCCGAGTGCCTTCTTCGGCCGCTCCTCGTTGTACTCCCGGCGCCAGGTCTCGATGACCGTCCGGACGTGCAGCAGGTGGGTGAACCAGTGTTCGTTGAGACACTCGTCCCGCAGCCGCCCGTTGAAGGACTCGACATAGGCGTTCTGGTTGGGCTTCCCGGGCTGGATCAGTCGTAGCTGCACACCGCGCTGGTGCGCCCAGACGACCATGGCCTTGCCGCAGAACTCCTTGCCGTTGTCGGTGCGGATCACCTGCGGCAAGCCACGGGCGAGCGCCAGGCGATCCAGCACGCGTGTTACGCCCAAGCCGGAGATCGCCCGCTCGACTTCGATCGCCACCGCCTCGTGGGTGGCGTCGTCGACGATCGTCAGGCATTTGATGACCCGGCCTTCGGCAGTGCGGTCGAACACGAAGTCCATCGACCACACCTGGTTGGCGGCCAGCGGCCGGATAAGTGGCTGACGCTCGCCCGGCAACACCTTCTTGCGCTTGCGGCGCCGCACCTGCAGCTTCGCCTCCTGGTACAGCCGTTCGACGCGCTTGTAGTTCACGAGCAGTCCCGCTTGCCTAAGCTTGAGGTGGATCATCCCGACGCCGTAGCGCCTGTGCCGCTGCGCCAGCGCCAGGATCCGCGCCCGCAGCTCGACGTTGCGGTCCGGACGCGGCGCATAGCGGTACGCGCTGGCGCTCATGCGCACCACCGCCAGCGACCGCCGCTCACTCAGGCCCTTGGCCACCAGATGCCGCACCAGCTCCCGTCGAGCCGGTGCAGTCACCACTTTTTTCGCAGGGCGTCCTTGATCACGTCGTTCTCGAACACCTGCTCGGCCAGCAGCTTCTTCAGCCGGGTGTTCTCCGCCTCCAGCTCCTTCAGCCGCTTGGCGTCGGGCACGCTCATGCCGCCGAACTTGCTGCGCCACAGGTAGTACGAGGCTTCGCTGAAGCCGTGCCGGCGGCACAGGTCCTTGACCGGCAGGCCGGCTTCGGCCTCACGCAGGAAGCCGATGATCTGTTCTTCGGAAAAGCGCTTCTTCACGTCCAATCTCCTTGTGGTTGGGGATTGGACTCCAGATCGCGGTGCTACTCAAAATTGGGGGGACGTCGCGACCTTGACCCGCTTGGCGGGAAGGGGTGTATATTGACGATGGCATCAACAGGTCCTCCACGACCTGGCCCAAAGAGTCCGACCATTGCAGTGGCGGGCTCTTTTTTGTTAGGGAATCGTTAAATTCTCTTGAGGCTTCACTCGGAGAAGCCTAACCGCTTAAGCCATCTGGAAACTGATCCGAGGCTTGTGGTTTAAATTTCAATCCAGGCCTAGCGCATGAACGTCGATTCTGCTAGCGCAATTTTAACCGGGGGATCCATCCTGTGGACTCGCTTTCTGCAGAAATCGCAGGGCGGAAATGTCCGTTGGTTGGATAGAACCCTTCTCCTCCCCACGACAGATCGTTCGGGGACCTTGACCGCACGCATGGCGCCGCGGGTTTTTGAAGAGGTCGCGAAAGGAAAGAATCCCGACGGCAAATACTGGATGGAATTTGACGATAGTGGGCAGAAGTTCAATCTCGTTGAACGCGTCGAGGAGCGAGTTCCAAACTCACGTCAATGGCTTCTTAAAAAATTTGTCGGCTATACAGAGCCTGAGCTACCTCCCCTCCTGCACTCACGAGAGACACTACTGGCCTACCTGAATGAGCGCGATCTTATTTTCGTGCCGGGTCAGGTCATTGAAGCGGCAAGACTGCGCGATCCTGCCTTTTATACGGATATGAAAGATAGGAACATGGCAGCGCTTGTCAAAGCCGCTACGCCGTCGACGTTACTCTTCCTCATCGCCTTCCACCGGGAAATAACCTGGAGGCGATATCCCGACCACCACCTGGCTCACATCTTGGCTGATAGAGCAGTCAATGAGTTCATCGACTCATTTTTCAGCAGGGAATTTGAAGACGCGAGAAATCTTTCTATAAAACTTCGCGGCGGACTCCAGTGGCTGGTTGTTAGAGTCGCTCGACTTGGGGATCGATGTGCGCCATGCGTGCTTCCGGATAGCTTTGAGCATCTTTATCCTCTTCCTTTCCTGATGGAAAAAAGTGAGGAAGCGTCGGATGCCTGCGCATGTCTCTACGCCGCGGGCGAGCGTTGGTATGAGCGGATCGGACACCCCTTGCCGGATCGGTACTCCGAAGGAGCTACGAAGATCTCATGGGAGGATTTAACCGCCATGTCTCCTTCAGCAACTTGCATTCGCGCGGCGCTTCGAGTTCTGGATGAAAGCATTTCACGAGCACATGAACACATTGCCGGCGAGTATGAGAAATCACTTCTATTTAAGGCCACAGGCAAGACCAATATTGCTATAAACAAGCCAAGATCGACTTGCCGGGCAGTCATGCATCACCGATCCAAAGGCGGTGCCGCATAGTTCCTGAACTCACAAAGACTTCTGCGGACTGTTGGATGCAGCATTTTCTCCAATATTTCGATGAATTCCCGGCGCCTAAGAAAAGTCACAACCTGTCCGCTCGTCCGCCAAAAGTCACAACTTTGCTGACCGCGTGTTACCGAGCAAAAGAGTTATATGAGCAAGATTCGCTGAGTGTAAGTTGCTGATACTAATAACGTTACTCCCTTATATATCCGTCACAACTTTGCTGAGCCCGGTTGCAGTTCCTGAAACGCTGATTGCCGACACTGAATCGCCCCACTGGCAGCCAGCAGATGCCCCGACTGGCTCCAACAAATGCCCCAGCGTCGATAAGCCTCCAACAATCCGCCCCGTTCTCAGAGCGCTACCAGCAAGCTGCCCCAAATTCGACGACAGAACTCTTTGCGGCTAGTGGTACCTAGCGCGATCGGCGTAGTTGGCCAGGCCTGATCAGCCAACAAATGCCCCGCATTCAAACTTCCTCCCAACAGACGCCTCAAATCTGATCGGCGGCTCGGGCACCAGCAGTACGCTCGAACAGCTGCCTGACCCATCGCAGCAGATCCTCGTGCGGGATCGTCCGTCCAGCGTCGACGTCGGCCAAGCCCTCGCGGGTCCGGTCCAAGCCCGCCGGCAAAGGCTGCGATACGTCGTGGACTGCCAGGTCGATGATGACATCTAAGTCGGCGCATAAGGGCTGTATGGCAGTGGCCACCAGACGAGCTGCCCGCTCGGCGAACGCCAGGTCAACCACCAGCCAGACCAACAGCCCGGGTGGCTGCTCAGCGCCCGCTGACGAGTGCGTTTCCAGGAGGTACGCCGACGAGACGAAGTTGGCGTGCTCGAGGCTGCGGCTGATGGCCGGAGCGAGCCAAGCCGGTGCGCCCTGGGCAGGTCTCACGGCGAACTCCACCGGCGCCAGTCGCTCCACACGGGCGAGAAATCCCCTATCCAGCCATGTCGCAATTTCCTCTGGATAAAAAACAACCCCACCATCGTTGGGATTGAGCATCAAGGTCGCGCCGCGCGTACCGGTTAGCAACTCACGGCCTGACACTCCCAGAATTTTGACGGCAGCCGAGCTGGCCACCTGCGCCTTGCCTAGCGAGGTAAAGAAAGGGATCGCATCGAATCCGTCGGGGTGGCGGAACTGGACCAGCCGCAATGTCCGAGCGTCGTCCGAAACGGGTGCATGCACGTATACGATCGCATCCATCAGCCGCTTGAAGAATGCGAGCTCCTCAGTCGCGCTGTCACGGGCCCGTTCAAACGAAGCCTCCAGGGCCGCTTCCGCAGCCGTGGTCCCTCTTCCGCGCGGCCTGCTCGGTCGCTTCATGGTCAGATGCGATGTGGACCGAGCGGGCAGCCGCGGAACCAGTCCGGCTCGATCTGGCTGGTCAGATATGGGCGTACGAAAGCCGACTGGGTCAGCTCCCGCAGCCGTTCTTCATGCTGGGCAATGGCTTCGATGTCGCTGACCGTCGGATAGTGCCGAAGCAGTCGGTACGCCTCTTCCCGAATCGATTTGGGCACGGCCTTGCTGGCGGCGAGTTCTCTCAGGAACGCGCCGGCCTGCAGCATGTTGCGTGTGCGTTCGGCGGGCATGGTCATGCGGATGTCTGAGCTTGCACTAAGGAATACTTAGCTTACAGATTTCCGCTGCCGCTGGGGATGCAGGGCTTAGGTCAGTTGCTTTCGGTAACAATTGATAGTAAAATCAACTACTTACTTCGCATAACATTCCTTATGTAAGGACTGGTACTAATGAGGCGTAGCTTTCGCCTCCACTAGCGGCGTGGCAGCGACGGCCGCGAACCTGGTGCTCCCCGAGCAACTGGCGACGTTCCCCCGCTTTCAGTAGCGGGGCTCTTTAGAGTCCGGGCTCATCGTAGCGGCTTTGGCCGCCAGTTGTTCGGCGTAAGCGGCCGGGGTCAGGCCACCCAGGGTCTTCTTTGGTCGCTCCTCGTTGTATTCCCTGCGCCAGGTCTCGATCTCGGTGCGGGCGTGCAGCAGCGTCGGGAACCAGTGCTCGTTGAGGCATTCGTCGTGCAGGCGGCCGTTGAAACTTTCGATGTAGGCGTTCTGGTTCGGCTTGCCTGGCTGGATCAAACGTAGCTGCACACCGCGTTCGTGGGCCCACGTCACCATCGTCTTGCCGCAGAACTCCTTGCCGTTGTCGGTCCGGATCACCTGCGGCAGGCCACGGATCAACGCCAGCCGGTCCAGCACCCGTGCCACGCCGTGGCCCGAGATGGCCCGCTCCACTTCGATCGCCACCGCCTCGTGCGTGGCATCGTCCACGATGGTCAGCGCCTTGAGCACACGACCCTCGGCGGTGCGATCGAACGCAAAGTCCATCGACCAGACTTGGTTGGCTGCTTCCGGCCGAAGCAAGGGTTGGCGCTCGCCCAGCAGCACCTTCTTCACGATGCCACGAATCTAGTACTACGTAAGAGAGCGCGAGGGGCGCTGGTGGGTCAGCCGTGGTCTGAGGGATGATCTGGCGAGCCTGCCTACCTTCGATGCCGCATGTACATACGCGACAGCGCTTGCCCGCCTGCTCCAGGGAACGTATCAGCAGAACAGCGGCGTGCGGGTGCCGACAGGAACTGGTCAATGGCGTAACCACGCCATCTTTGGGGGCGAGCCGCGTGGCCCCTCACCCCTTCCTGATCACCAATAACAGTAAACCCGCGACCATCAGGCCAATGCCCAGCCAGTCTTTCGGCGAGGGGCGCTCGCCCAAGAGGAAGAAGGCGAACACAGCGACAAGCACCACGCTGAGTTTGTCGACCGGGGCCACACGAAAGGCCTCCCCCACCTGCAGGGCGCGGAAATAGCACAACCATGACGCGCCGGTGGCCAAGGCAGAAAGCACCAGATAGCCGAGTGTGCGGGCGGGTAGCTGCAGCGGATTGGTCCATTTCCCGGTGATCCAGACCAACGGCACGACCAAGGCTGTCACCACCAGGGTGCGCAACGCCATGGCCAGATCGGCATCGACATCTTTGACTCCGAGCTTGGCCAACACGGCCGTCAGCGCGGCAAACACCGCCGATAGCAGTGCCCAGAGCAACCAGTGGTCAGGCGTTGGCATTCACGTTCTCCTGGTAGCGAAGCGCTAGCGATCCTGTGTAGGCGTGGACATGACAGGTGGATGCCGGACCTCGAATATCACCCTGCCCTGGTACGGCTCTCCCAGAGGATGGGACACCAGACCATGCCCACGCACCACCCGATCTACTGCCGGCCAGAGGTCTTGTTGGGTGACATAGACCAAGCCCTCTTCCAATCCGGTTTCCTTCAGCTGTCCATTGCCCGCGACATCATCGAGGCTACGCAAGGCCAACTCGCGCTGGGTACTTCGGCCCTGGGCGGGCTGCAGGTGCGGCTGCAATGGGCGGCGCTGGCGCCAACCGCCTAGTGCTCTGGGGAACGTCCCTGTGCGATCGGGACGAAGGTGACGCTGGCCACCGTGCCGCCCTGTACTTGCGAATCCAGTTGCAGTATCCAACCGAAGTGCTGGCAGATGCGCGCGATCAAGCCCAGTCCAATCCCTCCCGAGCGCACGATGCCGCCCCGTGTCAGGCGGGTGTAGAGCGCGCTCATCTCCTCCCCGGACATCCCATGCCCGGGGTCCTGGATCGATAGCGTAGCCAATCCGGTGTTCCGGATCAGGATTGTCCCACGATCGCTGTTCTCGATCGCATTACGCAGCAGATTGCTGATCACGGCTCGTACCACTTGCGGCGGTGCCTCGACGCGAAACGGTGCCTGCAACTGCGACACGATGGTCAGTTCCTTGTTGTCGGCCACGAGGGTGTGGTCCTCGATAATGCTGGACAGTTCTTCAGCCAGATCCACTTCCCGGGCTTCTTTCTGGATACGGGCCGGGTCACGGGCCAGGGCCAACAGCATGTTCGACAGTTCGGCCATTTCTACCGAGGTGCGGTGGGCGCGCTCGAGGTAAGGCCGCACCGTATCGGTAGTGTCCTCATGATCTAGGGCGACCTGCATGGCGTTGGTGATCACCGCAACGGGTGTACGCAACTCGTGACTGGCCAGATTGATGAATTCCGTCTCGCGCTCGATGTGATCGCGAATTCGTTGGCTGTAGCCATTGAGCGCCTCGGTCATCAGGGCAATTTCGCTCGGCGCTGAGTGCGCCACATCCAACGGCGGATCGCGACCATCAGGTTTGAGCGTGGGTATCGTCTTGACCAGCTGTGTGAGCGGTTTGATCAAGCGATCCACGCCCCAGAAGATCAACCCCGATAAGAGCAACGCAACCAACGCAACCGACACCCCGAGGCGCGTGCCCAGCACGAACTCGTCCTGCTCCTGATCGGTGATGTCCAGCGCCAGCACCCGTTTGCCCGGGTGATTGGGCACCTGTTCCACCAGCACCACAAACTGGCGATCGCCGATCACCAACTCGTCGTGCAGCCCGGGAGCGAGCCGTTCGAACGCTATTGGTGCCGGGGTATTCCCATCGAAGAACTTCAGCAGATCCGTATTAGGCGCAAAGTGGGCTGGGTCCTGCGCCCGGCGTGTGGTGAAGAACTCCATCTCACTGCGCAACAGCGACTCCCACACCGCCTGCTCTGTGCGTTCGTTGACCCAGTAGCCGTGCGTGGCAAACACCGCCGAAAGGATGGCGATGTAGGCCAACAGGCCCACGATCAAGCGGCGACGAAGGCTCGGACGACGCTTCACGGCGTGTCGTCCGCGCGGTACAGGCGGTAGCCGACCCGACTGATGGTATGCAGCAGCGGCGTCTCGCCGGGCAGGTCCAGGCGGCGGCGCAGCTCGTACACATGAGTACGCAGCATATCGCTGTCAGGTCGTTCCTCGCCCCAGATTGCCGCTTCCAGCCGCCCCTTGGGTACGACGTTGGGGCTTTCGCGCATGAGGATCTCCAGGATCGCGCGACTACCGCTGTAGAGCTGCAGCGTGCGTGCGCCCCGGCTGATCTCGTGGGTAGACAGGTTGTAGGTCAGGTCGGCCACTTTGAGCACCCGCTGGCGACCGGAGCGACGGGCTGAGAGTGCCTGCAGGCGCGCTTGCAGTTCGGTGATGTCAAACGGTTTGGCCAGATAGTCGTCCGCGCCTGACTCAAAACCGGCCAGTTTGCTCTCGATCTGATCGCGTGCGGTCAGCATCAATACCGGGACATCCGAACCCGCATTGCGCAATCGACGCAGGACTTCGATGCCATCCATGCGCGGCAGCATCCAGTCCAGCACCACCACGTCGTACTGACCCTCCAACGCCAGTTGAAGTCCCGAGGGCCCATCGGGAGCGGCGTCGAGTACGAAGCCGCGCTTCTCCAAGAAGTCGAACACGTTGGCCAACAAGCCCTGGTTGTCCTCCACGAACAGCACCCGGATGGCGGGCCCGTTCTGGCGCTGCGCGGCTGCAGCCCGACGTGCGGCCACAGTCTGACAAGGATCTGACATATCTAAACCTACTCTAATGCGAATCGTTCGCGTTGCTGTTTGCAACAACCCTTTCCCACCTGGAGTCCCTCCCCGATGTCCGGTTCCCGAACCACCCGCAAGACCCCCGTGAACCTGCTGTCCCAGCTGATTGGCCGTGCTTTGTATGGTGCGCCGCTGGCCCTGGCACTCGGTGGCAACGCCCTGGCTCAACAAGCCACGCAAGACGCCACTACTTTAGACGGCATTGAAGTCGTCGGTGACAAGGATGCCTATCAGATGAATGCTGGCGCAATGCGGAGAGCCCCAAGCTGGCTCCAACGGTGAATTAACACGATGGCGACAGCATTCCGACCACAATCGGACACAGTGTGCCTGAGCATGCGCACCATCGTTTCCCTCCCCCTGTGTGCTCATGTTGGTTGTATCCAGCTCGCGCGCGATGGCTTTGCCCGCACGTCGCCCCCTGCTGGCCTTGCTGGCCGGTTCTTCCTTCTTCCTAGTCGCGCTGTACCTGCTAGCCCAACGGGCCGATTTCCCGTTCGCGCATGCGTTGTTGGAGTTGCAGGGTGGCCACTGGGCGCTCAAACAGCATTGGCTGCTGGAATCGCTTCTGCATCGCGGCGGCCGCATGCTCAGCCTGCTGGCGTGGCTGACCGCCGTGGCGTTGCTGCTGGCGCGCTGGCCACAACGGGCGCGCTTGCGTTGGCATGCGCCGCTGGCCCGCCTGCTGCTGACCACGCTGCTGTGCACGATCGTGGTCGGAGTACTGAAGGCCACGACCCATATGGACTGCCCGTGGGATTTGAGTGCGTTTGATGGCACCCGGCCGTTTATTTCCCTGCTTACACCACGTCCAGAGATACTCGGCTCGCCCAAGTGCTTTCCTGCCGCGCATGCCGCCACGGGCTTTGCATGGATCGGCTTGTACTTCTTCTTTGCCGCGGTACGGCCGTCATGGCGCTGGGCCGGTCTGGCCATGGGGCTGCTGCTGGGACTGAGCTTTGGCCTGGCCCAGCAAGTGCGCGGGGCGCATTTCCTGTCCCATGACATCGCCAGCTTGACGCTGTGTTGGTGGGTGGCGTGCGCGGTCGAGCTTTTCGCGCGCTCCTCTGAGAGGAGCGTGGCATGAATACGATTCTCAGGACGTTGGCCCCGGCTGCTTGGGGCGATCATCTGCGGGCGGCGTGGGCCTGGCGCCTGCGCCTGAGCAGCGAAGCAATGATCCTGTGGGCCAGTGTGTACTTCACCTTGGCCAGCAACGCGATGTTCTGGAAAGCGGCGGTGCCCTCGCCGATCCAGATTCGCTGGGCCTTCTCCTTGGCAGTCCTGATCACGGCCGTCAATGGCTTCTTGTTGGCCTTGTTGCTATGGCCTCGTCTGTGGCGGGCCACGTTGATAGCGCTGATCCTGCTGGCCGCCATGGCCGGTCACTACATGAGCGCGTACGGGATCTATATCGATGCCGATATGGTCCGCAACGTGGTCAAGACGGATTGGCGCGAGGCTCACGACCTACTTGGCTGGGATCTGCTGATCCCCTTGGTAACGGCGGTGCCTGCCGTACTGCTGGTCACTCGCATCGAGTTGACCCGGCGGCCGTGGACGCGCGCCCTTCTCGCCCGCGTGGCGCTACTGGTCGCCATGGCCCTGCTGGGAGCGCTAGGCGCGGCTACCTCACTGCAGGCCTTGAGTTCGTTCCTGCGCAACCAACGTGAAGTGCGCTACCTGGTGACTCCCGCCAATGTAGTGGTGTCCCTGGCCAAGGTCATCAGCGAGGAGCCCCCGGGCAAGGCACGGGTGCAACTGCCAATCGGCGAGGACGCGGTCCAGAGTCCGGCGGCCGGCGAGCGCAAGCCGCGTCTGCTGGTGCTGGTGGTCGGCGAGACTGCGCGGGCCGCCAATTGGGGGCTCAGTGGCTACACCCGACAGACCACGCCTGCCCTGGCCAAGCGCAATGTCGTGAACTATCCCCAGGTGAGCGCCTGCGGCAGTAGCACCGAAGTCTCCCTGCCCTGCATGTTCTCCCCATATGGCCGCAAGGACTACGACGAGAAAGCGATCCGCGGCCACCAGTCCGTTCTGCATATCCTGCAGCGGGCGGGGGTGCGGGTGCTCTGGCGCGACAACCAGTCCGGCTGCAAAGGTGTATGCAGTGGTCTGGAAATCCAGGACCTGCATGCCCGCACCGATGCCGACGTCTGCGAAGGCAATCGGTGCTATGACCAGATCCTGGTCAAGGATCTGGCCCAGCAGGCGCGTACGCACCGCGGCGATCAGGTGATCGTGCTGCATATGTTGGGCAACCACGGTCCCACATACGCCGAGCGCTACCCACGCCAGTTCGCACGATTCACTCCCGAGTGCACGACCTCGGACCTAGGACGGTGCGAGCGCGAGCAGATCGTCAACGCATATGACAATGCCCTGCTCTACACCGACCACGTACTGGGCAATACGATTGATGCCTTGGCCCAGATGTCCGACTACGACACGGCGATGATTTATGTATCCGATCACGGCGAGTCCCTTGGCGAGAATGGGCTTTTCCTGCATGGCATGCCGTACGCCATCGCGCCCAAGGAGCAACTCCAGGTGCCGATGGTGGCTTGGTTCTCGCATGGTTGGCAGCAACACACGCGCCTGGACATCCATTGCGTGCGCCAGAATGCAACGGTGCCCTACAGCCATGACAACCTGTTCCACACGTTGCTGGGCCTGACCGATGTGCGCACGGCGCTCTACCAACCCGCGCAGGACCTCTACCGTTCCTGTCGGACCCCTTGAGCGAGCGTTCAACGTGGGTTCGGCAGCTGAGCTCGTACGGGTCTGTTGTAGATGTCGTGATGGAAGCGAGGTTTCACGAGGATGCACGAAGCTATCCGCGACCGAGACTTCTCCGCAGTGATCGGGTCGATGTCAGCGGTGAGATCCTGCACCCTTATGCTGCCGAGTCTACACCTGAGGGATGGTGCATTCTTCTCTACGCGCCGTATGAGGGCACTCGTCGCGCGATTCTCCTGACTATGGTTGCTTTTCCGCCCCACGGTTGGCCCGCTTGCTAACGGACTTGCGTGGCTTGAGTGGGAGCTGACGTCGGCGCATTGCCGCTTCCAATGCCGCGGGCAGATCCTGCAGCTTGCTCAGTTGCTTCTCCAATGCGTCGGCGCGCGCCCGCTCGCTGCTGGCGCTCCGGCTCGCCTCGGCGGTGGCGGTCCTGGCCTCATCGAGCGCTTGGCGCAGCGACGCCTCGCTGGCCGCCTGGTTCTTGGTAACCGCCGTGAGGCGACCCTGCAGCTCTTTGACCTCCTGGCGCGCCCGATCGACTTCGGCATGGGCGCGATTCTCCAGCGCCTGCACGTGCGCGGCCAGACTGGCGCGTTCGGATTGGGCGGTGTCCTGCAGGGCCTGTAGGCGGGCTTCGAGCGCCCGCTTGGCGCCTCGGGCCTCGACCTCGCGCGCCGTCGCGGCGTCGCGTTGCTGGGTGAGTTCTTCGAGTTGCCCCTCGAGCCGGCGGACCAGTCGCTGCAGTTCGGTCAGCTGCGTGGTCGCTATGAGCTCCGCTTGGCCTGCGGCCTCCGTCTGGGCCCGCAGGGCGCTGGCTTCGGCCTCCAGCCTCTCGCGCTCCCGGTGCAGGGCTGCGCGTTCCTCCTCGAGGACTCGCTGATCCGCGGCCAAGGACGCCTGCAGACTAGTCTTGGCGCTGTCCAGCGCCAGCGCCCACCACTGCCCTGCCAGGGTGGCGACGGCGTCTGGCGCGTCGGGGACCGCCAGGCGAACCTGCTGCGTGTGTAGACGGCGGCCGAGTCCCTGCCACCACGTGTCCAAGTGCCGCGTCACCGTGTTGGGCGAGCCGGTGCCCAAGTGCGCGCGAATGCGGTCGACGGTCGGGCGCTCCCCGGCCGCGACCAATTCGTCGGCGGCAGTATGGACGTCGGTTTCGGTGATGCCTCGTGCCACGGGAATGCCTCCTCTGTCGCCGCCCTGCCCCGTTGAATACGTACTCGCGATAAGTGATGATTATCGCTAGTAGACGCCCTATTTCATAACGTACATTACATAGTATGAAGCGAAATAGCGCATTGCTCGTCACCCTAGCGACAGCCGCAAATCTGGTCCTGCCGGAACAGCTTGCCCAGCAGGCCGCCGATGCGGTGCGCGAACTGCTCGCCGAAGCGGCCGCGGCCAATACGACCCGCAGCTACGCCACTGCCCTGCGCTACTGGGCCGGCTGGCACCAGGCCCGCTATGGCATTGAGCTGGCCTTGCCGGCGAGCGAGGCTGTGGTGATCCAGTTCTTAGTCGACCACATCCAGCGCAAGAACAAGACTGGCCTGGTCAGCGAGCTGCCGCCGGCGGTCGATAAGGCACTGGTCGCCGCCGGCCTCAAGGCTAGGGTCGGGCCGCTGAAGCTGTCGACCGTGGTCCAGCGCGTGGCTGTGCTGTCCACGGCGCACAAGCTCAAGCGCCTGACCAATCCGTGCGACCTGCCCAGCGTCCGCACCCTGCTCAGTCGGGCGCGGCGTGCGGCGGTCAAGCGTGGCGAGCGGCCGACCAAGAAGACCGCGATTACCCGTGCCGAGCTCGAGGCCATGCTGGCCACCTGCGATGACAGCCTGGAAGGCCGGCGTGACCGTGCCCTGCTCTGCTTCGGCTTCGCCAGCGGCGGGCGCCGGCGCAGCGAGATCGCCGCCGCCGATATGCGCGACCTGCGCAAGGTCGGCGAGGACGGCTACATCTATCGGTTGGAGTATTCAAAGACGCAGCAGGCCGGAGTGAAGGCGGATTCGACGCCGGACAAGCCAATCTTGGGACGCAGTGCTGAAGCGCTGTCAGCGTGGCTTGAGGCCGCTGGGATTAGTGAGGGAGCGATCTTTCGGCGAATCTGGAGGGAGAGGGTCGGCCCTGCCCTGCTCCCGGGTTCGGTGGCCGCGATCGTAAAGCGCCGCGCCCGGTTGGCTGGGCTGGAGGGGGATTTTGGGGCGCACAGTCTCAGGTCCGGATTTGTCACTGAGGCTGGCAAACAAGGCGTACCACTGCCGGCGGTGATGGCTATGACCGAGCACCGATCGGTGGCGAGCGTGATTGGGTATTTCCAGGCTGGAGCTGCTGAAGACAATCCCGCCGCCCGTCTGCTGAAATAATATGATTTCGGTTAGAAGCATTCGCAATGCCTGACATACCCGCTCACCATGAATGTTCGTGCAGACAGAAAAGCGGCCCGATCTTCCGTCTCCGCTGCAGATGTGGTGTTCGCCCTCCCTCCGCCGCGAGCAGTTCGGGGCAGCGGACGCAAAAATTTTGGGTATCCGGATTTTAGTGTGGGAAGACCGCACTAGCCCTTCTTGTCTGACAGCTCTCGTTCGGTAGGTTTCTGGTATCGCAAGGCTTACGCGCTTTTAGCCTTCAGTGTGGGCTTTGTCTGGCGCATGTCGGTGCAAGGAAACAATCAGTGGCAGGTCACCTTGCCCCCGGCTCGAACTGGGGTTTGAGGCGCAGTGGAACGGAAAACCGGGTTAAGCCACGCGCCTAGCTCCCGTGCAGAGAATCGATCAGCGGGCACGACACAGTGCCTCGCTGCGCATGGCACTCGTTGACCAACCGTGACAGCACCGCTTCGATTCGCGTCAGGTCCGCCATCTTGGTGCGCACGTCGGTGAGCTGGAGCGCAGCCAGCTCGGCGGCTTCGCTGCAGTGAGTGCCGTCCTCAAGCTGTAGGAGTTGGCCGACTTCGTCCAGGTTGAACCCCAGCCGCTGGGCGGATTTCACGAAACGCACCCGCGCCACGTCCGCCGATCCGTAGCGGCGAATACTGCCGACGGGCCGACCTGGTTCTGGCAATAACCCCTTGCGCTGATAGAACCGGATGGTCTCCACGTTGACCCCAGCGGCCTTGGCGAAAGCCCCGATGGTCAGTGTTTGCGGATCGTTCACCATCGCGCTTGACTCCGTACTTGACTACGGAAGTAACCTTAGCGCATCACGCAACGTCTCGGAAGGAGATCCCTCACATGGCAGACCCCAGCAACGGCCGCGGTGCACTGGCCGCCGGTGGCCTCGCCGCCATCCTCGCCTCGACCTGCTGCCTCGGTCCGCTGGTGCTGATCACGCTGGGTTTCTCCGGCGCCTGGATCGGCAACTTGACCGCGCTGGAACCGTACCGGCCGATCTTCATTGGCGTGGCGCTCGTGGCGCTGTTCTTCGCGTGGCGTCGCATCTTCCGGCCGGCTCGCGCCTGCGCGCCGGACGACGCATGCGCCGTGCCCCAGGTGCGGACGGCCTACAAGGTGATCTTCTGGATCGTCACCGCCCTGGTGCTGATCGCACTCGTGTTCCCCTACCTCATGCCCCTGTTCTACTGAAAGGAGATTGCCATGAAGAAACTCGTCGCATTGCTCGCTCTGACCGTTGCCCTCAGCGCTCCCGCCTGGGCCGCCACCAAAACCGTCACGCTGTCGGTGCCGAGCATGACCTGCGCCACCTGTCCGATCACGGTCAAGAAGGCGCTGACCAAGGTCGAAGGCGTCATCGAGGCCAAGGTGACCTGGGAGCCCAAGGAGGCGGTGGTAACCTACGACGATGCCAAGACCACTCCGGCCGCGTTGACCAAAGCCACCGAGAACGCCGGCTACCCGTCTACCGTCAAGAAGTGAGCACACGCTCATGACCGAGGCGATCACGCTGCACATCGATGGCATGACCTGCGGGTCGTGCGCCGAGCACGTCAAGCAGACCTTGGAAAAGGTGCCCGGCGTGCGTTCGGCCTCAGTGTCCTACCCACAGCGCCGGGCCGAGATTGAGGCCAGCGTAGGTACCGCCGCGGACGTGACCTCGCTGGTCGCGGCGGTATCCGCACTCGGTTACCGAGCGCAGCTTGCCGATGCGCCGGGGCAACCCAGCGACCTGCTGAACAATGCACAAGAGCGGCTGGGCGGCGAACCAAAGCGCGAGGACGATGAGGCTGCACTGCACGTGGCCGTGATCGGCAGCGGCGGCGCGGCGATGGCGGCGGCGTTGAAGGCCGTCGAGCAAGGGGCGCGTGTGACGCTGATCGAGCGCAGCACTCTCGGCGGCACCTGCGTCAACGTCGGATGTGTGCCGTCCAAGATCATGATCCGCGCTGCCCACATTGCGCATCTGCGTCGCGAGAGTCCGTTCGATGACGGCATTGCCGCCGCCTCGCCGAAGATTCTGCGTAAGCGCTTGCTGGCTCAGCAGCAGGGGCGCGTCGATGAACTGCGCCACGCCAAGTACGAAGGCATCCTGACGAGCACCCCGACCATCACCGTGCTGCGCGGCGATGCCCGATTCAAGGATGCGCACACGCTGACCGTGGCAACCGCTGACGACGGGATGCGCGAGGTGAGTTTCGACCGCTGCCTCATCGCCACCGGGGCCAGTCCGGCGATTCCACCGATCCCGGGCTTGAAAGACACGCCCTTCTGGACGTCGACCGAAGCGCTGGCCAGCGACACGATCCCCGATCGGCTGGCCGTGATCGGCTCGTCGGTGGTGGCCGTCGAACTCGCGCAGGCCTTTGCCCGGCTGGGCAGCAAGGTGACCATGCTGGCGCGCAGCACACTGTTCTTTCGCGAAGACCCCGCCATTGGCGAGGCCATCACGGCCGTGTTCCGCGCCGAAGGCATCGAAGTGCTGGACCACACCCAGGCCAGCCAGGTCGCCTATGAGGATGGGGAATTCGTGCTCACCACCGAACGCGGCGAACTGCATGCCGACCGGCTGTTGTTCGCCACCGGCCGCACCCCAAACACCCGCACGCTCAACCTCGACGCGGCCGGTGTGGTGGTCAATGCGCAAGGCGCCATCACCATCGACCACGCGATGCGCACTACCGTGCCGCACATCTATGCCGCCGGCGACTGCACTGACCAGCCGCAGTTCGTCTACGTCGCGGCGGCGGCCGGCACCCGCGCTGCAATCAACATGACGGGTGGCAACGCGACGCTGGATCTGACGGCGATGCCGGCGGTGGTGTTCACCGACCCGCAGGTCGCCACCGTGGGCTACAGCGAAGCCGAAGCGCACCACGACGGTATCGAGACCGACAGCCGCACGCTGACGCTCGACAACGTGCCCCGGGCGCTGCTCAACTTCGACACGCGCGGTTTCATCAAGCTGGTTTCGGAGGCCGGTTCGGGACGACTGATCGGCGTGCAAGCGGTAGCCCCGGAAGCAGGCGAGCTGATCCAAACCGCAGTACTGGCGATTCGCAACCGCATGACGGTGCGAGAGTTGGCCGACCAGTTATTCCCCTACCTGACGATGGTCGAGGGGCTGAAACTCGCGGCACAAACCTTCACCAAGGACGTAAAGCAACTGTCCTGTTGCGCGGGGTAGTGGCTGGGCCTCTTACCTATGCTTCATCGGCTGAATCACAAATTCAGGCTGAAGCGCCGCCTCTTGCACAATGGGCTGAGGACTATTCGAAATACCCCTCTTCGAGTAGCCGCGCCAGCGTCGGGAGATAGGGGCCGTACTCGACCACGCGCGTGATCTTCTTCTTGCGCGTTGCCGCCGTGGTCATCCGCTGGAACACGAAGTCCGTGGTCATTGGGTCGTCGTCATCGACCAACACGGTTTCGATAACCGAGCCATCCTTGCGCGCCTTCTTGTCGTAGAGTATGCGCGCCCGAAGCACCTCGAAGCTGTAACCCCTGCCCATGCGGTTCATGTCTTTGGCCACTCGGTTGACTGACTCAGTATAGGCATTGGTAATCGGCTGCTCGAAGTAGGCGAAGATTTCGTCGTGCCAGTTGTGCACGGCGGTGGTCAGGTCCTTGAACGTGGCCGCCAATTCGGTCGGAATATTGGCCTGCCACTTCGCGCAGGCGGCTTCTGCTGCTGGGCGGGTCTTCTGATCCCAGATCGACAGAAATCCTTCCTTGAGCGCGTGGGCTTCGCTTAGGAGCGGGAACTGTTGGAACCATTCCCGCATCCGGTCCATATCTCTCCCTGTCAGGTCGTGCTGCCGCTTGAGCAGCAGGAACCGCTCGTCCTTGAGTTTGAGGCGCTGCCGGGTGGACAAATCCTTGCGAATGCGCTTGCGCAGCTTCTCCAGCGCGTCGTTCGCCATGCGCTGGATATGGAATCGATCGACCACGATCCGGGCCTGTGGCAGCGTGGCGCGCACCACCTGCCGATAAACGTGGTACATGTCCATCGCCACCCACTCGACCGAGTCCTTGTCCCGCAGGTCGCGGAAATAGGGCATCAACTCGGCTTTGGCCCGGCTGGGGCGGATATCGAACACGGTCTTGCGCTCGACGTTGGTGATCATGGCCCGGTACTGGCCGATGATCTTGAGCTCGTCGATACCCAGCACCCGCGGCGTCCGGAACTGGGTCTTGGCCTCGACCTCCTCGATGAAATCGTCGAAGACGTGGCGGACCGTCTTTTCGTCCACGGCTACTTCCCGGGCAAGGGCCGCAAAGGTCTTGGAGAAGGACTGGTCGCGGATATAACGCACCAGACGCGCCGTGGCTTGGCGTTTTCCATCAAGGTCCGCCACAGGCTCAAACAAGGTCTTGGTGCAGCTTGTACAGCGATAGCGACGGCGCTGGATGAAGATCACGACGGGTTTGCCGTGCGTCGGTGTGTCCTGAAACGACTGTTCCTGTGAGCCGTGACCATGCAGGCGTCCGGTCTTGCACAGCGGGCAGGTCACCCACTGATTGACGCCTTCGGCCTTGACGACGTAACTGTCCTCGCTGGTCAGGATTTCAAGCGTCTTCAGGCTTCGCAGCTGGAGAAAGTCCGTCACTCAGCACCTTGGGCGAACCCACACTGAAATCCGACTTTTACTCTAGCACATCCGCTCAGCCGTCCAACACCAAAATCCATTCTTTGAAAGTGATAGCTACAAAGACCCAAGGAGCCAGAACCCACACCAGATTCCGGATACCCTAAAAAAGCTGCGCGCCTTGCACAGGGAAATGGAGATCCTGTCCGCTGCGATGGCTCCGTATGTCGCATGCAGTGCGGGGTGCTCGGCATGTTGCCACTACCCGGTGCACCTTTATCCCGTTGAGGCCGAGCTTATTGAGAAGCGATCCTCGCATTCTCGATTGCCGAAGTCGCTTCCTAGTGCCGACTTCCATGGTTCGCCCTGCCCCTTCCTCATCCAGGAACAATGCTCGATCTACGAGGACCGTCCAATGGTTTGCCGCCAGCATGTTGCGTTGACCAACACGGCGTACTGGTGCGATCCGGTCAGATCGGGCGAAATCACTTTGCCGATGGCCCAACTCTCCAAAGTTCAAGAAGCTTTTCATGAGCTCGTAGCAAAAGATGGCCGCACGACCCCCATGGACATCAGACAGATCTTTGCGGTACCCGGCGAAAGCTCCTGGGTATGTAAGTCCCTTAAAACTTGTCCGGACAGCGCACCTTCGCGCGAGATCTGCGCGCAACGGGAGCGTCAGGACTGATGGAGCCGCGCTTCCTGTTTGCGCTTATGTTAGCAATCCCATATCAAGGAAATTGTTCAGAACCCACTGACGGCGCCACGATGCGTGGAGAGATACGTAGATTCACCCTCGCCCTGTGCGGCTTTGCGATGCTCGCCGCTCAGCTCTTCCACATCTATCTTCCCTGGCTGATTGCGCGACCGGCGATGCTCGCCTTCCTGATGCTGATGCTGTTCGGCACGCCTATGCTCCTGTTTCCGCTGGCAAGGAGCCCGATCACTCTGGCGGTTCTCGTTGCGATGGCAGGCTGGTCGCCAGCCTGTGGATCGGCGGTGAAGGCACGCCTTCTGCATCGAGGCTCGGTCCGCAGCAATCGGCGACCAGCATCGGGCCGATTCTGGCGCCGATCGCCGTCGCCGCCATCAGCACGGATGGGCAGTTTGTCGTTGCCTGGGGGCTGGCCGCGGCTTCGCTCATGCTGACGCTCAGCCTTTCACGGCTCTGGCCCCAGCGCGGCGCTGGCTCCCCCGATTGTCCCCGTCCCTGAACCTCGCGGCACGGCAGAAGTCCGCAGCTCTCGATGCCCCATCACCCGCCTGCGCGCGGCGATGAAGAACGTGTTTTCAGCTCTCGGTCAACGGCAAGAGGATGTAGAACTTGGTCAGCTTCTCGTCGGACAGCGCGCTGACCGACCCGCCATGCGCCTCGACGATGGATTTGACGATGGCCAGTCCCAGCCCGGCGCCTTCGCCCTTTCGGTGGGCGGCGTGCCCCACCCGGTAGAAGCGGTTGAAGATGCGCGAGAGCTCCTCGGGTGGAATCTTCTCGCCGGGATTCTCCACGCTGATGATGACGTCCCGATCGTTCTGCGAGAACCTCACGGTGATGGTTTCGCCACTGGGCGTGTACCGGATCGCATTGGAGATCAGATTGCTGAGCGCCCGGCGAAGCATTTCCCGATCACCGCGGATCGGTGTCGTGCGGCCGCGAAGTTCGAGCTTCACGCCTCGCTCTTCCACCAAGGCCTCGAAGTACTCGAACAGCCCCCGGACGGCGTCCTCAAGGACCACGCTCTCCAGATTCAGATTGCCCGGATCGTTCTCGGTCTGAGCCAGGAACAGCATGTCGTTGATCATGCGGTTCAGGCGCCCGAACTCTTCCAGGTTGGAATAGAGAATCTCCCGATACTCGTCGGCCGAGCGGGCCTGACCGAGCGCCACTTCCGTCTGCGTGGTCAGGTTCGTGACCGGCGTGCGCAACTCGTGGGCGATGTCGGCCGAGAAGTTCGCCAGTTGCTCGAACCCATCCTCGATGCGCCCGAGCATGTCGTTGAAGGACGCGATGGTTTCTTCCAGCTCGACCGGTACAGCCTTGGGATCCAATCGCAGATACAGCTTGGACGAGGTGATCGCGCGAATCTTCTCGTTCGCCCTGTGGATCGGAATGTGCCCCCAGCGAACCGCGAACCAGGCGACAAGGATCGCGATGCACATGACCACGCAGATGGTCCACCACTGGATGCGCTTGAAGCTCCGGATGAATTCGAGATGGCCGCCGATGTTCATCGCCACGGCGATCGTGTAGGTACCGCTCAGACTGGTGTCGCCCCCGACCTGGATGACGCCACCTCGATAGGACTTCCCGTTCTCTTCCCATATCGTCATGCTTTGCCTGTCCGCCAGAGGGACGGGAGGTGTGCGCCGGGCGAAGCTCGCCAGGTCCGGACCGTCCTTCGGCGCGTACAGCGTCTTTCCGCCGGCATCAGCGACATAGTAGTAGACCCCGTGATGCCCCCGAACCGCACGGCGCAAGGCCTGCGTATCGCTTCCGTCCTGCACCTCGCCCAGTGCCCGGATGACCGAACTGGCGATCACGCCCAACTCTTCCTCATCCATTTCGGCGAAATGCCGGTCGAGGGATCCCACGCTGACCCAGCTGAACAGCAGGAGCACCACCATCATCGCGATGCCGACGAGGCCGGTGACCCGTGCGGAGAGCGAAGCCGGACGCCGCAGAAAGGCAAACCGGTCAGGCATCCGGCAGGTCCAACGTGTAGCCCATGCCACGTACGGTCTGGATGAGCTTGGGCTCGAAGCTGTCGTCGATCTTGGCGCGCAGCCGCCGGATCGCGACGTCGATGACGTTGGTGTCGCTGTCGAAATTCATGTCCCAGACCTGCGAGGCGATCAGCGAACGCGGCAGCACCTCGCCTTGGCGACGCGCCAGCAGTTCGAGCAAGGCGAACTCCTTGCTGGTCAGGTTGATACGCTGCCCGGCCCTCGTGGCACGACGGCGCGCCAGATCCAACTCCAGATCCGCAATCTGGATGCGATCGTGCGGAATAGGCGAACCCCCTCTGCGCAACAACGTCCGGACGCGCGCGAGCAGTTCCGAGAACACGAACGGCTTGACCAAGTAGTCGTCGGCGCCCAACTCCAATCCCTGGACGCGATCGTCGACGCTGCTGCGAGCGGTCAGGAACAGCACCGGCACCTGGTTGCCTGCCGCCCGGATGGTTTGCAGGATTTTCCGCCCATCCATGCCCGGCAACATGACGTCGAGCACGATCAGGTCGTAATGCTCGGTCGTGGCCATGTGCAGGCCGTCGGGCCCATCGCGCGCCAAGTCGACGACGAACCCGGCCTCCATCAGCCCTTGACGGACGTAGTCCGCCGTCTTGTGCTCGTCTTCGACAACCAGAAGTTTCATGTCAGCCCTATGCCCGCACTCGTTCGTGCTTCCGGCTCCCGCCACGACGGATGGATCATGATGGGTCACTGGAATCTACCGAGGCGAAGCTGCCATAAGGATGACGCAAAGATTACATATCAGTAATCATTTCGTCACCATTTGGGCCGGAGCGGCGTTGAACGAGTGAATGCCAAACGATCGTGTCAGCGTCCGCGCCTCAGCAGCAGGCTGATCGCGGTTGCGGCGGCCAGCGCGAACAGGGCCGAAATGAACCAGAGGAAATCCGAATCCAGGAGGATGTTGCTGAACAGGAAGCGCCCAAACGCGACGACGGCACCGATGGCCGTGGCCCAGTACAGGCATCGCGCCCGGCCGGAGAGCAGGAAGCCTCCAATCCCCAGCAGCAGGACGCCAAATCCGGCAATGAAACCACCCCAGGTGCGGAACACGGTGCCGAGCCATTCCAGGAACGCCGGGGGCAACGTGCCTGGGTCGATACCGGTGTGCCGGATATCCTCGGGCAGAAGCGCGGGGCGCAACACTAGGAAGAACACCGCAGTCCCCATGGTGAGGAGGCCGAGCACCAGGAGCAGGATGCCGCTCAGCGCGTCCCTCCGATCGACAATGTGCTGCTTCATCGCGTCCAATCTCCACGACCGCTTCGAGCGCCGACCCGACCAGGTCGGCAAGCCAGGCTGCTACTGACACTGCAAGACGCCATCTGCCACAACGATGACGTGGTGATTACATGAATGTAATCAACGCGTAACTGACCCGACAGCGACGCCTTTCTACGCTCAGGAGGCATCGTCGCCAATTGTCCCGTCCATTCTTAACTGGCGCCCTGGAGCATCGAGATGAGCGAAATTCCTGATCGGAAGCGAGGCGGTTGGCGCAGCCCCGCCGTCCTGACCGTGTGCGTCTTTCTCTCTATCGCGGGACTCTTCCTGTGGCTGGAGCATCGGGCGCACGTACTCGGTGCGCTCCCCCTCTTGCTGCCCCTGGTGATCTGCATCGGCATGCACTTCTTCCTGCACCGCGGTCACGGCGGTCACGGTGGCCACCAGACGCATCGGGAGGAGGGCGACCGCGATGACCGGTAACCCGCCCGCCTACGGCCTCTGGTTTCTGGCGCTGGTGAACGCCGGCATCTTCATTCTGTTCGCCCTGAGCTTCTTCAAGCCGACGACGGCGCGCGACTGGCGCTCGCTGGGCGCGTTTTCCGCCTTCATCGTCGCCCTGTTCGTGGAAATGTACGGCTTTCCGCTGACGCTCTACCTGTTGGCGGGTTGGGTGGGCAATCGTTTCCCGGGACTGGACCCGCTGTCCCACGACGCCGGCCACATCTGGCCCGCACTCTTCGGTTGGTCGGGAGATCCTCATCTCAATCCGTTCCACCTGGCCAGTTACGTGCTGATCGGCAGCGGGTTCTGGCTGATCGCCGCGGGCTGGCGGGTGTTGCACGAGGCTCAACGCGCCGGATCGCTTGCCACCACCGGGCCGTACGCCCATGTGCGGCATCCGCAGTACGTGGGCTTCATCCTGGTGCTGATCGGATTCTTCCTGCAATGGCCCACACTCGTGACGGGCGTGATGCTGCCGATTCTGCTGGTCATGTACTGGCGGCTCGCCAAGCGGGAGGAGCGCGAGGTCGAAGCGACGTTCGGGGATCAGTATCGACGCTACGCGAGCGACGTGCCTGCATTCGTGCCGCGGCTTGGGCGCTTGTTCAACAATAAAGAAGGCCAGATCGAATGAGTCACCATGACCCGCACGCACACCACCAGCACGATCACGGCGCACACGTCCATGCGTCTCCACCCGGCACCGGCGCCGTCGTAAGCGCCGCCGGTTCGAGTCACGCAGGCCATGCCGGCCATGACCATGGCGCCATGGTCGCCGACTTCCGCAGACGCTTCTGGGTCACGCTGCTGCTGACCCCGTTTGTCCTCGCGCTGTCGCCCATGATCCAGCACGCGCTCGGCCTGGGCGAGGCGTTGGCATTCACAGGCGATCGTTACCTCCTGTTCGCCCTGTCGACCGTCGCCTATCTCTACGGCGGCTGGCCCTTCCTGGTCGGCGTCGTCTCCGAACTGCGCAAGCGTCAGCCCGGGATGATGACGCTGATCGCGTTGGCCATTTCGGCCGCCTACATCTTCTCGGTGGCAGTGACCTTCGGCTTTCCCGGGCAGGAGTTCTACTGGGAACTGGTGACGCTGATCGCGATCATGCTGCTGGGCCACTGGGTCGAGATGCGCTCGGTCATGGGGGCGTCGCGTGCCCTGGAGGAACTGGTCAAGCTGTTGCCCGACAGTGCCACCCGCATCGATGCCGATGGCAGCCTGCACGACGTGCCGATCAGTGCGTTACAGCCAGGCGACCGCGTGATCGTCCGTCCCGGCGCCAAGGTGCCGGTGGACGGGGAGATCACCGAGGGCTCCTCGGACTTCAACGAAGCCATGCTCACCGGCGAATCCCGCCCGGTCGCCAAAGGAGTCGGTGCCACCGCGATCGGCGGGGCCATCAACGGCGCGAACGCCGTCATCATACGCGTCACCGCAACTGGCGATGCCACGTATCTGTCGCAGGTGATCGACCTGGTCAAGAAGGCGCAGCAGACCCGCTCGCGCACGCAGGACATCGCCAACCGCGCTGCCGCCTGGCTGACCTACATCGCCTTGGCCGTGGGCGTCGGCACGCTGCTGGTCTGGTGGCTGGTGCTCGACGCGCCGCTCAACTTCGCCATCGAGCGCATGGTCACCGTCATGGTCGTCGCCTGCCCGCACGCGCTCGGACTGGCTGTGCCCCTGGTGGTCGCGGTCAGCACGTCGCTGAGCGCGAGCAACGGCCTGCTGATCCGTGACAGGGCGGCGTTTGAGCGAGCGCGCCGACTGGATGCGGTCGTGTTCGACAAGACGGGCACGCTGACCGAGGGACGATTCGGGGTCAGCGACATCGTGATGCTGCAGGAGGGCGATGAGCGCCAGGAGTTGGCCTTCGCCGCGGCGGCCGAGAGCCAGTCGGAACATCCCATCGCCCATGGCATCGTGGCCGAGGCAAAGCGCCGCGACATCGCCATCCCCAAGGCCAGCGACGTGCGCAACATCACCGGCGAAGGCATCGTAGCCAACGTGGGCGACGAGCGCGTGCGCATCGTCAGCCCAGGTCATCTGGCCCGCCAGGGCAACGCCATTACCCACGAGCGGCTGGGACAGCTCGAATCGGCAGGCAAGACCGTCGTCGTACTCGAACGCGATGGTCAGCCGCGCGCACTGTTCGCGCTTGCCGATATCGTTCGGTCCGAATCCCGGGATGCCATCGCCGAATTGACCCGGCTGGGGATTCGCTCGGTGATGCTGACAGGTGATGCCCGAGGCGTGGCCGAATCGGTGTCCAAGGAACTTGGGATCTCGGAGTACTTCGCCGAGGTGCTCCCGGATCAGAAGTCGCAGAAGATCCAGGAGCTTCAGGCCCGCGGGCTATCGGTCGCCATGGTGGGCGATGGCGTAAACGACGCCCCGGCGCTGGTCCAGGCCGACCTGGGCGTGGCCATCGGCGCGGGCACCGACGTCGCCGTGGAGTCGGCCGACGTCGTGCTCGTGCGCAGCGATCCGCGCGATGTCGGCGCCATCCTTGGCCTGTCTCGCGCCACTTACCGCAAGATGGTGCAGAACCTGATCTGGGCGACCGGCTACAACACGATTGCGGTGCCCATGGCGGCGGGCATCACCTTCGGTACGGGCTTCCTGATGACGCCTGCCATCGCCGCCGTCTTCATGTCGGCCAGCACGGTGATCGTCGCCATCAATGCCCAGCTTCTCCGTTTCTACAGGCGACAAACATGACTACGACAGATTCCTCCAGCCGAGTGATCCTTCCCCTTCCCGGCAACGAAGCATTCGCCCGCCAGTTGGCGGTCGCTGGAAGGTGGGAGCTGGGAGAGCTGGAAACCCGGCGATTCCCCGACGGCGAAAGCTACGTGCGCATCGCCGCGGAGGTGGCGGACAAGTCGGTCGTCCTCGTGCAGACCCTGGCCCAGCCCGATCCCGGCTTCCTGTCGCTTGTCTTCGCCGCCGACGCCGCCCGCGACCTCGGTGCCCGCGACGTGATCCTGGTCGCACCTTACCTGGCCTACATGCGGCAGGATCGCCGCTTCCACCCCGGAGAAGCGATCACCTCCCGGAGCTTTGCCCGTCTCGTGTCGTCGAGCTTCGACCGCCTGGTAACGGTCGATCCCCATCTGCACCGTTACCCGGCGCTGTCGGCGCTCTACACCGTGCCCGCCGACACCCTTCATGCCGCTCCGCTGCTGGCCGACTGGATCACCGGCGAGGTGGAAAGGCCGTTGGTGATCGGTCCGGACGAGGAAAGTGAGCAGTGGGTGGCGGCCATCGCCCAGCGCATCGGCGCACCCCATGCAGTCCTGCGCAAGATCCGCCACGGCGACCGCAATGTCGAGGTCGCATTGTCCGACCTGTCCGCCTGGCGCGATCGCCAGCCCGTGCTGGTCGATGACATTGCGTCCTCCGGACGCACGCTGATCGAGGCCGCGCGGCAGCTGCCTCAGCAAGGCTTCGCGCTGCCCGTGGTCGCTGTGGTGCATGCCATCTTCGCCGAGGATGCCTATCCACAACTCGCGCAGCTATGCAGCCGCATCGTCTCCACCGATGCCGTGCGTCATCAGAGCAATGCGATTGCACTGGCCCCGCTGATCGCACAGGCCCTTGCCACCGACACGGAGGCAGCGACCAGCCTCGTGCGCCATCGCCGTCCACCCGAACCTCTCGATGACATCGACCCGACGACGGGTGCCGACTCCTTCACCGCGACTTCCACACTCTGAGGATTCCTCTCTTGAAGCTCACCTCGTTCGGCGGTGCTGGCACCGTCACCGGCTCCAAGCACCTGCTGAGCCACAACGGGAAACACATCCTGGTCGACTGTGGCCTGTTCCAAGGCCTCAAGAATCTGCGCGAGCTGAACTGGGAGCCGTTGCCGATCGCGCCGAAGGAACTCGACGCGGTGGTGTTGACGCATGCGCATCTCGACCACTCCGGTTATCTGCCAAGACTCGTGCGCGATGGCTTTCGCGGACGCATCTACGCCACCGCCGCAACCCGCGACGTGGCCGAATTGATCCTCAAGGACAGCGGCCATCTGCAGGAAAAGGATGCCGAGTACGCCAATCGCAAGGGTTTCAGCAAGCACAAGCCCGCCCTGCCGCTGTATACCGTGCAGGATGCCGAGCGCGCGCTCAAGCAGTTCTCCAATGTGCCGTTCGGCAAGCCGGCCCCGCTTCCCGACGGTGCGACGCTGACGTTCCGCTACGCCGGGCATATCCTGGGTGCCGCTACGGCGGAGATCGACTGGGGCGGCAAGCGCATCGTGTTCTCGGGTGACCTCGGCCGCTACGACGACCCGATGCTGTTCGATCCGCAGCCCGTGACCGAAGCCGATTATGTGGTGATCGAGTCCACCTACGGCAACCGGACCCATGCCCCGAGCGATGCCGCCGAAGCACTCGGGGCCGTCATCGAGACAACGGTCGGCCGCGGCGGCACGGTTGTCATTCCCGCGTTCGCGGTGGGCCGCGCACAATTGCTGCTCTATTACCTCTGGAAGCTGCGCCAGGCCGGGCGCCTGGGTTCGGTGCCCATCTATCTGGACAGTCCGATGGCGATCAACGCCAGCGAGCTGCTCTGCGATCACCTCGCCGACCACCGCCTGCCCGCCGAGATCTGTCATGCCGCCTGCGGGATCGCCACGTATACCCGCGAGGTCGAGGAATCCAAGCAGATCACCGCCAGCCGATTCCCCAAGGTCGTCATCTCGGCCAGCGGCATGGCGACCGGCGGCCGCGTGCTGCACCACCTCGCGGCGTTCGCGCCCAAGCGCGAGAACACGATCCTGTTCTCCGGCTACCAGGCCGCAGGAACGCGCGGCCAGGCGATGCTGCAAGGCACACGCGAAATCAGGATTCACGGTCAATGGGTGCCGGTCAATGCGCAGGTCGCCAACCTGCCGGAATTGTCCGCGCACGCCGATGCCAACGAGCTGATGCGCTGGCTCTCCGGTTTTCGGCACGCGCCTTCGCGGATCTTCGTCGTGCATGGCGAACCGGAGGCCTCCGAGGCACTGCGCGTACGCATCGACAAGGAGAACGGCTGGCCTGTCTCGGTGCCGCGCTTCGGGCAGGTGTTCGAACTATGAACGCGCGTGATGCCCAGGTGGCCGATTCGCCGCCGACGCTACGCGCTCGGCGCCTGGGGCTTTATGCCCAACACCAGTCGATTGCGGTCATGCGCACGGATTGCCACGTGTGCCGCGCCGAGGGACTCGCCTCACGATCGCAGGTGTTGCTTTCGGCCGGTGGGCGACAGGTGCAGGCAGTGCTCTATCAGGCCGATGGCGATCTGGTTGCGCCAGGCGAAGCCGCACTCTCCGAATCCGCCTGGGAACGGCTGGGCGTCGCCGAGGGCGCCCCCATTGAGGTCTCCCATGCCCCCGCCCTGGACTCCTTGGCCAGCGTTCGACGGCGGATCTATGGCCATCGGCTCGATGCGGCCGCGCTGCAAGCCGTCGTCGCGGACGTGACGGCGGGACGCTACACGGACGTGCATCTAGCCGCGTTCCTGACGGCCAGTGCGGCCCTGCCGCTGGACGAACAGGAAACGGTCGATCTGACCGCCGCGATGATCGATGCCGGGGAGCGCCTGACGTGGAACGCTCCGGTGGTGGTGGACAAGCACTGCATCGGCGGACTGCCAGGCAACCGGACCACGCCGATCGTCGTCGCCATCGTGGCAGCCCACGGCCTGGTGATGCCCAAGACCTCATCGCGCGCGATCACGTCGCCGGCGGGCACCGCCGACACCATGGAAACATTGGCGCCTGTGGATCTTGACCTGGCCACCATGCGGCGCGTCGTGGATCAGGAAGGCGGCTGCATCGCCTGGGGCGGTGCTGTGCATCTCAGTCCCGCCGACGACATCTTCGTTCGCGTGGAACGGGAACTGGACGTGGACACCGAGGGGCAATTGATCGCCTCCGTGCTGTCCAAGAAGATCGCGGCGGGCTCCAATCACGTCGTGCTCGATATCCCGGTCGGGCCGACCGCCAAGGTCCGCACGGAGGAAGCCGCAGATCGGCTGGGCGACCGCCTGATCGCGGTCGCCGCGCACTTCGGGTTGGCCGCGACGTGCATCCGCACCGACGGCAGCCAGCCGGTGGGCCGAGGGATCGGCCCCGCCCTCGAAGCGCACGATATTCTCGCCGTCCTTCAGAACAAACCCGATGCGCCCGGCGATCTGCGGCACCGGGCCGCAGTGCTCGCCGGCGCCGCGCTCGAAATCGGCGGCGCGGCAGAGCCAGGAGCAGGCTATGCGCTGGCCTTGGCCACCTTGGCTGACGGTCAGGCCTGGACGAAGTTCCAGCGGATCTGCCAGGCGCAGGGCGGCATGCGCGAGCCGCCCAGGGCCTTGCACATCCGGCCCCTGACTGCGGCGCGTGCTGGGAGGATCGTCCAGATCAACAACCGCAAGATTGCCCAGCTCGCTAAGTTGGCCGGTGCGCCCGAGGCCAAGGCCGCCGGCGTCACCATGGAGGTCATGCTGGGAGCTGACGTCGGCATCGGACAGCCGCTGCTTCAGTTGCACGCCGACACCGCGGGTGAACTGGCCTATGCCATGGAATATGCGTCCCGGAACCCGGACATCATCGAAATCGCGACTTGAGACGTCGCGGCAGTATCTCCATTGGAGGCCAAGATGCGCCCACGTGAAACCCGGACTCGTTCAGCGAAGCGCGCTGCGGGCAGATCCAGAAGCGAAAGGGCTGTTCACGCATCACCCGTGGCAGCCGTGCCGTCGGTGTCGACAGATCATTCCGCCGAACAAGCGCTTGCAGGTTCTGCCGTGTACGACTTCGCTCAGGCAGTGGGCTACTCGCGTGACGTGTTCGAGCGCGCGGTGCTGTTCTGGGACACACTGCGCCAGCGGGCCGACGAAATGATCGCCCACGAGCGCGCGGGCAAGCCTCCGCTGCTGGACTTCGACTACGAAACGCTGCTCGATGCCCGGCGCTTCGAGCATCCGGCCAACTACGCGCTCCTTCGCATCACGCGGGCCGGGGACCACTGCATCGAAGACTGCCTGGATGCCTCCAGGCCGCCCGTGGTGGTCGTCGATCCGCGTGCCGGACATGGCCCAGGCATCGGCGGCTTCAAGACCGACTCCGAAGTCGGTATCGCGCTGCATCGCGGCCATGCCGTTTACTTCGTCTCGTTTTATCCTGAACCATGTCCCGGCCAGACGCTCGCGGACGTGTTGCAGGCGCTGCGGCGCTTCGTGGAGGAAGTGGCGAGGCGCCATCCCGGCCAGCCTCCTGTGCTGTACGGCAACTGCCAGGCGGGTTGGGCACTCACGCTGCTCGCGGCGGACTGCCAGGGCCTGAGCGGGCCAGTCGTGCTCAACGGATCGCCGCTGTCCTACTGGGCGGGCGCCGCGGGTATGAACCCGATGCGGCTCGCCGGAGGATTCGTGGGCGGCGTGTGGATGACCCATCTGCTCGCGGATCTGGGCAATGGTCGTTTCGACGGCGCCTGGCTCATCCAGAACTTCGAGAATCTCAAGCCGGAAGGCGTGTGGGAGAAGTACGCCAACCTCTTCGCGCATGTGGATACCGAGCGTGATCGCTTCCTCCAGTTCGAGCGCTGGTGGAATGCCTGGTACTTCATGAGCCGCGAAGAGATCGTCGCCATTGTCGAGAACCTGTTCATCGGCAACCGTCTCGAGGAAGGCAAGCTGCGGATCGACGAGCACTGCGCCGTCGACCTGAAGCGCATCCGCAACCCGCTGGTGGTCTTCGCCTCCTACGGTGACAACATCACGCCGCCTCACCAGGCACTGGGCTGGATTCCCGTGGTCTATCCCGACACGGACGCGCTCAAGCAGGCGGATCAGCGCATCGTCTACCTGACCAACCCGCATGTTGGTCATCTGGGGATCTTCGTCTCCGCGAAGGTCGCCCGCTTCGAGCATCGGGCCATCCTGGAGACCCTGGCGGACGTCGAGGCATTGGCCCCGGGCCTCTACGAGATGAAGATCGACAGCCCCACCGGCGACTCGGATTGCGCGCGGTCGCAGTACACCGTCCGTTTCGAGGAGCGACAGGTCGAGGACCTGCGGTTCGATGTCCCTAATGCAGCGTTCGAGAAAGTGCGAGGGATGTCGGAGACGAACGAATTGTTCTACAAGACGTTCGTGAGTCCCGTCTTGAGCGCCATGAGCAATCCCTGGAGCGCCTCGGCGCTGGAATGGCTGCATCCGATGCGCACCAGCCGCTACCTGCTTTCGGAGGCCTTCAGCCCTTGGATGCACGCCGTCGCGGCCCTGGCGCCCCTGATCAGGAAGGAGCGGACGCCATTGCCCGCGGACAACCCCTTCGCGGCGCAGGAGCAGGCGGTGATCGCGCAGGTTACCCAGGCCATCGAAGATGGGCGCAAGCATCGCGACGAGGCGATGGAATGGTGGTTCGCGCTTGTGTTCGGCGCCATGCCGAGAAGGCTCGGCGCGGCCTGACGATTCGTGGTCGCGGCTTGGTTGCGTAGTGGATCGGCGGATGAAGGCTTAGGCGCCAGTCGTCACAAGTGACCGGAGCGCGAGATCGCCAGAACCAGGCGTAGCGACAGCAATAGGGCCAGCAAATACGCGACGACCGCGAACAACGGCATGTCGCCCCAGATGCGAGGCCCAATGCTGTGCTGCATCAAGAGCGATCCAGCAAGGTAAAGCCCCAGCGTGATCAACGCGACCGACAGTCTGTTGCCGGTCCGGCTGATGTTGGCCTGCAATGCCTCAAGCCCCCGGTGGTACATGGTCAGGCTCGGCCTGCCATCATCCACCATCGCCGACCTGAGCAGTTCCGATGCGATCGTCGACAAGCTGTCGGCCGTGCGCGCAGCACGCTCGGCCACCGGCCGCCGGCTGCGGGCCGCCTCCTTGCTCAACGAAGCGGCAAGGGTTTCGCGGTGGAGCTCGAAACTTCCCAGCAGGTTGAACTCCGGATCGAGCTGGCGAATCGTGTTCTCGACCAGGAACAGTGTTCGGATCAGGACCAGCAGATGCCGGGGCAGCCGGAAACGCTCTCCTCCGCCCAGGCGTGAGATCCGCCACACCATCTCGGCCAGCGACCACTCGGTGACGGGCAGGCTCTCCAGTTTGTCGAGAATCTCGCCGATGGCGCGCGTGTACTCGCGACGGTCCACGGGTGCAACGATGAAACCCAGAAGAAGCGCCGAATCCAGCACCTCGTCCGCATCCGCATAGGGCACGGCAGCGATCATGCGTGCGAGTGCCAGCCGCGCCTTTGGATCTAGGTATCCGATCGAGCCGAAGTCATGAAGGCACAGTCGCCCATCCGCCATCGCGAACAGGTTTCCTGGATGTGGGTCGGCGTGGTACACGCCGCGAACGAACAAGAGGTGCAGATAGGCATTGAACAACTGATCGGCAATGGCGCGCCCTCGGTCGCTTCCGGCGAAGTCGGTGACGACGCCGCCGCTGCTGTATTCCTGAACTAGTACGTTAGGCGAGACATAGGGCTCGACGACGCGGGGCATCATGACGCCTGGCAGCCCCGCGATTGCTGACTGCAAACGCCGCATATTCCGCGCTTCGTGATCCAGATCGATTTCTGCAAGCAACTGCATGCCGAGTTCGTCGATCAGCGCCAGCGGCTGTTGCCGCCTGAGCTGCGGCCACACAGGAAGCAAAATCCTCACCAGCAAGCGCAGCAGCAGAAGATCGGTCTTGACCTGGGAGACGACACCGGGGCGGCGAACCTTGACCACGGCCTCTTGCCCGTCGTGCGTACGGGCTCGATGAACCTGGGCCACGGACGCTGCAGCAAAGGGAATTGCATCGAACCGTGCGAACAGCGTTGCCGCCGGTTGGCCGAACGCATCTTTGATGGCAGCTTCGGCAAGCTGCGACGAGAACGGCGGCACCCGGTTATGCAAGTCCTCCAGCACCACGCGGTACGCGTCGGGCAGCATGTCGCGACGCAAGCTCAAGCCTTGACCGAGCTTCACGAAAGTCGTGCCCAGCCCCTCCAGCGTCTCGCGCAAACGCTCCGCCAGCACCGATTGCGTGGTCTTCCGCAGGCGCCACCATGCCAAACCGAATCCAAGGGCAGCGACCACAATCTGAATGCCACGACGCAACGATGAGATTCGGGGTGGACGCATATGACCTTCGATTTCGTGTTCGATGGCCTGATGCGGGTTGCATTCCAGGCCCTCCTACGATGGCACCACCCCGCCATCTCCCCAACCCCAAACGCATCTACGTCAGAACCACAAGCGCAGGCCGACCACCCAGCGGTTGTCGGTTCGGGAATGACCGCTGAGCCTGCGCAGGTCGGACGTCTCGCCGAAGCTCCATTCGCGCTCGAACCCGATATAGGGCGCGAACTGCCGCGTGATCTCGTAGCGCAATCGCACACCTCCTTCTACCGTGCTCAAGCCTGACCCGATGACTTCCGCCGGATCGGACTGCCCGAACCAGTTGGCTTCGACACCCCAGCTTGCGATCAGCCGGTTGGTGAACAGCATGTCGTACTCGGCCTCGACGATCGCCGCCGTCTTGCCGCCTTCTGCGACGTAACCCGTTGCGGAAACCTCGAACTTATAGGGCGCCAGCCCCTGAACGCCGAACGCGGCCCAGGTGCGCGGCGTTCCGCCTCCGCCGAAGTCACCGAAATCCCGGCGCACGCCCACCACGGCATCCCACCAGGGATGGATCGCGCGTCCGTACATCGCCTCCACCCGCGCGCGCTGCAGGTTCTCGTCCAGGGCGTGCCCCTTGGTCCTCAGCCAGAGGCGGTTGATGTCGCTACCGACCCAGCCGATTCCCTCCCAGGCGATCTCCCTGCCTTCATCCGTGTTCGCCCCTTCCAGCTGATCCATGAGCCAGAAGGAGTTCAGGCTGGTTCCATGCTTGTGGTAGTCCTTCAGCGTCGGAAATGCCGCCAGGCGATCGGCATCCGTGACGGCGGGGATGGGTTCGCGTGGCGAGTCGAGCACCCCCATCCGGGAATGATCCATCTGCGAATGGTCGACCTGCGGACGATCATGCTGCGAATGATCCATCTGCGAGTGGTCGACCTGTGGGCGACCATGCTGTCCATGATCCATCTGCGAGTGGTCCATGCCGGCATTGGGAGACTGCGCTGCCGTCGCGTCCTCTTCCTGCTGGTTCGCAGTCGGACTCGACGGGACAGGCTGGCCATGACCGGCGTGCTGCGCGTGGGCGCCGACAGGAGGGAGCAGCAATGCTGCGGCCAGCGCAGCCCACCGCATCGATGTTCTCACGCTCGTCATTCTTCGACCCTCACTTCCCGGAACATCCCGGATTCCATGTGGAAGAAGAGATGGCAGTGGTAGGCCCAGCGACCGAGCGCGTCGGCGCGCACCCGGTAGCTGCGCTTCGTGCCCGGCGGCATGTCGATGGTGTGCTTGCGCAAGTGGAAGTTGCCCTGTTCGTCCTCAAGGTCGCTCCACAGGCCATGCAGATGGATCGGATGCGACATCATGGTGTCGTTCACCAGCACGATGCGCATGCGTTCGCCGTAGTTGAGGCGCAGCGGCTCGGCGTCGGCGAACTTGATCCCATCGAACGACCAGGCAAAGCGCTCCATGTGGCCGGTCAGGTGCAGCTCCACCGTGCGCCCCGGCTCGCGACCGTCGGGGTCCTCGAACAGGCTCTTCAGGTCGGCATACGTCGCCACCTTGCGGCCGTTGCCGCGCAGACCGATCCCAGGATCGGACAGTCGCGGCTCCGGCGCCATGGTCTGCATGTCCACAAGGGGATTGCCTGTTTCGCTGGCCGGATGAGTCTGCATCTGCATGCCGCCGCCTTCATGCGCGGAGTGCGCGCCTGGTGCGGCCGGAACGCCGTGCCCGGCATGCGGATCGGCGGCCACGGCCGCCGCTCCGTGGCCCGCGTGGGGGTCCGGCGCCGGCGCGGCGCCATGCCCGGCATGCGGATCGGCCGATGCGGCCGCCAGTCCGGAATGGGCACCGTGGCCGCCATGCCCCATGTCGGCCATGGTCAGCAGCGGCCGCGGATCCACCGCCGGTACCGGAGCACGCAAGCCCTCGCGGACCGCAAGCGTGCCACTGACGTAGCCGGTGCGCGCGGAGTCTTGGGCGAAGATCGTGAAGGCGTCCTGCCCGGTAGGCTCGACGATCACGTCGAAGGTTTCGGCAGTGGCGATGCGCAGCTCGTCCACCGTCAGCGGGTGGACGTACTGGCCGTCGACCTCGACGACCGTCATCTTCAGGCCCGGGATGCGGACGTCGAAGTAGGTCATCGCCGCACCGTTGATGAAACGCAGGCGCACCTTCTCACCGGCACGGAAAAGTCCCGTCCAGTTGCCCAGCGACGTGGTCCCGTTTATCAGGTAGGTGTAGGTATGCGCGTTGACGTCGGACAGGTCGGTCGGCGTCATGCGCATGCGTCCCCATGCCTCGCGATCGCTTAGCGTCGCGCTCAAGCCGTCCCGGCGCACGTCGCGGAAGAAGTCGCCCACCGTACGCTGGTAGTAATTGTCGTACTCCGACAGCTTCTTCAGCCGGGCGAACAGGCGCGCCGGGTCCATGTCGGTCCAATCGGACAGGAAGACCACGTAGTCTCGATCGTAGGAGAACGGAGGCGGATCGATGGGGTCGATGATCAGCGGCCCGTACATGCCGCCCTGTTCCTGGAACCCCGAATGACTGTGGTACCAGTAGGTTCCGCTCTGGCGGACATCGAACTCGTACAGGTAGCTCTCGCCGCGATTGATGCCGTCGAAGCTGAAGCCGGGAACCCCATCCATGTTGGCGGGCAGCAGGATGCCGTGCCAGTGGATCGACGTCGCGTCGCCGTGGATCGAACCGGGGGGAAGGTCGTTCCGGGCCCTGAGCTGCACCCGCGTGCCTTCGTGCCAGCGCAGGATCGGTGCAGGCACCGAGCCGTTGACGGTGATGGCGGGCCGCGTCTTGCCCGTGTAGTTGACCAGGGTCTCGCTTATGCTCAGGTCGAACTGCGTTCCCGACAGGACTTCGAGCTGGTCAGGGGAGCGGAGCGCCCAGCTCTGCTTCGGCCAAAGTCCCAGGCCCAGCACTGCGCCTCCCGCTGCCAATCCTTGAACGAACTGCCTTCGAGACAGCAGCAGCTGCTCGGCGGCGTTCGTGCCTGAAAGTCTGGATCGCATGCATGACCTCCTATGATCGCTATGGGCTGACATCGAGCCCGCCTGGCCCATCGCCACGATCCGGGCGCCGGCCACGCGCGCCGGAGAAAGCGCCAGCGTGGTGAGAAACGCGGGTCAGCGTGCGCATGACAAGCCACGTGACGGTGGCCGGAATGCCTGCCAGATGGGCCGCACAGGATCCATGCAACGGCCGGGGTTGAACGCAAGGCGTGGTGCTCGCGTCACGGTGACCAGCCTAGGAGGGGGTCACTTTCGGCGGGATGACCCATCCATTACATTCCCGTCATTTCATGGTCATTCGCCCTTGCCAGAGGCCTCGATGCTTGGGCGGTTGCGCCTTACCCCCGCTGGGCCTTGCGCTTGCCGACACCACGGTCGTCGACCGCGCCGCGTCGGCGCTTGGGTTCTTTCGCCGCCGCCGCAGACGGCTGTTCGAGATCGGCCAGGATCGGGCAATCGGGACGGTCGTCCCCCGAGCAGCATGTCGCCAGCTGCTGGAGTGTCGCTGCCATCTCTTGCATGTCGGCGATCCGCCGCTGCAGATCCTCGATGTGGTCCAGGGCGATACGCTTGACGTCGGCGCTGCGCCGGCGGCGGTTGCGCCAGAGCTGCAACAGGCCATCGATCTCGGCGACGGAGAATCCCAGATCCCTCGCGCGCCGGACGAAGCGCAGCACGTGGACGTCCTTTTCGGTGTAATCCCGGTAGCCTGCGTGTGTGCGGCCAGCCGGCGGAATCAACCCGATCTGCTCGTAGTAGCGGATCATCTTGGCCGATACACCCGAGGCCTTCGCCGCGTCACCGATGTTCACGTCATTCTCCTTTCGGTCCCAAGCCCGCCGCCCCGAAACTCGCCGAAGCGGCGGCACCCCTCGAAGCCGGCAGTTGGCCAGCCGACGCGGCCGTCGTCGGCGGTTGGAATCGCCGTAACCTGAGTGCGTTGCCGAGGACGAAGACGCTCGACAACGCCATGGCGCCTGCCGCGAAGACCGGCGAGAGCAAGACGCCGTACGCCGGATACAGCACACCCGCGGCAACCGGGATCAGGGCCGCGTTGTAGGCGAACGCCCAGAACAGGTTCTGCCGGATGTTGCGGATCGTCCTCTTCGACAGCGCGATGGCGTTGGGCACGCCCTTGAGGCTGCCCGACATCAGCACCACGTCGGCCGCCTCGATCGCGATATCGGTGCCCGTGCCGATGGCGATGCCCACCTCGGCCTCCGCCAAGGCCGGCGCATCGTTGATGCCATCGCCCACGAACACCAGATGGCCATGCAAGGCCCTGAGCCTGCGCACCGACTCCACCTTGCCCTCCGGCAGCACCTCGGCGACCACCTCGTCGATGCCCAGATGGCGGGCGATGGCCTCGGCCGTGCGCCGGTTGTCGCCGGTGATCATGGCCACCTTGAGACCCAACACGTGGAGCGCGGCGATGGCCTCGGGGGTTGTGTCCTTGATCGGATCGGCCACGGCGATGACGGCCGCGAGCTTGCCGCCGATCGCTGCGTAGAGCGGCGATTTGCCCTCGTCGCCCACCCGTTGCGCGTTGCCGGCGAAGGCGGTCACATCCAGCCCCAGCCGGTGCATGTAGCGGTCGGCACCGATCTGGACACCCAATCCGTCCACCTTGGCCTCGACGCCGTACCCGGTCTCGGACCTGAAGCCGGCGACCTCCGGCAAGACCAGGCCTTCGGCTTGGGCGGCCTCCACGATGGCGCGGCCGACCGGGTGTTCCGACATCGCCTCGACGGCCGCGATCCGCGCCAGCACCTGCGCCCGGTCGAAGCCCTCGGCGAGTTCCAGATCGGTGAGCACCGGCCGGCCTTCGGTCAGCGTACCGGTCTTGTCCAGCGCGACGACCTTGGCATCCTTGAGCAACTGCAAGGCCTCGCCCTTGCGGAACAACACGCCCATTTCCGCGCCGCGCCCGGTGCCGACCATGATCGAGGTGGGCGTGGCCAGCCCCATCGCGCAGGGACAGGCGATGATCAGCACGGCGACGGCGTTGACCAGCGCGAACGTCAGCGCCGGTGAGGGGCCGAAGGCGAGCCAGAGCAGGAATGTCAGCAGCGCCACGCCGATCACGGCCGGGACGAACCACGACGTCACCTGGTCGACCAGAGCCTGGATGGGTAGCTTGGAGCCCTGTGCTTCCTCGACCATGCGGATGATCCGGGAGAGCACCGTGGACTCGCCCACTGCGGTCGCGCGGAACGCCAGCGCGCCGTTCTGGTTGACCGTGCCGCCGACCACCGCGCTGCCGGCGGTCTTCGCCACCGGCACCGGCTCGCCCGTGATCATGGACTCATCGACGTAGCTGTCGCCCTCGATCACCTCGCCGTCGACCGGTACACGTTCGCCGGGCCGCACTTCGACGGTATCCCCCGGCGCCACCTCGCCGAGAGCGATCTCGGCCGTCTGCCCGTCACGGCGCACGCGCGCGGTCCGCGCCTGCAACCCGACCAGCCGCTGGATCGCCTGGGAGGCGCGCCCTCTGGCCCGCGCTTCCAGGGACCGGCCGATGAGAATCAGGGTGACGATGACGGCCGCCGCCTCGTAGTAGACGTTGACCGCCTGCGCGGGCAACAGCGCGGGCGTGAAGGTCGCGACCAGCGAGTAGGCGTAAGCGGCCAAGGTGCCGACCGCCACCAGCGAGTTCATGTCCGGCGCCAGGCGCAACAGCGCGGGGAAACCCTGCTGATAGAAGCGCCGGCCTGGCCCGAGGATCACCAGCGTCGTCAGCGCGAACTGGATGATCCAGTTCCACTGCATGCCGATGGTGCGCACGATCAGGTGATGCAGGCCGGGAACGAGGTGCGAGCCCATCTCCAGCGCGACGACCGGCAAGGTCAGCGCAATGGACACGACCACCGCGCGTTTCAGTGCCGCCTGCTCGGCCTCCTTGCGGGCTGCGTCATCGGCCTCGCGCAAGGCCGCCCGGTCGATCGGCCGTGCCGCATACCCTGCGTCGTCGATGGCCTGGATCAGCAGTGGGGAGTCCGCGCCGCCTTCCACGACTGCGCGCTCCGTCGCCAGATTGACGCGCGCCGCCATCACGCCAGGGACGGCGCGCAAGGCGCGCTCCACACGTCCGACACAGGACGCGCAGGTCATGCCCTCGATGGCGAGTTCGGTCTTCCGCACAGCGTTCGTTCGCAGGGAGGCGCTTGGGGCAACGGAATCCATGGTGTTCATCTCGCCGGTGCAATGGTCAGTAAACAAGTCTTCGGGTTCCTACGGTGGGAAGGTCAACCCCTGCATGGCCCGCGAAAACCCTTGACCTTCCAACGATGGCAAGGCCCATCCTAACCATACACAAATCAGCAGGAGGTGCCCCATGCACGCATTTCACATCCAGAACATGACTTGCGGCGGCTGCGTCCGAGGTGTGACGCGCGCCATCCAGTCCGTCGACCCGGATGCCCGGGTTCAGGCTGACGTTCATACCCGACGGGTGCAGGTCGTGTCCGAGCAGCCTAGCGAGATCGTGAAAGCCGCCCTGACCAAGGCGGGCTACCAGGCGATTGGCGTCGATCCCTGACGCGCCGCCCGGCGGAGCGTTCAAGCCCCATTGATCGGCTGCAAGCAGCGAAGGGGCTCTCGCCAGCGCGGTCGTCGCACGACGCTGTGCCTTGAGCGTGTGGGCCGGTTCGCTCAGCCGGGATCATCCGGGTGGTCGGGCGCCGCCGGTCGACGGCGCCGCCACGACCATCCTCGTTCGATCTCGATTTGCAGTGCAACGCTCAGGAAGGTGCGGATCAGCACGATCAGCGCAAGGATCGCCACGCCCTGGAGCGAGGGATCGATGGTGACGGTGCGGATGATGTCCGCGGCCACGAGGAACTCCAGGCCCAAGACGATCGTGCCGCCGAGCTCCTGCCGCAGGGCGTGATAGCGCGCCGTCATCCCGACCTTCGTGTGAAGGAAGGCGAACCGCCCACACGCCAACAGGCTTCCCAGCGTGATGACGCCGACACCGAACAACTCGAATCCAGCCACCGCGATTCCGATGGCGGCATGTGGCAAGTCGACGCTCATCGGCCTGTCCGGTCAATGGTGGTCGTAGATGCCCACCCCGCGAATGTCGTTCCAAGACGTGGTCTGGTGGCAGAGGTAGCATTGCTCGGGCTGCGCATTCCGGACACCCGCAATCGGCTTGGACATCATCGAGAAGTGCTCCTTGTAGTGGCTGAGCGGCGCGAGATGGCACTGGCCGCACTCGGTGGAACTGGGCAAGGGATGCCTGAACCCGGCGATCGACCACGTGCCGGTGCCGTGGCATGTCGCGCAATCGTTTCCGAACACCTGGACGTGAGGGTCCGTGGTCTTGTGGCAGCTCGCGCAGTCCAGCAGCGTCTCCTTGTAGGTCATGCCGCTGGCGAGCGAGACGTTGCCGGGCAGCGCCTCTGGCCTGTGCGCCTTCACGTGCGCGAGCAGCAGCGCGCCCTCGTGGCGCTCCGGAGCACGATCGAGCCATCGCACGATGATGTCGGTCAGCGCCGCATGGTCCATGCCGCGCAGGCTGCGACCGGCGTCATGTTCCTTGTGGCAGGCCACGCAGTTGTTCGTCTCGGCGATGTCGGCATGGAACGCCGTCGGCTGCCGCTGCAGGAGGGCGGTTTCGTTGGCATGGCAGGCAACGCAGGTCGCATCCTGCACCCCCTTGACCGGGGTGTGGCACGCCGCGCAATCCTCCTGCAGGAACGCATGCGCGCTGGACAGTGGGCCAGGCGAGGCCATGCTCTGCCACGTCGCGACGTGCAGCGTCTGCGGCACCGCCTTCCACAGCGCGAGTGCTGCCACCGACGCCAGCACCGCGAGCAGCGCGACGATGATCGTTCCCTTTCGACTCATCTGAACCAGCGCAGCCCGAAGTAGATGCCGGCCCAAATGTGCAGCGCCAGCAGGAGATAGAAGACGATCGAGAACGCGATGTGCGCCGACAGCCAGCCGGTGAACAGCTTGCGCACCCGCTCCTGGAACTGGATTGAGTACTGCAGGTCGCCGGCGCCGGACGCCAGCGGCAGCAGTTCGGCGCCGGCCTTGGCCGTGCCGGCGCCGCCTGCCGGTGCCTGCGCGTAGGCCCAGTACGCCCCATCCAGGAGGCGCCACAGGCCGTCGAGCTGTGTCTTCTTCTCGCGGATGTTCTCGGCGACGTAGCGCAGGTAATGCTGGCCGATGAACCCGGTGAGCACGCTCAGCAGCATCGACGCCGTCAGCGCGATCCCGAGCACGCTCTGGAACTTGTGCCCGCTATGGATGATGGCCAGCAGCGCGCCGATCAGGCCGAAATACACGTGCGCCTGCAGCAATGCGGCGAAGCTGTGCTCGCGGGTGAATGCGCGGCGTAGCGTGGCGCTGCGCTTGACCACGGTGTAGACGAGCGGCACCAGCAAGAACGCGGCGCCCACGATGCCGAACACGCCACCCCACAGGCTACCGGCGAAGAACGGAGCGCGGTGTACCAGGAAGCCCAGCCACAGCACCGCCAGCATCGACACGATGATCGTCGCGGCGATGCGATCGTGCCTGCCCATCTAGGCATCCACCGAGATGTCGGCCGACGCTTTCGCCTGGCAGGCCAGGATCATCCCCGACGAGCGGTCGAGCGGGGTCAGGCTGTCGTCCACCGCCATGGTGACCTCGCCCGAGAGCAGTTTCACCTTGCAGATGCCGCAGTAGCCCTGCCGGCACGCGTACTCGATCGGGACGCCGACTTCTTCGGCGGCCTCGAGGACGGTCTGGCCGGCGATCAGCGGCGCCCTTTTCCCGGATCGCTCGAAGCGGCATGTCACGGCCGCAGCGGTGTCGCCGGCTTGGCCCGGTTCGGGCGTCGCCGGCTTGGGCGGGCTCAGGAACAGCTCGGAGTGTATCGACGCCGGATCGATGCCCAGCTTGCCCAGCTCGTTGCGCACCGCATCCATCATCACCGGCGGACCGCACAGGTGGATGCGGCGCGAGCGGATCTCGGGGATCTGCCCCAGCAGTTCGGCGGTGATGAACCCGCGTGCGCCGGTCCACTCCTCTGATGACTCCTCACTCAACACGATGGACACATGCAGGTTCGGATGCCGACGGGCAAGCTGGTTCAGCTCGTCATGGAAGATCACGTTCTCCAGGTCCTTGCAGGCGTAGACCAGGTCGATCCGGCCGTTCCAGCACTGGTCGGTCAGGTAGCGGATCGAGCTCATCAACGGCGTGATGCCGACACCGCCCCCCAAGAGCACGACGCTGTCGGACTCGACGCCGCGGAAGGTGAAGCGGCCGTACGGGCCGGACGCATCGAGCAGATCGCCTTCCTGGACGTGTTCGTGGAGGTATCCGGACACGATGCCGCCGCTTTCGTGCTTGACGGTCAAGTCGCACCAGCCATGGCAGCATGGCGATGAGGCGATCGAATAAGAGCGCTTGACCTGTTTCCCTTCCGAGGGCACGGAGAGCGTGAGGAACTGGCCGGGCTCAAACTCGAAAGGCAGGGCACCTGTCCCCTCGACGGGTGCCAGGCGGAACGTCTTGACCCGGGATGTCTCCGGGAAGATGCGCGCGACCCGCAGCTTGCCGACCCAACTGCCCGTGGTGGACGCAGGCGTGCGCGCCTGCGGGGCGCCTTCGGGCGAAGCAACGGCAGGTGCCTGTACCGCGGGGCCTGGCGATACGCCGGCACGCGGTGCCGGGGAGGACGCCGGAGACGCCGGTGCTCCCGTGCGCAACGTGGCCAGCACCGCGTTCGTACGCCGGTTGCGGGCGACGTACATCCACGCACCCAGCAAGGCAAAAGCCGACAGCAGCGCCATCGTGAAGTAGTGAAAGCCCGACAGGCCGAAGACCCCGTGCGCCGGGACCGTGGTCAGGGGATCGGTCAGATTCATTTCGCGACGGAACCAGTCCAACGCGATGCCGCGCGGCGCCTGTCCTTCGGCCAGCGCGCGGTAGGCCGACAGGCCGCTGTCAAACTCGCCCCAGGCCACGCGCATCCGATCAGACGCCTCCTGCAAGCCGGCGTAGTCGTTGCGTTGAACCGCATGCGACGCCTCCGACGACAGGGTCGCCAACTGCTGGATGCCTTCGTGCATCCGATGGTGGGCGAGCTGCTCGACGCTGGCACGCCGCTCCGGCGGAAGGTCCGGCAGAGCCATCAGTTGGGGATACAGCAGCTTGTTGAGGCGCCGATCGCGACCGCACTCGTCTCCGCGGCAGCCGCGCATCATGTCGTCCATCATGCCGCCCATGGAGCCGCCCATCGACGCACCTGCCGCAGCCGGCATGCCGCCAGCCGCGTCAGGGTGATGCGCGGCATGGTCGTCATCGCCCATGCCTGCGTCAGCCGGGGGTGGGGTGCCCATCGTCATGCCCTGCATCGGGCTGCTGCCTTGCATCGATGCGCCCGCGACAGCCGGTTGCGGCGCCGCCATGTTTGCGGCTTGGTCAGCGTGATCGTCGTCGCCCATCGGCGCGTCAGCCGACGGCGCGGGTTCCATCGGCATGCCACCCATCGAACTGCTGTCTTGCGCGGCTGTCGTTCCAGCGGCCGCCGTGCTGTTGGTCTTGTTCGGTGGATGAACAGCGTGCGGATCGGCGGTTGTCTGAGCGCCGGCCGCAGCATACGCCAGCGACATCGCCAGCACGGCCAGGGCAACGATTCGCCTCCACCCCATGAAGCTCTCCGTCGACACAGCGGCCGCCTCCTACATATGGCCCATCTTCTTCTTGGCCATGCCGCCGCCCATGCTCGAATCCATCTTCTGCATGGTCGAATCGACTTGCTGCATCTGCCGCTCGCAGTTCTCCATATCCTTCTTCATCTGTTCCATGTGCTGCATCGCGGCGGACATGTCCATGTCATTGTGCGTGGACGTGTCTCCTGCCTTCATCGACATGGCCTGCTGATGCATCTGCGTGCTGCCTTCCTGCATCTGGCGGCCCATCGCTTCCATGGCCTTTCCCCGTTCACGCATCATCGTTGCCATTTCCTCCATATGCGAAGCCATGACGTCGGGCGTGGCAGGCGAATTCGGGGAAGCAGGCGACTGCGGACCCGGAGCATGTGCCGCCGGGGGATGGGGCGCCGCTGGGGCGCTCATGCTGGCGGGCGACTGCCCCATGGCGCCTGACTGACCATGCTTGTGCTTGTCGTCATCGGCCAGCGCTGAGCCGGCGAGCATCCCACCAAGCAAACAAACGATCACCAGTGACGGCCGACGATAATGCCTCATGACAACCTCCGATAAGTTGGCGGCGATTCCCATCGGGAACCGGCGGATGCGGCGCACCCACAAAAGAAACCGGTCCGCGTCTGTGGCCGGCTTGTTCGCTTCCACCCTACGTACGGCAAGCTGTCGACGGGATGACCCCGCCATTACGATGCTGCAATCGTCTCGTCATTCAACCAAGACCTTTGGATCAATGATGCGCGTATTGAATTCGCTCCTCTCGTGGACGCACTCAGCCGCCCCCGAAGTGACCAGCGCATTGCAGAAATGTAATGAATGGGTCATTCAGATGAAAGAAGAGCTTTCCTAGGCTGGCACCGGGCATACCTCCCCAGCCCATCAGGAGATTTCAATGAAGTCTGTCAAAGCGTCTTGGGTCATGATGTTGTGTGCGATGTTCGCCGTAGCCATTCCGGTCTATGCGCAGCAGCCCACCGAAGAACCGGTCATAACGCTCCTGAACGATATCGCGGACAAGCCGGAGAACCATCTGGCCATCGCCGCGTATTACCGCACGCTGGCCCGCGAAGCCCTGGCAGAAGCCGAAACGCACAAGACGATGCGCAACACGTATCGCCATAATCATCAAGCCTTCAAGAGTGGGACGGCCACGGACCAAACTCTGGCCAGACACTGCGATAAGCTGGTCAAGTTGAAGGAAGAAGCCGCTACGGAATACGAGGAGCTTGCAAAGCTCCACGAAGCCGAGGCGGCAGCGAGGTAAATGGCAGACTGCAAGCTTCCTTTACCCCGCTCTCCTCTGAGTTGATTGGAGCGGGGAATTTTCAAAGTGCAAGGCGACTATTCAGGACGAATGGTGTTAGATCCGGAGCCAGGCAGGCCGCGGAGGCCATTCGGATACCGCTATTTGTGCAGCTTGCCTTATGTTGGAACCTTGCTGCGGCTTGATCTTGATCAATGCCAGTCGGCCCCAAGAGGGCTAGTCTGGCCATCATGAGAGCTCGCACGTCCCCTACCCTGATCCGCCCAGTGTCCGCAGGCGCGGCTTCGGGCGTGCGGGAGTTGTCATGGTGAAGCTGCTCAGGCGATGGCGGCGTTCCCGTCCTCGTGCCCGACTGGCATGGCTGGGACTGTGGGCGCTGCTGTTGCAGCAGCTGGCGCTGGTGGCCTACGCCTGTCCGCTGGAATCGGTGGAAGCTGGACAAGCGACCCTGATGGTCGGTTGCGAAGAGATGTCCGCGCCGGATCCCGATGCTCCGGCGTTGTGCGACCAGCATTGCCAGCGCGATCACATCGCCACGGCCGATGCGAAGGCCCCTCAAGTGCCTTACCAGCCGGCACTGGTTGCCTTCGCGCTGGTGCAGGCTCTGTTGCCACCGGTACACGCGCAGTTCTATCGGGATGTTCCGGTGTGCGTGTCCGATCCGCCTCCCCTGCAGCGCTTCTGTAGCCTGCTGATTTAAGCCCCCTCCTGGATTGACCCGTGCTCGTGCTGCATGCGTTGCAGCGCGCTCGTTGTCCTTTGTCCGGAGGTCTTATGGAGATGTCTTTCTTCTTGCGTGCAAGGCGCAGGATGGCGTGTGGATTCGCGCTTGCCCTGGCGCTCAGTGGTCCTGTGGTGGCAGCACCGCCCGCTATCCCGATCAGCTACACAGAAGCCCTACAGCGGGCGCTTGCTAATGCCCCTACCCTGCAGGCGCGCCGATCCCAGATCGATGCCAGTACCGAAGAAGCCGCGCGTGCTGGCGCGCTGCCCGACCCACGTTTGATCGTGGGGCTGGCGAACTGGCCCGTCAGTGGACCCGATGCCTTCAGCCTGCGGGCCGATGAGATGACCACCCAGCAAGTCGGTCTGATGCAGGAGTTTCCTGCGCGTGCGAAACGACGTGCCGAGCACGCGCTGGCGCAAGCGACGCTGGCGCAAGCGCGCTCACTGTCGATGGCCGAACAGCAGATGGTGGCCCAAGCGGCCGCGCTGGCCTGGATCGAGCTGTGGAGTACGCAGCAAGCCGTAGATGCGTTGGAAGGATTGCGCGAGCCGGCACGCATAGCCGAGCGTGCGGCGCGTGCTCGCTTGGCAGGTGGCACGGCCGGGGCCAGTGACGTGCTTGCCGCCCAGGCCGCCCTACTGCAGTTGGACAATCGCCTGGAGCAGGTACATGCGGAGCACGCCGCCGCGCAGGCCGGCCTGGCGCGTTGGTTGGGTATTGCACCAGAGGCGATCTTGGCCAGTGGTGTGGCACCGGATTATTCGCAGTTGCCATTGGAGCCCACCCAACTGCTGGCCAAACTGGACCAGCACACGCCACTACTGGGCTGGGAGGCACGCCAGAGCTTAGCCCAGGCCCAGGTGGATGCGGCCGTGGCCGAAACCCGCCCGGATTGGAGTGTGGAGCTCACCTACGGACGTCGCGAGCGCGCACCCGACGGCATGGCGCGCAGCGACATGCTCATGGTGGAAGTGGGTGTGGGCCTGCCGCTGTTCCAGAAGAACCGCCAAGCACGAGGCATCGCGGCACGGCGGGCCGAGCTGGAGGCGGTGTCCGCAGAGCGCGATGAGGCCCGGCGCATCCAAGCCGAGTCGGTGCAACGCGCGATAGCGCGATGGCGCGGGTTAACCGGCCAGTTGGAGCGTCAGAACACGCAGAGCCTGCCTTTGGCGCGCGATCGCGCACGCACGGCGTTGGCCGCCTACGGCGCCGGTGCCGACCTGCAGCCGTGGCTGGAAGCGCGGCGCGATGAGATCGAATTGCAACTGGAGAACGCCCGTCTGCTGGGCGAACAGGGCCGTGCCTGGGCGGCACTGGCCTATCTGCTGCCCCATGAGGAGAACACGCCATGAGCCCGACCAAAACGCGTCTCACACAGCTCGCCGTGGCCCTCGGGTTGCTGGCGCTCGGCTTTGCCGGCGGCTACGCCTGGATGACTCGAACCTCTGATACCACCCCGCCCACCGGCACGAGCGGCGCAGATCAAGCACGCAAGGTGCTGTACTGGTACGACCCCATGGCGCCGGAGCAGCGATTCGACAAGCCGGGCAAATCTCCGTTCATGGATATGGAGTTGCTGCCCAAATACGCAGATGAGGCCATGGGGGGCGGAACGCAGATCGATCCGCGCCTGCAGCAGAACGTGGGCATACGCACTCAGGAAGTGACGGTAGAGTCACTAGGGACTGCCGTACGCGTGCCGGGCACACTGACGTGGGATCTGACCCAGGAAACCGTGGTCAGTGCGCGCATGGAAGGCTTGATCACCCAGGTGCAGGTAAAGGCGCCGTTTACCGAGGTTCGTCGTGGTCAAGCGCTGGCCACCGTGCAGGCCCCGGCATGGAACGCTGCCATCGCCGAAGCACATGCCCTGAGCCAAGCTCAGTCCGCGGGCGCGCGTGAGCTACAGGGTGCGGCGCAACAACGGTTGCGTTCGTTGGGTGTTCCCTCTGGCGCCTCGGCCAGAAGTGGCGTCGTGCTTGGCGCAGACCACAGTGGTGTCGTGACCGAGATCCTGGCACGCGAAGGGCAGACGGTGATGCCCGGTACGCCACTGTTCAAGATCAATGGGCTGGACACGCTGTGGCTGGAGGCCTCGGTGCCCCAAGCAGCGCTGGGCACCTTGCGGCCAGGGACCTCAGTGCGGGCCACGGTCAGTGCCTGGCCGGCAGAGCGCTTTGTCGGACAGATCCAGGCGTTGCTTCCCCAGGTCGACATGGCTAGTCGTACGCAGCGGGCGCGAATTGTGCTGCGCAACCCGCAGCGTCGGCTGGTGCCGGGCATGTTCGCCGAGGTTCTGGTGCAGCCCGATGCCGAGCAGGCCCTGCCAGTCGTTCCCACGGAGGCGCTGATCGCCACCGGGCGGGACAGCCGGGTCATCGTGCAGGATCCGGACGGGAGCTTCCGGCCGGTGCGGGTGAGTGTCGGACGTAGCGTGCAAGGGCGCACGCAGATCGTGGCAGGCTTGGCCGGTGGTGAACGCGTGGTCGTCTCGGGTCAGTTCCTGCTCGACTCTGAAGCCAGTCTCTCCGGTGCGTTGGAGCGCCTGGGCGCTGCACAACCGACAAGCCCTGCCAGCGCATCAGGTGTGCACGAGCGCCATGACGCCGGGCACGACCCTCGCACTGTCGTGCCGTCACCGTCCAGACAGCCTGCGCCTGTCGCGCCAGGGACCTCCACCTCTACGCCGCCGCGCTGCCCGGTGCAGTACTGGTATGACCCGATGGTGCCGGAGAAGCATTTCGACAAGCCGGGCAAGTCACCGTTCATGGATATGCAGTTGGTACCCAAGTTCGGCCCCGCCGCAGCCGCTGATTGCCAGGCAAGCGACGTCATGTCCGAAGCGATGGAGAGCACACCATGATCGCGCGCCTGATCCATGCTTGCATCGCCAATCGCGTGCTGGTGCTGGTTGCCGCCGCGCTGCTGGCGGTGGTCGGTATCTGGTCGGTAAAGAACACGCCGCTGGATGCGCTGCCGGACCTGTCCGATACCCAGGTCATCATCCGCACGCAATGGGCGGGGCAAACCCCGCGCATCATCGAAGACCAAGTGACCTACCCGTTGGCCACCACGATGTTGTCCGTCCCGGGCGTGAAGGCGGTGCGCGGCTTCTCCTTCTTCGGTGATTCGTTCGTCTACATCCTGTTTGACGATGCCACTGATCTTTACTGGGCGCGCTCTCGAGTGCTCGAGTACTTGAGTCAGGTACGCGATCGACTTCCGCCGAATGTGAATCCGGCGCTGGGTCCTGATGCGACAGGACTGGGCTGGATCTACCAGTACGCCTTGGTGGATCGGACCGGTCAACGTGATGTGGGGCAGCTGCGTGCGTTGCAGGACTGGTTTCTTCGTTATGAGCTAAAAACCGTGCCGGACGTGGCTGAAGTAGCCAGTGTGGGCGGTGCGGTGCGCGCTTGGCAGATCCAGCCCGATCCGCAGGCGTTGGCGGCCCGTGGACTGACGGTGGCCGAGCTCATCGAGGCGGTGGATGCGGCCAACGGCGCTACCGGGGGCTCGGTGATCGAACAAGGCGAAGCCGAACTGATGGTGCGTAGCGAAGGCTACCTGCGCACACAGGAGGCGTTCGAACAGGTGCCAGTAACCGGCAACGACGGTATCCCCGTCTTGCTCGGTGAGGTTGCCACGATTAGTCGGGGGCCGGTCTTCCGTCGTGGTATCGCAGAGTTGGATGGTCAAGGTGAGGTGGCCGGCGGCGTGATCGTCCTGCGGACCGGCAAGGATGCCTTGGGGGCCATTCGGAACGTCAAAGCGCGACTGCAGGCGTTGCAATCCAGCTTGCCCGAGGGCGTGGAAGTGGTGCCGGTGTACGACCGCTCCGAGCTGATCCAGGATGCGGTACGCAACCTCACCCACAAGCTTGGCGAAGAGTTCCTGGTCGTAGCGCTGGTATGCCTGCTGTTCCTGTGGCACCTACGCTCGGCGTTGGTGGCCGTCATCACCCTGCCCTTGGGTATCCTGGCGGCCTTCATCGTGATGCACGCCCAGGGGATCTCCGCCAACTTGCTGTCATTAGGCGGCATCGCCATCGCCATTGGTGCGATGGTCGATGCAGCGGTGGTGATGATCGAAAATGCACACAAGCATCTGGAGCACTGGCGGGAGGCGCACGGCCGGGAACCTCAGGGTGAGGAGCGCTGGCAGTTGATGGCCCGCTCGGCGGCCGAGGTCGGACCGGCCCTGTTCGCCAGCTTGCTGGTCATCACCCTGTCTTTCGTGCCGGTTTTTGCCCTGCAGGCGCAGGAAGGGCGATTGTTCTCGCCTCTGGCCTACACCAAGACCTACGCGATGGCCGCCGCAGCAGGGTTGTCGGTGACCTTGATCCCCGTCTTGATGGGCTACCTGATCCGCGGCCGCATCCGCCCGGAACAGCAGAACCCCATCAATCGCATCCTGATCGCTGGCTATCGGCCCATCCTGCTGTGGGTCCTCAAACATCCCGCTGTCACCTTGCTGCTCAGCGGCCTGCTGCTAGTGCTCACCTTGATCCCCTTTAGCCGGTTGGGCAGTGAGTTCATGCCGCCCTTGGAAGAAGGCAGCCTGTTGTACATGCCCACGGCCCTGCCCGGCCTGTCCGCCGACAAGGCCCGTCAGTTGCTCCAGCTCTCGGGCCGGATGATCAAGACCGTACCGGAGGTTGAGCACGTGTTCGGCAAGGCGGGCCGTGCCGAAAGTGCGACCGATCCGGCCCCGATCGAAATGTTTGAGACCACCGTGACCTTCAAGCCGCGGGATCAATGGCGCCCGGGCATGACCCCTCAGAAGCTGCGCCAGGAGTTGGACGCAGCGGTCAAGATTCCCGGTCTGACCAACCTATGGGTCCCGCCCATTCGCAATCGCATCGATATGTTGGCCACCGGCATCAAGAGCCCGATTGGGATCAAGGTCTCCGGACCCGATGTGGAGCAGATCGAGCGCCTGAGCCAGCAGATCGAGCAGGTGGCCAAGACTGTGCCCGGCGTGAGTTCGGCACTGGCCGAACGCGTCACGGGTGGGCGCTATGTCGATGTACAGGTGCGCCCGGAAATCGCTGCACGTTACGGATTCACTCAAGGCCAACTCCAGCAACTGATTGCCACGGTCGTTGGCGGTGATCCAATCGGGGAAACGATCGAGGGGCGCGAACGCTATCCCATCGTCTTGCGCTACCCCCGTGACCAGCGTGACTCGTTGCAGGCCTTGCAGGATCTGCCGCTGATCGCGCCAGGCGGTGTGCAACTGACCTTGAGCCAGGTGGCGGAGCTGTCAATCAGCCCAGGCCCGCCGATGCTCAAGAGCGATAACGGCCGGTTGGTGGGCTACATCTACGTGGATGTGGCCGATCGCGACTTGGGATCGGTGGTCCAGGACCTGCAAGCCGCGGTGCAGACCCAGGTGAGTTTGCCTGCCGGCTATGGTGTGGCGTGGTCGGGGCAGTACGAGTATCTGCAACGGGCATTGGCACGCCTGCAATGGGTGGTGCCCGCGGCGTTGGCGATCATCTTCCTGGTCATCTGGATGGTGTTTCGCCGGCTTAGCGATGTATCCATCATCCTGCTCAGCTTGCCCTTGGCGTTGGTGGGCGGTTTCTGGTTGATCTGGGGGCTGGGCCATGCGATTTCGGTGGCCAGCATGATCGGATTCATCGCCCTGGGCGGCGTTGCGGCTGAGTTCGGCGTCATCATGCTGCTGTACCTGCGTCATGCCTGGGAGCAGCGCTTGGCCAGCGGTGCGCCGGAAGATGTGTCTACCCTGCAAGAGGCTATCTACGAAGGCGCCGTGCAACGGGTGCGCCCGAAGGCGATGACGGTAGCCGTCATCCTGGCCGGGTTGTTTCCCCTTTTCGTCGGTGCCGGTGCCGGCTCGGAGGTCATGCAACGTATCGCCGCGCCGATGCTGGGTGGCATGCTCACCGCACCGGTGCTCTCTATGGTGGTGATTCCCGCAGCGTTCTATCTGGTGCGGCGACGTGGATTGCGCGCGGCGCGGGGCGACCAATGAGAGACAGACTGAGCACTTGAGGTAAGTCCCCACAAAAAGACGCCAGTCATGGAAGAAGTCATGACTGGCGTCAAAGGGGAGAGTACCGCCTACATGCTTACTTATCAGTGCCCGGCGTGCGGGGAAATCTCAAAGCTCAGCGACGCCCGATCCGACACAAAATCCAAACCCTTTTGTGTAGAGGGCACCATGTGATTGGTGTGGATGTACCAGGTCTTGGCGGTGGTCACCTGGAAACTGGCTTGGCCTTGGGCATCGGTGCGCAGGAGCGTAGCGCTACCGTGCCCACCGTTGACCGGTGCGTCAGCACGATGACCGACGTACACGCGTAGGTTGGGCACTGGCGTGCCCTGCTGCAGCACCTGGAACGACAGCTGTTCGCCGACCTTCACGCTTCCAGGATTGCGGGCCAAGCGGATCTCCAACGGATAGCCCAGCGAGGCAGCGAAGTCGTCAGTCAGTTTCAAGCCCACTTGTCCAATGGCACGGGCATGCTTGGTATAGCTATAGGTGACCCCTTTGGGAAACTTGCTCGCATCATAGGTGGCCAGGGTATCGGGCAAGTCTTCCAACTCCAGGTACTTGCCGAACTCGCTGGCCGTACGGGTGCTGGTGGAAGCCATCGTCGAGACCCCCAGCAGATAGGTGCCCTCGCCCGCCGGATGCACGGTGAGCTGGCTCTGCTTGCCGACCTCTTTCCAACTGGCCAAGTCCGGGGCAGCCTTAGCGCCGCCCTGACTCAGCGAAACGTCCTGTAGACGCGCTCGGGTGACTGCACCTGCACTTTCATCGAAGGTGCCATTGTTCACCAACGCTGTGTTCGCCTCGCCCGCTGCGGTGCCGGGCTTGGAGAACGCGACAAACAGGTCGTGCGCGCCGGCGCTGCCGGCCACCGCGAACAGCAGTAGTGCGGCGGATAGTTGCGTGTTTCTCATGATGTGTAGCTCCTTGGGATCGTGGCTTACCAGTGGTAACCAAAGCGGACATTCCAGCGACGACCCAGCAAGTCGTACGTCATGGTGTCGGTGTTGGCGTTGGGGTTGTTCTGCACGAACGGCGCCTTCTTATCGAGCACGTTTTCAACGCCGGCGGAGATGTCCCATTTCTTCTTGATGCCGTAGCTCAGTTGCAGGTTGTGGTACACCACGCTGGACACATGCGAGCCGATCGTGCCGGGCACGGCGATGATGTCGTCCGCGCTGCCGATGTACTGCGCCGAATAGACGCCGGTCCAACGGTTTTTGCCCATGCGCAGTGAGCCCAAGCCACGCCACTGGGTGTAGCTACCCAAGCCGCTGGTGATCTTGCCGGCGTACTCAATGGTGGTGGCACCGGCGAAGGGAGTGACGTCGTAACGCTCAAGATACGAGGCGTCCAGACTCGCGCTGGCCTGCCAGCCGGCCACATCGAACTGATACAGCACGCCGATATCCACGCCTTCGGATTCCTCGCTGGCCGCATTGACCTGCTGGGACGAGAGGTAGTTGACCTCACCGGTAACCGGATCACGGGTAAAGTTGGCCGGCGAGCAGAACGGATGGGCCAGGTTCGGTGTGGTGTAGCACGCACGCAGCTTGACCGAGCCTTCAATGCTACGGATCGCATTCTCGATGCGGATACGGTAGTAATCGGCCGTGAGCGTCAGCCCCGGCGCAAACCCTGGGGTCCACACAAAGCCTGCCGTGAAGGTCCGCGCATCTTCAGGCTTGAGGTCGGGATTGCCGCCGGTCGTGGTGAGGATGGTGTTGCCCAACTGACGAAAGTTGGTCGGCACGCCCGCGGCTTGGCAGTTGGCCCGAATGACCGAGTCGGCCGGTAACGTGCTCCAGTTGCTGCACGGATCCAGCGTAGTCAAGCTGCCTTGGCCGATGCCACCGAACAACTCCGGAATGCTGGGGATGCGAAAAGCCGTGGCGTAGTTGAGACGGATCTTGAGAGGTTCGGCCACCTGCCAATCCAACCCCACCTTGTAGTTGGTGTCGCTGCCGAACAGGTCGTAGTCCGAATAGCGGCCGGCCAGGTTCAAGGTGGCGTAGTCCACCAGCGGAATGTCCTGCAACAGCGGGACGGCGAACTCGACAAACGCTTCCTTGGCCGAGTACTCGCCTTCGATCGGATCTTGACGCACGATGTTGGCGCTGCCGTTGACCACCAGCGGGTCCGGATACAGCCAACCGCGTTCCTTGCGAAACTCCACGCCCGAGGCGAAGGCGACGCTGCCGGCGGGCAGATCGAACAGGGCGCCGGAAATGGTGCCGCTAAAGCCCTGCTGGCTGTTGCCACCTGAGCCACGCTGGGTAAACAGAATGTAGTCCAGCACTTCAGGCGTCAGATTGCCGTAGCCCAGATAGTTGCCGCAAGGAATGGCCGCGCCCGGGGTGTTGCTGCACAGGCTGGTATTGAGAGTGTTTTCCACCCGGTCCAGGTTGGCAATGTTGGTCGAGCTGTCGGTGGCCGAATTGCGCCCCCAGTTCAACGCCACATTCCATGCCCAGTTATCGCCCCACTGCCCTTCCAGCCCTAGCACGGTGCGGAACGTATCGACCTCCTGCTCGGTGATGCGCGCTCCAGCTTCTTCCAGACGCCGGCGCTCCAAGGTCAGGTTTTGGCCGGTGGGGTTGGTCGGATTGGTGGCAGCAATCCGGATCGTGCGATAGACGCCCAGGGTGTTGGGCGAGGCACGCTGGTTGGACTGGCGATTGGTCGCCATCAGTTCGGTGAAAAGGCGCGTGTTCTCAGTCAGGTCGAACTGGCCAAAGCCGCTCAGGCCAATGCGCTTGATCGGGCTGACGGCATTGAGCAGCAGGTTGTAGTTGTAGTTGTGCTTGGCGGGATCGTAGAGCTCGTAAGAGCGCGGATCTCCATTGGGATCCTGATTGAAGTTGACTACCCGGCCATCGGCCAAGCGTGCACGACCGCCGATGGTGGATGAGTTGCCCACGCACTGCAGCGTGCCCGCCACTACGCCTAGCGGGCACGGCGCGCGCGAGGCCATCGTGATGGTGCCACTTTCGGCATAGGTCAGCGCACCGGACATCGAACTGCGCTCGCCTGTGGTGCCGAAGGCCAAGTTGAACGAGCCGATCTCGCCATCACCTTTGAAGGTTTGGCCATAACGGGTGGACATCTCCACGCCATCCATTTCCTTGCGCGTAATGATGTTCACCACGCCGGCTACGGCATCGGCGCCGTAGATGGCCGATGCACCATCCTTCAGGATTTCGATGCGATCTACCAGGGCAAGCGGCACTACGTTCAGATCCACCGAATTGTTGGCGCCGGTGCCACCATTGACTACGCGCCGGCCGTTGAGCAGCACCAATGTGCGGTTTACGCCCAAGCCACGCAGGTTGATCTGGGTGGTGCCGTTACCGTTACCGGTCCAGAAGTTGTTGGATTGCGAGCCGGCCGCGCCGGCCGATGCAGGCAAGCGCTGCAACAGTGTTTCCACGGACACGGCGCCGGAGCTCTGGATAGTCTCGGCATCGATGACCGTGGTGGGTCCCACGCCGGACATCTGGGCACGCTTGATATGGCTGCCGGTTACTTGGACCGCATCAAAGGTGGTGGGTGCAGTGGTCGACGTCGTGGAGGCGTCGGCACCGCCGGAGACGGTGGAGGTGTACGTGTCGGAGCCGGCTTGCCCTAGGCTGGAAGATGGTGTGCTGCGGATACTGGGCGCCGGTGCATTTGCCGCCTCGCGGACGATGGCCAATGCGCCACTTTGATCCCGCTTGACGGTCAACCCAGTGCCCGCCAGCAGACGGTTCAGCGCCGCGTCCTGGGACATGTCACCGCGCGCCCCGGAGGTGCGCCGATCGCGCACGTCTTCGCTCAGGTAGACCAGACGAACGCCCGACTGCCTGGCATAGGCCTCCAGCGCGACCTTCAGATCCCCTTCTGGAATATCAAAGGTGCTTGTTTGTGCTGCGGCCGAGGCCGCGATGACCAGACCACACATGACAGCCAACGCTGTCCTCGCCACTTTCGTACGTGCCATGCATTTTCCCCAGGTCGGCGCAAATCGGCCTTATGTCTGAGACGAGATGGCGACGCAGTTCCGGTATGAAATATTTCAGATTGATGTCTGTAGGCGATTCAATGCGGTTGCGAGACACGAATCTGATCGCCGTGTGTCTCTACGCGCAGATTGAAGCCCGTGGCCAGCAGTCGCGCGAAGGCATCCACCCCGGCGGCATCGAAGCTGCCACCCACGCGCATGTGGGCGGTTTCCGTATCCATCAGCACCAGCTGCTTTTCGTTGTAGCGATTGAACTGGGCTGCCACATCGGCCAAGGTGGATTGATCGAACTCCAATGTGCCATGGCGCCAGCTCAGGGATCGCCGCACCTTGTCCTGCGCATTCACCGCTACGAGCGTGCCGGCCGGTTTGCTGTACAGCAAACCGCCGCCCTGTACGATCACGGGCGGGCGGCCGGGCTTGGCCACCATCGGCTCGACGCGCACCTTGCCTTCCAGCACCGCCACTTCCAGGCGCTCGCGTTCTTGCCTGACGGAGAACTTCGTTCCCAAGACCACCACCTTGTGGTCGCCGGCATGGATCACAAACGGATGCGCAGGGTCTGGCTTTACGTCGAAGAAGGCTTCGCCTTTGTCCAGCCATACATGGCGCAGCGAGGGATCCACCTGCGCGCGGAGCTCGGTGTGCGTATTCAGTTCCACCCGCGAACCGTCCGACAAGGCCACGACTTCCCGCCCCCCAACCTCGGTGGTGTAGCGAGTACCCGGCCCCCACCAGGGCATGTTCAGCAGTACGGCCAGCATTGCCACCGCCGCGGCCGCTGACCAACGCACCGGTGAGGCCCAACGCCGCGTGCGAGGTGATTGCACGCCGCGCACGGCCGCCAGTCGATCGGCTCGATCCCAGACCGACTTCAAACGAAGCCAGGCCACACGATGGGCCGTATCCTGCCCCAACCAAGCATCAAGCTGCCTCTGGTCCTGCGCGGTCCACTGCGAAGATTGGGCGCGATTGATCCACTGCGCAGCAACTTGTTCGATGTCGTTGTGCGGGCTCATGGGTGCGAACGTTCCTTGTTGAAGCGCCGGGCCGGGCGCTGAATCTTGCCGGTACCGCCAAGCATGAAGTCCGCCAATGCGCGCATGCCCAACAACGTCTGGCGCTCCACCGTATCTTCGGCAATGCCCAGGCGGCTGGCCACTTCGCGTTGGCTCAAGCCGTAGATCTTGCGAAGCTCGACGATCTGCCGGCATTTGGCGGGCAGTTTCTGCAGGCCTTGCTGGAGGCGCCGCAACTCATCGCGTGCGCCCAGATGCCGCTCCGGCGTCACCTCATCACTCTGCATCACCGCCTGCTCGACATCGGCCATGGCTTCTATGGACACGATGCGTGAGCGGCGGATGCGATCAATGAGCAGGTTGCGTACGGTGGTCATGACAAAAGGTTTGGCCTGCGACGGCAGACCCCGACGCGCGGCTTCGTATATGCGTGTGTAAGCCTCCTGCCGAAGATCAGGAATCTCGCTGTCCTCATGCCCATGCCGGCGCAGAAAGGCGTGGATCAGGCCTTCCAGCGGCAAGACATGGGCGATGAACCACTCATCCAGTGCGGTGGTCACCAGGGTACTCGCTGATTCATCGGGCAGGCTCAGGCACGTCCATTCACTGGGACGAGCGCGGTCGGGAAATCCGGTACACCGCAGCACCCGCCGGCCTGCTGGGCCGGCGGGTGCTGGGATCAGATCTTGAAGTCGTCGTACGCCACCTGGCTGTCGGGTACCCCCAGCCTGCTCAGTAGCTCTCGGGTGGCCTTGAGCATGGCCGGCGGTCCGCACAGGTAAAACTCGCAATCAGCCAGGGCCTGATGGGCTTTGAGCAGACGATCGTGGGCCACTTCGTGAACCAGACCCCTCAAGAGCGCATCGTCGTTCTGCGCTTCATCTGACAGCACCAAGTGCCAGCTGAAGTTCTCGTGCTGCTGGGCCAGGCGCTCCATCTCCTCGATGTACGGTGCCTCCTTAAGGCTGCGTGCGCCATACCAGAAGTGGATCCGCTCACCGCCCTGCCCCGCCAAGAGCGTCCGAATCATCGCGCGCAGCGGCGCCATGCCAGCGCCGCCGCCGATGAACACTTTCTCCCGCCCGTGGGGTTTGAGCGCGAAGTCACCGAAGGGGCCGCAGAAAGAAACCCGATCCCCCGGCGAGAGCGTGTACAGGTAGGTCGATCCCCTGCCCGGCGGTTGCCGCTTCTTGTCCGATCTGCCGGGACTGAAGCGCGCCAGCAACGTCAGACGACCCTGCGCCTGATCAATGGGCAAGGCCAAGGAATAGGCCCGGCGTACCGGCTCGCGATTGACCAGCTTTTCCGGCAGATCCACGCCGGCCCAATCCTGATGGTGGTGTTCGGGTCGCACCAACTTGTGAACAGGCACGTCGTAATCGGGCACGTGCACCTGCAGGTAAGCACCGGGCTGATACTCCGGTCCGGCAGCCTCGTCGGGCTTGAGCACGATCTCGCGCAGGAACGGGGTCACTGCCGTAACCTGCTCCACGGTGGCCGCATACTCGGTCCACAGGCTGGCCCCGCCGGCCACCTCGACATCGGTGTCCTCGGTCACGGCCAGGTTGCAGGCCAGGCGATAGCCCATCTTGACCTTGCTGGCGCCCAGGTGGGCGCGATCGGCCGCGGTGGCTTTGGGCGCCGCGCCGCGGAAGCGCACCTCGCACAGACCACAGCTCTGCCCTCCTCCACAGTTGGACGGCAGTTGCACGCCCTCGCGTGCCAGCGAGACGTAGACGTTGTCGCCTGCCGACGCCCGTACGGTGCGCAGCCGTGTCCCGTCCGGACCGAATACCGACAACTCGCGGGCCGGACGCCAGCGGCGCGGCACGAACTCGCTCCAGTGGAAGCTGGCAAACAGCAGCCAGATCCCGGTCAGGGCCAACCACAGACCGCCGATCGCGGCAGTGACCACCAACGGGTTGTTGAAGTTCTTGCGCCCGGTGTAGTCCATGATGTGCAACATCCAGAACACATCGAATAGACGCCAGGTCTTGTTGCGGTGGTAGAGCACTTCGCCCGTCTGGGCAGACAGGTACACCGTGGTGTCCTGCGTGTCATCGGTGTCCACACGCCACAGACGCCCCTCGTGATCGCGCACCTCCCCGCTCCACTCCAACAGGCGCGGCGCTTTCAGCGTGCCCGGTCCGGTGTAGGAGGCCTGAGCCAGGCGGGTGGCCCAGGCCGAACCCAAGGGGATCGGCTGGCCCGTAACGGCGTTGGCCAAGGTGACACCTTGCGCATCGGCCAATTGGTACACCGGCGTGTCCAACAGCCAGCCAGAACTCACGCGGCTGATCTTCTTGTTGCCACCCAGAAAGCTGGCCGGCGATCGGGCGTTGGCGGGCCAGTCATGCGCGGCATGCGCGTGGGCCTGGAACTGATGGCCCTGCACCTGATCGTGATCCAACCAGCTCATCATCACGCCACTGGCCATCCAAAGCAGCAACTGCAGGCCGATGATCAAGCCGACCCATTTGTGCAGCGTTCTCATCCAGGGCGTCATGCTGCGGCCCTCCTGCGGAAGCTGTAGAACAACAGCCAGGCGCCACTGAGCACGAACACCAGTCCGACCGCCGAGGCCACGCGCAACAGAGTGTTGTTGACGTCCGAGCGCGCCTCGTAGTCCATGATGTGGAACATCCACAGGAAATCGAACCAACGCCACAGGCTGTGCCGGCGCGCGAGCAACTCGCCGCTATAGGGCGAGAAGTACAACGTCGTTTCACCAGCATCGGCGTAGTGCACGGCCCACATGGGAACCGGGCGGGTGGCGACTTCCTGCGGCGCCTGCGTCACCCATTCGACCCGGGCTACCGGCGCTTGGCCCTGGTACACCGCCTTGGCCAGCGCGATCGCCATCTGCTGATCGCCCGGCGAGAGCACCTGGCCGGTCGTAGCGTCGAGCAGGTAGATCTTGTCGCGGGCATGGATCTCATAGACATCCCGCTCTAGCAGGCGCTTGAGCTTGACCTGGGTCATGCCCGGGTAGCGGCGCTGCAGCTCCTCACCTGACAAGTGCGTGGGTGCGACCAGCGGTTGCTGATGCGCATGGGCCAGGTGATCGCCATGGATGATGTCCAAGGAAATGACCGTCATGTACACGCCGCTGATCATCCACAGCAGCGCTTGCACGCCGATGATCAGGCCAATCCATTTGTGGGCCTTACGCGCCCAGAAAGCCGATTTCATAGTGATCTCGTTCGACAGGAAGACGACACCTGCCCCCGTCACACGGACGGGGGCAGGTGAAGCGGGCCTTACCAGTGGTAACCCACGCGTGCATACCAACGACGACCCAGCAGGTCATACGTCATCGTGTCGGTATTGGCGTCGGTGTAGCTCTGGATGAACGGGGCTTTCTTGTCGTACAGGTTGTCGATGCCGAAGGACACATCGAAGGTCTTGTTCGGTGCGTACTTGAGCTGGACATTGTGGTAGGTCACGCTGGGGGCATGATCGCCAATGTCGCCGGGGCTGGCGTTGATGTCATCCGCCTTGCCGATGTACTGCAAGCTGTAAGAGCCGGACCAGGCTTCGCGCTCCATCGTCAGCGAGGTCAAGGCGCGCCAGTGAGTAAAGCTGCCACGGCCACCGGTGATCTTGCCGGCGTACTCGATCACCTCCGCGCCCGGGAACGGCCGCACGTCGTACTGGTCCAGATAGGACACATCCACACTCAAAGTCGAATCGAACCCAGCGACCGCGAACTCGTACAGACCACCCAGGTCGATGCCCCGTACCCGCTCGTTGGCCGCATTGACCGGCTGGGACGACAGGAAGTCCACTTCACCGGTGATCGGGTTGCGGGTGAAGTTGTCATTGCCGCAGAACGGATGCGCCAAGCCCGGGGTGTTGTAGCAGATCGACAGCTTGGTTGAGCCATCGATACGCTGGATGGCGTTGTCGATCTTGATGTTGAAGTAGTCCACCGTCAGCGTCAGCCCTGGCAGGAAGCGCGGGGTCCAGACCGCGCCCACGGTCAAGGACTTGGCATCTTCCGGCTCCAGGTCAGGATTACCGCCGGAGGTGGTCAGGATCGTGTTGCCCGGCTGCACGTAGCCCGCCGGTACGCCGTACGCCTGGCAGTTCTGACGCACTACCGAATCAGCCGGCAAGCTGCTCCAGCCGCTACAGGGATCGGTCGTGGTCAGGTTGCCCTCGGCCACGCCACCAAACAGCTCGGGGATGTTAGGGATGCGGAAAGCCGTGGCGTAGTTGGCGCGCACCTTCAAGGACGGCACGATCTGCCAATCCAGGCCCACCTTGTAGTTCACGTCTTCGCCGAACAGATCGTAGTCGGAGTAACGCACCGCGGCATTGAGCGTCAGGCTCTCGGCGATCACGCTGTCCTGCAACAGCGGCACGGCAAACTCGGCGAAGGCTTCCTTGGCCGTGTACTCACCGGCGATCGGATCCTGTTGGTTCGTGTTGGCAATGCCCAGCACCGTCAGCGGATCAGGATCGCGCCAACCACGCTCCTTGCGAACCTCGATGCCGGAGGCAAAGCCCACCCAACCGGCCGGCATCTCGAATAGCTGGCCGCTGATGTTGGCGGTGAAGCTTTTCTGGTCATTACCGCCGTTATCGCGCGTCCTGAACAGGATGTAGTTGAGCACCTCGGGGGTCAGGTCGCCGTAGCCGAGATAGTCACCGCAGGGGATCGCCGCGCCGGGCGTGTTGCTGCACACCGCGGTATTGAGCGTGTCATCCACCCGGTCCAGGTTGGCCACATTGGTCGAGCCATCCACACCGGTGTTGCGCCCCCAGTTCAGCGCGGCCGACCAGTCCCAGTTCATGCCCAACTGGCCTTCAATGCCCGCGACCACGCGGAAGGTATTGGTTTCCTGGAAGAACTCGCGCGGGCCGGCCTCTTCCAGACGGCGGCGCTGCAGCAGCAGGTCTTGGCCGGTCGGGTTGGTCGGGTGGCTGGCCGCGATGTTGATCGGGCGATAGACACCCAGGCTGCCGGGCGTGGCCAACTGGTCGGACTGGCGGTTGGTGAACATCAACTCGGTGAACACGCGCGTGGTTTCATTCACGGTGCTGTCGCCGAACAGGCTGAAGCTCAAACGCTTGATGGGGTTGACGGCATTGAGATAGGGATTGCCGTTGTAGTTATGTTTGGCCGCCGAATACGGTTCATAGAAATCCCCGTCACCATTGGGATCCTGGTTGAAGTTCACGCGCGAGCCATCGGCTAGCAATGCGCGCCCACCGATGGTGGCCGAGCTGCCCACACATTCTAGTTGCCCGTCGACCTCACCCAAGCCGCACGGTGCGCGTGAGGCCATGTTGACCGTGCCGGTCTCTGAGTAGTTGATGCCGGCCATCAACGAACCGCGGTCTGACGTAATACCCCAGGCGAAATCGAACGACTTTTCTTCGCCATCACTTTCGAAGGTCTGTCCATAACGCACTGCCGCCTCGGCACCGTCGTAGTTCTTCTTGGTGATGATGTTCACCACGCCCGCCACGGCATCGGCACCGTAGATGGCTGAGGCACCGTCCTTGAGGACCTCGATCCGCTCGATCAGCGCTACCGGGATGATGTTCAGGTCCACCGAGCTGTTGGCACCGGTGCCACCATTGACCACACGACGACCATTGAGCAGAACCAGCGTGCGGTTAATGCCCAGGCCGCGCAGATTGACCTGAGTAGTGCCGTAGCCGTTCTCGGCCCAGTAGGCATTGGACTGGCTGCCGGCAAAGCCGGCCGAGGCCGGCAGGCGCTGCAGCAGCGTCTCCACCGAAGTGGCGCCGGAGCGCTCGATGGCTTCGGCATCCACCACGCTGACCGGACCAACACCGGAGAGCTGCAGTCGCTTGATATGGCTACCGGTGACCTGGACGGTGTCCAGCGTCTTGGCCGACTCGCTCGTGGCGCCCTGTTCAGCCTGCTGAGCCAGAGCCACCGTGGAAAAACCGGCGCACAGAAGGGCACCGACGGATACCGCCAAAGGATTGCGCTTGAAGTACATGGGTTCTCTCTCCCCCGAAGGGCAATGCATGCGTATGACCCTGGTGCCCCAGACGTGGGGGCCTATGCGACATCAGGGCGTGCGTAGACGTCGCCAATCAATGGCGACCAAGCAGCATTAGCCGATGGGAGGTCGGAACAGCCGGGATACCTGTCGTCGCAGCGGCGGCAACTCAGGCGTAGGTAGGTAGGTGCTCGTCAGGGCGTGCTGAGCGGCAAAGATGACCGGCACACGCCCGGCGAAGAAGGTGAGCACACAGCTGCAGTCGCAGGAGGTGGTGCTGCAGTCGCACTGATGATCGTTCTGATCACCCTGCCCGGCTTGCTTGCCACCGGGACGAATTTTGTTGCAATCGTTACTAATCTTGGCGCGTTCATTGACACGCGCGCCGCCGTGCACCGAGTGGGTGCCATTCACCGCACCTGGGGGAGGAATATGCCGCACGGCCATCCGCGTGGTGGCCTGCGCGCTCAGGATCCCATCCGCGCAGAGCACGAGGATCAGGAACATACGCAGTAGCACGCGAAGCGACGACATGAGCGTGTGGCGAACCCGCAGGTTGTCTATACCACAGCAATAGCACGAGGAAATTCTTAGTGTCAACTGCTTGTGCAGCACAGCATCGAAAGTGGTTGGACTGGTTGTATAGACATGTAATGCTTGGCCCATGGACGAACCCAAGCCGCACTACCAGAAGCTCAAGCACTTCATCCTGCGTCACATCACCAACGGCGACTGGCCCGCGCGCAGTCGCGTCCCCAGCGAGAACGAACTGACGGCCAAGTTCGGCTTGTCTCGCATGACAGTGAATCGAGCGCTGCGCGAGTTGACCGATGCCGGCGTGCTGACCCGAGTGCAAGGCGTGGGCACGTTCGTCGCCGGGCCCAAGGCCGAATCGGCGATGTTCGAGGTGCGCAACATTCGCGAAGAGATTCAGTCCCGCGGCCAGACACACTCGGTCCAGGTATTGATCTGCGAGACGGTCGAGGCGCGCTCCAGTGTGACGACCAACTTCGGCCTGACACCGGGCACGGAGCTGTTCCACAGCCGCCTGCTCCACCACAGCGATGACAAGCCCGTGCAGTTGGAGGATCGCTTTGTGCAACCCAGCGTGGCGCCGGATTACCTGGACATCGATTTCCACACCGAGATTCCGCATCAGTACTTGATGCGCGTTGCGCCGCTGGAGCGCGCCGAACATGTGATTGAAGCCGAGACGGCCAGCAAGCGTCTGGCTGCGCAACTGAAGATCAACGAAGGCGATCCGTTGCTGGTGCTGACCCGACGTACGTGGTCGCGCGGACAGGTGGCCAGCTTTGTGCGGCTGATTCACCCGGCATCTCGTTACCGCTTTGTGGGCACCTTCCAGGTTGGCGCCCCCCTGACCCCTTGAGGATTTGATGGATACCTTGGAACGCTCCGCTTCCCCTGCGCGCACCGTTCGCGCTCCGATCGGCACCCAGCTGCACTGCAAGAGCTGGCTGACTGAAGCGGCCTACCGCATGATCCAGAACAATCTGGACCCCGATGTTGCCGAGCGCCCGGAAGACCTGGTGGTCTACGGCGGCATCGGTCGTGCTGCGCGCGACTGGAAAAGCTTTGACCGCATCTTGGAAACGTTGCGATCGCTTGAGAACGATGAGTCCTTGCTGGTCCAGTCGGGCAAGCCCGTCGGTGTTTTCCGCACACACCCCGATGCGCCACGCGTGCTGATCGCAAACTCCAACCTCGTCCCCCATTGGGCGACGTGGGAGCACTTCAACGAGCTCGATAAGAAGGGCTTGATGATGTACGGCCAGATGACGGCCGGCAGTTGGATCTACATCGGCAGCCAGGGCATCGTCCAGGGCACGTACGAGACCTTCGTGGAGTTGGGGCGCCAGCACTACGGTGGCAACTGGCAGAACAAGTGGATCCTTACCGCCGGCTTGGGCGGTATGGGTGGTGCGCAGGCGTTGGCGGCGACCTTGGCCGGGGCCAGCAGCATCGTGATCGAGTGCCAAGAGTCGCGAATCGATTTTCGCATTCGCACGCGCTATGTCGATCACAAGGCAACCTCCATCGAGCAGGCCTTGCAGATCATTGAAAGTAGTCCAGTCCCCGTGTCGGTGGGATTGCTGGGCAATGCGGCCGAACTGCTGCCGCAGTTCGTCGCCCTTGCACGTAGTGGCGGCGCCCGCCCCCATGCGGTGACCGATCAGACCTCGGCGCACGATCTGATCAATGGCTATCTGCCCGCCGGATGGACCCTCTCACAGTGGGAGCAGGCCCGCAGCGGTGACGATGGTCAGCGACGCGAGCTGGCGCAGGCTGCCGCGGCCTCGTGTGCCACGCATGTGCGCGCGATGCTCGATTTCCACGCCATGGGCGTGCCGACGATCGATTACGGCAACAACATCCGCCAGGTGGCGCTGGATCAGGGCGTGGACAATGCTTTTGCCTTCCCCGGCTTCGTGCCCGCCTGTATCCGTCCGCTGTTCTGCCGCGGCATGGGCCCGTTCCGATGGGTGGCCCTGAGCGGGGATCCAGAAGACATCTACAAGACCGATGCTAAGGTCAAGGAACTGTTTCCTGACAACACGCATCTTCACCACTGGTTGGACCAGGCCCGCGAGCGCATTGCCTTCCAAGGTCTGCCCGCACGGATCTGCTGGTTGGGCTTGGGCGAGCGCCACAAGGCCGCGCTGGCCTTCAACGAAATGGTGCGCAATGGCGAGCTCAAAGCACCGATCGTCATCGGACGCGATCATCTGGACTGCGGCTCGGTAGCCAGCCCCAACCGTGAAACCGAAGGCATGCGCGATGGCTCCGATGCGGTCTCGGATTGGCCGCTACTCAACGCGCTGCTGGCTGCCAGTGGCGGTGCGACCTGGGTGAGCCTGCATCATGGCGGCGGCGTCGGGATGGGCTTCTCGCAACACTCAGGCGTGGTCATCGTGTGCGATGGCACCGAGCAAGCCGATCGCCGGCTGGCGCGTGTGTTGTGGAACGACCCGGCAACGGGCGTGATGCGCCACGCCGACGCGGGCTACGAGCAGGCACTGGCCTGTGCCCGTGAGCATGGCCTGACCTTGCCGGCCATTCTGGAGTGAATCGCATGCTTACCCTGACACCGGGCCAGCTGACGTTGGCCCAACTGCGGCAGATCGCGCACGGGACTGATCCCATCGCCTTGGACGCAGATTGCTGGGACAACGTCCGCGCCTCTTCGCAGGCCGTGCAGGCCATCGTGGCCGCCGGCGAGCCGGCCTATGGCATCAACACCGGCTTTGGCAAGCTGGCCAAAGTCCATATCCCGCGCGAGCAACTGGAACAGTTGCAAACCAACCTGGTGCGCTCGCACGCCGTGGGCATGGGGCCATTGCTCGACGATGCCTGCGTGCGCCTGATCTTCGCCACCAAGATCGCTTCTTTGGCGCGAGGCTACTCCGGTGTACGCGAGCATACCCTGCTTACCCTGATCGCGATCTACAACGCCAGGATCTGGCCCTGTATTCCCTCCCAAGGCTCAGTCGGTGCATCCGGTGATCTGGCCCCCTTGGCGCATCTGACCTTGGCGGCCATGGGCGAAGGCCAGGTACGTGTCGACGGGCAGATCCTGTCGGCCAGCCAGGCCCTGCAAGATGCCGGGATCGCTCCCATCCGACTGGCAGCCAAGGAAGGGCTGGCATTGCTCAACGGCACCCAAGTGTCCACGGGCATTGCGCTGATGGCGTTGTTTGCCGCCGAACAAGTCTATGCGGCCGCCGTGCTAACGGGCGCGATGAGCGTGGATGCGGCATGCGGCTCCGATGCTCCGTTCGATCCGCGCATCCACGCCGTGCGTGGCCAGCCCGGCCAGATAGCAGTGGCCGCACACTACCAGCGACTGCTGGCCGGCAGCGCCATTCGCCAATCGCACCTTCACAACGACACCCGCGTGCAAGACCCTTACAGCCTTCGGTGTCAGCCTCAGGTCATGGGGGCGGTGCGCGATGTCATGCAGCACGCCGCCCACGTGCTGCTGACCGAAGCCAACGCAGTCTCCGACAATCCGCTGGTGTTCACCGACACCGGCGAGGTGATCTCCGGCGGCAACTTCCACGCCGAACCGGTAGCCTTTGCCGCGGACCAGCTGACGATGGCGGTGTCCGAGATTGGCGCCCTGTCGGAACGGCGCATCGCCCTACTCATCGATGCCACGATCTCCGGGTTACCCGCCTTCCTGGTCGCCAATCCGGGCGTGAACTCCGGCTTCATGATCGCGCACGTGACCGCGGCCGCCCTGGCCAGCGAGAACAAGACCCTCTCCCACCCGGCCAGTGTGGACTCCCTGCCCACCTCGGCCAATCAGGAGGACCATGTCAGCATGGCCACCTTCGCCGCGCGCAAGTCGCGCGAGGTGGCCGACAACGTGCGCCGGATTGTGGCCATCGAACTGCTCGCCGCCTGCCAAGGCATCGAGTTCAGGCGGCCACTGGCGTCTTCGCAAGCATTGGAGGCAGTGCATGCGCAGGTGCGTAGCGAGGTGCCCCGCTACGATGAGGATCGCTATCTGGCGCCGGAAATGCAGGCGATGGAAGCCTTGATCGAGCGGGGCGGTTTGCGCGCGTTCCTGGACTGGCCGCTGCAGGATCTGCGCGCGTGAATCTGGCTTGGCACGGACGCGTGGACCTGCCGGCGACCGCCGATACGCAACGCTGGCACCAAAGGGTGGCCTTGGACCCGCAGCCTAAGGCGCCCGGCATTGCCCTGCTGGGATTTGCCAGCGATGAAGGGATTCGTCGCAACGCCGGCCGCCTGGGCGCCGCACAAGGGCCCGGTGCACTTCGCAACGCCTTGGCCAACCTGCCTGTGCTCCATTGTGCTCCGCTCTACGATGCGGGCGACATCACCTGCGTGGATCAGGCATTGGAGCTGGCGCAGGCCCACTACTCCCATCGAGCGCAGCAACTGCTGGATCAGGGGCATTGGGTGATTGGTCTGGGCGGCGGCCACGAGATCGGGTATGCCAGCTACGCCGCACTGCGCGGACACCTGGGCGCATCCAAAGCTCGCATCGGCATCTTCAACTTCGATGCACACTTTGATCTGCGCGAGCAAGGCAGTGCAAGCTCGGGCACGCCCTTCCTGCAGGCACTGGAGCATGCCCGCAGCATTCGCTCCCCGCTGCGGTATCACTGCATCGGTGTAAGTCGATCCAGCAACACGGCGCGTCTATTCGCCACGGCCAACCGCGAAGGCGCCCATTACCTCACCGATGACGTGCTGTGCACCTGGAATTGGCAGGCACAGGCTGAGGTTCTGCGTGCGTGGTGTGATGCGGTTGACGTTATCTACCTGACGCTGTGCCTGGACGTGCTGCCACAGGCGGTGGCCCCGGGCGTGAGTGCCCCCAACCCACGCGGGGTGAATCTGGAGGTCCTGGAAGCCCTGCTGGATCTGGTCATGGCCTCGGGCAAGGTACGTGTGGTCGACGTGGCGGAACTGTGTCCGCCCCTGGATCCGGATCAGGCCACCGCACGTGTGGCTGCGCGCTTGATCCACCGCATGGTCAGCGCGCAGGCTCAGTGGGGTGATACCGGCTGGCAAAAGGCAGTGAGCTAGCGGGAGCGCTCAGCCAGAAGTTGTTTCATCTGGGCGATCTCCTGCTTCTGCGAGGTGATGATCTCCTGGCAGAGCTTGACCAGCTCGGGATCCTTCAGGCGGTTTTCCTCGCACATCAGAATGGCGCCGGCATGATGGGGAATCATGGAGCGGATGAACTGCCGATCTGTCACCGCGGCCTGCGTGCGAATTCCCCACCAGCAGAACAGCATGAACGCCACGGTCACGCCGGCCAGGATCAGATTACGCCGACGATCGGGGTACATGCTGGACATGAGCCAAAGCTCGATCAACAGCATCGGCGCGGCCATCAGGCCCGCCATGTAGAACTGGTTGACGTTGTTATAGACGTTGGCCCACTGATCGACCATGGCATACATCAGGGCGTACATGGCCAGGAACGACAAGGCCATCATCAGCAGCAGGCGACCGTAGTGGCCCTGATGCGTCTGACCGGAACTTCCGTGCGAGGCGTGTTGCTCTGAATGCTGCGTGTGCGTGCTTTCGTGCTTACCGTGCGAAGAAGACATGTCGATCTCCGTGGGAATGGCAGAACATCGCCGAATCCCGGGGGCCAAGGAACCAGCCCCCGGGGAGATAGCAGTTACATACCCTTGCCGGCAGCGAATTCCTGCGGGCTCAGCTTGCCGTCCTTGTTGCCATCAAGCATGCCGAAGTGCGGCGCGAGCTTGTGCTTGGCCAGTTCTTCCTTGGACAGCGCACCATCCTTGTTGGTATCGAGCTTGGTGAAATCGGCATCGGCCGCGGCCGGCTTGTGCTGACCATGCTCCTGCTTCTTGTGGTCCATCGGCTTGTGCTGACCGTGGTCGGTGGTGGGCGTGGTGGTCTGGCCGCCGGCGAAGGCCGCGCCCGCCATCAGAAACAGGGCCATCATCGAGAGGGAGGCATAACGCTTCATTGCAGTACTCCTTGTGGGATATGAGCCATCAGTGACAGGAATGGCCGCGCGCAGGCTCATCGGCGCGGTCAGGGGGGGAGGTGGCAACAACGGTGGAGCCGGACAAACGCAAGGCATTGGTGACCACCGAAACCGAGCTCAGGCTCATGGCCAGGGCCGCCATCATCGGACTGAGCAAAAGGCCGAAGCTGGGATACAGCAGGCCGGCGGCGATAGGCACGCCGATGGCGTTGTAGACGAAGGCGAAGCCCAGGTTCTGCTTCATGTTGGCCACCGTCGAAGACGAGATGGCACGGGCTTGCACGATGCGCCTCAGATCACCCTTGACCAGGGTGAGCTGGGCGCTGGACATGGCCACATCCGTGCCCGTCCCCATCGCGATGCCCACATCGGCTGCCGCCAGGGCCGGCGCATCGTTGATGCCGTCGCCAGCCATGGCCACACGACGACCCTGGGCCTTGAGTTGCTGGACCAGTTCGGCCTTGTCCTGCGGCTTGACGCCGCCACGCACATCCTCGATGCCCAGCGTGCGCCCCACGGCCTCGGCCGTCGCCTGTGCGTCACCGGAGGCCATCACCACGTGCAGGCCATCGGCACGTAGCAGGTTCAAGGCAGGCAAAGTCGTGACTTTGATGGGATCTGCTACCGCAATGGCGCCGGCCAATCGTCCATTGACCGCCAGGAACATCACGCTGGCGCCTTCCTTGCGCAGACGCTCGGCGCTGCTCTGCAAGGGCGCAACATCAGCCCCTACCGATGCCATCAAGCTTTGGTTGCCAAGCACCACATCCTGATCGGACACGCGCCCGCGAACGCCTTGACCGGTGAGCGAATCAAAATCTTGGGCGGCCACCAGGTTCAAGCCACGTCGCTGGGCTTCCGCCACGATGGCCTCGGCCAAGGGATGCTCACTGCCCTGCTCCAAGCTGCCAGCCAAGCTGAGGATCTGATCGGCATCGAAACCGGCGTAGGAGAGCGTGTCGCGAAAGGCTGGACGGCCCTCGGTCAACGTACCGGTCTTGTCCACGATCAACGTGTCGATCAGACGTAGCTGCTCGATCGCCTGAGCATCGCGGAACAGGACCCCGACCTGCGCAGCGCGGCCAGTGGCGACCATGATCGACATGGGGGTAGCCAAACCCAGGGCACACGGGCACGCAATGATCAGAACCGATACGGCATTGAGGACGGCAAAAGTCCAGGACGGTTCGGGTCCAAACAGACCCCATCCGAAGAACGTGAGCACCGCCGTGGCCAGCACGGCCAGGACAAACCAGTACGCCACCTTGTCCGCCATACGCTGCATCGGCGCGCGGGAGCGCTGGGCTTGGGCTACCAACTGCACAATCTGCGCCAGTACCGTCCCGGATCCGACTTTGTCCGCCCGGATGACCAAGGCGCCCGTCCCGTTGAGCGTGGCGCCTATAACGTGATCACCGACAGCCTTCTCCACCGGAATGGGTTCACCGGTCAGCATCGACTCATCGACACTGGTGCGGCCTTCGATGACCTCCCCATCGACCGGCACCTTCTCGCCCGGTCGTACGCGAAGCAGGTCACCCACGTGCACGTGATCCAGCGCAACGTCCTCTTCGCCCCCATCGGGTTTGACGCGGCGAGCCGTCTTGGGCGCCAATCCCAGCAGGGACTTGATGGCCGCCGAGGTTTTGGAACGCGCCCGCAGTTCCAGCAGCTGTCCGAGCAGGGTGAGCGAGACGATGACCGCTGCCGCCTCGAAGTAGACCCCTACCCGTCCATGCTCGCGGAAAGAGTCCGGAAACAGGCCCGGTGCAACGGTGGCCACCACGCTGTAGCCAAACGCGGCGGCCACGCCGATGCCGATCAGCGTCCACATGTTGGGGCTGCGATTGCCGATGGACTGTAGGCAGCGCTCAAAGAATGGCCACCCCGCCCAGAGCACCACTGGAGCGCTCAGCACGAGCTCAATCCAGGTGCGCGCCTGCGTGGACAAGCCGGGCAGACGGTGTCCCAGCATGGCCAAGACCAGGACGATCAAGGTCAAGGGCAATGTCCACCAGAACCTTCGGGTGAAATCGCGTAACTCCGGATTGTCGTCCTCCTCCAGCGAGGGCATCTCCGGCTCCAGCGCCATGCCACAGATCGGACAGGTGCCGGGACCTGGTTGACGAATCTGCGGATGCATCGGGCAGGTGTAGACCGTGGCGTGGGTACCGCTGGGTTGGGCCACCGCTGCTGGGGCGGTCACTTCAACTTGCTGGGGAGCATCGTCCGTATAGCGGACGGGATTGGTGATGAACCGCTCTCGGCATTTGGCTGAGCAGAAGTGATACTTCGTTCCGCCATGCAGGGCGTGGTACGGCGTTCTAGCCGCAGAGACCTGCATACCGCATACCGGATCACGCACCGAGTCTGGACCATCGCTGGCACCCTGCGGCATCGCCTTGCCGGCTTCATCGTGGGAATGAGGGGACATGGATCACTCTGGTCTGGAAGAAGGGATCGCGAGCAAACTGTCAGCTGCGTTGACCGTGCAGGACGTAAGGCTGCGTGGTGCCGTCGGGCAGTACAAATTCCACCGTATAGGGTTGAACACGTCCGTCGGGCATCTCCATACCAGGAGAACCGGCGGGCATCCCCGGTAGCACTAATCCACGGCCTACCGGGCGCTCACGAAGCAGGCGCAGGATGTCCTGCACCGGCACATGACCTTCGACGATGTAGCCATCGATCTCGGCGGTATGGCACGAGCCGCGTCCATAAGGAACGCCCAAGCGCGCCTTGATCGGGTTGAGGTCTTCGCTGTTGTGCACCTCAACCGTAAAACCTGCTTTCTCCAGATGCTCCACCCACAGTTGGCAGCAACCGCAGGTCGCACTCTTATGTACTTTGACCAACGGCAACGGACGCTGCGGTTGAGCGACCTGCTGCGCAGCCGACGTTGTCGGAGATTGGGCGGCCGATGCCGCCTCTGTACTGACAGCCGATTCGGGGCGCGCGCATGCGGTCAGCGACAAGGCCGTGGTCAGCAGAAAGAGACAGCTGCGAGAAGTATTCATCATGCGTCCTCAAGAGATGCCCGAGCGCCGAGGCGCTCGGGCGTGGAGCCGGGGCAGCTCCATGAAGGGATCAATGCTGGTGGTCGTGGCCGTCATCGGCCTTGGGAGCTGGCTCGGCTGATTTGGCTGGCATGGAGGAGTGCTGATCGTGCTCAGCTTCGGATGTGGCCTGCGCGGGTTGCTTGGCTGGCTCGGCCGCATGCACGTGCGTCTTGCCGTCAGCATGCACGTGCGTGGTGCCTTCCTTAGCTTTGCTCATGTCCATGTCCATGCCACCGGCTTGATGACCCTGGTCATGGCCATCACCCATCTCTGCTCCATCACCGCTGCCATGGTGATCTGCACCCGCTTCCTCGCCGTGCGAGTGCCCGCCGGTCTCACCGCCGCCGTGTGAATGACCATCACTGCTGGCCACCAACGCCTGGTAGCCGGCCTTGTCCAGCGTGGGCAGCTTCTGCAGGAAGGCCGACATGTTCCAGATGAACTCATCGTCCATGCTGCCGCCCCACGCGGGCATGCCGCTGGCCTTGATGCCGTGCTTGATCACCCAGAACGCCTCAGCTGGAGCGACCGACTGTTTGCTTAGGTTCGGTGGCGCGGGGTACAGGCCCTTGCTCATCTCGGTGGCCGCCGCCTCTGGCGAAAGATGGCAGGTCACGCACATGGCGTTGTAGTTGCCCGCACCCTGGCGGATACGCTCAGGATCATCCAGGTTCGTGGGCACCTGAAGCTTGGCGGCGCGCACCTCAATGGAACGCTCGCGCGCCGTTTCAAGTAGCGCATACACCGGGCGACTATGCGGATCGTCGGCGGCCACGTTGTACACGCCCAGAGAGACCGTGGCAGTTGCGGCTACCGCAACCAATCCCACGCCGGCACCGAGCCATACCCACATCTTCTTGTTGGATTTCATTGTCAGTTCCCCTTAGAACCAGGTACGAAGGCCGATGACCAAGCGCGTGTCTTCAAAGGACTCGCCATGCTCGCGTCGCATGTCTGCGGTATTGCCAAACGCGCGCTCGTACACCACGCCGATGTAGGGAGCGAACTTTCGGGTGAACTCATAACGAAGTCGTAGCCCCGCCTCAGCGGTACTCAGACCCGAACCTATCCCGCGCAATGGATCGTTCTTGCCATAGGCGGTGACTTCCACCAGCGGCTGCAAGATCAGCCGGTTGGTTAGCAGCAATTCGTACTCGGCCTCGACATTGGCGGCCGTCTGGCCCCCTTCGCCGAGATAGGCTGTGGCGGACACTTCGAACTTCATCGGCGCCAAGCCCTGTACACCGATAGCGGCGAAGTTCTGCGATGCCCCAGGCTTGAAGTCATGACGCACACCGGCCACCACATCCCACCACGTGGAGATACTGCGGCCGTAGAGCACTTCCAGATCAGCCGACTCGGTCTGACCATCCGTGCGTTCGCCTTCACTGCGGAGCCAGACGCGATTGAGGTCCGTACCGATCCAGCCCTGGCCCTCCCAGCCCAGCCCGGTGCCCGGATCGGCATCCCAGGTTTCCAGGCGATTGAGCAGCACATAGCTTTTGATCGAGTTGTCATGCACCGGATGCGCGTGTTCCGGCGCGATGGCCGCCTTGCGATCCGCGTCCGTCACCGCGGGAATCGGGGTGCGCGGCTGCGTTGGCGCTGCAGGCCCGTGTCCCATCTGACTGTGGTCCATGCCCTCCATTGATTGCATTCCCGCTTCTGGTGTAACGGGCGCGGGCGAATCATGGTCCATCTGCGAATGGTCCATCCCCTGCATCGCAGGCGTGGCCGTGCCGGAGGTGTCGGCCGCCGCGGGCTGTGCCATCTGACTGTGATCCATGCCCTGCATCGACTGTGTCTGCGCTTTGGGCGTGGCGGGCGTGCTCGGAGGCGCGCCGTGCCCCATTTTGGAATGGTCCATCCCCTGCATCGCAGGCGTGGCCGTACCAGAGGTGTCGGCTGCAGCGGGCTGTGCCATCTGACTGTGATCCATGCCCTGCATCGACTGCGCCTGTGCTGTGGGCGCCGCAGGTGTGCTCGCGGGCGAGCCGTGCCCCATCTGCGAATGGTCCATGCCCTGCATGGCAGGCTCGGCTGCTTTAGCCGGCGGCGCGGCGTGGCCCATCGCCGCATGATCGATCGTCGCTTCGCTCTTCTTGGTCGGTGTTGCAGGTTTTTGGACTGGCGCAGGTTTTGATGTCGGCGCCTGATGTGCAGAGTGATCCTGAGTCTGGGTCTGCGCGCCCTGCTCCATCGGCATGGAGCCGTGCTGCATAGATTGGGCGCTGGCCGCATTGGCCAGGGCCAGCGAGATAGCCAGCGTCAGCGCAGTCAGGGTGGTATCGCGTCTATTGATGTTCATTCGTCGACCCTCACCGTGCGCATCATTCCGGCTTCCATGTGATAAAGCAGGTGGCAATGGAACGCCCAGCTGCCCAACGCATCGGCACGCACGCGATACGTGCGTCGGCTACCCGGCGGCATATCCACCGTGTGCTTGCGCACCATGAAGTTGCCGTTGTCGTCCTCCACGTCACTCCACATGCCGTGCAAATGGATGGGATGGGTCATCATCGTGTCGTTAACCAATACGATGCGCATACGCTCGCCGTAGTTCAGCCGCAGCGGCTCGACATCGGAAAACTTCTGACCGTTGAAGCCCCAGGAGAATTTCTCCATGTGTCCGGTCAGATGCAGCTCGATCTCGCGACCGGGGTCGCGTCCGTCAGGGTCTTCAAAGGTGCTCTTGAGCATGGAATACGTCAGTACATGACGGCCGTTATCGCGCAGGCCGTTGCCCGGATCATCCAAGCGCGAACTTACGCTCATGGCTTGGTTGTCCAACAGGGGATTGTTGGTCTCGCTGGCAGGGTGTGATTGCATGCCCCCGTGCTGCATGCCTGCCATGGCACCATCGCCGGCGGCGGGCATCGCATGGCCTGCATGGGCCGAGGTCGCGTTACCGCTGGCAGGTGGGGTCATGCCAGGCATGCCCATGGCCGCACCACAGCCGCCTTCCATGCCCTTGCTGCCGCCAGACATATCCATCGATCCATGATCCATGCCCATGTCTGCCATCGTCAGCAGCGGCCGGGGATCCACAGACGGAACGGGCGCGCGTAATCCTTCGCGCACGGCGAGCGTGCCGCTGACGTAGCCGGTGCGACCGGAGTCTTGGGCAAAGATGGTGAATGCGTCCTGCCCGGAGGGCTCCACGATCACATCGAAGGTTTCTGCTACCGCGATGCGGAACTCGTCGACGGAAACCGGATGGACATACAAGCCATCTGCCGCCACCACCGTCATCTTCAGCCCCGGAATACGCACATCGAAGTACGTCATGGCAGAGCCATTGATGAAACGCAGGCGCACCTTCTCGCCACTGCGGAACAAACCGGTCCAGTTGCCCAGCGAGGTCGTGCCGTTCATCAGGTAGGTGTAGGTGTTGGCGTTGACGTCGGACAGGTCCGTGGGCGTCATCCGCATCACGCCCCACATCTTGCGATCTTCCAACGTGGCCGACAGGCCGTTGCGCTTCACATCGCGCGCAAAATCGCCGACCGTGCGCTTGTAGTAATTGTCATGGCCCGGCATCTTCTTCAAACGATCGAACAGGGCCGTCGGGTCCAGGTCTGTCCAATCGCTCAGCATCACGACGTAGTCGCGATCGAAGCTGAAGGGCTCCGGCTCCAACGGGTCGATGACGATCGGGCCATAGAGCCCGGCTTGTTCCTGAAACCCTGAGTGGCTGTGGTACCAGTAGGTGCCGCCCTGATGCAGGGTGAACCGGTAGTGGTAGGTCTCACCACGTCCGATACCGTCAAAGCTCAGGCCCGGCACGCCGTCCATGTTGGCCGGCAGAATGATGCCGTGCCAATGGATGGAAGTGTCCGTGCCATGGAGGGAGTTGGCCGGCAATGCATTGGAGACACGGAGGTTGACCGTGGTGCCTTCCCGCCACCGCAGCAACGGCGCCGGAACGGACCCGTTGACGGTGATCGCGGTGCGGGTCTTGCCGGTGAAGTTCATCGGCGTCTCGCCGATGGTCAGGTCAAACTCGGTGCCCGACAGTACGTTGGGTTGTCCTGGGCCCTTGAGCGCCCAACTGGCTTTGGGCCAGAAACCTAATCCTGCGACTGCGCCTCCCAAGGCCAAGCCCTGGACAAATCGCCGCCGCGAAGGCAGCAGCGGTCCACCGTGTGGACCACGAAAATCATCATGCGACATGAAAATGCTCCAAGCGTCGTGTTGCCACCGGCGGGCGGTGGTACAGAGCGGGCGGCTGGCCTAAACAGGCATGCAAGCCACACCAACGGCGCCATTGCGGCGCCTAGGGACGCTTAGCCGATCGGTGGTCGGATCAGATGAGGCAAGGCAGGTGCCGCATGCCCGAGGGGCAGCGGCATGACATCCAGGCCCAAGGCCAGTTGCACCGAAACATGCAGGCGCGCAGGAAGTGCGCTCGCGCAGGCGTGTACGCAGGCGCACCGGCACGCAGAAGACTTGCAACAGTCGGGACCGGCATGGTCGCCATGCCCCGTGCCAGCCTTTTCAATCGATGTGGCATCGGGATGATGCTCAGCACTGTGATGGGCGACGCAGTCTTCGTCGACTTGCACCGCGGCAGCCACTTCGCTGGCCTGCTCTTCCATGACCGGGTTCATACTGACCGAGGCAAACGCCGACCACGCGCCGTTAAGCACGAGCATGGCGATCAGGAACAGTCGCAGTAGAAGTGAGGAGGCTGACACGGGCGACATGGTAAATCACTTTAGACAAGGCGCGTGTGTATCGGTCGTGAACAAAATCTCAAGCAGACCTGAGATGCCGCGACTTCTCAGTCGCACTAGCCACGGCCACTGCGACTCCCTCCAGGAGCGCCCAAAGGGCGGGTTGAGGCGAAGAGTTGCCCTTGTGGTGAGCGCTTGTTCGGTTTACTTCTCGGGTGTGGCCTCGATCAGCTTCACCAACTCGCGCTTCTGCTGCTTGCTTAGCGAGCCCCAGCGCAGGAGCAGCTTGGCCAGCAGATCATCGTCGGTGTAAAGGAAGGCCGCGGGGATCCCCAACGCTTGGGCCAACCGCTCAGCAGTCTCCAGCTTGGGCTCGTGCTTGCCACGCTCGTACTGGTTGATTCGGGGGCTGGCCACGTGAGGATCCAGACCGGCCCGGATGCCCAACTCCTTCTGCGACAAACCCGTGTGCAGGCGGGCTTGTTTGAGGCGTCGAGCGAAGGTCGGTGTTGAGTCGACGGACAAAGTCACGCGCGCACCCCATGGAGACCCCATAAGGATGGCGGATGTACCCTGCCTTGCATACTAAGATATTCTTAGCTTTGAGGCAACCGGCGACACCGGTAGCGCCGTCACCGCCGGGAGCCACGCCGCTCCCTCATCCCCGGAAACCGCATGCCCGGAACCTCGTCAATGACGCCATCTGGGGTCGCCAGCATCGAGGAGTTGGGCCTTCGTGGCACCCTTTTCCTGGCCGCACTGTTGGCCGCGCAGCTACGACGCATACCGGTGGCGCCCACACGCCGCTCTACCTTGCTGGTGCTGGACGCGCTGCGAGACTTGGCCTTGATCCAAGTTCCCTGGCCAGCGGATCGATGGCAGATCCGACCCGATGCTGAGGTCACGCCCATCGAAGATCTGCAATGGGCTTTCGCCTGGTCTACCCACGAGCGCAGGCACCTGCTCCCGGTGCTGGAAGACCAACTCGGCGATATGGCACACGATGTGGACTTGGCGGACGCGAAACTGGAGTTGTGGGATGAACTTGCACTCTGGGAGACCGAGCAGTTTCTGGAGCAGCAATTGCTCAAACATCACTTCGACCCAGGCTGGGCACGCGATGTGGGGTTCGTCTTTCAATCCGGGCCGCCGGGCTTGCCGATCGCGCGGTGGCGTTACTGTTGCTGGGCTGCGGTACGCCAAGGTGCCTCGGTGGCGATGCGTCTTGGCGTGCACGACAGCGCCCAAGTGCGGGAAGCCATCTTTCAGGAGGTCCAGAAGCGCCTGCGCTACCTGATGACCAGTTCGCCCGAGCAAGGCATGTTCAAGCCCTATCACTTGGCACCGGAGTCCTCAGTAGCCAAACTGTTTGTAGAGTGGGTCGTCCCTATGGAATGGGCGTACTGGACAGGTGAGCGCCACCCCAGCCGCTAATAGGCAAACGAGCACCCTCGTTAGTCGGCTCCCCCACCTTGCGTACTGCCGCGCCGGGTTTTCTTCCCCACATTTTGTGCCGGCGTCAGTTGATTCAGTAGGGGCTCTAGCGCTTCCAGACGTGCGTTGGCACGCAAGGCATCGGCTTCAGCGCTCTCGCGGCGCTCGCGCTCCCGCGTAAGCGTGTCTTGGACTTGAGCTAGCTCGCTGCGCAGGGCATCCAAGGCCTTGGCGTCAGTCTTCCAACGCTCCTGCAGTGCCAAATGATCCGTCGCGGTCTGGCGCAACGCCACGACCTCGCTGTGTTGGCCTTCGTGGGCCTGTCGCAACTGGGCAAGCTCACGCTCAATCCGCCCGTGGCGCTCCAGCCATTGACCATTGTCGCGGTTCAGCACCAACAGCTCCTGATTCTTCGCGCCTAAGGCTTCATTGGCCTGACGTAAGGCTACTTGCAGCTCTTGGACCTGATGCTCGTGGCGGCGCAGCTCTTGCTCGCGCTGCTCTTTGGTGGAAGTGCGGTAGTGCTCCAGTGCTTCCCGGGCATGAGCATGCTTGTCCTCCAGAGAACGCGCATGCGCCTCGTGATCAGCCAGCCGCACCGTCATGCCGGCGATGCGCTCGTTCAACTGGGCGATTTCCGCGACCTTCTCACCCAGATTGTGCTGAAGCAGGGCGTGAGCGGCTTGCTCTTGCTGCAAGCTGGTCTCAGTGCGCTGCAGTTGGCTGCCCAGAGCAGCGGCTTCCTGCTGGGCGGTGGAAAGCGCTTGTTGCTGACGCTGAAGGTCGGCCCCATGGCGCTCTCGCTCCCTGGTGAGGATCGCCTCCGCTTCCTCTTGAAGTCGCGTAGCCAGGCGCGCGACCAAGTCCTGCAAGGCTTCACTCACGGCCACCGCGCGTGCCGGACCGCCGCCCTCCTCTTCTTCCAGTTCACGCAAATAGCGGTGGATCGTGGTCTTGGAGCCCGTGTTGCCCAAGGCCACTCGCACCGCGTCGACTGACGGCTTCTTGCCTTGGGCCAGCAGCGCGTCGCGCGCCTTCTGGACGTCACTCTTATAGAGTCCTGCGCGCGCCATCGTGCCACCCCGCTTTATTTCGTAACGTATTACATACCATGTAATTACATACGTTTAAAGTAGGTAGATCGCCGTTCGTCGGTGCAAATAGTCATACGGGATAATGTTGAATTATCCCGCGTGATCGGCCGCCAGCCGCCTCCGGGGTGTCTCACCCGTACGAAATCCGCCCCACTGGCCCGGTTTAGTATGAACGCCATGCCGGCGTGTCCGGATGGCTCCGGGCGCCGTGCTCGCGCTGCAGTCGTACAGGGATGAACCATGCCGATCGAACGAGTCGTCATCGAGAACTTCAAGGCGTTTGGCCACCTGGATTTGCCGCTCAACCCCCACATGAACCTGATCGTGGGCAACAACGAGGTCGGCAAGTCCACGCTATTGGAAGCTATTCATGCTGTCGTGACCGGCCAATTGCACGGACGAGGCATCGCCTACGAAATCACCCCCTACCTGTTCCACCAACCGGCTGTCGACGAGTATCTGGCACGTCTGCGGGATGGACAGCCTGGTTCGCCTCCGCGGATCGTGATCGAGGCTTACCTCGGACGGGATGCCACCCTGGCTTCATTGCGGGGTACCAACAACTCCCTCGGCGCTGACATGGCCGGCATTCGGCTGCTGATCGAACTCAACGAAGACTATCGCCCCGAGTTCGATGCCTATTTGCGCGAGCACCAGGGGGGCAGCTTGCCGGTGGAGTACTACACCGTCCGCTGGTATTCCTTCGCCAACAATGGCGTCACCGCCCGCAGCATCCCATTCGACTCCACGATAATCGATACCACCAGTGCCAAGACCTTTTCAGGCACGGATCGCTACATCGGCAGCATCATCGACCAGGTGCTTTCTCCGGCTCAGCGCGTGGCCTTGTCGCTGAGTTATCGCCGCATGCGGCAGAGCTTTTCCCAGGAAACGGACGTGGCGGCCATCAACACGTTCCTGGCCGAAAATGCGGGCGATGTCAGCAATAAGACGCTGACCGTGGGTGTGGACACCTCGGCGCGGTCGACGTGGGAGGCCAGTCTGTCTCCCTACCTGGACGATCTTCCTTTCACCCACGCCGGCAAAGGCGAACAGAGTGCGGTCAAAATGAAACTGGCCATGCGCGCGGCCGGTGCTGCGCACGTGCTGCTGGTAGAAGAGCCCGAGAATCATCTGTCCTTCTCCAGTATGACCCAACTGATCGACAAGATCGCAGCTCTGTCCACCGCCCAGCAAGTCATCATTGCAACGCATAGCAGCTTCGTGTTGAACAAGCTCGGCGTGGACAACGTGATCCTCTTCAGTGCACGCGGACACATAAAACTGGACCAACTGCCGACCGATACGCACGACTACTTCATGAAGCTGCCGGGTCATGACACCCTGCGGTTGATCCTGGCCAAGCAGGCGATCCTTGTCGAGGGCCCCTCGGACGAGTTGATCGTCCAGCGAGCCTTCAAGGATCACCACGGCGTGTCGCCGTTGGCCCGTGGCGTGGACGTGATCTCGGTCAACTCCCTGGCCTTCAAGCGATTTCTGCAGATCGCCCAACGCCTGGATATCCCAACCGCTGTCGTTACCGACAACGACGGCGACGTAGCCCTGCTGCAGGAACGCTACGCTGATTTCCTGAACTACATCTACTATGACTCCGATGAGGACGCACCCTCGCTGGAGCAACAATTGATCAAGGCAAATACGCTGGCGCAATTGAATCTGGTGTTGGATAAAACGTTCGCCGATGAGGCGGCGCTGTTGAAGTTCATGAAGGGCAACAAGACCGATACAGCGTTGGCCATCTTCAATAGTCCCCACTCGATCGTGTTTCCGGACTATGTCCAGCGTGCCATCGCCTAATCAGGTACTGCTCTCGGCGGCCGGTTCGGGCAAGACGACGATGTTGGTGCGCCAGTCCCTGGCGCGCCCGCAACGCCGGATCGCCATCCTGACCTACACGCTTGAGAACCTGGAAGAGATCAGGCGCGCGTTTGAACGGCAGGCTGGCGCCGTGCCGGCGCACGTGTCGCTCTACAGTTGGTACAGCTTTCTGCTGCGCGAGTGCATTCGGCCCTATCAGGCGGCGCTGTGTGCCCAGCCCCGCGTGGAGTCCATCCTCTTCGTTGAGGGCAGGACCAACAATCGTGCTCCCCGTAGTCAGGTGGCTCGTCACTATCTGGCCGGCGATCGAATATATTCCGATCGCGCCGCTGACTTTGCCGTGCGCTGCGATGAGCTTACCCAAGGCCGTGTCATCGAGCGTTTGGCGGCCATGTACGACGAGCTCTACATCGATGAGGTCCAGGACTTGGCCGGCTACGACCTGGACCTGGTCGAGCGCCTGCTCTCCAGCGGCATCGAGATCACGCTGGTGGGTGATACCCGCCAGGCGACCTACGCCACCAACCATTCTCCGCGTCACCAGCAATACCGTGGTGTGGCCATGATGGGGCTTTTCCAAGCCTGGCAGGCGCGGAACTTGTGTCAGATCCAGCATCGGGTGATCAGCCACCGCTGTGCGCAGTCGCTGTGTGATCTGGCCGATGCGCTGTATCCGCAGATGCCGCGCACCGAGTCAGGAAATAGCGAGCTGACCGGGCATGAGGGCATTTATGTGGTGGCACCCACTCTGGTGCAAAAATATGTACTGCAGTTCGCGCCCACCGTCCTGCGTTACGACCGGCGGGAAGCCTGCGATGGCTATCCTGCGGTCAACTTTGGACAAGCCAAGGGACGGACATACTCCCGCGTGCTGATCTATCCCAATGGCCCCCTGGCCCAGTTCCTGCGCACCGCTGACGCCTCCCGTATCACCTCACCGGCGAAGTACTACGTGGCGTTCACGCGGGCCCGGCAAAGCGTGGCCTTTGTCCTGGCAGGCGCCTGCGCCTGGCCAGGGCACCAAGTCTATGAGTCCCGAGACTAGTCGGGTGCTGCTCCCACGCTGCCGGCGCGCCCGGTGGGCTGCACAAGGCGTTGGTGTTCGGCCTGGCCTTTGGCCTGCTGGCGCTCTCTGGCGCACTGCTATGGCGAGCACGCGCTCCTCCGTGCCCAGCCGACCCCAGGCTGGCCGCCACCTGCACGCGATTGCGACGGATCAGCGTTTGGGTTGTGGGGCGTAGCAGCGCTCAGCACGACCTTGGGAACGGTGTTTGCCTTCGGTTGGATTGGTTGAGGGTTCGGAGGGCGGCAATGCCGCCCTCCGCTTTACCTCTTTTCGATAGGCCCACGGGTCGGTTGCGCCGGTGCCGGCCCGGGATCGTTGAATGTCAGGTGTAGTTCTGTTACGCCGAACTGAGTGGCGAGAATCTGGCCCACGACGGCCTGCACTGTGGCCAGGTCCACCGCCGATGAGGCCACTGTCACCGTGGCCTGAATGCCCAGCCCGGATGCGGCAGGCATCCACCGCAGATCGTCGACCGCCTTCACCCCGGGATCGGCGAACATCGCCGCACGCACAATTTCCAGGTCAGGCTTGGGCATGATGCTGCCTCATGCGAGCGCCGTGGTCGGGAGAACGGGCCGGTCGCGCTCTCGGTGTAACCACCGGTACAGCACGGGCAATACAAACAGGGTCAAGGCGGTCGAGGACAAGATGCCACCGATCACCACGGTCGCCAGGGGCCGCTGGACTTCCGAACCCGCACCGACATTGAGAGCCATCGGCAAGAAGCCCAAAGAAGCCACCAGCGCGGTCATCAGCACCGGACGCAGCCTGCCGAGCGCACCATCGCGCACGGCCTCATCCAGCGGATCGCCTTGTTCGCGCAGGCGTCGGATGAAGGCAATCATGACCAAGCCGTTCAACACCGCCACGCCCGATAGGGCGATGAAGCCCACGCCGGCGGAGATGGACAACGGAATTCCGCGCAGCGCCAGCGCGATGACGCCGCCGGTCAGCGCCAGCGGTACCCCGCTGAACACGATCGCAGCGTCCTTTGCCGACCCAAAGGCCATGAACAGCAGAGCAAATATGAGAGCCAAGGTGACCGGAACGACTACGGAAAGGCGCTGGCTGGCGGAGATCAATTGCTCGAACGTGCCTCCATAGGCCACCCAGTAGCCTTCCGGCATCTTCACTTCCTCGCCGATTTTGGTGCGCAAATCTCCCACGAAACTTCCCAGATCGCGTTCGCGCACATTGGCCGTGATGACCACGCGTCGCTTGCCGTTCTCGCGGTTCACCTGGTTCGGTCCACGCTCGACTTGGATGGTAGCGACCTCACGTAACGGCACGGTCCGAGGGCTACCGCCACGCCATGTCGCCTCACGGCTGGACTCATCGGGACTATTGTCCTCGGGCAACGGAATCGGCAGGTCTGCCAGCACCGCCGGATCTGAGCGCAATGTTTCGGGTAGCCGGACCACGAGAGCGAAGCGACGATCGCCTTCAATGAACTGGCCCGCTACCTGACCACCGATAGCGGTGGCCACCGTCTCCTGCACATCTCCTGGATTCAATCCATACCGTGCCAGCGCTACCGGGTCTGGGGTTACCGTGAGCAACGGCAGTCCGCTCACTTGCTCAGACTTCACGTCCTCAGCACCAGGCACTTCACGCATTGCCCGCTCGATGCGGCCAGCAAGTCGTGCGAGCTGATCCAGATCATCGCCATAGACCTTGATCGCCACGTCCGAGCGGACGCCGGAGATCAGTTCGTTCGTGCGCATCTGGATGGGCTGGGTGAACTCATAGTTGCTACCGGGGATTTTCTTGGCGGCTTGCTCCAGTTCTTCGATCAACTCTGCCTTGGGCTTGCGGGGATCTGGCCACTGATCCCGCGGCTTGAGCATGAGGAACGTGTCGGCCATCGAGGGGGGCATCGGATCGGTGGCTACCTCGGCGGTACCGATCTTGGAGAAAATGTTGGCCACCTCGGGAAACTGCGCCAATCGCTTCTCCAATGTTTCCTGCATCGCCACCGATTGCTCCAGACTCGTGCCTGGAATCCGCATCGGCTGCAGCGTGATGTCGCCCTCATCCAGGCTGGGCACGAACTCCGATCCCAGCCGCGTGGCCAGGATGCCGCACGCGACCACCAGTACCGTGGCGCCGCCCAGTACGGCCAATCGACGGCGTAGCGCCCAATCCAGCAGCGGCGTGTAGCGAGCTCGTGACCAGCGCATCAGTCGGTTATCGTGCTCGGCCACGCGTCCACGCAGGAAGGTTGCAATGGCCGCTGGCACGAACGTCAGCGACAGCATCATCGCGCCGGTCAGCGCCAGGACGACGGTAATGGCCATGGGGTGGAACATCTTCCCCTCGACGCCGGAGAGGGCAAAGATCGGCAGATAGACGGCCGCGATAATGCCCAGGCCGAACAGGCTCGGTCGAATGACTTCCGCCGTTGCCGAAGCCGTCAGGTCATATCGCTCTTGATCGTTGAGTTGCCTGCCCAGCGCATTCTGCGCCTCGCCGAAACGACGCAGGCAGTTCTCGATGATGATGACCGCACCATCCACGATAAGCCCGAAGTCCAACGCGCCCAGGCTCATCAGATTGCCCGATACGTTGCCTCGCACCATGCCGATGATGGTGAACAGCATGGCCAGCGGGATCACAGCTGCGGTGATCAACGACGCCCGGACATTGCCCAGTAACAGGAACAACACCACCACCACCAGAAGCGCGCCTTCGATCAGGTTCTTGGCAACGGTCCCTATGGTGCGATCTACCAACGCCGTGCGGTCATACACCGCCTTGGCGTGCACACCTTCGGGCAGACTGGCGTTGGCAGCCTCCAGCTTGGCCACAGCGGCCCGAGAAACGTCGCGACTGTTGGCGCCAAACAGCATAAAGGCCGTACCGACGACCACCTCATGCCCGTTCTGCGTGGCCGCGCCGGTGCGCAGCTCCTTGCCTTCGCCAACGGTGGCGACATCGCGCACGCGGATCGGGACGCCATCACGACGATCCAGCACGATGCTGCCGACCGCGTCCACATCCCGTAGCTGGCCCGGTACGCGCACCAGGAACTGCTGCCCGTTGCGCTCGATGTAGCCGGCTCCCACGTTCTGGTTGTTGCGCATCACCGCGCCAACAACGTCTTGGAGCGTGAATCCCAGGGCTACCAGTTGCGCTGGATCGGGAGTGATGTGGATCTGCCGTTCAAAGCCACCGATGGTGTTGACCTCGGTCACCCCAGGCGTGGTGCGCAGTTGCGGGCGGATCACCCAATCCTGCAGCGTCCGCAGGTCCGTGGCCGTGTACGGGGAGCCATCGGGCTTGCGGGCATCGGGCTCGGCTTCCACCGTGTACATGAAGATCTCACCTAGACCGGTAGAGATCGGCCCCATCTCAGGATCTAGCCCCTCAGGAAGCTGAGACGTGATTTGCTGCAGGCGCTCGGCGACCTGCTGGCGCGCGAAGTACAGGTCCGTCCCATCCTTGAAGACGACCGTCACCTGCGATAACCCATAGCGAGACAACGAGCGGCTGTAGTCCAACTGGGGCAAGCCGGCCATCGCCGTTTCAATGGGGAATGTCACCCGTTGCTCGGCTTCCAGCGGCGAGTAACCTGGCGCCTGGGTGTTGATCTGGACCTGGACGTTGGTGATGTCGGGCGTGGCGTCAATGGACAGCTGACGATAGCTCCACACGCCGAGCGCAATAAGCGCTGCGGTCAGTACCAGCATCAGCCAGCGATGGCGAATGGAAAAATGGATGAGGCGTTCGAGCATGGCGGGCCTCACTCTTCTTCTTCGACGGTGGACTTCTCGATGTCGGCCTTGACCAGGAAGCTCTGGGCCACCACCACCTGCTCACCGGCCTTCAGGCCTTCTAAGACTTCCACCCGTTCGGCGTCGCGTCGGCCTAGCTTCACCGGGCGCGTGTGATAGACCTCGCCCTGTTGCACGTACACCACGTCCCGATCTTCGGCGGTCTGCAGCGCGGTCACGGGGACTACCAGATCCGCTTCTGCGCGATCAACGGTAATGCGTGCTTTAACGGCGGAACCTGGCCGCCAGCGTCCATCGGCATTGCGCAAGCTCGCGCGTGCGATCGTGCTTTGGCTGGCCGTGGCGGTGCCGGGCAGCACGCGTTCCAAGGTCGTCTGCTCGGAAACGCTATCACTCAATCGGCTCACGGTCACCGGCACACCAGCTTCGATGTGCCCGGCGTCCCGTCCGAAGATATGCAGATCTACCCACAAGGTGGACAGATCTGCGATCTCGAACAAGGGCGCGCCTTCGGCGGCAGACGTGCCGACCGAGGCGGTCCGCGCCATCACCACGCCGCTTATGGGGGCGGTAACGGAATAGGTCGTCAGGCTCAAGTTGCTCTCCACCGTCGCGAGCACCTGTCCTGCCTTGACCTGGTCGCCCACGCCTACGCGAACGGCACGCACAGGACCGGGGAAACGTGCAGTCACCAGGGCGATGCGACCTTCGACCGGCGTAAGCAGCCCTTGGACTTCCTGCTCATCGGCGATCTGGCCAGGACCCACGCGGGCGGCGCGGATGCCGGCGGACTGTGCCGTTTGGGCCTCGATCGTGGTCTGTTGGGGCAGTTCTTCGTGCTCGCCTTGTTCTTCGGCCTCATGGCCTTCTTCGGCCTCGCCACGGGCATTGGGTGCCGGGCCACTACAAGCCGTCAGGGCCAATGTCAGGGCCAGCGCGATCCAGGGGAAACGGCTCATGGGGTCAACTCTCCGGAGGTGGCGGCAGCGGCAGAGGCAACCATGGCCTGGCCGGTGAGCCGTTGGATTTCGATGAGGGCACGTTGCGCATCGAGCGCGACGTCCAGTTGTTGCTGCAGAGCTGCGGTCCTTTCGGACTGCAGCTGCGCCCATTCCAGATAGCTGATGGCCCCAGCGCGATATGCACGCTCGGCCGCTTGCTCAGCCTTGGTCAGCTTGGGCAGCACATCGTCTTGAAGACGGGCCACTTCGTCACGGGCGACGGTGTAACGGCCGTGGGCTTCGACCAGGGTGGAATACAACGCCATTCCCTGCGCCTCACGTTCGATCGAAAGCACTTCCAACTCCGCCTCAGCGGCACGAATCTCTGGTTGCGCCCGGCTTCGAGCACCCAAAGGCAGCGAGATGCCCCCCACGAGCGCGGTGTCGCTTGTGTCCTGCATCCGACGCACGCCGACTTGCCAAGCCAGATCCGACGTGCCTGCTGTGCGAGCCAGATTCAAACGTGCTTCGGCAATGCGCCGCTCGTCGACAAACTGGGCCAGCTCGGGAGAACGCTGCAGTTCTGAGGAAAGGGTTTCCAGAGAACCGATCGCCGGTAGTGCGAGCGGGTTGCCAGCGACCGGCGCCGACACGGGTTCACGCTCCCCCCAGAGGGCGGCCAGATGCTGGCGTGCAGCGCTGGCTTGCTGGGAGGCCCTTGCTTGGGCCAGCTCGGCTCTTGCCAAGGCAGCCTGTGCAGTCAACAGCACCGACTCGGGTGAGGCGCCGGCCTGCACACGTTGACGAGCAGCGGCCACGGTACGCTGGCGCTGTTGGATATCGACTTGGGCAATCTTGGCGGCCTTGTCCGCTGCAACCAATGCCAGATAGCGCCGCGCCGTTTCAGCCAACAGATCCAGCCGACGAGCTTCCCGCTGAACAGCCAGCGCATCGATGCGGCTCTGCGCCAGGGCCCTGCGCGCATCCAGTTTCCCGCCTCGCTCCAGCACCGAGCTCAGACTCACGGTGAACTCGGCGCTGTCCAAGCCTCTCGCATCTCCGGTACCCAGGGCATTCTCCACCTCGGCACCCAATGTCCAAGGCGGGCGCTGATTGGCGCCCTCGTGCTCGGCCGCCAGTACCGCGGTACGTGCCTGCACCAGGCGCAGGTCTGGATGGGCTTGGGCAACGCGGTCGAATGCGTCGTCCAATGTCATGGGGTCGACCGCCCAGGCAGGTATCCCTGCACCCAGCAGCAACCAAGCGGCCAGCGCCGCACGTCGCACTTGCATAGCAACACTCCAGAAGTTCAGACCAAGGGTTAAGGACTGGCCTACGCCAGCGCTTGGCCCGCAATAGGCGGTCGGAACGGATCGACCAATGGCCCTGTGGGCACCGTCTCCACCGCGTGTGGCTCTACGGCCTGCTGCTGCGGAGCAGGAGGTGGCGCCCAAGTCATCGCCGGAGCGGCGACTGCGTGCGCGCAGCAATGCGCGAGTTGATGCAACTGATGGAGCGATTTGCCCAAGGCGCTCTCATCAGCGGCCGCGTGGGACGTCATCAGCACTGCGTGAGCGCCGGACCACGTATGGGCTGCCTCGTGCATTTCGCCCACCGCCGTAAGCACCGGGTGCCATATGGCACCCAGTGCCAGGCTCAGCGCCAGCAGCCAGCGGAACGCGGGCAGAGCTCGCACACGCATCTTCACGCGGTCGGCTTGCCCACTTGCGTGCTGGCCCGACGTGCGTCACGCAGGATCTCGATGGCTTCCTTGATCACGTACAAACCGATAAGGGTGCCAATCACATAGTCGGGATAGGGATTGGCCAGCCACCACACCAGTACGCCCGCAAGAATGACGCCGATGTTGGCCACCACGTCGGCTCGGGTAAACAGCCACGTTGCTCGCAGATGGACCTCCCCGGACTTCAGCGGCGAGAGCATGCGCAACACGATGACGTTGACTACAAGCGATAGCAGCGCGGTGCCGATCATCCATCCGCTGAGTGGTTCGGCGCCCTGTAGTACCCGTCGTCCGACCTCCACCAGCACGCCAATACCCAGCACCAGCAGAATGCTGCCACTGAGCCAAGCGGCATTGGCCTTGAAGCGGGCCGTGCGTCCGATGGCCACCAATCCAATGGCGTACGCGGTGGCATCAGACAGCATATCCAGCGCGTCAGCCAGCAGACCTGTGGAATGGGCAATCCAGCCGGCGATGCCACCAATGACGGCCATGGCCGCGTTGAGGACCAAGGCAATCCACAGTACACGTCGCTCCTGGGCGTTCTTGGCCTCGTGATGGCAGCCACAGTCACTCATCGGGTGTTCTCCATGTAATTACGCAGTTCTGAAGGAATCGGCATCGTGCGCAAGGCGTTTACCCGAGCGCCACCGGTATTGCCTTTAGGCATCCACACCCATGTCAGGGTCGCAGCGGCCATCAGGCGCAGCAGTTGTCCAGCCATTTCGCGCATGTCGTGGGCTTGCCACGCCCATCTTGCGAACGCCCAATGACTACGCACGTGCAAGCGCGTGCGGTGCTGCGAGAGCACGTGGGCCAATTCGTACCGTTTGTAGGCCGTCGTGAGATCGCCTTGTTGTAGCGCTTGATCGCCTTGCCAAAGATATTGCGCAAAGGCCGTATCCCGTTGATCTGGAGCCTCGTTAAACGGCCAGCACATCTGCGCCCAATAGCTGGCAGGCATCGTTTCCTCGCGCAACCCGACCTCGCCGGCGCGCAGCGTTTCAGGGCGATCAAGGAAGGTGCCGCACAGACGATCCCAGATCATGAAGAACTCGCCGAAGTTGACCTGGGCATCTTCATAGTCACGCTTGTGATGCCACCGATGTACTTCGGCCACGCCTAGCCAGCGACGTAGCGGGCCAACGCGGTAGTCCAAGTTGGCGTGTTGGAAAGCCAGTTGAACACTCATCAGTGTCAGCCACGCACTGATCACCAGCGGCGGCGCACCCAAGGCGACAGTCAACCCCAAGCCCGGGCCGGCCATCAGCAGTGCACTCAACGGGTGACGACGTTCTCCATTGAGCCAATACAAGCGCTCAGCGCTGTGGTGGATAGCGTGCAGTTTCCATGCCCATCGCACCCGATGACTGAAGCGGTGCATGGCATACAGGCCCAAGTCGATCACCAGCCCCGCCAGCAGCATCTGCCCGATCAGGGGCCACTGGGTCGGCCATAGGCTGCCGGCGGGCAGCAGGCCGCGAAAGGCATGCAATCCATAGGCGGTGCCGGCCAGCAGGCCAAAGTTGACGGCGCCATGCATCAAGTCGGCTTTGAGGTCGCCTTGGCTATGGCGCCAAGACGGCTCGTAGGGCTGCAGCCACTCCAGCAGCGCCACCATGGCAATGCCCGCGGTCGCCAGGATCGCCAAGGTTGGCCAAGCCGGCAGGCCATCGGCCAATACTGCGGCCGTGCCGGCCAGAACCGCGCCCATCAGGGCGGGATACGCGGCATACCGGATCAGGCGTGAGCGCAACATGGAGAGCTCCGGACACGGGTAGAGGCGCGCGGGCGGGAGGCTGGCGGCTGGACAGGGGGCAAGGTAAAGTCCGTAGCTACTACAGAGTCAAGTCGCCACATGAAGATCAGTCAGGCCGCCGAGGCCAGTGGGTGCCATCTGGAAACCATCCGCTATTACGAGCGGATCGGCCTGTTACCCCAACCTGGTCGCACCGGCAGCGGGTATCGCGTTTACGAGCCTGCCGATATCGAGCGTTTGCGCTTCATTACCCGCGGCCGGGATCTGGGTTTCAGTCTGGAAGAGATCCGCAGCCTGCTGCAGTTGTCCGGGGACGACCAGATGTCCTGCATGGACGTAGATCGGCTGGCACGCAGTCATTTGGCTGATATCCAGGCCCGGATGGAGGATCTGCGCAGGATGGCCCGGGAACTGGAGCGGGTGATCGCCAGTTGCCATGGCGGACAACGTGCCGAGTGCACGATCCTCTCTACGCTGCGACAACCGGCCGGTTGCGCGTCGGCGGAGTGCTGCCAGGCGTGAGCGATGTGGACCGCTACCTCGAAGCGGCCACGCGTCAGAACACGCAGCGCAGCTATGCCTCGGCGCTGCGCCACTTCGAGGTCGAATGGGGTGGCCATCTGCCGGCGACGCCCGATAGCGTGGCCCGCTATCTGGCCGAGCAGGCCCCCAAGGCAGCAATCAACACGCTGAAGCAACGACTGGCAGCACTGGCGCATTGGCACGCCGAGCACGGGTTCGTCGATCCCACGCGTACGCCGCTGGTACGCAAGGTCCTCAAGGGCATTCAGACGCTACACCCCCGAATCGAAAAGCAGGCCACGCCGTTGCAGCTGGCCCAGCTGACCCAAGTAGTCGGGTGGCTGGACCAAGCCACGCTGGCGGCCCAGGAGCGCGCCGACCACGCGTATGCCTTGCGTGCCATGCGCGACAAGGCGCTGGTGTTACTGGGCTTTTGGCGAGGATTCCGCGGCGATGAGTTGATCCGGCTGCAGATTGAGTACTTGGAACTGGTACCCGAGCAGGGAATGATCTGCTTCCTGCCGCGCAGCAAGGGCGACAGACAGTCGGCAGGCAATACGTACAAGGTGCCCGCTCTGTCGCGCTTGTGCGCGGTCAGTGCCACGCAGGCCTGGGTGCAGGCAGCCGCGCTAACTCAAGGCCCGCTGTTCCGGCGTGTCGATCAATGGGGCAACGTCGGCAGCCAAGGGTTGCATCCGAACAGCCTGATCCCCTTGCTGCGCGACCTGTTTCAGTCCGCAGGTCTGGAGGCCGTGGGAGGCTACAGCAGCCATTCCCTTCGCCGGGGCTTTGCGGGCTGGGCCAATGACAACGGCTGGGACGTGAAAGCCCTGATGGAGTACGTCGGATGGCGAGACGTGCACTCGGCCATGCGTTACATCCAGGGCCGCGATCCGTTCGCCCGCCAACGCGTTGAAGCCGGCCTCCAGGCCGCGCCGCCCCCCGCGCTCGCCTCGGCGGCGCTGCCAGCGCCGGCCGCGACCGTGAGCCTGACGCTGCGCCTGCTAGTGAGCCCGTTTACGCCCCGAGGCAGGGGCGCTGGCCGCGCTCGGGCACGCATTGAGGCGATGTGCCTATCCCCGTTTCAAGCCCATCGGCTTGATGCCGAGGGAAGCGAGTACCGACTCACGATGCCGGTGGTCGACGCCGCGGACATGGACGAGAGGATGGCCATGCTGCTGGATGAGATGCATCGCGTTGCCGATAACCACCACTGCTTTCTGGAAGCCTCCGTGCGCGCCGAGGACGGGCGTCACTGGGATTGACCTCAACCCTGACCAGGGCACTGCATGGCGACGCTGCACGAGACCGCGTATCCGCGCCTGAAACCTGATCCCACGGCCAAGGAACTGGACGAGATTTACACGCCCAGCGGCGGCGAAGTGCGCCTCGCACGTAGCATGGCGACCCAGCCAACCACTCAGTTGGCTGTGCTCATTCACCTGAAGATGTTCCAGCGGCTGGGCTACTTCGTGATCCTAGCCGATGTCCCAGAACGGATTCGGCAACATATTGCCCAGGCAGCCGGGCTGCGCCGGGCGCTATCCATCCGAGACTTGAATCGCTACGACGTCTCCGGCGCTAAACGCGCCCATATGGCGCGCCTGCGAAAGTTCCTGCGCGTTCGTCCGCTGGATGTCAGCGGGAGGGAATGGCTGGCAACGGTGGCCCAGGCCGCCGCTCAAACCAAGCATGTCATCGCCGACATCATCAACGTGCTGCTGGAGGAGCTGGTTCACCATCGCTTTGAGCTGCCGGGCTTCAGTACGCTGGAGAAGATTGCGGTTCAGGCCCGCGAGCAGGTGCATGAGCAGTATTACCGCAGCATCAATGAGGCCTTGACCGCGCCAGCCAAGAGCTTGATCAAGGAACTGTTGGCCGCACCGGCCAATGCCACATATACCGGCTGGAATGCGCTAAAGCGCGAGCCCAAACGGCCCACCAATAAGGAAGTGCGCTTTTATCTGCAACATATCCAACGCCTGCAACATCTGGCCCAGCAGTTGCCGGCCGTGGATATTCCGGTTCCGAAGCTGAAGCAGTTCCGCGCCATGGCGCGTGCGCTCGATGCCAGCGAACTGGCCGAACTCAAGCCGGCCAAGCGCTATGCCTTGGCGACGATCTTCATTCGGTCCCAGTACGCCAAGACATTGGACGATGCGGCCGACCTGTACATCCGGCTGATGCAGAACCTGGAGAACACGGCCCAGCAAAGACTGTTGGCCTACCAAGTAGAGCACGGCAAGCGTGCTGATACGCTTATCGCGCAGCTCAAGGAGATCCTGCAGGCTTATCAGATCGACGGAACGGACACACAGCGTGTGGATGCCATCGGACTGAGTCTGGTGGCGGACATTTCCACACTGCTGGCCGAATGCGATGAACATATGGCGTACGCAGGCCGCAACTACCTGCCATTCCTGATCCAGCCTTACAGCGTTGTCCGCCCGTTGCTGTTCAACTGCCTGGAGATCATGCAACTGCGCTCCACCAGCCAGGACGCGGGCATGGAACGCATGATCGCTGCTCTGCTGTCGCTCCGCGGTCAGCGGCGGGACATGATTGAGGCCAGCTCGATCGGTCTGGATGTTGAAAAGGATCTGGGCTGGTTGTCAGTCAACTGGCGCAGGCACGTCTTCGGCCGCAAAGCGGACTCGCTGGGGCCGGGCTGGGTGCATCGCAAGTACTTTGAGCTAGCTGTGCTGGCCCAGATCAAAGACGAACTCAAATCCGGTGATCTGTTCATTCCCCACGGGGAGCGCTACGACGATTACCGAGAGCAACTGGTGGATGAGGCCACATTCGCCCAGGAACTGGAGGCCTACGGTGAGGTATCTGGTCTGGCCACCGAGGCCAGCGAGTTCGTGCGCCATTTGCAGCAAGAGCTGAGCTCACTGGCCGACACGGTGGATGCACGTTTTCCGGAGAACGTCCACGCCGATGTGGTGGATGGGCGCCTGGTGCTCCGGAAGCTGCAACGGCCTGAGATCTCCAGCGCCATTGCCACGGTCGATGCTCTTATCACCGAGAGGCTGCCGGCGATGAGTATCGTAGACGTGCTGATCGATGCGGCTCAATGGCTCAAGCTGCACCGTCATTTCCGGCCGATTGCGGGCACCAATGCGCGCGTGGACGATCTCATGCGCCGGGTGATCACTACGCTGTTCTGCTACGGGTGCAACCTGGGCCCGACCCAGACTGCGCGCTCAATCAAGGGCTTCAGTCGGCGCCAGATTTCCTGGCTTAACCTCAAGTACGTCACTGAAGACACGTTGGACAAGGCGATCGTGCAGGTGATCAATACGTTCAACAAGTTCGATCTGCCTGGCTACTGGGGCTCGGGCAAGAGTGCGTCGGCCGATGGCACCAAGTGGAGCATGTACGAGCAGAACCTGCTCTCGGAGTACCACATCCGCTACGGTGGTTATGGCGGCATCGGCTACTACCACGTCTCTGACAAGTACGTGGCGCTGTTCAGTCACTTCATTCCGTGCGGTGTGCACGAAGCGATCTACATTCTGGACGGATTGCTGGCCAACACGTCTGATATCCAGCCTGAAATCGTGCATGGGGATACCCAGGCCCAGAGTTATCCGGTCTTTGGTTTGTCCTACCTGTTGGGCATTCAGTTGATGCCACGTATTCGCAACATCAAGGATCTGACCTTCTTCCGCGCGGAGGCGGGTCGCCCGTACAAGAACATCCAGGCGCTGTTCGGCGACAGCATCGACTGGGGCCTGATCGAAACGCATCTGCACGACATGCTGCGGGTCACGGTGTCGATCAAGTTGGGCAAGATCACCGCTTCGACGATCCTTCGCCGGCTGGGAACCTACAGCCGGAAGAACAAGTTGTACTTCGCCTTCCGGGAGCTTGGGAAGGTCATTCGCACGCTGTTCTTGCTGCGCTACATCGATGACGTGGACATGCGTCGGACTATCCAGGCGGCCACCAACAAAAGCGAAGAGTTCAATGGCTTCGTCAAATGGGTTTTCTTCGGCGGAGAAGGGATCATTGCCGAGAACGTGCTTCATGAGCAGCGAAAGGTCGTGAAGTACAACCAGCTCGTGGCCAATATGATCATCCTGCACAACGTAGACCAGATGACACGCACGTTGGCCAGCCTGCAGGAGGAGGGGATGGAGTTGAATCCCGAGGTTCTGGGCGGCTTGTCGCCGTATCGGACCAGCCACATCAATCGGTTCGGAGACTACACGCTCGACCTGGAACGTAAGGTCGCGCCTCTCCAATTCACCGAGATCGTTTTGGAGCCCCACTGGACGCAGATCGCCGAGCCGAGAGGGTAGCGGACTCTGTCTATTCAGTTTCGACGCGAAGTGCTAATAGGCCACTTCGTGGCCTCAGCGGCGTATGAAGAAGAAAAGCACGCAACATCAAAAACTTAAAGCGGATTCGGCTGTATTTCTCACGAATCCCTGCCGACCCTCAAGCAGAACCCGTGCGCGGTGGCCCACTACGACCGCGTTGTGCACGGTCACACCGAACTCCGCGCCGACTGGATGGGCTGGAAACAGCGCGGCCGATACCTGGTCTCGCCGGACGGCCAACGAATCAGCCCCGAGCGCATGCGCGGGATCATGTGGCGGATGGACGCCGAAGCCCGCCGGGACAATGCCCGGGCTCGCAACGCAAAGGCGAAGGTTTCGCAGGGATGCGTCAAGGTCGTTGTTGTAGAACTCGCCGACTGGCAGGCTCGTCAGTTCGGCAGCCGCGCCGGGTAAGAGCCCGCTCCTTCCAGTCGCTTTCACCGTAGGCTCGCGCCTACAAAAAAGGGCCCCGAAGGGCCCTTTTCATTACGTACGATCTGCCGCCCAGAAACCCTGAGCACCTGCAACAACGAAGATCTCAGACTTCAGCCTGCGAGCTCTGAATTTAGCGCCGATCGCGTTGCGGAAAACTGTCGCGACCTGGTCAGAACTAGTGCCGGCAATGTTGTCAGCGATCACTGTGGTTGTCGGAATGACCCTTTGAGTGCCGGCCCCGTTCCCGTCGACACCTACAACAACCTTCCTCATGCCGATCTGAGCCAAGTCGGAGTAAGCGTTGTTGTAGTCCTGCTGGGTGGCGTTCTTTAAGTCGAAGGTGCACATTACAGTGTAACTCATTGATGTATCTCCAGATGTAGGGATGAGAAAGCCAGTACCGGCTGTTCCCCGACGCCTAAAGTTTCCCCGTCACACCGGCATTAGCAGTAATACTACTAAGTCAGGACGCGGTCAATAGCCAACTGTGCAACCAGAAATCTCATGGCAATTCCTAGACCGTTACGACCAGTACTGGCTGATGCTGGGCACCAGCTACTTGGCGCTGGTAAGCCGACGCAACGACGACCAATGGCCATGGCTGGTGCACGTGAACCGGCAGCGCGGACTAGATGACAAGGTCACCGCCGGCAAGGCTAAGACACTGGCGCACGGGAAGAAGATGGCGGAGCGATGGGCTAGAGCCAACCTACCCCGGATTCAACGTGAGATTGAGGCCCGTTCAAAGTGAGCTTACGGGCCCGGTGTACGTCGTGCCGGGCTCGTATCCGGGACTGCGCGGGAACACGTCAGGGCGCTTGCCCTGCGCGTAATCGATCGTGACGCCGGAGCGGTCGGCGGTGCCGCCCTCACTCGCTGCGCTCGCAAGGCCGGCAGCGCCGCCGCTGGGGCTCAGGTTGTATAGACGCTGGTCGGTGTCCTCACGGGCATCACGCGCGGCCACGGTGTAGCGACGATGACGTGTTTGCCGGCCGTCAGCTTGACGCCGTATTCCGCCCAGGTGGCGGTGAAGCCTAGCGCCTCAATGGCCGAAACTTCCAACTGCTCGACGGTTTCGCCGGAGGTGTTGACCCATTCGACCCATCCACGGATTCGGCCGCCGACTTCGGCGCGTGCCGCGAGACGAACGCGGCCCATATCCTTGAGGGTGGCGATGAACCGCTGTTCCTCGGTCAGGTCGGCCAACGGGTCGGGCTTCTCTTGCGCTGGCTGCACCTTGCCGCTGGCGTCCTCGACGCCGACGTACTGGCCGGCCGTATCGAACACCTGCACCGTGTCGGGCTGAATCCTGTCCGGCGTGGCGGTGTCGGGCGGCTTGTCAGCTCTCCACCCGGTTGCGTCCAGCATGCTTTGCCCGGTACAGGGCCTCGTCCGCCGCGATCAGTACGGTGGCCACGTCCTCACCTGCCCTGCCCTGTGCCACCCCCACGCTGATGGTCATCATGCCGGTGGCCGAATCCTGGTGCGGAATGGACAGTCGCCTTGCCGCTTCGCAGACGGCGATGCCCAGGGACGTGGCGTCAGGGCATGTCGCCATCGGCACTATCAGGAGAAATTCCTCGCCTCCCGATCGGGCCAGGCAGCCAGGGGAGTCATCCAGCAATCCGGATACGGCGCCCGCCAGTCGGCGCAGCGCGGTATCGCCCGCGGCGTGACCATACCGGTCGTTGTAGGCCTTGAAGTGATCGACATCGAATGCGATCGCCGTGATGGGCTCGAACAGTTCTCCACGATCATCGCTCCACGAAGACAGGCGTTTCTGGAGGCCTCTGCGATTGAGGCACCCTGTCAGGGCATCCGTCTGGTTCAGTCGATCCAGCGCCTCGACCGCGGCCTGCAACTCCGCCGTCCTGGCGGCCACTTCCGATTCGGTCTGCTGCAACGAGTCCTGCAGGGAAAGCGCGAGGTTCCGCTGTTCCTGCAACGAGGCCTGCAGGTCGGTGTTGGTGCTTTCCAGGCGCTGCGAAAGATCCCTGATGGCGCGGCCAAGCGGCTGGAATTCATCGGGCAGCGACGCGATCCGCGAGATGGTGTTCCCGCCATCGGCCGCCAATCCTCCCAGCGACTCGACGAGCCTCTTCAGTGCGGCGTTGAACCGCCGCATCTGCCACCGGTAGGCGAACCACACGCCCAGCAACACCAGCGTCATGATCCCGAAAGACGTCAACGCCCTGCGGTAAAGGAAACTCCAGAGTTCCGTTTCGGGAGCAAAGACGATGAGTGTCCAGCCGGACTCCAGCCTTGCCTGCGACATCCAGGCACCCCGCCCGTCGCGCATGACAGCGCTCATGAAGACGGCTGGCGTCGAACGCCGCCCAGCCACGGGGTCCTCGAATGCCACGCGATCGCCGGCGTCCTGGAGGAACGCATACGGAATACCGTCGGACGCGTGGATGACCCGGTGACTGCGATCCACGATGAGCAGTTCCATGCCACGTCGCTGGATCGCCGAGGTGCGTGTCGAGACGAAGGCACTGACCGGAATCGATCCCTCCACGACACCCATGAATCTGCCGTCCGTCATCAGGGGTGCGGAGACCGCGACCAGCGCGTCGTTCCCGAGGCGACGGCCCACGAAGGCATCGGACACGTAGGGCCGGTGCGAGCGCTGCGGCACGCGGAAGTATTCCCTGTCCCTGACGCCTGACGACGGCGCGCTGGCCGGTGGTTCCGGCGACATGGCCAGGACGGTGCCATTCCCGTCGGTGACCAGCGCACTGATGAAGTGCGGATAGCGTTCACGCAGTTCGCCCAGGCGCGCGCGCCACCCGTCCGCCTTCACCACGGTTCCAAGGTCCGCGAGCAGCGCCACGCTGGACAGCTTCGCCTGCACGAACTCGTCGACGGCGGCACCGCTCAACGCGGCCGTCACCTCGACGCGATCGCGAAGATATTGTGTCTGGCTGCGGTACGCCGCCACCTGGTCCGCGAGCCCCAGGCCCACGGCGGGCAGCACCGCGGCCAGGATGACGGCGCGGGTGAACTTGCGTTGCAGAGAAGGAGGAGGCGCTGCGTCGGGGACAGTGTCCGCCATGGTCAAGCCTTGCAGGGGTGGGATCCCGCTCGCTGGGATTATCGGCCAAGAGATCCTTACATTGAGCCCGGCGCATGCCACGAAGGCCGTGACGGGATGGGCACTACCGGGCCGGCTCAATCCGCCGCGAGCCGTCCCGCGTGGCTGTAGACGACATGCCGGCTGCGCCGGAGGAATCCCACCAAGGTCATTCCGCACCCTTCCGCCAAGTCCACGGCCAGTGCGGTCGGCGCCGAGATTGCGGCCAGCAGCGGCATGCCGGCCGTCGCCGCTTTCGCCACCATCTCGTAGCTCGCGCGACTGGTGACCAGGACGAAGCCCGATGCCGCGTCGATGCCTTCGTGCAACATCGCGCCGATCAGCTTGTCCAGCGCATTGTGGCGGCCCACGTCCTCGCGGATCAGCACCAGCGTGCCCTCAGGCGTGGCCCAGGCGGCGGCGTGGATGGCGCCGGTGGCCGCGTTCAACGGTTGACGCGCTTCGAGTTCCGTCAGTGCGACGACCAGCGCCGACGGCGCGATGGCGCTTCCCTGCCCCACCGCGGCCGGTTGCCTGACCACGTCTTCCAGCGACCGGTTGCCGCAGATGCCGCAGCTGCTGCGTCCCGGCAGCCAGCGTTCCGGGCGTGCCGCGAGCGGTTCGCGTGTCTCCAGATCGATCCGGATGCCCTCCAGCAGCGCCTGCACCGTTGCGGATACCAGGCCGTCGCCGGACACGCCGAGTTCGGTCAGTGCGAAACCGCGCGCGAAGTCCTCCAGGTCGCAGGGCGAGCCCATCATCACCGCCAACGGCTCGCCGTTGCCGTGGATCGCAAGCGGCACTTCTTCGGCCAGCAGGTCCTGGCGCGGCGTGGACACACCGCCGGTGACATCGACGACCGTGCGCCGCGCCACACCCTCGATGCGATCAGCCGGCATGTGGATCAGGAACGGACAGCTTGCGCACGCGGACCGGGATCGACTTGTAGGCGGGCGTGCCGGACTGCGGATCATGGCTGTCCAGCGGTACCAGCCGGTTGCCTTCCGGGTAGTACATGGCAGCCGACCCACGCGGCAGGTCGTACTCGACGGCGATGAAGCCCGACACCGTGCGTGTCGCCGCCTGCTCGCGCGACATGCACGATTCCACGTCGATGCGGTCGCCCTGCTGCACGCCGCGCGCCTGCATGTCGTGGCGGTTCATGAACACCACGTCGCGCCGGCCGCTGACGCCGCGGTAGCGGTCGTCGAAGCCGTAGATGGTGGTGTTGTACTGGTCGTGCGAGCGGAGGGTGGTGAGCGTCAGCAGGTCGTCGCGGTCCTCGCGCGGATCCTCGTCCAGGCCGGGCGCCACCAGGAAGCGGGCCTTTCCGGCAGGACCCCAGTCGCGTTCGGACGCAGCGACGTACAGCCGGAAGCCGCCGGGTTCGCGCACGCGACGGTTGAAGTCCTCGAACATGGGGAACACGGCCTCGATGTCGTCGCGGATGCGGTCGTAGTCGGCGACCAGACCGTCCCAGTCCACCTTCGTCTCCGGCAACGTCGCTTTCGCGATGCCGGCGACGATGGCGGGTTCGGACAGCAGGTGTTCCGAGGCAGGCGTCAGGCCGCCCTGCGAGGCGTGCACCATCGACATGGAATCTTCCACCGTCACCGACTGCAGTCCGCTGGCCTGTACGTCGCGCTCGGTGCGGCCCAGGCACGGCAGCAGGAAGGCCTGCTTCGCCGGAATCAGGTGCGAGCGGTTCAACTTGGTGGCGATGTGCACGGCCAGGTCGAGCGTGCGCATCGCGGGGATCGTCGTCTCCGGGTCCGGCATCGCCACGGCGAGGTTGCCGCCCATGCAGACCAGTGCGCGTGAGCGGCCGTCGCGGATCGCACGCACGGCTTCGACCGCGTCGTGGCCATGCGTCAGCGGGAACTCGAAGCCATAGCGCTGCCTGATGGCATCGACCAGCGCCTGCGTCGGCTTCTCGGTGATGCCGACGGTGCGGTCGCCCTGCACGTTGGAGTGGCCGCGGATGGGCGCGATGCCGGCGCCCGGCTTGCCGATGTTTCCGCGCAGCAGAAGCAGATTGGCCATCTGCTGCACGTTCTGGGTGCCGCGCCGGTGCTGGGTCATGCCCATGCCGTAGCAGAGGATCACGCGCTTAGCTTTAGCGTACAGCGCGGCGGCCGCGGCGATGTCCTCGTACGGCAGGCCGGAATGCTCGACGACCTCCTCCCACGTCGTGCGCGCCAGGTCGTCGCGAAGCGCGTCCAGGCCCTCGGTGTGTTCGGCAATGAAGGCATGATCGAGCACGCCGGCGCCACCGGCGGCGAGATCGTCCGCATCCGCCTGCAGCAGCCACTTCATCATGCCCTTCAGCAGCGCGAGGTCGCCGCCGATCTTCACCTGGTAGTAGGTCTGCGCGATCGGCGTGGCGGTGTTGGTCAGCATCTCCGCCGGATGCTGTGGCGAGGTGAAGCGCTCCAGTCCGCGCTCGCGCAGCGGATTGACCGCCACGATGGGCACGCCGCGCTTCGAGATGTCGCGCAGCGTGGTCAGCATGCGCGGATGATTGGTGCCCGGGTTGTGGCCGAAGCTGAAGAGCGCATCGCACTGCGCGAAGTCGTCCAGCGTCACCGTGCCCTTGCCCACGCCGATGGATTCCGGCAGGCCGACGCTGGTGGCCTCGTGGCACATGTTGGAGCAGTCGGGGAAGTTGTTGGTGCCGTACTCGCGCACCATCAGCTGGTAGAGGAAGGCGGCTTCGTTCGACGTGCGGCCGGACGTGTAGAACTCCGCCATGTCCGGATGCGGCAGTGCGCGCAGCGCCTCGCCGATGCGGGCGAACGCATCCTCCCAGCTGATCGGCACGTAGCGGTCCGCACCGGCGTCGTACACCAGCGGATGCGTCAGGCGACCTTCGTCCTCCAGCGCGTGGTCGCTCCACTCCCACAGTTCGGAGAGGGTGTGGCCCGCGAAGAATCCGGGCGTCGCCCGCCTGCCGGTCGCTTCCCACGACACCGCCTTGGCGCCGTTCTCGCAGAATTCGAACGACGAGGTGTGCTTGGGATCAGGCCATGCGCAGCCGGGACAGTCGAAGCCGGTCGGCTGGTTGACGCGGCGCAGCGCCGACGTCTCGCGGCCGACGGCCATCTGGCTTTTCACGGCCCGTGCGACCGCAGCAAGTGCGCCCCAGCCACCGGCCGCGCCCTCGTACTCGTCGATGCCCGGAACCTTGCGCTCAGTCATCTCGAACTCCCGCCATTGCATGCCATGGCCTAAAGTGGACCTCGCTGCGTGGCAGCGTTCAATGAGCTACTACGTTTCACGCAGAAGGCCTAGTTTGTCGAGCGCGTACTCGTCTGCGGGATGAACTCGAACTACTGGGCCGCCGGGTCCGTACTCCGTATCGGTAACGCGCACCGTGCGTATGTCAAACGGGATTGCCAGCTCTTTGCACGTACTGAACTCGATGATGTATTTGCGTCTCTCCCCCCAGATCTCGACTGACTCGTCTTGAAAATCTCTGGTGGCGTGGGAGTAGGTCATGACATATCGGATCGGAGGATTGCCGTCACCATCAGCTATGGTTTGCGAGATGAGAACTCCATCTCCGCGCTGAAGATCAGGCACGCGATCAAGAGCGTGCTTCTTGAATCGGACGACCGCAGGGATGTTTTTTGGATGAGTCCGGAAGATGTACACAAATCCTCCAGCAGCCTAATGCCACTGCCGTAGCAGGATACCCGAAGGCCTCCCGCAGCATGCGTGCGATGCGCCGGCGGGCACGTGTGAACCGCCCGCTCAGCATCGGATTGCTAGCATGTGTGGCCTCGCTCCCAGGAAACACCTCCCGCCCCGTGCTCCGCATCGTGCTTCCCATCACCGCCCTGCTCGCCAGCGTCGCCCTGCTGCTGGGCGGCAACGGATTGCTGGGCACGCTGCTGGCGATGCGCAGCCAGGCCGAGGGATGGGGCGAACGGACGACCGGGCTGGTGATGTCGGGCTATTTCGTCGGCTTCTTCCTCGGCACGTTCACGGCACCGCCATTGATACGCCGCGTCGGCCATATCCGCGCGTTCGCCTTCCATGCCGCACTGGCCGCCGCCGCCGTGCTGGTCTATCCGCTGTGGATGGAGCCGGTAGGCTGGATGCTGCTGCGCGTGGTGACCGGCATGGCGCTGGTCGGCCTGTGCACGGTGATCGAGAGCTGGCTGAACGCGCAGGCCGCGCCGGAGCATCGCAGCCGCGTGTTCGGCGTGTACATGGTGGTGTCGCTGCTGGCGCTGGCGGCGGGCCAGTTGCTGCTGGACCTGCAGCCGCCCCGCAGCGCCGTGCTGTTCAGCGTGGTGGCGATCCTGTTCGCGCTGGCGATCCTGCCGGTCAGCGCCACCCGGCTGGTGCCGCCGGTGATGACCGTGGCGCCGGAGATCCATCTGCTGCAGATCTGCCGCGCCGCGCCGAGCGCCGCGGCGGGTGCCGTGCTCGCCGGGCTGGCGCTGGGTGCGTTCTGGGGCATGGGCGCGGTGTACGCCGCGTCGCTGGGCCTCGACCGGTCGGGTATCGGCACGTTCATGGCGGTCACCATCGTCGGTGGCGCCGCGTTGCAGCTGCCGATCGGCCGCCTCTCGGACCGCGGCGACCGGCGCAGCACGCTGGCGCTGGTCGCCGCGGCCGGTGCTGCCACGGCGTTGCTCGCGCTGCGTTTCGATGCGCAGGCGCATGCGCTGTTCTTCCTGTTCGGCGGACTGGCGTTCGCGTTGTATCCGCTGGCCGTGGCGCACCTGCTGGATCGCCTCCCCGCGGAACAGTTGCTCGCCGGTTGCAGTGCGTTGCTGCTGCTCAACGGCATCGGTGCGGCGATCGGCCCTGCGGTGGCGGGTACTTTGATGCAGTGGTCGGGACCCTCGGCGCTGCCGCTGTTCTTCGCCGCTACGCTGGGCGTGCTGGCGCTGGTGGCGGGCGGCCGTCGCCTGTTCAAGGTGCGGGAGCTGCTGCATGCGGGCAGGTTCCACCCGATGCTCCGCACCACGCCGGCGGCGCTGGAGATGCTGCCCGAGATTCCCGATGCGCCCGAGGCCGAGTCGCACGATTCACGCGTGAATTGATCCCGATCAATGCGGCAGGACATGGCGCGCCCTAGCCTGTGCGCATGGGCATCGTCTCCCCTTCTCCTCTCTTCGACGCGGACCTGCTTCGGCGTTACGACACGCCGGGGCCGCGCTACACCTCCTATCCGACGGCGCCCCAGTTCAGCGCGCGGTTCGGGGCCGAGCAACTGCGCACCCATGCCGCCGCCACCAACCGTCAGGACCACGCCCGTCCGCTGTCGCTGTACGTGCACGTGCCGTTCTGCACCAGCCCCTGCTTCTACTGCGGCTGCAACCGGGTGATCACGCGCGACAAGGCACGCGGCGAGCTCTATCTCGACTACCTGTACCGCGAGATCGCGCGGATGGCGCCGCTGTTCGACAGCGGACGCCCGGTGGTGCAGCTGCACTTCGGTGGCGGCACGCCGAATTTCCTGACCCCGGCGCAGATCGCTGACTGCGTGGCGGAGCTGCGCAGCCAGTTCAGTTTCGCCACCGACGGCAGCATGGACTTCTCCATCGAGCTGGATCCGCGCTTCGTCACACCGGCGGACATCGGCGAACTGGCGCGCGTCGGTTTCAACCGCGCCAGCCTGGGCGTGCAGGACTTCGACCCGGACGTACAGAAAGCCGTCAACCGGGTGCAGGGCGTGGACGAGACGCTTGCGATCGTCGCCGCGTGCCGGGAGCACGGCATGCGCTCGGTCAACATCGACCTGATCTATGGCCTGCCGAAGCAGACGCGCGCCGGGTTCGAGCGCACGCTGGACATCGTGATCGAAGCGCGCCAGGACCGCATCGCGGTGTACAGCTATGCGCATCTGCCGCAGCTGTTCAAGCCGCAGCAACGCATCGCCGCGGAAGACCTGCCGACGCCGGAGGAAAAGCTTGCGCTATTGCAGTGCGCGATAGAGCGCCTGGTCGCGGCGGGCTACGTCTACATCGGCATGGACCACTTCGCCCTGCCCGAGGACGAACTGGCGCGTGCGCAGGAGCGTGGCGACCTGCATCGGAACTTCATGGGCTACACGACGCATGCGGAGAGCGACCTGCTCGGATTCGGCGTCAGCGCCATCAGCCACATCGGCGACAGTTTCAGCCAGAACCCGCGCGACATCCCCAGTTGGGAACGCGCCATCGACGATGGGCGCCTGCCGGTCTGGCGCGGCATGCCACTGGACCGCGACGACGTGCTGCGGGCCGACGTGATCCAGGAGCTCATGTGCCATGGTCGACTGGACTATGCGCGGATCGGGAAGCGGTTCGACATCGAGTTCGGGGAGTACTTCGCCGACGCCCTGCCCCGGCTGCAGGCGCTGGCCGAGGATGGCCTGCTCACCTTCAACCGCGTCGGTTTCCAGGCCACGCCGAAGGGCCGCCTGCTGTTGCGGGTGATCGCCATGTGCTTCGACCGTTACCTGCCCGCGACGCCTGCGCCGGACGCCCCGGACGCACCGCGGTTCTCGCGGACCGTCTGAACGGCGCCGTCAGCGGCAGGCGTCGTTGACGCGGTCGTCGAGCTTCCGGCTCGTCGCGAAGTCGCGTTTCAGCCCCAGTCGGGCGTAGGCCTGGTCGCGCGCCCTCTTCGCGCGCTCGCAGGCGGAAGGATCGCGATGCAGGGAGATCACCGCACCCCTGGGAGCGCCTTGTCTGCGCGGCGGTCCGGTGCGGGCCGAGCGCACCGGGCGACGTGCCGTCTCCGCTTCGCTTGTCGCCGGGCGGGAGGCTGGCGTTGCCGTTGTTGCAGCAGGGCCGGCCGGGTAGTCGCGCACCCACTCCGTGCGTTGTTCCGGCGCGCATGCCGTGGCCTGGTAGTACGACCGGCCATCGGCACCGCGACACTTGTGGACGGCGTTGCCACTCCCCGCGGCCACGCACGGCACCAGCAGGAAACCCAGCAGCAGGACGTGCCGGGCGCAGGACGGAACTCGGGACATGACAGGCTCCAGCAAGGACGTCGCCTGAGCATCCGGTACGGACTGGCACGCCTGCGATCGGCGCACGCCCCGATGGGCTGTCGGACTTCGCCTTACCTTCACCGATCCATCACTGCGGCACATGCATGAAGGACGCTTCTTTGCTGGCGGAACGCACATGGCATCGGTCTATCTGTATCTCAACGCCGCGGTCTACCTGCTGCTGGCCGCGTGGTGCGCGGTGGCGCCGGCACGCACCGCGGCCGCGGTGGGCTACACCTCGCTGAGCCGCTCCGGGCAGACCGAATACCTGACCATCTACGCGGGACTCCAGTTCGGCCTGGCATTCCTGTTCGCGTGGTTCGCCTGGAGCCAGCAGATGCGCACGGGGCTGGTGCTGGCCCTCGCGCTTTACCTTCCGATCGTCCTCTTCCGCAGCATCGGCCTGCTGCGCTGGTGGCCGGTGGAAACCGCCACGCTGGTGCTGGCCGCCGTCGAGTGGCTGATGCTGTTGGCCGGCCTGTGGCTGTGGTGGCAGGGCCGGCCCGGGTGACGCGCCGTCAGAAGTTGATCGGCACGCGCGCAGTGAACGTCATGTCCGGCGTATCGCGGGTAATGCCCACGCCGAGTGCGACGTTGAGCGACATGCGGTCGCTGAAGCGGTAGGTGCCACCCAGCAGCAGCGTGCCCAGGGTGGTACGCACGGCGCCCGCGACTTCCTCGCCGTTCTGCCTGGTCTTGTCGACGATGCTGGTGTCGTAGCCGATGCTGATGGCCGCCTTCTCGTTGAGTGCCAGGCCCATGCCGAGGTTGAAGCCGAGGATGTCGCCGGCCTTGATGTCGCCGAGGAACTCGGTCTGGCCGCCCAGCACGCGCCGCGACACGTCGCTGCGCTTGACGTTGTGCAGGTAGCTGAGGCTGCCGAAGAACACGACCGGATCGGACGGATACAGCCAGGTGATGCCCGGCTGGATCGCGTTGAACCCGCTGCCGGTGGGCAGGTCGAGCGGCAGGCCGGTGCCGGTGGTGTTGGCGACGCAGCGCGTCACGCAGTCGGTGGTCACGTCGAACAGGTCGCGACCCGTGCGGCTCTTGTAGCGCAGCCAGGCGATGTAGAACGGCTTGTCGGCGCCGCCGCGGTTGAGCTGGTAGCGGCCGGTCAGTTCCACATCGCCCAGGCCGCTGCCGCGCGCGTTGAACACGCGGTCCTGCGCGGAGCCGGTGAAGATCTCGCGGCTTACGGTATCGCTGTGGATGTAGACGTAAGGCAGCTTGGCTTCGACTTCCATGCGCCGGCTGACGCCATAACGTCCGGTCAGCGTGGCGACCGCGGTGGTGGTCTTGACCTGGCGCACGTCGATCAGGCCGATCAGGATCGCCGGAATGACGGTGTAGCCCACCAGTGCCACCCGGTCGTTCGCCGAGTAGCCGTACTGGATGGCCGGTTCCACCACCAGCGTGCCCTTGGGCGTCAGCACGCCGGGCTGGTCGAAGATCTGCGCCACTTCCGGCGGCCGTGAATCGCTCTCCGGCGCCTGCCCCACGCGCTGCGGCGCCTGTGCATCGCCGGCGGTGGCCGGCGCGGTCTGTGCCTGCGTGCCCTGCGGACTGCGTGTCGGCGCGCCGGCCTGTGCCACCTGCATGCCGGTGTCGTGGGCCGGCACGACGTCGCCCGTCGCCGGTGTGGAAGCGGAACCGGAGGTCGGTGCGGGACCGACGACGAGGTAGGTCGGCGAACCCGCAGGCGCATCGCGGAACGTCGGTGCCTGGTTCAACGAGGGCACGATGACCGGCGCGGGTGCGCCGCGCGCACGCGCGTTGGCCAGGATCTCGTCGTTCAACGCGTTCTGCAGGCTGAAGATCTGCTGCTCCTGCGCCTGCATCAGTTCGCGCATCTGCTGCAGGCGCTGGGTCTGTTCGTTGAGCTGGCGCTGCAGGGCATCCAGCCGCGCGTCGGCGGTGATCTCGTAGGGCTGGGTGGGGACCGGGGGTGCCTGCGTCGTCGGCAGCGGGACGTCCTGCGCCCTCGCCTGCCCGGCCTGCACGCCCAGTCCGACCGCCAGTGCCAGCGGTGCGACTTCGATCAGAGACGTCCCTTTCATGATGTTCCCCTTGTCGTGTGCGATGGACGGCGCGGGACGCGCGTCAGGGCCCGCCGGGCACGCGGATCAGCGCATCGGTGAGCGCGCCGCCCGCATTGAGGTTCTGGTATGCCCCCAGCGTGTCGACGCCGACATCGATGCGGGTGACGGTGCGGATGTCCTGCCCGTCGAGGGTGTTCTGGATGACCAGCCCACCGGCGACCTGGGCGGGATCGAAGCGGTTGCCATCGCCGATCTGCACGACGAGTCCCCGATTGAAGTCGGCCAGCGCCTGCGCCTGTTCCGGTGTGATGCGCGCCACATCCGGGACCTGCACCGCGATGCGCGCGGTCAGTTCGCCATTGAGGAAGACGACGCGTTCGATGCCGAAAGACAGCATCATGCCGGTCGGCATCTGGAAGCCGCCGCGCATCTGCGCCAGTCGCGCCGGATCCACCGGCTGCCAGTCGCTGCCGAGGTCGCCGCCGTGCCCACGCGCGCCGAGCGGTGCCAGCAGGATGGCGAACAGGAGTGCCATGCGTCGTGGCGCGCGTCGTTTTCCGTCCATGTCAGATGTCTCCCGGACCGCGCCTGGGCACGGTGATGTTGCGCAGGCCATCGCGCTGGATTCCCATGTCGAGCGGCGCCGGAGGTGCGGTCTTCCAGTCGCTGGCCTGGTTGAAGCGCGCGTGTTCGCGCCGGTTGTGGACGACGAACATCACCCGGTTGTCCCACAGTGTCTCGAAGCGCGAACGCGGCATCGCGCGCGTGCCGCGGGCCGGATCGCCCAGCAGCACGCGGCCGTCGCGCAGGCCTTTCACCACCACGAAGTGCCGGTAGCCGCGGTCGTTGAGCAGCACGATGGCGGGCACGTTCTCTTCCTGCAGCTTGTCGAGGGGCAGTTCGAAACCGTCGGCTTCGTAGCCCTTCGAGCGCAGGTAGCGCCGCATGTCCAGCAGCGAGAACCCTTCCTTGCGGATGCGTGCCTGGTCGCCGTTGTTGTACATCTGCACGAACACGTCGACCTCGCTGACCGGATGGCCGTACTGGTGCGTCAGCAACGTCGCGGTGGCCGCCGAGCCGCAGCTGAAGTCGTACTGCTGCGGCAGCGTGGTCTTGAAGCGGGCTTCCTTGAGGCTGGTCAGCCGCACGCTGTAGGCGCCGCCGGGCACGCGCAGGTCGCTGGTCGCGGCCGACGCGCCGCCCAACCCGGCGAACGCGCAGGCCAGCGCGGCGTAGGCGGGCCAACGCCAGCGTCGCGTGCCGGGTTTCATTGCGGGCCGCCGGCGAAATCGACGGTCACGATCATCGCGTTCTGGATCAGCACGTTGCTGCCGGTGTTCTGGATCACCGTGTTGATGCCGCTGGCGTTGTTGAATGCGCCGTCGGCGATGCTGTTCGACCCGCTGGTGAGGTGGTGGGCGGTGTTGTCGTCGACGGAACCGTCGACATCGATCAGGTTCTCGGTCTGGCTGGCGTCGCCCCCGCGCATCGCCGACAGCCGCCCCATCGCGACGGGATGCCCGAGCTCGCTGATGGCGGCAACGGGCACATCCGGCGCCGGCATGGCAATGGCCACGGGTGGCGCTTCGATCGGTGCGGTGGCGTCCTGCGCCGCTGCGCCGAACACGACGGCGAACATTCCCCAGGTGGCGAAGCGCAGCCTGGCCTGCTGGTGCGTAAGCATGGTCGGTCTCCCTCGACATGCGTCCGCCGCGCAGCCGTGCGGTGTCCCGCGTCCTGCAGGACACCGTCGCCCACGCGGAACGTCCCGGCCGTGGAGTCGGGACGCCTGCGGAGCGCTTATGGGCCTACGGTCAGGTTCGCCTGGACGGTGATGCCCTGCTGGATCAGCGAGGCCATGCCGCTGTTCTGCGCGGCCACCATGATGCCGGCGGCGGACTGGCCGACGCTCGACATGGTGTTGGACATGTCGAACGCACCGGCATCGACCGCCACGGAACCGCCTGCGCCACCGGCACCGCCGGTCGCGCCGTTGCCGACGCCGCCATTGCCGTCGCCGCCCATGCCGTCGCCGCCGTTGCCCACGCCGCCTGCGCCGCCGGTCGCACCGACCGCGCCACTGGCGCCGTTGCCGGCCGTGGCATCACCATTGCTCGCGCTGGACGAGGCACTGCCATTGCTGGCATCGCCGTTGCTGGCATCGCCGCCGTTACCGCCATTGCCAGCCGTCGCGGTCACAGTGCCACCCGCGCCGCCCCAGCCGTTGCCGGCACCGCCGGTCGCGGTCGCGTCGCCGCCCGTGCCGGAGCCCGCACCGCCGGTCCCGGAACCGTCACCACCGGTGCCCGTGCCGTCGCCGGAGGTGCCTGCACCTGCCGTGGCGGTGCTCGCCCCGCCGGTCGCGGTGGCATCACCGGACGTACCGGCTCCACCCGTTGCCGTGCCGTCGCCGCTGGTGCCATTGCCGGCGCCGCGTTCGCGCACGTTGCCGCTGCCTGCGCCGGCATCGCCACCCGATGCGCCTGCCATCGCGCCACTGTCGCCGCTGACGCTGCCGGCGTCGCCGCCGGACGCCCCGCTGGCGCCGTCGCCGTCACCGCCCCAGCCACCGGCATCGCCACCGCGGCCACGACCGTTGCCGGCGGTCGCGTTGCCGTCCGCGCCCCAGCCGCTGCCGTTGCCGCCGTTCGCGCCGCCGGTATCGTTGGCGTTGCCGCCGCGCCCGCCGTTGCCCGCGGTCGCATCGCCGATGCTGGCGCTGCCGTTGGACGAATCGCCCGCGGTCGCATCGCCGATGCTGGCGCTGCCGCCGCTGCCGCCGTCGCCGCCGGCTCCACCGTTGCCACCGTCGCCGCCACTGCCGCTGCCGCCACCGGCTTCGCCGCCATAGCCGTCGCCGCCGTGGCCGGCACCGCCGCGACCACCGCTTCCACCATTGGCATTGCCCCAGTTCTGGGCGACGTTGCCGATGTCGTGCACGGTCACGCCGGACACCGAACCGATCAGCTTGGTCTCGGCCACCGCCTTGCTCTGGTTGAACGAGTTGGAGAAGGTCGAGGTCGCCGTGCTGCCGTTGTTCGCGGCCGTGGAGCCGTAGCCTTCCGCAGTCGCGCGTCCGCGGTTGTCGCGGTTGTCGCCATCGTAGGAACGGTTGTCGCTGTTGTCCGAACTGTCGGAATTGTCCGAGTTGTCGCTGTTGTTGGAGTTGTCGGTGTTGGTGCTGTTGTTGCTCATATCCGCAGCGAGATTGACCAGGATGTCATCGCCGGTCCCGTTCTCGGTGTTGGTCTGCTGGGCGAAGGCCTGTCCCGTCATGCCGAGCGCCAGCAGTACCGCCGACGCGATCAGAGTCTTGCGTGTGCACATGTTGAGTCTCCTTGTGGCCGCTCCGGAGCCCAGGGGAAGCTCCTAAAAAGCGACGCGGGTCACACTTGCACACGATTCGTTAGCGCGTTCCGGCACGCAGGTTAAAAATTCATTAGCTCCATGACCGTCCGTCCGCAGGTAATCGGGACTGTCACTAGGCGACTGTCGTGAAGGGAGAAAGGCCCGGGCATCGTCCCGGGACAGGCTCACCAGGCCGGAGGACGGATCGCCCCTGCGGTGCGCGCGCCCAGCCAGACCAGCAGAAGGCCCAGTACCAGCGTCACGGCAAGATAGCCGAGGGCGGCAGCCTGCCGCTCCGACCGCGCCAACATCAGGCACTCGAGCATCAGCGCCGAATAGGTGGTCAGCGCACCCAGCACGCCGACGATGAGGAAGGCGCGCCAGTAAAGCGCCGAGGGTCCGCGTCCTTCGAGCCAGAGGGCGAGGAAGCCGACGGCGAACGAACCGATCATGTTCACCGCGAACGTGCCCCACGGAAATCCGCTGCCCAGCTGCCGCAGCAGCAGGCCGCCCAGCCAGAACCGTGCCGCAGCCCCTAACGCGCCGCCCGCCATCACCAGCATCAGCTGTTGCCACCACGTCCAGGCTTGCACCGGCATGCGTCGTGTCCTCCTGAAGAGCTCAGTCGTCGCGACCGGCGTTGTGGCGCGCCTGCCTGCGCGCCTCGCGCAGCCGGTCGAGTTTTTCCTTCAGCTTGATCTCCAGCCCACGCTCGACCGGCGCGTAGTACACACGCTCGCCCATCGCATCCGGGAATGCGGTCTGGTCCAGCGCGATACCGCCCTCCGCGTCGTGGTCGTACTGGTAGCCGGTGCCGTAGCCCAGCGACTTCATCAACTTGGTCGGTGCGTTGCGCAGATGCATCGGCACATCCTGCGTGCCGTACTCGCGTACGTCCGCCTTGGCGGCATTGAAGGCCATGTAACCCGCGTTGGACTTGGCGGTGCTCGCCAGGTAGATCACCAACTGCGCCAGCGCCAGGTCGCCCTCCGGGCTGCCGAGGCGGTCGTAGGTGTCCCAGGCATCGATTGCCATCTGCAGGGCGCGCGGATCGGCCAGGCCGATGTCCTCCACCGCCATCCGCGTCATCCGCCGTGCGAGATAGGCCGGGTCGCAGCCGCCATCCAGCATGCGCGCGAGCCAGTACACGGCGCCGTCGGGATTGGAGCTGCGCACCGACTTGTGCAGGGCCGAGATCTGGTCGTAGAACTGTTCGCCGCCCTTGTCGAAGCGGCGCGTGCGGTCCGCTAGCACCTGCGCCAGTGTCTGCGGCGTGATGCGGCCACCTTCGTCGGCTGCCAGTTCCGCCGCGATTTCCAGCAGCGTCAGCCCGCGACGCACATCGCCGTCGGCGGCGGTGGCGATTTCCAGCAGGGCTTCGTCATCGACCGTCACTGCCAGATCAGCGAGTCCACGCTCGGCATCCGATAGCGCCAGCCGCAATGCATGCCGGATATCGTCCGGCGACACCGCTTCCATCACATGCACGCGACAGCGCGACAGCAACGCGGAGTTGAGCTCGAACGAAGGGTTTTCGGTCGTCGCGCCGACGAAGATGATCGTCCCGCGTTCGATATGCGGCAGAAAGGCATCCTGCTGCGCCTTGTTGAAACGGTGCACCTCGTCGACGAACAGCACCGTGCGGCGACCACCGGCGAACCGCTGCGCGGCCTCCGCCAGCACCTGGCGCACCTCGGGCAGGCCGGACAGCACGGCCGAGATCGCCTTGAATTCGGCATCGGCATAGCGCGCCAGCAGCAGCGAGAGCGTGGTCTTGCCGCACCCCGGCGGGCCCCACAGGATCATCGAATGTACGTGGCCGGATTCCACCGCGCGCCGCAGCGCGCTGCCCGGCGCCAGCAGGCGCCGTTGCCCGACCATCTCGTCCAGGGTGCGCGGCCGCATGCGCTCGGCCAACGGTCGCAGCGCGTCGGTGTCCGTGCTCAGCAGGTCGACCTGCGGTTCAAGAGGGGTACGTGTCCTGGCCACGCGTCATTGTAACGTCGTGGCCCTTCGGGTCCGGCCCCCGCTTACCGGTCAGGGGCCGCCGACCACATCCACGCCCTTCGCGGGCGCGTACTTGAAGGTGCCGCCGGCGAACGCCGGGTTGCGCTTCCAGCCGCTGAAGCTGATCTCGGTACGCTGACCGACGGCGTCCTTCACTTCCATCTTCACCAGCGTGCCGTTGGCGAATGCCAGGCGCGCGGCCTGGAAGCTGGCATCGCCTTCCTGCCTGGGCGTCAGCGTGAGCCACTGCACCCCCCCCTGCCCCGCGGCCTCTGCCACCTTGAACTGCTGGTCGAGCTTGCCGGGATCGATCAGCGCGGCCAGTGGGCTGTTCTCTTCCTCGATGCCCTGCTCGCGCACCGTGGCCTGCTGCAGGTCCGGGTCGTAGACCCACACCTGCTTGCCGTCGGCGACGATCAACTGTTCGTAGGGCTTGTTGTACTCCCAGCGGAACAGGCGCGGTGCCGACAGCGCGACGCGGCCGTTCGAGGTCTCCTTGAGCTTGCCGCCGCCGTCGTACACCTTCTGGGTGAACTGCCCATCCAGCCCCTTTAATCCCGTGGTGAACGTCTTCAGTTCATCGCGGGCACCGGCGAAGGCGCTGGTGGCGAGCAAGGCGGTGGCGAGGACGGCATAGCGTGCGGTGCGGAGCATGGTGCGTTCCGGTTGAATGGCGTTGGGCGGAGTGTGGCCGGGCGAAACTGAACGGGGGGTGGCGCCCGGCCGTTGTGGGAGCGACGTCAGTTGCGATGAAGCGCTACAGGACGTTGATCGCGACTGACATCGCTCCCACGACCGTTCAACGCGCTGGATCAGCGCGGCGGAGGCGGCGCCAGGACCTGGCGGTCGCCGTTGTGTTCCGGCGGACTGACCACGCCCGCGGCTTCCATGGCTTCGATCAGGCGTGCGGCGCGGTTGTAGCCGATCTTCAGGCGCCGCTGCACACCGGAAATCGAGGCCCGACGGCTCTCGGTGACGATCTTCACCGCCTCGTCGTACAGCGGATCGGACTCGTCGCCGCCACCGCCCCCGGATTCCGGCAGGCCGGTCGGACCGACGACGATGCCGTCGCCCATCGTCTGGATCTCTTCCAGCACGCCCTCGATGTAGTCGGCGCTGCCGCTGGCCTTCAGGTGTTCGACCACGCGGTGTACTTCTTCGTCGCTGACGAAGGCGCCGTGGATGCGCTCCGGCATCGCGGTGCCCGGCGGCAGGTACAGCATGTCGCCGTGGCCGAGCAGCGTTTCCGCGCCGGACTGGTCGAGGATGGTGCGCGAGTCGATCTTGGAGCTGACCTGGAAGGCGATGCGGGTCGGGATGTTCGCCTTGATCAGGCCGGTGATGACGTCCACGGAGGGACGCTGGGTGGCCAGGATCAGGTGGATGCCGGCGGCGCGCGCCTTCTGCGCCAGTCGGGCGATGAGTTCTTCGACCTTCTTGCCGACGATCATCATCATGTCGGCGAATTCGTCGATGAAGATGACGATGAAGGGCATCGGCTCGAGCGGACGCGGCGCTTCGGCCAGGTCGGGGTTCGGCTTGAACAGCGGGTCCATCAACGGCTGGCCCGCGTCCATCGCGTCCTTGACCTTCTTGTTGAAGCCGGCCAGATTGCGCACGCCCACCGCGCTCATCAGCTTGTAGCGGCGCTCCATCTCCGCCACGCACCAGCGCAGGCCGTTGGCGGCCTCCTTCATGTCGGTGACCACCGGCGCCAGCAGGTGCGGGATGCCCTGGTAGACGCTGAGTTCCAGCATCTTCGGGTCGATCATCAGCATGCGCAGGTCTTTCGGCGAGGCCTTGTACAGCAGGCTCAGCACCATCGCGTTGACCGCCACCGACTTGCCCGAGCCGGTGGTGCCGGCGACCAGCAGGTGCGGCATGCGCGCCAGGTCGGCCACGGTCGGACGACCGGCGATGTCCTTGCCCAATGCCAGCGTCAGCACGCTGCCGGACTTGTCGTACTCCTTCGAGCGCAACAGCTCGGAGAGGAAGATCATCTCGCGGCTGGTGTTCGGGATTTCCAGGCCGATCACCGACTTGCCCGGGATCACGTCGACCACGCGCACCGACTTCACCGACAGGCCGCGGGCGATGTCCTTGTCCAGCGAACTGATCTGGCTGACCTTCACGCCGGGTGCGGGCTCCATCTCGAAGCGGGTGATGACCGGGCCCGGATAGGCACCGACCACCTGCGCGTCGATGCGGAAGTCCTTGAGCTTGAACTCGATCTGCCGCGACAGCGTTTCCAGTGTTTCTTCCGAATAGCCCTTGGTCTGCGGCTTCGGATCGTCCAGCAGCGACAAGGGCGGCAAACCGGATTCGTCGCCGCCTGTGCCGTGGAACAGCGGGATCTGCTGCTCACGCTTGGCGCGTTCGCTCTTCTCGATCACGGCCGGTGCGGGCGGCTCGATCTTCACCGGTTCGCGCTTGGCGCGGGCCACGGCGTCCGTCTTGCGGACGATCTCGCGTTCCTCGCGCATCGCGCGCGTCTGCTGCCACTCGTTGGCCTGCTGGCTGCCACGGCGGAACAGGTCCGGCAGCATCAGCACGTACTTGCCGATGCGCTCCATCACCGCGAACCACGACAGACCGGTCGCCAGCGTCACCGAGGTCAGGAACAGCACGAGCAGGAACAGGTTGCCGCCCAGCCCGCCGAACAGCTTCAGCAGCGACTTGCCGACCAGCGTGCCGAGGATGCCGCCCGCGCCGGCGGAGAAATGCTCGGCCGGCACGCCACGGAGATGCAGCAGGCCAGTGGCCGAGATCAGGAAGCCCACCATGCCGATGAGGCGCAGCGCAGGCCCGAGGTCGGCTTCGCCATCGCCGTCGGTATCCATGCCGAACAGCGCGATCCACGCGACCGCACCCAGGATCACCGGCAGCAGGAACGCCACGTAGCCGAACAGCCACAGCAGCAGGTCGGCCAGATACGCACCTGCCAGCCCGCCCATGTTGTGGACCGGTGCGGTCAGGCTGCCCGACTGCGACCAGCTGGGATCGCTCGGGGAAAAGGTGAAGAGACTCGCCAGCAGATACAGCAGCAGCGGCGCGATCGCGATCAGCGCAAGATCGCGCCACAGGCGCTGCCGGCGCGGATTCGGCGGCGACGCCTGCTTGCGCGAAGCCGCATTGCCACCCTTGGATTTGCCGTTGTCCGGGAGCTGCTTCGCCACCTTTGGACCAGACCTTAGGAAATTTCTGTTAGTGATTGATAGTAAACGAATCGTGTGCGCCGCAACAGCAGGACCTTTGGGCCAGGGCCAACGATTGGCGGACGCCGGATAGCAAAAACGCCGCGCGGTCGCGCAGCGTCTTCGTTTGATCGGTCCCGGGTCCGGCCTGCATCACCGCTTTCCATCTGCGCGCCTTGATTCGCCGGATACGCAACGCCACTCTATGTGCCTGCGGACGATGCGCCAGCGCGTCGTTGCCTGCCCGATCACCACCTTTTCGCGAGTATACATGAGCACTTCGAAGCACTGCCGCCTGTTGATCCTCGGCTCCGGCCCCGCCGGCTGGACCGCGGCCGTCTATGCCGCCCGCGCCAATCTAAAGCCTGTCGTGGTCACCGGCCTGCAGCAGGGTGGTCAGCTGATGACCACCACCGAAGTCGACAACTGGCCCGGCGACGCGCACGGCCTGATGGGCCCGGATCTCATGGCGCGCATGCAGGCGCACGCCGAGCGCTTCGAAACCGAGGTGATCTTCGACCATGTCCACACGGCCGACCTGTCCAAGCGTCCGTTCAAGCTGATCGGCGACAGCGGCGAGTACACCGCCGATGCGCTGATCATCGCCACCGGTGCGACGGCCAAATATCTGGGCCTGGAGTCGGAAGAGAAGTTCAAGGGTCGCGGCGTGTCGGCCTGCGCGACCTGCGACGGCTTCTTCTACCGCGACCAGGACGTGGCGGTGATCGGCGGCGGCAACACGGCCGTGGAAGAAGCCCTGTACCTGTCCAACATCGCCCGCAAGGTCTACCTGGTGCATCGCCGCGACACGCTGCGCGCCGAGAAGATCATGCAGGACAAGCTGTTCGCCAAGATCCAGGCCGGCAAGATCGAGCCGGTGTGGCACCACACCGTCGACGAGGTGCTGGGCAATGAGGCCGGCGTCACCGGCATCCGGGTGAAGTCCGTGCAGGATGGCAGCACACGCGACATCGACGTGCACGGCTTCTTCGTCGCCATCGGCCATACCCCGAACACCGGGCTGTTCGAGGGCCAGCTGGACATGAGCAACGGCTATCTGAAGATCCGTTCCGGTATCGAGGGCAATGCCACTGCCACCACGATTCCCGGCGTGTTCGCAGCCGGCGACGTGACCGACCAGCACTACCGCCAGGCGATCACGTCGGCGGGCTTCGGTTGCATGGCAGCGCTGGATGCGGAGCGTTTCCTGGACAAGGACGCCTGACCCGGAGGCAGGCATCCGCCTGGGATGGACAAGCTGCTGATCAAGCACTGCCTGTTCTACGGGAGTTGGCTGGTCTGGCCGTTCATCGCATGGCTGGTCTGGCGGCTGCGGAAGCGCCGTGGCCGCACGCTGGTCGTCCTTCTGCTGGCCGGCTGCCTGTTGTTCGCGTGGGCACGGTTCGTCGAACCGCAGCGCATCCGGGTGCAGGAGACCGTGCTGGCCGGCACCGGTGCGCAGGCGCGGTTGGTGCTGGTCAGTGACATCCATCTGGGTGTGTACAAGGACTCGGCCTATCTGCAGCGGCTGCTTGAGAGGATCAATTCGCTGCAGGCCGACGCCGTGGTGATCGCGGGCGACTTCACCTACGAACCCCAGGGGCATTCGCTTGCCCGGCTGTTCGCCCCGTTGTCGGCGCTGCGCATGCCCGCCTACGCAGTGTTGGGGAACCATGACCAGCAGGCGCCCGGTCCCGATGTCGATGCCGAACTGCGGGCTGCATTGGCGAAGCACGGTGTCCGCGTGATCGAAGGTGAGGTCGTCGCGGTGCGTGGATTCCGCCTCGCCGGCCTCGGCGACCGCTGGGCCGGTCGGGACGATCCGGGCGTCCTGACGTCCAACCCTTCGTCGCTCCCCACCCTCGTGCTGACCCACAACCCGGACAGTGCGATCGACCTCGCCCCGGACATCGCGACGCTGGTGCTGGCGGGCCATACGCATGGCGGCCAGATCCGCATTCCGTGGCTGTACCGCTACGCGATTCCCAGCCGGCATGGCTTCGACCGCGGCGAACAGTTCCTGGCGACGCCGCGCGGACCCGTGCGTGTCTACACCACGGTCGGTACGGGCGAAGTCGGCCTGCCCATGCGGTTGTTCAATCCCCCCACCGTCGACGTGCTGGACCTGCGTCCGTAGCATCGGTGCCGATGGCCGTCCGCTTCCTTCCCTCGCTCGCCGACGTGCCCGCATCCGCTTGGGACGCACTGCACGACGGACGCAATCCCTTCGTTTCGCACGCGTTCCTGCATGGGCTCGAGGCCCATGGCTGCCTGCGTGAAGACTGGGGGTGGACACCGCACCACGCCACGTTGTGGGAACGGGACCGTCTGCTGGCCGCAGCCCCTGGCTACCTGAAGGACAACTCGCACGGCGAGTTCGTGTTCGACCATGCATGGGCGCACGCGTACGCGCAGCACGGCCTCGACTACTACCCGAAATGGCTGGGCGCCGTGCCCTACTCCCCCGTCACCGGCCCGCGTCTGCTCGCACGCGATGACGCGGCGCGCGATGCCCTGCTTGTCGCGATACAGGAAGAGACCGGGCGGCTCTGCCTGTCGTCCGCGCACGTCAATTTCCCCATGCCCGCCGAGGATGCCGTGTTTCCCGGTGCCTGGCTGCCACGCATCGACGTGCAGTACCACTGGCGCAACCCGGGGCACTGGCACGACTTCGCCGGCTTTCTGGCCGACTTCGACCACAAGCACCGCAAGAACATCCGCCAGGAGCGCGCGAAGGTGCAGCGCGCCGGCGTGACCTTCCGTATCGTGCACGGCGACGAGGCCAGCAAGGCCGACCTGCAGGCCATGTTCGGCTTCTACCTGCAGACCTTCCACGAGTACGGCAACCCGCCGGCACTGACGCTCGATTTCGTCCGGCACCTCGCACGCGCCATGCCGCGCAACCTGGTGATGTTCCTGGCGGACCACGATGGGCGAACCGTCGCTGGCGCTCTGTGCCTTCGCGGCTCCGACACGTTGTACGGTCGTTACTGGGGAGCCACGGCGAGCATTCCCGGCCTGCACTTCGAGACCTGCTACTACCAGGGCATCGACTACTGCCTGCGCGAGGGGCTGGCCGTGTTCGAGCCCGGCGCGCAGGGCGAGCACAAGATCGCGCGTGGCTTCCTGCCGACGTTCGTGCACTCGCGGCACTGGATCGCCCATCCCGACTTCGCCGCCGCCCTCGCCCGCTGGTGCGCGGAAGACGCGCTGGCGGTGCGACGTTATGCCCTTACCCTGCAGACGCACACGCCCTTCAGGCGTCGCGACTGAAGCCGGCGATACGGGCCGGGATCGCCCGCTTACAATCCGCGCATGCGCCAGCGGCCGTTCGTCCTGCCTTCCGACCCCCATGCGCCGTTCCCGCCCGCGGGCAGCGCCATGCGCGATCCCGACGGCCTGCTGGCGATCGGCGGCGATCTGTCCCTTCCTCGACTGCTCAACGCCTACCGGCACGGCATCTTTCCCTGGTTCTCGTCTGGTCAGCCTCCGCTGTGGTGGTCGCCCGATCCCCGCATGGTGTTCCGCACCGACGGTGTGCGCCTGTCCTCGCGTTTCCGTCGCCACCTCCGGCAGAACACCTGGGTGGTGCGGGCGGACACCTGCTTCGACCAGGTGATCACCGCCTGCGCGCATGCGCCGCGACCCCGGCAGCACGGCACGTGGATCACGTCCGGCATGCGGCAGGCCTACCTCGACCTGCATCGGAACGGGCACGCCCACTCCATTGAAGTGTTCGACGGTGATGCCCTGGTGGGCGGCATCTACGGCGTTGCGATCGGCCGGATGTTCTTCGGCGAAAGCATGTTCAGCGGTCGCTCCGGGGGCTCGAAGATCGCCCTGGCGGCGCTGGCGTCGCGCCTGCGCGACTGGGGATGGCCATTGATCGATGCCCAAGTGGAAAACGACCACCTTCACTCGCTGGGGGGATGCCTGATGCCGCGAGCGGCCTTCCTCGAACGGGTCGCGGAGCTGGTGGATCAGCCCGCGCCGGCAGACGGCTGGGCCGAACGATTCGGCCTGCTGCCTGCCTCCGCGTTGTCGCAACCCTCGGTCCCATAACGGAATTTTTGCACCGGGGGCGCAGCTGGCGTACAATGCCCGGCTTCATGGCACCCGCCATCCCTCGCGGCACACACAGGTCTACATGTCGAAAGACGATTCCATTGAATTCGAAGGCACCGTTGCCGAGACGCTGCCCAACACCATGTTCCGGGTCAAACTGGAGAACGGGCATGAAATCATCGCCCACATCTCCGGCCGCATGCGCAAGAACTACATCCGCATCCTGACCGGCGACAAGGTGAAGGTCGAAATGACCCCGTACGACCTCACCAAGGGTCGAATCACCTATCGCATGAAGTAATCGAGATAAGTGATTGATCGAAAAGCGGCCATTGGCCGCTTTTCGCGTTCTTGGCATGGCGCTTCCCGTGACCATCGACACCGGGTCGGTCGTCACGTGGACTTCAAGCAGATTCCGGGAGGCGTCCGCGACGACAGCATGGCACCGCGTTCAATCCGGACGCAGACAAGAAGAGAGACGCCATGAACTCCCGTCGATCCACCCCCGCACTTCTCGCGTTTGCACTGGCCCTTCTCCCGAGCGCCGCGTTCGCGGGCGAAGCCCTTGCCGATTGCGTGGAATTGGGTAATGACCGGGAGATCGTGCGCCCCGGCGGCCAGCAATTCCTGCTGCGTGATGGCACCAATCACTATCGCGTATCGCTGCTACGCAGCTGCGACTCGCTTTCAATCGCATCCCACATCGACATAAGCACCGACGATCAAGCCAACCGTCTGTGTCCGGCTGATACGCGTATCAGAACGGATCGCGACACCTGTCGCGTCGCGTCGGTGGAGACCATGACGGCGGAGGAATTCGCCAAGCGCAAGAAACGCGCGGCGCGCTGACAGCGGACAAAGGAAAGGCGGCCTGATGGCCGCCTTTTCGTTCACAGGCTCCCGCGATCAGGACACGGTCGCGGGCAGCAGCCGCTCCGGCTCTGCCTGTGCATCGACCACCAGCTCGCCATCGCGCACGTCGATGCTGACCCGACCGCCGTTGACCAGCTTGCCGAACAGCAACTCGTCGGCCAGCGGGCGCTTGACCTTGTCCTGGATCAGGCGAGCCATCGGACGCGCACCCATCAAAGGATCGAAACCGTGCTGCGCCAGCCAGTCCCGCGCCGCCGGCGTGGCCGACAGGCTGACGTGCTTCTCCTGCAACAGCATTTCGAGTTCGATGACGAACTTGTCCACCACCCGCAGGATGTGGTCGAAGCCGAGGCCCTGGAACTGCACGATGGCATCCAGCCGGTTGCGGAACTCCGGCGTGAAGCTGCGGCGGATCACTTCCATCGCATCCGTCGAATGGTCCTGCTGCATGAAGCCGATGGTGCGGCGCGACGCCTGCGCGGCGCCGGCATTGGTCGTCATCACCAGGATGACGTTCTTGAAGTTCGCTTCGCGTCCGTTGGTATCCGTCAGTACGCCGCGGTCCATGACCTGCAGCAGGATGTTGAAGATGTCGGGATGCGCCTTCTCCACTTCGTCCAGCAGCAACACGCAGTGCGGCGTCTTGACGATCTTCTCGGTCAGCAGGCCACCCTGGTCGAAGCCCACATAGCCCGGGGGCGCGCCGATCAGGCGGCTGACCGAATGCGGCTCCATGTACTCGGACATGTCGAAGCGCACCAGCTCGATGCCCAGCTGCAGCGCCAGCTGCTTGGTCACCTCGGTCTTGCCCACGCCGGTGGGACCGGCGAACAGGAAGTTGCCGATCGGCTTTTCCGGATTGGCCAGGCCGCTGCGCGCCAGCTTGATGGACGAGGCCAGCGTCTCAATGGCCGGATCCTGACCGAAGATGACCATCTTCAGGTTGCGCTCCAGGTGCTGCAGCACGTCCTTGTCGGACGAGGACACCTGCTTGGCCGGGATGCGCGCCATCTTGGCGACGATGGTTTCGATCTCTTCGACGTCGATCAGTTCCTTGCGGGTGCCTTCGGGCAGCAGGCGCTGCCGCGCGCCCGCTTCGTCGATGACGTCGATCGCCTTGTCCGGCAGCAGGCGGTCGCCGATGTGCTTCACCGACAGGTCCACCGCCGCCTGCAACGCGTCGTCGGCGTAGGTGACACCGTGGTGCGACTCGTACTTGGGCTTCAGGCCCTGCAGGATCTCGTAGGTCTCGCCCACTGTCGGCTCGACGATGTCGATCTTCTGGAACCGGCGAGCGAGTGCGCGATCCTTCTCGAAAATGCCACGGTATTCCTGGAACGTGGTCGAGCCGATGCAGCGCAGCTCGCCCGAGGCCAGCGCAGGCTTGATGAGGTTGGACGCATCCATCGTGCCGCCACTGGCCGAACCGGCGCCGATGATGGTGTGGATCTCGTCGACGAACAGGATGGCGCCGGGGATCTTCTTGATCGCCGCCAACACGCCCTTCAGGCGCTTCTCGAAGTCGCCGCGGTACTTGGTGCCGGCGACCAGCGCGCCGAGGTCCAGCGAGTAGATGACGGCATCCAGCAGCACGTCCGGCACTTCGCCCTCGACGATGCGCTTGGCCAGGCCCTCGGCCAACGCGGTCTTGCCTACGCCGGCCTCGCCGACGTAGAGCGGGTTGTTCTTGCGACGGCGGCATAGCACCTGGATCGTCCGCTCGATCTCGTCGCCACGGCCCACCAGCGGATCGATCCGGCCTTGGCGTGCCATGTCGTTCAGGTTGCTGGCGAATTCGGTCAGGGCATCGCCCTTGCCTTCGCCCTCGGCGCCCTCGGCCTTGCCCTCGCCTTCCGGCTGCCCACCCGCTTCGTTCTCTTCACCCTGCTTGGCGATGCCGTGGGACAGGTAGTTGACGATGTCGAGGCGGGTGACGTCCTGCTGGTTGAGGAAATACACCGCGTGCGAATCCTTCTCGCCGAAGATCGCGACCAGCACATTGGCGCCGGTGACTTCCTTCTTGCCCGAGGACTGCACGTGGTAGACGGCGCGCTGCAGCACGCGCTGGAAGCCGAGGGTCGGCTGCGTATCGCGGCCATCGTCCTCCGCGAGGCGCGACACCGAGGCCTCGATCGCCTGCTCCAGGTCGGTGCGCAGGCGATTGGCGTCCGCGCCGGTCGCTTTCAGGACGGCCTGGGCCGACGGGTTTTCGAGGAGCGCGAGCAGCAGGTGCTCGACGGTCATGAATTCGTGCCGAGCTTCACGGGCGCGCTTGTAGCACTGGCCGATGGTCTGCTCGAGGTCTTTGCTGAACATGGTTGCCTCCGGGGCCTATGCCGACAATATGCGGCTTGGCGGGCGGTTTTCCATCACCCTACCGGATTTCAGTGTTCAGGGATCGTTGACTTGCGTCGAGCTGATGACGCCCCCACACCGTAACCGGTCCGGCGTACCCGTGCCGGCCCCTCAGGACTTCTCCATCGTGCACAGCAGGGGATGCTGGTTCATACGTGAAAACTCGTTGACCTGGGCCACCTTGGACTCGGCCACCTCGCGGCTGTACACGCCGCAGACGCCGCGGCCGCGGGTATGGACGTGCAGCATCACCTGGGTCGCCTTCTCGAGGTCCATCGTGAAGAACTGCTGCAGGACGGTGACCACGAAATCCATCGGGGTGTAATCGTCGTTGAGCAGCAGGACCTGGTACAGGGGCGGCGGCGCGACCTCGGGCCGGCTGGTCTCCACCATCAGGCCGTGGTCGCGTTCGTTTTCGTTCTTGCGTGACATGCCGCAATTATAGGCGCCAGCCGCCCTCGCCCGCATGGACGCCATGCGTGACCCCCGCCACAATGCACGTTCCGAACCCAAGAGCCGATCATGAAGCCGATCCTGCCCCCACTGACTGCCGCCCTCTTGTGCACCGCCGCCCTCGCCTTCCCGGCGTTCGCCGCCGATGCGTCGGTGGAGGCGCGCCTGCAGGCCCGCGGCGTGCAGTTCGAGGTGGACGGGGACGGCGATTACAAGGTCACCTATTCGTACCAGCAGGAGAACCGTACCCAGCTGGTCTTCGTGTCCGGCCGCACCGAGCAGGTCAACGGCATCACGGTTCGCGAAGTCTTCTCGCCCGCCGGCCGCGTCGCCGCCGACCAGATCGACGGCGCCAAGGCGCTGGCGCTGCTCGCCGACAGCCGCAGCAAGAAGATCGGTGCCTGGGAGATGTCGGGCGACGTCCTCTACTTCGTCATCAAGCTGCCGGACAGCGTCGACGCTGCCGCGCTGGAAGCCGCGATGGACATCGCGTCGGAAACCGCGGACAACAAGGAGATCGAACTCTCCGGCGACAAGGACGAGCTGTAAGTGAGCTACCGCGAGGGACGCTTCTGGCAGCCTGACGTCACCGTGGCCACGGTCGTGGTGCGTGACGGCAGATTGCTGATGGTGGAGGAGCGTGCGCAGGGTCGCCTGGTCTTCAACCAGCCCGCCGGACACCTGGAGCCGGACGAAAGCCTGCTGGAGGCCGCCCTGCGCGAGACGCTGGAGGAAACCGGCTGGGAGGTCGCGCTCACCGCCTTCATCGGCGCCTACCAGTGGAAGGCCGAGACCGGTCGCCATTACCTGCGTTTCGCCTTCGCCGCCGAACCGGTACGCCACCTGCCGGAGCGCCCGCTCGACGATGGCATCGTGCAGGCGCTGTGGTTGACGCCGGCCGAACTGCAGGCGCAGTCCGGACGCCATCGCAGCCCGCTGGTATGGCAGGTCGTGCAGGACTATCTGTCCGGGCGCCGCCTGCCGCTGTCGACGCTGCAGCAGATCGGATGAGTGCGCCACGCGTCATCGTCGGCGTCTCCGGGGGTGTGGATTCGTCCGTCGCCGCCCTGCAGCTGGTGCAGCAGGGCGAGCCGGTCGCGGGCCTCTTCATGCAGAACTGGGCCGATGACGGCAGCGGCGACTGCCGCGCCGAGGACGACCGCCGCGATGCCGTCGCGGTCTGCGGTCGCCTCGGCATTCCGTTCCACTTCCGCGACTTCTCCAGCGAGTACTGGCGGGGCGTGTTCGAGCACTTCCTTGCGGAGTACGCCGCCGGCCGCACGCCCAACCCCGATGTACTGTGCAATCGTGAAGTGAAGTTCAAGCACTTCCTCGATGCTGCCCGTGAACTGGGTGCCGAGAAGATCGCCACCGGCCATTATGCGCGTGTCGACCGGCACGACGGCCGGTGGCGCCTGCTGCGCGGCGTGGACCGCGGCAAGGACCAGAGCTATTTCCTGCACCAGCTGGGACAGGCGCAGTTGTCGGCCACCCTGTTCCCGATCGGCGAACTGCAGAAGACCGAGCTGCGGCGCATCGCGCGCGAGGCCGGGCTGCAGACGCACGACAAGAAGGATTCCACCGGCATCTGCTTCATCGGCGAGCGCGACTTCCGCGAGTTCCTCGGGCGTTACCTGCCGGCGAAGAAAGGCGAGATGCGGGACCCGTCTGGCCAGGTGATCGGCGAGCATCCCGGCGTGTTCTATTTCACCCTGGGCCAGCGCGAAGGCCTGCAGATCGGCGGTGTGCGCGGGCGTCCGCAGGCGCCGTGGTACGTCGTGGGCAAGGACGTGGCGGGCAACGTGCTGTACGTCGACCAGGACACGCAGAGTCCCCATCTGATGTCGACGCAACTGCGGACCGAAAGCGCCCACTGGATCGCCGGCGACCCGCCCGCCGCACGCTTCACCTGCACGGCGCAGACGCGCTACCGCCAACCCGATGAGTCGTGCGAGGTGCATGTCCTCGACGACGGCACGGTGTCCGTGCAGTTCCCGCACCCCCAGCGCGCCGTCACGCCAGGACAGTCGCTGGTCCTCTACGCTGGCGACGAATGCCTGGGGGGCGCCGTCATCGCGCGGACGAACGCCCCCCTCGAACTGAAACTCGCGGAGCAAGCAGCTTGAGCAACCGATATTCCGACCGCGTGCTGGCCCTCGCCGGGCTGGCGCAGGCCCTCCACCAGGTCCGCCGCATCGCGGAGACCGGCCAGTCCGAAGGCGCGGCCGTGCAGGCATCGCTGGACAGCGTGTTCCGCATCGACGCGGCCACGCCCTTGGCCGTGTACGGTCGCGTGGGCGATGTCGCTCCCGGCATGCGCGTGTTGCGAGGCTATCTTGCGAAGGAAGCCCAGGACGACGGCCTGTCGCGGCTGGCGATGGCCGTGCTGCAACTCGAGCGCCGCTTCGTGCGCGAAGAGAACACTGTGCATGCGGTCACCCGCGGGTTGACCGAGATCGCGCCGCGCGCCGAGCAACAAGGCAGTACGCATCCCGATGTCCTGTCGGCACTGGGCGGCCTGTATGCCGACACGATCAGCCACCTGCGCCCGCGCGTGATGGTCCAGGGCAACCCCCACTACCTCGGGCAGCCGGGCGTGGTGGCGGAAATCCGCGCGATCCTGCTCGCCGCCGTGCGCTCGGCGGTCCTGTGGCGCCAGATGGGCGGCACGATGTGGGACTTCGTCTTCAGCCGCCGGCAGATGCTCGAGGCCGTGGACGGCTGGCTGGACTAGGCCGGTGACGCCGCCGTGTCATCCTGCGGACGGCGCTCGTGCCTTTCCGGGCTGGTACCGATGCCGCAGCGAAAGCCAGGGCTTCTCCCAGTAGCGCCAGCTGAGCTCGGCCAGCACCATGGTCAATACGGCCGTGATGACCCACGTGGACAGGATGCCGTCCAAGGGGTCTGAGCCGTGGGCTTCCAATACGCGCTGGGTCCCGATGGCGATCGGGAAATGGAGCAGATACGCCGCGTAGCTGCGCGCGCCCAGCCACCGCATCACCGGGTTGACGAAGAGCGCCCGCACGATCGGTCCGTTGTCGCGGAATGCCAGCAGCGACAGCAGGCCCGCGCCGAACACGATGTTTGCGGTGTAGCCGAACATCTGCACCACCGGGTCGAGCAGCCAGTACTTCCCACGCACGGCCCAGATCACCGCGACGCATGCGAGGCCTGCCAGCATGAGGCGGTACGCCCAGCGCGCCAGTACCTCCCGGCCTGCCGCCGAACTGGCGATCAGCGCCAGCAGCGAGCCGGCTGCCAGGTCGTCCAGCCGCGTGAACAGCAACACGTAGATGGCGACGCCCGAGAAACCGGTCAGCACCATCGCCACGCGCAGCAGGATGGCCAGGAAGAACAGGCCGATCAGGATCCACCACAGTCGCCGCACCGGCAGCATCAACACCAGCAGGGGCCACAGCAGGTAGAACTGCTCCTCGACCGCCAGCGACCAGAGGTGCGTGACAGGGCGGAAGTCGCCCCACCCGTTCCGTGCAACGTAGAAGTTCTGCAGGTACACCCAGAACGACAGGTGCGACTTTTCCGTCATCGCCCTGAAGCTGCCGGCTTCCCATACCCACCAGACCGCGAGCAGCGCCAGCACCAGATAGTAAGGCGGGAAAATCCGCAACGACCGGCGGAAGTAGAACGTGCGCGTGGCATAACGGATGCCGCGCATCTGCAGCAGGATGCCGGTGATCAGGAAGCCGGACAGGATGAAGAACATGTCCACGGCCATCCACGACCACTGCAGGCCCGCATAGGCCAGCCCGAGGACGGAAGGCAGCGGAAGATGATTCCAGACCTCCAGCACATGCAGCGACAGGATGCACAGGAAGAAGATCCCGCGCGCGCCGTCCAGCGCAATGTAATACCTGCCCTGTGGTGCAGGACCTGGTGCGGTGCCCATCTTTTCCCCTGAGGTTCCCCTGCTTCATGTCACGTAAATTGGGTTCTGAAAAGGACAAGCTGATCGCGCCGGACCGCGACCGGCCCCCAAACGCAGACGAGCCCGGCAATGCCGGGCTCGTCGTTGCTGGTGCACCTCGGGGTCAGGCCGCGACGGTCTTCGCCACGTCCTGGTACTCCTCGATCTGGTCGAAGTTCATGTAGCGGTAGATCTCGGCGCCCTTCTCGTTGATCACGCCGATGTCGGCCATGTACTCGGCCTTGGTCGGGATCTTGCCCAGGCGCGAGCAGATCGCGGCCAGTTCCGCCGAGCCCAGGAACACGTTGGAGTTGCGGCCCAGGCGGTTCGGGAAGTTGCGGGTCGAAGTGGAGAACACCGTCGCGCCCTCGCGTACCTGCGCCTGGTTGCCCATGCACAGCGAGCAGCCCGGCATTTCCATGCGCGCGCCGGCGGTGCCGAACGTGCCGTAGACGCCTTCCTTGGTCAGTTCCGAGGCGTCCATCTTGGTCGGCGGGGCCACCCACAGGCGGGTCGGGATGTCGCGCTTGCCTTCCAGCAGCTTGGCGGCGGCACGGAAGTGGCCGATGTTGGTCATGCACGAACCGATGAACACTTCGTCGATCACCGTTCCGGCAACGTCCGACAGCGTCTTCACGTCGTCCGGATCGTTCGGGCAGGCCAGCAGCGGCTCGTGCACGTCAGCCAGGTCGATGTCGATGATCGCGGCGTACTCGGCGTCGGCATCCGGCTCCAGCAACTGCGGGTCGGCCAGCCAGGCTTCCATCTTGGCGATGCGACGGGCCAGCGAACGGGCGTCGGCATAGCCTTCGGCGATCATCCACTTCAGCAGCGTGATGTTGCTGGTCAGGTACTCGATGATCGGCTCCTTGTTCAGGCGCACCGTGCAACCGGCGGCCGAGCGTTCGGCCGAGGCGTCGGACAGCTCGAACGCCTGCTCCACCTTCAGGTCCGGCAGGCCTTCGATCTCGAGGATGCGGCCGGAGAAGATGTTCTTCTTGCCCGCCTTGGCCACGGTCAGCAGGCCGGACTTGAGCGCGTAGTACGGAATCGCGTTGACCAGGTCGCGCAGCGTCACGCCCGGCTGCAGCTCGCCCTTGAAGCGCACCAGCACGGATTCCGGCATGTCCAGCGGCATCACGCCCGTGGCCGCGGCGAAGGCGACCAGGCCCGAGCCGGCCGGGAACGAGATGCCCACCGGGAAGCGGGTGTGGGAGTCGCCGCCGGTACCGACGGTGTCGGGCAGCAGCATGCGGTTGAGCCAGCTGTGGATCACGCCGTCGCCCGGACGCAGCGAAATGCCGCCGCGGGTGGAGATGAACTCCGGCAGCGTGTGGTGCGTCTTCACGTCGACCGGCTTCGGATAGGCCGCGGTGTGGCAGAAGGACTGCATCACCAGATCGGCGGAGAAACCCAGGCAGGCCAGGTCCTTCAGCTCGTCGCGGGTCATCGGGCCGGTGGTGTCCTGCGAGCCCACCGAGGTCATCTTCGGTTCGCAGTAGGTGCCCGGACGCACGCCCTGACCTTCCGGCAGGCCACAGGCGCGGCCGACCATCTTCTGCGCCAGCGAGAAGCCCTTGCCGCTGTCGGCCGGCTGCTGCGGCTGGCGGAACAGGTCGGTCGCCGGCAGCTTCAGCGCTTCGCGCGCCTTCGCGGTCAGGCCGCGGCCGATGATCAGCGGGATGCGGCCACCGGCGCGCACTTCGTCGAACAGCACGTCGGACTTCACCTGGAACTCGGCGATCACCTGCCCGTCCTTCAGCGCCTTGCCGTCGTACGGGCGCAGCTCCACCACGTCGCCATGGTTCATCTGCGACACGTCGAGCTCGATCGGCAGCGCCCCGGCGTCCTCCATCGTGTTGTAGAAGATCGGGGCGATCTTGCTGCCCAGGCAGACGCCGCCGAAGCGTTTGTTCGGGATGAACGGGATGTCCTCGCCGGTGAACCACAGCACGCTGTTGGTCGCCGACTTGCGCGAGGAACCGGTACCGACCACGTCGCCGACGTAGGCGACCAGGTGGCCCTTGTCCTTCAGCGACAGGATTTCCTGGATCGGGCCGCGCTTGCCGTCTTCTTCCGGCACGAACGGCGCGTCGGGGCGCTTGTTCTTCAGCATCGCCAGCGCGTGCATCGGGATGTCGGGACGCGTGGTGGCATCGGGTGCCGGCGACAGGTCGTCGGTGTTGGTTTCGCCCGGCACCTTGAACACGGTGATGGTCAGGCTCTGGGGTACTTCCGGCTTGCTGGTGAACCATTCCGCGTCGGCCCAGCTCTGCAGCACGGCCTGTGCGTGGGCGTTGCCCGCCTCGGCCTTCTCCTGCACGTCGTGGAAGCTGTCGAACATCAGCAGCGTGTGCTTCAGGCCTTCGGCGGCGATCGCGCCGAGGTCGGCGTTGTCCAGCAGCTCGATCAGCGGATGGATGTTGTAGCCGCCCAGCATGGTGCCCAGCAGTTCGGTGGCGCGCTGCGCGGTGATCAGGGGGGTCTTCTCGGTGCCGAAGGCAACGGCGGCCAGGTAGGACGCCTTGACCTTGGCGGCATCGTCGACGCCGGCCGGGACGCGGTTGGTGATCAGGTCGACCAGGAACGCCTCTTCACCGGCCGGCGGGCTCTTCAGCAGTTCGATGACCTCGGCCGTCTGCTGGGCCGACAGCGGCAGCGGCGGGATGCCCAGCGCGGCGCGCTCGGCTACGTGGTGGCGATAGGCTTCCAACATGGGTGACTCCGGTCGTTCGATGGTGCGGTGGAAAGGGAAAACGGATGAGGCTTATTCGTTGGCGGGCACGATCAGCTTCAGGCCCTTGAAGTAGTCGCGATGGAAGGCGGTGTCGAAGGTGATCAGCCCGTCGCACTGCAGCAGCGCGTGCGCACCGACCAGAAAATCGGCGATCGGTCGCGCCTCGCCGTCGCGCTGGCGATGCCGGCGTTGCATCTCGCCCGCACGCAGCGCGGATTTGGCCTCGACGGCGCTGAAGTGGACGCCCATCTCTTCCAATGCGGCCAAGGCGTCGGCGCCGTTGCGCAGGGAGGCGCACAACTGCGCCAGCGCGGCATCGCAGACGACCACGCGGCCACTGCCCAGGCTCTGGCGCAGGCCGGCTTCGACCGCATCGGCGCGGGCGCCATCGGTCAGCAGCTCGATCAGGACGGGGGCATCGACGGCGATCATTCGTTCGTGGCGCCCGGCGTGCCGTCGCCATCAAGGGCGAACTTGCCGCGCACGCGCGAAATCGCGTCGTCGACGCTCTTCCGCAACACGATGCGGCTACCCTCCAGTTCGACCTTCAGCACGCTGCCCTTGGTCAGGCCCAGCGCATCGCGCACGGCCTTCGGCAGGGTGATCTGGCCGCGCTCGGCAACGGTGGCTTCCATCAGCGGCCCCTCTTGAGTATGGAAGAATTATACATACTTTACTTGGCATACCCCAGTCCGGAGACCTACCATCCTGCTGGTTGCCTGCCTCTTTGGTCGGATCACGGCCGTCTCACTCATGACGGATAATCCGGGCAAGCCTCGACAAGACACGCAGCGCCGGCCGCTTATGCTCGTGCCCTGCCCCTTCCCCCAGCTACAGGAGCCTCCGCGATGAGTGATTCCTTCGCCACCCGCCGTTCCCTGGACGTCAACGGCACGTCCTACACCTACTACAGCCTGCCGGTCCTGGCCGAACGACTGGATCCGAAGGGGGGCTTCGCCCGCCTGCCCTACTCCATGAAGATCCTGCTGGAGAACCTGCTGCGCTGCGAGGACGGCGTGACGGTCCTGCCCGAGCACATCCAGGCCGTCGCCGGCTGGGAAGCGGCCAAGGAGCCGGATACCGAGATCGCGTTCATGCCGGCGCGCGTGGTGCTGCAGGACTTCACCGGCGTGCCCTGCGTGGTCGACCTGGCCGCGATGCGCGACGCCGTGGTCAAGCTGGGCGGCAGCCCGGACCAGATCAACCCGCTGATCCCGTCGGAGCTGGTGATCGACCACTCGGTGCAGGTGGACGTGTTCGGCAGCCCCGATGCGCTGGACCTCAACGGCAAGATCGAGTTCGACCGCAACAAGGAACGCTACGGCTTCCTGCGCTGGGGCCAGAAAGCGTTCGACAACTTCAAGGTGGTGCCGCCGAACACCGGCATCGTCCACCAGGTGAACCTGGAAAACCTTGCCCGCGTGGTGATGACCGGCGAGAAGGACGGCCAGGCCATCGCCTACCCCGACACCGTGTTCGGTACCGACAGCCACACGACGATGATCAACGGCATCGGTGTGCTGGGCTGGGGCGTGGGCGGCATCGAGGCCGAGGCCGCGATGCTGGGCCAGCCCTCGTCGATGCTGATTCCGCAGGTGGTCGGCTTCAAGCTGACCGGCAAGCTGCCGGAAGGCGCCACCGCCACCGACCTGGTGCTGACGGTCACCCAGATGCTGCGCAAGCTGGGCGTGGTGGGCAAGTTCGTCGAGTTCTACGGCGACGGCCTGCAGCACCTGCCGCTGGCCGACCGCGCCACCATCGGCAATATGGCACCGGAGTACGGCGCGACCTGCGGCATCTTCCCGATCGACCACGAATCGCTGAACTACCTGCGCTTGTCCGGTCGTAGCGAAGAGCAGATCGCGCTGGTCGAGGCCTACGCGAAGGCGCAGGGCCTGTGGCATACACCCGACAGCCCGCACGCCGAGTACAGCGCCACGCTGCACCTCGACATGGGCGACGTGAAGCCGTCGCTGGCGGGACCGAAGCGCCCGCAGGATCGCGTGCTGCTGCAGGACGTGAAGCAGAACTTCCGCGACAACCTAGTGCCGTTCGCCGATGCGCGCCGCAAGCGCATCGACCTGGTGCAGGAAGACCGCCTGAAGAACGAAGGCGGGGGGGGTACGGCCGTCGGCGCACGGGAAGCCTCGCGCGAATCCGCACCCGACAGCGGCACCAAGAAACTGCGCGACGGCGACGTGGTGATCGCCGCCATCACCTCCTGCACCAACACCTCGAACCCGGCCGTCATGCTGGGCGCCGGCCTGCTCGCCCGCAATGCGGTCGCCAAAGGGCTGAAGGCGCAGCCGTGGGTGAAGACCTCGCTCGGCCCGGGCTCGCGGGTGGTGACCGATTACCTCGAAAAGGCCGGCGTGCTCGACGACCTGGAGAAGCTCGGCTTCTACGTGGTCGGCTACGGCTGCACCACCTGCATCGGCAACTCCGGCCCGCTGCCGGACGACGTGTCGGCGGCGATCGCGGCCGACGATCTGGTCGCGGCATCCGTGCTGTCCGGCAACCGCAACTTCGAGGGCCGCGTGCATCCCGAAGTGAAGATGAACTACCTGGCCAGCCCGCCCTTGGTGGTGGCCTATGCCATCGCCGGCACCACCGACATCGACCTGACCACCGAACCGCTGGGCACCGGCAGCGATGGCAAGCCTGTCTTCCTGAAAGACATCTGGCCGACCAACAAGGAGATCGGCGACTTCATCGCCCGCACGGTGGGGCCGGAGATGTTCGCCAAGAACTATGCCGACGTGTTCAAGGGCGATTCGCGCTGGAACACCATCGCCTCGCCCGATGGCGACCTGTACGCCTGGGATGGCGACTCGACCTACATCAAGAACCCGCCCTACTTCGACGGCATGTCGATGGAGGTCGGCAGCATCGACGACGTCCACGGTGCGCGCGTGCTCGGCCTGTTCGGCGATTCCATCACCACCGACCACATCTCGCCGGCCGGCAACATCAAGAAGGACTCGCCCGCGGGTCGCTTCCTGATCTCGCGCGGCGTGCAGCCGGCGGACTTCAACAGCTACGGCAGCCGCCGCGGCAACGACGACGTGATGGTGCGCGGTACCTTTGCCAACATCCGCATCAAGAACCTGATGTTCGGCGGCGAGGAAGGCGGCAACACGCTCTACTTCGGCAGCACGCCGCCGGAGAAGATGTCCATCTACGACGCCTCGATGAAGTACCAGGCCGAGGGCGTGCCGCTGGTCGTCATTGCCGGCAAGGAGTACGGCACCGGCTCATCGCGCGACTGGGCAGCCAAGGGCACCAACCTGCTGGGCGTGAAGGCGGTGATCGCGGAAAGCTTCGAGCGCATCCACCGCTCCAACCTGGTCGGCATGGGTGTGCTGCCGCTGCAGTTCAACGACGGGGAGAACGCGCAGTCGCTGGGTCTGGATGGCTCGGAAACCTTCGACGTGACCGGACTGAAGGATGGCGCGGCGAAGACTGCCACCGTCACGGCGCGCAAGTCGGACGGCAGGACGGTCGAATTCCAGGTCAAGGTCCTGATGCTGACGCCGAAGGAAGTCGACTACTTCCGCCACGGCGGCCTGCTGCACTACGTGCTCCGCCAACTGGCCGCGCGCAAGACCGCCTGAGAAGCGGAGAGCGGAATGCAATGAAGAAGGCCGCCCTCGGGCGGCCTTCCTCTTCAACAACGCATGCTCATCGATCCCCAGTGGCGGGGGCGGATCCGCCGCCCTGCCCCTTGTGCTTGACGTAGCGTTCCAGCCACTGGTCCTGCTCCCACAGCAGATGCAGGATCGATTCCTTCGCCGCGTAGCCGTGGCTTTCCTTCGGCAGCAGCACCAGCCGCGTCGGCGCGCCAAAGCCCTTCAGCGCATTGAAGTAGCGCTCGCTCTGCATCGTGAACGTGCCGGAGTTGTTGTCCGCTTCACCGTGCACGAGCAGCAGCGGCGTCTTCATCTTGTCCACGTGCATGAAGGGCGACATGCCGTTGTAGACCTCTGGCGCCTCCCAGTAGTTGCGCTCTTCCTGCTGGAAGCCGAACGGCGTCAGCGTACGGTTGTAGGCGCCGCTGCGCGCGATGCCGGCGGCGAACAGGTCCGAGTGCGTCAGCAGGTTCGCGGTCATGAAGGCGCCGTAGGAATGCCCGCCCACCGCCACGCGCGTGCGGTCGATGTAGCCCAGCGCATCCACGGCATCGATCGCCGCCTTCGCGTTCGCCACCAGTTGGGTGACGAAGGAGTCGTTCGGCTCCTCCTTGCCCTCGCCGACGATCGGAAACGCGGCATCGTCGAGCACCGCGTAGCCGCGCGTCACCCAGTAGATCGGCGAACCGTAGCTCGGGAAGATGAACTCGTTCGGGTTTGTGGTGTTCTGGCCCGCGCTGTCGCGGTCCTTGTACTCGGCCGGATAGGCCCACATCACCAGCGGAAGTTTCTGCGTCTTCGCGGTACGATCGTAGCCCGCCGGCAGGTAGAGCGTGCCGGTCAGCGGCAGGCCGTCGGCACGCGTGTAGGTAAGGACTTCCTTGTGCACGCCCTGCAAGCCCTTGAACGGATTCCCGAAGTGCGTCACCGGTACCGGCGCGATGCGCTGCTTGAGATGGCGGATGTAGTAGTTCGGGAATTCGGTCGGCGACTCCAGCCGCACCAGCACGGTGCCCGCCTCCGGATCCAGCAGGGCCTGGATCGCTTCCTTCTGCCCGGTCAGGCGCGAGGTATACACGCGCTCCTTCCTGCCGGTCGCCAGATCCATGCGGTCGATGAAGGGGAACTGGCCCTCCGGGGTGAAGCCGTCGCCGATCAGGTGCGCCTGGCCTTCATCCAGCGCCAGCACGCGCTGGCCCGCCGCGTTGCGACGGGTCTCGAACTCGCCCGGATCGCTGTACTGGTCCTGGTAGTTGCGGCTGGCGAGTTCGCGCAGCGGCGCGCCGGCTTGCGAGGGATCGAACAGGTAGGTGCGCGTGTTGCGCGTGTTCCACCAGTAGTCGGTGACGATGGCATGGCGATCATCGCCCCACAGCACGCCCTGCACGCGATCGATGGTCTTGAAGATCGAGCGCGGCGCCGCGGTGAACGGCGCGTCCCAGGCGAAGGCTTCGTCACGGAACGGCACGTCCACTGCGGGGTCGCCCTTGTCCAGCGCCTCCGCCCACACCAGTGTCGCCGGCTGGTCCGCGCGCCATTCGATATCGCGCCGACCCGCGCGCACGGCCATGAAGCCTTTCGGCAGGTTCTCGGCGAGCGGCGCGTCGACGACCGTCACGACGGGCTTTCCGGTGGTCTCCACGACGTCGGCGCTGAACGGGAAACGGCTGTAGGGCACCAGATACGAGAACGGCTTCTTCAGCGTCCGCAGCAATACATAGCGACCGTCCGGCGAGAATGACTCGCCGGTGTACATGCCGGCGCCGCGCCACAGCGTCGCACGGCCCTTCAACGGCACGCGATGGAGTTCGGATGTCGCCAGCACTGCGAAGTTCGCTTCGTCCTGCGGGTTCTTCAGCAGGTCCTGGTAGGTGCGGTTCTGTGCCTTGCTGCCATCGCTAACGGACACGGTGGGGCCGGTCGGCACCTGGCGCGAGGTGTCGATCAGCGCAGGACGTTGCGCGGGCAGCATGCGCACCAGCAGTGCCTGGTTGTCGCGGAACCAGGTGAGCGGATTGCCCACGTTGCCGTTCACGCGTGCCTCGGTGAGCCGCGTGGCGCGCGCGGAGGCCAGTTCCAGCACCCACACTTCCACGCCGGTGCGCGTGGTATGAGTGAACGCGAGCCGCGTTTCATCGGGCGACCAGACGAAGTTGGCCAGGCGCGGCGCGGCCGGCAGGCCGGTCACCTGTCGCGGGCTGCTGCCCGCAAGCTCCTGTACCTGCAGGTTGTTGAAGTAGGTGGCCGTGCTGGCGATGTTGGTGCGCGGATTGACCCGCAGGCCACCCAGCCGCAGTTCCTCGTCGGACAGTTCCGCCAGCGACTTGAACGCGTCGCGATAGAACAGCACCAGCCGCGTCTTGCGGCTGTCGGTCACCACGCTTGGCGGTCGCTGCACGTCCGCCAGTTGCAGGATCTCCGCAGGCGGCGTCTGGTAAGGCAGCGCTTCCTGCGCGAGGGCGGTGCCGGCGGCCAGCCACAGGCACGCCAGGAGTGTCCAGCGAATCGACATGGAGGTGTTCCCCTGTTGGATATCCCGATGATCCCGTCCCTGTCGCGCCACGGCAACCCGACCGGTTGCCGGTTCCGTGCTTTCCCTGCGTTGCGGGTCATGAAGGCCTTCTTCCGGAGGCCATGGGGAACGGCCATGAACCGACGTATCCCGCGTTTGCTTTCGCAGTGCGCCGGCCTGTGCATTGGGGTGCTGATCGCCACCAGCGGCATCGCGGCACCACCCGCGGCGGACCAGGCGAAACGGATCGCCGAGCAGTTCGTCACCGGCAAGCAGCCCGATGGACAGGAGAGTTACGAAGCGACGGAGGTGGTCACCAGCGACTTGAACGGCGACGGTCAGGATGAAATCGTCGTGCTGTGGACCCTGTATGGCCCGACCTACTGGAACCATGGCGTCGCCGTGCTTGAAAAACAGGGAGCGCGCCATGTCCCCGCCGGCGAAACACAGGATGCGCTCGGACTCGTGGAAGAGATGACCGTCGCGGATGGCATCATCCAGCTGAAGACGAAATGGCCCGGTCCCAACGATGCACGCTGCTGCCCCACCGTGGCCAAGACGCTGCGTTATCGATGGACGCCCGGGAAGCTCACACCGGCGAAGTGATCACTGCCCGCGCTGCCAGCGGGCGTGGTACACGCGCCAATCGCCATCCTCGCGTCGCCATGCCGTCGTGACGCGATAGGTGCCGGCCTGGTTCGGCAGCAGGCGTCCGCTGCTGGAGGTCAGCAGCACGTCGAACGCGACCTCCGCGTTTTCGCCATCCACCCTCACGTCGAGCGGCCCGGTGGTGGCGCCGATGCGCGCATTCATCAGCGTGTGCGCACGGATCATGTTGTGCAACGCAGCACGATCGAGCCCGTCCTCACCCGTGAAATCGGGACTGACGCCCTCGATGAAATCGCCCGCCTTGCCGGCCTCCACCGCTGCCTGCATCGCATCGAACTGCTGCCGCAACTGCGCTTCCGGCGTATCGCCGGCACAGGCAACCAGCGCCAGCATGCAGGCGAACAGCCAACCACGCGCGATGAACCCGGTCTTCCTCATCGAAACCTTCGCCTTTTCCATCCGGAACGGTATGCTCCCGACAGGCGCCATCTCCGGCGTTTGCCCATTGAACGCCGCGAGGCGACCCGAAGACCCTGGGGAGGGATTGGAACGATGAGTCAGGAACGTCCGTGGTTCAAGAGCTATCCGCAAGGCGTACCGCAGCAGGTGGACCTGGAGCAGTACCGCTCCATCGTGTCGGTCTTCGATGAGGCGATCAGCAAGTACCGCGACCGTCCTGCGTTCCGCAACTTCGGCAAGACCCTGACCTACGGCGAGGTCGACACGCTCAGCCGGCAGTTCGCGGCGTACCTGCTCGGCGAGCTCAAGCTCAAGAAGGGCGACCGCGTCGCCATCATGATGCCGAACTGCCTGCAGTACCCCATCGCGATCTTCGGTGTGTTGCGCGCCGGCCTGACGGTGGTCAACGTCAATCCGATGTACACCCCGCGCGAGCTGAAGCACCAGCTGGTGGATTCGGGCGCCAGCGTGCTGCTGGTCGTCGACAACTTCGGCAAGACCGCGCAGGAAGCCCTCGCCGGCACGCAGGTCAAGCAGGTGGTCACCACCGCGCTCGGCGACATGGTCGGTTTCCCCAAGGGCGCGATCGTCAACTTCGTGCTGAAGTACGTGAAAAAGATGGTGCCGGACTACGACATCCCCGGTGCCGTGCGTTTCAAGGACACGCTCACGCTGGGCCAGTTGCATACGTTGCCCGAGGTCGACATCGACTCCGGCGACATCGCCTTCCTGCAGTACACCGGCGGCACCACCGGCGTGGCCAAGGGCGCGATGCTGACGCACCGCAACCTGGTGGCGAACATGCAGCAGGCCGGCGTGTGGGTCGGCACCGGACTGGATTACGGCAACGAGGTGATCATCACCGCGCTGCCGCTGTACCACATCTTCGCGTTGACGGCGAACTGCCTGGTCTTCATGAAGCTGGGCGGCCTGAACCACCTGATCACCAATCCGCGCGACATGCCGGGCTTCGTGAAGGAACTGAAGGCCACGCGCTTCACCGCGATCACCGGCGTCAACACGCTGTTCAACGGCCTGCTCAACACGCCGGGTTTCGACGAAGTGGATTTCTCCAACCTCAAGATGACGCTCGGTGGCGGCATGGCCGTGCAGCGCGCGGTCGCGGAGAAGTGGAAGAAGGTCACCGGCGTGACGCTGGTCGAAGCCTACGGCCTGACCGAAACCTCGCCTGCCGCCTGCATCAATCCGATGGACCTGCACGACTACAACGGCGCCATCGGCCTGCCCGTCCCGTCCACCGACGCCTGTCTCAAGGACGACGATGGCAACGTCGTGCCGGTTGGCGAGGTCGGCGAGTTGTGCATCAAGGGTCCGCAGGTGATGAAGGGCTACTGGCAGCGTCCCGAGGAAACGGCGAACGTGATGGATGCCGATGGCTGGCTGCACACCGGCGACATGGCCAAGATGGACGAGAACGGCTTCTTCTACATCGTCGACCGCAAGAAGGACATGATCCTGGTGTCCGGTTTCAACGTGTACCCGAACGAGGTCGAGGACGTGATCGCCGGCCTGGACGGCGTGCTGGAAGTCGCCGCGATCGGCGTGCCCGATGAAAAGTCGGGCGAAGCGGTGAAGGTCTTCATCGTGAAGAAGGACCCTGCCCTCACCGCCGAACAGGTCAAGGCGTTCTGCCGCGACAACCTGACCGGCTACAAGCAGCCGCGTCACATCGAGTTCCGCACGGAGCTGCCGAAGACCAATGTCGGCAAGATCCTGCGCAAGGAACTGCGGGAGCCTGCGAAAACCGCGTGACGCCCTGTTCAGCTTCTTGCGGAAGGCCGGCCATGCGCCGGCCTTTTTCTTTTGGTTCAGGACTTTAGGGGTGAATTCTAGACGCCTGTCACAATTATCGGGACTGGGAGCGGCTTGGTGCCGTCAAGTTGCCGCAAGCGCGTATGTGCACTGGATTTTAATTATTCGTTCAGGTGTAGGATCGGCGCGTGATGCCACCTGCGTCACATTAATCCGTCACCCGCTTCCCCTGCCGCGCGGGCACTACCCCTCCAAGGAGCTCTCCATGAACAACGTCGAAAAACTGCAGCGTACCCGTGCCTTCCCGACCATCCGCGTCGAATCCGAACCGAGCGGCGATGCGCACTGGATGTATATGCATTCGGATGTCGCGCCGGGCGTGCGCCCCTGCTTCCGCAGCCAGATGCTCGACGACGTGCTGAGCTTCATGAACTCCATCACCCTGCGCGAATCCCAGCGCCAACCCGGCAAGCTGCGTCACCTGGTCGTCGCCTCGGATGCGAACGCGTTCAACCTGGGTGGCGACCTGGAACTGTTCTCGCAGCTGATCCGCGAGAACAACCGCGACCGCCTGCTGAGCTACGCGCGCCGCTGCATCGATGGCGTCCATCATCTCAACACCGGCCTCGGCGGCGACGTGCGCACCATCGCGCTGATCCAGGGCGATGCACTGGGCGGCGGCCTGGAGATCGCGCTGTCGTGCCACACCATCGTGGCCGAGGAAGGCGTGGACATGGGCCTGCCGGAAGTGCTGTTCGGACTGTTCCCGGGCATGGGCGCCTACTCGTTCCTGTGCAAGCGCGTGTCGCCGCAGGTGGCCGAGAAGATCATCCTGGAAGGCAACATCTACACCAGCGACGAGTTGTACAAGCTGGGCGTGGTCGACGTGCTGGTACCGAAGGGCCAGGGCGCGGCGGCCGTGCAGACGATCATCGACAAGCAGCGCCGTTCGCCCCATGCGCACCTGGCCTTGAACGCCTGCCGCAACCTGGCGCAGCCGGTCGGCTACGACGAACTGATGGGCATCACCGAAGTGTGGGTCGACACCGCCCTGACGCTCGGCGACAAGTCGCTGAAGATGATGGAACGCATCGTTCGCGCGCAGGAAAAGCGTTCCATCCGCGCAGCCTGACGACCTGCAAGACCCTGCTTCCATCGCAGGGAACCACAGGGGAAATCAGGGGGTTGAAGCGCGCTTCGCGTCTTCAAGGGCGAGTCCGGGTCACCGTACTCGCCACGGACCCGCGGATCCGCCGGTTGACCGCACGACATCTGCCACCCACCGGCCGTCATCGGCGGCCGGCAGGCGCATCACGGCGATGAGCTTTCGTTGCCCTTGTCGACCGCACTGCGGACACGCTGCCGGGCATCGAGCGCGGCACGGCCGTGGCTCAGGTGGGAGTTCAGCGCCGCCAGGCGATGCCGCCATTCGCGGGTGATCTGCCAGTCGGCCAGGCTCATCATCTCGCCCGCCGCGGCCGCCAGTTTCACCAGGCCCAGGTTGCTGGCCACGCCCTTCAGCGCATGCGCGTGTTCGCGCAGATGTTCGCCATCGCCGCGCTCCATCGCATGCGCCATGGCGCCGATGCATCCGTCGGCGTCGTTGAGGCATTGCTCGATGAATTCGCGTTCGAACGCTTCACCCATGCCGAGCGCCGTCAGTTCGTCCAGCACGCTGACGTCGAGCACGCCGTCCGAGACTTCCACCGCGCGCGCGGGCGCCATGGAGACCGCAGTGGCAGTGACCCGGCCGGAGGTCGCGATGTCCGCCAAGGCGTCCAGCAGGCGGGTCGCGACGACCGGCTTGGCCAGGAACGCCCGCGCACCGGCCTGTTCGCAACGCTGGATGGATTCGGGCGTGACGTCCGCGCTGAGGATCAGCACGGGGGTGCGGCTGCCGCTGCCCGCTTCCATCACGCGCAGCTGCTTGAGCAGGTCCAGGCCGCTGAGGCCGGGCATGTGCAGGTCGCAGATGACCGCGTCGTAGGAGGCCGACTCCAGCGCGTCCAGTACTTCTTCGCCGCCGTTGACGCAGGTGATGCGATGGCCGGCCTTCTGCAGCAGCCGCTGGACGACCATGCGATTGGCTTCGTGGTCGTCGGCCACGAGGATTTGCATGCTGCGCACGCGGGCGCGATGACGCAGGAACGGATCCGAGAACGCGATGATGTTCTCCGCGCCCGAGGTTTCCGGTTCTTCCTGCAGCCACTCCGCATGGCCGTGCACCGCGGGTACCACGACGCGCTCGGGCACCGCTTCGAACGGCAGTTCCACCCAGAAGCAGCTGCCACGCTGTTCATGGCTCTCGAACCCGATGGTGCCGCCCATCGCTTCGGTCAGGCCCTTGGCGATCGTCGTGCCCAGGCCCGTGCCACCGTAACGGCGCGACAGGCTGACGTCGGCCTGCTCGAACGCCTCGAACAGGCGCTCGCGCAGTGCGAGCGGTACGCCGATGCCGGTATCGGTGACGGTGAAGCGCAGGCGCACCTGGCTGCCCTCGACCAGGGACGGGGTGACGACCACGCGCACTTCGCCCTCGTCGGTGAACTTGACCGCGTTGCCGGCGAGGTTCAGCAGCACCTGGCGCAGGTGGCCGGCGTCGCCGCGCAGCTTGAGCGGAATCGCGTCGTCGACGACGCCTTCGTAGCGCACCTGCTTGCCGCGTGCCTGCGGCATCAGGATCAGGCCGATGTTGTCGACCAGCTCGCGCGGCGAGAACTCCACCACGTTGAGCTTGACCTTGCCCGCTTCGATCGCGGAGATGTCCAGCACGTCCTCGACCAGCCCCAGCAGCGTGCGCGTGGAGGCTTGGATGGTAGACAGGCATTCGCGCTGCTCGGCATCCAGGCGCGTGGTCGCCAGCAGTTCGGACATGCCAGCCAGCCCGTTCAACGGCGTGCGGAACTCGTGGCTCATGTTGGCGAGGAAGCGGCTCTTGGCCTCGTTCGCGCGACGCGCCTCGTCGGTGGCGCGGGTCAGGTCGCGCAGCAGGCCGGACAGGTACATCGGCACCGCGATCAGGCCGAGCACCAGACCCACGCCCAACGTCAGGTTGCTGCGCCAATAGTCGTTCATCGCGACGACGGCTGCGAATGTCGTGCTCGCCATCGCCACCGCCACCACCAGGTACCGGTTGCCGTAGCGCAGGCCGTTGCCGACCGTGATCCACATCAGCACCACGTAGGCCCACGACAGCGGTTCGCCCATGCCGTTCATCGCGGCGGCCAGCAGGCCGTAGTCGGCGATCATGCCCAGCGCACGGCGCGCGTGCGACTTGCCCGGCTGCACCAGCAGCCACGCGAAGATGCCCAGGCTGTTGACCAGGCCCGAGGTGATGATGGTCAGGACGATCGCGTACTCGCCCGGCGGCAGCGCCGCGCGCGAGGACGGCAGCAATGCGTACGTCAGGATGATGGAGATCAGGGCGACACGGATCAGCGCCTGGCCGTGTTCACTGTCGCCGCGATGCGCCAGTCGGGACTTGATCCAGCCGATGGGATTGGTCATGGCTCACTCCATCCCTGGACGGTTCTGCACCGTCGAGTAGCGTTCGCAGATGTCGTCCAGCCGCGCCCGCCCTCGGATCAGCGCGTCGACACATGCGGGGTCGAACAGGCGACCGCGCTGCGCATACAGGTAAGCCAGTGCGGCGTCCTTGTCCCACGCCTTCTTGTAAGGCCGCGGCGAGATCAGTGCATCGAACACGTCCGCCACCGCCACTATCCTCGCTTCCAACGGGATCTGCTCGCCGACGAGGCCATCGGGATAACCGCTGCCGTCGTAGCGTTCATGATGCCGCAGCGCAATCAGCGCGCCGGTCTGGATGAAGCGGTTCTGGCTGCCCGAGAGCAACTGGTGGCCGATCTTCGGGTGGCGGCGCATGACCTCGGTTTCGTCCGCGGTCAGCGGCCCGGCTTTCATCAGCACCGAATCGGGGATCGCGATCTTGCCCATGTCGTGCAGCGGCGCGGCCATCTCGATGGTGCGCACCTCGTCTTCCGGCAGGCCTAGCTGCTCGGCGATCAGCCCGGCCACGTGGGCCATGCGTTCCAGGTAGGCGCTGGTGCCGCTGTCGCGGTACTCGATGGCGCGCGCCAGGCGCGACAGCGTCTCGCGTTCGCGCTCCTCCACCTCGTGCATGCTGGACAGCAGGCGCTGCTCCAGCGACAGGGCGCGCTGCTTGACGTTCTCGGACTGCTGGCGGAGCTGCAGCAGGTTGCGGCAGCGGGCGCGCAGTTCGCGCGGCCGCACCGGCTTGACCAGGAAATCGATGACGCCGGCTTCCAGCGCGGCCTGGCGGATCGGCTCGTCGCCGACCACGGTGATCAGGATGATCGCGATGTCGCGGTGCATCGGCAGCCGGCGGAAGCGGCGGGCGAACTCCAGCCCGTCCATGCCCGGCATGCGGTAATCCAGCAGCAGCAGGTCGGTGCGGTTCTTCTCGCACCATTCCAGTGCGGCCAGCGGATCGCCGAAATCATGGACGGCCAGCTCGGACGCGATGTCCTCGATGACATGGCGCAGCATCGTGCGCGCAGACGTCTGATCGTCGACGATGACGATGTTCAAAGCGTTACCTGCCCCTTGGGGCCACATCACGTGGCTGTCGGGCAAGGATACTCCGGCGGGGCTCGCATCCAACATGTCGTCAGTCCTGTCCGGTGGCACGGGCCCGGGCGGGGTCCGTGAACCACGAAGGGAACCGATGCGAATCACGGGGCCCCCTCCCCTGATCTCTATCGGCGCGGGCGGAGGAAAATTGACCGCCCTGCGCGTGAAACGACGCAGGAAGCGTGCCAGCCGTCGCAATGGCCTGTCGGGGCTCAGCAAATTGATCTCCGTCACGGATTTGCGGTCTTCCCGACCGGTCCGTGGCGGGCTGCTGACGGGAAGGCGACCATCCTGGGACAGCCCTTCCCGCAGCAGTGGTCCCGCCGCGTCATCCCGACGGGTGCGTATGCTGCCCCGGAGCGTCACTTCGTCGACGCGCCGGGGTCCGTTTCAACCCTGGCTTTCAGGACGCATGTAGGGGAACAGCAGCACGTCGCGGATCGAATCGGAGCCGGTCAGCAGCATGACCAGGCGGTCGATGCCGATGCCCAGCCCGCCGGTCGGCGGCAGGCCGACTTCCAGCGCGCGGATGTAGTCGGCGTCGAAGTGCATGGCCTCGTCGTCGCCGCCTTCCTTGGCCTGGACCTGCGCCATGAAGCGCGCCGCCTGGTCCTCGGGGTCGTTCAGTTCGGAGAAGCCGTTGGCGATCTCCTTGCCGTTGATGAACAGCTCGAAACGGTCCGTATAGCCCGGCTGGTCGTCATTGGCGCGCGCCAGCGGCGACACTTCGACCGGGTGGTCGGTGATGAAGGTCGGTTGCACCAGGGTGTGCTCGACCGTCTTCTCGAAGATCTCCAGCAGCAGCTTGCCCCAGCCGTAGGACGGCTTGACGTGGATCTTCAGGCGTTCGCAGTGGCGCACCAGTGCATCGCGGTCGGTGCAGTCGGCGGCGCTGATCTCGGGGTTGTGGTGGCGGACGGCCTCGTCCATGCGCCAGCGGCGGAACGCCGGCTCCAGATCGATGTCCTGCCCGTCCCACGCCACCTGGCCGGTCCCGAGCACTTCATGCGCCACGTCGCGGATGACGCCCTCGGTCAGGTCCATGATCTCGGTGTACGTGGCGTAGGCCTCGTACAGTTCGAGCATGGTGAATTCGGGGTTGTGGCGGGTGCTGACGCCCTCGTTGCGGAAGTTGCGGTTGATCTCGTACACCCGCTCCAGGCCGCCGACCACCAGGCGCTTCAGGTACAGCTCCGGCGCCACGCGCAGGTACAGGTCCAGGTCCAGCGCGTTGTGGTGGGTGGTGAACGGCTTGGCCGCGGCACCGCCGGGGATGTAATGCATCATCGGCGTCTCGACCTCGAGGAAGCGCCGGGTATCCAGCCACTCGCGGATCGCGCGGATGATGCGCGAGCGCTTGATGAAGACCGCGCGTGCTTCCGGGGTGACGATCAGGTCGACGTAACGCTGGCGGTAGCGCTGCTCCACGTCCGACAGGCCATGCCACTTGTCCGGCAGCGGGCGCAGCGACTTGGTCAGCAGGCGGAGGGTGTCGGCCTTCACCGACAACTCACCGGTACGGGTGCGGGTCAGGCCGCCCTCGACGCCGATGATGTCGCCGATGTCCCAGCCCTTGAACGCGTCGTAGGTTTCGCCCAGCGTGTTGGCCTGCAGGAACAGCTGGATGCGGCCGGACTCGTCCTGGATCTGCACGAAGCTCGCCTTGCCCATCACCCGCTTGGCCATCAGGCGACCGGCCAGCTTCACCTGCCGCCCGCTGCCTTCCAGTGCCTCGCCGGTCCAGAGGTCGGCGTCCTCGTACTGCGTCTGCAGGTCGCCTGCGTAGTCGCTTCGGCGGAAGTCGTTGGGAAACGCGATGCCCTGCCCGCGCAGCGCGGTCAGTTTGGCGCGACGCTCGGCGATGAGGCTGTTCTCGTCGACGGGGGGCGCGGCGTTGGTCGGGTCGGTCATGGCGGTCGCAGGGATTCTAGGAAGGGGAATGTAGGAGCGGCCCGTGGCCGCGATGCTCTGACACGTCTACTTGGAGAAGCATCGCGGCCATGGGCCGCTCCTACAGGAAGACGCGTCGCCCGATCAGGCGTCGATGCGTTTGGAACCGGCTTCCAGGCCGGATTTCAGGCTGGCCTCGACGAACTCGTCAAGATCGCCATCCAGCACCTTCTGCGTATCCGAACGCTCCACGCCGGTGCGCAGGTCCTTGATGCGGCTCTGGTCCAGCACGTAGTTGCGGATCTGGCTGCCCCAGCCGATGTCGGACTTGGTGGCTTCCACCGCATCGCGCTCGGCGTTGCGCTTCTGTATCTCCAGCTCGTACAGCTTGGCGGCCAGCATCTTCATCGCGTTGTCGCGGTTCTGGTGCTGGCTGCGGCCGGTCTGGCAGGCGACGACAATACCGGTCGGCACGTGGGTGATGCGCACCGCCGATTCGGTCTTGTTGACGTGCTGACCGCCGGCGCCGGACGAGCGGTACACGTCGGTCTTCAGGTCGGCCGGATTGATGTCGATGTCGATGTTGTCGTCGACTTCCGGCGACACGAACACCGACGTGAAGCTGGTGTGGCGTCGGTTGTCGGAGTCGAACGGCGACTTGCGCACCAGGCGGTGCACACCGGTTTCGGTCTTCAGCCAGCCATAGGCGAAGTCGCCTTCCACCCGCAGCGTGGCCGACTTGATGCCGGCGACGTCGCCGCCGCTGGCTTCCATCAGTTCGGTCTTCCAGCCGCGCGATTCGCACCAGCGCAGGTACATGCGCAACAGGATTTCCGCCCAGTCCTGCGCTTCGGTGCCGCCGGCACCGGCCTGGATGTCGACGAAGGCGTTGGAGCTGTCCATCTTGCCGGAGAACATGCGCTGGAATTCCAGCTTGTCCACGTGGACGGCGTAGCGCTCCACGTCGGCCACCACGGCGCTCGCGGTGTCCTCGTCGTTCTCCATCTCGGCCAGTTCCAGCAGTTCGCCGGCGCCGGTCAGGCCGTCCTCGATGTCGCGGATGCCGTTGACCGTCTTGTCCAGCAGCGAACGCTCACGGCCGAGCTGCTGGGCGTACTCGGCGTTGTTCCAGATGTCCGGGCTTTCCAGCTCGCGGTTTACTTCTTCCAGGCGCTCGCGCTTGGCATCGTAGTCAAAGATACCCCCGGAGCGAGGCCAGCCTGTCCTGCAGGTCGGCGATGCGCTGGCGGATGGGATTGAGCTCGATCATGGGTCGTGGGGCGGGGCTGGAAACGGTCGGCAAGGATACCAGAGGCATGCGCGGCGCCGTGCCGGGGCCTGCTGCGTGGAACGGGACTTGCATCGTTGCGGGCGCGTCCTTCCGAGAGCCGTCCGCGCATGCCGACTCCCGCCACTCCCCTGCCCGTCCCGTTGTTGCCGTGGCTGCTCGGCCTCGCGCTGCTGGCCGGCCTGCCGTCTTCGCGCGCCCAGGGTACGCAGCCGGTCGTGGACCAGCGTGCCGACGAGGTGAAGCGCTGCCTGCAGTTGCGGCGCGATGCTCCCCCGGTCGCGGTCGCACTGGCGGAGTCGCTGCTGCGCGAGCCCGACCTGGCGGTCGAGGACGAAGTGAAGATCTACAGCTGCCTCGGCATCGCGGCCGGGTTGGCGGGCGACAGGACCCGCGCGGTGGAGGCTGGTGCGCAGATGGAGCGACTGGTAAAGGAGCACCCCCGCCTGCCCGCGCAGTTCCGTGCACGCGCCTATTCCCAGGCCGGCTCGGTGTTCCACGGCGCGGGCCAGATCCGTCGCGCCGAAGCCGCCTATCTGGACGCACAGGGTCTGGCTGCGCAGCTGCCGGCCGAGGAGGCCGCGCTGTTCCAGGCCACCACGCTGGCCAACATCGGCCTGATCCATACGGACTACCTGGATTCGCCGGAGATCGCGGATGGCTATTACCGCAAGGCCTTGGCGGCCGCGGACTCGGTCGGCCTGGAGGATCCGCTGATCCTGCATAACCATGCCCTCAACCTGGTCGCACTTGGCCGTACCGACGAGGCGATGGCCGTGATCGACCACGGCGAAGCGGTGGCGCGACGCAAACAGGCGCAATCCGTGGTCGATCGCCTGCGGGCCGAACGGGCGGGCCTGTGGATCGCGCAGGGCCGCCTCGCCCAGGCCAGGCCGCTGCTCGACGCCGTCATCAGCGCCCAACAGGCCAGTGCCGACAAGCCTGGCCTCGCCGGGTCGCTGGCCAAGCTGTCGACGCTGCAACGCCTGTCCGGCGACTACGCCGGTGCGTTGGCGACCGCCAAGCGCGCCTGGTCGAACGTGGATGGCACGCCTCAACCGCAGAAGCAGCGCGAGGTACTGCGTGCCTGGATGGCCGCGCATGCCGCGCAAGGCCAGGCCGACGACGCCATGGACGTCGGCGCGCGCCTGCATGCACTGGACATGCAGGCGCTGAAGGAACAGCGACTCGAGCTGCTGGCCGACCTGCAGGCCCGCAGCGAAAGCGCCGCCGCACAGCGCGAACTGGCCACGATGCGCCACCAGGCGCAGATCCGTGTGCTGAACGACGAGAAGTCGACGTTGCTGCGCCGCTACGGCATCGCCCTGCTGGTACTGCTGGTGCTTGTCGGCGTCGGTTTCGGTCTTCTGCAACGTCGCAAGAACCGGCAGCTGCGCAAGGTCAGCGCCACCGATCCACTGACCGGCCTGCGCAACCGGCGCGCCGCGACCGAGGCGATGAAGGCGATCTCGTCGCAACGCCCGGTGGCCGGCACCCGCCACGTGCTGTTCCTGATCGACATCGACCACTTCAAGAAGGTCAACGACGGCTTCGGCCACCATGCCGGCGACCAGGTGCTGATCGCGCTGGCGCACCGCCTGCGCGAGATCGGCCGCGTGGACGACGTCATCGCCCGCTGGGGTGGCGAGGAATTCCTGATGGCCTGCGCCGACCTGACCGAGGCGCAGGCCTGCACCGTCGCGTCACGGCTGCACGAAGCCCTGTGCGAAGTGCACGAACTGGCGCCCCGTCAGCAGTGGCCGTTGACCGTGTCGCTGGGCTTCGCGCCCTTCCCGTTCTTCGACAACGCGACCGGCGGCTGGGACTACGCATTGCGCATGGCCGACCGCGCACTGTACGCCGCCAAGGACCGCCGCAACGCCTGGGCCGGCCTGTGGGGGCGCACACTGCCGGTGGGTGCCACGTTGCAGGCGCTGCTGGAAGCACCCGAGGAGGCCGTCCGCAGCGGCGCCATCGAGCTGGTCGCCAGTTATGCGGTGGAACGCCTGCCACAGGTGCCGGCGTCGCGCGCGGCCTGATCAGGCGGCTTCGGCGCCGGTGCGCTGGCGCAGGTCCTGCCGATAGCGTCGGCTGCATGGCAGGGCGCTGCCATCCTTCATGTGTACGCGCGCGTCGCCGGTATCCAGCGGTTCGATCGACACCACCTGGTCGAGGCTGACGATGTAGCTGCGATGGATGCGGGCGAACCGGCGCGGATCCAGCCGTGCCTGGATGCCGGCGACGGTGCTGCGCAACGGGTAGTCGTGGCCGCGAACGCGCAGGTTGACGTAGTTGCCTGCCGCCTGCAGCCACTCGATGTCGTTGGCGGCCACCAGGAAATCGCGGCCGAGCTTGCGCACCAGGAACCGGTCCGGCTGGTCCACCGGTTCCAGCGGCGGCCCCTCGTCGGGCTCCGCGAGCAGGCTGGCCTCGCCCTGCCAGCGCCGCAGGAGCAGCCGGTAAGCCTCCATGGTCAGCACGATGTACGCGAAGCTCCGGATGTCCTTCAGGTATTCGTAGAACAGTTCGCGCGGCCACGGCCCGAAGTCGTAGCTCATTCCCTGAAGGCGGTAGGCCAGCATGCGCAGCGCCACCATGCCGACCACATGCACCACGCAGACCACGAGGCTGGCACCGACATACCGCGCCATCTGTCGGCGCCAGTCGCCCCACAGGAAGGGAAAGCGGCGGGTGAACCAGGCCATCGCCGGCAGCACGACCAGCAGCCACATCACCGCGCTGCTGGCCTCCCAGACTGCCGGCTCCCACGCCTGCACGCCGGATTCGCCGCGCCGGAAGTCCATCAGCGTGGTGATGCTGTTGGCGATGCAGTTCGCCCCGATCATCGCTACCCAGAAGCCGGCCTCGGCCCAGCGCTTCCAGGGCAGATAGCGTTCGTAGGTCAGCGTGGCACGTTCGGTCATGCACGCATTCTAGCGGTCGCCCCGGCGTGCACCCTCCGCGATCCGTCCCTCGATGCCGGCCATTGGCCCCTCCGCGACCGCCATGCGTCCCTTCGCGATGGAAGCGCGCGGCCCGGCATCGGACGCTGGCCGCCGACAACACAAGGAGACGATCATGCAACGCCGTCACGATCTGGACTGGGTCCGCGTCTGCGCCTTCGGGCTGCTGGTGCTCTACCACGTGGGCATGTACTACGTGACCTGGGACTGGCATGTGAAGAGCCCGGACGCCAGCGATGCGCTGGAGCCGTTCATGCTGCTCAGTTCGCCGTGGCGCCTGTCGTTGCTGTTCCTGGTGTCCGGCGCGGCCACCGCCTTCCTGCTCGGCAAGGCACGGCAGGCAGCGGACGCTGCGGGAACGCGCACCCGCTTCCTCGGCGCCCGCTCCTGGCGGCTGCTGGTGCCGCTGGTCTTCGGCATGCTCGTGATCGTGCCCCCGCAGGCCTACTACGAAGTGGTGGAGCAGCTGCCGGGTGGCTATCACGAGGGCTACATGGCGTTCTACGGACGCTACCTCACCGCCTACGACGGCTTCTGCGACGCCGACGGCTGCCTCAGGATCCCGACCTGGAACCACCTGTGGTTCGTCGCTTACCTGTGGGTCTATACCGTGGCCCTGTGGCTGCTGTGGCGGCTGGCGCCGCGGGTGCTCGACGCCAGCCGCCAGCTGCTCGCCACGCGGCTGTCGGGGCTGGGGGTGCTGGTCTGGCCGGTCCTGTTCCTGGGCGTGGCCCGGGTGTTGCTGGTCGGCCGCTTCGAGCAGACACACGCGCTGGTCGACGACTGGTACAACCATGCGCAGTACTTCGGCGTGTTCCTGTTCGGCTTCCTCGTCGCGCGCGCCGACGGGGTATGGCAGGCGATCGACCGGCTGCGCTGGCCCGCGCTGGTGACCTGGCTCGTCAGCTGGGCGGGACTGATCGCCTATTTCACCCGCTTCGCCGATATCGATCCGCCGGACGCGCTGCGCATGGCGATGCGGTTGGCCTGGGCGCTGAACCAGTGGTGCGCCATCGTCGCGGTGCTCGGTTTCGCGCACCACTGGCAGCCGGGCGACAGTCGCGTGCTGCGCTACCTGGTGCCTGCCGTCTTCCCGGTCTACATCCTGCATCAGACCGTCATCGTGGTGGTGGCGCATCACCTGAAAGCGTCGGCGATTCCGCCGCTGGTCGAAGGTCCTCTGCTGGTCGCGATCACCTTCGCCACATGCTTCGCCGGCTACGAAGGCATCCGGCGCGTCGGCTGGCTGCGGCCGCTGTTCGGTCTGACGCGCAGGCAGGCGCCGCGCGTGAAGGCAGCGGCGGCGGTCGCGGAGCGGCCGTGAGCCAGGCTCAGGCGATCGGCAGCCAGTGCCGCAGCAGCAACTGGATGCCGCGACGGTCCTTCCAGTCGTCGGTATCCAGTTGATAGGCCGCCTGGATGCGCGCCGGCGGCGGCACGTCCTGCCAACCGTTGAAGTGGATGGCGTTGAGCGCAGAGGAATGACCTGGCGGCCGCAGCGAGAACTTCAGGTGCTTCTCGCCCACGACCCGCCAATCCAGCACGTCGAACACGCCATCGAACACCGGTTCGGGAAACCCCTGCCCCCACGGACCGGCGCCACGCAGTACGTCGGCATGGATCCGATCGAGCTCAGCGGGCGAGAGTTCGCCATCGCTCAGGATCTCCTCGCGCAGCAGATCCTCGTCGAGCATCGTGGATGCGTACTGATGGAAGGCCGCGCGGAACTCGGGTAGCACGCTTTCGTCCAGCGACAGCCCCGCCGCCATTGCATGGCCGCCGAAGCGCTGCATGAGGCCGGGATGCAGGGCGTCGATCGCCGCCAGCGCATCGCGGATGTGGAAGCCCGGGATCGAGCGCGCCGAGCCACGCAGCGTGGTGCTGCCGGGCTCGGCCGGTGCGAACGCGATCACCGGCCGATGCAGCCTCTCCTTGATCTTGGAGGCGACCAGACCGACCACGCCGGGATGCCACTCCGGATCGAACAGGCACGGTGCCAGCGGCACCGGCGCGCCGTCGGTGCTTTCGATGCGCGCGAGCGCCGTATGCGCCTCGTCGACCATCTGCTGCTGCACGCCACGCCGTTCGGCGTTGATGCCGTCGAGCACGCGCGCCATCTCATCCGCCTGGGGGGCGTCGTCGGTCAGCAGGCAGGCGATGCCGAGCGCCATGTCCTCCAGCCGTCCCGCCGCATTGAGGCGCGGCGCGATGGCGAAGCCGATATCGGCGGCGGTCAAGCGTGCCGGGTCGCGTCCTGCCACGCGTATCAGTGCCTGCAGGCCGGCGCATCCCTGTCCGGCGCGCAGGCGTCGCAGGCCGGCGCCGACGAGGGCGCGATTGTTGGCATCCAGCGGCACCAGGTCGGCGACCGTGCCGATGGCGACGAGGTCGAGCAGCGTGGAGAGATCCGGCTCAGCGCCCGCGAACGCGGCGCGCTCGCGCAGCACGCGACGCAGCGCGAGCAGCACGTAGAACATCACGCCGACCCCGGCCAGCATCTTGCTGGGGAACGGGTCGCCGCGCAGGTTCGGATTGACGATGACATCCGCTGGCGGTAGTCGATCTCCCGGCAGGTGATGGTCGGTGACCAGCACCTGCCAACCGCGTGCTTTCGCTTCGGCAATACCGGCATGACACGCGATGCCGTGGTCGACCGTCACCAGCAGGTCGGGCTGCAATGCCGCCAGTTCGTCCACCAGCGACGGCGACAGGCCGTATCCATGGACCATGCGGTTGGGCACCGCTGGCGTCACCCGACGCGCGCCGAGCAGGCACAGGCCGCGCACGCCGACCGCGCAGGCGGTGGCGCCGTCGCAATCGAAATCGCCGACGATGACGATGTGCCGGTCCTGCGCGATCGCATCGGCCAGCAGCGCGGTGGCCGCATCCAGGCCACCCAGCGAATCCGGGGGCAGCAACTGCGCGAGCCGCGGCTGGGCCTGGTCGATCGACAGCGCGCCGCGAGCCTCGTAGATCCGGCGCAGCAGGGGCGGCACGCTGTCCGGCCATTGCCCGCCCGCCACGATGGCGCGACGGCGGATACGCGGGGATGGCGTCATGCCGGAACGTGGTCCGGGCGCGCCGTATCCAGTCGCTGCAGCGCACCGCGCCACAGGCGCCAGCGCTGGTCGCGGCGCAGGGAGAACAGGGCGCCATCCTCGAAGTCGAGGTTCAGCGCATCGAGTTCGCGCTTGCGCAGCGCATCGAGCAACGGGCGCAACGCATCGCTGCACAGCAGATCGAGATTGCGCAGGTGGCGCAGGTCGATCAGCGCATCCACCCCGCCCTCCCCGTTGGCATGCGTGGCTTCGACACCAGCCACCTGCGCGAGCGACTGCAGCAGCACATCGTTGCCCTTCACCTGGCGGAATCCGGTAGTCACGGCATCGGGCAGCACGCCGCCTCCCCAGAACCACAGCGAGTTCACCGGCGGCTTGCCCTGTGCCGTGCGCTGCGCGTTCCAGGGGTGGTTGTGCAGCAACACCTGCGCTTCGCTGAGCAGCGCACGCCAGCGCCGACCGGCATCGCCTTCCGGCAGGTGCGCAAAAAGATCGTCGCCGAGGACCTCGCTGGCCGGCGCGAATGCGGGCAGCTTCGCGTCAAGCGACAAGCGCAGGTACCAGCGCGACGGGTCCGGCGCATCGAGCAACATGCCGGCATCGCCGAACAGGGGCTTCAAGGCCGGCAGCAGCTGCGTGGTGTCGTCGTCCGTGAGTGCGAGCGCTTCGCCGTAGGCGAGCATGCGCGCGCCGGTCATGTCGGGCGACACGCGCGCCGGATCGGCGCGGAGCCAGGTCGCACCGGCCGCATCGCGCGCGTCGCGTTGCCGGGTCAGCGCCGCGACCGGCCAATGGTCGGGCACCAGCCGGAACTGGCGGCGCAGCTGCGCGCGCTCGCCCGCCTCGCCTTCCGCGCGGTCCGCACGTCCGAGCGCCTTGGCGATGTCGGGCGGCAGCACCTGCCCGACCAGGCGGGTCCGCACAGGCAGCAGCAGGGTGGCCTGGGCCATCAGTCCGTCAGTCGGCGTAGGAGACGCTGACGATTTCGTACTCGCGCTGGCCGGCCGGCGCGTCGATGGTGACGCTGTCGCCTTCGTGCTTGCCGATCAGGGCGCGCGCCAGCGGCGAGGAAATCGCGATCAGGCCCAGCTTGATGTCGGCTTCCAGGTCGCCGACGATCTGGTAGCGCTTTTCTTCATCGGTATCCACGTCGGCCAGCACCACCTTGGCGCCGAACACGATGCGCGAACCGGCGTTGAGCTTGCTGACGTCGATGATCTCCGAGTGCGACAGCTCGCCTTCCAGCTGCTTGATGCGGCCTTCGATGAAACCCTGCTGCTCGCGCGCAGCGTGGTACTCGGCGTTCTCCTTCAGGTCGCCGTGCGCACGCGCTTCGGCGATGGCCGTGATCACCTCGGGACGCTTGACCGTCTTCAGCAGATCCAGTTCCTGGCGCAGGCGCTGCGCGCCTTGCATGGTCAATGGGGCTCTCACCCTTGAAGCTCCTTGTGCAGTTCCTGCAACGCCAGCACCGGGCCCGTGCCGCGGTATTCCAGCGAATGCACCAGCGCCTTGGCGCCGGCGACGGTCGTCGAATAGGTGACGCGGTGCTGCAGGGCCTCGCGCCGGATGGAGAAGGAGTCGGCGATCGCCTGGCGTCCTTCCGTGGTGTTGACGATATACACGATTTCGCCGTTCTTGATCAGGTCGACGACGTGCGGGCGGCCTTCCAGCACCTTGTTAATCTGCTCGCAGGCGATGCCGTGCTCGCCCAGCCATGCCGCCGTGCCCGCCGTGGCGACGATGGCGTAGCCGCGGCCGACCAGTTCCTGCGCCACCGGCAGCACGCGCTTCTTGTCCGGGTCGCGCACCGAAATGAACACCTTGCCCACCGGCGGCGCCTTGATGCCGCCGGCTTCCTGCGCACGCGCCATGGCCGCACCGAAGCTGCGGCCCACGCCCATCACCTCGCCCGTGGAGCGCATCTCCGGGCCGAGGATCGGGTCGACGCCCTGGAACTTGGCGAACGGGAAGATCGCTTCCTTGACCGAGTAGTAGTCCGGCACGATTTCCTTCGTGGCGCCCTGCCCGGCCAGCGTCCTGCCGGCCATGCAGCGGGCCGCGATCTTCGCCAGCGGCATGCCGGTGGCCTTGGACACGAACGGCACCGTGCGCGAGGCGCGCGGATTCACTTCCAGCAGGTAGACGATGTCGTCGTTGCCGTCTTCGCTAAGCTGGATGGCGAACTGGGTGTTCATCAGGCCGACGACCTTCAGGGCCTTGGCCAGTTCGACCACCTGGCGGCGCAGCTCGTCCTGCGTCTTCGCCGACAGCGAGTACGGCGGCAGCGAACACGAGGAGTCGCCCGAGTGCACGCCCGCCTCTTCGATATGCTCCATCACGCCGCCGATCAGCACGTTGCCCTCGGCGTCCGCAATGATGTCGACGTCCACTTCCACCGCGTTGTCGAGGAAGCGGTCCAGCAGCACCGGCGAATCGTTGGAGACCTTCACCGCGTCGCGCACGTAGCGGGCCAGGTCGGATTCGCCATAGACAATCTCCATCGCGCGGCCACCCAGCACGTACGACGGACGCACGACCAGCGGGTAGCCGATCTCGCGCGCCAGCAGCAGGGCTTCCTGGTCGTTGCGGGCGATGCGGTTGGGCGGCTGCTTCAACGCGAGCTTGTCGACCAGCTGCTGGAAGCGCTCGCGGTCCTCGGCCAGGTCGATGGAATCCGGGCTGGTGCCGATCACCGGCACGCCATTGGCCTCTAGCGCACGCGCGAGCTTCAGCGGCGTCTGGCCGCCGTACTGCACGATGACGCCCTTCGGCTGCTCCAGTTCGACGATCTCCAGCACGTCTTCCAGCGTCAGCGGCTCGAAGTACAGGCGGTCGGAGGTGTCGTAGTCGGTGGAGACGGTTTCCGGGTTGCAGTTGACCATGATGGTCTCGAACCCGTCCTCGCGCAGCGCCAGCGCGGCATGCACGCAGCAGTAGTCGAACTCGATGCCCTGGCCGATGCGGTTGGGACCGCCGCCGAGGATCATGATCTTGTCGCGGTTGGTGGGCAGCGCCTCGCACTCGTCCTCATAGGTCGAATACAGATAGGCGGTGCTGGTGGCGAACTCGGCCGCGCAGGAGTCCACGCGCTTGTAGACCGGCTTCACGCCCAGCGCCTTGCGCAGCACGCGCACGGCGGCCTCGTCGGTGCCGGCCAGCTGCGCCAGGCGCGCATCGGAAAAGCCCATGCGCTTCAGGCGACGCATGCGCGCCTTGTCGAGCGAGCCCAGGCCGTCGGTGGCGAGCTGCTGCTCGGCGGCGATGATCTCTTCCATCTGGTCGAGGAACCACGGGTCGATGAACGACAGCGCGTGCACCTGCTCCACCGTCATGCCGGCGCGGAACGCATCGGCCACGTAGAACAGGCGTTCCGGGCCCGGCGCCTTCAGTTCGCGGCGCAGCGTGGCCAGATCGTCCTCGTCGGCCAGGTCGAGGCCGGTGGGGTCGAGGCCGACCTTGCCGGTCTCCAGCCCGCGCAGTGCCTTCTGCAGCGATTCCTGGAAGGTGCGGCCCATCGCCATCACCTCGCCCACCGACTTCATCTGGGTGGTCAGGCGCGCATCGGCCTGCGGGAACTTCTCGAACGCGAAGCGCGGGATCTTGGTGACCACGTAGTCGATCGCCGGCTCGAACGAGGCCGGGGTCAGGCCGCCGGTGATCTCGTTCTTCAGTTCGTCCAGCGTGTAGCCGACGGCCAGCTTGGCCGCGACCTTGGCGATCGGGAAACCGGTGGCCTTGGAGGCCAGCGCCGAGGAACGCGATACGCGCGGATTCATCTCGATGACGACGACGCGACCGGTCTGCGCATTGATGCCGAACTGCACGTTCGAACCGCCGGTGTCCACACCAATCTTGCGCAGCACGGCGATCGAGGCATCGCGAAGGCGCTGGTATTCCTTGTCGGTCAGCGTCTGCGCCGGCGCGACGGTGATGCTGTCGCCGGTGTGCACGCCCATGGGATCGAGGTTCTCGATCGAGCAGACGATGATGCAGTTGTCCGCGGTGTCGCGGACCACTTCCATCTCGAATTCCTTCCAGCCCAGCACCGATTCTTCCACCAGCACTTCGGTAGTCGGCGACAGTTCGAGGCCGCGGGTGACGATGTCGACCAGTTCCTCGCGGTTGTAGGCGATGCCGCCGCCGCTGCCTCCCAGCGTGAAGCTGGGACGGATGATGGTGGGATAGCCGACGCGGGTCTGGATTTCCAGGGCTTCTTCCAGCGTGTGGGCAACGGCGGCCTTCGGGCATTCCAGCCCGATCTCGCCCATCGCCACGCGGAACAGCTCGCGGTCTTCGGCCATGCGGATGGCGTCGCGCTTGGCGCCGATCAATTCGACGCCGTACTTCTCCAGCACGCCATTGTCGGCCAGGTCCAGCGCACAGTTCAGCGCGGTCTGGCCACCCATCGTCGGCAGCAGCGCGTCGGGCTTCTCCTTGGCGATGATCTTCTCGACCGTCTGCCAGTTGATCGGCTCGATGTACACCGCGTCCGCCATCTCCGGGTCGGTCATGATGGTCGCGGGATTGCTGTTGACCAGTACCACCCGGTACCCCTCCTCGCGCAGCGCCTTGCAGGCCTGTGCGCCGGAGTAGTCGAACTCGCAGGCCTGGCCGATGACGATCGGGCCTGCGCCGATGATGAGGATGGTCTTGAGGTCTTGACGCTTGGGCATGGTGTCCTCGATCTGTTGCGTTGCCGTCGCGCACGATGCGCGGCGCGGCGAAGTGGATAGTCAGCGCATCCGGCGGATGCTCAGAGGGTGGTGTCCTCGATGCCGCAATGGGTCTGCGCGTCGTCCTTGAAGGCGTCGAGCTCGGCGTCGGTCATGTCCAGGTCCGGAAACTCGCGTTCGAGCACCTTGGCCGCCGGGGTCCCCATGAATTCGACCACCTGCATCATCGCCGCCTGCGGCAGTCCGCCCAGCATGGATTCGGGCTCCGGCGCCGGTTGCCCGTTGATGCTGGACTCCACACCCTTGCGCACGAACTGCATGAGCTTGCTGCCACCTTCGGTCTCCGCGAACGCGATCCATTGGCCAGCCGTCTGCTCGTCGCCGAACAGGGTGCGGAACGCGTCCACGAGTTTCACCGACATGATCGGTTCGATCCGCGCCAGCAGGCACGTGCGCTGTGCGGGCGCCAGGTCGGCGAACGCAGGTTCCTTCCCGATCTCCGTTTCCATCACCTGCACGACCGCGCTGTCGAAGCCGAACAACTGCTGCAACTGCCGCACCTGCTCATGGGTGGGCAGCGTCGCGGATGCCGGCGCGGCCAGGAAGGCCAGCAGGAACCCGAGACCGCGTTGTCGCAGATTCATCGCGACGCCACCATGGATTGCACGAAGCGGTCGAACAGTGGCGCCACATCGTGCGGACCCGGCGAGGCTTCCGGATGTCCCTGGAACGAGAACGCTGGCGCGTCGGTCAGTTCGATGCCCTGGTTGGTGCCGTCGAACAGCGAGCGGTGGATGACGCGCACATTCGCCGGCAGCGAGGCTTCGTCGACGGCGAAGCCGTGATTCTGCGAGGTGATCATCACCCGGCCGCCGTCGAGATCCTGCACCGGATGGTTCGCACCGTGGTGGCCGTGGCCCATCTTCATGGTCTGCGCGCCGGCGGCGAGCGCCAGCAGCTGGTGGCCCAGGCAGATGCCGAAGGTCGGGATCTTCTTCGCGATGAACTCGCGGATCGCGGTGATGGCGTAGTCGCACGGCGCCGGGTCGCCCGGACCGTTGGACAGGAATACGCCATCGGGCTGCAGCGCCAGCGCGTCGGCGGCGCTGGTCTGCGCCGGTACCACGGTGACGTCGCAACCGCGCTCGGCCAGCATGCGCAGGATGTTGTGCTTCACGCCGAAGTCGTAGGCCACCACTTTGAACGTCGCCGGCGCCTGCACGAAGGCGTTGCGGTCGAGGTCCAACTGGCCGTCGCGCCATGGATACGGTGTGTCGGTGGTGACCACCTTGGCCAGGTCCATGCCCTTCAGGCCGGGGAACTTGCGTGCGGCTTCGAGCGCCTTCTCGACATCGACATCGTCGCCCGCCATCAGCGCGCCGTTCTGGGCGCCGCGCTCGCGCAGGATGCGGGTCAGCTTGCGGGTGTCGATGCCGGCGATGGCCACGATGCCGCGCGTGGACAGCCACTCCGGCAGGGCCTGCTGGTTGCGCCAGCTGCTGGGGCGGCGCGGCACGTCGCGCACGATCAGGCCAGCACACCAGACCTTGGACGCTTCGTCGTCCTGGTCGGTGCAGCCGGTGTTGCCGATATGGGGATACGTCAGGGTGACGAGCTGGCGGGCGTAGGACGGGTCGGTCAGGATTTCCTGGTAGCCGGTCATCGCGGTGTTGAACACCACTTCGCCGACCGAAAGGCCGTCTGCGCCTACGGATTCGCCCTCGAATACGGTGCCGTCTTCGAGTACGAGGATTGCGGGTCGTGTCACGGGGTTCGCCTTGGGGTGGAGGAACCCTGTCCCACCGGCTTGCGGCTGCAAGAAACCGCGAACGCGGCGTTGATCCGGTCCGTGGCGATGGGTAACAGGCGAGCGGGAATTGTACGGAAACGGCCTGTTCAGCGCCACCGTTTTTTTGCCCGTCAGACCATTGGCAGACCGCTGCCGGCAGGCGTGTTCAGTTTCCGGGACAACGTTCGCGTTCCCGCCCCTTCAGTCCAGCAGGTCACGCACCCGGTAGTCGCCGGCCGGCCGATCGAGCAGCTTGCGCGCCACATGCAAGGCGCCGCGGGCGAACACGTCACGATGCGTCGCGCGGTGGACCAGCTCGATGCGCTCGCCCAGGCCGGCGAACTGCACCGTGTGCTCACCGACGATGTCGCCTGCACGCAGGCTGGCGTAGTGCACCTGCGCGCCCGCACTGGCGGCCGCCTGGCCCAGCGTCAGCGCGGTACCCGACGGTGCGTCCTTCTTGTGCACGTGGTGCGACTCCACGACATCGATGTCCCAGCCGGGCAGCGCGGATGCCGCACGCTCCACCAGTTCCGCCAGCACGGCGACGCCGAGGCTGAAGTTGGTCGCCCAGACCAGAGGAATGGTGGTAGCCGCCGCCGCCAGCGTGGACTGCTGCGCGGACGAGACGCCGGTGGTGCCCGATACCAGGGCCGCCTTGCGCTCGACGCACAGTGCGAGGACCGAATCGAAGCCTTCCGGCAGGCTGAAATCGATGGCGACATCGAACGCCGGCACGCCCGCCAGTTCGCTGGCTGCGAAATGCGGCACGCCATTGACGACGCGCGGCGACGGCGTGCGTCGCGTCACGGCGCCGACCACCTGGTAGCGCTCGGGCTCGGCAGCCGCAAGACGGAGCAACGCCTGGCCCATCCTGCCGGATGCGCCATGGATCAGGAGACGGGTCGGTGAGGTGTTCATGGCCGCATGGTAGCCGCGGTCCGCCGGGCTGGCGACCGCCTGGGGGCGCTCCCGGGATCAGGGCACCTGCGGATGACCCAGATGGTAGCCCTGCGCATAGGGCACGCCGAGCGTCTTCAGCGTCTGCAGCTGCTCCGCGGTTTCCACGCCCTCGGCCACGAGTTCGGCCTGCGTACCACGCGCGAACGTCAGTAACGCGGCGATCAGGGCCTGCATGCGTGGCCGCTGGTCGACCTCGCGCACCAGCGTGAAGTCGAGCTTGATGATGTCCGGCGCCAGGCGCAGTACGTGCCGCAGGCTTGAAAAGCCGGCCCCGGTATCGTCCACGGCGATGCGCAGGCCCAGCGCCTGCAGGGCGGAGAGGCAGGCATTGAGTCGCCCGTAGTCTTCCACCGGGGTGTGCTCGGTGATCTCCAGCACCAGACGGCGCATGTCGTGGGCCTCGAGCATCGACTTCAGCTCGTCGCTGCAGACCGTTTCCGGCGACGCGTTGATTGCCAAGTAGGCGTCGGCCGGAATCCGGGCGAGTTGGTCCAGTGCGACCCGGGCCGCCGCCAACTCCAACCGGATGCTCATCCCGTGCCGTGCGGCCTCCTCGAACCAGCGACCGGTCGACAGGTCGTACTCCACCGGGAAGCGCGCGAGCGCCTCGTAACCGACGACCACGTCATCGGCGATGCGCACGATGGGTTGCAGGGCAGTCGTGAGCTGCGCGCCCTCCAGCACGGCCTCCAGGCGTTCACGTCCTTCGCGGGATTGCTGGCGGTCGCGATCGCCCTGGCCTTTCCTCTGTTCCAGCGCGGCCCGCATCTGCGCATGCTCGATGGCGTTGTAGAGGCTGGCGGCCACCAGCGTACTCAGCTGGTCGAGGGTGCGCTGGTCGGTGTCGCCGTAGGCGCCGGGGGTCGTCGAGACCACCTTGAGCACGCCCACGGCCTGGCGGCGGAAATACAGCGGTGCCACCAGCATCGAGCGGAGCCCCACGCTGCGGCAGGCTTCGCGGTTGACGCGCGGATCGGTCTCGCTGTCGTCGCAACGCATGACGCGCCCTTCCTCCAGGCACCGTCCCGACAAGCTGCCCTTCACCGGCAACATCAAGCCGACCTGGTTACCCGCGATGCCGCTGGCCGACCAGTAGCGCATGTGCTCGCCATCCTGGATCTCCAACACGGCACCCGCCGATCGCGTCAGTTCCTGCGCGCGGTACGTGATCGCATCGACGACATCCTGCGGGTCAGGCCCGGCGGCGGCGATCTCGCTTTGAGCCGCCACGATCCGCGTCAGCAACGCGACCGCATCTTCATCGGTCATCGCCGGGACCGGTGGCCGGGCCGACGCGATCGGAATCAGCTTGTGGTTGCGTACCATGTCCGTCGCTCCCTGCGGATGATGATGGATGCGCACGCGTCCACGCACCCCGGTGGGACCGATGCTAGGCCCCTCATCTCACAGTTGTCGAGTAAACGGGTTTACCACGTGTCGGGCTTTGCGTGATCGCCGGACGCGCGGCTACGGCAGGATGCGACCGAGTCCCTGCGCCACGATGTCGAACACGGTTCTTTCCAGGGCGACGCGATCGACGTCGTCGAATCCGATGCGGAAGTGCACGTCTCCGCCGGGAGTACGCGAAGAGTGGATCGACGACAGGCTGACGCCATGCCGCTCGAAAACATGCAGCAAAGCGCGCAGCGATCCGGGGCGATCCTCTGGCAGGTGCACGCTGAGCGCCTGGCCGGCCGCCGGATCGGCCAGCAGGTAACCGATCCGTTCGTAGCTGTAGTTGCCGGCGGCCAGCGTGGCCTCGCCGATCGCGCTGCGGTTGTCGTGGAGGAATTCATCGCGGAAGGTCGCGCGCGCCGCATCGCTGCCCTCGCCCACCAGTGCGGCCATGCGCGTGATCTGCGCGCCGAGTGCCTGCAGGACCTCGCCGGCGTGCGGATTGCCGAACTGGATGTCCTCGTAGATCGCGGGATTCAACGACAGGATACGCGCGATGATCGCCGCGTCCATTTCGAAGGATGCCGACCGGAATGGCATCACCGCGGCCAGGTCGCCCACCTGCGCCGCCTGCTCCTTCAACACACCCGCCTGCGCCAGGTGCGTGGCATGCACCATCGCCTGCACGAGGGCCATGACGCGGTCGTGCTGCACCGGCGTCGCGCGCACGCACTCGGCCTCGAGCGCATGCAGCAGGTCGTCGAGCCAGGGGCGCCAGCGCCCGATGCGCGCCTCGCAGACGACCATCACCCTGCCCTTCAGGGTCGGCGCCTTGGGCGGCGCGGTCATCGGATGCAATCCCGCGACCTCCGCATGCGAGCACAACATCGCGTCTACCGGCGCGGACTTGATCGAGGTGACGTCGAGCCACAACTTGCCGGCCTCGCTGCCGTCCGCCAGCGCCACATACCGGGCGATCAGCGACGCCGTGTGGCGGATGGGTGCGGCGAACACCAGCACGTCGGCACGACGCACCAGTTCGGACTCGCCCGTCGACGACGCGTCGGTCGGGTCATGGCCGATGACGTCCAATCCCATTCGGGCGCGGAAGAACTGCTGCAGCCAGCGGCCGTAGGCGCCGGCGATGCCGACAATGCCAATGAGGGGTGCGGACACGAAAAGGGCTCCACGAGGGAGCCCTATTCTAGAAGCATGTCGGAACCGCGGAACCTCAGGACGTCATGCGGTCCCAGAATCCTTTCACGCCGTCGAGGAACGTCGCCGACTTCGGCGAGTGCTTGCGCGCTTCTTCGCCACTGAAGGTCGCTTCAAACTTCTCCAGCAACTCGCGTTGCTCGGACGTCAGGTTGACCGGCGTTTCGACCACCACGCGGCAGTACAGGTCGCCCTCGCTGCGGCTGCGCACGGACTTGACGCCCTTGCCGCGCAGGCGGAACAGCTTGCCGGTCTGGGTTTCGGCCGGAATGCGGATCTCCGCTTCGCCCTTCAGGGTGGGCACGCGGACGGTGTCGCCCAGCGCCGCCTGCGAGATGCGGATCGGCACTTCGCAATGCAGATCGTCGCCATCGCGCTGGAAGATGTCGTGCTCGCGCACGCGCACTTCCACGTACAGGTCGCCCGGCGGCGTACCCGGCGGACCGGCTTCACCCTCTCCCGTCAGGCGGATGCGGTCGCCGTTGTCCACGCCCGCCGGAATCTTTACCGACAGGACCTTCTCTTCCTCGACCCGGCCGGCGCCGTGGCAGTGCGTGCAGGGATTCTTGATGGTCTGGCCGCGCCCGCCGCAGGCGGGACAGGCTTGCTGCATGGCGAAGATGCCGCGTTGCATGCGCACGTTGCCGCGTCCGCCGCAGGTCGTGCAGGTTTCGATCTTGCCGTCCGCCGAGCCGGAGCCGTTGCAGGGCTCGCAGGGCGCCAGCGACGGAATCTCGATGCGCTTCTCGACGCCGGCGACGGCCTCTTCCAGGTCCAGCTCCATGACATAGCCGACATCGGCACCGCGACGCGCGGCACGCGCACCGCCGCCACCGAAGATGTTGCCGAAGATGTCGCCGAAGATGTCGCCCATGTCCGGGCCGCCGGGACCGCCGCCGCCCATGCCATGCTCGAATGCGGCATGTCCGTGGGCGTCGTAGGTGCGGCGCTTGGCGCCGTCCGACAGGACTTCGTAGGCCTCCTTGCATTCCTTGAAGGCGGCTTCGGCGGCGGCATCGCCGGGATTGCGGTCCGGGTGATGCTTCATCGCGCAGCGGCGGTAGGCCTTCTTCAGGTCTTCATCGCTGGCGTCGCGGGCCACGCCCAGGACTTCGTAGTAGTCGCGCTTGCTCATGGAGCCGTGATTCGTGATGGGTGACGGGTGATTCGTAACGGCAACGGTGCCCGGGTAACCGGGATCGGAAACGGAACAAGCGGAGCTTTCGCTCCGCTGTTCCGAATCACGAATCCCGAATCGCCAATCACGGCTTCTTGTCGTCCTTCACTTCGGTGAACTCCGCGTCGACCACGTCGTCGGCGGGCGCGGACGCGCCCCCGGCCGGGCCGCCGGCACCGCCCTGGTCGGCCGATGCCGCCGCGTACAGCGACTGGCCAGCCTCTTCCAGCGCCTTGGCCTTGGCCTCGATCTGGGCCTTGTCGTCGCCCTTCATCGCAGTGTCGAGCTCGGCGATCGCCGCTTCCACGCGACCGATCACGTCGCCGCCCACCTTGCTGCCATGCTCGGCGATGGCGCTGCGGGTGGCGTGCAGCAGGCCGTCGGCGTGGTTGCGCGCCTGCACCAGTTCCTGGAACTTCTTGTCGTCCTCGCGGTGCGCCTCGGCGTCGGCGACCATGCGCGCGATCTCGTCCTCGGACAGGCCCGAACCGGCCTTGATCTCGACCTTCTGCTCCTTGTTGGTCTTCTTGTCCTTGGCCGACACGTGCAGGATGCCGTTGGCGTCGATGTCGAACGACACTTCCACCTGCGGCATGCCACGCGGGGCCGGTTCGATGCCCGACAGGTCGAACTTCGCCAGCGACTTGTTGAAGCGGGCCTGCTCGCGCTCGCCCTGCAGCACGTGCACCGTCACCGCGGACTGGTTGTCCTCGGCGGTGGAGAAGGTCTGCGACGCCTTGGTCGGGATGGTGGTGTTCTTCTCGATGATCTTGGTGAACACACCGCCCAGCGTTTCGATGCCCAGCGACAGCGGGGTCACGTCCAGCAGCAGCACGTCCTTGACGTCGCCGGCCAGCACGCCGCCCTGGATCGCGGCGCCGAGCGCCACGGCCTCATCGGGGTTGACGTCCTTGCGCGGCTCCTTGCCGAAGAACTCGGCCACCGCCTGCTGCACCTTCGGCATGCGGGTCTGGCCACCGACCAGGATCACCTCGCCGATGTCGCTGGCGCGCAGGCCGGCGTCGTTCAGCGCGATGCGGCAGGGTTCGATGGTCTTCTTCACCAGGTCTTCGACCAGCGCTTCCAGCTTGGCGCGGGTCAGCTTGATGTTGAGGTGCTTCGGACCCGAGGCATCGGCCGTCACGTACGGCAGGTTCACTTCGGTCTGCTGCGAGCTTGACAGTTCGATCTTGGCGCGCTCGGCGGCGTCCTTCAGGCGCTGCAGGGCCAGCGGATCCTTGCGCAGGTCGATGCCCTGGTCCTTCTGGAATTCCTCGACGAGATAGTCGATGACGCGCTTGTCGAAGTCTTCGCCACCCAGGAAGGTGTCGCCGTTGGTCGCCAGGACCTCGAACTGCTTCTCGCCGTCGACATTCGCGATCTCGATGATCGACACGTCGAAGGTGCCGCCGCCCAGGTCGTACACGACGATCTTGCGGTCCGCCCCACCCTCGCCCTTGTCCAGACCGTAGGCCAGCGCGGCGGCGGTGGGTTCGTTGATGATGCGCTTGACGTCCAGGCCGGCGATCTTGCCGGCGTCCTTGGTCGCCTGGCGCTGGCTGTCGTTGAAGTAGGCCGGCACGGTGATGACCGCTTCGGTGACGGTCTCGCCCAGGAAGGCTTCGGCCGTCTTCTTCATCTTTTCCAGCACGCGCGCGGAGATTTCCTGCGGCGCCATCTTCTTGCCGTCGCTGGTCTGCACCCAGGCGTCGCCGTTGTCGTGCGCGACGATGCCGTACGGCACCAGGTCCAGGTCCTTCTTCACTTCGGCGTCGGTGAACTTGCGGCCGATCAGGCGCTTCACCGCGTAGAAGGTGTTCTTCGGATTGGTCACGGCCTGGCGCTTGGCCGAGGCACCGACCAGCACTTCACCGTCCTTCGTGTAGGCCACGATGGAGGGCGTGGTGCGGTCGCCTTCCGAGTTTTCGATGACGCGGGCCTTGCCGCCGTCCATGATCGCCACGCACGAGTTCGTCGTGCCCAGGTCGATGCCGATGATCTTGCCCATGATGGATCTCACTCCCTAGCGAATGCTGATGTTGGACCCGGCGATCGGCCGGGTGGATGGTCCCGATATAGGGATGCGATGGCGCGGTTCAAGCGCCCTCGCGAGGGTGTTCAGTCGTGCTTCGCGACCACGACCAGCGCTGGGCGCAGCAGGCGGCCGTTGAGCACGTAGCCCTTCTGGAACACCTGCACCACGCTGCCGGGCGCGGCGCCGGGGGCATCGGCCTGACTGATGGCCTGATGATGCTCCGGGTTGAAGGCTTCGCCGGTCGGATCGATCAGGCTCAGGCCGTTGTCGCCGGCCACCTTGAGCAGCTGCTTGAAGGTCAGCTCCAGGCCGTCCTTCAGCGGGCTGGGCTCGGTGCCTGCGGCGGCCAGGCCGGCATCCAGGCTGTCGAACACCGGCAGCAGGTCGCCGAGCAGTCGCTCGTTGGCGAACTTGCGGGCCTGCTCGATGTCACGGGCCACGCGCTTGCGCTGGTTTTCCAGGTCGGCGCGCTCCAGCAGCGTGGTGGCGCGCAGCTGGTCCAGCTCGTTGCGCAGCGTTTCCAGCTCGGCCAGCAGGGCGGCGTCGGTATCGGTGGGCTCGGGCGCCTGGCCCTGAGCGGTGTCTTGATCGTGCTGTTCGTTCATTTCGGTTCCCTGGCGGCAGGTCCGGCCGCCCGACCCGGGAACCTATGGGGCCGCGGAATCCGGATTCAAGGCCGCGCCCAGGACATCGGCCGCTGCCTGCACCACCGGAATGACGCGGTCGTAGGCCATCCGCGTGGGACCGATCACGCCCAGCACCCCCAGCACCTGCCCGCCCGCCATGTACGGCGCGGTCACCACCGACACGCCATCGTGCGGCGCCAGCCCGGTGTCCTCGCCGATGAAGATGCGCACGCCGGGCGCGCGGATCGTGCGCTCAAGCAGTTGGAGGATCTCGCGCTTGCGGGCGAAGGCTTCGAACAGGTCGCGCAGCCGTTCGAGGTCCGACAGCTCCTGCACACCCATCAGCCGGGTCTGGCCGGCCAGCACCACATCGTCGCCCGGCGGCGTCAGCGCCTGCTCGGCCAGTTCGATGGATTCGGCCAGCAACCCTTCCATTTCGGTCTGCGCCCGACGCAGGTCGCGCAGCAGGTTGGCGCGGATCTCGGACAGCGGGCGGCCGGCGAACTGGGTATTCAGGTAATTGGCGATGCGCTCCAGCTCGGAGCGCTCGTAGGGGCGCCTCGTTTCAATAACCCGGTTCTGCACGTCGTTGTCGGCGAACACCAGGATGGCCATCACCCGCTGCCCGTCCAGCGGCACGAAGTCGATGTAGCGGAACGCGAACTGCTCGCGCCGGGGCACGCTGACCACGCCGACGAAATGGGTCATCGCCGACAGCAGCTCGGACGCGTTCCCCAGCAACGCCTGGGTGCCAGCGCCGGCCGACAGCTCGGCACGCAGGCGCGCGACCTCACCGTCGCCCAGCGACTTCACCTGCACCAGGCTGTCCACGAACACCCGGTAGCCCTGTGCCGTCGGGATGCGCCCGGCCGACGTGTGCGGCGAACTCAGCAGCCCGACCTCTTCCAGCTCCGACAGGATGTTGCGGATGGTCGCCGGGCTGACTTCCAGCCCTGCATGGCGGGCAAGCGTCTGCGACCCCACCGGCTCGCCGTCGCGAATGTACCGCGAGATCAGCGTGCGCAGCAGCTGGCGGGCGCGCGGATCCAGCGGGGGCGATGGCGTGTTCATGGCAGCTAGATAACGTCGCGCCGTCGCCTTTGCAAGCCGGAAGGGTGTCTCAGTCGGTGAGCCGGCTGCGCTTACAATCCACCGCATGCTCAGACATCTCGCCCTGAAGGATTTCGCCGTGGTTCGCGCCGCCGAACTGGAGTTCGGTGACGGCATGACCGTCATTTCCGGTGAAACCGGCGCCGGCAAGTCGCTGCTGGTGGACGCGCTCGGCTTCCTGTCCGGCCTGCGCGCCGACAGCGGCGTCGTCCGCCATGGCGCGGAACGCGCCGAACTGTCCGCCGAGTTCGCCGCCGCCGCCGGGTCGCCCGCGCAGGCCTGGCTCGCGGACAACGAGCTGGACGACGACGGCCAATGCCAGCTGCGCCGGGTGATCCGTGCCGACGGCGGCTCGCGCGCCTGGATCAACGGGCGCAGCGTGACCCTGTCGCAACTGGCCGAGCTTGCGGGCCGGCTGGTCGAGATCCACGGCCAGCACGAGCACCAGGCCCTGCTCGCGCGCACCAGCCAGTTGGACCTGCTCGATGCCTTCGCCCGCAACGACGGCGAGCGTGCCGCCGTACGTGAAGCCGCACGTCGCTGGACGGCGCTGCTGCGCGAGCGCGAGCAGCTGTCCGGCCAGGGCGATGTCTCCGACCGGATCAATTACCTGGAACACCAGCTTGCCGAACTGCAGCGCGAAGACCTCGCCCCCGCGGCACTGGAGGCATTGGTGGCCAACCACCGCCGGCAGGCGCATGCGGCCGGTCTGATCGAGGTCTGCGACGCCGCGCTCGGCCAGCTCGCCGGCGACGAAGCGCCCTCGTTGACGCGCCAGTTGCAGCAGGTCCGGGCCGATCTCGCCCGGCAGGCGGAACACGAACCGCGCCTGCGCGACGTGGATGCGCTGCTGGACGGTGCCGCTATCCAGATCGAGGAAGCCCTGTCCCTGCTCGGCCAGGTGCGCGACGACCTTGACGCCGAGCCTGTGCAGTTCGACGCGTTGGAACGCAAACTCGCCCGGGTGCACGACCTCGCGCGCAAGCACCGCGTGCCACTGGATGGCCTGCAGGAGCAGCACGACCGCCTCGCCGCTGAACTGGACTCGCTGCGCGGCGCCGGCGAGCGCCTGCTGCTGCTGAACGGCGAGATCGACGCCGCCAGGGTGCAGTGGCGCGATGCCGCCGCCGCGCTGACGCGCACGCGCCAGCGCGCCGCGAAGACGCTGGGCGACACCACCACCGCACTGATCGCCGATCTGGGCATGGGCGGCGGCCGCTTCGAGATCGCGCTGGAACCGCAGGACGGCGAACGGCCCGACCCGACCGGTGCCGAGCGCATCGAATTCCTGGTCTCCGCCAATGCCGGCCAGCCGCCGCGCGCCTTGCGCAAGGTCGCGTCGGGCGGCGAACTCGCCCGCATCTCGCTGGCGATCGAAGTCGCCGCGCTCGGCCTGGACGCCGTGCCCACCATGATCTTCGACGAAGTGGACACCGGCATCGGCGGCGCGGTGGCCGAGATCGTCGGACAGAAGTTGCGCGCACTCGGCGCGGAGCGTCAGGTCCTGTGCGTCACCCACCTGCCCCAGGTCGCCGCGCAGGGCCATTCCCACTACCGGGTGAGCAAGGCGCCCGTGGACGGCATGACCCAGAGCGCGGTCGAGAAGCTCAACGCGAAACAGCGCGAAGAGGAACTCGCCCGCATGCTGGGGGGCGTGGAAGTCAGTAAGGAAGCCCACGCGGCGGCCAAACGGCTGCTGGCGAACGCGGTCTGACCACTCTGCTGTTTAATGTGGGAGCGACGTAAGTCGCGATGAGGCATTACCCATGCTGCTTAGCGACTTGCGTCGCTTCCACATCCTGAAGCAGGAAATTTCCGACCGTCAGCGCTTCTTGCGCACGTAGAGCACCAGCGAATGCTCTTCCAGGATGTAGCCGTGCCTGGCGGCGATCTCGCGCTGCAGTTTCTCGATCTCGGCGCTTTCGAACTCGATGATCTTGCCGGTATCGACATCGACCATGTGGTCGTGGTGGCCGCCGCGATCGAGTTCGTAGACGGCCTGGCCGCCTTCGAAATTATGCTTCAGCACCAGGCCCGCGGCCTCGAACTGGGTCAGCACGCGGTACACCGTCGCCAGGCCGATCTCGTCGCCGTGTTCGAGCAGCTGGCGATAGATGTCTTCCGCGCTCAGGTGGTGCTGCGCGTTCTTCTGCTCCAGCAACTGGAGGATGCGCATGCGCGGGTGGGTGACCTTGAGGCCGACTTTGCGTAGATCCTGCGATTCCATGGCGTCTCCGTTCACTCTCGGTTTAGCGCCAGCTGCCTGAAGCTCGGTTGCGGCGGTCCGCGGGAGTGTATCATCGGCCCGGTTTCCCACCGTACCTGTCCCAATGCGCAAATTCCTGCTGGTTGCCGTCCTCGCTTCCGCCACCACTGGCTGCGGCATCCTCTACAAGCAGCCGATCTACCAGGGCAACCTGATCGAAAAGACGGCGGTGGACCAGTTGCAGGCAGGACAGAGCAAGCAGCAGGTGCAGTCGTTGCTGGGCAGTCCGTCGATCGCCGACCCCTTCCATGCCGACCGCTGGGACTACACCGCGAGCAACCGCACCAATCGCCGCGGCACCACCGAGATCAAGAACCTCACCCTGATCTTCAACAACGGCACGCTCGCCAGTTGGGAAGGCGAATACTTCCCCGAGGCCGACTCGCAGCTGTCGCGCGACGTGCGCAAGTTCGGTCCCAACCTTGCCAAGGACAAGAAGAAGGGCGGCCGCCGCCGCTGAGTTCAACCGCGCGCCCGACGTCGGCGCGCTTCCTTGGGATCGATCTGCAACGGCCGCAGCACTTCCACGCGGTCGCCTTCAATCAACACCGCCGTGGTCGTGGCGCTCACGCCGTGCACCGCGACGCCGGTGTGTCCGGCATCGACGAAGCCGCTGGCCGCCAGCGCATCCGCCACGGTGGCCCCGTCCGGCAACTCCAGCACCGCCGACTCGAACCGGTGCGGCCATGCCCGGATCACCTCTACCCGCACGTCATTCGCCCCGGTCGGCGGCGCGCACGAAATCGTCGACCATCCGGTCCGCCAGTCCCTGGAAGCCAAGCGCCATCGCCGGCGCCAGCAGGCGGCTGGACGGTTCGAATTCCAGCGTCAGCGTGACCTTGCAGGCCGATTCGTCCAGGGCGTGGAAATCCCAGCGACCGTGCAGCTTGCGGAACGGCCCGTCGACCAGGTCCATGTCGATGCGGTGCGGGCGGTCCAGCGTGTTCTCGGTGGTGAACCAGGTCCGCAGCGAGCCCAGCCCCAGGTCGAGCCGCGCGACCAGCCTCGCCTCGCCCTGCTCGATCAGTTCGGCCGCGCTGCACCAGTCGAACCGGCGCGGGTACGCCGCCACGTCGTTGACCAGGTCGAACATCCGGGTGGCCGAGTGTTCGACCAGGGCGCTGCGGCGGATCGTATGCATGTGGCTCGCGTAGGGTTCCGCCTTCGGCGACAATAGGACGGATGGCAAAGAAACCGGACAAGAATAAAGCAACGGGCACGATCGCGCTGAACAAGCGCGCCCGGCACGAGTACCACTTCGAGGAGCGCCATGAGGCGGGCCTCGCCCTGCAGGGATGGGAGCTGAAGGCGATCCGTGCCGGCCGCGCCAACATCACCGAGGCCTACGCAATCATCCGCCATGGCGAGATCTTCCTGTTCGGCGCGCAGATCACGCCGCTGATCCAGGCCTCCAGCCATGTGGTGGCCGACGACCGTCGCACCCGCAAGCTGCTGCTGCACCGGAACGAGATCGACAGCCTGATCGGCAAGGTCGAGCGCGACGGTTACACGCTGGTGCCGACCTCGCTGTACTGGAAGGGCAACAAGGTGAAGGCCGAGATTGCGTTGGCCAAGGGCAAGCAGACCCACGACAAGCGCGCCAGCGAGAAGGACCGCGACTGGGCACGCGAGAAGTCGCGCGTGATGCGCCAGCACAATAAAGATGCGTGAGGGTCAGGCGCGGGAGCGACGTCAGTCGCGATCGCTTCCTGCACATTGAGCACCCGTGAAACGTACGGTTTCGCGAAGGCTTTAGTGAAAAACTCGCGACTGACGTCGCTCCCACACCGGGCACGGCCAAGTGAAGCCAGGTTGACCCAGACCCTGCCCGAACCTTGTCTCAACCCCACCCCGCCCCTACACTTCCTTCGTCAGGTTGTTTCTGACTCCCGGGGGTGCACTGGCTTCGACGGGGGTTGCAAAGTTACCTGGTGCATGCCGAGGGGGCAGCTTTCCTCGTAAATCCAGCGGCAAAACTCTAGTTGCCAACGACGACAACTACGCTCTCGCCGCTTAAGGCGTAAGCCCCGAACCCACTTGTGCCCGTGCTCGTCGGTGTAGGGTCATTATCACGGAACCGGCTGTGACGGCTGCCTGTCAGTCATGGCTTAACCAAAACAGGCTGGTTCCCGGATGCGCTTTGCGCGCCGTGCTGTCGGGGAACGAGACCTAACGGAGCGCTAAGCATGTAGTACCGGGGATGGCGTGCCTTCGGACGGGGGTTCAATTCCCCCCACCTCCACCATCTTGAAGAGAAGCCGGAACCGCGAGGTTCCGGCTTTTTCTTTGCAAGTAGTCCCGCGCTCACCTCAGATTGGCCCACATGCGGGCCAGCCCGCTTGGCGCTTCCTGTAAAATCGTCGTCTTTTTTGAGCGTCAGCGTGGCATTACCGCATTCCCGGGCGGCCGTCTCGGCCCCCGCCTTCGTCCGGCGCCTCGCGCGTCTGGGCGAGGTCGAGCTGCCTCCTTCGGGGCCCGGCCTGTCCGACCGGCTGGGCCAGTGGCTCGACTGGAACCGCGCCGTCGCGCTGTCCCGTGCACTCGATTCGACGCCGTCCGCCGGTACGCCGTGCGACCCCGCCGCCGATGAGGCGGCGTGCGTCCGTGCGCGGGCGACCCTTGTCGCCGCGATTACGCGCCCGGAGGCCGCCGGCAGCGCGGTCGAGGCCGACTTCGCGCCGTTCCGGCGGAAATGCCTGGACCTGCAGCGCGCCATGCAGGCGTCCACCGGCCAGTTGCGTGGCCGGCTGCGCGACGCGCTGGCGAAAGGCTCGGCCGAGCAGGCGCGCCTGGCCGAGGTGGATGCGGTCATGGAGATGACGCTGAGCCCGCGCGAGCAATCGCTGCTGGCCGCCACCCCTGCCCTGCTCGGCCAGCATTTCGACCAGTTGAAGCAGGCCAATGCCGACACTCCCGGCGATGCCTGGCTCGGCCAGTTCCGCCGCGACCTGCAGGACGTACTGCTCGCCGAGCTTGATGTCCGCTTCCATCCCATCGACGCGCTGCTCGCCGCGCTTCGTTCTTCCCCTGTTTCCGGAACACCATGAACCGACATTTCCTCCTCGCGCCCCTGTTCCTGCTGGGCCTCGCCATCGTCACCTGGATCGGGGCCGGCTACGTCGGGACGCATGCGCTGGGCGTGGTGGTCACGCTGGTGATCGGCGCGTGCTATGTCGCTGGCGCGATCGAACTGCACCGCTACCGGCAGGCGACCGACACCCTGCTGCGTGCCATCGCGGACACCTCCGCCGCCAGGGACGGTCTGTCCACGTGGCTGTCGTCGCTGCATGCCAGCCTGCGTCCGTCGGTGCGCCAGCGGATCGAGGGCGAACGCGTCGCCCTGCCCGCACCCGCACTCACGCCGTACCTGGTCGGCCTGCTGGTGCTGCTGGGCATGCTTGGCACCCTGCTCGGCATGATGGTCACGCTGCGCGGCACCGGCCTGGCGCTGGAAAGCGCCACCGACATCGACGCGATCCGCGGCTCGCTCGCGGCGCCGGTGAAAGGCCTGGGCTTCGCGTTCGGCACCTCGATCGCCGGCGTGTCGGCCTCGGCCGTGCTCGGCCTGCTCGCCGCGCTCTGCCGACGCGAGCGGCTGCACGCGGTGCACCTGCTCGATGCGGAAATCGCCACCTCGCTGCACACGCATTCGCAGGCGTTCCAGCGTGAGGAATCCTTCCGCCTGCTGCAGCAACAGGCTGCACTGATGCCCGATCTGGTCGAACGCCTGCAGGCGATGGTGGCGTCGATCGAAACGCAGAACGCCGCCGCCGGCGAACGGCTCGTGGCCAGCCAGAGCGCCTTCCATGAGCGCAGCGAAGCCGCACAGGCGCAGTTGGCCGGCATGCTGGAGAACGTGCTGAAGACCGGTGTCGATGCGAGCGCGCGGGCCGTCGTTGCCGCCCTGCAACCGTCGACCGACGCGACGCTAGCCGGGCTCGCTCGCGAAAGTGCGGCGATGCAAGCCACCGTCACCGAGGCCGTGCAGCGCCAGCTGGATGGCCTGAGCGCCGGCTTCGGCGCCGCCACCAACGCAGCCGCGGCCAGTTGGGCTACGGCGCTCGAGCAGCAGCGGCAATCGAATGGCGATCTGTCGTCGAACATGCAGACGCTGGCCGATCGCCTCGCCACCGCCTTCGAGGAGCGTTCGACCGCGCTGGTCGACACGGTCGCGTCGCGCATGGAAGACAACACGTCGGCGTTGGCCGAACGCTGGGACCAGGTCCTGTCGCGCCAGGACGCCAGCCATGCCGGCATCGCCGAGCGCAACGAGCAGGCGTTGGCCGCCAACGCCGCGGAGGTGCAGCGCCATGCGACCGCGCTGCTCGACGCGATCGCCGCCTCGCATACCGATGTCCAACGGGCGCTCGCCGCGCAGGACGAACAGCGCCTCGCGGCTTGGGCCGAACGGCTGGCCGCGACCGGCGCCACCCTGCAGACCCAGTGGGAACAGGCCGGCGCGCGCACCGCGCAGCTGCAGCAGGAGATCTGCGATGCCCTCGCCCGCAGCGCGCAGGACATCACCACCCAGGCGCAGGCGCATTCCACCCAGACCATCGCCGAGATCTCGCAACTGGTGCAGGTCGCGTCGGAAGCGCCGCGCGCGGCGGCCGACGTCATCGCCGAACTGCGGCAGAAGCTCTCCGACAGCATGGTCCGCGACACCGCCATGCTGGAGGAGCGCAACCAGCTGATGGGCACGCTGCAGACCCTGCTCGATGCGGTGAATCACGCCTCCACCGAACAGCGCAGCGCCATTGATGCGCTGGTCGCCACCTCGGCCGACCTGCTCGACCGCGTCGGCACCCGTTTCACCGACCACGTCGAAGCCGAGACCGGCAAGCTTGGCGGCATCGCCGCGCAGGTCGCCGCCGGCGCCACCGAAGTGGCCAGCCTCGGTGACGCGCTCGGCGCCGCCGTGCAGGCGTTCGGCCAGTCGAACGAGGCACTGCTGGAGCGCCTGCAGGCCATCGAAGGCGCGCTCGACCGCTCGCTGGCGCGCAGCGATGACCAGTTGGCCTATTACGTGGCGCAGGCGCGCGAGGTCATCGACCTCAGCCTGTCCGCACAGCGGCAGATCACCCTCGACCTGCAGCAACTGGGCGGCACGCAGCCGGCGGAAGCCGCGTGAGCGTCGAGACAGGAGACGACACCGACCTTGGCGCGCCCGTCTGGGCCAGCTTCGGCGACCTGATGTCGGTGCTGCTCGGCGCGTTCGTGCTGGTGCTGGTCGGCGTGATCGCCGTGCAGGCGCAACTGTCGCAGCGGCTGGACGAGGAAGTGAAGCGGCGCGAGCTGGAAGCGCAGCAGCGCAAGGCGCTGGAAGAGGCCCTCGCCGAACCGCTGGCCGAAGGCCGCGTGACCATCGTGGACGGCCGCATCGGCATCCGTGGCAACGTGCTGTTCGCACTGAATTCGGACCAGTTGCAGCCGGAAGGCCGTGAGCTGCTGAAGGGGCTGGCCGCGCCGCTGGCCCGCTACCTGCGCACGCGCGACGAGATCCTGATGGTCAGCGGCTTCACCGACGACCGCCAGGTGAGCGGCAACAACCGCCAGTTCGCCGATAACTGGGAACTGTCGGCGCAGCGGTCGCTGACCGTCACCCGCACGCTGATCGCCGACGGCGTGCCGTCGTCGTCGGTGTTCGCCGCCGCGTTCGGTGCCGAACAACCGGTCAGTGCGAACGACAGCGAGGACGGCCGCGCACGCAACCGCCGCGTCGAGATCGCGCCCATTCCCCGCCCCGCCAAACACAAGGCAGCCCCCTGATGGACGGCAACGCCCTGCCCGTCGCCGCGCAGTTGCAAGCCTGGCGCGCGCGCGGCGCCGAGCGCATGGATCCGGTGCGCTTCGCGTTTATCGATGCGCTGGCGATACGCGCGCATGCGCATGCCGGTGCGGCACGACGCCTCTTGGACGCGCGGCTGTCCAGCCTGATCGCGACCTACGCAAGCGATCTGGCGGCATGGGCGCCGACGCCATCACGCCAGACCACGCCATCCGATGACGGTGCGTTGCGTCTGCTGGTGACCGCACTGCAGTCGCGCAGTCCCGCGCAGCCGCCCGCGGACACGCATGCCGGTACGCCGGCGGGTCAGGCACCGGCCGTGCTGGAGGAAGCCCGCCGCGTGTGGACGCAGGTGCGCACCGACAGCCAGGTGCGCGCTTCGCTCGACGACGTGCCCGCCGATGCCGGTCCGCTCAACTCGGGCATGCTGGTCCACCGGGCGCTGCATCTCATGCGCGGCGTCTCGCCGGGCTACCTGCAGCACTTCATTGCCTACACCGACACGCTGTCGTCGCTGGAGCGTCTGCAGTCGCAGCTCGGCGCGCCAACGCCCGCGGCCTCGGACTCCGTCAAGCCCGCCGGGCGCAGCCGTACGCGCAAGCGACGCGCCTGAGGTCCGTTCCACCCGCCTGCCGCGCTGCGCCCCCAGTAAGAACAAAGGCCGCGCATCGCCACCGAAGCGCCGGCGGCCGTTCCCTCATGCGCGTGCGCTGGTGATGACGGCGCCTTCGCGCATCACCAGCGTCACCGGCGTGCGGGCGACGACGTCCAGCAGGCGCTCCCACTGCGCGTCGGTCAGTGGTGCCGAGGCGCTCAGTGCGCGATGTACATGCAGCTTGCCTGTCTCGTCCCGCTGCGAGGAAAGCGATGCGCTGAACTCGCCCAGTTCCCATCCCTTCTTCTCGGCGTACATGCGCAGGGTGATCGCCGTGCAGGCGGCCAGCGAGGCCAGGTAGAGATCGAAGGGCGCCATGCCCTGGTCCCCGCCCCCCAGCGATGCCGGTTCGTCGGCCGTCAGGGCATGTCCGCGACTGGTGATCCGGTGCGCGTAGGGCGTTGCCGTCGATACCACCTGCACATGGGCCATCGTCTGTATCTCCTTGTCTGTCGGTGATGCGGCCCGACACCCGGCCGCGAACGTTCGCGACACCGCCGCTCAGTGCCGCCGCCCGACAGGTTACCCCGCTGTCGCCCGTCGCCCGCGTTCCAGTAACCGCAACACAGCTCGTCGTGGAATGGTGCTACCGCGACGCGCGCGGGAGTGACAAGGTTGTGCTTTCCCTAAACAAGACGGCGAATGTACGGATGTGGGCATGACGAAAACGACATCGCTCCAGCGCAACAGGGATCAAGGGAGCGTTCCGTCGCCCGCGCCATCGCGTACGTCGAAGCCCATTTCCGCGAGCCGCTCTCGCTGGCCCTGATCGCAGCGGAAGCGCATGTGAGCAAGTTCCATTTCGCGCGGATGTTCCGCCGGAACGTGGGTCTGAGTCCGATGCAGTACGTCCGTTGGCGGCGCATCGTGGAGGCCAGGCGCCTGCTCCACGCCGGTCACGCGCCGACCGTGGTCGCCGGCGGCCTGGGCTACTTCGACCAGAGCCATTTCACCCGTGCATTCCGCGCCGCCACCGGCCTTACGCCGCACCAGTACATGGTCCGCAGCGCGCCGGACGGCGACGCGGCTTCGTCCGTTCCCGCCGTCCCTCCCACCAACCAGGAGCACGCATGCCCGCCTCCCCCGACGCCGCCATCGATTACGAACGCCTGATGCAGGCCAACCTCACCCGCGTGTTCGGCGAGCGCGATGCATCACTGCGGCTGCAGGCCATCCGCGGCCTGTATGCCGACGATGCCGTGCTGAACGAGCCACACGCCAGCGTGCGCGGGCATGACGCCATCTGCGATGCCGTCACCGCCCTGCTCGCCAGCCTGCCGCCCACCTTCGTGTTCACCGCAGCGGGGCCGGCCAGCGGTCATCACGGTGTCGGTCGGCTGGCGTGGCGTGCCGGCCCCGCGGGCGGCCCGGTGGCCGTCACCGGCATGGACATTGCGCAGATCGAAGCCGACCGCATCCGCACACTCACCGTATTCGTGGACGTTCCGTCGTCGTAGGAATGCGTGTGGGTCAGTCCACACGGGCGGACCGCGCCTCGTACAGCAGGTGACGCTGTCGGACGGCCTGGAACGCCGCCAACCCCGGCTGCCAGCGCGCCTCGATAGCCTCGATGCTGTCGCCGCGCAGGATGGCACCGCGCAGCCAGGGAACCCCAGCCAACCGGTCGAAGAACGGCGGATCGCCGGGCAGGAACGCGAAATCCTTCGGATGCTGATCGTGCAGCGCCTTCAGCACGGCGATACCGGTGCGCACAGGACGGAAGGCGGCGCGGTCGGTGACATGCAGTTGCACGCCTGCGGAGGCCGCGCCGGCATGCTTGGAGAACGTGGGCGTGAACCAGGTGGGACGGAAACGCACGCCAGGCAGCTGCATGGCGTTGAGTCGCTCCGCGAGCGCAGGCGCATCGACCCAGGGGGAGCCCAGCGTCTCGAACGGCCGCGTCGTGCCACGTCCTTCGGACACGTTGGTGCCTTCGAGCAGACCGGTACCCGGATAGACCAGCGCGGTGTCGGGCGTGGGCATGTTGGGCGACGGCGGCACCCACGGCAGTGGGCCACGCAGCGGCTCGTCGCCCCGCCGCCAGCCCTGCATCGTCACCACGTGCAGGTCGGCGCCGATGCCGAATTCGCTGTTGAACAGCATGGCCAGTTCGCCCAGCGTCATGCCGTGGCGCAGCGGGATGGGGAACATGCCGACGAACGAAGCCAAGGCAGGCTCCAGCACCGGACCTTCGACCAGGACGCCGCCGATCGGATCGGGACGGTCGGTGACGACGACGGGAATGCCGGCGCGCTTCGCTGCGCGCATCACGCCCGCCAGCGTGTAGGGATAGGTGTAGAAGCGCGTGCCGACATCCTGGATGTCGAACACCAGCACGTCGATGCCGGCGAGCATCCCGGCGGTGGGCTCGCGGTGTTCGCCGTACAGGCTGTGCACCGGCAGGCCGGTGACGGCGTCGCGCGTGGACGCGACCTTGTCGCCGGCCTGTACGTCGCCGCGGACCCCATGTTCGGGGCCGAACAGCGCCACCAGCTCGAACGCCCGCTGTGCAGCGAAGCGGTCTACGCTGCTGCGCAACTCCCCGTCCACGCCGGTGGCGTTGGTCACCAGTCCCACGCGCTTGCCACGCAGCAGGTCCAGGCGATCCTCCAGCAGCACGTCGATGCCGAGGCGCGGCGCAGCGACCACGCAGCAGGCGCCGTTCGTGGCGGCCATCTCCGCCGACTGCAGGGGCGCCGCGAGGCTGGCGCAGAGCAGCGCGAGTGCCGCCGCGTGGACCGTGGGGCGCAGTGCAGCGTGCAGCGGACGCAGGAACCGGGGCATAGTGCGGTCACCGTTTGCTATCGTTGTCACGACGATAGCAGCCTGCGTCCGCGACCGTGCGACATGCCGGTCACGCCGCATTCTTCCGTTGTCAGGTGGGGAATCCGATGTCCCGTACGGCGAAACGCATCATGCGCAGCGTGTCTTTCCTTGTCATGGCCGGCGTGCTGGCCCCCGCAGCGGCCCAGCCCGCATCGAGCCGGCTGGGCGTATCGCCCTCGGCGCAGTCGCAGGACTTCGTGGCGAACAAGCAGCAGTTCCAGCTGCACAGCCTGCTGACCGAGCAGCGCCATCCGCTCAGCTTCGACCTGAGCGCCCGCATCGCCGCCGACACCGCCGATGGTCTGTCCTCGCTGCTGGCAGTGGACGAGGACATTGCGAAAGCACTGCAGGGCGTCGCCGACGACCCCGCACGACTGGCCGCGCTGGAGGCCGCATCGCGCGAGATCACCCGTGCGATGCGCGAAGGCCATCGCCTGTACTTCTACGGCACCGGCTCCACCGGCCGCCTGGCCGAGACCATCGAAAGCGGCCTGTGGCGTCCATTCTGGCAGCGCACGGCGACCTCGCCGGTGATGGCGAAGATCGATGCGCGCTACCCCGGTCTGGGCGAGCGCGTGCGTGGCGAGATCACCGGCGGCGACCGTGCGCTGATCGCCTCGCTGGAAGGCTTCGAGGACATTCCCGAGATCGGTCGCCTGCAGCTTCAGGACAACGGTATCCAGCCGCAGGACCTGGTGTTCGCGGTCACCGAAGGCGGCGAAACCTCCGCGGTGATCGGCACCGCACTCGCGGCCGCCGACCAGGCCGGCGCGGACGCGCGGCGCACGTGGTTCGTCTACAACAATCCCGACGAGGTGCTGCGCCCGTTCGAACGCAGCCGCCGCGTGCTGGACGACGCGCGCATCACCAAGATCCCGCTGCCGACCGGACCGCAGGCGATCACCGGCTCCACCCGCATGCAGGCCACGACGACCAGCCTGTACGTGCTGGGCGTGGTGTTGGAAAACGCCACACGCGCACTGCTGCGTGAATTGCTGACCACCGACGAACTGGCGGCGCTGGGCTTCAGCGACGCCAGCATCGCCGACCGCCTGCGCGGCTTCACCACGCTGCAGCAGACCGCAGCGGTGGCGGCGCCGAAGCTCGCCGCATGGACCGACCGCGAGGCCGCCAGCTACGCGAACGGTCGCCGCGCCACCTACCTCGCCACGCGTGCGCTGATGCCGGTGTTCGTGGACGTCACCGAGCGCGCACCGACGTTCCGGCTCGGCCCGCTCGATCCGGTCAACGCAAGCGAACGGCGTTCCTGGATCCAGGTGTGGACCCCTGCCGCCGACGGCGCCCAGGCCTGGCAGGCGCTGCTGCACCGTCCCTTCCACGGCCTCGACAAGGCGCTGTACCTGCCGCCGTTCGAGAACGGCATCCCCGACCCCTACCTGCGCGAAGCCGCGCTTCGCGGCCTGTCCAACGCCGGCGATGAGCAGCAGGCGCTGTACGACCTCTCGTACTCGCCGGCGAACATGCAGCGCAATGCACCGGCCGCGGGCGACTCGGGCGCACTGATCCTGCTCGGCGATGAAGCGCACCAGCAGGCCAACCAGCAGTGGCTGGACGCCGCCACTGCGGCTGGCGCTGAACTGGTGCTGTTCTCCGTGTCCGCGCGTCCGCTGGATTCGGACGTGCTGCGCGATGTCGCCGCGCTGCCCCGTCCGGTGCCGGTGATCGCGGTGACCGTGCCGCAGCGCGATGCGTTCGAGCTCAACCAGACCATCGTGCTGAAGATGCTGCTCAACGCGCATTCCACCGGCGTGATGGCCAAGCAGGGGCGCGTGGTCGGCAACACCATGACCAGCGTGCAGCCGGGCAACCTGAAGCTGATCGGGCGCGCGACGTGGCTGATCCTCTCGCACGTCAACGGCGTGCTGGAAACACCGGCATGGCGCGATGCGCACGGCACGACCGCGCCGTTGTCGTACGCGGAAGCCAATGCGGTGCTGTTCGAGGCCATCGAACAGCGGCGCAACGCCGCGGACGCATCCGGCTTGCCGGAAGTGGAGCTGTCGGTGGTCGCCGTGCTGGAAGCGCTGAAGACCGGCACGCCGGTCGACTGGACCGCCGCGGCCACGACGTTGCGTGCCGGTGGACTGAACCGCTACCTGGCGCCGTACGCCGCACGCTGAACGGCGCTGACCGGTGATGCCGATGATTGCATCGGCCTCGCACGGCGCATGACTGTAGGAAAAGCCTGATTTTTCGTGAACAGGGCGCATCGCGCCGTGCTGCATGTCCGTCGTGTGGATATCCGGGCGTTGTCCTTCATGCAGGAGGGATCCCCAGCCACACCGCCAAGGACAGCATCATGCCCATCATCGATACGCCCCTGACGATAGAAAACCTGCGCCACCTGGAGCTGCGCGAACGCTTCCGCGACGACTGGCGCCTCAACCCCGAGATCTACTGGCCGTTCCTGCGTCCCTGTACGGTCAAGCTGTTGCTGGTCGCCGACGGCGGCCTTGATTTCTCCGAAGGCGACTTCGGCCTGTCCACCTTCGTACGCTCGCTGCTCGCCATGCCGGGGCGCCACGCGCGCTTCGAGATCACGCTGGCGCATATCAACAACGTGGCCGGCAGCCAGCTGATGTCGGCCGAAACCCGCGTCGCCCAGCGCATTCCGTCATTCAAGTTCGACAATGCCGCGCATTTCGGCACCGGCATGTACGACGCCGTGTTCCTGTTCGGCATCGACAGCAATTACGGCGGTCGCGGCGCCGGGTATCCGTCCGATCGCCTGTCCGACAACGAACTGCGTGCCGTGACACAGTTCATGAATGCCGGTGGCGGTGTCTTCGCCACGGGCGATCACGGTTCGTTGGGACGTGCGCTGTGCCATGCGATCCCGCGCGCACGCGGCATGCGCCTGTGGCAGTCCACGCCCGGCGTCGGCGGTCTGGATGAGGTCAGCATGGGCGGAGCGCGCCGCAACGACACCAATCGGCCGCCCGGCACGTCCTCGTTCTCGGACCAGTCCGACGATGTGCCGCAGACGATCCAGCCCCGCATGTACGCGCGGCGCAACGGCCTGTTCCGCTACACCTACCCGCACCCGCTGCTGTGCGGACCGCGCGGCGTGATCCGGGTGATGCCGGACCATCCGCATGAAGGCGAATGCGTCGAGCCCTCCGCGACCGGCGCGAATCTCAACTTCGGTGGCGCCTTGGGCGCGGAGTATCCGGCCGCCATCGACGGCGGCCCGCGTCCGCTGCCGGAACTGATTTCCACCAACAGCGTGCTCGCCGGCACGCGCTCCGGCAAGGACCCGACGCAGGCGCAGACCTTCGGCGGCATCTGCGCCTACGACGGCCACCGCGCCGGCATCGGCCGCGTGGTCACCGATGCGACATGGCACCACTTCGTCAACGTCAACCTGATCGGCCTGTTCAATGACAGCGGCCTGACGCCCGGGCACGTGTGGCGCAACGGTTTCCTGTCGTCGGCCAGCGGACAGGCGCACTTCGAGGAGATCAAGTCGTACAACCGCAACCTCGCGGTCTGGCTGTCGCGGCCGGAGCGCATCCGCTGCATGAATTCGCGCCTGTACTGGACACTGCTGTGGGACGAGCGCGTGATGGAAGCGGCGCTGACCGCGACCGACATTCCGCTGGCCAAGCTCGACCTGGGCGCGATCCGCCTGATCGGCCAGCATGCGCGCGACGTGCTCGGCCGCTTCGCCGGGCGTTGCCAGGGCGTTCGCCTGGCGCTCGATCTGCTGTACGAACGCCTGCCGCCATTGATTCCCGAGATCGATCCGTGGTGGCCCGAGCCGGACCCGCTGCGCGAGAAGTTCGATGGCGTGGAATGGCTGGACGGCACGCAGTTGTTTGACATCGCCATCGGCAGCGCGCTGGTGGCACTGCGCGAAGCCTTCCCGGAGCCCGACGAGAAGACGGTGCGCAAGCTGGAAGGCGAGCAGATCGAGAAGGTGTTGCGCGAAGGCGCCGGCACGGGCGTGCAGCGCGCACTGGAATCGATGGTCGCGTCCGCCGAGCTGCTGGCCTCGGTGTCGAAGATCACGGCGGCACAGAAGCCGCGCAAGAAGCGCTGAGCCGGCAGGACGGGACATCGGCTGGTGCCGATGTCCCGTGGATGCGTCAGGACTTGTCGCGGGCGCGGGCGAACGCCGCGGCCAGCGCGTTGTCCGCCGGCGCCGCGGTCGTCTTCGCAGGAGCCGGGCCACGACGCTGGTCGCGCGGATTGCCGCGGTCCTGCCCGCGCGGCGGACGCGGATCGTTGCCGCGCGCCTCGCGTGGCGCCTGCGGCGCGGGCGCGTCGTCCAGGCGGCGCGTCAGCGCGATGCGCTTGCGGGCCACGTCGACCTCCAGCACCTTCACCTTGACGATGTCGCCCGCCTTCACCACCTCGCGCGGATCCTTCACGTAGCGGTCGGCCAGCGCGGAGATGTGGATCAGGCCGTCCTGGTGCACGCCGATGTCGACGAAGGCGCCGAACGCGGCGACGTTGCTGACCACGCCTTCCAGGATCATGCCTTCACGCAGGTCCTTGATGTCTTCCACACCCTCGGCGAAACGCGCCGCCTTGAACTCGGGGCGCGGGTCGCGGCCGGGCTTCTCCAGTTCCTTGAGGATGTCGCGGATGGTGGGCACGCCGAACCTGTCGTCGGTGTACTGCTCGGGCTTCACCCCACGCAGGAAGACGATGTCGCCGACGATCTGCTTCACCTGCCGGCCGCTGCCGGCCAGGATGCGCTCGACCACCGGATAGGCTTCCGGATGCACCGAGGAAGCATCCAGCGGCTCGTCGCCGTCGGCGATGCGCAGGAAGCCGGCGCATTGCTCGAAGGTCTTCTCGCCCAGACGTGGCACGCCCAGCAGCGCTTTGCGCGTGCGGAACGCCCCGTGCTCGTCGCGGAAGCGCACGATGTTCTCGGCCACCGTCGACGATAGGCCGGACACCCGCGTCAGCAGTGCGGCCGAGGCGGTGTTGACGTCCACGCCGACCGCGTTGACGCAGTCCTCGACGCGCGCATCCAGCGCACGCGCCAGGCGGAACTGGTCGACGTCGTGCTGATACTGGCCGACGCCAATCGCCTTGGGCTCGATCTTCACCAGCTCCGCCAGCGGATCCTGCAGGCGGCGCGCGATCGACACCGCGCCACGGAGGCTGACGTCGAGGTCGGGGAATTCCTTCGCCGCGAACTCGGACGCCGAGTACACCGACGCGCCCGCTTCACTGACGACGATCTTGTCCATCTTCAGCTCGGACGCCTGCTTGATGAGGTCGCCGGCCAGCTTGTCGGTCTCGCGACTGGCGGTGCCGTTGCCGATGGCGATCAGGTCGACCTGGTGCTTGATGCAGAGCGCGCGCAACACGTGCAGCGACTGGTCCCATTGGCGTTTCGGTTCGTGCGGATAGATGGTCGCGGTGTCGACCAGCTTGCCGGTGCGGTCGACGACGGCGACCTTCACGCCGGTGCGCAGGCCGGGATCGAGGCCGAGCACGGCCTTCGGCCCGGCGGGCGCGGCCAGCAGCAGGTCCTTGAGGTTGTCGCCGAACACGGTGATGGCCTCGGCTTCGGCCTTCTCGCGCGCCTGGTTGAACAGGTCGAGCAGCAGGTGCATGTGCAGCTTGGCCTTCCAGGTCAGGCGGCAGGCGTCCAGCAGCCACTTGTCGGCGGCACGGCCCTGCGCCGACACGCCGGCGTGCACGGCCACGCGACCTTCGGCCTGCTGGTGGCCAGCCTCGGCCTCCATGCCGGGATCGAGGTCGAGCATCAGGATCTCTTCGCGACGCGCGCGGAACAGTGCCAGCAGGCGGTGCGAGGGGATCTTCGCCAGCGGTTCGGCATGGTCGAAGTAGTCGCGGTACTTCGCGCCTTCGTTCTCCTTGCCTTCGGCCACCCTGGCGCGGATCACGCCGACGTCGGTCATCCAGCCACGCAGTTCACCGACCAGCGCGGCGTTCTCGCCCCAGCGCTCCATCAGGATGGCGCGGGCGCCGTCGAGCGCGGCCTTGGCGTCGGCGACGCCCTTCTCGGCATCGATGTGGGCGGCGGCCGCGGCTTCCGGCACCTGGGTCGGATCGGCGAGCAGGCAATCCGCCAGCGGCTCCAGGCCGGCTTCGCGGGCGATCTGCGCGCGCGTGCGGCGCTTCTGCTTGTACGGCAGGTACAGGTCTTCGAGGCGCGCCTTGCTGTCGGCGGCTTCGATATCGGCACGGAGTTCGTCGGTGAGCTTGCCCTGCTCCTCGATGCTGGCGAGCACGGCGATGCGGCGGTCTTCCAGTTCGCGCAGATAGGTCAGGCGCGTTTCGAGGTTGCGCAGCTGGGTATCGTCCAGCCCGCCGGTGACTTCCTTGCGGTAGCGAGCGATGAAGGGCACGGTGGCGCCTTCGTCGAGCAGGGCGATGGCGGCCTTGGCCTGGGCGGTCTGCGCACCGATCTCGGCGGCGATGGTGGCGGCGATGTGCTGGGCGATCGGGGGATTGCGGTCTTGCATTGCGTCCGTACTGGAAATCCCGATGGACCGGGAGGGATGCCGATTGTGGCAACGGATGGCGGCGCTGGAAACGGGTTGACAGCGCACATCGGCCTCGCAAAAGAAAACGGGCCGCTTTCGCGGCCCGCTCCTGCTACCTGCGGCGAAGGCTTACGAACGCACCGGCAGCACACGGACTTCCACGCGACGGTTCATCGCACGGCCCGACTCGGTGTCGTTGCTGGCGATCGGATAGCGCTTGCCCATGCCGACGATCTCGAAGCGCTCGCGCTGCAGGCCCTGGCCGATCAGGTAGTTGCCGACCGACGCGGCGCGCTGCTCGGACAAGCGCTGGTTGACGGCATCTGAGCCGACGCTGTCGGTGTGGCCGCTGACTTCCACGATGGTCTGGTTGTACTCGCGCAGCGTGGCGGCGACGTTGTTGAGGGCGGGATAGAACTGCGACTTCAGGTCGGCCTTGCCGAAGTCGAAGGTCACGCCGTCGGGCAGGTTGAGCTTGATGACGTCGCCGTCACGGCTGACATCGATGCCGGTGCCGGCGGTCTGACGGCGCAGTTCGGCTTCCTGGCGGTCCTGGTAGGCACCGATGGCGCCGCCGGTGAGGCCGCCCACGCCGGCACCCACCAGCGCACGCTGGCGGCGCTCGGTGGCGTCGCCGCCGCTCAGCAGGCCGGCCACCGCGCCAATGCCGGCGCCGATCAGCGCGCCACGCTGGGTACGGTTGGGGTCGTTGGGATCACTGGTCTGGCCGGTGTAGCTGGCGCAGCCGCCCAGCATCGTCACGGTGAGCGCCGCGAGGGCGCCGGTCTTCAGCATCGCATTCATGGGTTTCTCCTGGGTGGCTTGCGGTGGAGCGGAACGGGGGCAAGCCTAACCAGCGAAATGTTCACAACACGCGATTTGAGCCCTGTTCATTCAGGTGGCGGCGGGGATCAGGACAGCAGTGCGCTGGCCGCCGGCGCATCCAGGGTCTGTTCCCAGCTGCCCATCAGCGACAGGTACAGCAGCTTCTCGAACTCGGGGCCGAAACGGCGGATCACCGCATCCGGATCGGGGATCAGCTTCGCGTCGGCGATCAGGCCGAAGTGCACGCGGCCGTTGTAGCTGAGGATGGACACGCCGATGCCGATCGACCCCGTCTGCGGCACCCAGAACATCATGTCCCGGAGGCGCGAGCCGCCCATGTAGAGCGGTTGCTGGGGACCGGGGACGTTGGTCGCCACGGCGGTCGCCTTGCGCGAGAACAGCTCAAGCGCGACGCCCTGGATCGCGGACGGTGCCATGCCAAGCGCGGCGAGAAGTCCAAACGCAACAATGGCTTGGCGTGAATTCTTCAGGTCGCGCATGCACTCCGCGACACGCTCGAGACGGCGGACCGGATTGTCCTCGCCGACCGGCAGGTCGAGGAACACGAGCCCGAAATGGTTGCCGAGCTTGCGGGCGTGTTCGAGCGGACGCAGGTTGACCGGCACCGTCGCGCGCAGCGTCACGCCATCGAGTTGTTCGCCACGTTCCAGCATGTAGCTGCGCAGCGCGCCCGCCGCGGCGGCCATCAGCACGTCGTTGACCGTGCAGTCGCAGGCGCGCCCCACCGCCTTCACCTCTTCCAGATCCAGCGGCTCGGCCCAGGCGACGCGCTTGCTGACACCCAGCTTGCCGCGCAGCAGCGTCGGCGGGTCGTCCGACAGCGACAGCGCATGCAGCAGTTCGCGGCCGATCTCGCCGCCCTCCTTCGCCAGCATCGTCGCCAGCGTGGGGTCCTGCATCATCTCCATGCCCTTGCCGAGGACCTTGCCGCCGATCTGCACATAGCGGTCGATGGCGCCGACGCGGCGGACGACCTCCGCGCCGTCCTTCTTCAGCCAAGCCGAGCGCAGGTCCTCGCCCGCGTCCGGTTTCCGGCTGGTATCGGTCAGCGACAGCAGCACCTGCACCAGCGCGATGCCGTCCGCGTAGCTGTGGTGGATGCGCGCGACCAGCGCCGAGCCGGTGCCATAGCGTTCGATCAGGTGGAACTGCCAAAGCGGCTTGGTCTTGTCGAGCGGCGTGGACGCCATCTGGCTGGTGAAGCGCTCGAGCGCCTTCTTCTCGGATTTCGGGTCGTGCCGGCCCGGCAGCGCGGACAGGCGCACGTGCCAGTCGAGGTCGAAGTCCGGATCGGTGACCCACGACGCGCCTGCCGGCGTGTCGACCGCTTTCTGCAGGAAGCGCGGATAGGCGAGGAAGCGCTTCCTGATCACCTGCTTGAGCGTGTCGAGCGTCATCGGCTCGTCGAACATCAGCACGCCGGTGATCATCATCGGGTTGGTCGGACGGCACATCCGCAACCAGGCGGTATCCACCCGCGACATCGGCTCGCGACGCGGCTTTGCCGACGCTTTCTTCGTGGCCATGCTTGCCCTCCTCTCCCGCGCCGAGTGAAGCACGCGCCGGCGAAAGGCGTCAACGCGGCTCAGTCGCCGGTCTTGCGGTACGCGGCCAGCGCGCCATCGCGGCCGGCGGCCAGGTCGACGATGGGATGGCGTGGATACTCGGGCGCCAGCTTCGCCAGCACGTCGGGCTTCTGCCATGGCGCGAAGCGCAGCGGCACCGGGATGTCGGTCAGCTCCGGCACCCAGCGGGCGATGTACGTGCCTTTGGGGTCGAACTTCTCCGCCTGCGTCACCGGATTGAACACGCGGAAGTAAGGCGCGGCGTCGGCGCCCGTGCCGGCGACCCACTGCCAGCCCAGCGTGTTGTTGGCCAGGTCGGCATCCACCAGCGTGTCCCAGAACCAGCGCGCCCCGTGCGACCAGTGGTAGCGCAGGTGCTTGGTCAGATAGCTGGCGACGATCATGCGCACGCGGTTGTGCATGTAGCCGGTGGTCCACAGTTCACGCAGGCCGGCATCGATGATCGGCACGCCGGTGCGGCCGCGCTGCCATGCCTCCAGGGCGGCCGGATCGACCTTCGCCCAGTCGAAGTGCTCGAAGCGCGGATTGAGGTTCTGCGTGGTGGTCTGCGGGAAGTGGTGCAGCAAGTGGTAGGCGAATTCGCGCCATCCCAGCTCGCGGATGTAGCCATCCATGTCGGCGCTGTTGGCGGCGGTACGGGCGCGCTCGAGTTCCGCGGCAATGCGCCACGGCGCGATCTCGCCGAAATGCAGGTGGGGCGAGACCCGGGACGTACCGACGCGGTCGGGACGGTCGCGGTCGGTGCGGTACCCATTGAGCGCGCCATCGACGAAGACCTCCAGCGCCTCGCGCGCGCCGGCTTCGCCCGGCGTCCAGGCATCCCAGAAGCCGGCATCCCAGCCGAGGTCGGGCAGCAGGTTCCAGTCCTCCAGCCGGTAGCTCCGCAGCGCGGCATCGATGGACGGCAACCGGTCGGGCGCCTCCCACGGCGACGGTGCGCGCCATTGCGCCAGGGCGGAACGCCAGAACGGCGTGAACACCTTGTATGGATTGCCCTGCTGGGTGGCGAGATCCCAGGGCTCGAACAGCAGGCTGCCGTTGAAGCTCTCGACCTGCAGTCCGCGTTCGCGCAGGGCTTTCTTCAGCGCGGCATCGCGCGGCTGGGTGGCGGGCTCGTACTTGCGGTTCCAGACCACCGCTTCAGCGCCGGTCTGCTCGATCAACGCATCCAGTGCGGCGGCGCTTCCTCCCCGGCGCAGCAGCAGGCGCGATCCGCGCGCCTGCAGGTCGGCAGCGAGCGAGGCCAGCGACTTGTGCAGCCAAGCCCTCGATGCCCCACCCGGCACCCACTCGCCCTCCTCTTCCGGCGCGAACACATACACCGGGATGGGCGTGAAGCCGCCATCGAGCGCGGCGCGCAATGCAGGGTTGTCGTCCAGCCGGAGGTCGTGACGGAACCAGACGAGCGCGTTGGGCATGCAGGAAAGCTCTTGGCGGGACCGGACCGCTTACGTGGCGGATATCGGGATGGATGCACCGCCGACATACTCGCGCGGGATGCGTGCATTGAGTCCGGTCAGGATCTCGTACGGGATCGTCCCGGCCGTCGACGCCACCGCCTCGCAGGTGATCGCCTCGCCTCCCTGACGACCGATCAGCACGACCTCGTCCTCGTTGTACGCCGTACCTGCCGGGCCGAGATCGACCATGAACTGGTCCATGCAGACCCGGCCGACGATGGGATGGCGCTCGCCCCGCACCAGTACCTCGCCGCGCGACGACAGCGAGCGCGGATAACCGTCGCCGTAGCCGATGGGCACCGTGATCACCCTGGTGTCTTCGCTCGCGGTCCAGGTGGCGCCGTAGCTGACGGTGCGGCCCGCCTTCACCACCTTGAAGTAGACCACCTTGGACACCAGCGACAGCGCCGGCTTCAACGCCACCGTCGGACGCGAGGCGGGATCGGGCATCACGCCGTACAGCGCGATGCCCGGGCGCACCATGTCCAGGCAGGCGTCGGGGAAGTGCAGCACGCCGCCCGAGTTGGCGAGGTGGCGGACCGGCATCGGCGCCCCGATGCGATCAAAGTGGCTGCAGGCATGCAGGAAGCGCTGCAACTGCTCGCGCGTCATCAGCGACGCCGGATCGTCCGAGCACGCCAGGTGCGAGTAGATGCCCTTCACGCTGCACCAGCGCGACGACACCGCGGCGTCGATGAAGGCGCCCGCGTTCTCGCTGTGCACGCCGATCCGCTCCATGCCGGTATCGACCTTCAGGTGGATCACCGCCTTGCGACCAAGCGATTCGGCCGCCTGCTCGACCTGCCGCAGCTTGGCGATCGACGACACGGTCACTTCAAGATCGCACGCAAGGAACTGGCTGACTTGGGGCGCGTGGATGCCGCCCATGACGAGGACGGGCACGGTGACCCCGGCGCGCCGCAGCGCCAGCCCTTCCTCCACCAGCGCGACACCCAGCTGGCCGATGCCCTGCGCCTGCAGGTGCAGCGCGACCGGCACCAGGCCATGCCCGTAGGCATTCGCCTTGACGATGCCCATCACCGGCGCCCCCGCATGCGCCTGCAGGGCATGGAAGTTGTGGCCGATCGCGTCCAGATCCACGCGGATGCGCGTGGGCCGGTCGTTGGCTTCGGGACGGAACCCGGTGTCGTTGGCGATGTCAGGCGAAGAAGCGCTCATGTCGGGATTGTAGCGGCGCGTAAGCGACTGTCGCCCACGCAGACGACCAGACCGCCGCACAACGCGGACCCGTCACTGCATCCGTTGCGCCGCGGCACGTGCAGGGATCGTCCACTTCGCGAGGTATCGCCATGTGATACCGTCCGGCTCATCGGATGCTTCAGCCGCCAACGCGGCTTGCCAGCGCACTGCCACTGGTTAAGGCTCGGCTTTGCATCGCCCAGAACATCGAGCCCCCATGGATCAGGAAAGGCCTCGCTCCACCCCACTGCGCATCGTGGCGACAGGCGAATATGTACCAGTGCGTCGCGTCGGCTCAGACGCGTTCGACCGGCGCTGGCAAAAACCCGATGGCTGGACCGAACGCCACGTGGGCATCAGGCACAGGCAGCACGCCGGCGACGACGAGTCGTCCTCGATGATGGCCGCCATGGCAGCGCAGGCTGCCCTTGAACGCGCAGGCCTGCGCGCGGACGAGATGGATGCCATCATCAGCGTGGGCGGCGTGATGGAACAGGCGATCCCCTGCACGGCCGTGCTGGTGCAACGACGACTGGGCCTGTCGAGTACCGGCACGCCGGCCTTCGATGTCAATGCCACCTGCCTGGGCTTTCCGGTTGCGCTGGATCTTGTGGCACCGGCGCTGACCAGCGGACGCTACCGGCGCGTCCTGATCGTCGCCGGCGAGGTCGCGTCGGCAGGACTGGACTGGGATGACACCGATACGGCCGGACTCTTCGGCGACGGTGGTGCGGCGGTGATCCTCGAAGCCGGTGCCGGTGACGACGCGTCCTGCCTGCTCGCCACTCACATGGAAACGCACAGCGAAGGGGCCGAGTACTGCCAGGTCCGCGCCTGCGGCACGCGCATGCGCCTAGCCGACGACGTGGACGCCTATGCCCGCGCATCCCGTTTCGAGATGGCGGGCCGCGCCACCTATCGATTGGCAGCACAGAGGCTGCCCGGGTTCATGCATACCCTGTTTGCCCGCGCGGGCGTGGAAGCCCGCGACCTCGCCTGCCTGATTCCACACCAGGCCAGCGTCAAAGCCCTGGACCATCTGCAGCGGGCGCTTGGTCTCCCGCCGCAGGTGCTGGTCCGAATACTGGAGACACACGGCAACCAGATGGCGGCGTCCATCCCGTTGGCGCTGCATCACGCGATCGAACGTGGCGCGCTGCGCCGCGGCGATCTGTTCGCGATGGTCGGCTCGGGCGCGGGACTGTCCTTCGCCGGCGCGGTGCTGCGCTACTGACATGGCGCGCATCCTGGTCACCGGTGCCACCGGCTTCATCGGCAGTCATGCCGTGCGCCGCCTTGCCGACGCGGGCCATGCCATTGTCGCGACGGGTCGTGATCGCGCGCGTCTGGCCAGCATCGACACGCGCGCGCATGCCGTCGTCGCTGATCTCACCCGGGATCCACTCGAACCCCTGCTGCAAGCTTGCGACACCGTCGTGCACTGCGCCGCACTGTCGTCGCCGTGGGGGCGCACCGAGGAGTTCCACGCCGCCAACGTGCTCGCTACCGAGCGCCTGCTCGAGGCCGTGCGCCGGGAGGGTGTATCCCGCTTCATCCATCTCGGCTCACCGAGCATCTATTTCCGCTTCCGCGACCAGTTCGACGTGAGCGAAGACTTCCAGCCACCACAACGCTGGATCACCGACTACTCGCGCAGCAAATGGGAGCCGGAATGCCGGGTACGCGCGGCGTCCGGAAGCGATTTGGAGACGTTGATCCTGCGCCCTCGTGCCGTATTCGGGGAAGGTGACCGCGCGATCCTGCCCCGCCTGCTTGCAGTGGCGGCGGGGGGACGCTTTCCCCTGGTGGGCGGCGGACAGGCACTGATCGACATAACCCACATCGACAATGTGGTCGAACTGATCGCAACCTGCGTCCGCACCGACCTGCCCGGTAATGCACGCGCGTACAACGTCAGCAATGGCGAACCGATCCGCGTCCGCCACTTGCTGGAGACGCTGTTCTCCTCGCTCGGGCAGGAGGTGCGTCTGCTGCCGGTACCACGCGCCGCACTGCTGGCGCTGGCCGCGCTGTCCGAACGCATCGCGCGGCTGCGGCCCGGACAGCCCGAGCCGCGCCTGACCCGCTACGGGATCGGCGTGATCGGCTATTCGCAGACGCTGGACATCTCCCGGGCACAACGCGAGTTGCAATACCAGCCGCAGACGGGCGTTGCCGATGGCATCGCCCGCTACGCACGATGGTGGAAGGCCCATGGCCATCCTTGAGTGGCGGCTTTATGAAGCCGGGTTCTGCACCCATCCCGAACGCGCGACCCGCCGCGACGCGGGCCTGCAGGCTTGCGAGTTCCCAGCGCTGGTGCCCGTACTGCGGCACGCCGAACACAGTTGGATCCTGTTCGATACCGGTTATTCCGAGCACTTCCTGAAAGCCACATCCGCGCTTCCCGAACGTCTCTACCGCGTGGTGACCCCCGTGCACCTGCCTCCGCAGGACACGCTCGCATCCCAACTGCGCCGCGATGGCGTCGCGCCCGAGGACGTCGCATGGGTCCTGCTTTCGCACATGCATGGCGACCATGTCGGCGGACTCGCCGACTTCCCGCAGGCACGCCTGGCCTGCGCACGCGCCGCCTGGGACGACCTGCATGCGCACGGCCGTATCGGCGCATTGCGCCGCGGCCTGCTTCCGTCGCTGCTGCACGGCAGGCAGGAAGCAACGGTCCGCTGGTTCGAAGCACTGCCGCGACGTCGTCTTCCTGCGGCTCTGCACCTGTTCGACGATGGTTACGACCTGTTCGGCGACGGCAGCTTGCTGCTGGTGCCGCTCCCCGGTCACGCGCCGGGTCATTACGGTGCCGTGTTCGACGACGGGAAAGGCCCGGTCTTCCTGGTGGCCGATGCCAGCTGGTCGTCCCAGGCCATCCGCGATAACGTGCCGCCGCCGGCGGCAGTGACGGGCTGGCTGGGCGACACCGCCACCTATCGCGAGACGCTTGCTCGCCTGCACGCCCTGCATCGCGCATCGCCCGAGGTGCGCATCGTGCCCTCGCACTGCCGCGACTGGCGCCCGTCGCGCGAGCCGCGTGCATGACGGGTCGCGCCCTGATCCTCGGTGGACGCGCGCCTGTCGCGCTGGATCACGCGCGTCGCTTCCATCACCGTGGATGGCAGGTACATGTCGCCGACTCTATTCCCTGCCGGCTGACCGGCTGGTCCTCGTCGGTCACGCAGACCCACGCGATCGCGCCACCACGCTACGACCCGCGAGGCTTCGTCGAGGACTTGCGGCGCATCGTCACCGGACAGCGCATCGACCTGCTGCTGCCGACCTGCGAGGAGGCGGTCTACCTCTCGCGACACCGGCCGGCCCTGCCGCGCGAACTGCTGGTAGCGGTGGACGACTTCGCCACCGTGGCCTCCCTGCACAGCAAATGGCAGTTCGCCGGCCTCGCCGCGGCCTGCGGCATGCCGGTACCGGCGACGGCACGACTGCGCACGCTGGACCAGGCCCGTGAATGGGCATCCGGACGCGGCATGGTCCTGAAGCCCGAATACTCGCGGTTTGGCGTGCATTTGCGTCTGTATCCGGAGGGCATTCCCGCCGCTGCTCCCGAACTGCCCGCGCTGGGGGACTGGGTGGTGCAGGAATTCCTGACCGGGCAGGAACTGTGCTCGTATGCGATCGCGTACCGCGGACGCCTGCTGGCGCACGCGGTCTATCGCCCGGCGTACCGGCTGAGGCACAGTTCGAGCTACTACTTCGAGCCGGTGGAACGTCCCGCGATCCGCGAAGCGGTGGACGCGCTGGTCCGCCACACACGTTACAGCGGCCAGCTGTCGTTCGACTGGATAGAGGGCACCGACGGCATCGCGCGAGTGCTGGAGTGCAATCCTCGCGCCACCAGCGGCCTGCACCTGTTCTCCCCCGATGCGGACCTGCCAGCGGCCCTCGTTGGCGAAGGCCCTTTGCGCGAGCCAATCAATGCGCGCCCCAGGATGATCGCGGCACTGATGTCCAGCGCCGGCCTGGCGAGCGCGGCGGCGAAGGGAAGCCTTCCACAATGGCAACGCGACTGGAAGCGTGCCGATGACGTGGTCTCCGTGCCCGGCGACCGGTTGCCGCTGGGCGGTGCGCTCGCCGATCTCGGTGCGTACGCCGCGCTCGCCCTGCGACAGCAGTGCAACCTGCGCGAAGCCGCCACCCGCGACATCGAGTGGGACGGCGAACCGATGCCGGTGGTGGACGCTTGAACGCGTTGGCCGCCCATGCGGACTTCGCGACGCAGGCGAGCGCGTTCGCCGCCCTTCATGCGGGCCGCCGTACCGATGCGATGGTGTCCAACCTGCATGTCCGGGTCGAGACCCTGCACACGGGCGCCGGCGCCCTGCCCGTTAGCGTGCACGATGGTCGTCAGGGCGACGCCTGGGTCTGCTCGCCGCGCACCACCTACGCCGACTGCGCCGGCGAGGAGAGCGCCCGCTACCTGCCAGCACCGCTGCGCGACGGCGCGCACTGGCTGCTGTCGGCGCTGGGAGACGGCCTCGCCTTGAGCGGCCTGGACAACGCCGTGGCGGTCAACAACTGGCTGCTGTCGACCAACCTCTACCCGCCACTGGACGCAGTCGATCCTGCCTCCATGATCGAAGAAGCCGTGGCGCGGTGGCCCCGGCATACGCTGTGGTTCCGTTCTTTGAACGAACATCACAACGGCGACTGGCTCGACGCATTGCGCGGAGCCGGTTGCCTACCTGTGGCGAGCCGGCAGGTCTATCTATACGACGACATCGCTCCGCTGGCGACCCGCCGCCGCGATCTCAAGCGCGACCTGTCCCTGCTGCTCCGCACACCGTTGCGCCACTGCAGGGATGACGAGGTTACGGAGCACGACTACACACGCATCGCCGAACTGTATGCATTGCTCTACATCGGCAAGTACTCGCGCCACAATCCGCTTTACGGTGAAGACTTCCTGCGCGCATGGCATAGCGCCGGCCTGCTTTCCTTCGAGGGATTCCGCGATGACGACGGGCGGCTGGTCTGCGTGATCGGCCTGTTCCGCCAGGGACGCACCGTGACCGCCCCGATCGTCGGCTACGACACGGCGATGCCGCAGCCGATGGGCCTGTACCGGCTGGCGACGGCCTGCGCCTACCGGGCCTGCATCGAGAACGGCTGGCGCCTGAACTTCAGTGCGGGCGCGGCGGACTTCAAGCGTCTGCGTGGAGGTACGCCTTCGATCGAGTACAGCGCCGTCTACGCGCGACATCTGCCACGCGGCACGCGCCTCGCCGTGGCGGCACTGTCGGCGATCACCTGCCGGATCGGCGTACCGCTACTACGCAGGTATCGCCTGTGAATCCTTGGCATCCCGCACTGTATGACCACTGGTACGCGGTGGCGCGCACGAGCCGGATCGGACGTGCACCGGTCGCGATCTCGCTACTCGATCGCCACATCGCCCTGGCGCGCACCGAGGCGGGCAACTGGCTTGCGCTGGAAGACCGTTGTCCGCACCGGCATGCGCCGCTTTCCGCCGGCTGCGTGCAGGGTGATCATCTTATCTGCCCGTACCACGGCTGGTCCTTCGGCGCCGACGGGGGCCTGACGCGCGTGCCTGGTCTGGCGCAGGACACGTCGCCCCCCAACGTGCGCGTGCGCCACTTCGCCGTGCAGGAACTGGACGGTTTCGTCTGGTTGCGCCCTGGCGACGGCGGCGCGTCCGCACCGAGCGCACTGATGCGGGAAACCGATGGCGCCACACGTCGCTTCCAGTGGCAGACCCGCTGGTCCGCCCATGTGGTGGACGCGATGGAGAACTTCCTCGACCCCCTGCACACCCACTTCGTCCACGCCGGCCTGGTGCGGCGCGACGGCGCACGGATGCCGATGGACGCGCGCTTTCGTGGCACCACGGAAGGCTTCACCGTCGACTACAGTGGCAGGCCGTCGCAGTCCGGCCTGCTCTACCGACTGTTCGAATCCGAACGGACGGTTGAGCGCGCGCATTTCGCCGCTCCCGGTACCGCCCGCCTGGAGTACGGGTACGCCAACGGCAGCCGCGTACTGATCGACCTGCACTTCACGCCGGTCGCAGCCGATGCCACCGATGTGTTCGTGGCCCTGCACGTCGAAGGTCGCTGGGCGCCGGCATGGGCCGTGCGCCTGCTGGCCTGGCCCTTCCTGAAGCGGGTCAATGCGCAGGACGCCGCGATGTTGGCCGTGCAGGCGGACAACCGCCGGCGCTTCCCCGGCCGGCGTGGCGCCTCTACCGAGTTGGACATCGTGCGCGATGCGCTCGAAGCCTTCTGGATACGCGGCGAGACGCCCGCGCCATCCGCCGAACGCCTCGTTAGGATGATGCTCTAGCGTTACTCGAACGCGCCGATGTTGTCGTGGCTCAGGTTGTCGAAGCGGGTGTACTCGCCGAAGAACCGCAGCTTGCACGAGCCGGTTGGGCCGGAACGCTGCTTGCCGATGATGATCTCGGCCAGGCCTTTGTCCGGCGAGGTTTCCTTGTTGTAGTAATCGTCGCGGTAGATGAAGACGATCATGTCGGCGTCCTGCTCGATGGCGCCCGATTCGCGCAGGTCGGCCATCACCGGGCGCTTGTCGGTGCGCGTTTCCAGCGAGCGGTTGAGCTGCGACAGCGCGATGACGGGGACGTTGAGCTCCTTCGCCAGGCCCTTCAGCGAGCGCGAGATCTCCGAGATCTCGGTGGCGCGGTTCTCGCTGTTGCCGGGTACCGACATCAGCTGCAGGTAGTCGATGACGATCAGGCCCAGGTCGTGCTCGCGCTTCAACCGGCGCGCCTTGGAGCGCAGCACGTCGGGCGACAGGCCGGGCGTATCGTCGATGAAGACCTTGGCCTGGTCCTTGAGGATGCGGATGGCGCTGGTCACGCGGCTCCAGTCCTCGTCTTCCAGCGCGCCGGTGCGCAGGCGGGTGGCGTTGATGCGACCGACCGACGAGATCAGGCGCATCGCCAGCTGGCCGGCGGACATTTCCATCGAGAAGACCGCGACGGCCTTCTTCGATTTGATCGCCGCGTACTCGGCGATGTTCAGCGCGAACGTGGTCTTACCCATCGCCGGACGCGCCGCCAGGATCACCAGGTCGGTCGGCTGCAGGCCCGCGGTCATCTGGTCGAACTCGGTGTAGCCCGTCGGCAGGCCGGTCACCGTGCCGCCGCTCTCCGAGCGCACGCGCAGGACCTCGAAGGCGTCCTTCAGCGCGTCGTTCATCGCCACGAAGTCGGTACGTCCGCGCGCGCCCTGCTCGGCGATGGCGAACACCTTCTGCTCGGCCACGGCCAGCATCTCGTCGCTTTCCTTGCCATCCGGCTGGAACGCGTCGTTGACGATCTCGGTGCCCACCTCGATCAGCTGGCGCATCACCGCCTTGTCGCGGACGATCTCGGCATAGGCGGTGATGTTGGCGGCCGACGGCGTGGTGCTGGCCAATTCGACGAGGTAGGCGCCGCCGGCGATCAGCTCCATCTGGCCCTGCGATTCGAACCACTCGCCCAGCGTCACCGCATCGAACGGACGATTGCGCTCGGCCAGCTCGCCGATGGCGCGGTAGATCAGCTGGTGGTCGCGCCGGTAGAAATCGTTCGGCGTCAGCTTGTCGTTGATGCGGTCGTAGGCCTCCGGCGCCAGCATCAGTCCGCCCAGCACCGCCTGTTCCGCCTCGATGGAACTCGGCGGTACGCGCAGCTGTTCGATGCGCGCGTCATGGGGATCGGAACGGAAGCTCGTGCGTGCTGACATGTGCGGGGCAAACTCCTGCGGCGCATGCGTGGCGAACGCCAGCACGGCCGGACATGGTAGGCAGTCCATGCCCAGGGGTGTTGCAGATAAGTGTGTGGATAACCGGTGGGAATCTCACCGCGTGAGACACCGTTCGGCCCCTGAAAACAGGACGGGCGCCTTGCGGCGCCCGTCTGTCGGCATCACGGATGATGCGCGGGGTGGATCAGGCTTCGGCCTGCACCACGACCTTGACGGTCGTCTGCACGTCCGCGTGCAGCTTCACGACGATGTCGTACTCGCCGATGTTGCGCAGCGCGCCTTCGCCCATGATGACCTCGCTCTTCTCGAGCGGCAGGCCGGCGGCGGTGAAGGCGTCAGCGATGTCGCGCGGGCCGACCGAGCCGAACAGCTTGCCTTCGGTCGCGGCATTGGCCGTGATCGTGACGCTGGCGCCTTCCAGCTTGGCGGCGCGGGCTTCGGCGTCGTCATGAACGGCCTTGGCCTTCGCTTCGTACTCGGCGCGCTTGGCTTCGAACTCGGCGACGTTGGCGGCGGTGGCCGGCACGGCCTTGCCCTGCGGCACCAGGAAGTTGCGGCCGTAGCCCGGCTTCACGTTGACCTTGTCGCCCAGGACGCCCAGGTTGGTCACTTTCTGCAGAAGAATCAGTTCCATCGTGTATCTCCAATTCGTTAGCGGCCGCCGTGCGACCGCAACTGGTTGCTGTCCGAATGGACGGGATTTTGAAGCCAGGAGTGAGCGGAGACGAGTGAGAAGTGAGGGAAAGCCACTCACTTCTCACTTCTTGCGGCGCGAGCCGCCACTCACTTCTCCGCTCAGACGTCGTGGTTGTCCGTGTACGGGATCAGCGCCAGGAAACGGGCGCGCTTGACCGCGGTGGACAGCTGACGCTGGTAACGGGACTTGGTGCCGGTGACGCGGCTCGGCACGATCTTGCCGTTCTCGGTCAGGTACTGGCGCAGGGTGTTGAGATCCTTGTAGTCGATCTCTTTCACGCCTTCGGCGGTGAACTTGCAGAACTTGCGGCGACGGAAGAACTTGGACATGGGGGTGCTCCTCAGGCGGCTTCGGCGGTGTCGGAATCGGTCGAGGCGGCTTCGTTGCCGGCCTCGTCGTCGTCACGGCGGCGACGCTCGCCACGCTCGGGCTTGTCGCCCTTCTCGTCTTTGTTCTTCATGATCAGGGACTGCTCGGTATCCGGGCCATCGCGCTTGATGACCAGGTTGCGCAGCACCGCATCGTTGAATCGGAAGCTCTCGACCAGCTCGTTCAGCACGGCCTGGTCGGCCTCGATGTTGAGCAGGACGTAGTGGGCCTTCACCAGGTTCTGGATCGGGTAGGCCAGCTGACGGCGGCCCCAGTCTTCCAGGCGGTGGATGGTGCCGTTGCCGCCTTCGATCAGCGCCTTGTAGCGCTCGATCATGGCCGGCACCTGCTCGCTCTGGTCCGGGTGGACCAGGAATACGACTTCATAGTGACGCATCGTTTTTACCTTTCGGATGTGGGTCCGGCCACGAAAAAGGCCGGACTGGACAGCCCCCCGATGACCGGATCGGACACGGTGGGGCGAGGAACCGGGGGCCTGACGGGCCTCCGGGAGCAGGAAAGTATGACAGGTCAACCACTTAGGGGCAACCTGCCCCTGCGGACGCGTCAGGCGGCGTCGGCCGTGGTGAAGCTCTCGCCGCAGCCGCATTCGGCCGCGGCGTTTGGGTTGCGGAAGATGAAGGTCTCGGAGAGCCCCTGCTTGGCGAAGTCGATCTCGGTGCCATCGACCAGCGGCAGGCTGGTGGCGTCGACGTAGATCTTCACGCCGGCGAACTCGAACACCGTGTCGCCCTCGCGTTCGTCGCGGGCCAGGTCGGCCACGTGGCCCCAGCCGGAGCAGCCGGTGCGGGTGACGCCGAAGCGGAGGCCCAGCGCGGCCGGGGTCTGCTCGACGAAGCGCTGCACGCGCTCGAGTGCGACCGGGGTCAAGGTGATGGCCATGCGTGTCTCCTGTGCGACGCGGACGATTATAGCCGCCGGCATGCCGAGGGCTGCGCGGCTCTTGTAAACTCCGCGTTCCATTAATAAGTCTGTTATCGAAGGATTCAAGCCATGACGGTGGTGAGCGTCGAACATGCGTTGGCGGGCAAGCTCCCGGCCGGCGGCGAAGTCACGGTGCGCGGCTGGGTGCGCACGCGGCGCGATTCCAAGGCGGGCCTGTCCTTCGTCAACGTCAGCGACGGCTCGTGCTTCGCGCCGATCCAGGTGGTCGCACCCGATTCGCTGGCCAACTACGAATCCGAGATCAAGCACCTGACCACCGGCTGCGCGGTCGTCGCCACCGGCACGCTGGTGGCCTCGCAGGGCCAGGGCCAGAGCTTCGAGATCCAGGCCTCGTCCGTCGAGGTCGTGGGCTGGGTGGAGGATCCCCTCACCTACCCCATGCAGCCCAAGCAGCATTCGCTGGAGTACCTGCGCGAGTTCGCCCACCTGCGCCCGCGCACCAACCTGTTCGGCGCCGTCACCCGCATCCGCAACTCGCTGGCGCAGGCGGTGCACCGGTTCTTCCACGAGAACGGCTACTTCTGGATCAGCACGCCGATCATCACCACGTCCGACGCCGAGGGTGCCGGCCAGATGTTCCGCGTGTCCACGCTGGACCTGGTCAACCTGCCGCGCGACAAGGAAGGCGCGGTGGATTTCTCGCGCGACTTCTTCGGCAAGGAAACCTTCCTGACCGTATCCGGCCAGCTCAACGCCGAGGCCTACGCGCTGGCGATGAGCAAGGTCTACACCTTCGGCCCGACGTTCCGCGCCGAGAACAGCAACACCACGCGCCACCTGGCCGAGTTCTGGATGATCGAGCCGGAAGTCGCGTTCAACGACCTGGCCGCCAACGCACAGCTGGCCGAAGACTTCCTGAAATACCTGTTCCGCGCCGTGCTGAGCGAGCGTGCCGACGACCTGGCCTTCATCGCCGAGCGCGTCGAACCGACCGCGCTGACCCGCCTCGAAGCCTTCGTCAACTCGCCGTTCGAGCGCATCGACTACACCGATGCGATCTCGCTGCTGCAGAAGTCGGGGCAGAAGTTCGAATTTCCGGTCGAATGGGGCCTCGACCTGCAGACCGAGCACGAGCGCTGGCTGACAGAGCAGCATGTCGGCCGCCCGGTGGTGGTGACCAACTATCCCGAGCACTTCAAGGCCTTCTACATGCGCCTGAACGACGACGGCAAGACCGTCGCCGCGATGGACGTGCTGGCGCCCGGCATCGGCGAGATCATCGGCGGCAGCCAGCGCGAAGAGCGCCTGGACGTGCTGGACGCGCGCATGGCGCAGTTCGGCCTGGATCCGGCGCACTACGGCTGGTACCGCGACTTCCGTCGTTACGGCTCGGTGCCGCACGCCGGCTTCGGCCTCGGTTTCGAGCGGCTGGTGGTGTACGTCTGCGGCTTGTCCAATATCCGTGACGCCATCGCCTACCCGCGCGCACCGGGCAACGCGGAGTTCTGATGATCCTGTTCTTCGCCCTCTGCTTCGTCGGCGTCGCCATCGCCGGCTTCTGCGCCTTCGTCATCTTCTGGCCGTTGACGCTGGTGCATGTCCGCGACCGCCACGGTGCGCTCGGTGCGCAGTGGGGCGAAGGCGCCTTCCTCAAGCCGGTGGCGTTGCGCTGGCTGCTGGCCGGCGACTATCGCCGGATCGCCGACACCTCGCTGTCCGGCCTGGCGACACCGGCGCGCATCTCGTTGTGCGTGATCATGTTCGGGCTGGCGATGGCCGGCCTGCTGGCGTTGTGGGCGGAGGCCTTCGTATGAATCCGTTCCTCCGCGAAGACTGGTATCTCGCCTCCCTCGGCCGCACGCTGATCTGGGCGCGCCTGCGCCTGCTGGAGGCCGGCACCGCCGAGGTGCTGGACAGCGACGGCAACACCCTGGCCTACGACAGCGAAGACAGCGCCCGCGCGGCGCTGTTCGATGCCGAGTTCGTTGCCTTCGACGGTCTGGACGAAGACGATGCGCTGGCGCGCGGCTTCTCGCTGGCCGGCATCCAACCGCCGCAAGGCGACGACGATGCCGCGCTGGTGCCGCAGATGGTGCAGTCGCTCGGCGCTCGCGCCTGATCCGTCCATGTACACGCCGCGCGCGTTCGTCGAAACCGACCTGGCCGAACTCGACCGGCTGATCGCGCGCGATGCGTTCGTTACCCTGGTCACCGTTGTCGACGGCACCCCCGTCGTCAGCCACCTGCCCGTGCTCTACGCCCGCGATGGCGACCGTATCGTCATCGAGGGCCACTGGGCGAAGCCGAATCCACAGGCCCGCCATGCAGGCCCTGCCCTGCTGATCGTGCACGGCCCGCATGCCTACGTGTCCCCGGGCTGGTACGCGGACAAGGAAGAAGCCGCGCGCGTGCCGACCTGGAACTACGCGGTCGCGCATCTGCATGGGGTGCTCGACACCACGGAAGACACCACGGCGTTGGCTTCGATCGTGGATCGCCTCAGCCAGGTCAACGAGGCCCATGTGGGCAACGACTGGCGCTTCGGGCACGACCGCGAAGACCACGTCCGCCAGCTGCGCGGGATCGTCGGTTTCCGCTTCGACGTCGAACGCGTCGAGCTGAAGTTCAAGCTGAGCCAGAACCATCCGGTCGCCAACGTCGAGGGGGCCGCCGCGGCGCTCCGGCAACGGGGCGGCGAAAGCAACGTGGCGGTCTCGGACTTGATGCGCGAAAGACTGGCCCGCCGGAAAGACGGCGTGGGAGCGACGTAAGTCGCGAAGCGGCAGCCCAGGAAAAGCATCGCGACTTACGTCGCTCCCACACACCGCTCAGGGCTACACTCGGCGCCTCGTTCTGCAGGAAGCGATGCATGGATCTCAATCTCGCCGGCCGGCACGCGCTGATCTGTGGCGCCTCCGAGGGCATCGGCCGCGCGGCGGCCCATGAGCTGGCCCTGCTGGGCGCGGACGTGACGGTGCTGGCCCGACGCCCCGAGGCGCTGGCCGAGGTGGCTGCTGCACTACCTCGCGTCGCGAGCAGCCAGCAGCACGCAACCATCGCCCTCGATGTGGCCGATGCCGTGGCTCTGCGGGAGACCGTCGGTCGCCTCGTGGCGACGCGGCCGGTGCATATCCTCGTCAACAACACCGGCGGACCGCCCGGCGGTCGCGCCCTCGATGCTGGCGCCGACGACTACCTGGCAGCATTCCAGCGCCATCTCCTGGCCAACCAGGCGCTTGCGCAGCTCACCGTCCCCGGCATGCGTACCGCCGGCTGGGGACGCATCGTCAACATCGTGTCGACGTCGGTGAAGGAGCCCATTCCCAACCTCGGCGTCTCCAACACCATCCGGGGCGCGGTGGCGAGCTGGGCCAAGACGCTGTCCAGGGAACTGGGTGCCGATGGTATTACCGTGAACAACGTGTTGCCCGGCTACACGCGCACGCAGCGACTGGAACAGATCCTTCACGACCGCATACAGGCGACGGGCAAGGACGAAGCCACCGTCAGCGCCACGATGCTCGCCACGGTCCCGGCCGGCCGCTTCGCGGAAGCGCACGAGATCGCCGCCGCCATCGCCTTCCTCGCCTCCCCCGCCGCCAGCTACATCAGCGGCGTCAGCCTGGCGGTGGACGGCGGCCGCATGCAATCCATCTGACCCGGCGGGACGGGGGGGCTTGCCAGCCGGGTTAAGCTAATGGGCATGGACCGCTTCGGCCACTTCATCGACGGCGAACCGCGCCCCGGCAGCGCCTGGCGTCCCGTGTACGAACCGGCGTCGGGCGAGGTCTACGCCGAGGTCGCCGATGGCAGTGAACACGATGCGCTGCTGGCCGTGCAGGCGGCCGAAGCGGCATTCCCCGCCTGGTCGGGACTGACGACGAGCGAGCGATCGCGCTGGCTGGAACGCCTGGCCGATGCGCTCGAGCAACGGCGCGAGGTGTTCGCCGCCGCCGAATCACGCGACACCGGCAAGCCGCTCGCGCTGGCGCGCGATATCGAGATCCCCCGCGCCATCGCCAACCTGCGCTTCTTCGCACACGCCGCTACCCAGTTCGCCAGCGAATCGCACCACGGCGAGGCCGGACTGAACTACACGCTTCGACAACCGCTGGGTGTGGTCGCGGCGATCTCGCCGTGGAACCTGCCGCTTTACCTGTTCACCTGGAAAATCGCGCCCGCCTTGGCGGCCGGCAACACGGTCGTGGGCAAGCCGTCTGAAATCACCCCGGCTACCGCCACGATGCTCGGTGAACTGGCTGCCGAGATCGGTCTGCCGCGCGGCGTGCTGAACATCGTGCACGGCACCGGACCGGCAGTCGGCGAGCCGCTGGTGCTGCATCCTGCCGTCAAGGCGGTGTCGTTCACCGGCAGCACCACGGTTGGCCGCCGCATCGCCGGACAGGCCGCGCCGCACCTCAAGAAAGTGTCGCTGGAACTGGGCGGCAAGAATGCGACGCTCGTGTTCGCCAACAGCGACTGGCGCTCGCACCTGGACACCCTGCTCCGCTCGGCCTTCCAGAATGCGGGCCAGATCTGCCTGTGCGGTTCGCGCCTGCTGGTGCAGCAGGCGATCTACGACGAATTCCGTACGGCCCTGCTGGAACGTGTTCACGACCTGAAAGCCGGCCCGCTCGACGATCCCGGCACGCGCCTCGGTGCGCTGGTGTCGCAAGCGCATTTCGACAAGGTGCTGGCGTGCATCGCGCGTGCGCGCTTCGAAGGCGGGCGTGTCCTCGCCGGTGGCCACGCGCTTGAACGGCCGGGCTGGTACATCGCGCCGACCGTGATCGAGGGCCTGGGACCGGAAGCCACCACCAACCGGGAAGAGATCTTCGGGCCGGTGGTGACCTTGCAGCCCTTCACCGACGAGGCGCATGCGCTTGCGCTCGCCAATGCCGGCGACTACGGCCTGGCGGCGACGGTGTGGACGCGCGACCTGGACCGCGCCCATCGCCTGGCCGCGCAATTGCGCGCCGGCATCGTCTGGATCAATACCTGGATGACGCGCGACCTGCGCACGCCGTTCGGCGGCACGGGCGCGTCTGGCCTGGGCCGCGAAGGCGGGCTGGAGGCCATGCGTTTCTTCACCGAACCCAAGAACGTCTGCGTGGCGTTGCGCTGAGGACGAATACACACGATGTCTGATCAATCCGAACTCGAGAAGCTGCTGCAGAACAACCGCGACTGGGCTGCCCGCATCAAGCAGGAGGACCCCGGCTTCTTCAAGCGGCTGTCGCAGCAGCAGTCGCCACGCTACCTGTGGATCGGCTGCTCTGATTCGCGCGTGCCGGCGAACCAGATCCTGGGTCTGGACCCGGGCGAAGTGTTCGTCCATCGCAACATCGCCAACGTGATGTCGCACGGCGACCTCAATGCGTTGTCGGTGATCCAGTTCGCCGTCGACATCCTGAAGGTCGAACACATCCTGCTGGTCGGCCACTACGGCTGCGGCGGCGTGCACGCGGCCATGACCGGCCTGCGCGTGGGCCTGGCCGACAACTGGCTGCGTCATGTCGCCGACGTGGCACTGAAGCACCAGACGCTGCTGGACCAGGTGGACACCGAATCGCTGCGCCACGCGCGCCTGTGCGAACTCAACGTCATCGAGCAGGTGTTCAACGTCTGCCAGACCACGGTCGTGCAGGACGCATGGGCGCGCGGTCAGCCGCTGGCGATCCACGGCTGGGTCTACAGCCTGTTCGACGGCCGCGTGCGCGAGCTGGGCATGGACGTGGCGGCGCAGGACGAACTGCAGCCCTCCTACCAGCGCGCCCTCGCCGGCGTGCCGCCGAAGGGCAAGCGCGATGAGTGAGGCCGTGCAGGCCGGTGGCGCGCCGAAGCCCGTGGGGCACTACCCGCATGCGCGGCGCGTGGGCGACCTGCTGTTCCTGTCCGGCATCGGTCCGCGCGATCCGGTCAGCAATGCCATCGTGGGCAACGTGCACGATGCCGATGGCCGATTGATCAGCTACGACATCGATGCGCAATGCCGTGCCGTCTTCGCCAATGTCCGTGCGGTGCTGCAGGCCAGTGGCGCTCACTGGGAAGACCTGGTGGATGTGACGGTATACCTCACCGACATGGACCACGACTTCAAGACCTACAACCAGGTATGGGCGGAGTATTTCCCCGACGCAGCGACCGCTCCCTGCAGGACCACGCTGGGCATCACCGCCCTGCCCACGCCGATCTCCATCGAACTGAAGTGCATCGCACGTCTGGCAAAGGACGCGGATCGATGAAAAAGATGCTGTTCGCCACCCTGCTCGCTCTCTGCCTGAGTGCCGGTGCCCACGCCGATGGTCTGCCGGCAGACCATGCCGAACTGGCTGCTCTCCGCGAGCAGGATCAGGCCGACCGCCAAGGCACGATTGACTGGAGCAAGGTGGCGCCGCGCGACGCCGCCAGGCTCGCAAGGGTGAAGGTGTTGATGCGCGAGGGCGCCATGCGCACCGCCAGCGACTACGAGAATGCCGCCTGGGTGTTCCAGCATGGAGTCACTGCCGAGGACATTCGCATGGCCCACGCACTGGCTACGCTCGCATTGAACCTCGAAGCCGATGATGCCGGACGTCGCCGCTGGCTCGTTGCTGCATCATGGGATCGCCTGCTGATGAGGCAGCAACAGCCACAATGGTACGGAACTCAGTTCCTGAGCGACGCGAAAGGCTTGTATCTCTATCCCGTGGCGACGGACGCAGTCACCGACGAAGAGCGGGAGAAGATGATCGGTCTTACGCTGGCGGAATCGCAGGCGAAGACCGTGGAGATGGCCCGCAACGCCGGCATCCCGGTCCGCGATCCGGCGCCGACGGTCGAGGACCTCCGGGGCGCTTCCAAACCGGCGCCCAAGGGAGGTTGACGTGCTGCCCAACCCGCTGAACTTCCAGGCCTGGATCGACGAGCACCGCCACCTGCTGAAGCCGCCGGTCGGCAACAAGGTCATCTATGACGGCGACTTCATCGTCATGGTGGTGGGCGGCCCGAATGCGCGCACCGATTACCACTGGGACGAAGGCCCCGAGTGGTTCTACCAGTTGGAAGGCGAGATGGTCCTGCGCATCCAGGAAGACGGCGCCGTCCGCGACATCCCGATCCGGGCCGGCGAGATCTTCCTGCTGCCGCCGCGGGTACCCCATTCGCCGCAGCGCATGCCGGGCTCGGTCGGCCTGGTGATCGAGCGCAAGCGCCTCCCGCACGAGGACGATGGTCTGCTGTGGTTCTGCGAGAGCTGCAACCACAAGGTGTACGAGGAGTACTTCCACCTCAACGACATCGAGCAGGATTTCTTCCGCGTGTTCGAAGCCTTCTACCGCAACGACGACCTGCGCACCTGCAAGGCCTGCGGCCACCTGAACCCGCGCCCGAGCCGCTACGAAATGCAGGCGGACTCGCAGGCCGACATCACCTGAGCTTGCACTTGCCCAATCTGGGCATTATCGTGCCCGATATGGGCATGAGTGATACCCCTCGATCCGGGAAAGTCAGCGAAGCGGCGGCGCGCTACGCCACCGCCAGCCTGTCGGGCGCCTTGTTCACCACCACCCAGCAGCGAGTGCTGGCCTGCCTGTTCGGCGAGGCCGGCCGCAGCTACGCGGTCAACGAACTGATCCAGGCCACCGGCGCCGGCAGTGGCGCCGTCCAGCGCGAGCTCGCCCGGCTGGCCGGCAGCGGGCTGCTGACGGTCGAGCATGTCGGCAACCAGAAGCGCTACCGTGCCAATCCCGACGCGCCGATCCACGACGAACTGGTCTCCATCGTCCGCAAGACCTTCGGCCTGGCCGAGCCGCTGCGCGAAGCGCTGGCGCCGCTGGCCGACCGCATCCACGCCGCATTCCTGTACGGCTCAATCGCCAAAGGCAGCGACACCGCCCGCAGCGACATCGACCTGATGGTGGTCGCGGACGACCTGACCTATGCCGAGGTGATGCTGGCGCTGCACCCGGTGGCGGAACGGCTGGGCAGGCAGATCAATCCCACCGTCTACGACCGTGACGAGCTGCGCAGCAGGATCGAAGGCGGCAACAGCTTTGTCACCCGTGTACTGGAGCAGCCGCGGCAATGGCTGATCGGGGGCGACGATGACCTCGCCGCTTGAGAAGCTGGCCACCCACAGCGGCCCGCTCAGCGCCGAACCGCCCGACAGGAAGGAAACCGCTGGCCTGCTGCGCTCCGGGCTGGCACGGCTGGCCGACGCGCACAACGAGGCGCTGTCGCTGGAGAGCCGCTTCGACCTGGCCTACAACGCCGCCCATGCGCTGAGCCTGGCGGCGCTGCGCCGTGCGGGCTTCCGCGCGCGCCACCGCTACATCGTCTTCCAGGTGCTGCCGCACACGCTCGGTCTCGGCCCCGAGGTCTGGCGCGTGCTGGCCAAGGCGCACGACCTGCGCAACCTGGCCGAGTACGAAGGCCATGTCGAGGTGGACCGCCGCCTGGTCAACGACCTGATCGCCGCCTGCGAGCGCGTCTCCGACGCGCTGGAACGATGAACGCCGACGCCGCTCACGTTCCTGTTCCATCGCGGCACTGCAGCGCGAATCCCTGGCAGGCAGCCCCTGCAATCCGACGATGCTGAAGATCGACACCCATGCGCATTTCCTGCCCCGCGACTGGCCCGACCTGGCGGCCAAGTACGGCGACCTGCGCTTCCCGGTGATCCACCACGGCGACGACGGTCGCCACCGCATCTACAAGGACGGCAAGTTCTTCCGCGAGATCTGGCCCAAGACCTGGGATCCGGAAGAACGCATCGCCGACTACGCGCAATTCGGCGTGCAGGTGCAGGTGATCAGCACGGTGCCGGTGATGTTCAGCTACTGGGCCAAGCCACACCACGCCTTGGAATTGCACCAGGCGCTCAACGACCACACCGCCGCGGCCTGCCGCGACTACCCGCGCCACTACGCCGGCATCGGCACGGTGCCGCTGCAGTCGCCGCGCCTGGCCGTGCAGGAGCTCGAACGCTGCATGGACCAGCTGGGCCTGCAGGGCGTGCAGATCGGCAGCCATGTCAACGACTGGAACCTGGATGCACCGGAGCTGTTCGAGTTCTTCCAGGCGGCCAGCGAGTTGGGCGCCGCGATCCTCGTGCACCCGTGGGACATGATGGGCGCGGCCTCGATGCCGAAGTACTGGCTGCCCTGGCTGGTCGGCATGCCCGCCGAACAGTCGCGCGCCGCGTGCAGCCTGATCTTCGGTGGCGTGCTGGAGCGGCTGCCGCAACTGAAGGTCTGCTTCGCGCACGGTGGCGGCAGCTTCCCGTACACCATTGGCCGCATCGAGCACGGCTTCAACATGCGTCCCGACCTCGTCGCTACCGACAACCCGCGCAATCCGCGCGACTACCTCGGCCGCGTGTACTTCGATTCCTGGGTCGCCGATCCGCGTGCCTTGCGCTACCTGCTGGACACCGTCGGCCACGAGCGCGTGATGCTCGGCACCGACTACCCGTTCCCGCTGGGCGAACAGGAGCCGGGCGCCGGCATCGCCGCGCTGGGTCTTGAAGACGGCCAGCAGGCCCGCCTGTACCACGGGACCGCGCTGGAATGGCTCGGCCTGCCGGCATCGAGGTTTCTGTGATGAGCTCTGTAGGAGCGCCCCATGGGCGCGATGCTCTTGCAGGCATTGGGACGCTCATCCACAAAGCATCGCGCCCATGGGGCGCTCCTACATCATCTTCTGTCTTCCTTTTTCCGACTACTCCATGACCGACCCGTTGTCCCGTACCCACATCATCGCCCTCGACGCCGCCGATCCCCTGCGTGCGCTGCGCAATGAGTTCCTGATTCCCCGCCACAAGCACAACGACCAGATCTATTTCTGCGGCAACTCGCTGGGCCTGCAGCCGAAGGGCGCACGCGTCCACCTCAACGAGGCCCTGGACAAGTGGGCGAACGAAGCCGTCGAAGGCCACTTCACCGGCAACGCGCAGTGGATGACCTACCACGAGCTGGTGCGCGAGCCGTTGGCGCGCATCGTGGGCGCCGAGCCGTCGGAAGTGGTGGCCATGAACACCCTGACCACCAACCTGCACCTGATGATGGTCAGCTTCTACCGTCCCACCGCGGAGCGGCCGGCGATCCTGATGGAGGCCGGTGCGTTCCCGTCCGACCGCCATGCGATGGAATCGCAGGTGCGTTTCCACGGGTTCGATCCCGCGACCGACCTGATCGAGGTCGAACCGGATCAGCCCGACGGCACGCTGTCCATGGCCGCGATCGAGCGCGCCATCGCCGAGCACGGCCCGCGCCTGGCGCTGGTGCTGTGGCCCGGCATCCAGTACCGCACCGGGCAGGCCTTCGACCTGGCCGAGATCACGCGACTGGGCCACGCACAGGGCGCCGTCGTCGGCGTCGACCTGGCCCACGCCGTCGGCAACCTGCCGTTGCGCCTGCACGACAGCGGCGTCGATTTCGCGGTGTGGTGCCACTACAAATATCTGAACTCCGGTCCCGGCGCCGTGGCGGGCTGCTTCGTGCATGCACGCCACGCAAATACGGACCGGCCGCGCTTCGCCGGCTGGTGGGGCCACGAGAAGGAAACCCGCTTCCGCATGGCGCCGGAGTTCGTACCCACGCCGGGCGCCGAAGGCTGGCAGCTGAGCAACCCGCCGATCCTGGGCCTGGCGCCGCTGCGCGCGTCGCTGGACCTGTTCGAGAAGGCCGGCGGCATGGAGGCGATCCGCGCCAAGTCGCTGAAGATCACCGGCCTGCTCGAGGCGTTGATCCGGGCGCGGCTGTCAGACGTGCTGCAGATCATCACGCCGGTCGACACCGCACAGCGCGGCGCGCAGCTGTCGTTGCGCGTGATCGGCGGACGCGAGCGCGGGCGCGAACTGTTCGAGTACCTGTTGTCGGTCGGCACCGTGGGCGACTGGCGCGAACCGGACGTGATCCGCATCTCGCCCGCCCCGCTCTACAACCGCTACATGGACGTCCACCGCTTCGTCGAGGAAGTCGAGACGTGGCGGGGGTTCTGAACATTCCTGAAAATGGAAGTCGTCATTCCCGCGCAGGCGGGAACCCAGCGACTTTGCCCTGCCACGGACGCTTATGGACAAGCAACCGGCAACCTACATTCTGGCCAGCCGACGCAACGGAACGCTCTACATCGGCGTTACCAGCGATCTGGTGGGGCGTATCTGGCAACATCGCAATCATGTCGTGTCGGGTTTCTCCCATCGATACGGCATCACGCTCCTGGTGTGGTACGAGCTGCACGAAACGATGGACAGCGCGATCACCCGCGAGAAGCGTCTCAAGAAATGGGAGCGGGCATGGAAAGTGCGGTTGATGGAAGCATCCAACCCCTACTGGAACGATCTTTGGACGGACATCACCGGTCAGAGCAAAGTCACTGGGTCCCCGCCTTCGCGGGGATGACGGATTACGCGATTGGACAAGACTGATACCCCACGACACATCACCATCATCGGCGCCGGCCTCGCCGGTGCGCTGCTGGCCACGCTGATGGCGCGCGCCGGATGGCGGGTGGATGTGTTCGAAAAGCGCGGCGATCCGCGCGTGCAGGGTTACGCTGGCGGGCGTTCGATCAACCTGGCGCTGACCGAACGCGGTCGTCATGCGCTGCGGATGGCCGACGCCGATGACGCCGTCATGCGGCAGGCGGTGATGATGCGCGGCCGCATGGTGCATGCGCTCGACGGGCGGCTGCAGTTGCAGCGCTACGGCCGCGACGACTCCGAGGTGATCTGGTCGATCCATCGCGGCGATCTGAACATCACGCTGCTGGACCTGGCGGAGAAGGCCGGCGCGACACTCCACTTCGATCGCCGCCTGGATGCCGTGGACTTCGACGCTTCCGTCGCCCGCTTCGCCGATGAGCAGGTCGGCGGTTTCCATGACATCGGATTCGCCGCACTGATCGGGGCCGACGGGGCCGGATCGTCGCTGCGTGGCGCGATGCAACGCGAGGAGAATCTCGGCGAGCGCACCGAGTTCCTGGACCATGCCTACAAGGAACTCGAAATCCCGCCATCCACCGACGGCGGCTTCATGATGGAGCCGAACGCGCTGCACATCTGGCCGCGTGGGCATTACATGTGCATCGCGCTGCCGAACGATGAACGCACGTTCACGGTGACGCTGTTCCTGCCCAACCAGGGCGACCCCAGTTTCGCCAGCGTGCGCAACGGCAGAGAGGCGAAAGCGCTGTTCCTGCGCGATTTCGCCGATGCCGTGCCGCTGATCCCTGAGCTGGAGCAGGACTGGGAAACCAACCCCACCGGCCTGCTCGCCACCCTGTACCTGGACCGCTGGCACCTCGACGGCCACGCGGTGCTGCTGGGCGATGCCGCCCACGCGATGGTGCCGTTCCACGGCCAGGGCATGAACTGCGCCTTCGAGGACTGCGTCTCGCTCGCGCGCCACCTGCAGGCAACCGACGATCTGGCTGACGCGTTCGCCGCGTTCGAGGCCGAGCGCAAGCCCAATGCGCTCGCCATCCAGGAGATGGCGCTGGAAAACTACGTGGAGATGCGCGACAAGGTGGACGACAGCGGCTTCCTGCTGCAGCGCGAGCTGGAGCTGGCGCTGCAGCAGCGCCATCCGCAGCGCTTCGTCCCGCATTACACGATGGTCAGCTTCATGCGCATCCCGTACGCGCTGGCGCAGCACCGCAGCCACGTGCAGCGCGACCTGCTGGTGCGGCATACGGCCGGGCTTGCATCGCTCGATGGCGTCGACTGGGCGGCGGTGGATGCGGATGTGCATGCGCAGCTGCCGGTACTGGAGGAGATCGAGGGGTGAGCGCGAGCTTCCTCTTCTACGATCTCGAGACCTTCGGCGCGGACCCGCGCCGCAGTCGGCTGGCACAGTTCGCGGCGGTACGCACGACGCCGGCCCTTGAGGTGATCGACGAGCCGATCAGCTTCTTCGTGCAGCCAGCGGACGACCTGCTGCCCTCCCCCGTCGCCACCCTGATCACCGGCATCACCCCGCAGCGGGCGGTGGCCGAGGGCGTCAACGAGGCCGAAGCCTTCGCCCGCATCGCCGACGAGATGGGACGGCCAGAGACCTGCACGCTGGGTTACAACAGCCTGCGCTTCGACGACGAGTTCGTGCGCCATGGGCTGTTCCGCAATTTCCACGAACCCTACGAGCGTGAATGGCGCGGCGGCAATTCGCGCTGGGACCTGCTGGACGTGATGCGGCTGATGCATGCGCTGCGGCCGGACGGCATCATCTGGCCCAAGCGCGACGACGGCGCCACCTCGTTCAAGCTGGAACACCTCGCCCTCGCCAACCGCGTGCGCGAGGGCGATGCGCACGAGGCGCTCTCGGACGTCTACGCCACCATCGGCCTGGCGCGGCTGATGCGCCAGTCCCAACCGCGGCTGTGGGAGTATGCGTTGCAGCTGCGCGACAAGCGCTTCGCCGCGCGACTGCTCGACACGACGGCCATGCTGCCGGTGCTGCATGTCTCCCAGCGCTATCCCGCGCACCGGCTGTGCGCGGCACCGGTGCTGCCGCTGGCGAGGCATCCCCGCATCGACAACCGCGTCGTCGTATTCGACCTGGACAGCGATCCCACGCCGCTGCTGTCGATGTCGCCGGAGGACATCGCCGACCGTCTCTACACGCCTGCGGCCGATCTTCCCGAGGGCGAGCAACGCATTCCGCTGAAGGAAGTGCATCTGAACCGTGCGCCGGCGCTGGTGGCTTGGTCGCACCTGCGTCCGGCCGACATGGAGCGCCTGGGCATCGATCCGGTACGCAGCGAGCGCCATGCCGCGATCCTGCGCGAAGCCGGTCCCGATCTGGCCGAAACGGTGCGCCGCGTGTTCTCGACCGAGCGGAGTTTCCAGGCGGGCGATGTCGATGGTTCGCTGTACGACGGCTTCCTGGCCGACGCGGACAAGCGCCGCTTCACCGACGTTCGCACCACGCCCCCCGCGCTGCTGGGCGAGCGCGATTTCGGCTTCCGCGATGTGCGGCTGCCGGAACTGCTGTTCCGCTACCGCGCCCGCAACTGGCCCGACACGCTGTCCCACGACGAACGCCAGCGCTGGGACGATTACCGCCGCCAGCGGTTGACGATGGACAACGGTCTGTCGGAGTACAGCTTCGAGACCTTCGATGCCGAGATCGCGCTCCTGCGGCAGGCGGAGGCCGGAAACGCCGGCCGGCTGGTGCTGCTGGACAGGATCCAGCAGTGGCGCGACGGGATCCAGGCGACGCTGTAAGCCGACATCGAGGGCAGCCTTGTCGATGCCATGACACCGGCTTGTCTAGAATGCGGGGCATGGCTACCTACTTCTCCGATGCCAGTTTCAAGTTCCTGCGCGGGCTGGCGCGCCACAACGACAAAACCTGGTTCGCCGACCACAAGGCCCAGTACGAAGACCACGTCCGCCAGCCGTTCCTGCGGTTGCTGACCGACCTGCAGCCGGACTTGGCCGCGGTCAGCCTGCATTTCCGCGCCGACCCGAAGACCGTCGGCGGCTCGCTGTTCCGCATCTACCGCGATGCGCGTTTCTCCAACGACAAGTCGCCCTACAAGTCGTGGCAGGGCGCGCGTCTGTACCACGAGCGCCACAAGCAGGTGCCGGCACCGTCCTTCTACCTGCACCTGCAGCCGGGCGAGTGCTTCGTCGGCGCCGGCCTGTGGCATCCGGAACCGGACACGCAGCGCCGCGTGCGCCAGTTCATCCTCGACAACCCGGGCAGCTGGAAGAAGGCCGCGCACGATCCGGCCTTCCGGCGCCGCTTCGACTTCGAGGAGAGCGAGAAGCTGGTGCGCCCGCCGCGCGGATTTCCCGCCGATTTCGAGTTCATCGAAGACCTGAAGCACCGCAACTTCGTGTTCTGGCGCTCGCTGGACGATGCCACGATGACCGGACCGCGCCTGTGCCAGACGCTGGCCAGCGACCTGAAGACGCTGGGACCGTTCGTCGACTACCTGTGCGCCGCGCTGGATCTGGAATTCTGACCCTGGGGACTCACCGATGAAGGGCTCGCCGATGAAGAAGTGGGTTGTGGGGGGTGTTCTGCTGGCGGTGGTACTCGGCCTCTGCGCCTACGTGGTGGCGGGTCCCTACCTGGCCATCCACGGCATCCGCACCGCCCTGGCGGAGCAGGACACGGCCAAGCTCCAGCGGCATGTCGATTTCCCCGCGCTGCGCGTCAACCTGCGCGCGCAGGTGGAGGACTATCTGGCACGGCGTGCCGGCCCGGACGTATCGTCCAACCTGTTCGGCGCCGCGGCGCTATCGATCGCCAACCAGGTACTCGGACGCGGCGTCGACACCCTGGTCACGCCGATGGGCATCGCCGCCCTCCTGCAGGGCCGCGCAACGTGGAAACGCGCTATCGGCGACACCGTCGGTGGGGACACCTATGCGCCCGCGGTACCGGCCGAGCCGTTGAAGGAAGCCGAGCACCGCTACGAATCGCTGTCGCGCTTCACTGCCACCGTGCATGACGCCGATGGCGATCCGGTCGTCTTCGTCATCACCCGCCAAGGCCTGCGGTGGCGGCTGACGGATATCCGCCTGCCGCTCTGAGCCCGCCCGGATCGCGCCGCCTCACGCGTGTGCGAGTGCCGCTCCGGCCCCTTGTCCCGTGGCATCGGGTAACGCCAGCCGGAAAAGATCCGCCACCGTTCTCACCCCGTCGAGGACGGCCGCACGCGCCGCCGCCTCTTCGTCGTCCCGCGGATCGGTATCGCCCCATAGCTGGGCCAGCAGGACATTCTTCTTTTCGTAGGTATCGATGCGCGTGTACCCGCTGACCGGCTCGATGCGCTTCGTCCAGCTGCTTTGCCAGTAGAAGTCGTCGCCGTGGGCGAAATGCTCGCAGCGCGGCAGGAAGCGCAGCGGACCCGTCGCCCCTTCCAGCACGTCCAGCCCCTCGGTGATCGTGAACGCGTAGACGCGCTGGCCATCCCGGGCGAACCGGGTGTCGGGCACCAGCTGGAACCGTTCGGCGTCCGCGTCCATGACGCATGCGCCGCGACAGTACACCCGTCCGCCCAGGCGCGCGAAGTGCGGCGACAACACCTGGAAACTGCCGGATGCCGCATGCGCGGCGCGCATCACCCGGATCTTGTTGGGCAACCAGTAGCTAACGTAATGCAGGTGCCGGCCATCATCGACGTAGGCCCAGAAATCCGGCCCTTCCCCACCTTGTCTGACGACACGACTGGTGGCCGCAGGCAGGTCGAGATCGTAGATCTTCTCCTCCATGACGCGCTGGCTTCCCCACTCACGCCTGCGATGGACCAGATGCAGGCGCCCTTCCCGCTCTTCGAGGCACACGGCACACCCCCCATTCAGCGCCCCGCGGAACTGCGAAGCGGCTTGTGCTCAAGCTATCGGGGTGCTCCGCACCGGCCGGACAGGCCGGGCGCGACCGGCATCACGGATTGGCGACGCCGTGTGGAACGTGACCAGCGGCGACATGGTGACGGGCGCTGTCGATGTTGTGCTGCGAGTCGTCGAAGAAGATGTCGGCGCCGAAGGCTTCCAGGAACGGCCCCTTGTGGCGTCCGCCGAGGAACAGCGCTTCGTCGAGGCGCACGCCCCACTCGCGCAACGTACGGATCACGCGCTCATGCGCAGGTGCCGAGCGCGCGGTGACCAGCGCGGTGCGGATCGGCGAGCGCTCGTCCGCCGGGAACACCTGCTGCAACTGGTGCAGGGCCGACAGGAAGTTGCGGAACGGGCCGCCGGACAGCGGCTCGCGCGCGCGCGCCTGCTCATGCCTGCCGAACGCCTCCACCCCCTGTTCGCGCGAGATGCGTTCGCTCTCGTCGCCGAAGATCACCGCATCGCCGTCGAAGGCGATACGCAACTGGTGCTCGTGACGCAGCTGCGGTGCGCCGGCAGGCAGGATGGTCGCCGCCGCAATGCCGTGCTCCAGCGAGCGACGCACCGAGTCGGGATTGGCCGACAGGAACAGGTCGGTGCCGAACGGCTTCACATAGGGCCAGGTCGGCTCGCCCGCGGTGAACGTGGCACGCACGATGCCCAGCCCGTAGTGCTGGATCGAATTGAAGATGCGCAGGCCGGTGTCGGCCGAATTGCGCGACAGCAGGATCACCTCCACCCGGGGCGCTTCGGACGATGCACCTGCATTGAGTGCCAGCAGCTTGCGCACCACCGGATAGGCGATGCCCGGCGCCAGCGCGTCGTCCTCGTGCGTGCGCTGGAAATCGGCATAGGCCTGTACGCCTTCGCGCTCGTAAAGCGCGTGGCTTTCTTCCAGATCGAACAGGGCGCGCGAGGTGACGGCGACGGTCAGCAGGCGGGGGGTGTTGTCGGCCATGGGCACAGTATCGGCGATCCATGGCGCAGGAGGCGAGACAGCCGGCTAGCTTCCCGGCGCCGCGGCGATGCGCAGCTGCGTGGGCGGTCCGCGGCGGTTGTCCGCGGTCACCGCGCGCACTTCCACCATCAGGTCGATGGGGGCCTGCTGCGCGGGCGGCCCATCACGCCAGAGAAACACGAACTCGCTGCGCTTGCCGTCCACGGACCCGACCACCGGTGCGGACGGGAAGATCGCGAGGGCATCCTCGCCCACCACGCGGAACTCGAATCCCAAGTCGCGGATCTTGTAGTCCGTGCCACGCGGCCACTCCACGCGCACTGTCAGCAGACCGCTGGCGTCGCAGGATGCGCGTCCGTCCACGCCCCGGGTCAGGCTGACCACTTCGACGACCGGCGGCTTCAGGCCGGCATCGTCCATGGCCGTCGTCGCCTGGCCCTTGGCGAACGGGGTAACGCCGGTCGACAGGTTGCAGGCGACCGCATCGGACACGGCCAACAGGGCGCATAGCGCCACCGCGCACTTCAATGGCATCGGGACCCCTCCCCGGGTGGATGCGAACCGAACCGCTACGGGGCGCTGGATAACATGCGTGACATGACGGAGCAAGCCGCAGCGCGGCGAAACCGCACTGTCTCCCGGGACATGACCACTCAGGTCATGAACTGTTCGCTGAGGATGCGCTCTTCGAGATTGTGTTCGCGATCGAACAGCAGGGTGACCGTGCGGTCGCGCGATTCGCGGATGGTCACCTCGACGACGTCGCGCACTTCGTGCGAGTCCGCCGTGGCGCTGACCGGACGCTTGTACGGGTCGAGCACACGGAACCGCACTTCGGTATCCGCCTTCAGGATGGCGCCCCGCCAGCGGCGCGGACGGAACGGCGCGATCGGTGTCAGCGCGATGGTGTGCGAACCCAGCGGCAGGATGGGACCGTGCGCGGAGAAGTTGTACGCGGTGCTGCCCGCGGGCGTGGCCGTCAGCACGCCGTCGCAGATCAGTTCATCCAGGCGGGTCTCGCCGTTGAGGTCGATGCAGATGTGCGCCGCCTGCCGCGTCTGCCGCAGCAGGGAGACTTCGTTGTAGGCCAGCGACGAGGTCGAGGTGCCGGATTCGGTCAGCGCCTGCATTTCCAGCGGACGCAGCTTGGCGGGTTCGGCGGCGGCGATGCGCTCGACGAGGTCGTCGGAGCGGTAGTGGTTCATCAGGAATCCGACCGTGCCCAGCTTCATGCCGAACACCGGCTTGCCCAGCGCCCCATGGCGATGCAGCGTCTGCAGCATGAAGCCGTCGCCGCCCAGTGCGCAGAGCACGTCGGCCTGGTCGGGCGCATGCGCGCCGTGTTCGCGCTGCAGCGTCGCCAGCGCCTCCTGCGCCTCTGGCGTGGGGCTGGCGAGAAAGGCGATGCGGGGGTCGGACATCCGAGACTCCATCGTCGGGCCTGCACAGCGTACAGAAAAAAACGCCGGGAGCGTTTTTCGCCAATGCGCAGCGTTGGCCCAACGGGTTGCTGCCATGGAGGGCGGACACAAAAAAGGCGGCCCGAAGGCCGCCCCGTTTCCATTGCCAGTGAGCGAACCTCAGCCCTGGGACGCCAGCTGGCCCAGGCGCTGCACCGCGACCGATGCGGTCGGATAGTCCAGCGTCTTCTGCGCGGCCAGTTCGTTGAGCATGCTGAGCGTGAAGCGCAGGCCCGCGTCATCGCGGCCCAGCCACGCCTTGACCTTGGCATCGGCATTGCCACCCGGCAGCGACAGCACCTGGTTGGCCAGCGTGCGCTGGTGCGCAGCGAGTTCGTCGCGCAGCACGCCACGGGCCACCGCGTGCCAGCGCCCGTCGACCTTGAGGGCCTCGATCTGGTCCTGCAGCCACGGCAGGTGCAGGGCCTCGCCCAGGCGGTAGTGGACCTTCGACACCTCGACCGGCTTGAGCTTGCGCGCACGCGCCAGTTCGATGATGTCGCAGGACGGCTCCAGGTACGGCAGCGCGGCGATCTGGCCGGCCAGCGCGGGCGGCAGGCCCTTGTCCTTCCACGCCTGCAGGCTGGCGTTGTACGCCGGACGCAGCGAATCCGGCAGCACGCCGTCGGCGGCGCGGATCTCGTTGAAGCCGTCGTGGTAGCGCTCCACGGCCGTGGCGATCGCCGGGATCGGCCCCTGGCGGGTCAGCAGCCAGCGGGTGAAGTTTCGCTGCACCTGCCAGATGACCTGCAGGGCATCGATCTGCACGGACTCCGGCACCTGGCCATCCAGCGCGTCGATCTGGTTCCACAGCGCCCGTGCATCCAGTGTTTCGCGGGTGATGGTGAACGCCTTCGCGACTTCCGCCGGCGAGCGGCCGGTGTCTTCCTGCATGCGCAGCAGGAAGGTGGCGCCCATGCGGTTGATGGTGGTGTTGGTGACCGCCGTGGCGATGATCTCGCGCTTCAGGCGGTGCTTCTCCATTTCCGAGGCGTACTTCTTCTGCAGCGGCAGCGGGAAGTAGCGCTGCAGTTCCTTGGACAGGTACGGATCCTCGGGGATGTCGGATTCCAGCAGCTGCTGGAACGCGACCAGCTTGGAGTACGACAGCAGCACCGACAGCTCCGGACGGGTCAGGCCCTGGCCGCGCGCCTTGCGCTCGGCCAGTTCCGCGTCGGACGGGAGGAACTCGATCTGCCGGTCCAGCAGGCCCTGCGACTCCAGCGTCTGGATGAAGTGCTGCTTGGAACCCAGGCGCGTCACGCTCATGCGCTCCATCAAGCTGATGGCCTGGTTCTGGCGGTAGTTGTCCCACAGCACCAGGTCGGCCACTTCGCCCGTCATGTCCGCGAGCAGCTTGTTGCGGGCGTCCATCGACAGCTTCTTCGCCTGCACCACGCCATTGAGCAGGATCTTGATGTTCACCTCGTGGTCGGAGGTATCCACGCCGGCGGAGTTGTCGATGAAGTCGGTGTTGAGCAGCACGCCATGCTGCGCGGCCTCGATGCGCCCCAGCTGGGTCAGGCCCAGGTTGCCGCCCTCGCCCACCACCCGGCAGCGCAGGTCGCGGCCGTCGACGCGCAGGCCGTTGTTGGCGCGGTCGCCCACGTCGGCGTGCGTCTCGCTGGCGGCCTTGACGTAGGTACCGATGCCGCCGTTCCACAGCAGGTCGACCGGCGCCTTCAGGATGGCGCTCATCAGCTCGTTGGGCGTCATCGACTTCACGCCGTCGGCGATGCCGAGCGCGGCGCGCACTTCCGGGGTGATCTCGATGGACTTGGCGCTGCGCGGATGGATGCCGCCGCCCTTCGAGATCAGCTTGGCATCGTAGTCGGCCCAGCTGGAGCGCGGCACCTTGAACATGCGGTCGCGTTCCTTGAACGACTTCGCCGCATCCGGATTGGGATCCAGGAAGATATGGCGGTGGTCGAACGCGGCCAGCAGGCGGATGTGCTCGGACAGCAGCATGCCGTTTCCGAACACGTCGCCGGACATGTCGCCGATGCCGACGCAGGTGAAGTCCTCGGTCTGGCTGTCGCGGTTCATCGCGCGGAAATGGCGCTTGACCGACTCCCATGCACCACGCGCGGTGATGCCCATGCCCTTGTGGTCGTAGCCGACCGAACCGCCGGAGGCGAACGCGTCACCCATCCAGAAGCCATGCGCGATGGCCAGGCCGTTGGCGATGTCGGAGAACGTGGCCGTCCCCTTGTCGGCGGCGACCACCAGGTACGGGTCGTCCTGGTCATGGCGCACCACGTCCACCGGCGGCACGATCCTGTTGCCGACGATGTTGTCGGTGATGTCCAGCAGGCCCTGGATGAACAGCTTGTAGCAGGCGATGCCTTCCGCCAGCACGGCATCGCGGTCGCCCCCCACCGGCGGACGCTTCACGAAGAAGCCGCCCTTCGCGCCGACCGGCACGATGACCGTGTTCTTCACCATCTGCGCCTTGACCAGGCCCAGCACCTCGGTACGGAAGTCCTCGCGGCGGTCGGACCAGCGCAGGCCGCCGCGTGCGACCGGACCGAAGCGCAGGTGCACGCCCTCCACACGCGGGCCGTAGACGAAGATCTCGCGGTACGGACGCGGCTTCGGCAGGTCCGGGACCTTGGCCGAATCGAACTTGAAGCTGATCGTGTGCGCCGGCTTCCCGTCCTTGCCGGCCTGGTAGAAGCTGGTGCGCAGCGTGGCTTCGATCGCGCCCATGAAGCCGCGCAGGATGCGGTCTTCGTCCAGGCTGGAGACGCGGTCCATCAGCTTGAGCAGTGCCTGGTGCGCCGCCTCGGCCTGCTGTTCGCGCTTGCCGCCGCGGGCATCGACCAGCGCGGCGAGCGTCTTCTGCGCGGCCTCGTCGTTGCCGGCGAGCGGCTTCAGCTGTGCGGCGAAGCGCTCCTGGCCCTCCTTGACCTGCGCCTTGCTCTCGCTGCCGGTCGCCGGATCGAAGCGGGCTTCGAACAGTTCCACCAGCAGGCGGGCCAGCAACGGGTAGCGGTTGAGGGTCTCCTCGACATAGCTCTGCGAGAACGGCACGCCGGTCTGCAGCAGGTACTTGCAGTAGCCACGCAGCAGCGCGACCTGGCGCCAGGCCAGGCCGGCGCCCAGCACCAGCTTGTTGAAGCCGTCGTTCTCGGCATCGCCGTGCCACACGCGGGCGAAGGCATCCTCGAACATCGGCGCCAGCCGCTCGACGTCGACGTCGCCACCCACCGGCTCGACCTCGAACTCCTGGATATAGCGCGCGCCCTGCGCGGTCTCCAGGCGGAAGGGGTGCTCCGAGATCACGCGCAGGCCCATGTTCTCCATCAGCGGCAGCGCGTCGGACAGCGGGATGTCGGTCTCCTGCCGGTACAGGTTCAGGCGCAGGCGGCCCTGGCCAGGACGCTTGCGACGCGACTCGTGCAGGCTCAGGCGCAGGTCGTCGGCACCGGACAGTGCGGCCAGGTGTTCGACATCGCGCGCGGCGCCTTCCGGCGACACGACTTCGATGTAACCCGCCGGCAGCGCACGGCCATAACCGCCGGCCAGCAGCAGGCCCTTCGACTCGCCGTGCCGTCCGATCAGGGTCTCGCGCAGGTCGTCCTGCCAGTTGCGCAGCAGGTGGGCGATGTCGGCTTCCAGCGCGGACGTGTCGACCTCGACCTGCTCGCCGGCCTTGGGTCGGATGGTGATGTGCAGCTGGGCCAGCGGCGATTCGCCGAGCAGCACGCTGCTGTCGACGTACTCGCCACGCATTGCGTCCTTCAGCAGCGACTCGATGCGCAGGCGCACGTCGGTGTTGAAGCGCTCGCGCGGGATGTAGACCAGCGCCGAATAGAACCGGCCGTAACGGTCGCGGCGCAGGAACAGCTTGCTGCGCACGCGCTCCTGCAGGCCCAGGATGCCCATCGAGGTGCGGAACAGTTCCTCGTCGCTGGACTGGAACAGTTCCTCGCGCGGCAGCGTCTCCAGGATGTGGCGCAGCGCCTTGCCGCTGTGGCCGCTGGGCGACAGGCCGGACTTCTGCATGACGTACTCGTGGCGCTCGCGCACCAGCGGGATTTCCCACGGGCGGCGGTTGTAGGCGCTGGAGGTGTACAGGCCGATGAAGCGCTGCTCGGCGATCGGATTGCCCTGCGCGTCGAACTCCAGCACGCCGATGTAGTCCATGTTGCCCGGGCGGTGCACGGTGGAGCGGCGGTTGGTCTTGGTGAGGATCAGCGCATCGACCGAGCCGCCCTGCGGCAGGTAGTGCGCCGCCAGCGTCTTGATGTTGCGCGGCGGGGTAGTGTCGCCCTCGCGCAGCAGGCCGAGGCCGCTGTCCTCGACGGCGGCGAGGATGCCGGTGCTCTTCTCGACGCGGTATTCGCGGTAGCCGAAGAAGGTGAAGTGGTCGGCGGCGGCCCAGCGAAGGAACTCCTGTGCCTCGCGCCGACCGTCATCGTCCACCGGCATGCGGCGGGTGGCCATGTCGTCGGCCAGCGCCAGCATCTTCTCGCGCATGCTGGACCAGTCGCGCACGATGGCGCGCACTTCGTCCAGCACGGTGCGGATGCGCTTCTCGACCTGCGCCATCTCCTCCGGCGGCAGGCGGTCGATCTCCAGCAGCATCAACGACTCGTGCTTGCCCTCGCCCACCGCGGAAACCTTGCCGGCCTTGTCGCGGGTGAAGCGGACCAGCGGGTGGCCGAGCACGTGCACGCCCACGCCCATCTCGGCCAGCGCCATGCTCACCGAATCGACCAGGAACGGCATGTCGTCGTTGACGATCTGCAGCACGGTGTGGGGCGATTCCCAGCCGTGCGTCTTCTGCGACGCATTGAAGATGCGCACGTTGGCGGTACCGGGCTTGCGGGTACGCGCGAACGCCAGTGTGTCGGCCGCGATCGCGGCCCAGCCATCGGCGCTGTGGTGCGGATACTCGTCCTCTTCCATGCGCTTGTAGAACGCGTCGGCGAACGTACGCGCTTCTTCCTGCGCGGTGGCGCCGGCGACACGCTTGCGGATCGCATCGAGGATGGGCGACAGCGAGAACGCGTCGCCCGACTTCGCCACTGCCTTGCCCTGCTCCCCCGCGGCCTTCGCCGCCTTCACCGGTCGGGCAGCCACCTTCTTGGTGGGCGTCGCCTTGGGGCTCACCGACTTCGTGGCCTTTGCGGCTTCCGGTTTGGACGTCTTTTTCGAGGCTTTTTGGGGGCTGCGTGCAGCGTTCATGCAGAGAATGACTCAACAAGTGGTAGTCGAATGGTCATTGTATCTCCGGGCGCCATGACAAAACTTGCTGCGAGGCGTCATAAGCGCGGCTTGCAATCGCACGCAGGATTCTCCGGCGCACGCCAGGCGGAGCAGATGGCTGTGTGCCGCTCGGCGGATCGACGAGAACGGCACCCACGTTCGGCAGTGCGCGGATGCGTGCTGCGCATCGTCACGCATTCTTTACAAGACCTGTCGCCGTTCTGTGCACGGAAATACCGGGCTTTCAAGCCTGTCAAAATTCTGAACTGGACGGTATAGTCTAGCCCCGATGCGCCCGTCCCCCACCCCTGCCGCGCCCGATCAGCGTCGCGCCCGCGTCCACCAGGCCGTGCGCGAACTCATGTCCGAGCAGGGGTTCCGCATGAGCATGGACACGGTCGCCGCGCGCGCCGGTTGCTCCAAGCAGACGCTCTATGCGCATTTCGGCAGCAAGCAGGAACTGTTGCGCAGCGTGATCGCCGAACACCAGGACCTCGCCACGGTGCCGCTGTCCCCCGTCGTGGAGGACCCCCGCGAAGCGTTGCTGGCCTTTGCGCTGGAGCACCTCCGGCACCTCAACGATCCCACCATCGTCTCGACCAGTCGCCTGCTGGCCGCAGAAGCGCACCAATTTCCCGACGAAGCGCGCGACCTCTACCAGCAGGCCTGCGATACTCTCGTCCAGCGCCTCGCCACCTGGCTGCAGCACGCGATGGACCAGGGCCGGCTGAGGCATGACGATCCGCACTACGCCGCGGAGCTGCTGCTCAGCATGATCGTGGGAATGGACTTCCAACGGCAGCGTTTCGGCGTGGTCCACCGCGCAGGCGACCGTGCGCGCCACCGCTGGGCCGAATTCTCGATCGATACCTTCCTGCGGGCCTTCGCGCCCCCGACCGACGACGGCGCGCCGCCTTCCGTGTCCGCCGGCCGCCGTATCCGCTCACCGCTTTCCTCTCCCACGTCTCCAAGAAAAAGAAACGGAGCTTCCCCATGACGTCCCCCATCCGTTCCCTCGCCCTGGCCAGCGCCCTGCTGGCGGTCCTCGCGGCCTGCAGCAAGCCCGAGCAGCAGCAGATGCCGCCCCCCGAAGTGGTGGTGATGGCCGCCTCGCCGCAGGACGTGCCGCTGCAGCGCGACCTGGTGGGGCGCCTGTCGCCCATCCGCAGTTCCGACGTCCGCGCCCGCGTGCCGGGCGTGGTGCAGAAGCGGGTGTACCAGGAAGGCAGCGACGTCAGGGAGGGACAGGTGTTGTTCCTGATCGATCCCGCCCCGCTGCAGGCCTCGCTGAGCGCAGCGCAGGCCACGCTGGCCTCGGCGCAGGCCACCTACGCGAACGCGAAGGTCGCGGCGGATCGCGCGCGCCAGCTGGCGCCGCAGAAGTTCGTCTCCCGGTCCGACCTGGACAACGCCGAAGCCGCCGAACGCAGCGCCGCCGCCGCCGTGCAGCAGGCCCGCGCGAATGTCGAGAGCGCCCGCATCAACCTGGGCTATGCCTCGGTCACCGCGCCGATTTCCGGCCGGGCCGGCAAGCAGCAGGTCACCGAAGGCGCGCTGGTCGGCCAGGGCGATGCGACGCTGCTCACCACCATCGACCAGATCGATTCGCTCTACGCGAACTTCTCGATGAGCTCGAGCGAGCTGCAGACCCTGCGCCAGGCCCAGGGCGACGGCAAGGTGCAACTCGCTGGTGAGGGCCAGCGCACGGTGCAGGTGATCCTGCCCAACGGCCAGGCCATCGATCAGACCGGCACGCTGGACTTCTCCGACACCGTCGTCGATCCGGCGACCGGCAGCGTCTCGCTGCGCGCCACCGTGCCGAACGCCGACCGCACGCTGCTGCCGGGCACCTTCGTCACCCTGCGCGCCACGCTGGGCGAGCAGAAGGGCGCGTTCCTGATCCCGCAGGGCGCCATCCAGCGCGACACGGTCAGCGCCTACGCCATGGTGATCGGCAAGGACGGCAACGTCGTGCGCAAGAACGTCACCACGCAACAGGCCGTCGGCCCCAACTGGCTGGTCACCGACGGCCTGGCCGCCGGCGACCAGGTGATCGTCGAAGGCCTGCAGAAGGTCAAGGAAGGCGCGCCGGCCAAGGGCGTCACCGCCGAGCAGGCGGCCGCGGCGAAGGCAGCGCAGGCCAAGCCCGCGCAGGCCGCAGGCAAGGCCGAGTAAGAAGGACCCTCCCCCATGCCCAAGTTCTTCATCAACCACCCGATCTTCGCCTGGGTCGTGTCGATCCTGATCTCGCTGGCGGGCGTGATCTCGATCCTCAACCTCGGCGTCGAATCCTATCCTTCCATCGCGCCGCCGCAGGTCACCGTCAGCGCCACCTATCCCGGTGCCAGCGCGGAGACCACCGAGCGATCGGTCACCCAGGTCATCGAGCAGCAACTCACCGGCATCGACAACCTGCTGTACTTCAGTTCCAGCTCCAGTTCGGCCGGCCAGGCATCCATCACCCTGACCTTCCAGACCGGCACCGACGCCGACATCGCCCAGGTGCAGGTGCAGAACAAGGTGTCGCTGGCGACGCCGCGCCTGCCCAGCGAAGTCACCGCGCAGGGCGTGGTGGTGGCCAAGGCCAACGCGGGCTTCCTGATGGTGGTGGGCCTGCAGTCCGACAACGCGAGCATCGACCGCAACCGCCTGAACGACATCGTCGCCTCGCGCGTGCTGGACCAGATCGCGCGCGTGCCCGGCGTGGGCAGCACCCAGCACTTCGGCTCCGAGTACGCCATGAACCTGTGGCTGGACCCGGGCAAGCTGCAGGGGTTCAACCTGTCCGCCACCGACGTGCTGACGGCCGTGCGCGCGCAGAACGTGCAGTTCGCCGCCGGCTCCGTCGGCTCCGATCCCGCGCCCGAAGGCCAGGCATTCACCGCCACCGTGTCCGCGGAAGGCCGTTTCACGTCGCCCGAGCAGTTCGAACAGATCATCCTGCGCGCCAACAACGACGGCTCCACCGTGCGCCTGAAGGACGTGGCACGCGTCGAATTCGGCGCGCAGAACTTCGGCTTCGATACGCAGTTCAACGGCAAGCCGGTCGGCGCCTTCGCCATCCAGCTGCTGCCGGGTGCGAACGCGTTGAACGTGGCGGAGGCCGTGCGCGCGAAGATGGACGAACTGGCCCCCAGCTTCCCGCCGGGCGTCAGCTGGTTCTCGCCGTACGACACCACCACCTTCGTGAAGATCTCGATCGAGGAAGTGGTGAAGACCCTGATCGAGGCGGTGATCCTGGTGTTCCTGGTGATGCTGGTGTTCCTGCAGAACTTCCGCGCCACCATCATTCCCACGCTGGTCATCCCGGTCGCGCTGCTGGGCACGTTCTGGGGCCTGAGCGTGATCGGCTTCACCATCAACCAGTTGACGATGTTCGCGCTGGTGCTGGCCATCGGCATCGTGGTCGACGACGCCATCGTCGTGATCGAGAACGTCGAGCGCATCATGGCGGAAGAGAAACTGCCGCCGCGCGAAGCGACGATCAAGGCGATGGGCCAGATCACCGGCGCCGTCATCGCGATCACCGTGGTGCTGGCGGCGGTGTTCATCCCGTCGGCGTTGCAGGGTGGTGCCTCGGGCGAGATCTACAAGCAGTTCGCGCTGACCATCGCCATCTCGATGGCCTTCTCGGCGTTCCTGGCGCTGGGCTTCACGCCGGCGTTGTGCGCGACGTTCCTCAAGCAGCACGAGCACGACAGCCACGAGAAGAAGAACATCGTCTTCCGTACCTTCGAGAAGTACTACGGCAGGATCGAGAAGACCTACGTGGGCCACATCGGCTCGGCCATCAAGCATGCGCCGCGCTGGATGATCGTGTTCGCCCTGCTCACCGTGCTGGCGGGCTTCCTGTTCACCCGCCTGCCCAGCAGCTTCGTGCCGGAGGAAGACCAGGGCTACGCGCTGGCCATCGTGCAGCTGCCGCCGGGCAACTCGCTGCAGAAGACCAAGCAGGTGTTCAACCAGGTGCGTGGCACGCTGCAGCAGATGGACGGCTTCGACGGCGTGATGGAAGTGGCGGGCTTCAGCTTCCTGGGCCGCGGCGAGAACGTCGGCATGGCCTTCATCCGGCTCAAGCCGTGGGACGAGCGCGACATCACCGTGCCGGAGTTCATCCAGCAGGCCAACCAGCGCTTCTACGGCATCAAGGGCGCGCAGATCTTCGTGGTGAACCTGCCGACCATCCAGGGCCTGGGCCAGTTCGGCGGCTTCGACATGTGGCTGCAGGACCGCGCCGGCCTGGGTGAGGAAGCCCTGATGGCGGCACGCAACCAGTTGCTGGGCGCCGCCGCGCAGGACAAGAGCCTGATGGCGGTGCGTCCCAACACGCTGGAGAACGCCCCGCAGCTGCAGCTGCACGTGGACCGCGTGCAGGCGCAGTCGATGGGCATGTCGTTGAGCGACATCTACAACGGCATCCAGCTGATGCTGGCGCCGGTGTACGTCAACGACTTCTTCTACGAGGGCCGCATCAAGCGCGTGAACATGCGTGCCGACGCGCCGTACCGCACGGGCGCCGAGTCGCTGGCGAACATCTACTCGCCCAGCAGCCGGCAGACCGACGCCAACGGCGGCCGCGCGATGATCCCGCTGTCCAACGTGGTGCAATCGTCGTGGGCGTCGGTCCCGCCGTCGCTGTCGCGCTACAACGGCTACTCCGCGGTGAACATCAACGGCTCCGCCGCGCCCGGCAGTTCGTCCGGCCAGGCGATGACGACGATGGAGAACATCGTCATCGGGCAGCTGCCGCAGGGCTTCGGCTACGACTGGAGCGGCATGTCCTACCAGGAGATCCTGGCCGGCAACAGCGCCACGCTGCTGATGGTGCTGTCGATCGTGGTGGTGTTCCTCTGCCTGGCGGCGCTGTACGAGAGCTGGTCGATCCCGGTCGCGGTGCTGCTGGTGGTGCCGCTGGGTGCGCTGGGCGCGGTGCTGTTCACCATGCTGCGTCCGGGCCTGTCGAACGACCTGTTCTTCAAGATCGGCCTGATCACCATCATCGGCCTGGCGGCGAAGAACGCCATCCTGATCGTCGAGTTCGCCGTGATGGAGCGCAAGCAGGGCAAGACCCTGCGCGATGCGGTCATCACGGCCTCGCACCTGCGCTTCCGCCCGATCCTGATGACCTCGTTCGCCTTCATCATGGGCGTGCTGCCGATGGCCATCTCGACCGGCGCGGGCGCCAACGCCCGCCACGCGATCGGTACCGGCGTCATCGGCGGCATGTTCTTCGCCACCTTCCTCGGCCTGCTGCTGATTCCGGTGTTCTTCGTGGCAGTGCGCCGCGTGCTGGGCGACCGGATGGACGAGCCATCGAAGGAGTACCTGCTGGAACAGGAGAACCCGGCGTCGCGCTGAGCCGGCCCGCGTTTCCGCATCGTCAACAGCCCCGACCCGTGTCGGGGCTGTTTCGTTTCGTGCTGCACGCGTCATCGCGGCCATTCCAGCGTAATGAGCGTTTCGCCGGAGCGTGCCCCGGGCGCGGCCGGACACCATGTTTGCTCACCGATTCCGTCGCCGCGCAAGGGCCTGATCGCACTACTGGCCCGCGTCTCAAACCGTGATAATCACGCGCGACATGCTGTCGAGCCAGCCCCTGCCCGCTCGTCGCTCTCCCGACTCCCCCGCATTGAAGACCGACCGACCATGACACGGAAAGATCCCCTCGCACGGAAAACGCCCTCCACCACCAAGCGCATGATCCTCATGCTGATTGCGGTCGTCGTGATCTTCGGCGGTGTGTTCGCCGTCAAGGCGATCATGAGCAAGGGCATGAACGACTTCTTCGACACCATGCCGCAGCCCGCCGCCGCCGTGACCGACTGGACGGCCAAGCAGGAGGAATGGATCGACGCGCGGCAGGCCGTCGGTACGTTCGTGGCCATCAACGGCACCGATGTCACCACCGAGGCAGGCGGCGTGGTGCGCAGCCTCTCCATCGATGTCGGCAAGCCGGTGAAGGCCGGCACCGTACTGGCCCAGCTCAACAGCGCCAATGAACTGGCGGTACTGAAGTCGCTGGAAGCCTCGGCGAAGCTGGCGGCCGTGCAGCGCGACCGCTGGCAGGCGCTGGCGCGCGACAAACTGGTGTCGCAGGCCGAGGCCGAGGAACGCGCCACCGTGGCGGCGACCTCGCTGGCGCAGGTCGAGGCGCAGCGCGCCCTGATCGCGCAGAAGACCATCCGTGCGCCGTTCGACGGCGTGCTGGGCATCCGCAGGGTCAACCTGGGCCAGTACCTCAACCCGGGCGACGCCATCGTCAGCCTGCAGGCGCTGGACCCGATCTACCTCGACTTCACCCTGCCCGAACAGCGGGTGGGCCAGGTGCTGCCCGGCGCGAAGATCCGCGCGACCGTCGATGCCCTGCCCGGCCAGGTGTTCGAAGGTGAAGTCACCGCCGTGGAACCTCAGGTCGACCCCGCCACGCGCAACTTCAAGGTGCAGGCGACGCTGGCCAACGGCGAGTACAACCTGCGACCCGGTGCATTCGCCCATGTCGGCTTCGACACCGGCGACGCGCGCAAGGTCGTGGTGGTGCCGCAGACCGCGATCAGCTTCAACCCGTACGGCAACGCGGTCTACGTGATCCAGGAAGTGCAACGCGCCGCCGGCGAGAAGGACATGCAGGGCAACGACCTGACCGGCAAGAAGCTGGTCGTGCGCCAGCGCTTCGTGAAGACCGGCGCCACCCGCGGCGACCTGATCGCGGTGACCGAGGGACTGAAACCCGGCGAGCGCGTGGCGACCACCGGCCTGCTGAAGCTGCGCAACGACGCCGAGGTGGTGGTGAACAACAAGGTGCAGCCGGTGACCGAGGCCCAGCCCAAGCCCGAGAACCGTTGACGGAGTGCCGGCATGAAATTCACCGATATCTTCGTCAACAAACCGGTGCTGGCGATCGTCGTCAGCCTCTTCATCCTGCTGTTCGGCCTGCGCTCGTTCACCGAATTGAACGTGCGCCAGTATCCCGAACTGCGCAACGCCGTGGTCAACATCAGCACCACGTACTACGGCGCCGACGCCGACCTGATCCAGGGTTTCATCACCACGCCGCTGGAACGTGAAGTCGCCAGCGCCGAGGGCATCGAGTACCTCAGTTCGACCAGCTCGGCCGGCGTCAGCATCATCCAGGCCTACATCAAGCTGGACCAGGACCCGAACGAGGCGCTCACCCAGATCGCCGCCAAGGTCAACAAGATGCGCGGCCAGCTGCCGCCGGAGTCGGAAGACCCGGTGATCGACCTGCAGCAGGGCCAGCAGATCGCGGCGATGTACGTGTCGTTCGCAAGCGAGACGCTCGACAACAACCAGATCACCGACTACCTGACCCGCGTGGTCCAGCCCAAGCTGGTCACCGTCGCCGGCGTCCAGCGCGCCGACATCCTCGGCGCCGGTACGTTCGCGATGCGCGTGTGGCTGAAGCCGGACCGCATGACCGCCCTGCAGGTCACGGCCAGCGACGTGTCGACGGCGCTGTCGTCCAACAACGTGCTGGCCGCGGTGGGCTCGACCAAGGGCCAGATGGTCGCGATCGACATGACGGCGCGCACCGACCTGCGCAGCGCCGACGAGTTCCGCCAGCTGATCATCCGCGAGCAGAACGGCGCCATCGTGCGGCTCGGCGACGTCTCCGACGTGCAGCTCGGTTCGGAAAGCTACGGCACCTCCGTGCGCATCAACGGCGAGGCCGCCACGTTCATGGGCATCTTCGTGTCCCCGGACGCGAACTCGCTGGACGTCATCAAGAACGTGCGGGCGCTGTGGGACGGCGAGATCGTGCCGCAGCTGCCGGAAGGCATCAAGGCCACGATTCCCTACGACAGTACCGAGCAGATCCAGGACGCCATCGACGAAGTGGTCAGCACCATCGTCGAGGCCGTGATCATCGTGATTGTGGTGATCTTCCTGTTCCTCGGGTCGCTGCGCAGCGTGCTGATCCCGGCGGTGACGGTGCCGCTGTCGCTGGTGGGTGCGCTGTTCCTGATGCTGCTGATGGGCTTCACCATCAACCTGTTGACGCTGCTGGCGATGGTGCTGGCGATCGGCATCGTGGTCGATGACGCGATCATCGTGCTGGAGAACATCCACCGGCACATCGAAGAAGGCATGTCGCCCTACGAAGCGGCGATCAAGGGCGCACGCGAACTGGCCTGGCCGGTCGTCGCGATGACCACCACGCTGGTGGCGGTGTACCTGCCCATCGGCTTCCAGGGCGGCATGACCGGCGTGCTGTTCACCGAGTTCGCCTTCACCCTGGCCGGCTCGGTGCTGCTGTCGGGCGTCATCGCGCTGACGCTGACGCCGATGATGTGCGCCAAGATCCTCAAGCCGCACGGTGACGGCGGCAAGGGCAAGCTGGAGAAGTGGCTGGACCAGCGCTTCGACAAGCTCAATGCCGGTTACCAGCGGCGCCTGCACGGCACCATGGAAACCAAGGCGGTCGTCGGCGTGTTCGGCATCCTGGTGCTGGTCGCCTGCGCCTTCCTGTACATGACGGCGCCCAAGGAGCCGGCGCCACTGGAGGACGAGGGCTTCATCTTCTCGGTCGCCAGTGCCGACCCCTACTCCACGCTGGACTATGTGGAGCGCTACACCGAGGAAGTCACCTCGATCGCCAAGGGCGTGCCGGAAGTGCAGGATTACTTCCTGTTCAACGGCGGTTTCGGCGGCAGCGGCGGTGGCGCCAGCCCAAGCGCGATGGCCGGTTTCGTGCTGAAGCCGTGGAGCGAGCGTGATCGTTCGACCAACGCGGTACTGCAGCAGGAACTGCAGCCGAAGATGAGCCAGGTCAGCGGCCTGAACATCTTCGCGCTGGTCCCGCCCTCGCTGCCCAGCGCGGGTGGCGATGGCGGCGGTGGCGAGTTCATCATCGGCGGCGTGGGCGAACTGAGCCAGTTGAACGAACTGGCCGAACAGATCGTCATGAAGGCCATGGAGAGCAAGCGATTCATCTTCCTCGACAAGGACCTGAAGATCGACAAGCCGCGCATCGAGGTCAACATCGACCGCGAGAAGGCGGCCACGCTGGGGATCGACATGCGCACGCTGGCGGCCGACATGGCCGCGATGCTGTCGGGCGGCTACACCAACCGCTTCGCGATGCAGAACCGCTCGTACCTGGTGATCCCGCAGGTGCAGCGCAGCGACCGCCTCAACGCCAGCGACCTGGAGAACTACTACACCCGTACCCGCGACGGCGAGCTGATCCCGCTGTCGACGCTGGTGACGCTGAAGGAAACCGCGCAGCCACAGTCGCTGAAACGGTTCCAGCAGCTCAATGCGGTGTCGATCATGTTTGCGCCGCGCCCCGGCGTGAGCAAGGGCGAAGCACTCGCGATCCTCGACCAGGCCGCCAAGGAGGTCCTGCCGCAGGGCTATTCGGTGGACTACGCGGGCGAGTCGCGCCAGTTCAAGCAGGAAGGCGCCGCCATGCTGGTGACGCTGGCGCTGGCGCTGATCGTGATCTTCCTGGTGCTGTCGGCGCAGTTCGAGAGCTTCCGCGATGCGCTGATCATGCTGCTGACGGTACCGATGGCGATCTGCGGGGCGCTGCTGACGGTCAACGTGCTGGCGATCCTCAGCGGCATCCTCGGCATGATGCAGATCGAAGCCTTCCCCGGCATGAGCATCAACATCTACACGCAGGTCGGCCTGGTGACGCTGGTCGGCGTGATCTCCAAGCACGGCATCCTGATCGTGGAGTTCGCCAACAAGCTGCAGTCGGAACAGGGTTTGTCCAAGCGCGAGGCGATCGAACAGGCGGCCGCCATCCGTCTGCGTCCCGTGCTGATGACGACCGCCGCGCTGGTGTTCGCGATGATCCCGCTGCTGATCGCCAGTGGCCCGGGTGCCGCCTCACGCTTCTCGATGGGCGTGGTGATTGCATCCGGCATGACCATCGGTACGCTGTTCACGCTGTTCGTGCTGCCGGCCTTCTACCTGTACCTGGCCCGCGACCATGCGCATGATCGCGACCGCGAGCATGCGCCGCAGAATGACGGCGATGGACTGCCCCCGGAGCCGGCGACCGGTCACTGACCCGTACGAGACCTACAAGACTGAAAACCCCGGCATCGCCGGGGTTTTCTTTTTTGGCGCGCGTTGGCGTTACAGGCGGACCTTCCGCGCCTATACGCTTCACCTAATCCTTGATCGGCGAAGGATTGCCATGAAGAGATTGTCGACAGTGATGCTTGGACTGGCCGTCGCCGTACCCGGCACGGCGTCAGCATGCCTGCCCCCGCTGTCGGATGAATTCCCGACTTCACTTCGCGCCGCGGCGGCGAACCGGTTGCCACCTGCCGGCATATCGGCGCGCCTGCAGTTGATTCAGTTCCATGGCGGTAGTTGCGAAGGGGTCGAGTTCGTCGCCCTGGAAATCTCCGGCCTGTCCCGCAGGAACTACAAGCACTTCGGTTACTTCATCAGACCCGTTTCCGGATTCAACGAAGGCGGAATGGTGCCCGGGTCGCGTGCACTGGCGCCACTGCAGTTCGAGAATGGGGTCGTGCATGTGACGTGGACAGAGGGCGACGTCGTGCCCGACGCCGACGGCCATGTTCGATGGCGGCTGGAAGTCACGCCGGTCTCACGCTCCGGCGCACGTGGCACGCCATTCGAGGTATGCGCGGCGACCGACGGTTCGTGCCCACCGTTGCTGCCTGTCTGCGACATGGCGTGTCCTGCAGAACCGTCGCCCTGATGCAAGCCTGACCACGCGGTGGATCAGAGCGGCGCGTTGGCTGCCGGCGCGACATAGGCCTGACGCGCGGCCCGCACTTCGTCGTGGTGGTCGGATGCCCACTGCGCGAGCATCTCGATGCGCTCGAAGAACGATGAGCCCAGGGCCGTCAGTGCGTAGTCCACGCGTGGCGGTACCGTCGGGAACACCTCACGCCGCACCAGCCCGTCCTGCTCCAGACGGCGCAGCGTCTGCGCCAGCATCCGTGGCGAGATGTCCGCGATGCGCTTGCGCACTTCGGTGAAGCGCAGCGTGCCGCCGGCCAGCTCGTGCAGGACCAGCACGGTCCACCGGTCGCCCAAGCGGTCCAGCACGTCGCGGATCGGGCAGTTCTCGGTCAGGATCAGGGATTGGCGGTGCAGCGTCATGGGCGATATCCGGTGCATGGTTACCGCGCGGTAACCGGGTTACTTCGCGCTCCCTGCTTGTGGGCGCGGAAGCCATTACTACCATAGCGTAACCAATGACCTTTCCGTTACCGGATACAGGAGTCGCCATGAAGTCCCCCACCCCCACCCTGCTGGTCACCGGCGCTTCCGGAAAACTGGGGGGCGCCGTCGTCCGCCACCTGTTGGACACGCTGCAGGTTCCGGCAGAGCGCCTCATCGTCACCACGCGCAACTCGGACTCGCTGGCGGATTTCGCCGCCCGTGGCGTGACAGTCCGCAGCGCGGACTTCGATCAGCCCGACATGCTGGCGGCCGCCTTCACCGGCGCCGATCGACTGCTGCTGGTCAGCACCGATGCACTGATGGAACCCGGCAAGCGCCTGACCCAGCATCGTGCCGCCGTCCAGGCCGCGGCCGATGCCGGCGTGAAGCACGTCGTCTACACCTCGCTGCCGTCCGCCGACACGTCGCATGTGTCCTTCGCACCGGATCACTGGGGAACGGAGCAGGCGCTTTCGGCCTCTCCGCTGGGCTGGACGATCCTGCGCAACGCCTGGTATTTCGAGAACCTCGCCTATGCGCTGCCCGGCGCGCTGGCATCCGGCGAATGGGCAACCTCGGCCGGCGACGGCCGCATCGCCTACATCGCCCGTGACGACCTTGCGCGCGCCGCCGCTGTCACACTCGCCTCACCCGACACGACGAACCGCGTCCTGACCCTCACCGGCACGCAGGCGTACACCGCCCGCGACATCGCGGCGCGCGTGTCCACGCTGACCGGCAAGTCGCTGTCCGTGGTAGACATCACGCCGGCGCAGCAGGTCGAAGGCCTGCGCGCGCACGGCTTCCCGCGCGTCCTTGCCGACGTGTTCGCGTCGTTCGACGTCGCGACCGCCGCCGGCGATCTCGGTGAGGTCACGGGCGACTACGCGCGCCTCACCGGACAATCGCCAACTTCACTGGACACTTGGCTGACGGCGAACATCGCGCTGCTGACCACGGCGCACTGACGATGGAAACAAGAACCCCGGCGCAAGGCCGGGGTTCTCGGTATCACCTCGTCGAGGGTCAGGCCTGCTTGGCCTTTTCCTTCGCGATCCACTGGTCCACGCGACGCTCCAGCAGGTTCAGCGGCAACGCGCCGCCGCCCAGCACGGTGTCGTGGAAGCCCTTGATGTCGAACTTGTCGCCCAGTTCGGTTTCGGCCTTCCTGCGCAGGTCCTGGATCTTGATCATGCCGATCTTGTAGGCCGTGGCCTGGCCCGGCATGATCAGGTAGCGCTTGATCTCGGATTCGATCGCCGCACGCGGCACCGCGCTGTTGGCGTCGAAGTACTCGACCGCCTGCTGCTCGGTCCAGCCCTTGGCATGCAGGCCGGTGTCGACCACCAGGCGGATCGCACGCCACATCTCCGAACTCAGGCGGCCGTACTCCGAGTAAGGGTCCTTGTAGGTTCCCGGCATTTCCTTCGCCAGCCATTCCGAATACAGGCCCCAGCCTTCCGCATAGGCGGTGACGCCGTACTGCGTGCGGAACTTCGGCACGCCCGTCAGTTCCTGCGCGATGGAGATCTGCATGTGGTGGCCCGGCAGGCCCTCGTGATACGCGATCACTTCGAGCTCGGTCTTCGGCATGGCATTCATGTCGGACAGATGCGCGTAGTACACGCCCGGACGCGAACCGTCCGGCGTACCCGGGAAGTAGTGCTGGGCCGCGCCGTCCTGCTCGCGGAACGGCTCCACGCGCTTCACCACCAGATCCGCCTTGGGCAACAGGCCGAAGTAGTCCGGCAGCACCTTCTTGATGTTATCGATGGCGGCGGTGGCGTCGTCGATATAGGCCTGCCGGCCGGCGTCGGTGTTCGGATACTTGAACTGCTTGTCGGTGTCGATGAAGGTGAAGAAGGCATCCAGGTCGCCCTTGAAGCCGACCTTGTCCTTCAGCGCGGTCATTTCGCCCCTGATGCGCTCGACTTCCTTCAGGCCCAGCGCATGGATCTCCTCGGCGGTCATGCCGGTGGTCGTCATCTGCTTCAGCTGGTACTCGTAGTACGCCTTGCCGTTCGGGTGCGTGGAGCCCACGCCGGTGGCGTTGACGGCCGCCTTGGGCAGTTCCTCCTCGCTCCACGCGATCACGCCGTCGTAGGCCGGCTTGAACTGTTCCAGCAGCGCCTTGCGCGCTTCATCCTTCAATGCGGTGCCGCGGGCGGCGTCGATCTTGCCGCCCTTCACCAGCGCATCGGCCTTGGCCTGCGCATCGGCCCAGATGGCCGAATCCTTGCCGGCGGTGAACGGCGCGCCGGTGACGACCTTCTTCGCCTGGTCGATCACGCCCTCGTAGGCGAACTTCGGCGGACGGATGTTCTGCGCCGCCGAGGCGCGCGCGCGCTCCAGCAACTGGCCGAACGCGCGTTGCGTCGCCTTGAGGCGGGCGATGTAGGCGGTGTAGTCGGCTTCGTCATCGACCTTGTGGAAGCTGATCAGGAAGGTCGGCCAGAAGCTCTGGGCACCGTTCATCTGGTCGAAGGCGTAGCCGTCCTGCATGAACGGCAGGCCGTCGCGCGCGTTCTCGTACTGCAGCTTCCACAGGTCGTAGGAGAACTTGGTCTCGTCGTCGAGCTTGGCGTAGTCGAAGGACTTCTCCATCTCCTCGACGCTCGCCTTCTGCCACGCGACCTGGTCGCGCGTGGCCTGCTCGGACATGTCGTCGACCTGGTCGTACAGCTCCTTGCTGCCCTGGAAGGTCAACTGGATGGGACTGAACTTCAGCTGCTCCTCGTACTTCTTCTCGAACCACTCGTTCAACCGCTTGCTCTCGGCGGCGACATCGGCGGCGGACGCCACCGGCGCCGCGGCATCGGCGGCGGCACCGGCAGGAGCATTGCCCTTGTCGCAGGCGGCCAGGGCCAGCGTGAGGGCACAGACGATCAGGGTTTTGCGCATCGGGATCTCCAGGAGGAAAACGGGGGACGGACCCCCGCATCAGGCCACTCTAGCGGACCATCGCCCCTGCGGTCCCATGACCAAAGACGGGGGTGGCGCCATCCAGGTCCCGAAACGGAGAACGCCGCCTTGCGGCGGCGTCCTTCGTCGACAGGACGGCGGCAGACTCAGCGCAGGCCGGTCTCGTTGCGGGCGATGACCAGGCGCTGGATCTCGCTGGTGCCCTCGTAGATCTCGGTGATCTTGGCGTCGCGGAAGTAGCGCTCGATCGGCATTTCCTTCGAGTAACCCATGCCACCGTGGATCTGCAGCGCCTGGTGGGTGATCCACATGGCGGCTTCCGAGGCCGTGAGCTTGGCGATGGCCGCCTCGTTGCTGAAGCGCTGGTCCTGGCCCTTCACCCACGCCGCGCGCAGGGTCAGCAGCGTGGCCGCATCCAGCTTGCACTTCATGTCGGCGATCTTGGCCTGGGTCATCTGGAACGTGCCGATCGGCGCGCCGAACGCCTTGCGCTCCTTCACGTAGGCGATGGTCGCTTCATAGGCGGCACGGGCGATGCCGATGGCCTGCGAGGCGATGCCGATGCGGCCGGCGTCCAGCACGCTCATGGCGATCTTGAAGCCCTCGCCCTCGCTGCCCAGCACGTCGTCGGCGGGCGCCACGTAGTCGGTGAACTCGATCTCGCACGTCGCCGAAGCACGGATGCCCAGCTTGGGTTCGGTCTTGCCGCGATGGAAACCGGCCTTCTCCGTGTCGATCATGAAGGCAGTGATGCCGCGCGCGCCCTTGTCCGGCTCGCTCATCGCAAACAGCACGATGTACCTGGCGACCGGGCCGGAGGTGATCCAGCTCTTCTTGCCGTTGATGACGAAGCTGCCGTCGGCCTGCTTCACGGCGCGGCAGCGCATCGCGGTGGCGTCAGAGCCGGACTGCGGCTCGGTCAGCGCGAACGCACCGATCTCGCGACCCTCGGCGATGGCGCGCACGTAGGTCTGCTTCTGCGCTTCGGTGCCGAACTTCAGGATGCCGTTGCAGAACAGCGAGTTGTTCACCGACACGATGGTGGAGTGCGCGGCATCCGCGGCGGCGATCTCGATCATCGCCAGTACGTAGGCGATCGGATCCATTCCCGCCCCGCCGTATTCGGCCGGTACCTCGATGCCCATCAGGCCGTTCTCGCCCAACAGGCGGATGTTGTCCAGCGGGAACTCGCCGGTCCGGTCATGGTGCTCGGCGCTGGGGCCGATCTTCTCCTGGGCGATCCGGCGCGCCACGTCCTGGATCATCAACTGCTCTTCGGTGAATGCGAAATCCACGGGTACCCCTCGACAACGGTTAGATACCAATTGTAACCCGCGACCATCCGCGGGCGTATGCCAATGGGTTGACCGCGGCCGGGTCCAGTCTTCAAAATATCTCTATATCGCGATAGGAAGATATTTATGGATCTGGAAGCCTGGTCGACCCGGCTGAAAGTGTTCGCCGACGCCACCCGTGTGCGCCTGCTGGCGCTGCTGGCGCGCGAGGAACTGACCGTCGCCGAACTGTCGGCCATCACCCAGTTGGCGCAGCCGCGGGTATCCACGCACCTGGCCAAGCTCAAGGAGGCCGGCCTGGCACGTGATCGGCGCGCGGGCGTCTCGGCCTATTACCGGTTCGATGAAGACAACCTGGACGCGGTCCAGCGCGAGCTCTGGCGCAGCCTGCGCGACGGCAGCGACGATCCGCTGCTGCGGCAGGACGCCGAACGCGTCGCCAACGTACTGGCCAACCGCGCCGCAGACCAGAACTGGGCCGACAGCGTCGCCGGCGACATGGAGCGCCACTACTCGCCCGGGCGCACCTGGGAAGCACTGGCCCGCACCGCCCTGCCACTGCTGGAAACCGGCGACGTCCTCGACATCGCGTCCGGCGACGGCGTGCTCGCCGAACTGCTTTCGCCGCATGCCAGGCGCTACGTCTGCATCGATACCAGCACGCGTGTGGTCGCCGCCGCGGGCGAGCGCCTGCGCCGCTTTCCGAACGTGGAAGTCCGCGAGGGCGACATGCACGCGTTGCCGTTCAAGGACGGCAGCTTCGACCTGGTCGTGCTGATGCATGCCCTCACCTATTCCGCCAAGCCTGCCCAGGCCGTCGCGGAAGCGGCGCGCGTGCTGCGCCGGGGCGGTCGCCTGCTGCTCAGCAGCCTGGGCAAGCACGAGCACAAGTCGGTCGTGGAGGCCTACGGCCACGTGAACCTCGGTTTCTCGGAGAAGGAACTGCGCAAGTTCGCCGAGAAGGCGGGCCTCGAGATCGCCAACGCCGAGACGGTCACCCGTGAGCGTCGCCCTCCCCACTTCGAGGTCATTTCGCTGACCGCGGTGAAGCCATGAAGACGCTGCCCTGGCTCAACCCCGCGCGCGCCAGGCGCCTGGAGGACGCGCTGGCCCAGCGCATCCTCATCATCGACGGCGCCATGGGCACGATGATCCAGAAGCACGGGCTGCAGGAGGCGGACTACCGCGGGCAGCGTTTCGCCGACGGCTGCGATGCCGAGCACCCGCACACGCACGGGCCCGGTTGCGACCACGACCTGAAGGGCAACAACGACCTGTTGCTGCTGACCAGGCCGGAGGTGATCGCCGGCGTGCACACGGCCTATCTGGAAGCAGGTGCGGACCTGATCGAGACGAACACGTTCAACGCCACCTCGATCAGCCAGGCCGACTATCACCTCGAACACCTGGTCTACGAGTTGAACAAGGCCGGTGCGCAGGTCGCACGGCAGTGCTGCGATGCCATCGAGGCGATCACGCCAGACAAGCCGCGCTTCGTCATCGGCGTGCTCGGGCCCACCAGCCGCACCGCCTCGATCAGTCCCGACGTCAACGATCCGGGCTTCCGCAACACGAATTTCGATGAACTGCGTTCCACCTACCGCGAGGCCATCGAGGGTCTGATCGACGGAGGCGCCGACACCCTGATGGTGGAGACCATCTTCGACACGCTCAACGCCAAGGCCGCGCTGTACGCGATCGAGGAAGTGTTCGACGCGCGTGGCGGGCGCCTGCCCGTGATGATCTCCGGCACCATCACCGATGCCTCCGGGCGCACGTTGTCCGGCCAGACGGCCGAGGCGTTCTACACCTCGGTGGCGCACAGTCGTCCGCTGTCGATCGGCCTGAACTGCGCACTGGGTGCGAAGGACCTGCGCGAGCACGTCGAGACGCTGGCGACGGTCGCCGACGCGTACGTCAGCGCGCATCCCAACGCGGGCCTGCCCAACGCCTTCGGCGAGTACGACGAAACGCCGGAAGAAATGGCGGCCACGCTGAAGGAATTCGCGCAATCCGGCCTGTTGAACCTGGTCGGCGGCTGCTGCGGCACCACGCCCCCGCACATCAGGGCGATCGCCGAGGCCGTCGCGGGCATCCCGCCGCGCAGGCTGAATGCACGTCTGGAGCAGGCCGCATGAGCGCGACGACCGTGCGCCACACCCGCCTGTCCGGACTGGAACCGCTGGTCATCACGCCGGACCTGCTGTTCGTCAACGTGGGCGAGCGCACCAACGTCACCGGCAGCGCGCAGTTCCGCAAGCTGATCAAGGAAGAGCGCTACGAGGAAGCGGTCGAGGTGGCGCGCCAGCAGGTCGCCAACGGCGCGCAGATCCTCGACGTCAACATGGACGAGGGGCTGATCGATTCCGAGAAGGCGATGGACCGCTTCCTCAACCTGATCGCGTCCGAACCCGACATCGCCCGCATCCCGGTGATGGTCGATTCGTCGAAGTGGAGCGTGATCGAGGCCGGCCTGAAATGCCTGCAGGGCAAGGGCGTGGTCAATTCGATCTCGTTGAAGGAAGGCGAAGAAGCATTCGTCGACCATGCCCGCAAGGTGCTGCGCTATGGCGCGGCCGCGGTGGTCATGGCGTTCGACGAGACCGGCCAGGCCGACACCTGCGCACGCAAGGTCGAGATCTGCACGCGCGCCTACCGCATCTTGACCGAGGACGTCGGCTTCCCGCCCGAAGACATCATCTTCGACCCCAACATCTTCGCCGTCGCCACCGGCATCGAGGAGCACGACAACTACGCGGTCGACTTCATCGAGGCGACGCGGATCATCAAGCGGACGCTGCCGCACTGCCACGTGTCCGGCGGCGTGTCGAACGTGTCGTTCTCGTTCCGCGGCAACGAGCCCGTGCGTGCCGCGATCCACTCCGTGTTCCTGTACCACGCCATCCAGGCGGGCATGGACATGGGCATCGTCAATGCGGGCGGTCTGCCGGTCTACGACGACCTCGACGCCGACCTGCGCGAACGCGTGGAGGACGTCATCCTCAACCGTCGCAAGGATTCCACCGAGCGGCTGCTGGAGATCGCCGACCGCTACAAGGGCAAGAAGGGCGAAGCGCCCGTCGAGAACCTGGCATGGCGCGAGAAGCCGGTGCGCGAGCGCCTGGCCCACGCGCTGGTGCATGGTATCGATGCCTTCGTCGACCAGGACACCGAAGAGGCACGCCAGCAGGCCACGCGCCCGCTCGACGTGATCGAAGGCCCGCTGATGGACGGCATGAACGTGGTCGGCGACCTGTTCGGAGCGGGCAAGATGTTCCTGCCGCAGGTGGTGAAGTCGGCCCGCGTGATGAAGAAGGCGGTCGCCTACCTGCTGCCCTTCATCGAAGCCGAGAAGCTGCGCACCGGCGACGTCGGCAAGTCCAACGGCAAGATCGTCATGGCCACGGTCAAGGGCGACGTGCACGACATCGGCAAGAACATCGTCGGCGTGGTGCTGGCCTGCAACAACTTCGACGTCGTCGACCTGGGCGTGATGGTGCCCACGCAGAAGATCCTGGACACGGCGCGCGCCGAGAATGCCGATCTGATCGGCCTGTCGGGGCTGATCACGCCGTCACTGGAAGAGATGACGCACGTCGCCCGCGAGATGCAGCGCCAGGGTTTCGAGATGCCGCTGCTGATCGGCGGCGCCACCACCTCGCGCGCGCATACCGCGCTGAAGATCGATCCCCACTACACCGCCCCGACCGTGTGGGTGAAGGATGCTTCGCGTGCCGTAGGCGTCGCCCAGTCGCTGATTTCGCGCGACATGCGCGCAGCCTTCGTCGCGGCCAACGATGCCGACTACGCCGAGATCCGCGAACGCCACAGGAACCGCGGCGACGCCAAGCGGCTGGTCTCGCAGGAGAAGGCGCGCGGCCAGAAGTTCGATGGCGGCTGGGACACCTACACGCCACCGGCCCCGAAGCAGCCCGGCATCCACGTGTTCGACGACTACCCGCTGGGCGAACTGGTGGAGTGCATCGACTGGACGCCGTTCTTCAACGCCTGGGAATTGTTCGGCAAGTACCCGGCGATCCTGACCGATGCCGTGGTCGGCACGCAGGCCAGCGAGCTGTATCGCGACGCGCGCGCGATGCTGGTGAAGATCGTCGAGGAGAAGTGGCTTACCGCGAAGGCGGTGTTCGGCCTGTGGCCGGCGAACAGCCTGGGCGACGACGTGGAACTGCAGGTCGATGGCCGCAGCGAGCGTCTGCATTTCCTCCGCCAGCAGGTCGACAAGCCGGTCGAGCGCCCGGACTTCTGCCTGGCAGACTTCATCGCGCCGAAAGATTCCGGCCGGCAGGACTGGATGGGCATGTTCGCCGTCACCGCAGGCATCGGCATCGACGCGCATGTGGCGCGTTTCGAGGCCGACCACGACGACTACAACGCCATCCTGCTGAAGGCACTGGCCGACCGCCTGGCCGAAGCACTGGCCGAACGCCTCCACCAGCGCGTGCGCAGGGAATTCTGGAGCTACGCAGCCGACGAATCGCTGGACAACGAAGCGTTGATCGCCGAGAAGTACGTCGGCATCCGCCCTGCCCCTGGCTATCCGGCCTGTCCGGAGCACAGCGAGAAGGACACGCTGTTCCGCCTGCTCGACGCGGGATCCCACGCCGGCATGTCGCTGACGGAAAGCTTCGCGATTCTGCCGACCGCGGCGGTCTCCGGCTACTACTTCAGCCATCCGCAGAGCCAGTACTTCGTGGTCGGCCGCGTCTCGAAGGAACAGGCCGCGGACTACGCGAAGCGCAAGGGCGTGGAACTGGCCCAGGTGGAGCGCTGGCTGGCTTCCAATCTCGACTACGACCCCGAATAGGCACTGCCTGGGGAAGCGCGCCGGCACCAACGCGCACCAACCGCCCACCGCCGTCGTCCCCGCACAGGCTGGGACCCCTCTTGCTCCTGCGACGGATACCGTGGCCCGCATGGGCCATGGATTCCAGCTTACGCTGGAATGACGAAACTGCGACCAGACCATCCCCGCCGTCGTCCCAGCGCAGGCTAGGACCCATGTTGCTCTTGCGAGAGGCTGCGGCGCCCACGGGCCATGGATTCCAGCTTTCGCTGGAATGACGAAACTACGACCGGACCATCACCGTCGTCCCAGCGCAGGCTGGGACCCACGTTGCTCTTGCGAGAGGCTGCGGCGTCCGCGGGCCATGGATTCCAGCTTTCGCTGGAATGACGAAACTGCGACCAGACCATCCCCGCCGTCGTCCCAGCGCAGGCTGGGACCCATCTTGCTCTTACGAGGGATACGGTGGCCCGCATGGGCCATGGATTCCAGCTTTCGCTCGAACGACGAAACTGCGACCAGACCATCCCCGCCGTCGTCCCAGCGCAGGCTGGGACCCATGTTGCTCTTGCGAGATGCTGCGGCCCCGGCGGGCAATGGATTAGCGCTTCCGCTGGAATGACGGGACCGTAGCGTGCGCCTTGCGCACGACGAACGCTATCTGGTGGTCATCCCAGAGCCGACTACAGTTCGCGGCCGGCTCACGCAAGCTGCAGAACCAACGGACGCGACGGCCGTTCAGCCACATCCCGCCCCGCTACAATGCGCCATGACATCGTCCGGCGCCGCTCACCCGCACCCCTATCCCGCCGCACGCCTGTCCAGCTTCTACTTCTTCTACTACGCCGCGCTGGGTGCATTCACGCCGTACTGGAGCCTGTATCTCGAATCGCGCGGCCTGGGCGTCGCCGCGATCAGCGTGCTGATGAGCCTGTGGTACGCCACCCGCATCGTCTCGCCCAGCCTGTGGACCACGCTCGCGGCACGTTCCACCCACCCGATCCGGTGGCTGCATGCGGGCTGCGCACTGGCCACGGCTTGCTTCGCACTGTTCCTGCTGCCGCTGGAACATGCCGGCCTGTTCGCGGTGATGCTGGGCTTCTGCTTCGCCTACAACGCCGTGATGCCGCAGTTCGAATCGATCACGATGTCGCACCTCGGTGCACGCAGCGACCGCTACGGCCTGATCCGCGTGTGGGGATCGATCGGCTTCATCGTCGTGGTGGCCTCGTTCGGCTGGCTGATCGATGAGCGGCGGCTCGGCGTGGGTGCGCTGCCCTGGCTCATGCTGCCCGTCCTCGCAGGCGTGCTCGGGTCCGCCCTGGTGAACCGGTACGCGCACGATCCGAGCCTGCCGGCACAGGATGCCGACGGCGGTTTCCGTGTGCGGCTGCGGCAACCGCAGGTGATCGCCTTCTTCGTCGCGGCGTTCCTGGCGCAGATATCGTTCGGCCCGTTCTACACGTTCTTCTCGATCTACCTGTCCGAGCACGGCTATCCGACCGCGACGCAGGGCATGCTCTGGACGGTGGGCGTGCTGGCCGAGATCGGCGTGTTCTTCCTGTCCAGCCGCATCTTCCGGCGCTGGGATGCCAGCCGCGTGCTGATGATCGCGCTGCTCAGTGCCTCGCTGCGCTGGCTGGTCACCGCGCTCTTCCCCGACAACACGCCGGTGATGGTGGTCGCGCAGCTTACGCATGCGCTGAACTTCGGGGCCTTCTTCGCCGCCGCGATGCAGCTGCTCGTGCGTTTTTTCCCCGGCCGCATGAACGGCCACGGACAGGGTGTCTTCTATGGTCTGTCGTCGGGCGTGGGCGGTGTATGCGGCGCCCTGCTCGCGGGCCAGCTGTGGCGCATCGGCGGCGAAGCCGCCTTCCTCTGCTCATCGGCCATCGCGCTGATGGCGGCCTTCATCGTGTGGCGGTGGCTGGTGAGGACGCCGGCGCGCGCCTAGCCGTGCGTGTCTCCACTCAATCCGTCCAGCCACCGGCCGATTTCGGCCGCCGCCGGCAACGGTGCCATCTGGAAAAGAAAGTGCGGCGCATCGATCACCGCGTGACGAGCGTTGCGGGACAGGCGGATGACGTCGCGCCCCGCCTTTGGCCAGATGAGCCGGTCGTGCCTGGCCTGCAGGTACAGCGCGGGGATATCCAGGGCCGCCAGTTCCGTCGTCACGTCCACACGCAACGCCGCCAGGGCACGCTGGCGCAGGATGGCGAGCGGCAAGGTGGCGATGATCGCCTCGAACTCCGCGCGCAATGGCGCCGGCAAACCGCTGCCCGCGAGCAAGCGCTCCAACGCGAACAGCGGCGGCGCGACGGCAGGCATCCCTTGCAAAAGCGTCGCGCCGATCCGGCTGAACGGCAGCGGGGCCCGCACGAAGCTCGCCGCCATCACCAGACCACGAACGCGCCGTGGATGCCGGTGCGCCAGCAGGACTCCGAGCGGACCGGCAAAGGACTCCGCCACCAGCACGACATCATCGTGGCGCTCGATCACGGGCCGCAGCGTATCGGCCAAGGCGGCATAGCTTTCGAAATGCGTGCTGTCGTACGCCAGCACGTCGACATCGCCGACATCGGCCAACGCGGCGATCAAAGGAGCGTAGAGACGCCCGGTGCCGTCGAGGCCCGGCAGGAGGCAGAGCCGATGCCGGCCCCGCCTCTTCACCACACCAGGTCGTCGGGCACCTGGTACTGCGGATCGGCGTAGGGATCGTCTCCTGCCGGCGCGTCGGGATCGACCTTCAACGCGATCGCGGGGGCGAACAGGGCTTCCGCCTCGGCGAGTACGGCGGCGGTGACCAGCAGGTAGCGCCCGTTCTGCTGCACCACGCCCAGTTCACCGCCATTCAATGCCTTGAGCTGTTCCGCATTGACGTAGATGCGCTTGATCTTGCCGCCGTAGGGGAAATGGCGCGCGATGTCCGCCTCGGCGTCGTTCAGTGCCTTGTCCTTGAGGAAGGCCTCGAGCTTCGCCTTCGCCTCGCGGCGAACGCGCGCCTCTTCCTGCTTCACCCGCTCGGCCTCGATGCGCTCGTCCTTCTCGCGCTGCGCGCGGATGGCGTAGGCCTTGGCGAGGTCGATGTCTTCCTGGCTGCGCCTGGGTTTGCCTGCACCCTGCGACGGACGCGGCTTGCCGCCCTGCCCCGGTTTCGGATGCGCGCCACCCTTGCCCGCCGGCTTGTGGGCCTCGCGGCGCGGATCGGGGCCGCGTTCGGGTTTGCGCTCGGGCTTGGGCGCGGGCTTGAAGCCCAGGCCCAGCAACTGGTCACGGAGTGAATCGGTCATCGGTCGTTCGTGGGGACTGCTGTGCCGCAAGCGTATCAATAATGCGGCGGCGGCGGTTCGCTGGCAGGGTCCTCGAACAGGGAGGTCCGCACCTTGCCCAGTTCTTCCACCATGGTCCGCAGCAGCAACGCGGTGCGCTGGTTCTCGGCACGCGCATCGGCGAGCGCCTCGCTCATTTCGTTGAGCGAGTGCTCCTGGAAGGCCAGCCGGGTTTCCAGTTCGACCAGCCGGCGTTCCAGCATGTCGCCCGACAGGGGCAGATCAGCCTGCACGCACGGACCTCCCGCGTCCGATGCCGTAGTACGCCAGGCCGGCCGCTTCCACTTCGGCCGGCTCGTACAGATTGCGGCCGTCGAAGATCACGGCATCGCCGAGCGTCTCCTGGAGTCGCGCGAAATCCGGGCTGCGGAACTGCTTCCACTCGGTCACGACCACCAGTGCGTCCGCGCCGTCGACCGCGGCGCGCGCGTCTTCGCACAGCACCAGGTCATCGCGTTCACCGAAGATGCGGGCCGCTTCCTCGCGTGCCTCGGGATCGTAGGCCTGTACGCGGGCGCCCGCTTCCCACAGTTCCGCCAGCAGGCGCCGGCTGCTCGCCGCGCGCATGTCGTCGGTGTTGGGCTTGAAGGACAGGCCCCACACCGCGAACGTCTTGCCGCGCACACCCTCGTCCTCGCCACGGTCGTAGTGGCGCTGGATCAGTTCGAACAGATGGCCCTTCTGCCGCTCGTTGACCGACTCCACCGCCTGCAGCAGCTCCGGCACGTAACCATGCTGCTGAGCGGTGCGCGCCAGCGCCTGCACGTCCTTCGGGAAGCAGGAGCCGCCATAGCCGGCGCCGGGATAGATGAAGTGCCAGCCGATGCGCGGATCGGAGCCGATCCCCTGGCGCACCTGCTCCACGTCCGCGCCGACGCGCTCGGCGATGTTCGCGATCTCGTTCATGAAACTGATCTTGGCGGCCAGCATCGCGTTGGCCGCGTACTTGGTCAGCTCGGCCGAGCGCACGTCCATCACCACGATGCGCTCGTGGTTGCGGTTGAACGGCGCGTAGAGGCGGCGCAGCTTCTCCACCGCCTGCGGGCTCGATGCGCCGACGACGATGCGGTCCGGCCGCATGCAGTCCTTGACCGCATCGCCTTCCTTGAGGAATTCCGGATTCGAGACCACGTCGAACGCAACGTCGACGCCGCGCGCCGTCAGTTCCGCTTCGATGGCAGCGCGCACCTTGTCGGCGGTGCCGACCGGCACGGTGGACTTGTTGACCACCGTGCAGGGGCGCTGGAGATTGCGACCGATCGTGCGGGCCACCGCCAGCACGTACTGCAGGTCGGCACTGCCATCCTCGTCCGGCGGCGTACCGACGGCGATGAAGACCACTTCGCCATGCGAAATGGCGTCGGCGGCATCGGTGGTGAAGCGCAGCCGGCCCGCTTCATGGTTCGCCTTCACCATCGGCGACAGGCCGGGCTCGTAGATCGGCACGATGCCGTTGTTCAAGCCGTCGACCTTGGCCGGATCGATGTCCACGCAGACCACGTCGTGGCCGACTTCCGCCAGGCAGGTGCCTGTCACCAGCCCGACGTAACCCGTACCAAAGATCGCTACACGCATCAGCCCATCCTGTCAGTGAGTTCCAGTGCCGAATACGGTGATTCGGCTTACTGCAGGACACCCATCAGTTCGACGTCGAACGTCAGCGTCGCGTCCGGACCGATCTTGCCGCCCGGAGCGCCGTTCGGGCCGTAGGCGAGGTTGGACGGGATCCAGAAGCGGTACTTCGCGCCCACCGGCATCAAGGCCACACCCTCGGTCCAGCCGGCGATCACCTGGTTCAGGCCGAACTCGGCGGGCTCGCCGCGCGCGTAGGAACTGTCGAACACGTCCCCGTTGAGCAGCTTGCCTTCGTAATTGACGCGCACGCGGCTGCTGGACATCGGACGCTGGCCGTTGCCCTGGCGCAGCACCATGTACTGCAGGCCGGACGGCGTGGTGACCACGCCCGGCTTGACCTTGTTCTCGGCGAGGAACTTCGCGCCTTCATCGCGGTTGCGCTGGCCGGCGGTGGCCTGGCGCTTGGAGAGATAGGCCTGCATCTCGGCCTGCGCCTGCTCCACCGACAGCAGCGGCGTGCCGGTCTTGCCGGTGATCGTGCGCACGGCCTGCACCAGCGTCGCGGGGTCGATCTCGTCCTTGAACGGCAGCAGCGACGGACCGACCACGTACGTGCCCAGGAACAGACCCACCTTGGTCTTGTCGACCGGCGGCGGCGCGCTGCCCGGCGGCATGCCCGGGATGGGCTGGCCGTCGGCGACGGCCAGGTTGACGCGCAGCAACTGGTCGGTCGCCTGCGCTTCCTGCTCGGAGATGAGGTTCGGCTTGCCTTCGAAGGTGTTGACGATCGCGCGCTGGAACGCGGCCGTATCGAGGAACGGCCCGACCGGCTGCAGCGAGTTGCCCACGTCCACGCCGATGGCGTAGCTGACCTTGTCGCGCTCGGTGGTCAGCGCGGTTTTTTCCTGTGCAGACACGCTGCCTCCCAACATCGAAAACGAGATTGCCAACAACACGGCTGCGCCGCGAACCGACCGCTTCATCCTTCCTGCTCCTGGAACCTGCGCCACGATGGCGGCGCCAAACCGATATTGTGGCACGCCGGCCACCTGCCGAGGCACCGCGTCAACGCGCAGCGCGCGGTGCCTTCAGTTCGCGCTCGATGGCAGCAACCAGCGCGGGATCGTCCGGCGCTGTCTTGCTGGGGAAATTCGCGACCACGCGGCCATCCCTGCCGATCAGATACTTGTGGAAGTTCCAGGCGGGCGCCGTGCCCGTCGCCTGCGCGAGCGACTTGTACAGGGGCGTGGCGTTGTCACCGGTCACGACAACCTTTTCGAACATGGGGAACTTGACGCCATAGGTCAGCGTGCAGAACTCTTGGATTTCCTTCTCGCTGCCCGGCTCCTGGCCCTTGAAGTCGTTGGACGGGAACCCGAGCACCGAGAAGCCCTGGCCGGCGTAATGCTGGTGCAGGGACTCCAGTCCTTCGTACTGCGGCGTATACCCGCATTTACTTGCGGTGTTCACGATCAGCAGCACCTGCCCCGCGTACGCCTTCTTCAGGTTTACCGGCGCCTTGCCCGCCAGCGGACGGTAGCTGACGTCCAGCAAACCCGCCGCCAGGGCCGCTGCGGACACGCCCGCCAGGACCATCAACATCAGTATTTTCAACGACTTGAGCTTCATTTCACTACCCCGCTAGTGCGAACATCACAAGTATGCCTTCAGTTGGGTGACAAAACGTTCCCGGACAGTTGACGACCCGTGTTTTGGTGTTATAGTTGAATACAACACCACTCACCCAACTCACGGGGAGATGCCATGAACCAGAAACTGACCCACACGCTGCCCAGCCTGGCCGTTGGCGGCCTGCTGCTGGCGGCGGGCGCACTGGCGGCCATGTCCGGCGGCCGCACGTCCGAGGTGGATCCCGCGACGCTGGTGGGCGCGCTGGAAACGGACGTCGGCGAGATCACCGGCGACGGCACCGCGGCGGAACCGGCCCAGCACAAGCGTCGTGCGCGGGCCTCGCTGGCCATGCCGTACTTCTCCTTCGGCCAATCCCTGCGTCCGAGGAGCTGACCCATGGCGCCCATCCAATGGAGCGACGGTGCTCCCATCTACCGTCAGCTGAAGGACCGCGTGATCGCCATGATGCTGGACGGCATCCTGAAGCCGGGCGATGCGCTGCCCTCCGTCCGCCAGGTGGCGGCCGAGTACCAGCTCAATCCGATTACCGTTTCGCGCGCTTACCAGGAACTGGCGGATGAAGCCCTGGTCGAGAAGCGCCGCGGCCTGGGCATGTTCGTCACCGACGAAGCCGCCCGGAAGCTGCGCGGCAGCGAGCGCGAGCGGTTCCTGACCGAGGAGTGGCCGGCCGTCGCCGAGCGTATCGAGCGCCTGGGCCTGTCCATCGAAGAGTTGCTGCAATCCAAGGGGATCAAGTGATGAATGCTGCAATCGCCAACACCGTGGTGTCGGCCCACGGCCTGCGCAAGGCCTACAGGAACAAGCTTGCGCTGGACAACACCAGTTTCGAGATCGAAGCCGGCAAGATCATCGGCCTGATCGGCCCGAACGGAGCCGGCAAGACGACCGCGTTGAAGGCCATCCTGGGCCTGACGCCGTTCGAAGGCCAGCTGAAGGTGCTGGGCCTGGATCCACGCAAGGACCGCGACGAGCTGATGAAGGATGTCTGCTTCATCGCCGACGTCGCCGTGCTGCCGCGCTGGATGAAGGTCAAGGAAGCCATCGACTTCGTCGCCGGCGTGCACCCGCGCTTCGACCGCGCCAAGTGCGAGCGCTTCATCGCCAATACCCAGCTCAAGCCCAACCTGCGCGTGCGCGAGATGTCCAAGGGCATGATCGTGCAGCTGCACCTGGCGCTGGTGATGGCCATCGACGCCAAGCTGCTGGTGCTGGACGAGCCCACGCTCGGCCTGGACATCCTGTACCGCAAGCAGTTCTACCAGCGCCTGCTGGAGGACTACTTCGATGAGCAGAAGACCATCATCGTCACCACGCACCAGGTGGAGGAGATCGAGCACATCCTCACCGACGTGATGTTCATCCGCGACGGCAGGATCGTGCTGACATCGCAGATGGAAGAAGTCGCCGAACGCTACACCGAAGTGCTGGTCAGCGGCGACGCCGTCGACCAGGCCCGCGCCCTCAAGCCCATCGACGAGCGCGCCCTGCCCTTCGGCAAGACCGTGCTGCTGTTCGACGGCGTACCGAAGGGGCATCTCGCCGCCCTCGGCGAAACCCGCACCCCAGGCCTGGCCGACCTGTTCGTCGCCATCATGAAAGGAACCTACGCATGAACGCCGTGACTTCGACGTTGGGCAAATCCTCCAAGCCGGGCGCGTTCACGTGGCTGCTGAAGCGCGAGTTCTGGGAGAACCGCGGCGGTTTTTTCTGGGCACCGGTCATCACCGGCGGCATCTTCCTGGTGCTGAACCTGATCCTCGCCGTCATCGGCAGCATTTCCGCACGCGGCCAGTTGAACGGCGACGGTTTCAGCATCGAAGAGGCGCCGGAAAAGGCCCACCAGATCGTCGGCGGCATCGGCGACGGCATGCTGCTGGGCGGCGTGATCCTGGCCTGCGTGGTGCTGGCCTTCGTGGTCTTCTTCTATGCGCTGGGCACTCTGTACGACGACCGCCGCGACCGCAGCGTGCTGTTCTGGAAGTCCCTGCCGGTGTCCGATACCCACATGGTGCTGTCCAAGCTGGCCTGGGCGCTGGTGCTGGCACCGCTGCTGGCGGTAGGCGTCGGTATCGTGATCGGCGTGGCGATGTGGCTGATCTTCGCCCTGACCGTCTCGGTCAATGGACTGCCCGTGGGCAGCGCGGTCTTCACCCACTCGCATCCGCTGCGCATCATCGGCGGCGTCATCGCCTCGCTGCCCGTGTACATGCTGTGGGCGCTGCCGACGATCGGCTGGCTGATGTTCTGCTCGGCCTGGGCACGCAGCAAGCCGTTCCTGTGGGCGGTGCTGGTGCCGGTGCTGGCCTGCGTGATCATCAGCATGACCGACATCCTGCCGAGCCTGGCGGTCCGCCACGACCTGATCTGGTACACGGTGGTCTACCGCGGCCTGTTGAGCATCCTGCCCGGCGCCTGGTTCCCCACCCTGCCGGGCGGCGCGACCAACCCGCACGCCGACTTCAATACGCCGGACGACCTGGCCAACGCCATCGACCTGACCCGCAGCTGGGAGGCGTTCGCGACGGCCGACCTGTGGATCGGCGCCGTCATCGGTGTTGCCCTGATCGCCGGTGCGATCTACCTGCGCCGCTGGCGCGAGAGCGAATAAACACGCCCCCTCAGGCGGGCCACGACCGGCCCGCCGCTGACAAGGACATGGATATGCACACCTCTCTTTCCCTCATGCGCCCTCTCCTCGTCGTCGGCATGCTGGCCCTCGCCGCTTGCCAGCCGGCAGACAGCAGCAAGACGCCCACGGGTGTCGCCGCCAAGGCGATGGACGAAGCCGCCAACAGCCTGGGCGAAGCCAGCCAGGAGATGGAAAAGGCACGCCAGGAGATCGCCACCGCGCGCGACAAGCTGGCCCTCGCCAACCTGTCGCTGAATCGCGACACGACGCAGCATCTGGCGAAGGCGGAGATCACGCCCGCCGGCGATCTGCTGATCGAAGGCAAGCGCATTGCCACCACGCCGGAACAGAAGGCGCTGGTGCTGGCGTACCGGCACGAGTTGCTGGGCGTGGTGGGCGACGGCATGGCGATCGGACTGGAGGGCGCGCGCGTCGGCATCGATGCCGCCGCCACCGCGCTGAAAGGCATGCTGTCCGGCCAGAGCGGCGACGATATCGGCAAGCAGGCAGGCGAACAGGCCAAGGCCAAGCTCAAGCCGATGGTCGCGCAACTGTGCACGCGCCTGCCCGGCCTGCTGACGGCGCAGCAGGCACTGTCGGCCGCCCTGCCCGAGTTCGCACCCTACGCCACGATGGACCAGTCCGACGTGGACGACTGCGGCGACGAAGACGGCAACGGCCTCTGGACCTTCTGAACGCGCAGCCGCGCACACGTGGCCAGGCTTCCACGACCTCGACATCCATCGAATTCCATTCTGGGGAGAAACCGGATATGCGTACCCTGTCCATCCATCGTGTCCTGATGCCGTTGCTGTTCGTCGGCCTGTTGCCGCTCGCCGCGCCTGTCGCCAATGCCAAGGACACGGATATCCGAAGCGAGATCAGCAGGGACCTGGCCGATGCGCGCAATGAAGTGCGCGCGGAACTGGCCGACGCCCGCCGCAAGCTGGAAACCGACAACCTGGAACTGGGCGACAACCTGCACTTCAGCAAGTCCGGCAAGCGCCGCGCCGATGACGACAAGGTGCTGCCGAAGGCGGAAATCACGCCACAGGGCGACTTCCTGATCGAGGGCAAGCCCGTCGCCATCGACGGCCGCCAGCGGCAGGACCTGTTGCGCTATCGCCACCAGGTGATCGACATCGCCAAGGCCGGCATCGACATCGGCGAACGCAGCGCGCAGGTGGCGCTGGAGGCGGTCGACCGCGGCTTGTTCAGCCTGATGGTCAGTGCCATGACCGGCAACCTGGAGCGGCGCATCGAGAAGACCGTCAAGGAAACCGTCGAACCGGGCGTGCGCCAGATCTGCCGCACCCTGCCCGACCTGCACGCGACCCAGCAGCGCCTGTCGGCGAGCCTGCCGCAATTCCGCCCCTATGCCACGCTGGACGCGGACGATGCCGAGAATTGCGAGAAGGACCTGCGCCGCGAATTCGCGATGCGATAGATCCGCCATCGCCGTTCCCCGCCCTGCCCCGCTCCCGGAGACCCGATGATGCGTACCGCCCTGTTCGCCACCCCGCTGCTCGCACTGCTGACCGTGTCGAGCCCCGTCCTGGCGGCAGACCGCTACTGCAAGCACGAAGCGCCGCGCCAGCTCACGCTCGACATCGGCGACGCGAAGACCGTGGTGTTCGACGTCGGCCCGCACGACCTGACGGTGGCGTCGCGCGCCGGTGCGCCGGCGACGATGAAGGGCCGGGCCTGCAGCAGCCATGCGGACCGCCTGGACAACCTGAAGATCGAACAGCGGCGTGCCGGCGACAAGCTGATCGTGCGGATGTACTTCGACGGCAAGTCCAGCGGCATCTTCTTCGGCAGCAACTACGCCTACATGAACCTGACCACCACCCTGCCCGACCACCTGTCCGTGCAGGTGAAAGTCGGCTCGGGTGAAGCCGAGGTCACCGGCGCGCCGGTATTCAGTGCCGATGTCGGCTCCGGCCACGCCGTGGGGCGCAACATCCGCGGACTGGCCGCCGCGTCGGTCGGCTCGGGCGACATCGACATCCACGGTGCCGGCAGCCTGAAGGTCGTCTCGATCGGTTCGGGCGACGTGGACGCCGACAACGTGCAGGGCGCCACCCATGTCGGCAGCATCGGCTCGGGTGGTTTCCGCCTGTCGCGCAGTGGCAGCGTCGACATCGGTTCGATCGGTTCGGGTGGCGCAGAACTGCGCGACATCGCCGGCGACGTGGTCGTCGGTTCGGTGGGCTCCGGCGGCGTGGACGTGCGCAACGTCGGTGGCGCGCTGACCGTGCGCTCGGTCGGCAGCGGCGATGTCGACCACGAGGGCGTGAAGGGCCAGATCGATATCCCCAAGCGCCGTTGATCCCGGAGGAACGACCATGATGATCCGTACGCTCGCACTCGCCCTGTCCGCTGTCCTGCTGCTCGCCGCCTGTTCGAAGGGCAGCGATGACGACAGCGACGCCGTCCGGTCCAGCGCGCTGTGGGGCCAGAACCTGAAGCTCAGCGCCAGCGGCCATCCGCGTGCCGAGATATCGGCCAAGGGCGATTTCATCGTCGACGGCAAGCAGGTGCCGGTCACCGACGAGCAACGCGCGTTGCTGGTCGCCTACCACCGGGAACTCGGGGGCATCGCCGATGCCGGCATTGCGACCGGCAAGGAAGGCGCCAAGCTCGCGGGCAAGGCCGTCGGCGCCGTCGTGAGGGGCATCTTCAGCGGCAATCCCGACCAGATCGACCGGGAGATGGAAGCGGAAGGGAAAAAGATCGAAGCGCACGCCATGAAGATCTGCGACCACCTGCCCGGCCTGTACAAGGCGCAGCAGGACCTGGCCGCGGCATTGCCCGCCTTCCAGCCCTATGCCGGGATGGAACTGGACGACATCGCCGAATGCCGCACCTCGCAGGACGAACACCGCGAGGCCGGCCAGGAGATCGGCCGCACCGTCGGTCAGGCCGTCAAGGCGACACAAGGCGACGCGGCGCAGGAGGCCGATGCCGCCGCGGCGGAACCGGCGCCGGCGCCTGCTCCCACGCCCTGATCGCCTCCGGCCACCAGCGCCCTGCCGGCGTCTTCGTCAGCCGCCGCCACCGCCCGGCTTGCCGTGAATGCCGCCCTTCGCCAGCACGGCGGGGTCCAGCAGCGGCTTGAGCGTTTTCTCGGGGAGTCCGGTGACCTCGCGCGCGACGTCGAGCACCGGCCGGTTCTGTTGGTAGGCCTGCTTGGCGATCGCAGCGCCCTTCTCGTAACCGATCACCGGGTTGAGCGCGGTCACCAGGATCGGATTGCGGTCCAGCGCTTCCTGCACACGGTCGTTGCGCACCTTCAGCCCGGCGATGCAGTCGTCGGCCAGCAGGCGCGACACATTCGACAGCAGCTGGATGCCGTCCAGCAGATTGTTCGCGATCAGCGGCAGGGTGACGTTGAGCTGGAAGTTGCCGGTCTGCCCGGCGACGGTCACCGCGGTGTGGTAGCCCATCACCTGCGCGCAGACCATCACCGTGGCTTCCGGAATCACCGGATTGACCTTGCCGGGCATGATCGAACTGCCGGGCTGCAGCGCCGGCAGTTCGACTTCGCCCAGGCCGGCAAGCGGACCCGAGTTCATCCAGCGCAGGTCGTTGGCGATCTTGGTCAGCGCGACAGCAAGTGCACTGAGCTGGCCGGAGAGCTCGACCGCGTCATCCTGCGCGGCGAGGCCTTCGAACTTGTTGGCGGCGCTTTCGAAGCGCGTCTTCGTCATCGTCGACAGCACCTTCGCAACGCGCGCGCCGAAGCGCGGATCGGCGTTGATGCCGGTGCCGATGGCGGTGCCGCCCAACGGCAGGCGTCGCACGCGCTTCAGCGTGTCCTCGATGCGGGCCTGCGCGGAAGACAGCTGCGCCGACCAGGCCGAAAACTCCTGCCCGAACGTCAGCGGCATGGCGTCCATCAGGTGCGTGCGACCGGTCTTGACCACCTTGCCCAGCGCCTTGCCGCGCGCATCGATGGTCTTGCGCAGGTGCGCGATGGCCGGCAGCAGGTCTTCCACCACCGCGAGCTGCGCCGCCACGCGCAGGGCCGTGGGGACCACGTCATTCGAGCTCTGGCCGAGATTGACGTGGTCGTTCGGATGCACGGCCGTCTTGCCGGCGCGCGTCGCCAACGTGGCGATCACCTCGTTGGCATTCATGTTGGACGAGGTGCCGGAGCCGGTCTGGTACACGTCGATGGGGAAATGCGCGTCGTATTCGCCTGAGGCCACCGCCTCCGCCGCGCTCTGCACGGCGTTGGCGCTGCCCTTCGGCAGCAGACCCAGGCCGGCGTTGACCTCGGCAGCGGCCCCCTTCACCAGGCCCAGTGCCCGGATGAAACCGCGCGGCATCGGCCGACCGGAAATGGGGAAGTTCTGTACCGCCCGTTGCGTCTGCGCACCCCACAACGCCTCGGCGGGCACCCGCAGCTCGCCCATGCTGTCGTGTTCGATGCGGGTTCGTGCAACACGGGACTTGCCCGCGGTCTTCTTGCTGGTCATCAACCGTCTCCTGGAGGGATTCACGGCGTGCGCACCGGCACGGGGCCGGTGGCTGGCGGGGGCCACAGGATACGCCAGGCCGGAAGCAGGCCTTCCCGGGGTAAAATGGAACGCTCCCTTTCAGCCGCCCTCGTCCCCCATGTCGGATTCGTCCCTGCTCGCCCTGTCCCCGCTCGATGGCCGCTACGCCGGCAAGGTCGACGCGCTGCGCCCGATCTTCTCCGAGTACGGCCTGATCCGCGCCCGCGTGAAGGTCGAGGTGGAGTGGCTGCTGGCGCTGGCCGCCGAGCCAGGCATCAGCGAACTGCCCGCCTTCTCCGCCGCCCAGCAGGCCAAGCTGCGCGCCCTGGCGAACGGCTTCAGCGTGGCGAATGCCGCTCGCGTGAAGGAGATCGAGCGCACCACCAACCATGACGTCAAGGCGGTGGAATACTTCATCAAGGAGCAGCTGAAGGACGACGCCGAACTCGCGCCGGCACTGGAGTTCGTCCACTTCGCCTGCACCAGCGAGGACATCAACAACCTGTCCTACGGTCTGATGCTGGAACAGGCGCGCCGCGAGGTGCTGCTGCCGACGCTGGACGGTGTGGCCGCCACGCTGCGCGCACTGGCGCACGCGCAGGCCGCGCAGCCGATGCTGTCGCGCACGCACGGCCAGACCGCGTCGCCGACCACGCTGGGCAAGGAGATCGCGAACGTCGTCGCGCGCATCGAGCGCCAGCGTACGCAGATCGCCGCGGTGGAGCTGACCGGCAAGATCAACGGCGCGGTCGGCAACTACAACGCGCATGTCGCCAGCTATCCGGATGTCGACTGGCCGGCGTTCGCGCAACGCTTCGTCGAAGGCCTGGGCCTGGTCTTCAACCCGTACACCACGCAGATCGAACCGCACGACAACGTCGCCGAGATCGGCGACGCCGCGCGCCGCGCCAACACGGTCCTGATCGACCTGGCCCGCGACATCTGGGGCTACATCTCGCTGGGCTACTTCAAGCAGCGCCTGAAGGAAGGCGAAGTCGGTTCGTCGACGATGCCGCACAAGGTCAATCCGATCGATTTCGAGAACGCGGAGGGCAACTTCGGCATCGCCAACGCGCTGTTCGAGCATTTCAGCGCCAAGCTGCCGATCAGCCGCTGGCAGCGCGACCTCACCGACTCCACGGTGCTGCGCGCGCTCGGCACCGCGTTCGGCCACACCCAGGTCGCGCTGGACTCGCTGGCCAAGGGCCTGGGCAAGCTGGAAGTGAACCCGCAGCGCCTCGACGCCGATCTCGACGCCGCCTGGGAAGTGCTGGCCGAAGCCGTGCAGACCGTCATGCGCCGCCATGGCCTGCCGAATCCTTACGAGCAACTGAAGGCGCTGACGCGCGGCCAGGGCATCACGGCCGACTCGATGCGCGCCTTCATCGAATCGCTCGACCTGCCGGCCGACGACAAGCAGCGTCTGCGCGACATGGCGCCGGGCCGCTACACGGGTCTCGCTGAGCGGCTCGCACGCACCATCTGACGCGCGGGATACAAAGGAACGGCGATGCACCTGCTGATCAACATCGACGTTCCCGACCTGCCCGCCGCGGAAGCGCTGTATACGCAGGCCTTCGGGCTGAGTGCCGGGCGTCGCTTCGGCGACGGTGGTGTGGAATTGCTCGGTGCGCAGGCGCCGATCTACCTCCTGCAGAACGCCGCCGGCTCCATCGCCGCCGCCGACATGCCCCGCGACTACACCCGCCACTGGACGCCCGTGCACCTGGACGTGGTGGTGGATTCCCTTGAGCCTGCCCTCGACCGCGCCCTGCGGGCCGGGCTGATGCAGGAAACCGATATCCGCGAAGCGAACTGGGGCCGCATCGTGCGCCTGGCCGATCCCTGGGGTCATGGCTGGTGCCTGCTGCAGTTCGTCAATCGCGGCTACGACGGGATCGCCACATGCAGTGGCGAGCGCGGGTGCGAATGACGACCAACGAGACCAATAAGCAAGCGCGAAGATCTCTGCGCCAGGCGGTCCAAGTTCTTGTGATTATGATTTTTGTATTTCTCCTGTCCGCAGTGTTTCTAGGGAAAGGAGCGATAACCTTCGGCCTGCTAGCGCTCACGCTCGCGGTTGGTTGGTATGTTGTTATAGCTAAGCGGGAACTAACTGAACCAGTTGATAGACATAGACGTCGCGAGATTCGCGATTTTTCGGGTTTGGATATCAAGACTTCCGTCAGCGGACTTGGCTCACTTTTCCTGGATGAAGACTCGGAGCTATGGATTGGGCATCCGCTGGTAGATCATCCGGAAGTTGAAGTTTGTTTGTTTGCCGAGTGGCAGGGAGACGAGGTGCAGCAGCTGGCTCCCGAACTTCGGCAAGCCGCGTCGCTTATCGTTAGTAGCTATGACGAGTTCGAGTCGAAGGTCTCGTCGTTCTTGCAGGATGAAGTCGATGCAAGGCCTGAGATCGTCCGGCACGCGGCTGAGGCCGCCGGCCTGACCATTTCTAGGTTGAGTTTCCTGTGGCGAGAGCGACCTGACGACCTTGTCGTCCATCTTGCAGGAGGCACGGGTGGTCGATATTGGATGTGTGAGTGGTCCAAGGGCCAGCCAGTGGCTGGCTCCTTGGGCTTCGATACTTGAGCAAGTTGGCTCTTTCAAAGATGAAATGGACTTGATGATGCGCCCCCTCCTGTTCTGCGGCATGTTTGCCCTCGCGCTCCCGCTCGCTGTACTCGCCACCGATGCCTCTGCCGCCAAGGCCTGTGCGGACGACGCCGACTGGAACGATCCTGCCACGCCACTGAAGGTCTACGGCAACACCTGGTACGTCGGCACGTGCGGCATCAGCGCCTTGCTGGTGACCTCCGATGAAGGCCACATCCTGGTCGACGCCGCCACGCCGCAGGCCGGCCCGCAGATCCTCGCCAATATCCGCGCCCTCGGCTTCAAGCCGGAGGACGTGCGTGCCATCGTGTTCTCGCACGAGCACTTCGACCATGCCGGCAGCCTGGCCGAGTTGCAGCAGGCCACGGGCGCGCCGGTGTATGCGCGTTCCCCTGCCGTTGCCACGCTCAAGCGCGGCGCCAGCGATCGCAGCGATCCGCAGCATGAGGTACTCGATCCGTTCGCGCCGGTCCAGCAGGTGGTCGTACTCGACGACGACGGCGTGGTGCGTGTCGGTCCGCTCGCCCTGCAGGTCGTTTCCACGCCGGGACACACGCCCGGCGGCACCAGTTGGACCTGGCGCTCGTGCGAGGGCGACGACTGCCGGCAGATGGTCTACGCCGACAGCCTGACCGCGATCTCCGACGACGTGTACCGCTACAGTGACGACGCGGCGCATCCCGGCTACGTGGCGGCGTTCCGCGAGACGCTGGCGCGGGTCGCGGCGCTCGAGTGCGATATCCTGGTGACGCCACATCCGTCGGCCAGCCAACTCTGGTCCCGCATCGGTCCCCGCGCCGACCGCCCGCTGGTTGACAGCAGCGCCTGCCGCACCTATGCACGGACCGCGACGCAGCGGCTGGACAAGCGGCTCGCGGACGAAGCGTCGAAGCCCCCCGTGCCTGCGCCTTGATCGGACGCAATGACGACCGTCGCCCTGCGGTGAATGCTGCCGCCCTTCCTTTCTGCTGAAAGCCTCCCCCCGATGAACACCACATCCTCCCGTCGCCCCAAGCACCTGCCCTTCGAGGTGGACGCCACGCAGCAACAGCCACTCGGCATGCCGGCCGAGCGTTTCCTGCGCGATTACTGGCACAAGCGCCCGCTGCTGATCCGCAACGCGTTCCCGGACTTCGAGACACCGGTGCAACCGGAGGACCTCGCCGGCCTGGCCTGCGAAGAGGGCGTGCTGGCGCGCATGATCAGCCTGGACAAGGCGAGCGGCGTCTGGGACGTGCGCACGGGCCCGTTCCAGGAGGAGGACTTCCCCGGCCTGCCCGACCACGACTGGACCCTGCTGGTGCAGGACGTGGACAAGTGGGATGCCGATGTCCGCCAGTTGCTCGAACAGTTCCGCTTCCTGCCGCGCTGGCGCGTCGATGACATCATGATCAGCTTCGCCGCCACGGGCGGTTCGGTGGGTGCGCACGTCGACCACTACGACGTGTTCCTGTTGCAGGCGCAGGGCGAGCGGCGCTGGATGATCGATGCCAGCGTCGCGATGGGGAAGCCGGCACCGGACCTGGCCTTCCAGGACGACGTGGCGATCAAGCTGCTGCGCCGCTTCGACCCGACCCACGAATGGGTGCTGTCGCCGGGCGACATGCTGTACCTGCCGCCGCTGGTCCCGCACCACGGTGTCGCCGAGAATCCGTGCCTGACGTTCTCGGTCGGCATGCGTGCGCCGTCGTCGGCCGAACTGATCGGCGACTACCTGGATACGCTGATCGCCGATGCGGACGACGCGATCCGTTACCACGACGAAGACCTCACCGCGCCGCAGGACCCCAACGAGATCGACGCCCGCGCGATGGAGCGCGTGGTCGAAGCCTTGAACGCGCTGCGCATGAACGATCCGGACCTGGTCGGCGACTGGTTCGGCCGCTTCATCACCACCTACCGTGCCGCCGGCGATGTCATGCCGGCGCCGGATGCGCCGTCGCGCATCGAGATGGAATGGGACCTGCAGCGGGGCGCGCAGCTGCTGCGCCATCCGTTCTCGCGCGTCGCCTGGCGTCGGCGGCGCAAGGGCGCAACCCTGTTCTGCAATGGCGTGGACTACGCCTTGCCGGTCAAGGAAGCCCAGCAGCTCGCGGCCCTGGAAGGCCTGGACGGCGCCGCCTACGCCGCGCTCAGCGAGGCCGGCCGCGATGCGGTGATGGCACTGGCGGCGCAGGGCCACTACCAGCTGGCCCTGCCCGGCGACGACCAGGAAGGCGAGGACGAGGACGCATGAGCGCCACGCGCGACTACCACGTCGACGCCATCGACTACGCCACCGATGCGGGCGCGGTCCACCAGGTACGCGACGTGGTGTTCGTGCAGGAACAGCAGGTGCCGCGCGAGCTGGAGCGCGACGCGCTGGACCCGCTCAGCCACCACGTGGTGGCCCGTGATGCCTCGGGTGCCCCGATCGGGACGGCGCGGCTGACGCCCGAGCACCGGATCGGCCGCATGGCCGTGTTGTCGGCCTGGCGCGGCCGTGGCGTTGGCGATGCCCTGCTGGTCGCCTTGCTGGACGAAGCCCGCCGGCGCCAATGGCCCGACGTGTCGCTGCATGCCCAGGTCGCCGCCGAGGCGTTCTACGCCCGGCATGGCTTCCTGCCGGAGGGCGAGCGTTTCATCGAGGCCGGCATCGAACACCAGGCCATGCGGCGCGTGCTGGCCGGACCGGGCAGCATCGCCCACCGCGCCGAGGCCGTGGCCATCACCACGGCCGTCATCGCGCAGGCCCGTCGCGCATTGGTGGTCTACAGCCGGGCGCTCGACCCCGGCCTGTGGGACGCGCCCGCCGTCGTCGACGCCCTGCGCCGCTTCGCCACGCGCCAGACGGGCGCGCAGGTCCAGCTGTTGCTGCAGGACGCCGCCACCCCGCAGCGGGCGCTGGCACCCCTGATCGGTCTGGGCCAGCGCTTGCCCAGCGTGTTCGCCTTCCGCGAAGTGCAGGACCCCGTGGACCTGCCCTACACCGCCGCCTTCGTCGCCAACGACGACCACGGCTACTACTTCCGGCCGCTTGGCCACCGCTTCGACGGCGAAGCGGGACTGTCGCACGCGGGCCGCGCGCGCCAGCTGCGCGAGGAGTTCTCGCAGATGTGGGAACGTGCGCGGCCGGTCAGCGAGTACCGCGCACTCGGTATCTGAACACCCCCGCCTCCTTGCGTGGCGCATCGCCCCCGCGGGCCGGCATCCTGCGTCTTTAGTCCAATCCGGTTACGCCCGCTTCCCGGCATGGGGGTATAATTTCCGGGTTTTCGTCCATGTCCGTGGGACATCGCACGACATGGACCGCAAGCGCCCCTCGACTACCCCACCGAATCCCATCGTGGACAATCTCCTGAAGCAGTTCGCGCAATCCTCGCAGCTCAACGGAGGCAACGCCTCCTACGTCGAAGACCTGTACGAGCAGTACCTCGTCGCCCCGGACAGCGTGGGCCCCAAGTGGAAGGCCTACTTCGACGGATTCAAGGGCCGCGAGGCCGGTGATGTCCCGCACTCGGTGGTCATCCAGCAGGTCGCCGATGCCGCCCGCCAGGCCGGCAAGGGCGTGGTCGCGACCGGTGGCGGCGACGAGCGCGAGCGCAATGTGGGCCGGCTCATCACCGCCTACCGTTCGCGGGGCCACCTCGGTGCACAGATCGACCCGCTGGGCCTGACCCCGCCGGTCAATCCGCCGGACCTGGACCTGTCCTTCCACGACCTGTCCGATCGCGACCTCGACAGCGAGTTCAGCACCGGCAACGTCGGCGGCAACTCGCGCATGAAGCTGCGCGACCTGCTGGCCCGCCTGAAGGCGACCTATACCGGTCCCATCGGCGTCGAATTCATGCACATCTCCGAGGTCGAGCAGCGCCAGTGGCTCTACCAGCGCCTGGAGACCGCCGGCGGCCAGTTCGGCCTGTCCGACGACGCCAAGCGCCGCACGCTCGAGCGCCTCACCGCCGCCGAAGGCCTGGAGCGCTACCTGCACACCAAGTACGTCGGCCAGAAGCGCTTCTCGCTGGAAGGCGGCGATGCGCTGATCCCGCTGATGGACACCATGATCCGCAGCGCCGGCGAAGGCGGGGTCAAGGACATCGTGATCGGCATGGCCCACCGCGGCCGACTGAACGTGCTGGTCAACACGCTGGGCAAGAGCCCGCGCAAGCTGTTCGACGAGTTCGAGGGCAAGTTCGAGCACGACAACGACCTGGCGCACGCCGGCGACGTGAAGTACCACATGGGCTTCTCCGCCGACATCGCGACGCCGGGCGGCCCGGTGCACCTGGCGCTGGCCTTCAACCCGTCGCACCTGGAGATCGTCGACCCGGTCGTGGCCGGCAGCGTGCGCTCGCGCCAGGAGCGCCGCAACGACGCCGCCCGCCAGAACGTGCTGCCGATCATCATGCATGGCGACGCCGCGTTCGCCGGCCAGGGCGTGGTGATGGAGCTGTTCCAGATGTCGCAGGCGCGCGGGTTCGCCGTCGGCGGCACGCTGCATGTCGTCATCAACAACCAGATCGGCTTCACCACCAGCAACAAGGAAGACGCGCGCTCCACGCTGTACTGCACCGACGTCGCCAAGATGGTCGGCGCCCCGGTGTTCCATGTGAACGGCGACGATCCGGAAGCGGTGGTGTTCGTGGCGAAGCTGGCGTACGACTTCCGCCAGCAGTTCAAGAAGGACGTGGTGATCGACCTGGTCTGCTACCGCCGCCACGGCCACAACGAGGCCGACGAGCCCGCTGCCACGCAGCCGGTGATGTACCAGACCATCCGCAAGCACGCGACCACGCGCGAGATGTACGCCGCCAAGCTGGAAGGCGCCGGCGTCATCCCGGCCGAAGGCGGCAAGGCGCTGGCCGATGCGTACCGCAACAAGCTGGATTCGGGCGAATACACCACCGAACTCGCCAAGCAGAAGGGCGACGAGCTGGCCATCGACTGGTCCAAATACCTGTCCGGCAAGCTCAGCGACCCGGTCGACACCCGGGTCAAGCGCAAGGCGCTGGACGCGCTGGCCAAGATCATCACCACCATCCCGGCCGGCGTCGTGCTGCATCCGCGCGTGGCGAAGATCTACGAGGACCGCGTGAAGATGGCGGCGGGCGAACAGCCGGCAGACTGGGGCTTCGCCGAGAACCTCGCCTACGCGACGCTGCTGTCGGAAGGAAACGGCCTGCGCCTGGTCGGCCAGGACGCCGGTCGCGGTACGTTCTTCCACCGCCACGCGATCCTGCACGACCAGAAGACCGACAGCTATTACCTGCCGCTGCGCCAGCTGGTCGAACAGCCGGAGCAGGCGACCATCATCGACTCGCTGCTCAGCGAGGAAGCGGTGATGGCGTTCGAATACGGCTTCTCGACCACCGATCCCAACACGCTGTGCATCTGGGAAGCGCAGTTCGGCGACTTCGCCAACGGCGCGCAGGTGGTGATCGACCAGTTCATCGCCGCCGGCGAAGCCAAGTGGGGCCGCATCAGTGGGCTGACGCTGCTGCTGCCGCACGGCTACGAAGGCCAGGGTCCGGAGCACAGCTCCGCGCGCCTGGAACGCTTCCTGCAGCTGTGCGCGCTGGAGAACATGCTGGTCTGCGTGCCGACCACGCCCGCGCAGGCCTACCACATGCTGCGCCGGCAGATGCGCATGACCACCCGCAAGCCGCTGGTGGTGATGACGCCGAAGTCGCTGCTGCGCCACAAGCTGGCGGTGTCCACGCTGGACGAGCTGGCCAACGGCGAGTTCCAGCACCTGATCCCCGACGCCACCGCCGACGCCAAGAAGGTCAAGCGCGTCGTCGTCTGCTCCGGCAAGGTCTACTACGACCTGCTGGAAGACGCGCAGAAGCGTGGCCAGGACGACGTCGCCATCCTGCGCGTGGAACAGCTGTACCCGTTCCCGCGCGAACAGCTGGCCGCCGAGCTCAAGCGCTACAACAAGGCCACCGAGGTGGTCTGGTGCCAGGAAGAGCCGCAGAACCAGGGTGCGTGGTACCAGATCAAGCACCACCTGCAGGCCTGCCTGTCCGACAAGCAGACACTCGACTATGCGGGTCGCCCGCGTTCGCCCTCGCCCGCCGCCGGCCATTTCGCCGAGCACGTCGAGGAACAGCTGAAGCTGGTCGCGGACGCACTGGTCAACAAGCTCGGCAGCGGCAACGTCGCCGAATAAGCCCTTCCCATTTCATCGCACAACACCACCAGGACGTCCCATCCCATGGCCACTGAAGTCAAAGTTCCGGTTCTTCCCGAGTCAGTTTCCGACGCCACCATCGCCGTCTGGCACAAGAAGGTGGGCGACGCGGTCAAGCGCGACGAGAACCTGATGGACCTGGAAACCGACAAGGTCGTGCTGGAAGTGCCCTCGCCCGTCGACGGCGTGCTGAAGGAAATCAAGTTCAAGGAAGGCGACACGGTAACCAGCCAGCAGTTGCTGGCGATCATCGAGGAAGGCGCCGCAGCCGCTGCGCCGGCGCCCGCCGCGGAAGAGAAGAAGCCCGCCGCTGGTGCGCAGGAAGTGCAGCCGAAGGCCGAGGCCGCCAAGGCTGACGCCGCTGCGCCGTCCAGCACCAAGCCCGCGCCGGCCGGCACCGATGCGCTGCCGCCGGGCGCGCGCTTCACCGCCGTCACCCAGGGCATCGACCCGGCGAACGTGGAAGGCACCGGCCGTCGCGGCGCGGTGACCAAGGAAGACCTGGTCAACTACGCCAGCGGCAAGACCGCCGGCGTCAGCGGTGGCGCGCGTCCGGAAGAGCGCGTGCCGATGACCCGCATCCGCACGCGCATCGCCGAGCGCCTGATGCAGTCCAAGAACTCCATCGCCATGCTGACCTCGTTCAACGAAGTCAACCTGGCCAAGGTCATGGAGATGCGCAAGGAGCTGCAGGACGACTTCGTGAAGGCCAACGGCATCAAGCTCGGCTTCATGAGCTTCTTCGCCAAGGCCGCCGCCAACGCGCTGCAGCGCCACCCGATCGTCAACGCCTCGGTCGACGGCAACGACATCATCTACCACGGCTATTCCGACATCTCGATCGCCGTCTCCACCGAGAAGGGCCTGGTCACGCCGGTGCTGCGCAATGTCGAGCGCATGGGCTTCGGCGACATCGAGAAGGGCATCGCCGAGTACGCCAAGAAGGCGCGCGACGGCAAGCTGGGCCTGGAAGACCTGCAGGGCGGCACCTTCACCATCACCAACGGCGGCACCTTCGGTTCGCTGATGTCCACGCCGATCGTCAACCCGCCGCAGAGCGCCATCCTGGGTATGCACGCCATCAAGGACCGCGCCATCGTCGAGAACGGCCAGGTCGTCGCCGCGCCGATGATGTACATCGCGCTGTCCTACGACCACCGCATCATCGACGGCAAGGATGCAGTGCTGTTCCTGGTCGACATCAAGAACCAGCTGGAAAACCCGCACCGCATGCTGCTGGGCATGTGATGCGCTTGAGCCCCTCTCCCTGCGGGAGAGGGGTTGGGGGCGCCCCATCAGCAGCTTGGCGCCCGTGAAGATGAACGAGCCGCAGCGAGTTGTAGAGACGAACTAACGGCTGTTCATTTCCTCCACTCGCTGTGGCTCGTTCATCACTGCGGCTTACGGATAAGCGACTGCGGCACACCCTCATCCGGCGCTTCGCGCCACCTTCTCCCGGCGGGAGAAGGGACATGCAAAGGACTTCCAAATGGCTGAACAATTCGACGTCGTCGTCATCGGTGCCGGCCCCGCCGGCTACCACGCCGCCATCCGCGCCGCGCAGCTGGGCATGAAGGTCGCCTGCATCGACGCCGCGCTGGGCAAGGACGGCAAGCCCGCGCTCGGCGGCACCTGCCTGCGCGTCGGCTGCATCCCGTCCAAGGCGCTGCTGGATTCCTCGCACCAGTACCACAACCTGACCCACCAGTTCGAACAGCACGGCATCAGCGTCAAGGACGCGAAGATCGACGTCGGCACCATGGTCGGCCGCAAGGACGCCATCGTGAAGCAGTTCACCGGCGGCATCGCGCAGCTGTTCAAGGCCAACAAGGTCACGGCGTACTACGGCTTCGGCCAGTTGCAGCCGGGCAACCTCGTCAAGGTCAAGCAGCACGACGGCAGCGAGGTCGAGCTGAAGGGCACCAACATCATCATCGCCGCTGGTTCGGATTCCATCGAACTGCCGTTCGCCAAGTTCGACAACGAGTACATCGTCGACAACGTCGGCGCGCTGGACTTCACCGAAGTTCCCAAGCGCCTGGCGGTGATCGGTGCGGGCGTGATCGGTCTTGAGCTGGGCAGCGTGTGGAACCGCCTCGGCGCGGAGGTCACCATCCTCGAAGCCCTGCCCGATTTCCTCGCCGTCGCCGACAGCGAAGTGTCGAAGGTCGCCGCGCGCGAGTTCAAGAAGCAGGGCCTCGACATCCGCCTTGGCGCCAAGGTGTCGAAGACCGAGGTCACCGGCAAGGGCAAGAAGAAGGAAGTCGTGGTCACCTACAGCGACGCCGAAGGCGAGAAGACGCTGACGGTAGACAAGCTGCTGGTCGCCGTGGGCCGCCGCGCCGCGAGCAAGGGCTTGCTGGCCGACGGCACCGGGGTGAAGCTCAACGAACGCGGCCAGGTGGAAGTGGATGCGCACTGCCACACCGGCGTCGATGGCGTCTGGGCGATCGGCGATTGCGTGCGCGGGCCGATGCTGGCGCACAAGGGCTTCGAGGAAGGCATCGCGGTCGCCGAGCTGATCGCCGGCCTGCCGGGCCATGTCAACTTCGACACCATTCCGTGGGTCATCTACACCTCGCCCGAGATCGCCTGGGTCGGCAAGACCGAGCAGCAGCTCAAGGCCGAAGGCGTGGCCTACAAGGCCGGCTCCTTCCCGTTCGCCGCGGTGGGCCGCGCCGTGGCCATGGCGGAGCCGACCGGCTTCGTGAAGGTCATCGCCGACGCCGAAACCGATCGCGTGCTGGGCATGCACCTGGTCGGCGCCAACGTGTCCGAGCTGGTGCACGAAGGCGTGCTCACCATGGAGTTCAAGGGCTCCGCGGACGATTTGGCCCGCATCTGCCACGCGCACCCGTCGCTGTCCGAAGCGGTGCACGATGCGGCGATGGCCGTTCACAAGCGCGCGATCCACAAGCCCAACTGAGGCCCGCACGGCGGCGATGTCGCCGTCGTGATCCGCATGCGCCAGGCGATGCCTGGCGTTTTGCGTTTCAGACAACAGGCAACACAGGACATCGACATGAAGAGCATCTGCGTCTACTGCGGCTCCAACGCCGGCAACAAGCCCGCCTACACCGAGCGCGCCATCGCGCTGGGTGACCGAATCGCGAAGGAAGGCATGCAACTGGTTTACGGCGGCGGCAACGTCGGCCTGATGGGCGTCGTGGCCGACGCGGTGCTGGCAGCGGGCGGCGAGGTGATCGGCGTGATTCCCGAGCAACTGGTCAACTGGGAAGTCGCGCACAAGGGTGTGACGAAGCTGGAAGTCGTCGCCAACATGCACGAGCGCAAGAAGCGCATGTTCGACCTGTCCGACGCTTTCGTCGCCCTGCCCGGCGGCTTCGGCACGCTGGACGAGATGTTCGAGATGCTGACCTGGCGCCAGCTCGGCATCGGCGACAAGCCCTGCGCGTTCCTCGATGTGGAAGGCTTCTACACGCCGCTGATGGGCATGATCGACCGCATGGTCGAGGAGCGCTTCCTGCATCCCGAACAACGCGCCGACCTGTGGCACGGCGACGATATCGACGCCATGATTGTGTGGATGCGCGCCTATTCGCCGGCGCAGGCGGACAAGTGGATGGACGAGAAGCGGCGGAAGTCGTTGCGGTGAGCGCCGTGTCCCGGCGAACGCTGGGGCGGACCCATCTGCATTTTCTTCAACGTTTCGGCACGCAAAGACAATGGATTCCAGCTTGCGCTGGAATGACGGCGATTGGCGACTGCGTAATCCAGTCGACACCGCCCCCGCCCGTCGTCCCAGCGAACGCTGGGACCCATCTGCACTGCTCCAAACGTTTCGGCACGCATAGACAATGGATTCCAGCTTGCGCTGGAATGACGGCGATTGGCGACCGCGCACTCTAGTCGATGCCACCTCCACCCGTCGTCCCAGCGAACGCTGGGACCCATCTGCACTTGCTCCAAACGTTTCGGCACGCATAGACAATGGATTCCAGCTTGCGCTGGAATGACGGCGATTGGCGACTGCGCACGCGCACTCCAGTCGATGCCGCCCCCACCCGTCGTCCCGGCGAACGCTGGGACCCATCTGCACTTGCTCCAAACGTTTCGGCACGCAAAGACAATGGATTCCAGCTTGCGCTGGAATGACGGCGATTGGCGACCGCGTACTCCAGTCGATGCCACCTCCACCCGTCGTCCCAGCGAACGCTGGGACCCATCCGCACTTGCTCCAAACGTTTCGGCGCGCACAGACAATGGATTCCAGCTTGCGCTGGAATGACGGGGATCAACGACCACATGGTTCAGTCCTTGCCACCTCCACCCGTCGTCCCAGCGAACGCTGGGACCCATCTGCACTTGCTCCAAACGTTTCGTCACGCACAGACAATGGATTCCTGCCTTCGCTGGAATGACGGGGATCGGCTTATAGTCGTGCCATGCGCACGAGATAGGCCAAGGACATCTTCATGCCGCGGGAACGGATTCCCTGTGTCTACATCCTGGCAAGTCACCCCAGAGGCACGCTTTACATCGGCGTGACCTCCAACCTGCCGGCGCGTATCTGGCAGCATCGGAACGACCAGGCCGACGGATTCACGCGCCGATACGGCGTCCATACTTTGGTCTGGTATGAAGTCCATGAGCAGCTGGAATCTGCGATCCTGCGTGAAAAGGCGCTCAAGGCGTGGAAGCGGCTCTGGAAGATCCAACTCGTCGAAGATGCGAACCCAGCCTGGCGGGACCTGTATCCCGACATTACTTGAATGAAAGAGGTACGCCGACCATGACCCTCCCCACCACCTTCAACGCCTTCCGCATCCACAACGACGACGCCGGTTACCGCAGCGGCATCGAAACCATCGCGCTCGACGCACTCAATCCCGGCGAGGTCGTCATCAAGACGGCCTACTCGTCGGTCAACTACAAGGACGCGCTCGCCGGCACCGGCGAAGGCAAGATCCTGCGCCGCTTCCCCCTGGTCGGCGGCATCGACGTGGCGGGCCATGTGGTGGCTTCCACCGACGCTGCTTTCAAGGAAGGCGATGCGGTGCTGGTCACCGGCTCCGGCCTGAGCGAAACGCGCGACGGTGGTTATGCCGAGTACGCGCGGCTCGATGCGAAGTGGGTCATTCCCCTGCCCGCCGGGCTGAGCCTGCGCGAAAGCATGATCATCGGCACGGCGGGCTTCACCGCCGCGCTCGCGCTGTACCGCATGCGCGACAACCGGCAGACGCCGGACCTCGGCCCGCTCGCCGTCACCGGCGCCACCGGTGGCGTCGGCTCGCTGGCGGTCGACATCTTCAGCAAGGCGGGCTTCGAAGTGCATGCGATCAGCGGCAAGCCCGGGAACACGGACTACCTGAAATCCATCGGTGCGAGCGACGTGCTCGGCCGCGATGCGCTGGCGACCACGCGCCCGATGGAGTCCTCCCGCTTCGGCGGCGGTCTCGACAACGTCGGTGGTCCGATGCTGGCCAGCCTGCTGGCGCAGACCATGCCCTACGGCAATGTGGCCAGCGCCGGGCTCGCCGCTACGGCCGACCTGCCCATAACTGTGATGCCCTTCATAATTCGGGGCGTGTCCCTGCTCGGCGTCGCTTCCGCAGGTACCGCACGCGATATCCGCGAACAGGTCTGGCAGCATCTGTCCAGCGACTGGAAGCCGCGGCACCTGGACTCGATCTGCACGCGCGAAACCACGCTGGACGGGCTTCCCGAGGTGTTCCGCACCATGCTGGACGGACGCTCGTTCGGCCGCACGCTGGTGCGAATGGGATGAACGGCGGCGGCGGTACGACGGACGTCGTCCGTTGGACGCCCAGCCCATTGTGTTGTCACCGACAACGTCTAAAATCGATGCCGGGGAACACTGGGGATATCCATGGCAAAGATTCTGATCGTCGACGATTCGCCGTCGCAACTGCTGGGCATCCAGCGCATCGTCGAGAAACTGGGGCACGAATCCATCACTGCCGAGGACGGCGCCGCGGGCGTGGAAGTCGCCAAGCGCGAGCTGCCGGACATGGTGCTGATGGACGTGGTGATGCCGAACCTCAACGGGTTCCAGGCCACCCGCACGCTGAGCCGCGAGGCCACCACCAAGCACATCCCGGTGATCCTGGTGACCACCAAGGACCAGGACACGGACCGCATGTGGGGCCTGCGCCAGGGCGCCAAGGCCTACCTGACCAAGCCGTTCTCCGAAGACGAACTGGCCGAAGTGATCGAGCGCATCTTCAACGCGCGCGAACTGCCCTCAGCGCCGTCGGCCTGACATTGGCAAACACGTGTCGATGAAGAGCAGGCTCCGGCCTGCTCTTTTGGTTTATGGGTCCGCTCAGCGCGGCGCCACGTAGCCGCCCGGCACGCCGTTCGGCGACAGTACCAGCTGCCACAGCTGCGACCGGCGACTGCGGAACGTGGCCATCGAGGCCGCCAGGTAGAACCGCCACATCCGCCGGAAGCGCTCGTCGTAGCGCGACCCCAACGCACCCCATGCCGATTCGACGTTGCTGCGCCAGGCCTGCAGCGTACGGTCGTAGTCTGCGCCGAAGTTGTGCCAGTCCTCCAGCACGAACCGCCCCTCGATCGCCTGCGCGATCTGCGCCGCCGAGGGCAACATCGAGTTGGGAAAGATGTAGCGCGCGATCCAGGGATCGGTCCGCTGCACCGAACGACTGCTGCCGATGGTATGCAGCAGGAAAAGGCCGTCCGCTGGCAGGCAACGGCGTACGACGTCGAAGTAGCCGACGTAGTTCTTGACGCCCACGTGCTCGAACATGCCGAGCGAGAACGCCGCATCGAACGGTTCGCCCAGTGCGCGATAGTCCTGCAGACGGATCTCGACCGGCAGGCCCGCGCACAGCTGGCGCGCGTAGTCGGCCTGTTCGCGGGAAATGGTGATGCCGACGCCGCTGACGCCATAGCGTTCGGCAGCGAACTTCAGCGCTTCACCCCAGCCACAGCCGATGTCGAGCACCCGCATTCCAGGCCGCAGCAGGAGCTTGCGGCAGACCAGGTCGAGCTTGGCTTCCTGTGCCGTGTCGAGGTCGGCGGCGCCGCGCCAGTAGCCACAGCTGTAGACCAGCCGGCGGCCCAGCATGGCGGCGTAGAGGTCGTTGCCGAGGTCGTAGTGGCGTCGCCCGACGTCGCCGCTGCGCCGTGGCGACTGCAGGTTGGTCAGCCGGGCACGCAACGCATCGAAGATCTCGCCGGCGCCATGCACGCGCTCGTCCACGCGCGCCGCGAGCAGGTGGAACAGCAGGCCGTCGAGCGAGGCCGCATCCCACCAGCCGTCCATGTAGCTCTCGCCCAGGCCCAGCGAACCCTGCCCCAGCACGCGGGCATGGAAGCGCGGATCGTGAACCTGGATGTCCCAGGGACGGTTTCCGCCGCTCCGCACATCCGCTTCGGCCAACAGGTCTGCGATCCTGCGCTCGAAGCGGGCGTGCGGCATGGCGGTCAGCGGGCGAACAGCTCCGCGTACGCCGGGGCGACGTGCGGCAGCAGCAGGGCCGCGGGCACGTCGACCGTCTGCGTGCCGTCGGCATACGGGCCCACCTGGTACGGCGGGAACACGAAACGCAATGCGGTGACGTGGCCTGACGAATCCAGCACCGGCACGAACTCGCTGAAGTTGCCGGCCTCCGGCTCGGTGCCTTCGTCGATCATGCGGAACGTGCTCTTGATCAGCGCGGCGCGATCGGTCGGTTCCAGTTCGTCCTCGTCGGCCCGGTTCACCACGGCGGTGTGCAGCTGCTCGCGTACGTAGTCGCTGATGGCCTGCCATCCCTTCGGATCGGGGATCAGCGCGTCGGCGGTCAGGCGTGCGTCCTGTTGCGGCAACCAGACGAAGCGTGCGATCAGCGGCTGGCCGTGCGCGCCGCCCGTGTAGCGGCTGCCATCGGCGGCGACCGCCACGATCTTCGGCGTGTCCACCACCTGCTCGAACGCCAGCGACAGTTCATAGGGGGCGGTCGGCTTGTCGTTGCCGAAGGCCTCGACCGCCTCCATCAGTTCGGCCCGCTGGGCTTCGGTGTACGCGGACAGCGCCTTGGCCAGGCCGGGATACCGGTTGATCGTCGCCGGATAGCTGATGCCCACGACGTAGCGGTCGTTGGTCTCGATGATGTCCTTCAGCTCGACCGGGGCGTCGACCGTTCCCGCAGGTGCGGTCACGGGGGGCTGGGGCTCGCCCGCGGCCGTGGGTGGGCTGGCGGATTCGCGTTTGCAGGCGCCGAGCGCGAGCACCGTCATGAGGACGAGGCCAGCCTGGCGGATGGAATGGCGGGGTTTGTGGGGGGATGACACGTTCGGGCTCCTTCCGCGTGTGATGGCCGTCATTCTAGGCCGCGTCACCGCGGTCCTCCATCACGATCAAGCAACGATCAGATCGGCGTACTCGGGATGCCGCTGGACGTAGGCCGCGGAGTAGGAACAGGCCGGTACCACCCGCCAGCCCTGCGCGCGCGCGTGATCCAGCGCGGCCCTCACCAGCGCGGCGGCGACGCCCCGCCCGCCGATCGCCTCCGGCACGCCGGTGTGGTCGATGACCATGCGGCCGTCCCGCAGCGAATACAGGAGCTCGGCGTCATGACCGTCGAGACGGGTGGAAAAGCGGCGGGCCGCCGCATCGTGATGGAGGTCGAAGGAAGCGAGGTCGTCCGTCATGGCGGCACCGTGGTAGGGGACACCCCGACAGTGTGACGCAATGCCCGGCTGGCGACGTGGCAGAACTGGACGCAGCGCGTCACATTCACGCTTGTGAAAGGGAGACTGAGCACGACAGAGCGTGACCGGGATCGCAAATCGAAAGTTGGCACGATTGCTGCGTGATACGGGCCATAGACCTGCATCCCGGAGTTCCGCCATGAGCCTGATCGACGCACTGCCCGATGTCTCCAGCGCCAGCGACTTCACCCTGCTGGAAGGCCTGTACCAGCTCACCGTCACCGGCCACACCGACGCGTGGGAATTCGAGAAACTCAACAACGCGGTGTACGAGCGCCTGATGTCGACCTATTCCGGCAGCGAGACCGCCGGCGTGCACGCCGTGCACTCGTTGATGGACTGATCCACCCGCAAGACGCCTACCGGGCGCTCCGGCGCGGCGCAGGGGTCCGCCTTCGGGTGCGACTGCCGCGCCGGAGTCCCGTCCCACCTGCACGCACGGTGCAGGCAGAACGAAACCCCTCGCTTCATCGACACGAACGGCGCGCTTCACTCGCCGCGATGATCGCGCTTGCCCTGGTTGCGCCGGTCCTGCGTGCCCGAACTGCCCTGGATCGCCTTCATGCGGGTTTCGGCCGCATGCAATTCATTCGCCTTGGCCGCCGCTTCCGACGACACGAAGCCGGTGCCAGGGGCGACGCCGTGACCTTCATGATCAAGCTGCTGCCAGGGTGCCGGTTGGCGATCGTGTTCGTGCTTCTGTTCCAGCAACGTGCGCGCGTTCGCCAATGCCTGCGCCGGTGTGATTTTTCGCGGAGCGCGTTTGCGCGGTGCGGCCTTCTTCGCTGGCGCCTTACGCGCCGTCGTGCGCTTTGCGACGGCCTTCTTCGCCACCGGTCGCTTGGTGGCTGCCTTCTTTGCAACCTTCTTTGCCACCTTCCTGGTCGCCGTCTTGGCGGTGGCTTTCTTCACAACCGCCTTGCGCGCCGTTTTCTTGGCGACCTTGCGGGCCGTCGTCTTCTTCGTGGCCTTCTTGACGGTCTTGCCTGATGCGGCCTTCTTGACTGCCTTCTTCGCTACGCGCTTGCTGGCCGCTTTCTTCGCGGGTCTCTTCACCGCCTTGCGGGCCGTGCTCTTTCCGGCCACCGTCTTCTTTACGGCTTTCTTGACCGCTTTCTTCGTGGCCTTCTTGACTGCCTTCTTGGCTGCTGCCTTGCGGGTCGCCATGCGCTCCTCCACGGTTGGGACACGCCACCGGGATAGCACGGCCCACCTTCAATGCAGGTGAGCAAAGGCGCAATGGCGGCTTAACCGAAGCTGGGGTTCGACAGCGACTCCAGGAAGTGGCCCAGTACGCGTGGCTCAATCGCCGCCAGGAACAGGATGCCGTACGCCGCACCCGCGAGGTGTGCGCCGTGGTTGATATTGTCGCCGCCGCGCCGATCCATCCAGATGCTGTAGGCGATGTACAACACGGCGAACACGATCGCCGGCATCGGAATGAAGAACACGCCGATGCGGGCCCACGGATCGATCAGGATGTAGGCGAACAGCACCGCCGACACGGCGCCGGACGCGCCCAGGCTGCGATAATTCGGATCCTTCTGGTGCTTCAGGTAGGTCGGCAGGATCGACACCACCAGCGCCGAGAAATAGAACGCCACGAACGTCAGCCGGCTCCCGCTGAGCTGGGTCATCACCTGCTCCATCACGCGCCCGAAGAAGAACAGCGTGACCATGTTGAACAGGAGGTGCCAGAAGTCGGCGTGGATGAACCCGTAGGTCACCAGCCGATCGTACTGGCGGTGACGGTCGATCGCCGGTGGCCACAGGATCAGCCGCATGAGCAGCGACGGCGTGCGGAAGGCGATCAGGCTGACGGCACAGGTCACGCCGATGAGCAGCAGGGTGATGGGGGCGTCCATCGATCGTCCTCAGGCCGAGGTACGGTAGTTGTCCTGCATCGGATAGGTCCTGGCATACAACGCGAACGCCAGTGCCGCCACGAACGCGAAGCCGGCGAAGAAGAACATCAGGAACGCGTTCTCCGTCCAGCCCTGCGACTGGATCCAGCCGATCACGGCGGGATCGCGGACGCTGGCGTTGGTCAGCAGCACCCACAGGCCGCCGAACGTGCTGGTCAGGTACCAGAACGCCATGATCACGCCCTTCATCGCCATCGGCGCCTGGCTGTAGGCGAACTCCAGCGCGGTCGCCGATACCAGCACTTCGCCGAAGGTCAGCAGCAGGTACGGCAGCGTCTGCCACGCCAGCGAGACCTGCTCGCCATTGTCCATCTGCAGCTGCAGCATGCCGGCGACGATCCACGACAGCGCGGAGATCGCGATGCCCCAGCCCATCCGGCGCAGCGCGGTGACGTTGAAGCCCATCTTCCGCAGCGCCGGGTACAGGACCAGGTTGTTGAACGGAATCAGCAGCATGACCATCAGCGGGTTCAGCGCCTGCATCTGGGTGGCATCCTTCACCAGCCAGCTCGGCCACCACCACAGGTCGTGCGGGATCACCATCGCCTTGCCCTGGATGACCCAGGTCGATGCCTTCTGGTCGAACAGCGACCAGAACGGCGTGACCAGCGCGAACACGATCAGGATGCGCAGCACCGAACGCACGCCCTCGATCGCGGCATCCGGATGCAGGCCGCGCGCGCGTTCCAGCTGGATCGATGCACCGAAGCCGACCCCCGCGATGATCGCGCCCAGCGCAAGGCAGGCGGTGATGACGAAACCCCACGGCTCGGGCCAGAGGCCCACGCCCGCGAACTTCAACGCCCACAGTGCCAGCATCACGACCGCACCGACCATGCCGACGGCCGCGACGAGCGTGCCGAAGCCGAAGCCTTTGACCAGCAGCGCACTGCGCACGATGGTGAGGAACGAGTCCGGATCGTTGCCGCGCGACGGCGGCACGTTGACGTACTTGTGGCGGCCCAGCCAGAAGATGAAGGTCGCGATGAACATCAGGATGCCCGGGATGCCGAACGCCCAGGCCGGGCCCCAGCTGCGCAGCACCAGCGGCATCAGCAGCGAGGCGAAGAACGAACCGAAGTTGATGATCCAGTAGAACGTGTCGAAGACCACCTTCGCCTTGCTCTTGTTCGTCTGGTCGAACTGGTCGCCACAGAACGTCACCACCAGCGGTTTGATGCCGCCGGAGCCCAACGCGATCAGGAACAGGCCCGTATAGAACCCGGTCGCGTTGCTTTCGAATAACGCCAGGCACGCATGGCCCGCGCAGTAGATCAGCGAGAACCAGAGAACGGTGTTGTACTTGCCGAAATAGCGGTCCGACAGCCAGCCGCCCAGCAGCGGAAAGAAGTACACGCCGATGACGAAGCTGTGGAACAGATCCTTGGCGGCGCCTTCGCGCGCGGCCTGGTCCGGCAGATAGGCCAGCAGCACCGAGCTGATCAGGAACGGCACCAGGATGTTGCGCATCCCGTAGAAGCTGAACCGCTCGCACGCCTCGTTGCCGATGATGTAGGGAATCTGGCGGGGCATGCGGCCCGGGTTGGCTTCTGCGGTCGTGCTCATCCGATCTTCCGGTGAAAAAGTCCCGGAAGGGTACCGTATCCGCCCTCGGAGGGTCGAACCGCGCGGGTGCCCGATGGGGACTGGGACTGTCCGCGATTGCGCGGCATCATGCGCCCCTGCCCTGTTCAGGAATTTCCCATGCTGCGACCGCTCTGCGCCTCCCTGCTGCTGGCCCTGATGCCGCTGGCGAACGCCCAACCCGCGTTGACCACGGTGTCCGAGCGCTCCGGCTTCCTCGAGACGGGTCGCTATGACGAAGTCACCGCGCTGTGCGATGCGTTCGCGCGCCAGTATCCGAAGGCGGTGCGCTGCACCACGTTCGGCACCACGCCCGAAGGACGTCCGATGAAGGCGCTGGTGGCCTCCACCAGTGGTGCGTTGACGCCGGAGCAGGCGCAGCGGCGAGGACTGCCGGTCGTGCTGATCCAGGGCGGCATCCATGCCGGCGAGATCGACGGCAAGGACGCGGGCTTCCTCGCGCTGCGCGAGGTACTGGAAGGCAAGGCTGCGCCCGGCACGCTCGACAACCTGGTGTGGGTGTTCGTGCCGGTGTTCAACGTCGATGGCCACGAGCGCTTCGGCGCCTGGAACCGACCCAACCAGCGCGGCCCGAAGGAAATGGGCTGGCGCACCACGGCGCAGAACTACAACCTCAACCGCGACTACCTGAAGGCCGACACGCCCGAGATGCAGGCGATGCTGCAACTGGTGCAGCGCTGGGATCCGCTGGTGACCGTCGACCTGCACGCGACCAACGGCGCGCAGTTCGAACACGACATCTCGATCCAGGTCGAGCCCGTGCACGCCGGCGACGCGGGCCTGCGCAAGGCGGGACTGGCGCTGCGCACGGGCGTCATCGACGACCTGTCGAAGCAGGGCTCGCTGCCCCTGCCCTACTACCCCTCGTTCGTGGTGCAGGATGATCCGACGTCCGGCTTCGAGGACAGCGTGCCGCCGCCGCGCTTCTCGCATGGCTACTACCTGCTGCGCAACCGCATCGCCATGCTGGTCGAAACGCATTCGTGGAAGGAATACCCGGTCCGCGTGCGCATCACCCGCAACACCGTGGTGTCGGTGCTGGACCATGTCGCCCGTGATGGCGCCGCCTGGCTGGCCGCGGCAAAGCAGGCCGATGTCGCCGCAGCGGAGCTGGGCGGCCAGCAGGAACCGCTGACCTATGTCGCGGCGCCGACCGCGCGCACCGTGGATTTCCGTGGCTATGCCTACACGCGCACTACGTCCGACGTTTCGGGCGCGTTGATGACGCGGTATGACGAGACCACGCCGCAGATCTGGAAGGTGCCGCTGAAGGACGACATCCGACCGGGTGTCGTTGTCGACGCGCCGAAGGCCGGTTATCTGGTACCCGCCGCCGATGCGGCGTGGGTGGCGGCCGTGCTGAAAACGCATGGTGTCGACTACCGCCTGCTGGGCAAGGCGTGGAGCGGGGATGTGGAGGCGTTCCGCGCCAGCAAGAGCAGCTTCGGCGCCGGCTCGGTGGAAACCCACCAGCGGCTGACGGTGGAAGGCAGCTGGCAGCACGAAGCGCGCGGCGTGCCCACCGGCTCGCTGTTCGTGCCTATCGCACAGGCGAAGTCGCGTCTGGTGATGGCGCTGCTGGAACCGCTGGCGCCCGACTCGCTGCTTGCGTGGGGGCGGTTCAACAACGCCTTCGAGCGCAAGGAGTACATGGAAGACTATGTCGCCGAAAGCGTGGCGCGCGAGATGCTGCGCGACCCGGCGGTGAAGGCCGAATTCGAGAAGAAGCTGCGCGAGGACAAGGTGTTCGCCGCTGACCCCAACGCGCGGCTGGAGTTCTTCTACCGCCGCCATCCTTCGTGGGATGAGCGCTATCAGCTGTATCAGGTCCTGCGCGTCGACGTCGCACCCTGATCCAGCGCATCTCCTGTGGGAGCGACGTCAGTCGCGATCGTGCACCGTCCATTCCCTCGAACGCGAGGGCGCTGGCGCGTTCGGCGTGCGATCGCGACTGACGTCGCTCCCACAAGGACGCGAAGCTACTCACCTAGCCCAGGCGCCTCAATCCGTACCTCGGCGATGCGTCGCCACAGGTCGTGTCGGTAAGCGGCGCCCCCATCGCCGCCAGCACGGCGCGCTGCTCCGGCAGCGGTGTCCGCAGCATCGCGTCCTCGTACGCCGCCAGCGTGCGGAACGCGGGCAGCGCCCATGTCCGCTCGAGAAGCGCGGCGACCCGCGGCCAGCGCCCCGCGTCCACCTGGTAGCGCACGAACACGGCATTGCGGAAGAACGCCGCGAGACTGATGTCGGCAATGGACAGCTCGCCGAAGACCCATCCCTGTTCCGGCAGCTGCGCCTCCAGATAATCCAGCGCGACCGGGAGTTCCTCTTCGCGCGCCTTGCGCACGACGTCCTCGTCGGTACCTTCGTTGAACAGGAAGCGGCGCACGCCCTTCTGGAAGAACATGCGCCACACGATGACGTCGCCGAGTTGGGAATCGGCGTACTCCTCCAGCCAGCGCGCCTTCGCCCGCCGCACTGCATCGGCGGGATACAGCGGGACCTCCGGGAAGCGGTCCTGCAGGTACTCGCAGATGACGGTGGAATCATTGAGCACCAAGTCGCCATCGAGCAGCACCGGGATGCGTCGCAGCGGGCTGAGGCGGCTGAACTCCTCGTTGCCGACGAAAGGCGCGATCGGATCGATGCGGTACGGGATGCCCTTCAGCTCCAGGCAGACCAGCACCTTGCGCACGTAAGGCGACAGGGGGCTGCCAATGATGGTCAGGGGCTCACTCATGTGTCTGCTCCTCCGTGGACGGAGGCAGCGTGCGCATGCGGCGAGTCGCGGTCAACCCAGCGCGGTATCCAGCGCCATCATCAGGCAGAAGCCGATCGCCAGGCCCAGTGACGCCGTCGTGCCGTGACCATGGCGGTTCGACTCCGGAATCACGCTGTGCCCGACCGCGATGAGCATGGCCCCCGCCGCAAACGCCAGGCCCCACGGCAGCAACATCGCGGAGAACGCTACCGCCCATGCGCTCAGGACCGCCGCGACCGGTTCCGCCACGCCCGACAGAGCACCGATAAAGACCGCCTTGCTGCGCGCCATGCCGGCACCGGCGAGGATCAGCGCGACCACCAGCCCTTCCGGCACGTCCTGCAGCGAGATGCCCATCGCCAGGCCTTCCGCCCCGCTCAGGCCGCCGCCGGCCGCGACGCCGACCGCCATGCCCTCCGGCACGTTGTGCAGCACGATGGCCAGTACGAACAGCATGACCCGCGACGGCACCAGATGCCGGTTCGCGTCGCGTGGATCCTCCACGCTGCTCCGGTCCAGCGCCAGCAACGCGAGTGCGCCCGTCATCACGCCGGCGCTGATCAGGCCGGCCGCGCCCCAGGCCGAATACCCGGCGCGCTCCGCGGCTTCCAGTCCGGGCAGCACCAGCGAGAACGCGGTCGCCGCCAACATCACGCCGGCGCCGAATCCCAGCAGGCCGTCCGCCAGTTGCTGCGGCAGCCGCTTCACCACCCAGACCGGCATCGCGCCCAGCGCCGTGGCCAGCGCGCATAGCGCACCACCGCGCAGCGCGCGGCGCATGCCATCGGCATCGTCCACGGGAATCGTCGCGACCAGCCACGACGAGACCACCATGATCGACAGCACGGCGACCACGAATGGCCACGCCGTCGCTGCACGGGTATAAGCGAACGGCTGCAGGACGCGATTCATGCGCTTGCTCCATGCTCCGGTGAGGCCTCGATGCCGATACTAGTTCCGCGCAGGGGCCGACGCTCGTCGCAAAACTGAATCACCGTGACCGCCGCTCCTGATCGCTTGTTTCGCCGGGGCGTACTGCCAGTTCGCATCGGACGGCGATGGGTTCCCCTTCATGTCCCCAACACCGGCCGGCAGGCCACATGCACGAGGGAACGCAGTGCTCGAGCATTGAACCGGCGAGCGGTGCGGCCTTCGCGATGCAGGCATCCACTCGCGGATCGTGAGGTGACGGGACGGCACTTTCAGGAGTCGCGCCACGGTAGCGCGCCACCGTGCCGCCGTCCGCGTAATGCCGTTTCCCGCGTTGACGAACCATTACGTCCGCCATCGCTAAGCTGGCGGCCCGCCACCGGACCAGAAGGAGCGCGTGCGATGTTCCGTCCCCTGTTGACCACCGCCTGCCTGCTCGCGCTCGCGGCCTGCCAGTCGCCGGCCTCTGCGCCCACATCCGGCGATACGCCTGCCGCGCCGCAATCCGCGGCCACGATAGAGGGGCGCGCTGTCTATCTCGAACGCATTGCGCCACCGCCCGGCGCGATCCTCAGCGTGCAGTTGATCGACAACCAGTTGGCCGACACGCCTGCCGCCGTCATCGCCAGCGCCGACTTCACCGATGTCAAAGGTCCTCCGTTCGCCTTCTCCCTGCCCTACGATCCCGCCAAGCTGCGGCCGAACGGCCTTTACGGCCTGCACGCCGGCTTGCGCGATGCGCAGGGCACGCTGTGGTTCGTGACCGACACGCGCGTACCGGTGACGCCGGGTTCCTCCGCGCCGGTGGAGTTCCGCATGGTGCGAGCCGGCGGCGATCCGGTGGCACCGGTGGCCGGCACGCCGTGGGAGCAGGCCAGGGCGCGTGGCAGCGTGTTCCGCGGCATCGGCACCGAACCCGGCTGGTCGGTGGAGGTCGGCGGCGGTGCCACGCCCCGCCTGTCCGCCGACCTGGACTACGGCGAACGCAGGATCGAGGTCGCCCGTGCGAACAGGACCTCCGATGGCTACGTCGGCAGCACCGGCGATGGGCTGGCCGTGTCGCTGACGATGAAGAAGGAATCCTGCAGCGATGGCATGAGCGATATCGAGTATCCGGCCTCGGCGATCCTGACCATTGCCGGCAAGACCTACCGCGGCTGTGGCCGCTTCCTGACGGAATGATGCCCGCATGAGTCGACGTTCCCGCGCACGCCGCCAGAGCCGCCAACGCCTCCCCCTGTTCGCCTTTGTCGCACTGCTGGTCCTGGGTGCGGGCGCCTGGTGGTGGTCGCAGCGCGACGAGGTGCCCGCTGCACCGGTCGCCGCCAGCGAGCGGGCACCCGACCCGAAGCACACCAGCGCCGTGCTGGCACTGCCTCCGGTGGAGCAGACGCGCCCGGGCGTGCTTGCCGGCGAGGTCCCCGACGTGGCGCCCACCGCGGCACCCGCCGCGCAGCGCAGCACGGATGCGCTGCCCGCCTTCCTGCCGGAGGAAGCCCGTGCGACCCTGGACCTGATCCAGCGCGGCGGACCGTTCCCGCATCGCCAGGATGGCAGCGTCTTCCAGAACCGCGAGGGACGGCTGCCGCGCCAGACGCGCGGCTACTACCACGAGTACACCGTCGACACGCCCGGCTTGGACCATCGCGGCGCACGTCGCATCGTCACCGGTGGCAAGCCGCCCCGCGAGTACTACTACACCGACGACCACTACGAGAGCTTCCGCCGGTTCGAGATCGGCCGCGGGGACGCGCCATGAGCGAATCCGGCTTCGACCCCGGCCTCGCCGATCCCGCACGCGCAGGCGTCTTTTTCGTCACCGAGGACGATCTGGGGCCGTTGTCCGCCGTCGGTCGGGATGCCGGCCTGCTCGCGCGCCGCATCGACCTGTCCGGCTGCGACACCAAGTCCGCCCTGCTGCTGCGTATCGCCACCGTGCTGGACTTCCCGCAGACGTCCGGCCGCAACTGGGACGCGCTGTCCGACAGCCTGCGCGACCTGTCCTGGCTGGAAGCGCCGGGCTACGTGCTGCTGTTCGAACAGGCCCACGAGCTGCGCGACCGCGCCGAGGCCGACTTCGACACCCTGCTCGACATCCTCGATGAAGCGTCGCAGTCGTGGGCCGCGGATGACGTGCCGTTCTGGGCCTTCATCGCGCTGCCGGACGAGGACTTCCCCGACCTGCAGTGACCGTCCGGGCAGTGGCCCCGCCGATCTGCGAAAATGCCGCATGCTCGATTTCACCTCTCTTCCGCTGGCGCCCGGCCTGCAGCAGGGCGTCCAGGCGCTCGGCTACACCCAGCCCACTCCCATCCAGGCCCGCAGCCTGCCCGCCATCCTCGATGGCCGCGACGTCATCGCGCAGGCGCCCACCGGCAGCGGCAAGACCGCCGCATTCGGCCTGGGGCTGCTGCACAAACTGGACCTCGCCACGGTGCGCACGCAGGCGCTGGTGCTGTGCCCGACACGCGAACTGGCCGACCAGGTGGCGCAGCAGTTGCGCAAGCTGGCGATCGGCCTGCCGAACCTGAAGGTGCTGACGCTGTGCGGCGGCATGCCGCTGGAGCCGCAGCTGCGGTCGCTGGAAGCGCATGATCCGCACGTCGTGGTCGGCACGCCCGGTCGCATCCAGGAACTGCTGCGCAAGAAGGCCCTGCACCTGGGCGGCGTGCGCACGCTGGTGCTGGACGAAGCCGACCGCATGCTCGACATGGGTTTCGAGGAGCCGATCCGCGAGATCACCGGCAAGACACCGAAGGACCGCCAAAGCCTGCTGTTCTCGGCCACCTTCACCGACGCCATCCGCGGGATCGCGCGCACCACGCTGCGCGATCCGCTGGAAGTGACCGTCGATGCGCCGCAGGAACAGGCGGTGATCGAACAACGCTTCCTGCAGGTCGATCCCGCGCGCAAGCAGACGGCGCTGGCCGGCCTGCTCGCCCAGTACCGCGTGGAATCCGGCGTGGTCTTCTGCAACATGCGCAAGGACGTCGACGAAGTCGCCGGTTCGCTGCAGCACTTCGGCTTCTCCGCCCTCGCCCTGCACGGCGACATGGAACAGCGCGATCGCGACGAAGTGCTGGTGCGCTTTGCCAACCGCAGCTGCAACGTGCTGGTCGCCAGCGACGTCGCCGCGCGCGGGCTGGACATCGAGGACCTGGCGCTGGTGGTCAACTACGACATGCCCAGCGATGCCGACACCTACGTGCACCGCATCGGCCGCACCGGCCGTGCCGGTCGCAACGGCCTGGCGATCAGCCTGTGCACGCCGCGCGAACTGCCGCGCGCCGATGCCATCCAGGAGCGCCTGGGTGCACCGCTGCTGTGGGATCGCCACGTCCCGTCAGCACCCAAGGCCAATACCGCACCGCCTGCCGCGATGACCACGCTGCGTATCGATGCCGGCAAGACCGACAAGCTCCGGCCCGGCGACGTGCTCGGTGCGCTGACCGGCGATGCGGGCCTGTCCGCGTCGGCGATCGGGAAGATCAACGTCTTCCCCACCCGCACCTACGTGGCCGTGGTGCGCGACAAGGCCGCCGCCGCCCTGGCCCGCCTCAACGCCGGCAAGATCAAGGGCCGCAGCTTCCGCGTGCGGAAGCTCTGACCACCCGTCGTCCAGCGTACGCTGGGACCCATTTGCTCTCGCCTTGCTGAAAGACAATGGGATTCCAGCTTGCGCTGGAATGACGACACCGGATCCGCAACCGTCATCGTGGTGACCGCACAAACAAAAACGCCGGCGCTTGCGCACCGGCGTTTTCTTGAACCGAAGGGTTCAGGGCTGGATTACAGCGCCTGCACCTGGTCGGCCTGCATGCCCTTCTGGCCCTGCACGGCGACGAAGGAGACCGCCTGGCCTTCCTTCAGCGACTTGAAGCCATTGCCCTGGATCGAGCGGAAGTGCACGAACAGGTCGGGGCCGCTCTGCGGGGTGATGAAGCCGAAGCCCTTGGCGTCGTTGAACCACTTGACGGTACCGGTCTGACGATCAGACATCTTTACTAACTCCTGAAACATGGATGAAAGGACCACAACCCCGGCATGTGACCGGGACGGGACTGGGTTTGCAGGCGTTGGTAAAGCGGGAAGATGTAGCAGATGTATCTACCGCATCAGGCTCACGATTCACGGTGACCCTGGCAAGCACAGTGCCGCGCACTCTACCGGGGTTTTCTTGTAAAAGCGAATCCCCGTGACGCGAAAGCTGAACAGGGCTCCCGGCAGCTCGTCCGTAATCGGTTGCGGCTGGCGGTCCGGCGCTCCCCGGCCGCCAGCGTATGATGGCGCCCCTTTTGCCGAACCCCCGCCATGGCGCTCAAATCCACCGTCGTCAAAGCCGAACTGCAGATCAGCGACATGGACCGGCATTACTACGGTACCCACGCGCTGACCCTGGCCCAGCACCCGTCCGAGACGGACGAGCGGCTGATGGTCCGGCTGCTGGCATTCGCCCTGTTCGCCGCCGACCGCCTCGAGTTCGGCAAGGGACTGAGCAACGAGGAAGAACCCGACCTGTGGCGCAAGGACTACACCGGGCTGATCGAACAGTGGATCGACCTGGGCCAGCCGGACGAATCGCGCATCCGCAAGGCTTGCGGCCGTGCCAACGAGGTCGTGGTCGTCAACTACGGCGGCCGCGCTGCCGATCTCTGGTGGGAAAAGAACAGTGCGCTGTTGGCGCGCCACCGTAACCTGACCGTGCTCGACATCGCGCCCGAGTCGGTGGACGCGATCACCGCGCTAATGGTGCGCAGCATGCGTTTCAGCGTAATGATCCAGGACGGCGAGATGCAGTGGATGACCGACGACCAGCTGGTCGCCATCACGCCGGCCATCCGCCAGGCGGGTCTCGCCCGCGCTGCCTGACCGCATGCTGCCCACGCACGACGTACTGGTCATCGGCGGCGGCGCCGCCGGCCTGATGACCGCGCTCACCGCCGGCCAGCGTGGCCTGCGCGTGCTGGTCGTCGAGCACGCCAACAAGGTGGGCAAGAAGATCCTGATGTCGGGCGGCGGACGCTGCAACTTCACCAACACCGGCACCACGCCCGCCAACTTCCTGTCGGCAAATCCTCATTTCTGCAAATCGGCGCTGGCGCGCTACACGCCGGCGGATTTCATCGAACTGGTCGAGCGCCACCGCGTCGCCTACCACGAGAAGGAACTCGGCCAGCTGTTCTGCGATGTCTCGTCCAAGCTCATCGTGAAGCTGCTGGTGGACGAATGCCTGGCCGCCGGCGTGCGCATCGAGACCGGCTGCATCGTGCACAAGGTCGAGCACGGCGACGGCGTATTCCGGCTGGAGACGGCGCTGGGCCGCTTCGCCGCGCCGTCGCTTGTCGTCGCCACCGGCGGCCTGTCGATCCCGAGCATGGGCGCCACCGGCTTCGGCTACGAGCTCGCGCGCCAGTTCGGCCATGACGTGCTGCCGACGCGCGCCGGGCTGGTGCCGCTGACGTTGAGTGGCAAGCACCAGGAGCGACTGGCGGACCTCAGCGGTGTCGCCCTGCCCGTCGAGGCGCGCTGCGGCAAGGCGCGCTTCCGCAATTTCATGCTGCTGACCCATCGCGGCGTCAGCGGGCCGTCGATCCTGCAGATATCCTCGTACTGGCAACCGGGCGACGACCTGCGCCTGGACCTGCTGCCCGACCGCGATGCGCTGGACTGGCTGCAGTCGCAGCAGAAGCAGCGCCCCGAGGCCGAACTGAAGACCGTCCTCTCCGACGCGCTGCCGCGCCGTTTCGCCCAGCGCCTGTGCGAGATCTGGCTGCCGAACCGGCCCATGAAGCAGTTCAACGCCCCGCAACTCAAGGAAGCCGCCGCGCTGCTGGCCGACTGGCCGCTGGTCGCCAGCGGCACCGAGGGCTATCGCACCGCCGAGGTCACCCTGGGCGGTGTGGACACCGACGGCGTGTCCAGCAGCACGATGATGTCGAAGCATGTGCCGGGCCTGTTCTTTGTCGGCGAGGTCCTCGACGTCACCGGCTGGCTGGGTGGCTACAACTTCCAGTGGGCCTGGGCCTCGGGCCACGCAGCCGGCATGGCCGCCTGACGCACTGCGGCGTTCCTGCCGGGACGGCCTTTGCTAGCCTCTTGGGAACCGGTGTCATTCCAAGGTTCCCATGACCGCGCCCTTCGAAAAATCGCGTCGCCGCTTCCTGCAGCACCTGGCGGGCACGTCGGCGCTCGCGACCTTGGCGACGACCTTGCCCGCCGCCGGGGCTCCCCGGAGGACCGTGACCGCGACGACCCGGAGCGGCCGCATTGCCGGCCTCGTCGACCGTGGCGTGCACGTCTTCCGCGGCGTGCCCTACGGTGCCGACACCCGCACGCGACGCTTCCAGCGTGCACTGCGCGAAACCGCCTGGACCGGCGTGCGCGACGCGGTCCGCTTCGGCGCCTCCGCCCCACAGCGCGGCGATGCCGATGGCCAGACCGTCAGCGAGGACTGCCTGTTCCTCAATGTCCATACCCCTGCCCTGCGCGATGGTGGCAGGCGACCGGTCCTGGTCTACATCCACGGCGGCGGCTACAACAACGGCTCGGGATCGCACCCGCTCTACGACGGCGTGAACCTGTGCCGCCGCGGCGACGTCGTCGTGGTCACCGTCAACCACCGGCTCAATGCGTTCGGCTATCTCTACCTGGGCGAAAGCGGTGACGAACGCGTCATGGATGCAGGCAACGTCGGCCAGCTCGACCTGATCGACGCGCTGCACTGGGTGCGCGAGCACGCGCACGAATTCGGTGGCGACGCCGGCAACGTCACCGTGTTCGGCCAGTCCGGTGGTGGCGCCAAGATCGCCACGCTGATGGCGATGCCGGAGGCCGACGGCCTGTTCCACAAGGCGATGACGATGAGCGGCCAGCAGGTCACCGCCGTCGGGCCGCGCGCCGCCGCCCAGCGCAGCGCGCTGTTCGTGGCCGACCTCGGCCTGCGCCCCGGCGACATCGACGGATTGCTGGCGATGCCGATGGCGCGCCTGTTGGACGCCACGCGGGTCCGCGATCCGTCGCGCGCGGAAAACACGTCGCTCTACTTCGGACCGGTGCTGGACGCGCGCAGCCTGCCCCGCCATCCCTTCTACCCGGATGCGCCACCACAGTCCTCGCGCATTCCGATGGTCATCGGCAACACGCGCGATGAAACCCGTGCGTTCCTCGGCAACGACGAGGCGAACTTCACCCTGACCTGGGACCAGCTGCCGCAGAAACTGCGCGAGCAGCAGTACGTGGATCTGTTGCCGGACGTGGTGATCGCCGAGTACCGGCGGCTGTATCCGGATTACTCACCGTCGGAGGTCTTCTTCGCGGCCACCACGGCTGGACGTTCATGGCGCGGCGCCATCATCGAAGCCGAGGAACGCGCACGGCAGGGATCGCCCGCGTGGGTCTACCAGCTCGACTGGCGCTCACCGGCGGACGGTGGTCGGCTGCGCGCCTTCCACACACTCGATATCGCGCTGGTGTTCGACAACGTGGCCGCCGAAGGGTCGAAGACGGGCGACGATACCCGCGCACGGGCGATGGCCTCGCGCATGAGCGACGCGCTGATCGCCTTCTCCCGTCACGGCGACCCGAACCATCGCGGGATTCCAGCCTGGTCGCCGTACACGCTGCCGCGGCGGCAGACGATGGTGTTCGACGACGCATCCGGCATGCAGGACGATCCGCGCGGCGGCGAGCGCCGGCTCTACGAGCGCGTGCCATTCATTCAACGCGGCACCATGTAGGGCGGGCCCAGGCCCGCCATTGCCATCCCTACGCTCGCGATGGCGATGATCGAAACCACCAACGCACCGAATGAGGCCCGACAACGCGCGGCGGCGGACCAAGGCCCGCCCTACGACCGCATGACGTCGGCGGCGATCTCGAACGAACGCAGGCGCTTGGCGTGGTCGAAGACGTTGGCGGTCAGCATCAGCTCGTCGGGGCGGTGCCGCTCGATGAACGCCGCGATACCCTTGCGCACCGTATCCGGGCTGCCGACGACCGCGCAGGCCAGCGCCTGCTCCACGCCGGCCTTTTCGTGGGGTTGCCAGAACGTCTCGATATCGTCGATCGGTGGCGGCACCAGGCCGGCGCGGCCACGCCGCAGGTTGACGAACGCCTGCTGCTGCGTGGTGAACAGATAGCGGGCCTCCTCGTCGGTCTCGGCCGCCACCACATTCAACGCCAGCATCGCATGCGGCTTCGCCAACCGCTTGGACGGTCGGAAATCGCGGTGGTACACCAGCAACGCCTGGTCCATCGCGTCTGGCGCAAAGTGCGACGCGAACGCATAAGGCAAACCCAGCGCAGCCGACAGCTGGGCGCCAAACAGGCTGGAACCCAGCAACCACACCGGCACATCGAGTCCGGCACCCGGCACGGCACGCACGGCCTGCCCTTCCTGCACCGGTTCGAAGTAGCGCAACAACTCCTGCACGTCCTGCGGGAAGTTGTCGGCGCCGTCGAAGTAGCGACGCAGCGCGCGCGCCGTCGGCTGGTCGGTGCCGGGGGCGCGGCCCAGGCCCAGGTCGATGCGGCCGGGATACAGCGACACCAGCGTGCCGAACTGTTCGGCCACCTGCAGCGGCGAATGGTTGGGCAGCATGATGCCGCCCGAGCCGACTCTGATCGTCGAGGTCGCGCCCGCGACGTGTCCGACCAGCACGGCCGTCGCGGCGCTGGCAATGCCTGGCATGTTGTGGTGCTCGGCCAGCCAGTAGCGCGTATAGCCCCAACGCTCGGCGTGCTGCGCGAGGTCGCGCATGTGGACGAAGGCCTGGGTGGTGTCGCTGCCTTCGCAGACGGGGGCCAGATCGAGGAGCGAATAGGGAATCATGGGAGTACCGGCAATGACGATGACATCGTCATGGGGACACGGCGCAAGGGATTCCACGGCGCACCACGGGACGCTGTATCCCGCTCAGCCCAGCAGGTCGAACGGACCGCCCTGTTCCAGCGCCCGTTGGTAAGCCGGACGCCCATGTATGCGGGCCAGGAAACCGGCCAGGTTCGGATAGGCGTCCAGCCCTGCGCGTACCGCCGCCGCTTCCACCGGGAAGCTCATCTGGATATCGGCCGCGCTGAACTGGTCGCCGGCGAACCACGGTGTCTTGCCGAGCTCGCGTTCCATGTAGTCCAGGTGCAGTTTCACCTGCGGGCCAACGAAGGTCGTCAGCGCCTTGTCGGCAATCCCGCGCGCGATCGGGCGGGCGAAGAACGGCATGGGCGCCTTCTTCAGGCGCGAGAACACCAGGCTCAACAGCATCGGCGGCATCGCCGAACCTTCGGCGTAGTGCAACCAGTAGCGGTAGCGCAGGTGCTCCGCCGTCCCCGGTGACGGCGCGAACCGGCGCGCGGCGTCGTAGCGCTCCACCAGGTATTCGAGCACGGCACCGGATTCGGCCAGTACGTGTTCGCCGTCGACCACGACCGGCGACTTGCCGAGCGGATGCACCTTCTTCAGTTCCGGCGGTGCCAGCATGGTCTTCGGGTCGCGCTGGTAGCGGACCACCGTGTAGTCCAGGCCCAGCTCCTCCAGCAGCCACAGCACGCGCTGGGAGCGGGAATTGTTGAGGTGGTGGACGGTGATCATGGGGGCGCACTCCGTAGAGGATGGGACATCCTACCGCTCCCGTCTTGTGGTTGTGGGAGCGACGTCAGTCGCGAACGGGCGCAAAGCGAATTGCATCCATGTGGGTTACACCTGCACAAAAGCTCGCGACTTACGTCGCTCCCACATCAGTCCCAGTACCGTCAGGAACTGCAGGACAGCATCGAGCAGCCGGCACGCTGCCGTGCCCAGTCCGGACGCCGTGCTGCGAAGCGCTCGCGACCGGGCTGGTCGTCGTACGGGTGGCGCATCACGTCGAGCAGGTCGTGTACACCGGACAGGTCGCCCACCTCGGCTGCATCGATAGCCTGCTGCGCCAGGTAGTTGCGCAGCACGAAACGCGGATTGGCCAGGCGCATGCGTTCGCGCCGCGAAGCGGCGTCGAGCGCGTCGTCTTCGAGGCGACGCCCATAGGCCGCCATCCAGTCGCGCAACGCGGGGGCGACCGCCTCACGCCTGGCAGCGTCGTAGAACGCCTCGTCGAACGCCGACAGCGATGCATCCGCCGGGTCCGCGTCCATCAGCACGCGGAAGAACAGCGTCATGTCGACCTCGCCTTCCTGCAACAGGCCCTGCAGGGCCTCCATGCGTTCGACATCGTCATCGCGGCACGCGGCCAATCCCAGCTTGCGGGCGATAGTGTCGCGGTCGGCTTGCGCATACGCATCGGCGAAGCGCTGCAGTCCTTCCTGCAGCGCCTCCACACCATCGAACAGCGGCGACAGCGCCTGCGCGAAGCGGCTCAGGTTCCAGCCCGCCAGGCGCGGCTGCCAGCCGAAGCGATAGCGCCGGCCCTGCGCGTCGGTGGTATTCGGCGTCCAGTCCGGATCGTAGTTGTCGATCCAGCCGTAGGGACCGTAATCGATGGTCAGGCCCAGCACCGACATGTTGTCGGTGTTCATCACGCCGTGGACGAAGCCCACGCGCATCCAGTGCGCCACCATCACCGCGGTGCGCTCGCAGACCTCGGCGAACCATGCGGCATACAGCGCCTCGCCCTCGCCGGAAAGATGCGGGAAATCGCGGCGGATCGTGAAGTCGACCAGCGTACGCAGCAGGTCCGTCTCGCCACGCGACGCCGGCAACTGGTAGTGGCCGAAGCGCAGGAACGACGGCGCCACACGGCAGACGACCGCGCCCGGCTCGGGCGCTGGATGGCCGTCGTAGAACATGTCGCGCACCACCTGCTCGCCGGTGCCGACCAGGCTCAACGCCCGCGTCGTCGGCACGCCGAGGTGGTGCATGGCCTCGCTGCACAGGAATTCGCGGATGGAAGAACGCAGCACCGCACGCCCATCGGCGGTGCGCGAGTACGGCGTAGGTCCGGCGCCCTTCAGCTGCAGCTCCCAGCGTTCACCGTTCGCGTTGATCGCTTCCCCCAGCGTAATCGCACGGCCGTCGCCCAGCTGCCCTGCCCAGTTGCCGAACTGGTGGCCACCGTAGTTGCCGGCATACGGCTGCATGCCCGGCAGCAGCGCATTGCCGCCGAAGACCTGCGCGAAGGCAGGCGACGCGACATCGGCGTCGTCCAGCCCGAGCAGTGCCGCGACTTCACGCGAATGGGCCAGCAGCGTCGGCGCAGCGACCGGCGTGGGTTCGACCGCCGACCACAGCGCCCCTCGCACTTCGCGACGACGGAACCCCTGCTCCGGATCGCCTGGCAGTTCGCGGACGAAGCGGTTGTCGAAGCGCAGGGTGTCCAGGCCGCTCATGCAGCGTCCGCGGCTTCATCCACCAGCGGACTCAGATCCGGGTTCAGCGCCACGCGTTCGTCGAACACAAAGCAGGCGCCGTCGAAGCCGAACCCGCCGACCTGCTCGAAGTAGCCCAGGATGCCGTCGTCCAGCTGCAGCACGTTGTCCATGCCGTCGGCCTGCATCCACAGCGCGGCCTTCTCGCAGCGGATGCCGCCGGTGCAGAAGCTGACCACCGTGGCGTCCTTCAACGCATCGCGGTGCGGTGCCAGTGCGGCGGGCAGATCGGTGAACTTGTCGATCGACAGGGTCAGCGCGCCGGCGAAGGTGCCGTACTCGACTTCCTGCGCATTGCGGGTATCCAGCATCACCACGCGGCGGCCTGCATCGTCGTGACCCTGCTCCAGCCAGCGCGCCAGCGTGCGGGGTTCGACCACGGGCGCGCGCGCGTCTTCGGGTGTGGTGCCGGGGCGACGGAAGCTGATGATCTCCGGCTTCACCTTGACCTTGAGCCGTGCGAACGGGATCTGTGCGCTGTGGCTGTACTTCACCCGCAGTCCGGCGAAACGTTCATCGGCGCGCAACGGCGCGAGGAAGGCTTCGATCGCATCGGCCTTGCCGGCCAGGAACAGGTTCAGCCCCTCGCCCGCCACCAGCACCGAACCGCGTAACGCAAGCGCCTCGGCGCGGGCATGCAGCGTGGCCGCGAATTCGTCGGGCGCGGCGATCGGGGCGAAGTGGTAGGCGGCGATATTGGTGACCATGGCGCGATTTTACCGTCCGTCGGCCTTCGGCCCTTTATTCAACCAGATGGTTGACAGTTACGATTGGCGACGGAATACTCAACCACATGGTTGAACATGACTCTCCGCGGCTCGACGCCGTCTTCCACGCCCTCGCCGACGGCACCCGCCGCCGCATGCTCCGCAGTCTCGGCGGGCAGCCGCGCAGCGTCGGCGAGTTGGCGGCGCCGTTCCAGATCTCGCTGGCCGCCGCCTCCAAGCACATCAAGGTGCTGGAGCGGGCCGGCCTGGTGATGCGGCAGATCCAGGGCCGCACGCACCTGTGCCACCTGCAGCCGCAGGCGCTGGCCGAAGGCGAAGCCTGGCTGCGGCAGTACGAACAGTTCTGGACCGCCCGCCTCGATGCCCTCGATGCCGCACTGCAAGCGGACGCCGCCCCCCTCGCCACCCCGCCCCGGAAAACACCATGACGCACCCCTCCCCGCCCGACACCGTCGATGTCACCGTGCAACGCGCCTTTGCCGCGCCAGCCGAACGCGTGTTCGACGCCTGGCTGACGCCACGGTTGCTCGGGCAATGGATGTTCGGCCCGGATGTACGTGAAGAAAAGCTGCTGCGCCTGGACGTGGACCCGCGCGTCGGCGGCCGCTTCTCGATGCTGGTCGAACGCGGCGGCGAGCGCATCGACCACGTCGGCGAGTACCTCGTCATCGACCGGCCGCACCGGCTGTCCTTCACCTGGACCATCGCCGGCGAAGCCGACCAGGACGGCAGCCGCGTCGATATCGCCATCACGCCCACGTCCACCGGCTGCGAGCTGCGCCTGGTCCACACCCTCCCGCGCGCGTGGGCCGATTACGCCGGCCGCACGCAACAAGGCTGGAGCACGATGCTCGACGCCTTGCACGCGGTGTTCTGAGCTTCCATCACCCTTCACAGGAGTCCGCCATGAACGACATCAACACCGCTTTCGGCACGCTGGTCGCCCCCGGCACGCTGCGCCTGCAACGCTCGCTGCCAGGCCCCATCGAGCGCGTCTGGCACTACCTGACCGACAGCGAAGCCCGGGGCAGCTGGCTGGCATCCGGTCCGATGGACCTGCGCGTCGGTGGCGACGTGCGGCTGGAATTCCACAACGACGATCTGTCCGACCATCGCGTGCCGACGCCGGAGCGCTATCGCACCGAGGACGGCTGCCACCATCAGTCCGGCCAGGTCACGGCATGCGAGCCGCCCCACCTGTTGGCGCATACCTGGGGAGAAGCCGATGGCAGTGCGTCCGAGGTGCGCTTCGATCTGCAGCCCGACGGCGATCGGGTTCTGCTGACGATCACGCATGCACGGCTGCCCGACCGCGCCGCACTGCTCAGCGTGTCCGCCGGCTGGCACGCGCATGTCGGCATCCTGCTCGACCAGCTGGAAGGCCGCGCGCCGGGCAATTTCTGGGTCGCGCACGAAGCGCTGGAAACGGCCTACGCCGAACGGCTGCCGCGCGAAGCGGCGGCGTGACCGTCAGAGCAGCAGCCAGGGCAAGGCCAGCGTCAGCACGATGATCGCCACCATCGCGACGAGCATGCCGATCACATAGCCGGGCCGCGCCTGCAGCTGCCCCATGAACGTCTCGGCACGTCCCTCGCGTTCGTCCGCCGCCTGGCGCGCGCGGGCCTGGTCGCGCCGATTCGCCTGGTAGTCGGCCATCAGGGTCTTCGCGCGTGCCAGCTGGTCCGCGTCCTCGATCCACAGCCCGCCGGCGGAGATCCCCCACGGGCTGGGCTGGGTTTCATAGAAATCGATCGCGTTCGTGCGCAGCAGGTCGCGCACCTCGTCGGCTTCGTCGCCGGGCACGTTGCGCAGGTTGAGGAACAGTTTCGCCATGCCGGCAGTGTACCCGGTGCGTCTGCGCAGACTGTCGCGCAGGATCGGTTACCCTGCGCGCCTCTCGCCCCACCGGATGACATTGTCGATGCGTACCCTGCTGCTCGCTGTTTCGCTGACCCTGCTCGCCGCCTGCGCGCCTGCCGGCCCGCCCCCGGGTGGCAGCGTCGCCGAACTGGAGCGCATCGATACGCTCGCCGGCACGGGTGCCGTGGCGACCAGCGGGAGCGATGTCAGCGTGCACTACACCGGCTGGCTGTACGACGAGACTGCCCCGCAGCAGCGCGGCATGAAGTTCGACAGCTCGGTCGACCGCGGCACGCCCTTCACCTTCCTGCTCGGCGCCGGCCAGGTGATCCGCGGCTGGGACGACGGCGTGGCCGGCATGAAGGTCGGCGGCAAGCGCACGCTGAAGATTCCCGCCGACCTCGGCTATGGCAGCAAGGGCGCCGGCGGTGTCATCCCGCCGGGCGCCTCGCTGGTGTTCGACGTCGAACTGGTCGACGTCAAGCCGCATGAGTGACGGCTGTGCACTTCCCCCAAGGCCGAAGGCGGTTGTGGGAGCGACGTAAGTCGCGAGCTTTTGGCAAGGACAACGGACGTCCATTGCATGGTGACGCCTCCATCGCGACTTACGTCGCTCCCACACCTGCCATCCAGGCCTCTCCCTACTCCACCGGCGCCAGTCGCAGGTCGTGGAAATCGAAGCTGAAGTCGGTCAACGGTGAGATCGCTTCCATGCGTGCCTCGCGGACGCCGCCGTCCGGCTTCAGCGAATAGGTCAGGAAGGCATCGGCGTTGAGCCAGCGCTCGCGCCAGCGCACCACGAAGGTGTCGTGCTGCCACGGCTGCAGGTCGCCGACCAGTTCTGGCGTGCGGCTGAAGCGAAGGACCAGACCGTTGCCCTCCTGCGTCACCACCACGTCGCCGTACCACGGGTCGCGCAACGTGCCCGCGTACTTCGACAGCGGCAGCGATGGCTTCGCGCTCGCGTCGCGCGCGGCCAGCAGCTTCTGCCAGTGCTCGTCGGCGTTGTCCTTGGACTGCGCCACCTGTGCCCGGTAGGCGGCCAGCCAGTCCGTGCCGCTGTTGGCCAGGTACGCGTCCAGCACTTTCAACGTGATCGCATTGAAGGCCGCACCCACTTCCTGGTTGGTCAGCACCACGATGCCCAGCTTCTGCTCCGGCACCAGCGTCACGCGCGAGACCATGCCCGGCCAGCCGCCGGTATGCCACACGAGCTTGCGGCCCTGGAAATCGGACACCATCCAGCCTTCGCCATAGCCGAGGAAGTTCGGCTTCGCCGCCTTCAGCGCCTCGATCTTCGGTTCGGCGATCGGGATGGGCGTGACCAGCGACCACATGGCCTTCTGGCGTGCCGGCGTGAACAGCGCCTGCTCGCGGCCTTTTGCATCGCGGTACGTGCCACCGGCGAGCTGAGCGTTCATCCACTTCGCCATGTCGGTGACGCTGGAATAGAGGCCGCCGGCGCCGGCGACGTTGCGCCAGGTCATCCGCGGCGCAGGCTGCAGCGTGGTGAAGTCGGCCTTGGCATGCCCGCTGGCGACGTTGTCGCCGGCCTTCAGTGCATCGCTGTTGTAGCGCGTCTCGCGCATGCCCAGCGGCTGGAAGAAGCGCGCGCGCAGGAACTGGTCGTACGGCTGCCCGCTGACCTGTTCGACGACCAGCTGCGCCACGCCGTACAGGATGTTGTCGTACGCATAGCGCTCGCGGAAGCCGCCGGTGAGCGGCACGTCACGCAGGCGCTCGGCGACCTCGCGGTTGCTGTAGGTGGTGGTAGGCCAGAACAGCAGGTCGCCCGCGCCCAGGCCCAGCCCGCTGCGGTGGACCAGCAGGTCGCGGATGCGCATCTCACGGGTGACGTAGGGGTCGGCCATGCGGAACCACGGCAGGTGGTCGATCACCCGGTCCTCGAGCGTCAGCTTGCCCTCGTCGGCCAGCATCGACAGCGACGCCGCGGTGAAGGCCTTGGTGTTGGAGGCGATGGCGAACATGGTGTGCGCATCGACCCGCGCGGCCTTGCCCATTTCGCGTTCGCCCCAGCCTCTGGCCAGTACCACCTCGCCGTCCTTGACCACGGCGACCGCGATGCCGGGCACGTCGAAGGCCTCGCGGACCGAGTCGACATAGGCGTCGATGTCCTGCAGCGCGGGCGGCGGTGCGGCTTCTTTCGCCACCGCGCCGGAGGCGAACAGGCAGAGCAGCCAGAAGGCGCGGCTGGTGGTCGCCGGCAGGTTCGAACGCATCGTGTATCCCGTGTCTGGAGTCTTGCGAGACGATACCGCATGCCACGCACGCACCGCGCCTGCCGGAAGCGGCGTGGGGGCACGGCATACTATGCCGATGCCTGCGCGACACCCCGAATCCCATTCACCCGCACACACCATCGCCGTCATCGGCGGCGGCCCGGCCGGACTGATGGCAGCCGAAACCCTGCGCGCCGCCGGCCTGCAGGTCGATCTGTACGACGCCAAGGGGTCGGTGGGACGCAAGTTCCTGATCGCCGGCAAGGGTGGCATGAACCTGACCCACTCCGACCCCATCGATGTCTTTGTCACCCGCTACCACGCACGTGCGCCGGAGATCGCAATCTGGCTGCGCGACTTCGATGCCGATGCCCTGCGCGCCTGGGCGCGCGGGCTCGGCGTGGAGACCTTCGTCGGCACCTCGGGCCGCGTGTTCCCGTCTGACCTGAAAGCGGCACCGCTGCTGCGCGGCTGGGTACGGCGCCTGCGCGAACAAGGCGTCCGCTTCCATGTGCACCACCGCTGGCTGGGCTGGAACGATGCAGATGCGCTGCGCTTCGCGACACCGGACGGCGAGATCGCCGTACGGGCCGATGCCACCGTACTGGCGACGGGTGGGGGCAGCTGGCCCGAACTCGGTTCGGATGGCGCCTGGGTAGACGCGCTGAAAGCAAAGGACATTGACGTCGCACCGCTGCTTCCATCGAACTGCGGCTTCGACATCGGCTGGAGCGAGCATCTGGCCACGCGCTTCGCTGGCGAGCCGCTCAAGCCGGTGGTCGCACACTGGCAGGATACCGACGGCACCGCGCAGCAGCGCCAGGGCGAATGCGTGCTCACCGCCACCGGTATCGAGGGCAGCCTGGTCTACGCGTTGTCGCCGATGCTGCGCGACGCCATCGCGCGCGACGGTCACGCCACGCTGGTGCTGGACCTGCTGCCGGGTCGCGCGGAAGCCGACCTCGCCCGCCGCCTCGCCAAACCGCGCGGCTCGCGCAGCCTCAGCGAACACCTGCGGCGCGAGGCCGGCGTATCCGGCGTGCGTGCCGCGCTGCTGTACGAAGTCCTGGACAAGGCCGCGCTCGCCGACCCCGCGTGCATCGCGCGGACGTTGAAGCGTTTCCCGTTCCGGCTGCAACGCACGCGCCCGATCGCCGAGGCGATCAGCAGTGCCGGCGGGATTCGGATGGAGGCGCTGGACCCGCAACTGATGCTGCGCGCCCTGCCCGGCGTGTTCGCCGCCGGCGAGATGCTCGACTGGGAGGCGCCCACCGGCGGCTACCTGCTGACGGCCTGCTTCGCCAGCGGCCGACACGCCGCGCATGGCGTGATCGACTGGCTGGCGCAACGCAGCACCTGAGTGGTCGTCCGCAGGGGCTGCGGCGCGCACCCCGGGAAGTGCGTGCCGCAGCGGCTGCGGAACGTGGGCGGCACGATACGCGAGGACTTGTTGACGTCCGGTTAGCGTTTCAAAGCACTTTTATTACAGACATTTACGGCCGGATGTGCATGCTTGTCCTCACGCGGCATGCACCCTCATTCTGCGTCATCACCCGCCGGTTTTTCCGCGACACCTTCGCGTCGCGCCTTCGCCGCCACGTACATGTTGTCGACCAGGTTGGGATAGCGCCGGCCTGCCGCGGCCGCACGGGCGCGCGCTTCTTCTACCTGCGCGGGCGTCAGTTTCATCGCACCGCCTCGCCGCTTCGGCGCCGGGCGTTGCCAGGGACCGGGCTTGCGCGTCGCCATGACTCAGACCGCGGCCGTCACCACGATCTCGATCAGCCATGCCGGTCGTGCGAGGTTCGCCTGCACGGTGGCGCGCGGCGGCGCATTGCCTTCAGGCACCCACGCGTCCCATACGCGGTTCATTGCCTCGAAGTCCTGCAGGTCCTTGATGAAGATTTCGGCACGCAGGATCTTCGACTTGTCGGTGCCGGCGCGCGCCAGCAGCGCATCGATCTCGCCCAGCACCTGCTGGGTCTGGCCGGCGATGCCCTGGGTCGCGTCCTCGGCGATCTGGCCGGCCAGGTACACCACGCCATTGTGGATGGCCATCTCGGACAGCCGCGGGCCTACGTCGAAGCGCTGGATCATGGGGTTTCCTCCATTGTGGGACGGGCAGCTTAGCGCCGCGCGGCGACCGTCGCACCGGACCCGGCCCGCCACAGCCACCATCCGCCGAGCCACATGGCGATGACGATCAACGCGATCAGCAGCTTCTGCACCCAGCCCTGGCCTGCGGGCGGCCACAGGGCGTGCAGCCACAGCAACGCATAGCAGGCCACCGACCACGTCGCAGCCAGCGGGAAGTACCGACGCCACGCATCGTCCAGGCGGAACCGCCACGCCTGCAGGACCATGCCGGTGGTGACGCAGAGGAATGCGGTGATCGCGCACGTATGGTGGAACCAGTGGTGGAAGTACGGCGCCGCCTGCGGCAACCAGGAATCGCCGATCGCCACGCCCGCCAACGCCACCGCGCCGATGCAGAACAGCAGCAGCGGCGCGGCACTGCGTGCCCTCGCCGACAGTTGCGCGTGCAGGCCGAGCGCCAGCACCACGATGGTCGCGGCGAGCACGCAGTAGGTGGTGCGCAGCAGCAGCCCCCATGGACCCAGCAGGTACTGGCTCAGCGTGGCCCGCTGCCAGTCCAGGTCAGCGCGTACCAGGTGCAGCGATCCCGCCACGAGCAGGAACCCCACGGCACCGGTCATCGCCGCCAGCCCAGCCAGCCGGGTTGGCACAGGATGGGACGGGGCGTCGACGGAGGATCGTGGAGCGGACATCGGGAAACCGCGAAGGGAGGACGCCGGATTATCGTCCACACGCTCAAGAATCCGGCTCTTCGGCCGTTCTCCTGGCATGGCTCCGCAGCGTGCCCGCTGTCACGCTTTGACCTACACTCCGCCTTCCCCCGGCGCTCCGGGGGTGGCCGCCACGAGCGAGGGGACTCCAGCGCCAATGCCGTTCAACGCACCGCCCGGGACCGATCCGGAACGCCATACCGAACGCCTGCCGCGCCGGATCTACCGGCTGCGCATGCTTGGCATGGGCTTGGGGGCGTTGCCGATCGGCATGGTGTTGCTGGAGAACCAGGCCGGCGCGGGCCATTGGGTGTTCCTGCTCTTCACCACGGTGGTGTGGCCGCAGCTCGCGCTGTGGCTGGCGCTGCGCCATCCGGTGCCATTCCGCGGCGAGATCCGCAACCTGCTGGTGGATTCGATCCTGGCCGGCATGTGGGTGCCGCTGATGGCCTTCAACCTGCTGCCCAGCGTACTGCTGGTGACGCTGGCCACGGTCGACAAGATCAGCACCGGCATCGACCGGCTCTGGTACTGGTCACTGCCCCTGATGGCGGCCGGCGCGGTGGCGGCCGGCATGGCGAGCGGGTTCGAGGTGCAGGCCGTCACCAGCATGCCGGTGATGGTCGCGTGCCTGCCGATGCTGCTGATCCACACGATCGCCGTCAGCCAGGCCAGCTACCGTCTGGTGCGCAAGGTGAAGCGGCAGAACCGGCAGCTGGACGAACTGAGCCGGCGCGACACGCTGACGGCGCTGGACAGCCGGCGGTACTGGCAGGAGCAGGCAGCGCTGCTGCTCGACCAGTGCGCCGACACCGGCGAGCCGGCCACGCTGCTGATGATCGACATCGATCATTTCAAGACGATCAACGACCGCCATGGCCATGCGGCCGGCGACGACGTGCTGCGGGCGACGGCGGAGGTGATCCGCCAGAGCATCCGTGGCCACGACGCGGCGGGCCGGCTGGGCGGCGACGAGTTCGCGGTGCTGTTGCGCGGCACCGATGTGGACGCGGCCGGCATCGTGGCGCAGCGCATCCGTGAGGGCGTGGAGGCGTTGCAGGTGGACAGTGCGCCGGGGCTTCGCCCTACCGTCAGCCTGGGCCTGGCGAAGACGACAGGGGCCGCCGGTTTGCGGGCCTGGCTGGAAGCGGCCGACCGGGCGCTCTACCAGGCCAAGAGCCGCGGACGCAACCAGCTGGCGATCGACGACGGCCTGCAGGCGATCGTCGACACGCCCTGATCCGGACCCTCAGGCGCCGAGGTGCTCGGCGCGGTCGCGGTGCGGCATCTCCAACACGTTGCTGGTCGCGCGGGCGTTCTCCTGCTCGGCGTCGTAGATGCAGACGCGGTTGCGGCCGGCGTGCTTGGCGCGATACAGCTGTTTGTCCGCCTGCGAGAGCAGCTTGGCCAGGCTGTAGCCGGACTGCTGGGTGGAGGTCACGCCGAAACTGCCGGTGATGGCGAAGACGTGGCCGGTCTCGCGGGTCTCGATCTGGGCCAGGCGCACGCGGCAGTCTTCGGCCACGCGGGAGGCGGCGCGCAGGTCGCAGCCGTACATGAGGATGGCGAACTCTTCGCCGCCGAGGCGGCCCAGCACGTCGATGCGCCGGCAGAAGCCCTTGCTGGCCTCGGCCACTTCCTTCAACGCCCAGTCGCCGGTGCCGTGGCCGAAGCGGTCGTTGATGTTCTTGAAGTGGTCCAGGTCGAACATGATCAGCGCGGCCTGTTCGCCGTTGCGGGCGCACTCGGCCAGCGCGCGCTCGGCGCGGATGGTGAAGTGGTGGCGGTTGCAGATGCCGGTCAGGGCATCGGTCTCGGCCATCTTCTTCAGCGACAGCTGCACACGCTTGATCTTGAATGCCCAGTAGCCGATGGAGGCGATCAGCAGTATCAGCAGGATGACGATCAGGCGCGTGTTCTGTGCCGCCTGCTGGTCGACCTTCTGCTGCAGTTGGAGCACCTGGTTCTTCTGGTCGAGGGCGGTGATCTGTTGGGTCTTCTGAAGCGTTTCCTGGCGGACGATCTGGTAGGCCAGTTCGCGCGCGTTGACGTCGTTCAAATAAGCCTTGTCGGCCTCCGCGAACTTTCGGTACTGGGTAAGTGCCAGCGCTTTGTCGCCCTTCCGTTCCGCGATCTCGTACAACGTACGATACGCCGCAACCAGAGGGACGGAATACGGAATGTTCGCGCTCAACGCGGCCGCCCGGTTCGCGTGCTCCTCGGCCGCTTCGATATCCTGCTCTTCCAGAAGGAACTGAGCCAGCAGAGAATGCACTTCGCCCACCAGACGGGGGTAACGCGTGCCCTCGATTTCCTCCAGATGCTCGCTCAGCATCGAGATCGCTTTTTTCCGCTCCCCCTGGGCCGCCCACTTCTGCGCCAACACCTGGCGCGTGAAGTTGGCCATCACCACTTCCTTGTTCGCCAGGCAGTCGTCGATAATGCCGACCAAGGCTTTGTCTTCGTTGGGTATCTCGCCCAACTTGAGCTGGGCCTCCGATTTCAGAAACCCTGCAAAGCAGAGCTCACGCGGAATCTTGCTGGTCGCAAGTACCTGATCGGCAAACTGCAACGCCAGCTCATGTTGTCCTATCTGGTTGTAGAGCACGGCTGCCGCGACAGCGGCGTGCACCTTCAAAGAAGGTTCCTTCACCACGGGAAGCAGCACCAGGGTCTGCTCCAGTTGCCGTAGACCCTCTGTGAACTGGCGCGTGCCAGCATAGCTGGTAACGATCAACGAACCAGCCCTGACCTGCATGTCGACCGAGGTAGTCGAACGCATCAGCTTGCCAGCTGCCTCGATGGCCGCATCGAAGCGACCTGCGAAAGCCAGCGCGTAAGCGTTCAGGTAAGCAACCTGACCCTGCTGGTCGCCGGTTGCTTCGGCCCTGCGGGCGTTCACTTCACGCAATACCTGTCGGAATTCAACCGGGTTTGCACTGCGGACCTGCTCTGCCTTCTCCAGCAGCTCGTCGAAACCCAACTCCGGCGATGCCGCAGCTACCGATGCCGATAACAGCAACAGGACAAGGGCGCAAAGCGCCCCCATCCACGAACGGCCGAACGACACGCGCCGATCAGGGCGCCTGTTCTTCCTGCTCGTCCTCGCGACCATCCCGATCACCTTCTTCATCGCCATTCTCCTTAAACGGCTCGTTCTCGGGCGCGAAAATCGCGCAGACCATCTGCGCACGCGCACCGAAAACGTCGTTGAGCATATCGACATCACCCGTCAGGATCGCCGTCCGCTCTTGGTCCGTGACATCGGCATCACGGAAATAGGCTTCCAAGCTCTGCATACCCACTACCGGGGCAGCCCCCATACGTTCCAGCACCTGGATTGCATTCGTCACGCGAGTATCCCCAAATTGCCTTTCGATTTCTTGCGACCGCCATCGGTTTCCGATATGCGGTCTCCCCTGGGGGCCTCTTAGTCAGCGCCGGCCGAACTGGTACGCGTGCCCCTTGCCGCGGACGATACCCGCTTTCGTGACACGGAGCCACTCCGGCACCCCGAACCTCTGTTAGGCGCCGCTGGCCTGCAACGATGCGAGCCGGTTAAGCATCGCGTGATTGCGCTCCAGCGAACGGAAAGGCGGGATGACCAGGGTCGTGCTCAGTTCGAGCCGTACCCCGGGCAGGGCCGACAGAAGCATCCGTTCGATGCGTGGTTTGGCGATAGGGAGGGTCGCGGCCTCGTAAGCGATGACCTCGTGGTCTGACGGACACCCCTGCTCCGCTAACAGTTCGATGAGGAGATTCCTGAACTGCGCGCCCGTCTCAAAGCGAGCAAGCGTACGGTCACCTGCTACGCCGATCTGCCACAGGATGAGGTAGGCCGAAGGATCTATCCGGCGCTTGTAGAACATGAACTGGCTTGCCTCGTAGTGCTGGCAGCCGAACGTCCCTGGATCGATCCCCAGATCGGCATACAGGCAGTCTTCGGCGGATACCGCCGCCTCCATGACGGCCTCATACCCCTCATCGCGAGCCTGCGCCACCGCTCTGTGCGGTACGACCGCAAATACGCCCGGATGCCCATAGAACGCTCCGCAGACGCGACGGCCCGCACGAACCTCCTCCATCATGGCTGCGACCATCTCCCGGTACGTATCCGATCTCGGCTTGCCCTCGGCGTAGTAAGGCTGCAGGCTTCGTACGTCGTGATTCATGCCCTGCACCCAGAGCTCCACGAGCGCATCGGAGACCGCGACAAATACGACGTCGGCTTGCTCGATATGGCTGCGTGCCCGCGGACCGATATGGGCACCCAGCATCATCCCGGTGCCCACACAAGCCAAACTTCCCTTTTTCATGCGTTCCCCTGGTTCATTCGTTGCCGGACGCACGTTGCCATCGCGCACGCGTCCGTTCCCACCTTACGCCGCCATCCCGATGGCCTTCCGACGGAATACGCTGGAAGTCCAGTTTCCGCATCAGGCCCTCGGCACCGCCGTTTTCCGCCCGGTGGCGGGTGAAAACCGCCTGAGAGCCGCCTTCGGCAAAAGCGAAATCCATCAAACGGCGGATGATCTCGGTCGCGACGCCGCCGTTGTGCCATTCGGGCCAGATCAGGGCGCCGATTTCGTGTATCCCCTCCCGGGCCACGAGCGCCAGCAAGCCGATGTCCTGCCCGGTCGCCTTCTCGACGATGACCCACGTCCGGTAATCGTCGCTCCCGCGCCGGTTGAGCGATTCCACCTTGCTGAATGCTTGGCTGGCCGACTTGGCATCCATGGGTTCGGCCACATGCCTCATCACTGCGGCGTCGGTGTACAGCGCGACATAAAGCGCGGTGTCCCTGGCCGTCAGCGGACGAAGGTCGAAGCGTTCGGAATCCAGTGAAGGCAGATTCATGCCGGCGTGCGAAGCGAGGACAGCATCAGGCGCAGGCATCCCTCGCCCACCGCACGATCCCCTCCGCCTGCATCGCCCCGCTCTGCCGCGCGATCTCGCGTCCGCCCTGCAGCAGCACCATCGTCGGGATGCTGCGGATGCCGAAGCGGTTGCCCAGGCCGGGACTGGCGTCGGTGTCCACCTTCGCCAGGCGCATCGTCGGTTCCAGCAGGCCTGCCGCGCGCTCGAAATGCGGCGCCATCTGCAGGCAGGGACCGCACCACGGCGCCCAGAAATCGACCAGCAACGGCAACGTGCTGCGCAGCGCATGGCGATCGAAGTCCGCCTCGCCCAGCGCCAGTGGCACGCCGGTGAACAACGCTTCGTGGCAGCGCCCGCACTGCGGTGCCTCGGCCAACCGCTCCACCGGCACACGGTTCATCGCGGCGCAGTGGGGGCAGGCGATCAGGTGGGCATCAAGGTCCATGCGCACATCCTAACGCCCGCAATGTACCAATGCTGCATCGCCACAGCGCATAGACTGCCGCCATCGTCTCCGTCGGGAGGGCCGCCCCATGATCGCCACCCTGCTGGCCGCCACGCTGGCCGTGGCCGGACTGGTGCCCGCGCCCGTCGCCCCATCCGTTCCCGCCGCCCAGCCGCCCACGCCGGCCGAGATCATGGCCCTGCCCGACCCGCTGCGGCAGCAGTTCCACGCCAGGGTCCTGTCGACGCCGCGCGGTTCCGAACAACGCCTGCGGCGGATGGTCGAGTTCCTGTTCTCGCCCGACGACCTGGGCATGAGCTACGACATCGATGCCAACCACACGGTGGCCGAGGCCTACGCCACCCGCAAGGCGAACTGCCTCAGCTTCACCCTGCTGGCCATCGCGCTGGCGCGCGAAGCCGGCCTGCAGGCCTACGGCCAGCAGATCGACGAGACCCTCGCCTGGCGGCAGGAACAGGACACGCTCTACCGCACCCACCACGTCAATGCCGGCGTGCTTATCCAGCACCGTCAGCTGACCGTCGACGTCGCCTGGGACCAGGTGATCGCGCGCAAGCCACCGCGCCGGATCAGCGATACGCGCCTGCTGGTCCACTACTACAACAACCGCGCCGCCGACCTGCTGGAGGCCGGCCGGCTGGACGACGCCCTGCGCTACGCCAGCGTGGCCAAGACCCTGGACCCCGCTTATGCCGTGACGTGGAGCAACACCGGTGTCCTGCACCTGCGCCATGGCGATCCGGTGCAGGCGGAACAGCATTACCTGCACGCGCTCCAGCTGAATCCGCAGGACCCCGGCGCCCTGTCCAACCTGGCCGCGCATTACCAGCGCACCGGCAACACTCCGGCCGCGGCGCGCCTGCAGGCCCGGCTGCAGCGCGTGCAGGCCATGGATCCGTTCCACCATTTCCTGCTGGGCGTCCGCCACGAGCGCGAAGGCGATTTCGAACAGGCCGTCCGCGACTACCGGCAGGCGATCAAGCTGTTCCCCGACGAACACCGCTTCCATTTCGGCCTGGCGCGCGTGTACTTCCAGATGGGCGACAACCGCCGCGCCGGCAAGGCGCTGGCACGCGCTGAACATCTCAGCGAAGGCGACCACCGCCAGCTCTATCACGCCAAGCTGGATGCCCTGCGCCGGCTCCGGCACTGAGCCGCATCACCCCAACGGCCACTCGCCCAGCACGTCATAGTCGACCTCACCCTCGATGCTCTGCAGCAGGTGGACGGCCTGCGGGTGCAGAACCACCGGCGGCACGTCCACCGGCGTCGTGCGCGGCGGCACGTAGGCCAGGGTCAGGTGCGGGACGAAGCTGCGCCCGACGTGCTGCTTGAAGCCGGCCCGCAGCAGGCGCTGCTGCAGGCCGCGCCAGAAGGCGACCACGGCCGGCGACGGATGCAGCGCCGCCAGCGTCAATGCCGGGTTCTTCGGATTGCCCAGGCACAGCAGGTGGTCGAGGGTGATGCCGACCGGTTCCGGCTGCCAGTCCTGCATGGCGTCATGCGCGGTGCGAATCATGTCCTCGCGCGGCCCATCGCTTTCGCCGAGGAAATGCAGGGTCAGGTGATAGCGCTCAGGACGCACCCAGCGCGCCTGCGGAAACGCAGCCTTGAGGTCTTCGGCACGGTGGCGAAGGCCTTCGCGCTCGCCCGCCGAGGGCACCAGCGCGAAGAACAGCCGGTGCAGCCGGCCCGGCTGCGGGCCGCCGAACAGGTCGCCTTGCGAGGAGGACGCGGGGGTGGCGGGCATGAGACGAAACGCAGGAAAAACGACGATGCCCCGCATCATCGGCGCGCGCGCCCGGCGATGCAAGCCGAGCGAGGGCGCGGCGTAGCGTGCGCCATGCGCACGATCGCATTCAACCCTCCCGATGCACGAATGCGGCAGGCATCGCGCGTGTCGTGCGCATGGCGCACGCTACGACGTGGACGCCGCCTCGAGGGCGGCGTCCTGATGCGGCTACCAGATCCGCACGCGGTCCTGCGGTGCGATGTACAGCGGATCGCCCTGCTTGATGCCGAACGCGTCGTACCACGCATCGATGTTGCGCAGCGGCGCAAACGCGCGGATGTGGCCCGGCGAATGGGTGCCGTTGACGAGTTGCTGGCGCAGCGCGTCGTCGCGCCACAGCGTGCGCCAGATCTGGCCCCAGCCCATGAAGAAGCGCTGGTCGCCGGTGAAGCCGTCGATCACCGGCGCCGGCGTGCCGCCCAGCGAACGGTGGTAGGCCTCCAGCGCGATGGTCAGGCCGCCGAGGTCGCCGATGTTCTCGCCCATCGCCACGCGGCCGTTGATGTGCATGCCGGGCAGCGGCGCGAACGTGTAGGCCTCGTACTGCGCGCCGAGCTTGGCGGCCTGCACTTCGAACTTGGCCGCATCGTCAGCCGTCCACCAGTCGCGCAGCACGCCCTTGCCGTCCGACTTGCGGCCCTGGTCGTCGAAACCGTGGATGATCTCGTGGCCGATCACGCCGCCGATGCCGCCGTAGTTCACCGCCGGATCGGCGGCCGGATCGAAGAACGGCGGCTGCAGGATGGCGGCCGGGAACACGATCTCGTTCTTCACCGAGTTGTAGTAGGCGTTCACCGTCTGCGGGGTCATGCCCCATTCGCCCTTGTCGACCGGCTGGCCGATGCGGGCGCGGCGGTAGTTCCACTCGAACTGGCCGGCGCGCTGCGCATTGCCGAACAGGTCGCCGTTCTTCACCACAAGCGCGCTGTAGTCGCGGTACGTGTCGGGATGGCCGATCTTCAACCCGAAGCCGGCCAGCTTGGCATGCGCCTCGGCCTTGGTGGCCGGGCTCATCCACGCCAGCGTATCCAGGCGTGCGCCCATCGCCGCCTTCACGTTGGCGACCAGCGCATCCATCTTGGCCTTCGATTCGGGCGGGAAGTACAGGGCCACGTAGTCGCGGCCGATCGCCTCGCCCATCGCCGATTCGGCGAACGAGACGCCGCGCTTCCAGCGCTCACGCTGCTGCGGCTGGCCGGACAGGAACTTGTCGCGGAATTCGTACTGCGCCACCGAGAAGTCCTTCGACAGCAGCGGTGCGGCATTGTCGGCGGCGTGGAAGGCCTGCCACGCCTGCAGCGTCGCGACATCGGTATCGGCGAAGATCGCGGCGATCTTCGGGATGGCGCTGTCCTGGCGGATCACCGCGCGCCCGGCGCCCTCGACGCCGGCGGCGTTGAAGAAGTCCGCCCACGGAAAGCCCGGCGACGTCGTGGCGAAGGCGGCCATGTCCAGCGGGTTGTAGGTCTTGTCGCGATTGCGGCTTTCGGCGCGCGTCCAGTGCGCGTCGGCGATGCGGGTCTCCAGCGCGAGGATCGCCTTTGCGTTCTCCTGCGGCTTCGCCCAGCCGGCGAGCTGCAGCATCTGCGCGATATAGGCTTCGTAACGCTCGCGCTGCGGCTTGAAGTTGTCGCGCAGGTACATCTCGCGATCGCCCAGGCCCAGGCCACCCTGGCTCAGGTAGAGCGTGTAGCGGTCGGGATCCTTCTGGTCGTCGCTGACGCCCAGGTTGAAGAAGCTGTCGTAGAAGCCGCCGCGCTGGCCCATCAGTCTGCCCAGCGCCTCCTTGTCCTTCGCCGCGCGGATGCCCGCCAACACCGGCTGCAGGGGTTTCGCACCGAGCGCGTCGACGGTTTTCTCGTCCATGAAGCCCCGGTACAGCGCCGCGATCTTGGCGGAGTCGCCGCCCGTCGCCGGGTCGCCCAGCGCATACCCTTCGACCAGCACGCGCAGACGCGCTTCGGAGAGGTCACGCAGGATGGCGAAGCCACCATAACTGGAGCGGTCGGCCGGGATCTGCGTGGTGTCGGCCCAGGTGCCACTGACGTAGCGGAAGAAGTCGGTGCCCGGCTTGGCCTGGCGGTCCATACCCGCGGTGTCGAAGCCCCACGTGCCGAACTGCTTGGCGGTGATCGTCGAACCGGAGGCAGCCCTTGCGGCTTCGGGCTCGGCGAACAGCGACTGCAGCGTGCAGCCGTCATCCAGGCAAGCGTGGTCTTCGTGGGCCGCCAGCGGGGCGGCGGCGGCGAGGGCCAGCAGGGTGGCGGCGGACAGCAGGGTCTTCTTCAACATCGTTCTCCGGAAGCAGGACGGACGCGCATCGCGCGCGCGGACCCGTGAGAATATCGGCCAGGTACGGCGGCCGACCGTGCCAAAGGTGCCGGGACGCGGGACCAGCGCGGTTCCCCCGCACTCAAGAAGTGTGACGCGGGGCCGATACCGTTTCCTGAAGAGCCCGCCCCACGGGCCGCGACCCACCCCATGACCGGCACCTATAACGAGATCCTCGTTCTCTTCTCCCTGCTGGTCGCCATTCTCGCCTCCTATACCGCCCTCGACATGGCCGGCCGGGTGGCGACCACGCGCGGCGGCGCGGCTCGCTGGTGGCTGACCGGTGGTGCGCTGGCGATGGGACTGGGCATCTGGTCCATGCACTTCGTGGGCATGCTGGCCTTCGACCTGCCGATCCCGCTGGGCTACGACATCGCCCTGACCCTCGGCTCCATGCTGGCCGCGATCGGCTCCTCCGCATTCGCCCTGTGGCTCGTCTCGCGCGCCGACCTGCCCTATCGCCTGCTGGCGGTGGGCGCGTTGCTGATGGGCATGGGCATTGCGCTGATGCACTACACCGGCATGGCGGCACTGCAGATGCAGCCCGGCATCGAATACCACCCCGGCTGGTTCACCCTGTCGATCGTCATCGCGGTGGTGGCCTCCGGCGCCGCCCTGTGGATCGCCTTCCAGCTGCGTACCGGTGGCCGCCGCAAACTGCTGTTGCGCCTCCTGGCCGCCGTGGTGATGGGGTTCGCGATCGTCGGCATGCACTACACCGGCATGGCGGCCGCCCGCTTCGCGCCCGACAGCTGGTGCGGTGCCGCGCGCGGTGGCGGCGTACCCTCCGAATGGCTGGCCATCCTGGTGGTGGTGGCCACGGTGGCGATCATGGGCATCGCCCTGATCGTCTCCGTGCTGGACCGGCAGATGCATGCCCGTACGCACCACCTGGCGCATTCGCTGGCGCGCGCCAACGAGGAACTGGTGCAGGCGGCGCTGCACGACCCGCTCACGCGCCTGCCCAACCGCGTCCTGCTGCAGGACCGCATCGAGCAGGCGATCGAGAAGGCCAGGCGCAAGCACGAACAGTTCGCCGTCATGTTCCTGGACCTCGATGGATTCAAGGGCGTCAACGACGCCTACGGCCACCAGGCGGGCGATGCCTTGCTGGTGGACGTCGCTGCGCGCGTCCGCAGCCTGCTCCGCGGCCAGGACACGCTGTCGAGGCTCGGCGGCGACGAGTTCGTGCTCGTCCTCGCCGCGACCGATCCCGAAGGTGCCGCGATGGTCGCGCAACGCATCCTCGACACCGTCTCGGCGACCGCGTTGTCCGTGCACGGCGTCGAGCTGAACGTCACCGCCAGCATCGGCATCGCGCTGTATCCGTCCGATGGCGACAGCGAACGCGACCTGATGGCGCATGCCGATGCCGCGATGTACCACACCAAGGACAACGGGCGGAACGGGTACACGTTCTTCGCGCCGTCGATGAACATCAGCGCGCACCAGCAGTTGAAGCTGCTGAATGAGCTGCGCCGCGCCATCGAACGCGACGAGCTGGTCCTCCATTACCAGCCCAAGTTCGCCGCACCGGATTACCGGATGGTGGGCGCCGAGGCGCTGGTGCGCTGGCGGCATCCCGAGCTGGGACTCCTGTCACCCGGCGCCTTCATTCCCGCGGCGGAGCGCAGCGGCCTGATCCTGGCCATCGGCGACTGGGTGCTGGACGAAGCCTGCCGTCAGATGCGCGCGTGGCGCCACGCCGGGCACGAGATCGCCAACGTCGCGATCAACCTGTCCTCGCTGCAGTTTTCTTCGCCCAGCCTTGTCGAGGCCGTGGCCGCGGCCCTGCGCCGGCATGAAGTGCCGGCTTCCAGCCTCACGCTGGAAATCACCGAAACCACCGCCATGCGCGACGCCGATGCCAGCCTCGGGATCCTCGACGAACTGACGGCGATGGGCGTGAAGATCTCCATCGACGATTTCGGCACCGGCTATTCGAGCCTGCTGTATCTCAAGCGCCTGCCGGCCGACGAACTGAAGATCGACCGCGCCTTCGTCCACGACCTGGAAACCAACGCCGACGATGTCGCCATCGTGGCGTCCATCATCGCGCTGGGAAAAACGCTCAACCTGCGTGTGGTGGCGGAGGGAGTCGAAACGCCGGGACAGCGGCAGCATCTGCGACGCCTGGGCTGCGACCTCTACCAGGGCTACCTGATGGGCGAGCCGGTGGAGGCCGACCAGTTGTTCGCCGCACTCGCCGACCGGCCGCTGGCCTGACGGCATCCGGCCGCGGACGCGCTCAGGCGGGTTCCGGACGCGCCGGGCGACGGTCGCGCGCGCTGAGCGGATGCGCGGTCCTGTGCGGCTGCCCGCTCATGTCGAAGAACAGCGACGGCGCCTGCCTGCGCAGTTTCGCCGTCACGATGCCGGCGGCGATCCTCAGTCCACCACCGATCAGGGCGAACGGCGTCGGCTGCACGTCGCCCAGCGCAGCGCCTGCATTCAACACGATCCTGTCCCGCGGGCCGAAGGCGGCATCCCGTTGCTGCGCATCCGGAAGGCAGGCGGCCACCACGCCGACATAGGCGACATGGCCGTGGCGCGGCGTGTTGCCCAATGGCGTGCGGCAGCAGCCCGCGTACCAGCGCAGCAGTCCGCCTTCGCGCAGGCACAGGCCGGCGATGTGTTCTTCGCCCGCAGTGAACGTCACCGCATCGGGGTTCATTGCGATGATGTCTGTCCCTCCCTGCGCATCCATCACACCTGGCTGGCCGAGATGCCGCGCATACGCCTGGCAGTCGCGGCAATAGCAGGTGGCGCGCGCATACGCACGGCGCGCGTCCACCGTGCCCTGCACCTGTCCGCACCGGCAACGCAATTCGAGTGTCATGGAACACCTCGTCGTTGGACTTTGCCTGAGCGAGGGATACCGCATCCCGGATAAGCAGGACGTCAAACGGATGCGCATTGGCTGACTCGCAGGAAAACCGCCACCCCTGCTTCAGGCGGCGTTGGCTTCCGCGGCGACGTCCATGACCGCGCTCGCTTCGGGCGCAGCCATCGCGAGCGCACGCGCAAGCGGGCTCATGGCATGCGTCGCGTCGGCATCCTGCTCGTCCAGCGCCTGCATCACACGTTCCGAAAGCCCCCATTCACGTGCGACGGCGCGACCGATACGTGGCGACCAGCGGTGCAGCACGCGGGCCATCGACCCGGCGCCGGGAAATCCACCCGCCTGCGCCGCGACGACGTCGCGCAACGCCTGCACCACCACGATGGCGCCCAGCCCCTGCAACAGTGCCAGCAACTGCGCGGCGAACACCTCCTCGCGTCCGCCGGCACGCGCCGCATCCGCCGCGATCAGTGCGGTACGCTGCGTGTGGTCCCAGATCAGGTCGGGCAGGCGGCCGAACACGCCACCTTCCACCCGCATCACCGGCTGCATCAGTGCGACGGCGACCAGATGGCGCAGCCCGTCCACTCCGACCATCGCCACCGCGCGGTCGAGGCTCTCCACTGCTGGCCCATGGCTGCGATACAACGCACTGTTCGCGAGTTTCAGCAGGGTGGCCGCCAGCGTGGGATCGCGCGCGATGACGCCCGCGATATCGCGACTGGACGCGTCGTCGTCGTTGAGCGTGCTCAGCAGGTGCGGCAGCAGTTGCGGACGCCGCGGCAGGCGTTGCGGATCCTCCGCGAAACGCTGGAGCTTGCGGCGCACGGTCGCGATGACGGCGTCGCTGTCTTCCGCCGGCAGCGACGCCATCGCGTCGACCCCGGCGAACCGCAGCAGCGGCCCGGCCCAGTCCCGCGACGGTGCTTGCGGCGCGGCGGCGTCGCCGGCTGGCGTAGCAGGCGCTAGCGCCAACGCCGGCACGGACGCCGCGCGCCGGTTCCTGGACCACCAGTCGGTGACTTTCCCGAGCAACGCCACGCAGCCCATCCCTTCTTCGCATGTTCGATGTCATGCCATCGGCCATTCACGGAGAATCTTTAGCCCTCGTGAGGAAACGCTTCGCGTGGCCGCGATGTTCATGAACCTCGCCCACGCGAGGTCACACGGCGTTGATGCCGGTTGCGCGACGGTAACGCCACGGAACGCGACCCCTGCGCTTCCCCGACTTTCAACAGGAGTACCCGATGAACACCCAGAAGAAGATCCAGCACAGCCTCAACGACCTGATCGAGATCGCCCGCGACGGCCACGGCTTCTACACCGAGGCCGCCGGCAAGGTGAAGGATGCCGAACTCGCCGCGCTGTTCACGCGCATCGCCGGCGTCAAGCAGGACATCGTGGCGCGCCTCAGCGCGACCGTCGCCGCCACTGGCGGCACGCCCGCCGAACACGGCACGCTGGTCGGCAGCATGCAGCAGTTCTACGGCAAGGTCCGTGCCGCGCTGGGCGACACCACGTACGGCTATGTCTCCGAGCTGGAGGAATCCGAGGATCGCCTGCTGAAGGCGTTCAACGAGACCATCAGCGACGAGGACACGCCGGCCGCTGCGCGCGCCGAGGCCCAGGCGCTGCTGCCGAGCGTGCGCGAGTGCCACAACGTGATGCGCGACCGCAAGCAGGTGCTCAAGCACGCCAGCTGAGCCGCATGGCGATCTGACGAGCTGCCTGCACACGAAGCCCCGCCATCGCGGGGCTTCTTCATTGACGGCCTGCGACGTGCGGGCCGGTAGGACAGCAACAGGACTCAGCGGGACGTCTTGCGCACGCCCGCTTTGGATAGCCTCGCTGCCACGACAGCAAGGTCCTGCTTCCCGCGCATGTAATCCCCCCACGGATGTTCGCCGATACGCGCCATGCGCCGCGGCGCGGACGCCAGCGTGTAGGCGTCGCCGCCCTTGAGGCGGCCGAGTTCCTCCCAGCGCAACGGCATCGCCACCGGCGCGCCGTTGCGCGCGCGCAACGAAAACGACGCCACGCTGGTCGCACCGCGCCCGTTGCGCAGGTAGTCGATGAAGATGCGGCCTTTCCTGAACTTCTTCGTGGCCGTAGCCACATAGGCCAACGGTTCGGAGGCCGCCATCGACTCGGCGAACGCATGCGCGAAGTCCTTCACCTGTAGCCATGCGCACGCCGGCTTCAGCGGCACCACCACGTGCAGGCCCTTGCCGCCGGACGTGCGCACATGCGACGTCAATCCGAGGGCACGCAGACGTTTGCGCACCAGGCGCGCCGCGTCCACCACGCGCGCCCACGCGACGTCCGGCCCCGGATCCAGGTCGAACACGATCCGGTCGGCGAGATCGGGCGTCTTCGCCCGCGCGCCCCAGGGATGGAACTCGATCGCGTTGAACTGCGCCAGCTCCAGCAGACCGGCTTCATCGTTCACGAACAGATAGTCCGCACGCGCACTGCCCTCCTCTTCCAACGGCACCACACCGACGCGGTCCATGCCGGGCGTGTGGTGTTTCTGGAAGAAACACGGCCGCCCTGCGCCCTGCGGACAGCGCACGATGGACAGGGGTCGGCCCTCGATCTCCGGCAGCAGCCAGCGCGCCATCGCACGGTAGTAGTCGAAGACCTGCTGCTTGGTGATGCCGCTGCCGGGGAAGACGACGCGCTCGGGGTGCGTCAGTTCGACCGCCTCGGCGGACTTGGAGATGCGGTGAGTGGCAGGCATGGCGGATCCGGTGCGGTCAGCGGAAGAAGGCTCGCGCAGATCCGCGGCGCGTTTGTCGCGACGGATCGTCTTGAGCGAAGGCTGCCGCAACAAGCCCTGGTTGCCCAGGCCATGGTGGAAGACTTCTGCCACCAGCGTCGGCGTGACCCAGCGGGCGCGCCGAAGCTCCGGATCATCGACCTCGACGCGAGCTGTCGGCGCGCTGCGCGCGCGTGGCGCCAGTTGCGCGGCGAGCGTGTCGAGCTGCTCATGGCTGAAGCCCGTGCCCACGCGGCCCGCGTAGCGCCAGCCGCGGGCGCCCTCTGGCGCGGCCAGCAGCAGCGCACCCAGGCCGCTGCGGCTTCCTTTGGGCGCGGTGTAACCGACGACCGCGAATTCGTCCGACGCGCGCTGCTTGATCTTGCGCCAGGCGTCCCCGCGCCCCGCCCGGTACGGCGCATCGGCACGCTTGCTGATGATGCCTTCCAGTCCGCGCTCCAGCGCCATCGCCAGCGCATCGTCGCCACGGCCGACGATGTGCGAACTGTAGACCAGGCGGTCGGGCGGCGACTTCAGGATTTCCGCCAGCAGCGCCTTGCGCTGGTACTGCGGGCTGCGCGCCAGGTCCACGCCATCGACCTGCAGGATGTCGAACAGCACGTACGACAGGGTCGCGTTCTTCTCGCCGGCCAGGGTCGCCTGCAGCAGGCCGAAGTCCTCCTGCCGCCCGGCACCGGCCACCAGCTCGCCATCGAGCACGGCGTCGTCCAGGTCCAGCGCCTCGACGGCCGCCACGATCTCGGGCACCTTCGCGGTCCATTCGATTTCGTTGCGCGACCACAGCCGGGCCTTTCCCTTCGCGATCCGGGCGATCAAGCGGTACCCGTCCCACTTGGCCTCATGCAACCAGGTATCGCCCTGGGGAACGTGTTCCTGCAATTTCGCCAGCTGTGGCATGCGGAAGCCGGGGCGCTGGCTGGTAGCGCGCGCGCCGTCCAGTCGCGCCGCCCGCTTGGCCCAGCGCTCGGTCCCGCGGGAGGCGACGGCGGCACGCTTGCGCACCTTTCCCTTCGGTCGCGCGGACGTTCCGCCCACGGGCGTCACGTCCTGCAGCAGGTCGTCGGCTTCCTGCGTGCCGGCGTACTCGTCGCGCTCCTTGAACAGCAGCCACTGCGGCTGGCGCGCCGGCTTCTGCGTACGGACCAGGTGCCAACCACCCTTGAGCTTGTCGCCGAACAGGCGGAAGCGCAGATGCCCCTTGGCAAGTTGCGCTTTCGCGTCGCCGTCGGTCGTCCACAAGCCCTTGTCGAACGTGGCGACGTGGCCGCCACCGTATTGTCCTTTCGGGATATCGCCTTCGAATTCGGCGTAGTCGATCGGGTGGTCTTCCACCTCGGCCGCCAGCCGCTTCACGTCCGGGTCGAAGCTGGGGCCCTTCGGCACGGCCCAGCTCTTCAGCGTGTCGCCCACCTGCAGGCGGAAGTCGTAGTGCCGATGGCTGGCATGGTGCAGCTGGACCACGAAGATGGGCCGCTTGCCGCGCGCGCGGCGCCCGTCCGACGCCGGCTCCGGCGTGCGGTCGAAACGACGCTTGCGGCGGTATTCCTGCAGGCTCATCGGGATCCTCGCGTGCGCCTGTTATGCCGCGCATGCCGTCAACAGGACGTGCAAGCGTCGCGACGGCGCGAATCAGCGCGGCGCCAGCGTGTTGCGCGCCAGCCAGGCGTGCAGCGCTGGCGACACCGCGTCGTCCAGCGCAACGCCAAGTGCCGCGTATGCATCGAGGGCGTCCCGCAGCGCTGCCAAGGGCCGCCACGCGATGGCGGCTGGCCAAGCGTCGGGAGCACCATAGTGCGCGAGCGCCGCCTGCTCGCCCGCCTCCAGCCGCTCGCGCTGCGCCTGGAGTCGTTGTATGACCCAAGCGCGCAGCGGCGCATGCACGACGAATCCCTGCGTTGCCAGCTCTCCTCTCGCCGTATCCAGCGTCGCCAGTGCGCCGCGGAACCATTCGGTGTGCCCCGCCGCCTGTCCGGGCACCTGCAACGGCGGCGGCGCGGCATGCTCGCGCAAGGCGCGCTTCCAGCGGGTTTCCCAGCCGCGCGCCTCGCGCACGCTACCGGCCTCGGCCAACCAAGCGCGATCAAGGTCGAAAAACTCGTACCAGCGCGGCGAAAACGCCTGCATGCGCGCCAGCGGATCGGTGGCGATGCCGAGCTTGGCATGGTCCTCGTAGGCGCACGGCAGCACGTACAGGCAGGCGCGTCCACTGGCGCCGGTGCCGACGCCGTCCACCGGCAAGATGCGCCGCCCTCCCTCCATGGATCAGCGCGAAGCCGCCTTGCGTGCGCGCTTGGCCGGCGCCTTCTTCGTGGACTTGGATGCCTTCTTCACCGTCTTCCTCGCGGGCGCTTTCTTCGCCGCCGCCTTCCTGGCGGGCGTGCGCTTCTTGCTGTCCAGGCTCTTCTGCAGCAGCGACATGAAGTCCACCACGTTGGTGGCAGCGTCCTCGTGCTCGGTCTCTTCCTCGACGATCTTCGTGGTGGCGCCGCGGGCCTTGATGCGCTTCTTGATGATGGTCTCCAGGCGCTTGCGGAACTCGTCCTGGTAATCGTCGGGCTTCCATGTCGCCGACATCGAGCCGATCAGCGTCTCCGCCATCTCGCGTTCCTTGGCGGTGATGCGGTAATCGGCCGCCTTGCCGCCCGGCAGCTTGTACTCCTCCGGATCCACCAGTTCCTGCGGATAGCGCAGCATCAGCAGGACCAGCGCATCGCCTTCCGGCACCACCGCGCACAGGTATTCGCGCGTGCGGATCACCACCCGTGCCACGCCGACCTTGCCGGTGCTTTCCAGCGTGTCGCGCAGCAGTACGTAGCCCTTCTCCGCCTTCTTGCCCGGCACCAGGATGTAGGGCTTCTCGAAGAAGCGCAGGCCGATCGCGTCACGGTCGACGAACGCCTCCACGTCGACCGATTCGTGCGTCTGCGGTGCGGCCGAGGCGATGTCCTCCTTCTCCACGACCACATAGCTGCCCTTGTCGTACTCGAACGCCTTGACGATGTCCTTCCACGGCACTTCCTCGCCCGTATCGGCGTTGACGCGCTCGAACCGGATCGGCTTGCGGTCGCGGGAGTCGAGCATGCGGAAGCTGATGTCCACCTTGCGTTCGCCCGACATCAGCGAGACGGGAATGTTGAGAAGGCCGAACGACAGCGTGCCGGTCCAGATGGGGCGTGCCATGACGTGCCTGCAGGGACGGAAGGAACGCCATCGTGTGCAGCGACGGCGGAAACGGATGTGAAGACATCCGTGCGAGGTGCGGATCAGCGCAGCTGGCTGTCCTTGCTGCCGCGGCGGTTGTACAGGCCGGCGCCCTGCTCTTCCCGGTCGGCTGCTTCCTGGCAATCCACGCACAGGCGGACACCCGGCACGGCTTTCTGCCGTGCCACGGGAATGGGTTTATCGCATTCCTCGCAGTGCGTCAGGCTGGGACCGGTGGGCAACGCGCGGCGCGCCCGTGCGATGCCGTCCTTGACGGTCGCATCGATCTGGTCCTGCACGGCGCCGTCTCCGGCCCATCCGGTTGCCATGGTCGTCTCCTCTCGCTGCCCTCGATTGCACGGCCAGCTTACGCCGCTGCCGGCAACCCGTGTTCACGAACAGGAATGGGGACTTGCGCGCCCCGCTTCAACCGTGCGCCAGCGCGTAATCGATCGCCGCCACGACCGCCGCCACCTGCGCATCGTTGCACTGCTGCGGCGTGGCCTTGGGGCTGTCCGGATACACCTCGGTGATGGTGGTGTAACGCGCCCCGGTGATGCCGGTGCACAGGCCCAGCGACTTGACCGGGTATTCGATCACACCTTCGGCGACGACCGGCGACCCGATGATCTCGCCCTGCGCATCGGCGGGCGCGATATGCGTCACCGCAGCGACGGCGGCGATCAGCGCCCGCTGGAAATCCGGCTGCCGACGCTCGCTGTCGTCCACCAGGTAGAAGCCATCCGGGATCTCGCCGGGCTCGTAAGGCTTGCCATCGCGCGCGGCCAGCGCGGGGCGGAACTCGCTCTCGTCGCTGTCGGTGGTCTCGTGCAGGTCGATGTGCATCAGCACGCGGTCCTTCAGCGGCGCGACCAGCGCGATCAACGCCGCGGATTCCTGCGCCGGGCTGTCGGCGCGGAACGAGCGATTGGGGTCCAGCGCATCGGCATTCCAGCGGTGGATGCGTTCATACCCCCACGGACTGACGCACGGCACCACCAGCAGGTTGGCCTTGCCTACATATTCGTCGGCACGCTGTTCGAGGAACTGCAGGGCGCCATGCACGCCGCTGGTCTCGTAGCCGTGTACGCCACCGGTCACCAGCATGGTCGGCAGGGCCTCATTCCAGTCGCGGCTGCGCACGGCGAACAGCGGATAGGTTTCACCGGGGCCATAGTCCAGCGTGCCGTACTGCGCCACATCGAAGCGCTCGCGCAATGCGTCGATCGCCACGCCGACATCGTCCACGTAACGGCGCCGCACGCGCTGCTCTGCACGCCACTGCGCCTTCTCCGCCGCGCTCCAGGGCTGGCCGGGCGTACCGATGGGATGGAAGCGTTCGATCATGGTCATGGCGATGGCGGCGGTGGAACGAGGGGTCGGCACTATACCAGTGAGGTCCGGACGCCCCCGTCGCGCCTCATACTGTCCACGACGCCGCATCGCGGCGAAAATACCCGCGAACCCCCGCACGAGTTACCGATGCCCCGCTACACCGGCCCCCTGCTCACGCGCGACACCGCCACGTCCTTGCTCGCTGCGCGCGATCGCGGCGAAACGCACTGGACGGGCTCGCTCGACCTGGGCCGCTCGCAGGGCGAGGCGTTGCTGGAATCCGACGGTTGGCACTGGGATGGAAGCGCCTATCCGTATCCGGGCAAGCTCAAGGACCGCACGCTGTACTGGTGGGACGGCGAGGATTTCGAACCGGTCTCGCGCTATGCCGGTTCGCTGATCAAGCTGGTGCCGACCGAATGGGGTGTGCCGACCTTCGAGATCGACGGCATCAAGATGCTGCCAACCTCAAAGGAATCGCCACTGGACGACGCGAAGCGGAAGGTCGCGCTGGTCGAACCGCGCGGCAAGACCGTGCTGGACACCTGCGGCGGGCTGGGCTATTTCGCGGCCTGCTGCCTCGATGCCGGCGCCGCGCGCATCCTCTCGTTCGAGAAGAATGCCGACGTGCTGTGGCTGCGCACGCTGAATCCGTGGTCGCCGGATCCGGACAGCGTCGACGCCGGCGGCCGTCTGCAACTCACCCATGCCGACGTCTCACTGGCCATCGCGCAGGTGCCCGATGCCTCCGTCGATGCCCTGCTGCACGATCCGCCGCGCTTCGGCATCGCCGGCGAGCTGTATTCGCAGGCCTTCTACGACCAGCTCGCGCGCGTGCTGCGCCGGGGCGGCACGCTGTTCCATTACACCGGCAGTCCGAACAAGCTCACCAGCGGACGCGACGTGCCGGGCGAAGTGGCCAGGCGCCTGGAGAAGGCCGGCTTCAGGGCGCAGCGGGCACTGGATGGCGTGGTGGCCGTGCGCCGCTGACCGGGACCGGACCTGCGTCGCACCCGCGAGATGGTGCGATGCAGCTTTCCCCTTTGGCCAATGCCCCGCCGGGATGTGCTGTGGCCCACTGCCGCCACTTCACACCGGAGGTGCCGTCGATGTCGATCGTTGCCCTGCTGTCGTGTCCTGCCCTGCGTTGCCGTTTCCGCCGCATGGCCACCGTGCTCGCGCTGTCCTGCCTGTTCGCCAGCGGCCATGCGCTGGCGCTCACCGAAGTCTCCGGCTTCGGCAGCAATCCCGGCAATCTGAAGATGCACAAGTACGTGCCGACCGGTCTGCCCGCGAATGCGCCGCTGGTCGTCGCGTTGCATGGTTGTGCGCAGTCCGCGTCCAGCTACGATGCTGAAACCGGCTGGGAGCTGCTGGCCAACCGCTTCGGCTTCGCACTGCTGCTGCCCGAACAGCAGACCGCCAACAACAGCAGCCGCTGCTTCAACTGGTTCGAGATCGCCGACACCGCGCGCGGCCAGGGCGAACCGCTGTCGATCAAGCAGATGGTCGACCGCATGGTCGCCGACCACGGCATCGACCCCGCGCGCGTCTATGTCACCGGCCTGTCCGCCGGGGGCGCGATGACCTCGGTGATGCTGGCGACGTATCCGGACGTGTTCGCCGGGGGCGCCATCGTCGCGGGGCTTCCCTACCGCTGCGCGACGACGCAGACCGCCGCCTTCAGCTGCATGAATCCCGGCAGCGACCTGACCCCCGCGCAATGGGGCGCGAAGGTGCGCGCCGCCAGCAGTTGGACGGGCCCATGGCCCATCGTGTCGATCTGGCACGGCGATGCCGACTACACCGTGCGTCCCGCCAACCTGACCGAAAGCCTGGAGCAATGGGCAGATGTGCACGGCATCGACACCGTTGCCGACGTCAGCGACACGGTCAGCGGTTATCCGCACAAGGTCTACAAGAACGCGAGCGGCGTGGCGAAGGTCGAGACCTACGTCATCACCGGCATGGGCCACGGCACGCCGGTCGATCCCGGCACCGGCGAAACGCAGTGCGGCACGGCGGGCGCCTACATACTCGACGTCAACATCTGCTCGAGTTACCACATCGCCCGCTTCTTCGGCCTCGACAACCTGGATGGCGTAGCGCCCACGGCGGCACTGACGTCGCCCGCCAACGGTGCCGCCGTCAGTGGCATCGTCACGCTGGCGGCGACCGCCAGCGACGACATCGGCGTGGCGCGCGTGGACTTCCTGCTCGATGGCGCCCTGCTCGGCAGCGACGCCACCGCACCCTACAGCCATGCATGGGACAGCAGCGGCACCAGCAACGGCGCGCATGTCCTGTCGGCACGCGCGGTCGACCTGGCCGGCAACACCGGAACCTCGTCGCCAGTCAACGTCACCGTGACCGGCGGCACCAGCGGCGGCTCGCCGGTGACGGTCGTGTTCAACAACGAGGACGCCAACGACGGCTACGTCAAGGCCACCAGCACGGGCGGCAGCGCCGCCGTGGGCACGCTGGAATCGTTCTACGGCCTGGCCATCGGCCGCGGCACCGACGGCAACTACAACCGTGCGGTGCTTTCGTTCGACACCTCGTCGCTGCCGGACAACGCGACCATCACGTCGGCCACGCTGACCATCGCCTACCGCAGCGCCAGCGGTGACCCCTGGAGCAGTCCGGCGGGCAACACGATGGTCATCGACGTGCGCACCGGCTGCTTCGGTGCCTGCACGATCGAGGCCGCCGACTGGGCCGCCGGGGCAACGGCCGCGAACAGCGCGCAAGTCCCCGCCTTCACGGGTGGCAACCAGACCAGCACGGTGTTCGATGCGGCCGGACGTGCGGTGATCGATCGCACCGGGCGCACCCAGTTGCGGTTGCGGTTCAGCGCCAACCAGGCCGCGACGAACTACGTATGGATCGACCGAGGCGCGACGGCGAAGCTGTCGGTCACCTACACCCTGCCCTGACCGTCCTCGTCCTGCCGCTGCCTCACGGCGGTGGCAGGATCTTCCAGAACATGCCGGTGCCCAGCTTCACCGACTGCAGCGGCTTGCGCTGCGCGGCGGGCTGGTTGGCGCGGAACATCTCGCGGATGTCGCCCATCACCTTGTCCGATTCCATGAAGTAGGAATGCGCCAGCATGCTCTGGTCCACGCCGGACACGTCGATGGTGTCCACGCCGCCGACCAGCACGACGCCCTCGCTGGTGTCGCCGGCACGCGGACCGCGATTCACCTGCTTGGACGCCTTCAGTGCCATGTCCTCGGACGAGGCATACAGCGTCACCCGGCCACTGGCTGCACTCAGCGCCGGCGCCAGCTCGGTGCGGAATACCTTGGCATCGATGTCCGGCGCCGCCAGGATGATGCCGCGGAAGCGCCCGCGCAGTTCCGGCCGCTTCGTCACCAGATTGCGGATGGCCTGGGTGAGCCCGCGCGTACCCATGCTGTGGCCGATGACGTAGAGGTTCTGCGCGCCCGAGCGGTCGGCCATGTCGGCCAGGAAACCCTCGATCAGCGGTACCGAGCGCGCGATGCTCTGCTCGTCGGTGAAGTAGCCCGCCAGCGCCGCCTGCGACGGCCAGCTGTAGAACACCGGCGCACCGTCGAAGCGCAGGTCGTACGCCAGTTGCGCCGTGCGCCGGGCGGCGTCCCGGAAACTGACATTGTAGCCATGCACGAACACGAAGGCGTTGTCGCCGCGTGATTCGCCGACGCGGCCGTACAGCCGGGCGAAGAACGCGTCGCGTGGAAGGCGGGCCACGTCCTGCAGGATCACGTGCTGCTTCGGGTCTTCCTTGAATTCCAGCAGGTACCAGCGCGGGGATTCCAGTTCGCCCGCCACGTGCACCTTGGGAATGCTGATGCGCGCGGTGCCGTAGGTCAGCTCGCGCGCGACGCCGGCGGTGAAGCGATCGCCCGGCGCGGCGGTCGCAAAGGCCGCCGCGGGCATGCGGTTGGTGGCGTAGAAGACATCGACGTTGACGAAGTCCGCCCTGGGTGGCGGCGTCACCCGTGGTGGTGGGGTGCCGGTCGGCGGTGGCGGTGGCGGTGGCGGCGGAGGAGGCGGCGGTGGGGGCGGCGGCAACACCGGCACATCGTCCGGCGGAGGCGGCAGCTCCTGAAGGACCCGTTTCGAACAGGCGGCCAGCACCAACGCCACCAGCACCAGGCAAAGAATCCGCCGCATCGATCACCCCTTTGAAGACGCCATGGGCGTCCTTCCCCGGGACGCCCGACGCCCGCGATGGTAGCGCAGCGCCCGCTCTGTCCACGAGCGCACCCAATGCACCGGAAGGCCTGCAGCGCCTGCTTCACGCGGACGCGGACACGCCCGCAGGACCGCTCGCGGGCCAGCTGCCGCAGGACACCCGCGCGGAAGCCGGCTATCGTGTACGCCTTGGCGCCCGGCATTCTGCGGCGCCCACCCCTCGTTACAGGACCCCCCCAGGCATGGCCAAACCCAATTATTCGTTCGAGAAGCGCCAGCGCGAGCTGGCCAAGAAAAAGAAGAAAGACGAGAAGGACGCCAGGAAGCGGGCCGAACGCGACGCCGGCCGCGCCGACGACGCCCCCGACGCACCGGAATCCCAGTCCGACAACGCGCCGGAATGAGTGACGGTGGGGCCCCCGCCGCCCAGGTCTGGGTGGATGCCGATGCCTGCCCCGCGCCGGTGAAGGAGATCCTGTTCCGCGCCGCCGAGCGCGCCCGCGTGCAGGTCACGCTGGTCGCCAACCAGTGGCTGCGTACCCCGCCCTCCCGTCTCATCCGTGCCCTGCAGGTGCAGGGCGGCTACGACGTGGCCGATGACGCCATCGTCGAACGCGCGCAGGCCGGCGACCTGGTGGTCACCCAGGACATCCCGCTGGCGGCGCGCGTGCTGGCCAACGGTGCCCAGGCGATCAATCCGCGCGGCGACCGCTTCACCCCCGACAACATCGCCGAGCGGCTGTCGATGCGGAACTTCATGGACGAACTGCGCGGTGCCGGCGTGCAGACCGGCGGGCCGGCCGCCTTCAACGCCCGCGACCGCCAGGCGTTCGCCAACCAGCTCGACCGCTGGCTGGCCACGCGCCGCTGAGTCCGCCGTGCCCGATTTCGAGATCCGCGCCCCGCTCCACCTGCTGCTGCACGTCCTCGTGCCACTGGTGGTCGCACGCCGGGTCTGGCTGAAGGACTGGAAGCGCGCCGCGCTGTGGATGCTCGCGGCGTGGGTGATCGACCTCGACCATCTGCTCGCCGAACCGATCTACGCCCCAGGGCGCTGCAGCATCGGTTTCCATCCGTTGCACACCTGGCCGGCCATCGTGGTTTACGCCGGACTGGCGTTGCCGAGGAAGACCCGATGGTTCGGCATCGGCCTGCTGATCCATATCGTGCTGGACGGGATCGATTGCCTGCTGATGTAGGGCTGCGCCGGCCTGACCCGGGTCAAGGCATCGCCGCGACAGACGCCGCATCCTCTCCGCCATCCTCCCGGGAGCGCCGCATGCCCGTTCCACCCCTCGATATCGACGGCGCGCTGGTCGCGCGCGCCCTGTCGCTGGACGTGGCCTACTTCCGTCGCCTGATGGACGCCGGCAAGGTCACCGTGCTGTGCGAGCGCGGCACCGGCGACGACAGCGGCTGCTACCGCGCGAGCTTCTACCACGCCGGCCAGCGGGCGCGCTTCGTACGCGACCGCAGCGGCCAGTGGCAGCCCGCCTGATCGAAGACCCTCTCCGCGTGCCGCCGCGCGTTGCCTGACCCGGCCGTTCAGTTCGGGACGCGTCCGGGCGCGCGATCACGTAGGATGGCCCCGCTTCATCGTCCTGCGTCCCGTCCGACCGTTGTCCTGTCGCCCGCTGCGCTTTTCTCCACGCGTCCTCCCGCGACGCCTTGCCAGGAGCGCGCCATGCCGGCTCGTCGGTTCCGCCTCTTCCTCCACGACATGCCTGCGCGGCCATCCCGGCCTCCGTCCTGCGGAACGGTCGCATGAACGCCGCTGCCGTCCCCCTTTGCGAACGCTGCGATGCCGTGTGCTGCCGGCTGACGGTCGTGCTGCAGCCCGAAGACCGGGTTCCCTCGCACCTGACCACGCATACCGATGCCGGCCTGCACGTGATGGACCGTGACGAAGAAGGCTGGTGCGTGGCGATCGACGCGGCACGCATGTGCTGCTCCATCTACGAAACACGACCTGACATCTGCCGTCGCTTCGTCATGTCCGGGCCCTACTGCCGCGACGTGCGCGACGACTATCTCGACCGCACGTCGCGCGGCATTCCGCTGACGCTGTACTGACGCGACGTCGCGCGGCATCAGCCGCCCGGCATCCTCACGAACAGCGGTACCGCGCCCACGTCCTGGAAGCCGAGCCGGCGATAGACCGGATGTCCCGCGTCGGACGACTGCAGCACGCCCACGCGATAACCGAGCGCCTGTGCGCGACGCAGCGGTTCGGCGGTGACATGGGCGCCCAGCCCCTGCCCGCGGGCCTCCGGCAGCGTCGCCACGCAGTAGAGGCCCGCCAGTCCATCGTCGATGAACATCATCGAGGTCGCCACGATGCGACCGCCACGCCGGATGGCGAAGAACTGGATCCGCGCATCGTCCGCCGGATCGGCGCCGAGCGCTTCGGGCGAGAGCATCCGCGACAATCCGCGTGGGAGCTCGTAGCCGGTGGCAAGGACATCGGTCCATTCGCCGAACGCCGCCGGCGTGGCGATGCGCTCGAACATGTCGCCATGCGGCAACGGGGTCACCGCCAGACGTGCGATGTCCACCGCCATCGCCGGCATCGCACCGTGCGGCTGGAAGCCGCGCGCGGCCAACACAGCGGCGAGGTGCTCGCTTGCGCCATGCAGGCAGATGACGGCGGACGGTTGCGCGATGGACAGCAAAGGCGTGACCGCCGCGATAGCGGCTTCATGATCGTCCCAGGCAAGGATGGCGAGATTGCCGAGAGGATGGGGTTCGCCGGAGATCAGGCGGAACCAGTCCGCATCGGCCACCCCGCCCTGCGATCTCATGGCCCATCGCCACAGGTGGTCCAGATGACCGGCGGCGCGGGCGCCGATGGTATCGGCGCAGGCCGCGATCGACACGACGGGAGGCGAGGACGGCATGGCGTGACTCCCTGCAGGCGAGGCGAACCATCACCGCACGACCGCACACCGATGGTGCGGCCCGCCGTGATGCCGATGGCCTCGAGGATCCCCTGCGTCCCGATAGTCACACTGCCCGGCCCCGGACACAAGCCGGAGCCGACGGCCCTCAGCGGGCGAACACCGGCTCCAGCATCCGGAACGTCCCCGCATCCGCATCCATCTCGACCCTGCCGCCCACCGGCACGATGAACTGCTGGCGGATGTGGCCGATCATCGCGCCGCGGTAGGCGGGGATCTTCAGCGGCTTGAAGTAGTCGTCGAAGATCTGTGGCAGCGTCAGCGAGCCGTAACCGCCGCCGGGATCGCACTCGGTGCATTCGCCGAAGATCACGCCCTTCACCTTGTCCAGCGCGCCCATCAACCGCAACGTGCTGAGCATGCGGTCGATGCGGTACGGCGCCTCGGACACATCCTCGAGGAACAGGATCTTGCCGCTGAAGTCCGGCAGGTACGGCGAGCCGGCGAGCGCCGTGAGCACGGTGAGGTTGCCGCCCACCAGTTCGCCCTGCGCCTTGCCGCCGGTGATGGTGACGGTGCGGTTCCTGCGCTGCACGAGTTCGTCGCCCTTGTCGGTGCTGTTCGCGTACTGCATCTGTTCGCGCTGGAAGAACACACGGCGGAACTGGTCGGCGTTGAACGTGTTCCAGCTGCCGATGCCGATCGGGCCATGGAAACTGACCAGCCCGGCCTGCGACAGCAGCGCGTTGTGCAGCGCGGTGATGTCGGAGTAACCCAGCAGGATCTTGGGATGGCGGCGGATGGTCGCGTAGTCGAGCAACGGCAGCAGGCGCGCGGCACCGGAGCCGCCGCGCGCGCAGACGATCGCCTTCACCTCGCGGTCGGCGAACATCGCGTTGAGGTCGCCCGCCCGCTCCGCATCGCTGCCGGCCAGGTGGCCATAGCGGGAGGCGAGGTGCGGCGCCACCTTGACTTTCAGGCCCAGTGCTTCCATCGCTTCCTGCGCCAGTTGCAGGTCGAACGGTTCGTCGGTGGCGCCCGACGGACTCACCAGCGCGACCGTGTCGCCGGGATTCAGGGCGGGCGGCAACAGGCGCGGTCGCGGGGTCGCCGCCGTCGCCGTGGTGCCGAGCGCGAACGGCACGGTGGATGCAGCGGCCATCAGGGCCGCACTGCCAAGGAAATGTCGCCTGTTCATGCCACCTCGATTGGACATCGCATGGATCGGAGCTTCATCCTAACCGCTGCGGACCGGCGGGCGCATGCACGGCCTGTGTCCTTCGGACGCCGGCTTTGTCGTGAACCTCTGGTAATCATCCGACGACGCGAAGGGAGGGAAGCCCATGGCCAGGATCCAGCGGCCGTTCTATCCGATCATCTATGTGCGCGGCTACGCGATGACGCGCGACGAGGTCATCCAGACCACCTCCACGCCCTACATGGGCTTCGAGGCCGGTTCGACCAAGATCCGCCAGGCGCAGGGCGGACGCATCGTGAAGTTCGTGTTCGAGTCGCCGCTGGTGCGGCTGATGAAGGACTACGACTACCGCGACACCTACGCGGCCGGCGCGGAAAACGCAGGCAAGCTGTCGCCGCGCAGCATCGTGATCCACCGCTACTACGACGCCGCCGATCCCGCATTCGGCGACGGCAAGGCGCTGTCGATCCCGGATGCCGCCAAGGCGCTGGCCGAGCGCATCGTCGACCTGCGCGAGCGCATCTGCGGCAACAACCAGGCCGACCGGCAGGCGTTCCGCGTCTACCTGGTCGCCCATTCCATGGGCGGGCTGATCTGCCGCTGCCTGCTGCAGAACCCCGAGGTAGCCACCGCCGAGGTGCGCGGGCTGGTGGACAAGGTGTTCACCTACGCCACCCCGCACAACGGCATCGAGGTCGGCGGCATCAATGTGCCCAGCCTGCTGTCGATCAACGACATGAACAACTTCAACCGCGGGGTGATGGCCAAGTACCTCAAGGTGCCGAAGGACAAGGTCAACACGCTGGGCGACTCGGGCTTTCCGCTGGAGCGTTTCTTCAGCCTGGTCGGTACCAACAGCCGCGACTACGCGGTGGCGCACGGCCTGTCGGCGATGGCGGCCGGGCAGATGAGCGACGGCCTGGTGCGGATCGAGAACGCCTACGTCGCCGGCAGCCCGCGTGCCTTCGTCAACCGCAGCCACAGTGGCTTCTTCGGCATCGTCAATTCCGAGGAGGGCTACCAGAACCTGTCCCGTTTCCTGTTCGGCGACCTCAGCGCCACCGCGCGGCTGGACATCACCGCCCTGCCGTTCCCGCCGGAGATCGAACAGGCGCGCAAGCGCGGCAAGAAGATCGCCTCGTCGTACTACATCGAAGCGACGGTGGCGCCGCGCGGTGCGTACACCTACGACCTGACCTCGCGTACCAAGGCGCACGAAAGCGCGGTACGGCGCGAGTATGCCGAGCTGTTCGACCAGGACGGCAACCTGATCAGGGATGCACGCGCGCCGGTGCTGTTCTCGGTCTACCTGGACAGCTCGAAGATCACCGCCGGCAGCGAAGTGTCGTTCTCCATCGACCTGGCCGTGTCGACGGCCGGTTACGAAGTGGACGGCGCGCTGTTCCTCAAGCAGCACATCCCCGGCGAGTTCCTGTTCCGCGACACCCTGGTGCTGTTCGCCAAGCGCAACGACGATGGCACGTGGGCGCTGCGCTACGTTTGGGCCGACGAGCACTGGGCCACCGGGCCGAAGAACGCGGCCGAAGTCGCCCGCATGGGCAAGAAGGCCGTCGGCGTGGCGCAGACCGCGCCCACCCTGTTCGCCGTACCGGTGGCCTCGAGCAAGGGTTTCCAGGCCCAGCTGAGCATCGCGCTGTCGCCCTGGGTGTAGGCGGCGTCCCGTCCACCAGGTACTGCCGGTGGACGGAGCCGGTGGCCGTGTCGATTCCGTCCGTGCCCGTTCGTCGCAGGGTGGAGAGGCGGACCTGACACTCCGCCGGGAAGCACGACATGCGCAGACTCATCGCGGCCGTCATGGTCAGCCTCGACGGCGTCATGCAGGCGCCGGGCGGGCCCGGCGAAGACACCAGTGGCGGCTTCGCCCACGGCGGCTGGGTGTGGCCGTACGCGGGTGAGGACGAGGCGATGGACGGGCTGTTCGCGCAGCCGTTCATGCTGCTGCTGGGGCGGCGCACCTACGACATCTTCGCCGGACACTGGCCGCAGGTGCCCAGCGACGCGCCGCATGGTGGGATCGCCGATGCCTTCAACGGCGCCACCAAGTACGTGGCGACCCATCATCCCGACTCGCTCGCCTGGCAGCACAGCCATGCGCTGGGTGCCGACGTCGTGTCGGCCGTGCGCGCGCTCAGACGCCGCGAGGGACCAGATCTCGTCACCCAGGGCAGCAGCGCGCTGCTGCACCAGCTGCTCGCCAGCGACGTCGTCGACGAGCTGCGCCTGCTGACCTATCCGGTCCTGCTCGGGCGCGGCAAGCGCCTGTTCGACGACCGCACGCGGGCCGCGGCGTTCCGCTTGGCCGCCTCGCGCACCACGGCAGCCGGCGTGATCGTCAGCCGCTACCTGCGCGATGGCGACGTGCGCACCGGTTCGTTCGCGGACGGCTGATCGCCAACGACGGCTTCACCCGATGTTCCCTCCCCGCGGCGCGATGATCGCACCGCCCTTCCCTGCCTTCCCGATGGAGACCACCATGACCCCGAAGAACACGATCTGCCTCTGGTACAACAACGACGCCGAGGAAGCCGCCAATTTCTACGCGAAGACCTTCGCCGACAGCGAAGTGACCGCCGTGCACCGCGCGCCCGGCGACTATCCCTCCGGCAAGGAAGGCGACGTGCTGACGGTGGAGTTCACCGTGTTCGGCATTCCCTGCATCGGCCTGAACGGCGGCGATGCCTTCAAGCACAGCGAGGCGTTCTCGTTCCAGATCGCCACCGACGACCAGGAAGAGACCGATCGCCTGTGGAACGCCATCGTCGGCAACGGCGGGCGCGAAAGCGCCTGCGGCTGGTGCAAGGACAAGTGGGGCCTGAACTGGCAGATCACCCCGCGCGTGCTGACCGATGCGATGGCGAACCCGGACCGCGCCGTCGCCAAGCGCGCCTTCGAGGCGATGATGACGATGCACAAGATCGACGTGGCGAAGATCGAGGCTGCGGTCCGCGGCTGATCCGCGCCGTCAGCGCAACGCCGACGACAGTGCGCGGGCCGTGCTGTCGTCGGCGCCGGCGTCTGCGCTCGCCGCGGCCTGCGCCCGGCAGGCCGCGCGGTACGCGGTGGGCGTGCACCCCATCGCCGCCTTGAACGCGCGGTTGAACGGCCCCAGCGAGGCGAAGCCCACGGCGCCGCTGATCTCCAGCACGCTGGGGGTTGCCGCCGGGTCGGCCAGTCGACGGCATGCGTCTTCGATGCGGTAGCGGTTGATCATCTGGTTGAAATTGCGCTCGCCCTTCACCTGCGTGATCAGCCGGCTGAGCCGGTGTTCCGCGATGCCCAGCCGATGCGCCAGGTCCAACACCTTGAGCTCGGGCTCGCGGTAGGCATGCAGCACCTCCATCTGGTGCCGCAGCGCGTGCAGCAGCCGCGCCTCCTCGTCGCTGGCGGGTCCCTCCACCCGCGGTGACGACGCCGGCGACGCCACCGCCCGTGGCGCGCGTCCGCGGTACCGCAGCGCCGCATGGGTGAACAGCAGCATCGCGAAGGCGCAGAGGGCAACCACGCCGCTGCGCAGTCCGGCCACGGCGGGCACCGCGCCCACCAGCGTCGTCGACAGCACGCAGCCGGCGAACATCACCATGAAGGCGACGCGCAGGCGACGTTCGGCCGGCGGCAGCGACGACGACCAGCCGCGCACGGCTTCGAGGAAGCTCAGCACCAGCAGGCTCGAACTGGCCAGCGTCAGCAGGCTGTCGAGCGCGGATGCCCACGGCGACGCCGCCGCATGCGCGCCCAGCGTGGCGCCGCGGTAGGCCGCGATCAGCAGCGCGACGCCGACCGCGACCAGCACATGCACCCGGCGCACGCCGCCCTCGCCGCGGAACAATGCGCGCGACACCAGCCAGAAGCCGTTGCAGGTCGCGCTGCCGCCGATCGCGACCGCCCAGCGCATCCATGCCGGCGCGTCCCCCATCCACGGCGACATCAGCGACAAGGCCATCGAGCCGCTGACCACGGCGAACACCACCTCGGCATCGCGCTTCGGCCGTTGCCACAACAGGACCAGCAGCGACAGGGTCGCTACCGCCACCGCGACTGCCGTCGCCACCGCCTGCCACCCGTGCATCGCATCGCCCTCCCGTGTGTCGCCCACAGGGTCGGCCACCGGGCCCGTCGCGGCAAGCGCCATCGGTCACGCACGCCGCGCGGGACGGACGAATACCGACGACGATCCAGCCAGCCGAATCGCGAATCGGCAGGACGCCCGGTCGGCTGGCCGCCATCGTGCGGCTCCGTCTCCCCCGGAACCCGCCCATGCAATCCCACCTCGCGCCCGATCGCCTGCTGTCCCGCGGCGCCACGGCCTGGTTCGCCACCGCCCTGCTCGGCCAGGCCGCCTTCATCGCCTTCATCGCCGTGTTCTTCGGCGGCGCCATCGCCAGCGGCAACCTCGCCGCCGTCAACGCCAAGCCGCACATCACCGGCTACGCCCCGGGCGATCCGCTCGGCAACCTGCAGTTCCTCGGCCATGCGCTGCTGGGCGGGCTGGTGACGCTGGCCGGGCTGTGGCAACTGGTGCCCGCGCTGCGGCGCCGCTGGCCGGCCGTGCACCGCTGGAACGGGCGCCTGTTCCTCACCATCGCGCTTGTCGTGACGCTGACCGGCTTCTCCCTGGTCTGGCTGCGCGGCTCGCGGCTCGGCCTCGGCAGCGATGTCTCGATCAGCCTCAATGGCCTGCTGATCGTCGCCTTCGCCCTGCTGGCCTGGCGCAGCGCGCGGCGGCGGGACTTCGCCAGCCATCGCCGCCACGCCCTGCGCGCGTGGCTGCTGGTGAACGGGGTGTGGTTCCTGCGCATCGGCATCATGCTGGCCGGACTGCTCCTGGCCCCGATGGGCATCGCCATCGACTACCAGGGCGCGATCTTCATCGGGGTCAGCGTCGCCAGCTGGCTGCTGCCGCTGTTGGTGCTGGAGCTGTACTTCCGCGCCGAACGCTCGCATCGCGCGTGGCGGCAGGTCGCGATGGGTGGCCTGCTCGGCGTGTTCGCCCTGCTGACGCTGGCCGGCAGCGCGGCGGCGGCCGCCTTCATGTGGTGGCCGGTGCTGTGAACGTCGTGGCGAATCCCCGCGTCGCAGCGGCGTGCGCGCCCCCGGCCCTCAATCTCCGGCCATCACCGCCGTTATCGAGGTTGCTGATAGCATGGCGCGCCACCGGTGGGGGGACCGATGCCCGGAATTCCGCATGTTCCTTGATGCACGGCGCGCCAGCGCCCTGCTCGTCGGCGCCCTGTGCGCGCTCCTGCTGTTTCCCGCCCAGGCGCTGGAAGCGCGGCGGACGATCGGCCAGTTCACCCATGTCTGGTACGAGAACGAACTGCCGCAGGGCACGGTGCTGTCCATCGCCCAGCAGGCCGACGGTGCCATCTGGCTGGCGACCTATGGCGGACTGGCGCGGCACAGCGGCGCGGGCTTCGAGACCATCGACCCGCGCGTCGCGCCGGCGCTGAAGAGTTCGGCCATCACGGCCGTCAGCGCGGACCGCGAGGGCGGCCTGTGGGTCGGCACGCTCAACGGCGGCCTGTACCGCCGGCAGGGCCGCACGCTGGAGCCGGTCGCGCTGCCCGCCGGCATCGAGAGCGTGTTCGGCATCGTCAACGACACGACCGGTGGCCTGTGGCTGACCACCAATGCGGGCGTGGTGCGGATGGCGAACGGAACGCCACGCCTGCTCGGCGACGCCGACGGCTTTCCGCCTCGCGGCTTCTACCGGGCCATCGTCGCCGACCGCGCGGGTGGCATCTGGATCGCGGCCGACGGCGTCGGCGTCGTCCACTGGCAGGACGGCAAGGCGCGGCTCTACGACGAGCAGGACGGCCTGCCCAGCAACGCCGTCTACAGCCTGGCCGTCGATGCCGGCGACACCGCCTGGGTCGGCACCCAGGCCGGTCCCGCGTTCTTCCGCGAGGGGCGTTTCCAGCGCGACCCGCGTGCGGCCGCGATCGACGGACGGCGCATCTACAGCCTGTACGGCGACCGCGACGGCAATGTCTGGTTCGCGCCGCTGGACGTGGGCCTTTGCCGCCTGACGGCCGATGACTTCAGTTGCGACAACACGCTGGCGGGCATGCAGGGCGAGACCGTGCGGTCGATGTTCGAGGACCGCGAAGGCAACCTGTGGATCGGCACCACCTCCAGCGGCCTGCACCGGCTCAGCCCGTCCAAGCTGGTCACGGTCACCGGGCAGATGGTCTCCAACGCCGTGCGCGCGGTGCATCAGGTGCCGGGTGGGGCGTTGTGGATCGGCACCGACGGCGCCGGCCTGTCGCGCTACCAGGGGTCGGCACTGCAGCCGGCCACCGACTACAACCGGCAACTGCCCAGCCAGCTGGTGCGCGCCATCCTCTCCGACGACCAGGGCCAGCTTTGGGTGGCCGGCACCGAAGGCGTCACCCGCTTCGATGCGAACGGCCGCGCCCGCAACTTCGGCCTGGCCGACGGCCTGCCGGGCACCATCGTGTTCGCCTTCGCGCCGGCGCGTCAGGGCGGCATGTGGACCGGCACGCTGCAGGGCGTGGCCCGCATCGACGGCACGCGGGTGGAGGTGGTGGAAGGCACGCGCGGCGACGACACCCGCGCCCTCTACGAAGACCCCGATGGCCGGCTGTGGATCGGCCTGCGCAGCGGCCTGCGCTGCCTGTCGCGCGGCACGGTGGATACCTGCCGCACCGATGGCTTGCCCGGGACCAGCGTGTTCGCCTTCCACCCGACCGCCGACGGCAGCCTGTGGCTGGGCACCAGCGTGGGCATCGTGCGCATCCACGACGGCAAGGTGACCCGCTACCTGGAGCGCGCCGGTTTCCACGGCGACGCGGTGTTCGCCCTGCTCGATGACGGGCGCGGGAACCTCTGGTTCAGTTCGAACCGCGGCATCGGCCGGCTCGCCAGTGCCGACTTCACCGCGCTCGACCGCGGCCAGGTGCAGCAACTCGCCCCCCGCTGGTACGGCACCAGCGACGGCATGCTCAACGCGCAGGGCAACGGCGCCTCGCAGACGCCGGCCGACCGCAGCGACGACGGACGCCTGTGGTTCGGCACCGCCAAGGGCGTGGTGATCGTCGATCCGGACCGCATGCAGGGCAACCCGCAACCGCCACCGGTCTCGATCGAACGCCTGCTGGTGGATGGCGTGGACGTGGATCCGCACGCGGCCGGCCGGCTCGGCCCCGGCGTGGAGCGACTGGAACTGCAGTTCGCGGCAATGAGCTACGTGGCGCCGTCGGCCGTGCGCTACCGCTACCGGCTCGAAGGGTTCGACCGTGCCTGGAGCGAACCCGGCACGGGCCGCGCCGCCTACTACACCAACCTGCCGCCCGGCGATTACGTGTTCCGCGTGATGGCCAGCAACAACGACGGCGTGTGGAACGAACAAGGCGCGCAACTGCGCTTCACCCTGCTGCCGCAATGGCACCAGACCTGGTGGCTGCGCACGCTGGTGGCGCTGTTCGCGCTGGGCGCATTGGCCGCGCTCGTGCGGTTGCGCCTGCGCGCGGCGCGCGAGCGCGAGCGCGCACTGACCCACGAAGTGGCCCAGCGTACCGACGCCCTGCGCGAAGCCAATGCCCGGCTCGAATTGCTGGCCGCCAGCGATGCGCTCACCGGCATCGCCAACCGACGCGAGTTCACCCGCCGCCTGCAACTGGCTTGGGACGACCATGCCGAGCGCGACGTGCCGCTGGCCGTGCTGCTGATCGACGTGGATGAGTTCAAGGCCTACAACGACAGCTACGGCCACCTGGGCGGCGATGCCGCACTGGCCACGCTCGCGGCGGCACTGGCAACCAGTCTGCGCGGAAGCGGCGACCTGGCCGCGCGTTACGGTGGCGAAGAGTTCGCCATCCTGCTGCCGGACTGCGACGCCGACGCGGCCCTCGCCCTCGCCCGCCAACTGGTCGCCGACGTGCAACGCCTCGCCCTGCCCCACCGCGCATCGAGCGTGGCGCATGTCGTCACCGTCAGCATCGGCGCCGCCAGCCTGCGTCCCGCGCACGGCCGCAATCCGGATGCCTTGCTGCACGCGGCAGATGCAGCGCTGTATTGCGCCAAGGCCGAAGGCAGGAACCGGGCGTTGCCGGCGAAGTGACCGCGGCCCGCCTATCGTAGGGCGGGCTCAAGCCCGCCGTCGCGGGCCCACCGTCATCCGGTTGGAGGTTCGCACGCACGGGCATCGCGATACCTCGCCGAGGAACCCCACGGCGGACGCATCAACATGGCGGGCCTGGGCACGCCCTACGGAGGACCGCGTCATCGTAGGGCGGGCTCAAGCCCGCCGTCGCGGATCCACCGTCATCCGGTTGGAGGTTCGCATGCACCGACACGCGATACCTCGCCGAGGAACCCCACGGCGGACGCATCAACATGGCGGGCCTGGGCCCGCCCTACGCGAGCCGTCGCGGACTTGCCTTCACTCGCCCATCCATTCCCAAGCGTAGACCCCGCGCGCTACCCATCGCGGAAACGACGAGTGCAGCCAGTCGCAAGCACGCGCTACATGGCCATGCTTGACAGGATTGAGATGCACGTAGTCGATATGACGCCGCAGGTCGTCCTCGTCGCGGATCAGGTGCTCCCAATAGCGGCGCTGCCACAACCCGCGCTCCCGTCGGTCGATGCGTTGCCGTGAACGCTGTTCGCAGGCCGACAAGCGACGACTGACGTGGGACTTGATCTGCGCCCAACGGTTCGTGTTGTCGGCGTCATCTGCCGGCAACCGCCAGACACAGTGCAGATGGTCGGGCAACACCGCGATCGCCAGCACATCGAACGGTCGCACACGCCGCGTCTCGCGGAATGCCTCGCGCAACAAACCGATGTGATCGACCAGCAGACGGCTGCGCCGATCCAGCAGATTCACGGTGAAGAAGTAGGTACCACCCGGCACCCGCATGCGGCGATAGTTGGGCATGCGGGAAGCGTCGCGCATCGCCAGGTACCCGGACACTCGTCCGACACCGCGATGCACCGTCAGGAAACGCCACCTCGAATGCGCAGGCGCGACGAACCGTAGGGCGTGCTCAAGCCCGCCGTCGCGGACCCACCGTCATCCGGTTGCTCGCTCTCACCCACCGGCGTCGCGATACCTCGCCGAGCAACACCACGGCGGAGGCATCAACATGGCGGGCCTGGGCCCGCCCTACGGAGGGTCACTCCATCGTAGGGCGGGCTCAAGCCCGCCGTCGCGGATCCACCGTCATCCGGTTGGAGGTTCGCATGCACCGACACGCGATACCTCGCCGAGGAACCCCACATCGGACGTATCAACATGGCGGGCCTGGGCCCGCCCTACGGAGGGTCACTCCATCGTAGGGCGGGCTCAAGCCCGCCGTCGCAGGCCCACCGCCATCCAGTTGGAGGTTCGCACGCACCGACACGCGATACCTCGCCGAGGAACCCTACGGCGGAGGCATCAACATGGCGGGCCTGGGCCCGCCCTACGCGCGCCGCGTCCGACCGGACCCTTTGCGCGCCTGGCTCCCTCGTCAGCGTGGGCAGGTGTTCACGCCCAGCAGCCGGTACAGGGGACAGAACCCGAACAGGCCGGTGACCAGCGGCACCAGGCCGATCCACGCCCACAGCGGGCCGCCGGTCAGTGCCCAGCCGATCAACACCGCGCCGACCACCACGCGCGCCCATTTGTCGAAGCCGCCCACGTTCGTTTTCATCACGCCACCTCCCATCCGGGAAACGCAGCGTGGCGCGGCCGGCGCCGGCCCGCATTGATCGGAATCAAACTCCGTGGGCTGAGCGCCACCGTCGCCGCCCTCGCCTAACGCCGCGTAACGGTTTTGCAACCTTCAAGGCATGACCTCTGCGCCATGGCGGTAACGGAGCGCTATGTATACTCGGTCACACTCGGCGGGTGCCCCTTCCCGCCTCGAATCACGGAGCGATGTCATGGGTCTTGTGCAGGCGGTGGTGGGTGCGGTCGGTGGCGTGCTGGGCGACCAGTGGAAGGATTTCTACACGGTGCCGCAGGGCCTGCCGTCGACGGCGGCGCTCTTCGCCGCGGTGCCCCAGGGCACCAATGCCGGGCGCGGGTCCAATACCAGCGGCTCGACCAACATCATCACCAACGGCTCGAAGATCGTCGTGCCGGAAGGCTACGGCCTGCTGTTGATGCAGGACGGCGCGATCACCGCGTTCGTCGCCGAGCCCGGCGGCTACGAGTGGCGCTCTGACGACATCAACTCCAAGTCGATCTTCGCCGGCGACGGCCTCGTCTCGACCTTCATCACCCAGAGCTGGGAGCGCTTCAAGTTCGGCGGCCAGCCGGGCTCGCAGCAGGCGGCGTTCTTCGTCTCGCTGAAGGAACTGCCGGACAACCGCTTCGGCACGCAGTCCGAGATCTACTGGGACGACGGCTTCCTCAACACCCAGGTCGGCGCGGTCACGCGCGGCTCGTACACGCTGAAGATCGTCGACCCCATCCTGTTCGTGAAGAACTTCGTGCCGGCCAGCTACCTGCAGCCGGGCAAGGTGTTCGACTTCACCGACCTGGACAACGCCGCCGCCACCCAGCTGTTCAACGAAGTGGTGGGTTCGCTCGCCCCGGCCTTCAGCCTGTACACGAACGATCCGTCCAAGGGCAACCGCATCACCAAGCTGCAGCAGGATTCGCTGGGCTTCGCGCAGAGCCTGTCGGCCGCGGTGGAACAGGGTTACCAGTGGAGTTCCGACCGCGGCCTGGCCATCGTCAAGACCGCCATCGTTTCCATCGAGTACGACGCCAACACGCGTGAATTGCTGAAGACCGTGCAGCGCGCCGATGCGCTGTCCGGTGCGCGCGGCAATTCCAACCTGCAGGCCAGCGTCGCCCAGGGCATCCAGTCCGCCGGCGAGAACGGCGGCGCGGCCGGCCTGATGGGTGTGGGCATGGCCACCGGCATGATGGGCGTGGGCACCCTGCAGCAGCCGGCCGCCCCCGCGGCACCGGCCGCGGAGGATCCGGTCGCCAAGCTGAAGAAGGCCAAGGAGATGCTCGACCTCGGCCTGATCACGCAGTCCGACTACGACGCGCTGAAGGCGAAGGCCCTGGGCCTGTAAGCGGACGCACGCATGTCCACCCCGCACCGTCCGGCGCCTCCGCCGCTGCCGCCGGTGCCTCCTGCGTTGGGCCCCGGCTCGCCGCAGGAGGTGCCACCGCTGCCCGGGAGTTTCCCGGTCGACCCCGCCACTCTGCCCGACGCCATCCGCGAGGAAATCGACGCGCCCGATCCGGTCGCCATCGACACCGCCGCGGCCGAGCTGAAGGACGGACAGAACCGCTGCCCGAAGTGCGGCGCCACCGACATCCGCCACAGGCCGGGCAGCGACGTGCTGGTCTGCCTGTACTGCCGCAACGAGTGGGTCGGCGAGCGTGTCGAGGAAGCGTTCGGCTTCGGCGAAGGCATCGCCGACCTGCGCGGCACCGTCATCGCCTCCGGCGCGCGCGACATCCAGGCCGACGCCGCCGTCCTGATGACCTTCAAGTGCACCGGCTGCGGCGCCGAGGTCACGGTGAACACGCAGAGCGCCATGACGGCGCGCTGCCACTGGTGCCGCCACGTGTTCGGCGTCAACGAACAGATCCCCAACGGCGCCGTCCCGGACGCCGTGCTTCCGTTCCACATCAGGAAGGAGGACGCGGTCGCGCGCATCCGCCAGTTCGTCGACAAGCGCAAACTCTTCGCGTTGAAGGCGTTCAAGGACCAGTTCTCGCCGGAAAACGTCGTCGGCGTCTACCTGCCCTACATGATCGTCGACGGCAACGCGAGCGCGGCGGTCGCCGGCAAGGGCGAGATCCTGACGCGCACCTACACGCGCGGCACCGACAAGAACAAGAAGACCTATTACGACGCCGACATCTACCGGGTGGAACGCGCCGTCGACTTCACCGTCGACGACCTGCCGCTGGAATCCTCGCGCGAGCGCGGCAACCTCGACACCAAGGTCAACACGCAGAACATCATCAACACCATCCTGCCGTTCGACACCAAGAACGCGGTGAAGTGGAACGCCTCCTACCTGTCCGGCTTCACCTCGGAGAAGCGCGACACCGACGTCGAGCAGCTGCGACCCAGGCTGGAAGACCAGCTGCTGTCGATCGCGCGCGCGCAGGTGGAAAGCTCGGTCGGCCGTTACGACCGCGGCGTGCGCTGGGAACAGGAACGCCTGGACGTGCACGGCACGCGCTGGGTGTCGATGTACCTGCCGGTGTGGCTGTACTCGTACCACCAGCCCGGCAGCAACGGCGGCCTGCTGCACTACATCGCGGTCAACGGCCGCACCGGCGAAACCATGGGCAGCGTGCCGGTGCAGCAGTGGAAGCTGCTGCTCACCGCGTTGACCGTGGGCACCTTCCTGGAGGGCATCGCCCTCTGGATCATCTGGGCCGGATCATGAGCGACCACACATGAGCGACGACAACGGCCTATGGCTGCTGGCCCTCGGCCCCACCGGCGCCGCGGCGCTGTACTGGGCCATCTACCGCTACTACCGCAATACGGACAAGTCGCATGCCTTCGAGCATGAGACCGACATCGAGGCCAAGCCGGTGACCGGCAGCGACCGCAAGATCGACACCGTCACCGGCACCCAGCGCACCCGCATCGACGGCGACAACGTGCGCGCGTACCGGCAGCGCGTGACGCGGATCCGCGACGACGGCAGTTGATCCCGCCGCGCCCGCTGTTTCCCTTCGCCACGTAATACGGGGCAAAGGAAAAGCCGCGACGCCTGGCTGTTCCCTTCTCCCCGTGTAAAACGGGGAGAAGGTGCCGAAGGCGGATGAGGGGCGCTTTCCCCTCCGCCTACGCGAAACACTTCCCGCGCACTCACCGCAGCTGCATCGCCGCCCGCAGTCGACGGTCGACGGATACACCACGCACGATGCGACACCGCGCCCGCCCCTCATCCGCCCCCGTATCAAGTACGGGGGCGGATGAGGGGCGCTCTCATTTCCGCGCACGCGATTCCCCGGGTGCGCTTCGCTTACCCGGGCTACACTGCCCGCCCGTCGCGGCGTTTGCCGCGCCCCTGCAAGGATGCCGTGAAGACCCCTGCCAGCCTGCTGATGCTGATCGACGAAGGCGTCATCGACGAGGTGCTGCGTCCGCTCAAGAGCGGCAAGGAAGCCTCGGTGTACGTGGTGCGCGCGGGCGACGATGTCCGCTGCGCGAAGGTCTACAAGGACATGGCGCAGCGCAGTTTCCAGAAGCGTGCGCAGTACCAGGAGGGCCGCAAGTCGCGCGGCAGCCGCGAGGCCCGCGCGGTCGCCAGCGGCAGCCGCTACGGCCGCAGGCAGCAGGAAGCCGAATGGAAGAACGCCGAGGTCGACGCGCTGTACCAGCTGCGTGAGGCCGGCGTGCGCGTGCCCGAGCCGTATGGCTTCTTCCACGGCGTGCTGGTGATGGAACTGGTCACCGATGCCGAGGGTTTCTCAGCCCCGCGCCTGGGCGAAGTCGAACTGACGCCGGAACAGGCGCGCGAGTACCACGCCGTGCTGGTGCGCCAGGTCGTGCGCATGCTGTGCTGCGGCCTGATCCACGGCGACCTGTCGGCCTACAACGTGCTGGTCGGTCCCGACGGCCCGGTGGTGATCGACTTCCCGCAGGTGGTCAGCGCCGGCGGCAACAACGCCGCGCGCACCATGCTGCTGCGCGACGTCAACAACCTCACCGCCACGCTCGGCCGCTGGGCGCCGGAACTGCTCGACACCTGGTACGGCGAAGAGATGTGGGAGCTGTTCGAAGCAGGCACGCTGCTGCCCGACACCCCGCTGACCGGCCAGTTCACCCCGGACGAACGCAGCGTCGACCTCGACGGCGTGCGCGATGCCATCAACGACGCGCGCGAGCTCGCCCTGATCCGCCAACAGGGCCGCGAGGCGCAGGACGAGGATTGACCTCCCGGAGGCCGTAGGGCGGGCTCAAGCCCGCCATCCATCACCCGGACGATGACGCGGCAGCTGCGATCCACGCATCAACACGGCGGGCCAAGGCCCGCCCTACGACGCCCGGCGACCGTACCCTTCGTAGGGCGGGCTCAAGCCCGCCATCGCACACCACGACGACATCCGTAGCAACGATCGAAGCGACCTGAGCGGCTTACGCCTCCCCCGCCCTCAGCGCATCCGCCAAGCGCGGATACATCGGCTGAAAACCGAGGTCTTCGCGAATCCGCCGTCCGTCCATCACCGCGGAAAACGCCTTCCCCCGTTCCGGGTCCGTGCCATCCGGCGGCGGCTCGCCAACCGCGGCGAACAGCGTCGCCAGATCGGGCGCTTCATTGTCCACCACGTTGTAGATGCGATGCGCCGGCGACGCCTTGTCGAGCAGGCGCATCACCGCCTGCGCCACGTCCGCATGATGGCCGAGCGACATGCGCTGCGCCGGCGGGAACGTGCGCATGAACGGCACCACGTCCTGGATATGCGGATCGCCATCGCCGTAGACGAACGGCAAGCGCAGCACCCGCACGTCCAGGCCCTCGATGGCCAGCAGCATCCGTTCGGCGGCGAGTTTGCTCTGCGGATAGGCATCGACCGGCGCGCAGGCATCGTCTTCCTGCGACGGCGCACCGCCGTTCGGGCCATAGACCAGGCCGGTACTGGTGAACACGAAGCGCGTCACGCCTGCCTCGCGTGCCGCCAGTGCCAGATGCTGCGTGCCCAGGTTGTTCACCGAATGCGCTTCCTCCGGCGTGGCGCCGCGGAAGAACGCGGCGCAATGCACCACCGCGTCCACGCCCTGTACCGCCGCCGGCAACGAGGCCGGCTGCATCAGGTCGCCACTCGCCAGGGTGATGCCGTTATCCGACAGGTCGGAGGCACGCGCGGCATCGCGCACCAGGGCACGCACGGCGTGTCCCTGCTGCGCCAGCCGCATCGCGAGTCTGCTTCCCACTTTTCCGGTCGCGCCGGTCACGAGTATGTTCATGGCAGCGACGATAGAGGCCGCAGCGCCCGCTGCATTGGAAAAACCGGCCATCGCACGCGGGTTGCGGCACGGCGGACGCGGCGACCACAATGGCCCCATGCCCGCCGCCCTCGCCCGCTCCTCCCTGACCACGGCCCGTGCCGACGCGCGCCCGGTCGTCGCATGGACGGTGAGCGAGTACCCGCGCGACCGGCAGCGGGTCGCCATCCCGCAGGTGGAAGCCCAGCTCATCGTGCGCTTCGGCCCGACCCTGCCCGACGGCGTCGACGTGCACGCGATGGGGCCGCGCACGCAGGTCCATCGCAAGTTCATCCGCGGCGGACAACGTGCGGTGATCGCGCGCCTGCGTCCCGGCACCTACGAAGCGGCACTCGGCATCTCCGCGACGGAACTGCAGGGCGCGCCAGTGCCGCTGGAGGCGTTGTGGGGCGCCACCCACGTGCAGCGCCTGCGCGAATATCTCGCCAGTGCCACCGACACGCAGGCCGCCGGTGCACTGCTGGAGGCCGCGGTGTCGTCGCGCGTGGCGCGGCAGCCGACGCTCGAAACGGCACCGGCCTTCCTTTCGGCCGCGCTGGAGCAGCTGCAGCACGCCAGCCTCGGCCAGGTCGCGCGCGAGCTCGGCATCAGCGAACGCCACCTGCGCCGCGTCCTGCACGACGCCCTCGGCCTCAGCCCCAAGACGTACGCGCGCCTGACCCGCTTCGCGCAGGCCGTGCGCGCAGCGCAATCCGCCGCCACCCTCAACTGGTCCGCCATCGCCGCCGACACCGGCTACTACGACCAAGCCCACCTGATCGCCGACTTCCACGCCATCGCCGGCAGCACCCCGCGCAGGCTGCTGGAGGAATTGCGCGAGGATGATGGCGAGATCGCGGGAGCCTGAGCATCCGGTCGTTTCCTTCTCCCCGTGCGACGGGGAAGGAAAAGCGTGACGCGTCCGCTGTTCCCTTCTCCCCGTGAACAACGGGGAGAAGGTGCCGAAGGCGGATGAGGGGCGCTTTACTGTCCGCGCTCGCAAGGCTTCCCGCACACCCTTACGACGAACACATCATCATCCCGCGATCGACGGTTGCTTCGCGCACGATGCAACATCGCGCCCGCCCCTCATCCGCCCTCCGGGCACCTTCTCCCCGCACGCGGGGCGAAGGGAAAAGCCGTGACGAATCCGTTGTTTCTTTCTCCCTCCGCGACACTTCCGTTGTCCCCTTCCGCCCCGCACGCCGGGCGAAAGGAAAGCCGCGACGCATCCGCTGTTCCCTTCTCCCCCGTGAACAACGGGGAGAAGGTGCCGAAGGAGGATGAGGGGCGCTTTGTTATCCGCGCACGCGATGCGTGGCGCGCTATGTCTGTAGGTGGGCTCAAGCCGTCGGTTGGCCGAACGAACAGGCGGCACCGGCGATGCAATCATCCACATGGCGGGCCAAGGCCCGCCCTACGGCGTCGACGCGCACACCCGACGCGGGAAACCCCTAGACCTGCCGTCCCGGCGACGGCTGCACGTCGCGTTCTTCAGCGGCGGGTTGGCGCACGGTCTGCGGTTCTTCCCGCTCGCGGAACGCGGCCGCTTCCGGCGATTGCGCGTACTCGCGCATGACGCGATCGGCCCCCGCCTCGTCGCCTGCGACGACCGCTGCCAGCATGCGGTTAAGGTAGGGACTGTCGAAGGTGGGCGTGTCAGCGCGCGCGACCTCGCTGCGCTCCGTATCCGGCAGCAGGTTCCGGTCGATCGCGCCGGCATCGGCGCGCAGGTCGGGCGTCCTGGGATCCACCCGCAACAAGGTCTCTTGTCGCCCGTTCTCGTCGATGGTCAGCGTCGTCGTGCCATCGGCATTGCGCGTACGCGTCACGTCGTCCGGATCGATGCTGCGCCATTGCCCACCGATGTACGCCTGGCCCTCGCCGTTGCGGTTCCAGTGCACGAAATCGTCGCCGGACACGTAGAAGCCTGCTTCGCGGCGACCCTGCGCATTCGGTTGCGGATTGCCTACGGCCAGTGATCCACCCCGGTCGAGCGCCTCGATCATGCGGCGCGAGCCTTCCGGCGTGAGGAACAGCGAGCGCACGGTGTCGTACTCGTGACCGAGATTCGGATTGTCCGCGTTGGGCTGATGCGCGGCGACCGGCCCGATCAGCGGGTTCGCACTGACGTTGGCCCAGGCCTGCGACAACGGACTGTCCGTGTTGGCGCCGCGCAAGGCATTGAGCACCTCGATGCCGCGCAGCGTATTGTCCGCCCCGCTCTGCAGATAATCAGGATTGCCGTTGCGCTCGTTGGGTCGGAGAGCATCGACGGCGGCCTTGACGTCCTCCGGCGAGGTCAGCGTGCCTGCTTCCACCTGCCGCATCACACCCGGCCAGTATCTGCGGCCGGCTTGGTTCTGCAGCTTCATCATCATACCGGCGAGTTCGGCTTGCTCGTCACCGGTGCTGTTGCGGTACAGATCCGTCCGCTGCAACCGTTCAAGGGCCGAGTCGCGATTGCCCACCATCGCATCCCGGGCGGTGACGCCATTGACGTGCTCGGTATCGAGACCGTGCACGAACGTGCGGCCGGCGTCGGAGGCGAGGAAGCGGTTGATGTGCTGACGATCAATGTCGACAGCACGGTCGTCTTGCATCTGCTCTCCGGAGCGCCGCAGCGACTGCAGCGTGGTGTCGTAAGCGTTCTGACCCAGTTCGAGCGTGGCCCGGTCGGGCTGCGCTCGCGCCCAGGTCTGGTAGTTGTCCAGCAGGTCGCGCGCTACCTCGGGATGCCATCCGAGATCGATCTGCAGCGTACCGAATGAGTAACCGCTATTGGCCACCGGCATCATGCGTCCACCCGGACCGACATTGCCGGCAAAACTCAGGCGGTAGGCGACATCACGACCTGCGATGCTGCCTTCCGAGGTAACGCCGACGGCGAAGTAAGCGGCGGCACGCAGTTCGTTGTCGGTCAGGGGATTCGGGTTCGTCATGGTCCATTTCCTTATGGGTTCTTATGCGTCCTTAGGGCGCGTCACCGGGAATGCCGGACAGGCAGTCCTCCATCCACGGCTCCGCCAGCAGCGCGTCGCGCTGGTCCTCAGCCATGCGTACGGCCCGGTAGTAGGGGAAGCAGGAGCCATCCGCACGCATCAGGTCGGAAAGCTTGCCCTTACAGATCCGCAGCGGCTTGTCGATGCGCTGCCAACCGTCTTCGCATTCGGTATCGGACTCGACGCTTTGACGACCGCACACGTGCGTGCGCCGCGCCTCTGTGGACGAGTCCGCGTGCGCGACGATCCTGCCCGAGTACTCTTTTCCGGAAGCGAAATGAAACCAGGTGCCGCAGATGCGGCTGCCACGTTGCAGCAGCACATAGCGACTACATTGATCGGACGGGGTCTTGCCTGGGCATGCCTCCCATTCGCCCGCGAACTTGCCGCTTGTAGCACTCGCAGCAGGGGCCGCTTCATCGGGCGTCTGCCCGACGCGCATTCCCGTGCATGCCACCAGACCCAGCAATGCCGCCATCATCCATCTACGCATCCAGAATCCCTCCCGACCGGCGTTGACCGATGCTACGACGCGACTCGTTCACCCACAACCGCATGCATTCATGGTCGTGATGAACCGCTTCAGCTTGAAGGTGACAGGGACGCGTCACGACGCGCGTTGCTGCATGCGTTTGCCACGGTGAATGTTGCTCCGTCGCGAACACAACACACGCATGCGCACTTCCCTTCTCCCCGTGCAACGGGGAGAAGGTGCCGAAGGCGGATGAGGGGCTCTTTGTTGTCCGGGCACGCGAAGCTTCACGCACACCTTCAAGACGAATGCAGAACGGCGACACCACGCACGATGCAACACCGCGCTCGCCCCTCATCCGCCCTCCGGGCACCTTGTCCCCGCACGCGGGGCGAAGGGACATTCATCTCACCGCCCGAACAGCTTCATCGCATTCCCGCTTCGGATCTTCGCCTTCTCCTCGTCGCTCAGGTCCAGCCGATCCAGCGCTTTCGCGGTGACGTCGAGGCCGATCTGCGGGTAGTCCGAGCCCAGCAGCACGTGGTCGAGGCCGACGTTACGCAGGGTCCAGAGGAATTCTTCTTCCACCGGCGAATCGGCCACCACCAGCACGGTGGCGGAGATGTCGAAATAGAGGTTCTCGAAGCCGAAGCCGTCGGCGGTGCGCGCGAGGGCGAGGATGTTCCAGAAGCGGAAGTTCAGGCCGCCGATGTGGGCGAGGATGAACTTCGTCTTCGGCACGCGCACCACCAGGTTGAACAGCTTCTCGCTGTCGCCGGGCAGGATGTTGGCGTTGTCCAGCAGCACGGTGAGGCCGAGTTCGCCGGCGCGGCGTGCGAGCGCTTCCACGCGCGGGTCGGACACGTCGAAGCCCTGCGTGTGCGCATGGATCTTCAGCACCTTCACGCCGGCCGCCGCCACGCGCGTCAGTTCCGCCATCGCGGCCTCGCCGTCGTACGGGTGTACGGTGGCGATGGGCAGCACGTCGGCGTGCGCCTTCGCCAGCGCGATCATCTGGTCGTTGCCGGCGCGGATCTTCGCCAGGTCGCCCTGCCGGGCCTGGTGCGGGCCGCCGAACCACATCACGCCGATGCCGGAGAGGTCCAGCCCCGCGGCGCGCACGTCGTCGCGGTACTGCTGCAGGGAGGTTTCGCCGTCGCGCAGGTGGACGTGCACGTCGAACACGGGGTTGGCGGCCAGGGCCACCGGGGAGATCAGACACAGCGACAGGACCAGCGCACGCAGCATGGCGTCGTCTCACAGCAAGGGGATGCGTGCATGGTGCCATGCGCCGTCCCGACCAACGGCGGTTGACACATTTCGATGTTTAGCTAATTATCACATCATGAGCCAGGTCTTCCGCGCCCTTTCCGATCCCACCCGCCGCCAGGTGCTGCAGTTGCTGCGCAAGGGGCCGCTCAGTGCGGGCGAGCTGAGCGAGCAGTTTGATGTGTCGAAACCGACGATGTCGGCGCATTTCGCGGTGCTGAAGGAGGCCGACCTGGTGCATGCGGAAAAGGTCGGCAAGTCGGTGATCTACCACCTGAAGCTGTCGGTGCTGGAAGACGCGCTGCTCGGCTTCGTCCATTCGTTCGGTGCGGGCAGTCCCGCGCCCAAGTCCAAGAAGGAGCCTGTGCGATGAACAGAGAAGTGATGACCAGTCTGGCGTGGGGGATCGGCATCGTGGTGCTGGCGCTGTGCGCGACGTTCGCGCGGTCGCGGGGGGTTATCGATGGCGCGATGGTCGACCGCATCGTGATGGGGGCGATCGGGTTGATGGTGGCGTGGTTCGGCAACCAGATGCCGAAGCGGTTCGTGCCGAGTGCGCGGGCGCGGCAGGCGCAGCGGGTGGCGGGCTGGTCGATGGCGCTCAGCGGGTTGGTCTATGCGGGGTTCTGGATCGCGGCGCCGAAAGACGTGGCGGTGATCGGGGGTTCGCTGGCCGTGTTGCTGGGCATCGGGGTGACGGCGGCGTACTGCCTGTCGCTGCGGAACAAGGCGCGGGTGTCGGGCGCCTGAGGCGGGCGGCCATCGAGGGTTTTTCCCTCGCGCGCCAGGCTTTTTCCTTACTGCGGTTCGGTGATTCCCTGGCGGGGTTCGCTTTTTCCCGCTACGGGTTCGCTGCTGCCCCTCTCGCGGTTCGCTTTTTCCCGCTCGCGGGAGGCGCGGAGTGAGCCGCGAGCGGGTGCGCAGTCTCTAGGGGGCGACTTGAAGTGAACCGGACGCGGCTTTTTCCGTCCCGCGGTTCACTTTCTCCGGCTCGCTCCAGCCTCCTGCCCCGCTTGCTCCACGCTTTGACCCGCTCGCGGTTCGCTTTGGGCGAGCAGGACCAGGCTTTCAGGCGCTATCGGGGCGTGGAGGTGAGACCGGGGGCGTGCCGCGATGCGGCAATCGGATGTTTTCCGGTCTCGCGAGAGTCTTTTTGATGGAACGTTGGATCCTAGTGAGAGACGAGAGGATCTTTTCGATGGAACATTGGATCTATTCGATGCAGCGTTGGATCTTTTCGATGCAACGTTCGATCTTAGTGTTAGATGAATGCATGTTTTCGATCCAATGTTGGATCGTTTTGATGGAACGTTGGGTCTTAGTGTTAGAAGAACCGATGTTTTCGATGCAACGTTGGATGTTTGTGATGCAACGTTGCGTCTTAATGAGAGACGAGCGCGTCTCTTGGGTCACCGCTCCGTGTTTGTGTGATTAGAGAGGCCGCCGCGGTCGTGTGTAAGGCACGGCATCAGGCGGAGGCCCCCGTCGGCAGCAACCCCGTAGGTTGGGTTGGCTCTACCAACCCAACAGCACGTCGGGTGTCAGCGCTCGGTAGACGACGCAGGGTCTGGCGGGGCGTGCCTTAGAGTGGTGATGCGGGTTCGCCGGTGGCGGTGCGGGCGGCGGTGTCGGCGTGGGCGTGCAGGTCGTCCCAGCGGTCGTGGTCGTCCAGCAGGGTGGCCAGGTGCAGGTTGAGGTGGAGGACGCGGTCGCAGGCGTCGGCGGGTGTCAGCCGCATCAGCAGTTGGGCGGTGCAGTCCACCAGGCAGCGGGCCAGGTCCAGGCAGTCCTGCCCTTTGCGCTGGGCGGCGGCGGCGATGCGGTCCAGGTGCTCGGTGGGCAGCCGGGCGAGGACGGAATCGGGTTCGTCACTGCCCTCGCGTGCAGCAGGTCGAGGATGGTGGTGAGCGGGGCGTCGTCGACGTTGAGCGTAGCGGCCGCGTCCTGCGGCGGTGTTTCGATCTTCATTCCCTTGCTCCTGCCCACCAAGAGCGGTGGGTCGCGGAGCAAAGGTCGAATGAAAGTGGAGTGGTGTCTACTACGAAGTTCGTAGGCTGGCATGTACTAGCTGTTCTACAGCGCCTACCCGACCGTGCGACGGAAATGCACGACCGTCTACGAGAAAAGCTCTCTAGATGCACGATGAGAGTTAATGAGCCACGCAACCTCGTCATACATTCCAGCACTCAGTGCGAAGTCCTCTTCGTCAAGAACCTTCACTTCGCCACCAAAATCGATCCCACAGTCATCAACCGCAAAAAGCACGAGCTGGCTACCTTCTGGCCGAAAATCCCGTATGAACTCCAACATCCTGACGTGGTTATCCGGGTCTTGATCTTGCTGATTCGGCGAGTCGAGCACAATAGGGCACCGAACCGACGATGGAGAGTCCCAAATCAGTTGAAGCACTGCAAACATGTACGCCAAGACAGCACGAGGCCTGTCACTACCAGTCTCCTTTATGACGAAATCCAACCTCGAATAATCCTTCTCCGAGAGGCTCGTCACGCTCAGATGACGCAAATACTCCGCCATCAACGAAATATACCGACCGTTAACTGCCCGCTTGCGATCAACGGATTTGCTAGCCTCGATATCAGCTTTAGCTTCCATGATCCGCTCATCAATCTGGGTGAGATCGCCAACAAGATCTCGAATTTGCTCATCTAACTGAGTTGAAAAAGCCTTCTGACCAGCGCGCTCCAGCAAGCGAGCAAACGTAACTTGCCCGCGCTTTCTGCTCAAGATCTCCTGAATCTCAGCTTCCTGGCTGGTCATATCCGCCAAGGATCGCTTGGCCGACAAAAGCTGCTCTTCGTTTGAAGCCAAACGATCAAGAATTTCGGTCAGAAGATCGCCCGCCCTAGCTTCATCCTGAGCAATAGAGAATCGCTGCGCAAAAGAGTTTGAATGCATCTGACCGCAAGTTGGGCATTCGATGTCATCCGCCAACTCCTCCGCTGCAAACTTATAGTCTGCATGCAACTCACTTCGCGCCCGCTCGAGAATCTCTTTCTGCGCAATAACCTGAATTCTCTGATTAGATAGCTCAGAAATTGCCACTCGCTTTCTTTCCCGAACCTCAGCGATATCAGAAGCCCTCTGAACCAGAAGCTCGATCTCCTCAGCAAACACGTCAGAATCAATTTCCACGTCGAGATCGTAAAAGCTATTTGATGCAGCCTTCCTCTTTATCAGGATAAGACCATCCAAGGCTTTCTGTGGCTCTATTCGATCCAGATCTGCTTTAGCCAGCCTTGCCAGCGCACTGTAGTACTCGGGAGTAGTTATTCCGACATGGTAGTGAATCGTCTCAATCTTCCAACTCTGGAATTGCGCAAGCCTAGCGAATGATGACCAAGTGTCTCCCCAGCCCTTATCTTGGTCACAGTAGAAAGGAAGAAAGCAGAATGCAGGAGGCGCCTGCACCAAGGATCCATTACGGGCCTTCAATTGCAGACGAAAGTTAAGAAGGTCCGCCAGCGCGGGACCCATACCTGTAGTTACGGATGTATACGTGCAAATCGGCCTAGACGAGTCATCAAACAGGGTGTAAGTCGGCCCATCACGTAGCGCAAAGTACACAACATCATCCACTATGAATTCGAGAAGACTCGTTACACCGGCAGACTTCCACCTCGGGTGAACTACAGCTGCTTCTGCACCAAGCACCTCGAAGATCGATTTTGCGACAGATGATTTCCCAACATCATTTCCGCCCTTTATCACCGTCGCGCTTGGATGAAAGCTTATTGTTCTCGCGCGCCTCTCGCGATCTGACATCAGATGTAACTTTTGTAAGCGCAAGCTTTTCATGCGCTCTCTTCCTTAAGTTGTGAATTAGAAGTCGGAATTTCGTCGTTGCTTCGCTCATAAATTTCAACCATCACCAAGACTAAAGCCTCACTATCAGATAGCTCTGCCATGCCATAGATTGGATCCAGCTTGGCATGCTCGAGCGCCACCTCCGCCAGCTCAAGCATTCTGAGCTCTGGATTTTTCCTCAACGCATTCTCAGCCGCTGAGACCAACACACGCCTATCCGATCTTAGAGCGGCATCATTTGATCGAAGAGATCTAACGTAGTAGCTCTTTGAGGCCACACCAAGATCCAATCTTCTTCCTAGGGAGACTCCGTCTCGGTGCAGCTCCTGATCTATGCTCTTGAATGGGAAAGAGTGCGGCGCAGAGCGAACAGCGCCCGCCAGCATCCGATCAAACTTCTTACGATCGACCCCCTTTGCGGCGCACACTTGCGCAAAGCTGGCGCCGGACGGCTTCTTGGCAACGGTAATACGTCGGAGTTCGTCAAAAAGAGTACGGTAGAAGGCAGCTGGACTGATCAAAGATCCCGGAGCGTACTCTTCAAGAAATGAGCTCAACTCACCGCTAACTGCTTGCGGGTGCATACGCAATGGAAGCTCTGCCACCGCAAACACTAGCGTTTCCTGCAGTGCAGACGTCAGATCAATGCCAAGCTCTACATGGAGCGCAGAGTTCAGTTCTTTCCACTCAGAAGCTTCAAGGAACTTAGAAGCGAGACTGTGACCCGGCGAGTCCATTATTTTTTTCGACTTGCCATCCTTAGCCGAAAACCCGGTAGTTGTAACGATATGGAAATCAACTACACCGCCCGAGATATCTTTCGCGCGCCCGCAGAGCTTTCCGAGAATTGAGGGGAGCGGCGCACCGGCCTTTGAGGGCTTTTGCTTGACAAGCTTGTTTACAGACCAGTTCCCTTTCTCGCTCGTCTTAACCTGGAAAAGACTCAACGCTGTTGGGTTGTTAGGATCATCTATGACAGCGATATCCTCGTGAAACTCACAAAGAAGAACATAGTCCCCATCTTTACGATGCAAACCCAGAAGACGAAGTAGAGCCCAATCCTTCTGATAGTCGAAGCGATCAGCAGAAATGCTGCCGGCATCTTCTCGCTCCTCAAGCTCTATCAAGAGATCTTTCAGACTTTTTCCCATCGATCCACCATGCCCTTTACCTGAGCGCGGAAATCTCGAGTTCTAAGCGCGAACTCAAAGATGCCCGCAGCACCCGTCCTTGTTTCCACTTTGGATCAAACAACGAACCCAATCCTAACGCGACTGCGCAAGCCTCCATAGGGAGTGATCTAGCCGTTGCCAATGGCAATGATGCAGTACACCAGCTAATGTTTCCCCACTTCCCCCGCTTCTGACCCATGAAGTCCCCCTCCCCCGACGCCCTCACCCCCACATGAGCGACGCGCCAGGCCGCGGTCGCGCGGCGTCGCTGAGTCCGCTGGACAGGGAAGACCTCCACATCAAACGGCACGAGCGCAGCGTCGGCTCGCTCGTCAGCCTGCTGGTGCACCTGCTGTTCCTGCTGGCCCTGCTGTACTCCTCCCAGATCACCCTGGCCCCGCCCGAAGGCAGCGCCAGCGGCGGCGCCCGCGTCAAAGTCGACTTCCTGGGCGAAACCACCCAGGACGACCAGCGCGTTCCCGTCCCCCCGGTGGCCCCCACCCCACCCAGCGACCGCCCCCGCCCCCGCAAACCCCTGGTGACCACCGCCGTCACCTCCCCCGTCGACACCACCCGCGTCACCGAGGCCGAGAACCCCCTCAGCCCCGACGAGCAGCAGGCCAGCCCGCCCAGCGCCGACCAGGCCGTCGCCCAGCAACAGACCCGCCCACCCGCCAGCCGGCCCACCCCCGCCTGGCGACGCAACAGCCGCTGGGGCCAACCGCCCGGCATGCTGCCCCAGGACACCGCCCCCGAGAACATGGGCGCCACCGTCGGCACCGGCCGCAGCCAGGGCCGCGGCCAGGACAACAACGCCGGCCCCAGCATGGAAGTGGACGGCCACCAGATCTACTACGACGTGCGCAACGAGCGGAAGATCGCCGAATGGCAGCTCCAGGGCATGAAGGAAATCTCCTTCCCCCTGCCCGGTCGCCGCGACCTGATGGTGTGCGCCCTGGAGATCGTCGCCACCCGCGGCTCCGGCGGCTGCCGCCTGGTGCAACCCGGCGACCCCCAACTCGACACCATCGGCGACGCCCGCGACGTGGTGGACGTGATGCGCATCTACCGCCGCGGCGAACTGATCTGGCGCGGGCCGGGGGCGTACAGATAAGCGGTACCCGAGACGCCGTAGGGCGGGCTCAAGCCCGCCATCGCGCATCTGGACGGCGGGCTTGAGCCCGCCCTACGTGAAGCGACGAATGAGGGGCCGGGCGCTGTAACGAACCGGGCGCCGACATCTCCGTCACTCCGTTCGCCCCTCACCCGCCGTTGGCACCCTCTCCCCGCTTCGCAGGGAGAGGGAAACTTTGATGCATCGTGCATACCCGTCACCCCCGCGCAGGCGGGGGCCCAGTGACGTTGCTTCGTTGCGTTGAGGCGCTGGATCCCCGCCTGCGCGGGGATGACGGTGGAGGAGGCGGATTGCCGTAGGGCGGGCTCAAGCCCGCCATCGCGCACCCAGACGGCGGGCTTGAGCCCGCCCTACGTAAAGCAACGGATGAGGGGCCGGGCGCGGTAACGAACCGGGCGCCGACATCTCCGTCACTCCGTTCGCCCCTCACCCGCCGTTGGCACCCTCTTCCCGCTTTGCAGGGAGAGGGAAACGCCCACGCCCCTTGCATGACTCGTCACCCCCGCGCAGGCGGGGGCCCAGTGACGTTGCCTCGAGGCGTTGAAGGCGCTGGATCCCCGCCTTCGCGGGGATGACGGTGGAGGGCGCGGATTGCCGTAGGGCGGGCTCAAGCCCGCCATCGCATTCCTTCTCCTAGCGTCGCAGAGGAGGGAACACCACAGCCCCACTCACTCGCCGTCGGCGTGCACGGTGACCCGCATCTCGCGTGCGAAGACGCGCTCGTAGCCATGGTACGGCAACGGACTGGCCGCCCACACCGCGTCTTCCACCGATCGCCGAGCCGCCTCATCGAAGGCACAGCCGGGATGCGCTTCCACGTGCAGCACGTCGCCGCCCGGCAACTGCCGCACCAGCACCGGGCACGCGCCGGCGACGCCGGCGTCCGGCGGTGTCCAGTGCGTGCGGATGGCCTCCCGCACCGCCTGCGAATAGGCGCGGTGCATGTCGGCGTCTTCGGACACGGGCTGGGCGGAGGAAGACACGACCCCTGCCAGCAACAACGCGATCACCATGGCGGAACGTCGCCCTGTCGCCTGCAGGTTCGCGTAGCCTTTCAGTACGCGAAACCGTGGAATGCGGAACGGAGCCGCACCGCGCCGGGAGACGTCAGACACCGATCAGGCTCTCTGCCGGAATGCCGAGATCGCGGTGCAGGTTCCGGATCATCTCCAGGGTCAGGCCACGCTTGCGGTTCAGCACCTCATAGACCCGGTTGGGCTGACCGATGGACGGCACCAGATCCTTGACGGTCAGACCACCCTGCTCCATGCGGAATCGGATCGCCTCGATCGGGTCGGGAGCCTCGATGGGGAAGCGCTTGGCTTCGTAAGCCTCCACCAGCGTCACCAGGATCTCGAACCGGTCCCCCTCCTCCGTCCCCGGCGTCGGCTCGTCGTCGAAATACGCCGACAGGTCACGTAGCGCGGTCTGGTAGTCCTTCTCGGTGCGGATGGGATGGATGTTCATGGAGCCTCCACGGTGGCGGCATCGATCCGGTCGTACTCGGTATGCGTGCCGATGAACTTGATGTAGACCGCCTGGAACCGATAGGCGACCGCGACGATGAGGCGATAGTCGTTGCCCTTGATGTTGAACACCACGCGGTTACGACCCACGAAACTGGCGCTTGCATACCGCTGCCGGATGTCCTGCGGCGTGTTCCAGACGGCATGCCTGGCTTCGTCGTACCACGCCTTGAGAGGCTGTTCGGCATCGGCGTGACGCGCCCAGAACTCCCTCAAGGTGCTGACGGCGATGACCTTCATGCCGCCATATTAGTCCCATATTGGGACTATAGCAAGCCGTATCGTGACCCACGGCTGGTGCCTACACATCCGCGCTCCGTTCGCCCTCCCCCATATTCAGCATCCGCTCCCTCGTCGATGCGCTGAAGGCGCCTGCGTCCGCGCCTACACGGAGGTGAAGGGCATGGATTGCCGTATGGCGGGCTCAAGCCCGCAATCGCACACCCGGACGGCGGGCTTGAGCCCGCCCTACGTGGCGACCAGCGAGCGGCGGAAACAAAAAACCCGCCTTGCGGCGGGCTTTCCTCGTACGCGATCTCAGCGGTTTACATGTTCCGTCGGTACTCGCCACCCACGTCGTACAGCGCGTGGCTGATCTGCCCCAGGCTGTGCGTCTTCACTGCCTCGACCAGCGCGGCGAACACGTTGCGGCGTTCGCGGGCCGTGCGCTGCAGGTAGGCCAGGCCGTGGCCGTCGTGGACTTCCGGCTCGGCGTGCTCTTCCATGGCCGACGCATGGCTGTGGTCGGTCTCGCCTTCCGGCGCCAGCGCATTGCGCGAGGCCTGCCAGGCGCGCACGTTGGCGATCTGCTGGCCCTTCTCTTCCTCGGTCGAGCGGATCAGTTCGATCTCGGTGGCGATCTCGCCGCCGTGCTCGCGCGGCAGGAAGGTATTCACGCCCACCAGCGGCAGGCTGCCGTCGTGCTTCTTGTGCTCGTAGTACAGCGACTCTTCCTGGATCTTGCCGCGCTGGTACATGGTGTCCATCGCGCCAAGCACGCCGCCGCGCTCGCTGATCGCCTCGAACTCCTTGTAGACCGCCTCTTCCACGATGTCGGTGAGCTGGTCGACCACGAAGCTGCCCTGCCACGGGTTCTCGTTGAAGTTCAGCCCCAGCTCCTTGTTGATGATCATCTGGATGGCGACCGCGCGACGCACGCTCTCTTCCGTCGGCGTGGTGATCGCCTCGTCATAGGCATTGGTGTGCAGGCTGTTGCAGTTGTCGAACAACGCGTACAGCGCCTGCAGCGTGGTGCGGATGTCGTTGAACTGGATCTCCTGCGCGTGCAGCGACCGGCCCGAGGTCTGGATGTGGTACTTCATCATCTGGCTGCGCTCGTTGGCGCCGTAGCGCTCGCGCATCGCGCGTGCCCAGATGCGGCGGGCGACGCGGCCGATGACGGTGTATTCCGGGTCCATGCCGTTGCTGAAGAAGAACGACAGGTTGGGCGCGAAGTCGTCGATCTTCATGCCGCGGGCCAGGTAGTACTCGACGATGGTGAAGCCGTTCGACAGCGTGAAGGCGAGCTGGCTGATCGGGTTCGCCCCGGCCTCGGCGATGTGGTAACCCGAGATCGACACCGAGTAGAAATTGCGCACCGCGTGGTCGACGAAGTACTGCTGGATATCGCCCATCATGCGCAGGGCGAACTCGGTGCTGAAGATGCAGGTGTTCTGCGCCTGGTCTTCCTTCAGGATGTCGGCCTGCACCGTGCCGCGCACGGTGGCCAGCGTCTCGGTCTTGATGCGCGCGTAGGTGGCTTCATCGACCAGCTGGTCGCCGGTGATGCCGAGCAGGCCCAGGCCCAGCCCGTTGTTGGTCGGCGGCAGCTCGCCGTGGTACTGCGGGCGCGTGCGGCCTTCGAAAAACGCGTCGATCTTCTTCTGCGCCCCGGCCCAGCGCGCGTCGTCGGCCTTCAGGTACTTCTCCACCTGCTGGTCGATGGCGGTGTTCATGAACATCGCCAGGATGATCGGCGCGGGGCCGTTGATGGTCATCGACACGCTGGTGGTGGGCGCGCACAGGTCGAAGCCGGAGTACAGCTTCTTCATGTCGTCCAGCGTGGGGATGTTGACGCCGGAGTTGCCGATCTTGCCGTAGATGTCCGGGCGCGGCGCCGGGTCTTCGCCGTACAGGGTGACGCTGTCGAAGGCGGTGGACAGGCGCGCGGCCGGCTGGCCGACACTGAGGTAATGGAAGCGGCGGTTGGTGCGCTCCGGCGTGCCCTCGCCCGCGAACATGCGGATGGGGTCCTCGCCGGTGCGGCGGTACGGATACACGCCGCCGGTGTAGGGATAGCTGCCCGGCAGGTTTTCCTTCTGCAGGAACGTCAGCAGCTCGCCCCAGCCCTGGTACGGCGGCGGCGCGATCTTAGGGATCTGCTGGTGGCTGAGCGAGGTGGTGTAGTTGTCGATGCGGATGGTCTTGCCGCGCACCTGGTATTCGTTGACCGGATCGGTGACGGCCTTGTGCCGCGCCGGCCACTCGCGCAGCAGCTTCAGCGCCTCGGACGACAGCGACTGGAGGGCGTCGTTGTAGCGCTGGCGGAGGGTGAGCAGGGAGCGGTCCACGTGCACCGCCCCTTCCCCCGCCTGCGGGGGAAGGCTGGGATGGGGGCCTGCGTCACCGCGCTCGCCCCCATCCGCCCTTCGGGCACCTTCCCCCGCAAGCAGGGGAAGGAGCGCGTCTGACGCATACAGCTCCAACGCCTTCGGCAACGCCGGATCCTCAAGATCCTTCAGCGCGTTCCAGTAATGCTGCGCGCGGCTGGCGGTCTCGGCTTCGGTCTCGATGCGGCGGTTGATGCCGCGGCCCTGTTCGGCGATCTCGGCCAGGTAGCGGACGCGGCTGCCGGGGATCAGCACGGTGGCGCGCGGCTCCTTCAGCTCGGTGTCGATGGCAGGCGTCCACTTCTCCGCCGGCAGCTGCAGCTTCTCGCGCAGCAGGCGGCACAGGTTGGCGAACATCCAGCTGACGCCGGGGTCGTTGAACTGGCTGGCGATGGTGGGATACACCGGCACCTCGGCGTCCGGCGTCTGGAACGCCACGCGGTTGCGCTTCCACTGCTTGCGCACGTCGCGCAGGGCGTCTTCGGCGCCGCGCTTGTCGTACTTGTTCAGCACGATCAGCTCGGCGAAGTCGATCATGTCGATCTTCTCCAGCTGGCTGGCCGCGCCGTAGTCGCTGGTCATCACGTACATGGGGAAGTCGACCAGGTCGACGATCTCCGAATCGCTCTGGCCGATGCCGGCCGTCTCGACGATCACCAGGTCGAAGCCGAGCGACTTCAGGAAGGCGATGCAGTCCTTCAGCACCGCATTGGTCGCCACGTGCTGGCGGCGCGTGGCCATCGAGCGCATGTAGATGCGCTCGCTGCGCAGCGCGTTCATGCGGATGCGGTCGCCGAGCAGCGCGCCACCGGTGCGACGGCGGGTCGGATCGACCGAGATCACCGCGATGTGCATCTGCGGGAAGCAGGACAGGAAGCGGTTCATCAACTCGTCGGTGACCGACGACTTGCCGGCGCCCCCGGTACCGGTGATGCCGATGACGGGCGTTCCACCCGCGCGGGAATGGGGAGTGGGGAATGGAGAATCGGAGCCGGCGGCGGCCCATTGCTTGCGCAACCTGGCCAGTTCCTGCTCATTGAAAACGCCATCCTCGATGGCGGACATCATGCGGCCGATGGCGGACTCGTCATGGAGATCGGGCCTGGCGGCATGCGGCGATTCCCCGTTCCCCATTCCCGATTCCCGCGCGTGCTGCGCACGCGCCACCACGTCCTGGATCATCTCCACCAGGCCCATCTTCATGCCGTCGTTCGGGTGGTAGATGCGCTCCACGCCATAGGCCTGCAGCTCGGCGATCTCTTCCGGGGTGATGGTGCCGCCACCGCCGCCGAACACGCGCACATGGCCGGCGCCGCGCTCCTTCAGCATGTCGACCATGTACTTGAAGTACTCGACATGGCCGCCCTGGTAGCTGGACAGCGCGATGCCGTCAGCGTCTTCCTGCAGCGCGGCGCGGACGACGTCCTCGACGCTGCGGTTGTGGCCCAGGTGGATGACTTCCGCGCCTTCGCCTTGGATCAGGCGGCGCATGATGTTGATGGCCGCGTCGTGCCCGTCGAACAGGCTGGCGGCGGTGACGAAGCGCAACGGCGTGGCGTCGGCCTGTGCGGCGGGAAACTGGCTGGCGGGTGTGCTCACGCGGACTCACTGGCAGTGCGGACAGACGCGGGATTGTAGCCGCTTGCGCGTGGACACCTCACCAATTGCACACCAGTGGACACGGCACGCACACCCTACGGTGGCGTGCGGTGGTGCGGTGGATCACCAGGCTTCCGCTACCATCCGCGCATGCGGACCGATGCGGCACAGACCGAAACCTCTTCCATGGCAGGCGATGCGCTCTTCGCGCAGGCGCGCACGCACGTACAGAAGGGCGAGCACGAGCAGGCGTTCGCGTGCTACGTGCAGGCCGCAGATGCCGACCATCCGGCGGCCATGATCGAGACGGCGCGCATGGCAATGCATGGCGTCGGCGCCCCGCAGGACATCGGGCGCGCGCTCACCTGGCTGGCGGCTGCGGAACAGCGGGGTCATCCGGCGGCGGCCTATCACCTGGCATGGCTGGGCGCGGGCGGTACCGCCCTGCCCTTCGACGGCACCCTGCAGGCGCGCCTGTTGGCTGCGGCCAACGGCGGGCATCCGTCGGCCATGCTCGCGCTGGCGGTGTACTTCGGCCACAAGGCCGCGCCGGAAGACCAGCAGCGCAGCATCGCCCTGCTCGACCAGGCCGCGCAGGCTGGCCACGCCGTCGCCGCCGCACTGTTGGCGGAACGGCTGGCGCGCGGCGAAGGTACTGCCGCCGATCCGGCGGCCGCGGCGCAGCTGCACGCGCAACTGGCGGCGGCGGGCCACCCGCGCCTGCCGGAGGTGCCGGGTGATGCCGGCCTCGCATGGCCAGGCGCGCCGGCGGTGCTGGAGCTTGCCGACGTGCTGTCGGTGCCTGCGGTCAGCCAGCGCGCCGATGCACCGCGCGTGTGGACGATCGACGGCCTGCTGTCGGCGGACGAGTGCCGTCTGTTGATCGCGCACAGCCTCCCGCGACTGAAGCGCTCGCGCGCGGTCGATCCGCGCACCGGCGCGCCGCGCGAGGTGGCACTGCGTACCAGCAGCGACGCCACCCATGATCCGATGTTGGAGGACGTGGCGATCCGCCTGGTGCAGGCGCGGATGGCCGCCGCTGCCGGCGTGCCGCTGGCGCATGCCGAACGCCTGACCGTGCTGCGCTACCTGCCGGGCGAGCAGTACCGCCCGCATCGCGACTACCTGCCGCCGGGTTCGCCGGAAACGGATCGGCCCGACGCCGGCAACCGGCTGCGCACGATCTGCGTGTATCTCAACCACGTGGCGGCGGGCGGCGCCACGGCGTTCCCGCACGCAGAACTGGAGATTGCGCCAAAAGCAGGCAGGGCCGTGGTCTTCGACAACCTGCACGCCGACGGTCGCCCCGATCCGGACAGCCTGCACGCCGGCCTGCCGGTCGACGCCGGCGAGAAGTGGCTGGCGACGCTGTGGATCCGCCAGCGCCCCTACCGCGCGTTGTAGCGCCCGGTCAGCAGAGCCCGAACGGCAGCTCGCGCGTGGAGACGACGCGCTGGCCGACGGCTTCGCCACGCAGGAAACGCAGCGAGGCATCCAGCGTTTCCGGCGCGATGGTCACGCGGTGATGGCCCAGGCCGGTGGTGCTGAGCAGCGTGGCCTGCGGCCAGTAGCGCGCGTAACGCTCGCCTTCGCACCACGGCACATCGGTGTCTTCCAGGTCGTGCACGATCAACCCCGGCCGCGCGATCCGCGGCGCGGTGGCCTGCGCATGCAGGTCGCGGATGTCGTGCGCGGTGAGTTCCTGGTATTCGTCAAACAGGCGCCGGCTGAGGAACTGCGCCAGCCCGACCATGCCGCCGAAACGACGCGCGGCGTCGAAGGGATCGGCGGCGGGCGCGAGCAGGATCACGCGCTCGGCCTGCAGTCCGTTCCCCATCGCAATCGCTGCAGCGGCGCCACCCAGCGAGTGGCCGACGATGGCCGCCAACGGACCGAGACTGTCGGCGACGCGACGGGCGGCCTCGGCGAACATCGGCAGGGTCGCGCGGCGCCCGCTGCTGCGGCCGTGCGCGGGCTGGTCGAACGTCACCACCGCGTAGCCGGCGCGACGCAGCGGTTCCACCCATGGCAGGAAGCGCAGGCCGAAGCTCGACCAGCCATGCACCAGCAACACGGTGGGCTGGCGCTGCGGGTCGCCCCACGTATAGGTAGCGATGCGTTCGCGGCCGAAGGCGATTTCGCCGATACGGGCACTGCCGGTCTCGGCCTGCCGGGCCCGGGTGCGGGCGCCGGGCATCGGCGTGCAGAACAGGTGGAAGGCGCTTGCCAGCGTGCTGCGCGGCGCGAGCCAGCTGCCGACGGCGAAGCGGGCGTTGAGCAGCGACAGCATCCATGATTTGCGAACGGTCGTGCTATTCCGGGACACAGAGACAGCGGCCATGGGGAGACCTCGGGGGAATCAGGCGGGGGTGGAAACAGCGGGGGCGCCGTAGGACGCCAACAGGCGGTCCAGCGAACGGCGGGCGAGCAGCGGCGCCTGGTCGGCGTCGTAGAGGCGGGCGTCGTGCAGGCCCTGGGCGATGGCAAACAGTTCGAACGCCAGCAGGACCGGATCGGTATCGCGCGACAGTTCGCCGGTCTCCACGCACATTCCGATCGCCTTCATCAGCTGCACGCGCAGTTGGCGCAGCCAGTCGACGATGCGGTCATGCAGCAGGCCCGGGCGGGCGTCGTATTCGTGGGCGGCGGCGAGGATCAGGCAGCCGTCGGGGTTGTCGCAGACCCAGCGGAACCAGTTCTCCATGATCGCGCGCAGGCGCGGCAGGCCGCGCGGCAGCCCGACCGCCGGGACGATCACCGCACGCGCGTAACGCTCGGCGGTCCACTCCAGCACGGTCAGCTGCAGGTCCTCGCGCGAGCCGAAATGGGCGAACACGCCGCTCTTGGACATGCCGGCCGCGGTGGCCAGCTCGCCGATCGACAGGCCTTCCAGGCCGTGCCTGGCGGCGATGTCGTAGGCCCGCGCGACGATCATCTCGCGGGTGGCGTTGCCCTTGTGGGTGGCGGCTTGCGGGGTCATGGGCCAGAGAAATAGCACGGTCGTTCTATTGCAGCAATAGGCCGCTGGTCATCCGGCGAGGGTGCGGGGTGTCATCTCGCCATCCGGCGACTTGGATTAGACTGGCGCCCTGCGACGAGCACGGGCTGATCCGGAAACGTCGCTTTTTTCTTTTCTGACCACCCGTTAGCCCACGAACAGGCAAGCCCGCGCCGGTCCCCACCCGCGCACCGGAGCCCACCCATGATCTTCGAAACCCTCGACACCTCCGGCCACGAACAGGTCGTCTTCTGCCACAACCCGGACGCCGGGCTGAAGGCCATCATCGCCATCCACAGCACCGTGCTGGGCCCCGCGCTGGGCGGCGTGCGCATGCGCCCCTACGCCGACAGCGCGCTGGCGCTGACCGACGCGCTGCGCCTGAGCCGCACGATGACCTACAAGAACGCGCTGGCCGGCCTGAACGTCGGCGGCGGCAAGGCGGTGATCATCGGCGACAGCAGCGCCGACAAGACCGAGGTGCTGTTCCGCAGCTTCGGCCGTTACGTCGACTCGCTGGGCGGCCGCTACATCACCGCCGAGGACGTCGGCACCGACGTCAACGACATGGAAAACGTCTACCGCGAGACCGAATATGTGGTCGGCGTGCACCAGGTGCATGGCGGTTCCGGCGATCCGGCCCCGTTCACCGCCTACGGCGCGCTGCAGGGCCTGATGGCCACGCTGAACCGCAAGTTCGGCAACGAGGAGATCGGCAAGTACAGCATCGCCGTGCAGGGCCTGGGCCACATCGGCATGGAGTACGTGAAGCTGCTGAAGGAACGCGGCGCCAAGCTGTTCGTCACCGACCTAAACCCGGCGCTGGTCGAGCACGCGGTGGAGGAATACGGCGCCGAGGCGGTCAAGCCGGACGAGATCTACGACCTGCCGGTCGACGTGTTCAGCCCGTGCGCGCTGGAGTACGCGATCAACGAACAGACCCTGCCCCGACTGAAGGCCAAGGTCATCTGCGGCACCGCCAACAACCAGATGTCGCACGTCACCGGCGTGGAAGCGGCCAAGCGCGGCATCCTGTACGCGCCGGACTACGCGGTGAACGCGGGCGGCGTGATGAACGTGTCGCTGGAGATCGACGGCTACAACCGCGAACGCGCCATGCGCATGATGCGGACCATCTACCACACCGTCGGCAAGATCTTCGACCTGGCGGAGAAGGACAACATCGCGCCGCAGTACGCCGCCGACCGCATCGCCGAGGCGCGCATGGCCGCGATCGGCAAGCTGAAGCTGCCCCTGGGCCGCACCGCCCCGCGCTTCATGGGGCACCTGCGCGGCGAACACTGACGCAGGACGTTTCATCAACCTGGAAGTTGGGCCGCAATAGGAGGGAGGACCGAATGCGACCGGATACCGTCAGCGGGTTTCCGCTGGGCGAAGAATTGGATGCGCTGCGCGAGGCCGTGCAGCGGTTCGCGCAGACCGAGATCGCGCCGCGGGCGGCGCAGATCGACCACGACAACGCGTTCCCGCAGGACCTGTGGGCCAAGCTGGGTGAGCTGGGGCTGCTCGGCATCACCGTCGACCCCGAGTTCGGTGGCAGCGGCATGGGCTACCTGGCCCACCTGGTCGCGATGGAAGAGATCTCGCGCGCGTCCGGTTCGGTCGGCCTGAGCTACGGCGCGCACTCCAACCTGTGCGTGTCCAATCTCTATCTCAACGGCAACGCCGCGCAGCGCGCGAAGTATCTGCCCAAGCTGTGCAGCGGCGAGTGGAAGGGCGCGCTGGCGATGAGCGAACCGGGCGCCGGCTCCGACGTGGTCGGCTCGATGAGCTGCCGCGCCGAGTTGCGCGACGGCGTATGGATCGCCAACGGCAACAAGATGTGGATCACCAACGGGCCGGAAGCCGACGTACTGCTGGTCTACATGCGCACCGCCGGCAAGGACGCGGGCAGCAAGTGCATGACCGCCTTCATCGTCGAGCGCGGCATGAAGGGCTTCTCCACCGCGCAGAAGCTGGACAAGCTGGGCATGCGCGGCAGCAACACCTGCGAACTGGTGTTCGAGAACTGCGAGATCCCCGCCGAGAACGTGCTGGGCGACGTGAACCAGGGCGTGCGCGTGCTGATGAGCGGCCTGAACACCGAGCGGCTGGTGCTGAGCGGCGGCCCGATCGGCCTGATGCAGGCGGCGCTCGACATCACCCTGCCCTACGTGCGCGAGCGCAAGCAGTTCGACGCGGCCATCGGCACGTTCGGCCTGATGCAGGGCAAGCTGGCCGACATGTACACCGCGCTGCAGTCCAGCCGCGCCTTCGCCTACCAGGTGGCGCGCGGCTTCGACGAAGGCCAGGGCTCGCGCGCCGCCGCCGCCGGCTGCCTGCTGCACGCATCGGAAGCCGCGGTGCAGGTCACGCTGGAGGCGATCCAGTCGCTGGGCGGCAACGGCTACATCAACGAATACCCCGCCGGCCGCCTGCTGCGCGATGCCAAGCTCTACGCCATCGGTGCCGGGACCAACGAGATCCGCCGGATGCTGATCGGCCGGGAGCTGTTCGACGGGCGGGGTTGATCCGTGCGGCGTCGGTGGGCCTCGGCCCACCACCTCGTACATCCATCCATCAGGATGGCGGGCGTGAGCCCGCCCTACGGTGGCATCCGCTCCGCCCTCAGAACCCTATGCGCAAGCGCGACGACCACTGCCTGTCGCTGCGCTCGTCGCTGCCGTTGCGCAGGTCGTAACCGAAGGACAGCATCGCCTCCCGCCAGGGCGACACTTCCAGCGCGACACCCAGGTGCGTGCTGGTGCGTTCCGCCAGCGCCAGCGGCGCCCAACTGTCGACGCCGACGAAGCTGGCGTCCACGTCGAGGCCGCGTCCGTCCAGCGTGCGCTGCCACTCGGCGTACGCCTGCAGCGAGACCGTGCCCAGCGTCGAATTTTCCCAGCCACGGTAAGCACGCGCGCCGGCCAGCGCCTGCAGTCGATCGGTGCGGCTGTCGCGCGTCGTCAGGCCGAAGCCCTCCGCGCCCAGCTCGATGAAGCCATCGCGTTGCAGACGGGTGAACTCCATGCCGGCATACGGCGACACCCACGCATGTGGGCCCCCGATACGGTGACCGGTCTCCACGCTCGCGGTGAAATAGCGACCGGCATACCCAGTCGCCACGCCCTGCATCTTTCCGCCGACCAGCAGGCCGCGATCGATCTGACGGTCGAACCGTCCCGCACCGAGCAGGCCGACCACATGCGTGCCGTTCCAGTCGGTGCCGGCATAGGCGAGCGCCTGTGTCTGGCGGTCGCGGCCGCGGTCCCGGCCCGTCTGCGCACCACCGCTGGCACGGGCCTCGCCGAACGCCATGCCGGCGAAACCCCGCCGACCCAGTTGCCCGTCACTGCCCAGCAGCCAGCCATCGGCCTGGTAACGCGCCACGCCGAGCGCCCCCTGCCCCGGTGCACCCAGCGACTCGTACCAGTCCTGGCCGGGAGCTAGACCCGATGCGCGCGCTTCCGCCCGCGCGCCCAACGCACGGCGACCGGCGCCGATCACGTCGTAGGTCATCGCGTCCGCGACCGCATGCAGGTCGCCGGACAGGCTGCGCAGCGAGGCGTCGGCTTCCGTGACGCTCCCTGCGCGCTGGAAATCCCCTGCGCCATCGATGAAGCCCTGTCCGATGCCCGTAACGGCCTGCCCCGCCAACTGCCCGTCGACGGCCGACATGGCCGCCTCCATTCTCACGGCAGCCGCCTGCGCGGACTTGGGCAGCGACATACCCGCGATCGCACGCGACACGTCGATGCGCTTGATGTCCAGGTAGACGTTGTTCGTGTCGTAGGCGAGTGCCGCCTCCAGGAACACGCTGGGTGCCGCCTTCAGGCTGCTGAAGCGGCCGATGATCTGCGACGAATTCAGCAGTACCTCACGGGCCGACGTGATGTAGCCGCTTTTCACGCCCAGCACGCTGATCTGGCCATCGAGGCGCGCCTCGATCGAGGCAATGAACGGATTCCCCAGCCACACGCCGAGGTTGCCGGTCGGGCCCTGCGCGAAGCGGTAGGCGCCGACTGTGTTGTTGGCCGCGACCAGATAGGTGCCGTTGTTGTTGACCGACGAGGCATAGCCGCCCGACCAGACCGTGGCGCCCTGGCTGACATGGATATTGGAGAAGCCGTTGCCGTTGACCAGGTACAGGCTGCCTGCTTCCACCCGGGTGTCGCCGGTGTAGAACGCACGGTCGGCCAGGATCAGCGTGCCGGCCCCCTGCTTGATCAGCCCGCCGGGACCCGAAATGGGGTTGCGCCAGACGGACGTGCCGGTGAACGAGACGGTGACGTCGCCCCACGCGAATTGCGCGGGGCCGTTCGCGGCGCGGCCCACATCCAGCACGCCCCAGCCGAACTCGGCGTCCACGCCGGTCGCGCCGATGTCGCGTGCGGTGCCCAGCAGCGTCTGTCTCACCAGATCGTTGTTGAAGTACGGGAATGCCGACCACACCACGGCCGCCGCGCCCGACACCTGCGGCGCCGCATAGGAAGTACCGCCCCCCAAATAGAGGCTGTAGCTGGTATCGCCCGTGCGTGCGGCGGGATCGATGAAGACGACGTTGCCCGGCGCGGCCAGGCAGTAGTTCATCGCGATGCCGCAGGCCTGCGAGTAGTCGGTCAGGCGGGTGGGATTGTCCGGATCCAGTGCCGCTACCGTCAGCCAACCCCGTTCCAGGTCGGCCGCCGCCGCAGACAGGCTGGGCAGCGCGGCGTTGTCGGACGGGTTGGCGCGCAGCGCGGGGATGTCGCCGGCATTGCCGTTGGCGAACACGATCAGACCGCCGCGGCCGATGACGAAGTCGCGATAGGCCGATGCCAGCTCGGTCGTCAGCGCCGCGTCGTTCCAGTACAGCCCGCCCCACGAGTTGTTGATGATCCGCGCGCCCGCACCGGCCAACTGACTGTTGATGCTGCGGAAGAAATCGCCGTAACCCTGGCCGGCACGGATCTCGTTGCCCTCGCCGGTGCCGTCGTCGTCGGGGCGGGTGTCGTTGATGATGCGCGAGGAGACGATGGTCGCGCCGGGCGCCACACCGCCGCCCCAGTTGCCGATGCCGCGCCCCGCAGCGATCTGCGCGACCACGGTGCCATGGCCCACCACGTCGTCGACGCTGGTGTTGTTGGTCGCGGGATTGACGTTGACGAAGTTGGCGTTGACCCGCCCGCTCAACGCGGGGTGGTTGCGGTTCACGCCGGTGTCGACGAAACCGATGGTCACGCCCTGCCCGGTCAACCCCGCACCCAGCGAACGGGCCGCTCCGATCAGCTGCAGGTGCTGGCTGTACTCGGGCAGGCTCGCGGGGGGCGCCTGCGTCGGCACCGAGGGCGGATTCACCTGGGTCAACGACGCATCGATGACCACGTTCGGCGTAAACCCCACGCCCGTCGGTGGCGGCGGATCCGGCCGTACCGCCGAGCCTCCGCCACCGCCCCCGCACGCGGCCAGTACCAGTGCGAGCATCCCCAAGCCTGCCGCGCGTGCGCGGGCGGCCATGCCGTCGTGCGATCCCTTCATCCCCGTTCTCCCTGATGGTGGCGGAGCACCCCTGCACCGCCCGGACCGACTTTACCCCGTGGCCTACTCCATTGCAGCCCAGGCGGACGCGTCCAGCGTCTCCCGGTAGCCGTGCCAGCTGGCGTACGCCAGCCAGGGCATGAGGAGGCCCAGGCCCAGCAGCGCGGTGGCGAATCCGATCGCCGTCAGCGTCACCAGCACCAAGCCCCAGAGGACCATCACGCGCTTGTTGCGCATCACGGCATGCACGCTCGAGACGGCAGCCGTGACCATGTCCACGTCGCGGTCGGCGATCATCGGCAGCGAGAAGGCGGTGACGGCGAAGGTCAGCGCCGCGAACACCGCGCCTACCGCCGAGCCCAGCGCCAGGAACTCCCAGAAGGCCGCCGGGTCGCTGCCGTCGAACGGAAAGAACGCGCTGACCATCATGCCGGCGCGTGACCAGAGCAGGATGATCACGCCCTGCCCCAGTGCATACACCCCCGCCTGGCCCAGCACGCGCTTCGCCAGCACGAACGAGTCCCGCAGCCGCGGCGTGCGCCCCCGTTCCAGCGCCCGGCTGACGCAGTACAGGCCCACGCAGAGCAGCGGCGCCACGAAGACGAACCCCGACAGCAGCGTCGCCAGCAACGCGAACCGCCCCAGCAGGTAGGCCAGCCAGGAGATGCCCAGGCTGACCAGCACGATCACCACGCCGAACAACAGGGTCAGCCCGGGTGCGCGCCGCACATCGCGCCAACCGGCGCGCAACCAGCGCCACGGCGCGCCGGCGTCGAGGTCCGCGCACGGCACGACGAAGGGCCGTGCAGCCGGTTCTGTCGATGGTCCTTCCGTCATGCTCCCTCCCCTGGCGGCCAGCATACTCCCGGTGCAGGAGGACGTCCGGCCCTGTACCAACGGCCGATTTGCCCGTCGTCGGGCCGGAGCGGGATAATCGGGATCTCACTCCACGCGGGAAGCCCCCATGTCCGACATCGTCATCGCCGCCGCCAAGCGCACCGCCATCGGCTCGTTCCTTGGCCAGTTCACCGGCGTCCCCACCCCGACGCTGGGCGCTGCCGCCATTGCCGCTGCGCTGGAGCAGTCCGGCATTCCCGCCGCCGACGTGTCCGAGGTCATCATGGGCTGCGTGCTGCCGGCCAACCTGGGCCAGGCGCCCGCCCGCCAAGCGTCGCGCGCCGCCGGCATCCCGGACGCGGCCGGTGCCACCACCATCAACAAGGTGTGCGGTTCCGGCATGAAGGCGATCATGCTGGGCCACGACCTGATCAAGGCCGGCTCGGCCAGCATCGTCGTCGCGGGCGGCATGGAGTCCATGAGCAACGCCCCGCACATGATCCCCAACTCGCGCACCGGCAACCGCTACGGCAACTTCCAGGCGGTCGACCACATGGCGTGGGACGGCCTGACCAGCCCCTACGACGGCCAGCCGATGGGCGTGTTCGCCGAGGCCACCGTGGCCAAGTTCGGCTTCACCCGCGAGGAGCAGGATGCCTACGCGATCGAATCCGTCACCCGTGCGCAGGCCGCGCAGGCTGCGGGCGCGTTCAATGACGAGATCGTTCCGGTGAAGGTCGCCACCCGCAAGGGCGAGGTCGAGGTCGCCACCGACGAACAGCCCGGCAAGTCCGACATCGCCAAGATCCCGACGCTGAAGCCCGCCTTCAAGAAGGACGGCAGCGTCACCGCCGCCAGCTCGTCCAGCATCTCCGACGGCGCCGCCGCCACGGTGCTGCTGAGCGCGGACGAAGCGGCCAAGCGCGGCCTGCAGCCGCTGGCGAAGATCGTCGGCCACGCCACCTATTCGCAGGCACCGGAATGGTTCACCACCGCGCCGGTCGCGGCCATCGACAAGCTGCTCAAGCAGGTCGGCTGGACGGTGGACCAGGTGGACCTGTTCGAAGTCAACGAGGCGTTCGCGGTCGTGGCGATGGCGCCGATCAAAGAACTCGGCATCCCGCACGCCAAGGTCAACGTCAACGGCGGTGCCTGCGCGCTGGGCCATCCGATCGGTGCGTCCGGTGCACGCCTGGTGGTCACCCTGATCAACGCCTTGCGCGTGCGGGGCGCCAAGCGCGGCGTCGCCACCCTGTGCATCGGTGGCGGCGAAGCCACTGCGATCGCGGTCGAAATCGTCTGACCGGTTCGCGCAGTTCGGGGGCGGCACGGAGAAGGTTTCGCGCCGCCCATAGGAATTAACAACGGATTGACAAAGATAACCGGCCAACCGCTTGACACGGGTAACGGGCTTGTCATCATGTTGCAGGCGCGCAATTGCGCGTTGCCTAACTAACGACGAGGAAATGCAACGATGACCATGAACAAGGCTCTGATCGCGCTGGCTCTGGGTTTCGCCCTGGCTGCGTGCTCGAACCAGGAACAGGCTGCCGACGCCGCTGCTGACGCCGCTGCGACCGCGACCGAAGCCCAGGCTGCCGCTGACGCCGCCGCCGCCGCTGGCGAAGTGACCGCCGACGCCGCCCAGCAGTCGGCCGACGCCGCTGCCACCGCCGCCGACGCCGCCGCCACCGCCGCGACCGACGCTGCTGCCGCCACCACGACGGAAGCCGCCGACGCTGCTGCCGACGCCGCTGCCCAGGCTGCCGACACCGCCGAAGCCGCGACCGACGCTGCCAAGGAAGCCACCAAGCAGTAATCTGCTGGTAGTTGCCTGATTTAGCGTTAGACTGAAAGAGCCGCCAGTTCGCTGGCGGCTTTTTCTGTATCCGGGCATGGCGTCCCGGTTCGCGCCTCGGCTCGAGGACGAACGGACATCGCCGCCCGCTGCCACTTTCTTCCACACACCGATTTGGGGATCCGCATGAAGATCAAGACCACCGTCCTGCTGGCCGCCGCCGTCCTGGCCCTGAGCGCCTGCACGAAGAGCGACAACGCCGACCAGGCCGCTGCCGACGCCGCCGCTGCCGCCGACCAGGCCGCCGCCGCCGCCGGTGACGCCGCGACCGCCGCTGGCGACGCCGTCGAAGCCGCTGCCGACGCCACCGCCGCTGCCGCGTCCGACGCTGCCGCCACCACCGAAGCCGCCGCTACCGACGCTGCCGCTGCTGCTGCCTCGGCCACCGCCGACGCTGCGCAGGCGACCGCCGACAAGGCCGCCGAAGTGGCCGACAAGGCCGAAGCCAAGGCTGAAGAAGCCAAGAAGTAATCGACTCGCCTCATCGCGAATCGGACAAGGCCCGCGCAAGCGGGCCTTGTCGTTTTCGTGACCCGCCGATCGCGCGCGATGCAGGCACGCGCTGCCGATGGTTTTTTGCAGTGCGGTTTGGCGCACGGGGCGGCTTCGTGGTCTGATGCCGCCTTTCCCGCTGTTCCGTGCCGCATGCCCGCCATCACTTCGCAACTCGATCCGCGCTCGCCCGACTTCACCGCCAACGCGGCCTACCATCGCGTGCTCGTGCAGGAACTGGACCGCCGGCTCGCGCGCGCGGCCGACGGCGGCGGCGAGAAGGCCCGCAACAAGCACACCGAGCGCGGCAAGCTGCTCGCGCGCGACCGCATCACCGCCCTGCTCGACCCCGGCTCGCCGTTCCTGGAGATCGCACCGCTCGCCGCCGAAGACATGTACGGCGGCGCCGCTCCCGCGGCCGGCATGGTCTGCGGCATCGGCCGGGTGATGGGCAACGAAGTCGTCATCGTGGCCAACGATGCGACGGTCAAGGGCGGCACCTACTTCCCGATGACGGTGAAGAAGCACCTGCGCGCGCAGGAGATCGCGCGCGAAAACCGCCTGCCCTGCGTCTACCTGGTCGACTCCGGCGGCGCGTTCCTGCCGCTGCAGGACGAGGTGTTTCCGGACAAGGAGCACTTCGGCCGCATCTTCTATAACCAGGCGCGGCTCAGCGCGGAGAACATCCCGCAGATCGCCGTGGTGATGGGCAGCTGCACCGCCGGTGGCGCCTACGTGCCGGCGATGTGCGACGAGAGCGTCATCGTCAAGGAACAGGGCACGATCTTCCTCGGTGGTCCGCCGCTGGTGAAGGCCGCCACGGGTGAAGTGGTGGATGCCGAAGCACTGGGCGGCGCCGACGTGCACACCAGCGTCTCCGGTGTGGCAGATCATTTCGCCGAGGACGATCGTCATGCGCTGGAGATCGCGCGCGGCATCGTCGGCCACCTCAACCGTCGCAAGATGCTGCCGGTAGCCGCGCGCGACACGCGCGAGCCGCTCTACCCCGCGGAGGAGCTCTACGGCATCGTGCCGAAGGACACGCGCCGCCCGTTCGACATCCGCGAGGTCATCGCGCGCGTCACGGACGGCAGCGAACTGGACGAATTCAAGGCGCGCTACGGCAAGACGCTGGTCACCGGCTTCGCACACCTGCACGGGTATCCGGTCGGCATCGTCGCCAACAACGGCATCCTGTTCGGCGAAAGCGCGCTGAAGGGCGCGCACTTCATCGAGCTGTGCAACCAGCGCGGCATCCCGCTGGTGTTCCTGCAGAACATCACCGGCTTCATGGTCGGCCGCAAGTACGAGAACGCCGGCATCGCGAAAGATGGCGCGAAGATGGTCACGGCCGTCGCGTGTTCGTCCGTGCCGAAGTTCACGGTGGTGATCGGCGGCAGTTTCGGGGCCGGCAACTACGCCATGTGCGGCCGTGCGTATGGCGCGCGTTTCCTTTGGATGTGGCCGAACGCGCGCATCAGCGTGATGGGCGGCGAACAGGCCGCCAGCGTACTGGCGACGGTGAAGCGCGACGGCATCGAGGCCGCCGGCAAGGCGTGGAGCGCGGACGAAGAGGATGCGTTCAAGGCCCCCATCCGCGACCAGTACGAATCGCAGGGCAGCCCGTGGTATGCGACGGCACGCCTGTGGGACGACGGCATCATCGATCCGGCCGATACCCGACGCGTGCTTGGTCTCGGCCTGTCCGCCTCGCTCAATGCGCCGATCGAGCCGGCGAAATTCGGCGTGTTCCGGATGTAGCCGGTGGCGCCGCAGGTCGTCCTCATCACCGGCGGAAGCCGCGGCATCGGTGCGGCGACCGCGCTGCTCGCGGCCGGGCAAGGGTATGCGGTCGGCGTGAACTACCGGCGCGATGAGGCCGCGGCGACCTCTGTCGTGGCGCAGATCGTGGCGGCTGGCGGCCGTGCCGTCGCGCTGCAGGCGGATGTATCGGACGAAGCGGACGTGGTGGCGATGTTCCAGCGGATGGACGAAGCGCTGGGGCCGGCGACCGCCCTGGTCAACAACGCCGGCATCCTCGAAACGCAGATGCGCGTGGACACGATGGACGCCGCCCGCATCGGCCGCATCCTCGCCACCAACGTCACCGGCACCCTGCTCTGCTGCCGCGAGGCGGTGCGGCGCATGTCCACACGCCATGGCGGTCACGGGGGCGCGATCGTCAACGTGTCGTCGGTCGCGGCAAAGACGGGCTCGCCCGGTGAATATGTCGACTACGCCGCATCCAAGGGTGCGATGGATACGCTGACGGTCGGCCTGGCGAAGGAAGTCGCGCAGGAGGGCATCCGCGTCAACGCGGTGCGGCCCGGCTTCATCTACACCGGCATGCATGCGGACGGCGGCGAACCGGGCCGGGTGGACCGGGTGAAGACATTCGTGCCGATGCGGCGTGGCGGCCAGCCGGACGAGGTGGCTCAGGCCATCCTGTGGCTGCTGTCGCCGCAGGCGTCTTACACGACGGGCACCTTCGTCGATGTCGCCGGCGGCCGCTGAAGCACACCCTCTTCAGGCATGTGAGCGGCGCGTCGACAACTCCGGCTGCAAGGTGAACCGGTGCAAGACGATGCGTGGCGGCGTCCCCGTTTGGCAGGCGTGATCACAGTGTGAGGGGGCGAGGATTGGCGATAGTCGAATGCCCTGCCACTCCGGAGCATCCCCTGCATGTCCATCTGGAAAGACCAAGCGCCCGCGAAGAAGGACGGCGCTCCCCTGACGCCCGAGCCGACGCCGTCCGCATTGCGTGACGCACCGGCAGCGGCGGATTTCTCGCCCGCCGTCACCGCGCCGCCGGGCACACGCCCGGCGGAACGGTCCGCGCCCCAGGAAGCGCTCAAGGAATCGCTGATCGCCGCCGACCTCACCATCGAGGGCAAGATCGAAGGCACCGGCCATATCCGCATCGCCGGCCGGTTCAAGGGCGATGTCAACGTGCAGGGCGACCTGACCATCGAGACCGGCGCCAAGCTCAATGGCGGCGTGCGCGCGAAGAAGGTGACCATCGCCGGCGAGCTGGAGGGCAACATCGAGTCCGCATCCCGCGTGGAACTGCTGTCGTCCGGCGTGCTGGTCGGCGACGTGAAGGCCGGCGCGCTCACCGTGGCGGCCGGTTCGCGCATGCGCGGCAATGCCGAGTTCGGCTGGGGCGACACACCCGCCAAGGGCGGCAAGTCGAACGGCACGGAGCCCGGCGCCACCGCATGAGCCAACCCCGCCCGGGCAGTGCCGGCGCCACCCGCACCTGCCCGCACTGCAAGGCGACCATCCTGGAAAGCGCGGCGGTCTGCCCGGGCTGCCGCCATCACCTGCGCTTCGAACCCGGCGCAGGGGTCAACGCCGCGCCGGCCCTCACGCCCCTGCGGATCGAGGGCACGCTGCAACCGCCGGCCGAGGGCGCAGCGTGGGAGTACAGCGTGGTGCTGTCGATCCGCAACGAGCGCGGCGACGAAGTGACCCGCCAGGTCGTCGGCGTTGGCGCCATGCAGCCGCACGAGCAGCGCAGCTTCGTGCTGTCAGTGGAACTCAACCCCGCGACGGGCAAATCGGCCGGGCGACGCACGCGGCATTGACGCCCTCCCCGCCGGCGGAGCGCCCGGCTACACTCGACGCCGACATGGACGCCAGCGGGGACTGGATGATCGTCGGTATCGACCTGGGGACCACGCACTCGCTCGTGGGTTATTACGGACCGGACGGTCCGGTGCTGATTCCCAATGCACTAGGCGAGTTGCTCACGCCATCCGTCGTCAGCGTGGACGCGGATGAAGCGCTCATCGTCGGCCGGCCCGCCGTCGACCGGCTCATCACCCACCCGCAGCGCAGTGTCGCCAGTTTCAAGCGCTGGATGGGCACCAACCGTGTCACCCGGCTGGGAAAACATGCGCTGCGACCCGAGGAACTGTCGGCGATGGTGCTGCGCTCGCTGCTGGCCGACGCCGCCAGCCACCTGGGCGCACCGGTCACCGAGGCCGTCATCAGCGTGCCGGCGTACTTCGGCGACGCGCAGCGCAAGGCGACGCGGATCGCGGGCGAACTGGCCGGCATCAAGGTCGAGCGCCTGATCAACGAACCCACCGCCGCCGCCATGGCCTATGGGCTGCAGCAACGCGACGGCGGCCGCTTCCTGGTGTTCGACCTGGGGGGCGGTACCTTCGACGTTTCCATCCTGGAGATGTTCGACGGGGTGATGGAGGTCCACGCCAGCGCGGGCGACAACTTCCTGGGCGGCGAGGACTTCCTGTCCGTCCTGCGCGAGGCCTGCCTGCGCGACACCGGCTTCGATCCGCAGAAGCTCACCGCAGCCGAGGACGCCCACCTGCGCCGGCGCCTGGAACTGGCCAAGCGCGAACTCTCCAGTACCGCCGGCCAGGCGCTGACCGTGGACTTCATGCTGGGAGGGGAAGCGCGCCAGTGGCAGATCGACGAGGCCGGCTTCGCGCGCCTGTGCGAGCCGCTGGTGCAGCGCATGCGCGCGCCGCTGGAGCGCGCCATGCGCGACGCACGGCTGGAACCCGGGCAACTGGACGATATCGTGCTGGTCGGCGGCGCCTCGCGCATGCCGCTGACCGCCCGGCTGGTCTCGCGCATGTTCGGCCGGCTGCCGCTGCGCCACATCAACCCCGACGAAGCCATCGCACTGGGAGCGGCGGTGGCCGCCGGCATGAAGGCGCGCGACGAGAAACTCGAGGAAATCATCCTGACCGATGTCTGCCCCCACTCGCTGGGCGTCGACACCGGTCGCGATGATGGGCACGGCCAGGTCACCACCGGCCTGTTCTCCCCGATCATCCACCGCAACGCGACCGTGCCGGTCAGCCGCGTCGAGCGCTACCAGCCGATGCGCGACCTGCAGACGCAGGTGGAGTTCAACATCTACCAGGGCGAAAGCCCGCGCGTGGAGAACAACGTCAAGCTCGGCACCATCGCCGTGAAGGTGCCCGCGCGTGCCGCCCATGACAATCCGGTCGACATCCGCTTCACCTACGACATCAATGGCCTGCTGCAGGTGGAAGCCACGGTGCTGGCGACGGGCGAAACGCACGAGGTGGTGCTGGAACAGAACCCCGGCGTGCTGTCCGCAGGCGAGATCCGGGAGCGCCTGGCCAAGCTGTCGGAACTGAAAGTGCATCCGCGCGACCAGCAGGAGAACCTGGCGCTGATCGCGCGCGCGGAGCGGCTGTACGAGGAACTGCTGTGGGCGCGCCACGACCTGCAGGACGCGCTGGTCCGCTTCCGCACCATCCTGGACGGCCAGGACCCGATACAGATCCGCGAACACCGCGCGGACTTTGCAAGGATGCTGGAGCACATCGAGGCGCAGGCGTGAGTGGATGGCCGTACGACCTGCTCGGGGTCGGCGAGGAAGCGGACGAGCGCACCATCAAGCGTGCGTACGCACGGCTGCTGAAGCTCCACCGGCCCGACGATGATCCCGAAGGCTTCCAGCGGCTCAACGAGGCGTACCAGGCGGCGCTTTCGTACCCGCGCGACACCGCGCTCCCGCACGCTGTTGGGGACGACCTGCCCGGGATGGCGTCGCCGATGCCGATCCTCGAGACACGCCAGGCCGATGCGCCGGCGACGCACGCCATGCGTTCTCCTGGCACCGCAGGAAATTCCGAGCCAGTCGCGCCGCCCGTCGACGAAGACCCCCTGCGTGACGACCTGCTGGCGCGCGCCACGCACGAGTTGCCGAGTCTGCTGCGGCAGCATCTCGCGCAGCATCCGGACCTGTACTCGCTGGAGGTCAAGCGGCGCGTCGGCGCAGAGGTGTTCGAACGGATCGCTTACGAAGATGCACCGGTGTCGCCGGGCAACCTCGCGGTGCTGGGCGAGTTCTTCGGCTTCACACCGCCGGACTGGGTGGAGAGGCGCAGGCAGGTCGTACTGGCGGTGGAAAACGAGGACACGCAGGTGTTCGACGAAGACCGGCCACTGACCATCCGGCAACTGAAGCGCACGTTCCGCTGGCCGCTGGCGCTGCTGCTGGCCTGCATGCCGGGCTTCTCGATCCGCGCCGCGCGCCTGTCCCAGCGACTGGCCGCGGACTACGGCGACGAGGTGCCGGGACTGGATGCGCGACAACAGGCCTTCTTCAGCCGTCTGGCGGATCCCTTCTACGCGGGTGCCTGGCGGTGGGCGACCGTCCTGCTCTCCGCCGGCGCGGCCACGCTGCTGATCGCCGGCCTGTGCCAGCTGACCAATGTCGAACCCGACCGCGCGGCCCGCGTGACGGGCATGACCTTCGCCGCGGTCGCCGGCATGCTGTGCATGTGGCACGCGATGCGTGCGCTGTGGGCGCTGCGCGAACGCCCGGCCACGATGCACGCGCCCTGGATCGCCCTGATGCCGGTCTGGCTCGCTGCCGCCGGGCTGATGGTGGCGTTCCTGCTGCCGGACATACCGGCACTGGGTTTCGTGCTGGTGCTGCCGGCGGCACTGCTGCACTTCCGGCAGGTCTTCGACGCCCTGCGCTTCGGCATCGGCGTCAGCTGGCTGGTGCGTGCACTACCCGCCGCCGATTGGCTTTCGCCATGGCTCGCAGCGCTGGCAGGCGCGGCCATCGGCGTGAGCGTCTGCGACTGGGCCTACGCGCGGCGCCACCGGATCAGCCTGGCGAGTGCCGCGGGGAACCGCTGGACGACGGTCACGTCCTTCGTCGTCTTCGTGTCGATGGTGGTACTGGGCCTGGTACTGCGGCTCGCCTGAAGCTCGTCAGCCGCAGCCGTCGCACCCGCCGCAGGTCTTGCCGGTCGTGAGGCCCGGCGGCGCGATCCAGCGCCCGAGTCCGCGGATCCACGCCGCGCGATCCTCGCGCAACATCGGCAACGCCAGCGCCACCCGCGCCTTGCGCAGCGGACCGGGAAACTGCTTCTTCAGCACCACCCACGCACTGGCCACCACCGCAACCGCGATGATGGCGTACTGCAGGGCGAGCGAAGCGTCCACGGCTCAGCCCGCGCCGAGCGCTTTGGCGACCTGGTAGGTCACCAGCGAGGCGAGGTAGGCCAGCGCGAACAGGTAGAACGTCGCGAAGCTCATCTGCTTCCACGAGTTGGTCTCGCGCTTGATGGTGGCTAGCGTCGAGATGCACATCGGCGCGTAGATGAACCACACCAGCAGCGACAGCGCGGTGGCCAGCGACCAGCCGTCGCTGATGACCGGCGTCAGCGCCTGGATGGCGGCATCGTCGTCGGCCGCCGACAGGGCGTAGATCGTCGCCAGCGAGGCGACCGCCACTTCGCGCGCCGCCAAGCCGGGAATCAGCGCGATGCAGATCTGCCAGTTGAAGCCCAATGGCGCGAAGAACACCGCCATCGCATGGCCGATGCGGCCGGCGAAGCTGTAGTCGATCGCAGGGCCCACGGCATCCGCCGGCGGTGCCGGGAAGTTCAGCAGGAACCACAGCAGGATGGTCAGCGCCAGGATGATGCCGCCGACGCGCTTGAGGAAGATCATCGCCCGCTCGTACAGGCCGATCAGCAGGTCGCGCGGATGCGGAATGCGGTACGACGGCAGTTCCAGCAGCAGCGCATGTTCGCTCTTGTCGCGGCGCCACTTCTTCATCACCCAGGACACGAGCAGTGCACTGAGGATGCCGGCGGCATACAGGCCGAACAGCACCAGGCCCTGCTGGTTGAAAATGCCGACCTTCTCGTCCGGTACGAACGCACCGATCAGCAGCGCGTACACGGGCAGGCGTGCCGAACACGTCATCAGCGGCGCGACCAGGATCGTCGCCAGCCGGTCGCGCGGATCCTGGATGCTGCGCGTGGCCATGATGCCGGGAATGGCGCAGGCGAAGCTGGACAGCAGCGGGATGAAGGAGCGGCCCGACAGGCCTGCCGACGCCATCGTGCGGTCGAGCAGGAAGGCCGCGCGCGGCAGGTAGCCGCTTTCCTCGAGTGCCAGGATGAAGGCGAACAGGATCAGGATCTGCGGCAGGAACACCACCACGCCCCCGAGGCCACCGATGATGCCATCGACCAGCAGGCTGTTGAGCGGGCCTTCGGGCAGCAGGCTGCCGGCCTGCCCGCCCAGCCAGCCGGTGCCGGCTTCGATCATGTCCATCATCGGCGTCGCCCAGGCATAGACCGCCTGGAAGATCAGGAACATCACCACGATCAGCGCCACCAGCCCGAACACCGGATGCAGCAGCCAGCGGTCCAGCGCATCGTCGATCTTCGCCGTGCGCGTGGGCATGGTGACCGCCAGCGACAGCAGCCGGCGGGTTTCCGCATGCAGGTCGGCGCCCTCGGACAGATGCACGCGGGGTTCGTGCGGCTGCGCGGCGACCGCGTCGATGCGCTCGACCAGCGCGCGCGCGCCGCCATGCTTCACCGCGATCGTCTCGACCACCGGCACGCCCAGTTCGCGTTCCAGCGCCGCCAGGTCGATGGCGATGCCGCGGCGCTGCGCGGCGTCCATCATGTTGACCGCCAGGATCATCGGCTTGCCGAGTTCGCGCACTTCCAGCGCGAACCGCAGGTGCAGGCGCAGGTTGGTGGCGTCCACCACGCACACCAGCACGTCCGGAGCGGCTTCGCCGGGATAGAAGCCCCGGCAAACATCGCGGGTGACCGCTTCGTCCAGGCTGGCGGCGTGCAGGCTGTAGGCACCCGGCAGATCCAGCACGGCGTAGCTACGACCGGAATCCGCGGAGTGGAGCCGACCCTCCTTGCGCTCGACCGTAACACCGGCGTAGTTGGCGACCTTCTGCCGACTGCCGGTCAGCTGGTTGAACAGCGCGGTCTTGCCGCAATTGGGGTTGCCGACCAGTGCCAGCCGCAAGGTGGAGGCGTCTGCCGCGCTCATTCGGCGGCTCCATTGCGCAGGCGGATGCGCGCGGCTTCGGAGCGGCGCAGCGCGAAGCGGGTGAAGCCCACCTGCACGAGCAGCGGTTCGGCGCCCAGCGGACCCTTCGCCACGATCTCGACCTCCTCGCCGTTGACGAAGCCCAGTTCGCGCAGGCGACGGGCGATGCTGTCCTGCGGACCATGGTCCTCGACGGATTCGACGATGGCGGGCGTACGCCGGGGAAGGTCGGTCAGGATCACGCAGCAGCCTCAAATGCGAACTGTTCTCATTGTAGCATCGCCGCACTGCACGACGGCCGCAACGGACTGTGCCGCTATCATTCGGCGGACCTTGCAGGAAAAGACCGGAATGGCGGCATCACCGCAGGAACACCCCCTCGTACTGACCCGCACGGGCGCCGTGGCGCGCCTCCGGCTGGATCGCCCCGCCCTCCACAACGCCTTCGATGCCGGCCTGATCGCCGCCCTGACCGCAACGCTGGACCAGGTCGCCGCCGACGACGCCGTCCGTGCCGTGGTCCTGGAAGGCAGCGGCGCGTCGTTTTCGGCGGGCGCCGACCTGAACTGGATGCGCGGGATGGCCTCGGCCAGCGAGGCGGCCAATCGCGAGGACGCCCTCGCCCTCGCCCGCCTGATGCGCACGCTGGACGAACTGCCCAAGCCGACGATCGCGCGCGTGCATGGCGCGGCGTTCGGCGGCGGCGTGGGCCTGGTCGCCTGCTGCGATATCGCCATCGGCGTGCCGGAGGCGAAGTTCGGCCTGACCGAAAGCAAGCTCGGCCTGCTGCCGGCGGTGATCTCGCCGTACGTCATCGCTGCCATCGGGCCACGCGAGGCGAGGCGCTGGTTCGCCACCGCGGAAATCTTCGACGCCGCTACCGCACTGCGGATCGGCCTGCTGCACGAGGTGGTTGCCGCCGAAGCTCTGGACGCGGCCGTCGAACGCCAGCTCGCCCTGCTGCTGAAAGCCGGCCCACGGGCTGCCGCGGGCGCGAAACGGCTGGTCGCGCGCGTGGCGCACGGCGCCGACCCCGACCAGTTGGATGCCGACAACGCCGACCTGATCGCCGGACTGCGCGTGTCGCCGGAGGGCCAGGAAGGATTGGCCGCGTTCCTCGACAAGCGCGCACCGGCGTGGACCACCAAGGAATGACCGTGATGCGCACCCATGGTGCGACGGCGCTCTCGAGCCCTCCCCTTCAAGGGGAGGGTTGGGAGGGGATGGTGTTCAAGGAGGACATCACCATGCAAGGACAGACAAACAGGAAAATCCTGCAAGGCAAACTGCAACGCATCCTGCGCAACCAACCGACGGATGCAGAGCACCGGCTATGGCAATACCTTCGGAGACGTCAGCTGGACGGCTGCGGCTTCCGGCGTCAGCATCCCTTCGGCGACTACATCCTCGACTTCGCGTGCCTGGAGCGGAAGGTCGTGGTGGAACTGGATGGAAGCCAGCACGTGGACGATGCCTGTTACGACGCCCAGCGCACCGCCACACTCGAGCAGGCGGGCTTCGTCGTTCTGAGGTTCTGGAACAATGATGTATTCGGCAATATCGAGGGAGTGGTCGACGTGATCCTTGCAGCGCTCGCAGACAGACAGGCAACACCATCCCCACCCAACCCTCCCCTTGAAGGGGAGGGCTGATCGCATGTTCTCCAAGATCCTGATCGCCAACCGCGGTGAGATCGCCTGCCGCGTCATCCGCACCTGCCGCCGGCTCGGCATCCGCACCGTCGCCGTGTACTCCGAGGCCGACGCCGACGCCCAGCACGTGCACCAGGCGGACGAGGCGGTGCTGATCGGCGGCCCGCGTCCGGCCGAGAGCTACCTGCGTGGCGATGCCATCCTCGACGCGGCGAAGAAAACCGGCGCCCAGGCCATCCATCCGGGCTACGGCTTCCTGTCGGAGAACGCCGACTTCGCCGACGCCGTCGCGGCGGCCGGCATGGTGTTCATCGGTCCATCCGGCACCTCCATGCGCAAGATGGGCAGCAAGGCCGGCGCGAAGGAACTGATGGCGGCGGCCGGCGTGCCGGTGGTTCCCGGTTACACCGGCGAGGACCAGTCGCCGAACACGCTGTCGCGCGAAGCCGCGCGCATCGGCTTCCCGCTGATGATCAAGGCCGCGCATGGCGGCGGCGGCAAGGGCATGCGCGTGGTGCACCGGCTGGAGGACTTCATCGCCCAGCTGGAAAGCTGCCAGCGCGAGGCCGCGAACGCCTTCGGCCGCGACCGCGTGCTGCTGGAGCGTTACGTGCAGTCGCCGCGCCACATCGAGATCCAGGTGTTCGCCGATACGCATGGCCATACCCTGCACCTCAACGAGCGCGAATGCTCCGCCCAGCGCCGCTACCAGAAGGTGCTGGAGGAATCTCCGTCGCCGTTCCTGACCCCCGCCCTGCGCATGGCCATGGGCGATGCCGCGGTGAAGGCCGCGCAGGCGATCGACTACGCCAACGCGGGCACGGTGGAGTTCATCGTCGATCCCGACGGCCAGTTCTATTTCATGGAGATCAACACCCGCCTGCAGGTGGAGCATCCCGTCACCGAGATGGTGACCGGCCTGGATCTGGTGGAGTGGCAGCTGCGCGTCGCCGCGGGCGAACCGCTGCCGCTGGCGCAGGAGGCCATCGTGCAACGTGGCCATGCCATCGAAGTGCGCCTGTACGCGGAAGATCCGGAGGCCGGCTTCCTGCCGGGATCGGGACGGCTGGAGTCGCTGGTACTGCCCGCACCCTCGGCCCAGGTGCGCCTCGATGCCGGCGTCATCGAAGGCGACACGGTCACCATCTTCTACGACCCGATGATCGCCAAGCTGATCGTCTGGGGCGAGGACCGGCCCACCGCGCTGGCGCGCCTGCGCGACGCGCTGGCCGACTGCGACATCGTCGGGCCGAAGTCGAACATCGGCTTCCTGGAGCAGCTCGCCCGGCATCCTGCCGTGGTGGAGGGGCGCATCGATACCGGCTACCTGGACCGCCACCTGGACGAGTTCATGCCGGCGCCGACCCTGACGAGCGACCTGCAGGTGGCGGCCGCCGTCGCCGTTCTGCTGGAACAGGAGGTGTCCGCACGCACCGATGCTGCCGTATCGGGCGATCCGGGCTCGCCGTGGGCGATCGCCGACGGCTGGCGCCTGGGTCACGCAGGCCGCCGCCCGCTGGCCTTCCAGCACCGCGAGCAGCGCTGGGAGGTGCTGGCGCACGGCCATGGCGGCCGCTATGCCGTGGAGGTGGACGGCGCGACGCACCCGGTCGCCGGCGCAAGACTGACCGCTGGGCTGCTCGAGTTGCGTATCCATGATCAGGCACGGCGCTTCCGCATCCACCGCCATGGCAACCGTCTCACCCTGCACGACGGGGACCGGCGTGCCACGCTGGAGACGCTGCCGGCGTACCAGCGGACGGCGGGCGGAGACAGCGGCGGGGACGGCCGCATCATCGCGCCGATGCCGGGCCGGGTGGTGGTGGTCAGGGCGCGGATCGGGGACAGCGTGGACGCAGGACAGGAGTTGCTGGTGATGGAAGCGATGAAGATGGAACTGGCCGTCAAGGCACCGCGCGCCGGCGTGGTGGCGGAACTGCGCGCGGCGGCGGGCGATTTCGTCGACGCCGACACCGTGCTGGTGGCCTTGGAGTGACGTCTGTCCCCTCTTCCTCATGGTGCATGGCGGTCGCCCTGCTGGCGGCCAGCCTGCTGGGCGGTTGCGTGATGTTCGAACAACCGCCGGCCCCGCTGGCCTGCGATCCCGCCCTGGTCGGCCGATGGATCCCGTTGCCGAACAGTCCGCAGGACCGCATACCGCTGGGCAAGGACGACCATGCGGACGTGGACAGTGCGTGCCGCGTTCGCCTGCACGATGCCGCGCGCACCGATGCCCCGCAGTTCGACGCGCTCGGATTCGAACTGGACGGCCAGCACTACCTCGCACTGGGCTTCAAGGAGCTGGAAGGCCTGTTCGGCACCGGCAAGGCGGCCGCACCGCCGATCCCGAAAGGCATGCCGGCGAGCGCGGTCACCCTGCTGAAATACCGTATCCACGACGATACGTTGCAGATCGCCATGCTCGATACGGTGGACATCATGCAACGCGTGCAGCAGGGCTCGCTGAAGCCACGCGAGGCCGACGCCAGCACCTACCTGTTCGAAGGCCGGCCGGAACAGCTCCGCAAGCTGCTGCAGTCCGAGCCGGCCCTGTTCGACGCCTTCGACGGCCGTGACAAGACACTGCGCATGCGTCGCGCCAAGGACGGGAAGCGCTCATGAGTGCCCTGCCCTCCAGCACCGATTTCGTCCGCATCGTCGAGGTCGGCCCGCGCGATGGCCTGCAGAACGAGAAGACCCTGGTCGCCACCGCCGACAAGGTCGAACTGATCGACCGGTTGTCGCGCACCGGCCTGCTCAGCATCGAAGCCACCAGCTTCGTCAGCCCCAAATGGGTGCCGCAGCTGGCCGATGCCGCCGAGGTGTTCACCGCCATCCAGCGGCGGCCCGGCACGGCGTACCCCGTGCTGGTCCCGAACGAGACCGGTTACGACCGCGCTCGTGCCGTCGGCGTCGAGGAGGTTGCGGTCTTCACCGCGGCGTCCGAGGCGTTCAACCGCAAGAACATCAACGCCTCCATCGACGAATCCATCGAACGGTTCCGCCCGGTGCTCGAACGCGCCGCCGCCGATGGAGTGAGGGTCCGCGGCTACGTTTCCACCGTGCTCGGCTGTCCCTACCAGGGCGACGTGCCGCTGGCGGACGTGGTCCGCGTGGCGAAGCAACTGCATGCCTTGGGCTGCTACGAGATCTCGCTCGGCGACACCATCGGCGTTGGCACGCCGCGCAAGGCCGCCGACATGCTGAAGGCGGTCGCCGCCGAGGTGCCGATGCCGGCGCTGGCGGTGCACTTCCACGACACCTACGGACAGGCGCTGGCGAACATCCTTGCCTGTCTCGACGTCGGCGTCCGCGTGATGGACTCGGCCGTCTCGGGCGCGGGCGGCTGCCCCTACGCCAAGGGTGCCAGCGGCAACGTCGCCAGCGAGGACGTGGTCTATCTGCTGCACGGCCTCGGACTGCGTACCGGCGTGGACCTGGACCTGCTGGCGGACACTGGCCGCTGGCTGTCGGCCCGGCTGGGGCGCGAGACCGGCAGCCGCGTCGGCAAGGCCCTGGCGGCCGCATGAGCCACGGCCCGGCCAGCGACGTCGACGTGATGGCGCTGGCCGCCGCGCTGGAACGCGCGGCCGCCGCAGAGACCCATCCCGCCACTGCCGACCTGCTCCGTAGCGCGCGCGAAGCGCTCCTCGCCAAGCAGCACGAAGCGGACACCGAGCGCTCGCGCTACCGCAACCTGTTCGACGCCGTGCCCGACCCGGTCAGCATCCTCGCCGAGGACGGGACCATCCTCGACCTCAACCAGGCGGGCACGCTGGCCTACAAGCGTCCGCGCGACGGGATCGTCGGGCGCAACATCAACGTGCTCAACCCCGACCTGCCGCGCGATCACCTGGTGCCGGTGTGGGAAACGCTCAACCGCGGCGAGACCTACGTCATCGAGGTCACCAACATGCGCGGCGACGGCACGCGCTTCCCGGTTGAAGTGCACTCGGCCAACATCAATTTCGACGGCCGCAAGAGCATCGTCGCCGTCGCCCGCGACATCAGCAGCCGCCGGTTGGCGGAGATGCGCTACCGCGAGCTGATGGAGACGATCGACAAGGGCATCGTGGTGCATAACCGCGACCTCGAGGTGCAGTACTGCAACGGCGCCGCGATGCGCATCTTCGGCATCCGCGAGGACCAGCGCGCCGACCAGGAACTGGCGCTGGGCCGCTGGCACATCGTCGACGAGCATGGCCGCGAGATGGCGCGCCACGAACTGCCCGCGCAACGCGCCCTCGATACCGGCCAGATGATCGAGAGCGTGCTGCTGGGCCTGTATCACCGCGAAAAGAAGCAACTGCTGTGGCTCACCGCCACCTCGGTGCCGCAGTTCGCGCCTGGCGCCAGTACGCCGTCGCAGGTCAGCACATTGTTCAGCGACGTCACCGAACTCAAGCGCGACAGCGCGCTGTTCGACCGCGCCCAGTCGCTGGCCCACATCGGTGGCTGGGAATGGGACCTCGGCCGCGACCGCATGTACCTGACAGACGAAGCCCAGCGCATCCTCGGCGCAGCACGCCCGCTGGTCACGCTGGGCGACATGCTGTCGTGCCTGCGCGAAACCGACCGCCGCCGCCTGCGCGGCGCGCTGGACCTGATCACCGCCGGCGGCCAGGGCTTCGACCTGGAGCTGCAGGGCACCCAGGCCGATGGCCACCCGTTCTGGATCCGCGTGATCGGCGATGCCGAACCGGGCGATCCCGGCGCCTCGCGCATCACCGGCACCATGCAGGACATCTCGCAGGACAAGCAGGCGGAGGAAACGCTGCGCATCCAGGCGCGCACCGATCCGCTGACCGGGCTGATGAACCGCGATGCCGTGCTGACCGAACTCGGCGCGCGACTGGCCGATCCCGAGCGTGCGCGCGTGGCCGTGCTGTACATCGACCTCGACCGGTTCAAGATGGTCAACGACGTGCTGGGCCACAACGCCGGCGACGAACTGCTGGTGCAGGCGTCGGACCGCATCCGTGGCGCGGTCGGCACCGAGGGCATGATCGCGCGCTTCGGTGGCGACGAGTTCCTGGTGATCTGCGACGCCGGGGAAGACCCTCACCAGCCCGAAGCGATGGCGCATGCGGTGCTGGGCGCGTTCGCCGATGCGTTCCGTTTCGGCAAGGACGAATTCGCCATCACCGCCAGCATCGGCCTTGCCGTGGCGCCCGGCGACGGCCTGCGGCCGCAGCAGCTGATCCAGAACGCCGACATCGCGATGTACGACAGCAAGCATCGCGCGCGCAACGGCTGGCAGAGCTTCACCCAGGAGCTTGCCCAGCGGCAGCAGGATCGCCTGCAGATCGAGACGCAGCTGCGCCGCGCGGTGGACAACGAGGAATTCCGACTCGTCTACCAGCCGCAGGTCGACCTGCGCAACGGCCGCATCATCGCCGGTGAGGCACTGATCCGCTGGCAGAACCATCAGTTGGGCGAGCTGCGCCCGGACGTCTTCATCAGCCACGCCGAAACCACCGGCGACATCGTGCGCATCGGCAGCTGGGTGTTGCGCGAAGCCTGTCGTCAGGTGGCCGCGTGGCGCGACATGGGGCTCGGCATCGTGCGGGTGGCGGTCAACGTGTCGTACCGCCAGTTCGCCGGCGACGACCTCGCCGACCGCGTGCGCACGATCCTGGCCGAGTTCGACCTGCCGGGCAGTGCGCTGGAACTGGAGTTCACCGAGCGCGTGCTGATCGAGGACGCGCCCGCCACGCTGCGCACCTTCGCCGACCTGCGCCAGTTGGGCGTGCTGCTGACCATCGACGATTTCGGCGAGGGCTACAGCGCGCTGAACTACCTGCGTCGCCTGCCGATCCACGGCCTGAAACTGAGCCCGCTGTTCACCGAGGGCGTTCCCAACAACCGCTCCGACGTCGCGGTCTGCCAGGCGGTCTCGGCCATCGCCCGCAGCCTGGGCCTGGGCCTGGTGGCCGAAGGCGTGGAATCGGAGGCCCAGCGCCAGTTCCTGCTGAACCTCGGGGTGCCGGTCGGCCAGGGCTTCCTGTTCGCCCCCGGCCTGTCGCCGGACGAATTCGCGCGCCGGCTCGCCGATGCCCCGCTGGAGCGGGTGCAGCACGCCTGAGCGGCGGAATCCTGCCTCTTGTGGGGGCGACGTCAGTCGCGATGGGGCCTTACCGGGAAGGCATCGCGACTGACGTCGCTCCCACACGGGCTACCCCGGCCATGCCGCCCGCCACCCGCCATCGCGTAAAATGCCGCCCTTTCCGCAGCAGGTCCGCCGCATGCAGCTTTCCGATACCCGCGCCGTCATCACCGGCGGCGTCTCCGGCCTCGGCCTGGCCGTCGCCCGTCACCTCGTCGCCCACGGCGGCAAGGCCGCGCTGTTCGACGTCAACGACGACAAGGGTGCGGCTGCCGTCGCCGAGCTCGGAGAAGCCAATGCCCGTTATTTCCGCACCGACGTGACGGACGAAGCCGGCGTGGCGGCGAACGTGGCGGCGGCGAAGGATTTCCTGGGCGGCCTGAACGCGGCGATCAACTGCGCCGGCATCCTCGGCGCCGGCCGTGTGCTCGGCAAGGAAGCACCGATGCCGCTGTCTACCTTCCAGTCCACGGTGATGGTCAACCTGGTCGGCAGCTTCAACGTGGCCAAGGCGGCGGCGGACGTGATGCAGCACAACGCGCCCAACACCGACGGCGAGCGCGGCATCATCGTCAACACCGCCAGCGTGGCGGCGTACGAAGGCCAGATCGGCCAGGCCGCGTATTCGGCCTCGAAGGGCGGCGTGGTCGGCATGACCCTGCCCATGGCGCGCGAACTGTCGCGCTTCGGCATCCGCGTGATGACGGTGGCCCCGGGCATCTTCTGGACGCCAATGGTCGATGGCATGCCGGAGGCCGTGCAGCAGTCGCTCAGCGCCTCGATCCCCTTCCCGTCCCGCCTGGGCAAGCCGGAGGAGTTCGCCGACCTGGTCGCCTACATCCTCGGCAACCCCTACCTCAACGGCGAGACCATCCGCCTGGACGGCGCGGTGCGCCTCGCGCCGAAGTAAGCGGGATCACGCGCCGCCCTCCTCTTTCCCATTCCACAGAACCGGTTGATCCATGAAGGCTTTCGACATCAAGAAGGGTAACGTCGTCGAACACAACGGCGGCGTGTACCAGATCCGCGACATCGAGCGCAGCTCGCCGCAGGGTCGCGGCGGCAACGTGCGCTTCCGTTTCATCATGTACAGCGTGCCGGGCGGCAACAAGCTGGATGCCAGCTTCGACGCGGACGACAACCTGAGCGAGGTGGAACTGCTGCGCCGCCAGGCGACGTACTCGTACAAGGACGGCGATGCCTTCGTGTTCCTCGACGACGAGGACTACACGCCGTACACGCTGGACGCCAACGTCATCGGCGACGACGCCGGCTACATCACCGACGGCCTGAGCGGCTGCTATGTGCAGGTGATCGATGAATTGCCGGTCGCGCTGCAGCTGCCGCAGCACGTGACCCTGGAAGTGGTGGAAACGCCGCCGGAACTGAAGGGCGGCACCGCCACCAAGCGCCCGAAGCCGGCCAGGCTCAGCACCGGCATCGAGATCATGGTGCCGGAGTACATCACCAACGGTGAGCGCATCCTGGTGAACACGACCACGGGCGAGTTCGGCGGCCGCGCCGACTGAGTCCGCGGTTACGACGAGCCTGCCGCATCCAGTGCGCGCAGGCGCGCACCGATCGTCTCCAGGTTCGCCTCGATGCCTTGCAGCACCTCGCGCTGGTCGGCGGGCAGCCAGCGCTCCAGTTCTTCCCGCAGCACCCCGTCCTGCTCACGCAGGCGGGCCACGCGCACGCGGGCTTCGTCCGCGATGCGTTCACGCTCCTCCGCCTGCGGCAATCCGTAGCCCTCCGGCACAAGTTCTGACGGGCGGCTGACGAAACCCGTATCGCCCAGCCACGTGCGCAAGGCCTGCAGTGCGTGATCGATGTCGGCCGGCGCATCGCGGCTGAGGTAACGTCGCTTCAGCTCGTCGCGCAGCAGCAATTGCTGGCGACGCTGCGCGGCGGTTTCCAGTACCAGCAGCGCCGCACTGGCGCGCAGATCCGCGTGCGGCAACCACGCGGCCCGTTCGGTCGGCGACAGCGTCAACCAGGCCTGCACATCCTGCTGCGGCAGCGCCAGCGACTCGCGCGCGACGGCGAACAAGGATTCGTAACGTGCGCTCATCGGTTCGAAGTAGTGGCCGAGCCGCTTCGCATCCTCGGGATCGTCCAGCACGCTCGCATCCGCGATGCCGTGCCGTTCCAGCTTCCTCAGCAGGCCGGTCGGCGTGATGCTGGCGAGGGATTCGCCCGCCAGCCGGGGCACGCCGTCGTGGAGCAGCTTCCAGGTTTCCACCGCGCAGTTGTTGCTGATGAAGTAGTAGCGTCCGTCGTAGCTCCAATGGAGCTGGGCAGCGCGCTCCAGCAGCGACGCGACCTCATCCTGCTGGAGACGCAGCGGAATCGACTGCAACCCGCGCAGTTCGACGCGCGTGTACTCCTCGATCACCTGGTCCAGCGGCAGCAGGAACAGCCGCGACGGATACGAACCGGTCAGTCCGCGCCAGCCCGAGATCTGCACGTCGCCGACGAAGGCGCGGAACGACAGCACGCGATGGTGGGCCAGGTCGAAGCGGCAGTCCGGCCCCGGCGCACGCCCGGGCGCGCAGATCACCAGTCGCAGCATGCTGTGGCCCCAGCGGCTCATCGCCTGGGTGTTGCCCTCGGCCAGCAGGTAGTCGATCGCGTAGACACGTGACGGATCCAGCGCGAGCAATGCCGCATCGCCCGCCTCGGTGTCCACGTCCAGGAACGGCATTCCGGACGCGCATCCGTCGTCGGTGGCCGGCACATCGAAATGCGCCGCGAAATGGCGATACAGCGCGGGGCGACGGCAACCGTAGCCCGGGTCGAGCAAGAAATGCTCAAGGTTCACCGCCACGAACTCGGATGGCCGCTCAAGTTCATAGGCGTCGGGCGTCCGTGCTGTGAAGTCGTTGCGCGAACGACGGCCGGCAAGGGGAAACACGCTGCGCTGCCATCCCGCGAGATCGCGCAGGCGCGGATCATCGGACAGGACATTGCCCTGGGCCCGGTCGTAGCTGTGCGCCAACTCGTGCACCAGCGCCTCGCGGACGTCACTCAGGAACGCATCGTCCGGGGACACGGCTTCGCGGGTCGTCCATGCATGCAGCAGATGGCGGGGCAACAGGATGCGATTGCCTACTCGCCGACCCGCGACGTGCGCTGGCAAGTCAGCGCGCCATTGAAGGACGAGATCGGACGGCAACCCATCGCGCCACATCGCAGGCAGGCGTGGCAGCACATCATCGACGAGCGCCTGCGTCGCGGCGACATCGTCAGGTGCGAGGTTCGTGGCGTCGATCTCGAGCGCGGCCGCCGTGGCGGCCGGGCCGAGCCACGCCCACAGCAGGAGCGCGGCGATGCGCCGGCCCCGGGGCCGACGCGCGTGCATCAGCGGGCCAGGATGGCCTGCGCCAGCTGCATGTCGCTGGCCTTGCGCGCCGCTTCGTCCTTCTCGCGCAGGTGGCGCAATGCGGCCTCCAGCTGCGCACCGCGGATCCGGCCGTCGCTGGCGACGAAGCTTGCGGCATCTTCGCGCGCCTGCACGACGATCTTGTCGTCGCCAGACGAACTGTCGGACGAGGCAGACGAACCGGCGGAGGACGCGCCGGCGGACGAGCCGGCAAAGCTGCCGGCGAACACCGGCACGGAGAACGCCAGCAACACGCCGGCCAGGATCAATCGGGACATGAAGATTTCCACACGGGGGAACGCCGTGGTCGGCGCGGTGCGCAAAGACTACCCGCAATCGACGATGCGAGGCTGAATCCGGCGCTATTGTCAGCTGTCGAACAGCTTGCCCGGATTCATCAGGCCATTCGGATCCAGCACTCGCTTGATGCCGCGCATCACCGCGATTTCCCCGGCGCTCCGCGTGCTTTCCAGATATCCCTTCTTTACCAGGCCGATGCCGTGCTCGGCGGAAATGCTTCCGTGATGACGCTCCAGCGACGCCGCCAACAGCTTGGTGACCTGCTCGCACTGGGTGACGAACTCGGAGTTTTCCATGCCCTCAGGCTTCAATACGTTGATGTGCAGGTTGCCGTCGCCGATGTGGCCGAACCAGACCACGTCGAACTGCGGATACGCCTCGCCCAGCAGCGCCTGCGTCTCCGCCAGGAAGGCCGGCATCGCCGAGATGCGGACCGACACGTCGTTCTTGTAGGGCACATAACGCGCCAGCGCTTCGGTGATGCCCTCACGCAGGCGCCACAGCTGGGCGGCCTGGGCATCGGACTGGCTGATCACGCCGTCGCTGACCCAGCCCTGCTCCATGCAGGCCTCGAAGGCCGCCATCGCCGCGGCTTCCCTGGCCTCGTCGCCGATCGCGAACTCGGTGACCACGTAGTACGGGTGCACCTCGTCGAACGGCTTCTGCGCGCCGTGCGCCAGCACGTGCTCCAGCGCGCGGTCGGTGAAGAACTCGAAGGCCTCCAGTTGCAGTCGCTCGCGGAACGCGGCGAAGACCTGCATCAGCACCTCGAACGAGGGAAGCGCCAGCAACATGACGTTGGTCGGCGGCGGCGGATCGGTCAACCGGACGGTGGCCTCGACGACGATGCCCAGCGTGCCTTCGGAGCCGATCCACAGATGGCGCAGGTCGTAGCCGCTGGAATTCTTGATCAGCGCCTTGTTGAGCTCCAGCACGTCGCCGGCACCGGTGACGACCTTCAATCCGGCAATCCATTCGCGCGTATTGCCGTAGCGGATCACGCGGATGCCGCCGGCATTGGTGGCGATGTTGCCGCCGATCGCGCAGGACCCGCGCGCGGCGAAGTCCACCGGATACACCAGGCCGTGGTCGCGCGCGGCGTTGTGCACGGCCTCCAGCGGCATGCCGGCCTGCACGGTCAGCGTGCGGTCCACCGCATTGAAATCGAGCGCCTGGTTCATGCGCTCCAGGCTCAGCACCAGTTCGCCGTTCGCCGCCACCGCGCCGCCGGACAGGCCGGTGCGTCCGCCCGACGGCACGACCGCCACGCGATGCTCGTTCGCCCAGCGCACGACCGCCTGCACCTCATCGACCGTCGCCGGCAACGCGATGGCGAGCGGCGATGGCGTCCAGCGACGGGTCCAGTCGCGACCGTAGTGTTCCAGATCGGCAGGATCGGTCTTCAGGCGCAGCGCCGGGACGGCGTGCTGCAGGGCTTCCAGGCGTGGATCGCTCATTGCGGGGGCAGGACTCTCGGGGGCGCCCAGCGTGCCAGCGAAGCCCGATGGCGTCCAGCCGAAACGCGCCTTGGTTTCAGGGGCAACCAAGCCGGAAAACAGCAACCGAGCTTTCCATGGCGCGCCGCACCATCAATGTCTCCCATCTGGCATAGTGACGACCCTTTCCCCTCCGCTGCGACCTTTCCGGCAATGTCGATCAAGAAGACCTCGTACCCGAAGCAGGACATCCGCGTGCTGTTGCTGGAGGGGGTCAGTCAGACGGCCGTCGAGACGTTCCGCGCGGCCGGCTATTCGCAGATCGAGTTCCACGAGAAGTCGCTGCCGGAAGACGAACTGAAGCGCCGCATCGCCGAGGCGCACATCGTCGGCATCCGCTCGCGCACCCATCTGAGCGAGGACGTGCTGGCGCAGGCGCGCCGACTGATCGCCGTGGGCTGCTTCTGCATCGGCACCAACCAGGTGGACCTGGACGCGGCGGAACTGGCCGGCATCCCGGTCTTCAACGCGCCCTACTCCAACACCCGCAGCGTGGCCGAACTGGTCATCGCGCAGGCCATCCTGCTGATGCGCGGCATTCCGCAGAAGAACGCCGAATGCCACCGCGGCGGCTGGAGCAAGTCGGCTGCGGGCAGCCATGAAGTGCGCGGCAAGACGCTGGGCATCATCGGCTACGGCCACATCGGCACCCAGGTCGGCGTGCTGGCCGAAGCGCTGGGCATGCACGTGCTCTTCCACGACATCGAGACCAAGCTGTCGCTCGGCAATGCGCGTTCGGCCGTGAGCCTGGACGACCTGCTGGCGCAGAGCGACGTGGTGACGCTGCACGTGCCGGAGACGGCGGCCACCAAGGACATGTTCGGCGCGGCACAGATCGCCCGGATGAAGCCCGGCGCGCACCTGATCAACGCGTCGCGTGGCACCGTGGTCGACATCGACGCGCTGGCCGACGCACTGAAGGCCGGCAAGCTCGGCGGCGCGGCGGTGGACGTGTTCCCGCTGGAGCCCAAGGGCAATGCGGAGCTGTTCGAGTCGCCGCTGCGCGGCCTCGACAACGTCATCCTTACCCCGCACGTCGGCGGCAGCACGCTGGAGGCGCAGGACAACATCGGCATCGAAGTCGCGGCCAAGCTGGTGCGCTACAGCGACAACGGCAGCACGCTGTCGTCGGTGAACTTCCCCGAAGTGACCCTGCCCGGCCACGACGGCAGCCGCCGCATCCTGCACATCCACCGCAACGTGCCGGGCGTGCTGTCGCAGATCAACGACATCTTCCGCGACCGTGGTATCAACATCGACGGCCAGTTCCTGCGCACCGACCCGAAGGTCGGCTACGTGGTCATCGACGTGACCGCGGACGAGGAACAGACCGCCAGCCTGCGCGATGCGATGGCGGCGATCGAGGGCACGCTGCGGGTGCGCGTGCTCTATTGATGCGTCCGGGACGGTGGGCCAGGGCCCACCCTATGCGGTACTCCGTGCCAGCCACTTGCGCGCCATGCGGCTGAGGGATTCGTCCGGCTCGTCCGCGATCGGTCCGATCTCGCGCCAGGCCAGGTCCAGCGATTCCTCGCTGACCACATAGTCCTCACTGCCGTTGGCCCGAACGACATAGCGCACGTCGTAGTGCCAATGGCCCGGCACGCCTTTGCGCTCGGGTATCCAGTGGCGGTCGAGATCAAAGATGTCGCCCTCCACGGACAGGTCCGACAGGCCCGACTCCTCTTCCGCTTCCTTCAGCGCGACGCGCGCCATGTCGCTGTCGCCGTCCGCATGGCCGCCCAGCTGCAGCCACCGCCCCAGCTTTCGGTGGTGGGTCAGCAGGGTGCGGCGTCCATCCGCACTCACCAGCCACGCGCCGCCGGTCAGGTGGCCTTCCAACCGCTCCCGGACGAAGGGATCGGCAGGATCGTCGAGCAGGGCGAGGAACTGGCCCACCACCCCGGTTTCGGCAGGCCAGCGTCGTCCGTAGGTGGCCAACTGTTCGCGGAGGACGGCATGAGCGACTGACACGGCGTGGTTTTCTCTTCGAAGGCGGGCGATGGGCCGCGATTATCGCCGGTCATGCTGCACCCGCGCTTGTGATCCCCCGCCCGCTTTGGCAAGGTACGGCCTTCCATGGGGGCCGCCTCCATGACCGTTGCCACCGCCCGGCGGAGTTCTTCGTCGGCATCCAGTCTTTCAAGGGGACGCTGCGAATGCTCAAAGCTCTGTTCAGGGTCAAGCCGGTCGCGCCGGCAGGCCACGTCGATGCCGGTGAACCCTTCGAAGGCAGCCTGGACGGCGAAGCCACCCTGAAACGGACGCTGACCGCCAAGCACCTGGTGCTGCTGGGCGTGGGCGCGGTGATCGGCGCGGGCATCTTCGTGCTGACCGGCCAGGCAGCGGCCAACCACGCCGGCCCCGCGATCATGCTGAGCTTCGTCATGGCCGGCTTCGCCTGTGCCCTGGCCGGCCTGTGCTATGCCGAGTTTTCCGCGCTGATGCCGGTCTCCGGCAGTGCCTACTCCTATTCCTACGCCACCCTGGGCGAGTTCGTGGCCTGGTTCATCGGCTGGTGCCTGGTGCTGGAATACCTGTTCGCCTCGGCCACCGTGGCCGTGGGCTGGTCCGGCTATCTGATCAGCTTCCTGACCACCACGCTGCACCTGCCCTTCCCGACCGAACTGGCGCAGGCGCCGATCAACTGGGACGGCCACACTTTCATCGCAACGGGGTCGATCCTCAACCTGCCGGCCATCGCCATCGTCGCCGCCATCAGCGGCCTGTGCTACGTGGGCATCACCCAGTCGGCCTTCGTCAACGCCATCGTGGTGGCGATCAAGGTCACGGTGATCGTGTTGTTCATCGGCATCGGCGCCACGTACATCGACCCGGCCAACTGGACGCCGTTCATCCCGGCCAACGAAGGCCCGGGCAAGTTCGGGTTCGAAGGCGTGACCCGCGCGGCCGCCATCGTGTTCTTCGCCTACATCGGCTTCGACGCGGTCTCCACGGCGGCCGGTGAAGCCAAGAATCCGCAGCGCGACATGCCGGTCGGCATCCTCGGTTCGCTGGCCATCTGCACCGTCATCTACATCATCGTGTGCGCCGTGCTGACCGGCATGACCAACTACACGCTGCTGGGCACCGCAAAGCCGGTCGCCACCGCGCTGGAGCCCTACCCGAACCTGGCCTGGCTGAAGACGGCGGTGGAGATCGGCGCGATCGCCGGCCTCTCCTCGGTCATCCTGGTGATGCTGATGGCCCAGCCGCGCATCTTCTACAGCATGGCGAAGGACGGCCTGATGCCGAAGTTCTTCGGCCGGGTGCACCCCAAGTACCGCACGCCCTACGTCGGCACCATCATCGTCGGCGTGCTGGCCGCCGCGCTGGCCGGCCTGATGCCGCTCAACGTGCTGGGCGAACTGGTGTCGATGGGCACCCTGCTCGCGTTCGCCACCGTGTGCGCCGGCGTGCTGATCCTGCGCTACACGCGCCCCGAGATGCCGCGCCCGTTCAAGGTGCCGATGGCCATCGTGATCTGTCCGCTGGGCGTGGTCGCGTGCCTCTACCTGTTCTGGCAGCCCTTCGTCGAGCACTGGAAGATCTTCGTGGGCTGGACGATCCTCGGCCTGGTGGTCTACTTCACCTACGGCTTCTGGAACAGCAAACTCAGGCAGCCGACCTGATCCACCGGAAGGCCGGCGGCCGTACCGCCGGCCTTTTTTGATGGCATACCTCGACACCGCTCCGAGACCACGCACGATGCTCCGACAGCTCCTGTCCACCAAACACCCCCACGCCGCCCACGAAGAGGCCGAAGGGCTCAGCCTGCGCCGCACGCTCGGCCCCTGGGGCCTGACCGCGCTGGGCATCGGCGCCGTGATCGGCGGTGGCATCTTCGTCATTACCGGCCAGGCCGCGGCCAACCATGCCGGCCCGGCGATCATGCTGTCGTTCGTGCTGGCCGCGCTGTGCTGCACCTTCTGCGCGCTGGCCTATGCCGAGTTCGCGGCGATGGTGCCGGTGTCCGGCAGCGCCTACACCTACACCTATGCCACGCTGGGCGAACTGGCCGCCTGGTTCATCGGGTGGATGCTGGTGCTGGAATACGGCGTGTCCGCCTCGGCGGTGGCGGTCAGCTGGACCGGGTATTTCCTGAGCCTGCTCGAACACTTCAACATCTATCTGCCACAGGCGCTGGTCAGCGCGCCGCTGGACGCGCAGCTGCGCCCCACCGGTGCGATCGCCAATCTTCCTGCCGCGGCGATCGTGCTGCTGCTGACCTGGCTGTGCTACGTCGGCATCCGCAAATCCACGGCCATGAACATGGCGATGGTGGTTCTCAAGACGGGCCTGATCGTGCTGGTGATCGTCGCGGGCTGGAAGTACGTCGATCCGGGCAACTGGCAGCCCTTCATTCCCGCGAACGAGGGGCCGGGCAAGTTCGGCTGGGACGGCGTGCTGCGCGGCGCGGCGATGGTGTTCTTCGCCTACATCGGCTTCGAAGCGGTCTCGGTGGCGGCGCAAGAGTCGCATCGTCCCCAGAAGGATCTGCCGATCGGCATGCTGGCTTCGCTGGTGATCTGCACCCTCCTGTACATCGGCATGGCGGCCGTGATGACCGGTCTGGTGCCCTACACCGCGCTGGGCACCGCGGAGCCGGTGGTGACTGCGGTCGCCGCGCATCCCCAGCTCGGCTGGTTGCGCGTGATCGTGGAAATCGGCGCCCTGATCGGTCTGTCGTCGGTGGTGCTGGTGATGATCATCGGCCAGCCGCGCATCTTCATGATCATGGGCCGCGACGGTCTGCTGCCGCCGGTGTTCACCAAGATCCATCCGGAGTACCGCACGCCGCACATCAATACGGTGATCACCGGCATCGGCATCGCCCTGCTGGCGGCGCTGTTCCCGCTCGACGTGCTGGGCGAACTGACCTCGATGGGCACCCTGATCGCCTTCGCCTCGGTGTGCGTCGGCGTGCTGGTCCTGCGCCGCACGCAACCCGACCTGCCGCGGCCGTTCCGCATCCCGATGGCGTGGCTGGTCTGCTCCCTGGGCGTGCTGAGCTGCCTGGCGCTGCTGTCGGCGATGACCGCCCACAACTGGATGCTGATGGCGGTGTGGACCGCGGTCGGCTTCCTGATCTACTTCCTCTACGGCTTCCGCCACAGCCGCCTGCGCGGCAAGCGCTGAACCCGGCTCCGGGGGTAAAAAAAAGCGCGGCCAGGCCGCGCTTTTTTTCTTGCACGTCCTGTCAGGGCTTCCTGGCCCAGGCGCTGCACCAGCCAGCCGCGGCCACCGTGTTCTTGGGGAACAGCGTGCAGGGGCCGTAGGCCTGGCCCGCGGCGGCCTTGAAGAAATTGCAGTTCGCGCAATGGTCGCCCGCCTTGTGCTTGGGATGCTTGGCGGTCGCCGCATTGTCGGTATAGGCCAGCGCCTTGGCGGTGGGATTGGCGGCATCCAGCTTCGGCAACGCGGCCGGTGCGGCGGCGTCGGCACGCAGGCTGTGCCAGGCCAGCGGCGCTACGACCGCGGCAGTCAGGGTGGTGGTCAGGAAGCGGCGGCGGGAGGCATCGTGGCTCATCGGCTGGGTACCTGCGGAAGGGAGTAGCCAGTCTCCCCGCGGCGACCGGCGGCCGCATTGCGCTGGATCAATCGACCGGGGCGCCGCGGACCTTCCGCTAGAATGCGCGGCATGAACACCCTGCCCTACGACGCCGACCAGCTGCGCGACCGCGCGCAGTCCATCATTTCCAACGTGCGCGAACTGGCGCAGCTGGGCTGGACGCCGGCCACCAGCAGCAATTTCTCGCAGCGGCTGGACGAGCGGCATGCCGCGATCACCGTTTCCGGCCGCGACAAGGGGCGTCTGGTTGAGGGGGACATCATGGTGGTGGATTTCGACGGCAAGGCGGTCGGGAGCGACCATCGCCCGTCTGCGGAAACGCTGCTGCACACGCAGCTGTACCGCCGCTACCCCGAGATCGGCTGCGTGCTGCATACCCATTCGCTGGTGCAGACCGTGGCGTCGCGGCTGTTCGCCGGCGCCGGCCACGTCCGCCTGGAAGGCTTCGAGCTGCTGAAGGCCTTCCACGGCAACAGCACGCACGAAATGGCCATCGACGTGCCGGTGTTCGCCAACACCCAGGACATGCCCACGCTGGCCGCGCAGGTCGACGCGCTGCTCGACAGCCAGCCGCTGTGGGGCTACCTGATCGACGGCCACGGCCTGTATGCGTGGGGCCGCACGATGGCCGAAGCACGCCGCCACCTGGAGGCGTTCGAGTTCCTGTTCGCCGCCGAACTGGAGCTGCGCAAGCTCGGCTGCCGGCGCTGATAACCGGCGGTTATCGCGCCGTTCCGATGTTGCAACAGGGCGCGGGGACCGGGTTTGCTACCCTAGCGTCCCCCTCGCCGCCTCACGCCATCGCCATGAGCCGCCTGCGCATCTTCAACGAATCCGACCCGGCCACGCCGGAGTTCGCCAGTTACGACCCCGACTTCATCGCCACCGAACTGAAGAAGCTCGGCGTGACCTTCGAACGCTGGAAAGCCAGCAAGGCGATCGCGCCCGGTGCTTCGCCGGAGGACGTGATCGACGCCTACCGCGCCGACATCGACCGGCTGGTCGCCGAGCGCGGATTCAAGACCGTCGACGTGGTCAGCATCGCGCCGGACAACCCGCAGCGCGAGGCGATGCGTGCCAAGTTCCTCGACGAGCATTACCACAAGGAAGACGAAGTGCGTTTCTTCGTGGCCGGCTCGGGCCTGTTCACCCTGCACGTGGGCGACAAGGTCTACGAAGTCGAATGCGTGAAGGACGACCTGATCGGCGTGCCCGACAGCACGCTGCACTGGTTCGACATGGGGCCGGAACCGAGCTTCGTCGCCATCCGCTTCTTCACCGAGCCGGACGGCTGGGTGGGCCACTTCACCGGCACCACGCTGGCGCAGCAGTTCCCGCGCTACGAAGGCCTGACCGACGGCCATTGACCGTGCAGAGCCGGGCTTGCCCGGCTGCACCACCGTCCGAACACGCGCAGCGGAGCGAGCTCCGCTCTACAGGAATCCCATGCCCGTTTCCGCCATCCTCACCGACATCGAAGGCACCACCAGCAGCATCTCGTTCGTGAAGGACGTGCTGTTCCCGTATGCGCGGCGTGCCCTGCCCGGCTTCGTGCGCGAGCATGGGCAGGAACCGGACGTCCGCCGCTGGCTGGACGTGGTGGCCACGGAACACGGCAGCATCTGCAGCGACGACGTCATCGTCGAGACGCTGCAGGGCTGGATCGACCAGGACCGCAAGCACACCGCGCTGAAGGCGCTGCAGGGCCTGATCTGGGAAGCCGGCTACCGCGATGCCGACTTCACCGCGCACATCTATCCCGACGCCGCGCCCGCGCTGCGCGACTGGCATGCGCAGGGCTATCCGCTCTACGTGTACTCGTCCGGCTCCGTGCCGGCACAGAAGCTGTTCTTCGGCCACAGCGATGCGGGCGACCTGACGCCGCTGTTCTCCGGCTGGTTCGACACCGAGATCGGCGGCAAGCGCGAGGCCGACAGCTACCGCACGATCGCGGACCGCATCGGCATCGCACCCGAGCGCATCCTGTTCCTGTCCGACGTCGTCGAGGAACTGGATGCTGCGCGCGAGGCTGGCCTGCAGACGCAGCTGGTGGACCGGCTCGACGACTACCCGCAGCCGCGGACCGGTGACGCATCGCGCGGGCATGCACGCGTCGCGTCCTTCGCCGACATTCCGCTGCCTACCGCGTGAACGGCGCCGCCGCGCAGCGACAGGCCACGCTGATCGGGCTGGTCGCGATCCTGCTGTGGGCGTCGCTGGCCCTGCTCACGACGGCGACCGGCAACCTGCCGCCATTCCAGGTACTGGCGATCGGCTTCGGCATTGCCGCCATCCTGGGGCTGGTCCGCGCCACGCTGCGCGGCACCGCAGGCTGGCGTGAGCTGTGTCAGCCACTGCCTGCGCTCGCGCTGTCGACGTTCGCGCTGTTCGGCTACCACTCGCTGTACTTCATCGCGCTGAAACGCGCACCGGCGGTGGAAGCCAACCTGCTGAACTACCTGTGGCCGCTGCTGATCGTGGTGTTCGCGGGTGTTTTCGGCGGCGTCGCAGTGCGGCCGGGCCAATGGCTGGGCACCGCGCTCGGATTGGTCGCTGCGGTTCTGCTGGTCACCCGCGGCCGTGGTCTGCAGGTCGAATCCGCCCACGTTCCGGGTTATCTCGCGGCACTGGGTGCGGCGCTGATCTGGTCGCTGTACTCGGTGCTCAACCGACGCCATGCCGACGTGCCCACCGCCGCGATCACCGTCGGCTGTGCGGGTGTCGCCGTACTGGGCACGGTCGCGCACCTGCTCAGCGAACAGACCGTCATGCCGACCGCGGGCCAGTGGGTCGTGCTGTTGCTGATGGGCATCGGGCCGGTGGGCGCGGCGTTCTGGCTGTGGGACCACGGCACCAAGCACGGCGACATCGCCCTGCTGGGCAGCCTGTCCTACCTCGCGCCGCTGCTGTCCACCCTGCTGCTGGTGGCATCGGGCCGTGCGGAGGCGCACTGGATACAGGCGGTGGCGGTCGTCCTGCTGCTGGCCGGCGCGTGGCTGAGCGTCCGCGCCAGCCGTGCGTCGCGGTGAGAGCGATTCGCGTTCCTGCACGGCGTTGCGCGATTGCCTAGTCTGCGCGCCACGTCGCAAGCCAGCCATCCGCCAGCCAGCCATGTGAACCCAGCCCGCCAGCCGCCGCTCGCCCGCCAGGTCCTCACAGGAAACGCCCCTCGACGAGGGGCGTTCCGCGTTTCAGGGCTTGCGGGGTTTCAGCTGGCCAGCCTCCACATCATCGACAGCAGCGGCAGCGCCCTGGCCTTTGCGCCGTCCACATACCGGTTATGCCCGACAGGCGACGGCGTCACGCCGAAGCGCTGCACGCGCTTGCGGACGCGATGGTTGAACTGCATCGCCCGCGTCCAGCGCAGCGTTTCGTCGGTCTGGAAGAAGAACGACAGTGAGATCGACACATCCTCCGGTCCGTTCTTCACGTAGTGGCCGGAGGTGTAGGGAATGTGCAGCGTATCGCCCGGCCGGAAGTCGAACTTGATCGCATGCGCGTCCAGGTCCGGGTGCCAGGGTGCCTGCACTTCCTTGCGGTCCATGTAGGCCTCGCAGATGTCCACCGGCACGATGTCGGGCCGGAAGTTCGGGAATACGGCCACTTCCTTGCTGCCGCGGATCTGCATGAGCACGTTCGAATAGCGGTCGAAGTGGAACGGCGTCATTGCATTGGGCGATGCGATGAACAGCCACATGCGCGGTTCGTGGATCGCCTGCGAGTTGCCGCTCTGGCGCTGCAGTTCCGTCATCTCGGCACTCAGGGACTCGTACAGGTCGCGGAACGCCGGGTGCGCTACCGGGTCGCGCACCGCAATGTACGAGTTGGAGGTGCGTATCGTCTCGATGGTCTCGCGCAGGCTGAGGCCATTGCCGTGCTCGAGATGCGCGCGGTCGAAGTTGATCGACAGGTCGGACAGGCCCTTGGAGTAGGTGATGCACTCCGGGGACAACTGCGGCAGCGACTCGGCCAGTCCCTCCATGGTCAGCGCCGGATGATCCAGCAGGCGATGCTTGAAGGTGAACGGAACGCGGTCCAGCTTGCCCACGGGCAAACCGGAATCAAAACACTGGAACATCGAAACCCCCTGTCGCCGCCCCCTGACGGCATCATGCTACCCCACGCTGAAACGCACCGGGACCGGCCAGGCCACCGCCTGTCGGCAGCCCCTCACCCGTGGATCTTCTCGCCCCGGGCAAGCATGGCGACCAGCTTCTCCACCCGCGCCTGCTTCGTTTCCGGCTTCACTGCCGTCTGCACACGCCAGCACACGGCGTAGCGGTTGGTCTTGTCCAACGTGTCGAAGAACGCCTTGGCCTTGCGGTTCCTGGCCAGCGCCTTCGCCAGCTCGGGCGGCACGTCCATCGACCTCGCGCCGTCGTAGGCCGCGTCCCAGCGTCCGTCCGCCTTCGCGGCTTCGACTTCGCGCAGTCCCGCCGGCCGCATGCGGCCCGCCGCGCTCAAGGTGTCGATCTTCGCCACGTTGATCTTCGACCAGGTGCTGCGCGCGCGACGCGGCGTAAAGCGCTGCAGGAAGAACTGCGCGTCGAAGCCCTTCTTCTGCCCGTCGATCCAGCCATGGCACAGCGCGACGTCGAGCGCTTCGGGATACGTCACCGACGGAATGCCGGTGTCCTTCTTGGCGATCTTCAGCCACACGCCTGACGACTGCGGATGACGTTCCAGCCAGCATTCCCACGCGGCCGGATCGGCGAAGTGCTCGATGGGCAGGTCCGGGCTGGCCATGGTCAGGGTGTGGCGGTCTGCAGACGGTAGCTCGTGTGGGCGGTGGTCTCGCCGCGCCAGCGGTCGAAGGCACGGACCTCCACGCGATGCTCGCCCTCGGCAAGATCGGTGGTCAGTGCGCCGCGCCACAGGTGATGCGACGGTTCGGCTTCGGGGGAGCGGTCGTAGCCACGCAGTGCGTCGGCCAGGTCGTCGCGCATGTTCTCCACCAGCAGCGATGGATCGGGCTGCTCGACGCGCTTCATCGCCTTCCACTCGCCGCCGTCGACCCGGTACTCCACCCGCGTGTCCGCCTCGCCCATGTAGACGTTCGCGTAGACGCCCCAGGCCGGGTACGCCCCCTTGCGGAGGACGTTCGGTGCATGCAGGCCAATGCCGCTGTCGTCCTTCGCGCGCGCCGCATGCCACGACAGCGTGTACTCGCCGCCCTTCCGCACGCGCAAGCGCGCATGGCCATTCGGCGTGCCGTCAGCCATGGTGCTGTCCGGAATACCCGCCGCATCCTTGACGCCCGACCAGTACGCACCACAGGCCGCGCCGACGTTGTACTCGTGCAGCGGCTGCGTGCCGTGCCAGCCGGTGGCGGCATCGTGGTACCAGTGACGCTGCGTGTGGGTATGCCCACTGAGCAGCAGCACGTGCGGAAAATCCCTCAGCAGCGCGAACAGCCGCTCGCGGTCCGCAGGACGGAACCCACGCGCGCCTTCCTCGAAGAACGGGATATGCACGCCGATCACCAGCAGGCGATCCCTGCGCACGGTCGGCAGGTACGCCTGCAGGAAGGCGAACTGATCCTCGCGCAGTCCGCCCAGGTAGGACGGCGACTCGCCCGGCCGGTAGATGATGTCGTCCAGCCCGATGAAGGTCACCGCGTCCTCTTCCCATGCAAACGTGTCCGGCCCCAGATGGTGGCGGAACGTGCGCAGCGAATCCGCGTCGCTGGCGGCATCGAAATCGAGGTCATGGTTGCCGGGAATGAACAGCCACGGCACCTGCAGGCTCATCGTCGTGCGCAGCATCTCGGGATACAGCGCCAGGTCGTCGTTGACGATGTCGCCCAGCGTCAGCCCCAGCGACGCGCCGTGCTTGCCCACCAGCGGTTGCACGATGTCGCGCCAGTAGTAGTCCACGTCCTGCACCGAGGCGGTCTGGCTGTCGGCCAGCAAGAGGGCCTCGAATTCACCGGCAGTTGTCGCTTCGCCACGCGGACGCAGGCCGAAATGCCTGCAGCCCGGTTGGCGTTGCGGAGTGCCGCCGTACTTCAGCGCCGGGCCCTTGTGGTACTGCCGGTTGTGCCAGAAATCCGGCATGCCGTCCGGCCGCACCGACACGTCGTAGCCGGCCGGCTTGACGACGAACAGCGTGCGACCGTCCTCGTACGGCACGTCGTATCCGCCGTCCGCGCCGGTGGTGACCAGTTGCACGCCGTCGGAGACCTTGATGCCGGGGATGCCGGGTTCGCCGGCATCGCGCACGCCGTTGCCGTTGCGGTCCTCGAAGACAACGCCGCTGCTGCAGGGTGGCGGCAGCGCATGGGCGGGGACGGCCAGGCAGGCCAGCAGCAAGACGGTCAGCGAAGCGCGCACGGCGACTCCAGCGGGGGCGACCGGCGGATTATGGCGCAGCGGAGGTTTCCTTGTAGGTGCGACAGGAACCGCGACGGTGATCGCCCGCGATGAGGATGCCAGACGGCCCCACGAAGAAGCTCGCGACTTACGTCGCTCCCACGCCCTCTACCGGGAACGCTTCAGGCTCCGTGGCGCTCGCGCAGCACGTCGACCGCATCGGCCAGCGACAGGCCGCGCGCGCGCAACAGGACCGTCAGGTGGTACAGCAGGTCGGCGCTCTCGCCGAGCAGGGCGGTTTCGTCCTGCGCGACCGCCGCCAGCGCGGTCTCGACACCCTCTTCGCCCACCTTCTGCGCGATGCGGCGTGTGCCGGATTCGAACAGGCGCGTCGTATAGCTGTCCGCAGGTCGCTCGCGCTCGCGCCGCGCGACAAGCGCGTCCAGGTCCGACAGGAACGCCGAAGGCGCAGACGGGAAGCAACTGGCGCGCTGCAGATGGCAGGTGGGTCCTTGCGGGTGCGCCAGCACCAGCAGCGTGTCGTCGTCGCAGTCGGCATCGACCGAGACGAGTTCGAGCACATGGCCCGAGCTTTCGCCCTTGGTCCACAGGCGCTGCTTGCTGCGACTGAAGAACGTTACGCGCCGGCTGGCGAGCGTGGCTTCCAGCGCTTCACGGTTCATGTAGCCCAGCATCAGCACGCGCAGGTTCGACGCGTCCTGCACCACGACAGGCAGCAGGCCATCACCCTTGCCCCAGTCCAACCGGCCCGGATCGAAACCGGGCGATCCGTTGTCATTCGCCACGTCGCACCTCGATGCCCTGCTCCGCCAATGCGCGCTTCAGCGCGGGAATCCTGATGTGTCCGCTGTGGAACACGCTGGCCGCGAGCGCGCCGTCCACGTCCGCCTGCGCGAACACGTCCGCGAAATGTTCCACCTCGCCCGCGCCGCCGGACGCGATCAACGGCACCTCGCACACGGCACGCACCGCCTTGAGCTGCGCCAGATCATAGCCGCGGCGCACGCCATCCTGGTCCATGCAGTTCAACACGATCTCGCCCGCACCCAGCCGCTGCGCCTGCACCACCCAGTCCAGCGTCCTCAGCCCCGCGCCCTGCATCTTCGAAGGATCACCGGTGTAGCGGCGTACGCGCCACTCACCGTCCGCCTCGAGGATCGAATCGACGCCGACCACCACGCATTGCACGCCGAAGGCTTCCGCCAGCTCACCGATCAGCGCGGGGCGTTCCAGTGCCGGCGTATTCACCGACACCTTGTCGGCGCCACTGTAAAGCACGCGGCGTGCCGTCTCGACACTGCGGATGCCGCCGGCGACGCAGAACGGGATGTCGAGCAGGCGCGAAACCCGCTCGATCCAGGCGTAGTCCACCGAACGTCCCTCGGGACTGGCGCTGATGTCGTAGAACACCAGTTCGTCCGCGCCCTCGTCGCGGTACCGCAGCGCCAGGTCGGCGATGTCGCCCATGTCCACGTGGTCGCGGAACTTCACGCCCTTGACCACGCGTCCTTCGCGCACGTCCAGGCACGGGATGATGCGCCGGCTCAGCATGCCAGCGCCTCCGGCAGCGTGAAGCGGCCTTCCAGCAGCGCGCGTCCCAGCACGATGCCGGCGCATCCGGCCGCGCGCGCGCCGCCCACGTCGGCGATGGCGCTGACGCCACCCGAGGCCTGCACCGCCAGCGCCGGCACGGTGCGTCGCAGGTGGGCATAGAGGTCCAGGTTGGGACCGGTCAGCATCCCGTCGCGCGCGATATCGGTACTCAACAGGTGGCGCAGTCCGGCTGCGGCGTATCGTGCGGCAAGTTCGTCCAGGGTTTCGGACGCCGTCTCGGTCCAGCCATGCACCGGCAGGCGCCAGACCCCTGCATCGTCGCGGCGCGTGTCCAGCGCGACGGTGATGCGATCGCTACCGAACTCGGCCAGCCAGCCCAGCACCGTCTCGGGCTCACGCACGGACAGCGAACCGATGACCACGCGATCCGCACCGGCATCGAGAATGCGCGCCACATCATCGCGTTCCCGTACACCGCCGCCGGTCTGCACCTTAAGCGGGGTGTGGCGCGCGATGTCGGCCAGCAGCGGCGCCAATGTGTAGCCACCCGCGCGTGCGGCGTCCAGATCGACCAGATGCAGCCATTCGGCGCCCTGCACGGCGTAGCGCAAGGCCACGTCCAGCGGGGTGCGTTCGTAGCGCGTCTCGCGGGCGTAGTCGCCCTGCGCTAGGCGCACGACGCGGCCATCACGCACATCGATGGCGGGATAAACGGTGAAACTAGTCATTGCAATCCGTACTCGATGAAATTCTTCAGCAGGCGCGCGCCCACCGCACCGGAGCGTTCCGGATGGAACTGCGCACCGGCCACGTTGCCACGCTGCACGACGGCGGCGAAGCGCTGACCGTGTTCGCTGCTGCATAGGCAATCGTCATCGACGGCTGCGGCATAGCTGTGGACGAAGTAGGCATGGTCGCCCTCCCCGATTCCCGCCACCAGCGAACTGTCGCGTTGTCGCTGCAAGGTGTTCCAGCCCATGTGCGGCACGCGGATGCCCGGCGACGTCGGGAGCTTGCGCACACGTCCGGGCAGCAGACCGAGGCATGGCGTGTCATCCTCGTCGGAATGAGCGAACAACAGCTGGACACCGACGCAGACGCCCAGCAGCGGCTTGTCGAGCGTGCGTAGTACGCGGACGAGGTCCAGTTCCCTCAAGCGCGCCATACAGACCGCAGCGGCACCGACACCCGGCAGGATCACCCGGTCCGCGCTGTTGATCGTATCGGCATCACCGGTCAGTTCCGCCTCCACGCCCAGGCGCTGCAGCGCATAGCGCACCGAGCCGATGTTGGAACCACCGGCATCCACCAGGACTACCTTCATTACAACGCGCCCTTGGTGGATGGCAGCTCGGCGCCCTCGCGCTTCACCGCCTGGCGCAGCGCACGCGCCAGCGCCTTGAAGCAGGCCTCGACCTTGTGATGGTCGTTGTCGCCTTCCACCTTCAGGTTGAGGTTCAGGCCGGAGGCATCGCAGAGCGAACGGAAGAAATGCGGCACCAGTTCGGTCGGCAGGTCGCCGACGCGCTCGCGCTTGAACTCGCCGCTGAAGACGAAGTACGGCCGACCACTGAAGTCGAGCGCGGCGCAGGCCAGCGTCTCGTCCATCGGCAGGGTGAAGCCATAGCGGCCGATGCCGCGCTTGTCGCCCAGCGCTTCCTTCAGCGCCTGCCCCAAGGCGAGGCCGGTGTCCTCGACCGTGTGGTGTTCATCGATATGCAGGTCGCCATCGGCGCGCACGTCCAGCGCGAAACCGCCGTGCTTGCCGATCTGTTCCAGCATGTGGTCGAAGAACGGCAGGCCGGTCTTCGCCACCGGTTCGGCCACGCGGTCGAGGTCCACCTCGACGCGGATCTTCGTTTCCTTCGTATCGCGCTGGACCACGGCACGGCGCGGCGCATCGGCCAGCTCGTGCGCAATGCCGGCCCAGTCCCACTCTCCGCCGAACTGCGCGGTCTTCAGCTGGAAGCCGCGGATCTTCAAATTGTCGGCGAACTGGATGTCGGTCGGCCGGTCACCGACCATGCCCGAGCGCGCCCAGTCGATGCTGCGGTCCTGCAGGTACGGCACCATCAGGCCGATGCCGGGCTTGCGCGTGGGCTTGTTCTCGTGCGGCCAGCTTTCGTCGATCAGGACCTCGCGGAAGCGGATGCCCTGACTTTCGAACACCTGCATCATCAGCGCCTGCGGGCCATCGAAACTGGCACGCGGGTATTGCTCGCTGCCCAGCCCGTCCTGGTTGCTGACGATGACGAACTGGTAGCCCGCGTCGCGCAGCTTCAGCAGCGCCGGAATGACACCGGCGACGAAGCGCACCTTCTCGTAGGTATCGATCTGGAAGTCTTCGGGCTCCTCGATCAGGGTGCCGTCGCGGTCGATGAAAAGGATTGGCGTCATGACATGGTTTCTGTAGGAGGGGCTTCAGCCCCGACGACGACGACCAAACCGGTCGGGGCTGAAGCCCCTCCTGCAGCGTCCTCGCCCAGGGCGGACAGCACGCGATCGTTCTGGACCGGCGAGCCGACGGTGATGCGCAGTGCGTCTCCGAGTTGGGGGGCTGCACGCTGGTCGCGCACCACCACGCCGGCGGCGAGCAGTGCGCGAAACACGCTTTCGGCATCGTCGAAGCGCGCCAGCAAGTAGTTGCCCTGCGAAGCATAGACGCGACGGACAACGGCAGTCCTTTCGAGCGCTGCATGCAGGCGCGCGCGTTCGCTGCGTACCAGCGCGACGCGTTCGCGCGTCTGCGTCAGCGCAGCGTCGGACAGGCCTTCCAGCGCCACGTCGGCGCAGGGCGTCGGCACCGGATACGGTGCCTGGCAGCGTTGCAGCACCGCAATCAGGTCGGCATCGCCGATCACCACGCCGATGCGCGCGGCGGCCAGCGCATGTGCCTTCGACAGCGTCCGCAGCACGACCACGTTCGCCTGCGTGTCCAGCAGCGTCGTGGCGGACGGGCCATCGGCGAACTCGCCATAAGCCTCGTCCACGACCACCAGCGCCTTGCCGTCCAGCGCACGCGCCAACGCCGAGATGCCGTCGAGCGGAATGGCCGAGCCGGCCGGGTTCGAGGGCGAACACAGGAACACGATCTTGGCGCCCTGCCCCAGGACCGCCTCGCGGATGGCGTCGAGATCGGCGATGAAACCGGCTTCGCCGTCGACCAGCGGCACCTCGACAATGCGTGCGCCCTGCAACCGTGCGCAGACGGCATACATGCCGAACACGGGCGGCGTGATCACGATGGCGTCCTGTCCCGGCACGCACAACGCACGCACCAGCAGGTCGATCGCCTCGTCGCTGCCGCGCCCGACCAGCAGGTGTTCCGACGCAACGCCGTACAGCTGTGCCAGCCGCGCGCGCAATGCCGGCGGCTGCGGATCGGGATAGCGGCGGCTGCGCCCTTCCCCATCGGCCGGATTGGCCCAGGCGGACTCGTTGGCGTTCAACCACACGTCGCCACGCAGGGCTTCGCTGCGTGCGGACTTGTAACCGGCGAAGTCGCGCAGGTCGGGGCGTACGAGCGAAAGGACACTGCTCATGCGGCCACCTTGCGCAGGCGCAGCGCAACGGCATTGGCGTGCGCATCCAGCCCTTCGGCGCGCGCCAGCGTCACTGCACAGTCACCGATGGCGGAGATGCCCGCGCGACTGGCCGACTGCACACTGACGAAATTCTGGAAGCTGGCCACGCTGACACCGCTGTACGCACGCGCCGCGCCGCTGGTGGGCAGCACATGGTTGGTGCCGCTGCAGTAGTCACCCAATGCTTCCGGCGTGTAGTCACCGAGGAAGACGGAACCCGCCGCCTCCACGCGACCCAGCCAGGCGCGCGCATCGCGCAGCGCCAGGATCAGGTGTTCCGGCGCATAGCGGTTGCTGATGGCGAAGGCCTCGTCCAGCGTCGCGACCTTGACCAGGCGCGATGCCGACAGTGCCTGCCGCGCGATATCGGCGCGGTCCAGTTCCGCCAGCTGCGTGGCAAGTTCCGCCTGCACGCGTTCGATCAGCCCATCGTCGTCGGACAGCAGCAGCACCTGCGAGTCGGGGCCATGCTCGGCCTGCGACAGCAGGTCCGCGGCGACAAAGGCCGCGTCCGCGCCGGCATCGGCGATCACCAGCACTTCCGACGGCCCTGCGGGCATGTCGATGGCCGCGGCGCCGGACTGCGCGACCTGCTGCTTGGCCTCGGTCACGTAGCTGTTGCCTGGGCCGAACAGCTTGTCGCAGGCCGGCACGCTGTCGGTGCCGAACGCCATCGCGGCGATCGCCTGCGCGCCCCCCAGCTTGAACACGCGACGCACGCCGGTCAGCTGGGCAGCCACCAGCACCGCCGGATCGGCCGTGCCGTCCTTGCGCGGCGGCGTGCACAGCACCACTTCGCGACAACCGGCCAAGCGCGACGGAATCCCCAGCATCAGCGCCGTCGACGGCAGCGGTGCACTGCCGGCGGGCACGTACAGACCCACACGCGGGATCGGCAGGATCATCCGCTCGCACACCACGCCCGGCGCGGTTTCCACAGAATAGGGCTGCACCATGCCGGCGCGATGGAAGGCCTCGATGCGCTCGGCGGCCTCCTGCATCGCCTGGCGCAGATCGGCAGGCACGGCGGTATGCGCGGCGGTGAACTCTTCCTCGCTGACCTCGAACGTCGCGAGTTCCACGCCATCGAAACGCGCGGTGACTTCACGCAGCGCCGCGTCGCCACGGGCCTGCACGTCGGCCAGCAGGCCGGCGACGGCATCACGCGTGCGTTGCGCCACGGTCTGCACGGGACGCGCGAGCAGTGCCTCGCGCGTGGCTTCGTCCAGCACGGTCCAGTCATACACGGGTGCGGGCGATGCGGTCATGCCAGCGACCTCTCGACCGACAGCACCATCAGTCCCTGCGCGCCGGCGCGCTGCAGTTCCTCCAGCCGCTGCCAGGTGACCGCGCCGTGGCACATCGCCTGCAGCGACAGCGGACCGTCCTCGCCGCCCGGCAGCGTGACCAGGCCCTCGCTGTCGGTCAGCAGGCGCGACAGCGCCGGCACGGTGTCGCGCTCGGCACGGAACATCAGCAGCTTGCTGTCCTTCAACTTCAACACGCCATCCAGCCGGCGCAGCAGCATGTCGGCCAGGCCGGCACGGGCGTCGTCGAACTCGCGCGCCGGACCGGCCAGCACGGCTTCACTGTCCAGCAGCGTCTCCACCGGCTTCAGCTGGTTCGCCGCCAGCGTGGCGCCGCTGGAGACCAGATCGCAGATCAGGTCGGCGGTGCCCAGCTTCGGCGCGATTTCGACGGAGCCGGACAGTTCCACCACCGCCGCGTCGATGCCGCGCGCCTGCAGCCACTGGCGCAGGACGGACGGATAGCTGGTGGCGATGCGCAGGCCCTGCAGCTGTTCGGGGCCGATCCATTCCCAGCTGTCGGGGATCGCCAGCATCAGCCGGCAGCTGCCGAAACCCAGCGGACGCAGTTCGCGGTAGGCCTGCGGCAACCCATTGAGGGCGCGTTCGCCGGCCTGCTCGTCCAGTTCGTTGCGGCCTACGATGCCGAAATCGCAGACACCGTCGGCGATCAGGCCGGGGATGTCGTCGTCGCGCACCAGCAGCAGGTCCACCGGCAGGGATTCGCCGTAGCAGAACAGCTTGTCGCGGCTTTCGCGCCAGCTCAGGCCGCAGGCGGCGAGCAGCGTGCGCGCCGGCTCGGCCAGCCGCCCGCTCTTCTGGATGGCGATGCGCAGACGCTCGCGCGTCGCGGGGGTCAGGGAGGGACTCATGGGGGGAACTCAGTGGGAAGCGGAGGACGTCGCGGCCTGCTGGCGCTGGACGGCGGCGGCGTAGCCACCGGCCCCCCGCTCCAGCGTGCGGGCGACACGGCCGATGGTGGTCACGCTGACTTGGGTCAGGTCGTGGATCTCGCGGTACGGCACGCCCTTCAGCAACAGCGGCACGACCCGCCAGCGGTCGGACATGGCTTCCAGTTCCGCCGGGGTGCACAGGTCTTCCAGGAAGGCCCGCACTTCCTGCGCCTGCCCCAGCGCGGCAAGCGCCTCGGACAGCGCCTGCAGCGGGCCGGAGGCGGACTCGGGGTCGTCGTGGGGACGGCGCTTCATGATGAACGGGCAATCCAATGTATTAATACGCTAGTACATTAATTGGATTGTTGCGAAGCGTCAACCCGCCGCTTGTCTGGATGCGTGCGTCGATTGCGTTGTCTTGGGCAGGACAGGACGGGGACCCGCGATGGACTGGAGCGGACACGGACGATGAGTACACTGCCAAGGACGCCCGAACGCCGGAGCACCTACCGCGCAGCGGGCAACCCGGGGGGGACGGGCATGCGGTCACCACACACCACGCCATGCAGGCACCGCGCACTGGCCGCCGGGCTCTGGCTCCTGCTGCTGGCCTGCTTCCCGCTGGTGGCGACCGCCACCGACTCGCCGGCGCGCATCGCGGCCGACGCCAGCTATCTCCCGCTCGCCCCCCAGACCACGTACCTGCACGACGCCGATGGCACGACGACGGTCGAAGGGGCGAAGCGGCAACTGGACGACGGCCGCTTTGTTCCGCTGCCCAACGGCGATGCCTCCTTCGGCTTCCAGACCGGCGCGTTCTGGTTCCACGTCCGCGTGACCAACCAGAACCCGCGCGAGCAGCGCTGGCTGCTGGTGCAGCAGTACGCGCTGAGCGACCGCATCGACGTGTATGCGCGCTACCCGGACGGCCGCACCGTGCATCACGCCGGCGGCGACAGCTTCCCGTTCGAGCAGCGCAGCATCCGCTACCGCCACCCCAACTTCTGGCTCGACCTGCCGACCGGCGAGGAAGTCGACCTGCTGGTGCGCGTGCAGAGCCAGAGTTCGATGCAGGTACCGCTGTTCCTGTACACACCCGCCGCCTTCGCCGAACTGTCGCGCGACGGCCAGCTCGGCATCGGCATCTACTACGGCATCCTGCTGGCGCTGTTCTTCTACAACCTGGTGCTGTGGCTGGTGCTGCGCGACGGCAGCTACTTCTGGTACCTGTTCCACATCAGCGCATTCGGGCTGGTGCTGTTCACGCTCAACGGCCTGGGTTTCGAATACCTGTGGCCGCATTCCACCTGGCTGGCGGACAAGTCGGTGCCGCTCTCGGTCTGCCTGGCGCAGATCGGCATGCAGCAGTTCGCCCGCACGTTCCTCGACCTCAACACGCGATGGCGGCTGGGCGACCGCATCAGCAAGGCCATCATCGCGTTCTTCGTGCTGCTGGGCATCGCGGCCACGCAGCTGCCGTACCACGTGGCCACGCCCATCGCGTCGGCGGCCGTGTTCCCCAGCATCGTGTGGATCGCGGTGATCACGCTGATGGTGGTGCGCACCGGCTACCGGCCCGCCAAGGTGTTCCTGCTGGCGTGGGCGATGTTCCTGCTCGGCACCGGCATCTTCGTGGCGCTCGCGTTCGGCCTGCTGCCGAAGACCTTCATCACCGAGTACGGCGTGCAGATCGGCTCGGCGCTGGAGATGCTGCTGCTGTCGGTGGCGCTGGGCTACCGGTATGCGGCCCTGCGCAACGAGAACGAGCGCATCGTGCGCGACGCCAAGAACCTGCTCGAGGAACAGATCGTCGTCCGCACCGGTGAACTGCGGCAGGCGATGGCGGAACTGCAGACCGCTCACCACCGCCTGCGCGAATCCAGCCGCCTCGACGGTCTGACCGACCTCTACAACCGCACGCATTTCCGCGAGGCGTTCGAACACCTGCTGTCGCAGTCGCGCAATTCGCAGCGGCCGATCTCGCTGCTGATGATCGACCTGGACCACTTCAAGCGCATCAACGACACCTACGGCCACCTGGTCGGCGACGACTGCCTGCGCTGCACGTCGAACACGCTGGCCGAAACGCTGCGCCCGCACGGCGCGCTGCTGGCCCGGTTCGGTGGCGAGGAGTTCATCGCCGCCCTGCCCGGCATGGGCCTGGGCGAAGCGAGCGTCGTGGCCGAGGAACTGCGTCAGGCCTTGCGCGCGCAACCCTGCCGGAGCGGCGAGCTGGTCATCGCGGTGTCCGCCAGCATCGGCGTGCACTGCGTCGATCTGGAAGCCCGCGACAGCCTGGAATCGGCGCTGCAGGTGGCCGACCAGGCGCTGTATGCGGCCAAGGCCGAAGGGCGGGACTGCGTGCGGACGCTGTAAAGAATTTCGCTGTTGTGGGAGCGACGTAAGTCGCGAAGGCTCTCTGCAAAAAGCTCGCGACTTACGTCGCTCCCACACCTACTTTTCCTGGACCTCAGCGGCTCCGGACTGCCGCCAGAATCTCGCCCGACTCCACCAGCCGCACGGCGGTGGCGACTTCGCCATCCAGGGCGCGATCACGGTCGAGGAACGGGATCTTCGCGCGGATCGCCGCATGCGCGGCCGCGACCGCATGGCCCGGATGGAACTCCTCGCTGGACGCTAGCGCCTTCCGCAGCGCATCGACTTCGGTCAGGAACGCGTCGCGTCCTTCCACACCTGCCGACGGGCCACCGGACACTTTCGCGGCGAGACCTTCCGCATCGGTGCGATCCGACAGCGCACGCGCCGCATTGATCATGTCGCGGCGCAGGTCGAGCGCCTGCGCGGCGGTGTAAAGCTCCAGCGCCAGCACCTTGCCCAGGTCCTGCACCATCGCCAGCACGTGACGCGCCTCGTTGGCGCCCATCGACACATGGTCTTCCGCGTTGGCGCTGGTCGGCACCGAGAACACGCTGGCCGGATGCGCGCGACTGGCGAGGTCGTTGACGATGGCGGCCGCCGAGTACTGCACGATCATGTGGCCCGACTCGGTGCCGTCCTCGTTGCCGATCAGGAACGCCGGCAAGCCGTCGTTGGTGGCCGGGTCGACCAGCTTGTTGAGGCGGCGCTCGGAAATCGACGCCAGCGTCGGGATCGCCGCCTTCACGTAGCTCATCGCCAGCGCCAGCGGCATGCCGTGGAAATGGCCGGCGGAGATCACCTGTTCTTCGACGTGCTCGGCCTGCTTGTCGGGGAACACCAGCGGATTGTCGGTGACCGCGTTGAGTTCGATCTCCAGCACGCGCCGCGCCTGCTCGACCGCGTCGCGCACGGCGCCGTGCACCTGCGGGATGCAACGCAGCGAGTAACTGTCCTGCGGCTGGTGCTTCTTGCCGCCACGGAACGGCATGAAGCGGTCGTAGAACTTCTCGCGGCCATGGCGCTGGTCGGTCGGCACCCAGTCCCACCCGATGTCGAAGCGCAGTGCCTGCGCCTCGGCGGTATCCCAGCTGCGCGGCAGCCAGGGACGGAACTTCGGCACCAGGTGGTACGGAATGTCGGCCAGCGTCGACCCGTCCAGCAGTTCGCGCAGGCGGGCAGCGACGTGCACCTGGCCTGGGTGCGGCCGCAGCGCATGCACCTCCTCGGCGAACGCGCCCAGGCGGCCAGCGAACGCATCGATGGTCATCGCGGCGGCCAAGTCGGCAGTGTCCAGCAGCTGGTCCAGCCGGTAGGTGGCCAGCACGCCCATCGCCAGCATCTGCGCGGTGCCATTGTTGAGCGCCAGGCCTTCCTTGTACGACAGCGCGACGGGCGACAGGCCGGCACGCTTCAGCGCCTCGGCGCCGGTGATGCGTTCGCCGTTGTAGAACGCTTCGCCACCGCCCAGCAGCACGATGGCCAGGTGCGACAGCGGCGCCAGGTCGCCGGATGCGCCGACCGAGCCCAGCGACGGCACCACCGGCACGATGCCGGCATTGAGCATGGCGGCCAGCGCCTGCAGGGTCTCGACGCGGATGCCGGAGTGGCCTTTCAGCAGGGTGTTGATGCGGATGCCGAGCATGGCGCGGACGATCTCCGGCGCCATAGGCTCACCGACACACACGGCATGGGTGACGATCAGGTTGTACTGCAGCTCCTCATGCAGCGAACGTCCGGACTTCACCGCGCCCGGCAGTTCGTCGCGCAGCGGATGCGCGCCGAGCAGCTTGTCGGCGTTGCTGCCGAAGCCGGTGGAGACGCCGTAGATCGGCTCTTCGCGGCGGACCTGTTCGGCAAGGAAGTCGGCCGCGCGTGCGACCGCCTTCAGCGCGCCCTTGTCCAGCTCGACGCTGGCGCCGAACGCGATCTCGACCAGCTTGTCGCGGGTAAGCGATGCACCATCCAGCAGGATCGGCTTCATGTCAGCGCCCCGCCAATGCGCGGGCCTGTTCCAGCTCCACTTTCAGGCTGCTGGCCAGTTCCTCGCGCTTCACCTCGAACTGCTGCTCGCGCAGCAGGTCCTTGACCGTCACCACGCCGCGCGCGAGTTCGTCCTCGCCGGCCAGCACCACGAAACGGATGCCCGCACGCGAGGCGTACTGGAACTGCTTGGCCAGCTTGCGGCCTTCCATCTGCACTTCGGTGTTGATGCCGGCCGCGCGCAGGCGGCGCGCGATGTCCAGCGAACCGGCCAGCTGGCCGTCGTCCATCAGCGCCACCATCGCCTGCACGCTGCTCTCGTCGCTGCCGGCGATCAGACCGGCCTCGCGCAGCTGCCAGAACAGGCGGGTCAGGCCGATCGAGATGCCCACGCCCGGCAGCTTCGACTTGGTGTAGTGGCTGGCCAGGTCTTCGTAGCGGCCGCCCGAGCAGATCGAGCCGATCTGCGGGTAGCCGTCCAGCTGCGTCTCGTAGACGGTGCCGGTGTAGTAGTCCAGGCCGCGTGCGATGGAGAAGTTCAGGCAGTACGCGCTTTCCGGCACGCCCAGCGCCTTGACCAGGTCCAGCACTTCGCGCAGTTCGGCGATGCCCTCCTGATACTGGCCGCTACCCAAACGAGACTGAATTTCGTTGTGGGCCCACTCAATCTTTTCGAGCGCGTCGGCGTGCGAAACCGATCGCATCGCCACGAAATCTAGGATGCGTCCAACTGCCTCGGCAGAAAGACCAAAATCTGGCCCGGTCAGCGTCTCGCGCACGTAGTCGGCGCCGCGCTTGTCCAGCTTGTCGACCTCGCGCAGGACCAGCGCCTGCTGTTCGCCGTCGGTGACGCCCTGCGCTTCGAAGAAGCCGCGCATCAGCTTGCGGTTGTTCAACTGGATGGTGAAGTCGCCGATCCCCAGCTCACTGAAGACGGCGTGGATCACCGCCAGGATCTCGGCGTCGAAGCGCACGCTCAGCGCGTCCTTGCCGATCACGTCGATATCGCACTGGTAGAACTCGCGGAAGCGGCCGCGCTGCTGGCGTTCGCCGCGGTAGACGCGCTGGATCTGGTAGCGGCGGAACGGGAAGGTCAGCTCATGTTCGTGCTCGGCCACGTAGCGGGCCAGCGGCACGGTCAGGTCGAAGCGCAGGGCCAGTTCGGGCAGGCCCTCGCCTTCCTTGGCCAGGGCGCCGGTGGACTGGACGAAATAGACCTGCCGCTCGGTCTCGCCGCCAGACTTGGTCAGCAGGGTCTCGGACAGTTCGAAGACCGGGGTTTCCACGGGCAGGAAGCCGAAGCGCTCGTAGTTCCGGCGGATGGTGTCCAGCATGCGCTGGAAGGCGATCTGCTCGCGCGGGAGCAGCTCCATGACGCCAGGCGGGGTACGGGGCTTGATCAAGGGAGACTCCGGCTTTCGTGAACGGCACATTTTACGTGGCCGCCGCGGGGGCCGCAGCTTTTGTGGGACCCCGCCGGGCCGACGGTCGGATCCGCGCCCCAAGTCTTGCCTCGGCCCGGCGGCTTCATTACAATGCCGCGCTCAGTCGGGGTGTAGCTCAGTCTGGTAGAGCGCTACGTTCGGGACGTAGAGGTCGCAGGTTCGAATCCTGTCTCCCCGACCAATAGATTCAGCGTGTTACGACGAAACCGCCCTAGTGGCGGTTTTTTCATGCCCCTGATCTGCCATCACTCGCCCCAGATGGCTCGGTCTCAAGTTATGAGACCAACCATGTCCATGGTCTCTCCGTGCAGTCGGCACGTCTTTGGAGTGGCAATCATGGCAACCGACGTTGTCTCGCAACGCGCGGACGTTATCGCGAAAGACATCCTAATCGCGGCGCTTCAGGCCGAACGAGTGCATGTGGAAGGAGGAACTCCAGAATCTCAGGGGGAGAGCCTCGCAGCCATGTACGTCGCCTTGCTTAATGGAATTCGCCAACGCTCCTCAGCTTGATTGATTCAAGAGTGCGCTTGGGTTGCCTACATCGCGAGCCATGCTCCGTGCAGAAGGCCTGAGAGCATTATGCCGAAAGCCAGCAGAGCGAAGCCTGCGGCAATGCTCACCACGGTGATCCAAGCGTACTGAAACTTGCGCGCAAACCTCCCAATGCGCTCACGATAACTACGCATGTGCTCTTCAAAGCGCGGCGGATCATTTATGGCTCTGACGATATTTAGGTTCACCCTAGAGCGTAGGATCATTCCAAATATTTCCCAGCCAATGAACGCCAGCACAGACAGGCTCAATGAAATAGCTGCAGTCATGGATGTTAACGGCGTGAACTTACCAACGCCCTGTCCGGACATTTGCGCCCAAAGCGCAAATAGCGCCGCGTACCCTGCCACCATGATCACATTGGTGTAGTTTGTAGCGGCAGACATGCTTTCCTGAAGCATGTCTTTTTGGGCCGCAACCAGATCACCGCGATACATCTCGCGATGCCAGCGCATGATTGCTTGAAAATCTGGCTCAGGAACATTTACTTCTACCCAGACATTGAAGCGGTCACCACCGTCGTAAAAGTGGCGCTTTTCATAAATGGACTTCAGCCCGGTTCCAGGCTCTTCCCACTCCGAAATAAGCTGCCAGTCCCCCGGCACATCTTTGCCATTGGCGATCCCGCCAAGTAAGCGGGTCAGCGTGTAGTCCATAGCATCCCCCTATCTCGCCAAGGTGGACGATAGCGCACCTAGCTCTTCAACAGGTGCGGATGCCGAACCTGCCCTTCCCCACGCACCACAAACCGCTCCACCGTCAGCGCCTCCAGCCCCATGGGACCATACGAATGTAGGCGCGTGGTGGAGATACCAATCTCCGCGCCCAACCCCAGCTCTCCGCCATCCGAGAACCGCGATGAGGCGTTGACCATCACCACGGCTGACCGCAATGCGTTGAGGAACTTCTCCGCATGCACGGAATCACGGGTGACGATGACCTCCGTGTGGTCTGACGTATAACGACGGATGTGGACAATGGCGGCGTCCAGATCGTCCACCACACCGACCGCAATCACCAGATCGAGGAACTCGGCGGCGAAATCCTCGTCCGTCGCGGCGACTGCGCCCGGCATCAGCACCCGTGCCCCGGCATCCGCCCGCACCTCGACACCCCGCGCACGCAGCGCCTCAGCCGCACGCGGCAGGAACGACGGCGCGACATCGCGATGGACCAGCAGCGTCTCCAGCGAGTTGCAGGCCGACGGCCGCGATACCTTGCCGTCCAGCAGCAGGGCCAGCGCCAGGTCCTCGTCCGCGCCCGCGTCCACGTACTGGTGACAGACGCCCTTGTAGTGTTTGATCACCGGCACCCGTGCGTGTTCTGCGACGAAACGGATCAACCCCTCGCCACCACGCGGGATGACCAGGTCGATCACGTCGCTGAGCTGGATCAGCTCCAGGATGGTCTCGCGGCGCAGATCCTCGACCAGCATCAGCACCGCGTCCGGCAAGCCGGCTTCGCGTAATGCGCGCTTCAACGACACCGCGATGGCGGCGTTGGAGTGGATCGCTTCCGAGCCGCCGCGCAGGATCACCGCGTTGCCCGCCTTCAGGCACAAGGCCGCCGCGTCCGCGGTGACGTTCGGACGCGCCTCGTAGATCATCGCGATGACGCCGAGTGGAACGCGCACGCGTTCCACATGGATACCGTTGGGCCGGTCGTAGGCGCGGGTCACCTGCCCGACCGGATCCGGCAACTCCGCCACCTCGCGCACGGCCGCGGCGATGCCCTGCAGGCGGGACGCATCCAGCCGCAAGCGGTCCAGCATGGCGCTGCCGATGCCCTTCGCCGATGCCGCCTCGAGGTCGCGCGCATTGGCAGCCAGAATCGTGGCCTCATCGGCCAGCAGCGCATCGGCCATCGCGCGCAGCAGCGCGTTCTTCGCCTCCGTCGGCAGGCCCGCGATGGCGGTCGCCGCGGCGCGGCATTCCAGCGCCAACGTCTTGATGTCGGTCATGCGACCTCCTTGCTCACGATCGATCATGGAACCCATGCCCTTGTAGGAGCGCCCTCGGGCGCGATGCTTTTCGATCTGAAATCCCGGGCAGAAGCATCGCGCCCAAGGGCGCTCCTACAAAATGCGAGCGATGCAGGCGATGCGAATGATGCGTGCGATGTGCGCAATGCGTTCGGTGCGTGCAGACGAACCATCACAGCAGCACCAGATCGTCGCGATGGACGACGTTCTCGCCGTAGGTGTAACCGAGGATGGCTTCGATTTCGCGCGAATGGCGGCGTGCGATGCGGCGGATGTCGACCGCCGAGTACTGGCTGACGCCGCGCGCGATGCGGCGGTCGCCGGCCTCGTCGCGCAACACCAGCTCGACCATGTCGCCACGGCGGAAATCGCCCTCGGCCGTGGCCACGCCGCCGGGCAGCAGCGAGGCGCCCCTCTGCCCCATCGCGTTCGCCGCGCCGGCATCGACCACGATGGCGCCGGCTTCCACGGGCACGTTGCGCAACCAGTACTTGCGCGCCGCCAGGCGATTCTGCGCCGGGCGGAACCGCGTGCCGAGCAGCGCGCCGCGCGACAGCGCCGACAGCGTCGCCGCCTGCGTGCCGTTGAACAGGAAGGTCTCGATGCCGGCCGCTGCCGCCTTGGCCGCCGCTTCCAGCTTGGTATGCATGCCACCGGTGCCGACACCGCTGCCGGCGCCGCCAGCCATGGCGAAGAACGCCGGCGTCAGCGCCTCGACATCGAGGATCGGCTGCGCCTCGGCGTGCGTGCGCGGGTTGGCGGTGTAGAAGCCGTCGATGTCGGTGGCGATGAACAGCGCATCGGCATCGATCAGCGCAGCGACGACCGCGGCCAGGTTGTCGTTGTCGCCGAGCTTGAGCTCGTCGACGGAGACGGTGTCGTTCTCGTTGACCACCGGCAACGCGCCCAGCGCCAGCAGCTCCTGCAGCGTGGCGCGCGCGTTGAGGTAGCGACGGCGGTTGCGCAGGTCGTCGTGGGTAAGCAGCACCTGCGCCACCGGACGGTCGAAGAAGCGCTGCCACAGCGCGATCAGCTGCGCTTGCCCCAGCGCCGCCAACGCCTGCCGTTCGGCCATCGCCACGCCGGCCTGCGGCTTGCGGTGCAGCAGGCCGCGTCCGGCGGCAACCGCGCCGGAGGACACGATGACGACCTCGCGCCCGGCGGCGATGCTGGACGACACGAACTGCGCCAGGTTCAGCGCGTGGCGCGGGCTGAGCCCCTCGCCTTCAGCCGCCAGCAGGCTGCTGCCCACCTTGAGCACCGCGCGACGCCAGGCCGGCAACGGTTGTTCGGAGAACGGCGGCGGCATGGCGAGGGTCATCGGGTCAGCTCAGCGGGTATTCCATTCGTGGACGGTGAGGTCGGAGGTGCCGGTCAGCGCCAGGGGATCGCGCGAGGCGATCGCCTTCGCCTCCTCCAGCGAGGCGACGTTCACCAGCACGTAGGCACCGCCGCTCCTGTCGCTGAAGCCACCCGTCATCTCGAGTTGCCCGGCGGCACGCAGTTCATCGAGGAACGCGAGATGCGGTGCGATCACCGCATCATCGAACGAGGGGCGACGCATCGCCATGACGAGGTAGCGGATCACAGCGCATCCCAGCGGGCGAGCAGTTCGTCCAGCCGCAGGTCGGCGGCGGCGCCGGGCGACACGCGCGCGGCGAGGCTGCCTTCTGGCGTGCGACCCTGCCCCGCGCTGTCGGCGGAGGCCGCAGCGGCCTTGTAGGCCTCGCGAAACGGCACGCCGGCAACAGCTGCCTCGACCGCGACATCGGTGGCATACATGCCGGAATCGATGCCGGCACGCAGCTTGTCTTCGCGCCACTCGAGGTTGGCCAGCAGCGCGGGCAGCAGTTCCAGTGCCGGCAGGCCACGGCCGAAGCCATGGAAGATCGCGCCCTTGCTGGCCTGCAGATCGCGGTGGTAGCCGGACGGCAGCGACAGCAGCTGTTCGATCTCGCTGCGCGCGGCCGACACGCTGGCGTGGGTGGCGCGCATCAGCTCGATGACGTCGGGATTGCGCTTGTTCGGCATGATCGAACTGCCGGTGGTGTACTGCGCCGGCAGCGCGACGAAACCGAATTCCGCGCTGGTGAACAGCGACAGATCCCAGGCGATGCGGCGCAGGTCCAGCGTGGCACCGCCGAGCGCTTCCAGCGCGGCCAGTTCGAACTTGCCGCGCGAGAGCTGCGCGTAGATCGGGCTGACCTGCATGCGCGCGAAGCCGAGTGCGGCGGTCGTGTGCTCGCGGTCCAGCTTCAGGTTGACGCCGTAGCCGGCGGCCGTGCCGAGCGGATTGGCGTCGACCAGCTTCAGCGTGTCGCGCGCACGCGTGGTGTTGTCGATGAAGGCCTCGGCCCAGCCCGCCCACCACATGCCAGCCGACGAGACGACGGCCCGCTGGATATGCGTGTAGCCGGGGATGGGCAGGTCACGTTCGGCCTGCGCGCGGTCCAGCGCGACCTTGGCGATCTCGCGCGACAGCACCGCCACGCGCGCCAGCTTTTCCTTCAGCCACAAACGGGTGGCGACCAGAATCTGGTCGTTGCGGCTGCGGCCGGTGTGGATCTTGCGGCCGGCATCACCGAGGCGCTCGGTCAGACGCGCCTCGATGGCGGAGTGGCCGTCCTCGAAGCGCTCGTCCAGCACGAAATCGCCGCGGCGGAAATCCTCGGCCAGCGTCGCGAGTTCGCGCTTCAGCCCGGCCAGTTCGTCGCCCGACAGGATGCCGGTGCGCTGCAGGCCTTCGGCATGCGCGGCGCTGGCCTGGATGTCGTGCAGGAAGAACTCGCGGTCGAGCACCACGTCATCGCCAGCCAGGAAACGCTGGATCTCCGCGTCCACCGCCACGCCGGGTTTTTGCCACAACAAGTCAGACATCGTGTCTCTCCGCCAGAAATTGCCGATCCCTCGCTCTTTTCCTTCTCCCTCCGGGAGAAGGTGGCCCAAAGGGCCGGATGAGGGTGCGGCGCGCTGGCTGCCTGCAGCTTCGCCGTACCCTCACCCCAACCCCTCTCCCGGAGGGAGAGGGGCTTTCAAACCTGTTCCGGATTCTCCGGGATAGCAGTGAATTCATCGAAGCCGAATGCCAGATTGAGGTTCTGCATCGCCTGCGTCGCCGCGCCCTTGAGCAGGTTGTCCAGCGTGGCGACCACGACCAGCCGCTTGCCGCCGGGTGCCAGGGTGAAACCACCGATCTCCACGCCGTGCCGGCCGGCGATGCGGCTGACCCACGGCGCTTCGTCGAGGATATGGATCAAAGGTTCGGCCGCATAGCGCTCGCGGTACAGCGCGCGGACCTCGTCGATCTTCATCGCCTGCTGCAGCCACAAATTTACCGTCATGGTGATGCCGCGGAAATGCGGCGCCACGTGCGGCATGAACTCGACCGGCACGCGAAGCTGCCGGCTGACCTCGCGCTCGTGCATGTGGTCGGTCAGCGCGTACGGCATCAGGTTGTCGCGCAGCAGCTCGGTGTTGTTCTTGTCCGATGGCGACGTGCCCGCGCCGGAATAGCCGGACACGCCGAAGCACTGCGGCGGCCCCGCCAGCCGGTCGCGCAGCGGCGCGATGGCCAGCTGCATGGCGGTGGCATAGCAGCCGGGGTTGCTGATGCGCTTCTCACCGGCGTACTTCTGCCGGGTCAGTTCGGGCAGGCCGTAGTACCAGTGTTCGTCGAAGCGGTAATCCGCGGACAGGTCGACCACGACGGTATCGGGTGCCTGCGCATCGATGGCGGCGACCAGCTCGGCGGCCTTGCCGTTGGGCAGCGCCAGGATCACGGCGTCCGCGCCCTTGCCGCCGACCTGCTCGTGGCTCAGGTTCTCGTAGCACAGCTCGCCAACGAACCCGGCGATATGGTCGCTGACCTTCTGGCCGGCGAGTTCGCGGGAGGACACGAAGGCCAGTTCGAGATGCGGATGGCGGGCGATCAGGCGGATCAGCTCCGCGCCGGTGTGGCCGCGGGCGCCGACGATGCCGACGGTCTTCTTGTTGCTCATGGGGAATCCTGTTCGTGCTGCGCCAGCCTGGCCTGCAGGTTGCGTTTCACCGCGGGCCATTCGCTGTCGATGATGGAAAAGACGACGGTATCGCGCGGCGACCCGTCGGCGTGGCGCTTGTGGTTGCGCAGCACGCCGTCCTGCTTGGCGCCCAGGCGGGCGATGGCCGCGCGCGAGCGCTGGTTGAACCAGCTGGTCTCGAACACCACGCTGATGCAGCCCAGCGTCTCGAACGCGTGGGTGAGCAGCAGCAGCTTGGTCTCGGTGTTGATCCCCGTGCGTTGCACATCCGGCGCATACCAGGTGTAGCCGATGCTGAGCTTGGGTACATCCGCTTCCAGCCCGTAGTAGCGCGTGCTGCCCACCACGCGGCCATCGGCATCCAGCACCACGAACGGCAGCACGCGGCCCTCGGCCTGCGCCGCCAGCACCGCATCCACGTAGCCCGCCGCCTCGTCAGCCTTCGGCACACTGGTGAACCACAAGGCGGCCAGCGCATCGCCGGCCAATGCCGTGCGCAAGCCAGCGACGTGGTCACGCGACATCGGCTCCAGGCGGGCATGGCGACCCGCAAGAACGGGAACCTGCTGCCAGGCGGCGGGAAGGGACATGTCGGCCACGTCAGTCCTTCAGCGTCGGCAGCCGCGTGCGGCAATGCGCGACGCAGCGCTCGATATCGCCGAAAGCCTCGATGCCATACCAGAAGACCTTCCACTTCTCCTGCTTGTAGCAGCCGTCCGATTCGGCGTAGTAGAAGATGTTGACCGGGTTGTTGTGGCGCGAACGCCAGAACAGCTGCGGATTCTCCTCGCGCATCACGTGCCAGACCGCGCGGCCCAGGCCTTCGCCCTGCGCATCGTCCAACACGGCGAACTTGTCGAGATAGGCGAAGCCCTCTTCCTGCGTCAGGATCAGCGCGGTGCGGTAGTTCTCGCTGATGTAGACGCGGTACGGCGTGGTGCGCTCGAAATAATCAGGCAGCAGCGTCCGGCCGAAACTGGATTCGATCAGCGTCTTCAGGCGCGGCAGGTCCACGCCGTCCCAGCCATCCTGGAAGCGCAGCACGCGCTCGCCGCGGCGCACCAGCGTGCCGGAGCCACGGTGGGTGAACAGTTCCTTGGCCAGTTCGGCGGGCTTGGTGATCGACACCGACGAGGTCAGCGGCAGGCGGTCCAGCAGATCCTTGATCTGCTCGATCTTCACCCGCATGCCGCCGTTGATCCACGGCTGCGCCATCAGCTCGTCGTACTCGGTGGACAGGTTGATCGAGTCGATGACGCGACCCTCCGCATCCAGCAGGCCACCGGTGCCGGTCAGGAAGATGATCTTGTACGGCTGCAGCACCTGCACCAGTTCGTTGGCGGCGAAGTCGGCGTTGATGTTGAGGATCTGCCCGCCGATGGTCTCGCCCATGCTGGCGATCACCGGAATCGAGCCGGCCTTCAGGCTGGCCTCGATCGGCGACTGATTGATGCGCGTGACGTCGCCGACCAGCCCGTAGGTGGCCTGGTCCTTGTACTCGGCCTCGAACACGCCGGAGACGATCGACGTGGCGCGCGCGCCGACCTGCTGCAGCGCCTCGACCAGCGCCAGGTTCTGCTGCAGGAACACCTTGCGCACGATGGCGAGCACGTCCGGCGTGGTCACGCGCAAGCCGTTGACGGTCTGCTTGGTGATGCCGGCGGCGGTCATCTCCTCGTCCAGCTGCGGGCCGGCGCCGTGCACGACGATGGGCGTCAGGCCCACTTCCTGCAGGAAGGTCAGCGACGACGTCAGCGCTTCCAGGTCGTCGCGCAGCACCGCGCCGCCGACCTTGACCACGGCGAAGCGCTTGGCGTCCAGCTGCGAGAAGCGCTTGACGTACTGCGAGATCTCCTTAGCACTGGCCATGCTGGACAGCAGGCGGATGATGGTCTGGCGGGTCTGCTTGTTCGATTCCATGTCTTTGCTTGTCGTAGGGTGGGCCTTGGCCCACCGTCGTCATCGGGTTGCGCACGGCGGGCCGAGGCCCGCCCTACGGTGTTACTGGAGAATCCGCGCAACGCTCTCGGCATACCGCTGCAACTGCTCCAGCGACACCCATTCGTCGGCGGTATGCGCCTGGGCGATATCGCCAGGCCCGTAGACGAAGGCCGTCAGGCCGGCGGCCGAGAACAGCGAGGCCTCGGTCCAGAAGTCCACCGCGTTGCCGATCGGCAGGCCGAGTTCGTCGGCGAGGTCGCGTGCGGCCAGACGGCGTTCCTCGGCACGCGCGACGTCGCCGGACGGCAGCGACGGGCCTCGGAAGGTCTCTTCGTACTCGGCCAGCGCCTCGGCATTGGCGAAGCCGCGGAACGTGGCGTGCAGCTGGTCCATGTCCTGCGACGGCAGCGGACGGAAGCCGAAGCGGACCTCCGCACTCGGCGCGATCATGTTGGCCTTGATGCCGCCCTCGACCCGGCCGATGTTGAAACGCAGTCCGGTCAGTCCACCGAAACGCAAGTGATGCTGGTCCTGCACGAAGTCCAGCGCCGTCGTGCCCCAGCGCATCGCGTTGTGGAGCGCGCTCAGCGATAGCGCGTTCTCGGCCGAGGCATGACCCGCCCGCCCCGTGAACGCCATGCGCACCGCGCTGATGCCGCGGTGCGCGAGCACCGCTTCGCAACGGGTCGGCTCGGCGATGATCGCCTCGCCGAAGCCGTGATCGCGCGCCAGGAACGCGGCAATGCAGCGCGCATCGTTCGCTTCCTCATCGGTCGTGAACAGGAACGCGGCATCGCCCTGCGTCACCTGCGCCGCCGCGACCAGCGCGGCGGCAGCGCCCTTGATGTCGCAGGCCCCCAGGCCGATGGCCCGGTCGCCTTCGATGCGCAGCACGTGCGGACTGGCGCTCCACGCCGGCGACGACGGCACCGTGTCCAGGTGCACGTTGAACACCCGCTTCGGCTGTCCGCGCACGGCGAAGAACGACACCGCGCCGGCACCGTGGTCGGTCACCTCGATGCGGAAGTCCGGCAGTTGCGCGCGCAGGTAATCGAAGATCCCGTCCGTGCCGATATCGCGTGGCGGATTGCGGGTATCGAACGACACCAGCTTTTCGAGATGTTGGAGAACGGATTGCAGCATGGTGTGTGTCCGTGGACCGTCGTCGTTTCATTCGTCATCCCGGCGGCTCTCAACAGCCGGATGGCTGGTAACGCCGGGATCCATCTTGCTCTTGCCTCTAACGCATCCGAGGCAGAATCAACGTGGATTCCAGCTTGCGCTGGAATGACGTGGTGAGTTGTCGCGCGTGCTCAGCGATTGATCTCGGCCCACAGGGTCGAGCTCATGCCGAACAGCTTGATGAAGCCTTCCGCCTCCTCCACGCCCCAGTCGGCCGACTGCGCGTAGGTAGCGCCCTTGGCGTTGAGGATGTGCGGCGACGTCACCGCTACCGCGTCGACGCGGCCGCCGCGGGTCTCCAGCATCACCTCGCCGTTGACGACGGCCTGCGAGGACTGCAGGAACGCCTCCAGGTCCGCCTTCAGCGGGTCGTGGTAGAAGCCTTCGTACACCAGCTCCACCCACTTGCGCGCGACCTCGGGCTTGAAGCGGTTCTGCTGCTTGGTCAGCACCGTCTCTTCCAGCGCGCGGTGCGCGGCCAGCAGCGACACCAGGCCCGGCGCTTCGAACACGATGCGGCCCTTCAGGCCGATCACGGTGTCGCCGGTGTACACGCCACGACCCACGCCATAGGGCGCGAACAATGCGTTCAACTTCGCCAGCAACGCGGCGCCGGCAACGGGCTTGCCGTCCAGGCTGACCGCTTCGCCGTGCTTGAAGCCGATGGTCACCCGCAGCGGCGCCTCGGGCCACTCGGCGCGCGGCGCGCACCAGCCGCGCGCACCTTCGCCGGGCGCTTCCCACTTGTCGATCTCGCCGCCAGACATGGTCAGGCCCAGCAGGTTCTCGTTGATCGTGTAGCTCTTCTGCTTGGCGCGCACGCCGAAGCCGCGTTCTTCCAGGTAGGCCTGTTCGTAGGCGCGCGTCTGCGTGTGTTCCTTCTGGATCTCGCGGATCGGCGCCACGATGCGGTAGTCGCCGCTGGCCTTCACCGCCAGGTCGAAGCGCACCTGGTCGTTACCCATGCCGGTGCAGCCGTGCGCGATGGCGTTTGTGCCCAGTTCGGCGGCGCGCTTCAGCGCGGCGTCGACGATCAGGTAGCGGTCGGACACCAGCAGCGGGTACTGGCCCTGGTAGCCCTCGCCCGCCCACACGAACGGCTTGACGAAACCGTCCCAGATGGCAGGACCGCCATCGACGGTGACGTGGCTGGCCACGCCCAGTTCGGCGGCGCGCTGCTCGATGAAGGCGCGCTCTTCCGCATCCACGCCGCCGGTGTCGGCGAACACGGTATGCACGTTCCAGCCGCGCTCCTTCAGGTAGGGCACGCAGAAGCTGGTGTCGAGGCCGCCGGAGAAGGCGAGGACGATGTCTTTGGATTCGGAAGCAGTCATTTCTGAGGTCTCAAGTGATGTGCCCCCTCCCCCGCTTGCGGGGGAGGGTCGGGGTGGGGGCAATGGGATGGGGCCGAACTTTCCGGAGGCGGTTCGCCCCCATCCCAGCCTTCCCCCGCAGGCGGGGGAAGGAGCAAAACCGGGTTACTTCACCAAGGCCGCCATGATCGCCTTCTGCACGTGCAGTCGGTTCTCGGCTTCGTCGATGGCGATGCACTGCGGCGAATCCATCACGCCATCGGTGGCCTTGACGTTGCGGCGCAGCGGCAGGCAGTGACTGAAGACGCCGTTGTTGGTCAGCGCCATCTTCCGTTCGTCGACGATGAAGTGCTGGTACTGGTCGCGGATCGGCTTCTCCGGCTCCCAGTTGCCGAAGAACGGCAGCGCGCCCCAGCTCTTGGCATACACCACGTCGGCGCCGGCATAGGCGCTGTCGATGTCGTGGCTGACCGTGAGCGAACCGCCGCTCTCGGCCACGTTCTGTTCGGCCCAGCCCATGTAGCGCTCGTCCAGCACATAGTCAGGCGTCGGGCACAGCAGGGTCACGTCCATGCCCATGCGCGTGGCGATGGTCAGCGCCGAGTTGGCGACGGCGGTGTTCAGCGGCTTGGGATGGTAGGTCCAGGTGAGCACGTACTTCTTGCCGCGCAGAGCCTGGGTGCCGAAGTGCTCCTGCAGCGCAAGCGCATGCGCCAGCTCCTGGCAGGGATGGGTGATGGTTTCCATGTTGATCACAGGTACCGGCGAATACTTGGCGAACGACTTCAGCACGATGTCCTCGCGGTCGTAGGCCCAGTCGACGAACTTCGGGAACGCGCGCACGCCGATCAGGTCGACGTAGCGGCCCAGCACCTTCGCCACCTCGGCGATATGCTCCTCGGTGTCGCCGTCCATCACCGTGCCGAGGTTGAACTCGATGGGCCACGCATCCTTGCCCGGTTGCAGCACGACCGCATGGCCGCCCAGCTGGAACGCCCCCAGCTCGAAGCTGGTGCGGGTGCGCATGGACGGGTTGAAGAACACCAGCGCGACGGACTTGCCCTTCAGCGCGTCACCCACCTTGTGCTGCTTGTAGAGGGCGGCCTGCGTCAGCAACGCATCGAGGTCGCTGCGGCTCCAGTCCTGCGTGTTCAAGAAGTGCTTCATTACGGCATCCTGGTGTCGGGAATGTGGCAAAACGGGCTTCGGAAACGAAAAAACCCAGCCTCTGGCTGGGTTCCGGTGAACAGGCGACGACGTCCGGGGTACCCAGCTAGAGGCAGGATTCCGGTCGACGCGCACGCGAGGTCATGCTCGAGGCCTGCGAGGCCGCGCTGTCAGCATGGGCGTGTGCGTTCATCTTCATGGGCGCGAATGCTCGCATGTGCTGCGGCGCAGCGCAAGGACGGATTCGGTTGCGTGTGCAACCGTGCACGAATCAGGGACCGCTGGCGGTCGGCTGGACCGGCGCCACGTAGGGCACCACGGAGATGCGGATGCGCAGGCGGTTGCCGGGATCTTCGGCCAGCCGCGAGCGGTACTTCACGCCCTTGTAGATGTAGTCCACGTCGTAGGCGATGGGGCGCTGGAACTCGCGCTCGATCGGCACGATGCGGCAATTGACCTTGACCGCGGGCAGCGTCACCGGAGGCGTCTGCGCCGGCTCTTCATCGCTACCGAACCAGCCTCGCACCGAGCTGACCATCCGGCTCCAGCGACCCTCTTCTTTGGCTTCCTGCGCAGGCGCTTCGGCCTTGGATGCCGGTACTTCATCGCAACGCTGTTCGGTGCGGGTCGCCCGCAGGGTCTGGTACACCGGCTCCACGCCCAGCACCTGCGCATAATCCAGGCGCACGTTCTCCGTCGGGATCACGCGCTCCTGCGCCACGACCGGGGCGGCGAACAGGAGGCAGGACAGGAAAAGGGTGGTGCGGAGGCGGGGCATGTGGCCTGCAAGCGGTATCCAGGGGGCCCAGTGTAAGAACCACGCCTTGAGTCACGCTGAACATCGGCCGCCCCCAAGCCCGCGCGGCCCCTGCAAGCGGCACAGGCGGTAGAATTCCACGGCTCTCCCCTGCCCTGTCCTCATGACCCTGCGCCTGCACAACAACCTCACCCGCCGGGTCGAGGACTTCGCTCCCCTTGGCCCGATCCCCACGATGTACGTCTGCGGGCCCACCGTCTACAACTACGTCCACATCGGCAATGCGCGCGGCCCGGTGGTATTCGGCGTGCTGGCGGCCCTGCTGCGCCGGCGCTACGGTGGCCTGCGCTACGCCCGCAACATCACCGACGTGGACGACAAGATCAACGCGGCGGCCAAGGAGCTGGGCGTGGCGATCTCCGCCATCACCGACCGCTACGCCGCCGCCTACCGCGAGGACATGGCGGGCCTGGGCGTGACCGGCGAGTTCGCCCCGGACATCGAACCGGCCGCGACCGACCACATCGGCCACATCATCGCGATGATCGAGCAGCTGATCGCCGGCGGTCATGCGTACGCGGCCGAAGGCCATGTGCTGTTTTCGGTCGGCAGCTTCGCGGAGTACGGCAAGCTCTCGCGTCGCGACCCGGAGGAAATGCTGGCCGGCGCCCGCGTGGAAGTCGCCCCCTACAAGCGCGACCCGGGCGATTTCGTGCTGTGGAAGCCCTCCACGCCGGACCTGCCGGGCTGGGACTCGCCCTGGGGCATCGGCCGCCCGGGCTGGCATATCGAATGCTCGGCGATGGCCGCGGCCCACCTGGGCGAAACCATCGACATCCATGCCGGCGGCGTGGACCTGCAGTTCCCGCACCACGAGAACGAAGTGGCGCAAAGCGAATGCGCGCACAAGCACGCCGACGGGTCGCACAAGACGTTCGCGCGCTTCTGGCTGCACAACGGCATGCTGAACTTCGGCGGCGCCAAGATGAGCAAGTCGCTGGGCAACATCGAGAAAGTCCACGACCTGCTGCAGCAACATCCGCCGGAGGCACTTCGCTACGCCTTGCTGTCGGCGCACTACCGGCAGCCGCTGGACTGGTCGGAGGCGCTGGTGGAGCAGTCGAAGAACACGCTGGACCGGCTGTACGGGACGTTGCGTGATTTGGGCGATGTCGATGCTGTTGCGGTGACGCCGCAGGTCATCGAAGACGCGCTGGACGACGATCTCAACACGCCGCAGGCGCTGGCGGAGGTTGCACGCATCGCGGCCGACGCGCGCAAGGCAACCGGTGATGCGGAGAAGCAGCGCCTCAAGAGCGAGTTGCTGGGCGCCGGCCTTGTGCTGGGCCTGTTGCAGCAGGATCCTGCCGAGTGGTTCGGTCGCGGAACTTCGTCGGATGACGATGCGCGCATCCAGGCGCTGATCGACGAGCGCGCGGCGGCGAAGAAAGCACGCGATTTTGCCCGATCGGATGCCATCCGCGACCAACTGGCGGCGGAAGGTATCCTGCTGGAAGACACGCCGCAGGGCGTGCGCTGGAAGCGGGCGTGATCCGATCTTTCCTTCTCCCGTCGGGAGAAGGTGGCGCGAAGCGCCGGATGAGGGTGTGCCGCAGTCGCTTATCCGAGAGATGTAACCGTGAGCGAGCCACAGCGAGAAAAGGAAATGAATAGCCGGGGGTTCGCCTCTGCAACTCGCTGCGGCTCGCTCGTCATCACAGGTGCCGAGTTGTTGTTGGGGCGCCCCCAACCCCTCTCCCGAGGGGAGAAGGGCTCCAAACGCAGTAACTGACCGATAACACGATGACCGACACGATCTTCCCGCTCGAACCCACCGCCGCCGACGCGCAGGCCGCCATCAAGGACGAATTCGCCTTCTTTGGCGACTGGTCCGAGCGCTACCAGTACCTGATCGACCTGGGCCGCAAGCTGCCCGCGTTCCCCAAGGAATGGAAGCGCGAGGAGCACCGCCTGCTCGGCTGCCAGTCGATGGTCTGGATCGTGCCCGAAGGCGACGCGGCGAAGCTGGATTTCCACGCCGTCAGTGATTCGGCGATCGTCTCCGGCCTGATCTTCCTGGCCCTGCGCGTGTACTCGGGTCGCTCCGCCGCGGACATCCTGGCCGCCTCGCCCGACTACATCGCCGACATCGGCCTGGCCAAGCACCTCTCGCCCACCCGCAGCAACGGCCTCGCGTCATTGCTGGCCTTCATCCGCGAGACGGCCGCGAACGCGAAGTGAGCCGAACCGGTACGCCTTCCGCCTTCTCGCTGCTCCGCAACCGCGGCTATGCGGCGGTGCTGGCGTACCGCATCTGCGCGCTGCTGTCGTACCAGATCGTCGCCGTCACCGTCGGCTGGCATATCTACGAACTGACCAAGGATCCGTTCTCGCTGGGGCTCGTGGGCCTGGCGGAAGTACTGCCGTTCTTCTGCGTGGCGCCGTTCGCCGGCTATCTGGTCGACCATCTGCCGCGACGGCGCGTCGGCATCCTCGCCTGCACGGCGCTGGCGACCACGGCGGTGATCCTGGTGGCGGTGTCCGCGGGCTGGCTACCGTTCCACGGTACCTGGCCGATCTACGCCGCCATCGCGCTGACCGGCATGGCGCGTTCCTTTCTCAGCCCGGTCTACAACGCGCTGTTCGCGAAAGTGCTGCCGCGCGAGGATTTCGTGCGTGCTGCCGGGCTTGGCAGCGTGATCTTCCAGGCTTCGCTGGTTACCGGGCCGGCACTGGGCGGCCTGCTGGTCGGCTTCGGCGGCAAGACCCTGTCCTATGCGATGGCGGTGGTGTTCGCGCTGCTGGCGGCGACCGTGCTGGCGCGCCTGCGCGTGGAGGAACCCGGACCGCCCGCCGTCAGCCTGCCGGTCTTCGCGAGCATCGCGCAGGGCGCGCGTTTCGTGCTGAACAACCAGATCATGCTGGGCGCGATGGCGCTGGACATGTTCTCCGTCCTGCTCGGCGGCGTGGTGGCGATGCTGCCGGCCTTCATCCACGACATCCTGCACTACGGTCCCGAAGGGCTCGGCATCCTGCGCGCTGCGCCGGCAGCGGGATCGGTCTGCGTGGGCCTGTGGCTGGCCCGCCATCCGCTCCAGAGGAACGCGGGACGCGTGCTGTTGTTCGCCGTCGCCGGCTTCGGCCTGGCGGTCATCGCCTTCGGCCTGTCGCGCAGCTTCTGGCTGTCGGCGGTTATCCTGCTGTTCTACGGCATGTGCGATGGCGTGTCTGTGGTGGTGCGCTCGACCATCCTGCAGCTGTCCACGCCGGACGAGATGCGCGGGCGCGTGTCGTCGATCAACGGCATCTTCGTCAGTTCGTCTAACGAACTGGGTGCCTTCTATGCCGGCACGATGGCCAAGCTGCTGGGGCTGGTGCCGGCGGTCATCCTGGGCGGCTTCGCCATCCTGTCGGTGGCGGGCGTGACCGCGTGGAAGGCGCCGAGGTTGAGGCGGCTGGACCTGCGCGAGCTGCAGTAGCGCGACCGGCGCCCGGACATGAAAAACCCCGCCTGGGCGGGGTTTTTCGTCTGCAGGAACCGAGGGCTCAGTCGCCCTGCTGCTTCTGCATGTGTTCCCAGCGCTCCTGCGCATCGATGGTGCGTTCGGCGGTCAGGCGCGCTTCCAGGCGGTCCAGGCCGATCTCTTCGCCGGTATCGACGCAGTAGCCGTAGTCGCCGGCTTCCAGGCGCTTGAGCGTGCTGTCGATCTTGCCGATCAGCTTGCGGTAGCGGTCGCGGGTGCGCAGTTCCAGCGAGTTCTCGGTCTCGCGGGTCGCGCGCTCGGCTTCGTCGCCGATGTCGCGGACTTCGTCCTTGAGGTTCTCGATGGTCTGCTTGGATTCCTCGACCAGGTCGGCGCGCCATTGCAGCAGGCGCTGGCGGAAGTACTCGAGCTGCAGGGTGCTCATGTACTCCTCGTCGGACGAGGGCTTGTAGCCGGCCGGAATGATCGGGCGACCGCTGGCTTCGTCGATCTTGTAGGGCACTTCTTTCACCTTGCCGCGCACGACCGGCGCCGCAGGGCGGGCAGCCACGGCGACCGCGACCTTGCCCACGGGGCGGGCAACGGCGGGACGGGGGCTCACGGGCGCTTCGACGGCGGTGGAGGCTTTGGCGTTCTTGGTAGTCGGTTTCGGGACTGGCACAGGCTTCGGGGGGGACGGAACCTTGGCGGCGGGCGCCGGGGCCTGGGCAGCCGCCCTGGGGGCGGATGCAGGCACGGGAGTCTTGGTCGCAGCCGCGGTGGGGGCGGACTTTGCCGGAGCCGGCTTGGCGGCAGGCTTCGGTGCGGGGGCAGGAGCGGGTTTCGTGGCCTTGGCCGGCGTCTTCACCGGTGCCGCCTTGGCGGCGGGCGCCTTGGTGGCCGGCGCGGGCGCTGGCTTCTTGGCGACTGCGGGCTTGGTCGCCTTGGCGACCGCCTTCTTGACCGGTGCCGCCTGCTTCGCCGAGGGCTTGGCCGCCGGCTTCTTCGCCGGGACAGCCGCCTTCTTGGCCGGAGCGGCCTTCTTGGCGGCCGCTTTCTTGGCGACAGGCTTGGGGGCCGCTTTCTTCGCTACCGGCTTGGGGGCCGGTTTCTTGGCGACAGCCTTCTTCGCGACAGGCTTCTTGGCGACGGTCTGAGCGGGTTTCTTGGCGGCCTTGACGGCCTTCTTCGCAGGTTTCTTTGCAGCCACGAACAGCGCTTCCTTGGTTCTTCCCGAGCATCGGGAAAGCGCGCTTTTATAGCCTACCCGGCGGGCAGCGGCAACCCGACGCGGTATCATCGGGCCATGCTCGCCCGCCTGCTCATCCTGCTGCTGAAGGGCTACAAGCGCTTCATCAGTCCCATGCTGGGGCCGCGCTGCCGCTTCGTGCCGTCGTGCTCGGAGTACGCCATGGAGGCGATCGGCCGCTTCGGTCCGATGAAGGGCGGCTGGCTGGCGATCCGCCGGATCGGCCGCTGCCATCCCCTGCATCCCGGCGGATACGACCCCGTTCCCCCGCGGGCCGACCCCTCTTCCCCCCATTCCTGCACAGGACCCCACTGATGCCCGCTACCGTCATCGTCAACGCCCGTCTGGTCAATGAAGGCCGTGTCACCGAGGGCGACCTGCGCATCGAGAACGGGCGCATCGCCCGCATCGCCGCCGAGATCCGCCCGCAGGGCGACGACGCCGTGATCGACGCCGCCGGGCGCTGGCTGCTGCCGGGGATGATCGACGACCAGGTGCACTTCCGCGAACCCGGCATGCCGCACAAGGGCGACATGGCGACCGAGTCGGCCGCTGCCGTCGCCGGTGGCCTGACCACCTTCATGGACATGCCCAACACCAGCCCGCCGACGCTCGACGCCGCCGCGCTGGAAGACAAGTACCAGCGCGCCAAGGGCCGGGCCTGGGGCAACTACGGCTTCTATATGGGCGCCAGCAACGACAACCTGGAGGCGATCCGCACGCTGGACCCGAAGACCGCGCCCGGCATCAAGGTGTTCATGGGCGCGTCCACCGGCAACATGCTGGTCGACAACCCGGAAACGCTGGACGCGATCTTCCGCGAGGCGCCCACGCCGATCATCACCCACTGCGAAGACACGCCGATGATCGACGCCAACCTGGCGGCGTTCCAGGCGAAGTACGGCGATGCGCTAAGCGCCGAGCACCATCCGGACATCCGCAGCCGCGAGGCCTGCATCAAGTCCACCCGCCTGGCGATGTCGCTGGCACGCAAGCACGGCACCCGCCTGCACGTGCTGCACATCTCCACCGCCGACGAACTGGCGCTGTTCACGCCGGGTCCGCTGATCGCCGCCGACGGCACGCGCAAGCAGATCACCGCGGAGACCTGCATCCATTTCCTGCGCTTCGACCGCGCCGACTACGCCGCGCTCGGCAACCTGATCAAGTGCAATCCCGCGATCAAGGACGCCAGCGACCGCGAGGCCCTGATCAAGGCGCTGGTGGACGACGTGATCGATGTGCTCGCGACCGACCATGCGCCGCATACGCTGGAAGAGAAGGAAAAGCCTTACGTGCAGGCGCCGTCCGGTCTGCCGCTGGTGCAGTACGCACTGGTCGCGGCGCTGGAACTGGTGCATGAGCAGCGCATGGACGTGACCCGCGTCGTGCAGAAGTTCGCCCACGCCCCCGCGCAGCTGTTCGACGTGAAGGAGCGCGGCTACCTGCGCGAAGGCTATTTCGCCGACCTCGTGCTGATCGACGACGAGCCCTTCACGGTGAAGCGCGAGGACGTGCTGTCGAAGGTCGGCTGGTCGCCGTTCGAAGGCCGCACGTTCCGCTCGCGCATCGGCGCCACCTGGGTCAACGGCCGCATGGTCTGGAACGGCGAGCACCTGGTCGGCACGCCCAATGGCCAGCGCCTGGAGTTCGCGCGTTGAAGCTGGCGGTGGCGGCACTGTTCGCCGCGGTATGTGTCGGGTGGATTCCGCTGGTCGCCGCTCAGGATGCGGTGCCGGCAACACCGGTGTCCCAGGAAGACCGCATCGTGTTCCCCGCCAGCGTGTCGCAGGGCGTGCTGGTGTTCGGCAAGGTACCGCCGGGCAGTCAGGTCCGTTACCGCGACCGCGCGCTGCGCACCACCGGCTACGGCACGGTCGTGTTCGGCGTGGGCCGCGATGAAGCGGGGCCGCTGAAGGTCGATGTCACCACGCCGTCCGGTCGCACGGAATCCGTCAGCGTCGCGGTGACGCCACGCGACTGGCCGGTCGAACGCGTCAACGGCGTGCCACCGAAGACGGTCAACCCTCCTCCCGCCATCGCCGCGCGCATCGAACGCGAGCAGGCCATGGTCACCGCCGCGCGCGTCCGAGACGATGAACGCGCCGACTTCGCGCTGCCGTTCCAGTGGCCCGTGCAAGGCCGCATCAGTGGCCGCTTCGGCAATGCGCGGGTCTATAACGGCCAGCCCGGCGCCGGCCATTCCGGCATGGACATCGCGGCCCCGAACGGGACGCCGATCAAGGCACCGGCCGGTGGCATCGTGACGTTCGCGTCACCGGATCTCTATCTCACCGGCGGCACCGTGCTGCTCGACCACGGCCACGGCGTCAGCTCCAACTTCCTGCACCTGTCGCGCATCGACGTGAAGGTGGGCGACCGCGTGGAACCGGGCCAGGTGATCGGCGCCGTCGGTGCGACCGGGCGTGCGACGGGGCCGCACCTGCATTGGGGGATGAACTGGTTCGATGTCCGAATCGATCCCCTGCTGGTCCTCGAACGCGGGAAGTGAATCGCCTCGCTCTTGTGGGAGCGACGTAAGTCGCGATCGGGCCGAAGAAAAAGCTTCGCGACTTACGTCGCTCCCACACTCGACACCACGGCCCGATAACGCGGACCCGATATCAGTCGTTGCTGCCACTCACCCGGGCAACGGCATCGTGCGGATGCAGGCTTTCATAATGCGCCACGGTGGCATCGTAACGGGCCACGCGCGCGTCGCCGGCGAGCACGGACGCCACGCGGCGGGCGGCGTCCTCGCAGAACATCAGGTTCTCGGCATTGAGGCGGGCGAAGGCCTGCTCGTCGACACGCTTGACCGCCGTCTGCACCGGCGTGCCGAGGGCGGCTTCGATGGCGTCCACCAACGGCACCAGCGGCAACTCATCGAACTGCGCGCGCAGTTCCACCCGCACGCTGGCACGGCTGCGCTGGGCATGCGGGGTCGCGGCCAGGCCGCGCTCGGAGGCCAGCCAGTCGTGCACGGCAGCGACCGACAGCGCGGGCGAGCCATCGAAATCGCTGGCGAAGCGCTCCGCGTTGGCTTGCCGCGACAGCGCCGCGGATGCCGGACAGGTGCTGGAGTATTCGACCGCGAACGACAGCGCCAGGTTGAGATGCCCGTCGACCAGCGTCGCCTCGATTTCCACCGGATAGCGCTTCCAGCCGGCGTAGTCGCTCTCCAGCGCCTTGCGTTGCAGGAGCGCGTCGTAGCGGATCTTCAGCCGTGCGCTGGTGGCAAGCCCGGCCTGCGAGGCCACGCCATCCTGCAGCAGGTGCCGCAGCCCGGCCGGCGTGATCGCTTCACGCGCCAGTCCGTCCTGCAGTTGCAGGTACAGGCGCGACATGTGGATGCCGCGCGCGTCGGGGTTGGCCAGGTTCACCGACAGGTCGATGCTGGCGGCCACCTGCAGCTGACCACCCTGCCCGTCGGCGATGCGGACCGGCAGCGCGATGTTCTCCATGCCCACCCAGTCCAGGGGGCGCGCCAGCGGCACGCGCTGGTGGGCGACATCGGGGAGATCGGCGCGGGGCGCCACGGGAAGCGAGGGAGCCATCGTCATTGCACGGGGGAGTGGATGCCGCGCAATTGTACGCCCTGCCCCTGAATTTCCCGATGAAACAGTCCGTTACGGATCATTCCCTTCGCTATCGCGGCGATATGCGCGGCCTTCAGTCGCCTCGCGCCGCGCGCCAGCCGGTGAACAGCAGCACGGGGCGCGATGGCAGCGGTGCGGGCGCGCCCTTCCGCGACAGGCGATCCAGCCGGCCGCGTGCGTACGTGGCGAGCACGCGGCGCTCACGGGCTGCCGGTCGCGACGCATGCCAGCGCTGCAGGACCTCCATCGCCCAACCCCGCAGGGAAGCCGCATCGTCCGCGTGTCGGAAGGCCGTCGGCACGGCGGCGATGCCCATGTCGGTCAGGCGCGTGGCAAGCACCTGCGCGACAACGGCATCCGCATCCGGCGCGCGGCCGAGTACGTCGGCTTCCACTGCGGCGACGGCAGCACCGAAGGGCGCCAGTGCTGCGAACGCCTCGTCACTGCCACTCGGTGTGTCGCGCGCAGCCACCAGCACGGGCAACGCGTCGGCCAACGATGCCCATGGGGCACGCACAGGTTCCAGCCTGCGGCCGAGCGGATGGCGAGAGCGCTGCGCACTCCAGCCACGCAGTTCTTCGCTCCACCACGCGAGCTTGGCATCCGCCGGCAGCGGATCGCCGCTGATGTTCAGGACATCGTCGAATTCCTGCAGCAAGGCGAACCACGCGGCCGCGATGTCCCGGCGCGCGGGCGCAACAAAGATCTCCGCCACCGACCATTCGGGCCAGCGTGCGTGCCATTTTTCCAGGAAGCTGACGAGGGCGGCGGAGTCGGACATGCAAATTGCAGAGACGTGGGAGCGACGTCAGTCGCGATGGAAGTTGCAGGAGTACGAATCGGCGCTCGAGACAGGTGTGACCGCCAAACCGCTCGCGACTTACGTCGCTCCCACTGAGGAACGGCTTGCCGGCCATGCGGCCGGCTCGATGAGCTCATCCGCGGTCTCGCACATCACGTCCGCACCCCACTTGGCCGGCACCTCCTGCGCCTGCCGGTAACCCCACAATGCCGCGATCGACGGCATGCCGGCGGCCCGCGAGGCCTGGATGTCGCGCTCGTCGTCGCCCACGTAGACGCAGTCGGCGATGGCGATGCCGATGCGTTCGGCGGCGACCTGCAACGGCAGCGGATGCGGCTTCTTCTCTGCCAGCGTGTCGCCACCGATCAGCACCGCGCAGCGATCGCTCCAGCCCAGTTGCGGCAGGATGTCGCGCGCCAGGTATTCCGGCTTGTTGGTGACGATGCCCCAGGTGCTGCCCGCCGCCTCGAGGGCGTCTAGCATCTCCGCCACGCCATCGAACAGCACGCTGTGGCGACCGAGTTCCTCCTGGTAGATCGTCAGGAACTCCGGCACCAGCGCTTCGCGTGGACCCTGTTCCATGTCGGGGAATGCCGCCGCCAGCATCGCGCGCGCGCCCTTCGACACGTGCGGGCGCAACGCGTCCAGCGTCATCGGACCGAGGCCGCGCGACGCACGCATGCGGTTGGCGGTGGCCAGCATGTCCGGCGCACTGTCGAGCAGCGTGCCATCCAGATCGAACAGCGCGGCGCGCGGAAATCCCGTCGCCGTCACGGCTTCACCGCACTGGCGAGGTAGTTGACGTCGGTGCGCGAGGTGAGGCGTGCGCGCTGGCGCCACGGCTCGTAGGCCAGGCCGGTGACGTCCTGCAACTGGAATCCGGCCTCGCGCAGCCACGCGGCCAGTTCCGAGGGACGGATGAATTCCTTGTAGTTGTGCGTGCCCTTCGGCAGCAGGCGCGCGATGTACTCGGCGCCGACGATGGCCAGCGCAAACGCGGCCGGCGTGCGGTTCAGCGTCGACAGGAACAGCTGCCCGCCCGGCTTCAGCAGCGTGTGGCAGGCGCGAATGATCGAGGCCGGGTCCGGTACGTGTTCCAGCATCTCCATGCAGGTGACCACGTCGAAGCTGCCCGGGCGCTCTTCCGCCAGCGACTCGACCGAACGCAGCTGGTAGTCGACCTGCACGCCCGATTCGAGCTTGTGCAGCCGGCCGACCTTGACCAGTTCCGGCGCCAGGTCGATCGCGGTGACCTGCGCGCCCTCGCGCGCCAGCGCTTCGCTCAGCAGGCCACCACCGCAGCCGACATCCAGCGCGATGGCGCCGGTCAGCCGCATGCGCTCGCGCACGTACTGCAGGCGGACGGGATTGAGCGCGTGCAGGGCCTTCTGGGGGCCGTCCGGATCCCACCAGCGGTTGGCCAGCGCGCCGAACTTGTCGAGCTCGGCCTGGGTGAAGTTGTCGTCGCGGGGGGAAGTCGTGGTCGTCATGGCGTCATTGTAGAGCGCCAAGGCTTGGCGGGGCGTCCGTCGTCCCAGCGAACGCTGGGACCCATGTTGATGTTGCACTCGCCGGTGCCATACGGAGCAAGCGCAGAATGGGTCCCAGCGTTCGCTGGGACGACGGCAGCTTAGCGGCGCAGGCCAGCGATCCGTTCGCGCCATTGCCTCGCATTGGCGATCACGCCATCGAGGTCGATCTCCACCAGCACGCGCTGCAGCAGCTTCGGGCGACCGGCGATCCAGACGTCGCTGACCTGCTGGCGCCCGGTCGCGTAGATCAGCTGCGATACCACGTGGTGCAGCGGCTGGGTTTCCAGTGCGGACAGGTCGACGCAGACCAGGTCGGCCTCCTTGCCCGGCTCGATCGAGCCGATGCGGTCGTCGAAGCCGATCGCCTTCGCACCGCCCAACGTGGCCGCGCGCAGCGCGCTGAACGCATCCAGCGCCGCCGCGTCCTGCGCCACCGCCTTGGCCAGCAACGCCGCGGTGCGGGTCTCGCTGAACATGTCCAGGTCGTTGTTGCTGGCGCAGCCGTCGGTGCCGACGGCCAGCGTCACGCCCGCGCGCTCCAGCGCACAGGCCGGGCAGAAACCGGACGCCAGCTTGAGGTTGGACTCAGGGCAATGCACCACGCTGACGCCGCGCTCGGCGCAGAGATGGATCTCCGCCTCGGTGAGCTGCGTCATGTGGATGGCGATCAGGCGGTCGTTGACCAGCCCCAGCCGGTCCAGGCGCGCGATCGGGCGCTGACCGTATTTTTCCAGCGACTGTTCGACTTCCTGCGCCGTCTCATGCAGGTGCAGGTGCACCGGCACGTCGAGCTGATCGGACAGCATGCGCACACGTTCGAAGTTCGCGTCGTTGACCGTGTAAGGCGCATGCGGGGCGAAGGCGGTGGCGATCAGCGCGTCGTCGCGCCACTGATCGTGCACCTCACCCGCCTTCTCGAAGTATTCGTCGTCCGAGGCCGCCCACGCCGTGGGGAAATCGATCACCGGCAGGCCGACGCGCGCACGGAAGCCGTGGTGCTTGTAGGTCGCCGCCTGCACGTCGGGGAAGAAGTAATTCTCGTTGACGCAGGTGGTGCCCCCGCGGAGCATCTCGGCGATCGCCAGGGTGATGCCGTCGGCGACGAAGTCCGGGCCGATCACCGCGCCCTCGATCGGCCAGATGTGCTCCTGCAACCAGACCTTCAGCGGCAGGTCGTCGGCCACGCCGCGCAGCAGCGTCATCGGGTTATGGGTATGCGCGTTGACCAGGCCGGGGATCAGGGCCGCGTCGGGGCGCGATACCGTCTCGCGCGGCAGGAAGCGCTGGCGCGCCTCGGCCACCGGCAGGATCGCGACGATGCGGCCGCCGGTGACGGCGACCGCATGGTGCTCCAATACCACCCCGTGCGGGACGACCGGCACCACGAAACCGGCTTCGATCAACAGGTCGCAGGTATCAGGCGCAACGTCGGTCATGCAGGGTCAGATCCCGAAGCCCAGGGTGTAGGTGATGCCGAACGCGCCCGCGCCGAACAGCAGCCAGCAGAGCAGCATCAGCGCCAGCGCGCGGCCATAGCCCAGCCTGGGCACGGCGGGAAACAGCGTCGGCAGCGTGGCGTTCCAGCACAGCATGACGCCCAGCCCGGCGATCAGTACGCCGACCGCCCAGACGCCGAGGTAGAGCGCGAGCTGTCCCATCACTTCACGCGGCTGACGTATTCGCCGGTGCGGGTGTCGACCTTGATGACCTCTTCCTGGCCGACGAACAGCGGCACGCGCACGACGGCGCCGGTTTCCAGCGTGGCCGGCTTGCCGCCGGTGCCGGCGGTGTCGCCCTTCACGCCCGGATCGGTCTCGGTGATCTGCAGTTCGACGAAGTTCGGCGGGGTCACCTGGATCGGGTTGCCGTTCCACAGGGTCACCACGCAGTCTTCCTCGCCCTTCAGCCACTTCTCGGCGCCGCCCATGCCGGCCTTGTCGGCCTGCACCTGCTCGAAGGTCTCCTGCTGCATGAAGTGCCAGTACTCGCCGTCGGTGTACAGGTACTGCATGTCGGTATCCACCACGTCCGCCGCCTCGACCGAGTCGGTGCTCTTCATGGTGATTTCCTGCACGCGGCCGCTCTTGATCAGGCGGTACTTCACGCGGGTGAAGGCCTGGCCCTTGCCCGGCTTGACGTACTCGGTGTCGGTGATGATCGCCGGGTCGTTGTTGATCAGGATCTTCATCCCGTTCTTGACGTCGTTCATGCCGTAACTGGCCATGCGTGTGCTCCTGAGGGTAAGGCGGACCCGCCGCGCAGGGCGGCCGGCCGGATAGAATGGGGAACCCGCCGGATGCGGCGGGTGCTTGTTTCCAGACCCGACATGATACCCGCAGCCCCCGACCCCCGACAGCCCGCCCCGCTGGCCGCGCCCCGCTGGCAGCAGGCCTGGCGCGACGCCGTGCGCGATCCGCGCGAGTTGCTGGCGCTGCTGGGACTGGAGTCGCTGGCCGACCGGGTGTCCGATGAGGCCGCGGCGCAGTTCCCGCTGCGGGTGCCGCGCGGGTTCGTGGGCCGGATGCGATACGCGGACGCGCGCGACCCGTTGCTGCGCCAGGTCCTGCCGCTGGACGACGAGATGCAGCCGGTTGCCGGCTACGGCCTCGACGCGGTCGGCGACGGCGCTGCCCGAACCGGCACCGGCGTGATCCAGAAATACCGGGGCCGCGCCCTGCTGGTGGCCACCGGCAGCTGCGCGATCAACTGCCGCTACTGTTTCCGCCGCCACTTCCCCTATTCCGACGAGACCGCCGCGCGCGATGGCTGGCGCGAGGCCGTGGACCTGATCCGCCAGGACGACAGCGTCGAAGAGGTCCTGCTGTCCGGCGGCGATCCGCTGTCGCTGTCGAACAGCAAGCTCGCCGAACTGACGGATGCCCTGGCCGGCGTCCCGCACCTGCGCCGCCTGCGCATCCACAGCCGCCTGCCCGTGGTGCTGCCCGAGCGTATCGACGACGGCCTGGTCGCCTGGCTGGCCGGCCTGCGGTGGCCGGTGACGCTGGTGATCCACGCCAACCATGCCAACGAGTTCGACGGCACCGTCGACGCCGCCCTGCGCCGCCTGCGCGATGCCGGCGTGCACCTGCTCAACCAGGCGGTGCTGCTGCAGGGCGTGAACGACGACGTCGATGCCCTTGCCGCGCTCAGCGAGCGGGGCTTCGCCGCCGGCGTGCTGCCCTATTACCTGCACCAGCTCGACCGCGTCGCCGGCGCGGCCCATTTCGAGGTCGACGACGCCCGGGCGAAGGCGCTGCATGCGGCCCTCGCCGCGCGCCTCTCCGGCTACCTCGTGCCGCGGCTGGTGCGGGAAGTGGCGGGCGACACCGGCAAGCGCCCGCTCTGATACACCCGCGACAGGCCGTGTCCGCATCTGCGACGCCTGCATTGGACTCATCTCACGCGTTCAGGTATTAAACGCGCACCCCTCGCGGACACGCTGCATGCAGATCGGCAAAGACACCACGCTACGACTGACCCTGGTGGACGACAGCGCGGAAGACGCGGAGGCCATCGTCTCCACGCTGCGCAACGGCGGCATCGCCGTGCGCCCCCTGCGACCGATCGACGCGGCCGAACTGGGCCAGATGGTCGCCGCGCAGCCGATGGACCTGCTGCTCGCCTCGCGCAGCGCCAAGGGCATTCCGCTGGCCAGCGTGCTGGCCCAGGTCGATGCCAGCGGCAAGGACATCCCGGTGATCGTGCTGGCCGATGCGATCAGCGAGGCCGACCTGCTCGCCGACCAGGCCGCCGGTGCCCGCGCGGTCGCGCTGCGGGGCCGACCGGAGCATGTGCTGACGGTGCTGCGGCGCGAGTGGGCCGACCTCGACGCGCGCCGCTCGCAGCGCCGGCTGGAAGGCCAGATGCGCGAGACCGAGCGCCGCTGCGACGCGTTGATCTCGTCCTCGCGCGACCCCATCGCCTACATCCACGAAGGCATGCATATCCGGGCCAACGATGCCTACCTGGAGATGTTCGGCTTCGAGTCGTTCGAAGATGTCGAAGGCCTGTCGCTGCTGGACCTGGTCGGTCCGCAGTACGTCACCGACTTCAAGGCCCTGCTGAAGAAGCTCAGCAAGGGCGAGCCGCCCCCACCCCGCTTCGAGCTGGAAGCGCGCAGCATCGACGGCGACAGCTTCCCGGCCACGCTGGAATTCGCCACCGCCACCTACGAGGGCGAGGCCTGCGTGCAGGTGGTGTTCCGGCGCCGCGAGGAGTTCGATCCCGAACTCGCCCGCGAGGTCGAGGACCTGCGCCAGCGCGACATGGTCACCGGCCTGCTCAACCGCCCCACCTTCCTGCGTGAACTCGAGAACGCGGTGGCCCAGGTCGCCCGCGGCGAGGACCAGTACGCACTGCTGCTGATCGAACCCGACCATTACCAGCGCCTGCTGTCCGAGATCGGCATCGACTCGGCCGACGCGCTCGCCGCCGCGCTGGCCGCACGCCTGTCGGAAAAGCTCGACGAAGGCAGCCTCGCCGCCCGCTTCGGCGAGCGCACCTTCGCCGTCCTGCTGCGCGGCAACCATGCGCAGACCGCGGCGCTGGCGGAGAAGCTGCGCGCGGCCTATGCCTCGCACGTGTTCAACGTGGGCGAACGCTCGGCCTCGGTCACGGCCAGCATCGGCGGCGTGCAGATCGGCGAGAAGATCGCCAGCGTCGGCCCGGTGCTGACGCGCGCTACCGACGGGCTGCAGACGGCGACCAACCTGGGCGGCAACCGCATCGAGATCTTCGACCCCGGCGCGGTTGACCGGGCCGAGGAAGAGCGCGTGCAGAACTGGGTCAAGCGCTTGCAGGAAGCCCTGCAGGACGGCAGTTTCCGCCTGCACTACCAGCCGGTGGTCAACTTGCAGGGCGAGCCCGGCGAGATCTACGAGGCGCTGCTGCGACTGGAATCCAACGGCGAGGTGGTGTTGCCGCAGTCGTTCATCGGCATAGCGGAAGAGAACGGACTGCTCGACGCCATCGACCGCTGGGTGGTGAACCACGCCATCGAGGTACTGGCCGAGCGCAAGCGCGCCGGACGCGATACCCGTCTGGTGGTGAAAGTCAGTCCGGCCTCGTTCGCCGACAACCGCCTGCTCGACCTGATCGCCCGACAGCTCGCCGCGCTCGACGTTCCCGGCGACCGGCTGTGGCTGCAGACGCCCGAAGCCAAGGTGTTCACGCACCTGCGCCAGGCCCAGGCGTTCCAGACCGCCGCCGCCAAGCTGGGGTGCCAGGTCGGATTGGAGCATTTCGGTGCCGGCCTGGACTCGTTCCAGCTGCTGTCGCACTTCCAGCCGACCTTCCTCAAGATCGACCGCGTCTTCAGCGAGGACCTGGGCAAGAACACCGAGCACCAGCAGAAGATCCGCGAGATCGCCGAGCGTGCGCAGGCGCTGGGCATCCTGACGGTGGCCGAGCACGTGCAGGACGCGGCCACCATGGCGTTCCTGTTCACCGCCAGCCTGGACTATGTGGAAGGCAACTTCCTCGCCGCGCCAGGCCCGGCGATGAACTACGACTTCAGCTGACCTGGTTGCGGCTCTGTACAACTTCGGCTGATCGGTCGTTTGCCTTTGCAGGAGCGGGCCATGCCCGCGATGCTTTTTGGGACGGTCGATGTAGAGCATCGCGGGCATGGCCCGCTCCTACAAAGACCGGACATGAAAAACCCGCCTTCCGGCGGGTTTTTCGTTCACTGCACGGGCGACGCGATCAGGCGAACGTGCCCTGCTGCGCGCGCAGCGCGGCGATGCGGTCTTCCAGCGGCGGATGGCTGAGGAACAGCTTCTTCATGCCCTGCCCGATGCCGCCTGCGATGCCGAAGGCTTCCACCTGCGCCGGCAACGTGCTCGGACGCTGCTGCTGGCTCAGGCGCTCCAGCGCGGCGATCATCTTCTGGCGCCCCGCGTACGTGGCCCCGCCCTGGTCGGCGCGGAACTCGCGGCGACGCGAGAACCACATCGCGATCATCGTGGCGAACAGGCCGAACACCACCTCCAGCGCCATCACGATGAGGTAGTAGGCGAAGCCCCGGCCGCTGCCTTCGCGGTTGCCGGACAGGAAGCTGTCGACGATGCCGCCCACCACGCGGGCCAGCACGATCACGAAGGTGTTCAGCACGCCCTGCAGCAACGCCATGGTCACCATGTCGCCGTTGGCGACGTGGGCGACCTCGTGGCCGAGCACCGCTTCGGCCTCGTCCTGGTTCATCTGCCGCAGCAGGCCGGTGGACACCGCCACCAGCGCGTTGTTGCGGTTGGCACCGGTGGCGAAGGCGTTGATCTCCGGCGCGTCGTAGATGGCGACCTCCGGCATGCCGATGCCGGCGGCCTGGGCCTGGCGCTGCACGGTGGCGACCAGCCAGCGCTCGGCGTCGTTGCGCGGCTGCTCGATGACCATGGCACCGGTGGCGCGCTTGGCCATCCACTTGGAGGTCAGCAGCGAGATCAGCGAGCCGCCGAAGCCGAAGATCGCCGCGAATACCAGCAGGCCACCCATCTGGCTGGAATTGACGCCCAGCAGGGACATGACCACGCTGGCCAGGGCCAGCACGGCCAGGTTGGTAGCGAGGAACAACGCGACGCGCGTGAACAAGACGGGGATCTCCGGAACAAGTGGTATGCAGACGGTTACGACCGCAGAATTGCGGTTGTGCCCGCCTGAATTCAAGCGACTTGCTGACTGCATGGTTCAGCTTTCCTCCACTATTGACGAATGAGCGACAACGTTCCCTCCCCGTACCGCGGCCGCTTCGCGCCATCGCCCACTGGCCGGCTGCATCTCGGCTCGCTGGTCGCCGCGCTGGGGAGCTGGCTGCTGGCGCGCCACCACGACGGCACGTGGCTGGTGCGGATGGAGGATCTCGATCCGCCGCGCGAAGTCGCCGGCGCGGCCGAGATGCAACTGGCGACGCTGGCAGCGTTCGGGATGACCTCCGACGAGCCCGTCGTCCGGCAGAGCGCACGGCACGATCTCTACCGCGATGCGCTGGCGCGACTGCTGGCAAGCGGCAATGCCTTCGAATGCCGCTGCAGCCGCTCCGACCTGGCCGCGGCCGGCGGCATCCATCGGCATTGCGTGGCGAGCGATCCCACCCGCGCGCCGGCCATCCGCCTGCGCGTACCCGACGACACGGTCGTGTCCTTCGAAGACGGTCTGCAGGGCGCCGTCGAACAACGCGTCGACCGCGAGGTCGGCGACGTCGTGCTGCGCCGTGCCGACGGTTTCTGGGCCTACCAACTGGCGGTGGTCGTCGACGATGCAGACCAGGGCATCACCGACATCGTGCGCGGCGCCGACCTGCTCGACTCCACGCCCCGCCAGATCCTGCTGCAGCGCGCACTCGGCCTGCCCAGCCCTCGCCATCTGCACCTGCCACTGATCGTCGATGCGGACGGCCACAAGCTGTCGAAATCGATGGCGTCCCTGCCCATCGACGACGACGCGCCGCTACCGGCCCTGCGGATCGCCTGGCAGGCGTTGGGGCAACCGGTTGCCGTCCTCGACGGCGCGCCGACGGTCGCTGCCGCCCTGCGGATCGCGACACGCGAATTCCTGCCGGATCGCCTGCCAAAAGTGACATCACTGACGTTCGCTGCAGCGCACAACAATGCTGCCGCAGGCGCTGTCTAGAATCGGGTGGCCGTCGGCTTGCGGCGGTCCAAGGAGAGTCCCCACATGACATCGCGCGTCGCCCTGGTCACCGGCGGCACCGGAGGTATCGGTACCGCCATCTGCAAGAAGCTGGCCGACATGGGCCACAAGGTCGCCACCAACTACCGGAACGAAGAGAAGGCGCGTGCATGGCAGGCGCAGATGAAGGCGGACGGCTACGAGTTCGCGCTGGTCAAGGGCGACGTGACCTCGCCGGACGAGGCGCAGGCCATGGTGAAGGAGGTCGAACAGACCCTCGGCCCGGTCGAGGTGCTGGTCAACAACGCCGGCATCACCCGCGACGGCACCTTCCACAAGATGTCGGCCACGCAGTGGGGCGACGTCATCAACACCAACCTCAATTCGGTGTTCAACGTCACCCGCCCGGTGATCGACGGCATGCGCGAGCGCAAGTGGGGCCGCATCATCCAGATCAGCTCCATCAACGGCCTGAAGGGCCAGTACGGCCAGGCCAACTACGCCGCCGCGAAGGCCGGCATGCACGGCTTCACCATTTCGCTGGCGCGCGAGAACGCCAAGCTCGGCATCACCGTCAACACCGTGTCGCCCGGCTATGTGGCCACCGACATGGTGATGGCCGTGCCGGAAGAGGTACGCGCCAAGATCGCCGCCGACATCCCGACCGGTCGTCTCGGCAAGCCCGAGGAGATCGCCTACGCGGTCGCCTTCCTCGTCGATGAGCAGGCGGCCTGGATCACCGGCTCCAACCTCGACATCAACGGTGGCCACCACATGGGCTGGTAGGCCCGCGCCGGCCACGTCCACCGTGTCACACGACGCCCCGCAAGGGGCGTCGTCCATTCCGATGCTGCGCAACATTTTTCGCTGCCTGAACAGGGCATCCCTGCCTTGTGGCCTGTTGCAAGGGCTGTTGCGCTGCGTCATGCTGCGGTCATACGCGTTTAGAGCGAAGACTCAATGGCTGCGATCCGCATCATCAAGAAGTACCCCAACCGTCGCCTGTACGACACCGAGATCTCCAGCTACATCACCATCGAGGACGTGCGCCAGCTGATCGTCGACGGCGAGGACTTCGAGGTCCGCGACGCCAAGACCGGCAACGACCTGACCCGCACCGTGCTGCTGCAGATCATCAGCGAGCAGGAACAGGACGGCGAACCGGTGCTGTCCACGCAGCTGCTCAGCCAGATCATCCGTTTCTACGGCGACTCGCTGCAGGGCTTCATGGGCAACTACCTGGAGCGCAGCATGCAGTTGTTCATGGAGCAGCAGCAGCAGTTCCGCAGCCAGATGGGCAACCTGCTCGGCCAGACGCCGTGGACCATGATGAACCAACTCACCGAGCGCAACATGGAGCTGTGGCAGGAATTCCAGCGCAACCTCACCGGCGGCATGGGCCGTCCGACGACGGTCAAGCCGAAGGAAACCCCGCGCGAGACGCCGAAAACGCGCGCGCGCTGATATCCCCTGTAGTGAAACCCGGCCCGCGCCCCGTTGCGCGGGCCTTTTTTTGAGCCGAGACCACAGGAACTCCGCATGACGCAACGTATCGCCGTGGTGACCGGCGGCATGGGTGGGCTGGGACTGGCTATCTGCCAGGCACTGGCTCGCGCCGGCCGCAAGGTGATCGCCGCCGACCTGCCCGCTTCACCAGAACGTCTGGACCACTTCCGCGCACAGACCGCATCGCTCGACATCGGGACCGCCACCGTCGACGTGGCCGACTTCGACGCGTGCGCTGCGTTCGTGCGCGACGTCGAAGCCCGCCACGGCGCGCTCGACATCCTGGTCAACAATGCCGGCATCACCCGCGACGCGACCCTGCGCAAGATGGACAAGGCGCAGTGGGACGCGGTGATCGGCGTGAACCTGGACAGCGCGTTCAACCTCTGCCGCCACGCCATCGACGGCATGCAGGCGCGCGGCTTCGGCCGCATCGTCAACATCAGCTCGGTCAGCGGGCAGACGGGCAACTTCGGCCAGGTGAACTACGCGGCGGCGAAGGCCGGCCTGCATGGCTTCACGATGTCGCTGGCGCGGGAAGTCGCCCGCAAGGGCGTCACCGTCAACAGCGTGTCGCCCGGCTACGTGGAAACGCCGATGACGCGCGCGATGCCGGATGACGTGCGCGACCGCACCGTCGCCTCGGTACCGGTCGGTCGTATCGGCCAGCCGGACGACATCGCGCGCGCGGTGGCGTTCCTCACCGCCGACGACGCCGGCTACATCACCGGCGCCAACCTGCCGGTCAACGGCGGTCTGTTCATGAGCTTCTGACCGGCACGCCGCGTCCCCGTCTTTCCGCTCCCTGCGAATCAACACGCACCTTCGACAAGGACCCTCGATGAAACTCACTCCTCCCACCTTCGGCGTCTGGCTGATCGCGCTGCTGCTCGGCGGCGGCGGCATCGCCGCGAAGTTCGGCTACGTGCCGGTACTGGCCCCGCATGCGTTCTGGCTGGTGGTCGCCGGCTTCGGCCTGCTGGTGGCCGCGACGCTCTTCAGCAAGCTCTGAGCGACGGTGCCATGCTCCCGGTATCCATCGCCGGGAGCACCTCATGGACCTGATCGGATCTTTGCTGTACGGCCTGTGGTCGCAGCCCCGTTTCGCCATCCCATTGCTGCTGGGCATCGGCGCTGGCACGGGCCTGTTCTTCCTGACCGGCAAGGAGCCAGCCTCGGCGGCGATGGCCGTCGGTTGTGTCCTGCTTGGCCTGGCGATCGGCTTCGTGCTGCACTACTTCCGCGATACGCGGCGCGATCCGCGGGACTGAGCCTTATTCCAGTTCGAAGCGGTCGAACGCGATCTCCAGCGTTTCGAACAGCGTGTCCGCCTCCACCGCGTCCAGCGGCGAGGTCAGGTAGCCCGCCGGTCGCGCGCGCAGGAAGCGCCAGCTCATCGCGGGATTGCCCTGCTCGTCCAGCAGCGTGACCGTGACGGTGCGCCGGGCATCGCCGCCATTGCGCGCCTCGTCCCACCATCGGTACCACGCCAGCGACCCGATCACGCCACGCCGCAGCACCAGATTGTCGTAGTGCGTCAGCGTCGACAGTTTCCTCGTTTCCGGCGTCCTGTCGTTGCCGTTGCGGTACTCGTTGAGCTGCAGGCGGGCCGCGGGAAACAGCACCTCCGACACGCCGGCGTCGGGTCCGTCCCCCAGGCCGAGATCGACGTGGAAGTTCATTCCGGCATACGGGCGGTCGCGCGTGACAGGCATGGGCAGGTTCCATGTGAGGGAGGGAGAGGGGCCGCTCGGAGGCGAGCGGTCTTTCTCTCCAACGCAGTCACATCACACCAGCGGTCAGTGGCGTCTCTTCCATGGCCGCACAGGATGGGCTGTCGAGCCCCCTCGATGGGGCCCGGAATCCCTCACGCGGAGCTCGGCGTGCCGCAGCTCGGGCTCGGAAAGCCATCGATGGCACTCCGAGAGCCACACCCTGGCATTCGGAAAGCGATCGATGGGATTTACTGTGAGACGGATGGCTTTCCGGGGGCCATCGATGGCACGTCGAGAGCCATCGATCGCTTCCGGAATCCCATCGATGGCTTTCAGCGTGAGACGCATGGGACTCGTAAAGCCGTCGATGGATCTCCGAGTGCCAACCCCTGGCTTTCCGGGCTCGATCGTTGGCATTCCATGTGAGGCGAGAGCCGCTCGCAGCCCCATCGATGGCGCTCCGAGGGCCATCGATGGCGCCCGGAATGCCATCCACGCCGACGGATGTGAGACCGGAACGGAGGTCGTCACGCGCCCGGCGGTGCGACGCTCTGGCCCGTCGCCTGCTGCCCGATCCACAGGCGGTTGCCATCCGGGTCGTCGATGCGGAATTCGCGCATGCCGTAGAAGGTGTCTTCCAGGTCGGGAACGTCGAGGCCGTTGTCGCGTGCCTGGCGGTGGAAAGCGACCAGATCGTCCGGATACAGGTACAGCACCGCACCGCGCGGCGCGTCCGGATTCACGTTGATCGACTGGTCCAGCATCACCCGGCACTCGCCCCAGCGCAGCTTCGCCCAGCCCCAGTCGTCGCGCCGGTCCTCGACAGTGAAGCCGAGTTTCTCGTAGAACAGGATCGCCCGCGGCAGATGGCGGACGGGTTGCATGGGGATGATGCGGGACATGGGTTTCCGTTCTGATGGCGCCTCACAGGGTGGTTTTCTTGCCATGCAGTACGCAGCGCGTCAAACCATCCTGCTCGGTTGCCGGAGTCAACGTTCCAGTGCCGCATCCACGGCGCGTTTCGGATGCAGCAGGGGTTGACCGGAGGCATTGGGTGTCGCGGTGCGCTCCAACAGCTGCCTCACCTGCGCTCCGCTCATCCCCGGTCGCACTGTCCATATCTTGGCCGCCGCATTCGCAACCAGTGGAGCTGCCATGGAGGTGCCTGAGGGATAGGAGGTCATGCCGCCCGGCAGACGCGCCTCCACCCGGTCGCCGTTCGCGAACAGAGTGATTTCCGGGCCGGTGTTGGTCCACTCCGTCGTCACCCCATGACGGTCAACGGCCCCGACCAGGATGAAGTTGGGCAGCGTGAATCGTGTCGCCGGATTGGCCATTTCCATGCTGCTCGACGCATTGCCCGCTGCACCGACAAACAACACGTCCGGCGCTGCCTGCATGCCCGTGCGCAACACTTCACGAATCGCCTCCACCGTATAGCGGGCCAAAGCCTGCCGCTCGGACGGCGCCATGGCCGGCGCGCATTTCTCCAGGTTGCGCACATAGGCCCGCTCGGCACGGCCCCACGACATGTTGACCACGCGCGCGCCGCTGGCCACGACGAAGGCAAGCAAATCGCCGATGGACGCGGCCTCACGATCCGCAAGTTCACGCGTCCAGCAGGGAACCGGAGGATCGCCATGCCACCACTCCATGCGTGCGATGACGATCTCTGCTTCGGGCAGCCCTCGCAGCGCGATGTCGGCAAGCGCGGTGCCATGCACGAATCCACCCCACCGTCCGATGTCATCATCGAAGGCCGCAGCCTCGGCGGGCGACTGCGCCTTCATGCGCACGGAAATCGCCCGGGCCTCGGCGGTATCCTCCCCGCTGTCGCGATCATCCAGCGCCCGCAGCATCGCGTTCAACTCGTCCGCTCGAGCAAGAAGACCTTCCGGCAGCACCGCCATCGCGGTGTCCTGGCGTTGCTTGAAGGCGTCATAACCGCGCAGCAACAGCGCGCCGTCCTCATCTCGCGCGACTTGTCCGGGGAACAGGGTCGTATCCACGCCGCTGTCCCAGATCGCGATGCGAACCTTCGGACTGTCCGGCGCCGATGCCACGGATGCTTCGCGAGCTTCCCAGAAGCCCACGGCCGCAGGTTGAGCTGCCACCCCTCCTGACACCGTCGCCGTGGCGATGACGAGGGTCCGTACAAGGCGAAGGCTTGTCGCGTTCATGCGCTCTCGCGGCGATGCAGGCGGAGTACCTGTCCAAGCTCCAACGCAGTAAGGTCGATCAACCGGCAGGCGCACCGTCGGCGCCCTTGCGCAGGAAGGCGGCCAGCCCCCCCAGCTGCACGCCCTGCACCTTGTCCACGGCCGGCGCGAACTTGCCCAGGTCGTCGGGCGTATAGCCGCCGACGCGGTACCACAGCGTGATGCGGGTGCCACCCTTCTCGTCGACGAAGCGCCATTCCAGCGCGCCGTGCAGCCCCATGCCCTGCAGGGGGCCGAGGCCGCCGGTCATGCGCAGCAGCTTGCCGGGGTCGGTGAAGGTCACTGTCATGTGCCAGGCCTGCTGCGCACCGTTGAGCTCGCAGAAGCAGCCACCGGCCTTGTCGCTGATCGACAGCTTCGAGGCATCGCCCCACCACGTATGGTCGGCCGGCCACCAGCGGCCGACGTCGTTCACCAGTGCGGCGTAGGCGACCTGTGGCGTGGCCGGGACCCAGACCGAATTCTCGACCGTGAAGCCGTCCGGCTTCGCATCCCTGACCTCGGCATGGGCCGGCGCCGCAAGCGCCGCCACCGCAAGCAGCACGGTGCCGAGCAGGCGCTTCACTGCACCGCGCCCTGCGGGCAGAACTTGGCGCGGTATTCCTTCGCCTTCGGCATCAGCGCGGTGAGGTTCTGGATGCGCGTGCCGGGATTGGGATGGGTGGAGGAGAACTCCGGCGGTGCCTGGCCGCCGCTGGCTTCGCTCATGCGCTGCCACAGCGGCACGGCTTCTTCCGGGTTGAAGCAGGCGGCGGCGGCCAGCATCAGGCCGACCTCGTCGGCCTGCGTCTCGTGCTCGCGCGCGTACGGCAGCAGATAGCCGTAGCCCATCGCGGCCATCACCATCTGCTGCTGTTGCGGGTCCATGCCGCTCATCGCGCCGGCCATCTGGCCGATCTGCGTCAGCTTCTGCTGCGACATGCGCTGCGCGCCGTGGCGCAGCAGTGCGTGGGCGATCTCGTGGCCCATCACCACCGCCACTGCGTCAGCGTTCTGCGCGACCGGGATCAGGCCCGTGTACACCGCCATCTTGCCGCCGGGCAGGCAGAACGCGTTGGCCTGGTCGGACTGGATGACATTGACGTCCCAGTCGAAGGACTTCCAGTTGCCGCTGGGCTGGGTGCCCTTTTCGGCCGCGATCGCCGCCTCGACCTCGGGCACCTTGGCGATCAGGCGCTGCGCGATGGTGCGCACCTGCTGGGCGATCTGCGAATTCGGATCGACCGGGCGCTCCTGCTGCAGGATCTCCTCGTAGGCCTGAAGGCCAAGGGCTTTCTCTTCTTCAACGCCGATGGAGTTGTCGATCAGCACCTTCTCGCCGGTGTAGGGATCGACCACGCGGTTGCTGAAGTAGTAGCAGCCGCCGTAGACCAGGAAGCCCAGCAGGATCAGCCAGCGCAGGCTGCCCAGCCCGCCACCGCGGCGCCCGCCGCCCTGCCCGTATTGCTGGCGACCGTAAGGATCTTGCCTCATCACCCTCTCCCTGGCGGCTAGATGCCGCGAACGACGCGGAAGCCCACCCGCGCATTAGTCATATCCGAATCCGAGGACGAACGCCATGCGGACCGTGCCTGGGCCGGCGAGCTGGCCCAGGAGCCGCCGCGCACCACCCGCGAGCGGCAGCCGGGATTGAACCACGTCGCCCCGTCGGCGGGCGCGCGCCGGTAGCTGGCGTGCCAGCAGTCGCCGACCCATTCGCTGGTGTTGCCGTCCAGGTCCTTCAGGCCGAAGGCGTTGGCGCGGAACTTGCCCACCGGCGCCGGCCCCCAGTAGCCGTCGCCGTAGCCGACGAAGGCGTTGTTCCAGGTGCGCCCGCTGGGCGAGCGGTCGTTGCCGCCGGTCAGGTTGGCCACGCCGCGCGGGGGCTGCCCGTTGCCCCAGGGATACCGCCCCTGCTGGCCCGCGCGCAGGGCGTATTCGTACTCGGCCTCGCTGGGCAGGCGGTAGCCGTGACCGGTCTGTCCGGCCAGCCACTCGGCGTAGGCTTCGGCGTCGTACACGCTGACGTGCAGCACCGGCATGTCGTCGCTGGCCGGCTGGCCCGCGTAGTCCGACTGCCAGTCCACGCCGCTGCGGCGCACGAAGTTGCCGCTGCGCTCGTCGTAAACCACCGAATGACCGCGGCGCGTCGCGCGCGGGCGGTACTGCGTGGCATCGACGAAGCGGCGGAACTCGCCCACCGTCACCGGATGCCGCGCCATGGCGAAGCCTCGGTCGAAGCGTACGTAGTGCGCGGGCTTCTCGGCATCGGCCGCGCCAGTCTCGTCATCCGCGGCGCCCATCAGGAAACCGCCATGCGGCACCACCACCATCTCCGGGCCGCGACCGCCATGATGCAGGCCATCGGTGAAGGCCTGGCCCGGGCGGAACTGGCCGTAGTGCGTGGCCAGGTCGATGCGCTGGCGGAAATCGGCGGCCACGCGATTGCCGGGCTCGGCGATGCGCAGCACCTCGGCCAGCTTGATGCGGGCATCCTTCAGGCCCAGCGGCGTGGCCATGTCGCGCACGCCGGCGTCGCGCAGTTCGACGATGCGCGCCAGGCGGATGGCTTCCACGCGCACCCGCGCATCGGCGACGGTCTGCGCGTCCTCGCGGACCTTGGCCGCATGCGCCAGCCAGATGCGCGCCGTCCCGAAATCGCTGGCGAGTGCGGCCTCTTCCGCACGCCGGATCATCGCGCTCTCCACCGCCGCGATGCCCTGCAGGGCGCGCGGCTGGCCGGGCTTCCACTTGAGGACTTCGCGGAAGCCGGCCAAGGCGCCGCCACCCGCCTCGCCCAGCCGCCCTTCGCGCAGGGCGCGTTCGCTGGCCAGGTTCAGCCGCGTGAGCTGGTCGGCCTCGTCCACCTTCGCCAGATATGCACTGACCGCGGCGTCGCCCGGCGCCACCGTCCGCGCCACCGCGGCGATCTGGCGCGCGCGGCGCAACGACTCGGTCCGGTCCTCGGCATGCCGGAGTGCCTGCGCGCCCTGCTCCAGCAGGCGGTCGAGACTGCCGTCCAGGCCCGTCTTCGCGCGCGTGTCGTCGGCATCGAGCCGCGCCAGCGCCAGGTACAGCGGAATCGCATCGTCGGGGCCATCGAACAGGCGCCCGCCGGACAACGCGTCCGCGGCGCGCCGGTGCGCATCGGCGACATCCTCGGCTGCCAGCGCCACCTGTGGCGGACGCCAGTTCAGTTCTTCCACGCCGCTGTCGTCGCCGGTGACGGTGACGCTGGGCATGCGGATCGCATCGGCGCCGGCGTCGGCACCGCCGGGATCCGCTGCATCGCGCGAACAGCCCGCGAGCCACGGCAGCGACAGCAACAAGGCGGCGAGGATCGTGCGCAAACACCCTCCGTGATGGGAGCCGACGGCCCCGTGAGACAATGCCGGACGACGATACCGGCCGAGCCCGGACCTTAGGTTATTGTCGCCCGACTGAGCAAACGATGCATTACCGCGGAGACGACGTGCCCCACTGGATCAACACCCCCGCCGCGCTGGATGCGCACCTGCAGCGCCGGCCGACGCGGATCGGCCTGGATACCGAGTTCGTCCGCGAACGCACCTTCTGGCCCCAGCTCGCGCTGGTGCAGATCGCACTGGAGGACGATGTGCTGCTGGTCGATCCGCTGGCGCCGGGCATGACCGACGCGCTGCGGCCGTGGCTGCTCGACGCCTCGATCACCAAGGTGATGCACAGCGCGAGCGAGGACCTGGTGGCGTTCAAGGTGGCCTGCGACGCGCTGCCTTCGCCGCTGTTCGATACGCAGATCGCCGCCGCCATCGCGGGCGTCGCCGCGGGCATCGGCTACCAGAAGCTGGTGGAGCGCGTCACCGGCATCGCGCTGCCCAAGGGAGAGACGCGTTCGGACTGGTTGCGCCGCCCGTTGAGCGAGTCGCAGCTGCACTATGCGGCCGACGACGTGCGCTACCTGTTCGCCGTGCACGACATGCTGCAGGCCGAACTGGCCGCGACGGGCCGCCAAGGCTGGGTGGAAGAGGACTGCGCGCGCTTCGTCGAGAACGCGGCGCACGATGAAGGCGAGCGCTGGCCGCACCTGTCGATGCGCAGCGCGCAGTTCCTCGACGTGGACGCGCAGCGTCGGCTGGTCCGCCTGCTGCGCTGGCGCGAGGTGCAGGCCCGCGCCAGCGACAAGCCACGCAGCTGGATCCTGGACAATGAACTGTCGGTCGCCCTGGCGCGGACCCCGCCCAGCGACAAGGCCGCGTTGCTGCGCCTGTTCGACACCCAGCCCAAGGCCCCGCGCAAGCTGGCCGACGCGGTCTGGCAGGCGCTCACCACGCCGCTGGACGACGAGGCGTCGATGCCGGTCGCTCGCAATGCCAGCGACGGCGACAAGGCCCAGCTCAAGCGACTGCAGGACGCCGTCTCCGCACGCAGCACGGAACTCGGCCTGCCCGACGGCGTGCTCGCCTCGCGCCGCTACCTGGAAGCCCTGCAGGAATCCGGCCAATGGCCCGCCGCACTGTCCGGCTGGCGACGGCAGCAACTTGCTCCGGCGCTGGACCCCATCCTCGCCGGTTCAGGCTTGGCACCAGCGCCTGCCGCGGGCTAGAATGGCGCCGCTCTTGTGGGGCCATAGCTCAGCTGGGAGAGCGCGTCGTTCGCAATGACGAGGTCGGGAGTTCGATCCTCCCTGGCTCCACCACTTACACGAAGCCCCGCTCGCGCGGGGCTTTTTGTTTTAGGGTTCGACTGGCTTGGCGGCGGACGCGCATAGCGCTCACTCCGACTACCTATATTCAGTCGCACGGCGATGCCTCGACCTGACTGGACTATCAGGCGCGACGGTAGGGAATAGCGAGGGCCTCACCTACTTCAATGTCGTCGCCCGACTGCCTGGCAATGCAATTCCTCACGTCATGAGCCATGAGTTGATCCGGGTCTACCCAGGATAGTCGAGCCAGCTGCACCAGCACCTCGGAGCCGGGATGCTGCATGAGCCACCACTGAAACGCCCCATGACGATCATGCTCCGATGCATCCTCATGCCCCGGTTCGTAACCCGAAAGCTGCAGCGCAACCAGTTCTGGCGGGATGAGATCCCACGCCGTCCACTCCGGCGGAAATTGCATGAGCTTTAGCCAGTCACTGTGCTTCATATGATTTCAGCGGGACCTGATGCGAAACAAAAGGCCGGGCAATCGCCCGGCCTCCGGTTACCGCGTGCTCTTCTTTTCCTGCTTGTCTGCCCGCTTTTCCTTCAGCGTCTTGGCAGGTTTCTTCTTCTGCTCTTTCTTCTTGTCCAGGCCCTTGGCCATGTCCGCATCCTCTGGTCGGTATCGACGGCGGGATGATGGCACCTTGGCCGCCCTCACGCGAGCGCCGCATGCAATGGGACTGGCCGCCCGGCATCCCGGTACCAGCGCCCTCTCCCGCCCCTCATCCCCACAAAGAAAAAGCCCGCCGGCATGACGCCGACGGGCCGGGAGAGCACGGTTTACATGATCAGAACTTGTAGCTGACGCCCAGCAGGTAGCTGCGACCCCATTCGACGTACTCCAGCGGGCGGTCCTTCGTGCCGGCGTAGGTCTGGTAGGCCTCGTCGGTCAGGTTGCTGGCCTGGAGCAGCACGCTCAAGCCGCTGAGCGCGTGTCCTTCCGGGAACGAGTAGCTGACCTGCGCGTCGGTGATGTTCTCGCCCACCACGTAGCGCAAGGTGCGGTTGCCGTTGAAGTTGCCGATCTCGCCGATGAAGTCCGAGCGGCGACGCTGGTTGACTCGCGCCTCGAAGCCGTTCTTCTCGAAGTACACCGTCAGGTTGTAGACGCGCTTGGACAGGCCCGGCAGGTCGATGTCGCCGGCGCCGACGCTGGATGCGCTTTCCGGATCGCGGATCTGGATGTTGCTGTCGTTGAAGGTGGCGCTGGCGATCACACCGAAGCCCTGCAGGGCTTCGCTGAACATGTCGAACGGCAGCGAAGCGGTCAACTCCAGGCCCTGCAGCGTGCCGCCCTCGCCGTTCACCGGCCGCGTGTAGCTGCCGATCGGATCAACGCCGATGCCCGGGTTGTTCGTGCTGGGCGGGATGTCCGGCGTGTAGGCGGAGAGATCGTAGAACGGATCGGTCTGGGTGTAGATGTAGTTGCGCAGGTCCTTGTAGAAGTAGGCCGCGGCGACATAGGCCTTGGTGCCGAAGTACTTCTCGTAGGACACGTCGAACGCGTAGGCACGCCACGGATCCAGCAGCGGGTTGCCGCCGCTGGCGAAGCTGTTGCGTAAGCCGTTGTCCTGGTCGGGACCGTCGGACGCCGACACTTCCAGCGACGCGCGCAGCTGGTCGACGCGGGGACGCGCCACCTGCTTGGCCAGCGCGACGCGCAGGGTCTGGTCGTTATCGAAGCCGAACGCCAGGTTCATGCTCGGCAGCACGTCGGTGAAGGTCTTGCCCATGTGGATGGGCTGCGGATCGCCACCTCCGCTGAGCCGGATCGCATCGGAGGACTGGTCGACGCGCTGGACCTGCACGCCGGCGTTACCACGCACGCTGACATTGCCCCAATCGGTATTGATATTGCCGCGCAGGTAAGCGGTTGTGGTCTTTTCCCTGACATCCCACGACTTGGCGACCAGATAGTCCGCGTCGGCGTTCGGCTGGAAGATCATGTATCGCGCGACAGCGGCCGGAACGTTCCAGGACGGGATGTAGCCGACGCCGGCAAAGCTCAGGTCGACCGGGCGGTACTGCAGGTCCGACGCGATCGCGGTGACGCCCTGCGCACCGAGATTGATGTTGCCCTCGGGCTGGCGCTTGTTCTTCTCGCGATCGGCGTAGTTCAGGCCAACATCGATATCCGACATCCAGGACAGGAACGCCGGTGCCGGGAACGAGGCCGCCAGCTTGCCGGTGCGGAGTTCATCGACGACGTTCGGCACCTTGCCGTAACCCGAGCCATAGATCGTGTTAGACAGGTACAGCGAACTCGGATCCGAGTAGTCGCGGCCGGGATTGATCTGCGAGAAGCCGCTGTTGCGGAGCTGCAGCTGCAGCGTATCGAACTGCTGCGGCGACGGCAGCAGCTGCGTATTGTTCTCGAGGTTGAGCTCGTCACGCTTGGCACGCGACCAGCCGATGTCGGCGATGATGCGCGCCTGGCCCGTCGTGAACTCGTTGTTCCAGCCAAACGCGTTGATCTCGTCTTCACGCTTGTTGTACATGCCACGCACCAGCGGATATACGTTTCCGACCGTACCCCCGGTAAAGGTGTTGTTGCCGTTGATGCTCGGATTGGTGACGATCAGCCGGATCTTGTCCGGATCATTCGTTCCGTTGTAGTCGCCGATGTGGACCTCGAACTGGTTCGCCGTGTCGACCTGTTCGGCTTCCGAGTGGAACAGGTCCAGCGTGCTGGTCCAGGCATTCGAGGGGCGGAACTGCAGGGTGGCCATCACGCCGTCACGCTTGGTTTCGCCCGTACGACGAAGCGCCTTGATGCCATCGGAGTAGAACGTGCCCGACGGCACGCCCGGACGCCAGTTGTCGCCGATCGCCTGCCACGGCTCGTACAGACCGACCTGGTTTTCCTGGATGGGGGTGGTGGTGTGCGAGTAACCGATCGAGAAGCCGAACGTCCGAGCCGCGTTCTGGGTGATGTAGCTGGCATTGATGCGCTCGCCGTAGGCGGACGAATCCGCCGCCGCACCCAGCGAGTTGCGCTGTCCGCGCACGCCGACGGTACCGACCGGCGCATCGAAGCTCAGCGGACGCACGGTCTGCATGTCGATCGTGCCCGACAGGCCCTGGCCGATGAGGCCGGCGTCGGGCGTCTTGTAGACGGTGACGCCCGCGACCAGCTCGGACGGATACTGGTCGAACTCGACGCTGCGGTTGTCGCCGGTACTGACCATCTCGCGACCATTGAGCGTCGTGGTGGAGAAGTCCGGAGACAGGCCGCGCACGCTGATCACCTGCGCACGACCGGCCACGCGCTGCGCAGCGAGGCCGGGCAGACGGCCGATGGATTCGCCGATGCTGACGTCGGGCAGTTTGCCGATGTCTTCGGCGGACACCGCTTCGACGATGGAGGTCGATTCGCGCTTGACCGAGATCGCGCTCTCGATACCGCGGCGGATGCCGGTAACGACGACCGTGTCGAGTTCGGTCGCGTCGTTCGCGGGCGCCGTGTCGGTGGCGGTAGTAGCGGTCTGGGCCTGTACGCCGGTTGCGGTCAGCGCGATGGCAGACGCCAACGCCGCGCTCAGCAGGTTGCGCTTGAAATGCATGTTCCCCTCTCCAAGGACGTTGTATGCGATGAACCGGGTGCGTCGCACGACGCGATCGCCCGGGTCTTCCATGCCGGGCGCGGTGCCCCCGGAATGTGCGGCCATGGTAGTGGCGCGCGCAGTCGCACAAATCGGCCTGCATACGTATTCATGCATATTTCCGCGAACCGCCGTAACACGCATTCCGTACGCAAAAACACGCACGGGAACGGTATGCTCCGCGTGTCCGCGCACGACTCATGAACGCCGCATCGTGGCGGCGGAATATGGCGCCCTCGAACGGGACGCAGTGCCTCCGACACGCGGTCGGAGGCGCAACGTGTCAGGCGATGCTGGCGAAATACACGCCGCGTGCCGGCATCGACAGCGTCCCGCCATCGCACGTCGCCTGCTGCAGGCCGTGTCCTTCCAGCGCCTCGGCGACGATGCCGCCCGGCAGCGGCCACTGCACAGCGCTGGCGGACAGGTTGAACACCACCAGGAGGCGTTGCCCGTCGGCTTCACGCACGAAGGCGAGCACCGGCTCCGGCGCATCGAGGAAGCGGATGCTGCCGCTGCGCAACGCCGGTTGCGTGCGCCGCCACGCAAGGAAGCCGCGCACGCGATTGAGGACGGACGCAGGATCGGCCTCCTGCCTGGCCACGTTGATGGTGCGATGCTCGGCAGGAATCGGCAGCCAGGGCTGTCCGTCGCTGAAGCCCGCCTGGCCTTCGTCGTTCCATGGCATCGGCGTGCGGCAGCCATCGCGGCCCTTGAAGTTCGGCCAGAACGTCTTGCCGTAGGGATCCTGCAACGCTTCGTACGGCACGTCGGCCTCGGGCAGGCCCAGTTCCTCGCCCTGGTACAGGCAGACCGAACCGCGCAGCGAACACACCAGCGCGACCAGCTGCGCCGCAAGCGCTGGCGACGGGTCGCCGTTGCCCCAGCGTGTCACCGCGCGCTGTACGTCGTGGTTGGACACCGCCCAGCAGGGCCAGCCTCCGGCCATCGCCGCTTCCAGCCGCTCGACCGTGCCGCGGATGTACGCCGCGCTGCCGTCTTCGGTCAGCAGCTCGAAGCTGTAGCCCATGTGCAGGCGCTGGTCGGTGACGTACTCGGCGGTGGTCGCCAGCGAATCCTCCGACGAGATCTCGCCGAGCGCGGCGGCATCGGGATAACGGTCCAGCAGTCCGCGAAGGCGCTCGAGGAAGGCCACGTTCTCCGGCTGCGTGTTGTTGTAATAGTGGTATTGGTACGCGTATGGATTGTCGGGACTGAAGCCGCGGCCCACGCGCTGCTCCTTCGGCTTCGGCGGGTTGTCGCGCAGCTGCGCGTCGTGGAAGCAGAAGTTGATCGCGTCCAGGCGCAGGCCGTCGACGCCGCGGTCCAGCCAGAACTGCACGTTGTCCAGCGTAGCCTGCTGCACGGCCGGGTTGTGGAAGTTCAGGTCGGGCTGGCTGGCGAGGAAGTTGTGCAGGTAGTACTGCTCGCGGCGCGGTTCCCAGCGCCAGGCGACACCACCGAACAGCGACATCCAGTTGTTGGGCGGCGTGCCGTCTTCCTTCGGATCGGCCCACACGTACCAGTCGGCCCTGGGATTGTCGCGGCTCTCGCGGCTTTCCTTGAACCAGGCGTGCTCGACCGAGCAGTGGCTGAGCACCTGGTCGATCATCACCTTGATGCCCAGCGAGTGCGCCTTGGCGAGCAGGCGATCGAAGTCGGCCAGCGTGCCGAACAGCGGGTCGACATCGCGGTAGTCGGCGATGTCGTAGCCGAAGTCCGCCATCGGCGACTTGAAGAACGGCGAGATCCAGATGGCGTCCACGCCCAGGCCGGCGATGTAGTCGAGCTTCTCGACGATGCCCGGCAGGTCCCCTACCCCGTCCCCGTTGGTGTCCAGGAAGCTGCGGGGGTAGATCTGGTAGATCACCGCGCCACGCCACCAGTTGTTCTTCGTCATCGATGCACCCGTCGCAATGCGTAACGCACCCCTCCGGTGCGCTCGGCGGGCGCCACTATTCCACGCGGCACGGACATGCGTGCAGGCAGGCCGTCGTCGTTGGGCATGAATACGTATGCAGATGACGGCATGCGGAGATCGCGCGCCGGTCGCCACACGACGCACCGACGACGCGCTCGTCCGCCTGAAACGCAGACACGCCAATGCTTTGCGGCGATCCGACACGCCGTGGGTGCAAGCGGACGGCGTCGGGCGCGCTCGCCGTCGTTGTTTGCGCTGCAGCATGGAATCGGTCGCGCGTGCCGGCAAGATGCCGCGACGCTCGCCACCGCATGCGCGCACTTCGTCCGCACCGCACGACCAGGGAATCCGAATGACCGCCAAGCCCCGCCTGTCCTTCTGGCAGATATGGAACATGTCGTTCGGCTTCCTCGGCATCCAGTTCGGTTTCGCGTTGCAGGGCGGTTTCATGTCGCGCATCTTCCAGACGCTCGGCGCGGAGAAGGATGCGCTGCCGCTGCTGTGGATCGCCGCGCCGCTGACCGGCCTGCTGGTGCAACCGGTGATCGGCTACTTCAGCGACCGCACCTGGCATCCGCTGCTGGGGCGCCGCCGTCCCTACTTTCTCGCTGGCGCGATCCTCAGCTCGATCGCGCTGATCTTCATGCCGCACTCGCCCACGTTGTGGATGGCCGCCGGCCTGCTGTGGGTGCTGGACGCCAGCATCAATATCAGCATGGAACCGTTCCGCGCGCTGGTGGCCGACAAACTGCCGGAAAGCCAGCGCTCCTACGGCTTCGTGCTGCAGACGCTGATCATCGGCATCGGTACGTGGGTCGCCAGCAACCTGCCGTGGTTCATTACCCAGCTCGGCGTGCCCAACGAGGCCGGCCCCGGCATCGTGCCGCCCTCGGTGAAGATCGCGTTCGCCATCGGCGCCTTCGTATTCATGGCGAGCATCCTGGTGACCATCTTCACCACCCGCGAGTATCCGCCGGAGGACATGGACCGCTTCCATGCCGAGAAGAGAACGCAGGGCAATGTCGCCAGCGAGATCTTCCACCATGTCATCCACATGCCGGCGCAGATGAGGCGGCTGGGCGTGGTGCAGTTCTTCAGCTGGCTGGCGTTCTTCGCGATGTGGAGCATGGCCACACCCGGCTTGACCGAGCATGTGTTCAAGGCGCCGGCACCCGATCCGGCCCTCTTCGACATGGCGGTACCCGCGCAGGCCGCCACCTTCACCAGCGCGAATGCGGCCTTCCAGAATGCCGCCGACCTGGTCGGCTCCTACATGGGCTACTACGGCCTGTCGTCGATGCTGGTCGCGCTGCTGCTGAGCTTCTACGCCGCCCGCCTGCCGCTCAATCGCAAGGCCGTGCATGCCGGCTCGCTGGTGCTGGGCGGCATCGGCTTCCTGTCGATGTGGTTCGTGCCGCATCCATCCTGGCTGATCGGCTCGTTCGCCCTGGTGGGCGTGGCGTGGGCCAGCATCCTGTCGATGCCGTACGCCCTGCTGTCCAGCCATGTGCCGGCGGAGAAGATGGGCATCTACATGGGCATCTTCAACATGTTCATCGTCGTCCCGCAGATCGTGGCGGCGACCATGCTTGGTCCCGCGCTGCGCGGCCTGTTCGACAACCAGGCGATCTTCGCCCTGGTCATCAGCGGCTGCAGCCTCCTGCTCGCGGCCGTGTCGCTCGCCGGTGTGCGGGAGACCCATGACGCCTCCCTTCCGACACAGCCGCAGGTGCATTGATGCGACTTCCCCGCCCACGTCCTCTCGCTCTCCTGCTGGCATCGCTGCCTGCTGTGCCCGCCGCATACGCCGCAGACGACTTCTACGGCACCACCGAGCCCTTCGCGAAGGAAGCGGTCTACTTCGTGCTGACCGACCGGTTCGTCAACGGCGATCCATCGAACGACCATCGCGACCAGGGCGGCAAGCACCCGACCTTCGATCGCCCGACGCCGGGTGCGCCGGCAGGCCGCACGGACAACATCGGCTACCTCGGCGGCGACTTCAAGGGCGTGCTGGACAACGCCGGCTACATCCGCGACCTGGGCTTCACCTCGGTGTGGGTCACGCCGATCGTCGACAACCCCGACGAAGCCTTCACCGGCGGCGAAGAGGTGAAATGGGAAGGCATGTTCACCGACCGCGGCAAGACCGGCTACCACGGCTACTGGGGCATCAACTTCTACAAACTGGACGAGCACCTGCCCAGCGAAGGCCTGGATTTCGCCGGCTTCACCCGCGGCATGAAGGAGCAGCAGCTCGACGTGGTGCTCGACATCGTCGGCAACCATGGCTCGCCCGCCTACTCGATGCCGACGATGCAGCCTCAGTACGGCAAGGTCTGGGACAAGGACGGCAAGCTGATCGCCGACCACCAGAACCTCGACCCCGACAAGCTCGACCCGCGCCGCAAGCCGATGCACGCGTTCTACAACACCGGCGGTGGGCTGGCGCAACTGTCCGACTTCAACGAGAACAATCCAGCGGTGATGGAGTACCTGGTCGGCGCCTACGAACAGTGGATCGACCAGGGTGCCGCCGCGTTCCGCGTGGATACCATCGCGTGGATGCCGCATGCGTTCTGGAAGGAATTCGCCGACCGCATCCGCGCGAAGAAGCCGGGCTTCTTCATGTTCGGCGAGAACTTCAACTACGACGCGGCCAGCATCGCCGGCCATACCTGGACGCGCAACGGCGGCTACAGCGTGCTGGATTTCCCGCTGAAGGCGAAGCTCACGGAGGTGTTCGAGAAGCCCGGGACCAGCTACGAGGAACTCGGCAAGGCGCTGTATCTGGAGGATGGCCCCTACGCCAACCCGTATAACCTGATGACGTTCTACGACAACCACGACATGGCGCGCATGAACGCGGCCGACAGCGGCTTCATCGATGCGCACCACTGGCTGTTCACCGCGCGCGGCATCCCGGTGATCTATTACGGGTCGGAATCGGGCTTCGAACGCGGCCATGCCGAGCATGCGGGCAACCGCAACTACTTCGGGCAGGCGCGCATCGACGCCGCGCCGCAGAGCCCGATCTTCGGACCACTGAAGCGCATCGCCACCCTGCGCCGCGAGACGCCGGCCCTGCAGCGTGGCCTGCAACTCAACGTCCGCTTGAAGGGCGACCAGGCGATCTTCTATCGCGTACTGCAGCACGAGGGCGTCACCCAGACCGCGCTGGTGCTACTGAACAAGGCCGATGCCCCGGCGAAGCTGTCGGTTTCCGAGTATCTGGAAGCCGGCACCTGGCGCGACGCGTTCAACGGCAAGACCCAGCGCGTGCGCAATCGACTGCAGGCGGACGTGCCGGCCCACGGCGTGCGTGTGTTCCTGTTCGACAAGCCGCTCACGCGTGCCGACACCCGCGCGCGCCTGGCGGACCTGATGGCCCGCAAACGCACCGATCCGCAGTAAGACTCAAGCCCGGGCGGGCAGCGCCCACACGCTGTTCGGTTCACCGATGCGGGCACGCAGGCGCGTCACGCGCGCCAGCCAGGCGAACCCGGCCGCCATCGCCAGCGCGCCGGCATCGATGGCGAACAACGCGGTATGCCCGGCCGCGGCGCTCTGCCACAGCCAGGCTCCGGTCAGCGCGCCATGCGCGACCGGCACCAGCGCGGTGACGATGGCCGCTGCGCTCAGCAACTCGACGGCGGCGCGGACCGGCGGTCGCAGGGCCGCCCAGGCCAGGCACGCCGCCCAGACCGCGAAGCACGCGACGTTGATGCCGGTCGACACGCCGATGCCCCATGCCGCGCCCTTGGCCTCGAAGACCTGTGACGCAACGAACGCCGCCGAGATCGCGACGCAGACGCCGAGGCAGAACCCGACGGTCGCCTTCGCCATCCATACCTGCGCGGCGCCCTGCTCCGCCTGCCGCCGCTTGCGGCGCGATTCGATCCACAGCAGGTTGCCGGAATAGAAGAGGAACGCACCGCCGATACCGAGCAGGAAGTAGAGCCACTGCACCCACGCGTTGCCGTACTCGCCGAAATGCAGCAGGTAGGCGATCGACAGGGTGGCATGATTGGCGTCGCGGTTGCCTGGCAACTGGCTGGCCACCAGTTCACCCGTGTTGGCATTCAGCGCGACAGCGCCGAGTGCGCCCAAGGTACGCGGCGCCTCGCCGGTGATCTCGACCAGCGCATTCGCATCGCCGGCGTGCGTGAGCTTCAGATAGACCGGTTCGAAAGCATCAAGTCCCTGCCTGCGGGCTTCTTCCTGCGCACGCGCATGCCACATCGCCAGGCGTCCCGGCGCCTGCGGCGTGCCGGCTGCGGCGACCTGCGGCGCGGTGTCCAGCGCGGCCGGCATCGCCTCCATCAGCTTGCCCCCGTAGATCAGCGGATTGAGCGCCGCGGCCACCACCATGGACAGGCACAGCAGCGCCCCGGTGACAGCGAACATCACGTGCATCGGCAGGCCAAGCACGCCGATGATGTTGTGGGCGTCCTGCCAGAACCGCTTGAGGTTGCGACCTGGCCGCAGCGCGAACAGGTCTTCCACCAGTCTGGGCAGGTGGATCACGATGCCGGACACCAGCGCCACGCCGTACAGCAGGCTGACGATGCCCATCAGGTAGATGCCGGCGACGGAGATGCCCAGCGAGTAGTGCAAGGCGTTGACGAGTTCGGCGAGTGCCGCGGCAGGCGGTTCGGTACTGCCGGCCAGATCATCGGGCGTGGCGTAGTACCAGGCGCCTTTGGCATCCGGCCAGTAGACCAGCGGCTGCGCCGATTCTTCGCCCGGAAACATCATGCCGACCCACGTGCGGGCATCCGGATGACGCTTGAGCGTTTCATCGAGCAGGTGCTGGGCATCGTCCAGCGTACCGACAGGCTGTTCGGCGCCATGCGGCGACTGCCAGACCATCAGGTCGTGGTGGAACACGGTGATCGCGCCGGCGTAGAACGCGACGAAGAGCGCGAAGCCGGCGACCAGGCCGACCCAGGTATGCAGCGTGGTGAACGTGCGCAGCGTGGAAGACTTGAGTTTCAACGAACGACTCCTACTGCACCCACTGCAGGTGACGCAGCAGCGCCAGACTTGCCAGGCCCACCACCGACAGCAGGCTGTACAAGCACCAGGCGCGCACCCCGCTGCGGAACTGGAAGCTGGCACAGAACACACCCACCCAGACCGGGAAGAACGCCAGCCCGCCAGCCACCAGCGTCGACTGCCACGGCCCCGGCAACAGCCAGCTCACCAGACCGACGATGGCGGCGGAGAGAAAGAAGCCCGGCACGATACCGGCGGTTGCACGCCCCCACATCAGCCGTCGCTCCGTGCGTTGGCGGCGACGCGCATGCCGGCGACGTAGGGCAGCGCCATCATCGCGAACATCCATGTGCCGAGCATCGCGCAGGCACCGGCACCGGCGCCCAGCGCGCGTATCCAGAGGACCAGCGACGCGATGGCGAGTAGCGCACCGATCCAGGTGCCCGCACGTCCGAGGCGACGCCAGCTGGGCCAGCGACAGTGCCGGGAACCCGCGTACAGCGCCGCCGCCGACAGGAACGCCGCGACCGTGGCCAGCAAGCTTGTCCACCCTTCGGTCATGGCGTTATCCGGGACACGATTGTCTTCATCGACCGCTGCATCCAGCAGAGCACTCGGAAAAGGCTACAACGTCCGCCAGGTGGCGATTAGCCGGGCGACGCATCACGCTTACCACGCATAGCGGACCGTGGCCGTCACCGTGCGCGGATAGCCGTAGTAGCACCAGTCGGCGGAGTTGCAGGTGCTGATGTATTCCTTGTCGGACAGGTTCTGCACGTTCACCTGGAAGCGCCAGTCGCTGATGTCGTAGTGGACCGAAGCATCAAACAGCGTGTGCGAAGGCGCCTGCCAGGCATTGGCGGCATCGCCGTAGTGATCGCCGACATAGCGTACGCCGGCGCCGAAGCCCAGCCCCGACAGTGCACCGGTGGTGAGGGTGAAGTCGCCGCCCAGCGATGCCGAATGTTCCGGCTGCAGCGGGATCTGCTTGCCCAGCATCGTTGGATCGGTCGTCCTGGTCACTTCCGAATCGATGTAGGCATAGGCGCCGTACAGGCTGAGGTTGCGGGCGATATTCCAGCGCCCTTCCAGCTCGACGCCACGCGACCGGTATTGCCCCTGCTGGATGGTGTACGACAGGTAGTCCGGGTCGATCACCGCCACGTTGTTCTGCCTGATCTCGTACGCGGCCGCCGTGAACAGCACGTTGCCGCTGGCCGGCTGGTATTTCACGCCGACTTCGACCTGCTCGCCGGTGGTGGGGTCGAAGGCCTTGCCGCCGCGCTGCGGGGCCTCGGTGCCACCGACCACTTCGAACGACTGGCCCCAGCTGGCATAGGGAGCGATGCCGTTATCGAACAGATAAGTGACGCCCACGCGACCCGAGAACTTGTCGTCGCTCTGGTGCGACCCGTTGGTATCGGTGCCGACCCAGTCCTGGCGACCGCCGATGGTCAGCAGCCAGTTCTCGATCTTGATCTGGTCCTGCAGGTATACGCCAAGCTGTCCCGCGGTTTGCGCCGTGCTGCCGGTGAAGGTCGGCACCAGACCCGGCATGGTGCCGTAGACCGGGTTGAATGCGTCCAGACCGGTCGCATTGAAACCGAAGCCGTAGTGGTAGTCGGTCTCGAGACGGCGGTAGTCCACGCCCGCCAGCACCCTGTGCTCGGCTGCGCCGGTCTTGAAACGCCACTGCATGTTGTTGTCGATGCCGAAGGTCTTGGCGTCTTCCTTGATCGACCACGTGTAGCGGTACAGCGTGCGGTTGTCGCCCAGGTAGCCGAACGGCAGCACCATCACGGTCGGGTCGACCTTCGAGTCCTCGAAGCGCACGTTCTGCTTGAACACCGTGTCGCCACCGAAATCATGGCGGAAGTCGTAACCGATCGCGGCGATCGTCTTGACGTAATCGTTGCTGTCCGGCTCGCCGGTGTACAAGCTGGGCTTGATCTGGCCGTTCGGATTGGGCAGCAACGTGCCGACCGCCGGCAGGAAGCCGGCGCCGTTCTTGGTATCGGCCTTCTGCCAGCGCGCCAGCACGGTCAGCTCGTTGGCTTCGTCCGGCTTCCAGGTCAGCGCCGGCGCGAAGTAGTAACGGTCATCGTGGATGTAGTCGACGACGTTGTCGCTGTTGCGCGCCAGGCCGGTCAGGCGATACAGCAGCGTGCCGCTGTCGTTGAGCGCCCCGCCGATGTCGAATGCGACCTGCTTCATGTCGTCGCTGCCGACCTGAACTTCCACTTCCTTCGCCATGACGGCATCCGGGCGCTTGGTGACGTAGTTGACCAGGCCACCCGGCGGCATCGCGCCGTAATTGACCGATGACGGCCCCTTCAACACTTCGATGCGCTCCATGCCGTACGGTTCGATGCGCGTCTGGCCGCTCCAGGTACCGGTCGGCAGCGCCAGGCCATCGAGATAGCGCGCGGGCTGGAAACCACGGACCAGCAACCACTCGCTCCTCGTGTCCAACCCGTACACGCCACCCGACGCACCCGCGACGTACCACATGGCCTCGTCGACGGCGTGGAGACCGCGGTCCTGCAGGTCGCGGGACGTCACCACGGAGATGGATTGCGGGATCTCCTTCAGCGACGTGGCGGTCTTGGTCGCCGTGCCGGTGTCTTTCGGAATCGGCGCCTGCACCTGGACGGCGTCCAGCGTGGTGGCGTCATCGACGGTGGACTGGGCCAGGGCAAGGCCGGGTGTCGCCAGCACGGCCGCGATAGCGAGGCTGAGGGAACGGAGCGTGGTGCGGGTCATCGTGGGGGCTCGGACGCGGCCGGTACCCGTGCCACCGCCTACCGGTCGACTCGGGCCACGGGCAGTGCCCGCCATCAGCCAAAATAAGAATGATTCTTATTTTATGGCCGGCCGCCCTGTTCAGGCAATCACTTTGAGCCCGTCGATCCCCGCAAGGCCAGCCGGACCGGAATGGTCTGGCTCTCGACGGGCTCCCCGTTGACGAGCGCCAGCAGCGTTTCCACCAGCAAGGTGCCGGCGAGCTTGGTGTCCTGCTGCACGGTGGACAGACCCGGATTCATGGAACTCGCCAGCGGGATGTCGTCGAAGCCGGCGACCGCCACATCCTCGGGCACGCGCCGGCCATGTTCCCGCAAGGCCTTCATCGCCCCGACGGCGATCAGGTCGCTGGCGGCGAATACCGCATCGAACGCCGCGCCGTGTTCCAGCAATGCACTGGCGGCCTCGTAACCCGACTGTTCGGTGGTGATGGCGTCGATCTGGAGCGCATCGTCGGTGGCAATCCCTGCCGCTTCGAGCGCCTGCCGGTGGCCCAGGTACCGCTCGAAGAACTCGGGGTAGTGGTTCGACGCATGCCCCAAGAACGCAATACGGCGTCGCCCCTGCGCCAGCAGGTGCGCGGTGATGTCATGGCCGCCCTGGGTGTTGTCGCAACCGATCGACACGCCGGGCGTATCCGGCTGCACCGCGCCCCAGCGGACGAAGTGCGTGCCCTGCTCGACCAGCCGCTCCAGCCGGCTACGCGATTCCAGATAGTCGCCGTAGCCGAGCAGGATGATGCCGTCGGCCTTCTTGCTGTCTTCGTAGTCGGCCTGCCAGTCGTTGGACAACTGCTGGAACGAGATCAGCAGGTCGTAGCCGCGCAGCGCACAGGCCCGGGTGATGCTGCCCAGCATCGACAGGAAAAACGGATTGATCGCCGATTCGTCCGGCGTCGGGTCTTCGAAGAACAGCAGTGCCAGCGTGCCGGAATGCTGGCGGCGCAGGTTGGAGGCGTTCTTGTCGACCTTGTAATTGAGCTGCTCGGCGATGGCGAGGATGCGCTTGCGCGTTTCCTCGTTGACCATCGGGCTGCCACGCAGCGCGCGCGACACGGTGGGCTGCGACACGCCCGCCAGGTGGGCGATGTCCAGCGAAGTGGCCTTTCCCTTGATGGGCGCGATCACGGACGGCGTCGGCTACGGACTGCGGAGGGAGGGATCATGCCACGGCCGACTGCCAGCGGCGATCCGGGGGGCGCGGGCTTGACCAGCCATTCCTCGCCCTTGTGGGAGCGACGCAAGTCGCGAAAGGCCACCGGTAAAGCTTCATCGCGACTTGCGTCGCTCCCACAAGAGCAGCCCCAGCCAGCCTCCAACCGCCGATCAGGAATCGCCCTGCTCCGCCCGCGCGGTGCCATGCAGCTGCACACCGTCGGCGTCGGTGATGCTGACGGACACGTCGACCCCGTGCCGCACGCTCTCGGTGACCACGCAGAAGTTCTCGAACTGGGCCAGGATCCGCTCCAGCGACGCATGCACCGCGCCTGCCTCGGCGAGCCGGATGTCGGCATGGATGTGCTCCACCCGCAGCCGGCCCTGCTCGTTGCGGGCCAGTTCCGCGGTGGCATGCGTCACCAGCTTGCCGGGCGTGTTCTTGAACTTGCGCAATGCGAACAGCAGGCTGGCCGACAGGCAGTTGGCGACGGCGGCCGCCAGCAACCGCGTCGGATTGGGCCCCTCGCCCTTGCCCAGCGGCGCCGGCTCGTCGGTCATCAGGTCGGCGATGGTGGTCTCGTCGAAGCGGATGCGGAACGCATAGTCGTCCTCCTGTTCCAGGGTGAGGCGGATGCGCTGGGGATCACTCATGGTCGGCTCACGCAGGGGGCTGGCGGGTCGGAACAGCATACGTCACGCGACGCCTGCCCCCGGTCGGCGACGCACTCACCGGCCCTTCCCCACGGGCGCCTGCTTGCCATGCATCAGCCCGTAGTACAGCAGGGGGATCACCACCAGCGTCAGCACCGTGGAGACAAGGATCCCGAAGATCAGCGAGATCGCCAGGCCATTGAAGATGGGATCGTCGAGGATGAAGAACGCACCCGCCATCGCCGCGAGTGCGGTCAGCGCGATCGGCTGCGCGCGCACCGCGCAGGCATCGACGACCGCCAACGCCAGCGTCTGTCCGCGCTCGACCAGGTGGTTGATGAAGTCCACCAGCAGGATCGAGTTGCGCACGATGATGCCGGCCAGCGCGATCATGCCGATCATGCTGGTCGCCGTGAACTGCGCTCCCAGCAGGGCGTGGCCCGGCATCACGCCGATCACGGTCAGCGGAATGGGCGCCATGATCACCAGCGGCACCACGTAATTGCGGAAATAGGCCACCACCAGCAGGTAGATCAGCACCATGCCGGCCGCGTAGGCGATGCCCATGTCGCGGAAGGTCTCGTAGGTGATCTGCCACTCGCCGTCCCACTTGATGCCGAAGGCGGTGGTCTCGGCGGGCTGGCGGATGAAGAACTGCGCCACCTGCTGCCCGTCGATGGCGTTGTCCGACACCTGCCCGACCAGGTCGAACATGCCGTACAGCGGGCTGTCGACCGCGCCGCTCTCGTCGCCCATCACGTACACCACCGGCAGCAGGTCCTTGTGGTGGATGGCGCCATCCCACCAGGTGGAGCGCACCTGCACCAGTTCGGACAACGGCACCAACTGGTCATCGCCGCCGCGCACGCGCAGCGAGAGCAGGCCGTCGAGCGAGGCCTGGTCGGCCACCGGCAGGCGCAGGCGGATCGGGCGTGGATACTTCGAGCCGCCATCGATCACGTGGGTGGCGTCCAGCCCCGACAGGCCCGCGGCGATCGTGTCGGTGATCGCAGACTGCGGCACGCCCAGGCGCGCCGCGCGCACGCGGTCGATCACCAGGAGGTCGCGCCGCGCATCGGCTTCCACGCTCGTATCCACATCGACGATACCGCCGGTGGCCAGGAAGCGTTGCTCGAGCGCCCGCGCGACCTCGCGCTGGCGGGCGTAGTCCGGGCCGTACACTTCGGCCACGATCGGCGACAGCACGGGCGGCCCGGGCGGCACTTCTACCACTTTCACCGACGCGCCATGGCCACGACCGATCGCATCCACCTGCGGGCGCAGGGCGACGGCGATCTCGTGGCTCTTGCGCCTGCGGTCATGGCGATCCACCAGGTTCACCTGCAGGTCGCCGACGTTCGCCCCCTCGCGCAGGTAGTACTGCCGCACCAGGCCGTTGAAGTTGATCGGCGCCGCCGTTCCCGCATAGCCCTGGTAATGCAGGACCTCCGGTGTACGGTCCAGCACGCCGGCCAGCTCCACCAGCAGCGCGCTGGTGTCCTCCAGCGTGCGGCCTTCGGGCAGGTCGACCACGATCTGCAGTTCGGACTTGTTGTCGAACGGCAGCATCTTCAGCACCACCAGCTTGAACATCGCCAGGCTGGCCGCCAGCGCCACCAGTGCGGCCATGGCGACGAACAACAGGTGCCGTCGCCGCGCTCCCTTGCCGACGTCCAGGAACGGCGACATCACGCGTTCGAACAGGCGATGCAGGCGCGCGGCCATGGTGCCTTCCGCATGTCCGTGGGCGGCGCCCTCGCCCGCATGCGCGATCGCATGGCGCCCGAGCAGCTTCAGCGACAGCCACGGCGTCACCACCAGCGCGATCATCAGCGACAGCAGCATGCCGACCGAGGCATTGATCGGGATGGGGCGCATGTACGGCCCCATCAGGCCGGTGACGAACGCCATGGGCATCAGCGCCGCGATCACCGTGAAGGTGGCCAGGATGGTGGGACCGCCCACTTCGTCCACCGCCGGCGGGATGGCCTCGGCCAGGGACTTCCCGCCCTGCGCCATGTGCCGGTGGATGTTCTCGACCACCACGATGGCATCGTCCACCAGGATGCCGATGGAGAAGATCAACGCGAACAACGAGACGCGGTTGAGGGTGAATCCCATGGCCCACGACGCGAACAGCGTGACGGCCAGCGTCAGCACCACCGCGCTGCCGATGACGACGGCCTCGCGACGGCCCAGCGCGAACAGCACCAGCAGCACTACCGAGCCCGTGGCGAAGACCAGCTTCTTGATCAGCGTCTGCGCCTTGTCGCTGGCGGTCAGGCCGTAGTCGCGCGTGGTCTCCACCTGGATGCCGTCGGGAATCATGGTGCCGCGCAACGCCTTCACCCGCGCCAGCACGGCGGACGTGATGTCGGCGGCATTGCTGCCCGGCTTCTTGGCGATGGCCAGCGTCACCGCCGGTGCGACGCCACTGGCGGGTCCCGCACGCGTTGCGGGCGCACCGTGCCATACATAACTCGATGGCGTATCGGCCGCATCGCTGACCGTCGCCACGTCCTCCAGGCGCACCGGTTGGCCACCGGCCACGCCCAGCACCAGGCCGGCCACGTCCGCGCGGTCGGCCAGGAACTGTCCCGACGTCACCTGCACCACCCCGTCCATGCCGACGCGCTCACCCGCCTGCCGCGCCAGGTTGGCGGACTGCAACGCCGAGGACAGATCGTTCACCGCCAGGCCATGGCTGGCCAGTCGGGCCGCGTCGAGCTGCACCATCACCGCACGCTGCGGCGCGCCGATGGTGAAGACGTCGCGCGTACCGGGAATGCGCTTGAGTTCGGTTTCCAGCGTATGGGCCACCTCGGCCAAGTCGCGTGCGCCGCGCTGCGGATCGTCCGTCCACAGGGTCAGCGCCATCACCGGCACGTCGTCGATGCCCTTGGGCTTGATGATCGGCTGGCCCACGCCGAGGTTCGCCGGCATCCAGTCCTGGTTCGAGAACACCTTGTCGTACAGGCGCACCAGCGCAGGCTGGCGCTTCACGCCCACGTCGAACTCCACCGTCAGCACCGCCATGCCGGGCCGGCTGATCGAATAGGTGTGCTTGATCTCCTCGATCTCGGACAGCTTCTGCTCGAGCGGATACGTCACCATCTGTTCGACCTGGCGCGCATCCGCGCCGGGGAACGGCACGATGACGTTGGCCATCGTCACGTCGATCTGCGGCTCTTCCTCGCGTGGCGTGATCATCACCGCCACCAGTCCCAGCAGCAGGCCGAGCAGCGCGAGGATCAGCGTCAGCGGATTGGCCTGGAAGATGCGTGCCAGGCGACCGGACAGGCCCAGCCGCGGAGGGGTCGGGAGCGATGCCATGTCAGTCGTCCTTGCGCGCCGCCACGAGCGCCTGCTGCGCGGCGACCGGATCGGCGGCGACCCGGTCGCCGGGCGTCAGCCCCGAGATCACATCCACCTGGTCGCCCGCTGCATCTCCCAGCCTGACCTGGCGCAACGACAGCCGCCCGTCGCCGAGCACGTACACCGCCGTCACTTCGCCACGGCGCACCAGCGCGCTGACGGGAACGCGCGGAAACGCCGCGCCCTTCACGGCCGGGAACGCCACTTTCGCGGTCAGACCCGGTTGCGGCGGCGCATCGAGTGCCGGCAGCTGCACGCGGATGCGCATGGCGTGCGTGGACGCATCGGCGGCTGGAAAGACGGTGACGGCGGCGGCGTCGATCCGGCGCCCGTCGTCGAAGACGACCGCGGCCACGGGGTGGGCCCGGATCGCCTCCGCTTCCGATTGCGGCACCGCCACGTCGATGCGCAGTGCGCCCGGTGCAAACACGGTCATCAGCGTCTGCCCGAGGCCGACACTCTCCCCCGGCTCGACATCACGGGTGGCGACGATGCCCGCGTACGGCGCGCGCACCGTGGTGTAGCCGGTCTGCTGGCCGGCATTCGCCAGTTGGGCGCGGGCGGCGTCGCGCGCGGCGGTTGCCGAATCGCGCGCCATCCGGGCCTGGTCGAGCTGGGCCTTGGACACGAACTGGTCCTTCGCCAGGTTGGCGAAGCGCCGGTAGTTGGCGTCCGCCTCGGTCGCGGAGGCTTCGGCCGCGCGCAGCTGGGCGCGCGCGGCGTCCACACCGGCTTGCTGTTCCACCGCACTGAGCCGCACCAGCACATCGCCTGCCGCCACGCGGTCGTTGACATCGCGCTCCACCGCGGCCACGCGTCCGTTCGTCTGCGTCGACAGCGTGGCCTGTTGCACCGCCTCCACCACGCCCTCCCAGGCACGGCCGCCCGCCGCTTCGGCGGCCGGCACCTGGAAGGTCTGCAGTCCTTCGACGCGCGCGGCCGGCGCAACGGGCGCTTCGCGCCCGCATGCGGCCAGGCCGGCCACCAGCAACAGCGGCAACAGCAGGCGCGACGACATCGCGGTGCAACTCATGGCAAACCCCTTGCTCACTTGAACGCGCAGCCGGCGCGCACGCCCAGCCTGCGGAAAACGATGGCGGCGGGACAGAAGCCGGTAACGCTGGCCTGCAGCAGATTCACGCCGATGAAGACCGTGAACCACAGCCACAGCGGCGAAACGAAGTGGGCCAGCGCCACGCTGACGAGGATCATCACGCCGGCGAAGGCGAGGACGGCACGATCGAGGTTCATGAGGTGTTCTCCGGATAATGGATGGGGACATCAGCGGGTGCGCATGATGCCGAGCAGCTTGAGCACGTATTTCTCGTAGACCGGCTCGGTGTTGCCGGACTTCATCTTCATCAGGAAGTACTTTTCGAACGCGATCTTGGCCACGTGCACCCATTTGCCGACCTTGGCCCAGGTGACGTTGCGCGGCGGGATCTGCGGCAGCGCCACGAAGGCCGCGCCGGTGTCGCCCATGTCCGCCAGGCAGATCGCGTTCCACGTCGCTTCGGCGGTGACCGGTCTGCCGGCCAGATCGGCCTGGATGTTGTGCGCCACGGCGGTCACCATCGACTCGATCATGAAGCCGGTCTTTGGCGCGCCGGTCGGCACCGGCGTTGCCTCCACCGGCGGGATGGCCACGCACACGCCGAGCGAGAAGATGGCGGGATAGGCCGGGTTGCGCTGGTGCCTGTCGATCAGGATGAAGCCGCGCGGATTGCACAGCCCTTCTCCCTGGCGTACGGCCGGCACGCCGGTGAAGGCCGGCAGCACCATCGAGTACTTGAACGGCAGCACGTGCGCCTTCCTGGGCTGGCCGGCGTCGTCCATTTCGGACACATCCATCTCGCCGTCGCGCACCGCGGTGATCTTCGCGTTGGTGATCCACTGGATATGGCGCTGGCGGAACTCCGACTCCATCATCCCTCTGGAGTCGCCCACGCCGCCCAGGCCCATGTGGCCAATGTAAGGCTCCGGACTGACGTAGGTGATCGGCACCTTGTCGCGCAGCTTTCGCTTGCGCAGGTCGCTGTCCAGGATCATCGCGAATTCGTACGCCGGGCCGAAGCAACTGGCCATCGGCGCGGCACCCACGACGACCGGCCCCGGATTCTCGAGAAACGCCTGGTACGCCTGCCACGCCGTGGCCGCATGCGACGTGGTGCAGACGGACTGGGTGAATCCGCCTTCTGGCCCCAGGCCCGGCACTTCGTCGAAGGCCAGTCGCGGCCCCGTCGCGATTACCAGGTAGTCGTAGTCGAGGGTGCGTCCGTCGCGCAGCCGCACGCGGTGGTGGTCGGGCTCGATGCGCTCGGCGCCGGCACCCTCGAAGGCGATGCTCTTCTTCGCCAGATAGCGGGCGACCGGCATTTGGACATCGGACGGCTTGCGCCAGCCCACGGCGACCCAGGGATTGGAGGGCGTGAACGAGAAGCGGTCGCCCTCCCCGACCACGGTGATGTCCACCCCTTGGCCGAGCGTGCCGCGCAATTCGTACGCCGCGCTCATGCCACCGATGCCTGCTCCCAGTACGACGATACGCGCCATGTCTTCCCCTCCAGGTTCGATGGCTGCCACCGGCAGGAGTGCCGGTCGGCTTGCAATTAAAATTAGCATCTACTAATATTAGCGTCAACTAATGTTTTGGAGTCATCCATGGCACGCACCGTCCAGGAACTGGTGGCCGAGGCTCGGGGCCGCATCGAGGAAATCGCGCCCGACCGACTCGTCGCGCAGCGGAGCGGCATCGTGATCGACGTGCGCGAACCGGCCGAGTACGCGCAGGGCCACCTGCCAGGCGCCATCAACCTGCCGCGCGGGGTGCTGGAGTTCCAGATCCATGCGCACCCGGCGATGGCCTGCACCACCAGCGAGGCGCTGGCCGTCCCCGACCGCGACGTGGTGCTGTACTGCCTGACCGGCGGACGCTCGGCGCTGGCGGCGGAGAGCCTGCAGTCGCTCGGCTTCACCCGCGTGCGCTCGCTTGCGGGCGGGCTCATCGCATGGCGCAATGCCGGCCATCCCCTGACCACGGAACCCGCATGACCCGCAACTCCTCCACGCCCGGCTTCGACATCGCCGCCATGCAGGCGCATGCCGGCGACGCGGCGCAACTGCTGAAGGCCCTGGCCAACGAAAAGCGTCTTCAGATCCTGTGCCTGCTGACGTCGGGCGAGCGCTCGGTCGGCGACCTCAATGCCCTGCTCGACCTCAGCCAGTCCGCACTGTCGCAACATCTGGCCGTGCTGCGCGAGGAGGGCCTCGTGCAGACGCGCCGCGAGGCCCAGAACGTGTTCTATGCGCTGATGCCGGGACCGGCGGCGCAGGTGATGCACACGCTTCACGGCATCTATTGCGCACCCGCAGCGGCGCCAGCGCCCCGCAAACGCGCAGGAAGATCGTGATGCTCGGCGTGCTGAAGAAGATTCTGTTCGGAGTCCGAGGCGCACGGGTTTCCCCGCAGGAAGCGGTCGGGTACGTCAACGGGGGAGCCGTGCTGGTCGACGTGCGGGAGAAGGACGAGTTCGCGCGCGGTCATGCGCACGGCGCCTGCAACATCCCGCTGCGCGAACTGCGCGCTGGCGGAACCGCCTTCCTCGACGCCGGCCTTCCGGCCGGTACGCGCGAGGTCGTGCTGGTATGCCAGAGCGGCATGCGCTCGCGCGTGGCGCAGTCGATCCTCTCCGGACAGGACGCGCGCACGTATCTCGATCTGGCCGGTGGAATGGGAGCCTGGCGCGCCCACGGCCTCCCCATCGCGCGACACGACTGATCCCGTCCACCCCACAAGGTATTCCCATGTCCAGCGCAGACCGCTATCAGGAACTGACCACCCGCATCAACCGGCACCTCGCTCCCTTCCGCACGGCAGCGCCCGAGGTGATGCAGGGATTCGGCGCCATGGCAGGTGGAGCGATGGCCGCCGGTGCGCTGGACGAGAAGACCAAGGAACTGATCGCCATGGCGATCGGCGTCGCCTCGCGCTGCGATGGTTGCCTCGGCTTCCATGCCAAGGCGCTCGTCAGGCTGGGCGCGACGCCGGAGGAGTTCCACGACATGCTGGGTGTCGCCGTCTACATGGGCGGTGGTCCTTCGCTGATGTACGCCGCGCACGCGCTTGAGGCTTTCGAGGAGTTTTCCGCAAGGACCGCCTGATCGCGCTTGGCCGCATGCCCTGCGGCTGCGATCATGCGCGCTGCCGACCGGCGACGCATATCCAGGAGCGATGCGATGACGACACCCCGTGTGCATGCGCAGTTCGACGATGCGACCAACACGGTCAGCTATGTCGTCTGGGACCCTTCCACGTGCCGTGCAGCCATCATCGACCCGGTGCTGGACTACGACCACCGTTCCGGCCGTGCCTCGCACCGCAGCGCCGACACGTTGCTGGGCGTCGTCGACGACCACGGCCTGACCGTGGACTGGATCCTCGAAACCCATGCGCATGCCGACCACCTCAGCGCCGCCCCGTACCTGAAGGAAAAGACCGGCGCGCCGATCGGCATCGGCGAGCGCATCACCGAGGTGCAGCGCACGTTCGCACCGGTGTTCGGGCTGGAGGACGTGAGCGGCGATGGCCGCGAATTCGACCGCCTGTTCCGCGAAGGCGACCTGTTCCCGCTGGGTGCATTGCAGGTGGAAGTGCTGCATACGCCCGGCCACACGCCCGCGTGCGTGTCCTACCGCATCGGGGACGCGGTGTTCGTCGGGGACACGCTGTTCATGCCCGACTACGGCACCGCGCGCGCGGATTTCCCCGGCGGCGACGCGCGCACGCTGTACCGCTCGATCCAGAAGCTGCTGGCCCTGCCCCCGCAGACCACGCTGTACCTGTGCCACGACTACAAGGCGCCGGGACGCGATCACTACGCGTGGGAAACCACGGTCGCCGACGAGCGGGCCCGCAACGTGCACATCGGAGGCGGCGTGGACGAAGACAGCTTCGTCGCGATGCGCGAAGCGCGCGATGCGACGCTGTCGGCACCGGCGCTGCTGCTGCCGTCGCTGCAGGTCAACATCCGCGCCGGCCGCCTGCCGGCGCCGGACGCCGATGGGCGGCGCTACCTGAAGATCCCGGTCAAACTCTGATCAACCGCCTGTGCTGGCCGCGGCGGGATGGGCCGCCACGCCTGCGCCGCACTCCGCGCCGAGCAGGCGCGACTGCTTCAGCCAGGCGGGGTCCGGGTAGTACGCGAACAGGAATGACCCGCCCCGGATGCTGTCGATCAACGGCTGCGCCACGGTCGTGCGCACCGCCGGACAGCCCAGGCTACGGCCGAGGCGCCCCTGCGCGCGCACCAGCGCATCACTGACATACGGCGCGCCATGGATGACGATGGCGCGTTCCCGCGCCTTGTCGTTGAAGCCGGGTTCCAGCCCTTGCAGGCGCAGCGAGTAGCCGTTCGCGCCGCGATAGGACTCCTGGGTGACGAACGCGCCAAGGCTGGACATGTAGCTGCCGGTGGCATTGGAGAAGCGCGTCGCCAGGTTCTCGCCGGTATTGCGCCCATGCGCGACCCGCTCCTCGAACAGCAGGCGCGCGCCCTCCAGATCGAACACCCAGAGCCGCGGCTGCGTGGAAGGCCGCGAGTAGTCGATCACGCTGAGTCGCTGCTTCGGCACCGATTCGCCGCGCCGGATCGAACAGGTCATCGCATGCGCCGCCAGGGACAGCACGTTGCGATCGAGCGATGGCGCGGCACGATGCAGGCGCTCGACCAGGCGGTCGGCAGGAAGCGACTCGGCGGGCCCTGCCAGGGCGGCGACCGCCCACGGAATGGCCGCGAGGGTGAGGCACAGCAGCAGCGGACGGGAGGACTTGTTCATGACCACGCTCGGGTATCGGTCCAGACGCGCCGGCATCCCGATTCCGTCCGCAAGGCTCAGCGCAAGGAGGGTGTGGGGCCGGCCTCGTCCGATTCCAAGACCGGCACGGACGGCTGCTCACCCGGCGTTGCGCGCACACCCGGCAGGTCGGACAGCAGCACCGTGGTGCCGGGCTTCAGCACGCCGTACAGGCGACGCGCGAAATCCTGCGGAATCCAGAACGAATCCCCCAGCGCACGCAGCGGCGGCATCGGCGCGCCGGCCTCGCCCAGCACGCGGTGTGCGACCCACCGGTGTTCCTTCTGCTGCGGATCGAGCAGGCTCGGGATGTCCTCCATCTCGGTGGTCATCACCAGCAGCACGGTACCGTTGAGCGCGAAGTCGCGGACCATCTGCAACGGTGCCGCACCGATCAGCACGCCGTTGCGCAGCACCGACACGCGCTGGTCGTACAGGCTGACCAGGATGCTGACCGGGCCTTCCGGCGACGCGGCCTCGTTCCAGTACACCTCGTAGGACGACAGGTCCGGATGGGCCGCTTGCCCGCCCGCGGTGACCGGCGCCAGCACGGCGGGATGCACCAGGCTGGCCGGCGAGGCTTTCGCGTTCGCGACCACCACAGAATCGCCGAAGCGGGTGATGCCGAACAGCTTCTCGGCGAAGGCCTGCGGCAGCCGGACGCAGCCATGCGAGGCCGGATAACCCGGCAGGTGGCCACCGTGCAGCGCGATGCCGTCCCAGGTCAGCCGCTGCATGTACGGCATCGGTGCGTTGTTGTAGAGGTTGGAACGGTGGTCCTTGTTCTTCTGCAGGATGGTGAACACGCCCGTCGGCGTGTCCTTGCCGGCCTTGCCCGAACTGATCGTCGACACCCCGATGGCGATGCCGTTGCGGTACACGTAGGCGCGCTGCTCGTCGAGGCTGACCACCAGCACCACCGGACCCTCGGGGGCGATCTGCGGATACCACAGGAACTCACCCGGCTTCAGCGCGCGGACATCGGCCTGCGGCACGGCCGACTGCGCGTGCGTGGCGGACGGGGCGGCAGCGGCGAGCAGCGCGGCCAGCAGGAGGATGGTCAGGGCGTTTCGTGTCATCGGATGAGCTTAGCGCAGGAGGACGCGCCTGCAAAAAATGAGGCTGCCTGCTCTGTGGGAGCGACGTGAGTCGCGATGAGGCGTTACCGTCGAACTTTCGCGACTCACGTCGCTCCCACATGCGGAACCTCGCGCCCGACTACGCCAGCAGCCGCTCGCGCAAGGCGTCGTAGTCGGCGGGAACCGGATCGGCGTGCGCGGGACGCGCCAGCAGGCCGGCCAATGCCGGCGGCACGTCGACGGCGCGACCGACCAGCGGCTCCACCACGCTCTCGAACTTGGCCGGATGCGCGGTGGCGGCCACCGCCCAGTCTCCGCCCTCGCCCTGTGCGCGAAGGTCCTCCAGCACCTTCACCGCGGTAGCGGTGTGCGGGCAATGGACTTCGCCGTGGTCGCGGTAGCGTCGCGCGATCACCTCGCGGATGGTGGCGTCATCGACAGTGGACGCGCGGAACGCCGCGCGCAAGCCGTCATCGTCGTTCGCATAGAGCCAACGCAGGCGTTCGAAGTTGCTGGGCGCGCCCACGTCCATCGCGTTGGCCAGCGTTGCGACGCTGGCGGCCGGCGCGTACGCGTTGCCCGCGAAGAAATCCGGCAACACGCGGTTGGCATTGGTCGCCAGCACGATCCTGCCCAGCGGCACGCCCAGCGCGCGCGCCAGGATCGCCGCCATCGCATTGCCCAGGTTGCCGGTGGGGATGACGAAGTTCAGCACCTGTCCTGTCGCCGCGCGATGCGTCAACGCGGCATGCGCGTAGTAGCTCATCTGCGGCAGCAGCCGTCCCAGGCTGATGCTGTTCGCGGAACTGAGCGGCGCCCGCACCTGCAGGTCCGCGTCGTTGAGCGCGCGCTTCACCAGCGCCTGGCAGTCGTCGAACGAACCATCCACGCGCAGCGCGGCGATGTTGTCCCCGAAGCAGCCCAGCTGATGCGCCTGCCGCGGCGAGACGCGCCCGTCCGGATACAGCACCACCACGCGCAGGCCCGGCTGGCCATGGAACGCCGCGGCCACCGCGGCGCCCGTGTCGCCCGAGGTGGCGACCAGGATCGTCAGCGGCTTCGCTTCGTCGCGACGCAGGCGCGCCATGCAGGCCGCCAGGAACCGCGCGCCGAAATCCTTGAACGCGGCGGTCGGACCGTGGAAGAGCTCCAGCACATGATCGCCCGGCGTACCGAGCGCCTCGAGCGGTGCAGGGAAATCGAACGCTTCGCGACAGATCGACGCGAGTTCGCCCTCCAACCCGTCACCGGCGAAGAATGGCGCCAGCAGCGTTGTCGCGGTCTCGGCGATATCAGGCCCGGGAGCCAGTTCGCGCGACACCGGCAAGGCTTCGGGAACGTACAGCCCGCCGTCGGGCGCGAGTCCGGCCGCGATGGCCTGGCTGAGCGAGGCAGCGGGCGCGGCGTTGCGGGTCGAGATGAAATTCATGGTCTGCCGTAGGAATAGCGCCACGCGCGAAGCGTGGCGATCGAAGTAAGGAAAGGATCAGTTCGCGGACAGCAGTTCGGCACCGACCGCGTTGATCGGCGACACCCAGGCTTGACTGTCGAAGCCGGCCGCGGCGAACGCGGCCTGCACGGCGGGCGCCGCACGCTCGGCCTCGCTGCGCGATTCGAACCACGCGAACACGCTGGGACCGGCACCCGAGATGCTGGCGCCCATCGCACCGGCGTCGAGCGCCGCCTGCTTGGCCGCATCGAAGCCGACGATCAACGGTGCACGGCGCGGTTCAACCAGCACGTCGCGCAGGCCATCGCGCACCAGCGAGGCGTCGCCGGCATGGCAGCCGGCAAGCACCAGCGCCAGGTTGGCGCTCTGTGCGACGAATTCCTTCAGCTCGTACGTGCCCTGAAGCGCAGCACGCGCGCGGCGCGTCTCCAGGATCGCCTCCGGGTGCACGAGTATGCTGTGCCAATGCTCAGGCACCGGCACGCGCACCAGACGATCCGCCGTGGACAGCACCAGGCCGCCCAGCAGCATCGGGCCGAGGTTGTCGCCGTGCTTGCCGCCGCTGGCGACGGCCTCGCCGACCAGCGCATGCGGATAGAGCGCCTCATGCGACAGCGGCGCATCGAACAGCGCATTGGCCGCGACCAGTGCGGCCACGCACGAGGCAGCGGAACCGCCCATGCCGGAGCCGAGCGGAATGCCCTTCTCGATCTCCACCTCGAATCCGAACGGCAGTGCCAGCGCTTCGCGCAGGGAGATCAGCGCCGCGCCGGCGGTATTGCCGGGCGCATCCAGCGGCAGGTCGACAGTGGCCCCACGGATCGCGGCGATGCGCACCTCGTCCGCCTCGATGCGACGCACGGTGACGGTGTCGCCGACGCCTTCGATCACATGGCCCAGGATGTCGAACCCCACGCCCACGTTGCCCACCGATGCCGGCGAAAACGCACTTGCCTGCTGCCTCATGCCCACTCCAGATCCTTCGTCATCGGATGCCTCACAGCTTCGCGCCCTGCCCGGCCGCCACCCGCAGCACGTCGGCGAACACGCCCGCCGCGGTGACGTCCGGACCTGCGCCGGGGCCCTGCACGATCAGCGGATTGTCGCAGTAACGGCGGGTGGTGAACTGCACGATGTTGTCGGTCAGGCTCAGATTGCCGAATGCGTGCGTCGCCGGCAGTTCGACCAGGCCGACGCTCGCGCGGCCGTCGGCATCCAGCCTGGCCACGTAACGGAGCACGTTGCCGGCGGCGCGCGCCTTCGCGAGCCGCTCACCGAACGTGGCATCCACCTCACCCAGTCGCGCCATGAAGTCGTCGACGCTCGCCTGCCGCAGCGCCTCCGGCACCAGGCTCTCGACCCGCACATCCTCCAGCGCCAGCTCACGGCCGGCCTCGCGCGCCAGGATCACCAGCTTGCGTGCCACGTCGGTGCCCGACAGGTCGTCGCGCGGATCCGGTTCGGTATAGCCCAGCCCGCGCGCCTCGGTGACCAGCTGCGAGAACGGCACACTGCCGTCGAACTTGTTGAACAGCCAGGCCAGCGTGCCGGAGAAGATGCCTTCCACGGACACGACCGTATCGCCGGTATCCAGCAGGTCGCGCAGCGTGGAGATGACCGGCAGGCCCGCGCCGACCGTCGCCTCGTAGCGGAAGCGCGCGCCGCTGACGGCCGCCGCCTCGCGGATCGCCTGGTAGCGCGGCAGCGGGCCGGCGCCTGCCTGCTTGTTCGGCGTGATCACGTGGATGCCGGCCGCCAGCCACTCGGCGTAGCGGTCCGCGACCTCCGGACTGGCGCTGCAGTCCACGATCACCGCATGCGGCATGTGCGCCGACATCAGGTGCTGGGTGAAGCGGTCCAGGTCGGCCGCCTGCGGACTGCCATCGAAGCGTGCGCGCCAGTCGGCACCGATGCTGCGTTCGTCCAGCAGCATGCGCTTGCTGGAGGCGATCGCACGCAGGCGCAGGTCCAGGTTGGCCTTGCCCAGCAGCTGCGGCTGCGCGGCGCGCAACTGTTCGATCAGCGTGGCGCCGACGTTGCCCGGCCCGATCACGCCGACGGCGAAGGTCTGCGGCGACAACCAGAAACCGGCATGCGCCGCACGCAACGCCTTGGTGGCGTCGGCACTGTCGATGGCGACGGAGATGTTGCGTTCGGACGAGCCCTGCGCGATCGCCAGGATGTTGACCTGCGCGCGCGCCAGCGCACCGAACAGGCGCGCGGACACGCCGGGCGTACCGGCCATGCCGTCGCCGACCGCGGCCAGCACGCTGACGCCGTCGCGACGCTGCACGCGTTGGATCTGCCCGGTGCCCAGCTCGTGGGCGAACGCATCGAGCAGCGCTGCCTGGCCCTTGCCCGCCTCGCTGGCCCTCACCACGCAGCAGATCGAGTGCTCGGAGGAACCCTGCGAGATCATCACCACCGACACGTGCGCATTGCGCAGAGCGGCGAACACGCGCTCCGCCGTGCCGGGCACGCCGATCAGGCCGGTACCCTCCAGGTTCAGCACGGACAGGTCCGGACTCAGCGTCAGTCCTTTCACCGGACCCACCGCATCGCGCTCGGCGGTGATGCGCGTTCCCGGATGCTCGGGATGGAAGGTGTTGCGGATGATGATGGGCAGGCCGCGCTCCATCGCCGGCGACATGGTCTGCGGGTGCACGACCTTGGCGCCGAAGTACGCCAGCTCGCAGGCCTCGTCGTAGCTCAACGCCTCCAGTTGCACCGCCTCGGGCACCACCCGGGGATCCGCCGACAGCACGCCGTCGACGTCCGTCCAGATGTGCAGTTCGGCGGCGTCGTACAGGGCCGCGAAGATGGCCCCGGAGTAATCGCTGCCGTTGCGCCCCAGCGTCGTGAAGCGGCCCTCGCGATCGCGCGCCACGAAGCCCGTTGCCACCACCCGGCGTTGCGGATGCGTGGCCTGCCATGCGGCCAGTCGCTGCGCGCTGGTTTCCCAGTCGACCACCACGCCCAGATCGCCGTGGTCGACGCGCAGCACCTCACGCGCATCCAGCACGGCGCAGTCCTCGCCCTGCAGCGTCAGGTACTCGCCCAGCAGGCGCGCCGAACACACCTCGCCCAGCCCCTGCACGCGCTGCAGCACCAGCTCCGGCAGGCCGCCGATGACGATCAGCGCATTGAGGATCTCGTGCAGTCGCTGGAAGCGTTCGTCCACCCATTCGATCACCGGCCCGGCGGACTCGCCCAGCAGCGCCACCGCCGCACCGCGGTGCCGGGCGCGCAGCGCATGCCAGCTGTCCTGCCACTCGGGACGGTTGGCGGCCGCGAGTTCGCACAGCTCGATCAGGGCATCGGTGACGCCCTTCATCGCCGAGACGACGGTGACCTGCACGTCCTCGTCGCGCGCGAGCAGCAGCTGCGCGACATGGCGGTAGCGGTCGGCATCGGCGACGGAGGTGCCGCCAAACTTGTGGACGACGGTGCGGGGTTTGGATTGTTCGACTTCGGCGCTGCGGGACGACATGGGTCAGGAACCTCGGTAAGGAGGCCCGGCACGCATCAGGAAGTCGGGTGGCCCTGCATCCTGATCCGGGTGCGGGGCCGTGGTCTGCGGATTACGCGAACACAACCAGCCGCACCCGACAAGTCAGGGTGGTAATGGTGGTGGTAATGAGCGTGCGCCCGATCTCCGCACGCGCCATCGCCGGCGACGGGGCCGGTGCGGGAAGCGTTGCGTGCGAGGGATGGAAGTGCATGGCGGAAGAAAAGCACGCCACCCCGGGGGGCTGTCAAGCGTTGCGTCGCAACAAAGCCAATGATTTCAGATGGATGCAACTGAAACCAATGATCCGCGCTACAGCGTGCGCGTCATGAAGACGCTGTTCGGGTCTTCGATGTAATCACCGAACAGAGCGCAAGGAACGAAGCCGGCCCGCGCATAGAGGGCACGGGCGGGCGCGAAGTAGGCCATCGATCCTGTCTCCAGGCTCAGGCGCTGGTATCCGCGTCGACGGGCTTCGTCGACCACATGGTCGAGCATGCGCTGTGCGACGCCGCGGCGCAGATGGGTCTGCGCGGTGCGCATCGACTTCACTTCGCCATGAGCCGCATCCAACTGGCGCAATGCACCGCAACCGGCCAGCGCCTCGCCGTCCCATGCCGCCCAGAAGGTGATGTCGTTGCCACGGAGCGCATCCAGATCCAGCGCATGCACGCTTTCAGGAGGCGAGGTGCGATGCATCCAGTCCAGGTGCTCCTGCAACAGCGCGATGACCGCGGGATGACGGAGGTCGTCGAGGAGGATGTCCATGCCGGCCGGCAGAGGGGAACCGACGCCACAGTGCCACGCCAACCGGTCGACGGGATACGGCCAACCGGTCGACGCGTCGTGCAACGCGGCGCTTCGTGCGAGAATCGGCGCCGATGGCCCCGTAGCTCAGCTGGATAGAGCGGTCCCCTCCTAAGGGACAGGTCGTGCGTTCGAATCGCGCCGGGGTCACCATCTTTCCCATCGCCCGCGCCGCCTGCGCGCCTCGGCGAATCGACGATCGATCCGTTCCCGGATCGGCAAACCGAACAAAGCCCGGCACGTATTCCTCGTCGTTCCGCGCAACCGGCGACAGCCCGGAATCGCTGGAAAAACACGGACTTACGCGCGGCCTGGCCGACCCGTTCTGGTAGAATCCCGCACCTCTTCCGGTGCCACGCCGTCCGATGGCATCCCGTGCAATGACCCTGGAGCTTCCATGCCTGCTGACCTCCTCAAGGCCCTCGGCCTCGCCACCACCAACTCCGGTACCTACCTCGGCAGCGGTGAGTGGTCCACGACCACCGACGCCGGCCTGCTGCAGTCGATCAACCCGACCACCAACGAGGTGATCGCCGAGGTCCACGCCAGCAGCCAGGCCGACTACGAGAAGGTCGTCGCCCGCGCGCAGGCCGTGTTCAAGATCTGGCGCACCACCCCGGCGCCGCGCCGTGGCGAAGCGATCCGCCTGTGCGGCGAAGCGCTGCGCAAGCACAAGGACGCGCTGGGCTCGCTGGTCGCGCTGGAAATGGGCAAGAGCAAGCCCGAGGGCGACGGCGAAGTGCAGGAGATGATCGACATCGCCGACTTCGCCGTGGGCCAGAGCCGCATGCTGTACGGCTACACCATGCACTCCGAGCGTCCCGGCCACCGCATGTACGAGCAGTACCAGCCGCTGGGCCTGGTCGGCATCATCAGCGCGTTCAACTTCCCGGTCGCGGTGTGGGCGTGGAACTCGTTCCTGGCCGGCATCTGCGGCGACATCTGCATCTGGAAGCCGTCCAACAAGACCCCGCTCACCGCCATCGCCAGCATGAAGATCTGCAACGACGCGCTGAAGGCCGGCGGCTTCCCGGACATCTTCTTCCTGATCAACGACGCCGGCGTCGAACTGGCGCAGCAGTTCGTCGACGACAAGCGCGTCCCGCTGATCAGCTTCACCGGTTCCACCCAGGTCGGCCGCACCGTCGGCGAGCGCGTCGCGCGCCGCATGGGTCGCAGCCTGCTGGAACTGGGCGGCAACAACGCGATCATCCTGGACGAGACCGCCGACCTGAAGCTGGCGATCCCGGGCATCGTGTTCGGCGCCGTCGGCACCGCCGGCCAGCGCTGCACCACCACGCGCCGCCTGATCGTGCACGAATCCATCTACGACACCGTGCTCGCCACGCTGATCAAGGCGTACAAGCAGGTGGAAGGCAAGATCGGCGACCCGACCGACCCGGCCAACCTGATGGGCCCGCTCAACAGCCAGGGTGCCGTGCAGCAGTTCCTGGATTCCATCGCCAAGGCCAAGGCCAGCGGCGGCACCGTCGAAACCGGCGGCACCGCGATCGACCGCCCGGGCAACTTCGTGCTGCCGGCGATCGTCACCGGCCTGAAGAATTCCGATGAGGTCGTCCAGCACGAGACCTTCGCACCGATCCTGTACGTGATGAAGTACAAGACGCTGGACGAGGCCATCGACATGCAGAACGCCGTGCCGCAGGGCCTGTCGTCGTCGATCTTCACCCAGAACCTCAAGGCGGCCGAGCAGTTCCTGTCGGCGGCCGGCAGCGACTGCGGCATCGCCAACGTCAACATCGGCACCAGCGGCGCCGAGATCGGCGGCGCCTTCGGTGGCGAGAAGGAAACCGGCGGTGGACGCGAGTCCGGCTCCGACGCGTGGAAGGTCTACATGCGTCGGCAGACCAACACCATCAACTACTCCGACTCGCTGCCGCTGGCCCAGGGCATCAAGTTCGACCTCTGACCTCGGCGGCGCCGGCACGCCTGCGTGCCGGCCGCCCTGAAGGCGCCCGCATCTGGGATAATCGCGCCACCTTCACGGGTGGCGCGTTTTTTTGCCTGTCCGATCCTGCGCCATCCCGCCTCCCTGACCCCTGCACGGAGCACTCAGATGACCCCAGTCCGCACCACCAGCAGTCTCGCCATCGCCAGCCTCGTGTCCGGCATCCTCGGCTGGACCCTGCTACCCTTCATCGGCACGATCGTGGCCATCATCACCGGCCACATGGCGCGTGCGGAGATCCGCCGCAGCGCGGGCGCGCTGGACGGCGACGGCATGGCCATCGGCGGGCTGATCCTGGGTTGGGTATCGGCGCTGCTGTGGGTCGTCGGCATCGCGGTGATCTTCCTGTTCCTGGGCGGCATGGCCTGGCTGGCGACGTTGAACTGAGCCCGCGCGCGACCATGTATTCGTTCGCACGCCCCTTCCTGTTCGGCCTGGATGCCGAAACCGCCCACGGCATGGGCCTGAAGGCGCTCGACCTGGCCTACCGCACCGGCACCACGCCGCTGGTGGCGCGGCCGATCACGCCGATGCCCACCAAGGTCATGGGCCTGACCTTCCCCAACCCCGTCGGCCTGGCCGCCGGCATGGACAAGAACGGCGCCCACATCGACGCGCTGTTCGCGCTGGGGTTCGGCTTCGTCGAGATCGGTACGGTCACGCCGAAGCCGCAGCCGGGCAATCCGAAGCCGCGCATGTTCCGCCTGCCGCAGCACCAGGCCGTCATCAACCGCCTCGGCTTCAACAACGAGGGCGTGGATGCGCTGGTCCGCAACGTCGGCGCCGCGCGCCGCGATCGCGGCCTGCTCGGCATCAACATCGGCAAGAACAAGGACACCTCCAACGAACGCGCCGCCGCGGACTACCTGTACTGCCTGGAGCGCGTCTACCCGCTGGCGGACTACATCACCGTCAACATCTCCTCGCCCAACACCGCCGGCCTGCGCGAACTGCAGGAAGAGCAGGCGCTGCGCCAGCTGATCGGCACGCTGCGCGAATCGCAGGAAGACCTCGCTGCGCAGCACGGCAAGCGCGTGCCCATGCTGGTGAAGATCGCGCCCGACCTGTCCGACAGCGACATCGACGCGGTGGCGCGCGTGCTGGGCGACATGCAGGTGGACGGCGTCATCGCCACCAACACCACGGTCTCGCGCATCAGCGTGCAGGACCATGCGCTGGCGCGCGAGACCGGCGGCCTGTCCGGCGCGCCGCTGATGGGCCAGGCCACGCTGGTGCTGCGCCGCCTGCGCACGCGGCTGCCGCACAGCATCCCGCTGATCGGCGTGGGCGGCATCCTGTCCGGCGCCGACGCGGTCGCGAAGATGTCCGCCGGCGCCTCGCTGGTGCAGTGCTACACCGGGCTGGTCTACCGCGGCCCCGAACTGATCCGCGAATGCGTGGAAGCCATCCGCCGCCGCCGCGAAGCGCCCAGCGGCGGCCCGGTGGCGCCGGAATGACCCCAGGCTATCGCATCATTGCGAACGCCTCGCTGCGCGAACGCACGACCTTCGGCGTCCCTGCCCGGGCGCCGTGGCTGATCGAGGTCGACGATGCCACCGCGCTGGGCGAGGTCCTTGCGCTGCCGCAGGTGCTCGAAGGCGACACCCTGGTGATCGGCGGCGGCAGCAACCTGCTGTTCGCCGGTGACGCGCCCGGCGTCGTCATCGCCATGGCGACGCACGACCTGCGCATCCTGTCCGACGACGGCGGGCATGCCCTCGTGCGTGCCGATGCCGGCGTGGCCTGGCATCCGCTGGTGATGTGGACGCTGGAGCAGGGCCTGTGCGGCCTGGAGAACCTGGCACTGATCCCGGGCACCGCGGGTGCGTCGCCGATCCAGAACATCGGCGCCTACGGCACGGAAGTGGGCGAGTTCATCCAGGTCGTCGAGGCGCTCGACCGTCGCGACGGCATGCGCGTGCGACTGGATCGCGAGGCGTGCGCCTTCGCCTACCGCGACAGCGTGTTCAAGCACGATCCCGACCGCTACCTGGTGACCGCGGTCGAGTTCCGGCTGCCGCGCACGCCCGCGCTGCGCCTGGACTACGCCGGCATCCGCGACGAACTGGCGGCGATGGGCATCGCCGCACCGACCGCGCGCGACGTCGGCGATGCCGTCATCCGCATCCGCCAGCGCAAGCTGCCCGATCCCGCCGTGGTCGGCAACGCCGGCAGTTTCTTCAAGAATCCAATCGTCTCGCAGGCGCAGGCCGACGCACTGCTGGTCGACTACCCCACCCTGCCCGTGTTCCGCGGCGACGCCGCGCACAACCGCAAGCTGTCGGCAGCGTGGATGATCGAGGCCTGCGGCTGGAAAGGCCATCGCGACGGCGATGCCGGCGTATCCGACGCGCACGCGCTGGTGCTGGTCAACCACGGCGAAGCGACCGGCGCGCAGCTGCTGGCGCTGGCGCGGAAGATCGCGGATTCGGTCCGCACCCGCTTCGGCGTCGCGATCGAACCGGAACCGAAAATCATCGGGGCGAGCTGGTAGCCCTGGATGATCCGCATCGGCGCCCCTGAAACCGCCCCCTCCCCCGCTCACGGGGGAGGGCTGGGATGGGGGAAGACCGAAGCCGACACCCCTCGGCAGCCGCGATGGCAGCGAGGGCGGCGACAACCGATGTGCCAAGCCATGGAATGCATACCGATGCTCAGCGGCTCTGTTCGCCCCCATCCCGACCTTCCCCCGCACGCGGGGGAAGGGGCGGATCCGGAACACTGATGCCGGCCCTTCCCACCCACTATCGCGCCGCCGTGCTGATGCTGGGCAGCACTGTGTTCTTCGCGCTGATGGTAGTGGCGATCCGGCTGGCGTCGGCCACGCTGCACACGTTCGAGATCGCGTTCTTCCGCAACTTCTTCGGCCTGCTGGCCGCGGCACCGCTGATCCTGCGGCACGGCCCCGGCTTCCTGAAGACCACGCAGTTCCCGCGCTACCTGTTCCGCTGCGTCATCGGTATCTGCTCGATGCTGGCCGGCTTCTGGGCCATCGGACATCTGCCGCTGGCACAGGCGGTCTCGCTGTCGTACTCCACGCCGCTGTTCGTCACCCTCGCCGCTGCCGCCATGCTCAACGAACAGGTGCGCGCGCGCCGCTGGACCGCGGTCGTGCTGGGCTTCGTTGGCGTGCTGATCATCGTGCGGCCCGGCACGTCGCAGTTCACCGTGGACGCGATGATCGCCGTGCTGGCCGCGGTGATGAGCGCGCTGGTGGCAATCCAGATCAAGCAGCTGTCGAACACCGAGCCCGCCGACCGCATCGTCATCTACACCACGCTGCTGTGGGTACCGATGTCGCTGTTGCCGGCGCTGGCGGTGTGGGAATGGCCGCAGGGCATCACCTGGGTGTGGGTGATCGCGGCCGGCGTGCTCGGCACCAGTGGCCACATGCTGTGGACGCGCGCGTTGAAGCTGGGCGAAGTCTCGGCGCTCACGCCGATCAGCTTCATGCAGCTGCCGGTGGTGGCGCTGTTCGGCTGGCTGCTGTTCGACGAGACCCTGGACCGGTGGACGCTGCTCGGCGCCGGCATCATCTTCGGCGCGAATGCCTACATCGCGCACCGCGAGGCCGTGTTGTCCCGGCGCTCCGCCTCCGAGGCGCCGAGCGCGGGCGCCAAACCCGGCGAATGATCGCCGCGCCTGGTCAGCCGCGCCTGATCGTCTGCTTGCCCGGTCGCTTGCCCGAACGGTAGCGCTCGACGAACTCGGCGTCGGCGTCGGCCAGCGTCTCCGGGTCTGCCGCCAGCAACGGCGCGATGTACTGGCGGTACAGCGGCTCCGCCTCCGCCGGGCGACCGAGCTCGCGGTAGGTGTCGATCAGGTTCCAGGCCGCCGTGCGCGTCTCCACGTGGGTTTCGCCCAGCGCGCGCCTGCGCAGTTCGAACAGGCGCTGGAACTCGGCCAGCGCGTCCGGCACGCGGCCGAGCACGCGCAGCGCTTCGGCGCGGATGACCATCGTGGCCTGCGCCTGCGGGTGTTTCTCGCCCAGGGTCTTCAACGCCAGCGGCTGCACATCGCCCAGCAGGCGCAGCGACGCTTCCGCCTGGCCCGCGTTGAGCAGCGTCCCGGCGTGGTTGACGAGGATCGACAGCGTATCGGGATGGCCGGGCCCGAGCGTGCGGCTGCGCGCGGTGATGACCTGCTCTTCCAGCGGCAACGCGGCGGCGAAGTCCTTGAGCCTTGCATGGGCCGTCGCGAGATTGAGGCGGGTGCGGACCGTCTGCGGATGATCGCGACCCAGCACCCGCTCGCGCGCGGCCAGCACGTCCCGCAGGAGCGGTAGTGCAGCTTCCACCGAGGCCACGCTGCCGCCGTCGGTCATCATCGTGGCCAGCGTGCTGCGCGCCTGCAACGTGACCGGGTGCTCGCTGCCCAGCTTGCGCACGTAGCGGTCGGTCAGGTCGCGCTGCAGGGAGATCGCGGCGTCCTTCTCGCGATTCATGATGCGCAGCACCGCCAGGTTGCCCATCGCCGACAGCGTGTCTTCGTGGTCGGCGCCGAGCGTGGCGGTGCGCCGGGCGACGACGGTTTCCATGTTGGCGCGCGCCTCGGGCAGCTCGCCGAGGTTGCGCTGCACGGCGGCAAGGTCGTTGGTGGCTTCCAGCGTGGCCGGATCGTCCTGACCGGCAGTGGCAAGGAGTCGTGCCTGCACCGCTTCGACCACGGCTTTCGCCCGCGGGCGGTCGCCGCGTGCCGAGATCACCTGCGCCTGCGCCAGTTCCAGCTTGACCCGCACGCGGTCGTTGTCCGCCAGCGCGAACGCGCGCGGCAGCGCCTTCTGCAAGGCGGCCTCGGCCTGGTCGATGTGGGCGCCCTCGAGCAGCGCCTTCACCTGGTCGTTGCGCGCGCGCAAGGTGTCCTGAGCACCTTCGCCGAGCACGCGGCTGCGGTAGTCGGCGACCTGCGCGAAATGCGCCGCCGCCTTGTCGTACAGGCCGATGGCGGCGTACACGTGGCCGACCGATTCGCGCAGCCTGGCCGCGACGTCCGGCTGGTCGGCGAAGTCGCGCGTGATCGCCTCCTCGGCATTCGCCAGCAGCTGCCGGTCGACCAGGTCGCGCGCCAGGTCGTTCGTGCTGGTCTTCGCCAGCGTGGCGCCGAAGGCGTCGGCAGCCGAGGGATCGAGGCTGCCGACCTGGCGCACCAGGCCCTCGGACAAGCCCACGCCCATGGTTTCGATGTCGATGCCTTCCAGCATCGACTGCTGGAAGTCGGCGACCTTCTCGAGTTCGGCGCTGCGCGCCTCGGCCACGCTGCGCTGCATGCGTGCCTGCTGCAGCCCGTACAGCGATACGCCCAGTCCGCCCAGCAACGCGAGCAACGCGAAACCGCCAGCAATGGCCGCGGTGCGATGGCGACGCAGGAACTTGCGCCACACGTAGCTGCGACTCGTTGGCACCGCCGTCACCACACGGCCATCGAGATACCGCTGCAGGTCGTCGGCCAGCGCGGCGACCGAGTCGTAGCGCGCGTCGCGGTCGTGCTGCATGGCCTTCAGCACGATCCAGTCGAGATCCTTCCGCAGCCGGCCGCGCATCCGCGCCAGTGACAGGCCGCGCTCCTGCGCCATCTGCCGGGCCTGTTCGAGCGGCAGCGCCGCCAGCCGCGACGACGGCGCGACCGCGGTCGATGTTTCCGCCGCCCAGGTTTCACCCGCCGCGTCCGGACGCACGCCGGTCACCAGTTCGCACAGCACCACGCCCAGCGAATAGACGTCGCTGCGCGTGTCGACCTGGCCCGCATCGCCCTGCGCCTGCTCCGGGCTCATGTACTCGGGCGTGCCGGCACGCTCCAGTGCGGCGTCGCCGGCCAGCGACGCGGCCATGGCGATGCCGAAATCGATGATCTTCGGCGCCGGACGACCGTCGAGCGTATCCACCAGCAGGTTGCCGGGCTTCAGGTCGCGGTGCACGACGCCCTTGTGGTGCGCGTGCTGCACGCCTTCGCACACGCGGATGAACAAGGCCACGCGCGCATCCATCGACAGGCGCTGGTCGCGGCAGTAGCGCGTGATCGGGCTGCCGTCGGTCAGCTCCATCGCGAAGAACGGATAGCCCTCCCCGGTGGTGCCGGCATCGTAGATCTGGGCGATCGCCGGGTGGCGCATCTGCGCCAGCACCTGCCGCTCCACTTCGAACCAGGCAAGATGGCGTGCCTGCAGCCGCTGCACGCGCATCAGCTTCAGCGCCACCTCGCGGCGGACCGGCTCCAGCTGCGCGGCACGGTAGACCTCGCCCATGCCGCCGCGGCCCAGCAGGGCTTCGATGCGGTAATGGCCCAGCCGCGCGCCCGGCGCGAGCGTGCCGTCGGGCGCCGTGGGCGCGTCGTTCAGGCGCGTGGCCAGGCTCTCGGTCGGTGCGAGGTCGTCGTAAGGTTGCGATGTCATGCCACTGTCCCCGGTGCGCCCGGGCATGGTAGCGGAAACGTGAGTTGACCGACCGATCCGTTACACTCGGTACCGCACCAGCCTGTCGCGCACGCATGTCCCGGGACTTCCTGAATCCACCGACCACGCAACGGACCATCCTGAGCGACGGCCCGCGGCCGGCCTCGCACCGGTCCGCGTGCGTGGTGGTGATCCACGGCGAGGGATTGGGCCGGCGCGCCGACATCGACACCGCGCGCGTGCGCGTCGGCCGCTCGCAGGAAGCCGACCTGCACATCCCGCACAACAGCGTCTCGCGCCTGCACTGCGAGCTCTGGCGCGACGGCGACAGCTACCGCGTGCGCGACCTGGGCGCCACCAACACCACCCGCGTCAACGACGCGCCGGTATCCGAAACGGTGCTGGCGGATGGCGACCACATCACGCTGGGCGAGAGCATCCTGAAGTTCATCAGCCACAGCAGCGTGGAGGCGCGCTACCACGAGGAGATCTACCAGCTCGCCACCCACGATGCGCTGACGGAGATGTACAACCGCCGGCACTTCATCGAGACGGTGGAGAAGGAGATCGCCCGCGCGATGCGCCACCAGCGCGACCTGACCATGTGCATCATCGACGTGGACCTGTTCAAGCCGATCAACGACCGCTACGGCCACATCTCCGGCGACCACGTGCTGAAGCAGATCGCCGCGCTGGTGCGCCGGCACGTGCGCAACGACGATGCCGCCGCCCGCATCGGCGGCGAGGAATTCGCGGTACTGCTGCCCGAATGCGGACCGGAGGCGGCCTACGGCTTCGCCGAGCGCCTGCGCGAAGCGGTGGAGGCCGTGGTGTTCAGGCCCGGCGGCGAAGCGCAGACGATCACCGTCAGCATCGGCATCGCCGCGCTGACGCCCGAGCGCGACACGGTGAGCCGCATGATGGCCGCCGCCGACGCCGCGCTGTACCGCGCCAAGAGCGAAGGCCGCAACCGGGTCTGCATCGAGCACTGACCCGCACGCACGGCCTCAGCCGCCGATGCGCTCCACCCCGTAGCCGGCGCCGCGCCAGGCATCGATCCCGCCGCGCAGTGGCAACACGTCGCGGAAGCCCGCCTTGCGCAGCTTCGCCGCCATCCAGGCGGCCGACACTTCATCGGGACAGGCGCAGTAGATGACGACCTTGCCGTCGCGCGGGTACGTCGCCAGGATGCCGCCGAGCTCGCGTTCGTCGGCGAACACGGCACCCGGGATCACGTACGGATCGACATCGCGGAAGCCGGGCGCACGGATGTCGAACAGCACCGGGGGTTGTCCGGCCAGCCGCAACGCTTCCAGCTCCGACGGCTCGATCCGCGCCGCCTCCAGCGCTGCCAGCAGCGTGCGGCGGCGCCACCAGCGCCAGCCCACATAGGCCGCCAGCGCGACGCCGACCAGCACACCGGCACCGGTGCCCAGCTGCGACAGCGTGTCGATGACCGTTTCGACCTGGCGCGAGAACGCCACGCCCAGCCCCAGCCCCAGCGCGGCCCACAACGCCGCACCCAGCGCGTCATAGCGCAGGAACGACGGCAGGCGCGCCTGCATGGCGCCGGCCATCGGCACCGACACCATCGACAGGCCGGGAATGAACTTCGCCACCGACAGCACGCGGATGCCGAACCGTCCATAGAAGCGCTCGGTGTGCTTCATGCAGGTGTCGCGCGACAGCGACAGCCGGCACAGCGACTGCAGCGTGCGGTTGCCGTAGCGGCGCCCGGCGTAGAACCACACGCTGTCGCCGATCAGGCTGGCCGCCACCGATACCGCCAGCACGCCCAGCAACGGCAGCCATGTCGCCTCCGGCTGCAGCGCCAGTCCCGCACCGACCAGCACCAGCGTGGGCATGGCCGGCACCGGCAGGCCCAGCGACAGCGCCAGCACGTTGGCGAAGACCAGCAGCACGCCGTACTTGTCCACCACGTCCTGCATCGCGATCCCCGTCGCTGCTGCCGCGCGTTGCGGCGAGCCGGCATGTTCGACCCATGTCCGCGCGACGGCAAGGCGCCGGCCCGCAACGATCCGTTGCCGTCCGCGATCACGCACGCAGGTACCAGACGCCGCCGCGTGCTGCGACGCGGGATCGCTGCGTTTACCTGGCCATCCGTCGCGACTGCGAAGGGGGGCATCGCGGCCAATGTCGGGGGCATGCGCAGCCAAAGCCGGTGCCATCACGCGCGCTTAATCCCCGTGCCGCATCAACGCACCACCATCCGCCTTCGTACGGTGGCCGCCCCCCACAGGCGCCGCACGCCAAGGCAGTCCATCCCGTTGAACGTCCGCTCTGACTCTCGCCGGAGGATCCGATCATGGTTGCACCCGTACGACCCGCCCGCCTGCCCCTCGCCCTCGCCGCGGCCACGCTGACCCTCGCCATCGCGGCGCCGCTCAAGGCCGAGGAAGGCGACTACAGTTTCTGGCAGACCCTGGTGAACCTGGTCTCGCCGCCGAAGGCCGACAACAAGGTCACCGCAGCGCAGCGCACCGGCAACTATCCCCTGCTGTCCAACCCGTCCGGCTTCAACGACGGCTTCCAGCCCGGCCGCTACGAGGCCTGGCAGACCATCCAGCTGGCGCCGTCGACCGGCGCGGTCTGCGGGGACGGCTCGCCGTTCAAGTTCTTCGTCAACCGCGTGGCCGACACCCGCAACACCATCATCTACATGGAAGGCGGTGGCGCGTGCTGGGATTACGCCAGTTGCAGCGGCCAGGGCGGCATCCGCGGCGCCCGCAATCCGAACGGCATTCCCGACGACTACATGAGCCTGCTGAATCCGGGCGCCAGCCTGGTCAGTCCGTTCGTGACCCGCGTCAGCCCGTTCGAGTCGGTGAAGACGCAGGGCTGGAACATGGTCTACGTGCCCTACTGCACCGGCGACATCTACAGCGGCGACAAGGTGGCCGTGTACAACGACCCGAGCGGGCAGAACGCGCCGCTGGTCTGGCACCACAACGGCGCGCGCAACGTGCGCGCCGTTGTGAGCTGGCTGAAGGACAACCTGCCGCGCCCCACCCAGATGCTGTCCACCGGCTGCAGCGCCGGCGGCGCCGGCAGCCTGACCAGCTACCACCCGCTGCGGCGCGACCTGGCGCCGACGCGCAGCTTCCTGATCGATGATTCCGGCCCGATCTTCCCCACCCCGAAGAACGGCAATCCGGTCGACTACCCGTCGCAGCCGCTGATGGCGCTGATCCGCAGCGCCTGGGGCCTGGACCAGCCGAACGGGCCGCTGCCCTACCTCGCCAGCGGGCTGCCGCAGTTCGACCTCAACGAACTCGGCACGCTGTATCCCGCGCTGTCCAGCAAGTACGCGAACGACCGGCTCGGCCACACGCACTTCTGGAAGGACCTCAACTACTCCTCGTATTCGTACGAGCGCTTCTATCCCGACATCGCCAACGCGCCGGACCAGGCGACCAAAGAGGCCCGCATCCATGCGCGCTGGAACACCGACACCACCCGCCTGCGCGACCGCCTCAACGGGCTGAACAATGTCGGCGGCTACTTCCCGCAGTACCGTGCGCTCAACGAAAGCCACTGCACCACCATCGTCGACTTCAAGAACGCCGACGTGCAGGCGCAGAACCTGGAACTGAAGCACTTCATCGACAGCGTGCTCGACGGCCAGGGCGAGGTGCTCGACGCCAGCGAGCAGGACGACAAGGCCGACAAGGCGAAACCGTTCAACCTGCTGTACTGGCTGGTCGACCAGCTGATGGGTTGAGGTCCACGCCCGGGACCGTCGTGCTTCGACGGTCCCGGCGCAACAGGGTCCCGCATGAAGAAACTGCTGACGCTGCTGGTGCCGTTGTTGGTCTTCGTGGCCGCCGTGCTGTGGTGGAAGCGCGACGATGCGGGCATGCCGGCGGACGCGATGCGTACGCCGTCCGACACGGTCGACACATCCCCCCCTGCGCTGGCGTCACTGCAGACCACACCGCAGGCGCAGGCGCATCGCGAGCGCCAGCGTTTCGAGACCGACGCGAAGGATTTCTTCGCTCGTGCACCGTCGCTGCGCGCCGTCGAGCGCAGCGAACGTGCCGATGCGTTGACGCGGCAGATCGACCGCTACGAAGCCGCCGGCGGCCTGTCCGCCGGCGAAGCCGTGCTGCTGCGCACCGCACTGATCAAGGCCACCGTGGACGATCCCGCCGAACAAGCGGCGGCGGTCGCCGAGATGGCCGACCGCTACCGCACGCATGCCGACCAGCGCATGGCCGCCTTCGCCGCACAGCAGGCCAACGATCCCCGCTTCCAGTCGTACAAGACACGCGAAGCGCAGGTCGTCAGCGAGGTGATGGCGATGACCTCGATTCCCGCCGGCCTGACCCGCGACCAGTACCTGCGCCAGCGGTTGCAGGAAGAGCGCGAGCGGGCGTATGCGCCCTGAAGCACCTGCGCAAGCGGACACAGGTGTGGGGGCGACGTAAGTCGCGATAGACCACCAGCAGCGCTTCATCGCGACTTACGTCGCTCCCACAAAACAGCGTGCTAGCCGCTGACCTGCCACGGCCGCGCACGGATGCGGTACAGCAGCAGATAAACCCCCGACACCCACGCGATGCCGGCCGCGAAGCCGCCCAGGATGTCCGATGGGTAATGCACGCCCAGGTAGATGCGCGAGATGCCGACCAGCAGCGCGAAGCTGCCCGCCAGGGCGACCGCCAGCCAGCGCCAGCGCGTATGCCAGCACAGCAGCACGACCACCATCGCCAGCGTCGCCGATCCCATCGCATGACCGCTGGGGAAGCTGAAGGTGTGCTCGGGCGCGATGGATTCCCACAGCGTCGGCCGGTCGCGCTGGAAGAACTGCTTGGTCGCCATGTTCAGCAGCGCCGAGCCGGCGAACGACACGCCGGCGAACGTCGCTTCCCGCCAGCGTTTCGCGATCAGCAGGCCGACCGTCAGTGCGATGTCGACCGGCACCACACCCCACTGGTAGCCGATCGCCGAGATGAAGACGAAGAAGCGGTCCAGCGCCGGACCCGCCATGGCATGCGCCTGCCACAGCAACGCATCATCGAAATAGAAATCTTCCAGCTCATGCACTTCGTCGGCCAGCGCGACGAAGACCCACAAGGGCACCAGCAGGCAGAGGAACAGCAGGACCAGGCGCCCGCTGTGCTCGCGCAGCAGGCCGGCGATGAAGCGCCGGCCCTGGGCCAGCCTCTCAGCCGGCGACACGCGCGTACTTGCTCTCGACGTAGTCGTCGATCAGCGCGACGAACTCATGCGCGATGTTCTCGCCGCGCAGCGTGATCTTCTTCTCCCCATCAACGAACACCGGTGCCGCCGGCGCCTCGCCGGTACCCGGCAGCGAGATGCCGATGTTGGCGTGGCGCGACTCGCCCGGCCCGTTCACCACGCAGCCCATCACCGCCAGCGTCATGGTCTCCGCACCGGGATGGGTGACCTTCCATTCCGGCATCTTGCCGCGCACGTGCTCCTGCACGACCTTGGCCAGTTCCTGGAAGAACTCGGACGTGGTGCGCCCGCAACCGGGACACGCGGTGACCATCGGCGTGAACGCGCGCAGGCCGGTGGTCTGCAGCAGTTCCTGCGCGACGATGACTTCCTGCGTGCGCGACTGGCCGGGTTCCGGCGTCAGCGAGATGCGGATGGTGTCGCCGATGCCTTCCTGCAGCAGCACCGCCAGCGCGGCGCTCGAGGCGACGATGCCCTTGCTGCCGATGCCGGCCTCGGTCAGGCCCAGGTGCAACGCGAAATCGGTGCGCGACGCCATGTCGCGGTAGACCGCGATCAACTCCTGCACACCGCTGACCTTGGCCGACAGCACGATGCGGTCGCGCGGCAGACCCAGTTCGACGGCGCGCTCGCCGGAATCCACTGCCGAGCGGATCAGCGCCTCGCGCAGCACGCGACCGGCGTCCCACGGCACTTCGCGGGCATGGTTCTCGTCCATCAGCTGCGCGGCCAGCGCCTGGTCCAGCGAGCCCCAGTTGGCGCCGATGCGAACCGGCTTGCCGTAGCGGATCGCGAACTCGACCAGCTGGGCGAACTGGGTGTCCTTCTTCTTGCCGAAGCCGACGTTGCCGGGATTGATGCGGTACTTGGCCAGCGCCTCGGCGCAGGCCGGCTCGCCCGCCAGCAACTGGTGGCCGTTGTAGTGGAAGTCGCCGATCAGCGGCACCGAGATGCCCATCATCTCCAGCTTCTCGCGGATGCGCGGGATGGCGGCGGCGGATTCCGGATTGTTGACGGTCAGGCGGACCATCTCCGAGCCGGCGCGCCAGAGATCGGCCACCTGCTTCACGCTGCCGGCGATGTCGGCGGTGTCCGTATTGGTCATCGACTGCACCACCACCGGGCGACCGCCGCCGACGACGGCGTTGCCGATCTGGACAGCCTGGGTGATGCGGCGCGGCCAGGGCGCGGCGTCGGTGGGGGGCGTGGGGCGGGTGACGGCGTCGTGCATGCCGGCATTGTAGCGTGGGCCACCGGCCGGTCTCGTCCACGCCCCTGCGACGCCATGCCGCAGGCCCGCCGCGCGCGCTTGCACTAGCATGGGAGCATGCCGAATACCCTGCTGACCCTGTCGCCGTCGTTCCTGCGCACGCTGTGCAACCTGCGCTGGGTGGCGATCGTGGGCCAGGCGGTGACGGTGCTGGTGGCGCTGGGGCCCCTCGGCATCGACCTGCCGCGCTGGCCGCTGTGGGGCGGGATCGGCGCGCTGGCGCTGTTCAATCTCTATGCGACGTGGCGCAGCCGGCGGCCGGGTGAAGAGACGGCGGCCGAAGCCTTCGCCCACATGCTGGTCGACGTGGCGGTGTTGTCCTGGCTGGTCGCCTGGAGTGGCGGCATCGCCAATCCGTTCAGCTCGATGTTCCTGCTGCTGATCGCGGTGTCGGCATTGGCACTGCCGCTGCGCTGGGTGATCGCCACCGGCGTGGCCTGCCTGCTCGGCTACATCCTGACGGCGGTGTTCGGTCGCCCGCTGCCCCATCTGCACGGCAGCGGCTTCAATGTCCATCTCTGGGGCATGGCGGTGAACTTCGTGCTGTCGGCGGCCGTGGTGCTGTACTTCTCCACCCGCCTGGTCGCCGCTCTGCGCCTGCGCGAACAGGAACTGGCCCGCCTGCGCGAGCGCTTCGCGCGCAACGAGGGCATCGTCGCGCTGGCTACGCACGCCGCCGCGGTGGCGCACGAGCTGAACACCCCGCTGGCGACCATGACGCTGCTGACCGAGGACATCCGCGAGCACGCTGCGGAATCGGAGATACGGGAAGACGCCGGCACCCTGCGCCAGCTGATCGACGTCTGCCGCGACCGCGTGCGCGCGCTCGCCGCCTCGGCCGACATGGGCGTGCACCTGCGCGTGGACCTGGACGACGTGGTGCAGCGCTGGCAGCTGATCCGGCCGACGGTGGAACTGCAGCGCACCGGCGCGCTGCCGCCGTGGCTGGCGACCGATGCCTCCACCGGCCACCTGCTGCAGGCGCTGCTGAACAATGCCGCCGATGCCAGCCGCCAGGCCGGCTCGCAACGCGTGGACCTGGACCTGCGCTGCGAAGGCGACGAACTGGTCGGCACCGTGCGCGACTACGGCAACGGCTTCCACGAGGCCTTGCCGTTCCAGTCAGAACAGTTGTTCCGCACCAGCAAGCCCGAGGGCATGGGCGTGGGCCTGGCCCTGTCGCACGCCACCATCGAGCGGCTGGGCGGACGCATGACCATGCGCGCCGTGCCGCCGAAGGGCGTGCAGGTGCAGTTCCGCCTGCCGGTGGCGGGCCCCGACGAAACCCCCTGATGAGAGGCATCCCATGAAAGGCCTGCTGGTCGACGACGACGAACTCTACGCGCGCACGCTGCAGCGCAGCCTGGCGCGCAAGGGCATCGAGACCGAGATCGCGCTGGACGCCGCCAGCGCCCTGGCGCGGGCGCGCGAGTACCAGCCCGACTTCGCGCTGGTGGACCTGAAACTGGGCGCCGACTCCGGCCTGAGCCTGATCGAGCCGCTGCGCGCACTGCGCGCCGACATGCAGATCCTGCTGGTCACCGGCTACGCGAGCGTGGCCACCGCGGTGGAATCGATCAAGCGCGGCGCCGACGACTACCTGCCCAAGCCGGCGACGGTGCCGACGATCCTGCGCGCGCTCGGACTGGACGTGCCGGGCGCAGCGGACGACGCCAGCGCCACCGACGACACCATGACGCCGCTCAGCCGGCTGGAGTGGGAACACATCCAGCAGGCACTGGCCGAGACCGAAGGCAACATCTCGGCCGCCGCGCGCCTGCTCGGCATGCACCGGCGGTCGCTGCAACGCAAGCTGGCGAAGCGACCGGGACCGGAGCGTCGCTGGATCGACGAATAGCGGTCAGCGCGAGGGATCGCGGTCGGGATCCATCGCCATCCCGGCCCCCATGCCGAGACCCGCGCCCGCCCCCACGCCGGCGCCCACCCCGCCTCCACCACCGCGCCCGCCGTCGCCGCGGCCTTCACCCTTGCCGCCCTCGCCCTTCCCTTTTGCCGCGACCGGCCGTGCCGGACCCTGACGGGGAATGTCGAGCCCGACGGGGATCGGTGCCAGGTCCAGCACGCCGCGGATGAAGTCGCGCAGCGACACCACCAGCGCATGCGTCTGGACGGGGCGCCCGGCAGCGAGATCGGTGGCCGCCTGCGCGGCAAGCCGCACCTGATCGTCGGTACCGAGCAGGATGACGTCCGACAACGCCGCTTCGACCGCATCGCGGATGCGCCGCGAACGATCACTGCCGTCATCGACGATATCGAGACCGCCCTCGCGCGCCCGCTGGCGCAGGTCGCGCAGATGCGTGGGATCGACGTCGAGATCGCCGGTGAACGAGCCACCCAGCGTCTTGTAGGCGGCGATCAGCGTGCGCAGGCGCTCGTTGATCTGGCGGTTCTCGCGCGCCCGCCGCTCCTGCACCGTCTGCATCACCAGCAGGCGGATGCCGACGCCGATCAGCGTGATCAGCGCCAGCCCCGCCAGGGTGGTCAGCAGGCCCTGCCATGAACTGAAATCCAGACCCCGCATGCGACGCATCTCCCCGACGACCAGGCTGCCATCGTAGCCAAGACGACGGAAGCCGATGCGAAAGCCCGCTCAGTACGCCAGGTGCAGCTTCAACCATGCGGTGCGACCGGGCTCATGGATGCGCACCGGTTCGGCCGGATAGCCGAAATCGGCGCTGCCGGACAGGTTGAGGTGTTCGGCGTACGTGCGGTCGAACACGTTGTCGATGCCCGCGATCAGCTTGACCCGGTCATTGAAGCGATAGCCGCCGTTGAGCGCCAGCGTTGCGAACCCCGCGCTGGGGCCGAGATCGCGCCCGACCACGTTGCCCTGGTCGATGGCCACGCGGTCCTGCCGCGCGACGGCGCGCAACAGCACGCCCGCGCTCCAGCGGGGACCTTCGTACGCGGCGGTCAGGCGTGCCTCCAGCGGCGGCATCTGCGGCAAGGCGCCGCCGCTGTCGCGGTTCTCGCCCCAGGCGTGGGCCAGGGTGCCTCCCAGCGTCCAGCCGTCGCCCGGCCGCCAGCCGATGCCGGCTTCGGCACCGCGTACGCGCGCATCCACGTTCGACACCGCCGACATCGGGCCCATCATCCCGCCCGCCATGTAAGAGAACAGCAGGTAGTCGTCGATGCGGCCGGCGTAGGCCGATACCCACGCATCCAGCCGCGTGCTGCGGTACTGCAGGCCGATGTCGAGCTGCGTGGTCTTCTCGGGGGCGAGGCCGGCGAAGGCGTTCGGCGCGCCCATCGGCCCCATGTCGGCGGAGAACAGCTCCCAGTAGTCCGGCATGCGCTCGGTGTGGCCGACGCCGGCGTACCAGGTGACGGGCACGGCGGCGACATCGTGCTCGAAGCGTACGAACCCGCCCGGCAACGTCTGCCTGCGCGTCTGCCCCGCGGTCGGATTCGGCATGCCCATCATGCCCGCGGTCGCCCGGCGATCCTGCACGTCGACGCGATCGGCGCGCGCGCCCACCACCAGTCGACGGCGCTCGGCCGCATGCCATGTCCCTTCAGCGAAGACGCCGCGCGTCTGGAACTCCGCATCGGTTTCCCAGGGCTGGGCCCGATACGCATCCACCCCCATCGCACTGCGCTGGCGATGCCGGCTGCGCTGCGCATCGACACCGCCGGTGAGCGCCCACCGGTCGCCCTTCGCCGCCAGCGCCGCCCGACCGCCCTCGGTGCGGCGATCGACGTTCGCCGCCACCGGCATCGGCATGGCGCTCATCGGGTTGGGTTCGCGCAGCGTGTAGTTGTCCATCACGTGGTCGGCTTCATTGCGGAACACGCTGGCTTCGACCGTATCCAGCACGCCTGGCAGGTCGCGCTTCTCGAAGCGCAGCGCGAGGCTGTCGCGCCGGAACATCGAGCCGTCCATGCCACGGCCGGCATAGCGCGCCTCGCCATCGCCGATGCCTGCATTGAGCTCGAGCACGGTATCGGCATCCGGCGTCCATCCCAGGGCCAGGTCGGTGTTCCACTTCTTCCACGCCGACGGCACGCGCCGGCCGTCGCCGTCACGGTAATCGTCCGCGTCGGAACGGTTGGCGCTCAGGCGCGCGTAACCGCGCGGTGCACCAGCAGTCGCATCGATCACCTGGTCGTTGCGGCCGTGCGAACCAGCCAACAGGCTGCCGTCGATTCGCAGCCCCGGCGCGTCGAAGCGCGGCGTGTCGCGCTCGAAGCGGACCGTGCCGGCGGATGCGCCCGGCCCCCAGAGCACGGTCTGGGGACCCTTCACCACCACCAGGCGGTCATAGGTTTCCGGCGCCACGTAGGACAACGGGTTGTCCATGCGCGCGGGACACGCGCCCGGCATGCTGCCGTCGTTGGTGAGCAGGTTGAGCCGCGAACCGAACATGCCACGCAGCACCGGATCGCCGTTGGTGCCACCGTTGCGCAGCGCGGTGAACCCGGGGATGGTTTTCAGGTAGTCGGCCCCGTCGCTGGCCGGCACCGGCTGGCGCGGCAGGGTCGGATCGGTTTCGTAGGTCAACGGCGAGACGGGCGTGGCGGTCACGACGACGCGGTCGAGCGTGGCAGCCTCGCCCATCGCCTCGGCATGGAGCACGGCGGGCGCGGCGCACGCGAAAGCGATCGCGACGACCAGGGGACGACGGAAGTGGAACGGATGCATGGAGGACTCCGTGAGGCGGATGCGCGGCACCCGCGGGAAAGGAAAGGAGGAAACGGAACGATCGTCAGTGATGCGCGGCCGGCGCCCTGGCACCGGGTGGACGGACATCGAACACGACGGGCACGCGGCCCGCGTGCTCGAACACCAGCGTGGCGTCGACGCGCCCTCCGGCTTCCAGCGCGGCATGTGGCTGGATGAACATCAGGTGGAAGCCGCCCGGCTTCAGCTCGACCGTGGCGCCGGCAGGCAGTGGCAGGCCATCGGCGAGGCGGCGCATGCGGGCGACGCCATCGTCGTCGCGCATCGTGTGGATCTCGATGCGCTCGGCTGCCGCGCTCTCCACGGACAGCAACCGGTCGTCGATCCGGGTGCCGTTGTGCAGTGTCAGGAAGCCGCCGACCACGGGCGCACCGGGCGGCGACTCGCGCAGCCACGGCGAGGCCACGCTCATGCCGGCGCGAGGCCCGGCGTCGTGTGCGGCCGGCGGCGACGACGGCTGGCATGCCGCCAGCGCCAGCGCCAGCAGGCCGGCAAGGGGAAGTTTCATTCCAGCGTCTCCATCTGGGTGGGCGGGACAGGGGTATCGAAGAGCGTCAGCGGCGATGGAGCCGCATGCGTATGCGCGAGCCGATGAAGGCCGAGCGCACACGCCCACGCGATCAGCCAACTGCCGACGCCGAGGAAGAAGATCGTGTCCAAGGGATTCTCCGGTCGCGCGACGCGGCGCACGGGGCGCCGCGACCGCATCAGAACGTCTTCCGCAGCACCACTTCCCAGCTGCGTGGATCGCCGAGATAGGCCATCGTGCTGCCCAGCGCGTACACCACATGGGTGCGGTCGTCGAGGTTGCGGCCACGCACGGTCAGTTCCGTACTGTCGTTCCAGCGGAAGCCCACATGCGCCCCCCATGTCGCGTAGCCCGCCGTCGACAGCGTGTTGGCGGCATTGGCGTAGCGCGACGACACGCCGCGCAGGTCGATGCCGGCAGACCAGCGTGGCGTGAAGGTGTAGTCCAGCCACAGGTTGCCGACGCGCGAGGGCGTGTTGGTGGGCCGGTTGCCCGCGCGCGACACGGGCACGCCGCCGACGTTCTCGTAGAAGTCGTCCAGCGTCGCATCGACCCAGGCCAGGTTGCCTTCGACGCTCAACGCCTCCAGCGGATGCCAGCCGAACGCCGCTTCTATACCGCGCGAGGATTGCTGGCCGACCGGCAACGTCTGCCCCGGATTGGCAGGATCGGTGATGGCGAGATTGCGCCGCACGATGCGATACGCGGCCAGCGTGGCGAAGCTGCGTCCGTCACGCGTCTGCAGCTTCGTGCCGATCTCGCCCTGGCGTCCGGTGGTCAGGTCGAAGTCGCGCAGCGTGGCGAAGTTGGCCGTACTGAGGATGCCGGCCGGTGGATCGGCCGCCGTGCTGTACTGCGCGTAGACGCTCGCCTGCGGTGTGATGGCCCAGTTCAGCGCGACACGTCCGGTGGTGGGCGAATATTCGCGCTCGAATCGGGCGGGATTGGTGGGCGTGACTGCGCGATGGTTGACGACGTCCAGCACGATGCGGTCGCGGCGCACGCCGGTCAGCAGCGACAGCGACGGGGTCAGTTCGGTCAGGTTTTCGACATAGAGCGCCTGCGTGTGCAGACGGTTGGTGCGGTCGGGCGTGTAGACGATCGTCGTGCCGGGTACGTCGAGGAAGCGGCCCGGCGTGACGGCGTCGAGCGGTACCGTGTCCACGGTGGCCGAGAGCGACAGCGGAAAACGCGTCTGCCGGTTGTAGCTGACATCCAGGCCCGTGGCCCACTGCGTGGGCAGGCCGAACAGCGTGCCGTCATGGCTCCATTCCAGGCGGTTGCCGTAGACCTGCTGGTCGTGCCGCTGCAGCAGCGTGCCCGAACGGATCACGCCATCGTTGCCGGCGGTCAGGCGGTAGCTCTCGACGTTGCGATAGTCGCGCAGCGCGTCGTAGTGGTAGACCGTGTTGCGCACGGTGTCGTGCTCGCCCGGCGTCCATTCCAGCAGCGAACGCGCCCAGCGCACGTCCTGTCCGTAGTAGCCGTCGGCGACGTTGTAGTTGCGGCCGACGGTCTCCGGCAGCACCGACAGGCGGCCGGTGGCCGGCTGCCGCACCGGCGTGCCCCAGTACGGACGATGGCTGTCCTCCTGCTGGACCTCCACCGCCAGGGTGTGGCGCAGCGTGGGCGCCAGTTGCACCAGCCACGAGGCGGCGAGTGTCGACGCCTCGCGCTCCTGACCGTCAATCCAGCTCTCGCCATCGCGCGCGCTCGCATCCACGCGAACGGCCTGGCGCGCCTCGTCGCCGCCGATGCGCAGGTTGCCCCCCATCGCCAGCGTGCCGTCGCGGAACGAACCCCACGACGCCTGCACGGCGGCTTCGTCGCGGTCCAGTCGCGCCAGCCGCGTGACGTAGTTGATCGTGCCGCCGACCGCACCGGCGCCATAGAGGAAGCTCGACGGCCCGCCGATCGCTTCCACCCGCTCGTACTGCCACGCGTCCACGGGGCGCGCGGCGATGCTGGCGTACTGCACGTCGATGCCGTTGAACAGCTGGGTGATCTGGCTGCCGGAGAAGCCGCGGTACGTCACCGCATTGCCGTTGCCCGGCGGCGACGCGACGGTGAGGCCGGGAATGCCGGCCAGCGCTTCCTGCGTGGTGCGCACGCCACGCGCATCGAGCGCATCGCGGTCGATGACGGTGACCGACGCCGGGGTTTCCATCAGGGTCAGCGACAGGCGCGTGCCGGTGCCGGCGACCTGCTCGAGGCCGGCCTTGTGGCCTTTGACCTCGACCGTGTCGAGTTGGGTGGCGCGGGAGCCGTCGGGCAACGCAACGGGGTCCGCCGCGAAGGCGAAGGACGGAACGGACAGGGCCGCGGCAACGGCCACGGACAGGCAGGACGCACGCGGCGTCGCCCGGAAAGACAGGGACATGGACACTCCAAAGCACAAGGACGCGGCGCACGGGCCGCAAGGTCAACCAGGGGTCTTGTGGTTCAGAGCAGGACGGGCGGCCCTTGCCCGCCCAGGCCGCGCAGGCGCAGTCGTCCCACGCGTGGAAGCGCCGGCAACCCCACGAGGAAGCCGCCCGAGAGGCGCGGAAACAGCAGGGCGATACAGAGCAGCAACAGCGGCAATGCCGCGGCCAGCGTGCAGTAGGCGCAATCGGCACCCATCGTCATGCCGGCGGGTGATGGCGCCTTGCCGAACGGGGCCTTGGCGACCGGCGATTCGGCCCGCGTATCGACCCACTTGATGCCATGGGTTGTACACAGCTCGGTCCAGCCGGCCAGCACCTGCGATCCCGTGGCGGTCACCCACCGCGTGACTGACGGCGCGAACGCCATCAGCAGCGCCGCCAGCAAAGCCAGCTGCAGCATCGGTCGGAGGAAGACGGACGAACGGATCACCGCGGGATTCTAACCGGAGCGTGTCATGCAGGTCAGGTGCGACGGAGTGTCGCACCCGGGCGCATCAGCGGAACACGACGCGTGCGCTTTGCAACCGCGGCTTTTCGCCGGCCACATCGGTCCACGCCAGCCAGGCGGCATCGTCGTGCCATTGCAGTCGCGGGATGCCGCTCGCGCGTCCACGTGCGGACAGCGTCGCGACATCGACGCGCTGCGCCCCCGCCCAGGCGTGGTCGTAGCGCGCCAGCACCAGCGTCTGGCGTTCGTCCTGCGCTTGCTCCAGCCAGCTCACCAGCAGGTGGCCATCGCCATGCACCAGACCCAGGCGACCCAGCACCTGCATGCCCTTCGCCAGCGTCACCGGCACACCGAACGTATCGCCGGCGTCGTCCGAACGTGCCGCACGCAGTTCCGGCACGCCACCGGCTTCCGTGTACCACGCGACCCAGACCGTGGCACCGTCCGCCACCGCCACCGGTCCGTTGACGGGGCAACCGGCGATCCTCCAGCCATCCGCATGCACGTCGCGAGGCGACGTCCAGCGCTGACCGTCGAAGCGAACGATGCGCGTATCGCGGATCTCGCCATGGCCGCGTCCGCGGTAGACGACTACGACGCCACGATCCGTCACGGCGGACGAGGTGGTGCAGCAGTCGCAGGTGGACGTATCCAGTGGCCACTCTCCCACCTGCGTCGCCTGCGCATCGTAGGTCGCGGCACGCAGCATCATCGCCGCACCGCCTGCGTGGTCGTGTCCTCCACCGTCGTGACCCGCATGTCCGGACGCTGCCTTCTGCCGGCTGTCCAGCCATGCGATACCCAGCCGGTCGCGCGCCTGCGGCCAGAACGTCACGAAACCATGGTCACCGGGCGTGCCCGACGGATGCACCAGTTGCGGCGCGCTCCACGTGGTGCCGCCATCGGCGGAACGTACCAGGTCGATGCCGTAATCCATCCGCGACGGCCCGGTACTGCGCAGCCAGTGCGCCCACAGCGAGCCGTCCGGCAGTGCATACACATGCGGTGTGTCGGCCCAGTTGACGAACCACGTGTCGCCTTCGGCGATCGTGCGCGGTGACTCCCAGTCCTCCGTCCCGGCAGGCCGGCGGCTGAAACGCAGCCGATGGCCTGCCCCGTCCACCGGTTCGATCCAGCTCAACAGCAGCGCACCGTCCGGCGTCGAGACCAGGTCGGGCTGTGCGGCGCCCGGCGGCGAAGGAAGGTCCACCACGTCCACGACGGGCGAGGGCGCAACGGCCTCGGGCACCGGTTCGCCCGGGGGCGAACAGGCGGCCAGCGCGGCGAGCAACACCGGCAACAAGGGACGGGACCAGCGCGACGTGAGCATGGAGGACGATTCCGGCCGACGGGAGCGCGCCATTCCAGCACGGAACGCGCCCCACCGCCTGCGACCGCCTGTCGCAGGCATTCGCGGTGTCCTTCGTCGCGAGCGTTTATCCTTGCCCCATGACCGACACCGCCCGCGACATCCTCACGCCCACCCAGCTGAACACGCTGGCGCGCGACCTGCTCGAGGGTGCGTTCCCGCTGGTGTGGGTGGAGGGCGAGCTGGGCAACGTCACGCGTCCGGCTTCGGGCCACCTGTATTTCACGCTGAAGGACGCACGCGCACAGGTGCGCTGCGCGATGTTCAAGCCGAAGAGCCAGTGGCTGAAGTTCGCCCCGCGCGAGGGCCTGCGCGTACTCGCGCGCGGCCGGCTGACCCTGTACGAAGCGCGCGGCGACTACCAACTGGTCATCGACAGCCTGGAGGAAGCCGGCGAAGGCGCACTGCGCCGCGCGTTCGAGGAACTGAAGGCGCGACTCACCGCGGAAGGCCTTTTCGACGACGCCCGCAAGCGGCCCCTGCCCGCCCACGTACAGCGACTCGCCGTGCTGACATCGCCGACCGGTGCGGCCGTGCGCGACGTGCTCAGTGTCCTGCAGCGGCGATTCCCGCTGTTGGAGGTCGACGTGCTGCCCGTGCAGGTGCAGGGCGAGACGGCGGCGGCGCAGATCGTCGACATGCTGCAGCGTGCGGCGCGCAGCGGTCGCTACGACGTGCTGCTGGTGGCCCGCGGCGGCGGCTCGCTGGAGGATCTGTGGGCGTTCAACGATGAACGGCTGGCGCGCGCCATCGCGGCGTCGCCGGTTCCCGTGGTGTCCGCCGTCGGCCACGAGACGGACTTCACCCTCGCCGACTTCGCCGCCGACCTGCGCGCGCCCACGCCGTCGGTGGCCGCCGAGTTGCTGGTGCCCGACCGACGCGACCTGCTGACGCGCGTGCAGGTGTTGCAGCGCCGCCTCGCCGCCACCCAGGCGCAGCGCCTGCGCAATGCGATGCAGCGTGCCGATCGCGCCAGCCTGCGCCTCAACGCGCTGCGCCCGCAGGCCCGACTGGAAGCGTTGCGACGACGACAGGAAGACGCTGCGCGCCGCCTGCATGCCCTGTGGCACCACCAGCAGGCCCGTCGCATCGCATCGCTGCGCCACGCCGACGCTGTCCTGCGCGCACACGCACCGCAACGCCGCCTCGAACAACTGCGCGAGCGCCTGCTCGCCCTCGCCCCTCGCCCCCAGGCCGCCGTTGCACGCACCCTGCAACGCGATGCGCTGCGCCTGCGCGCCCTCGCCCGCTCGCTCGAAGCGGTCAGCCCGCTGGCGACCGTCGCACGCGGCTACGCCCTGGTGACCAAGGAAGACGGCACGCTGGTGCGCTCGGTGGCGCAGGTGCAACACGGAGACAAGGTCCAGGCCCGCCTTGCGGATGGAACGTTGGAACTGACCGTGGACTGACGTCGCCGCAGCAGCGGATTCGGGACCCGCTTGCTGGCATGTCCATACCCGGCGCAGGGTCAGGGCCGCTCGACGCAACAATGTAAATGGAAATGGCGCCAAGCCTGTGGCTACATTTCGCCGTTGCGGCGGAGGCCATGTATGGCCAAGGAGATGTCCATGCGCCAGGAGCTTTGCATAACCACGCTCTTCGCTTCATGTATCTGGTTGACGGCTTGCGTCACGTCGCCCTCCATCGGCGAGGAAGACATCGTGAGGCTCGCCATCAAAGAAGCATCGGTGGTGATGAAGGTTAGCGGCGATGCGGATGGGGATGGCGACGACGATGTCCTGCTGATCATCGATCGCGAGCGCATCGACGGCTCCCGCCCGCGAGGACTGCTGATCTTTCTGCGCGGTCCTGATGGCTCGCTGACGGAGGCGCTAGACAGTCCCCATGCCATCCTCTGCCGTGCCTGTGGCGGAATGATGGGAGACCCGCTTGAAAGCCTCAGCGCCGCGAAGGGCGAGCTGAAGCTCCGCTTCGAGGGCGGCTCGCGTGAGCTGTGGTCCAGCGAGTACAGCTTCGACTACATGCCTGGGAACAAACAATGGCGACTGGTCAGCATCGTCCATCACGGACTGGACCGCCTTGAGGGAAGGTCCGTGGAGCGACAGCAAGATCTTTCCCGTGCCGACACCGTATTCCTGGAACGCTTCGATCCTGCCGACTACCCGGCAGATGCGATTCCCTGACCCAGCTTCCGTCGAAAAGGATTTCTTCGATGCCGAACGAGAACGAACTCTCCCTGCTGCGTGCGGCACGCGAAGCAGGCATAACCTCGCGCGAGGAAATGGCCAACTTCATGGCGCAGATGGGCCACGAGTCTTCAGGTTTCACCCTTATGGAGGAGAGCTTCCGGTACACGCGGGGCATCAACCAGATCCCCGTCAGATCCGCGCGTCGAGAAGGCCTTGAAGCGCTTGAGTCGGCACGACTGGAGGCGCTGCAAGGCAGGCCCCAGGAATTGGCGCGGCTGATGTACGGCAACCGTATGGGCAATGACGATGCTGGCGATGGCTATCTGTATCGTGGCCGCGGATACACGCAGTTGACCGGAGAGAACAACTATGCAACGGCGGGAGCGGCGCTGGAGCTGGATCTGACACGCCATCCCCAGCTTGCTGCAGATCGTGGAAACGGCGAACGCATCGCCCTCTGGTTCTGGCAGAACGAAGTGCCTGAACAGGAGCGCGATGATGTCTCCAAGACGACACTTGCGATCAACAACGGCGAGAATGGTCTGGAAGACAGGTTGAACCGCTATGACGCCTGGCATGCCGTGCTGACACCGGAATTCGTCGCTGACCTCGACGCGGGACGTGTTCCCGCCGGCAACCCTGTCCTGCCTGCGGTCGGCCGACCTGCCATGGAGGATGGTGCCCTACGCCGTCTTGAGACGGGCGAGGAAGTTCGACAACTCAATGAACAGCTGCGCACGCTCGACCTCCGTGCCGAACGGAACCGGCGCGTGCCCACGGGCGACGTCTTTACCCAGGAAACGGAACAGGCCGTCCGGAGTTTCCAGGAGCAGCACGCGCGCGCCGTAACAGGACGGGCGGACCCCTTAACGTTGAGGGAGATCGAACGTGCCGCGGAGCAATGCAACGCCCGGCCTGACGATCGCCAGCCTCCACCAGACACGGTCCAACCACTGCCCGGTCGGGACCGCATAACACAACCCGATGCGGGCACGGGCGACCGGGACCTCGACCGACTGGCTGCCGCTGTTTTCGCGGGCGATGACAGAGCCGCGAACCGGGTGATCGCACAGATCGCCGGGTCCGACCACATCCTGAAACTCGAGCAATGGGGCCGTGAACTTCTGACCGAAGGTCCATCACAGGATGTGCATCAGCAGGACACGCTTCGCGAGCCCTTCGCTCGCGGGCTATCCATCTGACCGCTGCGGCAAGGGACTGCCCATGTACGACGAACAAGAACTCCGCAGCCTTATGGCATCCCTGCACAACTCGCTCAAGCTTCAGGCCGCCATGATGGCCAAATTCGAACAAAGCGAAGCCAGCATGCAGGCCAAGGTCAACCAACACATGCGGGCGTTGCAGGATGCGCTTTCCTACAGCAGCAGCCAGGTAAAGACGATCGTCGAGAATGCCTCCACGGTTATAGCCGATGACGCAATAAAGACCTTGTCGCCTATTGCAACCGGCTTTGGCCACGACGTATCGGCGCGACTCCAGACGGTGCACAGGACCTTGTCGATCTGGTGCGGGGTCGCTGTAGCGACCCTGCTACTCGTGCTTCTTTGCGGCTGGATGACACTGGCTCATTATCGCCAGGAACTGGTAGCCGTCAGGGGTGAGCTGCAACGCCACGAGGATGCCATTCCTGTGTTGCAGGCGTATGCGGCGTCGGACGCAATCCTTTGTGGCGGCGTTATCTGTGTCAATATCGACACGGAAAGCCGACGATTGGGCGACCGGCGCCAATATCGACCAGCGCGGCCGCGACCCATGCCCTAGTCGATGGCGTGCAATTCATCCTTCGCTGGCGCGTCAGCTGTCCTTGCATCAGGAGCATCTACATGATCACCCACGAACAACTCGTCGAGATGTTCGACAACATGGCCAGGGAAACGTCGTGGGACCTGCGCAAGCCGCTGGTGTGGGGCTACTTCTTCACCCATGGTTCGCGTCCCGCACTGGAGGCGGTAGTGCCGCTGCTGCAGGAACAGGGCTACCGCGTGATCGCGCTCTACCTGGAGGACAAGGACAACCGCAAGGATCCGGACCTGTGGTGGCTGCATGTCGAGAAGACGGAAGTCCACACGGCCGACAGCCTGCACGAGCGCAACCAGGCCCTGTACCGCTTCGCCGACGAGCATGGCCTGGATGCCTATGACGGCATGGATGTCGGCGCCATCGACTGACAATCCCAGGCACGTCTGGGGGCAGGAAAAAAATAGCGCCCCTCCGTCCAACCCCGTTTTCCAGACCCGCGCGTTCGACTCCCTGTCCCACACCACACGGAGTCGCGCCATGTCGCACCGCCTGACCGTCACCCTCCTGGCCGCCGCGCTGCTGGCGGCCTGCCAGTCCAATCCCACTGCCCAGCACTCCCCTGAAGCCGACGCAGCCGCCGTGGCCGCCGATGCCTACGTCCGCCAGCAGGCCGGCACTGCACAGCGCGAAGAAGCGACGCTCGACCGCATCGCCGTGACCGGCAGCCGCGTGCGCAGCGAGCACGCCAAGGCGGTGGCGCCTGCCGGACTGGCCTACGCGCCTTCGGCACCGCCGCCCCCGCCCGCTCCCGCCATGATGGTGGAGTACCGCGCCGCCCATGCGCTGTCGGTGCCGCACGCCACGTCCGTCAACACCGAGAAGTACGCCGACCGAGACGACAATCCGGTGCGCCGCACGCTGGACGAGCCGGTCTCGACGTTCTCCGTCGACGTGGACACCGGCAGCTACAGCAACGTGCGCCGCATGCTGCGCGACGGCCAGCGTCCACCCGCCGATGCGGTGCGCGCGGAGGAATTCATCAACTACTTCCGCTATGGTCATGCCGGGCCGACCGACCGCAGCCAGCCGTTCGCGGTGACCACCGAGCTCGCGCCGGCGCCGTGGAACGCCAAGCGCCAGCTGCTGATGGTCGGCATCAAGGGCTACGACGTGCCGAAAGCGACCCTGCCCCCGGCCAATCTCGTATTCCTGCTCGATACCTCCGGCTCGATGGAGTCTCCCGACAAGCTGCCCCTGCTGAAGCAGTCGTTCGCCCAGCTCGTCAAGCAGCTACGCGCACAGGACCGCGTCAGCATCGTCGTCTACGCCGGTTCCGCAGGCCTCGTGTTGCCCCCTACGCCAGGCGACCGGCATGGTGAAATCCTCGCCGCACTGGACCGTCTGCAGGCAGGCGGCAGCACCAATGGCGGCGACGGCATCCGGCTGGCGTACGCGATGGCGAAGCAGGCCTTCGTCAAGGATGGCGTGAACCGCGTGATCCTGGCCACCGATGGCGATTTCAACGTGGGCACGGTCAGCCAGGATGCGCTTGAGACGATGGTCGCCGACCAGCGCAGATCGGGCATCGCGCTGACCACGCTCGGCTTCGGCACCGGCAACTACAACGACGCGCTGGCCGAGAAGCTGGCGGATGTCGGCGACGGCAACCATGCCTACATCGATACGCTGCAGGAGGGCCGCAAGGTGCTGGTGGATGAAATGCAGTCCACGCTGCTGACCATCGCCCGCGACGTGAAGATCCAGGTGGAGTTCAATCCCGCCGTGGTGTCGGAGTACCGCCTGATCGGCTACGAGAACCGCGTGCTGGCCAACGAGGACTTCGCCAACGACAAGGTCGATGCCGGCGACATCGGCGCAGGCCACGAAGTCACCGCGCTCTACGAGATCACGCCCGTCGGCAGCGGTGTGGATCGCTTGCCCGCCCTGCGCTACGGGGGCAAGCAGGTCGCGGCCGGTGCGTCGACGGCCGAAGTGGCGCACGTACGCCTGCGCTACAAGCTGCCCGACCAGGACAGCAGCCGCCTGATCGAAACGCCGATCGCGCGCACATCGCTGACCACGCAACCCAGCGATGCGTTCCGGTTCGCCAGCGCCGTGGCGGCGTATGCCGACCTGCTGCGTGGTGGCCAGCGCGTCGATGGCTGGACCTGGAACGACGTGGCACGCACCGCACGTGCAGCGAAGGGACGCGACCCGTATGGCCTTAAAGCGGAATTCGTCGGCATGGTCGACCAAGCGCACCGGTTGGTGGCAGTGAAGGACGACGCACCTGCAATCGCGGGCGAATGACCGGAACCATGGGGCGGCACGGATGCCGCCCCCATGTCGATCACGTCGTCAGGCAGCGTCGGTAATGCCGACCTTCTCGAGGTTCGCCGCAGGCCGTCCCAGCAGATATCCCTGGCCAAGATGACAGCCCAGTTCCAGCAAGGCCTGGCGCTGCTCCTCGGTCTCCACGCCCTCGGCGATCGTCTCGATGCCCAGCGTGCTGGCCAGCGCCAGGATGGCGCGCACCAGCGCCAGGCTTTCCGGACGCGCCTCGTTGCCCAGGCCGGACACGAAACTGCGATCGATCTTCAGCACCGAGATCGGGAACCGGTGCAGGTAGGACAGCGCGGAGAAGCCGGTGCCGAAATCGTCCAGCTGCGCGAGGATGCCGTGCTGGCGCAGCGTGCGCAGGATGCGCAGCGTCCGCGGCGCGTCATCGAGCAGTGCGACCTCGGTGATCTCCAGCCGCAGGCGCGAAGGATCCGCGCCCTGCGCCTCGAACATCGCCAGCAGGCGGTCGCCGAAGTCCGGCGAACGGAAATGCCGTGGCGAGACATTGACCGAGATGTAGCCTTCCACGCCGCGCGCGATCTGCCGCACCACCTGTTCGTACAGTAGCCAATCGACCTGCTCGATCAGGCCGCTGTTCTCGCCCAGGCCGATGAACTCCGCCGGCAGCAGCAGGCCGCGGCGCTCGTGCCGCCAGCGCAGCAGCGCCTCGTGGCCGATGACGCGGCCATCGTCCATGCGGCGGATGGGCTGGTAGAACGGCAGGAAGTCACGGTGGTTGATCGCCCGGCGCAGGTCGGCTTCGAGATCCAGGCTCTGCACCGCCGCCTCGCGCATGGCCTCGTCGAACAGGGCGCAGCGGTCGCGCCCCTGTTCCTTGGCGCGGTACATCGCCGCATCGGCGTCGCGCAGCAGCTCCTCGCCGTTGCGGTAACGCGGGTGCCACACCGCGATGCCGAGACTGGCGGAAGGAAACAGCTCGCGCCCGGCCACCCACATGGGCAGGCCGAGCACGGCGAGCAGCCGCTGGGCGAAATCGCGCACGTTCTCCACGCCATCGGCGTATTCGACCAGCAGCGCGAACTCGTCGCCGCCCAGGCGCGACACCACGTCCTCGTCGCGCACGCTCATGGTGATGCGGCGCGCCACTTCCACCAGCAGTTCGTCGCCGGCGGCATGGCCCATGCTGTCGTTGACCAGCTTGAAGCGATCCAGGTCGAGGAACAGCACGGCGAACGCCTGCCCATCGCCATGCCGCGCGCGCTCGATCGCCGCCGACAGGCGATCCAGCAGGTGCGGACGGTTGGGGAGGCCGGTCAGCGCATCGTGCGTGGCCTGATGGGTCAGCTGCTGCTCCACGCGCAGGCGCTCGCCGATCTGCGAGCGCAGCTGGTGGTTCGCCTCGGCCAGCTCGCGCGTGCGCTCGTCGACCCGGCGCTCGAGTTCGGCATGCGCACTGCGCAGACGTTCCTGCGCCCGCTGCCGGTCCAGGCCGTTGCCGATGTGGTGGGCGACGAAGGTCAGCAGGTTCTGGTCGTGCGAGGTGAACTTCACCTCTTCCGAATAGCTCTGCACCACCACCGCACCGACCACGTCCTCGCCGCGGAACAGCGGCACGCCCAGCCAGCTGTAGGCCGGCGGACCGTGCTGCTGGACCTTGCCGGCCTCGGCCAGTTGGCCGATCACCTCGCGGTCGGCCAGCAGCGGACGCCCCGTGGCGATGACGTACTCCGTCAGGCCATTGGTCATGCGCCGCGTCTTGCGCATCGGGTCGCGTTCGTCGATGGAATACGGGAAGTTCAGGTCCCTGCCATCGTCCGAGACCAGCGCGATGTAGAAATTGCGCGCGTTGATCAATTCGTCGACCACGGTGTGCACGTCGGCGTAGAAACGCTCCAGGCTGTCCGAGGTGATGGCCAGGTCGGTGATGCGGAACAGCGCGCGCTGCAGTTTCTCGGCGCGCTTGCGTTCCATGATCTCGGCCTGCAGTTCGCGGTTGGCGCGCTGCAGCTCGTGGGTGCGCACCGCCACGCGGTGTTCCAGCTCGACATGCGCATGCTTGCGGTCGAGTGCGGTGAGGATGTGCTGGGCCACGTAGCCCAGCAGTGCGCGGTCCTCGTCGGCGTAGCTGGCGGGTGCGTCGTAGCTCTGCACGACGATGGCCCCGCAGACATGGTCGTCGCGGCGCATCGGCACGCCCAGCCAGTCCAGGCTGTCCGGGCCGTGCGAGGGATCGCGCACCACGCCCAGCTTCTGCCGGATCACCGCCGACGGTCCGCGCAGCGGCTGGCCATGGCGCAGCAGCGCGAAGGTCATGCTGTTGACCATTTCCTCTTCGCCGAACTCGCGCTCGGGCTCGGCGATGTAGGGGTCGCGCTGGTCGGCGAAGTAGAGGAACCGCACGGTGCGGCGCTGGTCGTCGTACAAAACGATGTAGCAGTTCTCCGCGTACATCAGCGAGTTCACCACCGCGTGGATGCGGCGGAGCATCTCCGGCATCTCGAGGTCGGCGCCTGCCAGGTCGGCGATCTCATACAGCGCCTGCTGCAGGCGCTTGGACTTCTCCAGCGACACCACCCGCGCCTGCGCCCGCGAGGCATCCAGCGAGGTCACCAGCAGCGTGCGTGCCAGCAGTACCCAGGAGGCTTCTTCAGCCTCTGCCAATGGACCCGGCAGCGCCAGCGCCAGGGCGACACGGGCGTTGCCGTCGGCGTTGTCCCACGCGTATGCGCGCGAATTGGGGCCGTCGTGTTCGACGGCGGTCTCGGCGAGCGCGTGCTCGGCGCGTCGCCGCAACGCCCCGGATGCGCCCTGGGTCGCGCCGCTGCCGTTGCCCAGGGCCCAGTCGCGCCAGCAGACGGCCAGTTCCGCACCGGCCGGCAACAAGCCGCACAGGACCTGCGCGATCCGTTCCGCCGGGGAGGCGTCTTCGCTGGCCGGGTTGTCGGCGCTGATCGATGGCGTAGGCATGGTCGTGATCCGACCCAGTCGGAAGGCGGTATCCGGAAGTCCCCCGCAGCGAGCATACCGCCTGCCACCCCCTGAACGGAAACCGCCGGGACAACCCCGCCAAGGGGGCTCGGCCGTTTGCCATGCACGTGCCCGCTCTCCCCGCTCCCGCCGATGTCTCCACGTCCGTCCTGCCCGCGCATGGCAGGTCCAGGATGAACACGGCGGTCCCCCGACAGGCCGCCAGCTTCACGGACACGCGGGGACCGCTTACGCTGGTGGCGGTGAACGACCTTGCCGAACCCGCCGACGAAACCCTGATGCTGGCCTACGCCGCGGGCGACGCGTCGGCGTTCGAACAGCTTTACGCCCGCCACCGCGGCCCGCTGTACCGGTTCCTGCTGCGGCACCTGCGCGATGCGGCGCTGGCCGACGAGTTCTTCCAGGACACCTGGCAACGCGTGATCAGCGCGCGCCAGGGCTGGAAACCGGAAGCGGCGTTCGGGACCTGGCTGTACCGGATCGCGCACAATCGCCTGAACGACCATTGGCGCGCATCGAAGCACCGCCCCGCGGCACCGGTGGACGCGGACGAACGCATGGCACGCGTCCCCGACCCGGAGACGCCGGAGCGGCAGCTGTCCGAGTTCGAGCAACGGCGGCGGTTGCAACTGGCCATGGATGAATTGCCGCCGGAGCAGCGCGAAGTGCTGCAGCTGCGGCTGGAGCAGGAACTGACCCGGGAGGAGATCGGCGAGATCACCGGCGTGGGCCGGGAAACCGTGAAATCGCGACTGCGGTATGCGATGGACCGGTTGCGGACGAGGTTGAACGAATGAGCATGCCCCACGAGCCCCTGACCCCCGAAGAGCGCGCCCTCGCGCAGTCGCTCGCGCGCCTGGGACCGCATGGCGGCCCCTCGCCCGAACTGGACGCCCGCATCCTGGGTGCGGCGCGGGCGGCGGTGCAGGCGGCGCCGGCGACAGGCGGACACGTGCCTCCCTCGCGTCGTCGCTGGCCGCTCGGCATGGGCGTGGCGGCCTCGGTGCTGCTCGCGGCCGGCATCGCCTGGCAGCTTCGCCCGGTTCACGAAGTCCCGGTCGCCAGCGAAGTGCCGATGGCGGCCGAGCGCTCGGTCGGCGTGGTGTCCGAAGAACGCGAAGTCGCTGCCGCGGATGCCGCCGCACCGGTCGCCGACATGCCCGCCCCTCCCGCCATCGTGGCGCAGGAGGTCGCGCCTCCGATGCCCGCCAAGGTGCTGCCGCCTTCGCCTGTCGGACGCGCCGCGACGGCATCAGGACCGGCGCGCCAGAACGCAGAAGCCGCCGCGCGCCAGGAACCCGCGCCGAAGCGCGGCCCGTTGGCCTTGATCCCTGCCCCCATCCTGCCCGCGCCACCCGCACCGGACGCGGCGCCACAAGCGTTCCCGGCGGACATCGATGGCTATTCGCGCTCGCCGCAAGGTGTCGTTGCCACGACCGCACCGGAAGCTGACCTGCAAGAGCGCGCGCTGTATCGCGCCGCCGCCCAGCAGGAACAGGAGCAACGCGCCCGCTTCGACGAACCGCGACAGGACGCCTCCGCCAAGGCCGGAGAGAACACGACCCTCGACGCCATTGCCGTGACCGGCAGCCGGGTGAAGTCGCGGGACCGTCAGGCGAGAACGAAAGACGTCGTGTCGGCGCCGGCACCGACGCCCGCCGCCGCACCTCCTCCCCCTCCGCCTCCGGCTGCCAGCGCAGGGAGCGCCCAGCCCAGTGCGGCCCGCAACGCCCTTCGCCGTACCGATCTGCAGGTGCCGGTCGACGCCGACACGCGGCTGCCGCCGGACGAGTGGCTGGATCGCATCCGGCTGCGCCGCGACCTGGGCGACGACGCCAACGCATTGCGCAGCCTGCAGTTGTTCGTGCAGGAGCATCCGTTCCAGCGCGTGCCGGAAGACCTGCGCCCACTGCTCGGCAATCCGTGAGCGACACCCTCGCCGCACGCGCCTCGCAACTGCTGGAGGTGAAGCACAGCCGTTTCCTCGCGCAGGCGTCGCCGGTCGACAGCGCCGACGACGCACTCGCCTTCCTGCGCGAGATCGGCGATCCGGCCGCGACCCACAACTGCTGGGCGTACCGGATCGGGCAGGAGTACCGGTCCAGCGACGACGGCGAGCCTGCCGGTACGGCCGGCCGGCCGATCCTCGCGGCGATCGATGGCCAAGGGTTCGACCGGGTGATGGTAGTGGTGACCCGCTGGTATGGCGGCATCAAGCTCGGCGCTGGCGGCCTGGTGCGGGCGTATGGCGGCGCGGCGGCGGAGTGCCTGCGGCTGGCGCCGCGGGAGCCCCTCGTCGCCTGGGCGACCGTCGAACTGACCTGCCCGTTCGACGACCTGGGCCATGTGCATGCGGCGCTGGTGGTCCACAGCGCGGCGAAGCAGGACGAGGATTTCGACGAGCATGGCGCGCGGCTGCGCGTGCAATTGCCCGCGGATCGCGTCGATGCCTTGAAATCACAGCTGCGCGACGCCACCCGTAACCGGGTGCGCTTCCTCGGACCGGCCTGATCGTCCGGTCGACGGCAGGTGTTTGTGGAAGGGACTTCGGGACGACGCGGCACGCTGGCCTGGTCAGCACTGAAGTCCCTTCCACAACCGCTTTGAAGACGGATCCTCTATGAGTACCCCTGCCGAGTCAGTGGACGACGCTGTCGCCAAACCCAAGCCCAAGCTGGGCACCCTGCGTGCGCTGTGGCCGTTCGTGCGCCAGCATGCCGGCCTGTTCACAGCCTGGCTGCTGGCCTTGGCATTGGCCTCCGCCGCCACGCTGAGCCTGCCGGTCGCCTTCCGGCAGATGATCGACAACGGGTTCACCGACGGCGCCAACATCAATCGCGCCTTCCTGTTCCTGTTCGTGGTGGCCGTCGTGCTGGCACTGGCGAGCGCCGCGCGGTTCTATTTCGTGTCGCTGCTTGGCGAGAAGGTCGTCGCCGACCTGCGCGGTCAGCTCTACGGCCACCTGATCGGACTGGACGCCGAATTCCACGACCGCACACGTAGCGGCGAGCTGGTGTCGCGCCTGTCCGCCGACAGCGAACTGCTGCGGACGGTCGTCGCCACCAGCATGTCGGTCGCCCTGCGCAGCAGCGTCACGGTGATCGGCAGCCTGGGCATGCTGTTCGTGACCAGCCCGCGACTGGCGGCCTTCGCGCTGATCGGCATCCCACTGGCGGTGCTGCCGATCGTGCTGGGTGCGCGCCGGCTCGAAAAAGCGTCGCGTGCGAGCCAGGACCGCGTGGCCGACGCCAATACGCTGGCCAGCGAAACGCTGGGCGCCGTGCGTACCGTGCAGGCGCATGCGCGCGAACCTTACGAACGCGGCCGCTTCGGTGCCGCCATCGCCACCGCGGTGGACACTGCACGCCGCCGCATCCGCGCACAGGCCTGGGTCACGGCCGCGGCGATCACGCTGATCTTCGGTGCCATCACGCTGGTGCTCTGGTCGGGCGCGCACGATGTCATCGACGGCACGATGAGCGCGGGTACGCTGGGCCAGTTCGTGCTGTACGCCCTGATCGGCGGCGGCTCGGTCGGTGCGCTTGCCGAAGTCTGGAACGAACTGCAGCGCGCGGCCGGCGGCATGGGCCGCATCGCCGAGCTGTTGAACGAAACGCCTGCGATCCGCGCGCCGGGAACGCCGCGCACGCTGCCCGTGCCGGTGAAAGGCGAGATCCGCTTCGACAACGTCTCGTTCCACTACCCGTCCCGCCCCGACCTGCCCGCACTCGACGATTTCGACCTGACTGTCCATCCGGGCGAAACCGTCGCCCTGGTCGGCCCCTCCGGCGCCGGAAAGAGCACGGTGTTCTCGATGCTGCTGCGATTCCACGACGCCCAGACCGGCAGCGTGCGGGTGGACGGCGTGGACCTGCGCGAGCTGGCGCCGGCGGACCTGCGCGAACACATCGCGCTGGTGCCGCAGCAGCCGACGATCTTCGCTGCCAGCGCCGCCGAGAACATCCGCTACGGCAAGCTCGATGCCACGGATGCCGAACTGCAGGCCGCCGCCGAAGCCGCCGAGGCCGACGATTTCATCCGCGAACTGCCGGGCGGCTTCGACAGCCAACTCGGCGAACGCGGCGCCCGCCTGTCCGGCGGCCAGCAGCAACGCATCGCCATTGCGCGCGCGTTGCTCAAGGACGCACCGATCCTGCTGCTGGATGAAGCCACCAGCGCCCTCGACGCTCAGAGCGAGCGCGCCGTGCAGAATGCGCTGGAGCGTCTGATGGACGGCCGCACCACGCTGGTCATCGCACACCGCCTGGCGACCGTGCAGAAAGCGGACCGTATCGTCGTGATGGACCGGGGCCGCATCGTCGCCCAAGGCACGCACGCCGAACTGCTGGCGCAGGACGGCCTGTATGCGGAACTGGCGCGGCTGCAGTTCCTCGACTGACGGCGGTGACGGCCACGCACCGCGTGGTCTAGGATGCGCCCGTCTCCCGGCCGGAAGCCGCGCATGATCCCCGAATCGTTGCCGCCGTTGCTGCGCGGCTTGGGCACCGCCCTGATCCTGGTGACCAGTGCGCTGGTCGTGGTCGTCGAGCGCAGGCCCGATGACGATGCCGCGTCACGGGCCGCGATGACGCAACTGGCGGTCAAAGCCGAAGAAGCCCGGCATCCTGGCGAGACCGGCGCCAATGCACTCGCCACCGAGGTACGCCTGCTGCGCCTGCAACTGCAGGGCAACGACCTGGCGGACGATGTATTCGAGAACCCCTGGTTCCAGTGGCTGGGCCTGCTCGGCACCGCGCTGATCTCGGCCTCGTTCTTCGCCGAGTGGCGCCTGAAGCACGACGTGGCGCGCGCGGCGAAGGCCGCGGCGCCGGACACTCCCTGACGGCTTACGCCATCGCGTCGGACTGCACCAGCGCCGGCACGCGGCGCGGGCGGCTGGGAAAGGCATGCCGCACGATGCGCCAGCAGACCTGACCGAACTGGGTCAGCAGCGTCCCGGTGTTGTAGTGCTGGCCGTAGCGCGCGCAGATGGCACGCACTTCCTTGGCCATCTCGGCGTAACGGTTGGCCGGCACGTCGGGGAAGAAATGGTGTTCGATCTGGTGGCTCAGGTTGCCCGACAGGACATTCATCAGGAAGCCGCCGCGCAGGTTGGACGAACCGCGCAACTGGCGCAGGTACCAGTGGCCGCGCGATTCGTTCTTGATGCATTCCTTCGGGAACGTCTCCGCGTTGGCGGTGAAGTGGCCGCAGAAGATGATCACATAGGTCCACACGTTGCGCAGGCCGTTGGCGACCATGTTGCCCAGCAGCACCGGCAGGAAGAACGGGCCGGCCAGCGCGGGATAGATCACGTAGTCCTTCGCCAGTTGCCTGCCCATCTTGCGCACCACCGGCGCGGATTTGCGGCGCAGCTGCGTGTTGGTCATCTTGCCGCTCCACCAGCGGCCCAGCTTCAGGTCCTGGATGGCGATGCCCCACTGGAACAGCAGCGCGAACACCACCGCGACGAACGGCTGCACCAGGTAGAACGGGCGCCACTTCTGCTCGGGGAAGATGCGCAGCAGCCCGTAGCCGATGTCATCGTCCAGCCCACGCACGTTGGTGTAGGTGTGGTGGCGGAAGTTGTGCGTGTGCCGCCAGTTGTCGCTGGTGGCGACGATGTCCCAGTCGTAGGTCTTGCCGTTGAGCTGCGGGTCGCCCAGGAAGTCGTACTGGCCGTGGATGACGTTGTGGCCCAGCTCCATGTTGTCCAGGATCTTGCCCAGGCCCAGCGAGAACGCGCCCAGCGCCCACAGCACCCAGAACAGCCAGCCCACCGCGCTGTCGGCCAGCCACAGACCCCCGGCGACGGCGGCGGCGAACAGCAGCGCGCGACCGATCAGGTTGGTGTAGCGCACGGCCTTCACCACATTGCGGATGTAGCGCGCGTCGCGGACGCCCAGCGTCGCCACGGTGCGCGCACGCAGCGCGTCCAGTTCCTCGCCGAACTGGTCCAGTTCGGCGACGGTGAGCTTGCGGTTGCGGGAAGAGGCCATCATAGGTCCAGCTCGAGGTCGGTGGCGGCGCTGTGGATGCACAGCTTCAACGCCTGGGTGGGTTCGTGGATCAGTTCGCCACTGGGCAGGTGGCGCGTGCTGCCGGCGGACTTGCCGCAGGCGCAGGTGTTGCAGATGCCCATGCGGCAGCCGGACGGCGGTTTCAGTCCGTGCTGCTCCAGGGCCACCAGCAGGGATTCGCCGCGCGGCACCCGCAGCGTGCGCCCGCTGCGTTGCAGGCGGATGTCGACTTCACCCTCATCCAACACCGTCACTGGCGGCGCGGTGAAGGCTTCGGCCTGGAAGGCGGCAACGCGCGAGGCCAGCAGGCTGCGCGCGGTTTCGACGAAGCCACCAGGACCGCAGGCCATCACCTGCATGTTGGCGACGTCACCGACATGCATAGAAAGCAGGGCGTCATCCATGCGGCCTTCGGCCTCATCGGCGAACGACGCGGTATCGCGCGTCAACAGCAATCGCAGGCGGAAGCGCGGATGTTCGGCGGCCAGCGCACGCAATTCGTCGAGGAAGCACGCTTCCTCTCGGCGGCGCACCCAGTACATCAGCGTCAGGTCGGCCGGCATGCCCTGCCCGGCCAGCTCGCGTACCAGCGCCATCAGTGGAGTGATGCCACTGCCCGCCGCAAGCAACAGAAAGGCGCCCGGGGACGACGCCGGCAGCGTCATCTCGCCGAAGGCCTGGCCCAGTTCGACGATGTCGCCGATGCGGGCGCCCTGGCACAGGTGCCGGCTGACCCGGCCACCTTCGATCGCCTTAACGGTGACCGGCAGCAGCCCGTCCGCGCGCGGCGGTGCGGTCAGGCTGTAGCTGCGGGTCACGCGGACACCGTCGATGTCGACGCCCAGGTTCACGTGCTGGCCGGCGCGATGGCCGCCCCAGTGGCGGTTGGGCTTGAACAGCAGGGTCACGGCGTCGGCCGAGGCGACCTCGCGCGCGACCAGACGGGCCAGCGGGCGCTCCCAGGTCCAGGTGCGATGGAAACGGGTGGCCCAGAAATCGAAGACATCCGGCTTCACCAACGGCCGGATCAGGCGTTTCAGGGGACCGGGCCGGCGGGGGATCGGACGGATCTGAGCGTTCATGGGCGCACTATACCGTCGTGAAGACGCTTGTGTATACACTTGTATATTAATTTACGGGGCTATGATGCCCCTACCACCCCGTATGCCCGGCCCCTTCGCGTGATTCCCAACCCGCAACCGCAGCTCCAGGACGACCACGGCCCCGGCCGCAAGGCGTCCATTTCGCGCGAAGACCTGATGGCGGCCGCCCTGAAACTGGTCGGCCCCCACCGCAGCGTCTCCACCCTGAGCCTGCGCGAAGTGGCCCGGGAGGCCGGCATCGCGCCGAACAGCTTCTACCGCCAGTTCCGCGACATGGACGAACTGGCGGTGGCGCTGATCGACCTGGCCGGCCGCTCGCTGCGCAAGATCATCGGCGAGGCGCGGCACCGCGCCACCAGCAGCGACCGCAGCGTGGTGCGAGGCTCGGTGGAAGCGTTCATGGAACAGCTGCGCGCCGACGACAAGCTGCTGCACGTGCTGCTGCGCGAGGGCAATGTCGGCTCGGACGCCTTCAAGCACGCGGTGGAGCGCGAACTGCAGTTCTTCGAGGAAGAGCTGTGCATCGACCTGATCCGGCTGGCCGCGCGCGACAACGCGCCGCTGTACGAACCCGCACTGGTCTCCAAGGCGATCACCCGCCTGGTCTTCGCCATGGGCGCCACCGCGATGGACCTACCGCCGGAGAAAGACCCGGAGCTGATCGAACAACTCTCGGAAATGGTCCGCCTGATCATCACCGGTTCGCGCGCCCTCTCGCGCGGCGGCGCCCGCTGACCGGCGACGCCCTCAGGGCATGATGCGGATCGGCGTGCCGACCGGCACGCGCTGCCAGATGGCGTCCATCTCCGCATTCGTCACCGCAATGCAGCCTTCCGTCCAGTCCGCCTGCGAACCGGGCGGCGTCGCGCCGTGGATCATGATGTCGCCGCCCGGATCGACGCCGCGCGCGGCCGCCTGCTGCCGGTCGGCCTCGTTCGGGTAGGAGATGCGCAGCGACAGGTGGAACCTGCTGCGATCGTTGCGGTAGGTGATGCGGTAGTTCCCTTCCGGCGTGCGCTGGTCTCCTTGCTGCCGCTTGTGCCCGACCGGCGCGCCGCCCAGCACGATGCGGTAGGTCGCGATGACCCGCCCATCGCGCATCAGGTCCATGCGCCGCTGCGCCTTGTAGACGTGGATCGCATCGGTCTGTTTCGCCAGGGGCAGCAAGGCGGGCGGCGGCGTACCGGCTTCATGCGCCTGCGACGTCATGCCCAGCGACGCCAGCAGGATGAGCAGCCAGCGACTCATGCCGGCAATGCCCGTGCGAGCAGCACAGCCACGTCCGCATCGGCGGGCAGCGTGCCGAACACCAGACCATGCTCGTCGCCGAGCCGACTGCGGACGAACAGCCGCGCCGCCGGGCTGCCGGTGCGCAACAGTACGGCGGCCTGCAGCGCGAGCGCCAGCCGCTCGACCAGCTTCCGTGCGCCGGCCTCCTGCGTGGATGACAGATCGGCACGCAGTCGTTCGACGAAGGCGTCGTAGACATGGTCGCCACCGGACGCCGACGCGAGTTCGCGCGTGATCGCATCGAGCACGCCCGCATCGCGCGCCAGTGCGCGCAGCACGTCGAGACACTGGATGTTGCCGCTGCCTTCCCAGATCGAATTCAGCGGCGCCTGCCGGTACAGCCGCGGCAGGATCGATTCCTCCACGTACCCTGCCCCACCCAGGCATTCCTGTGCTTCGTTGACGAACGCGGGGACGCGCTTGCAGATCCAGAACTTGCCCACCGCGGTGGCGACACGGGCGAATGCCGCCTCATATGGATCCCGAGGCGCTGCATCGACCGCACGAGCCACGCGCAGCGCGAAGGCGGTAGCGGCTTCGGATTCCAGCGCGAGATCGGCCAGTACATTGCGCATCAGCGCCTGCTCGACCAGCGGCTTGCCGAACGCGACGCGATGGCGCGTGTGATGCAGCGCCTGCGCCAGCGCCATGCGCATCTCGGCGGCGGAACCGAGCATGCAGTCCAGCCGCGTCAGCATCACCATCTCGATGATGGTCGCCACGCCACGTCCTTCCTCGCCCACGCGCCAGGCGCGCGCACCGGTGAACTCGACTTCGCTGGAGGCATTCGCCCAGTCGCCCAGCTTGTCCTTCAGACGCATGAGCCGGAACGCGTTCTTACCACCGTCGTCCAGCCGACGCGGCATCAGGAAGCAGGTCAGGCCACCTTCGGCCTGCGCCAGCACCAGGAAGCCATCGCTCATCGGCGCGGAGAAGAACCACTTGTGGCCGACCAGCGCATACATGCCATCGTCCGCCAGCGTCGCCGTCGTCGCATTCGCGCGCACATCGGAGCCGCCCTGCTTCTCGGTCATGCCCATGCCCAGCGTGATGCCGGCCTTGTTGGCGATAGGGACGTCGCGCGGATCGTAATGGGGTGTAGCCGCTTTCGCCGCCCATTCGCGCAGGCCGGGCTCGCGCAGCAGCACCGGCACGGCGGCATGCGTCATCGTCAGCGGACAGCTGGTGCCCGCTTCGGCCTGGTGGTGCAGGTAGCTGAGCGCCGCACGCGCGACGTGCGCACCGGCGACTGGCTCGTGCCACGACAGGCCGGCGACGCCGTGCGTCTTCGCCGCCTCCATCAACCGGTGATAGGCGGGATGGAACTCGACCGTGTCGATGCGTTGCCCGGTGCGGTCATGCGTGCGCAGTCGTGGCCGGTCGCGGTTGGCGTCGAAGCCCAGGCGATACAGCTCGTCGCCAGCCAACGCGCCATAGTCGGCAAGCCGTTCGGCGAACGCCTCGCCTCCCTCGTGCGCCACGGACTCGCGCAGGACCACGTCGTCCGCCCACAGGTCGCGCGGATCGAACGGCGGCGGCTGGTTGTCCACGCGATGCGTTTCGAACGGAGGAAGGTCGTCCATCACCGGCTCCCGCGGCAGGTTTGTCGTGGTCGATTGTGCCCGATGATGCATCGAGAACCAGAAACTGGGATTGCCCTGAACAATGCGCCGTCGTTCGTCATTCCCGCGACGGCGGGCAGTGCGTTTCAACAGCCGAATGGCTGGTCACCCAGTGCCTCGGTGTTTCAACGACGTGAAGTCGCTGGGTCCCCGCCTTCGCGGGGATGACGGCCGTTGATCAGATCGTTCTGCAACGCCGCCAGGAAGTCGGGCTTCAGCTTCAACGTGCCGAAGAACCCGTGCTGCGTGCCGCTCAGTACCCGCAGCATGTGCCCACGTCCGCCCGGCAGGCGGCCCGCAGGCAGGAACGCGATGTCGCGTGCACGGGCCACCCAGTCCCGGTCGGACTGGAAGATCGGCGTCAGCCAGCGGCTCCAGAACTGGTAGACGCCGACATGCGCCTGGCGTTCGCGCTGGTAGGCGCCTAGTGCGGCCGGTACATCGTCCTGCCCGCGCAACGCATCACGCAGCGCCAGCGCATCCATCAAGGCCATGTTGACGCCCTGCCCCAACTGCGGGCTCATGCCGTGCGCGGCATCGCCGAGTACGACCAGGCGATCGCGATGCCACTGGCGCAGGGTGACGTCGCGGTAGCTGGCGCGCGCCAGCTGGTCGGGATCGACGGTGTCGGCGAGGCAGGCATCCACCTCTGGCCACAACTGTGCGATCTCGTCTCGCCATGCCGGCAGGCCGCGCGCCCGCCAGGCATCGAAATCGGCGATAGGCAGGCTCCAGAAGAAACTGAGGCGCGGCGTGTCGTCACCCGGACGCGTGCCCACCGGCAGCAAGCCGATCATCTTGCGGGCGGCCACGTAGCGCTGCCGCAGCTCGTCGCCCCAGGCCCAGTCGCCTTGCGGCACCAGACGCCACAGCGCACCCCAGGGATAGACGGCTTCGCGCTTCACCGCGCCGGTGGCACCGCGCAGCTTCGACGCCGATCCATCCGCCGCGATCACCAGGTCGAAGGGGCCATGCCAGCGGCCGTGCTGGTCGCGGATGCGGCGAGTGTCGTCGCTCACGTCCTCGATGGCATGGCCACGATGCACCTTGCCATGCTCCACCCACGCCTCCGACAGCAGCGAGAACAGCGCACCACGCTGCATGCCCAGGCCGAACAGCCGTGCATCCAGTCCTGCGTAGCGCATGTCCATCACCGCGCGTCCGCAGGGCGTTTCGCCATACAGCCGGTTCACGCGTCGACCATGCGCCATCACGTCGGGCAGCAGGCCCAGTTCCCACAACACCTGCAAACCGGTGGGTTGCAACAGGAACCCGGCGCCGACCGGACCGAGCTCCGCTGCGCGCTCGAACACCTCCACCCGATGCCCATCGCGCGCCAGCAGCAACGCTGCCGCCTGGCCGGCGGTGCCGTAGCCGATGATCGCGATGTGCTGGGCATCCATGGCGTGTGGCCATCCTTCGTGGTGCGGTAAACCGGTGCCGCGGAAACAGCAGGCGTTAAAAAACCCCGCCGGAGCGGGGTTCAAGAAAATCGTCTTGGATCAGGCTGCCGGCGTGATGTTGGACGCCTGTGCACCCTTCGGGCCCTGGGTCAGCTCGTAACTGACGCGCTGGCCTTCCTGCAGGCTGCGGAAGCCCTTGCTGTTGATGGCGGTGTGGTGCGCAAAGACGTCGGCGCTGCCATCTTCTGGCGCGATGAATCCGAAGCCCTTGGCATCGTTGAACCATTTCACGGTACCGTACGGCATAGCGCTTGTATTTCCTTTTCTGGATGCGGGTGGAATGTGTGGCGTGACGTCACACCCGCCGAGTATGCAAAGCTCTGCGCGCGTTGACAATCACCCTCGCGCCAGCGCGGCCACCAGGGCCGGGATGCCGGATGAGGCAGCGGCCACATTGGCCAGCACTTCCTCCATGGTGATCTCCTCGTCGGTACCGCAGCCCGCGGCCCAGTTCGCGACGATGGCGAGGCAGGCGTATTCCAGGCCCAATTCCCGCGCCAGCCCCGCCTCCGGCATGCCAGTCATGCCCACCAGATCGCAGCCGTCGCGGCGCATGCGGCGGATCTCCGCACGCGTCTCCAGGCGCGGGCCCTGGGTGGCGCCATAGCACCCACCATCGACCAGATCGACACCGGCTTCTCGAGCCGCCGCGAGGATCTGCTGGCGAAGTAAATGCGTGTATGGGTCGCCGAAGTCGACATGCAGCACCTCGCTGCCCGGCTCCTCGCAGAGGGTGGAGATGCGACCCCAGGTGTAGTCGATCAGCTGGTCCGGGCAGGCCAGCACGCGCGGACCACAGGCATCGGTGATGCCGCCGACGGTGTTGAGCGCCAGCACGCGCGTGGCGCCGAGGTCCTTCAACGCCTGCAGGTTGGCGCGGTAGTTCACCTGGTGCGGTGGCACCGAATGGCCTTCGCCATGGCGCGCCAGGAAAGCCACGCGCCGTCCGCCAAGCGTGCCGACGCGGACCGGGCCGGAGGGCGCGCCGAAGCGCGTCTCCAGCTCACGGGTCTCCACATCCTGCAGATCGGCGAGCTTGTAGACGCCGGTGCCGCCTATCACGGCGAGCGCGAGGTCGGCCATGGTCATTCCTTCAGCGCGTAGATGCCCGGCAGGTTGCGACCCTGCTCGTGGTAGTCCATGCCGAAGCCGAAGACGTAGCGGTCTGCGACTTCCAGGCCCACGTAGTCGGCGCAGATGCCCTCCACACAGCGGTCGTGCTGCTTGGTGGTCAGCGCGGCGATACGCACATCGGTGGCGCCCTGCTCCAGGCACCACTGCTTGACCGCGAGCAACGTGTGGCCCTCGTCGAGGATGTCGTCCACCAGCAGCACGCGGCGCCCGTACAGCGCCGTCGCCGGCCGGTGCTTCCATACCAGTTCACCGCCGGTGGTCTCGCCGCGGTAGCGGGTGGCGTGCAGGTAGTCGAACTCCAGGTCCAGGCCCAGCGCGCCCAGTTCGAGCGACAGCTGGCCGGCGAACGGCAGCGCGCCATGCATGATGGTCAGATAGACCGGCACTTCGCCCGCGTAATCGCGCGCGATCGGCGCGGCCATCCGCGTGATGGCGGCATCCAGTGTCGCGCGGTCGACCAGCAGGTCGGCGTTGGCCAGCGCGTCGGCCAGTTTCGGTCGCGGATTGCCCAACGGTTCCATCACGCCACTCCCTTCATGTTGTCGATCACGCGCGTCTGCGCGTCGCCATAGCGCGCGTCGGCGATCAGTCCATCCCAGCCGAGGGCACCACGGCCCAGCACGCCGAGTACGGCGGCCGTGTTCAATGCGCGGCCTTCCACCGCCTTCAGCGATTCGTCCACCAGCTTCGGCGAGCACACCAGCACCACGTCGCAGCCGGCATCCAGGTGGTCGTGGATACGCTGCTTCACGCCGCCGGCAGAGAACGCCGCGGCCATGCCGATGTCGTCGGAAAACACCACGCCGCGGAAACCCATTTCGTCGCGCAGGATCTTCTGGATCCAGAACGGCGAATAGCCCGCCGGCTCCGGCGCGACAGCCGGATACTTCACGTGGCCCATCATCACCGCGTCGGCCTTGGCCTCGATGCCGGCGACGAACGGGACCAGGTCCTCCGCACGCAGCACGTCCAGCGGACGCGGGTCGACGGCGTCATCAAAGTGCGTGTCTTCCAGCACCGTGCCATGGCCCGGGAAGTGCTTCAGCGTGGCGGCCATGCCGGCGCTGTGCATGCCGCGCACGTAGGCGCGGGTGAACTCGGCGACGATCTGCGGATTGGCGTCGAAGGCACGGTTGCCGATGGCGCGGTTGCCGCGCGCCAGGTCGACGACCGGCGCGAAGCTCAGGTCCACGCCGCTGGCGATGATCTCGCTGGCCATCAGCCAGGCGTGTTCTTCGGCGCGCTGCAGCGCGGCCTGCGGATCCTGCGCGTACAGCTTGCCGAACACCTCCAGCGCCGGCAGGTCGCTGTAGCCGTCGCGGAAGCGCTGCACGCGGCCGCCTTCCTGGTCCACGCAGACCAGCTGCGGACGCGGCGCGGCGGCGCGGATCGCCTGCGACAGTTCCGCTACCTGCGCGCGCGAGGCGAAGTTGCGGGTGAAGAGGATGACGCCGGCGACGGCGTCGTGCTGCAGCCAGTCGCGCTCCTGCGCGGTAAGTTCGGTGCCGGCGATGCCGATGACGAGCATTTCGGAAAGTCCTCAGGGAATGTCGGTGGCGGCGCGTTCGTCGTCCGACCACTGCGTGTACGGCCGCGACGCCAGGGCCAGATTGTAATAGCGGGCGGCGTCGGTGACCTGTTTGCCGGCCCAGGCCGGTTTCACGAAGGCTTCATCGGCACGGTCCAGTTCGATCTCCGCCACCACCAGCCCGGCGTTGTCGCCGAGGAACTCGTCGACTTCCCACAGATGGCCTTCGTGCCGCACGTAGTGGCGGCGCTTGTCGATCACGCCACCCACGCACAATGCCAGCAACGCGCGCGCATCGACGACGGGGATGGCGTAATCGAATTCCTGCCGGGTGGCGCCCAGCTCGCGCGACTTCAGGTTGAGGAACGCCGTATCGCCCTGGATGCGCACGCGCACCGAGGCCTTCTGCTCGCCCCGGTCCATCGCGCCCATGTCGTTGATGTAGCCCTGCGCCATCGGCACGACCTCGTGCGCAGACTCGCGCCAAGCGTCGCCGACGACCAGGAACTTGCGTTCGATTTCGATGCCCATCAGCGCCTCTCGAACAGCGCGATCGATTCGACGTGTGCCGTATGGGGAAACATGTCCATGGCCCCCGCCGACACCAGCGTATAGCCCTGCTCGTTGACCAGGTAGCCGGCATCGCGCGCCAGCGAACCCGGATGGCAGCTGACGTAGACGATGCGGTCGAACTGTTTCAGCGGCAGTTGCTGCAGCACCTCGATGGCGCCGGAGCGCGGCGGATCCAGCAGCAGCTTGTCGAAGCCCTGCCGCATCCACGACGCACTGCGCTGGTCCTGGGTCAGGTCGGCCGCGTGGAACTGCGCGTTCGCCAGCGCATTGCGCGCCGCGTTCTCGCGGGCACGTGCCACCAGTCCGGCATCACCCTCCACGCCGACCACCTCGCCCACCAGGCGCGCCATCGGCAGGGTGAAATTGCCGAGGCCGCAGAACAGGTCGAGCACGCGGTCCTGCGCCTGCAGATCGAGCAGGCCGAAGGTGTGCGCGATCATCTTTTCGTTGAGCGCGGCGTTGACCTGGATGAAGTCCAGCGGACGGAACGCCAGCGACACGTTCCACGGCGCCAGCGCGAACGCCAGCTGCGGCGCCTCGGGCCAGATCGGATGCACGCTTTCCAGCCCGCCCGGCTGCAGGAAGATGGCGAAGCGGCTGGCCTCGCCGAACGCCACCAGCGTCGCGCGGTCGCTCTCGCTCAAGGGCTGCAGGTGGCGGAACACCAGCGCGATGCCACTGAAGTCGGCGCTCTCGTCGCCGGCGATGAATTCGATCTGCGGGATGTGCTCGCGCGCATCCAGACTTTCGACCAGCGCGGCGAGATCGGAAACCCTGCTTCCGATCTCGGGAATGACGGTGTGGCATTCGGACAGATCGGCGACGAAGCGCGGATCCTGTTCGCGGAAGCCGACCAGCGTCTTGTCCTTCTTGTTGACCCGACGCACCGAGAAGCGGCCCTTGCGGCGGTATCCCCAGTTGGCACCGGTCAGCGACGGCAGCACCGTGCCGGGCGTGACGTGGCCGATACGCTCCAGATTCTCGAGCAACACGCGCTGCTTGGCCTCGATCTGGCGATGCTCGTCCAGGTGCTGCAGCACGCAGCCGCCGCAGGTGCCGAAATGCGGACAGCGCGGCGCGACGCGGTCGGGCGAGGCCTCCAGCACGTCCAAGGTTTTCGCCTCGTCGAAATGGCGGTTCTTGGCGGTCTGTTCGGCCATCACGCGCTCGCCCGGCAGGGCGCCCGACACGAACACGGCCTTCCCGTCGCGGCGGGCGACGCCGCGCCCATCGTGGGTCAGGTCGGTGACGGAAGCTTCAAACGGGGTCTTGTCGATGCGGGGGGAGCGGGTACGGGCCACGTGGCGTCAGGCTGCGTGTCTTTGGCGGGGCGGCATTGTCGCATGGCCGCCGGCCGCGCCTGCTGGCGCTAAGATGGCGCCAGTCCGCAGGAAGCACGGCCATGTCTCCCGCCCCAGGCACGATGCCCTCGATACTGCTGGTGGAAGACGACGCGGTCAGTGCGCTGTTCCTGTCGGCCGCATTGGAGACCCTGCCCGCCCACGTACACGTCGCCGAGGACTGTGCGCAGGCACTGGCGGCCACCGGTCCCTTCGATGCCTGGCTGATCGACGCCAACCTGCCCGACGGCAGCGGCGAGGCCCTGCTGCAGCACCTGCGCATGCGCTGCACCGAGGCGTGCGCGCTGGCGCATACCGCCGACGCCACCCGCTCGACCCACGACCGCCTGGTGCAGGCAGGCTTCGCCGGTGTGCTGGTCAAGCCGCTGACGGCCCAGGCCCTGCTGCTCGCGGTGCGCGCGGCGCTGGGCACCGATACGTCCCCCGCAAGACCGGACTGGGATGAAGCCGCCGCGCTCGCCGCCCTCGCCGGCAACCGGGAGCACGTGGCGACGCTGCGCCAGTTGTTCCTGTCCGAACTGCCGTCCACGAGGGCTGCGTGCCTGGAGGCCTTCGCCCGCGCCGACGATGCGGCGCTGCGCGCCCAGCTCCACCGATTGCAGGCGAGCTGCGGGTTCGCCGGCGCCGCCGCGTTGGCGGAGGTGGCGTCCAACTGGCATGCCGCACCTGCGGACGCTGCCCTGCGCGATGCGTTCGTGGCGACCAGCGGACGCCTGCTTCCGGCAACAGGCTGAGGGCGTCAGCCGGTCGCGCTGCCGGCCCGTTTCAAGCGTCCCAGTTCGCCGATCATTTCCCAGGATTTCAGTCCGCGCGGACCCAGGTGGTGCGCCAGCACGGATCGCATCGGCAGCCGCAGGCTTGCCAGATCATCGGGCGAGGGAAGTCGGTCGTCGGCCAGCGCCAGCAGCGCGCGACCCGTCGCCGCCTGGCTGCGCTCTTCATGCCCGCGATCGCTGCGCAGCCGTCGTGGACCGTGTTCGGGATCCAGCCGGTAACGGGCGGCCGGATCGATGGCATCGCCATCGCCGTCGCAATCCAGCGCAAAGCCGAACCCCAGCGCTTCGATCAGGTCGCGCTCGAACCGGCGCAATGACCACGCCAGCCCCTCACGCTCGCGGAGTTGCTCGCGCGTGCGCGCATACGCGTCGAACAGGTCCGGGAGCGGATCGTGGCGTGGCGACAGTCGCAGCACCAGTTCATTGAGGTAGAACGCCGCCAGCATCGCGTCGCCGGTCGGCTGCGGGGCGGCATCCAGCGCTTCCGCACTGACCAGCCGCGCCAACTCGCCACGCAGGTCGCCGTCCAGACGAATCAGCTGCAAGGGCTGCAGCGCGGCGCGCAATACATGCTTCTTCGGCCCCTGCACGCCGCGCGCGATCAGGCCCAGCCTGCCCTGTTCGCGGCCCAGCACTTCGACCAGCAGGCTGGTCTCGCGCCAGGGACGCGTGTGCAGGACGAAGGCGGTGTCGCTCAGGCGCATGGGACCGGCGTCGCCGGGAACTTATTCGTAGCCGAACGCCTTCAGCGCGGTCTCGTCGTCGGACCAGCCTTCGCGCACGCGTACCCAGGTTTCCAGGAACACCTTGCGGCCGAACAGGTGCTCCATCTGCTGGCGCGCCTTGCTGCCGATGTCCTTCAGCCGCGCACCACCCTTGCCGATCACGATGGCCTTCTGGCTTTCGCGTTCCACCCAGATCACCGCGCCGATACGCGCCAGTTCGCCCTTCGGCGACGCTTCGGTGGTGAAGTTCTCGATCTCGACGGTGGTCGCGTAAGGCAGTTCCGCGCCGAGCTGGCGCATCAGCTGTTCGCGCACCAGTTCGGCGGCCAGGAAACGCTCGCTGCGGTCGGTGATCTCGTCCTCGCCGAACATCGGCGGCTGCTCCGGCAGCAACGCCAGGACGTCCTTCACCAGCGCGTCCAGGCCGTTGCGTTTCAGCGCGGACACCGGATGCACGGCCGCGAACTCACGGTCCTGCGCAACCTCGGACAGGAACGGCAGCATCGCCGCCTTTTCCTTGATCCGGTCGACCTTGTTGACCACCAGCACCACCGGGATGCCGGCATCGCGCAGCACGTTGTAGGCCAGCGTATCTTCTTCGTCCCAGCGCCCGGCCTCGACCACCATCAGTGCGGCGTCCACCTCCTCCAGCGCGCCGCGTGCCGCGCGGTTCATCACCCGGCTCATCGCCGAAGCCGAGAACTTGCCCTGCTGCTTGTGCAGGCCGGGCGTGTCGACCAGCACGATCTGCCCGGCCGGCCGGTCCTTGCCCGCCGCGAAGGTCGCGATGCCGAGCAGGCGGTGGCGTGTGGTCTGCGGGCGATTGGAGGTGATGCTGACCTTGGCGCCGACCAGGGCGTTGGTCAGGGTGGATTTGCCCACGTTGGGGCGGCCGATGACGGCAACGCTGCCGCTACGGTGGGAGGGGGTTTTACTCACCGGGTGTACTCACTTCGAAATATCGAGCTTGTCGAGCAGCGCCGCGGCAGCGACCTGTTCGGCATTGCGGCGCGAGGTGCCCTCGCCGTCCGCCGTCAACGGCGGATCCAGCGTGGTGCAGCGCGCGAGGAAAAGTTTGGCGTGGTCGTCGCCGCTTTCGGACACGAGTTCATAGACAGGCAGCGGACGCTGGCGCCCCTGCAACCACTCCTGCAACCGCGTCTTGGCATCCTTCTCGGGGCGCCCGACCGGCAGCGCGGCCAGCGACGCCTCGAACCAGGGCATCACCACGCTGCGGCACGCCTCGAAGCCGGCATCGATGTAGATGGCGGCCACGACGGCCTCCAGCGCATCGGCGAGGATCGAGTCGCGGCGATGGCCGCCGGACTTCATTTCGCCCGGCCCCATGGTCAGGCGTTCGCCCAACTGCAACTCGCGGGCGATGGCCGCCAGCGAGGCTTCGCGCACCAGTTCGGCACGCGCGCGCGTGAGTGCGCCTTCGTCGGCCTTGGGCCAGCGCTGGAACAGCGTATCGGCGACCAGCAGGTTGACCACCCCGTCGCCCAGGAACTCGAGGCGCTCGTTGTGCGGCGCCCCGGCACTGCGATGCGTCAGGGCCTGTGCAAGCAGGCCCTGGTCGGCGAACGCGTGGCCGATGCGGTCAACCACCAAACCGTCAGTCCGCGCCGCGGCGCGTCATCGCCTGTTCGGCGTCGAAGTTCCCCACCACATCGAGGTTGCCGACCAACGGGCGACGGACCTCATAGACGACGGTCATGTTCCAGCCGCCCTCCATACGCTCGATCTTCACGTCAGCGGGCTTGATGTTGGTGGAGTAGTTCATGTTGAGCCGCCGGAAGAACAGTTCCTTGATCCGGGCCGGGTCCATGTCGGCTACGCCCTGCTCGTTGGCAAGACCCTTCAGCGACGATTTGACCGCGTAGTACTCCTGATACATCGGGAACAGGCGCATGGCGACGTAGGCGGCAAAGCCCACCAGTCCCAGCACCACGACAAAGCTCAACAACGTCATGCCTTTCTGATTGCGCTTCATTGCCATTCCCCCGTCCGTCCCCGTTAGCGTTGGTTGATCACTCGATGCCGTTGCCGATGCGCGAGGCATCGAAGCCATTCTTGCAGAACCAGCCTTCGCAGTTCAGCCATACCAGGAAGGCCTTGCCCCGCAGGTTCTGCTCCGGCAGGAAATGGTAGTCCCAGAACCGGCCGTCCAGGCTGTTGTCGCGGTTGTCGCCCATCACGAAATAGTGCCCCGGCGGCACCACCCAGTCGCCCTCGCCGCCGCCCGGTGGCGGCAGGCCCACGCTCTCCAGGATGGTATGCGGGCGTCCGGGCAGCTCTTCACGCAGCAGGGTGGAGCCGAACGCCTCGGCACGGTCCCCGGCACCCGGGTATTCGCCGAGGGTCTGGTACTTCAGGGGCTGGCCGTTCAGGTAGACGGTATCGCCATGGAAGCCGACCTTGTCGCCCGGCAGGCCGATCACCCGCTTGATCCAGTTGTTCTCGGGATCGTGCGGCGGCTTGAACACCACCACGTCGCCGCGCTTGGGCTCGCCGATGGCCAGGAACTTCTGGTTGGTGATCGGCAGGCGCAGGCCGTAGGAGAACTTGTTGACCAGGATGAAGTCGCCGATCAACAGGTTCGGCATCATCGAACTGGACGGGATCTTGTACGGCTCGGCGATGAAGCTGCGCAGCACCAGCACCACGGCCAGCACCGGGAAGAAGGCGCGCGAGTAGTCGACCAGCACCGGCTCCTCGTCGAGCAGGCCGCCCTTGGCCTTGCGCCGCTTGGCGAAGAACAGCGCGTCCAGCAGCCACACCGCACCGCTGACGAGCGTCGCGCCCACCAACAGCGATTCGAACCAGGTCATCAAACTCATGGAGCTTCCTTTGGATTGCACCCGGCGACGCGCATCGGAGCGCGCGCCACCCACACCGGAACGGACTTACTTGCTGTCCACCTGCAGCACCGCGAGGAAGGCTTCCTGCGGAATCTCCACGCGGCCCACCTGCTTCATCCGCTTCTTGCCCTCTTTCTGCTTCTCGAGGAGCTTCTTCTTGCGGGTGATGTCGCCACCATAGCACTTGGCCAGCACGTTCTTTCGCATCGCCTTGACCGTGCTGCGCGCGATGATCTGCGAGCCGACGGCGGCCTGGATGGCCACGTCGAACATCTGCCGCGGGATCAATTCGCGCATCTTCTCGGTAAGCTCGCGGCCACGCCGGTCGGCATGGCTGCGGTGCACGATCAGGCTGAGCGCATCGACCTTGTCGCCGTTGATCAGCGTGTCCAGCCGCACGAACGGCCCTGGCTGGAAGCGCAGGAACGAGTAGTCCAGCGACGCGTAGCCGCGACTGACCGACTTCAGCTTGTCGAAGAAGTCGAGCACCACTTCGGCCATCGGTAGCTCGTAGCTGATCTGCACCTGGCTGGCCAGGTACTGGATGCCGATCTGCACGCCGCGCTTCTCTTCGCACAGCTTGATGATGGCGCCGATGTAGGCCTCGGGCGTCAGGATGTTCGCGCGGATGATCGGCTCGCGCACCTCGTCGATCAGGTTGGACTGCGGCAGTTTGGCCGGGTTGTCCAGCGAAATGACCGTGCCATCGGTCTTGAGGACTTCATACACGACGGTCGGCGCCGTGGTGATCAGGTCCAGGTCGTACTCGCGCTCCAGGCGCTCCTGCACGATCTCCATGTGCAGCATGCCGAGGAAGCCGCAGCGGAAGCCGAAGCCCATGGCCTCGGAGCTTTCCGGTTCGAAACGCAGCGCGGCGTCGTTGAGGCGCAGCTTCTCCAGCGCCTCGCGCAGCGCCGGGTAGTCCTCGGCATTGACCGGGAACAGACCCGCGAACACGCGCGGCTGCATCTCCTGGAAGCCCGGCAGCGGGCCCGGTGCCGGGTCGCCGGCCAGGGTCAGCGTGTCGCCGACCGGTGCGCCGTGCACGTCCTTGATCGACGCGGTGATCCAGCCCACCTCGCCGGCGCCGAGCTTCTTCAGCTCCTTGCGCTTGGGGGTGAACACGCCGACCTTGTCCACTTCGTGGGTGCGGCCGGTGGACATCACCAGGATCTTGCTCTTCGGGCCGATCTCGCCCTGCATCACGCGCACCAGCGAGACCACGCCCAGGTAGTTGTCGAACCAGGAGTCGATGATCAGCGCCTGCAGCTTGTCGGTATCGCGCGGCTGCGGCGGCGGGATGCGCTGGACGATGGCCTCCAGCACCAGGTCGACGTTGAGGCCGGTCTTGGCGCTGACCGCCACGGCGTCGTCGGCGTCGATACCGATGACGGCCTCGATCTCGGCCTTGGCGCGCTCGGTGTCGGCGGTCGGCAGGTCGATCTTGTTGAGGACCGGCACCACTTCCAGGCCCTGCTCCACCGCGGTGTAGCAGTTGGCGACGGACTGGGCTTCCACACCCTGGGCGGCGTCCACCACCAGCAGCGCGCCCTCACAGGCGGCCAGCGAGCGGCTGACTTCGTAGGAGAAGTCGACGTGGCCGGGGGTGTCGATGAAGTTGAGCTGGTAGACCTGCCCGTCCTTGGCCTTGTACGGCAGGGACACGGACTGGGCCTTGATGGTGATACCGCGCTCGCGCTCGATGGGGTTCGAGTCGAGCACCTGCGCTTCCATCTCGCGGGCCTCGAGGCCACCACAGAGCTGGATGATGCGATCGGCCAGGGTCGACTTGCCGTGATCGACGTGCGCGATGATGGAGAAATTGCGGATATTCCGCATGGAATCGGAGGACATGGGGGGCGGCGGCCTGTGCCGTCGTCAGGAATAACGGGCGATTATCGCACGGCCGGGGGCCTGGCTCGTCCGCCCGGATTGCCGAAAGGCGTGGAAACGACATCGCCCCGGCATGGCGGGGCGATGTCGGGCGGCAAACGGGGTGGATCAGCCCTTTTCGACAGTCACTGCCAGGAAGCGCGTCACGCCCCGGCTGCGGACCAGCAGCATGACCGTGTCGCCTGGCTTGGCGCCGGCAAGTTCCCGGTCCAGCGCGGCCGGACTGTTCACCTTGTTGCGGCCGACCTGCAGGATGACCATGCCGGGCGACAGGCCGGCCTCGCGGGCAGCAGCGCTCTCCACCCGGCTGACCAGCACGCCGTCGCCCGACTCCAGGCCGAGTTGCTTGCGGCTGTCGGCGTCCAGCGCCTGGCTCTGGATGCCCAGCGCATTGCGGCCGACCGGGCCCGCGGGGGTGTCGGGCGCCAGCGGCGCGCTGCGCGCCACGGTCTCGCCTTCGTCCAGTTCACTGAGGGTCACCGAGATGTCGCGGGGCTTGCCGTCGCGCAATATGCTCAACGTCACCTTGGTACCTGGCGCCATGGCGCCGATGATCGGGGGCAGATCGCTGGAATCGTTGATCGCACGGCCATTCACCGATCGGACCACGTCGCCAGGACCAATGCCGGCCTTGGCCGCCGGGCTGCCGGCGACCACATCATTGACCAGGGCGCCGCGATTGTCGGGGAGACCGAAGCCCTTCACCGCATCGGACGTCACCGCCCCGACCTGCACACCCAACTGCCCACGACTGACGCGGCCTGTCGCCTTCAACTGGTCGACGGCGCCCATCGCCAAATCGATCGGGATCGCGAAGCTGATGCCCATGTAGCCGCCGGACACCGAGAAGATCTGCGAATTGATGCCGACGACTTCGCCGCGCGTGTTGAGCAGCGGGCCGCCGGAATTGCCCTGGTTGATCGCCACATCGGTCTGGATGAAGGGCACATAGCGCTGCTCGGCCGATGCACTGCGGCCGACCGCGCTGACGATGCCGGCGGTGACCGAATGATCCAGGCCCAGCGGCGAACCGATCGCCACGACCCACTGACCGGGCTTCAACGAAGCCGAATTGCCGATGCGCACCGTCGGCAGGCCCTTGGCCTCGACCTTGAGCAAGGCCACGTCGTACTGCTGGTCGCTGCCGACCACCTTGGCGGTCAGCTCGCGGCGGTCAGGCAGAGTTACCTTGACCTCGTCCGCACCGTCGACGACATGGTGGTTGGTCAGCACATAACCGTCGGCCGAAATGATGAAGCCCGACCCCATCGACGTGCCGCGGCGCTGCGGCCCTTGCTGGCCGGGACCCGGCATCTGGAAGCCCGGCGGCAGCATGCGACGGAAGATCTCGGGGATGTCGGCCTCTTCGCTCGCCTGTGTACTGCGGCGCGAGCCGACGGTGGCTTCGACGTTCACCACGCCCGGACCGACCTGCTCCACCAACTGGGTGAAATCAGGCAGGCCGGTGACCAGTTGCGGTGCAGCCGACTGCGCCACGGCGGGCGCCACAGCCGCAACGGGCGCCGGCGCTTCGGCCTGCTGCGCGCAGGCGGCGAGCGGCGTGGTGAGGATCAGCAGGGCCAACAGGCTGTGACGGGCGTGTGGAGTCATCGAATGCATGCCTCGATAGGAAGTGAAGCGGAATGTCGCGTGCGTCCGGCGCCGGGCCGGACGCGCGGAATGTCAGTCGCGCGGCGCGTCGACCGGGGCCGGGATCGGCGCACTGGACGGCAGACGGGGCTCGAACGGGTAGAACGTCCGGGCCGCCGACTCCGAGCTGTAGCCCGTGGTCAGGCTGCCGCTGGCCGACGGATACGCCGACAGTGCCGACCGCGGCCACGGACGGGATGCCACGGCATCCTGTGCCCCGTGCGAAAACGGGCTGGAAGCATGCGCGGGCGTGGACGCCGCAACGGTGGCGACCGCCTCCAGCGGAGCCGCCTGCGTCGTACCGTTCGCACGGACCGGGACGTCCGCCCTCGCCACGCGCTGTGCGCTACGAGCCGCCTGCTGGCTGCGCGTCGCGCTGCGGCGCGCGTTGTCCTGACGCCGCGGCACGCTCGCTGCCACGGCGACGGCCGCCGCGGCGTAGGCTTCTGCATCGGGGGCCGGTGCGGACGGGGATTCCGGTGCCGCGACAGGAGCAGTCGCCTGGGCCGAGGCCACCTGCGTGCCCTCGCCCACCGGCACGTCCTGCGGCGACTGCTGGCGCGCCATGAACAACGCCACCAGCGCAACAGAGGCCGCCAGCGCACCACCACCCCAGCGTGCGAGCAGGTTGCGCGGGCGCGCGCCCTGCGCCTGCGGCGCCGCGTGGGCGCTGGATGTGGATTCGGCCGCGATCGCCTGCGCCACGCGCTCCGCGAAGCCTGCCGGCGCCGGCGCGCGGCCCTGGCCACGCAGCACGTCGCCGCACAGCTGCCAGCGTTCCCAGCAACCCGCCAGTTCGTGGTCGTGCTGCAGGCGACGCAGCAGGAAACGGGCCTCGTCGGCCGGCAGGTCGCCGTCCATCAGGGCGGACAACTGCTGGCGATGGTGGATATCGAGCTTGTCGATGATCGGTGTCTCGTTGGCGGTCATGAGCGGGCGCGCTCCCGGGTTGTACTGTCCACGTCCAGCAAGGGACGCAGTTGTTGATCGATCGCCTCGCGCGCCCGGAAGATGCGGGAACGCACGGTGCCGATCGGGCAGTCCATCTTCTGCGCGATCTCCTCGTAGCTGAGGCCTTCGACCTCGCGCAGGGTGATCGCGGTCCGCAGCTCCTCGGGCAAACCGTCCACTGCCTTCATCACCGTCGCCTCCATCTCCTGGCGCATCAGTTCGCGCTCGGGGGTGTCGGTGTCGCGCAGCCGCGCGCCGATGTCGTACTGCTCGGCGTCGGCGGCATCCACGTCCGCGGTGGGCGGGCGACGGTTGTGCGCGACCAGGTGGTTCTTGGCGGTGTTCACGGCGATGCGGTGCAGCCACGTATAGAACTGGGAATCGCCCCGGAAATTGCCCAGCGCGCGGTATGCGCGCAGGAACGTCTCCTGGGCCACGTCCTGGCACTCGCTCCAGTCATGGATGTAACGCCCGATCAGCGCCACCACGCGATGCTGGTACTTGCGCACCAGCAGATCGAAGGCCGCGCTGTCGCCGCGTTGCACGCGCCTGACCAGCTCGAGGTCCAGCTCCTGGGTTGGATCAACTTCGGCCATGCCGGGCCGCACTCCTGTCGGCTCGGCGTTGGCCGGGCCCTGTGACCGCGCTAGCGGGGGAAAGTTCAACGCCTTGTCCAAACCGTTGCCCTATCAAGAATTTAACCGGCGCAACGGGAACATCCCCGGTGCCGTGGTCACGCCCGTGACGGCGTTCCCTTTCCATATGTGGATTTGACGGGGACGAAACAACCTCGGGATGATAGCGGCCTTATCCATACGTGAACGGATGGTCCCCTGCATGGCCACGAACTTCGATGGGCTGCGATTCAGTCACTGGCAGACAGAGCTGCGTGACGACGGGATCGTCGTGCTCGCCTTCGACCGTCAAGGCGCCAGCGTCAATGCGTTCTCGCAGGATGTGCTGATCGAACTGGCCGACATCATCGAGCGCCTGACCATCGATCCGCCGAAAGGCGTCGTGCTGCGCTCGGCGAAGTCATCGGGTTTCATCGCCGGTGCGGACCTGAAGGAATTCCAGGAGTTCGACCGCAAGGGCACCGTCAACGACGCCATCCGTCGTGGCCAGGCCGTGTTCCAGAAACTGGCGGAACTGCCCTGCCCCACGGTCTCCGCGATCCACGGCTTCTGCATGGGCGGCGGCACCGAGATCTCGCTGGCCTGCGATTACCGCGTGGCCAGCAGCGATCCTTCCACCCGCATCGGCCTGCCCGAAGTGAAGCTGGGCATCTTCCCCGGCTGGGGCGGCAGCGCGCGGCTGCCTCGCCTGGTGGGTTCGCCGAAGGCGATGGACATGATGCTGACCGGCCGTACGCTGTCGGCGAGTTCGGCCAAAGCGATGGGGCTGGTCGACAAGGTCGTCGAACCCGCCGTGCTGGTCGACGCGGCCGTCGCCCTGATCGGTTCGCGCCCGACACGCCCGTTCAAGCAGCGCTTTACCGGCTGGATCAGCAACACCTGGATCGCTCGGCAGATCCTCGCGCCGCAGATGACCAAACAGGTCGCCCGCAAGGCGCCGAAGGCGCACTACCCTGCGCCATACGCACTGATCAACGTATGGAAAACTGCCGGCGGCAAGGGAGTCCAAGGCCGCCTGGATGCCGAGCGCAAGGCGGTGGTGAAGCTGGCCGGCACGCCGACCGCGCGCAACCTGATCCGCATCTTCTTCCTGACCGAGCGCCTGAAGGGCCTCGGCGGCAGGGACCACGGCATCGCCAACGTGCATGTCGTCGGCGCCGGCGTGATGGGCGGCGACATTGCCGCGTGGTCGGCCTACAAGGGCTTCAACGTCACCCTGCAGGACCGCGAGCAGCGTTTCATCGACGGTGCCCTGTCGCGTGCGCAGGAGTTGTTCGCCAAGAAGGTGAAGGACGAGAGCAAGCGTCCCGCCGTGGCCGCGCGCCTGAAGGGCGACCTGGCCGGCGATGGCGTGCCGCAGGCCGACCTGGTGATCGAGGCGATCATCGAGAACCCCGAGGCCAAGCGCGAGCTGTACCAGACGGTCGAGCCACGCCTGAAGGCCGACGCGCTGCTGACCACCAATACCTCGTCGATCCCGCTGACCGAACTGCGCGAGCACATCCAGCGCCCGGCGCAGTTCGCCGGCCTGCACTACTTCAACCCGGTGGCGCTGATGCCGCTGGTGGAGATCGTGCAGCACGATGCGCTTGACGAGGCGAACGTGAAGCGGCTGGCGGCGTTCTGCAAGGCGCTGGACAAGTTCCCGGTGCCGGTGGCCGGCACGCCGGGCTTCCTGGTCAACCGCGTGCTGTTCCCGTACATGCTGGAAGCCGCGACGGCCTACGCCGAAGGCATTCCCGGCCCGGTGATCGACAAGGCCGCTGTGAAGTTCGGCATGCCGATGGGTCCGATCGAACTGATCGACACGGTCGGACTGGACGTCGCGCAGGGTGTGGGTGCGGAGCTCTCGCCCTTCCTCGGCCTGACCCTGCCCGCGGCACTGGCGACGGTCGAGCCCGGCAAGCGCGGCAAGAAGGATGGCCAGGGCCTGTACAAGTGGGAGGACGGTAAACCGGTGAAACCTCAGGTGCCGTCCGACTACAAGGCACCCGACGATCTGGAAGACCGCCTGATCCTGCCGTTGCTCAACGAAGCCGTGGCCTGTCTGCACGACGGTGTGGTCGCCGACAGCGACCTGCTCGATGCCGGCGTGATTTTCGGCACCGGCTTCGCCCCGTTCCGCGGTGGCCCGATCGAACACGTCAAGGCCGTCGGACCCGACGCGCTGCTGGAGAAGCTCAAGGCGCTGCAGGCCCGCCATGGCGACCGCTTCGCGCCGCGCCCGGGCTGGGACAATCCGGTGCTGCGCCAGCCGACGGTGTAAGCCGGCATGGCGCTGCTGCCGGTCGCGCTGCTGTTCGCCGCCCTCGCCACGACCGGCGAGCCGGCGGCGCCGTTGTCGACGCTGACCGGTTGGCTGGAAGCGCATGAGCGCGGCGGCGGCGGCTGCGGCGGTGGCGATGTCGACGAAACCCTGCGCACCCGCTTCGAGGGATCGCAGGCGATATTCGAGCAGGATGTGTGGCTGTCCTCGCGCGAGTCGCTGGAACCGATGAACGCGGTCGACGTGGTGCGCGACGGCGACCTGCTCAGTGCCGAGGTCGACGTGCAGGTGCAACCCATCGAGGAAGATCGTCCGGTGCCAGCCTGCATTCGCGCCGTGCACATCGTCCTGCGTGTCGACGGACTGCCGGCGGGCGACTACCGGTTGCAACTGCGCAAAGCGCAGCCGTGATATCGCGCCGCTTTGCAGGTCACGCCGACGGCAAGGCCTGCGTCATCACCCAGTCTTCCTTGGGATCGTTGCCCACGTAGAAGATCGAGCGGCCGACACTCTGGAAGCCGTGCTTGCGCCAGAAGCGGATCGCCTGCGGCGCCTCCTGCCAGACCGTGAGCCACGCCGAACGCGAGCCGCGCAGCTTGGCCGCGGCCAGCAGGTGCGAGACCAGCACGGCGGCGATGCCCTTGCCGTGGAAAGCCTCGTCCAGGTAGATGCGCGCCAGTTCCACCGTGGGCCGCAGCACCACTTCGGTCGGCGGCACCGTGCCCCAGCGCAACTGCGCATAGCCGGCCCACACGCCGTCCTGTTCGACGATCAGGGTCAACGTGTCGGGGTCTCGGATTTCCTGCGCCTGGCGCTCGGGCGAATAGACCTCGTCCAGGAAGGCCGCCACGTTCTCCGGCGTACTGCAGTGCCCATTGGCTGCCAGGAAGGTACGGCGCATCAGGTCGGACAGGGCGGCCGCCTCGGACGGGCGGGCGGGACGGATCGTGGTGCCGGAATTCATGCGGAAGTCGAGGAGCCTGGTCTGCTTGTCTTACACAACGCAACGCGCGCCGTGCGCAGGTCAGTCCTCAGGCCAGCGTGAGATGAGCCCGCCCGCTCAGCGGCGCACGAACACCTCCGGTGGCGCGCGCACCGGACTGCGATCGGCGGTCACGTCACCGCGCACCCCGAGCTGCGCGGAGAAATCGGAGAGCCTCGCCCATACATAGGGCTGCAGGTCGTCGGGCGCACGGTCGTACACCTGTCGCCACAGTTCGTCCATGAACACGCGCGGATCTTCGCGCAGCGCACCGCGTTCGATGCGCTGTCCCGCAGCGGCCAGGACGGCCCGGATGTCGGCCAAGGAGTCCATGCAGCGAGCCTAAGCCGCGTTCGTGCCGCGCGTGTGACAAGGCGCACCGGTTTCCGACGGCCGGTCCGTTTCCGTGAACCCGGTTACGTATCGCGCGCCTGCGCGCAGCTACCGCCTCCGATACCTGCATGAATGCCGCACTGCGCCAGGACGCGCCGGCCTGTCAGCGCCTCACGTAGCCCGGCGTGCCATCGGCATACAGCACGATCTGTTCCCAGACATCACCGCCACGCTCGACCACACCGCGTCGCTGATAGCGTTCGCCCGGTCCCAGGGTTTCCAGCACGGGGGCTTCGGCCTCGGGGAACTCGCGCACCTGTACCTTGTCCCGCGCCTGCCATTGGCCGCCCTGCGGCCGGACGCGGAACTCGAGCGTCGCCATGCGCGCCATGACGGGATCGTGCACATAGGCCTTGCGCTTGCCCGGCCCCCAGGGCGCCACTTCGATCCAGCCCGTCGTGCCCACGATGCCGCTGACCGGCACGAGCAGGTCCTTGTCCAGGTCGTCGATCGGCGGCGCCTGCGGCGACGGCGCGGCGTGGAAGACCACGGGGCGCGCCTGGCGATGGCTCCATTTGGGCAGGTTGCGGCTGTTCACCAGGGACGGGGGGTGCGACGAAAGCGCGACGCCCGACGGCGTCGGCATCGTCGCGGGCTGCGGCAGCACCTCCCCGGGCAACGCGGCGAGATTGCGCGGGTTGCCGGCGACCAGCTTCACTCCCTTGCTGGTGCGGTAGACCAGCGTCGGGAAGGCGAACGTCGAGGAACGGTCGTAGGGCCGCATCTGGTAGTTGATGCTGTCCATGACGCCCTGGTTGTAGGCGAGGCCGCGCTGCGCGGCAGCCACGTCAACCACGCGGGGGCCGCGGCCACCGAAGGCCCCTGCGATGCTGGCCGCATCGCGCGCCGCCACGACGCTGCCCGCCGTACCGCCCGCGACCGGTATCCATCGCAGCTGGACCTTGCCGGCGAGGCCGCGCGTGTCGTCGTAGAGCCGTTTGCTCCAGGCACACTCGGTGCTGTACAGCACATAGACCGGCTTGTCCGCCGCCTGGCCATCCGCGGCCCAGATCGCGTTCTCCACCGTATCCAGCAGTCGGGCAGCAGGTTCCGATTGGGAAACCACCACCTGCTTGCCGCGGTCCACGGCGTCGCTGCGCAGCGGCAGCAAGGCGGCCACGGTCATCGTCATCGCAGCAAGGACACCGAGCACTGCGCCCGGTCCGCCGGCATGTTCAACCCTGTTTCCAGGCACGGAAGAATGTGTCGCCATGTCTGATCCCCTGTCGTGGAATGGCGCGCACGGCCGCCGACGCCCCCAGGGCGACGGCGATGCGTGCGACGGAAGGTGCGCTGGCATCGCGCGGCCTATTTCCTGCGGATGTCCTGCAGCGCTTCGTTGATCTTGAACAGCACGATCATGATTTCGCAGTAGATGCGTGCCAGCAGCGCGGACAGCGTGGCCAGGATCGGCGCCGCCACTACCATGCCGAAGCCGGCGAAGCCCGAATAGCGCATCATCCCGAAGCCCTTCACCATCAGGACCAGGCCAGACAGGGCCGCGCCTGCCAGCAGGATCCAGTAGATGAAGGTGATGATCTTCGGCGTCACCATCGCATCGAAATACAGCCAGTCCCTCATTGTGGTTTCTCCTGTTGAAGTCGTGATCGGTCGTGCGGCGCTCAGTCCGCCACCCGCCTGTAGGTGACCCCCATGGGGCCGGAGAGCGTGTTCTCGTCCACACGCGTGAGCACCAGCGCCGCGCCGTCGATGTCGGGATGCGACAGCCGCACGCGGTCGTCTTCCACCTCGTAGCGCAATCGCACTTCGACGCCGCCCAGCGCCGCGGTCTGGACCACCGACCCATCGCGATCGAACCGCAACCGGCTCAGGCCCATCGCATCTTCGTAGGTGCCCTGCATGCCGCTGCCACAGGCAGCCAACAGCAGTACCAGGCACGCCAGCCCTCCTGTCCGCAGGATCGTCATGTCATGGGCCTCCCGCCGGCGAGAACCGCCGCTCGCCCAGCGACACGGGACGTCCGTAGCGGTCGTTGCCGATCGCGTAACCTTCCAGGCGCGCGGTAATCACCGGCCCCTCGCTGCGGCGGTTGATCCCGGTGATGCGCAGGCGGCTGTCCAGCACGACGTCGCGCAGCCCGCCGTTCCGGGTCAGCACGTCCTGTGCGGCGGCGGCGTCGAGCGGCCAGAAATTGAGTTCTTCCGGATTGTCGACCTGCAGGCTGATCCGCTGCGCGCGTTCGGACGGCGACGGCTGCGCAGTGAAATGGAACACGCTGCCCGGCATGAAGGCGTCCAGGTAATAGCCGCCACGTGCGCTGTCGTACTCGCCGAAGTGGGCCCGGACGTTCATGCGCAGACGTCCCACCTCGGCGGTGCCGTCGTAGATCGCCTGGAGACGTCCCTGTTCGTCCTGCAACAGCGCGGGGCGCTGGAACTCGTCGGCATAGGCCACGCGCGACTGCTGGCCCGCCCAGGTGGCGATCGGCGGCTCGCGCCCTTCCAGGCGATAGGCCAGCATCAGCATCTGCAGATCGTCCGGATGATCGAGTTGGCGCTCGCCGAACGTGGAAGGTGGCGTTGCGGAGGGCGAAGCGGATGGCGTGGCCGAGCCTGCGGCCGTCGCCGGTGCAGCGGAAGGCGCCTCTGGCGCGGGCGATCCGCCTGCCTCGCCCGGTGCGGCAGACGACGCCTCCTGGCGATCGCCGCAGGCGGAAAGCAGCGTGGCGAGCGCCAAGGCGAAGTATGCGGCGCCGCGCGCGCGGCGATCAGAGGCTGACGTCGTTGGCATCGCCGGCCTCCTTGACCTCCGCGTCGCGACGCGCCTGGCCGATCCGCTGCAGTTCCGCGCCCATCCCCTCCACCAGCGCGTAGGTGTCGCTCTGCTGGATCATCGCGGTATGGAACTCCATCACCAGGCCGGGGTTCTTGCCGCTGAGCACGACCCGCGCACTGATGTTCAGGCCGCACCCCTGGGTCCAGCGCGCACTGGTGTTGTCGCTGGCCGCATAGACCCCGTTGCGGCACTGGTTGAACAGCGGATTGGCTTCGGACAGCGGATTGCCGGCGCGGTCGTAGATCCACTGCAGATCGCGCGTGCCGGCCGAGTAGCCGCGCGGCGAATCGTCGCTCTCCCGTACCTGTGGCTGGCCGTACTTGCCGGTCAACGCGTCCAGCGTGGCGTCCACCGACGGCATCTGGCCGTCGCGGAACTTCTGCGTGCGCCAGATGGCCACCGCCGTCTCCTTGCCGGGCACGCCCGGCGTGGCGACGCTGACGATCTCGTCGGTGTGTTCCCACTTGAACTTGCCACGGCACTCCTGCCACTCGCGCGCGAAGTTGCAGGGCCGGTAACTGCCCCTTTCGACGGTGAAGAACTGCGTGCCGAGTTCCACGCCATAGGTGTCCAGGCGATCCAGCCAGCGCTTCTCCTCGGTCACGATGGCGTCCTCACCCAGGTTGCAACGCACGGTGGACAGCGCCTCTTCCCGCGTCATGCCCGGCCGCAGGCCGGTGATGTCCGGGCCCACCAGGCTCTTGCGGACTTTCGGCGGACAACGCAATGGCGCGGTTCCGTCGGGCGCGGCGGCGGCCGCTTCCTCCAGTTCGTCGACCGGCACGCCCATCTCTTCCTGGCCGTCCGCCAGGTCGGTGTCGCTGCCGCCGCACGCGGACAGCAGCAGGACGGACAGGGCCAGCAAGGGCAAGGTCTTCGTCATCGGGGTTTCCTTCTCTGGGATGGGTGGCGGGGGTTGCGTGGACCGAACGGTTCACTCCAGCAGCACGATCTCGACCCGGCGGTTGGCTTCCGCCCCGGGATTGCCTGGCTGCTTGAGGCGTGTCTTGCCGAAGCCCTGCACATCGAGGCGTTGCGGTGCGATGCCGAACGCGTGCTGCAGGTAGGCGGCGACGGCGGCCGCGCGCTGGCGCGACAGCTGCAGGTTGGCGTCCGCATTGCCGACGGCATCGGTATGGCCGTGGATGCCGATGCGGCGCGCGGACAGCGCGGGCGTCAGCAGGGTCCGACCCAGTTCGTCGAGCTGCGGCACGCTGTCGGGGCGGATCGTCGCCTGCGCGAAGTCGAACAGGATGTTCAGGTCGACACGGCCCGCGTTCGCCAGCGCGTCGCCGAGGCGCCCGGCATCCTGCAGGTCGGCCTGCGCCACCGGCATGGCGATCGCGCAGGTGGCCGGCGGCGTCGCCGGCGAGGGACCACGGGCCAAGTCGAACTGCTTGCACGCGGGCGCACCACTGACCTTGCCGGTGAATCGCCGGCCTTCGGCATCGACGTGTCCATCGAAATGCACCACCCGGTACCCGCCGGGCTTGAGCAGCCAGTCACCGCCCTTGAGTTGAAGCCGGCCGGACGCCGGGTCGTACTGGCCGCTCATCGTGAAGCAGCCGGTCGGCACCCGCGGGTTGCGCGGGTCCGCATAGAAGTGGAACAGCGCGCGTGCCTGCGTGGGCGTCGCCTCGGCGATGCTGAGGGTCAGGCCGGTCAGGCCCTGCGCACAGACATAGGTGCCCACCCAGGGCCCCACCACGCTGCGCGGGTCGGACGTGGACGTGGACGTGGACTGGGCCGCGGCCGGCGCCATCGCGACGGCGCCCAGCCACGCCAGCGACAGGGCAAGCCGGCTCCACCCCCCTCGACTGCTGTTTCCTGTCCGCATCACCCGGCCTCGCTGGATGCCCCGACCGACGCGTGGCCGGGGCTTGGGAACGAGACTGCCGGGAGGTCGCCACGGGCGTCCTCATGCGGACTTCAAGAAACCTTCAAGCGCGCCGCGACGGGGTTTCCCGCCCCGCAATGGGCGCCGTAACCGGCGTTATCATCGGTCGCATGCCCCCCTCCCCGCCCCCCGATGCCCGGCTCTACCGATGGCGCTTCGGCACCGTCGAGTTCGACGAGGCCCGTCATGAACTGCGCGTCGCCGGCCTGGCGGTCGACATCGAGCACAAGCCGCTGCAGGTGCTGTCGGTGCTGCTGCGCCATGTCGGCGAGGTGGTGACCAAGGAGGAACTGTTCGACCAGGTCTGGACCGGCCGGGTCACCGTCGACCACGTGCTCGCCACCGCCATCGGCAAACTGCGCAAGGCGCTCGACGCGGCCGGCGAGGACCGCATCGCCACCGTCCCGCGCGTGGGCTACCGCCTGGACGGTCCCGTCGAGCGCGTCGCGCAGGGCCAGCGGCTGGGCACTGCACTGAGCTTCGCTGCCGGCCAGCCGGTGCCCGGTCGCGAACACTTCCTGCTCGAGCGCCCGCTCGGCCGCACCCTGGGCAGCGAAGTCTGGCTGGCGCGCCAACCGCGCAGCCGCGATGCGCGCGTGTTCAAGTTCAGCGTGGGCGGCGAGCGCCTGGCCACCATCAAGCGCGAAGCCACGCTGATGCGCGTGCTGCGCGACACGCTGGGCGAGCGCGACGATTTCGTTCGCGTGCTGGACTGGAACTTCGAAACCGAGCCGTACTTCCTGGAATGCGAGTACGGCGGACAGGCACTGCCCGACTGGGCCGCGGAGCATGGCGCGCTCGGTTGGGACCGCGCGCGCAAGCTGGCGTTCTTCCTGCAGGTCGCCGCGGCAGTCGATGCCGCGCACGGCGTGGGCGTGCTGCACAAGGACATCAAGCCGGACAACGTGCTGGTGCGCGCCCGCCAGGACGAGCGCTGGCAGCCCTGCCTCACCGACTTCGGCAACAGCCGCCTGCTGCAACCGGAGCGGCTGGCCGAACTCGGCATCACCGGCATGGGCATGACGGTCACCACCGCCGGCAGCGACAGTTCGGGCACACCGCTTTATCTGGCACCGGAGCTGGTCGCCGGCCAGCCGGCCACCGTGCGCAGCGACGTCTATGCGCTCGGCGTGCTGCTGTACCAGTGGCTGGTGGGCGACCTGCGTCGTCCGATGGCGCCGGGCTGGGAGCGCGATATCGACGACCCGCTGCTGGTCGAGGATATCGGCCGCGCCACCGACGGCGATCCCGCACGACGCATCGGCAGCGTGGCGGACCTGATCGACCGCCTGTCCTCGTTGCCGCAGCGACGCGCACGCGACGACGAACAGCAGGCGGCGGCGCGCCAGGCCCAGCATGCGCAGCGCGCCCTGGAACGCACGCGTGCGCGTCGCCCGTGGATCATCGCCAGCTTCGCGCTGCTCAGCGCAGGCCTGCTGGCAAGCTCACTGTTCTGGTACCGCAGCGAACAGCAGCGCCAGAGCGCCGCGATGCAGGCCGCGCGCGCGGAAGCGGTCACGCGTTTCCTCAGCGACGATCTGATCGGCGCGCTGAGCCCGGGCGGCGCCGGCTTCGAGCGCGACCCGACCGTGCGGCAGATGCTCGAACAGGCGGGTGCGCCGCTGGCCGCCCGCTTCAGCCAGGACCCGGCGGTGCGCGGCGGCATCCATGCGGCACTGGGCGATGCCTGGCGCACGCTCGGCGATCGCGAGCGCGCCGCCAGCCACCTGCGGCAGGCGGTGCAGGACTACGGCCGCGCCTTCGGCGTGGATGACGAACAGACCCTGGTCACCCGCTATGGACTGGTGCGCACGCTGGCCTATGCCGGCACGCGCGAATCGTTTACCGAAGCCGAGCGCCAGCTCCGCGAAGCCGACCGCCTTGCCGGCCGCACGCGGCTGGAAGGCCGGAACGTCGTCGCGCTGTACGCTGCCATCGCGCGCGGCCAGTTCCACTTCCAGCAACTGGAAATCGAACCTTCGCTCGTCGCGCACCGCCGCGCGGATGCGTTGCAGCGCGCCCTGCGTCCCGACGACGCCTCGATGGCCGCTCTGATCCGCTCCAACATCGCCGACGCCCTGCTCCGCTCCGGCAAGGCCGAGGAAGCCGTGCCGTTGTTGCAGCAGCTGCTGGCCGATCCCTTGCTGGACGCAAAGCGCATCGGCGAGTCCACCGTCGCCGGCTACCGCGTGATGCTGGCGCGAGCGCTTCGCAACATGGGCCGCTACGCCGAAGCGCTGCCCATCGCGCAGACCGCGGCCGCGACCACCGAGCGCATCCTCGGCCCTGACGACTACACCACGCTGGTGCAGCTGTCGCTGGTCGCCAGCATCCACGACTACGCCGACGACTGCCCGAAGGCGCTGCCCATCGCGCGCACGGTGCGCGAACGCATGGCGAAGCGTTACGGCGAGGAGCGCCAGGCGACGTTGATCGAAACGGGCAACCTGGGGTTCAAGGAGTACGCCTGTGGCGACCGCCAGGCCGGCCTCGACTACCTGCGCCGGGCGGAAAGCGGCCTGCGCCGGCATTTCGGCCAGGACAACGTCGCCGCGCACAGCTTCCGCTATGCGCTCGCCGGCCACCTCGCCACCGAAGGCCGGTATGCCGACGCGCTCGAGATGGTCGATGGCCTCAGCGTGCCGGCGCTGACCGCCGGCGACTCCACGCCCGGGTGGGAACACCGGCTGCAGGCGCTGCGGGGCCAGATCCTGATGCAGTCCGGGCGCACCCAGGAAGGTCGCCCGCTGCTGGTCGCGGCGGTGGCGGCGCTGGGCGAGTTGGGTACGCCCGAGGAAGACGAAATGGCCGCGTGGCAGCGTCTGTTGGGCGGCACGGGAGCCGCCGGGAACTGAACCGGTATCCGGCGGACTTCCATCCGCAAAACGGTTTGGGGCGCCCGGCTTGAATCCACTGCCCGGCGATACGGGTTCGCAGAAGCCGGCCATTGCCGGAATGGCATCACTCACCAGGGGAAAATATGAAGATCGGCGCGGTGTTGATGTTCGCCATGCTGGGCGGACAGGCAGGGCTGGCATGGGCGAATGACGAAGATGCTGCTGCCCTGGCGCACTATCCTTCCGCAGCGCAGGTCCAGTCCGACCTTCTGGCAACCGCCGGGGACGCCGAACCCGACGACCTAGCCGGACGTCAGGCGGGACGGCTGATGATGCTGCACAGTGCCCTGGCGCACACCGCGAGCAGCAGCGGCAACGTGTCCCAGGCATCTGGGCCTGCCCGAGAGCTGCTCGACGCGTACAGCCGGGCGTATCGTTCCATCGACGAAAAAATGCAGGCCTATCCCGACTGGCGCAAGAAGTGCGGCTACCTGGACAACCTGTTCGATACGTGCCGCCGCCAGCGCTTCGCAAGGGAAAAGAACTACTTCAAGGCGAGTCCGCAAGCGGCGCGGGAGACGGCCCAACGGTATTTTCCGCCCGGGTATCAGGATCGGTTCGTGGACCTGACCGGCGTGGGCGGCAGCCGTCAGCGGTTCGCCGACTACCAGAGTGAGCGCCATGAAGCCGGACGCGCCGGCCGCGGGCGCGAATTCCGGAAGAAGCTGCCCATCGTGCTCGGGGGCTTCTCGTTGATTCCGCTGGGCATCGGCATCGTCCTGTTCGCATTGGCACGCAAGACGGGCAATTCCCTTGCGCGCTACGAGTTCCACAACACCTCTGCGGGCGGCGTTGTCGAGTTTGCGAGCTTCGAAGCCTCGCAAGCGCATGAAAGGAAACGCTTGCTGCAGCGGCTTCTCGGCAATGCCGGCTACCTGGCCCTGGCCATCGGCGTGCTGGGATTGGGCCTGGCCGTCGGGGTGCTGATCGCCAATTCCCAGTGAAAGCGGTTCGACCCGATCGGGTCATGCCCACCTGAGCGGCGGCCATGGCACCCTTCCGCCTGCGTCGTAGCGTCACAGGGTGGGCATTGAGCGACTGCGCCTTCACGCCGGTGGTGTCGGATCGGGTTCCAACCCGCGGGTGAAGCTGCGTTTGGCGGCGCGGCGCGAGGCGTGACCTACTTCTTCGATCGCTTGAACGTCAGCGCGTGCTGCCACAGCGCATCGAACAACTGCCCGTACACCTTGCCGTCACGATCGTCCACCGAGGTGTTGACGAACAGGACGATTGCGACGTCGCCGGCCGGGTTGGCCAGCATCGCGGTGTGCACGCCCGGGTCTGAACCGCCATGGCCGACGTAGGCCGTGTCGAACTTGGTGGCCCAGAACAGGCCGGAGTTCTTTTCCTCAGGCACGACGTTGTCCGGTGTGTGGCCGGGCGTGTACTGGAAACGTCTAAGTTCGGCGATCGATGCCGGTGACAGGATGCGTGCGCCGTCGAGGCTGCCGTCGCCAAGCACCGCGATGAAGAACCGCGACAGGTCCGCCACGGAGGTACGCAGGCCACCGTCCGGATACGTCGCCAGCCCATAGTTCCGTATCGGCACCGCGAATCCGCCCTGTGCGACGTACAGCGTGGCGCGCTCGTCCGCCGGCCGCTGCGACAGGAACCAGTGGCTGCGCGTCATCTTCAGCGGCGACAGGATCGTGCGCTGCGTGTAGGCATCGAAGCGTTCGCCCATCGCGCGCTCGACGATGTAACCGACCAGTCCCGCGCCGATGTTGGAATAGGCGCGGTGCGTCCCCGGCCTATGCGGCACGAAGTTGTCCGTCGCGTAGTCCTTGCCACCCTGCACCAGATAGCCGCGCAGGAAGTCGCCCAGCGCCTCGGGCGCGTCGCCTCCCCAGTGGTACAGACGCTCGTACACGGCCCACCGATCATTGATGCCCGAGGTATGCGTGGCGAGCTGGCGCAGGGTGATGCGCGCGTCGGGGAACTGCGGGTGGACCACCTTGAACGGGAGGTAGGCGTTTATATCTTCGTCCAGCGACAGCTTGCCGGCCTGCACCGCCTGCATCATCGCCACGCCGGTCACTGTCTTGGTGATGGAGGCGATGTTCATCGCCGTGTCGGGCGTGAATGCAACGCCGCGCTGGCGGTCGGCGAATCCATAGCCCTTCGACCACACCATGCGCCTGTCGACGATCACCGCGGCGCCCACGCCGACCAGGCCAGCCTCGGTCATTGACGTCTCGATCCGCGCATCGATAACTTCGCCCGCCCCAGCAACCTCCGCTGCCCCAGCATGACCGGCCACCAGCATCGCGGCCACGACCGTCACCCCCTGCAATACAGCCCCGATCCGCATTCCTTCCCTCCGCCATCCGGCCTGCTGTGCGACGCCCGCCTGGCGCCCCTTTCGCCGCCGAGCATGGACATTGGCCAGCCCGACGGCCAGTGGTGGGCGATGAAACCCGACCCACGCCGACGGAACCCGGGTTGCCGCCGATCAAAGCGTCGAGCGTGAAGCAGCGCGCAGCACGTCCTCGGTTTCCAGGATGCGCAGGATCCGCGGCATGGCCAAGCCGATGGCGTCCTGTCCTCAACCGGCCTGGTACAGGGCGGCGATCAGCAGGATTTCAATGTCCATGGGGTTCGACGGTTGGGGGGCTGCATAGCGGCTTACCTGCCGCATGGACGCGCCCCAGTCCGCGCAGCCAGTCGGCAGGATGCACATGAACACTGGTCGAGCGCCTCTGGGCGACCTTCGCACCCTGCGTGCCCGAGTGGCGCCGACTGCTCCAGCGCGACCGAACGCGGGCATACAGCCGCATCACTGCGCTGGCGCCAACGCGATGTCCCCGCGGAAAAGCCACAGCATCGCGCGCCGGTAGCCCTCACCGATCGAGGCGGCATGCGTGCCGTCAGGCAGCGCCACCAACGCGACGTCCCATGGCGCACCTGCCGACGGGGCAGCCCAGTGCGTGGTCCAGTCGTGCGCGATGCGCTGGCGTTCGGCGGTATCGCGCGCGCCGCTGACCACGGCCACGCGCAGGTCCGCGCCGGTGTACGGTCGCGGCGCGGCGAACAACGCGTCGCGTGCCGGCCCGGGCGACGGATTGCTGGCGATGCGCCCCCAGAACAGGTCGGGATCCTGCACCGCCGACCACAGCACGAAATAGCCAGCGCGCGACTGCCCGATCAGCACACGGCGCGTGGGATCCGCCGCATACCGTCGCTCCACCTCGGGCAGCACCTGCGCGCGCAGGAAAGCGAGGAATCCGGGCGCCCCGCCCTGCTCCGCGCCGGCGTCGTCGCCGGGCGCCGTGAAATCGACATGCCGCTTGTTGATGGCCGGGTCGAAACCGCCATAGGCGATGCCGACGATGATCGCCTCCGGCAACGTCTCGTCGTAGTGCAGGAACAGGTGCGTCGGCGCGAGCAACGGAAACAGGCTGCGCCGTCCAGCACGTACACCACCGGATAGCGCGTGGCCGTCGCCGCGTCATAGCCCTCGGGATAGCGCACGTAGAGGTGATGCACGCGACCGGATCCACGATCGGTCAGGGCGAAGTAGTCGCCCTTCAGGGCCGGCAGGTGCTCGAGCGTGGCGGTGCCCTGCCCGGACGGAACGGCGGGCGGTTCCGCCCTTGCCGGTGGTGTCGTCGCCATGGCCAGCAGCCATGCAAGCACGAGGGTCATTCGGCGCATCATGTGGAATCTCCCTGACTGAACGTTGCCCTGCGGTCGGGCGACGGCTTCACGACGGCGTGATCAGGGCCATCTTAAGGTCGAATGCATCACGCAATCGCACGGCGAAGAGGAAGAGCATGACGACGATCAGACTCCGGGCCACCGGCCCGCAGACCGCGTTCGACGCGCTGATGGCCGCACTGGAAGGCATCGACGGGGTGGAGCGCCTTGAGGAATTGGCGGACCTGATGCCGCACATGGACGACGACGATTCCAGTTCGGCGGGATTGCCCGACGACATCGGCGCCAGCGACGTGCACGCCGTCGAGATCGAAGTCGCTTCTCCCTATGCCGATACCGTGACCGCCACCGCCGACGATGTCGCCACGCGCTACGGCCTGGTGCTCGAGTACGTCGACGACTTCTGAGGCGCCTTTGGCCGGCCTTCACTACACCTCCGACGCGATGCCCGGCCTGCGGCGTCGGCGGCGTGGGCTCGGCTTCAACTATCTGGATGCGCGCGGGCGTGCGGTCCGCGATGCGGCGACGATCGCCCGCATCCGCCAGCTCGCCATTCCGCCGGCCTACACCGATGTCTGGATCTGCGCCGATGCGCGCGGCCACCTGCAGGCCACCGGGCGCGACGCGCGCGGACGCAAGCAGTACCGCTACCACACCGCGTGGCAGGCCGAACGCGGCGCGCGCAAGTACGACCGCCTGATTGCCTTCGCCGAGGCGCTGCCCCGACTGCGCCGCCGGGTGCGCGCCGATCTCGCCCTGCCCGGCTTCCCGCGCGACAAGGTGGTCGCGCTGGTCGTCGCCCTGCTCGGCCACACGCTGCTGCGTGTCGGCAACGAGAGCTACCAGAAGGAAAACGGTTCGTACGGACTCACCACGCTGCGCAACGTGCATGCGCGCTTCATCGCCGGCAGCGAGGTGCGCTTCGCCTTCCGCGGCAAGGGTGGCAAGGCACTGGAGTCCCGCGTCAGCGATGCGCGGCTGGTGAAGCTGGTTCGCCAATGCCGGCAATTGCCCGGGCAGGCGCTGTTCCAGTACCGCGAGCAGGGCAAGGTGCAGCGCATCACCTCCGGCGACGTCAACGACTACCTGCAGGCGCAGCTGCAGGGGCCTTACACCGCCAAGGATTTCCGCACGCTGGGGGCCACCCTCTTCGCGTTCCGCACGCTCGCCGCCCTCCCGCCGCCGGCCGATGGCGACCCGTCATCGGCGCAGGTGCGGCAGGCCGTTTTGCGCGGTGCCGCGGACCTGCTGGGCAACACCCCGCGCATCTGCGAAAAGAACTACGTGGATCCGCGCGTCTTCTCGGGCTGGGAAGACGGCCGGCTCCAGCGCATCACGCGCCATGCCAACGGTCCGCGCCAGTGGGAAACTGCCGCGATCCGCTTCCTGCGACGCGCGCAGCGCGGGTGAGCGGACCGTCGCGGAGCGCGGACGGCAATGCCGCAACCGCGGCCCGTCCTTGTGCACGTTCCCGAAGCGCCCGCCGATCCCTCACTGCGCCAGATAGAAGTCCATCGGGATCAGTTCGACGGCCCATCCTCCTTCCTCGCCCAGCGTGGCCGCGGGATGCAGGGACGCGATGCGCAAGGCCTCCTCCGGATCCTCCGCCTCGATGATGAACAGGCCGCCCACTACTTCCTTCGACTCGGTGTAGGGCCCGTCGCTGATCTGCGTCCTGCCAGCGCGCGGCCGCAGCGTCCTCCAGCCTTCCAGGTCGCCCAGCGACGCGGCCACCAGCACCTTGCCGGTCGCACGCATTTTCTCGTCGAGCGCGGGACACTGGCTGACCAGGGCTTCGACATCGTCCGCGCTCATCCCGGCGAACTTCTCCGGCGTGAAATAGGCGAGACCGAGATACTTCATGGGCGTTCCTTGGGTTGGGAGTGCATGAGCGACGAAGCAGGTGGCGGGAAATCGACAGGCATGGAAGCCGAGCGCGAGCGAACTTCGCCTCCATCGAAAGACCAGGACCAGTCCAGCGGACGTGCCATCGCGCGCTTCGATGGCTGGCGGCCAGCGTAAGCTTGCGCCATGCACGACATCCTGTCCTCGCTCGGCATCGACCTTCCGCTGATCCAGGCGCCAATGGCCGGCGTGCAGGACGAAGCGCTCGCCATCGCGGTAGCCAATGCCGGCGGGCTCGGCTCCCTGCCCTGCGCGATGCTCGAGCCTGCGCGACTCGAGACCGCGCTGCACACCTTCGCGTCGCTGCCGCACCCCATCAACCTCAACTTCTTCTGCCACGCGATGGCCGAGCCGGATGCTGCGGAGGGGCAGCGCTGGCACGATGCGTTGATGCCGTACTACGCCGAGTACGGCATCGAACCGCCCGCGCCCTCGACGGCGGGCGCGCGCCGCCCGCTCGATGCGGCGACCGTCGACCTGCTGGACGCGTTCCGGCCGCGGATCGTGAGCTTCCACTTCGGCCTGCCCGATGCCGCGCTGATGGCGCGGATCAAGGGCTGGGGCGCCACCGTGCTGTCGTCGGCGACGACCGTCGAGGAAGGACGATGGCTGCAACGCCATGGCGTGGACGCGGTGATCGCGCAGGGCATCGAGGCCGGCGGCCACCGCGGGCATTTCCTTTCCGATGACCTGGCGATCCAGCCCGGCACGCGTGAACTGGTGGCGTCGCTGTCGAAGGCGTTGACGGTACCGGTGATCGCGGCGGGCGGCGTCGGCGACCGCGCCGATGTGCGCGCCTTGCTCGCGGCCGGCGCGAGTGCGGTGCAGGCCGGCACCGCGTACCTGCTGTGCCCGGAGGCGACCACATCGGCCGTCCATCGGACTGCCTTGCAGCAGCCTGCGCGCACAGGCGCGATCACCAACCTGTTCAGTGGGCGGCCCGCGCGCGGTCTGGTCAACCGGCTGATGCGCGATCTCGGCCCGCTGTCGGACCTGCCTCCCGCCTTCCCCTGGGCGTCGCAGGCGCTTGCGCCATTGAGTGCCGCGGCCGAAGCGCAGGGTCGCGACGATTTTTCGCCCCTGTGGTCCGGGACACGCCGCGGCACGCTGGCGGGGCGGAGTGCCGCCGAGGTCACACGGCATCTGGTGGGGCCGGGCTGATCCCGGCATCGCGGCCCGTACGACGGCACCGGTTGCGGCCACCGCATCCATCCGCCGCCATGACGCGTAACGTCAGTTTCAGCCCAGTCCGGCAGTCCCGCAGGAACGGAACACGCATGCCTCATGCCCGCGATCGTCGCGTCGGCGGATCGCGGGGATGGCACGGGTCTTGCTGGAATTGGCTGATTGGACGGGGGATGACGATGCGGGTATGGCGGCGCGTGGGGCGGGCGTGGTCTGGAGTGCTGCTGTCGATGGCCATCGGGTCGGCTGCGCATGCGGCGGAGGTGCGCCTCGCCGTGGGCAGCAGCAGCGGCCCGGTCGCCGATGCCGTGGTCAGCCTGCACGGCGCGACGCCGTCGACCACCCGCAGCGCCACCGCGCGCATGGATCAGCAGCATTCGGCCTTCGTGCCGGGCGTGCTGCCGGTGCAGGCCGGCACGGTGGTCGCCTTCCCCAACCGCGACAACATCCAGCATCACGTCTATTCGTTCTCGCAGCCACGCCAGTTCGAGATTCCGCTGTACTCCGGCAACAAGGCCGCGCCCATCCGCTTCGACACGCCGGGCGTGGTGGTGGTGGGCTGCAACATCCACGACTGGATGATCGGCCACATCGTGGTGCTGGACACGCCCTACTTCGGCAAGACCGCCGCCGATGGCCACCTGACCCTCGACGTGCCGCCGGGAAGCTACACGCTGCGGGTGTGGCACGTGCGCGGCGAGGGTGCGCCGCTGGAACGCACGCTGGTGGTGCCGGCCGCTGGCGCCTCGTCGACGTTGCAGATCGCGCTGGTCCCGGCGAAGAACGACGTGCGTGGCACTGACCGCCTGCGCGCGCTGCAGGAGAAGTTCCGCCAGACCAAGGGCGGCACCCCTTGAAGCCACGCAGTTTCCAGACCCGCGTCATCGCAGTGATGATCGCCGTGGTGGTGGCCGCGCAGCTGGCCACGTTCGCGGTGGTGACGGTGGCCACGCAGCGCGCGGTGTCGTCGCGGCTGGAACAGGAGCTGCACGTGGGCCAGCGCGTGTGGGAACAGTTCCAGCAGAGCCGCTCGGAACAGCTGCTCGCGTCGGCGTCGGTGCTGTCGGACGATTTCGGTTTCCGTGCGGCGGTGGCCAGTGGCGATGTGCCGACACTGCGTTCGGCGCTGGGCAACCAGGGCACCCGTGTGGGTGCCGACCTGGCCTGGCTGCTGGATCGCGACGGCCGCTGGCAGGCCGGCGCCGAGGGCGCCGCGGCGCCGTCGGCGGAGGTACTGGCCGGTCTCACGCGCCAGGCCGCCCGCGACGGGCTGGCCTTGCAGACAGTCGTCGTGAAGGACGCCCTTTACCTGGTGGTGATGTTGCCGGTCATGGCGCCGGAGCGGGTGGGCTGGCTGGCCATAGGCCGTCGCTACGACGATGCGGTGGCGCGCGAGTACCAGCGCCTGACCGGACTGGAAGCCGCCTTCGTCACCAGCGCCGGCTCCCGGACGCGCGTGCATGCCTCCACGTTGCCCGACGCGCAGCGCGCGTCCTTTGCGAGCGCCTGGACGCCGCAGGGCGACCACACGCGCCCGATTGCCGTCGGCAGCGACCATTACCTCTCCGACTCGCATCCGCTCACCGAGGGCGACGACGCACGGCTGGTGCTGCTGGATTCGTACGACCGAGCGCTGGCGCCCTACCGCGCGTTGCGTTCGCGCATCCTGCTGCTGTCCGGGCTTGCGGCGCTGCTCGCGGTTGCCGTCGCCGTTGCCCTGGGTCGCGGCATCAGCCGACCGGTGTCGCGACTGGCCACGGCGGCGCAGCGCATCCAGGCCGGCGATTACTCGCAGGCGCCGGTCGCCGGCGGCAGTCGCGAAATCGCCGAGCTTGCCGGTGCGTTCGGCCGCATGCAGGCGGACATCGCCGCGCGCGAAGCGCGCATCCTGCACCAGGCCCACCACGACGGCCTGACCGGGCTGCCCAACCGCAGCCATGCCTACGACCTGCTGCAGGCGGCGATCGCCCGTGGCGGCGACGTGGCGGTACTGGTCATGGACGTGAACCGCTTCAAGGAGATCAACGACACGCTGGGCCACGAATTCGGCGACCAGGTCCTGCGCGAAGTCGCGCAGCGGCTGCGCAGCGCGTCGGATGACGCCCATCTGGTCGCCCGCCTGGGCGGTGACGAGTTCATGCTGATGCTGCCGGGCCTGCGATGCGAGGCGGCGCAGGCGCAGGCGCACGCGCTGTGGAACGCGTTGAAGCAGCCGCTGGACCTGCCCAGTACGCGCGTTGGCGTCGAAGGCAGCTTCGGCCTGGCCTGCCATCCCGAGCATGGCGCGGATGCCGACACACTGCTGCGACGGGCCGACATCGCGCTGTACGACGCCAAGGCCGCGCACGGCGGAGTGGCGGTGTACCAGCCCGGCCGCGACGAATCCCACCTTCGGCAGCTGCAGTTGATGACCGACCTGCGGCAGGCGATCTCCGGAGGCCAACTCGAACTGAAGTTCCAGCCCAAGCTCGATGCCGCCAGCGCGCACGTGCAGCACGTCGAGGCGTTGCTGCGCTGGCGCCACCCCACCCTGGGCGCGGTGGCGCCAGACGAGTTCATCCCGCTGGCCGAACGCTCGGGATTCATCCACGAACTGACGCGCTTCGTACTGGACCAGGCCCTGGCCTGCCATGCCGTCTGGCGCGCGGGCGGACTGGACCTGGGGCTGGCGGTGAACCTGTCCGCGATGGACCTGCTGGATGCGGACCTGCCGGACTACATCGAACAGCGGCTCGCCGCCCATGGCGTCCCGGCGGAGCGCCTGATCCTGGAGGTCACCGAAAGCGCGCTGATGCAGGACATCGAGTACGCACTGCGCATGCTGCACCGGCTGAAGGCCTGCGGCGTGCGGCTGGCGATCGACGACTTCGGTACCGGCTATTCCTCGCTGGCGCAACTCAAGCGCATGCCGGTGGACGAGCTGAAGATCGACAAGAGCTTCGTGATGCAGCTGGAAGAAGGCAGCGACGACGCGGTGATCGTGCGCTCCACCATCGAACTGGGCCACAACATGGGCCTGTCGGTGATCGCCGAGGGCGTGGAGAACGACCGCGCACTGGCCCTGCTGCGCCACTACCGCTGCGACATGGTGCAGGGCTACCTGTTCAGCGCACCGCTGGGCAGCGCCGCGCTGCTGGACTGGTGCCACCAGCGCGAGCGCACCGCGACGACCGACGACCTCCCGCTGGAAACCGACGCATGACCCCTGCCCTTCGTTGCGTATCGATCGCCTGCGCCCTGTCCGCGCTGCTGCCGGCGCTGCCCGCCTCCGGACAGGGCCGCCTGCTGGCGACCGGTGGCGCCACGCAGGTGGAAGGTGCGGCCGGCGGCGGCATCGTGCCGTGGGCCGTGCTGTCGGGGTACGGAACGGACGAACAGCACGGGGGCGCCGCGTTCTACACGCGCGTGGATACCGGCGACTACGCGCTGGACGCCTTCGGGGCGTCGTACACGTTCGCCAACCGGGTGGAAGTGTCGTTCGCGCGGCAGTCCTTCGACCTGGGCGAACTGCAACGCCGGCTGGCGCTGCCCTGGGATGCGCTGGAGCAGGACATCTACGGCGCCAAGGTGCGCCTGGCCGGCGACCTGGTCTATACGCGCATGCCGCAGGTCAGCGTCGGCGTGCAGCACAAGCGCCTGCGCGACGGCGCGTTGCCGCTGGCGGTGGGCGCGCGCGACGACAACGGCACCGATGCCTATCTCAGCGCCAGCAAACTGTTCCTCGATGCCGCCGGCGGTTACCAGTTGCTGCTCAATGCGACCTTGCGTTCGAGCAACGCCAACCAGGCCGGCCTGCTGGGCTTCGGCGGCGACCGGCGTGCGGAGCGCACGTGGCTGTGGGAAGGATCGGCGGCCGTGCTGCTGGATCCCCGCCTCGCCGTAGGCGTGGAATACCGGCAGAAGCCCGACAACCTCGGCTTCGCCAGAGAAGACGACTGGCGCGACGTCTTCATCGCCTGGTTCCCGAACAAGCACGTCGCCGTCGTCGGTGCGTGGGCGGACCTGGGCAGTATCGCCACGCTGGACGACCAGCGCGGCGCATACGTGTCCTTGCAGTTGAGCTTATGAGGTGACGAGCATGCGTATCGCGACCGCCCTGCTGCTGGCCAGCCTGCTGTGGATCGCCGGCTGCGCGTCCGCGCCACCGGCGAAGGACGCGCTGTACGACGGGCTGGGCGGGCGCGCCGGCATCGAGGCGCTGGTGGAGACCTTGCTGTTCCGTGTGTCGGACGATCCCCGCATCGCGCATCACTTCAAGGACGTCGACATCATCAACCTCAATGACCGGTTGGTGGAGTTCCTGTGCGTGCAGTCGGGCGGCCCCTGCTCGTACGCCGGCAGGGACATGGCCGGGGCGCACAAGCACGTGAACATCGCCGAAGCCGATTTCAATGCGCTGGTCGAGGATCTGATGTGGGCGATGGACCAGCGCCAGCTGCCGCGCGCCACACAGAACCGCCTGCTGCGCCGGCTGGCGGCGATGCAGCGCGACGTGGTGCGTCGTGGACCGCCGCCGCCGGAAGCGCCCTTGCTGACTCCGCAGCCCTGACCTGCCCTACCGCGGCACGGTTTCATGCGGGCGCAGGGCGGTTTCGTCGGCATCCCGCCGGATTCGTCGCAGCGCGCTGGTCCACCGCAGTGCAGGACGCGAGGATGGACGCCTGACATCCGCTGCCCGAAGGAGTTCCGGACCATGAAGACCCTCGTCGCCCTGCTCGCCTGGTGCCTGCTGTTCGTCCTGTGCTGGCCACTCGCCGTGCTGGCGCTGCTGGCCTGGCCGTTCGTCTGGCTGCTGTCGCTGCCGTTCCGGCTGGTCGGCATCACCTTTTCCGCGCTGTTCGCCTTCCTGCACGCGCTGTTGATGCTGCCGGCACGGCTGCTGGGCGGCGGTCGGCACGCACCGCTGGTGTCGGCATGACCGCGGTGCGTTCGCGCGTGGCGAAAGCAGCCTTCGGCGGCCTGCTGGGTACCGCGCTGCTGTGCGGCGCGGTCGAGGCGACGGCCGCCACCGAGCGGACGCCGGAGCAGCTCACCGACACCCTCGATGCGCTGGACACGGCGGTGTTCGACACCTTCAACACCTGCGCCGATCCGGCGCAACTGGCGAAGCACGCCGCCTACTTCGACGACGCGGTGGAGTTCTACCACGACAACGGCGGGGTCACCTGGACCCGCGACGAGATGATCGGCCGCACGCGCCAGCATGTCTGCGGCCACTACCGCCGCGAACGCGTGCCGGGCACGCTGGTGGTGTACCCGATCAAGGATTTCGGCGCGATCGCGCAGGGCAAGCATCGCTTCTGCGACCTGGGCGGCACCGACTGCGCGGGCGAGGCGGATTTCGTGATGGTCTGGCGCGAACGCGATGGCCAATGGCAGGTGACGAGGGTGCTGAGCTACGCGCACCGGCCTGCGACCCCCGCCCCCTGAGCCTGGCAGGACTTCGCACCCGCTTCACACATGCCCCGCCACAGGCGCACATCAGCCATCGATCCTGTGCCCGGCGCTTCTGCCGCAGACACGGGACCATGGCGATGACCACCGACACCTACCCCAACGCGGTCTCATGGATCCGCGTGATGCGGCCCTTGGCATGGGGCGGCGCCGGCCTGTTGCTGCTCGCGCCCTGGGTGGCCATGCGGTTCACCCACGACGTGGCCTGGACCGTCGGCGATTTCATCGTCTTCGGCGCGATGCTGCTGACCGCCTGCGTCGCCTTCGAAATGGCGATGCGCATGGCGCGCGTGCCCAGCTATCTGCTGGCCAGCCTGGTCGCGATCGGTGCAGCCTTCCTGCTGCTGTGGGCGAACCTGGCGGTCGGTATCGTCGACGAGCCGGGGCATCCCGCCAACCGGTTGTTCCTCGGCGTACTGGCCGTCGGCGCCATCGGCGGCGGGCTGGTCCGGCTGCAGGCGCGCGGCATGTCACGCGTGATGGCGGCGATGGCGATCGTCCAGGGGGGCGCGGGCGGCATCGCGATACGGATGGACACGCAGGAATCACCGGCGTTCGTGCTGGCGTTCACCGGTCTCTGTGTCGTGGCCTGGTGCGTGTCCGCCCTGCTGTTCCGGAAGGCGTCGAAAGCGACTCCAGCCGGATGATCACCGCGGCTTCATGTGCCACAGCGCGTTGACGATGATCCAGCGCTCGCCATAGCGGCCCATGTGGAAATGGTCGACGAACCAGGGCGTCTCCAGTCGGACGGCAGCGGTCTCGGCTGTGACGTCGAGGATCCGGCAGCTGCGGTTCCACTGGTCTTTCGGCGTCTTCAGCGCGCCCTGCCGCGTCAGCGACACCAGTTCCTCCTTCGACATGCGGCGCAGGCCGAGGCGCTCGTCGGGCGTGTCGCCGATCACCGAGCGCTTGGCCAGGTCCGGATGCAGCGCACGCGCCACGCGGGCGGGGTCCCCTTCCAGCTGGCCATCGACGTAATCGAGGCAGGTCGCCTCGATGGCAGCCAGGGTGGCGGCATCGGCCAGGGGAGGCGGTGCGGTGGCGGCGGATGCGGCCATGATCAGCGAGAGCAGGGACATCGGGAACTCCTCCGGGGACGGGCCATCCTCGGCCGTGTCTTGGCGGACGGCACGTGCCGGAAGTGCAGCGCGCACACCGGCATCGACATGCGTTCAGGGCACGCGTTAACCTGCCGGTACGGAACGGGGAGTTCGCCGCCCCCGCTGTCGCGGTTCCCACCGCAATCCTCCCACGGACGGGTCCACCCGCCTGTCGTCCGCAGGGAGCGCCGCAGGATGGGGTGGCAGGCCTGCAGGCAGAGGCGCGGTGTTACGGCAGCCAGACCTTCTCCAGGTCGCGGAAACCCCACTTCTCCGGCGACTCGACACCGACGATACGTTCGCGGTCCCCGGCGGTGGCCAGGTCGAGGTCGGTCATCAGCACGTGCTTGCGCTGCCTGGCCGAGTAGAAGACACGCACGCGGGGAGCCAGCAGCGTGGCGGGGTTCTGCTCCACCACCACCGCCAGCCGGTCGCTGGACAGCCGCACCAGGGCGCCGACCGGATAGATGCCGATGCTCCGGACGAACGCCTTCATCAACGTCGTGTCGAAATGCCCCTCCCAACTGGCCATGCGGCGCAGCGATTCGGCCGGATCCCAGCCGTTCTTGTAGGGCCGGTTGGAGGTGATGGCATCGTATACGTCGCAGATGCTGCTCATGCGGGTGAGCAGCGGCAACTCGGTACCGGAGAGACGCTGTGGATAGCCTGCGCCGTTGATCTTCTCGTGATGGTGGCGGGCGATGTGCAGGATCGCCTCCTGGGTGATGCCGCCATCCCGCAGCAGCCGTTCGCCATGCACCGGGTGCTGGCGGACGATGGCGAACTCGTCCTCGGTCAGCTTGCCGGGCTTGTTGAGCACGTCCAGCGGCAGCATGGCCTTGCCCATGTCGTGCAGCAGGCCGCCCAGAGCGGCGTCGCGCACCTGGTCATCGGGCAGCTGCAGCTGGCGGGCCAGCATCGTCATCAGCGCGCTGACCGCCACCGAATGCAGATAGGTATAGCTGTCGGCGTCCTTGAGCCGCGCCACGCTGACCAGTGCGGTGGGATGACGGTCGACCGAACCGGTGATTTCGTCCAGCAGCGGCATGACGTGGCCGGCGTCAACGCCACGACCCAGGCGCACTTCGCGGAACATCGCCTCGACCGCGTCGCGCCCCTCGTCGCAGATGCGGCGGGCACGCGAGATCTCGGACGCCAGACTCACGGTGCCGTCGGCCACGATCACCCGGCGGTGCTCGGCCTCCGGATCCTTATCCGTATCCGTGGCCGACGGGGACATCGCGGCCGGCTCCGCGGGCACCGGTCCTGCCGCGTCCGGGGTCGGAGTCTCGGGTGAGTCGCGATCGCCGTCCAGCTCGCTCCGGGACAGGTCCACCACCACCTGCTCCACCCCGCTGTCCTGCAGCTCGGCAATGCGTTCGTCGTCGAGCAGGAACGACGTGCGCCAGAACGGATGCTGCATCCACGGACCCAGCAACTTCTGCACGTACATGCCGGGCCGGAGGTCGGCGACATTTACGGTCTGCAGCATGCATGGCTCCGCCAGGTTGGGGGGTCCGTTATGCTCCCGCCCATCGACCAGCACGGTGGGGCGACCCCAGTCCCCCGAACGGTATCGGCACGGGAGCCCACATGCTGAAGACCTATAGCGGCAGCTGCCACTGCGGCGCAGTCCGCTTCGAGGCCGACATCGACCTCACCCAGCCCACCTACCGGTGCAACTGCTCGATCTGCCGGCGCAACCGGTTCTGGCCGGCCATCGTGGCGCCCGACCGGTTCCGGCTGCTGGCAGGTGAAGGGGAACTGGTGGAGTACCGCTTCAACACCCTGCGCAACTCGCACCACTTCTGCCGGACCTGCGGCGTGCGGCCGTTCGGCATCGGCAACGACATGCCGGGGGAAGCGCGCATCTACGGCGTGAACCTGGGCTGCCTGGAAGATGTCTCGCCCGAGGAGCTCGACGCCGCGCCGGTCGTTCACGTGGATGGCGCGCACGACCGCTGGCAGGAAGCGCCCAGGTTCACGCGTTACCTTTAGGCGGCACGTCGAACAACGACCGTATAGCCGCCACAGTCCCGCGGCGTTTTGCTAGGCTGGCGCAATATCGCCACCCAGCCGTGTGCAGGGACTTTCCGTGAGCATCCAGTCCGATTATCTGGAAAACGTTTCCAGCGATGCCGACCCCGGCACGGTGCCACTGCGGGCGCGCCCGCAGGTGGAACTGTGCCGTCGCGGCGAGATCCGCGCCGAGAAATTCCTCGATGCCGCCACCGAGGTGTTCGCCGAGAAGGGGTACCAGCACGCTCGCCTCAGCGAGATCGTGGCGCGTGCGGGCGGATCGCTGGCCACGCTGTACCGCATCTTCGGCGACAAGGAAGGATTGGCCTGCGCCATCCTCGAACGTCGCCTGGACCTGCATATCCATGTCCTGAGCGACCTCAACCTGACCGAGCTTTCGCCCCAGCAGGCGCTGCGGCGCGTCGCCATCCGCATGGCGCAGCTGATGGCGGGCACCGATTCGCAGGTGGTCTACCGCATCGTGATCGGTGAGGGCCAGTCGTTCCCCGCCTTGCGCGACTGGTTTTTCGATCATGTGGTGGCGTCCATCCGCCGCACGCTCGAAGATTATTTCGAGCAGCAGGTCGCCGCGGGCCGCCTGCACCTGGCATCGCCCAAGGCGGCGGCCGGCCAGTTCTACATGAGCCTGTTCGGCGACCAGGTCGTCCGCCTGGCTGCGGGCGGGCCGCACCTGCCGGACGTCGACACGCTGGAAGCGCAGGCACTGGCGGCCGTCGACCTGTTCCTGCAGGGCGCTTTGCCGCGCTGACCCCGCGTCCTTCACCCCTCGATGGCAGGCGGCCTGCGAGCATGGTCGCCTCGTGACGGGACCGGATGCGCATGGACCTCAAAAGCGGTTACCCCTTCTGGGCGGTCAGCAACGGGCTGATGCAGGCGTTTCCGCGCCTGGAAGCCGACCATCGCTGCGACGTCGCCGTGCTCGGCGGCGGTATCACCGGCGCGCTGATCGCCGATGAACTGGCCCGCCATGGCTTCGACGTGGCGGTGCTGGAGCAGCGGGACATCGGCTGGGGCAGCACCGCCGCCAGTACCGCGCTGCTGCAATACGAAATCGACACGCACCTGATCGATCTGGCCAGGCGCCATGGCGAAGCCGATGCGGCGCTCGCCTACCAGGCCTGCGCCGAGGCCATCGACCAATTGCAGGCGGTCGCATCGGCCTGGCGCGATGTCGGCTTCGCGCGCAATCGCAGCCTGTACTACGCCAGCCGACGCCGCGATGTCGCCAGCCTGGAAGAAGAGTGCGTTGCCAGGAAGAAGCACGGCCTGGAGGTGGAGCTGCTGTCGTCCGACCGCGTGCGCGACGATTACGGATTCGATGCGCCTGCCGCCCTGCTCAGCCAGCAGGCGGCGCGCGTGGATCCGTATCGTCTGACCTATCGCCTGCTGCAGCGGCTGCAGAAGCAGGGCGCATCGGTCTTCGACCGTACCCGCATCGAAGGAATCGCCTCCACCACGCGCGGCGTGACGCTGCGCACCGACACCGGACTGACCGTGCGCGCCGGGCATCTGGTGGTCGCGGCGGGCTACGCGAGCCAGCACTGGCTGAAGAAATCGGTGGCGCGCAACCGCAGCAGCTACGCCGTGATCAGCGATCCACTGCCGGAGTCGGCGCTGGGCTTCCTCGCCGATACGCTGCTGTGGGAAACCGCCCGCCCCTATCTGTATGCGCGCACCACCTCCGACCGTCGTCTGCTGCTGGGGGGAGAAGACGATTCCGTCGATATCCCGGCCAAGCGTGACGCGCGCGTGGAGAAGAAGGCACGCACGCTGCTGAAGCGGTTGAAGGACCTGTTCCCCGAACTCGCGCTCACCCCGGCGTTCTCATGGGCCGGCACCTTCGCGGAAACCGAGGATGGGCTGCCGTTCTTCGGTCCGCATGAGCAATGGGGTCCGCGGGTGCACTTCGCGATGGCCTACGGCGGCAACGGCATCACCTACAGCATGCTCGGCGCCGGGCTGCTGCGCGCTTTGATCGAGCGGCGCAAACACGCCCTGTGGCCCTTGTTCTCGTTCCAGCGCCTGGAGCGTTGAGCATGTCTTGACAGCGTCGTCATCCAGGTCGCGCGACGCTGCGCTTCCCCACGCCCCGGGAGACAGCGTCATGCCACGCGGTGACAAGTCGGCGTATACCGACAAGCAGAAGCGCCAGGCCGAACACATCGAAGAAAGCGAACTGGAACAGGGCCGCTCGCACGAGGACGCCGAACGCATCGCCTGGGCCACCGTCAACCAGCAGGACGGCGGTGGCAAGAAGATCGGCTCCGGGCGCAAGACGGCGACAAAGCAGGCTACCAAGAAAGAGGCCAGCAAGACCGCCACACACTCCAAGAAAAAGAAGACCGCGAAGAAGACCTCACGCAGCTGAGGCACTGCAGGATCGAGCGAGTTCGGTCGCGTCGAGACGTTTCTGTGGCTGGTGCGTACGAAATCGCAGCCTGTGCGTCTTGCGGGCGTCGATCAGGTCGCACAGGCCGACGTTAGAACACAACGACCGTCGTCAGTCACCCGCCCGGCCACCATCCCTTGCCCGTCAATGCATAGCGATCGGCCGCGCGTTCGAACGGATTGCGGACGCTGACCCCGCCGCACAGCAGATAGACCGGCAGGAACAGGGGTCCCAGCACCATGTACTGATAGACGTGCGCGCGCTCATGGTCGCCCAGGCGGATGCGCGGATGCTGCGTGCGGCCGGCACGATGCTCGTAGGTGACGCATTCCGACTCCAAGGTTTCGCCGGTATGCAGGATGCTGTTGCCGAAGGTGATGGCGCCGCCCGGTCCCCACGGCCAGCGATGGAAGACGACCGCGAAATCGCGCCGGCTCCATTCGGGTCGCGCGCCAAACGGCATGCCCACGGCGCCGGCGACGAGGCCGATCAGCGTATTGGGAACGGCCCACGCGATGCCGAGCACGCGGGCGGACCACAGCATGGCCGGCGCCAAGGCTCAGTCCTGTTCGTTTGGCATCAGCAGCCAGAGGATCAGGTAGACCAGGATGCCGGGAAACGCCGCCGACGCGATCGACACGACGACGAAGATCACCCGCAGCAAGGTCGCGCTCCAGCCATAGCGGTGGGCGATGCCGCCCATCACGCCGGCGATCATACGGTCGTTCAACGAACGCGCGAACGGTTTGGATGCCGAGTTGTTCATCGCCGACTACTCCCCGCGGTGGTCTGGACCGAGTCTAGCGCGTCAGCGGACCGGCGCGCCTGAACCGCGCAGCGTCTTGAGCTTCGCCGTGAACCACGTGGCAGCCGGCTGTGCGGGCTGTCCCGGACACCGCACCTGGTAAGCCTTCCCGCTCATGCTGCTCTTGCTTGCCGCGCGCTCGATGAACTGTTCCGCGGTATCGACCAGGTTTTTCTTCAGCAGGTAGTCGTACTTGCGCTGCAGGTGCTTGCGGGCCTCGTCACGCCCATGCCACGTACCGTTGCGCTGGAACTCGCAGGACGACGTGGAGAGGGCGTCCATCAGGCCCTGGATCTCGCGCTTGGCGGTTGCTGAAGGTGCGGCCGACGCGAGCGCGGAAAAGGCGATCAGACAGGCAGCGAAGGTGAGGCGCGACAGCATGGGATTACCCTGATGCAACAAAGGTGAAGGGGGCGCACTTCTGTAGGAGCGACGTCAGTCGCGACCGCACGGCCCGATGCGCCGACAACAGAAGGCCAAGTCGAACAGGGGACTGGCCCAACGGCGACCTTCATATACTGTCGGATCGCGGTCGCGACTGACGTCGCTCCTACAAAAGGCAGCGTGCGCACTTATCGGGCGCGCTGGCCCAGCCAGTGGTGGATGGCCGTCGGCACTTCGCGCTGCGCACGGCTGGACACGTAGATACCGATATGGCCACCCTTGAAGCTCAGTTCGGTGTAGTCATCGGTGCCGACCACGTCCTTCAGCGCACGCGAGGCATCCGGCGGCACCAGATGGTCCTGCTCGGCATAGATGTTCAGCACCGGCATGTCGACGAAACCCAGGTCCACCGCTTCGCCGCCGATCTCGATGCCGCCCTTGATGAAGCCGTTGCGCTGGTAGAACTGCTTGATGAACTGGCGGAAGGCTTCGCCGGCGAGATCCGGCGAGTCGAAGATCCATTTCTCCATGCGCAGGAAGTCCTCGATCGCCCGCTTGTCGTCGAGGATGTCGACCAGCCCCACGTATTTCTGCAGGTTCAGCCGGAACGGCTTCAGCATCAGGTAGCAGGCATTCATCATGTCGGCGGGCACGTTGCCCAGTGCGTCGACGAACAGGTCCACGTCGAGTTCGCGCGTCCAGTGCGAGAGCATGTTGTCCGGCGTATGGAAATCCACCGGCGTGACCATGGTGATCAGGTTCTTGACCTTCTCCGGGTGCAGCGAGGCGTAGCACAGCGAAAACGCGCCGCCCTGGCAGATCCCGAGCACGTTGACCGCCTCGCGGCCGCTGCTGTCGCGCAGGTGGTCGACGGCGCCGTCGATGAAGCGGTTGATGTAGTCGTCGAGTTCGAGAAAGCGGTCCGAGCGGTCCGGATAGCCCCAATCGATGACGTAGACGTCCTCGCCCTGCGCCAGCAGCCCCTTCACCAGCGAGCGGTCGTGCTGCAGGTCGACCATGTACGGCCGGTTGACCAGCGCGTAGACGATCAGCAGCGGGATTTTCGCGGTCGGCGCCTTGTCGCCGATGAAGCGGTACAGCACCACCTTGCCGTCGCGCCAGACTTCCTGCTTCTGGGTGGCGCCGTAGTGGACGTCCTCCACTTCCGGCAGCGTATGCAGCCCGGCGGACAGCTTCTGCGTCAGCGTGGTGGCTTCGTGCGCCAGCGCTTCGGCGCTGAAGTTGAGCGGTCCGTTCATTTGCCTTTACCCCGCTTCGTCTTCTTGCCGGTCCCGGGCGAGTCGACGACTCCGCTGCGCGTTGCGTTGCGCGCCACCCAGTCCTTCATCGACACGACCGCTGCAGGCTTGGCCGACGCTGGCTTTGCTGGCGGCGCCTTGGCTTGCTTCGGGGCTTTCGCGACCGAGGCCTTCGATACCCGTTTGGCAGCCGCTTTCTTCGTCCTGACAGGCTTCTTCGCGACGCCCCGGGTCGCGGCGGCCACGGGTTCCCGCTTGCTTGCCGCCGGCGCCGTCGCGGCCACGGTCCGCCGTGCAGGCTTCTTGGCCGCCTTCTTCTTGGCGGCTGGACGCTGCTTCGTCACAGCTTTGGACGCCGAGGGCTTGCGGCGGACGGGCGCGCGCTTCTTCGTTGTTTTCGGCTTCGCGGCGACGGGCTCGGACCGGGATGGCGCCTCCACCACGACCGGCGTCTCCGTCGGCGTCGTAACGCGCGGTGCCGGCGCACGGCGGGCGGGTGCCGCCTGTGCACGCGTCAGCCTGCGCAGTGAACGCTCGAGTTCAACGATCTTGCGGTGGGCGGAGTCGACTTCCGTCCGCGTCGGCATGCCGAACAGCGTGCAGACCTGCTCGACCTCGCGCTGCACGCCGAGGCGCAACCGCGCCTGGGCGTTCGCCAAGCCACCGTAGGCATGGCGGAAATCGCTGGACATGGCGACCTGCGCGTACGCCTCTTCAGCGGCATCGATCCACAGGTCGAACAGGGCCCGTGCATTCTGCAACTGGCGGCCCGGTTCGGCATGCTCCTCCAGCTTGCGCTCGAAACGCACGAAGGCGTCCTGCGCCACCTGCAGCATCAACTGGTCGTACTCGCCGACCTGACGCTGGTAATCCTGGTAGGCCTGCGCCAGTTGCTGCCAGCGCTCCTGGTGTTCGCGCGACAGACCGAAGGTCGGCAAGTGCATCCAGCGGTCGCCATCGCGCTGCAGGTTCTCCAGCCAGGGGCGCATCTGCTGCATCCAGCCATCCATGCCGTGCGCACCGCCCTGCATGTGGCGGAAGATGTCGGCGAACGGATTCTGCGCCGGCGTGGGCTCGGCCATGCCGAGCGCCGAGCGCCAGGCGCGGCCGATGTCGGTGGCATCGTGGTCGCGCCCGGTGAACTGCGCAGCAACCTGCTGCATCTGCCCGAACCACTGGCTGGCCTGCCGCTGGAAGCGGCCGACGGCCTCGTCCACCTGCGGCTGCCCGCCGGGCACCAGCTTCGACCACCAGTCGACCGTCTGCTGCCAGCCGGGCGCGGCACCAGGCATGGACATCGTCGGCGCTGCGCCGGCCTGCCGCAGGGCATCGCCCCACAGGCTCCAGTACTGCTGGGCGACCGATTCGAAATCGCCCGGCCACGGTGGAACGGAATTTGCCATGTGCCCTCCCTTTCCCGACCGATTCTAGCCGCGGCCGGCGGCGCGTGCATGACGTGCCCTCATCTCACGACTCAAGGTTTGGGAATGCGCAGCGTCTTGCTGATCATCAGCGTGCCGGATACCGCGAACAGCAGCACCAGCGGATGCAGCAACCAGGGCCCCAGCTTCAGCGCACCCAGCCACAGTTCCGGACCCACGTGGCCCAGGTAGGCCGCGATCGCCAGCAGCACGACCAGCAGCAGGCTGGTCGGGATTGGCGTGCCCTCGAAGTACTTCACCTTGTCGCCGCCGTCGGCCAGCGATTCGGCGGTGACGTTGTAGCGGGCCAGCCGGCTGACACCGCAGGCCACGAAGTACGACAGCACCAGCCAGTCCCAGCCGCCCTGCATGCCGCAGGCGTAGGCCAGCGCGGCCGGGGCCACGCCGAAGGAGATGACGTCTGCCAGCGAGTCCAGTTCGCGTCCCAGCACCGAGGCCTGGTTGCGCCAGCGCGCCACCCGTCCGTCCAGCGCATCGAAGATGAAGGCCAGCGGGATCAGCGCCATGCCGATCATCAGGTCGCGCAGGATGCCCTCCTGCAGGAAGCGCATCGCCGCGAAGATCGCGCCGGTACCGCAGAACGCATTGCCCAGCGTGAACCAGTCGGCCAGCTGGAAGTCGCGGATCATCGAGAAGTGTCGGGACATGGCGGCAGTCGTGACCGGGGACGGCCTACAGGGTAAGCCGAACCGGGTGAAACCGTCGTGGCAACAGGCTGTCCCTCTCCCCGCCTGCGGGGAGAGCAACTGTCTTGATTCAGGCGCAGCAGGACGCGTTCAGATGGTCCCGCATGCGGGCGTTGAGGATGACCAGCAGTTTGCGCATGGAGGCCACCAAGGCGACCTTGGCCGGTTTGCCGCGATCGCGCAGCGATTGGTAGAAGGACCGCAGCGTCGGTTCGTAGCGCACGGCGGTCAGCGTGCCCATGTACAGCGTGGCCCTAAGGCCTGCCCGGCCACCCCAGATGCGGCGTGCGCCGCGCAGGTTGCCACTGTCGCAGGCCAGCGGTGCCACGCCCACCAGCTTGGCGATGGCCTTGCCACTGAGGTGGCCCAGCTCGGGCAATTGCGTGGCCAAGGCTGAGCGCAGCACAGGCCCAACGCCCTTGATCTGGCCCAGCACGGCCAGGCCGGGCTGCTCGGCTACCTGCTGAGCGATGCGAGCGTCCAGCGCCTTGAGCATGGCTTCACTACGACCCAGGTCCAGCAAGGTCTGCCGACGCAGCCAGGGATCGGTGAGCTGCTCCAGTCGCTGGCGCTCCTGCTGTACGGTCTGCTGCACGTCCAGGCGGCGCTGGTGGTATTGCGCCAGACGGCGCTGCCAGGCCGGTGCAGGGCGATACGGCGTCAGTTCCAGCACCGCCGCCATGTGCGCCAGGATCTGGGCATCGAGCGCGTCGGTCTTGGCCAACTGGCCGGTGGCCTTGGCAAAGTCACGCCCCTGACGGGGATTGATGCGCACCATCGGCACGCCGGCCGCATGCAGGCGATCCAGCGCCTGCTGCTCGTAGCCTCCCGTGGCTTCCAGCACACATTGGCGTACCGGCACCTCGGCCAACCAGTGACGCAGGGCCTCAAGCCCGGTGTCGGTGTTGGGAAATCGAGCCCGACGCTCCATGCCGTGCACATGCGCGTCGATCCATGCCTTGCACACATCAAGACCTATGCCGTATCCCATTGCCCATCTCCGGTAAGCTGCCAGGGTCGAGAGTCCTCCCTTGCGGCCCAGCCTTATCGTTACGAGCGCCTACTCGAGCAACTGTTCGGGCGTGTGCAGGGAGATTCCGGCGTGGCGAGCTTGCTCTCCCGCGGTCGTAGCACCCAAGGTGTGACGCTCAACCACGCCGGCTCTCGGCACCTAATCTGGCAGATCGGCAAGAGATAAGGGTGCCGAAGGCGGGTGAGGGGCGAACGAAGACCGACAAGTTTGACGCACGCCGTCGTACCGCGCTCTGCCCCTCATCCGCCCTCCGGGCACCTTCTCCCCGCAAGCAGGGAGAAGGAGGTGCTCAGCGCGGAATCGCGAGCTGGCTGAGCTCGACGCTCCCCGCCCCACGCGGTTGCGCGCTGATCAACGCGTTCGCCGGCAATTCGCGGCGGCCATCCAGCGTGGCATCGACCTGATCCAGTGCCGCGTAGACATACGGCAGCAGCGGCACGTAACGCGCGCCGTAGGCGGGCAGCGCCAGGAAGCCGTCGAAGTGCTGCGCATGACGCACCTGCCAGTAGCGCACGTCGGGGTTGGCGGCACGTGCCGCAGCCACGTACGGCGCGCTGGAGAACGCGGGCGGGACAAGGCCATCGTCCAGGCCATGGATCACCACGACCGGACGGCGCGTCTTCGGGAAGTGCGCAGCCGTCTGCGCGATGCCCGCCTGCACGCGGCGCGCGTCATCCGTGCTGCCGGTCTGCAGCGCACGCAGGCACTGCAGGCCAGGCAGGGTGAAGTCCTGCGGCGCCAGCGTCGTATCGACGATGCCGACACCGGCGCCCGGCGGAATGCCGCTGCCCTCGGACCACCACGCGGCGCGCTCGGCGGCCGTCGCGGCACGCGCGGAAAAGTCGGCATTCTGCGCCGAGAACGCGAAGCCGCACGGATGCTCGCCCACGCCGTAGCGACCGTAAGCCGACGCATACGTCACCGCGACCGCACGCCACAGGTCGAAGCCCACGCTCAGCGCGCCGGCGACCAGCGCCTCATCGGTCCAGCCGTTCGCCTTGAGTTGCGCATGCGCCGACGCCGCCTGCGCCTTCGCATCGGCACCCGTCACCAGGCCCGCCGCCTTCAGCGTGGCGCAGCGCGCCGTCCACAGCGGTTCGACCTGTGCACGCAGCGGTGGCTGCGGCAGCGACTCGGCCGGCAGGTCCAGCATTGCGCACGGCATCAGCAGCGCCGCTTCGGTGGTGTAGTCGTACAGCGAGCGCGCGCCGGGCGCATCGGCCGCGTAGATGTTGGGTTCGCCGGCGACCACGGCATCCAGCCAGCCGCCCTCCTCCTCGCTGGCGCGCAGTACCGCACCACCGCCGTTGGAGATACCGACCGCGATGACGCGCGTGTTGTCGAAACGGAACGGCGCCGCCTGCGGGAAGGCCTGGTCCAGCGCAGCCAGCGCGAATTCCGCGGCCTGCTTCACATGCTTGCCCCAGTCCGCCTCCGGATTGTCCTTGGAATGCGCATGCTTGACCGCCACGCCGCTGGCGCCGACCGGCGCGTCGGGCGTGAAGGCGAGCGTGTCGACGCCGAGTTCGCCGATGGTGCCGTCCTCGCGCGCGCCGCGCTGGTCGGTCAGGTCGAAGTAATCCGTGCCGGCGCCCTTGTCGGTGTAGGCGACCGCACACCCCTTCGGCAGCGCCCACGGCGCGGCGACGGCGATGGCGCCGTAGACACCGCGCGAGCCGGACGCGGCGGTGACGACGACGCAGCGCTTCGTGGCATCGAAGTTGTCCGGCACCTGCACCAGCACGCGGTGCGGCTGCTTGGCGCCGGGCACCGTCGCCAGTGCCGAATACTCGCGACCCGGCGCGCTGGCCACGCTGCCGTAGGCCTGCCCGTAGCTGCCGGTCAGCGACAGGTCGGCGATGCCGCGCCAGTTCGCCCAGATCGCGCGGCGACGCAGTTCGGCCGGCGTCGGGTTGGCGGGATCGGCGAACGCGGGCGCCGCCATCGCGCGCAGGCCGTCCAGGCCCAGGCCGGCGGTAAGCAGGTCGTCGGCGCCACGATGGTCGGTGACGCGCTGGGGCTGGATCATGTGGGCCACCGCTTCGGGCTTGGGCGGCGCGCTGCTGCAGGCGGCGAGCGCCGCACCAAGCAACAGGCCGCAGGAAATGCGCGTCTTCGCGTTCATGCGTGGAAAGCGTCCAGGGTTCCGGTCAATGCCATGAAACTACCCTCCGCGGGAAGCGCCGTCATCGTACTTTGGTACCACGAACCGCGCGCGCCTGCCTGCTACCCTAGCGACGACACGCAGGAGTTCCCCCATGCAGCCCACCCACACCCTCCTCATCACCGGCGCGGCCAGCGGCATCGGCGCCGGCATCGCCGCGCAGCTGGCCGAAGCCGGCCGCCACGTCATCGTCAGCGACCTGAACCTGGACGCCGCCGAAGCCGTTGCCACACAGATCCGCAGCGAGGGCGGTTCGGCAGAGGCCGTCGCGCTGGACGTCACCTCGCAGGCCAGCATCGACGCCGCGCTGGCGACGATCTCGCGGCCCATCGACGTGCTGGTCAACAACGCAGGCCTGCAGCATGTCTCGCCGCTGGAAGACTTCCCCATCGAGAAGTGGGACTTCCTGGTGCAGGTGATGCTGGTCGGCGTAGCCCGGCTGACCCGCGCGGTGTTGCCCGGCATGCGCGAGCGCGGCTTCGGCCGCATCGTCAACATCGGCAGCATCCATGCACTGGTCGCCAGCCCGTACAAGAGCGCCTACGTGGCGGCCAAGCACGGTCTGGTCGGCTTCTCCAAGGTGCTGGCACTGGAAACCGCCGACACCGACATCACCATCAACACGGTCTGCCCCAGCTACGTGAAGACGCCGCTGGTGGACAAGCAGATCGCCGACCAGGCACGCACGCGCGGCATCTCCGAGGCCGACGTGGTCAGCCAGGTGATGCTGAAGCCGATGCCGAAGGGCGTCTTCATCGGTCTGGACGAACTGGCCGGCATCACCGCCTTCCTCACCTCGCCCGCCGCCCGCAACATCACCGGCCAGACCATCGTGGTGGATGGCGGCTGGACGGTGCAGTGAGCATCGGACCTTGAAGATCCGCGTCCCGCCGAGAACATGCAACCTGCTTGCGATCATCGTGCTCGCCGCCTGTAGCGAATCGGCGCCGGAACATCCGCTTCGCAGCGAACTCGCACGCCTGTCCGGCTCCCAGGCCAACGCCTGCGGATGGGTCGCCGCAGGAGGGGAGACGGAAGCAGGTTGGGCCTGTGCCCAGGAGGCCGACGCCGCCGGACAAGCGTTCTGGTTTGCCGTCCAGGGACGCGGCGTCGACTCCGAGGTATGGGATGCGATTGGACGCGACGCTCACGGCATGCGCTACCACCTGCAGTACGACTCCAATCCCTATGGCGAAGCTTCGCTGATGCCTCGCTACTTCCGCGACACCTGCCTTGGCGCGTTCCGCCTGAGGAAAGACGAGGGCACCCGACTCGGGTGCTCAAGGGCAAGGATCGAGACCCGCCAGATGCAAGCACCCGCCCAATGACTTGCGCCGAATGCCCAACCTCCTGATCGCCGACGACCATCCGCTGTTTCGTGCCGCCCTGCGCGGTGCGGCGGCGGACGCCGTGGCGCAGCTGTCGGTGCGCGAGGCCGAGTCACTGGATGGCGTCATCGCCACGCTGGAAGCGCACGACGACATCGACCTGGTGCTGCTCGACCTGCACATGCCCGGCAACCACGGTCTCGCGGGACTGGCGGCGATCCGCGCGCAGTTTCCCGCGGTCGCGGTGGTGGTGGTGTCCGCGAACGACGATCCGCGCGTGGTGCGCCGGGCACTGGACCACGGCGCTGCCGGCTACCTGCCCAAGAGCTCGGGCCTGGACGAACTGCGCGACGCGATCCGCAGCGTGCTCGCCTGCGAGCAGTGGCTGCCGGCATCGCTGCGTGGCGCGGTGGCGCGCGCGCAGTCGTCCGAACACGACACCGAACTGGCCGGCCGCCTCGCCAGCCTGTCGCCACAACAGTTCCGCGTGCTGACACTGGTCGCGCAGGGCCTGTTGAACAAGCAGATCGCCGACCGCCTCGACGTGCAGGAGCGCACGGTGAAAGCGCATCTGTCCGCGATCTTCGACCGACTCGGCGTGCGCAACCGTACCCAGGCCGGCGTGGTACTGCGCGAACTGGAACTGGCCGATCCGGCACGGCAGATCGAGTAATCCTGCCTCGTTGCCGCGCCGCATGTCGGGAACGAATCCCCGCGACGCCCACGCCGTCATCCCAGCGAACGAAACTCCGCGCCCCGCATGTCGTCATCCCAGCGAACGCTGGGATCCATTTGGCTCCCGCCCTTGCTTCCGCTGGATGTGTCGTGGAGAACAGCAGGATGGGTCCCAGCGTTCGCTGGGACGACGGCGCGAGAATCGTCATCCCGGCGCAGGCCGGGACCCAGTGCCTTTGCTCTTCCAGGCAGGTTAAAGACGCAGATCGCCGGCTCCCGGCTTGACCCGCCGTCCGGCATTTGAAAGTCGCCATGACGAGAGCTGCATCACTCCTGATGGCGTCATCCCAGCGAACGCTGGGATCCATTCGGCTCCTGCCCTTGCTTCCGCTGGATGTGTCGTGGAGAACAGCAGGATGGGTCCCAGCGTTCGCTGGGACGACGTCGCGAGAATCGTCATCCCGGCGCAGGCCGGAACCCAGTGTCTTTGCTCTTCCACGCACCTTAAAAAACGCAGATCGCCGGCTCCCGGCTTGACCCGCCGTCCAGCGTTTGAAAGCTGCCGGGACGAGAGCTGCATCACCCCTGATTACGTCATCCCAGCGAACGCTGGGATCCATTTGGCTTCTGCCCTTGGTTTCGCTGGATGTGTCGTGGAGAACAGCAGGATGGGTCCCAGCGTTCGCTGGGACGACGGCGCGAGAATCGCCATCCCGGCGCAGGCCGGGACCCAGTGCCTTTTGCTTCCCGCGCATGACGGCGACGCACGTCGCACGCCCGGCATTGGCGGGGATGACGGATTAGTGCGTGAAACCATCCGCCATCGCAGGACCGTCGACTGCACTGGCCATAATTTCGCCACCCATCTTGACAGCGTTGCGCCGCAACGCGCGCCGATGCTTATCCACATGTTGGTCGACAGGCCATCCACACCCGGTGTGGAAAACCCTGAAACCCGCCGGTCATGGACTGGTCAAAATTTCGCCACGCATCTTGACAGGCTTGCGGCACAAGGCGGCGGCGGGGTTATCCACATGGTTTCCCCAACGTCATTCCACAGCGGATGTGGAAAAGTCCTGGCGTGGAACACGGCGCGCCCTCGGGCATCTGTGGGAGCGACGTCAGTCGCGACGGCAAATCTGACGCGGAGGACTCAGCGCCCACTGCAGCAGCTCACCGTGCGCCGCGCGACGTCATCGGAAAGCGATCGCGACTCACGTCGCTCCCACCTCCCACATCCCTTACGCCGTCTTTCAGATCCGCGAGTAAGCCCACGACACCATGCGGCCATCGCGGTACGGCATGACGCCGTGGAAGCCGCGCGGGTCGTCGTCGAACACCAGCGGCAGGAAGTGGCGGTCGCCATCCCACAACGGCAACCCCATGATCTTCTCGACCGGCACCCACTCCAGCGTGCCCTCGGGATTGGACTCGAACGGCGTGCCGCTGTACGTCGTGATGAGGAAGACGAATCCCAGCCAGTCCTCGCCGTGTTTGCCGAAGCCCGGCCAGCTGATCGTGCCGCGCAGCGTCATCGCGTCGCAGTCGATCCCGGCTTCCTCGTGGATCTCGCGGCGCATGCCGGCGACCACATCCTCGTCGGGCTCGATCTTGCCGCCCAGGCCGTTGTACTTGCCCAGGTGCTGGTCGTCGGGACGCGCGTTTCGGTGAATCAGCAGGACCTGCGAGCGGTCCGGCGACAGCACGTAGCCGAGGGTGGCGACGATGGGGGTGTAGGGCATGCGCGGATTCCTGGACAACGACCGTGCATTCTAGCGATGGTGGTCGTGGGAGCGACGTAAGTCGCGATAACGCGCCAGCGGCCCCGCATCGCGACTTACGTCGCTCCCACACCAGCGGAGGCCCGCGCCGCCAGCAGCCGGTCCAGCACCGACTTCAGCGCCAGTGGCCGCACCGGCTTGGCCAGCAACGGCAGGTCCGCATCGCGCACGGCACGTCGCACGGCATCGGTCTGGTCTGCGGTGAGGATCAGGCAGGGCCGGGAACCGTGCGCTTCGCGCAGGCGCCCGGCCAGCGCCACGCCGGTATCGCCATCGTCCAGGTGGTAGTCGAACAGCCAGAGGTCGGCCGCCTGCTCCTGCAACGCGCGCTCTGCCGCATCGCCATCACCGGCGATGGCGACACTGCATCCCCAGCCCTCCAGCACCTGTCGCAGCGCAGACAGCGCGACGGGATCGTTGTCGACCGCCAGCACGTGGCGGCCGGCTAGGCCCGGCTTGCCGAACGGTACGGGCACGGGCGCAGGGGCCGCCACCCGCACGAGGTCGACGGCGAACACCGCTCCCCGCCCTACCCGGCTGCGCAGCGACAACGGCGCGTGCAGCAGCGCCGCAATGCGGTCGGCGATCGACAGCCCCAAACCGAGGCCCTGCCCGGGCACGTCGTCGCCACGACGGAATTCCTCGAAAATCCGTCGCTGGTCCGCCTCGGCGATACCCGGCCCCGTGTCCCACACCTCGACACGCAGATGGGGGCCGATGCGCCGCACGCCCAGCAACACGCCACCACGCGCGGTGTAGCGCACGGCATTGGCGAGGAAGTTCTGCAGGATGCGCCGCAGCAGCTGCGGGTCGGTGTGCACCCAGGCGCGTGTGGGCACCATGGCGAACGACAGGTCGCGCTCGTGCGCGAGCACGCGGAACTCCGACGCCAGCGGCTCCAGCACTTCCATCAGCGGCAGGTCACGCGGCTCCGGCACCAGCCCACCGGCTTCCAGCCGCGACATGTCCAGCAGGCCGGTCAGCAGGTCGGTGGTGGAATCCAGGGCACCGCGCACCTGCAGCGCGGTCTCGCGCTGGTGCGTCTCCGGCAACTGTTGCGACAGCGCGTCGGTGAACAGCTGAGCCGCATGCAGCGGCTGCAGCAGGTCGTGTCCGATCGCGGTCAGGAAGCGGCTCTTCGCATCGTTCGCGTGTTCGGCCTCGCGCTTGGCGGTCTCCAGCAGCGTGGTGCGCTCGGCCACGCGCTGCTCCAGCGTCTCGTTGGCCTGCTTGAGCGCCCGCTCCGCCTGGCGCGACGCAGTGACGTCGGTATAGGTGGCGACGAAGCCGCCCCCCGGCATCGGATTGCCGCGGATCTCGACGATGCTGCCATCCGGGAACACGCGCTCGGTCAGGTGCGGCGTGCCCGCTCGCATGAAAGCCAGCCGCCGCTCCAGCGCACGATCGTCGTGGCCACGCTGCGGCATCCGCTGCAGCGCCCAGCGGGTCAGGTCGGCGATCGGGCGCCCGACCTGCAGCACCTCGGGCGGGAACCCGAACATCTGCGCATAGCGCCGGTTCCAGGCGACCAGCCGCTGGTCGCGGTCGATCACGCTGATGCCCTGGCTCATGTTCTGCAGCGCGGCTTCCAGCACCTGCTGGTTGAAGCGCAGGTCCTGCGAGACCTCGCCGACGATGGCGGCGACGGTCTCCAGGTCGCCGCTTTCGCGGCGCGCCGCATCCAGCAGCAGGCGCGCGGATGCCGAACCCAGCACCGCGGCAAGTTCGCGTTCCAACCGCGCCTCGATCAACGCGGGCACCGGTCCGCTGCGCGGCGCATCGACCAGCAGCTCTTCCACCCGCTCGCGCGGGAGGAAGCGGCGTCCGGCATCGCGCAGCGTCCCGGCATCGAAGCCGCGGCTGTCGGCGCGGCGCGGTGCCGTGCCGCGCCATCCCATGACGACCAACGTCACCACGGTGCCGAGGAACAGGCTGACGCCGACCGCACGCCCCAGCCGGCTCCAGCCCGTCAATCCGAAAAAGCCATCCGGCGCCAGGGCAGCGATGCCGAAGGGCCCCTGCGACAGCCAGGCCGGCGCGACGCCACGCGCGTCCATCGTCACCGGCAACAACAGCAGCCAGACCCAGACGACGAAGCCCGCCGCGATGCCGGCGATCACCGCGCGCGGCGGCGTCTGCGGGCGCCAGATCGCGAAGCCCAATGCCGGTGCCAGCGTGGCCAGCGCCGAGAACGACACCGCGCCGACATCGGCCAGCGCATCGTTGCCCGCCACCAGGCGGCTGTACGCCCACGCAAGCAGCATCACCGCGACGATGCCGACACGCCGCTGCGTCAACACCGCACCGCGCAGGTCGCCCCCGCGCCCGCGCAGCCAGCCGCCCCGCAACAGACCCGGCGCCAGCCAGTGGTTGCCGATCATCAGGCTGAGCGTCAGCGTGCTGACCACCACCATGCCGGTGGCCGCGCTCAGGCCGCCGAGGAACGCCAGCAGCGCCAGCCCCTGCTGCCCCTGCGACAGCGGGAGCGCCAACACGTAGAGATCGGACGGCACCGCGTCGCCGAACATCGCACCGCCTGCGCGCGCCAGCGGCAGCAGCGGCGCCGCCATCAGCACCATGTACAACGGGAACAGCCAACGCGCCGTGCGCACGTGGCGCTCGTCGCGGCACTCCACCACGCCCACGTGCACCTGGTGCGGCAGGGTGAACATGGCCAGCACGCCCAGTGCGACCAGCGGCAGGAAGCCATAGGTGGTCGACGCCGGGGCCTGCACGGGTGCGACATCCGGCAAATCCGGCAGGCCGAACCAGACGAACAACCCGAGCGCCAGCATCGCCGCCAGCTTGAACAGCGATTCGAACGCCATCGCCAAGATCAGGCCGCGGTTGTGTTCCACCGCGCTGGCACGCCGCGTGCCGAACAGCATCGCGAACACCGCCATCGCCAGCGCCACGTACAGCGCGCTGTCCTGCCACGCCGGCAGCGCCTCGTTGCCAGGCGAGCGCGTCAACAACGCGAAGCTCATCGCCACCGCCTTCAGCTGCAGCGCGATGTAAGGGATCAAGCCGAGCGCTGCGACCAGGGTCACCGTCGCCGCCAGCCAGCCGTCCTTGCCCAGCCGCGTGGCGATCAGGTCGGCCAGCGAGGTCGCGTTCGACTCGCGCGCCATCCGCACCAGCCGCACAAGCAGGAACGCGCCGAAGACGTACAGCAGGATGGTGCCGACGAAGGTCGGCGGCAGCGGCCAGCCGTAGCGTGCGGCCTGCGTCACCGTGCCGAAGAAGGTCCACGAGGTGCAGTACACCGCCAGCGACAGCGCGTAGATATAGGGCCATTGCACCGCCAGCACGTGCGGCCGCCGCTCGGCGTAGAGCGCGGAGCCGAACAGCACGCCCAGCCACAGCAATCCGGCCAGCACCACCATGCCCACGCTCAGCACGCGAAACCCCACGTAGCGTGCGCCACGCGCACGACCTTGCGATGCCGGAAACCACGTGTCGATCCCGTCACGATGATCGATGCCACATCGCACCCCGACCGCGCGAGGTGCACGGCGGATTCTGCGTTCGTGCGCATGGCGCACGCTACGGGGCGGGAAGACATGCGCGGGAGCATAACGCAGCAGCGGGGGCTTTCGCCCGCCGCTGCCGGTTCCGCGTCATGGCCGTGCGCGTGCTCAGAAGTCGTAGCGCGCGGTCAGGCTGTACTGGCGCGGCGGACCGTAGAAGCCGGTCAGCACGCCGTAGGCGGCGATGTTGTAACCGGTGGTGCGGTATTCCTCATCGGCCAGGTTGGTGCCCTGCAGCGACAGGCTCCACGCATCGTTGACCTTCCAGATCACGCCGGCGTTGACCAGGCCATAACCGTCCTGCTTGATCGCCGGGCTCAGGTCGGTGGTCGGCCACACTTCCGACTGGTAGGAATAGCCCACGCGCGCCGACAGGTTGCCGCCGTTGGCCAGGTCGGTGCGGTACTCCACGTTCAGCGCACCGGAGAACTCGGGCGCGTTGGTGAAGTACTGCGTGTCGGCGATGTTCACGCCGCCGCTGATGAACTCGTCGTACTTCGCGTCCAGCCAGGCCAGGTTGCCGCTGATCAGCCAGTTGGCGGTCGGCAGGAACTGGTACTCCACCTCCACGCCGTTGACGGTGCCCTTGCCGGCGTTGGTGAAGTCGCCGAAGAAGCTCTGCGATCCGTTCGGCAGCGTGTACGAGGTGAATACCGACAGCTGGATGTCCTCGTACTTGTTGTGGAACGCCGACAGGTTGAGGAACAGGCGCTGGTCGAGGAACGACATCTTGCTGCCGATCTCGAAGCTGTCGACCTGCTCGTCGTCGAACGGCTCGCCCGAACGCGGCACCGCCGTGGTGTTGGCGCGGATGTTGTAGCCGCCCGACTTGAAGCCGCGCGACGCCAGGCCGTAGATCATGATGTCCGGCGTGATCTGGTAATCCAGCGAGACCTTCGGCGACACGTTCTTGAAGTTCACCGTCTTGTCGAAGTTGGCCGCGGTACCCCAGGATGTCTCGTACGCGGTGCTGGTGTAGAAGCGGTTCAGCGCGACGGCGTGCTTGTCTTCGTCGGTGTAGCGCGCGCCCACGTCCAGCGTCAACCGGTCGGTCAGGTCGAAGGTCCAGTCGGCATACAGCGCGACGCTCTTGGTGTTGACCACGCCCTGGGTATCGCCGAACAGCGGATTGGTCAGGCTGGTGGCCAGCAGCGGATTCCAGAAGTAGTTCAGCACCTGGCCGCCGGCGTCGCCGTTGAACCAGTACAGGCCCATCACGCCACGGGCGCGGCCGCCGCCGTCGTAGTTGGCCTGGAATTCCTGGCTGACCTGGCTGTCGCTGTAGAACGCGCGCACGTCGACCAGCGGCCGCGGCGTGGTGTCGAAGTCGATGTTGGTCTCGGTGTCCGACTCGCGCTTGGCGGCGACGTACTTGAACGCCCAGTCGTCGTTCGGCCGCCAGTTGGCAGTGATCGACGCGCCCTTCATCTCGGTGTCGTTGATGTTCTTCATGCCGCTGCGGATGTCGTAGCGGTCGTCGGTCGGCGGATAGGCCGGCGCAAGCGGGTTGGGCGCCAGCATCTTCGCGCCACGCACGCCGGACTGGTCGTCCATGTAGTCGAACGCGACCTGCACGTCGAAATCGTCCTGCGAGTACGCGCCCAGCTGCATGCGCATCGCGTTGATTTCCTTGTCGCTGACGTCCTGGCCGGTGAACGTGTTGGTGCCGAAGCCGTCGCGGTTCATGCTGGCGACCGACACGCGGCCGCGCAGGCCGCTGTCCTTGCCGCCGATCTCGCCGCCCAGCGCAGCCTTGACGTCCAGCTGGTTGTAGTTGCCCACGGTGACCGAGGCGAAGCCGGTGGTTTCCTGCGGCAGTCCGCGCGAGATGTACTTGATGGCGCCGCCGATGGTGTTCTTGCCGTACAGCGTGCCCTGCGGACCGCGCAGCACTTCGATGCGCTCCACGTCGAACACGTCCAGCAGCGCGCCCTGCGGGCGGGCGATGTAGACGTCATCCAGGTAGATGCCCACGCCCGGGTCCACACCCCACAGCGGATCGGCCTGGCCGACGCCGCGGATGTAGGCGGTCACGGTGCTGGTGGAACCGCGTGCGGCGTACACCGTCAGGTTCGGCACCTGCGCATCGAGGTCGCCGAGATCCTTGATGTTGAGCTTGTCCAGCGTCTCCGGCGTGAAGGCGGTGACCGCGACCGGCACGTCCTGCAGGGTTTCCTCGCGCTTGCGCGCGGTCACCTTGACCGAATCGAGCGTGGTGGCGTTGGTGGCTGGCGACGCGGTGGCCGGTGCGGCGTCCTGCGCCCATGCCACCGGCATGGACGACAACAGGACACAGCCGATGGCCAGGCTCAGGTGCTTGCGCTTCATGGGTCTCCCCCTCCCGGGTATGACATGGCGGCGGACGGATGCCGCCGATTGAAGCGAACACTAGTGGGCGGGCCGGGCGGACGGCATCGTACCTTCGTACAGTGGGCCGGCCGGCGCGGCGCTGCCGATACTCGCCGCACTGAAACCGGCGGTGGCCGAGGAGTCGTGGATGTCGTTCCTGATCGTGCTGGCCGCGCTATGCTTCCTGATGTTCGTGGCCTACCGCGGCTACAGCGTCATCCTGTTCGCGCCCATCGCGGCGCTGGGCGCGGTGCTGCTGACCGATCCGTCGCTGGTCGCACCGATGTTCACCGGCCTGTTCATGGACAAGATGGTCGGCTTCCTGAAGCTGTACTTCCCGGTATTCCTGCTGGGCGCGGTGTTCGGCAAGCTGATCGAGATCTCCGGCTTCTCCAAGGCGATCGTGAAAGCCACCATCAAGGTGGTCGGCGCGCAGCGCGCCATGCTGTCCATCGTGCTGGTGTGCGCGCTGCTGACCTATGGCGGCGTGTCGCTGTTCGTGGTGGTGTTCGCGGTGTATCCGTTCGCGGCCGAACTGTTCCGCCAGAGCGACATCCCCAAGCGGCTGGTGCCGGGCACCATCGCGCTGGGCGCCTTCACCTTCACCATGGATGCGCTGCCGGGCACGCCGCAGATCCAGAACATCATCCCCACCTCGTTCTTCGGCACCACGGGCTGGGCCGCGCCGGTGCTGGGCACGCTGGGCGGCGTGTTCATCCTGATCGTCGGCATGAGCTACCTGGAGTGGCGTCGCCGCGTGGCCGCGCGCAACGGCGAGGGCTATGCCGGCAGCGACGAACTGCGCAACGAACCCGAACCGTTCAAGGGTGACCGGCTGGCCCATCCGCTGATCGCGATCCTGCCGCTGCTGCTGGTCGGCGTGGCGAACTTCCTGTTCACGCGCTGGATTCCCGGTTTCTACGGCGAGAGCCAGTCATTCGTCCCGGCGGTGATCGGCAACCCGGCACCGGTCGTGCAGGAAGTGTCCAAGGTCGCCGCCATCTGGGCCGTGCAGGGCGCGCTGCTGGTCGGCATTGCGTCGGTCATCATCTTCGCGTGGAAGCCGGTGTTCGCCAGCTTCGCCGAGGGCACGAAGAGCGCCATCGGCGGTGCCCTGCTGGCGTCGATGAACACGGCTTCGGAGTATGGTTTTGGCGCGGTCATCGCCGCCCTGCCCGGCTTCCTCGTCGTCGCCAATGCGCTGCAGGCCATTCCGAATCCGCTGGTCAACGAGGCCATCTCGGTCACCGCGCTGGCCGGCATCACCGGCTCGGCCTCCGGCGGCATGAGCATCGCGCTGGCGGCGATGGCGGACAGCTTCATCGCCAACGCCAACGCGGCCGGCATTCCCATGGACGTGCTGCACCGCGTGGCCTCGATGGCCTCCGGCGGCATGGACACCCTGCCCCACAATGGTGCGGTCATCACCCTGCTGGCCGTCACCGGCCTAAGCCATCGGCAGTCCTACAAGGACATCTTCGCCATCACCCTGATCAAGACGACGGCCGTCTTCGTCGTCATCGGCGTGTTCTACGCCACAGGTTGGGTCTGACCCGCCCGATGGCGTGACCGGCCTGTGCGCGCGGTCGCAAACGGCGTACGGTTCTTGGCCAATACTCCCCGCATTCCGGGGAAGTCAGGGAAATCCGCATGGCGTACTACACCGTCCCGTGGCGTCGGCTCTTCGCGCGCGGGCCATGGCGGCGCAAGACCGTCGGCACGCGCGCCCGACTCGATGCCGTCCAGACGAAACCGCTGGCGGCCGCGCCCAGCCTCGACACCCAGGTCCGCCAGCGCCTGAACCGCCTGTACGGCTGGAAGGGCGGCGAGCGCGCCAGCCCCAAGGACACCACATCCGCACCGGACGTCGTGGCCGTCACCTCGCAGAGCGGCGGCCGCGTGATGATGGGGCAGTCGAATCCCCGCCTGCTGACGATGGCCCGCCCGCCGTTCGCGGTACAGGCGTTGAACCACCTCAGCTACGGCGCCACCGCCGCCACGGTCGCCGAATTCAATGCACTGGGCAGCAACGACCGCCAGCGGCTGGCGGCCTACGTGGACTGGCAGCTCAACTGGGACGCGATCGACGACAGCGCGGTCACCAACCGCCTCAACGCTGCCGGCTACACCACCCTCAACAAGAGCCTGTCCCAGCTGTGGGCCGATCACGTGGTCTCCGACCCCGAGTACGGCGTACGCATGCGGCCGGCCAACGAGGTGCAGCGCGCGGCGTTCGTGCGCGCGGTGTATTCGCGCCGGCAACTGCGCGAAGTGCTGGTGAACTTCTGGCACGACCATTTCAACGTGCTGGGCACCGACTTCAGCGTCGGCCCGGTGTTCGTGCACTACGACCGCGACGTGATCCGTGCCAATGCGAAGGGCAACTTCCGCACGATGCTGGAAGCCGTGGCCCAGAGCACGGCGATGCTCCATTACCTGGACAATCTCAACAATTCCCGCTCCGGCCCGAACGAGAACTTCGCCCGCGAACTGCTGGAGCTGCACACCTTCGGCGCCGAGAACTACCTGGGCTTCATGGACCCGTTCCAGGTGCCTCCCTGCCCCGAGGACCCGGCCTACCCGATCGGCTACACCGACATCGACGTGTACGAGACCTCGGCCGCCTTCACCGGCTGGTCGGCGAAGAACGGCCACTGGCAGTTCCCCACCGAGAACGACGGCACCTTCGTCTACCGCCAGTCGTGGCACGACGCCGGCCCGAAGTTCCTGCTCGGCATGCTGATCTATCCGGAACAGCCGGCACTGAAGGATGGCCGCGACGTGCTGGACCGCTTGGCCAGCCACCCGCGCGTGGCCAAGTTCATCTGCAAGAAGCTGATCCGCCGCTTCATCAGCGACACGCCGAAGCAGGCGCTGATCGACAGCGCCGCGGCGATCTTCCGTGCCAACTGGCGCGCATCGAACCAGATCGAACTGGTGCTGCGGCACATCCTGAATTCCGACGACTTCATCAACAGCTTCGGCCAGAAGAACCGACGCCCGTTCGACTGCGCCGTCGCCGCGATGCGCACGATGGGCGGCGACTGGACGATCCGCCTGGACCACGGCCGCAGCGGCGACTTCATGTGGCTGTACGGCTTCACCGGCCACACGCCCTACAACTGGCCGGCGCCGAACGGCTATCCCGACAGCGGGTTGTCCTGGTCGGGCTCCAACTCCTATGCGATGACCTGGCGCCTGCTGGGCTGGCTGACCGAGAGCAAGGACGGCGACGTTCCGCTGCATCCCATCGTCGACACCACGCGCGCCAACGTGCCCGTCGCCACCTGGACCGCGAACACCCTGGTCACGTGGTGGTGCACGCGCCTGCTGGGTTACCAGCCCGAGGCCGCGCGCAAGCAGGCGCTGGTCGCCTTCATGGCGCAGAACGGCGACCCCAACACCTACGTCATCACCGACACCAACACGTGGCAGGGCAGCGACCTGAAGCGGCATTACAACCACGAGCGCCTGCGCAGCCTGGTGGCGCTGATCCTGATGACTCCCGAATTCATGAGCCGCTGAGGCCCCGATGACCGACTTCCGACTCACCCGACGCGAATTCGTCAAAGGCTGCGGCGCGGCCGCCATCGTCGGCACCACCGGCGCCAGCCTGATGTTCGCCGATCCCGTCGACGCCGCCGTCAACAGCTACGACACCGTGGTGCACCTGTTCCTGCGCGGCGGCATCGATGGCCTGAACCTGGTGGTGCCCGTCAGCGGCGTGGACCGGACCTTCTACGAGGAGGCACGTCCCAGCCTGAAGATCGACACCAGCGGCGCCTACGGCGCGTTGCCGTTGACGCTGTCCGGCGGCGCCGCCACCGGCTTCGGCCTGCATCCCTCGGCCACCGGTCTGCGCGACCTGTGGAACGACGGGAAGATGGCCATCGTCCACGCCTGCGGCATGGCCACCACGGTGACGCGCAGCCACTTCGATGCGCAGCTGTACATCGACCTGGGTACGCCCGGGAAGTACGGCTCGCCCACCGGCTGGATGACCCGCGCCTGGGAAACGCGTCCGAACGGCAGCGGCACCCTGCCCGCGCTCGGCGTCAGCGGTACGCAGCCGGCCGGCCTGATGGGCGCGATCGATGCGATGACGATGAGCAGTCCTGGCGATTTTTCGCTCAATACCACGGCCTGGAGCTGGCAGCGCACGCGCAGCGATTCACCCAGCGGCCTGCGCGGCGTCAGCGAAACCGTGGCCTCGCTGTGGAACGGCCAGACCGGCATGGAAGTCAACGGCCGTCGTGCCGACGGTGCGCTGCGCCTGATCGGCCAGCAGGGCTACGCGAGCCTGCCGGCGACCTGGCCGACCGGCAACTTCGCGCAGCAACTGTGGACCATCGCGCAGACCATCCGCTTCAACCTGGGCCTGCGCTACGCCACGCTGGATCTGGGCGGCTGGGATACGCACGAGGGCCAGGGCACGGCCGGCAGCGGCTACCACTACTACCAGAACAAGATCGCCGAACTCTCGCAGGCGCTGGCCGCGTTCTATGCCGAACTCAACGGCACCGGCGAGATGGCGCGGGTGACGGTGGTGGTGCAGTCGGAATTCGGCCGCCGCGTGCGCGCCAACGCCAACGGCGGCACCGACCATGGCTACGGTAATCCGTTGCTGGTGCTCGGCGGCCCGGTGAACGGCCGCCGCTTCTACGGCAGCTGGCCAGGCCTGAATCCGGAAACCCTGTCGCCCACCTTCGGCGACGTGCCGGTGACCACCGACTACCGCCGCGTGATGTCGGAGATCCTGATCCGCCGCATGGGCAACGCCAATCTCAGCCAGGTCTTCCCCGGCTACACCGGCTATGCGCCGCTGGGGATCATGCAGGGCACCGACCTGGCGCCGAAGGTGGAGGACTCTGCCGTCACCGCGACGTCGATCCCGTCGCTGGTCGTACCGGACGCGTCGTCCCCAACGCTGGCGACGGAACAACCTATCGAACGCGCCGTGCCCGACTGGCAGCGGCGTGGCCCGGTGGATCGCATGCTGGTGCGGCGGGAACGCTGACACTTCCCGTCTTGAACCCGAGCGACGTCCTGTGGTGAGCTAGCGGCGTCACGGACGTCAGGGAAACGCGGGATGGAAACACGTCGCCACACAGGGAAGTGGCTGCTGGTCTTGCTGCCGGCGATGTTGGGCCTCGGATGGTGGAGCGGTCGCGCCAGCCTTCCCGCCGTGCCCGCGCCCACCGATGCCGCGCCTTCGGACCCTGCCCCGCAGGCCAGCCTGTCTGCCGACCATGGCGCAGTGCGCCCGGCGGGCGCGGATGCGCCGCTGCCGGATCTCTCGCTGCCCTTGCGCGACACATGGCGCGGGCTGCAGCAGCGCGCCGACGGCGGCGACGCGACGGCGTCGTGCCGGCTGGCAGCGGAACTGGAGCTCTGCGATCAGATCCGGCAACGCCTGGACGCCGCGTCCGCGATGCTCGCGGACCACGAGGCGATGGCCGCAGCGACCGCCAGGTCCGGCCCGGACGCCACCGCACAGGAACGCGCCCGCGCCAGGCCCTCACCCGCGCCAGCGAAGACGTGCTGGGATTGAGCCTGCACTGCGAGGGGGCACCGGCCTTCCCGTCGCAGGACCGCGTGCGCTACTGGCGCGTCGCCGCGCTGGGCGGGAATGTCGCGGCGATGCGGCATTACACGGTCGGCAATGCGTTCGGGTTGAACGACACGCTGGAGAATCTCGACGAACTGCACCTCTACCGGAACGAAGCCGAGGCGATCGCCAAGCGCGCCGTGGCGGCCGGCGACCTGCCAACCACGCTGGCGCTGGCGGCGGCCTACTCGCCGCAGCCGCGCAATGGACGCCGCTTCTATCTTGCCCAGGTCGTGAAGCCAGACCCAGGTCAAGCGCTGGCGCTGTACCTGCACGTGCAGGACCGCCTGCGCGACGGCCCGCCCCTCACGCAACCTGCACGGGCGCGCATGGAGGCTACCCTCCGCGACCTGGAATCCGGCCTGTCGCCGGCCGCACGGGCGCAGGCGCGCGCGCAGGCATCCCGATACTCGGCCGACACGCCGGTCCTACCGTCGGATCGCGGCTATGCCTTCAACAGCCCCATCGTGGGCGCCACCGCTACCATCGACCGCCAGGACTGTGACCCGCCGCGCTGACGCGCGCCTTACGCCTTGCGCGCGTACCACGCCTTCAGCAGTTCCGCTTCCTTCTCGCGCGTGATCCCCGCATTGAGCTTGGCCTGGCGTTCGGCCGGCAGGCTGCGGAACCACGCCAGCAGGTCCTGCACGGTGGTGGCCAGCGGGCGGAAGGTCAGGCCCGCGGCGATCGCTCGCCGGTTGCTGACCGAACCGTAGCCGGCGTACTCGCTGTCCTTGGACGGCACCCAGATCGGCAGGCCGACCTGCTGTTCCTCCAGGAACTTCGGCGTCACGTGCGTCAGCGTCATGCCGCCGCCGGTGACCGCCTGGCAGCCATGCAGCATGGCGTCCATCGACAAGGTGTAGTCCGGACCGCAGGCGTTGAAGACGCCGGTGGTCTTCGCTTCGGCCAGGCGGATCATCCACTCGCCCAAGTCGCGGCCGTCGATGATCTGGACAGGGTCGTTGCCGTCGCCGGGCACCAGGATCTCCCCGCCCTGCGCCACCCGGTGCGGCCAGTAGGTGAAGCGGTCGGTCTCGTCGCGCGGACCGACGATGTAGCCCGGCCGCACGATGGTGACGTTCTTGCCGAACTGCTTGTGCGCCTCGGCTTCACTCAGCGCCTTCAGCGGACCGTACAGGCCGCCGATGTCGGCACGCAGCGACTCCTGCGTCTCCGCCATCGCATCCTTGCCCTTGTACTGCGCCAGCGCCGAGGTCTCGGTGATGCCGGGCTTGCTGCCATCGGCATAGACCGAGATGGTCGAGATGAAGAGGTAGTGCCCGACGTTGCCCTTCAGCACCTGGCCGGCATCGCGCACCCAGAACGGCAGGCTGGTGGGGTTGTCGATGCAGACATCCCACTTCCGTCCCTTCAGCGCGGCCAGGTCACCGGTGTTGCGGTCGCCATGCAGTTGTTCGACCTCGGACGGCCACTCGGGCGACGGCCGCTTGCCGCGGTTGAACAGGGTGACCTTGTGGCCGCGCTTCAGCGCGTAGTCCACCTGGAACGGCCCGGTGAAGCCGGTGCCGCCGAGGATCAGGATATTCAGAGGCTTGGCCGCCTTGCCGACCGGCTTGGCCTCGCTGGCGGCGGAGGCGAACGACGGCAGTGCGGCCGCGGCGGCGGCCAGTGCGCCCAGCTTGAACAGGTCACGACGGGTGGTCATGCGAGAGCTCCCCAGGACAGGCCGGACTGGCCGCAGTCGGCATTGATAGCACCGCCTCCCGCGGTCCACCCCTGCCTGAAGTCGTGGTGACTTCCTGATACACCCATCGGCGAGCGGAAAGCGGCCGCCCGCGTGCTCCGCCACCCTCCGAGCCGCTCCCGGCAGGGAAAAAGCCTCCCGCGAGCGGCTCGGACCCGTTCCGGGTCGGCGGAAAATCGCTTCCTAGCGGCGTCGACCCTCGCGGGAGCGGCAGCACATCGCTCCCGCGAGAGAAAAAGCGTCTCCCAAGAGGGAGGAAAGCCGCTTTGGAGAAGCTTCGTGCCGACACGGAGACGCGGAAAGCCGCTCATGATCGACATTTTGTCTGGAGAAAGAGGCTGCACAGCCTCTCGAGAGCGGCAAAAAGCCGAACCGAAGAGGCGTCGGTGTTTCATCGGAGAGAGAAAAAGCCGCTCCGGGTTCGGAAAAAGCCGCTCGGTCGTCGCCGGAGGTGTGCCGGTCGTCCCGGACCGGCGGACGTGCCCACCCTTGCCTTGGCGACGCGAGGCGGCAGGACGCTTCGATCCCACGGCCGCCCCGGGCCAACCGCTGCGTTGAACCACCGGGGGCCACCACAAGGAGTTGCACCATGCCCGCATCACAGTCATTGATGACCACCCGTCGTGGCGAGTTCCGCACGCTGTACCGCGCCCTCGCGCGCAAGCCCGACGCCTTCGCCTCCACGCCCATCGTGTTCTGCGAAGGCGATTCGTGGTTCTCCACGCCGCTGGCGATGAACCTGCTGGACTGGCTGGTGTTTCCGGCACCGGAAGACGAGAAGAAAGGGGTGCCGCTGTTCGGCGCCGGCGGGCTGTTCTTCCGCACGGAAGACAGCGGCGACTTGGCCGTCGACATGTTCGCCCCGCGCGGGATCCGCGACCTGTCCACGTGGTACCGCGGGTTCGAGTTCGACCTGGTGCTGGTCAGCGCCGGCGGCAACGACTTCGTCGACACCTTCCTGCAGACCACGTTCCGCGGCGCGGCACCGATGAGTCCGTCCGCCGCCTTCCAGCGCGTGGTGGACACCGGTCGCTACGACGAGGTGCTGGCACGCTACCGCGCCTTCGTCACCGCGTTCCAGGCCATCCGCCCGCACACGCCCATCCTGGCGCACACCTACGACTACCCGCGCGAACTCGGCCGCGCCGCGCAGTTGACGCTGGGCAACCTCGGTGCGGCTGCGCTGCTGAAGAAGGGCGTGGGTCCGTGGATCGGCAACAAGGTCGCGCACGTGCTGCCGCGCATCGAGCAACAGCGCGAGTTCGCCCGCCTGCTGATCGACGGCTTCGTCGAGCGCGTATTGATCCCGCTGCGCGACGACCGCACCACCGGCAAGGTGTTCGACTTCGTCGACTTGCGCGGCGTATTGACCAACAGCAATCAATGGTTCGACGAGATGCACCCGACGGGCGCGGGATTCGCCGCATTGGCGAACAAGTTCCGCCAGCAGATGCGGGCGACGCTGGAGATCAAGCTGGGGAAGTAGCAGCCAACGCACCGCAGGTCACTCGGGCGTGAGCGGCAGCGCAAGCGACATGGTGATGAGGTTGAACCAGATCAGCGCGGTCAGCAGGACCACGAACCAGAAGAACAGCGTCCTCCACCAGTCCGACCAGGATGAAGATGGGCGACTGAACCATGCGTGGTAGCAGAGGGGAAAGAAGCACACGCATGCACCCAGTGGCGGCATCAGCAGCGCAAGCATCTCCATGCGCCCCGGCTCGAACGCGCGGTGGTCACGGAGGTAGTACAGCTCGGCAGCGAACGCGGCCAGGAACAACAACTCCAGGACCGCCAGGGGGAGCTTCACCCGCTGGATGATGCGCAACGCCGACGCACGTAACGACATCCCGCCTCCTCGCCTTCACCGGTGGAACCGCCTGCCTGCCTACTGCCGTGTGCCCGGGCCGTCCGCCCGCGCACCTGCGGCCGTCTTTCTTGCCGCGATCGCGCGGAACAGCAGGAAGAACATCGACCAGACCACCACGACCGCCAGCACCCGGCCGGCGGCGTTGGGAACGAAGAACCCATGCATCTCGCTGCCGACATCCACGATGCCGATGGCGTCGACGGCCCAGAGCGGCAGCATGAACACCAGCAGGAAGACCGGCAGACCGACCGGCGGCACCAGCATCAGGGCGGCACCGACGAGCGTGGCGATGGAAGCGCGAAAAGCGGCTTGAGGTATTCGCTCCACGCTTGCCCCCCCGCTGCGGCACCGGGTCGCCGTCGACGACGCTTGGTGCGGTTGCAATGGAGTATTTGCGCACCGGGGAAGAGCGTCAATCCTGCTCTACGTGGTGGGCATTGCTTCGGCGCCGCCTGGCCTGCGGACCGGGAACGCGAGCCAACGCCATATCCTCAGCCCTCGCGTGGCCCTGCTCCCGGAAACCATTCCACGTGCTGGTCGCCGTGACGGCCCATATAGACCACGCGCTTGCCAGCGAGGAAGGCAAAGTAACCCTGCACGCCGGCACGCATGGCGCGTTCGCAGAAGTTGCGGAACGGCTGGCCGTGCTGCTGGCTGTCGAGGATGGCGGCCTTCAAGGCCGGCGCATCCCACGCCAGCGCCACGACCGGCAATGCCTCGTACGCCAGCTGCGCCGTCACGAAGACGCCCTCGCCGTAAAAGGTGAACGAGCGCGTCGCGTAATCGACGTGGTAGTACTCCACGCCCTGCGCGATGAGTTTTCCGACGATCTCCGGAAACGGCATGGAACCGGCGAGCGTGGCCCCGGCGAGGACAGAGATGGCGTGCGGATCCATGGGACTCCCTGGTGAATGGAAAACCTGTCGCGATACGACGACCGGCGCGTGTCCGACCGCATCCTGCGTGCTAGTGCCAAGTATCTTCCAGATACCGCGGCCTGCACGCCAGGTAGCCACCGATCACCAGCACCCCGATGCACCCGCCCAGGAACGCCATCGGCAGCGCCCAGCCATGCGTGTGATCGTGCAACAGACCAAAGATCAGCGGACCCGCACAGGACAGCGTATAGCCCACGCCCTGCATGAAGCCGGACAGCGAGGCCGAGCCTTCGGGCGTGCGCGTGCGCAGGTTGATCATCGTCAGCGACAGCGGGAACGTGCTGGGCCCCAGACCGAGCAGCGCGACCCACAGCGCGGGCGCGGCCATTGGCGCGATCAGCAGGCCGGCGAATGCCGCCGCATAGAAGCCTGCGCAGACCACCACCACGATGAAGGGGTTGCGCATGCGCACTGCAATCTGCGGCATCGTCAATGACGCCACCAGCCCAAGCGCCGAGAACAGCGCCACCATCGTGCCGCCGAGCGCCGGCGTGCCACCGGCTTCGACCAGCAGCTTCGGCAGCCAGGTGAACATGGAGTACGTCACCAGCGAGGTCATGCCGAACATCAGCGCCATGCCCCAGGCCACCGGCGAGCGCCAAGCGCGCCCTGTGGATCGTGGCGCGGCAAGTTCAGGCGCTTCATCGTCGACGGTAACGGCTTCGTCGTGCACACGTGCCAGCGGGCTCTTGTGCGCACGCTCCTGCCACAGCAGCAGGCACCATGGAACGGCTGCAGCGGCGGCGAACACCGCCCACAGGCCGAGCGAAATGCGCCAGCCAGCCGCTTCCATCACCGGCACCGCCACCAGCGCCGGCAGGATGGTGCCTGCCTGCAGCACGGTGATGTACAGCGTGCTCACCGTGCCGACGCGATCGGCGAAGTAACGCTTCACCAGTGGCGGCAGCACGATGTTGCCGATGCCCATGCCGGCCAGCGCAGTCAGCGAGGCGGCCATCAGCGCCGTCGTGTCGCCCGCCGCGCTGCGCAGCAGCAGACCGAGCATCGCCACCAGCATGGCCAGCAGCGCCGTCCGTTCCAGGCCGATGCGGTGCGCCAGCGCCGGGGTGGCCACGCCGAACAGCGCGAACGCCGCGGTCGGCAGCATGCCGAACACCCCGGTCATGGTCGCGCCGAAGCCGAAGGTGTTGCCGAGCGTATCGAGCAGCGGCGTCAGCGAGGTCACCGCGGTGCGCAGGTTGAATGCGGACAGCACGATGCCGAGCAGCACCAGGCCGCGGCCGGACCAGAGCGAGGCTGGTGCGGCCGTGTGGGTCTTCGAAGAATCCATGGGCGCCATTATCGGCGATGGCGTGCGACCGCGCGTCGCAGCCACGGAGACGGTGTGTCCCGTGTATTCCGGTTGCCTGCCCCGCCCCAAAGGAAAAGCGGGCCGAAGCCCGCTTTTCCGTGTGCCGCACGATGACGCCTGTCGTTCGACCCGTCAGTACGTCCCGGTCATGTTGACGAACCAGCCCCGGTGGTCGTAGTCGAAGTCGGTCAGGTCGTCGCTGAAGCGGGTGAAGTTGTAGCCGGCACCGAGACGGAAGTGCTTGTTGATGTCCCGGTCCACGCCGGCCAGGAAGCCGTGGCGTGCACCGCCGTCCTTGACGTCGAGCCAGCGGTACTCGCCCAGCGCGTGCCACTTGGTGCGCAGTTCGTAGCGCGCCTGCACGGCGGCGAAGGTCGTGGCCGAGTCCAGCCACACGCCCGTGCCCCGCCCCATGCGCACCTCGCCTTCGCGGCGCGACAGCTTGCCCGCAAACTCCCAGTGCTGGTCGTGCTTGTACACGCCTTCCAGCGAGACGATCTGCGAACGCTGGTCGTACTCGGCGCCTCCCAGCTGGCCCATGCTCGCCAGGTCGTACAGGTAGGTGTAGCGACCGAACACGCCCCAGCGCTGGCTGTTCCACGGACGGTAGGCGAAGCCCAGGTTGCCTTCGATGAAACGGGCGCCTTCCTGCGGGTTGAGCCGGTCGTCGGTGTCGGCGTAGTTCAACCGTGCCGCGATGCGCCAGCTGTCGTTGATTCGGTGAGTCAGGCGCGTGGTGCTGACCCACTGCTCGCGCTGTTCGGCACCGGTGTCCTCGCGCCATTCCAGCTTGCTCTGCCAGTCGGTGTCCGGCGACGTGCGGCCACCGGACACGCTGACCGCGCGACGGTCCACCACGCCACCGGTCTGCGCGTTCTCCAGTTCGCCCTCGGACAGGGTGAAGCCGGTGTTCCAGCCGCGCGCCGGATAGAAGTCCATGCCGAAGGTGTGCGCCAGGCCGGACTCGTTGCGCTCCTTCAGGAACTGGCTTTCGTTGAACACGTTGACCTGGCTGGAGATGCGCCAGCGCTGGCCGAGCGTCCAGCCGTTCTGCCCCTGCGGGTTGAACAGCGAGTCGTAGCCGGTGGTGTCGGTCGAATGGGTGTAGCCACCGTAGAACGTGTGTTCCGGTGTGATGCGGTACTCGGCATTGACCGTCGCCGCATTGCCGCGGTCGCCGTCGGTCACTTCCGCACCCACCGACGAACTGTCGCCGAACAGGTGCTTGGCGCCCAGCGTGTAGGCGTCGTTGTCGGCGTACCGGCCGCCGTCATCGTCCACGGTGAGCTGCGCTACGCCGTACAGTTCCCAGGCAGTGCCGATGCGGTGCTGGTACTTCAACGCCGCCAACGTGCCCGCCGCGTCCAGCGTGCCGCTTTCCTCGTCCACGCGGCGCACTTCCAGACCCAGCGTGCCGTCGTCGTTGAGGCGCCACTCCAGCGTCGCCTGCGCCTGCGTCAGTACGTCCGCACCGCGTTCGGCGCGGGTGTAGCGGCTGTACAGGCGGATGCTCTCGTTGAACTGGCCCAGCACTTCGGCGCCGTACTCGGTCACCGGCAGGCCGTTGTCGTAACGCGAGACGGAGTAACCGGCATCGGTGCGACGCCACCACGTACCGGCGCTCCAGTCCTGTTCGGTCCAGCCAAGTTCCTTGAAGTTGGCGCGCGCTTCCAGCGACTTGGCCTCGCCTTCCCGGTTCAGTGCCGTGCCGTTCTGCTGGATGAAACTCAGGCCGCCGTTGTCCGAGAAGAACGCGGGCAGGCCGAACGATTCGCTGCGTGCGTATTCGGCTTTCAGGAACGTGCCCTTGCCTGCCTGCAAGGTGAGGTCGCCACCCTTCAGCGTGTAGTCCTCGCCCGCGCGGCTCTCGTCGATGTAGGTCGCACCCACGCCGACGTGGTCGCCGAACCAGTGCTTTCCGCGCAGGCCCACGGTGAGTTCGTCCGCGTCGAAGCCCGACGGCACCCATTCGTAGTCCACCAGCAGGCGCTGCTCGAAGCCGTCCAGCGGGGTGTCGCGCGTCAGTGTGGGATTGTTGTCGCGGCTGATCTGCGCCAGCGGACGCGTCAGCAGGATGCGGCCCTGCAGTTCATCGATCTCGTAGTCGGCGCCCCGCTGCAGCACCACGCGATTCTCCGTGCGGCCGGTGGTGCGGTCGCGCACCTCCAGCGTCACCACGTCCGAGCCGGGCAGCAGATCGGTGTGGCGCAGGTAGTACAGGCTGCCGCCGGTGCCGATGAACTCGTTGTGGCCCGGCGCGCTCTCCGGCTGCGAACCGAACACGCGCAGTTCGCTGCCGGCATCGCCCCAGCGGTTGCTGGCGTTCGAGCGCCAGTTCAGTGCCGCGCCGTACAGCGAACGCTGGTACTGGGCGAATTCCGTCCCCGTGATGCCGGTGCTGTAGTTGCCCCACAGCGCCTGGTTCTTGTCCCAGTCCACGCGCAGGTAGAAGCGGCCCATCGTGTCGACGTCGCGATAGGTGTTCGAATCGTCGCCGTAGACCGGGTAGTACAGGTCCGGATCGAGGCGACGGAAGATGTCCTGCGGATCGGCTTTGGTGAAGCCGTCGAACAGCCGTTCCAGGTCGCGTTCGGTGGTGTCGGCCTGCGCGGTGACCAGGTATTTGCCGGCGTACTTGGCCTTGCCGTAGAACGCGAGGCGGCCGTCGCTGATCACGTCGTCCTGGTAGCGCGTGTCGTTGGCGAACGCGGCGCCCGAACCGCTGATCTTGTTCTGCGAGAGGGTCACGTCGGCCAGGCCGACACCGAAGAAGTAGCGACCGCTGACGTCGACATCGAGCGTATGCCCGGCCCGTGCCGCCTGCGCGTCGTTGCCGCGTCCACCCAGCGCGATGTCGAAACGGTGCCGCCCGACGGGGACCAGGTATTCGGCGACGAACTTGCGTTCCAGGTCCACCGGGTAGTCCTGGCCGTTGATGCTCAACGACGCGTCGCCCGGCAGGTTGCGGCCCTGGATGCGGATGCGCGATCCGTACAGCGGGATGTTCTGCTGGCGCAGGCCGTTCTCCGCGAACACGCTGTCGATCAGGCTCTGCGACTGCGCCTGTTCGACGCTCAGCGCGTTGCCCAGCTGGCGCTCGGTCGCGTTGCGTATGGCGGTCGCACCGCGTTCGGCTTCTTCCGGCGACACCAGCTGCAACGTGCGCGGCAGGGTTTCGTCGACCTGGCCGTTGGCGCCGGTGGCACGCAGCACGTAGACCAGTTCATCGCCCTTGCGGAAGCGGTACTTGGCCGGCAGCGCGCCATCCCAGTCGACCCGGCTCACCGCTGCCACGTCCAGCGGCACGGTGGCCAGCGGTTCGATCAGGTCCGCGTCGCTGGCGCGATACAGGCTGATCTCCAGGCGCTCGATGAAGGCCGGGTAGTTGCCGCGCACATAGAACTGCACGGGCTTGAGGAGGTTCGTGCCGTCGAAGGCGGCGAACGACGGCGCCGACACCGACAGTTCCGGCTGGCCGAGGGTGGGATCCTCGGTCGCCCAGATCACGCCGCCACCGGGCAGGTCGATCGAGAACTTGCCGGTGACGACCGCCTTCGCAGGTGATGCCGTCTGCACGGTCACGCGCCGGTCCGGCTGCAGCGTGGCCGAGGAGGCCTGCGCGTCCGTTTCACGGGTGGCCGGCTGGTCGTAGCTGCGCGTGCGCAGGCGGAAGAACAGTCCGTCCTCGCTGGTGCAGCGGTCCGTGTCGCACGTGACCGTCGCGCCCTCGCCCTGCACGGCGGTGTCCGCGGTCGTGGCCGCTTCCTGCGCGGCCACCATCGGCGCCGCGCCGGCCAGCAGCGAGATCAACGTGTAGTCCAACAGCTTCATCTTCATGCGCTTGTCCATGACCCGCCCCCTCATTTCCGTGCGCCGTTCGGCGCGACCGGGTCGTTTTCGATTTCCACCCGCAACGTGGCGCGGGCCGATGCACCAAGGCGTCCGGCGAGGGCGTCGAACACCGCCTTCGCACGCCGCATTCCCAGTGCGCTGTTGTAGGCATGCGAGCCGCGCCGGTCGGCATGGCCGACGATGACGACGTTGCCTCCACCCTGCCGTTCGAGTGCCGCGGCCATCGCATCCAGCAGCGGAGCGAACTCCGCCCGGATCGTCGCCTTGTCGGTGTCGAACAGCAGCGTGCCGAGCAACGCATCGCCCCCGCGCACACCGGCCACCAGTGATGCCGGTTCCCCGGTGCGGGCGCGGACACTGACGGTCAGCGCCTTGGTGGCCGGACCGTCGAGCTGTGCCAGCAGGGCATCCTTGAGCGCGTTGGCGCGATCGAATGCGAGGCCTTCGTTGTCGCCATCGGCCTGGATCACCACCTCCCCGCCCTGGTGCTCGCGCACCTTGGCGGCCATGGCGCTGACCAGCGGCTGGTACCGCGGCGGCAGCGCAGCGCTGCCGGGTGCGAACTGCACCTCGCCCAGTTCGAGCTCCAGCTGTTCGCTGCCACCTTCGATCACCTGCTCGGGCAGCACCACGCCCCAGTCGAAGCGCACCGGCACGCCCGGCGTGACACGACGCAGCAGCGGGTTGTCGGTGGTCATGCGGGTACCGGCCGGCAGCGTGGACGGATCCACCTTCAGCACGACGTTGCGTCCCCGTTCCCACGCGCCACCGGACAGGCCGGCCAGGTGGTAGCGGCCGAACTGGTCGGTTTCGATCAGCAAGCCTTCCACCGTGGCGATGCGCACGCCCGGCACACCGCGTTCTTCGATACCGGCGTTGCCGATGACGTAGTCGACGATGTAACCGCCTTCGCCCTGCGCGATCCTGCGCTCCACGGTCGGCATCGCCGCCGTGAGGCCCTTGGCGGCTTCGCCCGTGGTCACCAGCGAGGTCACGCCGTTGCGGTCCATCCGCACCGTCACGCCCTGGTCGTTCGTCAGCACGAAGTCGTCGGTGAACGACAGCTCGCGCAGCGTCTGGCGGATCACCACCTGACGGCCCTGCACCGGGTCGGCTTCGGACTGGCGTCCTTCCACCGTACCCACCGCGATGCCGTGCAGCAGTGGCGCGCTGGCATCGGCCTGCGGCTGCGGGCCCGTACCGTGGTCCAGCGTCGTTGAACCGGCGACATAGACCTCCGGTGCGAAGCCACCCTGCACGCGGATACCGCTCAGCGCCGCGCCATCCTGCCAACCATCGCCGTCGCGGTCGTTGAAGACCGTGCCGAACACCAGGCTGTCGTCGACCATCGCATCGGCCACCAGCATCACTTCGGCGGTCGCCACGTTGGACAGGGGCTCACCGGACGACGATACCGCCTGCGCCTGGTTGACCTGCGTCCCGGCACGCGCGCCGGCACCCACCCGCATCATGTACACCAGTCGTGCCGTGCCGCCGACCGGGATGTCCAGGCCTTCGAAACGCACGGGATGCTGGCCGGACACGGTGGCGGCGTTGTCGCCATCGCTGACCGTCAACGAACCTTCCACGTAGCTGAGACCGGCCGCCGGCGTATCGATGATGCTGCCGTTCGACAGCGCACCGTCACCCAGGTTTTCGACCGTCACGGTGTAGCGCACCAGATCGCCGGTCTGCACGTCGCGCACGCCTGCGGTCTTGGTCACGCGCAGCAGCGCTTCGCCACTGACCACCACGACGGCATCGGCCGTATCGCAGTTGGTCGGGTTCAACACTTCGCACAGGGTGTACGGATAGCGATACGTCCCGGGCGGCGTGCCCGCGGCGATCGTCACCGTGCCGTCCGGATTCATCACCAGTCCCGCGTGCGGCGAACCGCCCGGCACCAGCGTGACCTGGCCGATCTGCGCGGGACCGCCACCCAGGGTGTCGTTGCCCAGCACGCTCGGCGAGGTACCACCACCGCCACTGCGGATCGGCACGAAGGCATCGTCCTCGGCGTTGATCGTCGTGGCCACCACGGTCAGCGAGACCACCGCGTCATCGCAGTTGTCCGGATTCAGCGTCTCGCAGATGCGGTAGCCGATCGTGTACGTCCCGGCCGGCGTTCCTGCCGGCACGCTCACCACACCCGAGGCCGGATCCATCACCGGCACCGGACCGCCGTTGATGGAGGTGGCCGGCGTCGTCACCGTTCCGGTGACGCGCGACGGGTCCACCGCCACGCCGTTGATCACGTCGTTGTCGTAGGCGTTGCCGGCCGACGGGTTGCCGCGGGCGCCGTCGACGGGCGCCAGGACATCGTCCACCGCATCCAGCACCGGCAGGATGGAGGTATCCACCGTGCTGGGCGGGCTGCTGACGTCCGGCGGCGCCGTGCCACCGGGAACGGTCGGCGGTCGACCCGTCGCCGTCGCACTGTTGCGGACGTTGCCGGCGACGACATCGCCAGGCGTCACGGTGTAGGTCGCATTCGCCACCACCCGTTCACCGGGCTGCAGCTGCCCGGCGGTCCCCGGCCAGGCATAGGTCAGCGGCCCCAGGCCGGCCAGCGTGTCGATCACCGACACGTTGGTCAGGATGACGTTGCCGGTGTTCTCCACGTCGAACTGGTAGGCGATCACGCTGCCGGCGCGATACGGACCGGTCGAGGTCACCGACTTCACCAGCGCGATGGCCGGCAGCTGTTCGGTCGCCGTGTCCACCGTGCTCGGCGGACTCGTCACCGGCGGCGGCGTCGGGCCGCCCGGCGGTGTCGGCGGCTGGCCGGTCACCGTCGCCGTGTTGCGCACGTTGCCGACCGCCACTTCTGCGGCCGTCACGGTATGCACGCCCGTGCACGTGGTGTTCGCACCCGGCTGCAGCGTCGTCGACGCACACACGGCTGGTGCATCCAGCTGCGTGTCGTTCACCACGATGCCGCTGAGGATCACGTTGCCGGTGTTGGTCACCAGGAACTGATAGGCGATCACGCTACCCGTGTTGTACGGACCGGTCGAAGTCACCGACTTCACCAGCGTGATGGCCGGCAGCTGCTCGGTCGCCGTATCCACCGTGCTCGGCGGACTGGTGATCGTCGACGGCGTCGGGCCACCCGGCGGCGTCGGCGGCTGGCCGGTCACCGTCGCACTGTTGTGCACGTTGCCCACCGCCACTTCGGCCGCGGTCACGGTGTGTACACCCGTGCAGGTCGTGTTCGCGCCCGGTGCCAAGGTTGTTGCGGCACAGGTCGCTGCCGTATCCAGCAGCGCGTCGTTCACCACCACGCCCGTCAGGTTCACGTTACCGGTGTTGGTCACCACGAACTGGTAGCCGATCACGCTGCCCACGTCATACGGACCGGTGGAGGTGACCGACTTGACGAGGCCGAGCGCGGGATTCTGCGCCGTCGCCGTGTCCACGCTGCTCGGCGGACTGGTGATGGGCGTGGGCGGCGTACCACCCGCGGGGGTCGGCGGCTGACCGGTCACCGTCGCGCTGTTGTGCACATGGCCCGCAGCCACCTCAGCCGCGGTCACCGTATGCACGCCGGTGCAGGTCGTGCTGGCACCCGGTGCCAGCGTCGTCGCCGGACACGTGGCCGGTCCATCCAGCAGCGCGTCGTTCACGACGACGCCGCTCAGCGTCACGTCACCGGTATTGGTCACCACGAACTGGTAGGCGATCACGCTGCCCAGGCCGTACGGACCACTGGAGGTCACCGACTTCACGACGGTCATCGCAGGCGCCTGTGCGGTCGCGGTATCCACGACACTCGGCGGACTGGTGACCGTCGACGGCGTCGGACCGCCCGGCGGCGTCGGCGGCTGGCCGGTCACGGTCGCACTGTTGTGCACGTTGCCCACCGCCACTTCGGCGGCGGTCACCGTGTGCACGCCGGTGCAGGTCGTGCTGGCACCCGGTGCCAGCGTCGTCACCGGACACGTGGCCGGCGCATCCAGCTGCGCGTCGTTCACCACGACACCCGTGAGGGTCACGTTGCCGGTGTTGGTCGCAACGAACTGGTAGGCGATCGCGCTGCCCACGCCATACGGACCGGTCGAGGTCACCGACTTCACTAGCGTCATCGACGCAAGCTGCGCGTCGATCGTCGTGGTGACCGGCGGACTGGTGCAGCCCGCCGTACAGGCAGGATCGCCACCGCCGGTCACGCGGGCCGTGTTGTTCGCGTTGCCCGCCGTCACCGGCGTGACATTGATCGTGATCGTCGCCTGTTCGCCGGTCTGCAGGTCCGCCATGGCCACGGTGCAGCTCACGTCCTGCCCAACGATCGTGCAGTTCGGCGTGGCACTGTTGACCGCCACGCTGGCCGGCACCGTATCGGTCACGACAGCGTCAGCCGTCGCATCCGCAGTGCCGCTGTTGGTCACGGTGATGGTGTAGTCGAACGGGACCCCGGTGACGGCCGTTGCCGGTCCGCTCTTGGCGATGTCCAGGGCGGGTGCATTGATCGTCGTGCTTACGGTCTGGCTGTCGCAGCCGGTGACGCAATCCGGATCGCCGCCACCGGTCACGCTGGCCGTGTTGCTCACGCTGTTGCCCGCGGCCGCCGTCGGCGTCACGCGGATCACGTAGCTCACCGTATTGCCCGGCGCCGCATTCGAAAGCCCGGACGCGATCGTGCACTCCACGGTCTGGCTGCCCGACGGATTCGTCACGCAGCCGGCCGGCAGCGTACCGATGGTCAGTCCCGCCGGCACCACGTCGGTGACCGTCGCGACTACCGACGTCGCCGCCGTGCCGCTGTTCGTCACGGTGAAGGTGTAGTCGTACGGCACGCCGACCACGGCGGTCGCCGGGCCGCTCTTGACGATGTCCAGGCTGGAGGCGACCACCGGTGTATCCACCGGCGTGCTGACGCAACTGCCTGCGCTCGCACAGGCGGGATCGCCGCCGCCGGTCACGCTGGCCGTGTTCGATACCGTCGTGTTGTTGATGGCGCCCTGCGGCGTGACCGGAATCACGAAGCTCACCGCATTGCCGGGCGCCACGTTCGACAGACCCGCGGCGATGGTGCATTCCACGGTCTGGCTGCCCGACGGATTGGTCGCGCAGTTCGCGGGCAAGGTGCCGATCGTCAAGCCGGCCGGCACCACGTCCGTCACCGTCGCCGGCGCCGACGTCGCAGCTGCACCGGTATTGGTCACCGTGATCGTGTAGTCGAACGGCACACCGACGGCGATCGTCGCCGGCGCCACGACCGATGCGGTCTTGGCGATCTCCAGCCTCGGCTGGCTGACGAACGCCACGTGGAACGCGCAGTCCTGCGTCACGGGCGTCACGCTGTAGGTGTAAACGCCACCGGTGGGGCCGCTCAGCGTGGCCTGGCAGGTGTTGGCGCCGCCGGGCGTGGTGATGACCGGAATGTGGCCAGGCGTGGTCGGCGTGAAGGTATAGCTGGTGCCCTGCCCGTCTTCCACGACCTGGGGCGACGACGTGTTCAGCGTGCCGCCCGTGACGCTCGGCGTCACGATCCAGACCGTCGCGAACTCGGCCGTGACCTCCAGATCCTGCGTGCCCATCCGCACGTAGCATTCGTTGCCCGTGATCGTGGTGCAGCCGCCGCTCCAGCCCTTGAAGATGGAACCGTTGTCCGCCACCGCGGTCAGGTAGGCCTCCTGGCCTTCACCCAGATTCTCCGAACTGCAGGCCGACCTTGCGCCGCCGGACGGACACGCATAGACGGCGGGAATGGCGTTCAGGCGCCCGGAGCCCGCACCGATCGTGTTGGCGGTGAGCAGGTGCTGCGCCGCGCTGACCGGCGTGCTGACGCCGTCGGTGTTGTTGGCCGAGACGCTGTCGGACATGCCGGCGGGCGGCGTGACGCTGACCACCGTCACGACCGGCGTACCCGCCGCCGTGGCCGTGATGCCGCTGACGGTATAGACCAGCGACTGGCCGACCGGCAGGTTGGCCGTCGCGGTGGAGATGGGGCCGGAACCGCTGCCGGTCGCGCCGCAGGTCGCCGTGCTCCCCGGGGCCGGCGCGCAACTCCAGCTCGCCGTGCCGCTCGTGCCGTTCAAGGTCTGGGCGATGGTCGCGCCAGTGGCATCGACCGGCCCGTTGTTGGTCACCGTGACCGTATAGACCACCGCGCCGCCCACCAGATAGGACGGCACGCTGCCATTGCTGACGCTGACGCCCAGGTCGATCAGGGTCGTCGCCGCGGGCGAAATGGTTGTCTTGACGAGCGGGCCGATGAAGGGACTCACCGTGTTCGCGCGAACGTCGTAGTCGCCGTTGTTGATGACGTTGTTCGGACCGGTCGTGGCCGCGCCGGCGGGCACGGTGAACGTCACCGGGAAGCTGCCGCCCGCGCCCGCCACCAGGTCGCCCACGGGACAGTCGATGTAATCGGCACGCGGCGCAGTGCCGGCATGCGGACCCGTGCACGACGCCGGCCAGGAGTTCGGCACGAAGGCGAGGTGCAGGCCGTTCTCGGTGATCGGCGCAGCCAGGCGCACCGTCGCGCCCAGGGCGTACACGCCGGAGTTGTTGACGTATTTGTAGGTGTAGGTGACCTGCTCGCCGGGCTTGGTGGTGGACGGCCCGATCGCCGCCACGCTCAGGCCGGGCATCTTCGAACCGAACACGTCCATGTAGACCTGCGCGGTGTGCGCCGCTCCACCGTCCGCGCAGTTCGCCACGTAGACCTTCAGCAGCACCTGGTCGCCCACGTCCAGGCGACCGTTGCCCGGCGCGATGTCGAAGCCCTGCCAGTTGGTGAACTGGTAGTTGCCGAATGACTGCCAGGGAATGCCCGCCTGGTTGGAGTAGTTGAAGGTGTGGAAAAGCTGCGTGCTGCCCTTGCTCAGGTTGATGACTTCGACGAAGAAGAAGGGCTGGCGACCCGCCGGGTGGTTGGGATTGTTCAGCACAGGCGCCATCGCGAAACGGATGTGCACCTTGCCGTCGACCGGATCGACATCGCTGAGCGCCATGGTCGCGGTCTGCTCGATCGCGTACGCGAGGTAGCCGCCGTTGCCGCCGAGTCGCGCCGACGCCGTACCCGAGAAGGGATAGCGCGCACCATTGCCGTTCGTGAAATCGGCGGTTCCCGGCGTGGTCAGTATCCGGAGATTGCCGCCGAAGGCAGTGTTGACGGTATTGGTGCTGGCCACCGTTCCGGTGGGCGAGCCGAGCGTCAGTTGGCTGCTGTTGGTCGGCGGGACCGGGGACATGGTGGACGTGGAGCGCGTGTAGCTCTCCAGCTTCCACTCCGAGAAATTCTGCGCTTCGAATCCACCGTTCTTGATCTGCGCATGCACCGTCGGAGCGAACAACGCCAGCAGCGCCATCAAAGCGAACGCAGCGAAGACGCCGCTCCTGCCTTTCCGTCGATCGGTCTTCCCGATCCGTCGTCCCCGTAGTACCGCGGCAATCTGCATGATCCGTCCCGTCCTGAAGGCAAAAAGGTTAGAAAGCGACGCGTGCGAAACCCACGCGGCTTGTGCATGGAGTGGTGGGCATGGCGTCACGCCCGGATGGCGGCTCGGACGGCGCAGTGCATTGCGCGGCCCGTCCACGGCGCTGAGGCCGCTCAATGCGCGTGCCCGCTTGCGCGGCGCGCATCGTCCACCGTGTTCACCGTGATGCCGTTCGGCAGCACCATGTCGCCGGCGCGCTGGCCGGGCTTGCAGCGGCCGAGCCAGCGTCCTTCGAACGGGACCTGCCCCGAATCGCTCGACGGCGAGCCCGACTGCTGGATGCGGTAGGTGCCGCTGTAGCGCGTTTGCATGTCGCCACGCAGCGTCAGTTGCATATCGGCGCGTTGGCCATGCGACCGGCAGACAGTGCCGACATCGTGGCCGCCGCGTGCGGCGTTCTTGCTCACGGTGATCCGCTCGCATCCTTCCCGTGCGGGAAGCAGGAACAGGGGGACGACGCGCTCTGCGTTCGCATCGGTGCAATGCAGGACGGTCATCGCCGGTTGCATGCGCCCGCCCATGCCGGGGGCCGCATGGGCCTGGACCGTCACTTCCCACAGGCCAGACTTGCGCACCGGCAGGTCTTTGTAGGGATCGGCATCGACGCCGGACGCCCAAGCCAGCGCAGGCAGCAGCGCCAACAACAGCATCGGAACGAGCCGCCATCGTCCATCGACGGCATGAAGGGTATTCGCCGCGCGCAAAAAGCCGGCCATGGCGCGCGAAAGCGCGCCTGTTGTCGAATCCATCGATGTCCCCAGGGTTCCCGAAAACCCGTTCGTTGCCATCGCCCGCAGACCGCCGGACGAATCCCCATGACCTACGTCCGCCGGCGCATTCCCCCGAAGGAATCCACTACTTGCCGGCGCGGACGTCTGCCTCGCTGGAGCGACGCGGCGCAGTCCGCCGCACGTCTCCTGCCTTCTCGTGTTCCATTATCGGCGATGAGACCGAAAACTGAAATATGAATTTCGCGGAATCGATCAGGCGCATGACGCGATGCAAGTCCGGTGCCACTAAGGAGAAGCTTCTCCCGCAGGCGTGGGAGACATCGCATGCGGCGCGCCGGAAAGGCGTCCACCAAAGGCTGGAGGCGCAGCGATGCCTCCCGCATCGCCATCATCGGATCCCGTGGCAGTCACGCAATGCGCCGGCGGTGTGCGCGGGCTTTCTGCCGCCCATGTCGGAAAACCGGCGCGCGCGGCCACGCCACGGACAGATGCCGCGACGCGTCGCCGTCGCAGGTAGAACGGACGCGTGCGGACGCGATCAGACGCAATGCGTCACCAAGTGCCGCAAAAGAAAAAGCGGGCCGAAGCCCGCTTTTCCGTAACACGTCGCGATGTCGTGCGGCTTACTCGGCCGACACGCCCTCGCCTTCTTCCACGGCCTTGATCGACAGGCGGATGCGGCCCTGCTTGTCGACTTCAAGCACCTTGACCTTGACCACGTCTCCTTCCTTCAGCGCGTCGCTGACCTTCTCGACGCGGTCGTTGGAGATCTGCGACACGTGCACCAGGCCGTCCTTGCCCGGCAGGATGGTGACGAACGCACCGAAGTCCATGATCTTGGCGACCTTGCCTTCGTAGATGCGGCCCGGCTCGACGTCGGACGTGATCTGCTCGATGCGGGCCTTGGCGGCCTGGCCGGCGGCGCCGTTGACCGAGGCGATGGTGATGGTGCCGTCGTCCTGGATGTCGATCTGCGTGCCGGTTTCCTTGGTGATCGCCTGGATCACCGAGCCGCCCTTGCCGATCACTTCGCGGATCTTGTCGGGGTGGATCTTGATGGTGATCAGGCGCGGCGCGAACTCGCTCAGCTCCTGGCGCGGTGCGGTCATCGCATGGGCCATCTCGCCCAGGATGTGCAGTCGGCCGGCCTTCGCCTGCGTCAGCGCCTGCTTCATGATCTCTTCGGTGATGCCTTCGATCTTGATGTCCATCTGCAGCGCGGACACGCCGTTGGCGGTACCGGCCACCTTGAAGTCCATGTCGCCCAGGTGGTCTTCGTCACCCAGGATGTCGCTCAGTACGACGAAGTCGTTGCCTTCCTTCACCAGGCCCATCGCGATGCCGGCCACCGGCGCCTTGATCGGCACGCCGGCGTCCATCAGCGCCAGCGAGCTGCCGCAGACCGAGGCCATCGAGGACGAACCGTTCGACTCGGTGATTTCGGAGACCACGCGGATGGTGTACGGGAATTCTTCCATCGTCGGCATCACGGCGAGCACGCCGCGCTTGGCGAGGCGGCCGTGGCCGATTTCGCGACGCTTCGGGCCCATCATGCGGCCGGCTTCGCCCACCGAGAACGGGGGGAAGTTGTAATGGAACAGGAAGTGGTCCTTCCACTCGCCGCCAACGGCGTCGATCACCTGGCCGTCGCGCGCGGTGCCGAGGGTGACGGCGACGATCGCCTGCGTCTCACCACGGGTGAACAGCGAGGAGCCGTGCACGCGCGGCAGCACGCTGACCTTAGAGGAAATTGGGCGGACGGTGTCCAGCGCACGGCCGTCGATACGGACCTTGGTGGCCAGCACGGAGCCGCGCATGGTCTGGTATTCCAGCTCGCCGAATTCCTTCGACAGCGCGCCGGTGGCCCAGCCTTCCGATTCCGCACGGCCGGCCAGCTGCGCCAGCACGTCCTTCTTGATCGCCGAGATGGCGTCGCGGCGCTGCAGCTTGTCGCGCACCTGGAAGGCGCCGTCGAGCTGCGTGCCCACGGCTTCCTTCAGCGCGGAGACCAGCGCTTCGTTCTTGGCGGGGGCGGACCAGTCCCAGTTCTTGGTACCGGCTTCGACGACCAGCTCGTTGATGATGTGGATGACCTTCTGCATTTCGCGATGGCCGAACATCACCGCACCCAGCATCACGTCTTCCGACAGCTCGGCGGCTTCGGATTCGACCATCAGCACGGCATTCGAGGTACCGGCGACGACGAGCTCCAGCTTGGAGTCCTTCAGTTCACTGACGGTCGGATTCAACACGTACTCGCCGTTGATGTAGCCGACCTTGGCGGCACCGATCGGGCCGTTGAACGGCGCACCGGTCAGGGCGACGGCGGCCGAGGCGCCGATCAGCGCCGGGATGTCGCCGTCGATTTCCGGGTTCAGCGACATCACCGTGGCGATGACCTGCACTTCATTGCGGAATTCTTCCGGGAACAGCGGACGCAGCGGGCGATCGATCAGGCGGGAGATCAGCGTCTCCTTTTCGGTCGCGCGACCTTCGCGCTTGAAGAAGCCACCGGGGATACGGCCGCCGGCGTAGAACTTCTCCTGGTAGTCGACCGTCAGCGGGAAGAAGTCCTGGCCTTCGCGGGCCGACTTCGCCGCCACGGCGGTGACCAGCAGTACGGTGTCGTCGAACTTGACGACGACGGCGCCGCCGGCCTGACGGGCGATTTCGCCGGTTTCCAGGGTGACCTGGTGCTTGCCGTACTGGAAGGTTTTGGTGATTTTTGCCACGGGGGTTTCCTTGGGATGCCTTGTGCGGGTTGGACCTCACGCGACCCTTGTCGCGTGTGGCTGGCCGGATGCGTCCGGCCGGTGATGCTGTGTGGGGCGGGCCCTGTGCGGCCAGCGGATGCAGCGCATTCCGTTCCCTGAAATGCAAACCGCGGCGCATCTCTGCGCCGCGGTCGGGGGTATATCAGCGACGCAGACCGAGCTTTTCGATCAGGGTCTTGTAGCGCTCGTTGTCTTTCTTCTTGAGGTAATCAAGCAGGCTGCGGCGGCGGTTGACCAGCTGCAGCAGACCACGACGGCTGTGGTGATCCTTCTTGTGGGTCTTGAAGTGGCCGCTCAGGTGCTCGATGCGGGCGGTCAGCAGGGCGACCTGCACTTCCGGGGAGCCGGTGTCGTTGGCGCCACGGGCGTTGTCGGCAATCACTTTCTGGGTATCGACGGACATGGTTTCTCTCTGTTGGATGCGTGGCCTGCAGGAACGCGGGCTGTCCTCCGCGCGCACCGCCTGGCTCGCCGTTGATGAAGCTGGGGAATGTAAATCACCGGTGAAAACCGGCGGCGTAGTGTAGCCCCGGGGGCCTTGTGAAACAAGGTTTTATTGATCCTGCCCGGCCCTGGTGGCAGTGCTGGCGACCGCCCATGCGAACAGTCGCTGCGGTGACAGCGTGCCGTCGGCATCGACCGTGCCCAGCCCCAGGACGCGGTCTTCCGGCCCATGGATCGCCACCGGACCGTCGCTGGGCGGGTAGTCACGCAACCGCTGGCCCTGCGCCAGCCGGCGCCCGCCGGCGGCATCAACGTCGACCCGCGGGAAGCCCGTCAGGCCGGCCTCGACGGGCAGCAGGCAGGCGTCGAGGGCCGCCTCGCCGCCTTGTTCAGCGATCGCCTGCAGCGCTTCCAGGGTGTACATGCGGGGCTGCCTGAACGGGTCGACCCAGAGCCGCCGCAGTGCCCCCACGTGGGCGCCGCATCCCAGCGCTTCGCCGAGATCGCGGACCAGGCTGCGCACATAGGTGCCGGACCCGCATTCCACCCGCAACGACAGGCGGTCGGAGGCGATGTCCAGGATCTCGATGCCGTGGACCTCGACCTCGCGCTCGGGCGCCTCGATGACGTCGCCGCGGCGAGCCTTGGTGTAGAGCGGTTCCCCACCCTGCTTCAGGGCCGAGTAGATCGGCGCCCGCTGGCGGATGCGGCCTGTCAGCGGCGCCAGCGCAGCCTCGACGGTGGCGACGTCCAGCGACGGCACAGTCCGCTCACGCAGCGGCGCGCCGTCGGCGTCGTCGGTATCGGTGGTGGTGCCCAGCACGGCAACCGTGTCGTAAGCCTTGCGCGAGCCCAGCAGCAGGCCGGCGATCTTGGTGGCCTCGCCGAAGCACAGCGGCAGCAGGCCGGTGGCGAGAGGATCGAGGCTGCCGGTGTGCCCGCCCTTCTCTGCGCGGAACAGGCGCCGAGCGACCTGCAGGGCGCCGTTGGAGCTCATGCCCTGCGGCTTGTCCAGCAGCAGCAGGCCGTGCAGCGGGCGGAATTGGATGCGTCCTGCCATACACAGTCCAGGTCAGTTGGCGTGGCGGGGATCGCCCCATCGTAGCGTCGAGCTTGCTCGACTGCGTGCGAAGCAGGCATCCGGGCACCGGAGCGGAGAGCAGCGGAGCAAGCTCCGCTCTACGGCATGCCGTATCAGGTTTCGTCGTCGGACCCGGGGACCGGCGGGTTGTCGCGCAGCAGGGTTTCGATGCGCTCGCCACGGTCGACGGAGTCGTCGTAATGGAAATGCAGTTCGGGAACGTGGCGCATCTTCACGCGACGGGCCAGTTCCATGCGCAGGCCCCAGGCCAGTTCCTTCAGGCCCTTCACCGCCTCTGCGGAACGTTCCTGCATCAGCGCGGTGACGAACACCTTCGCATGCGCCATGTCGCGGGTGACTTCCACGTCGGACACGCTGACCGACGGCAGGCCGTGCTCGCGCACGGCCTCGTGCACCAGCGTGCCCAGCTCGCGACGGAGCTGGGCGGAAACGCGGTCGGTGCGATGGAACGACTTCGTAGGCATGTCAGGTCAGAGCGTGCGCTGCACTTCGATGCGCTCGAAGCACTCGATCTGGTCGCCCGGCTGCACGTCGTTGTACGCCTTCACGCCGATGCCGCACTCGGTGCCGTTGCGCACTTCGTCGACGTTCTCCTTGAAGCGGCGCAGCGATTCCAGTTCGCCCTCGAACACCACGGTGCTCGCGCGCAGCACGCGGATCGGCTTGTTCCGCTTGACCGTGCCTTCGACCACCATGCAGCCCGCGACCGCGCCGAACTTGGAGCTGCGGAACACGTCGCGCACTTCGGCGATGCCGATGATCTCTTCGCGGATCTCCACGCCCAGCAGGCCGGAGGCCACCTGCTTCACCTGGTCGATCACGTCGTAGATGATCGAGAAGTAGCGCAGGTCCACGCCGTTGGCTTCGATGATGCGACGCGCGGAGGCGTCGGCACGCACGTTGAAGCCGATGACGGTGGCCTTGGAGGTGACCGCGGAGTTGGCGTCGGACTCGGTGATGCCGCCCACGCCGGAGTGGATGATGTTGATGCGGATCGATTCGTTGGACAGCGCGACCAGCGAATGGCGCAGCGCTTCGACAGAACCCTGCACGTCGGCCTTGACGATCAGATTGAGGCTGAGCTGGCCTTCGCCCTTGCCCAGCTGCGCCATGATGTCTTCCATGCGACTGCCGGCGGACTGCACCAGACGCGACTCGCGGCGCTTGGCGTCGCGCTGCTGCGCCACATCCTTGGCCAGCCGCTCGTCCGCGACCACGACGAAGTCGTCGCCCGCTTCCGGTACGCCGGACAGGCCCAGGACCTGCACGGGAATGGACGGGCCGGCCGACGGCGGCTGGTTGCCGGTCTCGTCGAACAGCGCACGCACGCGGCCGTACTGGATGCCGCAGACCAGGTAATCGCCCTTCTTCAGCGTGCCCTGCTGCACCAGCACCGTCGCGACCGGGCCACGGCCCTTGTCCAGCGAGGACTCGATGACCACGCCGCTGGCGCGGCCGTCTTCCACGGCCTTCAGTTCCAGCAGTTCGGCCTGGATGGAGATGGCGTCCAGCAGGTTGTCCACGCCCTGGCCCGTCTTGGCCGAGATCTCGACCATCTGGGTGTCGCCGCCGAAGTCTTCGGCGACCACTTCCTCGGCCAGCAGCTCGTTCTTCACGCGCAGCGGGTCGGCGTCGGACTTGTCGATCTTGTTCACCGCCACGATCAGCGGCACCTTGGCCGCCTTCGCATGCTGGATGGCTTCACGCGTCTGCGGCATGACGCCGTCGTCCGCGGCCACGACCAGCACCACGATGTCGGTCAGCTTGGCGCCGCGGGCGCGCATCGCTGTGAACGCGGCATGGCCCGGGGTATCGAGGAAGCTGATGACGCCCTTCGGCGTTTCCACGTGGTACGCGCCGATGTGCTGGGTGATGCCGCCTGCTTCGCCGCTGGCGATCTTGGTGCGGCGGATGTAGTCCAGCAGCGAGGTCTTGCCGTGGTCGACGTGGCCCATGATGGTGACGACGGGCGGACGCGCGACCTTGTCGCCCTGCTGCTCTTCCGAATGCGCCAGCAGTTCGTTCTCGACGTCGTTGGCGTCGGCGCGCACGGCCTTGTGGCCGAGCTCTTCGGTGATCAGCGCGGCGGTGTCGTGGTCGATGGTCTGGGTGATGGTGGCCATCACGCCCATCTTGAACAGCGCCTTCACCACGTCGCCGCCCTTCAGCGCGAGCTTCTGCGCCAGGTCGGCTACGGTAATCGTCTCGCCGATCGCCACTTCGCGCACGATCGGCGCGGTCGGACGCTCGAAGCCGTGCGCACCGCCGCCACCGCGGCTCTGCTCATGGCGACGCGGCGGCTTGGGCTTGCCGCGCGAGGCGCCACGGCGGGCACGATCGGCCGCGGAAAGGTGCAGCTGGCCGGCGAAGCGGCTGGTGTTGTCGTCGTCCTCGACGCCGGCCACCATCGCGTGCGAACCGCGGGTCTTGTGCTTGGCCGCGGCGGCATTGTTGCGGTCGTCGGTGCGCGGCGGATCCTTGCGCACGACCAGCTTGGGCACGTGGTGGCCCTGCGTGGCCGGCTTGGCCGGACGCGCGGTCTCGTCGCCATCGACGGCCACGGCACCGGCGGCGAGCGCGGCGGCTTCGGCATCGGCCTGCGCGCGCGCGGCTTCGGCCTCGGCGCGGGCGGCGGCTTCTTCCTGGCGGCGACGCTCGAGCTCTTCGGCGCGCTTGGCGTCTTCCTGCGCCAGGCGCTGCTGTTCGTCGAGGTTGCGCTGGCGGGATTCCTCCAGCTTGCGCAGGATCTCGGCGCGCTCGGGATCGGCTTCGTTCTGCCAGTTGGTGGCGACCGACTCTGCGTCGGTCGGCTTGGTGTAGGTGCGCTTCTGGCGCACTTCCACGTTCACCGTGGTCTTGCTGCGGCCGGCCGCGACGGTGACTTCCTGCACCTTGCGACGGTTCAGCGTGATCTTCTTGGGCGCAGCCTCATCCGTCGCGGCATCGCTCTTGCCGTGCGAGCGCTTGAGGAAGCCGAGCAGCTTCACTTTTTCCATGCTGGTCACGACCTGGTCGGGACCGCTGAAGCTCATGCCGGCTTCGGACAGTTGCTCCAGGAGTTTCTCGACCGGCGTGTTGACCAGTTCAGCGAGCTTGCGGATGGTGGTTTGCTGCGACATTCGGATCCTAGGTTTTGTGTTTCGCCCCCCCGGCGGTGGAGGGGCAACCCTGTTGGAAGGGGGGAATTCTAAGCCCTGCGGACACCAGGGCGGTGTTCATGGACGGCTCATGCGCCGCGTTCCAGACGAGCGATCTCCTCGGCGCGGGCGGCCAGGATCAGCGCCGCGGCACGACCCTCGTCCAGGCCCTCGATGCCGAACTCGACCACTTCGTCGGCGGCCAGGTCGGACAGGTCCTCGCTGGTGCGGACGCCGTGCGAGGCCAGCGCGAACGCGGTTTCCTCGTCCATGCCTTCCAGCGCCAGCAGGTCCTCGGCCGGGTGGTCGTCTTCCAGGCCCTCTTCCTCGGCCAGCGCCTCGTTCAGCAGGGCGTCGCGGGCGCGCGAGCGCAGCTCCTCGACGATGTCCTCGTCGAAGCCCTCGACGGCCAGCAGTTCGCCGACCGGGACATAGGCGATTTCCTCGACCGTGCTGAAGCCCTCGGCGACCAGGATGGCAGCGATTTCCTCGTCCACTTCCAGCTTGTCCATGAACAGCTGGCGGGCGACGGCCTGTTCGGCCTCGCTCTTGGCCTGCACCTGGTCGGCGGTCATGACGTTGAGCTGCCAGCCGGTCAGGCGGCTGGCCAGGCGCACGTTCTGGCCACCCTTGCCGATCGCCTGCGCCAGGCGGTCTTCCGCCACGGCCAGGTCCATGGAGTGCTTCTCTTCATCGACGATGATCGACTGCACTTCCGCCGGCGCCATCGCGTTGATGACGAAGGTGGCCGGGTTGTCGTTCCACAGCACGATGTCCACGCGCTCGCCGTTGAGCTCGTTGCTCACGGCCTGCACGCGCGAACCGCGCATGCCGATGCAGGCGCCGATGGGATCGGTGCGGGTGTCGTGCGCCAGCACCGCGATCTTGGCGCGGTCGCCCGGATCGCGTGCGCAGGCCTTGATCTCGACCAGGCCCTGGCCCACTTCCGGCACTTCCAGCTTGAACAGCTCGATCATGAATTCCGGGGCGGCGCGGCTGATGAACAGCTGCGGGCCACGCGGTTCGTAGCGCACGTCGAAGAGGTAGCCGCGGACGCGGTCGCCGGCGCGCAGCACGTCGCGCGGGATGCCCTTGTCCTTCGGGATGAAGGCCTCGGCGTTGCCGCCCAGGTCCACGTAGATGTTGCCGCGCTCGGCACGCTTGACCACGCCGGTGACCAGTTCGCCCACGCGGTCCTTCCAGGCATCGACCACCTGCGCGCGCTCGGCCTCGCGGACGCGCTGCACGATGACCTGCTTGGCGGCCTGCGCGGCGATGCGGCCGAAATCGGGGTTCTCGATCTTCTCTTCGATCCAGTCGCCCACTTCGGCGCCTTCGGCTTCGTCTTCGGCATCCATCAGGCGGATCTGGCGGTCGGGGGACTCCATCACCACGTCGTCGGCCACCACTTCCCAGCGGCGGAACGTCTCGTAGCTGCCATCCTTGTGGTCGATGGTGACGCGCACCTGCACGTCCTGGTCCAGGTAGCGCTTCTTGGCGGCGGACGCCAGGGCGGCCTCGATGGCATCGAAGATGACTTCGCGCGGCACGCCCTTCTCGTTGGCCACTGCATCCACGACCAGCAACAGTTCCTTACTCATTGATCACTCCGCGCGCGGCTTGCGGGCCGCCGGTTGGTTGGGTTTTTTCTTGGCTTGTTTGGCAGGGGCGCGCTTGGCGTCCGCTGCCTTCTTGGCGCCGGCCTTGCGGCCACCACCGGGTTTCTCTGGCGCCAGGCCGAGGGCGGCCCAGTCCGGGACCAGTCGTCCCTTGTCGATATTGTCGAACGCCACCGTCATCTCGGCGTCGTCCACGGTGAAGACGATGTTGTCGCCTTCGATACGGCTGATCATGCCCTGCAGGCGGCGACGACGGTCCTGCGGCAGCTTCAGCACGATCTTGGCCGACTCGCCGACGAAGCGCGCGTAGTGCGCCAGCTGGAACAGCGGGCGGTCCACGCCCGGCGAGGACACTTCCAGCGTGTAATTGCCGGAGATCGGATCCTCGACGTCCAACTGCGCCGACACTTCACGGCTGACCGCTTCGCAGTCTTCGATGTTGACGTGACGCGTGGCGCGCTCGGCTTCCTGCACGTCGATGTACAGGCGCACGGTCGCGCCGCCGGGCGCCGGCAGGTATTCGATGCCGAGCAACTCAACGCCCAGTGCCTGGACGGTGGGTGCCAGCAGGTTGGCGATGTCGTTGGCCTTGTCGCTCACGGATTCGCTGCCGATAGTTCGTGGTTCTGCATGTCGCTGAAACAAACAAGGGGCCCGATGGGCCCCTTGTCCGATACGCTGGATGTCGGTGCAACGACGGGAACATGCGTCGTTGCGTGCCCAGGCTTTTCGTCGGTCGCCGGTATCGGCGACCTCGGATAAACATGGTAGCGGGGGCAGGATTTGAACCTGCGACCTTCGGGTTATGAGCCCGACGAGCTGCCAGACTGCTCCACCCCGCAGCAGAAGCGAAATTATGATGAATACGCCGGTGCATTGCAAGCCTTGTCATGCACCAACTTGAAACATCGCGTTCATCACGCGTGCCGGCGGTCCCCCGCCGGCGGAACATCCGGGACTGATCCAGCCCTCAGCCCGCGAAAGCGAGCTTGCACCACGCCATGATCGGGTTCCAGGCGATGCCCAGCGCCAGCAGGGCCAGCGCATTGACGCCGAACACCATCGGCACCACGCGGTCGGCGCGCGGCGGCGGAACCTCGCCCACCGGCTCGTCGAAGTACATCACCTTGATGACGCGCAGGTAGTAGAACGCGCCGATCACCGCGCACAGCACGCCGACGATGGCCAGCCACAGGAAACCGCCGTTGACGGCCGCGCCCAGCACCACCAGCTTGGCCCAGAAGCCCAGGAACGGCGGTACACCAGCCAGCGACGCCATCACGCACAGCACCAGGCCGGCCTGCCAGGGATTGCGCGCGTTCAGGCCCTTGAAGTCGTCGATCCTGTCGGCCTCGAAGCCCTGCCGCGACAGCACGATGATCGCGCCGAACGCCGCCGCGGACATGATCGCGTAACTGATCGCATAGAACAGCGCCGCCGAGTAGCCCACTTCACCGCCGCCGGCGAAGCCGACCAGCAGGAAGCCGACATGCGAGACGGTCGAGTACGCCAGCATGCGCTTGAGATTGGTCTGCGCGATGGCGATGACGTTGCCGATCACCAGCGACGCGGCAGCCAGGCCGGCGAGCAGCCACTGCCATTGCGCCGCGGCCGGACCCAGGCCGTCCTGCAGCAGGCGGAACGCCATGCCGAACGCGGCCAGCTTCGGTGCCGCGCTGATGAACAGCGTCACCGGCGTCGGGGCGCCGTGGTAGACGTCCGGCAGCCACATGTGGAACGGCGCCGCACCCAGCTTGAAGGCGACGCCGGCCACCATGAACACCACGCCCGTCAGCAGCAGCATGCGCGCATCGCTGCTGCCGCCCAGTGCCGCACCGGCGGCATCGAAGATCGCCGGCAGGTGCAGCGAGCCGGTCGCGCCGTACACCAGCGACATGCCGTAGAGCAGCAGGCCCGACGCGAGCGAGCCCAGCACGATGTACTTCATCGCCGCCTCGGTCGCCAGCCCATCGTCGCGGTTCAGCGCGACCAGCGCGTACGAGCACAGCGCCAGCAGTTCCAGGCCCAGGTAGACCATCACCAGGCTGCCGGCCGACACCATCATCATCATGCCGGCGGTGGCGAACATGACCAGCACCGGCGCCTCGCCCGGATACAGGTTGCGCTCGCGCAGGTACGGCCAGCCGTAGACCAGCGACAGCGCGCTGACCGCGACGATCACGACCTTGCTGACATCGGCCAGCGTGTCGCGCACGAACATGCCGCTGAACACGGCGCCCTGCCCGCCCACGCCCGTTGCCAGCATCCACACGACGGCGGCCATGACGACCAGCGCGATGCCGTGGGTGATGAAGCGGCGGGAATTGTCGAGGAACAGGTCCAGCATCAGCAGCGCGAACGCGCCCCCGATCAGGGTCAGTTCGGGCAGCAGCGGCTGCAGGTCGGCGGCGGAGATGGGCATCGGCGTCGTCATGGTTCTTCCTTACAGCTTGCTGTTGGCGAGCTGCATCGCCAGTTGCGCGATCGACGGTTCCATCAGGTCGGTCAGCGGCTTGGGATACACGCCCAGCGCCAGCACGCACACGGCGAAGCCGCCGAGCACCACCGCTTCGCGCAAGGACACGTCCTGCAGCTCGGCCACGTGCGCGTTGGCCACGTCGCCGAGGATCACGCGTTTGACCAGCCACAGCGTGTAGGCCGCGCCGATCACCAGCGTGGTCGCGGCGAAGAAGGCGATCAGCGGATGCTGCTGGAAACTGGCCAGGATGACCATGAACTCGCCGACGAAACCGCTGGTGCCCGGCAGGCCGGAGTTGGCCATGCCGAACAGGATGAAGAAGGCGCCGAACCACGGCATCGTGTTGATGACGCCGCCGTAGTCCTTGATCATGCGGGTGTGCATGCGGTCGTAGAGCACGCCGACGCAGGTGAACATCGCGCCGGAGATGAAACCGTGGCTGATCATCTGCACCATCGCGCCCTGCAGGCCGAGGCGCGCACCATCCAGGTTGCCGTAATCACGCACCAGGCTGAAGGCGATGAAGATGCCCAGCGTGACGAAGCCCATGTGCGAGACCGACGAATAGGCGATCAGCTTCTTCATGTCGTCCTGCACCAGCGCCACCAGGCCCACGTAGACCACGGCGATCAGCGACAGCACGATGACGAACATGGCCCACTCGTGGCCGGCGTCCGGCACGATCGGCAGGCTGAAGCGCAGCAGGCCGTAGCCGCCGATCTTCAACGCGATCGCGGCCAGGATCACCGAGCCAGCGGTCGGCGCCTCGACGTGCGCATCCGGCAGCCAGGTGTGCACCGGGAACATCGGGATCTTGACTGCGAATGCGATGAGGAAGGCGAAGAACAGCCAGGTCTGCTCTTTGGCGTTCAACGGCAGCGTATATAGGTCAGCGAGTTGGAAGCTGCCGCCCTTGATGTACAGGTACACCAGGCCGACCAGCATCAGCACCGAGCCGAGGAACGTGTACAGGAAGAACTTGAGCGAGGCGTAGATGCGGCGCGGACCGCCCCAGACACCGATGATCAGGAACATCGGGATCAGCATCGCCTCGAAGAACACGTAGAACAGCACCGCGTCGCTGGCGGCAAAGATGCCGTTGGTCAGGCCCTCCAGGATCAGGAACGCGGCCACGTACTGGGCCACGCGCTTGTTCACCGAGCCCCACGCGCCGGCCAGGGTCAGCACGGTGATCAGCGTGTTGAGCAGCAGCAGGGCCACCGCGATGCCGTCGGCGCCCAGGTTGTAGTGGATGTCGAAGCTCGGGATCCAGGCGCGGGTCTCGACGAACTGGAGACCCGGATTCGCGTAGTCGAAGCCGGTCAGCAGGCCGATGCTGAAGACGAACGTCAGCACGGCGACCGCCAGGCCCAGCCAGCGGGCCGCGTCGGCGCGGGCGTTGCCCACGGCGAGCACCAGCGCGCCACCCAGGATGGGCAGCCAGATCAGAACACTAAGCAGGGGCCAGTTCGACACGTTGTGTTATCCGTTGAGTTCTTCGCCAGGACGCTCCGCACGGGGCGGCGCCAGGTCGTTACTGCCAAAACTTGATGACGACGCCCAGCAGCAGGATCAGGCCGACGATCATCGCGAACGCGTAGTGGTACAGGTAACCGGACTGGGTCTTGCGGAGCAGCTGCGCGCCCAGGTCGACCAGCTTCGCCGTGCCGTTCACCGCCGCGCCGTCGATCACGTACGTGTCGAAGGCGCGCGAGGCCTTGCCCAGCTTCACGCCGCCGCCGGCAAACCCGTTGATCCACAGGTGGTCGGCCCAGTACTTCTTGTCCAGGATGTTGGTCAGGAAGGCGCCGACGGTGCTGCGACGGATCTTGCCCGGCAGCTCCGGCTTGAACAGATACAGGAACGTGGCCAGCAGGAAACCGCCCAGCGCCAGCCAGAACGGCGGCATCTGCATGCCGTGGATCGCATAGCCGACCGGCCCGTGCCAGAACTCCTCCTTCAACGCCATCACGGTATCGCGAGGCGACAGCGCCACACTCGGGTCGACACGCAGAAAATCGATCGCGCCCAGGAAGAACGGCGTCGCCTCGTGGTGTCCCCTCCAGTCCGTACCGAACAGCATCGGGCCGATGGTGAAGAAGCCGATGAAGATCGATGGTATGGCGAGCAGCACCAGCGGCACCGTCACCACCCACGGCGACTCGTGCGGCACATGCGCGCCGTGATGCCCGTGGTCGTCATGCGCCGCATCATGGTGCGCGTCATGGCCGTGACCATGATCGTCGGCATGGGCGTCGCGGAAGCGCTCCTTGCCGTGGAACGTCAGGTACAACAGGCGGAAGCTGTAGAAACTGGTGACGAATACGCCGAGCAACACCGCCCAGTAACCGTAGGTGGCGATCCACTCGCTCGGCCCCTGGATGTTCTGCGCCGCCATCACGCCCATCTCGCCAACTTCCCTGCCCACCTCGTGCGCGACGTGCTGATGGTGCTTGGCGGCCTCGATGATGGTGTCCTTCGAGTAGAAGCCGGAGAAGAACGGCGTGCCGACCAGCGCCAGCGTGCCGATCAGGCTGGTGATCCAGGTGATGGGCATGTACTTGCGCAGGCCACCCATCTTCCGCATGTCCTGCTCGTGGTGCATGCCGATGATGACCGAGCCGGCTGCCAGGAACAGCAGCGCCTTGAAGAACGCATGCGTCATCAGGTGGAACACGGCCGCCGAGTACGCCGACACGCCCAGTGCCACCGTCATGTAGCCCAGCTGCGACAGCGTGGAGTACGCGACGACGCGCTTGATGTCGTTCTGCACGATGCCGATCAGGCCGGTGAACAGCGCCGTGGTTGCGCCGATGAACAGCACGAAGTCCAGCGCCGTCTGCGACAGCTCGAACAGCGGCGACATGCGCGCGACCATGAAGATGCCCGCGGTCACCATCGTCGCGGCATGGATCAGCGCCGAGATCGGGGTGGGGCCTTCCATCGAGTCGGGCAGCCACACGTGCAACGGCACCTGCGCCGACTTGCCCATCGCACCGATGAACAGGCAGATGCAGGTCAGCGTGGCCATCGACCAGATCATCGGCTCGTCGAGCACCTGGAAGGTGCTGCCGAACAGGGTGACCGCGCCCGACCAGACCGGGATGGCCTTGCCCGCCAGCAGCGAGGCATTGGCGAACACGGTGGCGTAGTCCAGCGTGCCGAACATCAGCAGCACGCAGCCGATGCCGAGCAGGAAGCCGAAATCGCCCACGCGGTTGACCAGGAACGCCTTCATGTTGGCGAAGATCGCCGTGGGGCGCTTGAACCAGAAACCGATCAGCAGGTACGAGACCAGGCCCACCGCTTCCCAGCCGAAAAACAGCTGCAGGAAGTTGTTGCTCATCACCAGCATCAGCATGCTGAAGGTGAACAGCGAGATGTAGCTGAAGAAGCGCTGGTAACCCGGGTCTTCGGCCATGTAGCCGATCGTGTACAGGTGGACCAGCAGCGACACGAAGGTCACCACGACCATCATCATCGCCGTCAGCTTGTCGATCATGAAACCGACATGGCCGCTGATGTTGCCCACTTCGAAGAACGTGTACAGGTTCTCGTTGAACGGCGACGCGCCCTGCGCCACCAGCTGGTACAGCACCCAGCACGACAGCGCGCAGCTGGTCGCCACGCCCAGGATGGTCGCGGTGTGGGCGCCCGCGCGGCCGACGATGCGGCCGAACAGCCCGGCGATGATGCTGCCCAGCAGCGGCGCCAGCACGATGGCCAGCAGCACGTTCTTGGAGAGGAGGACTTCCATACCGGTCATCGGTGCATCAGCCTTTGAGCGTATCGACGTCGGCCACGTTGATCGTGCGCCGGGTGCGGAACAGGGTGACCAGGATCGCCAGGCCGATGGCGGCCTCGGCCGCGGCCACGGTCAGGATGAAGAAGACGAAGATCTGGCCGGCCGCATCACCCAGCTCGCGCGAGAACGCGACGAAGTTGATGTTCACCGAGAGCAGCATCAGTTCGATCGACATCAGCAGCACGATGACGTTCTTCCGGTTGAGGAAGATGCCCGCCAGGCTGATGCAGAACAGCACGGCGCCGAGCGCCAGCAGGTGGCCTACGGAAATCATGCCTTGCCCTCCCCTTCCACCGGCGCGCTGGCCGGCGTCTCGCGCACCGGCTTCTCGGCCGGCATCGACACCATGCGGATGCGGTCGCCCGCCTTGACCCGCGACTGCTCGCCCGGGTCCTGCGTCTTGATGCCGGTGCGCTTGCGCAGCGTCAGCATCACGGCGGCCACGACGGCCACGGTCAGGATGACGGCGGCGAACTCGAACGGCAGCAGGAACTCGGTGAACAGCGTCCGCGCCAGCCAGGCCGTGTTGGACACGTCCGCCGCGGCGGACGCGGCGTTGTCCTGGAACGGCACCGCCATCTTCGCCTTGATGCCGATCAGCACCAGCATCTGCGCCAGCATGACCACCGCCACCAGCAACCCGACGGGCAGGAATCTGACCCACCCCTCGCGCATGGCAGTGACGTCGATGTCGAGCATCATCACCACGAACAGGAACAGCACCATCACCGCGCCCACGTAGACGAGGATCAGCGCCACGCCCAGGAACTCCGCGCCCACCAGCAGCCAGATGCAGGCCACCGAGAAGAACGTCAGGATGAGGCACAGCACCGCATGCACCGGGTTGCGCACGCTGATCACCGCGCCGGCGGCAACGACCGCGACGGTGGCGAAGGCGTAGAAACTGATCAGGACCCAATCCATTCTTCGGACCTCAGCGGAAGGCGGCGTCGGCGGCGCGGCGCTCGGCGATCTCGGCTTCCAGCCGGTCGCCGATCGCCAGCAGCTGCGGCTTGGTGACGATGTTCTGCCCGCGCTTGTCGAAGTGGTACTCCAGCACGTGCGTTTCCACGATCGAGTCCACCGGGCAGCTCTCTTCGCAGAAGCCGCAGTAGATGCACTTGAACAGGTCGATGTCGTAGCGCGTGGTGCGGCGGGTGCCGTCCTCGCGCGGGGCCGAATCGATGGTGATCGCCAGCGCCGGGCAGACCGCTTCGCACAGCTTGCAGGCGATGCAGCGCTCTTCGCCGTTGGGATAACGGCGCAGCGCGTGCAGGCCACGGAAGCGCGGCGACTGCGGGAACTTCTCCATCGGGTACATCAGCGTGTACTTCGGCTTGAAGGTGTACTTCAGCGTCAGCCACAGGCCCTGGAGCAGCTCCAGCAGCATCAGGCTCTTGAAGTAGTGCACAACCTTGCTCATGTCTTACACACCCTTCTCGAACACGCCGAAGAACACCATCACTGCCGTCACCGCGATCCAGAAGATCGTGAGCGGGATGAACACCTTCCAGCCCAGGCGCATGATCTGGTCGTAGCGATAGCGCGGGAAGCTGGCACGGAACCAGATGTAGGCGCTGGCGAAGAACAGCACTTTCAGCAGCAGCCACGGCCAGCCGCCGGTCCAGATCCAGTTGATCCACGGCGACACGTCGGCGGTGATCCAGCCCTGCAGCGGGCTCAGCCAGCCGCCGAGGAAGAACAGCGACACCAGGAAGCTGACCAGGATCATGTTGGCGTATTCGGCCAGGAAGAACAGCGCGAACGCCGCGCCCGAATACTCGACCATGTGGCCGGCGACGATTTCCGATTCGCCTTCCACCACGTCGAACGGCGAGCGGTTGGTCTCGGCGACGCCGGACACCCAGTACACGATGAACAGCGGGAACAGCGGCAGCCAGAACCACTCGAAGAAGCCGGAGTCGCCCGCCTGCGCCATCACGATGTCGGTCAGGTTGAGGCTGCCGGCGGCGATCAGCACGCCGACCAGGGCGAAGCCCATCGCGATTTCGTAGCTGACGACCTGCGCGGCCGAGCGCATCGCGCCGAGGAAGGCGTACTTCGAGTTGGAGGCCCAGCCGGCGATGATGATGCCGTACACGCCCAGCGAGGTCATCGCCAGCAGGTACAGCAGGCCGGCATTGGCGTTCGACAGCACCAGCTGGTAATCGAACGGCACCACCGCCCACGCCGCGAACGCCGGCGCCAGCGTGATCAGCGGCGCCAGGATGTACATCGTCTTCTGCGCGCTGCTGGGCTGGATGATCTCCTTGAACAGCAGCTTGAAGACATCGGCGAAGGCCTGGAAGATGCCCATGCCCACGTACATCGGTCCGTGGCGCACATGCATCCAGCCGATCAGCTTGCGCTCCCACACCACGTAGAACGCGACCGAAATGATCACCGGCATGGCGATGGCCAGGATCTTCAGCACGATCCACAGGATCATGCCGATGTCGCCCAGCCCGAAGAACCACTCGCGCAGGGGGCCGACCACGTTGATCAACATCTCGTTCATGCGCTCACCACCGTGACGCGTCCAGCGCCCAGCGGTGCCGTGGCACCGTAGCCGCTCTCGATCCAGGCGACGCCCGCGGCGACACGGGCATCCACCACCACCGGCAGCGCGGCCGTGCCGACGCCGTTGCCGACCTTCGCCATCTGGCCTTCGGCGACGCCGGCGGCCTGAGCGTCGGCCGGATTCAGCACGATGCGGTCGCCCACGTTCAGCGGGTGCGCCTGCAGCGCTTCGGCGCGGCGGACGGTACCGTCGGTGCGGTAGATCGCCGCGGTGACCGCCAGTTCCAGACCCTGTCCATTGGCGGCAGGCGCGGCCGACTTGGCGACAGCGACGGCCTTGGCATCGCCGATGGCCTCGCGCGCACCGGCGATGTCGGTGAACTCGAAACCGGCCAGCTGCAGTTCGCCACCCAGGGCACGCAGCACCTTCCAGCCGTCGCGCGCTTCGCCCGGCAGCTTGCCGGCGGCCTGCGTGCGCTGGTCCCTGCCATCCAGGTTGGTCAGCGTCGCTTCGATTTCCGGCAGCAGGCCGATCGGCAGGATCACGTCGGCCACGTCGCGCGTCGACTTGCAGGCGAAGTGGCTGAAGGCCACGACCTTGGCCGAGGCCAGCGCGCGCGAAGCGGCCGGCGTATCGGCGAAGTCCAGGCCCGGCTCGATGCCGTAGATGACGTAGGCGCTGAGCGGCTCGGCGAACATGCCGGCCACGTCGCGACCGGTCGGCAGCACGCCATGACGGGCCAGGCCGACCGCGTTCGCGCCTTGCGGAATGCGGCACAGCGACGCGTCGGTCGCGCCCGCGAACGCCGCGGCAGCGGCGCGTAGCGTTGACGCCTGCGGATGGTTCTCGACGATGCCGCCGACGATCACGACGGCGCGGTTCGCGGCCTTGGCGATGTCGCGCAACGCGGCATCGTTCAGCGCGTCACCGAGCTTCGACGGCGCAACGATGTGCTTGCCGGCGATGCCGAAGGCGAAGTCGAAGTCGACCGGGTTGACCACGTGCACCTTGGCGCCCGTGCGGACGGCCTTGCGGATGCGCTGGTGCAGCAGCGGCAGCTCGTGGCGCAGGTTGGTGCCGAACAGCACGATGACATCGGCCTGTTCGATCTCCGCCAGCGGCAGTGCGAACGGCTCGGCGACGGCGCCGTCGGAGAAGTCGCGGGTATTGATGCGGTGGTCCAGGTTGCCGGTGCCGAGGCCGCCGGCCAGCTTCGCCAGCAGGCCGCCCTCTTCGTTCGACACGGCCGGATGCACCAGCATGCCGAGGCTGTCGCCGCGGTTCGCGCGCAGGATCTCGGCAGCCGCCGCCAGGCCTTCACCCCACGACACTTCGCGCCACTCGCCATTGACCTTCTGCAGCGGCTTCACCGCGCGGTCGTCGGCGTACAGGCCCTGGTGCGAATAGCGGTCGCGATCGGACAGCCAGCACTCGTTGACCGCTTCGTTCTCGCGCGGCACGGTGCGCAGCACCTGGCCACGGCGCGAGTGGTAGAACACGTTCGAGCCCATCGCGTCGTGGAAACCGACGGACTCGCGTGCGATCAGTTCCCACGGACGGGCGCGGAACTGGAACACCTTGTTGGTCAGCGCGCCCACCGGGCACACGTCGATGACGTTGCCGGAAATCTCGGTGGTCAGCGGCTTGCCGTCGTAGGTGCCGATCTGCAGGTTCTCGCCACGGTACATGCCGCCCAGCTCGTAGGTGCCGGCGACGTCCGCGGTGAAGCGCACGCAGCGCGTGCACTGGATACAACGGGTCATCTCGGTGGCGACCAGCGGACCGATGTCCTCGTCCGGCACCACGCGCTTGCGTTCCTGGAAACGGCTGACCGAACGGCCGTAACCCAGCGACAGGTCCTGCAACTCGCACTCGCCGCCCTGGTCGCAGATCGGGCAGTCCAGCGGATGGTTGATCAGCAGGAATTCCATCACGTTGCGCTGCGACTTCAACGCCTTGTCGCTGCGCGTGGCGATCTTCATGCCGTCCATCACCGGCGTGGCGCAGGCCGGCGCCGGCTTCGGCATCTTCTCGACTTCGACCAGGCACATGCGGCAGTTGGCCGCGATCGGCAGCTTCTCGTGGTAGCAGAAGCGCGGGATCGGGATGCCGGCCTTGTCGGCGGCCTGGATGATCATCGAACCCTTGGGCGCGGCCAGCTCCTGCCCGTCGATGAAGACGGTGACGTGGTCCGGCGGCAGGTTGGGATTCACGGGCTGCGCACTCACGCGGCCACCTCCAGGTTGGAACGGACCACCGTGCCGTTGCGCTCGTCGTCGACGAGGAAGCGCTTGTTGACGATCGCGTATTCGAATTCGTGCCAGAAGTGGCGCAGCATGCCCTGCACCGGCCACGCGGCGGCTTCGCCGAACGCGCAGATGGTGTGGCCTTCGATCTGGCCGGCCGCCGCACGCAGCGTCTGCAGGTCTTCGATCGTGGCCTTGTGCTCGGCGACGCGGGTCAGCATGCGGTACATCCAGCCGGTGCCTTCGCGGCACGGCGTGCACTGGCCGCAGCTTTCCTTGTAGTAGAAGCGCGCGATGCGCTGGCAGGCACGCACCATGCAGGTGGTGTCGTCCATCACGACGACGGCGCCCGAACCCAGGCCGGAGCCGGCCTTCTGGATGCTGTCGTAGTCCATCGTCAGGCCCATCATCACCTCGCCCGGCAGCACCGGCATCGAGGAGCCGCCCGGGATGACCGCCTTGAGCTTGCGGCCTTCGCGCATGCCACCGCACAGGTCGAGCAGGTCGGCGAACGACGTGCCCAGGCGGATCTCGTGGTTGCCCGGCTTCGCGACGTGGCCGGAGACCGAGAAGATCTTGCAGCCCCCGTTGTTGGGCTTGCCCAGATTCATGAACCACTCGGCGCCGTTGCGCACGATCGCCGGCACCGACGCGTAGGTCTCGGTGTTGTTGATCGTGGTCGGCTTGCCGTACAGGCCGAAATTTGCCGGGAACGGCGGCTTGAAGCGCGGCTGACCTTTCTTGCCTTCCAGCGACTCCATCAGCGCGGTTTCCTCACCGCAGATGTAGGCGCCCGCGCCGAGCGCGTTGTACAGGTCGATGTCCACGCCGGAGCCGAGGATGTTCTTGCCCAGCCAGCCGTGCTTGTAGGCCTCGGCGGTGGCTTCTTCCAGGTGCTCGAACGGCTCGTGGTGGAACTCGCCGCGCAGGTAGTTGTAGCCCACGGTCGAACCGGTGGCGTAGCAGGCGATGGCCATGCCCTCGATCACCGCGTGCGGGTTGTAGCGCAGGATGTCGCGGTCCTTGGCGGTACCCGGTTCGGATTCGTCCGAGTTGCAGAGGATGTACTTCTGCATGTCGCCCTTGGGCATGAAGCTCCACTTCAGGCCGGTCGGGAAGCCCGCGCCGCCGCGGCCGCGCAGGCCGGACTGCTTGACCATCTCGACGACGTCGGCCGGCGGGATCTTCTCTTCGATGATCCGGCGCAGCGCGGCGTAACCGCCGGTCTTCAGGTAGTTCTCGTACGACCACGGCTTGTCGAAGTGCAGCGTGGTGTAGACGGCCTGGTGCTCCTTGGGAGCGGGGCCGACCGGGCCGTAGCCTTCGGAACCGTGCTTGTTTGAATCTGGGGAATGGCCTGCCATGCGCTTACTCCAGCCCGTCCAGCAGCTCGTCGACCTTCGCCGGCGTCAGCTTCTCGTGGTAGTGACCATTGATGACCACGACCGGCGCGCCGCAGCAGGCGGCGACGCATTCTTCTTCACGCTTCAGGTAGACACGACCGTCGGCGGTGGATTCGCCCAGCTTGCAGCCGAGCTTCTTCTCCGCGTGCGCGACCAGATCCTCGGCGCCGTTGAGCCAGCAGCTGATGTTGGTGCAGAAGGCCACGTTGTTGCGGCCGACCTTCTCGGTCTCGAACATCGAGTAGAAGCTGGCGACTTCGTACGCCCACACCGGCGGCAGGTCGAGGTACTTGGCGACGGCGGCGATCAGCTCGTCGGTCAGCCAGCCCTCGTTCTGTTCCTGCGCGGCATGCAGGCCCTGCAGCACCGCGGAACGCTTGCGGTCCGGCGGGAACTTGGTCAGCCAGTGATCGATGTGCGCGCGCGTCTTGTCGCTCAACGCCACCAGCGGATCGACGTTCTGCGCCGCTTCGAAATTACCCGTGGCCCTCATCGGTCCACCTCACCAAAGACAAGATCATAGGTACCGATCATCGCGACGACGTCGGGGAGCATGTGGCCGCGCACGATCTCGTCCATCGAGGACAGGTGCGCGAAGCCCGGCGCGCGCAGCTTCACGCGGAACGGCTTGTTGGCGCCGTCGGACACCAGGTAGCAGCCGAACTCGCCCTTCGGCGCTTCGACCGCGGCGTAGGTCTCGCCGGCCGGCACGCAGTAGCCCTCGCTGAAGAGCTTGAAGTGGTGGATCAGCGCTTCCATGTCGTCCTTCATCTCCTCGCGGGAGGGCGGCGCGACCTTGAAGTTCTGCACCATGACCGGGCCGGGGTTGGCCTTCAGCCACGTCACGCACTGCTGGATGATGCGGTTGGACTGGCGCATCTCGGCGACGCGGACCAGGTAGCGGTCGTAGCAGTCGCCGTTGACGCCGACCGGGATGTCGAAATCGACCGCGTCGTACTTCGCGTATGGCTGCTTCTTGCGCAGGTCCCAGGCGATGCCCGAACCGCGCAGCATGGCGCCGGTCATGCCCCAGGCGCGCGCCTGCTCCGGCGCGACCACGCCGATGCCGACGGTGCGCTGCTTCCAGATGCGGTTGTCGGTCAGCAGCGTCTCGTACTCGTCGACGCGCTTCGGGAATTCTTTGGTGAAGTCTTCCAGGAAGTCGAGCAGCGAGCCCTCGCGCGCCTGGTTGAAGTGCTTCAGCGCCTTGCCCTTGCGCCAGGGCGATTCCTTGTACTTCGGCATGCGGTCCGGCAGGTCGCGGTAGACGCCGCCCGGCCGGTAGTAGGCCGCGTGCATGCGCGCGCCGCTGACCGCTTCGTAGCAGTCCATCAGCTCTTCACGCTCACGGAAGGCGTACAGCATGACCGCCATCGCGCCGAGATCGAGCGCATTGGAGCCGATCCACATCAGGTGGTTCAGGATGCGGGTGATCTCGTCGTACATCGTGCGGATGTACTGCGCGCGCTCCGGCGCCTCGATGCCCATCAGGGTCTCGATGGCGCGCACGTAGGCGTGCTCGTTGCACATCATCGACACGTAGTCGAGGCGGTCCATGTAGCCGATCGACTGGTTGAACGGCTTGGACTCGGCCAGCTTCTCGGTGCCCCGGTGCAGCAGGCCCACGTGCGGATCGGCACGGACGATGGTCTCGCCGTCCATCTCCAGGATCAGGCGCAGCACGCCGTGCGCGGCCGGATGCTGGGGCCCGAAGTTCAGCGTGTAGTTGCGGATTTCCTGCTTGCTTTCGGCAGGATTGCTGGCGAACGCGACGCCGGATTGCGGATTGCTCATGCCTTGCCCTCGCGCGCGGCCTGCTCGCCGGCGGCGGTCTGGTAGCGGGCGTCGTCGCGGATCACGCGCGGCACGCCGACACGCGGCTCGACCGAGGTGACCGGTTCGTACACCACGCGCTTCTTCTCTTCGTCGTAGCGGACTTCGACGTTGCCGATCAGCGGGAAGTCCTTGCGGAACGGATGACCGACGAAGCCGTAGTCGGTCAGGATGCGGCGCAGGTCCGGATGGCCTTCGAAGATGATGCCGTACAGGTCGAACGCCTCGCGCTCGAACCAGTTCAGGCCCGGCCACACGTCGCACAGCGACGCGACCACCGGCAGGCCGTCATCCGGCGCGAAGCAGCGCACGCGCACGCGACGGTTGTGCTGGTACGACAGCAGGTGCAGCACGACGGCGAAGCGGTTGGGACGAACGGCGTCGCGCGGACGCTGGTCCCAGTTGAAGCGGCCCGGACCGAAGCCCTCGACACCGCGACTGAAGCCTTCAGACGACACGTCGGCGGTATCCCACTCGGCGCTGCCGTAACCCAGGTAGTCCACGCCGCTGACATCGACGGCCTGTTCGAAACCGAACTCGTCGCGCAGCGCCAGGCAGACCGCGTGCCAGGAGGCGGACGGTACTTCCAGGGTGATCTCGCCGCGCGGCTCGGCCACGCTGACCGTGGCGTCCGCGAAGCGGGCGCGCAGCTGGTCGGTGAAGTTTGCAGCTTGCTCAGCCATGGGGCGTGGCGTGCTCTAGAAAGGATTCGGGGGAAAGGAGGATCAGCGCGCGATGGTCTGCGTGCGCCAGATCTTCTTCTGCAACTGCAGGATGCCGTACACCAGCGCTTCGGCCGTGGGCGGGCAACCGGGCACGTACACGTCCACCGGCACGACGCGGTCGCAACCGCGGACGACGGAGTACGAGTAGTGGTAGTAGCCGCCGCCATTGGCGCAGCTGCCCATCGAGATGACCCACTTCGGCTCGGGCATCTGGTCGTAGACCTTGCGCAGCGCCGGGGCCATCTTGTTGACCAGCGTGCCGGCCACGATCATCACGTCGGACTGGCGCGGCGACGGGCGGAACACCACGCCGTAGCGGTCCAGGTCCAGGCGCGACGTGCCGGCGTGCATCATTTCGACGGCGCAGCAAGCCAGGCCGAAGGTCATCGGCCACATCGAACCGGTACGCGCCCAGTTCATCAGCGCGTCGACGCTGGTGGTGACGTAGCCCTTTTCCAGCAGCGGGTTGTCGCCTTCGGGGCGCAGGATGTCGTCCACCCGCCCTTCCGGGATCGGGTTGTTCATCAGACGATCGACGGTCTGGATCACTCCCATTCGAGCGCTCCCTTCTTCCAAACGTAAACGAAGCCGAGGAACAGCATGCCCACGAACAGGCCCATCGTGACCAGCGCACGCGGACCCAGCTCCTGGAACACCAGCGTCCACGGAACAATGAAGATGATTTCCAGATCGAACACGATGAACTGGATGGCGATCAGGTAGTAGCGCACGTCGAACTTCATGCGCGCGTCTTCGAAGGCCTCGAAGCCGCATTCGTACGGGGACAGCTTCTGGGCGTCGGGGCGACGCGGGCCGAGGAAGCGACCGGCCACCATCAGCGCGATGCCGATGCCGGTGGCGACGATCAGGAACAACAGGGTGGGCAGGTAATTGGCCAGCACTCGCTTGTCTCGTCTTGTCCTATCCGCCGGCGCGCACGACGCGGCACGGCATGAATGGGGCTCGCATCGCCCGCGTCCGGCCAGGCCGTACGCGACCCGTGGCGCAACCACCGGGCCCATCTTCGGCGGGAGCCCTTCCGCAACACGTACCGGGCGCCCGATGAATCGGCGGGATTGTAACGGTTCGTGAACTCGCTAGTAAACGATTACCGGCGCATATCACCGCAGTCGGCAAAAGAAAAAACCCGCCGGAAGGCGGGTTTTTCCATGCGGGAGCGACGTTGCCGCCGACCCGCCGATTGGTGCCCAAGAGGGGACTCGAACCCCTACGACTTTCGCCGCTACCACCTCAAGGTAGTGCGTCTACCAATTCCGCCACCTGGGCTTTGAAACCTGCGCGGTACGCCGCGCCATTGTATCCGCGATCAGCCGCCCTGCGGCGGCGTCACCGGCGGCGTTCCGGTTGCCGGCGCCGACTCCTGCGGTGCGGCGGGCGCGCCATCCGTCGCGGGCGCGGCGGGCGCCTGCTGGATGGGCGTGCTCGGCACGGTGGACGGCTTCGGCAGTTCGCCCACCGGCGCAGCCGGCGCTGCGGGCAGCTCGGACATCACACCGAGGTTCTGCTGGGTGGTCGGACGCGCGCTGTGCGTCGCGTACCAGGCCATGAACAGGCTGATGCCGAAGAACGCGATGGCCAGCCACTTGGTGCTCTTGGACAGGAAGTTGGACGCGCCGCGCGCGCCGAACACCGTGCCGGAGGCGCCGCCGCCGAAGCCCGAACCCGCCTGGGCGCCGGAACCCCGCTGCATCAGCACCAACGCGATGATGGCGATGGCCACCAGCACGTACACCACATTCAGGATCAACATCCACATTTGGAATCAGTCTCAACCGGTTGAGTCGCCCGGTCCCGATGGACCGGTCGTGCCGGGGTCACCCCCGACCGGCCGCCGCCTGCGCGATGGCCAGAAAATCCCGGGCGACCAGGGAAGCGCCGCCCACGAGCCCTCCATCGACATCGGGCTGCGAGAACAGTTCCGCGGCGTTGTCGGGCTTCACGCTGCCGCCGTACAGGAGAGGCAACGAGCCGGCGATTCTAGCATCGCGCGCGGCGACTTCGCCACGGATGAACGCATGCACCGCCTGGGCCTGGGCTGGCGTAGCCGTCAGGCCGGTGCCGATGGCCCAGACCGGCTCGTAGGCGATGACGGCGCCATCGAAGGCCTGCGGGCCGGCCAGGTCGAACACCGCCTGCAGTTGCTTCTGGATACGGAACTCGGTCTGCCCGTCCTTGCGCTGCTGCTCGGTCTCGCCCACGCACAGCACCGGGATCAGGCCGGCGTTCCTGGCGGCGACGAACTTCTTCGCCACCAGTTCGCTGCTCTCGTTGTGGTACTGGCGACGCTCGGAATGCCCGACCAGCCCGTAGCGCGCGCCCACGTCCACCAGCATGGCGGCACAGACTTCACCGGTGTAGGCGCCCTTTTCGTTGCTGCTGACGTCCTGCGCGCCGAAGGCCACGCCACGGCCGGCGTAGTCCTCGATCAGCTCGCCCAGATAGGGCAGCGGCGGCAGGATCAGCAGGTCCACGCCGTCCAGCGGCAGGCCTGCGACCAGTTCGTCCATCAGCGCGTTGGCGAAACCGCGGGTGCCATGGAGCTTCCAGTTGCCGGCCACGAGCTTGCGACGCATAAGACCAATTCCTGTCCAGTTCGAGGGCGCGCAGTCTAGCCGATGTTGGGCGGTACACCTACCCGCGCGCTATCGTGCCTGAACCCCTTCGCTCGCCCAGGAGCCCGCATGTCCGACGCCACCCCTGCCCCTCCTGCCGGCTACGCCCTGGTCACGGGCGCCTCCAGCGGTATCGGCGAGCAGATCGCACGGGAGTACGCGAAGCGTGGTGTCCCGCTGGTGCTGACGGCACGCCGCGTCGACCGGCTGCAGGCGTTGGCCGCAGAACTGCAGGCACAGGTGCCGGTGGAGATCGTGGCGGCGGATCTGGCCGATCCTGCCGCGCCCGAGGCGCTGGTCGCCGAACTCGAGCGGCGCGGCGTGAAGATCCGCATCCTGGTCAACAACGCCGGGTACGGCCTGCCTGGACGTTACCGCAGCAGCGACTGGGCCGACCATTCCGACTTCCTGCGGGTGATGGTGACCAGCGTGTGCGAACTGACCTGGCGGTTGCTGCCGTCGATCCGCACCTCGGGCCAGGGCCGCGTCCTCAACGTCGCGTCGTTCGCCGCACTGATGCCGGCCGCCGATGGACAGACGCTGTACGCACCGGCCAAGGCCTTCCTGTTGAAGTTCAGCGAGGCGCTGGCGCTGGAGAACGCCGACAAGGGCGTGCATGTCACTGCCCTGTGTCCGGGCTTCACCTACTCCGAGTTCCACGATGTCACCGGCACGCGCGCGCGGATGCGCGTGTCGCCGACGATGTGGCTGCAGGCCACGGAGGTGGCGCGTGCCGCCATCAATGGCAACGAGCGGGGCGACGTGCTGGTGGTGCCCGGCTGGCGCTACCGCGTGCTGCACGCCATCGTGAAGCTGCTGCCGCACCGGCTGGCACTGGGGATGATGGCGCGCAACTCGCGCAAGGTGCGGCCGCTGGATTGAGACCGCCTCAAACGCATGACGCCGGACATGCCGGCGTCGTGTGTCGTGCGATGGCGGGCCTGGGCCCGCCCTATTTCAGCTTGATCTCGCGCAGGCGCTCTTCCAGGTAGCCCTGCGCGGTGATCGGCTCGGGGTACCGCTTCGGATTGTCCGCGGTGATCGTGGACGGCAGCACGTCGATCAGGAAGTCCGGATTCGGGTGCAGGAAGAACGGCACCGAATAGCGCGGCTGGCGCGCCTGTTCGCCCGGCGGGTTGGTCACGCGGTGCGTGGTCGACGGATACACGTGGTTGGTCAGGCGCTGCAGCATGTCGCCGATGTTGACCACGATGGTGTCGGCGTCCGAGGTGAACGGCACCCACTCGCCCTGCTTCGACCGCACTTCCAGGCCGGCGGCGCTGGCGCCCACCAGCAACGTGATCAGGTTGATGTCCTCGTGCGCACCCGCGCGCACGTTCGGGATGTCGTCGGCGGTGATCGGCGGATAGTGGATCGGGCGCAGGATCGAGTTGCCGGAATCGGTCTTGTCGGCGAAGTAGGTCTCGGGCAGGCCGATGTGCAGCGCCAGCGCCGACAGCACGCGCGAACCCAACTGGTCGAGCGCCTGGTACAGCCCATAGCCATGCTCGCGGAAGCCGGGCACTTCATCGGGCCACAGGTTCGGCGGCATCACGTCGCGGTACTTCGAATCGTCCGGGATCTCGCGACCGATGTGCCAGAACTCCTTGAGGTCGAAATGCTTGGAGTCCTTCGCGGTCTCCACGCCGAACGCGGTATAGCCGCGCGCGCCACCACTGCCTGGCACGTGATAGCGCTTCTTGGCATCGTCGGGCAGCGAGAAGAAGCGCTTGAACACATCGTAGGCCGCGTCGATCTGCGCCTGCGGGATCCCGTGGTTGCGGATGCCGGCGAAGCCCCATTCGCGATACGCGGCGCCGAGTTCGGCCACGAAGGCCTCGCGGTCGGTATCGAAACGGGTGATGTCCAGCGTGGGAATTCGGGCACTCATGCAATCTGCTCCAACAAGGGAAAGGCGCAGGAGGCCCGGGGACCATCACCGCGCCAGAGGTTCATCGATCCGGCTCAGGCCGCGGCGGCGGCGCGCACGGCCTCGGCCAGCGTTTCCAGCGTGTTCTTCACCAGCGTGTCGTCGTCCGCTTCGACGGTGACGCGCACGACCGGTTCGGTGCCGGAAGGACGCAGGAAGGCGCGCCCCCGCCCGGACACCGCCGCCTGCGCCTGCGCCAGTGCGGCCTGCACGCTGGCCGCTTCGGTCGGCCTGGCGCCGCTGGCCAGCTTCACGTTGATGGTCTTCTGCGGCAGCATCGTCAGGCCGTCCAGCGCCTCGCGCAGCGTGACCTTGCGGCGCTTCAGCGCCTCCAGCACCTGTAGCGCCGCGATGATCGCGTCGCCGGTCGTCGTGCGGTCCAGGCACAGCAGGTGGCCGGACGCTTCGCCGCCGAGCACCGCATTGCCCTCGACCAGCGCCTGGTGCACGTAGCGGTCGCCGACCTTGGTGCGGACGAACGGAATCTCGAGCTTGCCCAGCGCGCGCTCCAGACCGTAGTTGGTCATCAGCGTGCCGACCACCGGGCCGCGCAGCCGCCCGCTCGCCTGCCAGTCGCGGGCCAGCAGGTAGATCAGCTGATCGCCATCCACCGGCGCACCCTGCCCGTCCGCCATCAACACGCGGTCACCGTCGCCGTCGAACGCGATGCCGAGGTGTGCGCCGGTCTCCCGCACTTTCGCGGCCAGGTTGTCGATGTGCATGGAACCCACGCCATCATTGATGTTGATGCCGTTCGGCTCCGCGCCGATGGTGATCACGTCGGCGCCCAGTTCGCGGAACAGCAGCGGCGCGATGTGGTAGGTCGCACCGTGCGCGCAGTCCAGCACCAGCTTCAGCCCCTTCAGGTCGAAGCGGCGCGGCACGCTGGCCTTGCAGAATTCCATGTAGCGGCCGACCGCGTCGCGCGTGCGGATCGCCTTGCCGAGCTTGTCGGATTCGACGGTGACGAACTCGCCATCCAGCGCGGCTTCGATGGCTGCCTCGGTGGCGTCGTCCAGCTTCTCGCCTTCGGCGGAGAAGAACTTGATGCCGTTGTCGTAGTGCGGGTTATGCGAGGCGCTGATCACGATGCCGGCATCGGCACCCAGCGTACGGGTCAGGAACGCGACGGCCGGCGTCGGCATCGGGCCCATCAGCTGCACATCGGCGCCGGCGGCGACCAGGCCGGCTTCCAGCGCGGCCTCGAACATGTAACCGGAAATGCGCGTGTCCTTGCCGATCACCACGACCGGACGGGCGCCGCTGCTGTTCTCGCACAGCACGCGCCCCAGCGCGTTGCCGAGGCGCAGCACGAAATCCGCCGAGATCGGGCTGGTACCGACGCGGCCACGGATGCCGTCGGTGCCAAAGTACTTGCGGCTCATGCGGTCACCAGTTCGCTGTCTTCGGGCTTGGGCTGTCGCATCAACAACGCCAGCAGGTCCGCCAGGCGGTCACGCATCTCGCGGCGGTCGCAGATCTGGTCGATCGCGCCGTGCGCGACGAGGAACTCGGAACGCTGGAAGCCTTCCGGCAGCGTCTCGCGCACGGTCTGCTCGATCACGCGCGGGCCGGCGAAGCCGATCAGCGCCTCCGGCTCGGCGAGGTTGATGTCGCCCAGCATCGCGAAACTGGCCGACACGCCGCCGGTGGTGGGGTGCGTCATCACCGAGATGTACGGCAGGCCGGCTTCGCGCAGGCGTCCGAGCGCGGCGGAGGTCTTCGCCATCTGCATCAGCGAGAACAGGCTTTCCTGCATGCGCGCGCCACCACTGGCGGAGAAGCACACGAACGGCGACCCGATCTCCAGCGCCTTCTCCGCACCGAGCGAGAAGCGCTCGCCGACCACGGAGCCCATCGAGCCGCCCATGTAGGCGAAGTCGAAGGAACTGGCGACCAGGTCGCGGCCCTTGAGCGTGCCCTGCAGCGTGATCAGCGCATCGCGCTCGCCGGTGCTCTTCTGCGCGGCCTTGATGCGGTCGGCGTACTTCTTCTGGTCCTTGAACTTCAGTACGTCGGTCGGGCCGAGCGTGGCGCCGATCTCGCGGGTGCTGCCGGGATCGAACAGCGCCGCCAGACGGGCGCGGGCGCGGATCGGCATGTGGAAGCTGCACTTCGGGCAGACCTCCAGGTTTTCCTCCAGCTCCGGCCGGTACAGCACCGCGCCGCAGCGGTCGCATTTTTCCCACAGCCCCTCGGGGACGCTGCGTTTGCTCTTGCCTGCGGTGCCTTCGGTGCGGATGCCCGACGGCATCAGTTTGCTGAGCCAGCTCATGCGTGGTCTTGCTGCCTGCCCCTGGCGGGGCCTCGTGGATTAGCGCGGCAGTTTAGCTCAGTCGTCCATGCACAACCGTACGGAGGCTCAGCCGTCCAGCGCCGCGCGCAACGGAGCCAGGAACGCCGCTGCCCGCGCCGGGGCGTCGCCACCAGCCTCTGCCAACGCGGCCACCAGCGCACTGCCGACCACGACGCCATCGGCATCGGCCGCCATCGCGCGGGCGCTGTCGGCGTCCTTGATGCCGAAACCGGCCACGACGGGCGCCCGCGAACCCGCACGAAGCTGCTTCAGTCGTTCGCCCGCCGCGGCCGTGTCCAGCCGGTCGGAGGCGCCGGTCACGCCGGCGAAGCTGACGTAGTACAGGTAGCCCTGCGCGGTGTCGCACAGCATCCGCAGGCGCTCGGGCGAGGTGGTCGGCGAGGCCAGCGCGATCAGCGCCAGCCCTTCCCGGTCGAACACCGCACGCGTGTCCTCGGCCTCTTCCGGCGGCAGATCGACCAGCAGCACGCCGTCGACACCGGCGGCCACCGCCTCGCGGGCAAACCGTTCGGCGCCGTGGATCTCGACCGGGTTCAGGTAGCCCATCAGCACGATCGGCGTGCCATCGTCCTGCTGGCGGAACACCTCGACCGCCTCCAGCACGTAGCGCAGGCCTGCGCCGCGTGCCAGCGCGCGCTCCGAGCTGCGCTGGATGACCGGGCCGTCGGCCATCGGATCGGAGAAGGGCACGCCCAGCTCGATGACATCGGCACCGGCCGCAACCAATGCGTGCATCACCGGCACCGTGGATTCCAGCGAGGGATCGCCGGCGGTGATGAACGGCACCAGGGCCTTGCGGCCTGCGGATTTCAGTTCGGCGAATTTCTGTTCGAAACGGCTCATCGGAGATATCCAGCAGGTCGGGCTTGTAAGCCCTCCCCTTCAAGGAGAGGGTTGGGTGGGGATGGTGTGGAAGGAATGATCAGCACGCTCGGCAAAACAAACACCCTCCCCTCCCCGACGCTCCCCTTGAAGGAGAGGGAGCAAGGCGTCAAAGCGAAATGCCTTCCCGCGCCGCGATGGTGTGCACATCCTTGTCGCCACGACCGGACAGGTTGCACAGCACCAGCTGGTCCTTCGGAAGTTCGCGCGCCAGCTTGATGGCCTGGGCAACGGCGTGGCTCGACTCCAGTGCCGGCAGGATGCCTTCGGTGCGGGTCAGTCGGTGGAAGGCGGCCAGCGCTTCCTCATCGGTGACGCCCACGTATTCCGCGCGGCCGCTGTCCTTCAGGAAGGCGTGCTCCGGTCCGACGCCCGGGTAGTCCAGGCCGGCGGAGATGGAATGCGTTTCGATGATCTGCCCGTCGTCGTCGCAGATCACGTAGGTGCGGTTGCCGTGCAGCACGCCCACGCGGCCGGCCGACAGCGACGAGGCGTGGCGGCCGGTCTCGATGCCGTCGCCCGCGGCTTCGGCACCGACGATGCGCACGCCCGGATCGTTGAGGAAGGCGTGGAACAGGCCGATCGCGTTGCTGCCGCCACCGACGCAGGCGGTGATCGCGTCCGGCAGACGGCCGTAGTCGGCCAGCATCTGCGCCCTCGCCTCGCGCCCGACGACGGCGTTGAAGTCGCGGACCATGCGCGGATATGGATCCGGGCCAGCCACGGTGCCGATGATGTAGAACGTGTCGTGCACGTGGGTCACCCAGTCGCGCATGGCTTCGTTCAACGCATCCTTCAGCGTGGCCGAGCCGCTGGTCACCGGCACCACGGTCGCGCCGAGCAGCTTCATGCGGTAGACGTTGATCTTCTGCCGCTCGATGTCGGTGGCGCCCATGTAGACCACGCACTCCAGGCCCAGCCGCGTGGCGACGGTGGCGCTGGCCACGCCGTGCTGGCCGGCGCCGGTCTCGGCGATGATCCGCTTCTTGCCCATGCGGCTGGCCAGCAGCGCCTGCCCGATGGTGTTGTTGATCTTGTGCGCGCCGGTGTGGTTCAGGTCCTCGCGCTTGAGCAGGATCTGCGCGCCGCCCACTTCGCGACTCAGCCGCTCGGCGTGGTAGATCGGGCTGGGCCGGCCGACGTAGTGCTTCAGGTCCTTGTCGAAGGCGGCGATGAAGGCCGGATCGACCCGCGCGGCGTCGTAGGCGGCCGACAGTTCCTGCAGTGGCCCGATCAGGGTCTCGGCGACGAAGCGGCCGCCGTGCCGGCCGAAGTGGCCGCGGGCGTCGGGATAGGCATGGTAATCGGCGGGGGCAGCCATGGCAGGTCGTACGGGAGCGGATGAGCCGTCACTCTAGCGCACAGGTTCTGCCCGTGAAATCGATGAAATATCACCAACCCGTGACTTAAACTCACGGCATGTCGCGCCCCCTGCCCCCGCTCAACGCCCTGCGCGCCTTCGAGGCCGCCGCCCGGCTGGGCAGCGTCAGCCGGGCCGCTGCGGAGCTGCACGTCACCCACGGCGCGGTCAGCCGGCATGTGCGCACCCTGGAAGACGCATTGGGACGCCCGCTGTTCGTCCGCGACGGGCGTGGCCTGGCGCTGACCGCCGACGGCCTGCGCCTGCGCGACCTGGCCGGCGATGCGTTCTCTTCCCTGCAGTCCGGCTGGGTCGCGCTGCAGCGCGACCGCCGGCCGTCCGCCTTCGTCCTCGGCTGCCCGGGCAGCCTGCTGGCGCGCTGGGTGATTCCGCGGCTGGAGCGGCTGGCGGTCGACCTGCCCACGCTGACCCTGCACCTGTCGGCACAGGAGGGCGGCTTCGACGACGCGCTGACCGGGCTCGATGCCGCCCTGCTGGTCGGCGAAGCGCCGTGGCCGACGGGCTGGGACGTGCATCCGCTGGCGCCGGAGCGGATCGGGCCAGTCGTCAGCCCGCGCCATGCCGGCTTCGCGCGACTGGAAAGGGCGCCGGCCAGCGCGCTGGCGAACGAAGCGGTCCTGCATACCGCCTCGCGCCCACAGGCCTGGCCGCGCTGGTTCGAGGCCCGGGGCGTGGATGCTGGCCAACTCCGCCTGGGCGCCGGCTTCGATCATCTGACCTACCTGCTGGAAGCGGCCGTCGCCGGCCTGGGCGTGGCCATCGCACCGCAGGAACTGGTGCAGGCCGACCTGGACAGCGGACGCCTCGTCGCGCCCTGGGGCTTCGTGGATACCGGCGGGGAATGGGCGCTGTGCGCCCGGCGCGGCAATCCGGACCCCCGGATTCCCGCATTGGCGACGTGGCTGCGCGCCACGCTCGCCTGAGATCAGCCGCGGGCGTCGGCCTCGCGCACCGCCTCCACGAAGCGCCGCATCTTCTCCGCGTCCTTGATGCCGGGCGCCGATTCGATGCCGCTGGACACGTCCACGCCCCAGGGCCGCGCCGTGCGCAGGGCCAGGCCTACGTTCTCCGGCGACAGGCCGCCCGCGAGCAGGAACGGTTTGTCGGCGGAGGTCGGCATGCGCCGCCAGTCGAACCGCTGGCCGCTTCCCCCTTGCTCGCCCGCCGCATGGCCATCGAACAGGAAGCCGTGCGCACCGGGATAATCCGAGAGACTGGCGAACACATTCTCGTCCTGTCCACCCATCGCGATCGCCTTCCAGTACGGACGGCCGAACGACGTCGCCAGCGCATCGTCCTCGCTGCCATGGAACTGCAGCAGATCCGGCTGCAGCGATTCGACGACGTGCTCGATGTCGCTACGCGGGTTGTCCATCACCAGGGCGACGACCGCGATCTCCTCGGGCACCAGGTCGCGCAGCATGCGCGCCTGCCCCAGCAGCAGCCGGCGCGGGCTATGCGGCGCGAACACCAGGCCGACGTAGTCCACGCCCAGCTCCACCGCCAGACGGACGTCCTCGGCGCGGGTCAGGCCGCAGAACTTGATGCGCGTATGCATGGCGGGAAGGAACTGTCGGGCGTCGCGGAAGCGTAGCCGGTTTCGGAAGATCGCGAGGGATCGGGCGATGCCCGCCACTTCTGGTGCTGTAGGCGCGGGCCATGCCCGCGATGCTTTTCCGCAGGGCTGGGTTGGATAAAAAGCATCGCGGGCATGGCCCGTTCCTACAGTGAGGGCGTGGCGACTGGGATTGGCGTGTCCTGCAGGGTCACTTCGATCGGCAACGCCCACTCCGCCGGATACAGCGGACTGACGAAGACCAGACCGTCCGGCGGCGCGGTCGGTCCGGCCACAGTCCGGTCGCGGCCGGCCAGCAGTTCGCCGATCCAGCCCTCGGGCCGTTCGCCACGCCCCACCACCAGCAGCGAGCCGACGATGTTGCGGACCATGTGGTGCAGGAAGGCGTTCGCCTGCACCTCGACAATCACGCGCTCGCCTTGCCGGATCACCGAGATCGCGTGCAGGTTGCGCATCGCATGCGGCGACTGGCAGTGCACGGTACGGAACGCGCTGAAGTCGTTCTCGCCCAGCAGCACCTGCGCGGCGCGATGCATGGCGTCCGCGTCCAGCGGCATCCGCTCCCAGCTGAGGTACTGCCGTTCCAGCGCGGGTCGCGCCAACCGGTTGACCAGCGTGTAGCGGTAGCGACGCGCCCGCGCGGAGAAGCGCGCATGGAAATCGTCGGCGACCGGCTGGCACCAGCGCACGCAGACCGCCGGTGGCAGCCGCGCCGTGGCGCCCAGCAGCCAGCCGCGCGGCGTGCGGACGATGTCGCTGTCGAAATGCACCACCTGGCATTGCGCATGCACGCCGGCATCGGTGCGGCCCGCGCAGATCGTGTCGACCTGCGCATCGGCAACCGACGACAGTGCGGCTTCCAGCGCCGCCTGCACGGTGGTGGTGTCGTCCGGCGTGCCGGACTTGCTCAGCCGTTGCCAGCCCTTGAATCCGCTGCCGTCGTATTCGACGCCCAGCGCGTAGCGCGTCACGACATCACTCCGCGTCCGTCATCCGATATCGCGGAGCAACTGCAGGGCCTCGTCGCGCGCCGTCACGTCGTTGCCCGCCGCCACCTCGTTCAACAGGTCGCGCGCGGTGGCGACATCACCCAGATCGAGGTAAGCCACCGCCAGTTCCAGACGGTCGCGACCGGCCGGCGGTGGCGGCACGGCCGGCGCTGCAGGCTTAGTGCCACCGCCGGCATGCCAGGTGGGACCTGGCGCAGGTGCGGGTGGGGGAGCAGCCTTCGGCGCAGGCCGGGGCGCCACGGCCTGCGGCAGGACGACCGCCGGCTCCAGCACGGGACTCGGTGTATGCACCGGCTCGGGTTCGGGCGCGGCTTGCGGCATCACGGCGGCGAGCTCCGCGGCACGGCTCTCGGGCGGCGCCTTGCCGAACACCGGGTTGCGCGGCACGGGAGCCGGCGACAGGCGCTGGCGTCGCTGCGCGAATCCCCAGGCCAGCGCGCCGACGAACAGCAGGCCAAAGCCCGCCCATGCCCACACCGGCACGCCACCGTCGCTGCCGTTGCTCTGCGCCAGCCGCTGCTGCGCGGCGGCCAGGTCGCTGTCCTTCATGGCCAGCAACTTTTCCTGCTGCGCCTTCAGCTTTTCCAGGTCCGCGACCTGCGAGCGCAGTTCCTGCACTTCGGCTTCGCGCGCGGCCAGGTCTTCCTTCGACTGCTGCAACTGTTCGTTCGCCAACATCTCGCCCTCACCGCCGGCGCTGACGCCGGACTGCGTTCCAGAACCCGACGTGCTCGTCGCCGCGGGTGCGATTTCCAGCCGTGCGTCCGCCACCGCCGGCGCGCGCGACGGCGCGGCTGGCGTGGAGGTCGCTGCCGGCTCGACCACGGCCGCCGGTTGCGGGATCGGTGCGCGCGCGCGCCGCCACTCGGCGATCTGGCTGCGGACCAGCGCCGCTGCCTCGCTCTCCAGGATGGTCTGTGCTTCCGTCGACTCCGGCACGCGCAGTACCGCGCCCTGCTTCAGCAGGTTGAGGTTGCCGTTGATGAAGGCCTCGGGATTGGCGCGCAGCAGCGCCACCATCGCCTGGTCGAGCGTGTAGCCCTGTTCTCGCGCCAGCGGCGCCGCGATCTGCGACAGCGACTGGCCGCGGCGAACCGGCGCAAGCGTGTCGCCGGGCGCGACGGATGGCGTCGGCGCCGCCGCCACGACGGGTGCCGGCGCGGGCGTCGGCCGCACCGGGGCTTCCGGCGCAGGCGGCGTCGGTGCAGGTTCCGGTGCGGCGGCAACCGGCTCGACCGGGCGGCTGATGATGTCCGTCGGCGCGGCGGCCGGCGCATCGATGATCGGCTGCTCGGCGGCGGCCAGCGTGCCAGGCGCACTGACCAGCGCCGAGTACTCACGGACCAGCCGGCCCTGGCCCCAGTCCACTTCGATCAGGAAATTCACCGCCGGCACGTCGACCGGCGTGCGGCTGGTGACGCGCACGACCGGGCGGCCGGCGTCATCCAGCGCGACCGCGAAGTCCAGCTCGTTCACCAGGCCCTGCGGGCGAGGCAAGCCGACACGTTCGAATGTCACCGGCGAGGCCAGGCGCGCACGCAGCTGCTCGAGCTCACCCGGCTCGCTGGAAATGACCGGAATCTCGGCCAGCAATGGCTGGCCGGGTTGCGATTTGACCCTTATCTCCCCCAGGCCGAGCGCCAGGGCGACGTTGCTCAGCAACGCCAGCCCCAGCCCGAACATGCCGGCCAGGCGGAGTCTTGCCGTCCGAGGTCTGTGCTTCGGTTTCACGGCCCTTCCCCAAGTTTCCCGGCCACGACTATAGCCGCTCAGCCGTTTTTCGCCACCAGCTCCGCCACCTGCACCGCGTTCAGGGCGGCGCCCTTGCGGATGTTGTCGGACACGATCCACAGGTTCAGGCCGCGCGGATGCGAGATGTCCTCGCGGATGCGGCCGACATAGACCGCGTCGGTACCGGAGGCATGGGTCACCGGCGTCGGATAGCCACCCGGGGCACGGTCGTCCACCACCTCGATGCCCGGCGCGGCTTCCAGCAACGCGCGAGCTTCAGCCGCCGTGATCTTCTCGCGGGTTTCGATGGCGACGGCTTCGGAGTGGCCGTAGAACACCGGCACGCGCACCGCGGTCGGGTTCACCTGGATGCTGTCGTCGCCGAGGATCTTGCGGGTCTCCCACACCAGCTTCATTTCTTCCTTGGTGAAGCCGTTGTCGAGGAAGTCGTCGATGTGCGGGATCAGGTTGAAGGCGATCTGCACCGGGAAGCGCTGCGGGTCCGGGTCCTGGAAGTTCAGCAGCGCGCCGGTCTGGCGGCCGAGTTCCTCCAGCGCCGAGCGGCCCGCGCCCGAAACGGACTGGTAGGTCGCCACGTTGATGCGTTCGATACCGACCTTGCGATGGATCGGCGCCAGCGCCACCAGCATCTGCATGGTCGAGCAGTTCGGGTTGGCGATGATGCCGCGCGGGCGGTTCTGCACCTGCTCCGGATTCACCTCGCTGACCACCAGCGGGATGTCGGCGTCGTAGCGGAAGGCCGAGGAGTTGTCGATGACCACCGCACCCGCGGCCGCGAACTTCGGCGCGAATTCCTTGGAGATGCCGCCACCGGCGGAGAACAGCGCGATGTCGATGCCGGCCGGATCGAACGTGGCGAGGTCCTGCACGGTGATCTTTTCGCCGTTGAACTCGACGCTGCTGCCGGCCGAACGCTCGGAGGCGAGCGCGACGAGCGTGCCGATCGGGAAGTTGCGCTCGGCGAGGATGGACAGCATGGTTTCGCCGACGGCGCCGGTGGCGCCCACGACGGCGACGTTGAAGGTACGGTTCTGGTTGCTCATGGATGGGTTTCGCGAAGAGTGGGAATGAAGACAGCAGACAGGCGAAGGCTGTGTTCGGGGAACCTGCGGGCGTGCCTCAGGCTCCCTGTCGTTTGGCGATGGTGGTTTTGATGGTGGTGGCGATGGCCAGGGCGTCCGGATTCACCGGCGTCGGCGGATGGCCGGCATCCGGGCCTTCGCCCAGCGCGGCGATCAGGTTGTCCACCGCCAGCGACACCATCGCGCGGCGCGTGGCGAGGCTGGCGCTGGCGATGTGCGGCGTCAGCACCACGTTGCGCAGCGCGAGCAGTTCCGGACGCACGGCAGGTTCGCCTTCGTACACGTCCAGGCCGGCGGCGGCCAGGCGGCCGTTCGCCAGCGCATCGGCCAGCGCGATCTCGTCGACGATGCCACCGCGCGCGATGTTCACCAGCGTGGCGGTGGGCTTCATCTTCGCGAGCGCTGCGGCATCGACCAGGTGATGGACCTGCGGCGAGTACGGCAGCACCAGCACCACGTGGTCGGCCTGCGCGAACACGTCGTCGAAGCTGGCGTATGTCGCACCGCAGTCCCGCTCGACGGCCTCCGGCAACCGGCTGCGGTTGTGGTACAGCACCCGCATGTCGAACCCGCGCGCGCGGCGGGCGATGCCCTGCCCGATCCGGCCCATGCCGATGATGCCCAGCGTGGTGCCGTGCAGGTCGGCGCCCAGCAGCGTGCCGAACGACCACTGCTGCCATTGGCCGTCGCGCAGCCAGCGCTCGGCCTCGGTGATGCGGCGCGCGGTGGCCATCAGCAGCGCAAAGCCGAAGTCGGCCGTGGTCTCGGTCAGCACGTCGGGGGTATTGGTGGCGACGATGCCGGCCTGCGTCAGCGTGGCCACATCGAGATTGTTGTAGCCCACGCCGACATTGGCGATGGCGCGCAGCTGCGACGCCGCAGCGATTTCCTGCGGGCCGATGCGCTCGTTCAAGGTGACCAGCGCGCCGGCGCAATCGCGCAGCGCGTCGGCAATGGCCTGCGGCGCGTACTCGGTGACCTCGTCCGTCGACTGCACGTCGAAGTGCGCCGCCAGCCGTCCAACGATGTCGTCGAACAGCGGCTGCGACACCCAGACGCGCGGCCGCGGCTCAGCCATCGACGCTGCCGGGAACGTGGGGCGGCACCTCACCGACATCGCCGCACTGCGCGCGATGGCGCAGCGCCTGGTCCATCAGCACCAGCGCCATCATCGCCTCGGCGATCGGCGTGGCGCGGATGCCGACGCAGGGGTCGTGGCGGCCCGTGGTGATGACGTCCACCGTATTGCCGTCCACGTCCACCGTCGCGCCCGGCAGACGCAGGCTGGAGGTGGGCTTCAGCACGATGGAGGCAGTGACCTGCTGCCCGGTGGAAATACCACCGAGGATGCCGCCAGCATGATTGGAGAGGAAGCCGTCCGGCGTCATCAGGTCGCGGTGTTCGGTGCCCTTCTGGGTGACGGCGGCGAAGCCGTCGCCGATCTCCACGCCCTTCACCGCGTTGATGCTCATCAGCGCGGCGGCGAGATCGCCATCCAGCTTGCCGTAGATCGGTTCGCCCCAGCCGGCGGGCACGCCGTCGGCGACGACACTGACGCGCGCGCCGATGGAGTCGCCCGACTTGCGCAGCGCGTCCATGTAGGTTTCCAGCGCAGGCACCTGTTCGGCATGCGGCCAGAAGAACGGGTTGTCTTCCACCGCCTCCCAGGCGAAGCCCTCCGGCACGATCGGACCGAGCTGCGACAGGTAACCCCGCACGGTCACGCCATAGCGCTGCTGCAGCCACTTCTTTGCGATCACGCCCGCGGCCACCCGCATCGTGGTCTCGCGCGCGGACGAGCGTCCTCCGCCGCGCGGATCACGGATCCCGTACTTCTGCCAGTAGGTGTAATCGGCGTGGCCGGGGCGGAACTGCCGCGCGATGTCGGCGTAGTCCTTGCTGCGCTGGTCGGTGTTGCGGATCAGCAGCGCGATCGGCGTGCCGGTGGTGCACCCTTCGTAGACGCCGCTGAGGATCTCGACCTCGTCGGCCTCGCGGCGCGCGGACGTATGCCGCGACTTACCGGTGGCGCGGCGCTCCAGGTCGTGGCGGAACTCCTCCGGCGCGATCTCCAGGCCCGGCGGGCAGCCATCGACCACGCAGCCGATCGCCGGTCCGTGCGATTCGCCGAACGTGGTGACGGTGAGGAGTTTTCCGAAACTGTTGCTGCTCAAGCGCCGCTCCGCGGGTGGACCTACCGTGCCGGGCGTTGAAGCATCGCATGCCGGCCGCCCTATTGTGCAGTGCGCCAACGCCGGCCGCGACGGTTGCGTTCGCAACCGCTGCCGGCGCCGCACGCGGCGTGCGGCTTTATTTTCGCGCGGCGGCGAGTTCGCTGATCCGCGCGTTGTGGCGGATCAGCTCGGCGCATTCGACCGCGAAGATGCCCATCTGCCCGACCTTGAACTCGATCCACGCGAACTCGACGCCCGGCAGCAGCTTCACCAGCGCGCGCTCGGACTCGCCGACCTCGCAGATCAGCAGGCCGTCCTGGCTCAGGTGCAGCGGCGCATCGCGCAGGATCTTCAGCACCAGGTCCAGGCCGTCGTCGCCGGCACGCAGGCCGAGTTCCGGTTCGAAGGAATACTCCTTCGGCAATGCGTCGGTCTCGTCGTTGGTGACGTACGGCGGATTGGTGACGATCAGATCGTAGTGGCGACCGGTCAGGCCGGCGAACAGGTCCGACTTGATGAACTGCACGTTGTCGGCCAGCAGGCGCGCCTTGTTCTCGGCCGACAGCGCCAGCGCGTCGTCGCTGATGTCGACGCCATCGACCTGCCAGTCCGGGTGGTAGTGGCCCATCGCAATGGCGATGCAGCCGGAGCCGGTGCACAGGTCGAGCGCATGATTGACCTCGCGACCGCCCAGCCAGGGCTCGAAACCGGCCTCGATCAGTTCGGCGATCGGCGAGCGCGGCACCAGCGCGCGCGCATCGCTCTTGAAGCTCAGGCCTGCGAACCAGGCCTCGCCGGTCAGGTAGGCGACCGGGATGCGCTCGTTCACCCGGCGCTCGAACAGCGCCAGCACCTGGGCCTTCTCCGCGCCGGTGACGCGCGCCTGACCGTAAGCGGGGCCCAGATCCGGCGGCAGGTGCAGCGTGTGCAGCACCAGGTGCGATGACTCGTCCAGCGCGTTGTCGTAGCTGTGGCCGAAGGTCAGGCCGGCGGCGTTGAAGCGGCTGGCGCCGTAGCGGATCAGGTCGATGATGGTGTGCAGTTCGGCGGCGACGTCGGCGGTCATGGCAAGGCTTGTGAAGACGCCGGAACGGCGAAGGCCGCCGATTATAGGGGCTGCCCCGGTATCATGGCCGCCTTCGTGCCGCGCCCATGCGGCCCCGGCCCACCGGCCGCGCCCCTCCTCCGTGGGAATCCCCAGCGCATGTTCAACAAGAAGATCGGCCTCATCCTCGTCCTGGCACTGGCTGCCGGCCTGGGCCTGCTGGCCGCGCAGAAGTTCTTCGGCCCGGCCACGCCCGCCACCGTGTGGCCGCCGACGCAGACCGTCACCCTGTTCCCGCAGGCGCGCCCGCTGCCGCCGTTCTCGCTGCGCCAGTCCGACGGCACCCAGCTGACCGACGGCGAACTCAAGGGCCACTGGACGCTGGTCTTCCTCGGCTTCACCTTCTGCCCGGACGTCTGCCCGACCACGCTGGCCGAACTGGCGCAGGCGCAGGCGCAATGGAAGGACCTGCCCGACTCCACCCGCCCGCGCGTGCTGTTCGTGTCGGTGGATCCGGAGCGCGACACGCCCACCCGCATCGGCGAGTACGCCCACGCCTTCCATCCCGACACGATGGCGGCCACGGCCGACGTGCCGGCGCTGGAGAACTTCGCCAAGTCGCTGGGGTTCGTCTTCATGAAGGTGCCGGGCGACGGCTTCGAGCAGAACCCGAACGACTACAGCATGGACCACTCCTCCGCGATCGGCGTGCTGGATCCGCAGGGCCGCCTGGCCGGCCTGATCCGCCCGCCGTTCCAGCCGAAGGCGATCGCCGCCGACATGCGTGCGTTGACCGAGGCGTCGACGCAATGAGCCTGCTCACCTCGCTGACCTACGTCCTGCCGCACCGCTTCCTGTCGTCGCTGGCGCGCCGGCTGGCGTATTCCACCTCGCCGGGCACCAGCCGCTGGCTGATCGATACGGTGACGAAGAAGTTCAACGTCGACCTCGGTGAGGCCGCGAATCCCGATCCGCGTTCCTATCCCAGCTTCAATGCCTTCTTCACCCGTGCGCTGAAGCCGGGCGCCCGCGTCGCCGACGCCGATCCGCGCGCGCTGCTGATGCCGGCCGACGGCCATATCAGCCAGTGCGGCCCGATCGAGGACGGCCGCATCTTCCAGGCCAAGGGCCAGTCGTTCACCGCGGCCGAGCTGCTCGGCGATGCGGCGGCAGCGGAGCCGTTCCGCAACGGCCTGTTCGCTACCGTCTACCTGTCGCCGCGCGACTATCACCGCGTGCACATGCCGTGGACCGGCACCCTGCGCGAAACCGTGCACGTGCCCGGCCGCCTCTTCAGCGTGGGCACCGATGCGGTGGCGAACGTGCCGCGCCTGTTTGCCCGCAACGAGCGCCTGGTCTGCCACTTCGACACCGACTTCGGGCCGATGGTCTCGGTGATGGTCGGCGCCCTGCTCGTCTCCGGCGTGGAAACCGTCTGGAGCGGCGAGGAGATCCCCGCCTACGGCACCGCGATCACGCGCAAGGATTACCGCGGCAAGGGCATCACGCTGGAACGGTTCGCGGAGATGGCGCGTTTCAACTACGGATCGACGGTCATCGTGCTGCTCCCGCCGGGCGTGGCGACGCTGTCGCCGGAGTTGGAATCGGAATCGCCGGTGCGGTTGGGTCAGCGACTGGCGACAATGGGCTGACTGCTCTGAAGACATGCATCAGCGTCACCCACCCTCGTTTGAATGAACTTTTAGCTTCCATTCTGGCGCTGCCTGAACGTCCAGCGAGGAGCGTGCGGTGATCCTTCAAGTAGAGAAGAAACCGCACGACTTACTTCATTGAAGTCGTTGTCAGTGAAACTGCCATGCTTTGTAGCCGTCAGCGTGGCTTCCTCACTGGCACTCTTGTTATCCGAGACGACTGAATTGACAGCAAGAGCCAACGAGAATCCAGAGTCCTCAAGATACTTTGACAAGCGCTGAATCGAGAATTCAGGGGACACCTCAACACTCAGCTCAATGGTTACGGGGGCTGAGAAGTCAATGTCGATGCTTGCCGACTCACTCGATGCGGATGCTTCGAATGGCGACGCGGCAACCAGAATGGCCGCGAAGACGTAGAGGGCAAAGGAAGGTAACTTCCGGTTCATGGTTCTCTCTCCGTGGTAGCTAGCGCGGCGATATCAGCGGGTGACCGCATACTCGACGTCGTACAGGCGCACCGTGGCAAGCGCCTTGTCGGCGCAATGGAAGCTCAGGTCCACTTTCAGTTTGGCCTTGGCCGGCACGGTAAACTCATCTCCCGGGTGCAGCGTGGTGCAGGCGTAGCCCTCGCCATCGAGGCCGGTAACATGGTTGCCCTGGGAAAGATCAGTGACCCGCACGGGCGCAGCACCGTCGTTGGCGAAGCCCATCGTCACCTGCGCCAACTGCGTCGACGCATCGTTCGTCGCCGTCAGGACCGCGCCAGTGAGTGCGGCCGTCAACTCGTCGCCACTGCTGACGATCACGGCACCGTCGACGCTGGTGCTGGCCTTGCGACCTTCCTCGACACCCTTGCTGGCGCCGGTGGCAGCACCTTTGGCAAGCTCAACCGCCTTAGACACTGCGCCCGTCGCCGCCTTCTCGGCGTTGTCACCAGAACATGCGACAAGCAGGCATGTCAGACAGAGGGGAACAAGGACGCGGATCGACTGCATGGCATGGCCTTCGCTCGTGGAATGCCGTGCAGTCTAGGTCACGTCGTAGCGCCCGGGATCATGTGCGCGCTTAATGTTAGTCGTGTAACAGCAATGCGCAGACACCGCATCGCCGATCAGCCTGCGCGCCTCACTGCGATCTGCAGTTCTCTCGCCCGGGCTTCTGCCCGCCCGCGCCTCCGACGGACCGGGCGATGCACCACTGCGCGATCCAGTAGGTCGTCAGCACCCAAACGCTCGCCATCGGGATCGGGGCGCTGAAGCGATCCAGCGCCAGCAGCGCATCCGACGCCACGAAGAACGCACCGCCGACCGCGGCGACCCGGGTGATGCCGGTGCGATGCTCCCGCCACACGCTGGCCGCCTGCGCCGCCATGCCAGCCAGCGCGATGACGTAGACGATCACCGGCACCTTCAGTTCGTCCGGCAATCCGGGCCATAACCGTACGAACACCAGCGACGCGACCAACGCGTACGCGAGCAGCGGCCAGCGCACCCGCCACCACCCGTCGCGCTTCCGCAAGGCGACCAGATAGGCGATATGCGCCAGCAGGAAGCTGCCCAGGCCGAACACGAAGCCATCGAACGGCAGCATCAGGAATACATCACCCAGCGTGGACAGCAGCAGGCCGACCACAATCAGGCGCCGGTAGCCTGCCGGCCCGCCCGACGACAGCCGGAGCGCCATCGCCAGGATCAACAGCGTCGTCAGCGGCTTGAAGACGTAGTGCAGCCCGCGCAGGCCGGCGACTTCCGCGCCGAGGATCGCCAGCGCGGCGCTGGCGACGATCGCGGCTGTCCAGAGATGTCTGCTGCCGTCCGTGGCCATGGCGTGCGCCCTACTTCCTGCAGCTTTCCAGTTTCAGCTCCTGCCCGGGCCGCACCGCGTATGCCGGCGCCTTCAGCCTGTTGGCCTGCGCCAGCTTCTTCAGGTCGCACTGGAACCGCTGCGAGATGCGGCCAAGCGTGTCGCCCTTCGCCACACGGTAGTCGCGCGCCTGCTTGGCTTTCGGCTCGGCGGGCTTCGGCTCGCCGGAGGCGACGGTCGTCGGAACGCCCGCGACCGGGGTCACGTCACCGACGGCGACATTGCCCGCCCGCGACGCGCGCCGGATGGCGGCAGCCGGATCGGCGCTCACCAGCGTGCGTGCCAGTTCCGCGCGCGGACCGTTGACGCAGTAGCGCGTGTACAGGCCCGCAATGCGTGCATTGGCCTTGAGCGTGGTGCCGGCCGGAATCCAGGCCTCCGGCTGATAGCGCGGATTGAGGTTACGCAGCGTGCGCATGTAGCCCTCGCGCGTGCCGCCGTTGCCCAGGCAGATGGTCAGTTCGTAGAGCGACGCGTCGCGTGCCAGCTTGAGCGCCGCCGGCTGGGCCGTGACCTTGGGGAATTCCAGGCCGTACTGGCGCGGGTGCAGGAACAGCCACGCCGCCGCGATCACCATCGGCACGTAGTCGCGCGTCTCGCCCGGGAACTGGCTGTAGACCACGTCGTCCCAGAAGCCCAGGCCGGGATTCTCCCGATAGACACGGGCCGCCCGGCCCTCGCCACCGTTGTAGGCGGCCAGTGCCAGCTCGATGTTGTTGTTGAGCCCGCGCATGCGCTCGTTCATGTACTCGGCGCTGGCCTGGCCGGACGCATACGGGTCGTAGCGCGTGTCGAACCCGCTCGCATCGCGCCCCAGTCCGAAGCGCGCGCCGGTGTGGAACATGAACTGCATCGGACCGGCCGCGCCCGCGCGTGACGTCGAATGCACGCGCCCGTTGGACTCCTTCGCCATGATGCCGAACAGCAACGCCTCCGGCAGACCACTGCGCTCCCACGCCGGGTACAGCTCGGCGCGCATGTTCTGGTAGTTCTCGTAGCTGTCGATCAGCGCCGGGCGCATGTCGGTCAGCCAGCGACGGATGCCGGCCTGGATCGCCGGGTTGTATTCGACCATGCGGTCGAAGGCGTGCCGCTGGTCGTTCAGCAGTGCAGCCGTGCGTGCCGTCTCGGGTACCGGCGATCCGGTCGGAACCGCGTGGTCGGTGCCGTCATCCAGCGCATCGATGGCCTCGCCCTCTTCCGTCTCGCCTTCACCCTGCGCGTCGGCGTTGCCCTTCAGCAGGCGCTTGTAGGTCGCCAGCAGCGTGGGCACCTGGCAGCCGCGCTGCTGGACGCAGGCGGCCAGCACATCTTCCATGTCCTCCAGCGCGGCGTCGCTCTCGGTCGCACCGCGCGGATCGCTGTTGGCCACCAGCACCAGACCGTCGCGGTACCGCTTTTCGGCAGCCGCCATGCGCTGTTCCAGCGCTTCGGCCGCGGCACGGTCTTTCGCGGACACGCGTTGCGCCAGCGACACGGGTGAGACCAGAAGGAGGGACAGGGCGACCGCAACGGGCCACAGGCGCAGACAGGCAGGAACCGCAAGCGACATCAGGTGTGCATCCAGAGTGTGAGCCGGGAGGGTAGCCCCGCCCGCGCGGCCGGGGCAAGGTCGCGCGTCGCATCGCTTTATCCCCGAGGCGGTTTCCAGCCGCTAGAATCCCGGCATCACCACGCGAGGTTGCACATGGATCCGATCCTGCTGGGCAAGGGCATCACGGACGATATCCCGGTCACGCTGCTGCCGAAGTTCGGCAATCGCCATGGCCTGGTGGCCGGCGCCACCGGCACCGGCAAGACGGTCACGCTGATGACGCTGGCCGAAGGCTTCTCGCGCATGGGCGTGCCGGTCTTCATGGCCGACGTGAAGGGCGACGTAGCCGGCCTGGCGGCGGCCGGCGATGGCAGCGAGCGCGTCATGCAGCGGGCGAAGGACATCGGCATCGCCGATTACGCCCCGATCGCCAGCCCGGTGGTGTTCTGGGACCTGTACGGCAAGCTCGGCCACCCGGTCCGTACCACCGTCAGCGAGATGGGTCCCACCCTGCTCTCGCGCATCCTGGAATTGAACGACACCCAGAGCGGCGTGCTGGACATCGTGTTCAAGCTCGCCGACGACCGCGGCCTGCTGCTGCTCGACCTGGAAGACCTGCGTGCGCTGCTCGGCCTGGTCGCCGCCGAACGCAAGGACATTTCCACCAGCTACGGGCTGGTCAGCACGCAGTCGGTGGGCGCGATCCAGCGCGCGCTGCTGCGGCTGGAACAGGAAGGCGGCGAGATGTTCTTCGGCGAACCCGCGCTGGAACTGACCGACCTGATGCGCACGAACACCGACGGCCGCGGCGTCATCGGCATCCTCGCCGCCGACCAGCTGATCCTGAAGCCGCGCCTGTATTCCAGCTTCCTGCTGTGGCTGCTGTCGGAGCTGTTCGAGACGCTGCCGGAAGTCGGCGACCTCGACAAGCCCAAGCTGGTGTTCGTGTTCGATGAGGCACACCTGCTGTTCGACGATGCACCGCCGGCCTTGCAGCAGCGCATCGAACAGGTCGTGCGCCTGATCCGTTCCAAGGGGGTGGGTGTGTATTTCTGTTCGCAGTTCCCCGACGACGTGCCCGACAACATCCTCGGCCAGCTCGGCAACCGCGTGCAGCACGCGCTGCGCGCGTTCACCCCGCGCGATCAGAAAGCGGTGAAGACCGCGGCGCAGACCTTCGTGCCGAACCCGAAGCTGGACGTCGCGCAGGCGATTTCCACGCTGGGCACCGGCGAAGCGCTGGTGTCGACGCTGCAGGACAAGGGCATTCCGTCGCCGGTGCAGCAGACGCTGGTCTCGCCGCCACGCTGCCGCATGGGCGCGATCAACGAGGCCGAACGCCAGCAGGTGCGCAACAACAGTCCGGTGGGCGGCAAGTACGACACGGCCGTGAACCGCGAATCGGCGGCGGAGATGCTGGCCAAACGCGCCGAGACGGCCGTGCAGGCCGCCAACGCGCCGGCTGCGAAGACGGAGAAGGACGATCCCGATGCCGGCGGCTTCGGCCAGGCGGTCAAGGACGCGGTGTTCGGCACCAAGCGCCGCCAGGGCATGATCGAGACGATGGCCAAGCAGACCACCCGCACCGTCGGCACCAAGCTGGGCAACCAGATCGTGCGCGGCATCCTGGGCAGCATCTTCGGCGGACGCCGCTGATCGCACGGATGAAGTGGCTGTTCGCTCTCTCGGTCTGCTCGATGCCGCTTGTCGTCGTCGCCGCCAATCCGACGCCCGCGACCTTCGCTGGCCAGTTCTTCGGCACCATGACGGACCGCGCCTGCGCCTCGCAGGATGCGCTGCTGTCGCTGCAAGCCGACGGACACTACACGCTGCAGATGCATTGCCAGGATGATCTGCAAGCCACGCCGGCCAGTCGCGGACGCTGGTCCGTGACCTGGAACGGCACCTGCGTACAGCTCAAGCCCGACGACGTACCGGCGCAGCCGCTGGAGTTCGCGATCCATGACGACGACCTGCTCGTGCTGACCACCGGCAGTTGCATCGAACCGGTCGAGGATCCCCGCGGCCGCACGCTGCGTCGCGCACTCGACGACACCGGAAACGACTGATGTCCCGTTGGCGCCCGCCGGGCGAGAAAAGCACCGCCCTGATCACCCGCGAAGGCCACGACCGCCTGAAGACGGAACTCGACGATCTGTGGCGCGTGCGCCGACCCGAGGTCGTGAAGGCGCTCGCCGCCGCTGCGGCCGAAGGCGACCGCTCCGAGAACGCGGAGTACACCTACCGCAAGAAGCAGCTCGGCGAGATCGACCGCCGCGTGCGCTATCTGAGCAAGCGGCTGGAAGTGTTGCGCGTGGTCGACACCGCGCCCAGCGATCCGGAGGCGGTGTTCTTCGGCGCGACGGTCGAACTGGAGAACGTCGCCAGCGGCGAGACCTCGCGCTACCGCATCGTCGGCCCGGACGAGACCGACGCGGCGCGTGGCTGGATCAGCATCGATTCGCCCATGGCGCGCGCGCTGCTGAAGAAGCGCATCGACGACGAGTTCGCCGTGGAGCTGCCCGGCGGCCTCACGCAGTTCGTACTGGTGGATGTCGGCTACGCGAGCTGATCCTCACAGCGGTCGCGGGTAGACGCGCCCCTCGCGCAGCGGCCGGAAGTAGTCCGCCTGCTTATAGAATGCCTCATCCTGTTCCGCGTGCCACCCGGGGATACCGGATAGTGGCAACGGACGCAGTTCCGTCGGTGCGACGAGACTCGTCCCCGCCATGATCGATTCGACCACGCGTGCGACGCTGTCGACCGGATCGCCCTGCACCACCAGGCACTTGCCGACGAGCAGGCGCCCCGGCACCAGCATCTGCTCCATCAGCGCATGCCCGACCACAGCCGCGACGCTGATGCCGCCATCACGCCAGCGCCCCGCGTTCGCATGGAACAGTGCCGTCCAGTCATGCCGGTCCCACAGGTTCAGCAGTGCCCTGTCGCGCACCTGCACGATGATGCCGCTTTCATCGAACTGCGTCAGCGCCTGCTGCGCAGGACTGCGCTCACGCGTGCCCATCCGTTCGATCTGCCGGCACTGCTGTTGGTTGAGGGCGTACTTGAGGTCCGGGTGACGCATCCAGACCATCGCGTTGAACAGGTCGTGCCAGTTCTCGGTTCGCGTGGCGATGTGCCCCTGCGCGATGCGTGCTTCGTAATGCAGGCCATCGCCGAGCAAGGCCGCGTCCTGCGCCACGAAACGCGGACCGGACGCCGGCATGCGCGCATTGAGGGCGTCGATGTCCGGCCATGGTGCTGACGCCAGCAGGTCCAGGTGCTCACCGTACCCGCCGAACACCGGATGCCGGAAACACGCGGCATCCACCTGTCCACGCACAGGCGCAATGAAACGACGCCGGCCGTCACCAGCGCGGATTCCAGCGTCTGGCGCGGTCACAGCACCTTGAGATCGAGCGGCGCGCCCGCCGTCTCGATGATGGCATCGCCGATCAGATCGTGCTCGTCGCTCTCGGTGATCTCCACATCGACGAACTGGCCGACGCGCAGGCCCAGTTCGCCACCGTTCTGGATATGCACCAGGCCATCGATCTCCGGCGCGTCGGACTTGGATCGCGCCACGGCGATGTCGTCCTCGATCAGGTCGACCAGGCACTGCTGCACGGTGCCGATCTTCGCTTCCAGGCGCGCGGCGGAGATCTCCGCCTGCTTTTCCATGAAGCGGGCCAGGCGCTCCTGCTTGACCTCTTCCGGCACGGGGTTGGGCAGCAGGTTGGCCGCGGCGCCGTCGACCGGCGAATAGGCGAACGCGCCGACGCGGTCGAGCTGCGCTTCGTCGAGGAATTGCAGCAGTTCCTCGAACTCCTGGTCCGTCTCGCCGGGAAAGCCGACGATGAAGGTCGACCGAAGCGTGATGTCGGGGCAGATCGAACGCCAGCGCTTCACGCGCTCCAGCGTCTTGTCGACCGCACCCGGGCGCTTCATCAGTTTGAGGATGCGCGGGCTGGCGTGCTGGAACGGAATGTCCAGGTACGGCAGCACCTTGTTCTCCGCCATCAGCGGCACGATGTCGTCGACGTGCGGATACGGATAGACGTAATGCAGGCGCACCCAGGCATCGAGTTCACCCAGCCCTTCGCACAGCGCCTTCATGCGGGTCTGGTAGGACTTGCCGCGCCACTCGCGTTCGGCGTACTTCACGTCCACGCCGTAGGCCGACGTGTCCTGCGAGACCACCAGCAGTTCCTTCACGCCGCCGCGCACCAGGCGCTCGGCTTCGCGCAGCACGTCATCGACCGGACGCGAGACCAGGTCGCCACGCATCGACGGAATGATGCAGAAGCTGCAACGGTGGTTGCAGCCTTCGGAAATCTTGAGATAGGCGTAGTGGCGCGGGGTCAGCTTGATGCCGTAGTCCGGCACCAGATCCACGAAGGGATCGTGCTTCGGCGGCAACGCTTCGTGCAGCGCCTCCATCACGCTCTGGTAGTCCTGCGGACCGCTGATCGCCAGCACGTCCGGATACTGCTCGCGGATCTGCTCCGGTCGCTTGCCCAGGCAGCCGGTGACGATGACCTTGCCGTTCGCGTTCATCGCCTCGCCGATGGCATCCAGCGACTCGGCCACGGCCGAATCGATGAAGCCACAGGTATTCACCACCACCACGTCCGCCGCGTCGTAGGTCGGCACGATGTCGTAGCCCTCCACGCGCAGCTGGGTGAGGATGCGCTCGGAGTCGACCAGGGCCTTCGGGCAGCCGAGGCTGACGAAGCCGACTTTGGGGTTCTGCAGGGACATGGAGACGGTACGGCGGCGGCGTGTACGGGGCGCGGATTATAGCCTCCCGCCTTCGCCTGGCCCGGAATGTGCGTTCAGGCGGGCGGACAGGTGCACGCCGTCCTTGGGTCGCCCCGGGCGCCGGCATACACTGACCGCATGGGCCACTGGACCACCCTCGATACACCGCACGGCCGCATCGCGGCCTGGCAGGCCGATCCTGCCGGTGCTCCGCGCGGCGCCCTGGTCGTGGTGCAGGAAATCTTCGGCGTGAACGCGCATATCCGCAGCGTCGCCGAAGGGTTTGCGCTCGAGGGCTACGCAGTGCTGGCGCCGGCCTGTTTCGATGTCGTCGAGCCTGGCGTGGAACTCGCCTACGACGCCGGCGGCGTCGAACGCGGGCGGGCACTGAAAGCCGCCGTCGGACTCGAGCGGGCCAACGACATCACGCATGCCGCCGCCAATGCACTGGCGGCCTCGCATCACCGCGTCGGCACGGTCGGCTACTGCTGGGGCGGCACCGTCGCCCTGCTGGCGGCGCTGCGGATCGGACTGCCGTCGGTCAGTTACTACGGGGCAGGCAACCTGCCCTTCCTGGACGAAACGCCGCGCGCGCCGGTGATGCTCCATTTCGGCGAACGGGATGCCTCGATCCCGCCGGGCATGGTGCAGGCCCATCGCGACGCGCTGCCCGGGATGGATGTCTTCACCTACCCTGCCGGGCATGGCTTCAACTGCGACCTGCGCGCGGACTACGAGCCATCCAGTGCGCGGCTCGCACGCGAACGCACGCTCGACTTCTTCACCCGGAACCTCGCATGACCGATTTCCTGCTCGACCCGCGCCTGGCCGCTGACAGTGCCTTCATCGCCGACGGCCCGCTGTCGCAGGTGCGGCTGATGGACGACACCCGCTATCCCTGGCTGGTGCTGGTACCGCGCGTCGACGGCGTGAGCGAATGGCTGGACCTGGATGGCGGCCAGCAGCGCCTGCTGCTGGCGGAGATCAACCAGGCCGGGCAATTGATCCGCGCGACTCCCGGCGTGGAGAAACTCAACATCGGCGCGCTCGGCAACATCGTGCGGCAGCTGCATGTGCACCTGGTCGGGCGACGTGACGGCGATGCGGCGTGGCCCGGCCCGGTGTGGGGCAATGGACATGCTGTCCGCCATACGCCGGAACAACTGGCTGCCGGGATCGAGCGCTGGCGCCTGCGCCTGGCATGAGCACGCCGCGCTTCGAACCGCTCGGGGACGATGCCCTGCTGGTGCGCTTTGGCGAGCGCATCGAGGCAGAGACCAATGCGCAGGTGCACACGCTGGCGGCGCGGCTGCGCGACCGCTCGCCGCCGTGGCTGCGCGATCTGGTGCCGGCCTACGCCAGCCTGGCGGTGTTCTTCGATGCCGACCATGCACCGGCCAGCGATGCGCATGCGGTCGTACGTGAATCGGTTGAAGCCCTGCTTGCCGATCCCTCATCGCGATCCGACGGCGCCACCGGGCTGCACGAGATTCCCGTGTGCTACGGCGGCGAATGCGGCGACGACTTCGTCGACGCTATGCAGACGCTGGGATGCGATGCGGCCTCGCTGATCGCCCGCCACAGCGCCCCCGTCTACACCGTGGCGATGATCGGCTTCGCACCGGGCTTTCCCTATCTGCTCGGGCTGGATCCGGCATTGGCGCTGCCACGGCTGGCGACGCCACGCACGCGGGTGCCGGCGGGTTCGGTCGCGGTCGGCGGCGCGCAGGCGGGCATCTATCCGCGCGAAAGTGCTGGAGGATGGCGCTTGCTGGGGCGAACGCCTGCCGTGCTGTTCGATGCAGGCCGCGCGCAGCCTGCACTGCTGCAACCCGGCGACCGGGTGCGTTTCGTGCCGATCGACGAATGCACGTTCCGCCACCTGGCAGCGTCGCCATGAGCGCGTGGCAGGTGCTGTCGCCCGGCGTACAGACGACGGTGCAGGACCAAGGGCGCCACGGCTGGCGCCATCTTGGCGTGGCGCACGCGGGCGCGATGGATCCCGCCGCCCTGGCGATGGCGAACCGGCTGGTCGGCAACGATGAAGCCGCGGCGGGACTGGAGATCGCATTACAAGGTCCACGCCTGCGGTTGCCGTGTGCCTGCCGCATCGCGCTGACCGGCGCCACGGTGCAGGCGCGGTGGAATGATGTGCCGCTGCCGATGGGGCGACCCATCGATTTCCCCGCAGGCGAACTCACGCTCGGCCCCTTGCGCGATGGCGCGCGGGCCTGGCTCGCCGTGGCGGGCGGCATCGCGACACCCGCCATGCTCGGCAGCCGCAGCACCGATCTCCGCGGCGGGTTCGGCGGCGTGGACGGACGCGCGTTGGCCACCGGCGATCGCCTGCCTGTCGGCAAGGTCCGCAGGGAGGTTGCCATCGCGCGGCAACCCGCCTTTCCCGCATGGTGGATCGACGTGGACGACCCGTGGACGGCGGATCACCACGTCCTGCGCTACGTGCCGTCCGCGCTTCCGGCCGCCCTCATGCTCGCCGCTCAGGTCTGGCGTACGCACCCGAACAGCAATCGTCAGGGCGTGCGGCTGCGTGGCACCGGATTGCCCGCAGGAATGGGCGATGGCGTGTCCGAGCCGGTCGCCGTCGGCACGCTGCAACTGCCACCCGACGGGCAGCCCATCCTGCTGCTGGCCGACGCACAGACGGTGGGCGGCTATCCGCGACTGGGCCATGTGATCGCCTGCGACCTGGGGCGCGCCGCGCAGTTGCGCCCCGGCGAACCGGTGCACTTCGAACCGGTCACGCTGGAACAGGCGCGATCGCTGGCCAGGGAACATGCGTACCGCCTTGCGCGGCTGCGCATCGCCATTGCGCAGCGCGTGCAGGCGTGAGGTAGGCTCGCGGGCATGCGCACCATCGACTTCAACTGCGACCTGGGCGAAGACTGCGGCGACGATGCAGCGATCCTGCCGTACATCAGCTCCGCCAGCATCGCCTGCGGCTTCCATGCCGGTTCGCCGGACACCATGCGACGCACCGTCGCGCTGTGTCTCGCGCACGGCGTTGCCATCGGCGCGCACCCGTCGCATGCGGACCGCGAGCATTTCGGCCGCGTCGCGCACCCCCTTTCTTCGGAAGAAGCGTATGCCCTGACGCTGTACCAGGTGGCCGCACTGGATGGATTCGTCCGGGCCGCCGGCGGGCGCCTCCACCACGTCAAACCGCACGGCGCCCTGTACAACCAGGCGGCCCGCGACGCCGGCCTCGCCGATGCCATCGCGCGTGCCGTGCACGACCACGACGCTGGCCTGGTGCTGTACGGCTTGTCGGGCAGCGCGTTGACGACCGCCGGAGAACGGCTCGGCCTGCAGGTGGCGCACGAAGCCTTCGCCGAGCGTCGCTACGAAGCCGATGCCACGCTGACGCCCCGCTCGCAGGCGGGCGCCAGCATCGAGGACCTGCCGACCGCCGCGGCGCAGGTCACGCGGATGCTGGACGCCGGCATCGTGGTCGCTCGCACGGGTGAATCCGTGCCGTTGCGCGCGGACAGCATCTGCCTGCACGGCGACCGACCGGACGCCGCCGCGTTCGCGCACGGACTGCGACAGACCATCGAATCCAACGGCTTCGCCATCCGCACCATGGAGCGCCACGCATGAGTTACTGGCCCCTGCTGGGCATCGTGGTGGTGGTGGCGGGTTTCGTCCTGCGCTTCAACCCGGTCATCGTGGTGGTCACGGCGGGCCTGGTCAGCGGGCTGGCGGCAGGCAAGTCGATTCCGGACCTGCTCGCGCTGCTGGGCGAGAGTTTCGTATCCAACCGCGCCCTGCTGATGTTCGCGCTGACGCTGCCGACCATCGGCCTGCTGGAGCGTGCCGGTCTGCGCGAGCATGCGCTGCGCTGGATCGCACGGCTTCGCGGGCTGACGCTGTCGCGCCTGCTGGCGGGTTACCTGCTGGTGCGGCAAGGGCTGAGCATGGTGGGGCTGATCGATATCGCCGGACATGCGCAGACCGTGCGACCGCTGCTGGCGCCGATGGCCGAATCCGCCGCGGGCAAGACGCGCGCCCCCCTGTCGCGTGAGGAAACGCAGCGCGCGCATGCGATGTCGGCGGCGACCGACAACATCGGACGCTTCTTCGGTGAGGACGTGTTCCTCGCCTTCGGCGCCGTGCTGCTGATCCAGGGCTTCTACGCGCAGCACGGCATCCAGCTGGAGCCGCTGCAGATCGCGCTGTGGGCACTGCCGACGGCGATCGCGGCCTTCATCATCCATGCCGTGCGTATCGTCCTGTTCCAACGCCGACTGGACCGGGCGGTACCGGCGGCGGAGGCGAAGACCGATGCTGTCGATTGAGCACTTCTACTGGGTACTGGCGGCCTTCCTCGCCTACGCCGGGTGGCGCAACCTGCAGCAGCGTCGCTACGCGCACGCCGCGTTCTGGACGGTGATTGCGGCGCTGTTCGCGGGCGGCGACGTCGTGCTGCGCGCAAGCAAGGCCGGCGATGCCCTGCCGGCGCAGTTCGCTGGTGGCGCCGTACTCGTGCTCGCCCTGCTGGCCACGCGCATGCGCCGCGAACCGCTGGACGAGGCGCCGGAATCCGAACGCCTGGCGTCCGCGCTGCGGCTGGGCCACCGCCTGTTCGTGCCGGCCCTGCTGATTCCGGCGCTGACGATCACCGTCGTGCTCGCCGGCCCACACCTGTCCTTGGGCGGTACCCCGCTGTTCGCGCCCACCGGCATGACGCTGGTCGGCCTGGCCTTGGCCTGCGTGATCTCGGCCATCGCGGCGATCGCGGTGACGCGCCAACCCCCGCTACGGGCCGCCGATGAAGGACGCCGCCTGCTCGACACGATGGGCTGGGCGGCGCTGCTGCCGCTGGTACTGGCGACGCTGGGCGGGGTCTTCGCGGCCAGCGGGGTGGGCGAATCCGTCGCATCGCTGGTGTCGATGGTGATTCCGGCCGACAACCGCATGGCCTGCCTGCTGGCATTCGCGGCGGGCATGGTGGTGTTCACCGTCATCATGGGCAATGCATTTGCTGCGTTCCCGGTGATGATGGCCGGCATCGGCCTGCCGCTGCTGGTGCAGCGCCACGGCGCCGATCCCGCCATCCTCGGCGCCATCGGCATGCTGACCGGCTATTGCGGCACGCTGCTCACGCCGATGGCCGCCAACTTCAACATCGTGCCTGCGGTGCTGCTGGAACTGGACGACCAGTACGGTGTGATCCGTGCGCAGGCCGCGACCGGTCTGTGGCTGATGGGCACCAACGTGCTGCTGATGGCTTGGCTGTGCTTCCGCTGATCGCGCTTATCCGGGACATCCGATGACGACGACACGTACCGTCCTGCTGACCGGCTTCCAGCCTTTCGGCGGCGAGCGGGTCAATCCCAGTTGGCAGGCCGTGTCCGCCTTGCATGGCACGCGCATCGCCGGGCATCGCGTGGTGGCGCGGGAACTGCCCGTCGCATTCGGCCAATCGCTGAAGGCGCTGCGTAGCGCATTGAAGGAAACACAGCCGTCGCTGGTGATCTGCGTCGGCCAGGCCGGCGGCCGCGCGCAGCTGTCGCTCGAGCGCGTGGCGATCAACGTCGACGACGCACGCATTCCCGACAACGCGGGCCAGCAGCCGATCGATGTGCCTGTGATCGCCGATGGTCCGGCCGCCTACTTCTCCACGCTGCCGATCAAGGTGATGCGCGAGGCGTTGCGCGGTGCCGGTTTTCCTGTCGAGGTCTCGCAAACTGCGGGCACCTACGTCTGCAACCACGTGTTCTACGGGTTGATGCACGCACTGCGGCGCCAGCGCGCGGTACGGGCGGGCTTCATCCACATTCCCTACTCGCCGGCCCAGGCGTCAGGGCATGCCGGTGCGGCGAGTCTGCCGGTGGAGACGGTGACAGCCGCCTTGCGCCTGGCGCTGAAGGTGGCCCTGAAGACGCCTCTCGACATCCGCGCCGCTGCGGGTGCGGAACACTGATATCGCGCCCTATTTCGCGCGCACGACGCGCGTGCCCGCAATCAGGTCATGCAAGCAGCGCTGGTCCTGCCGGAAGATCATCAGCGAATCGACGAGCACATAGATCGTGCCCAGGCATGGGATGTTGGCAATGACATGCGTCGGCAGGTAGCGCTTGCCCAGCAGGTCCACCAGGGTCGGCTTGTTGCCTTGCAGGTCCACGATCCTGATGGATAGCACCTTCTTTCCCCAGGTCTGACCACCGCTGTGAAGCAGATAACCCTGGATCAGCGCGAATACGACGAAGCCGATTGCGGCCCACAGCAGCGTCGTGCCAAGCGGCATGATGCCGAAACCGCCCGAACGACCCGCCTCGAACGCAGCCTCCCAGTAACCACCGACGAATATGAGCGGGACGATCACGGCGAGGCCGATGCAGGCGTCGATCAGGATCGCTGCCAGCCGCAGCCAGCGGATCGCGGGATCCGGCACACCCTGATCCTGGAAATCAGCGACATTCGCATCGGGAGTGCGATAAGGGTCCTGCGGCATCGGCGGCGGTGCTTGCATCGTGATTCCTTTCGGCAGAGCGGACGGATCAGGTCCGTGGCAACGTCACCCCGGTCTGACCCTGGTATTTGCCGCCACGGTCCTTGTAGCTGGTCTCGCACACGTCGTCGGCATCGGACTGGAAGAACAGCATCTGCGCCACGCCTTCGTTGGCGTAGATTCGCGCGGGGAGCGGCGTGGTGTTGCTGAATTCCAGCGTCACGTGGCCTTCCCACTCCGGTTCCAGCGGCGTGACATTGACGATGATGCCGCAGCGCGCGTACGTGCTCTTGCCCAGGCAGACCACCAGCGTGTCGCGCGGGATGCGGAAGAACTCCACCGTGCGCGCCAGCGCGAAGCTGTTCGGCGGAATGATGCACTCGTCCGCTTCGATGTCGACGAAGCTCTTCGGGTCGAAGTGCTTGGGGTCGACGATGGTGGAGTTGATGTTGGTGAACACCTTGAACTCGCGCGAGCAGCGCACGTCGTAGCCGTAGCTCGAGGTGCCGTAGCTGACGATGCGCTGGCCGTTGACCTGCTTGACCTGTCCGGGCTCGAACGGCTCGATCATGCCCTGCTGCTCGGCCATGCGGCGGATCCAACGGTCGCTCTTGATGCTCATGCAAATCCTGGTCTGGTGGGGCGAAGGCCGCGCGGGCGGCGCGCAGCGGACGGGGAATTGTAGGGCGGGCCCCGGCCCGCCGTCTGCGCCAGCCGGCTAGACCAGCGAGGACGCGATGGACATCGAGGCCCGCGGCCGCTGTGCCAGCGTGCCCGCCATGACCCGCGCGGTCTGCCGGTAGGCCTGTGCCACGGCAGAATCCGGCGCGGCCACCACGACCGGCTGGCCGGCGTCGCCCTGCTCGCGGATGGCGATGTCCAGCGGCAGCGAACCCAGCAGCGGCACGCCGTACTGGGCCGCCATGCGCTCGCCGCCCCCCTGGCCGAACAGGTGTTCGACATGGCCGCAGTTGGAGCAGGTGTGGACTGCCATGTTCTCGACGATGCCGAGCACCGGCACCTCGACCTTCTCGAACATCTTCAGCGCCTTCTTGGCATCCAGCGTGGCGATGTCCTGCGGCGTGGTGACGATGACCGCCCCCGCGACCGGGATCTTCTGCGCCAGGGTCAGCTGGATGTCGCCGGTACCCGGCGGCAGGTCCACCAGCAGGTAGTCCAGGTCGCCCCACAGGGTGTCGGTGAACAACTGCATCAGCGCCGAGGTCGCCATCGGCCCGCGCCAGATCATCGGCGTGTCCGGGTCGACCAGGAACCCGATCGACATCGCCTCCACCCCGAACGCCCGCATCGGCTCGATCGACTTGTTGTCATGGCTCTCCGGGCGCCCCGACAGGCCCAGCATGGCCGGCACGCTGGGGCCGTAGACGTCGGCGTCCAGCACGCCTACCCGGGCGCCCTCGGCCGCCAGCGCCAGCGCGAGGTTCACCGAGGTGGTCGACTTCCCCACCCCGCCCTTGCCGGAACCGACGGCGATGACGTTGCGGATGCGGGGGTGGGGAGTGAGGTTGCCTTGGACGGCGTGGGATCGGACAGACATCGACGCATTTCCAGTATGTGAGTAGCCGCCGCAGCGTGTGCGGTACCCGGGCATCTGTTGGATACGCATGCGGCAACGCGACATCTTCTCACACACGCCAGCGGGGGGCTTTCCTGTTCGACCTCGCTGCACTACTCTGGCCGGCGCGCCAGAGAATGAACAATGCGTTCAGCATCCGGGGCCGGCAACACGCTGCGATGCGCGCTTGGCGCCTTCTTAAGAACACGAATCAGGGGTACGAGCCAACCATGAAGATTGGGAAAGTACGTTTAATCGCCGCATCGTTGATGCTGCTGACAGGGACCGCCACCGCACGCGATGCGATCCCGATCGAGTCGTTCGCGCGCCTGCCGAACATCCAGTCGGTCTCCATGAGTACCGACGGCAAGAATCTCGTCGCCATCGTCTCCATGCCGGATTCGAAGAACCAGGAGACCGGACTGGCGACCTGGAACCTGGACGACCTGAAGGCCGGCTCGGTCATCACGCCCTCCGGCGACCGCATGAAGTTCATCGCCGCCAATGCGATGAAGGCGAACCGCGTGCTCGTACTGGGCCGCCAGGAGTGGACCGGACAGCTCTCCGGTTGCGGCGAGGGCAGCAACGTCGGCGCGACCAAGACGTTCGTCGTGAAGCCCTACCTGACCGACGTCAAGCAGCAGAAGTTCGAGGAAGCCTTCGCCGACAACACGCGTCGCCTGGGCGTGAGCGAGGAGCTCAAACGCTGCCTCGAGATCGCGGGCACCGCCAACCTCGTTCACACCCTGCCGCTGGATCCCGACAACGTCATCATTTCGCAGACGAGCGGCCTGTCCCTCAGCGGCGCGTACTACCTGTACAACCTGCGGACCAACGAGACCAAGCTGCTGTTCCGCGCCAACAGCCGCACAAGCCCGGGCCTCTTCAATCCGCGCAACGGCGAACTGCTGACGCGCTCCCAGCTGGAACCCATCTCGCCCGGCGAGTACGAGCAGCGCGTGCTGATACGCAACAAGGCCGGCGAGTTCGAGGTCCATGCGCCGCTGACCACCAAGCTCAGCGAACGCCATGCCGTCGATATCGTCGGTATCGATGAACAGACAGGCAAGTTCTACATTCTTACCGACATGTTCTCCGACCTGGTGCAGGCATGGATGTACGACCCTGCCACACGCAAGTTCGACAGCGAGCCCCTGCTGGCGCACCCGCAGTTCTCGATCAGCCGGCTGATCCTCGGTTCGCAGCCGAGCAACTTCAATCGCGTGCTCGGCTTCGTCGTGGACGGCCCTGAGCCCGAAGCGACGTACGTCGACCCCGAACTCGGCGGCATCCATGCCGGCCTGAAGAAGGCTTACCCGGGCCAGACCGTCGCCATCACCGGCTACAACAACGACATGTCGCGGGTGCTGTTCACGACGGAAAGCGCGCAGCGTGCGGCGAGCTACCACCTGCTGACCGAGCGCAAGAACGTCGTCGATCTGGGCGACGAGCGCCCGTGGATCAATCCCAAGCAGATCGGCGAGCAGCGCTGGGTCACCTACCCGGCACGCGACGGCCTGAACATTCCGGCGCTGCTGGACCTGCCCGTCGGCTGGAAGGAAAGCGACGGCCCGCTGCCCACGATCATCCATCCGCACGGCGGCCCGTGGGCCCGCGATTACGGCGGCTGGGACGCCTCCGGCTGGGTGCCGTTCCTGACCTCCCGCGGCTACGCCGTGCTGCGCCCGCAGTACCGCGGCTCGAGCGGCCTGGGCCGCAAGCTGTGGCTGGCCGGCGATGCCGAGTGGGGCCAGAAGATGCAGGACGACAAGGACGACGGCGCCGCGTGGCTGGTCAAGCAGGGCATCGCCGATCCCAAGCGCCTGGCCATCTTCGGTTACTCCTACGGCGGATTCGCTGCGGCCGCAGCGGTCGTGCGCCCGAATAGCCCTTACCAGTGCGCGATCTCAGGCGCGCCCGTGACCGATCTGACCAAGCTGGGCTGGTCGTGGAGCGAAAACCGCCTGCAGCGCATCCTCCAGGGCCGCACGGTCAAGGGCATGGATCCGATGCTGAACACGGACAAGGCCAATATCCCCGTCCTGCTATACGTCGGTGACCGCGACGTGCGCACCCCGTCGTTCCACGCCCGCGGCTTCTACGATGCCGTCAAGGGCAAGGTGCCCGCCAAGTTCGAGCTGATCGCCGACATGCCCCACAGCATGCCCTGGTACTACCGGCACCAGCAGCAGGCGCTGGGCCTGATGGAGGATTTCCTGGCCAAGGACTGCGGCTCCGGCGGTTTGTGATCCCAAAGCATCCTCGAAAAACCCCGCCATTGGCGGGGTTTTTTGTGGCCGAACGGGGTTCCCGGCTCCGGTTGGCGCTGTTCAGGTTCCTGCCAAACCCTTTTATCACACCCTAGGCACGACGAACCGAGCACGTGTCACACGTTTCTAACATTCGGTTGCTATGGGGGATGAACGCTGCATATACTCGCTTAACCCCTGCGTAACACGCAGGGGCATTCATCTAGCGGGACTCTTAGGGGATTCAACTCATGCAGCAAGCAAAGAAAGGCATTGCCTTCAAGAAGCTACCTCTGTTTGTCGCTGTTCTGGGCTGCCTTTACGGCGGCAATGCAGTGGCACAGTCCGAAACAACGGAGAGTGAACCGGCGAAGAAGCGGGAAGCCGTCGAGCTCGACAAAATCACGGTTACGGGTTCGCTGATCAAGCGCGTCGAATACGATTCCGTGTCGCCCGTGCAGGTCATCACTGCCGATACCAACGTCGCGCTCGGCCAGGTGGAAACCTCCGAGTTCCTGCAGAAGTCGAGCATCGCCGCTGGCGCCACGCAGATCAGTCACCAGTTCGGTGCCTTCGTCACCGAAGGCGGCGTGGGTGCGCAGACGCTCTCGCTGCGCGGCCTCGGCCCCAACCGCAGCCTGGTGCTGCTGAATGGCCACCGCCCCGGCCCCGCCGGTACCCGCGGCCAAGTCGGCGCGTTCGACCTCAATGTACTGCCGTCCTCGATCGTCCAACGCATCGAACTGCTGAAGGACGGTTCGTCCTCGATCTATGGTTCTGACGCCGTCGCCGGCGTGGCGAACGTGATCACCCGCAAGAACATCACCTCGCCGGAAATCTCGGTGAGCTTCCGCGCGCCGTTCTACGGCGGTGGCGAAGTCATCAACTTCTCTGGTGCCACCGGCTGGAACTTCGACAACGGCAGCATCACCCTGGCCGGCGAGTACTACAAGCAGTCCCCGCTGACCGTGGGCGACCGCGACTTCTTCAAGTGCGCCGAAGACCTGGTGTGGGACCAGAACGGCAACCGCATCGACCGTGAAGACCGCTCGATCTTGGCAGGTACCGAACTCGGCGGCTGTACCAGCGGCAACCTGTACGCCAACACCGTCAGCGACCTGCTGACCGGCGCACGCTACGTGCCCACGTGGAACGGCCAGACCATCGGCAACATCCCCGGCTACCGTCCGCGCGTCAGCACCACCTACGCGAACTCGCCGCAGGCCAGCTACACCGACGTGCTGAACTTCCCGTTCTTCGGCGAGCAGTACGTCATCCAGGACCTGGAGCGTTTCAGTGGCTACCTGTCGGCTGACTTCTCGCTGGGCGAGGTCAACTGGAAGACCGAGCTGCTGGTCAACCGCCGCGAGAGCGCGTACAAGGGCTTCCGCCAATTCTTCCCGGTCATCGTGGGCGGCTCGGGCTACATCTACCAGAACGACCCGGACTTCGTTAACACCGCGACCCCGTCCGGCGTTTCGCAGCCGGTGATGCCGTTCCGTTCGAACAGCAGCCAGAAGGTCGACTACTACTACGTCAACACCAATTTCAACGGCCTGTTCGCCGATACCTGGTCGTGGGACGTCAATGCCTCGTACTCGCGCTCCAGCGGCACATACAGCGACCTGTCGATCGACGCCTCCAAGACCGGCGACTGGAACTACGGTGAAGACGCGCCGACGATCAACTACTTCGACCCGGGCTTCCTCAGCGGCACCCGCATGGACGAACTGGTCGGCCTGATCGGCGTGATGGACACGGGCAAGACCATCTACGACCAGACCGTCGTCACCGGCGTGCTGACGGGCGAGCTGTTCGACCTGCCCGCCGGTGCGGTGGGTGCGGCCGTCGGCGCCGAATACCGCGAGTTCAGCATCGACGACCAGCCGGGCTACTACTCGGCCAACGGTCTTCTGTGGGGCCAGTCCTCGGCCCAGCAGACCAAGGGCGACGATACGGTCAAGGAAGTCTTCGCCGAAGTCGAAGTGCCGCTGCTGAAGGGCCTGCCGGGCGTCGAGTCGCTGACGTTCAACGCCTCGACCCGCTGGTTCGACTACGACTCCGTTGGCGACAGCGACGACGTCTGGAAGATCGGCCTGGGCTGGCAGGTCGTGCCGTCCCTGCGCCTGCGCGCCACCAAGGGCACCTCGTACCGCGCCCCCGGCCTGTATGAGCTGTACCTGGGCAACCAGTCGGCCTTCCTCGGCCAGACCGCGATCGATCCCTGCATCAACTGGGGCGAGAGCTCGAACGCCAACATCCGCAACAATTGCGGCGCTGCTGGCATCCCGGACGACTACAACGGTGCGCCGAGCTCCGCCACGGTCTACCAGGGTGGCGGCGCAGGCTTCCTGACCCCGGAACATTCCAACGCCTTCACGGGCGGTCTGATCTGGACGCCGGAATTCGCCCCGATCAGCGTCGCGCTGGATTACTTCGAGATCGAAGTCCGCGATCAGATCGGTGAACTGGAAGCGCAGACGATCCTCGCCAGTTGCTATGGCTCGGATGTCTACCCGAACAACTTCTGCACCATGTTCACGCGCAATTCGCCGACGGCCACCGTCGAGCCGAACGGCATTCAGGAGGTCTACGCGACCTACGTGAACATCAACAAGCAGAAGGTCCGCGGCTACGACATGCTGGTCCGCTACGAGGATGACTTCTCCTTCGGCAAACTGACGCTGGAATCCCAGGTCACCTACATGAAGGAAGACGTGGTGCAGCTCTTCGACAGCCCGCTGGAGGGTGGTTCGACGATCTCCAACTATGTGGGTGGCATCGGGCGTCCGAAGACCGTGGGCAACTTCATCGCCTCGCTGGAACGCGGTGACTGGACCTACAACTGGGGCATCGACTTCGTTGACAGCACGCGTCGTCTGACCCCGCTCACCTCCACCGGCAGTTACACGTACTTCGGCTACGCCAATGCCGTGGTCGACACCAAGGCCGACAGCCGTACGTACCACACCGTGTCTGTTCAGTACGAACAGCCGAAGTGGTCGTTCCTGATGGGTGTGCGCAACCTGTTCAACAAGGAGCCCGACACCATCTCGGCCGCGGCTGGCTACAACCGTTACGGCAACGTGCCGGTCAGCGCCACGCAGTACGACTATCTGGGTGTCTCGCTTTTCGCCCGCCTGAACTACAAGTTCTGATCGCGCGAGAGACATGAAGGTCCGGGAGGCGGCGCATTGCGCCGCCTCTTTTTTTGGGAGATTCACCAGCCCTTCCCTTCCATACGCTGCCGGATGCGGTATAAAGACGCCAACCCGCCGGCCGTAGCGGTGGGGCCGACCTACATCCCTGGGAGGGGAACATGCGCAAGACCCTGATGGCCGTACTGCTGGCTGCTCCGCTGATGGCCCTGTCGCTGGTGGCGTCGGCCGCCGATCCGGTGGTCGGCCGCTGGAAGACCATCGACAGCGATACCGGCAAGCCGAAGTCCTTCGTCGAGATCACCCAGGCGGCCAACGGCACGATCACCGGCCGCATCGTCGAGTTGATCAACCCGAGCAAGCCCAACCCGACCTGCGACAAGTGCAAGGACGATCGCAAGAACAAGCCGATCACCGGCATGGAGATCATCCGCGGCATGAAGGCCGAGGGCGGTGGCGAGTACGCGGGTGGCACCATCCTCAAGCCGGACGAGGGAAAGATCTACAAGTCGAAGATGGAACTGATCGAGGGCGGCAAGAAGCTGGAGGTGTCCGGCTGCATCGCCTTCATCTGCAAGTCGCAGACCTGGATCCGCCAGTAACCTCGTGCGAATCCGCGACATCGCAGGCCCGGCATTGCCGGGCCTGTTGCGTTTGGGCCACCGGAAGGGCCTCCATCCGGGCATGCGATAATCGCCGCCCCCCGTCGCGAAGTCCGTCATGAGCCGCACCGCACTCGTCACCAACGCCCTGCCCTACGCCAACGGCCCGCTGCATCTGGGTCACCTGGTGGGCTACATCCAGGGCGACATCTGGGTACGGGCACGCCGGATGCGGGGCGACACGGTCCACTTCGTCTGCGCCGATGACACCCACGGCACGCCGATCATGCTGGCGGCCGAGAAGGCCGGCGTCACGCCCGAGGCCTTCATCGCCGGCATCCAGGCCAGCCACGAGCGCGACTTCGCCGCGTTCGGCGTGGCCTTCGACCATTACGACTCGACCAATTCCGCCGCCAACCGCGAGCTGACCGAGCAGTTCTACCAGCGCCTGGACGCGGGTGGACACATCAGCCGACGCACCGTCGCGCAGTTCTATGACCCCGCCAAGGGCATGTTCCTGCCCGACCGCTACATCAAGGGCATCTGCCCGAACTGCGGCTCCGCCGACCAGTACGGCGACAACTGCGAGGTCTGCGGTGCCACGTACGCGCCGACGGACCTGAAGGAACCGAAGTCGATCCTGTCCGGCAGCACGCCGGAGATCCGCGATTCGGAGCATTACTTCTTCGAAGTCGGCCGCTTCGATGCCTTCCTGCGCGAATGGCTGGCCGGCGACGTCGCCCTGCCGGGCGTCAAGGCCAAGCTGCGCGAATGGCTGGATGCCGAGGGCGGCCTGCGCGCGTGGGACATCTCGCGCGATGCGCCGTATTTCGGCTTCGAGATCCCCGGCGCGCCCGGCAAGTACTTCTACGTGTGGCTGGATGCGCCGATCGGCTACCTGAGCAGCTTCCGCAACCTGTGCGCCGAGCGCGGCCTCGACTTCGCCCCGCACCTGCAGGCCGGCACCGACGTGGAGCTACACCACTTCATCGGCAAGGACATCGTCAACTTCCACGGCCTGTTCTGGCCGGCGGTGCTGCATGGCACCGGCCATCGCGCGCCGACGCGGCTACACGTCAACGGCTATCTGACCGTGGACGGCGCCAAGATGTCGAAGTCGCGCGGCACCTTCATCATGGCGCGCACCTACCTGGACGTGGGCCTGGAACCGGAAGCGCTGCGCTATTACTACGCGGCCAAGTCGTCGGGCGGCGTCGACGACCTCGACCTAAACCTCGGCGACTTCGTCGCGCGCGTCAACGCGGACCTGGTCGGCAAGTTCGTCAACCTGGCCAGCCGCTGCGCGGGCTTCATCGACAAGCGTTTCGGTGGCCGACTCGCCGATGCCCTGCCCGATCCGGCCATGTACCAGCGCTTCGCCGACGCGCTCGGCCCGATCGCCGACGCCTACGAGCGCAATGAACCGGCCACCGCCCTGCGGCTGACGATGGCGTTGGCCGACGAGGCCAACAAGTACATCGACGAGACGAAGCCGTGGGTGATCGCCAAGCAGGAAGGCGCGGACGCCGAACTGCAGTCGGTCTGCACGCAGGGGCTGAACCTGTTCCGCGTCCTGGCCGCCGCGCTGAAGCCGGTGCTCCCGCGCACGGCCGCTGAGGCGGAGGCCTTCCTCAGCGCGCCGGTCGAGACCTGGGCCGATGTAGCGGCGCCGCTCCAGGCACACACCATCCAGCCGTATGCCGCCCTCTTCACCCGTATCGACCCGAAACTGATCGACGCCATGACCGACGCTTCCAAGGACACCCTCGCCGCTCCGACGCCCGCCGCCCCCGAGAAGAAGACGGAAGCCAAGCCCTCCGTGCCTGCGGAATCGAAGGACGCGACGGGCACCATCGGCATCGAGGATTTTTCCAAGCTCGACCTGCGCATCGGCAAGGTGCTGGAGTGCGGCTTCGTGGATGGTTCCGACAAGCTGCTGCGCTTCCTGCTGGACGCCGGCGACCTGGGCCAACGCCAGATCTTCTCCGGCATCCGCGCCAGCTACGGCGAGCCGGACAAGCTGGTCGGCCGCAACGTGGTGTTCATCGCCAACCTCGCGCCGCGCAAGATGCGCTTCGGTCTGAGCGAAGGCATGATCCTGTCGGCCGGCTTCGACGGCGGCGCGCTGGCGCTGCTGGACGCCGATGCCGGCGCCCTGCCCGGCATGCCGGTGCGTTGAGGCGGCCAGCCACGCCACGGCGATGAACGCCGATCTCGTCGAACGCCTCGACCGCCTGTTGCCGCAGACCCAATGCGGCCAGTGCGGCTTCGACGGCTGCCTGCCGTACGCGCAGGCGATGGCACGCGGCGACGTCGGCGTGGATCATTGCCCGCCCGGTGGCGATGCAGGTGCGCGGGCGCTCGCCCGCGTGCTGGAGGTACCGTCGCTGCCCTACGACCGGGCGCGCGGCACCCACAAGCCCGCGATCGTCGCGGTGGTCGTCGAAGCCGACTGCATCGGCTGCACCAAGTGCATCCAGGCGTGTCCGGTGGACGCGATCATCGGCGGTGCAAAACACATGCACGTGGTGATCGACCCGCTCTGCACGGGCTGCGAACTGTGCGTGCCCGCCTGCCCCGTGGACTGCATCGTGATGGAACCGCCCCGCGCGTGACGCGTCTGGTGCCGGCGTCACGCCGGATCAGCTGCCGTCAACGCCCACCCGCCGCGCAGGCGGAACAGACGCGTTCGACCTTGTAGCCCTGGTCGCGCAACTTCTCTACCACGCCATCCTCACCCAGCAGGTGCAATGCACCGACCACGACCAGCGCATCGTCGTCGCCCGGCTGATCGAGGAGTTGCCGGATCTTCGGTACCCACGCGTCGTTGCGGTCCACGTTGATGCGCCGGTACAGGCGCGGATACTGCTCGCGCATGTCGGACGCCATGCCGTTCCACAAGGTTTCCGCGTCTCCACGGCGCCAGGCGTCGTGCAGGCGCTGGGTCTCTGCCGACCCCTTGTCGGCCTGCTCCAGGGCTTCGGCCACGAACTGGCGCTGCTCGCTCGCGTCCATGCCGTCCAGCACGCCGATCTGCTCCTCCATGCGCTCCAGCCCGCTGGCGGGCTTGCCGGCCGCCAGCGCCTTGTCCATGAAGTGATTGTCCAGGCCCAGTTTCGGGTCCAGACCCTGCTTGGTCATCTCGACGATGCTGATCGTCAGGCCGACGAACCACGGTTCGAAACCGTTGAACGAAGCGAGCGGCAGATTGTTCTTGCCCGCCCACGCCTCCAGCCGCGTCCAGGTGGCGGCATCCAGGTCCTGCTGCAGCGTCTTGCCGTCGACGCGCATCGCGACCTGCATCATCAGCTGCGAAGCGGCCGGCGAGCGCATTTCCTCCGGCGACAGTTCGAACAGCACGCGCTCGGCGTCGTCGAAGGCGGCATCGACATCACCGGACAGCGGATAGTCGCTCGGACGCAGCAGATGGAACGAGCCCAGCAGGTAAACGGCGTTGTCCTTGTCCGACACCTTCCACAACAGCGGCACCGGTGCTCCGGTCTCCTGCGGCGCATCCGCGAGCACGGATGCGCTGCCGAGCAGCGCGGTGACGACGAGGGCTTTCAGCGAACGGCGCAGCAGCATCGCGAGATTTCCTTCAGAGCACTTTGATGGGTTTCGCGTAGGTCTTCTCGCCGGCCTCGACCCGCAGGTCCAGGCGATTCTCCGCCGGTGGCAACGGACAGGTCGCGTACGGCGTGAAGGCGCAGGGCGGGTTGTAGGCGCGGTTGAAATCCAGCACCACCTTGCCCGCCTGTGGCGCGTCGGCATCCAGGAAGCGACCGGCCGGGTAACTTCCATGCCCACTGGTGCGGTCCGCCAGCACGAAGAACAGCGGCCCGCCGACCTGGCCCAGCGCCTCCAGGCGGAAGGTCGTGCCGTCGCGTTCGAACTCGACCACGCCCGGGTTCGGCGACTCGTTGGCCACGCCGATCACGTCGACGATGGTGAGCGTCTTGCCGGGCGGATGGGGAATGAAGCGCCCTTCGATACGCCAGTCCTCCTGCGCGGGCCAGTAATCGAGCCCGACGAACTGCGTACGCGACTCGGCATCGGCATGCTTCACGCGCAACGCGTGGCGGCCACCGCGCTCGATCACCGTCAGCAGGCCTTTGCCGTCGTCGAAACCGACCGTGGATGGATTGGGATCGCGGTCGCTTTCAAGTTCAACGCGCCCCTTCATCGGTTCGCCGTTGTAGGTCAGCGTGGTGCCACCCTCGGGCGTGAGGAACACGCGCTTGTCCTGCTGCGTGACCATGCCCAGCCTGGCCGGACCGACGGCAAGCTTGATGCCGCTGCCCGGCCCGCTGCCGATGAAGTGCGATTTCAGCTCGATCCAGTGCAGGCCGACCAGGCTGGTCCAACCGTCGGGGGCGATCAATTCGTTCCTGCGCTGCTCGCGCCAGGCCGCGTTGTCGGCCAGGAATCGGGCGTCGGCCACCTTGCCGGTGGTCGCGACCTTGTCCTCGCCGCCGCAGCCGGCCAGCACTCCCACCAGCACGGCCATCCCCAGCCATCCCGTGTTTTTCCCCATGTCAGCGTCCTCGCAGGAACCAGCGATCGATCTCGTTCAAGGAAAAGCGCGCCCAGGTCGGGCGGCCGTGATTGCATTGCCCCGAGCGCTCGGTGGCTTCCATCTCACGCAGCAGGGCGTTCATCTCGGGCAGTGTGAGGCGACGGTTGGCGCGCACGGCACCGTGGCAGGCCATCGTCGCCAGCAGTTCGTCGCGCGCCGCCGCGACACGCCGGCTTTCGCCGTGCTCGCGCAGGTCGGCCAGCACGTCGCGCAGCAGCGCCTCGGGTTCGGCATTCGACAACAGGGCGGGAATGCTGCGCACGTTCAACGATTGCGGGCCGCTGCGGGTGATGTCGAAGCCGAGCGTCGCCAGCGTGGCGGCTTCGCGCTCGGCCACGTCCGCCTCGCGTTCGGCGACCGCCAGCGCCATCGGCACCAGTAGCGGCTGCGAGCGCAGGCCGATGCTGTCATGTGCGCCTTTCAGCTTCTCGTAGCCGATGCGCTCATGGGCCGCATGCATGTCGACCACGATCAGGCCGTCGGCGTTCTCCGCCAGGATGTAGATGCCGTGCAGCTGCGCAATGGCGAAACCGAGCGGCGGAATGCCGTCGGCATCGGTGGCCGGCATTGCCTGCACGGATGCCGGCGGCATCATGCCGGCCTGCATCGCATCCACCGCCGGCGCCGCATACAACGCGGCATACGCCGCCGGCGCTTCCGCCACGTTGAGCCCCAGCGGCGACTGCTGGGTGGGCATCCAGGCGGACGGCACGGATGCAGGCCGCGCAGCGAACGGCGACGGCGCGACGTCCTGCGGCGTCGCACCCGCACGCGTTTCCGCCAGCGCTTCGTGCAGCGTGCGATAGACGAAGTCGTGGATCAGCCGCGTATCGCGGAACCGGACTTCGTGCTTGGCCGGATGCACATTGACGTCGACGCGGGTGGGATCGAGTTCGAGGAACAGCACGTACGCCGGCTGGCGGCCATGGAACAGCACATCCTGGTACGCCATCTTCACCGCGTGGGCGATGTTGCGGTCGCGCACCGAACGCCCGTTGACGTAGACGTACTGCTGGTCGGCGCTCGCGCGCGAATAGCTGGGCTGCGCGATCCAGCCGTGCAGGCGCAGGCCGGCGGCGGCGTGATCCACGCGCAGCGCGCTGCGTGAGAAGTCGTCGCCCAGCGTTTCGCTGAGGCGGGCGAGCGATTCCAGCTCGTCCGCCTTGTACCGCCGTGACGGCCGACCGTTGTGCGAGACGCGCAATTCGATGTCGGGACGCGCCAGCGCCAGCGAACGGAGCCACTCTTCGATGTGGCCCATCTCCGTGCGCTCTGCGCGCAGGAACTTGCGCCGCGCCGGCACGTTGTAGAACAGCTCGCGTACTTCCACGGTGGTGCCGACCGCGTGCGGCTTGGGCGCCACCTCGCCGACCTTGCCGCCTTCGACCTGAAGCGACGCGCCGTGTTCGTCCTGCGCGCGGCGCGAGGTCAGTGCGAAGCGGCTGACCGAGGCGATCGACGGCAGTGCTTCGCCGCGGAAGCCGAGCGTGGCGACCGCTTCCAGGTCGTCGAGCGAGGCGATCTTGCTGGTGGCGTGGCGCGACACCGCCAGCGGCAGTTCTTCCGGTGCGATGCCGCCGCCGTCGTCGCGGATGCGGATCAGGCGGACGCCGCCCTCTTCCAGATCGATGTCGACGCGGCGCGCGCCGGCATCCAGGGCGTTTTCGACCAGTTCCTTGACCACGGACGCGGGCCGTTCGACGACTTCGCCGGCGGCGATCTGGTTGATGAGGGTGTCGGGAAGCTGGCGGATCGGCACGTGCTGGCGGCGCGGTGGCGCCGTCTCGGGGAATCAGCCGTGATGATAGCCGAGCGGGCGCGGACTCAGGGCGCGCCGGCGGCGCCGCCTGCCGCGACGGTACGTGCGTCGGCCTCGGCCTGCGCACGGGCGGCGAACAGCGTGCCCGGCGGCGGCTGGCGGGTGAAATACGTCTGCACGCCATCGAGGACGGCCGAGGCGATCTGGCGCTGGTAGGCCGGATCCTTCAGGCGACGCTCTTCGTCCGGATTGGAGATGAAGGCGGTTTCCACCAGCATCGCGGGCATGTCGGACGTGCGCAGCACGGCGAAGTTGGCGCGCTCGATGTTCGGCTTGTGGTTGTTGCCGATGCGCTTCAGGCCCGCCAGCACGTGGTCGGCGGCGTTCTCCGATGCGCGCATGTGGCCGCTCTGGGCGAGGTCGAGCAGGATCGACGACAGCGTGTTGTCGACCTTCTGCAACGCCACGCCGCCGATCAGGTCGGAGGAGTTTTCCTTGTCCGCCAACCAGCGGGCACGCTGCGAAGACGCGCCCTTCAGGGAAAGGACATAAACGGACGACCCGCGTGCGGCCCGGTTCTCGGCGGCATCGGCATGCAGCGAGACGAAGATGTCGGCGCGCGCGGCACGTGCCAACCGGGCGCGCTGCGGCAGCGGGATGAACACATCCGTGTCGCGCGTGAGGAACGCCTTCAACCCTGGCGTGGCGTTGATCTGACGCGCCAGTTCGCGCGCGATCTGCAGCACCACGTGTTTCTCGTGGGTGCCGTTGGGTCCTACCGCGCCGGGATCCTGCCCGCCGTGGCCGGGATCGATCGCCACGACCAGGGGACGCATCCCCTTCGCCATCGCCACGGCAGGCCTTTCCTGCTCACCCGCAGGCACCGCTGCAGGCTGCTCGACGGTGGTGGTCGCCGTGGGAGGCACCGACGGTTGGCCGGTGGCGATCGTGTACGCCGGACGCTCCGTCGTGGCGGACGGGACAGCGGCTGACGACTGCCCGTTGAGGATCGCCTGCGGCGAAGGGCCTGCGGCCGCCAAGGCGGTGGGCACGTTCGATTCCGGGGCCGCACCCGCCTGGACCACCTGCGCGGTCAGCAGGGCGGTCGCGCGGGCGGCATCCGCCTGTGGCGACGTCGAGGGCGTCGAGGGCGTCGCGGTTGCAGGCGCAGCAGGCGTGGTGGTGGCGACGGACGTGGCGGGCACCGTCGCGCCATCGCCCGGCCATTCGATCACCAGCCGCGCATTGGCGCCTTCCTGCTCCATCCGCGGCTTGAGCGCGGTGACCGGCGACGCGAGGTCGAAGACGACACGCAGCGTGTTCGCATCCGGCTGGCCGGTACGCACGGCTCGCACGACGCCGGCCGGAGCCGGCAGCCGCAGGCCGGCTTTCGCCGTCGAGGCTGGCAGGTCGACGACCAGACGGTCAGGACCTTTCAGGGCGAGGGTCTTGTACTGCCCGGCGCCGGCGATCTGGATTTCCGCCCGCGTGCCGGTGCTGCCCTGGGCAACCGTGACGCCGGTGACTTCGCCGGCCAGCAGCGTGCACGGCACCACGGCCAGCACCGCCGCAAGGGCGAGACGCAGCGTAGCGGTGGTGGGCATCCCCGGGCTCATGCGGCGGATTCAAGCATCATCCGCCCACGAATGCAAGGCGTTTTCCCTTAATAATCCGTGACCTGCCGGATGTTCCTAACCGACCTGGAGAGATGGTGCCTGCAACTGCCGTTCGGCAGCCAGCCGTCCAAGCCACTGCTCGCCAACGGCCGAGGCGCCGCTCAGCGACGCCGAGCGGCCCGTCCCTTCGACCGCCAACGCCACGTGCAGGTCGGGGGCAGGCAGCGCAGCGGCGCCACGCTCGGGCCATTCGACTAGCCACAGGACGGCGGCACCCTCGTCCAGGCCGAGGAATTCGAGTTCACCGGCGTCGCCGATGCGGTACAGGTCCAAATGCCAAGCCTCTCCCCCCTCGACCGGGTAGCGCTCGACCAGCGTGTAGGTGGGACTGCGGATGGCACCCGCCACACCAAGCGTCCGCAACAGCGCGCGCGCCAGCGTGGACTTGCCTGCACCAAGGTCACCCTGCAGGTGCACGACGGCGGCCGCAGGTCGCGTGCGTGCGAGCGCCTGGCCCAGCGCTTCGGTGGCGTCGTTGTCGGGAAGGAACACGTGCATGCGGCGATTCTAAGCGCTCGCGCAGCATCCGCCATGCAGGCATGCGCCGATCATGGATTGGACAATCGCCGCAGGTGCGCGAACAGGTCGGACGGCAGCAGGCCGCGCTGACCGTCCCAGGCCGCGGCATCGCCGGCCACTGCGTGCAGCAGTGCGCCCGCGCTGGCGGCATCGAACGCGGAAAGACCCTGTGCGCGTAGCGCAGCGATGACGCCGGTCAGCACATCGCCCATGCCGCCCACCGCCATGCCGGGATTGCCGGCGTCGATCACGCGCGGGGTCTCGCCAGGCGCCGCCACGACCGTGCCCGCGCCCTTCAGCACGACCACGCAGCCGTGGCGCTGTGCGATCGCGTGGGCGGCGGCGAAACGATCCCGCTGCACGTCGGCGCTGGTGCACTCCAGCAGACGCGCCGCTTCGCCCGGATGCGGCGTCAGGATCGCGTCGTCCAACGGAAACGGCGAACTGGCGATCAGATTGAGCGCATCCGCATCGAGCAGCAGCGGCTTTGCACTGCGCACGGCATGCAGGAAAAGGGCGCTACTCCACTCGCCCTGCCCCAGTCCGGGACCGACGGCGATCACGCGCGCGCGCGCTATCAATGGCGCAAGATCATCCGTCGATTCCACGGCGCGCACCATCGCTTCCGGCCTGCGTGCCAGCAGCGGCGCGACATTGACCGGACGCGTGGCCACGCTCACCAGACCCGCGCCGGCGCGCAATGCGGCTTCGGCGCACAGCGCGATCGCGCCGCCACTGCCCTCGTCGCCACCGATGCAGAGCACATGACCGGATTCGCCCTTGTGCGTGTTGCGACGGCGCGGCAGCAGCCAGCGCGCGAGTGCGTCATGACCCAGCAGCGCAGCCTCCATCTGCACGCTGTCGAAGGCGGCGGCAGGAACGTCGAGTTCTTCCAGCGCAAGCTCGCCGGTGTATTCCAGCGCATCGCCGGTATACAGGCCGGCGTGCCGCACGATGAACTGCAGCGTACGCGTCGCCAGTACCGCGGCGCCCGGGGCACATCCCTTGTCCGCATCCACGCCGCTCGGTACGTCGAGCGCGAATACCGGTGCCGCCTGCGCATTGATCGCCTCGATCAGCGCCTGCACCTCGCGCTCCGGCGCGCGCGACAGCCCGATGCCGAACAGCGCATCCACCACCACGTCCGCCTTCGGCAACGCGTCGTTGAACAGCGTGACCTGGCCGCCCCCTGCGACGTAGTCGGTGCAGGCGCGTTGCGCGACCGGGTTGCCGGGAACGTGCGCCGGCAGATGGACAACGTCGACGCGGCGCCCCGCACGATGTGCGTGCCGCGCCAGCACGTAGCCATCGCCGCCGTTGCTGCCGGGTCCGCATACCACGGCGATGCGCTGCGCCTCGGGCCAATGCAGCAGCAGGTGCTGCCAGGCGGCCAGCCCGGCGCGCTGCATCAGCACATACGGATCACCGCCGAGGACCTGCGTGGCGCGCGCATCCAGTGCCCGCGCGGCGTGCGTGGAATACAGGGGCCAGGTGCCGGACATGGCGGAATTCTAGGTCTGCCCCGGGTTGCGGGGAAGTGAATCCGGCCGGCCTCCTATAATCCACACATGCCATCCGTCGGTTCCACCACGACTCCACCCGATCCCGCCGCACTCGCCCACCGCGTGCGGACGCTGGCGCGCGAGTTCGGTTTCCAGCGCTGCGGCATCGCCGGCATCGAACTGGGCGACGACGAGCGCCATCTCCGCGACTGGCTGGCGGAAGGCCTGTACGGCTCGATGGAATGGATGGCCCAGCATGGCGACAAGCGGTCACGTCCGCAGGAACTGATCCCCGGTACGCTGCGGGTCATCTCGGTGGGACTGGACTACGGCCGCAACGACAGCGACGACGCGTGGGACACACTGCGCGATGGCGAGCGTGCCTACGTGGCGCGCTACGCGCTGGGCCGCGATTACCACAAGCTGATGCGCAACCGGCTGCAGAAGCTGGCCGAATGCCTGCAGCAGGAAGTCGGGGCATTCGGCCATCGCGTCTTCGTGGATTCGGCGCCGGTGCTGGAGCGCGCGCTGGCGCGCAACGCCGGGCTGGGCTGGATCGGCAAGCACACCTGCCTGATCGACAAGGACGGCGGCTCCTGGTTCTTCCTCGGCGAAATCTACGTCGACCTGCCGCTGCCCGTCGACACGCCGGCCAGCGCGCACTGCGGCACCTGCACGCGCTGCATCGACGTCTGCCCGACGCAGGCGATCACCGCACCGTACCGGCTCGATGCGCGCCGCTGCATCTCCTACCTGACCATCGAACACGATGGCGCGATTCCGGAAGAGCTGCGCCCGGCGATCGGCAACCGCATCTTCGGCTGCGACGACTGCCAGCTCGTGTGTCCCTGGAACAAGTTCGCCAAGCGCACGGACGAACCGGATTTCCGCGCACGCAACGAGCTTGACGTGGCGACGTTGCCGCAGCTGTTCGCATGGGACGAGGCGGAATTCCTGCGCCGCACCGAAGGTTCGGCGATCCGCCGCAGCGGCCACGAACGCTGGCTGCGCAACATCGCGGTGGCGCTGGGCAATGCGCCCACTACACCTGACGTGCTGGCCGCGCTGGCCAGCCGGCGCGAAGATCCATCACCCCTCGTACGTGAGCACGTGGCCTGGGCGTTAGCGCGCCACCGCCTGACGGCGGGAGCGACGCAAGTCGCGAAGCGCGCCGACCACAAGCTCGCGACTCACGTCGCTCCCACAAGATCCCGGAGCGCTCGTTGTGGCAGCGGCGACTAGCCGCGTGCTTTCAGCTCCGCCAGCAGCGCGCGCGTCACCGGATCCTGCGCTTCACCCTGCCCCTTCAATGCAGGCAGCAGGCCGTTGGCGAGCTGCTTGCCCAGTTCGACGCCGAACTGGTCGAAGGCATTGATGCCCCACAGCACCGACTGCGCGTAGACGCTGTGTTCGTACATCGCGATCAGGCCACCGAGCGACTGCGGCGTCAGCGCATCCAGCAGGATCATCGTGCTGGGCCGGCCACCGGCGTAACTGCGGTGCGGGTCATCGCTGGTCTGTCCGTTCGCCAGGGCTTCGCTCTGCGCCAGCAGGTTGGACATCAGGGCGAGGTGGTTCTCGGCGTAGGGATCGTCGTTGCGGACGGTGCCGACGAAATCCAGCGGCACGATCTGCGTGCCCTGGTGCAGTGCCTGGAAGAAGCTGTGTTGCACGTCGGTGCCCGCACCGCCCCACCAGACCGGGACGGTGTCGACGCCGACCGGGCTGCCATCCAGCTTTACGGACTTGCCCAGGCTCTCCATCACCAGCTGCTGCAGGTAGGCCGGCAGCAGCGCGAGGCGCTGATCGTAGGTCATCACGCCGTGCGCGGCATGGCCGAGGACATTCCGGTTCCACACCGCCGTCAGCGCATGGCGCACGGCGATGTTGTCCGCCAGCGGCGTGCCGATGACATGGGCATCGAACGCCGATGCACCGTCCAGCAACTGTTCGAAGCGGTCGAAACCGATCGCCAGCGCGATCGGCAGACCGACCGCCGACCACAGCGAGTAACGGCCACCGACCCAGTCCCACATCGGCAGCACGCGCTCGGCCGCGATGTCGAAGGCGGCGGCGGCGCGCTCGGGATTGGCGCTGACGGCGTAAAGGCGCTCGCTGCCACCCAGCCAGTCGCGCAGGATGCCGCCGTTGAGCAGCGTTTCCTGCGTGCCAAAGGTCTTCGAGATCAGCACCGCCGCCGTGCGCGCGGGGTCGAGCGGCGCCAGCGTGCGCTGTGCCGCCGCGCCATCGACGTTGGACAGGAAGTGCACGCGGAAGCGACCCGGCAGCGGATCGCGCAGCGCGTCCGCGACCAGCCGCGGCCCGAGATCCGAACCGCCGATGCCGACACTGACGATGTCGGTGACGTCGCTGTCTTCCAGCTGCGCGATCAGCGCCGCCATGCGCTGGCGAACGTCGGCCGCGGTGGCGAAGGCTTCGCGCGCCACGACGGCCTCCGAATGCTGTCCACGGAGCGCGGTATGCAATGCCGCCCGACCCTCGGTGACGTTGACCTTCTCGCCATCGAACAGGCGGCGGAAGGCACCGGCCAGGTCGGCGGACTCCGCTTGCGCAAGCAGTGCCTGCCAGGCCGGCGCGTCGTACGACTGCCGCGCAAAGTTGAAGTACAGCGGACCGCTGCGCAGCGTATGGGCGGCGACGCGATCCGGCCCGCGCGTCAGCAGCGTGCTCAACGGAACCGCACGCAGGCGCGCGGCGTGGGACTGCACTGCGTCGAAACCCTGGCTCATGTCAGGCCGCCTGCTTGGGGATGCTGCGGTTGGTGTGGGTGATGCGGTTCTGGCCATCCACGTAGACGAGCGTGGGCTGGAACGCATCGGCTTCCTGTTCGCTCATCGAGGCGAACGCGGCGATGATGATCAGGTCGCCCACCTGCACGTGGCGCGCGGCGCCGCCGTTGAGCGAAATGATGCCGCTGCCTTCGTCGGCGCGGATCGCGTAGGTGGAGAAGCGGGCGCCGTTGGTGACGTCCCAGATGTGCACCTGTTCGAACTCGCGGATGCCGGTGGCGTCCAGCAGCAGGCCGTCGATGGCGATCGAGCCTTCGTAGTTCAGCTCGGAATGGGTGACGGTCGCGCGGTGGATCTTGGTCTTGAGCAGGCTGAGGTGCATGTCGGCGGGGAGAAGAACGGGAGCGCGGAGTTTATCCCCTCATGCCGGCCTTGTACCGCGTGCGACTGGCCGCTCAGAACTCCAGATTGTCGATCAGCCGCGTGCGGCCCAGCTTCGCGGCGACCAGTGCGACGCGCGCGCCTTGCTCGCCATCCTGCGGTTCGCTGAGGTCGGGACGACGGATCACCGTGTAGTCCACTTCATAACCAATCGCGGCGAGCTGTCGTCCAGCCTCGATCTCCACCTGTGCGCGCGGCGTGCCGGCCACCAGGTTTTCGCGCATTGCGATCAGGGTCTTTCGGATCTCCGCGGCACGCGGGCGCTCGTCTGCCGACAGGTACTGGTTGCGCGAACTCATCGCCAGGCCATCGGGCTCGCGCACGATGCTGCCGGCAAGGATCTGGATGGGGAACGCCAGGTCGGTGACCAGTTGGCGGATCACCGCGAGTTGCTGGTAATCCTTCTTGCCGAACGCCGCCACATCCGGCTGCACCTGGTTGAACAGGCGGCTGACCACGGTGCATACGCCGTCGAAATGGCCGGGGCGATGCGCGCCCTCGAGCACGCTGCTCACGCCCGGGACATGCACGTTGGCCGCCAGCTCGACGCCGAACGGGTACATGGATTCCACCGTCGGCAGCCACAGGACATCGCAGCCCGCGCCTTCGAGTCCGCTCATGTCCGCTTCCGGCGTACGCGGGTAGCGGGTGAAGTCCTCGTTGGGACCGAACTGGGTCGGATTGACGAACACGCTGGACACCACCCGGTCCGCGTACTGCCGCGCCAGCATCACCAGCGAGTAATGACCGGCGTGCAGGTTGCCCATCGTCGGCACGAAACCGACCCGCAGGCCCTGCTGCCTCCACTCCCGGACGCGTGCGCGCAGCGCGTCAAGTTCGGTGATGGTCTCGATCATCGTGGCCCCTGTGGCGAATCGGTGCGCGCGGCGCAGTCAGTAGGAGTGGGCGTCGTCGGGGAAGGCCCCGCTGCGCACCGCGTCGGCGTAGGCGCGCACCGCGCCCGCCACGGAGCCGCCTTCGGCAAGGAAATCCTTGACGAACTTCGGCCGCCGGTGGCCCGTGTCCAGGCCGAGGAAATCGTGCAGCACCAGCACCTGCCCGTCGCAGCCCGGCCCGGCGCCGATACCGATGGTGGGGATGGCGAGGTCGGCGGTGATCGCGGCCGCCAGCGACGAAGGCACGCATTCCAGCACCAGCAACTGCGCGCCGGCATCAGCGACCGCGCGGGCCTCTTCACGCAGGCGAGCGGCAGCGGCTTCATTGCGCCCCTGCACCTTGTAACCACCGAACTTGAGGACCGACTGCGGCGTCAGGCCCAGGTGCGCGCACACCGGGATGTCGCGCTCGACCAGGAAGCGGATCACGTCAAGCTTGTGGCCGGCGCCTTCCAGCTTGACCATCTCCGCGCCGGCCTGCAGCAGCGCGATGGCGGCATCGAGCGCGCGCTCGGGCGTGGCATCGGACTGGAACGGCAGGTCAGACACCAGCAGCGCCCGGTTGAGGCCGCGCGATACGGCACGCGTGTGGTAGACGATGTCGTCCACCGTCACCGGCAGCGTCGAATCATGCCCCTGCACCACCATGCCCAGCGAGTCGCCGATCAGCACCAGGTCGACGCCATTGGCATCCAGCACGCGGGCGAAACTGTTGTCGTAGGCCGTGAGCATCACCAGCTTGCGACCGTCGCGCTTGGCGTCGGCGAGGGCAGGAACGGTCCAGGGCTTGCTGTCGGCGTGCGTGCTCATAGCGCCGCATTATCCACTCATAACGGACGGATGTTGGACATTTCCAGCACGGACACAGCATCCCGCGCAGCGCCATAGCCAGGAATGCGGGCCTCCGGCAGCACGTCCAGCAGCGGGACCAGCGCGAAGGCGCGCTCGTGGAGGTGCGGATGCGGCACGCGCAGGCCGGGCTCGTCGATCACCGCGTCTCCGTACAGCAGCAGATCCAGGTCCAGCGTGCGCGGGCCCCAGCGCTCGCCGTCCGGTCGATGCCGGCCGAATTCGGTCTCGACCGCCAGCAACCGTTCCAGCAACGCGCGCGGCGTAAGCGAGGTCTCCAGCAGCGCGACCGCGTTGATGAAATCGGGCTGGTCTTCCCTGCCCCAGGCCGGCGTCCGGTAGAAGCGCGAGACCTCGCGCACGGTGATGCCCTCGCGATGGTCCAGCGCTTCGACTGCCTTGCGCAGCGTATCGGCGGCATCGCCGAGGTTGGCGCCCAGGCCGATGCAGGCCTGGATGACCGGCATCATTCCGGCGACGAGCCGCCGGTACGGCGGCGACGGCGGCGACGGCGCTTGGAAGGCGGTGCGTCTTCGTCGGCGAAGTCTTCCGTCGGCGCGACGCCGAGCGTGGCGGCCAGTTCCTCGCCGGACTGCGTCTGCGCTTCGCGCCAGAACGCGACGTCCTCGGAATGCTCGGGCGAGGCCGCCAGCCGCAGGACCAGGAAGTCGAACGCAGCACGGAAGCGCGGATGCGTCAGCAGGCGCGTCACGCGCTTGCGCTGCCGATTGCCGAAGCGCGTCTGCAGCAACCAGATCTCCTGCATCGGCAGCGAGAAGCGGCGCGGGAGCGCGACCGTATTCAACTGGTGCAGCGTGACCCGGTCGGCGGCGCGACGTTGCGCCTCTTCGGCCTGCACGCCCTGCGCCTGCAAGCCCATCAGCGCGCGGCAGTACGCCGGCCACAGCAACAGCGCGAACAGGAAGGCCGGCGAGACAGGTTCGTCGTTGGCGACGCGCTGGTCGGTACCGCTCAGGCCGGCCAGCACCATGCGCCGCAGCGCACCGCTGCGATTGGACGCCAGCGCGGCCGCGGTTTCAGGGAACAGCACCTTGAGCAGGCCGAAGCGCTCCAGCCCCTCGAAGCTGGCCACGCCGTGCCCGGACAGGAACAGCTTCAGGATCTCTTCGAACAGGCGGGCCGGGGCGGCTTCGGCCAGCAGCGGCGCCAGCGGCGCGATCGGCGCAGCGGTGTCGGCGTCGATCTCGAAGCCCAGCTTGGCGGCCAGGCGCACGGCGCGCAGCATGCGCACGGGATCCTCGCGGTAACGCTGCTCGGGATCGCCGATCAGCTTCAGCCGCCGCGCCATCGTGTCTTCGAAGCCGCCGACGTAGTCGCGGACCGAGAAGTCGTCGATGGCGTAGTAGAGCGCGTTGGCGGTGAAGTCGCGCCGCACCGCGTCGTCTTCCACCGTGCCATAGACGTTGTCGCGGACGAGCCGGCCGTTGTCCATCTCGCGGTCGCCACTGCCGTCGTCGACGTTGGCGCGGAAGGTGGCGACCTCGATGATCTCTCGCCCGAACACCACGTGCGCCAGCCGGAAGCGGCGGCCGATCAGGCGGCAGTTGCGGAACTGCTGGCGCACCTGTTCCGGCGTGGCATCGGTGGCGACGTCGAAATCCTTGGGGTGGCCGCCCACCAGCAGGTCGCGCACCGCGCCACCGACCAGGTAGGCCTGGAAACCGGCATCCCGCAGGCGGTAGAGCACGCGCAGCGCGTTAGGGCTGATGTCCTTGCGCGAGATGGTGTGCTGGTCGCGCGGGATGGTTCGCAGAGCGGTGGCGGGCGTAATAGCGGCAGTTCCATGCAGGAGGGTCACGCGGCCGGCGGGGTGGATTGCCCTCGGCCTGAGCGCCGCCTATACTAATCCGCTACGCCGGTTTCACCAAAAACGCTCCCTTCGTCTAGTGGTTAGGACGTGGCCCTCTCAAGGCTAAAACAGGGGTTCGAGTCCCCTAGGGAGCGCCATCCGGCCGAGGCTGCGGGTTGAGATCCGCAGCAGGTGAGCCACCAGAACCCCGCCCAGGCGGGGTTTTGTGTTTGGGAGCACGGGCTCGCACGCATTAAAGACGGTTTAATCGCACCGGCCTAGCATGGCCGCTCCCATCCACCCGAGGGCCGCACGTGTCGCGCCTGCTCCTGGTTGAAGACGATCGCATGCTGGGCGACGCGCTGGCCGCCGCGTTGGCACAGGACGGCTGGTCCATCGACCGCGCCGAGGACGTCGCATCCGCGCGGCTGGCGCTCGTCGACCATGGCTACACCGCCGTGCTGTTGGACCTCGGCCTGCCACGCGGCTCCGGGCTGGATGTGCTGCTGGCGCTGCGCCAGCGTTACGACACCACCCCGGTGCTGATCATCACCGCGCGCGACCAGCTCAGCGACCGCGTCCGCGGCCTGGATGCCGGCGCCGACGACTACATCGTCAAACCCTTCGAAGCCGGCGAGCTCGGCGCACGCCTGCGCGCCGTGGTCCGCCGCACGCAGGGCCGCGTGGCGCCGGTGCTGCGCCATGGCGACATCGTGCTGGATCCCGCCGACCGCTCGGTGCGCCTGGGCGATCGCCCGGTGCGCCTGGGGGTGCACGAGTACCGCACCCTGCTCGCCCTGATGGAACGTCCCGGCCGCGTGATCGCGCGCGACATGCTGGAATCGCTGGTCTACGGCGGCGACGGCGCGATCGAGAGCAACACCATCGCGGTGTACATCCATCAGCTGCGCAAGAAGCTGGGCGACGGTGTCATCACCACGGTGCACGGCTTCGGTTACCGCCTGGGAGAGGGCGAATGAGCCACTCGCTGAAGTCGAAACTGCTGCTGGCGGTGATGGCGCCGCTCGCGCTGGGATGGGGCGGCTGGCTGGCCAGCCAGCACTTCCAGATGACGCGGCAGCAGCAGGGCCACGATGACCTGTTCCTGCAGGAAGTCAGCGAACAGATCCTGCTGTCGATGCCAGGCAACCTCGATTCGCTGGACGAAGGGCCGCGCCTGACGCTACCCACGCGGCCGCGCACGGCCAGCAAGAAGTTCGACACCTTGCGTTACCAGGTCTGGATCCTCGGCCGGCGCGTGCCCGTGGTGGCGTCGAACGGCGCCCCGATGCAACCGTTGCGCGCCGACTTCAAGCCTGGCTTCGTGGTCAGCGACGTGGCGGGTGAACCGTGGCGCGTCTATGCCGCCACCGATGCCAGCGGCCGCATCCAGGTGCAGGCCGGCATGTCGCAGTCGGCGATGAAGGCCGAACTGGCGCATTGGGTGAAGATCAGCCTGTGGAGCGGCATCGGCATCCTTCTGATGCTCGGCGCTCTCGTGGGCCTGGCGATCCACTGGAGCCTGCGGCCGATGAACCGGCTGCGCCGCGAGATGGCGCAGCGCGAACCGCATGACCTGGCGCCCCTGCCCGCCTCCGGCCTGCCACGCGAGATCAGGCCCCTGGTGGATTCGTTCAACCTGCTGCTTGAGCGCCTGTCCGACGCGATGCGCGGCGAACGCCAGTTCCTCGCGGACGCCGCGCACGAACTGCGCACGCCGCTGGCTGCGCTGCTGACGCAGACCCAGGTGGCCATGCGTGCCGGCAGCCAGGAGGACGCGCAGGCGGCCTTGGCGCAACTGGCGTACGGCATCCAGCGCACCTCGCGCCTGGCTCAGCAGTTGCTGGATTCCGCTCGCGTCGATGCCTCACCACTGCGCGAAGACCGTCCGGTGGTCGCTCTTCCGGATGTGATGACGATGGTCGCGCGCGAGTTCGACTCGATGGCGAGCCGCCGCCAGCAGACGCTCGCGCTGCATGCGGAACCAGCCAGCGTGCAGGGCGATCTGGACGACCTTGGCATCCTCGTCCGCAACCTGCTCGACAATGCGGTCCGCTACAGCGGCGACGGTGCGCGCATCGAGATCGCCTGCGGCGCCGACGACGAAGGCGGGACGGCCTGGCTGGTCGTGCGCGACAACGGTCCCGGTGTGCCAATCGAGGAGCGCGAGCGCATCTTCGAGCGCTTCTTCCGCGGCAGCCAGGGCAACGGCGAACGCGGCAGCGGCATCGGCCTGTCGCTGGTCGACCGCATCGCCCGCGTACACGACGCGCGTATCACCGTGGAAGACGGCATCGCCGGCCGTGGCTTCGGCTGCCGCGTCGAGTTCCGCGCGGCACCGGAGGCCTGAGTCCCGGGGCGGCGGCGTTACTCGCTGCGCCACCACGGCTGCGTGTCGCCGGGCCGCGCGATCGCCAGCGGCTGACCGATCACCGGCGTGGCGATGTCCACGTCCGCCTGTTTCGACAGGGTATACAGCCTCTCCATCGGCTCGCTCCAGCCATGGAACGCCAGGTCGAACGTGCTGTTGTGGATCGGCACCATCGACCTGCCGCGCAGGTCCCGATGCGCCTGCAGGGTCTGCTCGGGCAGCATGTGGACATCCTGCCAGCGGCGATCGTAGGCACCGCATTCCAGCAGGGTGAGGTCGAACGGGCCCAGGCGCTCGCCGATGGCGCGGAAACCATCGAAGTAGCCGGTGTCGCCGCTGAAGAACACCTTCAGGCCATCCGCCTGGATCACCCACGACGCCCACAGCGTGGCATTGCGGTCGAACAGGGTGCGACCGGAGAAGTGCTGCGACGGCGTGGCCGTGAAGCGCACCCCGTCCAGCTGCACGTCGTCCCACCAGTCCAGCTGGCGCACCTTCTCGCGGGGCACGCCCCAGCGGACCAGGCGATCGCCCACGCCGAGCGGCGTCAGGAACACCGCCGTCTTCGTCGCCAGCGCGCGCACGGTGTCGCGGTCCAGGTGGTCGTAGTGATCGTGCGACAGCACCACCGCGGACAGCGGCGGCAGGTCATCGAGGGCGATGGGCGGCGCGTGGAAACGCTTCGGCCCGGCCCATTGCACTGGCGAGGCGCGTTCGGAAAACACCGGGTCCGTCAGCCAGAAGCGGCCATCCAGTTTGAGCAGTACCGTCGAGTGCCCCAGCCGGTACAACGTACCGTCCGGCGCAGCGTCCAGGTGCTGACGCGTCAGCGCCTGCATCGGGATCGATCCGCTCGGCACGGTGCCGGCCGGCTTGCCGGTCACCAGGAAATCCCACCAGAGCTTGCTGGTCTGGCGCCAGCCCATGGGGCGCGGTTTGCGCTCGTTCTGGAAACCGTCCTCGCCGAACTGCGGCGACTGCGGATACGACAGCGTGGCGCAGCCGGACAGGCCGGCATAGGCGAACGCGGTGGCCGACACGCAGGCGGCCGCTGCGAGAGGCTTCAGCCGCTTCCTGCGTCGCGGCACAGGGGTGGACACCTTAGTCATCCTGATCGCTCCGCAACGGAGGGAACACGTACTGGATCATCGTCGCAGCACCGGTATGGCCGGGCATCGCCATCGGCGCGCCGCCCTGCCCCACCGGCACCTGCCAGCGCAGGTCGACGCAGCCCAGGTCCGAGGCCATGCGGCGCGCCGCGTCGAACAGGCGGGAGGCGACGTCGGATGGCCGGGCACTCGCGGGCACGAAGAGCGCTTCCAGATTGAGGTAGTACGCACGCTCGACCATCGAGAACCCCACGGTGGCGAACGCGTAGCCCGCCGGTTCTCCCCGCCGTTCTGCGATCCACGCCCAGGCACGCAGCGGCGCCTCGAACAGCGCTTCCATCAGTTCCAGCACACCGCCGGCCGCGCGCGTACCCGGCGTCGGCGGACGCTCCGCCTTGTGCCGGTCGCACAGGTGCATCAGCGCGGCGGCCTGCGCGCGGGTAACGCGACGGACCTCGACCTGGTCACGGCCCAGCATGTTGGCCCAGGCAGGATCGCCCGGAGCGGGAAGATAGCTGCCCGGCAGTGGCAGCGCTGCCGGCCCCGCAGGCATGAGTCGTGCCGTCATGGGCACCTCCGGAAAAGTGGAAGGATGGACACGCATCAGAAGCCGCGCGAAATGCCGACGAACAGGGAGGTACTGTTGTCCTTGCCCAGTTCGACCAGCGGGCTGTCCTTCAGCACATCCGGCAACGCCCGGTATTCGAGGTTGCCCAGCAGCGCCCAGCGCTTGGCGAACGGATGGACCAGGCTGAGGCTGGCGCGCGGCACCGTGGCCGCGCCGGGGCGATAGGCCGCCACGCCGCGCGCGACTTCTTCGTCGAGGATGCCGTAGTAGTAGTCGGCCATGTCGGCCGACAGGCGCACCGCGCCGACCGAGGGCACCAGCGTCGTGCGCCCCAGCGTCAGCGGATAGCTGTAGTCGAGCGCGACGGCATAGCCGTCGCTGGTGCCGCTAACGTCGACGCGTGCATCGAGATCGAGTTTGCCGGCCGCACCCTTCCAGCTCGCGCCGACACCGACGTCGACGCTGTCGTCGCGGTCGGACAACAGGCGGCGGTCCACGCCGCGGCGTGCCAGTTCGGCGACGCCGAAATCATCCGCATCCAGGCCATCCAGCCGGCCGGCGATGAAGGTCCGCAGTTCGAACCGGTCGTCGGTATAGGCGCGATAACCCAATGCCGCGCCACGCAGATAGAAGCGGTCACCGTCGTAGGCGATGTTGGGATACAGGCGCGTGCGCGTCCCCTCGCCCGCATATTCGCTGTCGCGATGGACGACCGCCACGCCCGCGCTCCAGCGCGACGGCAACTGGTCCTGCGCCTTCGCATCGGTGCGTTCGACGACCTGGGCGAGGGCGGAAAACGGCAACAGCAACAACAGGGGCGTACAGACGCGCAGCGCAAGCATGGAGACCTCGGCGATGGGGGAACCGGACGATCCGGCCTACCCATGCTCGCGCGCGCTCTTTAAGAACTCCTTAAGCGCAGGAACGGTCGACGCGACGTACGTCGACCACGCCCCGTCGACCGCGCGGCCTATTGCATCCGCGGCAGGTCGAACACCAGCACTTCCGCACCGATGCCACGCTCGATGCTGACCAGCGGCTCCGCGTCGTACAGCAGCGCGTCGCCGGCCTTCAGCGGCTTGCCGTTGACGGTGACTTCGCCACGCGCGACGTGCACATAGCCCAACCGCCCTTCGGCCAGCGGCAGCTCCGCCTTCTCGCTGCCGTCGAACAGGCCGACGTACATGCGCGCATCCTGCTGGATGCTGATCGAGCCGTCGCCCCCGTCCGGGCTGACCACCAGGCGCAGGCGGCCCTGCTTCTCGGTGGCCGGGAAGGCCTTTTCCGCGTACGAGGGCGTCACGCCCTGGCGATCGGGGATGATCCAGATCTGCAGGAAATGCGTGGTGCCCGTCTCGCTGTAGTTGAACTCGGAGTGCTGCACGCCGGTACCTGCGCTCATGCGCTGCACGTCGCCCGGCACGATGCTGGAACTGTTGCCCATCGAATCCTTGTGGCCAGCGCGCCTTCCAGCACATAGCTGATGATCTCCATGTCGCGGTGGCCATGCTCGCCGAAGCCGCGGCCGGCGGCCACGCGGTCCTCGTTGATCACGCGCAGCGGGCCCCAGTGGACGTGCCTGTCGTCGAAGTAGTTGGCGAAGGAGAAGCTGTGCCACGAATCGAGCCAGCCGTGGTTGGCATGGCCGCGGGCATCGGCGGGACGCAGGGTGATCATGGCGGGACTCCTTGGTGTGAGGCGTGCAGCATGACCCTCGACAAAATTGGGATAAATCAGGCAGCAATCAACTGATTGTTCTATCTATATCAATCAATTCAGCTCCATGCCCGATTCGCCCGACCACTGGAACGATTCGCCATCTGGCATGGTGCTGCCACCTTCAAGGGGATCGGCCGGCCGTCGTGGCGTCGCCCGCTGGCCGCGCCCATCGGTCGCAGGGCACCGACAAGAAAGATTCCCAATTCGACGGACGTGGTGATTTAAACTTGCGCGGTTCTTTCCGCTGCACATCGAGCCTCATGCCTTTCGTCGTCACCGAAAACTGCATCAAGTGCAAGTACACCGACTGCGTGGAGGTCTGTCCGGTGGACTGCTTCCACGAAGGCCCGAACTTCCTGGTGATCGATCCGGACGAATGCATCGACTGCACGCTGTGCGAGCCGGAATGCCCCATCAACGCGATCTATCCGGAAGACGACGTGCCTGCCGGGCAGGAAGGCTACGTGGCGCTCAACGCCGAGCTGTCGCGCGCCTGGCCGGTGATCACCACGCGCAAGGATCCGCTGCCGGATGCGAAAGAATGGGAAGGCAAGCCGGGCAAGCTGCCGTTGCTGGAGCGCTGAGCCCGCGACCGGGCCGGAAACAGCCAATGAAAAAGGGCGCCTCGCGGCGCCCTTTTTTTTCTGGCGTGGTGACGGATCAGCCGCCCAGCTTGGCCTTCAGCGCAGCGAGCAGCTTGACCGCGGCCGGCGAGGTGGCGGGCAGCCCGCGCGGGTCGACCGCGGACACGTAGGCACCCGCTTCCACCGCAGAGACACGCACCAGGAAGCTCGCGCCTTCATAGCTCACGTCGTAGGTGCCCAGCAGCTGCGCGCGGCTGGCAACCGTCACGCCCTCGACACCGGCCAGCGCCTCGCCGACGCGCGTGAACGCCTCGTCGCGCGAGCCGGCCACGTTGAAGCCGCCTGCCGCCGGTGCGGCGGCGGGACCCACCTGGCCTGCCGCCGGCACCTGCATCGCGCCGCTGGTGTTGGGCAGGTTGAGGTCCGGCGGAACTTCCAGCGGACGCGCTTCGGGCGCCAGCGCATAGTCGCCCTTCGCACCCTTCTTGAACCACGAGCAGCCGGCAACGGAGACGACCAGCAGCACGAGGGCGAGCGGACGCGCGAGGGAAGACGAAAGACGCATGAAATTCTCCTGGGTTCAGGCCGCGAGGCTGTCGCGGCTGGATTGTGCTTCCAACGCCTGCGCCAGAGCGGCGAGACGGTCGGCGGTATCGGTATGGGCGGAAGACAGCGTAAGCAGCGGCAGGCGCAGGCCGTGGCCGAAGCCCGCGCGTTGCAGCAGCGCCTTCACCGGAATGGGATTGGATTCCACGCCGAGGAAGGCGTAGATCTCCTGCACCTGCGCATCCAGCGCCGCGGCGGCGACGGCATCGCCCGCGCGGGACAGGTCGCACAGGCGGCGGAACGTGCGGGGCAGCGCGTTGGAACCCACCGAGATCAGGCCGTCGGCACCGGCGAGCATCGCGCGCGATGCGGTCGGATCGTCGCCGCTGAGGATGGCGAAATCCTCCGTGCGCAGTGCCAGCAGCGCGGCCATGCGCTCGGGCTCGGCGCGCGCTTCCTTGATGCCGACGATGTTCGGATGGTCGACCAGCTCCGCCACCGTCTCCGGCAACAGATCGCAGCCGGTACGGCCCGGCACGTTGTATAGCACCACCGGCAACCCGCCCTGGTCGGCGACGGCGCGGAAGTGCGCCACCAGGCCGGCCTGCGTGGGTCGCACGTAAGGCGGCGTCACGACCAGCGCGAACTGTGCCCCACCGGCGGCCGCGCGACGCGTGGCCGCGATGGTCTTCGCGGTATTCATCTGGCCGGTGCCGGCCAGCACGGGGATGCGGCCGCGCACCTCTTCGACGGCGATCCGCAGCACGGTGTCGTACTCGTCGTCGGACAGCGCGGCCGCCTCGCCGGTGGAGCCCGCCACCACCACGCCCTGGGTGCCGCCGTCGAGCTGCTGTTTGAGCAGCGCGCGCCAGGCTTCCAGGTCGAGTTCGCCCGACGCCAGGAACGGCGTGGCCAATGCGGTGATGCTGCCGGAAAGGTGCAAGATGGAGGCTCTCGGTGGGGATCCGACGGCCGGTGACGCCCGTAAGCGCAGTTATCCCGGTCCGCCTGCGATGTCGGCCGCATGTTACTTGCGGGTTCAAAGGGCGGGCAAGTATGCTGCCAGCGTCGTCGGGCCGCAGCCCGGCCGCCATTCAGCCAGACCGCAACGCCGGAAGCTCTCTTGACCGATTCCACGCCCCGGCCTTCGCCGACCGAAAACCACCTCCTGATCACCGCCTACACGACGCATCCGGAATCGCCGCTCCTGTCGGTGACGCGCCGGATCGCCGACAGCGGCTGCAATCTGGTGGACGCACGGCTGTCCACGGTGGGCCGCGACGTGTCGGTGACCGCGCTGGCGACCGGTTCCTGGGACGCAGTGGCGAAGCTGGAGGCGATGCTGTCGCGGCTCGAGCGCGATGATGGCCTGAAGCTGGTGTTCTACCGCACCGGCCCGAAGGTGGTGCAGTCCAACTTGCTGCCGTACATCGTGGAAGTGGTGGCCGCCGACAAGCCGGGCATCCTGTTCCAGCTGGCCGATTTCTTCGACCGCCAGGGCATCACCATCGAGAACCTGCAGAGCACGCGCTACCGCGCGATGCAGACCGGTGCGGAAATGTTCTCGGCGCAGGTCACCATCGGCGTGCCGGCGAACATGCACATCGCCGCGCTGCGCGACGATTTCCTCGAATTCTGCGACCATCTGAACCTGGACGCGATCATGGATCCGATGAAGTTCTGACGATGACGGCGAAAAGCGCGAACGCCCTGCCCAAGTCGACATTGAAACTGCCGCTGGCGCTGTCCGGCGGCGAACATTCCCCATCTGCCGCAGGCGCTACCACCCTCGCCGATTACTCCGGCACATGGCTGGTCCTCTACTTCTACCCGAAGGACAGCACGCCCGGCTGCACCACCGAAGGCCTGGATTTCAACGCCCTGCTGCCGAAGTTCAAGAAATTGAACGCGACCGTCCTCGGCGTCTCGCGCGACTCGGTGAAGTCGCACGACAACTTCTGCGCGAAACAGGGATTCAAGTTCCCGCTGGTGAGCGATGGCGACGAAGCGCTGTGCAAGGCCTTCGACGTGATCCACGAAAAGAACATGTACGGCCGCAAGGTACTGGGCGTGGTGCGCAGCACCTTCCTGATCTCGCCCGATGGCCGCATCGCGCAGGAATGGCGCGGCGTGAAGGTCGCCGGCCATGCCGACGCCGTGCTGGACGCACTGAAGGCCCACCAGGCCCAGTGACGGAATCCCCTTCCCTTTCACCCACCATCCCGCGCCGCGGCGGGTCATGGTGGTTCGCTGCTGTCCGCGGAAAAGTCGCCCGTGTTCACACATCTTCCTCGATGAGGTTGCCCGAATGACCCGTAGCAAGCGTATCTATGTGTTGGACACCAACGTGCTGATGCACGACCCCACCGCGTTGTTCAAGTTCGAGGAACACGATGTCTACCTGCCGATGCAGGTGATCGAAGAACTGGACAATGGCAAGAAAGGCACATCGGAAGCGAGCCGCAACGCGCGGCAGGTCAGCCGCTTCCTCAACGAACTGGTCGAAACCTCGGGCCTGGACAACCTGGCCGCCGGCATCCCGCTGATCCAGCCCAACAGCCTGCAGCTGCGCGGTTCGAAGAGCGCGGGCCTGCTGCGCTTCCAGACCAGCCACTTCGAGGCCGGCAAGAGCTTCGGCGCGGTCATCCCCGACAACGCCATCCTCGGTGCCATCCTCGCGCTGAAGGAACAGGAGCCCGAGATCCCGGTGGTGTTCGTCTCCAAGGACATCAACCTGCGCATCAAGGCGGCGATCGCCGGCATCGTGTCGGAAGACTACGAGAACGACCGCGCGCTGGACGACTTCAGCCTGCTGTATACCGGCGCGGATCCGCTGCCGGAGGATTTCTGGCAGCGCCACGGCAAGGACCTGCGCTCGTGGACCGACAAGGGGCGTACGTTCTACGAAGTCGCCATGGCCGAGGACGCCGGCTGGTATCCCAACCAGTTCCTGTATCTGCCCGGCGACGATGAATCGGAGTTCCGCGTCAGCAAGGTGGAAGGCGACAAGGCCACACTGCAGATCGTCGACGATTTCCGCCACAGCCAGCATGCGGTCTGGGGCATCAACGCGCGCAACCGCGAGCAGAATTTCGCGCTCAACGCGTTGATGGATCCCGACATCGACTTCGTCACCCTGCTCGGCACCGCCGGCACCGGCAAGACGCTGCTAGCGCTGGCCGCCGGCCTGGCGCAGACGATGGACCAGCAGCGTTACCGCGAGATCATCATGACGCGCGCCACCGTCAGCGTCGGCGAGGACATCGGCTTCCTGCCGGGCACCGAGGAAGAGAAGATGACGCCGTGGATGGGCGCGCTGACCGACAACCTGGAAGTGCTGACGCACAATCAGGAAGGCGGCGCCTGGGGCCGCGCGGCGACCAACGACCTGCTCGCCTCGCGCATCAAGATCCGTTCGATGAACTTCATGCGTGGCCGCACGTTCCTGTCGCGCTACCTGATCCTCGACGAGGCGCAGAACCTCACGCCGAAGCAGATGAAGACCCTGATCACCCGCGCCGGCCCCGGCACCAAGATCGTCTGCCTCGGCAACGTGGAGCAGATCGACACGCCCTACCTGACGGAGACGACCTCCGGCCTGACCTACGCGGTGGACCGCTTCAAGAACTGGGCGCACAGCGCGCACATCACGCTGCGGCGTGGCGAGCGTTCGCGCCTGGCGGACTACGCGTCGGAAGTGCTGTAGCGAGCATGCAACCGTTACGTTGATCGTTCAACGTAACGGTCATGTGCGTACTTGCCATGCATGATCCCTACTCTCCTCCGCAGGCGGCGGATACCAGCCAGGCCGCCCCCTCCGTCTCCACTGCGAAAGGTATGCAGTGGAGAAGGCTCCTGCCGGGAGCCGTCGTCCTCTTCATCGGATTGAAGGGCTGGGCGATCCTGACGATGTTCCTGACGCTGAGCATGGACGCCTGGTTCGATCCGGCCAGAGCATCGTTCGATACGTTGATGGATATCCGCAGTGCCATCCATCTATTGGTGGCATCCGCAGCCTATTGGTGGTTCACCGCTGGAGTGCGGCATTGGCGACTGGCTCATGTTCTGCTCGCATGGATACTGGTCCAGATGTTGGACGCGCTGATCATCACGTTCACGGTGCAGGTGGAGATACAACGGCTTGCATCACCCCTGCTCGTCGACCTGCTGCCCGCACTCGCCGGGTGGGGATTGACCTGGCTATGGCCAGGAGGACGGCCGCACATGACGCACCGCGCGCCCTGATACCGCATGGGCCTCCACCTCCCCCGCTGGGTCTGGATCGGTGCGGTGCTGCTGGCCTGCGTGGCCGGCATGGTCAACGTCATCGGCTACCTGGGGTTCGAGCACCAGGCGGTCAGCCACCTGACCGGCACCACCAGCCTGCTGGGCGCGGCGATCGCCCACGGTGACGGACGTGCGGTGATCCACCTGTGGGGCGTGCTGATCGCGTTCTGCCTGGGCGCGATGCTGAGCGGCCTGATCATCCAGGACCAGACCCTGCAACTTGGCCGCCGCTACGGCGTGGTGCTGGCGCTGGAAGCCGCGCTGCTGCTGGCGGCGATCCCGCTGTTCAAGCAGGAGCAGATCTGGGGCGCGCTGCTGGCGGCCGTGGCCTGCGGCCTGCAGAACGCCATGGTCACCACGTACAGCGGCGCGGCCGTGCGCACCACGCATCTCAGCGGCATGTTCACCGACCTCGGCATCGGGCTGGGCCATCTGTTGCGGGGCATGCCGTTGCCGGTGCGCCGGCTGACGCTGAGCGGACTGATCATCAGCGGCTTCCTCGGCGGTGGCGTGCTCGGTGCATGGCTGTACCGCCACCTCGGTTACGACGCCCTGTTGGCCCCGGCGTTGCTGACCGGCGGCACCGGCGTGGGCTACGTGCTGTACCGCCAGTGGCAACGGACGAAGACGCCGGCTGCCTGACCCATCGCGCCACACGCCTGAGTGCGGGTGGCACAATCCACGCATGACAGTCCCTTCCGTGGTTTCCGCCCTCACCATCGCCGGCTCCGATTCCGGTGGCGGCGCCGGCATCCAGGCCGACCTCAAGACCTTCGCCGCGCACCGCGTGCATGGCCTCTCGGCGATCGCCGCACTGACCGCGCAACACACCCGCGGCGTGACCGCGGTGAACGTGCCGCCGATGGACTTCCTGCGCGCGCAACTCGACGCCTGCTTCGACGACTTCGATATCCGTGCGGTGAAGCTGGGAATGCTGGCCACCGCCGACGTGATCGGTGCGGTGGCCGAGGCTCTGCGCGCGCATCGCCCGGCCACCGTGGTGGTCGACCCGGTGATGGTCGCGACCAGCGGCGCCAAGCTGCTCGAAGACAGCGCTCTGCACGCCCTGCGAACGCTGTTGCTGCCGCTGGCCGACGTGGTCACGCCGAACCTGCCCGAGGCAGAGCTGCTGCTCGGCCGCGCCATTCCCGATGCACAGGCGATGCGGTCGGCAGCGAACGATCTGCTGGCGCTCGGTGCGCGCGCGGTGTTCCTCAAGGGTGGTCACCTGCCGGGCGATGGCGATGTGGTGGACTTGTATGCGGACGCGGACGGCGTGACGGAAACCTCACACCCTCGCCTGTCGCTCGAAGCGCACGGCACCGGCTGCACACTGGCCTCGGCCATCGCGGCGCGCCGCGCGCAAGGCCTACCGATGAAGGACGCCTGCCTTGCCGCATCCGATTACGTTCACGCCGCCTTGCGCGGCGGCTACCGGCCAGGGCGCAGCGACATCGTCGTGCTGGACCATGTCGGCGCGGCGCCTGTCGCATGAACGTCGTCGACCAGCACGTGCTCCACGAAGAGATTCCCCTGCAGTCTCAGGACGGCCACGCCTACACCCTGATCGCGCGCATCCCCGCGAATCCGTCCAGCGCGCTGCTGTGGATCCCCGCGCTGGGCGTGGCTGCGCGCCACTACCTGCCGTTCGCGGAGGCGCTCGCCACCCGCGGTGTGGCGGTGTTCGTCCACGAATGGCGCGGCAACGGCAGCAGTTCGCTGCGCGCGGACCGGCGCACCGACTGGGGTTGCCGCGACCTGCTGGGAACGGATATTCCCCTTAGCCATGAAGCGCTACGACAGCGCCTTCCCGGCATGCCGCACCGCATCGGCGGACACAGCCTGGGCGGCCAGCTGGCAGCCTGCCATGCCGGCCAGGCGCCGGACGCGTTCGCCTCCCTCTGGCTGGTCGGCAGCGGCACGCCGTACTGGCGCACGTTTCCGGCGCCGCGCGGCTATGCGCTGCCGTTCTTCTACCAGTTCGCACCGTGGCTGGCCCGCGCCTGCGGCGCGTTGCCCGGGCGGCGACTGGGCTTCGGTGGCGACGAAGCGCGCGGCCTGATCCGCGACTGGGCGCGCGTGGGGCTCAGCGGCCGCTATCGCGCGGCGGGCTGGCCGGTGGACCTGGAAGCCGGCATGCGCCAGGTGCATGCGCCCGTTCGCGGCGTGCTGTTCGACGACGACTGGCTGGCGCCGGAAAGCTCGCTCCGCGCGCTGATGGCGAAACTGCCGGATGCACCGGCGCACGTCACCGTGCTGGACCACGCCCGCCTGGGCGCGCGCGCCGACCATTTCGCCTGGATGAAGCAGCCGCAGGCCGTGGTCGACGCCCTGCTCGCCTGAGGCCGTCCAGGCAGTCCGGGAGCGTCGCGATGCCGGCGCGGAATCCGGCCAACCCGATCGCGTCCCGGGACGCGCTCAGGCGACCGGGTAGCCCTGCGGATTCTGCGATTGCCAGCGCCAGGCGTCACGGCACATCGCCTCGACCCCCAGTTCGGCACGCCACCCCAGCACATCGTTGGCCAGCGACGGATCGGCGTACACCTCGGCGACATCCCCCGCGCGCCGTTCGACGATCTGATAGGGAATGTCCCGCTCCGCGGCGCCGGCGAACGCCTTGACCAGTTGCAGCACGCTGATGCCTTGGCCGGTGCCGAGGTTGACCGTCAGGCTGCGGCGTTCGCGCAGCAGGAAATCCAGCGCATCGGCATGCGCCCGCGCGAGGTCCATCACGTGGATGTAGTCGCGCACGCCGGTGCCGTCCTTCGTGGGCCAGTCGCCGCCGAACACGCTCAGGTGCTCGCGGCGCCCCACCGCCACCTGGCAGATGTACGGCATCAGGTTGTTGGGGATGCCGGTCGGGTCTTCGCCAATGAGGCCGGATTCGTGGGCTCCCACCGGATTGAAGTAGCGCAGGTTGGCGGCATGGAAGGCGGGATCGCTGGCGCACAGGTCGCCGATCAGCTCCTCCATCACCAGCTTGGTGCGGCCGTAGGGATTGGTGACCTGCAACCGTGCGTCCTCGCGCACGGGGACGCTGGCGGGGTCGCCGTAGACGGTGGCGGAAGAACTGAACACCAGGCGCTTCACGCCCGCCGACTGCATGCCGTGCAGCAGGTTGAGCGTGCCGCTGATGTTGTTGTGGAAATAGTCCAGCGGACGCTCGCACGACTCGCCCACCGACTTGAGCGCGGCGAAATGGACCACGGCGTCGAAGTGCTGCCGCGCGAAGAAGCCGGTCACGGCGTCCCGGTCGCGCAGGTCCAGCGGCTGGAACGGCACTGGCTGCCCGGTGATCTGCTGCAGCCTGGCCAGCACACCCGGCGAGCTGTTGCTGAAATTGTCGGCCACCACCACATCGTGGCCGCGCTCGACGAGTACCACGTAAGCATGCGCGCCGATGTAGCCGGCGCCACCGCACAACAGGATCCGCATCTCGACTCCCCGGTCGCTGGTCGCCTACCTTCCAGGTGGGCGGGTCATCGGATAGATACGCGTGTGGCGCGGCAATCAGGCCATGCGCGCCGCCTGTCCTGTGCACGCGGGTTTGCACGTTGATCCACAAGATTCCGTGCCGGGGCCGTGACGCACCGGCATCGCCGCTCGCTATAGACTGCTCGACCAACTGCAGCACACAGGGGATTCCACGTTGACGAACGCTCCATTGCCCACCCTGGACCAGGTCCGCATCGCCGTGATCGGCCTGGGCTACGTCGGCCTGCCGCTGGCGGTCGCCTTCGGCCGCACGTTCCCCACGCTCGGCTTCGACATCAACAGCAAGCGCGTGTCCGAACTGCGCGACCACCAGGACCACACGCTGGAAGTCAGCGCGGATGAACTGCGCGATACCCCGCAGCTCGACTTCAGCGATGATCCGGCCGCGCTGGCGGGCTGCAACGTGTTCATCGTCACCGTCCCCACCCCGATCGACGACTACAAGCGGCCCGACCTGCATCCGCTGGAATCGGCCAGCCGCACCGTCGGCCGCGCGATCGGCAAGGGCGCGGTCGCCATCTACGAATCGACCGTCTACCCGGGCGCGACCGAAGAAACCTGCGTCCCGATCATCGAGCGTGAGTCCGGCCTGCGCTTCAACCAGGACTTCTACGCCGGCTACAGTCCCGAGCGCATCAATCCCGGCGACAAACAGCACCGCCTGGAAACCATCATGAAGGTCACCTCCGGCTCCACCGCCGAGGTCGCCGATTTCGTCGACGCGCTGTACGGCAGCATCATCACCGCCGGCACGCACAAGGCCAGCAGCATCCGCGTCGCCGAGGCCGCGAAGGTCATCGAGAACACCCAGCGCGACGTCAACATCGCCCTGATCAACGAACTGGCGCTGATCTTCCACCGCCTCGGCATCGACACCCATGAGGTGTTGGAAGCCGCCGGGACCAAGTGGAACTTCCTGCCGTTCCGTCCCGGCCTGGTCGGCGGGCACTGCATCGGCGTGGATCCGTACTACCTGACCCACAAGGCGCAACAGATCGGCTACCACCCCGACGTGATCCTGGCCGGCCGCCGCATCAACGACGGCATGGGCAGCCATGTCGCGCGCCGCGTGGCCAAGCTGATGGCCCGGCAGAACCTGCCCACCGCGGGCGCGAAGGTGCTGGTGCTGGGGCTGGCGTTCAAGGAGAACTGCCCCGACGTGCGCAACACGCGCGTGGTCGACATCGTGGCCGAACTGCGCAGCTACAACGCGCAGGTCGACGTGCACGACCCGTGGGTGAATGCGGACGAAGCACGCCACGAGTACGGCCTGGACCTGGTGGCGGAGCCACAACCCGGACAGTACGATGCGGTCATCCTGGCCGTCGCGCACCGCGAGTTCACCGAGCGCGGCGCCGAGGGCATCCGCGCCCTCGGCAAGCCGGGCGCGGTGATCTTCGACGTGAAGCGCACCCTGCCCCGGCATGCCGTCGACGACTGCCTGTAACCGCCCCCTTTCTGTACGGAAATTCCCGATGCGCGTTCTGGTCACCGGTGCCGCCGGTTTCATCGGCTCCCATCTCAGCCATCGCCTGCTCGACCGCGGCGACGAGGTGCTGGGCTACGACAACCTCAACGACTACTACGACCCCACCCTGAAGGAGGCGCGGCTGGCGCGGCTGCTGCCGAAGGAGGGTTTCCGCTTCGTCCGGGGCTCGCTGGAAGACCGCGCCGCCCTCGAGGCCGCCTTCGATGACTTCAAGCCCCAGCGCGTGGTGAACCTGGCCGCTCAGGCCGGCGTGCGCTACTCATTGGAGAATCCGCACGCCTACATCGACAGCAACATCGTCGGCTTCACCAACATCCTGGAGGCTTGCCGCCACCGTGGCGTCGAGCACCTGGTCTACGCCTCGTCCAGCTCGGTCTACGGCGCGAACCGCAAACTGCCGTTCGCGGTGGAGGACAGCGTCGACCACCCGGTCAGCCTGTACGCGGCGACCAAGAAGGCCAACGAGCTGATGGCGCACACCTACAGCCACCTGTTCGGCCTGCCCACCACCGGGCTGCGCTTCTTCACGGTGTACGGGCCGTGGGGACGTCCGGACATGGCGCTGTTCCTGTTCACCAGGAACATCCTGGAAGGCAAGCCCATCGATGTGTTCAACCACGGCCACCATACCCGCGACTTCACCTTCGTCGACGACATCGTCGAAGGCGTGATCCGCACGCTCGACACCGTGCCAGGCCCCGACCCGACCTACGACCCGCTGCTGCCCAACCCCGGCTCGTCCAGCGCGCCGTACCGCGTCTACAACATCGGCAACCACCAGCCCGTGCAGCTGCTGCGCTATATCGAGGTGCTCGAGGATTGCCTGGGACGCAAGGCGGAAAAGCGCCTGCTGCCGATGCAACCCGGCGACGTCCCCGACACCGAGGCCGATGTCGAAGCCCTTCGCCGGGACACGGGCTACTCGCCATCGACGACCATCGAGACCGGCGTGCGCCGGTTCGTCGACTGGTACCGGGAGTTCTACCGCGCCTGAGCGCAGCCCCCTGGGCCCGGTGGCCGGGCGCGCCCCTTGTCTGCGTTATATGAGGCAATCCGCAACAACACAGGGGATGCTTCATGAACCGTACCTTCGTCGGCCTGACGGCCGTCACGCTGGCGCTCCTGCTCGCTGGCTGCGCCTCCGGCGGCGGCAGCAGCAAGTCCGCGCCGCCCCAGCAGGCGAGCGTCGCCGTCGAGAACTACCAGATCGGTGTCGACGACATCGTCCAGGTTTCGGTGTGGCGCAACCCGGAACTGGGCATCACCGTGCCGGTGCGTCCGGACGGCATGATCTCCGTGCCGCTGGTCGGCGACGTCATGGCCGGTGGCCGCACGCCCACCGAGGTGGCCGCCGACATCCAGAAGAAGCTCGCCGACTTCGTGCGCGACCCGCAGGTCGCCGTGATCCTGACCGAACTGCGCAGCCACGAGTACCTGTCGCGCGTACGCGTCACCGGCGCGGTGCGGCAGCCCATCTCGATTCCCTACCGGCAAGGCATGACCGTGCTCGACGCGGTGCTGGCGGCCGGCGGTGTCAACGAATTCGCCGCACCCGACCGCTCCGACCTGTTCCGCCGCAACAAGGACGAGACCAGCGCTACCTACCCGGTGCGGCTGGACCGCATCCTGAATCGGGGTGACCTGTCCACGAACTACACGGTGGCGCCGGGCGATGTCATCGTGATCCCGGAGCGCACGTTCTGATGAGCTCCACCACTTCGTTGCCGCCCCCGCGCACGGCCGCGCAGGCCCGCAAGGCGGATGAACTCAAGCCCGAAGAGCTGCTGCTGGTCCTGTTGAAGGAAGCCCGCAGGCGCGTTCTTCCGATCGCCGCCACCTTCACCGCCGTCACCCTGCTGACGCTGGTCGTCGGCTTGCTGGTGATCCCGCGCAATTACGTGGCATCCACCACGATCCTCGCCCAGGACAGCGACATCATCCAGCCGCTGCTGGAGGGACGCGCCGTCCCCACCGGCGTGGCCGACCGCGCCGGCATGGCACGGCAGATCGTGTACAGCCGCAAGGTGCTGCAGGAAATCCTCGCCGTGGGCAAATGGACGGAGAAGGATCTCAGCCCGGTCGCGCAGGACAAGCTGATGGAGGACATCCGCAACAACACCACCATCAGCAGCCCGCGCAACGACCTGGTGCAGATCAACTACCGCGACACGAATCCCGAGCGCGCCTACCACGTGACGGAGGCCTTCGGCACGCTCTTCATGCAGGAAGCGCTGGCCGCCAAGGAACGCGAAAGCCGCGAGGCCTACGAGTTCATCGACAAGCAGGTGCAGGAGTACCACCGCAAGCTGACGGACGCGGAAAAGAACCTGCAGGCCTACCGCTCGCAGAACGCCGATGCCCAGCCCGGCAGCGCCACCGACGTGAACACGCGCATCAGCTCGCTGCGCACCCAGGTCGAACAGACGCGGATGTCGCTGCTCGAGCAGGAATCCCGTGCGGCCGCCATCACCGACCAGTTGTCCGGCGAATCGGCCGTCACCGCCGTGCAGACGCGCGAGAGCCTCTATCGCGCGCAGCTGATCGAACTGCGCGCGGAACTCGACCGGCTGATGCTGACCTTCACCGACCGCCATCCCGACGTGGTGCGCGTGCGCCACCAGATCGAGGACGTCCAGCGCGCCATCGTGCAGGAGCAGGAACGCCGCCAGCAGCCCACGCCGGGCGCGCTGGCGTCGGAGGACGCCCAGCTCAATCCGCTGTACAACGAACTGCGCAGCCAGCAGGCCCAGGCCCGCCACGAGGCCGCCGCGACCCGCTCGCGCATGGGCATCGCCGAATCCATGCTCGGCGCCGAACTGGACCGCAGCCGCCGCATCGCCGAATCCGAAAGCGCGCTGGCCGAGCTCACGCGCGACTACGAGGTCAACCGCGAGATCTACCAGGACCTGCTGCGCCGTCGCGAGAATGCGCGTGTATCGATGGGACTGGACCAGGAGAACCGCGGCCTGACGCTGCGCATCCAGGATCCGGCCACCATGCCGCTGCGCCCGAGCGGGCTGCGCTTCATGCACATCGCCGCCGCCGGCTTCGTGGCCGCGCTGGCCCTGCCGCTGGGGCTGCTCTTCCTGCTGGTCCGGTTCGATCCCCGCGTCCGCGTGGCCCGCCAGATCGTGCAGAAGACCAGTTATCCGCTGCTCACCGTGATCCCGACCTACCTTACGCCGAAGGAGCGCCGCCGCCAGTCGCTGAAGTTCATGGCCAGCGCGGCGATGGTCTGCAGCGTGTTCGTCGTGTACGCCCTGGTGTTCGCCTTCAAGGTCGCCAGCGCCTGATGCGCCGCCCATGCACGACGCCCGTCGCCAGGAAGAACCCATGAACATGAATACCCACCCGAACAGCGGCGCCGCGGAACGCACCGAGCCCACCGTCCCGGCGCGCTCCATCGTGCGCGCCACCGAGACCCAGGCCTTGAGCCCGCGTGCCCTCGAGGATCGCCGGCTCATCCACCGCAACGATTCCACGCGCCTGCATGCGGACGCCTTCCGCGACCTGCGCACGCGCCTGCTCGCGCTCGGCGGCGACCGGAACTTCGTCACCCTCGTGGCGCCGGTCGTACCGGGCTGCGGTGCCAGCTTCGTGGCCCGCAACCTCGCCGCCGCGTTCGCCTTCGACGAGACCAAGACCTCGACCCTGATCGACTGCGACGCACTGCGGCCGGCACAGCAGGCGGCGCTCGGCGTCGACGCCGCCCAGGGCGGGCTGATGGACTACCTGGACGGGCGCATCGACGAAATGGCACCCGTGCAGTACCGCACCGTGCTGCCGCGGATGGACCTGGTGCCGACCGGCGGCGTGCGCGAGATCACGGGCGAATCGTTCTCCTCGCTGCGGATGCGCAGCCTGGTCGATTCGCTGCGAAGCACGCACGGCAACCGGTACCTGGTGCTCGACGGCCCGCCGGTCCTCAAGTCGCCCGACGCGCGCATCCTCTCGGACCTGGCCGACCTGGTCGTGCTGGTGGCCGGCTACGCGCGCGTGACCACCGAACAGATCGAGAAGGCCGCCGCCAACTTCGCGCCGGAAAAACTGGCCGGCGTCGTCTTCAACGACATCCAGTAACCGTATCCATCGGGGAGCTCTCATGAAACGGCATCCATGTCGTCCGGCGCTGATCTCGGCGGCGATCGCAGCCGCCATCGTGTTCGATGCGCATGCCGTGCGGATCGACTACACGCTCGATGCCGGCATCGAACGCGACGACAACGTCACGCTGTCCCAGACCGACCCGGTCGAGCAGGACATCTACCGCGTGGGGCTGGGCTTCGCCATCGAGCAGAACTCGTCCGCCGTGCAGGCGAGGATCGCCGGCCGCCTCGACCACCGGCGTTACGAAGCCATCTACCCCGACGCCACCGACCGCACGCTGGATGGCCGCCTGAACTGGATGGTCATTCCCGACCGCCTCGGCCTGGTGGTCGAGGACAGCTACGGCGTGCAGACCATCGACCGTTTCGAGCCGGACTCGCCGGACAACCGCCAGCAGGTCAACGTGCTGTCGCTGGGGCCCGACCTGCATTTCAACCTGGGAAAGGCGCTGCGCGGACGCGCCGAACTGCGCTTCATCAACAGCGACGCGGAGGTCACCGAGGATTTCAATTCGGACCGCATCGTGGGCGCACTGCGCGCGATCAAGGACCTGGATGCGACCAGCGCGCTGTCCTTCAACCTGCAGATGCAGGACGTCGACTTCGACAACGACCTGTTCGCCCGCGACCATCGGCGCTACGAGGCGTACGCCAGCTACAACCGCCGGTTCAGGCATTTCGACATGCTGCTCGATGGCGGCTATGCGCGCCTCGACTACAAGGACGGGCAGGCGCGCAACAATCCGCTGTTGCGCGCCGAACTGGGCTGGCGCCCGAGCGAGCGCAGCCGCTTCAGCGTGAACGCCGCCAACCAGTTTTCCGACGCCGCGACGAGTGCGCTCAGCGCCATCGCCGGCGCCGCCCCGGGCATTCCCGAGTCCGTCCTGGTCGGGCGCTCCACGATCACGCCGTCCGCCTACGAGCAACGCAGCCTCAACCTGGCCTACGAGTACACCGGCGTCCGTACCATCTACACGCTCTCCGGCTACACGCAGAAGCTGGAGTACGTCGATCCGGGCGCCTCCACCGAAGAGAGTCGTGGCGTCGCCGCCGAACTCAGCTACCGCCTGCGCCCCTCGCTGACGATACGCGGATCCGCGTCGCGGGACCGTACCGAGGCGGTGGCACCGGCCCGCCGCGAGAACAACCGCCTGTACTCGCTCGGCCTGGAGAAGCAGTGGTCGCGCCACTGGTCTTCCATGCTGGAGTACACGCGTTATGAGCGTACCAGCGCATTCGCGACCGGCGAATTCAAGCAGAATCTGATCTACCTCAGCATCGCCTACCGAAACCGATGAGCAACCAGAACAAGGCGGCGACGCCGTCGATGCGGCACTGGGTCGCCACCTCGCCGCATCCTCTCGCAGCGGCCGTGCGCAACGTGCGGCGCGGCGTCCACGGTTTCACCCTGCCGGCGCCGCGCGTACTGGTCCTGCCCTACCTGTGGCTGTTCCTCGCATGCCGCAGCGCGATCTTCTTCGTCCGCCGCACGCTCGTCGCCGAGCCACTGTTCAAGGCGTACTGCACGCGCGTCGGCAAGGGCGTCACCACCGGCATCTATGTGCCGTGGGTGCAGGGCAAGGGCGACCTGATCGTCGGCGACCACGTCCGCATCAGCGGCAAGCTGTCGATCAATTTCGCCGCGCGCTTCGTCAAGCGCCCGTGCCTGGAGATCGGCGACCATAGCGACCTCGCACACGACTGCCGGCTGGTCGTGGGCAAATCGGTGAAGATCGGCCGCCATGTGGAGATCGCCGGTGGCGTGACCATCCGCGATTCCGGCGGCCATCCGGCCGACCCGGCGCGCCGCGCCGCCGGCGCACCGCCGGACGAGGCGGACGTCAAGCCGATCGTCATCCACGACAACGTGTGGATCGGCTCCCAGGTCCTGATCCTGCCCGGCAGCGATATCGGCGAAGGCAGCATCGTGTCCGCGCATTCGGTGGTCTCAGGCACCGTCGCGCCCTATACCGTGGTGGCGGGCAATCCCGCTCGCCGCATCGGAACGCTGACGCCGCCGCCGGACCGCGCGCATCTCGCCCCTGCCACGAAGCCGTCCCCCGCCGCCAAACCCGAAGCCTCGGCTGCGCCTGCCGCGGATGGCGCAGCGGCGACTGGCTGAGAAAAGCCTGCAGGTGCCGGCGAGCCCGGCACCTTCCTCTTCATTCTCCCTCAGACCAGCGCTTCGACGGCCTCGGGATGACTGAGGAAACCGCGCGGACTGGCGCTGCGGCCATACGCGCCGGACTGGAACACCACCACCAGATCGCCCGGTTCGGCCACATCCAGTTCCATCCGGTCTGCCAGCAGGTCCAGCGGGGTACACAGCGGACCGACCACGTTCGCCGTTTCGGTTCCGCCACGGCGTCCGTTGACGGCGACCGGATAGTTGCGACGGATCACCTGGCCGAAATTGCCCGAGGCCGCGAGGTGATGGTGCATGCCGCCGTCGACGACCAGGAACACCTGGCCGCGCGACCGCTTGCGGTCGATCACGCGCGACACGTAGATGCCGGCTTCACCGACCAGGTAGCGCCCCAGTTCGATCACGATGTGGGCGCCCGGCAGATCGCGCACCAGGCGGTCCGACAGCGCCGCCAGGTTGTCCGTCACCGGCATAGCATCCAGCGCGGCTTCACCGGGCGAATAGGGAATGCCGAAGCCGCCACCCAGGTTCAGGCTTCGGATCGGCGCCGGCAGCAGATCCTGCCATTCGAGCGCCTGCTCGTAGCACTTGGTCTGCGCCTCGACGATGGCCGCGTGCCGCAGGTTCTGCGACCCGGCGAACATGTGGAAGCCCTCGAACGCCAGGCCGGCGCCGGCGATATCGCGCAACAGGTCCGGCACGCATTCGGCATCGACGCCGAACTGGCGCGCGCCGCCGCTCATCTTCATGCCCGAGGCCTTCAGCTCGAACGGCAGGTTCACCCGCACCGCCACGCGCGCCGGTACGCCGTTGCGCTGCGAGGCCTCGGCCAGCACCTTGATCTCGCGGAAGGATTCGACGTTGACCAGGATGCCGGCGGCGACGGCCTGCTGCAGCTCACCGTCGGACTTGCCAGGACCGGCGAAGCTGATGTGCTCCGGCGCCATGCCGGTGTCCAGTGCGACGCGCAGTTCCCCGGCCGAAGCCACATCGAGGCCATCGACCAGGCGCGCCATGTGTCCGACCAGGGCGGGCATCGGATTGGCCTTCATCGCGTAATGCAGCAGCACCGCCTTCGGCAGCGATGCGCGCAATGCCTGCGCTCGCGCGGTCAACCGCTGGCGGTCGTAGAGGTAGCACGGCGTGCTGCCAACGGCGTTGACGACGCGCGTCAGGGGTTGTCCGCCAACGAGGATTTCGCCGGTGGTGTCGCGGGGCCAGTCCCAGCTGGGAGTCGATGCATTCATGCGGTGCGGATGTCCGTCTGTCCGGTGGAGCCCTGCCCGATCGCCTGGTGGAACTCGACCAGTTGCAGGATGTTGTTGCGCCATTGGCGGTGGCGGGTGATATAGGCACGGGCGTTGGCACCCACGCGCCGCAACGCCTCCGCGTCCTGGCTGTACTTCAGCACACTTTCCACTGCCGCTTCCATGTCGCCGGCCGGGAACATCCAGCCGGTCGCGCCCTCTTCCAGTACTTCGCGGATGGGCTCGAAATCGGGCGCCACCGGCGCCACGCCGCAGGCCATGAACTCGAACAGCTTGACCGGCGAGGTGTAGTCGCCCGCGCTCGGCAGCACGGCCATGTCCATCGCCGCCAGCAGGCCGGGCACCGCATCGTGCGGCACCCGTCCGGTCAGCACCACACGGTCGGACAGGCCGCGTTCTTCCACGAACGCACGCAGCGCCGGATACGTCGAGCCGTCGCCCACGAGCAGCAGCTTGAGGTGCGGTGCCGCCTCCAGGCGATCGGCGATCTGGTGGACGAAGCGGTCGATGGCATGCCACGGCACGAACGCCCCCAGGTAGCCGCAGACCACATGGCCTTCCAGCCCGTAGTGGCGTCGCGCATCATCGCGCTGGGCCTGGGTGAAGGTGAACTTGTCGATGTTCGCGGCGTTGGGCGTGATGATCGCCGGCGCCAGCGCGCCATGCGCCGCGAGCGCGCGGTCGCGGAACACCGAGGACACGAACACCAGCCCGTCCGCGTTGCGGAAGGTCCAGCGCTCGATCGCCATCGCCAGCCGCTTGAAGAACAGCGGGCGCACGCGCTCGACGGTCGCCGAGTCGTTGACTTCCATGATCATCGGCACGCCGCGCCTGCGCGCGAGCCAGGTCGGCAGGAACATGAAGAGCGAGTAGCGCTCGTAGATGAAATCCAGGTCCGGATGCTGGCGCAGGTAGGCCAGCAGGCGCCATGCGGCGACCAGGTTGTAGGCCACTTCGGCCAGTTCGAACAAGGGCTCGGGGAGCTTGTTGACCCACGCCATCCACGGCCTCGCCTGCTGGGTGGGCGACATGGCCTTGGGCGATGAATACGGATCCGCACCGGGCAGCGAAATGATGTCCACGGCCACGCCTTCGACGCGCAGCGCGTCGGTTATGCCGCGGATATGCACGCCCTCCACGGCCTTGCCCTGGGTGCGATGGTGGTAGAGCACGCGCTTGACGGGGATGTCCATGTTCACTCGCTGGATGAAGTAAGCGGCGCTTGGCGCGCCAGGGGAATGCCGAAGGTGCCGGTGCCCAGCGCCTGCGCGACCAGTCGTTCGCTGTCGTGCGCCAGTCCGCGTTGCCGCACGTCGATCCACTCGAGCGTGCGCGCTTCATGCGACAACCGGCGCTTGTACGGCTGCGCGCCGGCCAGGAAATCGAACGCCGCCAGCCCCTCGTCCAGGCAATGCTGGATGCAGGCGGCCAGCGCGGCCGAGCCCGGACTGTCGTAGCGCGGCAACGCGCCATAGTTCAGTCCGCAGTTGTAGAAGTACACCGTCCCGCGCCAGTGCAAGTTGTACAGATACCCGACCACCAGCGCGCCCGCGCTGACGCGCGTCAGCCGCACATAGCCATCGCCCGAGCCCTTCCGCACCAGCGCCTGGTGGAAGGCATGGAAGAAGTCGCTGGAGAACGACCCCTCCTTTCCTTTCGACCGCCACCGGCGCTCGTGCAGCGTGCGCAGCTCGTCCAGCCATGCCAGCGCCTGCCCGACGCTGTCGGCCACCTCGACCTTCAGTGCGCCGTGCGCTTCGTAGGCACGCAGGCTCTGCCGCAGGTGGTGGCGGAAGTTGCGCTTCAACGAATCGACATAGCCCTTGCCGCTGTCCCGCAGCCGGTCCAGGTCGACCCGACAACAGGGCTGGCTGAGCACGCAATAGCAGTGCAGGCCGGCGGGCAGCGCGGACGCGATATGCGGCCCATGCGCGGTGGCGGTGATGCGGAAGCGCCTCCACCCCTCCCAGTGGCCTTCGAGGGCGCGGAACAGGGCCGCGTACGCGGCGACTTCACCGCCGCGCCTGACCAGCAGTCCGGAATACTCGACGCTGATCTCGTCCAGCGCGTCCATGCCGGTTTCCTGCAGCCGCAGCGAATGACGCCCGAAGAAGCGGCCCTTGCCGCGCTCCGGCGCATCGACCGCCACGGCCAGCGCCAGCAAGCCCTCCGCGTCCTCGATGCGGAACACCCGCGGCACGATGTGCGCCGGCAGCTGTTCCAGCCAGGTCGAGATCCAGTGCCAGTGCGTGAACGGGGTCCCGTCGGACTGCGCCTGCAAGCGCATCCAGTCGTCGGCAAGATCCGGGTACTCGGCCAGCACCCGCCATGTCCCCCTCGCCTCGCTGGTGATCCGCGATGCCGGGCCGCCGACGGCGCCCGTCATCAGGCACGGCCCAGGCAGACGTCGCCGTCGCTCACGCCCAGCACCTGCCGGCAGATGGCCAGCGTATCGGCCGCGACGTCGCCCCAGCCACGACTTACCGACGCCGACACCGCGGCGGCGTCCCAAGTGCGCGCCAGCGCATCGGCCAGGCCGTGCTCCAGCGCAGCGGCATCGCGCGGCGGCACCAGGATGCCGTTGCCGGCCTTGATGATCTCGCCGGTGCCGCCGACCGCGGTCGCCACCACCGGACGGCCGCAGGCGATGCCTTCGACCACCACGTTCGGATAGCCTTCCGACCAGCTCGGCAACGTCAGCACATCGGAGGCACCGATCCATTCGGCGACCTGAGCCGGCTCGAGTCCGCCGGTCATGGTGACGCGCCCGGCCAGGCCGGTCGCCTGCACCAGGCCGGCCAGTTCCTCGCGCATCACGCCGTCGCCGACCAGGGCCAGGCGGACGCGCGGATCCTGTCCGGCAAGCGACTGGAATGCCTGCAGCAGTTCGCGCATGCCCTTGGCTTCGACGAAACGGCCGACATAGGTGATCAGGCGCGCATCGGCGGGGACGCCCAGCTTGCTGCGCATCGCCTGGCGGTCGCGCGGATGGAACACGTCGGTGTCGATGCCGTTGACCACCGGATGCACGCGCTCAGGATCGGCGCCGAAGGTCGCGATGGCGGTGTCGCGCATCGCATGGCTGACGGTCAAGATCGCGTCCAGACCCTGCAGGGTACGACGGGTCAGGTGGGCGTTGAGGCCGGTGCGCACATGGATGTCGGAACCGCGGGCACCGACGATGCAGGGCACGCCCAGGCGCCGTGCCGCACGCTTGGCCGCCGCACCATCCGGGTACACCCAGTACGCCAGCACCAGGTCCGGTTCGAACCGGCGCATCCGCGGCACCAGCGCGCGGCTCGCCATCCAGCCGTTGGTGGCGCGCGACAGACCCGGCAGCGCCGGATAGGTGAAGGCCTCCACGTCCACGCCGTCCAGCGTGTAGTCCTCGCCGACCTCACCGCGCAGGAAGCTGCGCGGCGACAGGCCCGGAATGCGGGGATAGCTCGCCTGCTGGAAGAACACGCGCACCTGCGCGAGTTGCGAGAGCGCGCGTGCGGTCTCATGGATGTAGCGGCCCCGCGTCTGGTCGTGGGGCACGGGCAACATCGGGGTGACGAGGGCAATCCGGGGCATCATCAATCTCTTTGAACGCGAATGGTCCGTCTCTCAGGCCAGAGACAGCGGTCATCCCATCGCCAGCAGCACCTTCAGCACGACATAGAAGCCGACCACGGCACCCGCCGTCAGCACGGCCCAACGCACGAGGTGGTTGCCTAGGCGCAGTTCGCCCAAGGCCGGGAAGCGCGCCAGGACATTGGAATGGTGGGCCACGACCAGTGCGGCGAGCAGGTACAGCAGGATCACGTAGCTGCGGCTCAGGAAGAACGCCGCAGCGAAGAAGCCTGCCTGCGCCACCAGCAGCACCAGCGCCATCGCCCTGGCCTCCTGCCATTCGACGATGTCGTCCTCGTCCTCGAATTCCGGCTCGAAACGGACGATGCGGTACATCATCCAGAAACCGTACCCGACGAAGGTGAACCACAACGAGAAACCGATGATGCCCGTCTCGGCGAGCACCAGGATGATCGAGTTGTGCGCGGTGAGGTAGTGGTACTGCGTGAACTGCCCTGCCCCCACGCCGAGCACGGGATGGGTGATGAACATCTGCATGCCTTCGTACCAGGCATCGATGCGGCCGGAAGCGGAGGACTCCTGCACGTTCAACTCGTCCAGTCGCGACGGCATCATGCGCAATACCACCATGGCCCCCGCGCCGAGCATGGCGGCCCAGATCGCGCCGCGCTGGATCCAGATGTAGACAGCGGTCATCGCGACCACGGCCAGGAACGAGCCGCGCGAGTTGGTCAGGTAGATGCCGTAGAACAGCAGCAGGCATCCGCAGTACCAGAACAGGCGCCGCAGGCCCAGCAGGCCCCCGCGGCTGCCCAGGTAGGCCGCCATCGGCAGCGAGATGACGAACAGCATGCCCAGGTCGTTGGGGTCACTGAAGATGCCGACGTACTGGATACGCCCGTCCTCGACCGTCGTCTGGCCGGTCCAGCCGACACCGGTCGCCGCCTGCTCCCAGCCGTGCGCCGCCATGACGAACGCGCACAACACGATCACCGTCATGATCGTCCGCGTGTAGGCGGGCGTGTTGACTGCATTGGCGAGCAGGAAGAACGACACCAGGCAGGGCAGGAAGTACAGGAACGCCCCCACCGCGCCTTCCATCCACCCTATCGCCAGCAACGACAGGCAAAGCACGAGGTGGAACATCGGCAGCAGGAGGTACTGCGGCGCATTGAAGCGCTTCTCGCGCGAGAAGACCCAGGCGCCCAGCGCCGACACCATCGCCATCGGCAGGATCGGAATCCCGAAGTCCGCCATCTGCGGATAGTCCTGCGGCCTCAGCAGGACCAGCATCAGATAGATCAGCACGAAGACGAACATCATCATCGGCGTTCGCCCCCCCTGGCGTGCGCAACTCCTTCAGGATGCCACGATCCACCGCATCCGCTCACCACAGGTGCAACCTCGGGTTCCGGACATAGGCGACCAGCGCCTGACCGGCGTAGAGATTCATGTGCAGGAACGTCGACGCCAGGCGCACCGGCATCCACTCCGACAGCGCGGGCAGCCAACTGGCGGCCACCGCGAGCGCGACGCCCCCCAGGCCGGCCAGCAGGCAGGCCAGGTACAACGGGTGCGAGAAGGCGAGGATGGCCGACGACACCGCCAGCACGCAGAGCAGCCACGGCACCATCAGCCTCAGCAGCTTGTGGCTGACGAAGCGGAACCACAGCGGGTTCTGGAACGGCACCACCAGCCACGGCGCGATCGCCACCGCCTGATAGTTGCCGGCCAGCGTACGCACCTTGCGCACGCGTTCCTGCGCCGAGGTCGTGGATGGCGTGTCCCAGGCCACGGCGCCCGCCTCGAAGACGACCCGGTAGCCGTCGCGCACCACGTTCATCGGCGTCAGCACGTCGTCCAGCACGGTGCCGGCGGGAAGCGGCACGTACAGGTCCCGCCGGATCGCGTAGAGCGCGCCCGTGACCCCCACCACCGAGCCACTGCGGGCCTCGGCGTTGCGGATCATCTTTTCGTAGCGCCAGTACGCACCGACCTTGGCGGCGAAACCGCCGGTCTCGTCGGTGAAGCAGAGTTCGCCGCTGACCGCGCCGACGTCCTGGTCCGCGAAGTTCGTGGCCAGACGCGACAACGCGTCGCGCTCGAGCCGCTGGCGCACGTCGACCATCAGCAGGATGTCGCCGGTGGCGGCGTCCACCAGATCCGCCAGGCACGCCGCCTTGCCGCGGCGCTGCGGGAACTCGACCACGCGCAGGCGTGGCGACGCGATCCGGCGCAAGGCGTCGGCTGTCGCGTCCGTGCAGCCGTCGCAGGCGACGACGATGTCCAGGTGCTCGGGCGGGTAGTCCAGCGACAGCAGGTTCTCGACCTTGGCCACCGCGCTTCCGGCCGCGTTGTACACGGCCAGGAGTGCCGTCACGCGGGGCGTGTACGGACGCTTGCGCACGGGATCAGGGAACAGGCGCCCCCACGCCAGCACCCACAGCGGATAACCGGCGTAGGTGAACGCGATGACGGCCAGGCTGCCCCAGAAGGCGATGAGGACGGGCATGTCCGCCATCAATGCACCCCGTCCGTCGGCAACCCGTCGGCCCAGCGCTGCAGGCGTCCCTGCATCCGGCCCGCAAGCGCCGGGTAGCGTTGCAGCAGGGCGTCGAGATGCTGGATGTCGCCGGCACGCCAGGCGCGCATCATGACGGTCCCCAGCACGAACACCGCCGCATAGATCAGGCCACCCGCCAGCTCGGTCCAGGGATTGATCCCGCCCAGCAGCATCGGCACCAGGGCGACGGCGATCGCCATCAATGCGCACAGCAGCATGCGGCCGAGTTCGCGCCATGGCATCCGCAACTTCAGCAGGCGGGACACGCCGGTGGCCATCAGCGTGAAGATGAGCACTTCCGAGATGGCATGCGCGGCCACGGCGCCGTTCAGGCCGTAGCGCGGGATCAACAGCACCGACAGCACGCCCACGCTCAGGATGGAGAACAGCACGTAACCCACGCGCAGATGCTGGTTGTCGGTCGTCGACAGCAGCGCATTGAACGCGCCGCCGATCATGGTGAATCCGCCCACGATCATCATCACGCGCAGGGGATTCACCACCGCCTTGTACTCCGCGCCGTAGAGCAGGGTGATGGCGCTGTCGGCCACCAGTGCCCCGCCCCCCGCCAGCAGCAGGCCGATGAAGGCGAAGTAGCGCATAGCGTTCGCCATGATCGCGTTGACGCCCTCCTGCCCGCCCTTGCCGAACGCATGCCCCATCATCGGCATCAGCACCGTGGCCAGCCCGGACGCGAGCAGGTCCACGCCTCCGCGCGTCAGCGCGGCGGCGATCGCGAAGTAGCCCACCGCCGCCGAACCGACCATGGCGTTCAGCATCCAGGTCTCGATGGACTTGTTGCTGATGGCGTAGGCCAGCGTCAGCAGCACGGTCCATCCGAGGTGCCGCTTCAGGCGCGCCAGCGTCGCCGGATCCACGGGCTCGCGCGACGGCCGCACGCCCGCCTTGCGCAGCATCATGGACGAACACACGACGTACCCGACGCTGACGAACGCGAACAGCAGCAGGTACGCCAGCAACGGCGCCTTCATCACCACCATCACGAGTACCGCGGCGATGCTGAGCAGGCTCATCGTCACCGTGGAGCGCGCTTCGACGTGGAACAGGCCGTACCCCTTGGCCACGGACACATCGAACAGGAACATGGCCTTGGCGATGGCGGCGACCAGCACCACCGCGGCGAATACCGCCAGGTGACCCTCCCAGCCGGCGGGCTTGAACCAGGGCATCGCCACCAGGAACAGGCACCCCACCAGCACGACACAGGCGAGCTGCCGCCGGCGCAGCCATCCGTGGATGCTGCTCGCGTTCTCCGGCGAGCTCCTGCCCAGGCTCTCCGATGCGAAACGGATCACCGTCGTGGTCAGGCCGTTGTTGCTGAACATGATCAGCAGACCGGCCATCCACACCATGTAGGTGTACCGGCCGAAGTCGTCCGGCCCCAGCGTCCGCGCCAACAGGATGCTGGTCAGCATCCCCAGCGCATACGTCACGTAGGTCGACCCCATGACCATGATGGCGCCGCGGATGGCCGTTCGGCCGTTGAAAGGCTGGTTCATATTCCCCTGGGATCGGTGCAACGGGCCGCACCTGTGCTCACTGCCTCGAACAACGCAGAAAACAGCGAACAGTGGTCACGCGTCGTCGCATCCGGCTCAGGCTGGCGTTCATACTCTGACCTGCCGCCGGCACCTTTCACGTTGTCATCGCCATATGAAACCAACAGGCACGCTGGGCATCGTTCATGTCCTCGACTCCCTCGAATACGGCGGACTGGAACGCGTCGTTGCCGACCTGGCCATCGCACAGGCGAAACACGGGCACGCGGTCACGGTGTTCAGCCTCTGCGACACCGACGGATTCCGTCCCTTCCTGGAGCAGGCCGGCATTCCCGTCGTCATCGGGCACAAGCGCGGCGCGGCGGATCCCGCGATGATCCGCCTGCTGCGCTCCACCCTGCTGGAGGCCGGCGTGGACGTGGTGCATACCCACAACTTCGTGCCGAGCTACTACGCCGCCGCCGCCACGCGCTTCGCTCGGCGCCGTCCCGTGCTGGTGAACACCTGCCACAACATGGGCGGCAGGCTCGGCAATCGCCGGCTGCGCTGGCTGTACCAGTGGTCGCTGGCGCATTCGCGCAGGATCGCGATGGTCGGCCGCAAGGTCCGCGACCAGTTGCTGTCGCGCAACCTGGTGCCGGCCAGCCGCAGCAGCGTGGTGATGAACGGCATTCCGGTCGATCAGTTCCCGCGCTCGCCGGCGCTCCGTGACGAGGTCCGCCGCGAACTCGGCATCGCACCGCAGGCCCTGGTGGTCGGTACGGTCGGCCGGTTGGTGGAACTGAAGAACCAGCGGCTGCTGCTGGATGCCGTGGCGCACCTGGCAGCCTCCCATCCTGACCTGGTGGTGGTGCTCGCTGGCGATGGCCCGTTGCGCAGCGGACTGGAAGCCTGCGCCGGACAACTCGGCATCGCGGACCGCGTCGTGTTCACCGGCGCGCGCAAGGACGTGCCCAGGCTGCTCAACGCCTTCGATGTCTTCGCCCTGCCCTCGCGCACCGAAGGATTGTCGATCGCCCTGCTGGAAGCCTGCGCGGCTGGACTTCCCCTGCTGGCCACGCGTGTGGGTGGCAACGACGAGATCGTGCAGGCGGACGAGACCGGGCTGCTGGTGCCATCGGACGATGCGGTCGCATTGCGCACGGCCCTGTCGCGCCTGCTGCAGGCGCCCGCCGAGCGACAGCGCATGGGCGAGAACGCGCGGCGCTGGGTGGTCGAGCACGGATCGATCGACGTCATGCGGGGAAACTACGACGCGCTGTACGGCGCCGCGCTGGCAACGCGCTGACGCCTCACCCGCGACGACTGTCGCCGCGCGGGTGGCGCCCGTCGCCGTCAGCCAGCGCGCTTCGAAAGATCCTCGAACGCGCGCTCCAGGCCGATACCGGTCGGCACGCGCTGCTGCCAGCCGATCGCCTTCAGCTTGCCGTTCGGGTATTCGAAGCGGCGGTACATGGAACGCACCACGTAGGGCGTGAACACCGCCGGCAGCTGCCCCTTCGACCACCGGTGATAGCGCAGCAATATTTTCGCGCCCAGCATGAACACCGGATACGGCACCGGCAGCACGCGCAACCTGGCGACCTGGCGACGGTAGGCGCGCAGGTACTGCGAACACGTCGGAATGTCGTCGTCGACCACGTTGTACGCCTGGCCATCGGCGCCGCTCAACGCGGCGCAGGCGATCGCATCGGCACAGTTGTCCACGTAGGTCAGCGGCAACGGCGCGCGACCGCCCAGGCTGAAGAACAACCCCATCGCACCGATGCCGACGCGGTTGGAGAACGCGCCGCCGCCGGGCCCGTAGATCACGCCCGGCCGCAGCACCACGGTCTCGAAACCATACCGCTCGCGGTACTCGTCGAGCAGGTGTTCCTGCCGCGTCTTGGCGTGCGCATACGGCCCCTTGTCGATGCCGATCGGCTCGACCGGCACCGTTTCGTCGTGGGCCGCACCCGTCGGCAGCGAGGCGGTCTGGTAGACCGCGAACGAACTCACCATCACCACGCGGCGCACGTGGGCGGCGGCCGCCGCATCCAGCAGGTTGCGGGTGCCGACAACGGTATTGGCGAACATGTCCGCCGCCGAACCGCGCATGCCCGCCGCCGCGTGCACCAGCACGTCGACGCCTTCCAGCATCGGCGCCAGATCGTGGCGATGCAGCAGGTTGGCGGCGACGACACTGACGTTCGCGTCGGGGTAGTCGCGCTGCAAGCACTCCAGCAGGCCCGGCGGCGCCGTGCGGCGCACATGGATGCGCAGGTCCTGCACGCCGGCTGCCAGCAGGCTGTCGGCGATCCTGCGTCCGAGGAATCCGGCCGCGCCGGTCAACAGCACGGTCATGCCGGCCGCTCCAGTGCTTCGACGATGCCGTCGATCAGGGTCGCCACCCGCAGGATGTGGGCATGCGGCACGGGATCCTCGTCCCGGCCGTCGATGGCGCCGTAGAAGCCGCGCAGCAGCACGCGCATGCACTGGAAGTAATGGAACTGGTTGCGCATGAAATCCCCGGTATTCCTCGCGCCGTTGCGGGCGAAGCGCAGCGACTGCACCCAGGCCGGGAACAGCCGACCCAGCGAACTGGGCTGGTCCTGCCGCGCACTGCGCACCAGCGTGCGCGCGGCGTAATCGAGTTCGACAGTGTCGCGGGTGCCGTACACCTTCATCGTGTGCGAGACCGGCCGTGCATGGGAGCTGACCATGCCGGACACGGTGACGCCGTTGGCACCCGACAGCGTGAAGCGCAACTCGTCCGGCATCGCATCGAGCGCGGGATCCCCGCTGGCCGGGCGCATGCGGTGGGCGAAGGCGTTCACCGTCACCGGCTCCTCCAGGAAGCCGACCACCTTGGCCAGTACATGGTCGAGCACGTTGTGGAACAGCTTGCCGGGCAAGCGGTGGACCCAGTGCGCAGGATCGCCCATCACCGCCATGCCGTAGTCGCCGCCCAGGTTGTAGCCGTAGGTGGTGTCGATATGCACCACGTCGCCCAGGGCCCGTTCGGCCATCAGGTCGCGCAGCTGCAGGCCCGGCGTCTCGAAGTTGTAGAGGTAGTTCACGCCGATCTTCCGCCGGGTCGCCTGCGCGCATTCCAGGATGCGGCGCGTACCGGCGGCGTCCAGCGCAAAGGGCTTTTCCAGGAACACATGGCAACCCAGTTCCATCGCCTGGCATGCGAGCTGCACGTGCGAGTCCGGCGGCGTCACGATGTGCACCACGTCCAGCCGCTCGGCGCGCACCATCTCGGCCATGTCCGCATGCGCGGCCACGCCGTTCCAGCGCTGCGCGAACCGTTCGACCATCAGCGGCTCGCGATCGCATGCGGCGACCAGGTCGGCACCGCCGATGGCGCGCAACTGCTCGGCATGACCGTCCGCGATCTTGCCGCACCCCACGATCCCAACCCTCATCCGACGCTCCCGGCAACGCGCGGCTGGGCCGGCGCCGACGCCTCGCCGCCGACGCGGTAGGCCGGCCGCGCGATCACGTAGTCGCGGTACTGGCCCGGCTCGCCGGTTTCGCCGGCTTCCGCGGCTTTCGCCAGGTTGTACATCTCGCGCGCACTGACGTAGTGCAGCTTCCACTGTTCACCATCGTTGTAGCGCGATTCCAGGTAACGGTAGGCCTCGTCCATCGACTGGCCGAGCAGCGTATCCATGTCGCAGTCCTCGGCCCCGTGGGTATGGATCTTGACGAAGGTCCATTCCGGTCGGCCTTCCACGTGGATGCCGGTCTTCACCCAGGCATCGATGCGGTCGCGCGAAGGCGGCGCGACCTTGCGGATGTCGGAATTCTCGATGCGCGGGATCAGGCCGAACTTGCGGCTCTTCCAGCGGAAGCCGAGCGGCCCCTGGATGATCATCAGGTCCGCATCGGCCTGGCGACCACCCGCCTTCACGCGCGGGCCGGTGTCGTGCGACTTGCAGCGCGCGGGATCGTCCTTGGCGTAGTGGATGCGGTTGACCGTGCGCGTCTGGCACGGGTCCGGCGCCGCCGGCAGCGTGAAGTCGGCATAGCAGCCTTCTTCACGCAGCACGATCAGTTCGTTGTCGACGCCGCAATGGCGACCACTCGGATGGCTGTTGTCCAGCGCCCAGTTGCCGTGGATGAAGGCCCATCGCGGCTGGCCGGTGGCTGGATCGCGCGGCAGCGCATCGTGGCGCGAGGCAAGCAGTTCGGTGAAGCGCGACAGCTTCTCGCGCAGGCCGGCCTCGGTATCGTTGTCGTGGTGCAGGTGGATCTCGATCTCGCCCAGCCCCTGCCGGCAGAGATCGACCAGCGCGTCGAGATGCTCTTCGCGATATTCCTCTTCGGGATAGAAGAACGAATGCACCGGCGGGCGACCATCGGCATCGCGATGACCGGCACACAGGCGCGGCAGGTCGCGACTCCAGCGGGCGACGCGGGCGCGCTCCTTCTCGAGGTCGGGCTTGCCCCACGCGGGCTCGTAGTGGTCGACGAAGCAGAACAGCAGGTGGCGGGTGGTGCCCTCGGGCACCGGCGCGCGCCAGTCCTGTTTCATCCAGGCCAGCAGCCAGCCCATCACGTTGCGCTTGCGCACCAGACGGATGGCCAGGACCAGGCCCAGCAGGACGACGACCGTCAGCGAAATCAGTACGAACTTCATCAGCGATATCCCGGGAGCGAAACGGTTCCACACCGCCTGCAAGGAGGCGTAGTGCGATCTTGCGACCAGACCGGCATCGTCGGCGCCGGCACTCAATGAGGCAAGGGTGTCGTCGGCGACGGCCACGACGGGCGAGGAAGGCGGCGGCACGGCGGCCGCCTGCAGGCCGGTCTCGTAGGCGCCGAGGTCCGGCGGGTCGCCGCGTGGATGGCCATCGATGTCGTCCGTCACCGCGTCGAGCGTGGTGCCGGCCTTGATCGCCGGGCTTCCGGTCTGCAGCTTGCCTGTGTCGTCCAGCATGAAGGAAGCAGCCTGCACGCCATGCGCATCGGCCCCCATGCGGCGGCGCCAGCGGTCGAAGTCGCCGTTGGCGACCAGCATCGGCGTCTGCGGGCGCTGGTCGATGAACCGGCAGGCGCCCCGGCGATCCGAATAGCCGTTCCAGTCCATGCCGGGATCGCCGTCGAGCGCCGACAGCGCGCCGCCGAGTTCCTCTTCATGCGTCCAGCGGATCTCCACGCACGGTCGGCCATCCTGCACGACCAGGTTGTTGCGCACCGTCGGGTTGATGTTGGGCGGACGCTTGGCGTCCTGGTCCCAGTCCTGCAGCGACAGGCCGAAGAACAGCGCGGCATGCCCCTTCGACCCGGCATTGATGATGGTGTTGTTGGCGACGATGGCATCCTTGGAGGCGTACATGCCGATGCCCGAATACCCCGTGTTGCGCACCACGTTGTTGCGCACGATCCCGCGGATGGACTCGTAGTACTGCGGGTTCGCGCTCAGGTCGAAGAACTCCACGCTGGTGTCGAAACCCACCAGGATCCCTGCATCGCCCGTGTTCTCCACCCGGTTGCGCTGCACCACCACATCGCGCGCGCCGCCCTTGAAGTACATGCCCGTGGTGGCCGTGTCGTGGATGTAGCTGTCTTCCACCAGCATCCCGTCGGCATTGACGTTGTCGATGCCGTCGGCATTGCTGTTGTCGCGCGCACCGGTGGTGTGGATCTCCACCCGCCGGATCGTGGCCCGGTTCGACTTGGGCGTGATCTTGATCCCGTCACGGCCCGTGCTGTGGATCAGCAGGTCTTCCAGCACCACGTCCGTGGCGCCGGTATCGGTGGCAGGACCGGGACCGCCCTGGTACCAGTTGGTCTGCAGCATGATCCCGTAGTAGTAGCCGCCGCTGATCTCCAGGTTCGACAGCCGGCTGCCCGAGGCCGCCGGGTCGATCTGGATGGTCACCGTCTCCGGCGTGGTGATCGCGCAGTGGATGCGCGCCTTGCCTTCGCCGGCGTAGGTCTGCAGCGTCATCTTCTGCCGCAGGCGCACATCGCACTCGTTGTAGATACGGTTGTTGGCCGGGGCGCGCAGGGTGATGGTGTCGCCGGCACGGCCGGCGCTGATCGCACGCTTGACCGTGCGGTAGGGGTTCTGCAGCGTGCCGGTGCCGCTGCTGTCGTTGCCCGACGTCGAGACGAAGTACTCGGCCGACAGCGCGGGCTGGCTCACGCTCGCACCCGTGGCCAACAGCAGCGCCATCACGGGAACGGCCGCGCGCGAGGAAAGGGACATGGACATCGGTGGCGGGTTTCCTGAAGTTCCCAATCCCGCCGTGTACCATCACGACAGGGGCGGCCTGCCCGGAGGGTTGCCAGGGGAACGTTGCGCCGGTCGTCGCTGCCGTCGACAACGCATCCGCCGTGGTCGCCCCCCCGGGAATGTCCCGTGCACCGCGTCTTATCAGGGGAAAACGCGGATGCATCGGGATTCCGGCCAATGACAGTCCTGTTTCAGGGACAAACCGCGTTACAGGAAGGGAACAGGATCTGTCGACACGCGATGCATGCCGGTATTCGCGCGCGGTCGAGAAGGGGATGGACGTGAAAAGAGGAATGATCGCCAAACTGCTGTCGGTGACGGGACTGGGCCGCGTACTGGCCACGCTTCCCCGCCGCGGGGTACTGGTGTTCAACTACCATCGCATCGGCGACGACGCGGCATCGCAGCCGTACGATCGCGCGCTGTGGAGCGCGAGCGTCGATGGCTTCGACGCACAGGTCGGCCACCTGGCACGCGGCTTCGACGTCATCTCCCCGAAGGATCTGGACTACGCGCTGGGGGACCGGAAGGGTCGCTACGCGCTGATCACCTTCGACGACGGTTATCTCGACAATTACGAGTTGGCCTACCCGATCCTGCGGCGCCATCAGGTTCCAGCCGCCTTCTTCATCGCGACAGGCTTCATCGACAAGCCGTCGCTGCCGTGGTGGGACGAGATCTGCTGGCTGCTGCGCACGTCGCCCCACGCGAGAATCTCGCTGTCGCCCTGGATCAGCCAGCCGCTCCACCTCAAGCCGGATTGCAACGGCGCCATCGCGCTCATGCTGGCCCGCTACAAGTCGCTGCCCTCCAGCGACGCGGAGGCGATGCTGCACGCGCTGCGCGCTGCGGCCGGCGTGCGCCACCCGGACGACGTGGCCGGGCACTGGATGAACTGGGACATGATCCGCGAGATGGCGCGCGGCGGCATGACCATCGGCGGGCACACGGTCAACCATCCGGTGCTGTCGCGGATGCCGAAGGAGCAGCAGTACCGGGAAATCTCCGGCTGCGCCGCACGCCTGAAGGCCGAAGTCGGGTGCGACATGGAGTACTTTGCCTATCCGGTCGGCAACCGGACCTCGTTCAATGAGGACACCCGCGCCTGCCTGGAAGCCATGAACGTGCGCCACGCCTTCTCGTACTACGGCGGCTACGCCACGCAGGCATCGCCGCGCTACGACATCCCGCGCGTGGCGATGGAAAGCCACATCGTGCAGTACGAATTCGAAGCCATGGCATCGCTGCCGCAGGTCTGCGCGCGCCCCTACAACTGAGCAACGCTCCACCCCCATGAACGACGGCGCGGATTTTCTGGCCCTGTACAAGGAACTCGGCGTCGATCCCGAGTGCGATACCGACACCTTCAAGCGCGCCTACCGGCGACGCGTGTCGGGACTGCACCCCGACCGAGCCGGCAGCGGCGACGGTGACGAAGAAAAGCTGAAGAAGCTCAATCGCGCGTGCTCCGCCGCACTGGAGTTCCATCGCGTGCACGGGCGCTTCCCGGGTACCGCGGTGAAGTCGACGGTGGCGCCGGCCGCCGTGCGCAGCGAGGTCGTGCCGGCGGTTGGCGAGGACGCCATCGACGACGCCGACAGCCCGATGCGCTGGCGCGCCCTCCTCTGGCTGGGCCTGGGCGTGGCGGTGACGGCACTGGTGCTGTCGGCGAGCGATGACGATCACCCTGCCTCGCCGACCGCATCGGCGGTATCGATCCCGGACGTGGCCCGGCCAGGTGCGCGCACGACGGAGATCGCCGTCCTGAAGCTCGGCATGACACCTCGCGAGGTGATCGCTGTGACCGGTCAGCCTTTCGGCAGCGACGCGAGCGGGCAGCAGTGGCTGTACGGCGCCTCGTGGGTGCGGGTCGCCTGCGGGCAACTGGTGGACTGGTACAGCTCACCATCGCGGCCGCTCAATGTTGCCCATGAACGGCCGGGACCCGACGATACGGTGCCCGGCTTCAGGCCGCGGCGGCACTGTCCGCCGGGCGGCTGACGGCCGCACCGGAGTGCGGCGAGGCGCGGAGCGTGCGCGGCTCCGCGTCGATGACGTCCTACGCGGGTTCTTCGTCGGCCGGAATCGGCTTGCCTTCGGCTTCGGCCTGCAACACGCTGCGCCGGATCTTGCCCGTGCCGGTCTTCGGCAGCGCGTCACGGAACTCGACGGACCGCGGCACCATGAATTCCTCCAGGTGCGCACGGCAATGCGCCATGATGGCGCGGGCGTCCAGGTCGTCGCGGTCGGTCACCACGATCGCCTTCAGCGCATGGCCCATCACCGGATCCGGCACGCCTACCAGCGCGGCTTCGCGGACACCCGGCAATGCGTACAGCACGTTCTCGACTTCCTTCGGGCTGACCTTCTCGCCGCGCGACTTGAGGATGTCGTCCTTGCGGCCCACGAAGTACAGGAAGCCTTCTTCATCCATGCGGAACAGGTCGCCGGTGTGCAGCACCTTTTCCCACGGATAACGCCCGGCCTTCAGCGTCTTCGCGGTCGCTTCCTCGTTGCGCCAGTAGCCCTGCATCACGTGGCCGCCACGCACGACCAGCTCGCCAACGACGTTCGGCGCCACTGGCTTGCCCTCGTCGTCGGCCACCCACACTTCCGTGCCGGGAATGGCGATACCGACGCTGTCAGGCCGCTTGCGCAACTGCTCCGGCGGCAGATAGGTGCAACGCTTGGATTCGGTCATGCCGTACATCGAGAAGATGCGGGCATTCGGGAAGATTTCCTGCAGCTTAAGGATGTGCGCCGGCGGAAGCGCTGCCGCGGTATTGGTCAGGTAACGCACGCCGCGCGCCCAGGCCGGATCGAAGTTGCCGATCTGCACGATCAGCGCCGCCATCGTCGGCACCAGCGGGAAGCCGGTGATGTTCTCGGACGCCAGCAGCGGCAGGATCTTCTGTGGGAACGCGAACGACTTCTCCAGCACCAGCGTGGCGCCCATCTTGACGCACATCAGCAACTGGTAGAGGCCGTAGTCGAACGACAGCGGCAGCACGCTCAGCACCACATCGTCGCGGCGCGATTCGAGGTAGGTGGTGATCGACGTCGCGGCATGCTCGATGTTCTTGTGCGTCATCATGACGCCCTTCGGATTGCCGGTGGAACCCGACGTATAGACCAGCATCGCCAGGTCGATGTCCACGCCGGCGTGGCGGCGGGCGGCGGCACCGCCATCGACGCCATCGATGAAGGCGGCATACGACACGGTATTGGCCGGCAGCGCCACGGCCGTATCGTCGACGATCACCACCTTGCGGATGCTGGGCGCCTGCGCGGCGGCGGCCAGCGCCACCGTCGCCAGGCTGGCCTGGGTGAACAGCACCGACGCCTCGCAGTTGTTCAGCACGAAGGCGAGCTTGTCGGTCTTGGTGGTCGGGTTGACCACGCTGAAGATGCCGCCGGCACGCAGGGTGCCGAAGATGCCCACCGCGGTTTCGACACGGTTCTCGAGAAACAGCACGCAGCGCTCGCCGTTGGCGAACGCGACGCGGTCGACCAGGGCGTCGGCGAAGCGGTCGGCGGCCGCATCCAGTTCCGCGTACGTGGTGCGCACGCCTCCCTGGATGATCGCGGCCTTGGAAGGCTCGTACGCAGCCGCGGCGGCAAGGTGCTTCTCGTACCTCAGCATGGTTACGCCGCCTCCTGCTGCTTGCGCGTCACGTAGGCGACGATGCCGGCGATGCTGCCCAGGTTTTCCGGCAGCACGTCCTCGTCGTCCACCGTCACCTCGAACGTCTCTTCGATCCACGTCACGATCGTCAGCACGCCGATGGAGTCGACGACCCCGGCATCCAGCAGATCCTGGTGAGTGTCGAGCTGTTCCCCGGCGTCGACCGGGAACGTCGTCCCGATGAATTCCCGTACGCGCTGCTCCATCGATTCCATGCAAGCGATCCAATTCGTTCTGTGGTGTGGACAGGAACGATGGCGCAGGCAGGTACCCCCTCCTGCAGCCATCGTCTCGTGATTCGGGCCCTGCCGGCGACGCGGACGTCCCCTTCAATGCAGGTGGCGGAATCCGGGTGCCGAGCTTCCCGTCATCCACACGCCAGGCGGCCAAGGCACCGGAGCCGTACTCCGATGTCAGGAAGAACGCACAAGCAGGCGCGAAGCGGCCAGTTCAGGCTTCCCGCACGCCGCGACGCAAACGAAAACGGGGCCCGGCGAATGCGGGCCCCGTCCTTGTGTATCGGGTGCAGTCCTGCAGCCGGTCAGTTCAACCAGCCCACCCATGCGAGCAGCCAACGCCACGCCCTTACGGCCGGCGGCGTGTATTGCCTGGCGGCGGCGGGCCTGGTCGTGGCGGGCTTCGCGGTCGACACCGAAGGCGCGGTGGTGGTGGCCGGCGTGCTCGACGGCACGACCGCCGACGCGGATCCGCTCGGCAGGCTGCCAGCCGTCACCGGCGTGGACGCCGCGCTGGTGCCGCGCACCGGGACCAGCGGCTGCACGCCATTGACGCGGATCGGGGCTGTGCTCTGCTGGCCGTATTCGTCCGCACCCAGGTCGAACGGTGCGGAACGGGCCTGGCCATCGATGTCGTCGGTCACCTGCGCCAGCGTGGTGCCGGCGTCGATGGCGGGACTGCCGGCAGGCAGATGGCCGGTGGCATCCACCGAGAACGCCGCCTGCTTGCTGTTGGCATCCGCACCCGTGCCGCTGCGCCATTGCGCCAGGGTCCCGGCCGTCACCGTGCTGCCCGGGCGACCGTCACGGAACACGCAGCCGTTGTTGAAGCCGTTCCAGTTGCTGTTCGGCGAACCGGAGAGACCCGACAGGCCGCCCAGCTCGGACGAGTAGCGGATCTCGACGCAGCGGTTGTTGTCCTGGATCACCAGGTTGTTGCGGAGGGTCGGGTTGGTGTTGGCAGGACGGCCCGCCTTCGGATCCCAGTCCTGGAAGGTGACGCCGAAATAGAGCGCGGAGTGGCCCAGGCGCCCGGCATTGATGATGGTGTTGTTGGCGACGATGGCATCCTTGGAGGCGTACATGCCGATGCCCGAATACCCCGTGTTGCGCACCACGTTGTTGCGCACGATACCGCGGATCGACTCGTAGTACTGCGGGTTCGCGCTCAGGTCGAAGAACTCCACGCTGGTGTCGAAACCCACCAGGATCCCCGCATCGCCCGTGTTCTCCACCCGGTTGCGCTGCACCACCACATCGCGTGCGCCGCCCTTGAAGTACATGCCCGTGGTGGCCGTGTCGTGGATGTAGCTGTCTTCCACCAGCATCCCGTCGGCATTGACGTTGTCGATGCCGTCGGCATTGCTGTTGTCGCGCGCACCGGTGGTGTGGATCTCCACCCGCCGGATCGTGGCCCGGTTCGACTTGGGCGTGATCTTGATCCCATCACGGCCCGTGCTGTGGATCAGCAGGTCTTCCAGCACCACGTCACTGGCGCCGGTATCGGTGGCAGGACCGCCCTGGTACCAGTTGGTCTGCAGCATGATCCCGTAGTAGTAGCCGCCGCTGATCTCCAGGTTCGACAGCCGGCTGCCCGAGGCCGCCGGGTCGATCTGGATGGTCACCGTCTCCGGCGTGGTGATCGCGCAGTGGATGCGCGCCTTGCCTTCGCCGGCATAGGTCTGCAGCGTCATCTTCTGCCGCAGGCGTACATCGCACTCGTTGTAGGTGCGGTTGTTGGCCGGGGCGCGCAGGGTGATGGTGTCGCCGGCACGGCCGGCGCTGATCGCGCGCTTGACCGTGCGGTAGGGGTTCTGCAGCGTGCCGGTGCCGCTGCTGTCGTTGCCCGACGTCGAGACGAAGTACTCCGCCGACAGCGCGGGGACACTCACGCAAAGACCGGCGGACAACAGAAGGACCGGGAACAGGGAACGGGGACGCAGGGGGGCGATAGCCATGAAAGCTCCGTTAAAGCGTGACAGCGCCCCCTGTTGCGCCGTGACCATTTTTGAAAAATCATTCAAAATCAATCATTTATGATCGATTTCGGAGGGGAGTCTAACACGCTAGACGGAGGTTGCGCATGACAGGGGGTGGCCGGATTGTGTTGCGTTCATCGTTTTTGGACGCGCACATGCGTGCACCCGACGAACGGACCTTCGGGGAGGCGCTGCGGAGAGAGGGCCTGCGCGCGCCGGCGACCGCGATCAGGTGGCCGGAAACTGCGCGCGCATCCACGCCGAAAAACGCGTGTTGAGCCGCAGCCGATCCTTGCGCTGGAAGAAGGTGTGGTCGCAGTCCGGCCAGTACTCCAGGCTGACCTGCGGCGCGTCCATGGCCACGCCGAAACATTCACGCGCCTGGCGCGCATGGTTGAAATAGCGGAACGCGCCGCCGGTGTAGACCAGCAGCACGCGCGCATCCCGGGCGGACAGGCGCTGCAGCCGCGCGACCGCTTCGTCGGGCGACGGGAAATCGCGGAAATCGCCTTCGTCGAGCGCGTGCTCACCGTCTTCGTCGCGCTTGAACAGGCGCCCTACCCTGCGCATCACCTTGCCCGCGTCGAGCAGGCCTGGCCCGTAGCGGCGGATCTTGTAGCCGGTCGTGCGGTAGGCATAGCCATCCAGCAGCACGATACCCGCCACGCGCGCGTTGCCATCGGCAAGCCTGAATGCGTCGTCCGCACCCGAGCAGATGCCGGACAGGACGAAGCGGTCGACACCCGTCAGCCCGGTGACCAGCTGCATGGCCGCATCCGCTTCCTGCTGCTTCAACACGGGTCCGGGACTTGCGCCAACCGCGTTGGCGCTGTCGCCACGTCCGGACAGGTCGAAGCGCAGCACCACGAAGCCGCAGCTGGCCAACGCACGCGCGAGTTGCGCATAGACACGGAATGGACCGGAACGCTGCACGAGCCCGGCATTGAGCAGGATCACCGCCGGCCGCCCCTCCGCGATCTGGCGCGGCCGCGACAGCACACCGACCAGACTCTCGCCGAAGACGTGCGCCGTCTCGGTGATGCCCCCTTCCTGCAGCATGTTTTCCCCTGAATGCGACACCATCATCCCCACTCGCCTGCCTCGGCCAGCCGGCCCGCCAGTTTGGCCACGCCACGACGGGGGAACACCTGGTTCTCGAACTGCGCGGGATCGTTCCATTCCGGGGCGTCGCCGGTCTCCAGCGGCCACCATTCCGCACGCACACCCTCGGCGACGCGCCGCTCGATCCACGCCTGCGTCGCCGGCGACAGCGTCCACCCCGTCACCAGCACCCGACTGCCAGGAGGCAATGCCAGGTCGCGGGCGTCGATGCCCCGAAGTGCGCGCAGGAACGCCGCATCCAGGTCGAAGCCCAGCCGTTCGTCCTCGTCCATCGCAGGCGCCGCGAACGGGTAACGGCCGACGTCGTCGACCTGCGCACGATGCATGCGCTCCCAGTCGTCGCACATCGCCGCGCCGTCCAGCACCGGCTCCCACAGCACCAGATCGACCGGCGTGCCGGCACGCGAGGCTGCCAGCAGCACGCCGAGCGCGCCACTGCGCAGGCACAACGTACGGGCACGTCCCTGCGCCTGCGACCACGCCATCGCAGCGGCGGCGTCCTGCGCCAGCCCGTCCACGGTCATCTGGTGCGCGCTGCCGCCCGCATCGCCGTTGCCATACCAGTCGAAGCGCAGCGACGCGACGCCGGCGGTGCCGAGTTGCTCGCACAGCTGCCAGAGCGCGCGTTGGGTGGAAATGCCTTCCTGCAGCAGCGGCGGCGCGACGGTCATCGCGCCGATCACCGACATGCCGTCGGCGGGCACGTGCCGGATACCGAACAGGGTCCGTTGCGGTGGACCGAAATACAGCGGTTGCAGCATCAGCGCGAGCCACCGAAGAGACGGGCGATGCCGCGCAGCATACTGCGTCCCCAGCCGGTCTTGCCGTGCGCGCCGGACACCTGGGGTGCGGGCAACGTCATCGCGATCTGTTCCAGCGTCTGTGTGGCCAGCGGCATGAGCTTGATCCGGAAGCCGGTATCGCGCGCCACGCGGTTGGCCATCTGCACGGCCAGCATCGAGTGTCCGCCGAGATCGAAGAAATTGTCCTGCGCCGACGCCGGCATCGCCAGGATGTCCGACCACACCAGCACCATGTAGGAGACGCGCGGATCTTCTTCGCCCGTCGTCGGAGCGGGAGCCGCCGCCACCGGCGTCGCGACGGCGACCGGTGCGGCCGGCAGTGGCAGCGCGTTGCGGTCGACCTTGCCATTTGGCAGCAGCGGGATCGCCGGCAACGTCACCAGGTGCTGCGGCACCATGTAGCCCGGCAAGACGGCGCGCAGGCCGGTCAGCAACGCGGCCGCATCGATGCGCTGACCCGGTGCCGCCACCACGTAGGCGACCAGCCGGACGTCGCCGGGCCGATCCTCGCGGACGATGGCCAGCGCACGCGCGACCGACGGATCGTCGGCCAGGCGTGCTTCGATCTCGCCCAGCTCGATGCGGTAGCCGCGGATCTTGACCTGGTGGTCGAGGCGACCCAGGTGTTCCAGCACGCCGTCGCTGCGCCAGCGCGCGCGATCGCCGGTCCGGTAGAACGTGCCTCGCGGCGACAGCTCCGAGGAATAGCGGTCGGCGACGAACTTCTCCGCGGTCAGCTCGGGGCGTCCCAGATAGCCCTGGGTGACGCCCAGGCCGCCGATGCACAACTCGCCCACCACGCCGGGCGGGCACAGCTGCCCGCGCGCATCGACGATCCAAACGGAGGTATTGGCGATGGGCCTGCCGATAAGGAGGTCGGGACTGCCCGTCGCCGTCGTTTCGACGCGCGCGCACGTCGACCAGACGGTCGTCTCGGTCGGCCCGTACATGTTCCACAGCGCCGAACAGCGCGACAGCAGCGCCGTCGCGAGATCCTGCGGCAGCGGCTCACCACCGCACAGCGCCTTGAAGGGGCTCGCGCCGGTCCAGCCCGCCTCGAGCAGCAGCCGCCAGCTCGACGGCGTCGCCTGCATGACGGTAATACCGCGTGCATCGATCAGCGCCGCCAGCGCCGCGCCATCGAGCGCGTCCTCGCGGGACGCGATCACCACTTCGGCGCCAACCGCGAGCGGCAGGAACAGCTCGAGCACCGCGATGTCGAACGACGTGGTGGTCACCGCCAGCAGGCGGTCGTCGGCCTGCAGGCCGGGCTCGCGCGCCATGCTCGCCAGGAAGTTGACCACGGCGCCGTGCGGTACGCAGACGCCCTTGGGCTTGCCGGTGGAGCCGGACGTGTAGATGACATAGGCGACCGAGTGCGCGTCGCCCAGCGAGGCGTTGCCGATCGCCTCGACGACGGGCGCCGCCTCGATCGCTGCGGCGTCGGCATCGATGCGCAACAGCTTTTCCTGCGGCCATTGCAGCGGCTCGGCCAGTTGGCCTTCGCTGACGATCAGGCGCAGATCCGCGTCCTCGGCCATGAAGCGCAGCCGGTCCGGCGGATACGCAGGATCCAGCGGCACGTAGGCCGCACCGGCGCGCCAGACCGCGATCATCGTCGCCAGCAGCTCTGCATGGCGGTCCAGGCAGATGCCGACGCGGTCGCCCGCCACCACGCCACGCTGCGACAGCGCGCAGGCGATGCGCTCGCTGCGCGCGGCGAGTTGCGCATAACTCAGCGCGTGCTCGCCACTGCGCACGGCGGTGCGGTCGGGGCTGCGCAAGGCCTGTGCATGCAGCAAGGCGTGCGCGGTGTGCTCGGCTGGCAGCGCTTGCCGGGTAGCATTCCATTCGCGCAGCTGCGCAGCGTCCTGCGGCGACAGCAGCGCGGCGTCGCCGATTGCCTGCTCCGGGCGCTCGGCCAACGCTGTCAGCAGTGCCTGGAAGCGCTCGCCGATCGCCGCCGCCGCGGCGTCGCTGAAGACGTCCGCGTTGTAGCCCATGGCGCCCGACAATCCCTGCGGATGCTCCAGGAACCAGATGCCCAGGTCCTGCCCTGCGCCCTTCTGGAACATCAGCAGGTGCTCGTGGCGCAGGTCGCCCCACTGCAACTGGCGCGCCCGCACGTCCTGGAACGAGAACAGCGCCTGGTAGATCGGCGAGCGGCTGGGGTCCCGCGCCACGTTGAGCTGCTGCATCAGGTGCTCGAAGGGCACATCCGGATGGTCCAGCGCTTCCACCAGGCCTGCCTTGACCTCTTCCACCAGCCTCAGGAACGGCATGGAAGGATCGAGCCGTCGACGCAGCGGCAATACGTTGACGAAGAATCCCATCACCTTCTCCAGCGCATCGCTGGGACGGTTGCGGAACGGCATGCCGACGACCACGTCGTCCTGCCCGCTCAGGCGGTGCAGCAGCACGTAGTACGCGGCCAGCAGCGTCATGAACAGGGTGGCGCCGACGCGTCCACCGACGTTCCGCAGCGCACTCGTGGTGGTGCTGTCGACGTGCACCCAGCCGGTGCCGCCCACGCCGCTCGCCCTCGCGGGACGGGGCTTGTCCTCCGGCAACTGCAGCGGTTCCAGGCTGCCGGCGAGGTGCGCGGTCCAGTAGTCGACCTGCCGCTTCAGGGCATCGCCTTCCACCTGCTGCCGGTGCCAAGCGGCGAAATCGCCGTAGTCCGTGTCCAGTGCCGGCAACGGCGAAGGCTTCCCGGCCGCGAACGCCTCGTACAGCGCCGACATTTCCGCGTAGAAGATGTCGAACGACCATCCGTCCCAGATGGCGTGATGGGTCATGAAGTAGAGGACGTGGTCGTCATCCGCGAGCTTGTACAGGCGCGCGCGGAACAGAGGCCCCTGGTCCAGCACGAAAGGCTGCGCGGTCCGTGCCTCCAGCTCGGCCATCAGCGTGTCCATGCGCTGCGGCTCGGCGAGATGCGAAAGGTCGGCCGCGGGCAACAGCGACGCATCGACCTCGTCGAGGATCTTCTGCATGGCGGATTCGCCGTGCGGCACCAGGATCGTGCGGAGCGATGCCTGCCGCCGGACCATTTCCTGGAAGGCGCGCTCCAGCGCGTGTACGTCCATCGGGCCGTGCAGACGGTGGGCCGACGGCGTGTTGTAGGTTACCGCGCCCGGTTCGATCTGCTCCAGCACCCACAGCCGCTGCTGCATCAACGTCATCGGCGCGAGGGTGCGATCGTCGAGCCGCGGGATGGACAGCACGCCGGAGGCCCGCTCCTGCGAAGGCACGCTGGTCTGTGCGCGCAGCGCCTCCGACAGCCCGCGCGCGGTGGGCGTATCGAACAGCTGCCGCAGTGGCACCGACACCTCAAGCGCACGACCCAGGCGAGCGCATAGCTGCGCGGCCAGCAGCGAATGCCCGCCCATCTCGAAAAATCCGTCGTCCATGCCCAGGTCCGGGCGCGCCAGGACGTCTTCCATGGCCTTCAGCACCTGCGCCTGCAGGGCATCGGCCGGACGCGCGGTGGCCGGCGCCGTGCCGGACGCGGATGCAGCCGCCGGTTGCGCTGCCACGGGTGCCGGCAGCGCCTTGCGGTCCACCTTGCCGTTCGGCAGCAGTGGAATCGCCGGCAACCGCACGAAATGCTGCGGCACCATGTAATCCGGCAGCCGCTGCTTCAGGTGCGCGACGAGGGCGGCATCGTCCACCGGCGACGCTGCTGCTACCACGTACGCGACCAGGCGCACGTCGCCGGGACGGTCTTCGCGCGCCATCGCCACCGCGCGGGACAGCGACGGATGCGTCAGCAACTGGGTCTCGATCTCGCCCAGTTCGATGCGATAGCCGCGCACCTTGACCTGGAAGTCCAAGCGACCGAGATGTTCGAGCTGGCCATCCGCGCGCCAACGACCGCGGTCGCCGGTGCGGTACAGCGTCGGGGCGGGAATGCCGGTGCCGAAGCCTCTGCCCGCGTCGGCGAACGCATCGGGCAGGAAGCGGTCGGCGGTCAGTTCCGGGCGCGCCAGGTAACCCGAGGTGACGCCTTCGCCGCCGATGCAGATCTCGCCAGGCACGCCGCGCGGACACGGCTGGCCGTTCCCGTCGAGGATCCAGACCTGCGTGTTCGCGATCGGATGACCGATATGGATGTCGGGCAACGCGTCCTGCCCGGCCTGCACGCGCATGACCGTGGACCACACCGTGGTTTCGGTGGGGCCGTAGAGGTTCCACAGTTCGCCGCAGCGTTGCAGCAGGGCGTGCGCCAGGTCCGGTGGCAGCGGTTCGCCGCCGCACATCGCCTTGAAGCCGGCGCGGCCGGTCCAGCCGGCTTCCAGCAGCAAGCGCCAGCTCGCCGGCGTGGCCTGCATCGCGGTGGCGCCCGACGAGGCCAGCAGTGCCGCCAGCGCTGCACCGTCGATCACCGTGTCCTTGCCGGCGATAACCACTTCCGCGCCCACGCTCAGCGGCAGCAACAGCTCCAGCACGGCGATATCGAAGGAGAGCGTGGTCACCGCGATCAGGCGGTCGTCGCCCGACAGGCCGGGCTCGGCCTGCATGCCGGTGATGAAGTTGGACACCGCGCGATGCGGCACCTGCACGCCTTTCGGGCGGCCGGTCGAACCGGACGTATAGATGACGTAGGCCGCCGACTCCGGATCGGCGGCGCCGGCATCGCGACCGGGGCGCGTGTCCGGCAGCAACGCCAGCTCGGTGGCCAGTGCATCCAGCGCCAGCACCGGCCGGCCGCGCAGGTCGAAGCGCGCCGCATGGAGGGACTGCGTGACCAGCGCCGCGAGACCGGCATCGCCCGCCATGAAGGCCAGACGATCGGCGGGGAACTGCGGATCCAGCGGCACGTAGCCGGCACCCGCCTTCAGGATGCCCAGCAACGAGGCCAGCATGTCGGCGCCGCGATCGACCGCCAGGCCGACCAGCGCCCCCTTCTGCACGCCCTGGCGCCGCAGCCATTGGGCAATGCGGTTGGCGCGCGCCTCCAGCTGGCGATAGCTGAGCGTGCCATCGTCGGCGCGGATCGCGGCACGGTCCGGCGTAAGGTCGCACTGGCGCTCGAAGTGCTCGTGCATGCGGCACTCGCGGTCGAACGCGACAGGCGACGGCTGAAGGGCCGACAGCTCAGCGCGCGACGCGGCATCCACCAGCGGCAACCGCCCGATGCGCTCGTCCGGCGCCTCGGTCGCGGCACGCAGCAAGGTCTCGAACGCCGCCAACCAGCGGCGCACCGTGCGCGCATCGAACAGGTCGGTGTTGTACTGCGTTTCCAGCCGCAGCATGCCGTCCACCTGCACCGCATTGATGGACAGCTCGAAGTTCTCGCACGCGCGCGCATTGGTGGTGAAATCCAGCGCCAGGCCAGGGAACCCGGATTTTTCCTGATCCAGTGCCTGGTCGATGTTGAACATCACGCTGACCAGCGGCAGGCGGGCAGGATCGCGCGCGACGTGGAGCTTCTTCAGCAGCGTGCCGAAGGTGTAGCGCTGGTGCTCGATGGCATCCAGCAGGGTCGTCTGCGCGCTGTCCAGCACGTGCGTGAAGCCGTGCCCGGCCTGCAGGTCGAAGCGCAGCGGCAGCAGGTTGACGCAGTGCCCGACCAGATGGTCGTGCCCGTCGATGGACTGGCCTGCCGCGGGAATGCCGACGACCACGTCGTCCTGCCCCGCGATGCGCGACATCAGCGTGGCGAATCCCCCCAGCAGCGTCGCGAAGAGGCTGGCGCCCCGCTTCGCACCGAGGCGACGCACCGCCGTCACCAGCTCGGCATCCAGCAGATGATCCTCGCGCCGCGACGCGAAGGTGCGGCGCGCGGGGCGCGGACGGTCGGTCGGCAGCTCCAGGACCGGCAACGAACCGGCGAACTGCGCCAGCCAGTAGGCCTCGTCCTCACGGAACTGCGGCCCCGCCGGATGCAGGGCTTCGGCCAGCGCGTAGTCGGCGTAGCGGTCGGTCGGTGTCGCCGCGACACCGTCGGTGCCGCCCGCGTAGGCGGCCCCGAGTTCGCGGACGATCACCCACCACGACCAGCCATCGCAGACGATGTGGTGCGCATGCATCAGCAGCACGTGCTCCTGCGCATCCGTCTGCAGCAGCTCCGCGCGGAACAGGCGTCCCTGCTCCAATGCGAACGGCGTTTCCACCCCGACGCGGCGACGCTCGGCGAGTTGCTTCTCGCGCTCGCCGGCAGCAAGCCGGGACAGGTCGGTGAACGGCAACCGCAAGGGCTCGTGCTCCAGCACGCAGAATGTCTCGCCATCCGGCCCGAAACTCGCACGCAGGGCGTCATGCCGTTCCACCACCACCTGCAATGCCCGCTGGAGCCGGCCAGCATCCAGTGGGCCGCGCAGCCGCAGGGACACCGATTCGTTGTAGGCCAGCGAGGCGTCTTCACCCAACTGGGACGCGAGCCAGACCTCGCGCTGCGGTTCAGTGGTCGGCACCACGCGCGTCAGGGCGCCGCCCGCGAACGGGTCGTAGTCGACGGGCACGAGCGTGCCGCGTGGAATCGCCCGCACGTCGTTCACGCATCCACCTTCATGTAGCGGCCAGGCGACTGCGGATTGGGCACGTACCACGCCGGTCGGCCTTCCGGATCGCGTCCCAGACGAGCGCCCTGGACAACGGGCTTGCCGGCATCCATCTCCCTGCCCGACGGCGCCTCGCCGCCCGGCAACAGCCTTGCTTCCTGCAGTTCAAGCACCGCCTCCTTCCATGCCTGCGCGATGGCCTGGAAGTCGGCCTCGCTGTGCACGGTGGTGAAGAAGCACGGGAAGTTGTCGAGGATATGGATGCCACGGCTGCGCATCATCGCGAACAGCAGGTCCTGCAGCGGATGGTCTTCCTCGAAGTGCGTACGCCACAACGAGGCGAAATGCCTGATGCGGACCGGCGCGCCGACCTCCGTGGCGAATGCGTTCAACTCCGCCGCCATGGCGGCGGTGCGCTCGTTGACACGCTGTTGCAGCGCCGGGCCATGCTCCTTCATGTGCAGCAGCGATGCTTTCGCCGCCGCGAGCGTCAGCGGGTGGCGCACGAACGTGCCGGCGAAGTAGGTCACGCCGGCCGGCGGCACGGAATCGTCGCCGTACTGCCAGTAGCCGCCGTCCAGCGCGTCCATGAATTCGCGCTTGCCCGCCATCACGCCGATCGGGTAGCCGCCACCGACGACCTTGCCGTAGGTGCACAGGTCGGCCCGGATGCCGAACAGCGCCTGCGCGCCGCCCGGGTGCGAGCGGAAGCCGGTGATCACTTCGTCGAAGATCAGCACCGCGCCCGCCTCGGCGGTGATCCTGCGGACTTCCTGCAGGAATTCGACCGGCTGGAAGTCGGGGCGACGGCTCTGCACCGGTTCGACCAGTACGGCGGCCAGCTCATGCGCACGCTCGCGGATGATCTCCAGCGTCTCCGGCGTACCGTAGTCCAGCACCAGCACCTTCTCGGCGGTGTTGCGCAGGATGCCGGGGGCGGCGGGCACGGCCCGCAGCTTCTTGGTGCCACGCACGATCACTTCGTCGTTGATGCCGTGGTACGAACCGGAGAACACCACGATGGTCTCGCGGCCGGTCGCCGTGCGCGCGATGCGCATCGCACCCAGCACCGCCTCGGAACCGGTGTTGCACAGCGCCGCGCGGTCGTGGCCGGTGAGTTCGCAGACCAGCTTCGACACTTCGCCAGCCAGCGGATGCATCGGCCCGATCTCGTAGCCCTGGTCGATCTGCTGCTTGATCGCGTCGACCACGAAGTCCGGCTGCCAGCCGAACAGGCTGGTGCCGAAGCCGTTCAGCGCATCCACGTACTCGTGGCCATCGATGTCCCATACGTGCGAGCCCTTCGAGCGCTCGACGACGATCTGGTACACGATCTCCTTGGTCAGCGGACGGAAGCCGGTGACCACGCGCGGATCGGCCATGTGCTGGCGATGTTCCTGCGTATAGGCCTTCGACTTGGGCGTGCGCGCGGTATAGCGGCGGATGAAGCCGTCCAGCCGCTCGCGCTGGTGCGCGTCCAGCTCGGTGCCGCTGTTGGCGTCGATGCGCGCGATCGCGCCGAAAGCCTTCTTCACGTCGTAGCGCGTATGCGCGAGCGCCGCCTCTTCGTCGGACGGCACGCTCGTGGCCTGCGCCGCGGGTGCGTTCGATGCCATCACCGGCGCGGCGGCAACGATGGCGGATGTCGCGGCGACCGGTGTCGGGGCAGCCGGCAGGGCGGCGGACGTCGCCGAAGCCGTACCGGCCAGCAGCGCCAGCTGTTGCTGCATCAACTGCATCTGCTGCGCGATCAGGGTGCTCAACGCATCGCCGTGAGCCAGCGGCTGTACGGGCATGACGAAGGCAGGCGCCGACGGCAGCGACACCGGCATCACCGGCCCTGTCGCCACGCCTGGTGCCGTCGACGGGACAGCGGACACCGCTACAGCCGGCGCGGCCTCGGCCGGCAACTGGGCATCCAGCCCCTGGGCCAGCCGGTCGAGGCTGGCGTACTCGCCCATGAGCTGGCGGAACGTGATCTTCACCGGGAAGGTCTTCTGCAGCTGCAGGGCCACCTGGGTCAGCATCAGGCTGTCCAGCCCCAGCTCGATGAAGTTCGCATCGCCGTCGGCATCCGACAGGTCGAAGCCGGCCACGTCCTCGAAGACCTCCTTCAGCTGCGCCGTGATGCGCGGACGGCGATCGACGGGGGCGGCAGGCGAAGCGGTGTCGGGGCTGACGGACATCGGAAACTCCGGAATTGCGGGGGCGACGGAAGCGGACGGGGGAACCATGGCAATGGCCGCGGCGGACTGCGGCTCCACCCAGTAACGTTTTTTCTCGAACGGATAGGTCGGCAGGAGAACGCGCCGGCGGCGAGTGCGGCGGTCGAGCTGCTCGGCCCGCACGTCGACGCCGTGCGTCCAGAGCTGGCCGAACGCAGCCAGCAGCGCGGCATGCTCGCCGTCTGCGTTGTCCGCCAGCGACGCAACGGCCGCGATGCGCTGCTTCTGCAGCAGCGGCTGCTGGCGCGACAGCACCGCCAGCGTGGTGCGCGGCCCGACCTCCAGCAGCACGCGGCCGGGACGGTCGAGCACCTGCGCGATGGCGCCGGAAAAGCGCACCGGTTCGCGCAGATGGCGCGCCCAGTAGTCCGGGGACATGGCCTGCGCGTCCTGCAGCCAATCCGCGGTCGCGGTGGACAGGATGGGCAGCGACGGCGCGTGGCGCTCCAGTGCTTCGACCTCGGCACGGAACATCGGCACGACCGCATCCATCATCGCCGAGTGGAAGGCATGCGAGGTCTTCAACGCACGGCAGGCAACGCCCTCGCCTTCCAGCCGCTGCTGGAAGGCGGCGATCGCCTCATGCGGACCGGCCACCACGCAGGTGCCGGGCGCGTTCTCGGCCGCCAGCGAAAGCGTCCCGGGCAACCGTGCCAGCAAGGCGTCCAGCGGCAGGCGCACCGACAGCATGGCCCCCGACGGCTGCCCCTGCATCAGGCGACCGCGGCGCGCCACCAGGCGCAGCGCGTCCGGCAGCGCGAACACACCGGCCAGCGTTGCAGCGACGAATTCGCCGACGCTGTGGCCCACCATCGCCGCCGGCACGACGCCTTGCGCCATCCACCAGCGTGCGAGGGAGTACTCGATGCTGAAGATCGCCGGCTGCATGATCGCCGTCGGCAGCAGCGCCTCGGCGTCGTCGCCGAACACCAGTGCGCGCAGGTCCTGGCCCAGTTCGACATCGAGCACGCGGGCGCAGTCGTCGAACGCCTCGCGGAACGCCGGCTCATGCGCGTAGAGCGCCCGGCCCATGCCGGCGTACTGGCACCCCTGGCCGGGGAACATGAACACCACGTCGCACTCCTGGGCCGGGCGCGACTTCGTGGCGGAAGCGGCGATGTCGGCGCTTCGCAGCTGCGCGACGGCCCCGGCCGGCGTCTCCGCCGCCACAGCAATGCGGTGCGGGAAAGCCTTGCGACCCACCGCCAACGTCCACGCCACGTCGGCGAGGTTGGCGTCGGTGTCGCGCTCAAGGTGATCGGCCAGGCGTGCGACCGCGTCGACCAGCGCGACCGGGGTGCGCGCCGACAGCGTCAGCAGCTGCGCGCTGTCCGCGTGGTCGGACGGTGCCAGGGGTGGTGCCTCTTCCATCACCACATGCGCGTTGGTGCCGCCCACGCCGAAGGAGCTGACGCCGGCGCGGCGCGGGTGGCCTTCAACGGCGGCCCACGGCTGCAGCTCACCGCTTACGCGGAACGGGGTGCGCGCGAAATCGATCACCGGGTTGGCGTGGCGGAAATGCGCGGTCGGCGGCAGGCAGCCGTGATGCAGCGCATACGCCGTCTTGATCACGCCCGCCGCACCGGCGGCCATCAGCAGGTGGCCCACATTGCTCTTCACCGAGCCGACCACGCAGAAGCCCGTGTCGTCGGTGCTCTGGCGGAAGGCGTGCGTCAGCCCTTCGATCTCGATGGGATCGCCCAGCGGCGTCGCGGTGCCATGCGCCTCCACGTATCCGATGCTGCGCGCCTCCACGCCGGCGTCGGCGTGCGCCATCGCGATCACCGCGGCCTGCCCTTCGCTGCTCGGTGCGGTGAAACTGGCCTTCTGCCCGCCATCGTTGTTGACGGCTGCACCACGCACCACCGCGTAGATCGGGTTGCCATCGGCGATGGCGTCGGACAGGCGCTTCAGCAGGACGACGGCGGCGCCATCGCTGAACACCGTGCCGCTGGCCTCCGCATCGAAGCTGCGCGTATGGCCATCGGCCGACAGCATGCCGCCTTCCTGGTAGACATGGCCGCTGCGCACCGGACAGGTCACCGCGATGCCGCCCGCCAGCGCCATGCCGCAGCGGCCGGCACGCAGGCTGTCGATGGCCTCGCTGATCGCCACCAGCGACGTGGAGCATGCGGTGTGCACGCTGATCGCGGGACCGGTCAGGTTCAACTTGTGCGCCACGCGGGTGGCGATGTAGTCCTTCTCGTTGCCCAGCATCACCTGGAACGCACCGAGCTTGTCGACCAGATCAGGATGGGCCAGCACGTTGCGCTGGTAGTAGCTGGCGTTGTACATGCCGGCGAACATGCCCACCGGCACCCCGGTCGCGTCCGGCACATGGCCGGCGCGCTCGATGCACTCCCAGCACAGTTCCAGGAAGATGCGCTGCTGCGGATCCATCAGCTCCGCTTCCTTCGGCGAGATGCCGAAGAACGCGGCGTCGAACTTGTCGACATCGTCGAACACGCCGCGTGCAGGCACGTAGGCCGGATGGGCGCGCTGTGCCTCGGGAACACCGGCATCGAGCTCGTCGGCAGCGAACCGGCTGACGCTGTCGCGTCCGGCGCACAGGTTGTCCCAGAACGCCTCCACCGTCGCCGCGCCCGGAAAGCGTCCGGCCATGCCGACGATGGCGATGGGCTCGTGCGCCTGCGAATCGCGACGCACGGCGATGCGCGCGGCCTCCAGCGGTGCACGACGACCGTCCGTCATCGCGACCGCCAGCTGCGCCGGCGTGGGCGCGCGGAACAGCGCCATCGCCGGCACGTCGCCCAGTCGCTCGCGCCGCGCCGCCTCCAGCATCCGGACCGCCAGCAGCGACGTGCCGCCGAGGTCGAAGAAGTTGTCGTCCCGTCCCAGGTCTTCGAGATCCAGCACGTCGGCGAAGATGCGGCACAGCGCCGCTTCGGTCGCGTCCCGCGGCGCACTGTAGGTGCCCGCCCACGCCGGTCGCTGGCGGCCCGGACGCGGCAGCTTCTGCCGGTCGAGCTTGCCGTTCGGCGACAGCGGCAGCGTATCCAGCTGCACATAGGCGGCCGGCACCATGTAGTCCGGCAGCACGCCGACCAGATGCTGGCGCAGGCGTTCGACGTCCACCGGCGCCATCGGGTCCTGCGGCGCCAGGTAGGCGACCAGGCGCTTCAGCCCCGGCACGTCCTCGCGCGCCAGCACACCGGCGTCGCGCACACCGGGAAACGCCATCACCTGCGCCTCGATCTCGCCCAGCTCCACGCGGAAGCCGCGGATCTTGACCTGGAAATCCTGGCGCCCGAGATAGTCGATCGTGCCGTCCGACAGCCAGCGTCCGAGGTCGCCGGTGCGGTACATGCGCGCGTCGGCGGCATCGACGAACGGATCGCGCAGGAAGCGCTCGGCCGTCAGGTCGTCGCGCTGCAGGTAACCGCGCGCGACCACCGGACCGGCCAGGTACAGCTCGCCGACCACGCCATGCGGCAGCGGTTGTCTCTGCGCATCGAGCACGTACACGCGCGCGTTGGCGATGGGCGCGCCGATCGTGGGCAGCCGCGGCCATAACCGTGGATCTTCCGGCAGCGTCAACGCCGTGACCACGTGCGTCTCGGTGGGGCCGTAGTGGTTGTGCAGGCGGCAACCGGGGAGTTGCTCGAAGAAGCGCACAATCTTCGGCTCGATACGCAACTGCTCGCCGGCGGTGATGACCTCGCGCAGCGCGCAGTCGAGGCGGTGGCCGTCCGGCTGTGCGGCGAGATGCCCCTCCAGCCCTTCGGCCAGCATCTGCAGGGCGAAGTACGGCAGGAACATGCGTTCTACACGCTGCCCGACGATGAACTCGAACAGCTTGCCCGCGCTCATGCGGGTCTCCTGGTCGATCGTGAGCAGCGTACCGCCGGTGGACAGCGTGGCGAATACTTCCTGGAAGGCCACGTCGAACCCCAGCGCGGCGAACTGCAGCGTGCGCAGTGGCACGCCGTTGCCCGGCTCGCGCACCTGCCAATGGATCAGGTTGACCAGCGGGCCATGCGGCATCGCCACGCCCTTGGGCTTGCCGGTGGAGCCGGAGGTGTACAGCACGTAGGCCAGATGGCCGGCCTCGACACGGGCTTCGCCGTCGTCCAGCACATGCGTCGGCAGCGCGGCCCAGGCTGGCGACGGATCGCGCAGGTCGACCACGACCAGGCCATCGGGCAGTTCGCCCAGTACGTCGCGGGCGTCCTGCTCCATCCCGGACATCGTCAACAGCACGCGCGGCCTGCTGTCCGACACGGTGTACGACAGGCGCTCGGCGGGATACGTCGGGTCCAGCGGCACGTAGGCGCCGCCGGCCTTCAACACGGCGAGAAGGCCCAGCACCACGTCGATGCCGCGCTCGACGTAGATCGCGACGCGTTCGTCCGGCCCCACGCCGTGCTGCTTGAGCAGGCGCGCGAGCTGGTTCGCCTGTGCGTCCAGTTGTGCATACGTCAGGCGGCGTCCGTCCTGGACCAGGGCGATGGCTTCCGGCGTGGCGGCGGCCTGAGCTTCGAACAGGCGATGCACACCGGACACGCGGGGAAACGTCTGGCGTGTGCCATTCCCGTATTCGAGCAGTTCGCGATGCATCGCCTGCGGCACGAGCGCAGCGCGCGCAAGCGATACGTCCGGCGAATCCAGCAGCGATTCGAGCAGGCACGTCCAGTACCCCAGCCATCCACTGAGCTGGCCCTCCGTGTATCCACCATCGCGGTCGTACAGCGTCGCATCGCCGTCGCTCAGGCGCAGCACCAGTTCACAGGCCGGTGCCGTGGCCGCGTCGCGCGCGTAGCCAGCCGCCGGCACGTCGTCGCCCGCGGACGGAACAGCATCTCCACTCCCTGCCGACAGCGCCGACTGCAGGGCGACCAGTGCATCCGCGAGTCCGTCGTCCAGCGACAGTGTCCAAGCCACCTGGGGCGCGGTCGACGTCGGCTCCCAGGCTACCCTCAGGCTCGTGGCAGACTCCGCACGCATGCGCGCCACCAGCGCCGCCCACGCGACCACGGCGACACGATGCGCTTCCACGCCGTAAGCCTGTGCCAGGCGGACAAGAGCACCGGGCGCCGCGACGCGCGCCTCCGTGCCGGCACCCTGCCCTTCGCCGCGCCATGGCCATTCCAGCGTTGCGGCCTGCGATCGACGATGGCCTTCGGTGGTGTCGCTGGCAGTGCTCAACGTGATGCCCCCTGGAAGCCGTCCGCGCTTCCTCCATTCTTCCAAAACGTACGGGAAGATTGATTCAGGTCACGACGTGGATTTCCCGCAAGACGCGCGCCACGGAAGTCGGTTTCCCGCCGCTGTACAGCGACCCCGCCATCGATCCGGATGCGGGCTGGACGACTTCAAGCGCGCCTGTCGCCAGCGCGTGGCTGGCCTGTTCCCCGGACCGGCACGCCCATGACGACCTGCCCTCTGCAGGCGGGAGCAGGGCGCTGCCGGAATTCACGCTGCGTCAGCGTGCGCCGCGACCGAACAGCACCACTTCGACGGTCTGCAGCAGGATCATCATGTCGAAGACCAGGCCGTGGTTCTTCACGTAGAAGAGATCGAACTTCAATTTTTCTTCCGCGTCCTTCACCGACGCCCCGTAGGGATAGCGCAGCTGCGCCCATCCGGTCAGGCCCGGCTTCACGCAGTGGCGGACACGGTAGTAGCGCACTTCGTCGTTGAGCATGTCGACGAACTGCGGACGTTCCGGCCGCGGCCCCACGAAGCTCATGTCGCCGCGCAGAACCGCGAACAGCTGCGGCAGCTCGTCCAGCCGCGTCTTGCGGATGAAGCGGCCCACGCGCGTCGTCCGGTCGTCGTCCTTGCTCGCCCAGACCGCGACGCCGCCCTTTTCCGCGTCGGTCCGCATGCTCCGGAACTTGGTCAGCTTGAAGTGGTTGCCGCGCTCGCCGACACGGATCTGGCTGTAGAGGATCGGGCCACCGGATTCCGCCCATACGGCCAACGCCGTCAGCAGCATCAGCGGCCAGGCGAGCACCAGCAGCGCGCCCGCAGCCAGCAGGTCGAAGAAGCGCTTGCTGAGGCGCCGCGGCGTGGAGTAGTCGAAGCCGCCGGAGAAGACCAGCCAGGACGGATCGACGATGTTCAGTTGGACCATGCCCGCTTCGCGCTCGAAGAAGGTGGACAGGTCGATCACGTTCACGCCGTGCTGCACGCACTGCAGCATGTCTTCCATCGGCAGTCCGCCACGGCGTTCGTCCGGCGCAATCACCAGTTCGTCGATCTGCAGTTCTTCGACCAGGTCCGCCAGCGTGCCGGGTGGCTTGACGAGCAATTCGTCCCGCACGACCACCGGCTGCCCCGCCACCGGCACGAACCCGACGACGAGAAAACTGCGTCGATCCGCCTTACGACGCATGCGGCTATTGATGAGGTCGGCATTGTTGCCCGCGCCCAGCACCAGGATGCGCTGCTTCAGCACATCGGTGCGAAACAGGCTGACCGACAGCATGCGGACGGCCACGATGCCCGCTGCCGATATCAGCAACGAAAGCGCCAGCACGCCGCGGCCGATGTAGGCCTGCGGCACGAGGTAGTACAGCACCACCAGCGCGATGCCGCCGAGTACGAACGACATCAGGAAGCGCAGGAAGAAATCCATGCGGCTGTGGCGCATGTGCACCTGGTACAGCCCGAAAGCCGCCATCGCCCCGGTCAGGCAGACCGCCACCAGCAGGGCGCGCGCCGGCGCATCCTCGATGAACTCCAGATGGGTCTGCTGATCGTTCAGGAATCGCAGCCAGGCAGACCCCAACACCGCGATCACGATGATCACCACTTCCAGCAGCCACAGGAACCGGATAGCCCTGGACTTCTGGCTGGCATGTGTCGATTTCATGACTTCCCCCGTATGTACGCCGAGCCCGGCTGCACCCCATCACGCGGCGCGGCCGCGTGAGCAAGCACCCGGCCCTGGTGCCCCTCTCCATCCAAGAACGCAAAACGTGACATATCCGGACATCGCGCACCGGCTACGGCGCGCCACCTTCCAGCATCGGACGCAACCGTCCCGCCACGCAGGCGACATCGGGCGCCTTCGCCACGGCACAGACGATGTCGGGACCGAGCGACAGCAGATCCGTTCCCACCCGCATGGCGTCGCCAGGATGAAGGGCCTGCGCCTCGCCCTCGGGCAACGCGAACGTATCCATCTCGCGCTCCAGCCCCACGCCAGCCGCCTTCAGATAAGCCTCCTTCCGCACCCAGAGATCCAGCAGTCCGGCCGCACGCTGCGCGTCGTGCAGCCCCGAGAGGCGTGCCAGCTCGTCGCCATGGCATATCCGTTCGGCGATCTCCGGCATGACGACCGCACGATGGGCGGGCTCGATGTCCACGCCAACGGCACCGTGCAGACTCACCGCCATCGCGACATGGGCATCGGCATGAGCGAGGCTGGTACCGGCGGGCATGCCATCGAGCACCGGACGCCCGCGCGCATCGCGCGCCAGCGGCACGTCCTCGATCGGCAGCTCCAACGCGTGCGAAAGGAAAAGGCGATGCAGCGCATAGGCGAGCGCCAGGCTGTCCCGATGCGCATCCCGACGCTGGCGCTCCACTCGCATCCGTTCGCGCGCATCGAGAAGCGCGAGCGCGCCGTCCGTCCATGCCCGCCAGTCGTCGAGCACGAACACCGCGACCAGCACACGATCCGCAACCGCGCGATCAAAGCGCACGTCGCCGAATCCCCGCGGGAACACCGACGCCAGCGCGCTCGTCGCAGGTCGACGACCGTGAGCGGGCACCATGGGGCGTGCAGAGACGTAGGACATGTGCGGACCACAAGCGCCTGCAGGCGCGACTGCCTTACATCACGCGCGCGGCAACCGAAACAGGCCAACCCGTTCGCAAGCCCGTGTGCGGCGAGCACGCAAACGCAAAGAGCCAGCGGAAAACCGCTGGCTCTTTGCGTTGTAATGGCGCGCCCGGAGAGATTCGAACTCCCGACCGCCTGGTTCGTAGCCAGGTACTCTATCCAGCTGAGCTACGGGCGCGTGAGGAGCGGAATTATGCGTGAAACGTTTTCCGCCCGTCAATCTTTTTTCTACTTCTTTTGCTGCTTGCCTTGGCGCTGCAGAGAACGCTTCCGGAGGACGCTTCGTCGAGCGCGATCATCGCATCGACATCTTTTTTCCCACGCATTTCCGTCCGGCAAGACGAACTTCAAACTGGCGGAGTGAGAGGGATTCGAACCCTCGATAAGGCTTTTGACCCTATACTCCCTTAGCAGGGGAGCCCCTTCAGCCGCTCGGGCATCACTCCGGTTTGTCGCTCGCATTGCAGCCGAGCTGCAGCGGCCGCATAGGATAGCGGCTCACCGCGCAGGCGGCAAACAAAATCAGTCGGTGATGTTTTCCGAAGCGGCAGGCGATGAAATTTCCTCGCCCCGCTGGATGCGCTGGTAGATTTCTTCGCGATGCACGGCCACATCCTTGGGCGCGGTGATGCCGATGCGCACTTGGTTGCCTTTGACGCCAAGGACGGTCACCGTGACCGAGTCGCCGATCATCAGGGTTTCGCCGACACGGCGGGTCAAGATCAACATGTTTCGTCTCCGTAATCCGGCAAAGGATAGTGCCGGGGGCGCACTGGCACCGTGAAAACGGGCCGGCGGCTTCCTGGTACATTCATGAACCTAAAGCATGTTAGCGGCCGGAGGCACACGGCCGCAAGCACCGATTGGTCCAATGCGAGGGTCAGCCGAGGCGCTGCTGGACCCACTCTGGAACGCCCTGCAGGGCGGTCGCAAGGGCGGGCCCGTCCTCACCACCACCCTGGGCGAGGTCCGGGCGGCCACCGCCCTTGCCGCCGATCTGACCCGCGATGTGTGAGAGGAGTTCCCCCGCCTTCACCCGGCCGGTTGCGGCGCCGTTCACACCCGCCACCAGTGCAGCCTTCCCATCTGCCGTACCGGCCAGAACGATCACGGTGTCGCCCAGCTGCTGCTTCAAGCGGTCCACCGCATCGCGCAGCGCCTTGGCATCGAAGCCCTCCAGCCGCGACGCGAGCACGCGTATGCCGCCGACGTCCACGGCCGCACTGCCCAGGTCGGACGTGGCGCTCGAGGCGGCCTTGGCCTTCAGCGACTCCAGTTCGCGCTCGAGCTTCTTCTGCCGGTCGGCCATCGCCCGGATCTTCTCGACGACGTCGCCGGTGTTGCCGCCCAGCAGGCTGGCCGCCTCGGACAGCCGGCGCTCTTCGTCTGCCACGTAGTCCAGCGCGCCCTGCCCGGTCACGGCCTCGATGCGACGGACGCCGGCGGACACGCCGCTTTCGCCGACCAGTTTGAACAGACCGATGTCGCCGGTACGGCCGACATGGGTGCCGCCGCAGAGTTCGGTGGAGTAATCGCCCATTTTCAGCACGCGGACGTTTTCGCCGTACTTCTCACCGAACAGGGCCATGGCACCGAAGTCCAGCGCCTCCTGCATGCCCATGTGATGCACTTCGGCCGCATTATTCGCGCGGATCTCCGCATTGACGCGACGCTCGATCTCGGCCAGTTCGGCCGACGTCATCGGCTGGAAGTGGGAGAAATCGAAACGCAGGCGATCCGGCGCGACCAGCGACCCTTTCTGCTGGACGTGCGTACCCAGGACTTCGCGCAGCGCCGCGTGCAGCAAATGGGTCGCGGAGTGGTTGAGGATGGTGCGGGCACGGCGGGCGGCGTCCACCGAGGCGACGACGTGGTCGCCCAGCTTGAGCGCGCCCTTGGCGACGCGGCCGGCATGGCCATGGAACTGCCCCGCGAACTTCAGCGTGTCGGCGACATCGAATTCAACGCCCTGCTCGGCCAGCACGCCCATATCGCCGACTTGGCCACCGGATTCGGCATAGAACGGCGTGCGGTCCAGGATGACCACGGCCTCGTCGCCCGCTTCGACCGACTGCACAGGGCGGCCATCCTTCAGCAGTGCCACGACCTGCAGGCCGCCGGCATCGAGCTGGTCATAGCCGAGGAACACGGTCGGCGACAGCTGGGCGACCAGATCGGCGGGGAGGCCGGTGTTGGAAGTGAACTTGCCGGCGGCACGGGCGGTCTCGCGCTGCTGCTCCATCGCGGCGTCGAACCCGGCCATGTCCACCGTGAGCCCACGCTCGCGGGCGATGTCGGCGGTCAGGTCGACCGGGAAGCCATACGTGTCGTACAGGCGGAACGCGTCGGCACCGGGGATCACGCCGTCGCCCACGCGCGCCGCAACGTCATCGAAGATGCGCATGCCGGAATCCAGCGTCTCGGCGAACCGCTCTTCCTCGGCCTTGAGCGCGCGCTCGACCAGCTCACGTGTCGCCGGCAGCTCGGGATAGGCCTCGCCCATCAGATCCGACAGCGTACCGACCATCCTGTGGAAGAACGGCTGGCGGACGCCCAGCATCCAGCCGTGGCGAAGCGCGCGGCGGATGATCCGGCGCAGCACATAGCCCCTGCCCTCGTTGGAGGGCAGCACGCCATCGACGATCAGGAAGCTGCAGGCACGGATGTGGTCCGCAATCACGCGCAGCGACTTGTTCTCGAGATCGGCGGTGCCGGTCAGTTCCGCCGCCTTGCGGATCAGCCCTTGGAACAGGTCGATCTCGTAATTGGTGTGGACATGCTGCAGGACTGCGGCCAGGCGCTCCAAGCCCATGCCGGTATCGACGCAGGGCGCAGGCAGCGGCACCAGCGTGCCGTCGGGCTGACGGTCGAACTGCATGAAGACGTTGTTCCAGATCTCGATGTAGCGGTCGCCGTCCTCATCGGGCGAACCGGGAGGACCACCGGCGATGTGGTCGCCGTGGTCGTAGAAGATCTCCGTGCACGGCCCGCAGGGACCGGTGTCGGCCATCTGCCAGAAATTGTCGGAGGCATAAGGCGCGCCCTTGTTGTCGCCGATACGGACGATGCGCTCGGCAGGCAGGCCGATCATGTCGTGCCACAGGTCGTAGGCCTCGTCGTCGGTGTGGTACACGGTGACGAGCAGGCGTTCCTTCGGCAGCTTCCAGACCTCGGTCAGCAGTTCCCACGCCCAGCCGATGGCTTCCTTCTTGAAATAATCGCCGAAGGACCAGTTGCCCAGCATCTCGAAGAAGGTGTGGTGGCGTGCCGTGTATCCGACCGAATCGAGATCGTTGTGCTTGCCACCCGCACGCAGGCAGCGCTGCACGTCGGCCGCGCGCACGTAGCTGCGCTTCTCGGCGCCCAGGAACACGTCCTTGAACTGCACCATGCCGGAGTTGGTGAACAGCAGCGTTGGGTCGTTGCCGGGAACCAGCGAGGCGGAGGGCACGATGGTGTGGCCCTTGCCGGCGAAGAAATCGAGGAAATCCTGGCGGATCTGACGGGTGCTGGGAGTCTTGGAAGTGGTCATCTGGCAGGCATTGGCTGGAAGGCGCTCCATTGCGCCGATCCATCCATGTAGATGCGGATGCGGCCGGGAGAAGCAACCCAATGCACTAGATTATCAGGCCACCCCCTCCCAGTCCTCCGGGTCCAGTTGGCTGGCGGCTCGGACCGCGGCCGCATCGAAGCCACGGCGGATCAGGAAGTCCGCGATCTTGCGTGCCTGGCCCGGCTCGATCCGGCGGACTGGACCGAAACGCCGGCGGACGAGGTCGCACGCCGTTTCGGTCCAGTCGCCGTCGAAGGTGGCCATGGCCGCCGCTATCGCCTCGCGGTCCAGCCCATGGGTGGACAGCTCGGCCTTGATGCGCAGCGGGCCATATCCCCCCGAGGCCCGGCTGCGGACGAGGGCTTCGGCAAAGCGCGTGTCGCTCTGCCAACCCTCATCCGCCAGCCGGTCCACGGCCGATCGCACATCGGCCGCCTCCACGCCACGGGACGCCAACTTCCGGGACAGTTCACGACGGGAGTGTTCCCGCCGGGTCAGCAGGCCAAGCGCGCGCTGCAGGGGCGTCTGCTCGACCGGCTTGCGCCGGCGCCCCGCCCTTGCTCCTGCCTGACCGTTCTCCTCGGACATCGTGCGCCGTCGCGGACTTGTCAGTCGTCGCTGTCGTCGTCGGCGCTCTCATCGCGCTGCGCTTCGGCGGGCTGGAACTTCTCGCGCAGTTCCGCTTCCAGCTTCGCGGCGATGGCCGGGTTCTCGCGCAGGAAGGTGCGCGAGTTGTCCTTGCCCTGGCCGATGCGCTCGCTGCCGTAGCTGTACCAGGCGCCGGCCTTGTCGACCAGCTTGGCTTCCACGCCCATGTCGATCAGCTCGCCCTCGCGGCTGATGCCTTCGCCGTACAGGATCTCGGTAACGACCTGCTTGAACGGCGGCGCCAGCTTGTTCTTGACCACCTTGATCTTGGTCTGGTTGCCGATGATCTCGTCGCCCTTCTTGATCGCGCCGATGCGACGGATGTCCAGGCGAACGGAGGCATAGAACTTCAGCGCATTGCCGCCGGTGGTGGTTTCCGGGCTCTGGCCGGGCATCATCACGCCGATCTTCATGCGCAGCTGGTTGATGAAGATAACGGTAGTGTTCGAACGCTTGATGTTGCCGGTGAGCTTGCGCAGCGCCTGGCTCATCAGGCGGGCCTGCAGGCCCGGCAGCTGGTCGCCCATCTCGCCCTCGATTTCGGCCTTGGGCGTCAATGCCGCCACCGAGTCGATGACCACGATGTCGATCGAGCCCGAACGGACCAGCATGTCGGCGATTTCCAGCGCCTGTTCGCCGGTGTCCGGCTGCGACAGCAGCAGGTCGTCCACGTTCACGCCCAGCTTGGCGGCGTAGATGGGGTCCAGCGCATGTTCGGCGTCGATGAACGCCGCCGTGCCGCCCTGCTTCTGGCACTGCGCGATGGCCTGCAGGGTCAGCGTGGTCTTGCCGGAAGATTCCGGACCATAGATCTCCACCACGCGGCCACGCGGCAATCCACCGATTCCCAGCGCGATATCCAGCATCAGCGAGCCGGTGGGAATGATTTCGACGGGTTCGATCACCCGGTCGCCCATGCGCATCACCGAGCCCTTACCGAACTGGCGCTCGATCTGGGTCAGTGCGGCGGAAAGGGCGCGCTTCTTGTTCTCGTCCATCGTCGTGGTCCTAGTCAAAGTGGTCAGGTGCGGTCAGTGTGGGGAACGTCCATCGCACAGGCTGCGACGGGACGGGAGAGAGTGAAATTAATCGTCGATGCCGTCCGTGGGGATCGGTCCACGCCGCTCAGCGTCATCGGAAAACACCGTCCGGCGGCGTCGGAGGCGCAGGCGCTCATCACCGGTTCGGCCTCACCAGACCGCAGTACAGGCCTTCGATGGCGAAGTCCTGGTCGGGCTGGACCTCGATGGGGGCGTAGTCCGGATTGCGTGGCAGCAGGCGGATGCGGTCCTTGCCGATCTTCAGCAGCTTGACGGTGATCGCGTCGTCGACCCGGGCCACCACGATCTGGCCGGAGCGCGCATCACGGGTGCGGTGCACGCCGATCAGGTCGCCGTCGAAGATGCCCTCGTCGCGCATGGAGTCGCCTTTCACCTTCAGCAGGTAATCCGGCGCGGGCGCGAAGAAAGCGCGATCCAGCAGCACGTAGTCATGATGGCCGGCATCCGCACCGATCGGCGCGCCGGCGGCCACCTGCCCCAGCACCGGGATGCGCAGGCCGTCGTCGTTGGCGGACGGGAAGTCCAGATCCGGCTGCGCGGACAGCGGCGCCTTCAGCAGGCGGATGCCGCGCGCCCGTCCCGGAACACGCTCGATGGCCCCGGCCTGTTCCAGCGCCTCAAGGTGGTACTGCGCGGCGCGCACGCCCTTGAAGCCGAACGCCTTGGCGATTTCCGCCTGCGACGGCGGCATGCCTTCGGCTTCGAGCCGTTCGGCGATCAGGGCGAGGATGGCGTGCTGGGTATCGGTCAGGTCCATGGTTAGTAGTAATACTACTAACCCGGCGACATGGCAATAGCCTGCAACCATTGCATGCCGGTCATGGCATCAGAGGTGTTCGAGTCCCCTCAGGGCACGCTCGACGGTCTGCCGGCGCACCGCGTCACGATCGCCATCGAACTGGAAGACCTCCGCCCGCGCATAGCCGCCACGGCGTTTCCAGCCGATCCACACCGTCCCCACCGGCTTTTCGGGACTGCCGCCTCCCGGCCCGGCGATGCCGGTCACCGCCACCGCGACGCTGGCCCCCGAGTTCACCAGGGCGCCCGACACCATTTCGATCACCGTCTCCCGACTGACCGCGCCGTGCGTTTCCAGTGTCTGCGGGCGCACACCGAGCAATGCCTGCTTGGCTTCGTAGCTGTAGGCGGCCATGCCGCAATCGAACCAGTCCGACGACCCGGCGATGTCGGTGACGCACTTGGCGATCCAGCCGCCGGTGCAGCTCTCGGCGGTGACCAGATGGTCACGGCCCTGTCGCAAGCGTTCGCCGACATGCTCGGCCAAGACACGCAGCGCTTCATCGTTGGGCACGGACATCGTCGGTTCCGAGGTGGGGGCGTGCGTGTTGTAGCCGATTTGCCCCTTCGCTGTCGCCTTGGCATGCCTCAAAGAAAACGGCCCGCCTGGACGGGCGGGCCGTTCGCTACATCGAGCGAAGGGGATCAGTAGCGGACGCGCAGGGTCATGCCGTACATGCGCGGCGCGCCGAGGAACGCGTTGAACGTGTTGAGCGGATTGTTGGGGTCCGGGAACAGGCCCTGCAACGGACCATCGAAGCCGACCTGCACGTAGTCCTCGTCGGTCAGGTTGGTGCCCCACAGCTCCAGCATCCAGCGACCGTCGCTGCGGCCGAAGCCGACGCGGGCGTTGAACACGGTGTACGAGCTCTGGTGCTTTTCGACGTCCAGGTCCGAGCCGGTGTTGTAGTCGCCCATGTACTTGCCGCCGATGTTGAAGCGGCCGATGTGGTCGGCGCCGACATCCCATTCATAGGTGGCCGACAGCGAACCCGACCATTCCGGCGCGAACGGCATCGTCGCGCCCGGCAGCTTGTAGAGCGCGCCCGAGGTGCTGAGCGGGGTGCGTTCGACGAAGTCGCCGCCCGGGATGTCCTTGCCGAACTCGGTCTTGGCGTACATCAGGCCGCCCTGCAGCATCAGGCCCTGCACCGCACGCGGCTGCCACAGGATTTCCGCATCCAGACCCGAGGAGGTCACCTTGGGGATCGAGCGGACCACGAAGCTGGTACCGAGGAAGCTGTTGAGCTGGAAGTCCTCGTATTCCTGGTGGAACAGGGTGGCGTTCAACAGCAGCGTGCCGTCGGCCCAGGTGGTCTTGGTGCCCAGTTCGAAGCTGTCGACGAACTCACCGCCGAACGAGGTGTCGTTGACCGGGCGGATGCCCTGCCCGCTGCTCGACAGGCCGTCCGCCGACTGCACGCGGTCCAGGTTGAAGCCGCCGCCCTTGTAGCCGCGGGCGTAGGACGCGTAGGTCATCACGTTCTCGTTCCAGCGGTAGGCCGCCTTCACCGTGCCGGACCATTCCTTGTCGTCCATCTCCTGGAAGGTGTTGCGGCCGTTATGCAACGCGTTGGCCCACGGCAGGCACATGTAGCCGGCGATGGTGGGGCCGACCGACGCCAGGATCGCATTCTGATTGGCGGCCGGCAGCGAGGCGAACACCGAACTGCGCGACGCCAGCGCCGCGCGCAGCAGCGCGAAGCGGTTTGGATTGGCGGCGTTCTGGTCGGTCAGCGTGCCCGTGCAGGCGAGGCTGCCGTTGGGATTGCTGTAGGACGAGGTCAGCTCTTTCTTCTCGCGGGTGTAGCGCAGGCCCAGGGTCAGGTCCAGCGCGTCCGTCGCGTGCCAGGTGTTGTTGGTGAACAGCGCGAGGCTCTTGGCATCCTGCTTGTAGCGGTCCAGCGACCCCAGGCCGACGAAGCCGGTGCCGAATGGACGCCCGCCCACCTGCGCCAGGAACGCGGCCGGCGAGATGTTGTTCGGATTGTTCAGCGGCACGCCCGCCGCGCCGAGACTCTGGCCGACCAACTGGTAGACCAGCGTGGACACGTACGGTTCGTAATGCGGACCGATGCGGTAGGTCTCGTTGCGGGTCAGCTCCTCGTCCGAGTAGAACGCGCCCACCATCCAGTCGATGCGCTCGCTCGAGCCGGTCAGGCGCAATTCCTGGCTGAAGGTGTCGAAGCCGGTGAAGGACTCGTCCTTATCGGCATTGCGGTAGAGCAGGTCGGCCGTGCTGAAGTCGTAGTCGAGGCCGTTGATGGCCTCCCACTGCCGCGAGGCGGTGATCGAGGTCAGCGTTGCACCACCGAACCAGGGCGTGTCCCAGTTGATCTCGGCGGACAGGCCCTTGTCCACGATGTCCTGCGTGGTCGGACGGTTGCTGTAGGCCACGCGGTCGAACGGATCGTCGCCCGGCGCCGCCACCGCGCGGCCACCGGCCAGCGCGTTGAGGATGGCGGCGGTGCCGCCGACCGTGGTCTGCACCGCCGTGCAGCAGTTCTCGTCCCGGCTGGTGAAGTCGCCCGACAGCAGGATTTCCAGGTTCTCGGTCGGCTCCAGCAGCAGCTTGGCGCGCACCGTGTGGAAGTTCTGGTCGTAGTCGTCGGTTTCCTGGCGCGGTCCGTTGCCGGTGCGCACGTCCATCCAGCCGTCGCGCTTGCGCTTGGCGGCGTAGATGCTGAAGGCCGAGTTGTCGGACAGCGAGTCGTTGTAGCTGCCGGACACGCCGATCGCGCCGTAGTTGCCGACGGTGACCTCACCCTCCGCGCTCTGCGTGTAGCTGGGGCGGCGGGTGACCACGTTGATCACACCGGCCGAGGTGTTCTTGCCGAACACGGTGCCCTGCGGCCCCTTCAGCACCTCGATACGCTCCAGCTGGCCGAGGTCGCCGAAGCCGACGCTGTTGCGCGGGCGGTACACGCCATCGATCACCACGCCGACCGACGATTCCAGGCCGACGTTGTCGCCTACCGTGCCGATGCCGCGGATGCGCGCCGTGGTGATGGCTTCGTTCTGCGTGCTGGTCACGGTCAGGCCCGGCACCAGGACCTGCAGGTCCTTGATGTCACGGACGCCGGTGTCCTGCAGCAGTTCCTCGGAGATCACGGCGACCGTGATCGGCACGTCCTGCAACACTTCCTCGCGCTTCTGCGCGGTGACCGTCATGGTCCCCAGCGTGGTGGGCTCGTCCTCGCCCGCCGGCGCGGCCGCCTGCTGCGCATAGGCATGCGAGCTGGCGCAGAGCGCGGTGAAGACGGCGAGCGAAAGCGCTTTGTGCCTGGGCAATGCGTTGACCATGTTCTCCCCTCCCAAGGGTCATGTGCTGGCGGTTGGTGCCTGTTTGATTCCCGATGTAGCGTGCGGCGGTGCCGCCGATGACGAACGCAACTCCCCTTGCGTCAACGCGAAACTAACATCCGCTTCACATCGCGGCATTCTGCACTGCGTCGATACGCCGCACCGGACTTTGGCACGGATAAGCCACTGATTTTACGAACGATCGTGCGGAACTCCGGTTACGCCAACGCTGATCGCCTCGCCGGCGCAGTCGAGGCGCCGCATCTGGAACACGTTGCGAACGCGCGCGCGCCATCGGCGATGGCCGTTCGCCACCGCTACAATCAACGCCCTTTTGCCTCCCCCTTCTGCTGGCCTCGTGAGCAAAGACAAGTCGGAACACACGCCCCTGATGAAGCAGTTCTTCGCCGCCAAGGCGGAGTACCCGGACCTGCTGGTGTTCTTCCGGATGGGGGATTTCTACGAACTGTTCTACGACGACGCGCGCAAGGCCGCCCGGCTGCTCGACATCACCCTGACCCAGCGCGGCAGTTCCGGTGGCGCACCGATCCCGATGGCGGGGGTGCCCGTGCATGCCTGCGAGGGGTACCTGGCTCGACTCGTGGCGCTGGGCGAGTCGGTGGCGATCTGCGAACAGATCGGCGACCCGGCGTTGGCCAAGGGTCTGGTGGAGCGCAAGGTGGTACGCGTGGTCACACCGGGCACGGTGACCGACGAAGCCCTGCTCAACGAACGCCGCGACACGTTGTTGATGACGGTCAGCCGCGGTCGCTCGGGCTATGGCCTGGCGTGGGCCGACCTCGCCGGCGGGCGTTTCATGGTCAACGAGGTCGACAGCGACGATGCGCTGGAAGCCGAACTCGCCCGCCTGGAACCGGCCGAGTTGCTGGTTCCCGACGAAGAAGGCCTGCCGGCGTTCCTGCAACAGCGTACCGGCCTGCGGCGGCGCGCACCGTGGCTGTTCGACCCCGACAGCGGACGCCGGCAACTGCTCGCCTTCTTCGGCCTGCACGATCTGACCGGCTTCGGCATCAACGACAAGGCGCTGGCCACCGGCGCCGCAGGTGCGCTGCTCGGTTACGTGGAAGAGACCCAGAAACAGCGCCTGCCGCACCTGACCGCGATCGCGCTGGAGTCGGCCGGCGACGCGATCGCGATGAACGCTGCCACGCGCCGGCACCTGGAACTGGACACCCGCGTCGACGGCGACACGAAGCACACCCTGCTGGGCGTGCTGGACACCACCGTCACCCCGATGGGTGGTCGCCTGCTGCGTCGCTGGCTGCACCGCCCGCTGCGTGATCGGACGGTACTGGGCGAACGTCACCACGCCATCGCCACGCTGATCGGGCATGGCACCGACCGCGATCTGCGCACCGGCTTCCGCGCGCTCGGCGATCTGGAGCGCATCCTCACCCGCGTGGCGCTGCGCTCGGCGCGTCCGCGCGACCTGTCCACGCTGCGCGACGGCCTGGCGCTGCTGCCCGACGTCCGCGGCCATCTGCAACCGCTCGATTCGCCGCGCCTGCAGGCGCTGGCCGCGGAACTGGGCGAGCACGACGACACCTCCGCGCTGCTGCAGGCCGCCGTCGCGCCGCAACCGCCGCTCAAACTCACCGACGGCGGCGTGCTGGCCGACGGCTACGACGCCGAACTCGACGAACTGCGTCGTCTCAGCACGAATGCCGACCAGTTCCTGGTCGACCTGGAGGCACGCGAGCGTGCCAGCAGTGGCATCGCCACGCTCAAGGTCGGCTACAACCGCGTGCACGGCTATTACATCGAGATCAGCAAGGGCCAGGCCGACAAGGCGCCGGTGCACTACACCCGCCGGCAGACGCTCACCGGCGCCGAACGCTACATCACCGAGGAACTGAAACAGTTCGAGGACAAGGTGCTGTCGGCGCGCGAGCGCTCGCTGTCGCGCGAGAAGCTGCTGTACGACGCGCTGCTGGACACCCTCAATGCGCGGCTGGAGCCGCTGAAGCACTGCGCTGGTGCCCTCAGCGAACTCGACGTGCTGGCATCCTTTGCCGAGCGCGCACAGGAACTGGACTGGGCGCAGCCGGAACTCGTCGATGCGCCCGGCCTTCGCATCGAACGCGGCCGCCATCCGGTGGTCGAGGCGGTGCGCAAGGAGCCGTTCGAACCGAACGACCTGCGGCTGGACGAAGGTCGCCGCATGCTGGTCATCACCGGCCCGAACATGGGCGGCAAGTCGACCTACATGCGGCAGAACGCGCTGATCGTGCTGCTCGCGCACATCGGCAGCTTCGTGCCGGCCTCGCGCGCGGTCATCGGCCCGATCGACCGCATCCTCACCCGCATCGGCGCGGGCGACGACCTCGCGCGCGGGCAATCCACCTTCATGGTGGAAATGGCCGAGACCAGCTACATACTGCATCACGCCACCGACCGGTCGCTGGTCCTGATGGACGAGATCGGCCGCGGCACGTCCACCTACGACGGCCTGGCCCTGGCCGATGCCGTGGCGCGCCACCTGGCCGCCAGCAACCGCTGCTACACACTGTTCGCCACGCACTACTTCGAACTGACCGCACTGGCGAACGAGCCGTCCAGCGGCATCGCCAACGTGCATCTGGACGCGGTGGAGCATGGCGACACGCTGGTGTTCATGCACGCGGTGAAGGACGGCGCGGCGGACCGCAGCTTCGGCCTGCAGGTCGCAGCGCTGGCCGGCCTGCCAAAAACCACGCTGCAGCAGGCGCGCCGCCGGCTGGCGGAACTGGAACAGCGCGGTCGCGAGACGCATGCATCGGACATGGCGCCGCAGGCGCTCGATGCCCCGCAGCAGTTCGGCCTGTTCGCCGCCGCACCGTCGGCCGCACAGGAAGCGCTAGCCGCGCTCGATCCGGACGAACTCACGCCCAAGCAGGCACTGGAAGCGGTCTACCTGCTCAAGGCGCTGCTTTGACCGGGTCGCGCCTCCCGTCGACCGGCACGCGTTCGCGGATTGAGACCGCAGGCCCGCCACAGCACGCATCTACAACATCCGCGTAACGCACGCGGAGTATCGTGCTGCGGCGACGAAACGCATCGCGATGGCGCAACGCACCATTGAAAGGCGCTATCGAACCCTTCGCCACAAACGATTTTCATTGATCGTTCGCACTGCCTAGTCTGGTCGCCATCCGCCAACGCCCTTGAAGGACGTCAGCCATGCGAGTGCCCACGTTGCCGCCCTGCCGGCATCCCCCACGCTCTCCTGCCCCACCACGCGACTGACCTGTCGCGCGGCGCATCGCCTTGCACCCCATCCGCTCCACCGACATTCCCACCCACACCTGACGACCAGAGGAAGGAAACCCATGACCACCGAATCGAAGTGCCCGTTCCACCAGACCGCCGGCGGCGGCACCGGCAATCGCGACTGGTGGCCCAACCAGCTGCGCGTGGATCTGCTCAACCAGCATTCGTCGCGCTCCAACCCGCTGGCGGGCGACTTCGACTATGCCGAGGCCTTCAAGAAGCTGGACTACCACGGGCTGAAGAAGGACCTGCGCGACCTGATGACGGACTCGCAGGACTGGTGGCCGGCCGACTTCGGCCACTACGGTGGACTCTTCATCCGCATGGCGTGGCACAGCGCGGGCACCTATCGCATCCAGGACGGTCGCGGCGGCGGCGGTCGCGGGCAGCAGCGATTCGCCCCGCTCAACAGTTGGCCGGACAACGTCAGCCTGGACAAGGCGCGCCGCCTGCTGTGGCCGATCAAGCAGAAGTACGGCCAGGCCATCTCCTGGGCCGACCTGATGATCCTCACCGGCAACGTGGCGCTGGAGACGATGGGCTTCCGCACGTTCGGTTTCGGTGGCGGACGCGAGGATGTGTGGGAGCCGGACCAGGACGTGTACTGGGGCCGCGAGACCACGTGGCTGGGCGGCGACATCCGCTATGCGCACGGCTCCGACGGCGTCGAGAAGCCGGGCGACAAGGGCGTGCTGGTGTCCGATGACGACGCCGACGGCGATGTCCATTCGCGCCGTCTGGAGAACCCGCTCGCCGCCGTGCAGATGGGCCTGATCTACGTGAACCCGGAAGGCCCCGACGGCAATCCCGATCCGCTGCTGGCGGCGAAAGACATCCGCGACACCTTCGCGCGCATGGCGATGGACGACGAGGAAACCGTCGCCCTGATCGCCGGTGGCCACACCTTCGGCAAGACCCACGGTGCCGGCCCCGCCGACAACGTCGGCGCCGAGCCCGAAGCCGATGAACTGGAAGCGCAGGGCTTCGGCTGGCACAACAAGTTCGGCAGCGGCCGTGGTGGCGACACCATCACCTCCGGCATCGAGGTCACCTGGACGCAGACACCGACGCTGTGGAGCAACAAGTTCTTCGAGAACCTGTTCGGCTTCGAATGGGAACTGGAGAAGTCACCCGCGGGCGCGCACCAGTGGGTCGCCAAGGACGCGCCGGAAGACGTGCCGTTCGCGCACGACTCCACGAAGAAGCAGCGTCCCAAGATGTTGACCACCGACCTGTCGCTGCGCTTCGATCCCATCTACGGCCCGATCTCCAAGCGCTTCCTGGAAAATCCGCAGGCCTTCGCCGAGGCCTTCGCGCGCGCCTGGTTCAAGCTGACCCACCGCGACATGGGCCCGCGTGCCCGCTACCTGGGTCCGGAAGTGCCGAAGGAAGAGCTGGTGTGGCAGGACCCGTTACCGAAGGCGGACTACGCGACGATCGACGCCGGCGATGTCGATGCGCTGAAGCAGAAGATCGCGGCCTCCGGCCTGTCGGTCGCGGAGCTGGTCTCCACCGCGTGGGCGTCGGCGTCCACGTTCCGCGGCGGCGACAAGCGTGGCGGCGCCAACGGCGCCCGCATCCGCCTCGCCCCGCAGAAGGACTGGGCGGTCAACCGGCCCGACCAACTGGCGAAGGTGCTGAAGGCGCTGGAACGCATCCAGATGGAGTTCAACCTGGATGCCGCCGGCGGCAAGAAAGTCTCGCTGGCCGACCTGATCGTGCTGGCCGGCGGCGTCGGCATCGAGCAGGCGGCGAAAGCCGGCGGCCATGCCGTGACCGTGCCGTTCCATCCGGGCCGCACCGATGCACGCGCCGACCAGACCGACGTGGAATCGTTCGCCGTGCTCGAACCGTTCGCCGATGGCTTCCGCAACTACCTCAAGGGCCGGTCGGCGGTGCCGGCGGAACACCTGCTGGTGGACCGCGCGCAGTTGCTGACGCTGACCGCGCCCGAGATGACCGTGCTGGTCGGCGGCCTGCGCGTGCTGGGAGCGAATGCGGACGGCGGCCAGCATGGCGTCCTCACCGACAAGCCCGGCACGCTGAGTAACGACTTCTTCGTCAACCTGCTCGACATGGGCACGGAGTGGAAGGCGACCGGCGCCAATGGCTATGAAGGCCGCGACCGCAAGAACGGCGCGGTGAAGTGGACCGGCACGCGCGCCGACCTCGTGTTCGGCTCCAACTCGGTGCTGCGTGCGCTGGCGGAGGTCTATGCCAGCAGCGACGGCCAGGCGAAATTCGTCGAGGACTTCGTCGCCGCCTGGACGAAGGTGATGGAGCTGGACCGCTTCGACCTGCGCTGACCCTCGGAAGCACCGGTCCGCGCATCGCCCGATGTGCGGACCGCATGCTGGCCCGTCGGTCGGCGGACGCAATTGTGAGGCGTGTATCACATAATTTGGCGCTAGGATGGCCGTGGTCACTATCACACTCGTCCAGGAGGACAGCCGCACTATGAGCAACCAGTCACTCGCAGAAGAACTCTTCGCCCAACTGCAGGGCGCACCGTTGCAGCAGGTGTCGCAGCAACTCGGCGTGGGGCAGATGCAGGCGTCCGGCGCGGTCGCGGCGGCCCTGCCGTTGTTGCTGGGCGCGCTGGGCAAGAACGCCGCGCAGCCGCAAGGTGCGGAAGCCCTGTTCGGTGCGCTGCAGAAGGATCACGCCGGCCTGGACCTGGGCAGCGTGTTGGGCGCGGTCCTGGGCGGTGGTTCGACCCCCAGCCGGCAGACCGATGGTGCTGCCATCCTCGGCCATATCTTCGGCGGCGCACAGCCGCGTGCCGAGGCCAGCCTGGGACAGGCGACCGGCCTCGGCGGCGACAAGTCGGCGATGCTGATGAAGATCCTCGCACCGATCGTGCTGTCGTTCCTTGCCCAGCGTTTCCTGGGCCAGGGCAACGCGAACCCGAGCGCGCTGGGCCCGGTGCTCGGACAGGAACGGCAGGTTGCGCAGCAGCAGGGCGGTCTCGGCGGCGGCCTGCTCGGTGCCGTGCTCGACCAGGATGGCGATGGCCAACTGGGCCTGGGCGACATCCTCAAGATCGGCAGCGGCATGCTCGGTGGCGGACGCTGATCCGCTCGCCCGCATCGAAGCAGTGAAAAGAAAGGGCGCCATCGGCGCCCTTTTTTTGTCGCGCCATTACAGCGCGTCGATATCGCCCAGCGCGCGGATCAACCGCCGCGCACGCTTGTCCGGCCGCGACTGCGGCGCCTGGTAGCCCGCACGTTCCGCCTGCCGTGCCGCCAGCGCGGCGGCACGCCGCTCGCGAGAGGATTCCGACTCCGCGTACAAGGCCTGCGCGACCGTCGCGGAACCGCGCTTGTCGCTGAGCGCGCGGACTTCGATCTCGAACACGTCATCGCCGCGCGTCACCGCCAACGCGTCGCCCACGCGCACCGCGCGCGACGATTTCGCGCGCTGCCCGGCCACGTCCACCTTGCCGGTCTCGATGGCCTGCTTGGCCAGACTGCGTGTCCTGAAGAAACGGGCCGCCCACAGCCACAGGTCGAGGCGGACGGAAGCGTCGTTGGATTCGGTCATCGGAACAAGAAGTACGGTCGCCTCAGGGCAGGCGCGAAGGAGATGACGCCCAAGGGAAGGACTCGCTTCGGGTGCATAGCGCGCTCCGTGGCCGTGGACGCCAGTCTGCACCGGAATGCCTCCGACGGAAACGCAAACGGCCACCCGGAGGTGGCCGTTCCTGCGATGCGCTTGTGCCGGATTACTCGGCGGCAGCGGCAGCAGCAGCCTGGCGGGCGGCCTTGGCGGCGGCATTGGCGGCCAAGTCTTCCTTGATGCGGGCAGCCTTGCCTTCCAGGTCGCGCAGGTAATACAGCTTGCCGGCGCGGACCTTGCCGCGGCGCTTCACTTCGACCGAGTCGATCGAGGCGCTGTGGGTCTGGAAGACGCGCTCGACGCCGTAGCCGTGCGAGATCTTGCGGACGGTGAAGGCCGAGTTCAGGCCGGCGTTCTTCTTGGCGATGACGACGCCTTCGTACGCCTGCACGCGCTCGCGGTTGCCTTCCTTGACCTTCACGTTGACGACCACGGTGTCACCGGGGCCGAACGCGGGCAGCTCGCGCGTGATCTGGGAGGCTTCGAATTCCTGGAGGAGCTTGCTCATGTTGGCACCAATGCTTGTATGCGTGATCGTGTCTTGCGACAGCGGAAAACTGATGCAGTCGCCGGATTGCGCTGCACGATATTCTTATGGGATCCCGGGCGAGAACCGCCCAAGGGTCGTGCATTCTACCGGATTCCCGGCCGGGCTGGCTACCCTGCCCCGTCCCCGCCTGCCAGACCGGCCCGGAACGTCGCCAGCAGGGCCTTGTCGGCCTTGGACAGGCCGGCTTCGTCCAGCAAATCTGGCCGCCTCAACCAGGTGCGGCCCAAGGCCTGCTGCCGCCGCCAGCGGGCGATGGCGGCGTGGTCGCCCGAACGCAGCACGGCTGGCACCTCGCCCAACGGATGGCGGGACGGGTGGGTGAAATGCGGGCAGTCCAGCAGACCATCGCCCTCGAAACTGTCCTGCACGGCCGAATCGGCATCGTTCAGCGCACCGTCCTGCAGCCGGCCGACCGCGTCGATGAGCACCGCTGCGGCCAGCTCGCCGCCAGACAGCACGTAGTCGCCGATGGAAATCTCCTCGTCCACTTCGGCCTCGAGGAAACGCTCGTCCACGCCTTCATAGCGCCCGCACAGCAGAATCATGCGCGGCAGCGCGGCCAGTTCACGCGCCTTCTTCTGCGTCAGCGGCGTGCCCTGCGGGCTCAGGTAGATCAGCGGGGCCGGCGCTGCATCCGCGGCCCGGATTGCCGACAGGCAGGCCTGCAGCGGCTCGATCATCATCACCATGCCCGGGCCGCCGCCGAACGGGCGGTCATCCACGCGCCGGTAGCCGCCACTGGCGTAGTCGCGCGGATTCCAGCCGTGCAGCGACAGCAATCCCCGCTCCTGCGCGCGCCCCACCACGCCCACGGCCGCGGCCTGGGCGATGAAGTCGGGGAACAGGGTCATGACGTCGATGCGCATGGCGATCGGCTGCAACTCGGTTGGAACGCAGGGTACCCGCGTGTGCGGTCGCCTGCGAGGCGGCTAGAACTCGGGATCCCAGTCGACGGTGACCACGCCGGCCTCGAAATCCACCGAGCGCACGTAGTCGGGTTCGACGAACGGAATCAGACGCTCGCGATCGCCGCGCGCAACCAGCACATCGTTGGCGCCGGTCGAAAACAGGTGCGAAACGGTGCCGAAATCGGTGCCGTCGACATGGATGACACGCAGGCCTTCCAGATCGACCCAGTAGAACTCGCCCGCGCTCGGCGGCGGCAATGCGGCGCGCGGGACGAGGATTTCCTGCCCGTGCATCGCTTCCACCTGGTCGCGGTCTTCCACGCCCGGCAGCGTCGCCACCAGATGCTTGCCCGAAGCCTTGCCGCGCGCACCGCTCAGCTCGCGCTCGACGCCGGCGGCATCGCGCAACGTCCACGGCTGGTAGCGGAAGATGGCGTCGCGCGGCTCGGTCCAGGATTCGATCTTGATCTGGCCGCGCACACCAAAAGCGCCCAGAAGCCTTCCCAGCAGAATCATTTTCTGCGGGGTCGGTGGGCGCTCGGTGTTCATGCGAACAAACGGCCGCGCGATGCGCGCGGCCTGGTCACTCAGGCCGCCGTGGCGGACTTGGCGACTTCCTTGTACAGGTTGCGGACCTTCTCGGTCAGCTGCGCGCCGTTGCCGACCCAATGGTCGACACGGGCGATGTCGAGTTCGACGCGCTTTTCGGCGCCGGCGGCGACCGGGTTGTAGTAACCCACGCGCTCGATGTTGCGGCCGTCACGCGCGCTGCGCGAGTCGGTCACGATGATGTGGTAGAAGGGGCGCTTCTTCGCGCCGCCGCGGGTGAGACGGATCTTGACCATAGTGTTTTCCAGTGTTGCCCAGTCGCCAGAATGGCGAGGTAAGCCGGCTATTCTAAGCCATTGAATCGGTCAGGAAAACCCCACGGGGACCGGTGATCCGGCGGGTCAGCCCACGGGCGTCCACGGGACCGGGTCCAGCGCTGCCCGCAGACGTGCCATCAGGGCGATATCAGCCCCCCATGCGACGGCATCGACCGCCTCCACCGCCTGCAAACCACTGGCATTGCAGGCGAATCCGGCCCGGAAGTCCCCCAGTTCGTCCCGCCTGACCGTGGCGCGCCGCTGCGGGACCCCTGCCTCTTCCAGCGCCATCTGGAGCAGTCGCTCCGCCGTACCCCGCAGCGCCGGCCCCTCGGGCCAGACGACCGACTGGCCGTCCCACAGGCCCAGGTTCCAGATCGACCCCTCGACCACCTGCCCCGCCGGATCGACGAACAGCGCGTCGTCGTAGCCGTCCGCCAGCGCCTGCCGGCGGTAGTGGAACAGGGGGAACGTGCCTACGTGCTTGACCTGCGGCAGCGGGCGGACGAACGGATACGACTTCACCCGCAGCGCCGGCTTGTCACCCGAGGCGGCCGGCGACAATGTCACCAGCACGTCGGGCGCGACGACGCGTGCGGGGTCGCGGTAATCGAAGCGCGTGGAGAACACGGTGATGCGGACCGACGCATCGCGCAGGCCGGCACGCTCCATCGCCTGCGCTGCCTGCTTCAACGCATCGTCGCCGTCCAGCTGCGTGCCGAACAGGATGAAGGTCGCTTCCTCAAGCCGCTGCCGGTGCAGCGCGCGGCCCTGCACCGCGCCGTCGCGCACCTGCATCGAGGTGAAGTGACCGTAGTTGGCCAACGCCAGCGCTCGCAGGTCGTCGGCGGTGGCGGGCTTGCCGTTGAGGAAGGCCGAGGTCATGCGGGCCGGATCTCCGCGTCAATCGAATGTGGGAGCGACGTAAGTCGCGATGAACGGAGACAAGATCGCGACTTGCGTCGCTCCCACAGGAAAGAGAAGCGAAACCTCAACGGAACGGCATGCCGCCGCGGCCGCCCATCATGCTCTTCATGTTGCGCATCATGCCTTTCATGCCGCCGCCAGCCAGCTTGCCCATCATCTTTTCCATCTGCTGGTACTGCTTCATCAGCTTGTTGACGTCGGCCGGCGTCAGGCCCGCGCCCTTGGCGATGCGCGCACGGCGCGAGCCGTTGAGCAGCGCCGGGTTGCGGCGTTCCTTCTTCGTCATCGAATTGATGATGGCGATCATGCGCGGCACTTCCTTGCCCTGCTGCACCTGCTGCTTCACGTGCTCGGGGATCTGGCCCATGCCCGGCAGCTTGTCCATCAGGCCGCTGATGCCGCCCATGTTCTGCATCTGCTCCAGCTGGTCGCGCATGTCGTTGAGGTCGAACTTCTTGCCCTTGATGACCTTGGCGGCCAGCTTCTCGGCCTTCTCGCGGTCGACGTTCTGCTCGACCTGCTCGACCAGCGACAGCACGTCGCCCATGTCGAGGATGCGGTTGGCCACGCGCTCGGGGTGGAACACGTCCAGGCCGTCGGGCTTCTCGCCCACGCCAATGAACTTGATCGGCTTGCCGGTGATGTAGCGCACCGACAGCGCCGCGCCACCGCGCGCATCGCCGTCGGTCTTGGTCAGCACCACGCCGGTCAGCGGCAGTGCTTCGCTGAAGGCCTTGGCGGTGTTGGCCGCGTCCTGGCCGGTCATGGCGTCGACGACGAACAGCGTCTCCACCGGCTTGACCGCCGCGTGCAGCGCCTTGATCTCGGCCATCATGGCCTCGTCGATGGCCAGGCGGCCGGCGGTGTCGACCAGCAGCACGTCGACGAAGGACTTTTTCGCGTCGTCGATGGCGGCACGCACGATGGCCTCGGGCTTCTGCCCCGCATCCGACGGGAAGAACAGCACGTCCACCTGCTGGGCCAGCGTCTTCAGCTGCTCGATGGCGGCCGGACGGTAGACGTCGGCGCTGACCACCATGACCTTCTTCTTGCGCTTCTCGCGCAGGTGCTTGGCCAGCTTGCCGACGGTGGTGGTCTTGCCCGCGCCCTGCAGGCCGGCCATCAGGATGACGGCGGGCGCGGGCACGTTGAGGTTGAGGTCGCTGGCCTGCGAGCCCATCACCGCGGTCAGCTCGTCGCGAACGACCTTGATCAGCGCCTGGCCGGGGGTCAGCGACTTCAGCACTTCCTGGCCGACGGCGCGCACCTTGATGCGCTCGATCAGCGCCTGCACCACCGGCAGGGCCACGTCGGCCTCCAGCAGGGCGATGCGCACTTCGCGGGTGGCCTCGCGGATGTTCTCCTCGCTCAGGCGGCCGCGGCCACGCAGGCGCTCGATGGTGCCGGAGAGTCGCTGGGTCAGGGATTCGAACATGGGGCAGGCAGGACCAGGGAAAACGGACGGCGATTATAGCGGTCCCGCCCGCCATGCCCGTCCCGCGTCGTCCGGACGCTGCGCCGTGCGTGGCCGCTGTGCGACACTTCTCCGATGACACTGATTCTCATCGCCGTCGCGCTCTACCTGCTGGCCGCCGGCCTGCTGGTCCGTTCCGTGGCCCGCGACACCGGCGATGCCCCGCGTCCGTGGGTCTGGCCGGCGCTCGGGGCGGTGATCCTGCACGGCACCTACCACCTGCTGGTCGCCTGGCGCACGCCCGGCGGGCCGGACATGCACTTCTTCGCCGCGCTGTCGCTGGTGTCGCTAGGCATGGCGGTGATGACGCTCCTGGTCGCGATCCAGGGCCGCATGGCCGCGCTCGGCGTGGTCGCCTTCCCGCTGGCCGCGGCCCTGCTGGCGATCTACCACGTCTACGGCCACCAGGCCGCGAGCGGGCTGGACTGGCGCCTGCAACTGCATGCCTGGCTGGCGCTGCTCGCTTACGCCGCGCTGGCCATCGCGGCGCTGCTCGCCGTGATGCTGTGGGCGCAGGAACGCGCGCTGCGCCGGCGCGAGTTCCACCTGTGGCTGCGCGCGCTGCCGCCGCTGACCGAACTGGAAGACCTGCTGTTCCGCACCATCACGGTCGGCTTCATCCTGCTGACCGCCACGCTGCTGACCGGCGTGCTGTTCGTCGAGAACTTCCTGGCGCAGAAGCTCAGCCACAAGACCGTGCTCAGCGTGATGTCGTGGCTGGCGTTCGGCGCCCTGCTGGTCGGCCGCTGGCGCTACGGCTGGCGCGGCGCCAAAGCCGTGCACTGGACGCTCGCCGCGATGGTGCTGTTGCTGCTGGCGTTCTTCGGCAGCAAGTTCGTCTATGAAATGGTGTTGAGGCGGGGTTGAGCCACCCCGCCTCCGCCAACCAGCCTATTTCGCCGGCAGCGTCGCACGAAGCTCCAGCGCCGCCAGCGCGCGGATGTCGCGGTCCCGCAACGCCTTGAGCCGATGGCGCAGGAAGTCCTCCGCCGCGTCGCCGTAGGCACGCCGGCTGATGCCCACCATCTGCACACCGTCGCCCAGAGTGCTGTAGCGGTAGGCGTTCCATTCGACGATGAGATCACCGCCGGTCGGCGTGGCGGACAGCAGGAAGTCGAGGATCACTTCACCGTTGTCGCCCAGTAGCACCTCGTAGTTCACGACCGGATCGGAGGACTTGCGCGCGTCCAGCGTCGCGGCGAACGCCGCCGCCTTCTGGCGCGGCGTTGCGCCGTCGAAGGTCAGGTCGAGCATCAGCATGCTTTCGTAGCGTTCCAGTGCCTGGCCCACGGGCAGGTACTCCTGCTTGTAAAGACGATCACTGGGATTGCTGGTCCACGCGAGGCTGAACGTTTCGCCGGAAAACCCGATGGGTCCCGGCACCTTCAGGCGATCCACCACGTCCTGGGCGGACACACTCACCGCCATCGACAACAGCACCGATACCCACACCGCGCGCATCCACATCGCTCTGCAAACTCCTTTCACAGTCGCCTCCTTGGCGTTACGTGACCACGGACCGTGGTCGGGGCGAGCATGCCACATCCCGGGGTGGTACCCCCCCTACTCCGCCGCCGCTTCCAGCGCCTGCGACAACCGTTCCACCGCCACGACTTCCAGCCCCTTGAACGTGCCCGACTTCGGCGCGTTGCCCTTGGGCACGATGGCGCGCTTGAAGCCGTGCGTGGCCGCTTCACGCAGGCGCTCCTCGCCGTTGGGCACGGGGCGGATCTCGCCCGACAGGCCCACCTCGCCGAAGGCGATCGTCTTCTCGGCGAGCGGGCGGTCGCGCAGCGAGGACAGCACGGCCAGCAACACGGGAAGGTCGGCCGCGGTTTCCTGCACGCGGATGCCGCCGACCACATTGACGAACACGTCCTGGTCGCCCACCACCACGCCGCCGTGCCGGTGCAGCACGGCCAGCAGCATGGCCAGCCGGTTCTGTTCCAGGCCCACCGCGACGCGGCGCGGATTGGACAGCGGCGAACTGTCGACCAGCGCCTGCACTTCCACCAGCAGCGGGCGCGTGCCCTCGCGGGTGACCATCACGCAGCTGCCGGGCTGCTGGGCGCTGCCGGACAGGAAGATCGCCGACGGGTTGGGCACTTCCTTCAGGCCCTTCTCGCCCATGGCGAACACGCCCAGTTCGTTGACCGCGCCGAAGCGGTTCTTGAACGCGCGCAGCACGCGGAAACGGCTGCCGCTCTCACCCTCGAAATACAGCACGGCGTCGACCATGTGCTCGAGCACGCGCGGGCCGGCGATGCCGCCTTCCTTGGTGACGTGGCCGACCAGGAACACGGCCGTGCCGGTCTCCTTGGCGTAGCGCACCAGCCGGGCGGCGCTCTCGCGCACCTGGCTGACGGAACCGGGCGCGGCGGTCAGCGATTCGGTCCACAGGGTCTGCACGGAGTCGGCGACGATCAGCTTGGGCCGTGCCACCGACGCGTGCTGCAGGATGTTCTCGATGCCGGTCTCGGCCAGCGCCTGCAGGTTGTCCAGCGGCAGGTCCAGGCGCACGGCGCGGCCGGCGACCTGGGCCAGCGATTCCTCGCCGGTGACGTACAGGGCCGGCAGGCTGGCCGACATGCGCGCCAAGGCCTGCAGCAGGAGGGTGGACTTGCCGATGCCGGGGTCGCCGCCGACCAGCACCACGGCGCCTTCGACCAGGCCGCCGCCGAGTACGCGGTCGAACTCGCCGATGCCCGTACTCACGCGCGCCTCTTCGCTGTGGCGGACGTCCTTCAGGGCAGTGATCTTAGGCGCCTCGGCCTTGCCAGCCCAGCCGGAGCGGCGGGCGGCGGCAGGGGCGCCAGCGGCGGGCTCCAGGACGATCTCGCTGAGGGAGTTCCAGGCGCCGCAGTCGGCGCACTGGCCCTGCCATTTGCTGTGCTCGGCCCCGCATTCGGTGCAGACGTAGGCAGTGCGGGACTTGGCGGAGGTCTTGGCCACGGGGAACCTGTCGGGACGGCGAGCGGCTACTGTATCGGCCCGCCGTCTCCGCGGGCGAGACCCGGAAAAACAAAGCCCCGCCGAAGCGGGGCCTTGTCTCAACTGGTGCCGGAAATAGGAATCGAACCTACGACCTACGCATTACGAATGCGCCGCTCTACCAACTGAGCTATTCCGGCGGAGCCGCGAATTTTAGGGGCTGGGACGGGGGCGGGTCAATGCGGGGGTGTCCGGGTGGCGGGAAGCCGCCAGGAAGCTTGCGGGTGGGCATGCCGGTCGACCATAGCCGACCGGCGCGCTCGCATGACGAAACCACTACTCACGCTCGGCTCTATCCGCCCGATACATTCGAATGAAAAGCGACCCGGCGACAACCCGGGCTATGAGCAAAACACCCAAAAAATTAATCCAGAACGCGTAAGGACTCGGAACGGCCAAAGCGTTAAGTATCCACTTGCACGCGAGAACATAGATCAGAAGCAGCGGAGCCAGCTTCAAGATCAGCACAGCAAAATTTTCTTTGAAACCAGGTATTTTCACTATTCGCACGATGATCGTTAGCAGGCCCACAGGTTGGGATGAGCGCAACGAAGCCCAACGGCCTCAGCCCTCCCCGCACGCACATCGCCCTCGGACGCCGCTGCCCAATCTTTCGGCACCACGCCCAGCCGCATGTCGCGATGTATCGAACTGTACGGCCAATCTGCCACATGCGCGATGTAGCCATGCATCACCGGATTGATATGCACTTGGTCGACGTGGCGTCGGAGATCGTCATCGTCAATGACCAGATGCTCCCGGAAGCGGCGCTGCCAGATGCCGCGCCCGCCATTGCGGCGACGTGCATTGCGAATCCGCTCGCCCTTCGGCATCCCTGGTGAGCAGGTAGCCTTGATCCGTATCCGGCGCGTGGCGCAATCGCCGTCGTTCGTGGGCAGTGTCCAGACGACATGCATGTGATCGGGCAGGACCACCCAGGCAACGATATCGAACGGATGCCGCTGCTTGACGACGCGGACCGCACGTAGAAGGTCGTCGATACGATCCACGAGCAAGGTGCTGGAACGATCGGCCAGATCGACCGTGAAGAAGCAGGTGCCGCCTTTCCGACGGGTACGCCGATAGTCCATGACCGTTCACCTGCTGCAGGTGTTGGGCGTCGCTTCGCTCATCCCGACCTTTGGTCACGACCCTTGCCCGACTCTGACCTGTTCGCGACAACGGCCCCGCGCGCGGAGTCGTTATGCTTCCATCGAGCATCTCGCTACCCCGTCGTTCGCGCAGGCATCCAAGCCGATGACCGAAGAAAATGACTGGCAATAGCGACGCCGTCCGTTGCGTCATGACACCTAATCGGCGCCAGCACGCCGCTACTGTGAGAAATCGAACCAGAAAGGTGCGCGCGCAGGGCATTGAGGTGAGATGACGAGGCTTTTTGCTTCGCTCGCAAGGCTTTTCGGGTTGCCGCCAAAGCAAAAAGCCTCGACCGCGGACCATTGAAGTGAGACGACACGGCTTTTTGCTTCGACGTCGAAGCTTTCAGCAATGACGACAACGCGATTTGCCTTGCCGCCGAGGCTCTCCGCTCCGGTCGCAAGGCTTTTTGCCTTGCCGCCGCACCACCGAGGTGCGCGCGCGAAGCTCGGCGGCTCGACAGCGAAGCAAAAAGCCTCGCCGCCCCCTCCTGCGCAGCGGATGGAGACATCCGGCACGATCCCGTCGACGCATCGTGGTGGACGCGAATGTGACCTCCTTGCGCGACCCGTCCGCCGCGCGCGGGCGATCTACCTGGCTACCCCGTGACGCCGCCCGCACGCCGCGCACGTCCGGTAGGTGCCGAAGCGTCCCGGCCGTTCCCCGCCCAACAGGCCACCACAGCCGCAGATCAGCGCGTCGCCGGTGTCCCAGCGCAACAGGCGCACGCTGGTGATGACGCCGAGCAGCACGGACAGCCCCAGCAGCGCGTAGGGTGCCCAGCGCAGCACGCCGCCGAGCGGCGGTGCGAACGCGGCCGGTTCCGCGCTGGTGAGCAGCCAGGTGGAGGCGAATGCGAGCAGCAGGCACGCCAGCGTCGGCAGGTACATCCTGAAAGCCATCCAGTGCAGCTGGGTCATCGCGCGTCCCCTCGGTTCGATGGCGGAGAAGATCGCCCGGCGCCGTCGCACGGCGTGATACGCAATGGCCGGTGACGGCAAAGAAGCGGCCACACCCGGCCCGTACAATCGGACTCCCCCGCCCATCGGACCGCTCGCGCATGCGCCTCGTCTTCGATGCCCTGCTGATCGACATGGACGGCACGCTGGTGGATTCCACGGCGCGGGTGGAAACGGTGTGGGCCCACTTCTGCCGCGAGCACGGGCTGGACTTCGACGCCTTCATCGCCGGCTCGCACGGCCGGCGCACGATGGACAGCGTGATCGACGCGCTGGGCGATACGCCGTCCAGCCGCCGCATCGCACGCGAGCTGGAAGCGCAGGAAACCGAGGCGACCGACGGCATCGTCGCCTGCACCGGCGCCGCGGCCCTGCTGGCCACCCTGCCCGCGAGATCGTGGTCGCTGGTCACCTCGGCGGGAAGCGACCTCGCCCGCCGGCGCATGCAGGCGGCCGGCTTCGACCTGCCCGCGTTCGGCGTGTACGGCGAAGACGTCGCCGTCGGCAAACCCGACCCCGCCTGCTACCGGCTGGGCGCGCAGCGCCTCGGCGTACCGATCACCGCGTGCGGCGTGCTGGAAGACGCCCCGGCCGGCATCCTCGCCGGCGTTGCGGCCGGTGCCCGCGTGCTCAGTGTCGGGCCGCGCTTCGACGGGCAACCGGAGGTGGTGGTCAATATCGCCGGGCTGGACGCGCTGCGCGTGTCGATGATCGACGGCAAGGTCCACGTGCACGTGGATGCGTGACCACCCAACACAGAAATAAAGAGCCCCGCGGTTGCGGGGTTCCGCTTCGGAACGACCAACGGTGCCTCAGCTCACCAGCTGCAGCCGCAGTTCCTTCGGCAAGGCGAACACCATGTTCTCGGGTTCGCCATCGAGTTCGCTGATGCCGCCAGCACCGAGGTCGCGCAGGCGCTGGATGACGCCTTCGATCAAGACGTCGGGAGCGGAGGCGCCGGCGGTGACGCCGACGCGCTGCTTGCCGTCGATCCAGCGCGGGTCGATCTCGTGCGCGCCGTCGATCAGGTACGACTCCACGCCGTCGCGCTCGGCCAGTTCGCGCAGGCGGTTGGAGTTGGAGCTGTTGGGCGAACCGACCACCAGCACCAGGTCGCACTGCTTGGCCAGGTCGCGCACGGCGTCCTGGCGGTTCTGCGTGGCGTAGCAGATGTCGTCGTGCTTCGGCCCCTGGATGGCCGGGAAGCGCTGCTGCAAGGCCTGGATGATGCCCGCCGTGTCGTCGACCGACAGCGTGGTCTGGGTGGTGTAGAACAGGTTGCCGGGCTGGCTGACCTCGAGCGTGGCGACCGCATCGATGTCTTCGACCAGGTAGATCTGGCCCACGCCGCCCTCGCGGCTCCACTGCCCCATCGTGCCTTCCACCTCGGGATGGCCGGCGTGACCGATCAGCACCACGTCGCGACCGGCGCGGCAGTGGCGTGCCACTTCGAAGTGGACTTTGGTCACCAGCGGGCACGTCGCATCGAACACCTTCAGCCCGCGCCGATCCGCTTCGTTGCGCACGGCCTTGGACACGCCATGCGCGCTGAAGATGACGGTGGCGCCGTCCGGCACTTCATCGAGTTCCTCGACGAACACCGCGCCGCGCTCCTTCAAGTCATCGACCACGAAGCGGTTGTGCACCACCTCGTGCCGCACGTAGATCGGCGCGCCCAGGGTTTCGATCGCACGCTTGACGATCTCGATGGCGCGGTCGACACCGGCGCAGAAACCACGGGGATTGGCGAGCAGGACGTCCATAAAACCGATATTACCGAAGACGAGGAAATGAAAAGCTAAACGTGTTGCCGGCGCCGATCCCGCTTGGCACGAACGCCCCTCTCCCGCCCGCGGGAGAGGGGAACGGGGTGAGGGCAAACCGCCGCGATGCCAGTAGGGTGGGCCTTGGCCCACCGTGTTGATGCGTCACCAAACGGCGGGCCAAGGCCCGCCCTACGCGGCTTTCTTCTTGCCGTCAAACAACCCGAACAGCGCAATCCCGATGGCGCCGCCCACCACCGCGCAGTCCGCGATGTTGAACGCCGGCCAGTAGTAATCGCGCCAGTGCCACTGGATGAAGTCGATCACGTGGCCGTGGATCTGGCGATCGATGACATTACCCAGCGCGCCGCCGATGACCAGCGCGTACGGCAGCGCCTGGCGCCAGTCGCCGCGCGCGGTACGCGACAGCCAGAAGCCCAGCAGGCCGCTGATGCCCACCGCCAGCACCGTGAAGAACCACAACTGCCATCCGCCTGCATCGGCGAGAAAGCTGAAGGCCGCGCCGGTGTTGTAGGTGCGGTACCAGTTCCAGAAGCCATCGATCACGGGGATGGCGGTGTATTCCGGAAGCGACGCCAGCACCCAGGCCTTCGACCACTGGTCGAGGCCGATCACGATGACCGAGAGCAGCAGCCAGGCCAGGGCGTTGCGTTTGGGGCGTGTCGTCATGCGACGTTCTCCTGTAGGAGCGCCCCATGGGCGCGATGCCGTTCCCGGCACGTGCGAGCAGGAGCATCGCGCCCGTGGGGCGCTCCTACAGCGAGCCAGCCCAGCATGGTCAGAACCATCGACGGTCCTCACCAGCACCGTCGATATTCTCGACGCAGCGGCCGCACAGCTCGGGATGCGCGGCATGCTCGCCGACATCGGCACGATGGTGCCAGCAGCGCACGCACTTGCGCTTTGTGGTCGGCGTGGCCAGCACGAAGATCTCATCGGCGCTGACTTCGCTGACGGTGACGTCGCCGCTGATGAAGAAGAAACGCAGTTCCTCGGCCAGCGGCTGCCACTTGGCGGCGGTCAGGGCGTTCACCGACACGGTGATCTCCGCTTCCAGCGCGGCGCCGATCAGGCCATTGGCGCGCATCGGCTCCAGCACCTTGGCGACCTGCTCGCGCAGGGCCAGCAGCTGGTCGAAGTCGGCGGCGTTGAGCGCGGCGCCTTCCGGCAGCGGGGCCAGGCCGTCGTACCACGTGGCGAACAGCACGTTGCCCGTGCGCTCGCCCGGCAAGTAGCCCCACATCTCGTCGGCGGTGAAGCTGAGCACGGGCGCGATCCAGCGCACGAACGCCTCGGCGATATGGAACATCGCGCTCTGCGCGCTGCGACGGCCGCGCGAATCCTCGCGCATCGTGTACAGGCGATCCTTGGTGACGTCGAGGTACAGCGAACCCAGGTCGACGCTGCAGAAGTTCAGCAGCGCCTGCACGATCTCGGCGAAATCGTAGCGGTCGTAGGCGGCCTTGATCTTCTCCTGTACCTCGTAGGCGCGATGCACGATCCAGCGATCCAGCGCGACCATGTCGGCCGGCGCCAGCAGATCGCGCGACGGATCGAAGCCGTTGAGGTTGCTGAGCAGGAAACGCGCGGTGTTGCGCAGGCGACGGTAGGCGTCGGCGTTGCGCTTCAGGATTTCCTGCGACAGCGACATCTCGTTGCTGTAGTCGGCGCTGGCGATCCACAGGCGCAGGATGTCCGCGCCGAGGGTCTTCATGATGTCCTGCGGCTCGATGCCGTTGCCCAGCGACTTGGACATCTTGCGGCCGTGCTCGTCCACGGTGAAGCCGTGGGTGAGGCACTGCTTGTACGGTGCCGCCTTGTCGATCGCCACGCCGGTCAGCAGCGAGGACTGGAACCAGCCGCGGTGCTGGTCCGAACCCTCCAGGTACAGGTCGGCCGGCTTGCCGAAGCCACGCTCCAGCAGCACGCCTTCGTGGGTCACGCCGGAATCGAACCAGACATCGAGGATGTCGGTGATCTTGTCGTAGTCCTTCGCTTCGTCGCCCAGCAGTTCGGTCGCGTCCAGCGTGTACCAGACGTCGACGCCTCCCTGCTCCACCCTGTCGGCGACCGCACGCATCAGCTCGACGCTGCGCGGGTGCGGCTCGCCGGTTTCGCGGTGCACGAACAGCGCGATCGGCACGCCCCAGGTGCGCTGGCGCGAGATAGTCCAGTCAGGACGGCCATCTACCATGCCGGCGATGCGCGCTTCGCCCCACTGCGGGAACCAGCCGACGTGCTTGATCGCCTCGAGCGCATCGGCGCGCAGGTTGGCCTGCTCCATCGAGATGAACCACTGCGGCGTGGCGCGGAACGCGATGGGTGTCTTGTGGCGCCAGCAGTGCGGGTAGCTGTGCTCCAGCTTGCTGAAGGCGAGCAGCGCGCCGCTCTGCTTCAGCACCTCGATGATGGTGTCGTTCGCCTTCCAGATATGCAGGCCGGCGAATTCGACGCCATGCGCGGCCGGCGTGGACGGCAGATAGACGCCGCGGCCGTCGACCGGGTTGAGCTGCGCGGCGGTGTACTTGTCGAGCAGGCCGTACTGCTTGCTGACGACATAGTCTTCCTGGCCGTGGCCGGGCGCGGTGTGCACGGCACCGGTACCGTCCTCGGCCGACACGTGGTCGCCGAGCAGCACGGGGATGTCGCGGGTGTCGTAGAACGGATGCGCGAACAGCGCGCCTTCCAGCGCACTGCCCTTCACCCGGGCGTGCACGACCACGTCGGTGACGCCGTAGCGCTGCAGCGCGCGCGCGGCGAGCGCATCGGCCAGCACCAGCCAGCGGCGCTTGCCGTCATGCGCGGGACCTTCGACCAGGGCGTACTCGAGATCCGCACCGACCGAGATGGCCAGCGACGCCGGCAGCGTCCACGGCGTGGTGGTCCAGATCGGCAGCGCGACCTCGACATCGGTCGGCACGTCGACGCCGAACGTCTTCGCCAGCGCCTGCGCATCGCGCGCGACGTAGGCAACGTCGACCGCCGGCGAAACCTTGTCGGCGTATTCGATCTCCGCTTCGGCCAGTGCCGAGCCGCAGTCGAAGCACCAGTGCACCGGCTTCACGCCGCGCGTCAGGTGCCCGTTGGCGACGATCTTCGCCAGTGCGCGGATCTCGTTGGCTTCGAAGCGGAAGTCCAGCGTCTTGTACGGGTTGTCCCAGTCGCCGATCACGCCCAGGCGCTTGAAGTCCTTGCGCTGGATCTCGATCTGCGACTCGGCGTATTCGCGGCACTTCTGCCGGAACTCGACCGCGTCCAGCTTCACGCCGACCTTGCCGAACTTCTTCTCGATGGCGATCTCGATCGGCAGGCCATGGCAGTCCCAGCCCGGGACGTAAGGCGCATCGAAGCCGGCCAGGTAGCGCGACTTGACGATGATGTCCTTGAGGATCTTGTTGACCGCGTGGCCCAGGTGGATCGCGCCGTTGGCGTACGGCGGGCCGTCATGCAGCACGAACAGCGGGCGCCCCTTGGCGTTGTCGCGCAGCTGCGCGTACAGGCCCTGGCTTTCCCAGCGGGCCAGCGTGTCCGGCTCGCGCTTGGGCAGGTCGCCGCGCATCGGGAAATCCGTGGCGGGCAGATGGAGGGTCGCTTTGTAGTCCTGGCTCACGCCGTCGCTCGTCGTTGATGTTCGGAAAGGATCCCGCGCGCGTCGTCGGCGTCGCGGTGCATCTGCACGGTGAGGCTGGGCAGATCGGGGAATTTCAGTTCGTCGCGCAGCTTGGCGACGAATTCGACCTCGAGGTGGCGCCCGTAGAGGTCGCCGGCGAAGTCGAACAGGTGCGCTTCCAGCAGCGGCTCCACGCCGTCGACCGTCGGCCGCGTGCCGAAGCTGGACACCGACGGCCACGGACGGTCGCCGACGCCGTGCACCCAGGTGGCATAGATGCCGGACAACGCCGGCGTCTTCGGGAAGCGCAGGTTGGCGGTCGGGAAACCGAGCGTGCGGCCGAGCTGCTTGCCGCGCACGACGCGGCCACCGATGGCGTACGGACGGCCCAGCAGGCGTGCGGCGGTATCGAAGTCGCCGCCTTTCAGCGCTTCGCGGATGCGGGTGCTGGAGACGCGGTCGCCGTGCGCGTGCACAGGCTCGATCTCACCAGCGCTGAAACCGAGCTCACCTCCCATCGCCTGCAGCAGGGCGAGATCACCGCCGCGGCGGTGGCCGAAGCGGAATTCGGGGCCGATCCAGACTTCACGGGCATGCAACCGGCCCGCCAGCAGCGTGTGCGCGAAGTCCTCGGCGGACATCGCGGACAACTTCGCATCGAAGCGCAGCAGGCCGACGTGGTCGGCGCCCAGTGCCAGCAGACCTTCCACCTTCGTCCGCGCCAGCGTCAGCCGCGGCGGCGGATTGTCCTTCGCAAAGAACTCGCGCGGCAGCGGCTCGAACGTCACCACCACCGCCGGTACGCTCAGCGCACGGGCACGCGCGACGGCGTGCCGCACCAGCGCACGGTGGCCCAGGTGCAGGCCATCGAAGGCGCCGATGCAGACCACGCTACCGTGCGGGCACAGAGGCCCGCCATCGACGTCACGGAACAGCCTGCTCATGGATTCCTGTCAGGACGGATGCGCCAGGCGGCGGATCCGGGATGGTGCAAGACCCTGAAGTATAGCCGGCCCCGCCTTTCCTCAATGCCCACGCAGGTCACGCGGCCGGATGCCCTGCAGGTACAGCAGGCCGGCATAGAGCGCGCCACCGGCACCCACCATCACCGCCAGCCGCATGCCGCGCTCCCACCAGGTCCAGGCCGACCAGTCCGGCCACAGCAGCCGGAACGCCAGCACCACCAGCGTCATGGCCAGCGTGGCCACGCCGAGCTGGCGCAGGAAGCGGCCCCAGCCCGGCTGGCGCCGGTAGACCCCTGCCTTGCGCAGCAACCACGCCAGTTGCAGCGCGTTGACCCAGCCGGCCATGGCGATGGCCAGCGCCAGCAGCGCGTGCGCACCGGGGATGGCGGCGAGCGCCTGCGTCCAGCTTCCCCCCGCCGCCTGCAGCGCGGCCTGTCCGGTCGGCGTGGCGTACAGCAGGCCGGCGAACAGGCCGATCGTGCACAGGGCATTCGTCAGCACGGCGACCACGGCCGCCTTCACCGGTGTGCGGGTGTCCTGCCGCGAATAGAACGCCGGCGCCAGCACCTTCACCAGCAGGAAGGCCGGCACGGCGGTGGATTGCGCGATCAGGCTCCAGCTGCTCATCCGTGCGTCCTCGACGGTAAAGCTGCGGTACTGGAACAGGGTCGACATCAGCGGCTCGGCACATAGGATCAGGCCGGCACACGCCGGCAAGCCGATCATCAGGCAGAGCCGGAAGCCCCAGTCGAGCCCCTTCGAATAGCCGTCCGGATCGGTGGCAGCGTGCCGGCTGGACAGGTGCGGGAGGATCACCGTGCCGATGGCGACACCGAACATGCCCAGCGGGAACTCCAGCAGTCGGTCGCTGTAGTACAGCCAGGTGATGCTGCCGCCGATCAGGTACGAGGCCGCCATGGTGTTGAACAGCAGGTTGAACTGCACCACCGAGGACCCGAACAGCGTGGGCACCATCAGCGTCAGGATCTTGCGGACGCCGGCATGGGCGAAGTCGAGCCTGGGCCGCGGCAGCAGGCCCAGCTTCGCCAGCGCCGGCAACTGGAAGCACAGCTGCAGGATGCCGGCGGCGAACACGCCCCACGCCAGCGCCTTGACCGATCCGCCCATCAACGGGGCCAGTCCCAGCGCCGCGGCGATCATCGCCAGGTTCAACAGCACCGGCGAGAGCGCGGGGACGGCGAACCGCTGGTAGCTGTTGAGGATGCTGCCCACCAGCGAAGCCAGCGAGATGAACAGCGCATACGGAAAGGTGATGCGCAGCATCTCGATGAACAGTGCGTGCTTCTCGCTCCCGACCTCGAAACCGGGCGCGATGACCCGGGTCAACCAGGGGGCCGCCAGCAGGACCACCGCCGTGACGACCAGCAGCGCCGCCAGCAAGGTGCCGGTGACCCGGTCCACCAGGTCCTTGACGGCTTCCTGACCGTGTTTTTCCTTGTATTCGGCCAGCACCGGCACGAACGCCATCGAGAACGAGCCCTCGGCCGAGAGCCGCCGCATGAAGTTCGGGATACGGAACGCCGCGATGAACACGTCCATGGCCGGGTTGGCGCCAAAGACGATGGCGTAGACCTGGTCCCGGACCAGCCCGGAAACCCGGGACAGGAAGGTCATGGAGCTGAAGATGGCGGTGGAACGGAGCAGCCGGTTACCGCTCATCGACCCTCCCCTGCCCGGGGACGACCCAGGTTGACGCAACCCATTGAATGCCCCATAATTTCCGGCTCAATTTACCCGTCTTCCGTTCACCCCCTGAATTCTCTCAGGTATTCATCAGGAATCCCACTGTGGCCAATATCAAGTCCGCCAAGAAGCGCGCCAAGCAGACCGTCGTGCGCAATGCGCGCAATGCCGGTCAGCGTTCGATGCTGCGCACCGCCGTCAAGAAAGTCCTGAAGGCGCTCGACGCCAATGACGCCGCCGGCGCCCAGGCCGCGTTCGTGTCGGCCCAGCCGATCCTCGACCGCCTGAGCTCGCGCGGCCTGATCCACAAGAACAAGGCTGCCCGCCACAAGAGCCGCCTGAACGCCCGCATCAAGGCCCTGCAAGCGGCCTGATTCACGGCGGTACGCAACGCGAAGACACGGGAACCCGCCGAAAGGCGGGTTTCTTTTTGGCCGCTCCCCATTGACGCATGCTCCCCGCCCCGGTTCTGATGCGCACGCCTCGCCAACCGGAGAGGCTGGGGGAATCCAACAAGGGGAACACAATGAAACTGCTTCGTGCGACGGCGCTCGCCGTCCTGCTGGCCACCATGTCGATGCCGGCATTCGCCGGCAAGATGGCCAAATCCAATGAACCGCTGACCTTGGAGCCGGACAAGGCCGCCGTCGTCTTCCTGCGGCCCGGCAAGTTCGTCGGCGCCGCCGTGGCCGTGCCGCTGTATGACGTGACCGGCGACGACACCCGCTTCATTGGCATCCTCGATGCCGGCAGCAAGGTGGCCTACCAGGTGCCGGCCGGCGAGCACGTCTTCATGACCACGGTCTTCGGTGGCGACGGCGGCGTGCGCTTCTACAAGGCCAACGTGGAGGCCGGGAAGACCTACTACTTCCGCGCCCACATCATCGATGGCATCTGGGGACTTTCGCCGGTGCACCAGGAGGCGTTCGCGGGCAAGGAGTTCGCCGGATGGGACAAGGGCACCCAACTGACGATCAACAGTCCCAAGTCGCTGGAATGGGGACAGGCCAACCTCGAAAGCGCCACACAGCGCCACAAGAACCTGGAACCGCAGGTGATCGCGGATTCCGCCTCGCTGCGCGCGGAGGATGGCCGCTGAGGCCCACCGTCTTCCGGTAATGAAAAACCCGCCGATCGGCGGGTTTTTCTTGACTCAGCCCTCGCGGGCCGCCTCGTCGGCCTCTTCCTTCTGCCGGTCGAAGAAGGCCATGACGTCCTTCATGATCGGCCAAGTGCCTTCGCGGGAAATGGCGGAGACCTGGAACCAAGGCTGGGTCCAGCCGAGGCTGGCAATGATCTGCTCAGCACGCTCCTTGGCCTCGTCCTCGAACATCAGGTCGGCCTTGTTGAGCACCAGCCAGCGCGGCTTCTGCAGCAGTTCGGGATCGTGCTTCTCCAGTTCGCGCTCGATGGCGCGGACCTGCTCGACCGGATCGACATCTTCCACGCCGCCTTCCATCGGCGCCATGTCCACCAGATGCAGCAGGATGCGCGTCCGCTGCAGGTGCCGCAGGAACGTCGCACCGAGTCCGGCGCCATCGGCGGCGCCCTCGATCAGGCCCGGGATGTCGGCGATCACGAAGCTGCGGTGCGCCTCGACGCTGACCACGCCCAGATTGGGATACAGCGTGGTGAACGGGTAGTCCGCCACCTTCGGCGTCGCCGCCGACACGGCGCGGATGAAGGTGCTCTTGCCGGCATTCGGGAAACCGAGCAGGCCGACGTCGGCCAGCAGCTTCAGTTCCAGCTTCAGCAGGCGCTCTTCGCCCTCTTCGCCCGGCGTCGCCTTGCGCGGCGCACGGGTGATGGAGCTCTTGAAGTGCATATTGCCCAGGCCGCCCTTGCCGCCCTTGGCCACCAGCAGGCGGTCGCCGTGCTGCGTGAGGTCGCCGATCACTTCGTCGGTGCTGACGTTGGTCACCACGGTGCCGACCGGCACCGTGATGGTCAGGTCTTCGCCGGCCTTGCCGTACATCTGCCGACCCATGCCGTTCTCGCCACGCTGCGCGCGGAACTGGGTCTGGTGGCGGAAGTCGACCAGCGTGTTGAGGTTCTCGTCGGCCTGCAGCCAGACGCTGCCGCCGTTGCCGCCGTCACCGCCATCCGGCCCGCCCAGCGGAATGAACTTCTCGCGGCGGAACCCCACGCAACCGTTGCCGCCGTTGCCGGCGCCGACCAGGATTTCTGCTTCGTCTACGAGTTTCATGGGGGCGTGATTCGCGATGGGTGATTCGTGATGGGGAAACGCCCCGACGACGGGATGGCCACGTCGATGGGCGTTAATTCGGTGCCGGCAGGCTAGGAGCGGAACACGCTGGCGAATCACTCTTCACGAATCACCAATCCCGGCTTCATCAAACGAAAAGCCCCGCACGCGGCGGGGCCCTTCGCTCGACGTGTGGAAAGCCTCAGGCTTCCGCGACCACGCTCACGGTGCGACGCTTCTTGGCGCCCTTGACCGAGAACTCGACCTTGCCGTCGACCAGCGCGAACAGCGTGTGGTCGCGACCCAGGCCGACGCCCGGGCCCGGATGGAACTGGGTGCCGCGCTGGCGGATGATGATGTTGCCCGCATCGATCGCCTGACCACCAAAGACCTTGACGCCCAGCATCTTCGGATTGGAGTCGCGGCCGTTGCGCGAGGAACCTACGCCTTTTTTGTGTGCCATGACTGCTTCTCCTTACTTGGTGATGCCGGTGATTTCGATTTCGGTGTAGTGCTGCCGGTGACCCTGGCGCTTCATGTGGTGCTTGCGGCGGCGGAACTTGATGATGCGCACCTTGTCGGCGCGGCCATGGCCGACGACCTTCGCGGTGACGCTGGCGCCCTTCAGGGCGTCGCCCAGGCTGATGGCTTCGCCATCGCCCAGCATCAGGATGTTGTCGAAGGTGATCTCGTTGCCGGCTTCGGCCTCGAGCTTCTCGACGCGGAGCGTCTCGCCCTTCATCACGCGGTACTGCTTACCGCCCGTGACTACGACTGCGTACATGTGGATTCCTTGGTTTCTGTAGTTATTTTCTGGAGCCTGTCTGCCATCGAGGGCGGACAGAAGCGGAATTTTAGTGGATTCATGGAGTTACGGTCAACCCGCCTCTGGCCCGGCCTCATCCCGTCCGCGTCGGTGCAAACGCCTTTGCGGACATTTCCTGTCCGCATGGCCAGGCAGACTGGCGTGGTTGGCGGCCGCAACTCCTCCACCCGCGCCGTCCAGCCCTTGTAAATCAATGTGTTACCAATCGCCCCGCAGTGAGAAACGCCCCGCTCCGGGGCTGACTGCCGCCCCACCTGCCCCCTCATCCTCACTGGCAAAAGCGGTATTTGCCCCCACCTAGGCAGACCGCTACGCTTCCTTGTTCGCTTTCCGGATCCCCCACCCGATGGCCATGGACTACATCCGCATCCGCGGAGCCCGTACCCACAATCTCAAGAACATCGATCTCGACCTGCCGCGCGACAAACTGATCGTGATCACCGGCCTGTCCGGCTCCGGCAAGTCGTCGCTGGCGTTCGACACCATCTACGCCGAAGGCCAGCGCCGCTACGTGGAATCGCTGTCGGCGTACGCACGGCAGTTCCTGTCGGTGATGGAAAAGCCCGATGTCGACCACATCGAGGGCCTGTCGCCGGCGATCTCGATCGAACAGAAATCGACCAGCCACAACCCGCGCTCGACCGTCGGCACCATCACCGAAATCTACGACTACCTGCGCCTGCTGTACGCCCGCGTCGGCCTGCCGCGCTGCCCGGACCACGGTTACCCGCTGGAAGCGCAGACGGTCAGCCAGATGGTCGACCAGGTGCTGGCGCTCGATGGCGAGCAGCGCTACATGCTGCTGGCGCCGGTGATCCGCGAGCGCAAGGGCGAGCATGCGCAGGTGTTCGACCAGTTGCGTGCGCAGGGCTTCGTGCGCGTGCGCGTGGACGGCGAGCTGTACGAGATCGATGCGGTTCCCGCGCTCGCGCTGCGCCAGAAGCACACCATCGAGGCGGTGATCGACCGCTTCCGTCCGCGCGAGGACCTCAAGCAGCGTCTCGCCGAAAGTTTCGAGACCGCGCTGAAGCTGGGCGATGGCATGGCCCAGGTGATGTCGCTGGACCAGCCGGAATCGGCCCCGCTGCTGTTCTCGTCGAAGTATTCCTGCCCGGTCTGCGACTACTCGTTGCCGGAGCTGGAACCGCGCCTGTTCTCGTTCAACTCGCCGGTCGGCGCCTGCCCGACCTGCGACGGCCTGGGCGTGGCACAGTTCTTCGACCCGGCGCGCGTGGTCGTGCATCCGGAGCTGTCGCTGGCCGCCGGTGCCGTGCGCGGCTGGGACCGCCGCAACGCGTACTACTTCCAGCTGATCGCCTCACTCGCCAAGCACTACCAGTTCGACACTGATGCGCCTTGGCAGTCGTTGCCCGAGAAGGTGCAACAGGCGGTGCTGTACGGCAGCGGCGAAGAGGTCATCACCTTCACCTACCTCACCGAGTCCGGCGGCCGCACGCAGCGCAAGCACCGTTTCGAAGGCATCGTGCCGAACCTGGAGCGCCGCTACCGCGAAACCGAATCGCCGGCGGTGCGCGAGGAACTGGCGAAGTACATCAGCGACCGTCCCTGTCCGGACTGCCAGGGCGCACGTCTCAACAAATCCGCGCGCAATGTGTTCGTCGCCGACCGTCCGCTGCCGTCGCTGGTGGTGCTGCCGGTCGACGAAGCGCTGGCGTTCTTCCGCGGCCTGGACCTGCCCGGCTGGCGTGGCGAGATCGCCGCGAAGATCGTCAAGGAAATTGCCGAGCGCCTCGGCTTCCTGGTCGACGTCGGCTTGGATTACCTGACCCTGGAACGCAAGGCCGACACGCTGTCCGGCGGCGAAGCGCAGCGCATCCGCCTGGCTTCGCAGATCGGCGCAGGCCTGGTCGGCGTGATGTACGTGCTCGACGAGCCCAGCATCGGCCTGCACCAGCGCGACAACGAGCGTCTGCTCGGCACGCTGACGCGCCTGCGCGATCTGGGCAACACGGTGATCGTGGTCGAGCACGATGAAGACGCGATCCGCCTAGCGGACTACGTGCTCGACATCGGTCCGGGCGCCGGCGTGCACGGCGGCGAGATCGTCGGCCAGGGCACGCTGCAGGACCTGCTGGAGGCGCCACGTTCGCTGACCGGCCAGTACCTGTCCGGCAAGCGCCAGATCGAGGTGCCGAAGGCGCGCCACAAGGCCAACCCGAAGATGACGCTGCACCTGCGCGGCGCCACCGGCAACAACCTGAAGGACGTGGATCTCGACATTCCGTCCGGGCTGTTCACCTGCATCACCGGCGTCTCGGGCTCGGGCAAGTCGACGCTGATCAACGACACGCTGTATTCGTTGGCCGCCAACGAGATCAACGGCGCCTCGCACAAGCCGGCGCCGTACCGCGAAGTGACCGGCCTGGACCTGTTCGACAAGGTCGTCGACATCGACCAGTCGCCGATCGGCCGTACGCCGCGTTCCAATCCCGCGACCTACACCGGCCTGTTCACGCCCCTGCGCGAACTGTATGCGCAGGTGCCGGAGGCGCGCGCGCGCGGCTATTCGCCGGGCCGCTTCAGCTTCAACGTGCGTGGCGGTCGCTGCGAGGCCTGCCAGGGCGACGGCATGATCAAGGTGGAAATGCACTTCCTGCCGGACGTCTACGTGCCCTGCGATGTCTGCCACGGCAAGCGCTACAACCGCGAGACGCTGGAGATCCTCTACAAGGGCTACAACATCAACGACGTGCTGGAGATGACGGTCGAGGATGCGCTGACCCTGTTCGAGCCGGTGCCGTCGATCTCGCGCAAGCTGGAAACGCTGATGGACGTCGGCCTGAGCTACATCAAGCTGGGCCAGAGCGCGACCACGCTGTCCGGCGGCGAAGCGCAGCGCGTGAAGCTGTCGAAGGAACTGTCGCGCCGCGACACCGGCCGCACGCTGTACATCCTCGATGAGCCGACGACCGGCCTGCATTTCCACGACATCGAGCATCTGCTCGCTGTGCTGCACAAGCTGCGCGACGAGGGCAACACCATCGTGGTGATCGAACACAACCTGGACGTCATCAAGACGGCCGACTGGGTGGTGGACCTTGGCCCGGAGGGTGGCCATCGCGGCGGACAGATCCTCGCCACCGGCACGCCGGAAGACATCGCGGCGCATCCGGACTCGCACACCGGCCGCTTCCTCGCCAAGCTGCTGCCCGCCGCCAAGGCGCCGAAGCCGACCAAGCCGGCAGCGGTCGCCAAACCCGACGTGCTGCCGCCCCGCAAATCCGCCACGAAGGCAGCGAAGACAACCAGGACCACGACGAAGAAGGCCGCACGATGAGCGACACCCACGACACCGGCCGCAAGCTGCTGGCGAAGATCCCGATCAGCGTGCGCTGGCGCGACATGGACAGCATGGGCCACGTCAACAACGCCAAGTACATCTCGTACCTGGAAGAGGCGCGCGTGCGCTGGATGCTCACCGTGCCGGAGGTGTCGATGACGGACCGCATCGCGCCAGTCGTGGCGGCGAACAACATCAACTACAAGCGGCCGCTGACCTGGCCGAACGATGTGGTGGTGGAGCTCTATGTCGACCGGCTGGGCACCAGCAGCGTCACCATCGGCCACCGCATCGTGTCGGCCAAGGACGACAGCGTGCTGTATTCGGACGGCAATGTCGTCGTGGTCTGGATGGACACGCAGACGGGCCACAGTGCGGCGTTGCCGGCGGCGATCCGCGCGGTGTCGGAGTAACCGCCGAGAGCGTTGTGGAGTGACGCAAGTCGCGAGCTTTTCCCGAGACTGAAGAAGAACTCGCGACTTGCGTCGCTCCCACAACAGCCCGGATCAGGGCGCGCCCTTCCGCACCTCGAACACCACCGGCAACGAGCGGCCATCGGCCAGCTTCAGCGTGATCACCGGCTTCTCGCCTTCGGCCAGCGGCTGGTACGGGCCATGCAGCATCAGGTGCAGCCCCCCCGGCTTCAGCTCGACAGCCTTGCCGGGCGCGACGGGCAACGCAGCCACTTCGCGCATGCGACTGACGCCGCCCTCTTCGCGCGTCTCGTGCAGCGACACATCCTCGAAGGCAAGGCTTTCTGCGCCGACAATGCTGATCGGCGTCTTGCACGGATTCTCGATGCGTACGAAGCCGGCCATCATCGGCATCGCGACCGGCGGCAGGCGCACCCAGGCCGCCTTGGCGACCGGCAGGCATTCGGCCGCATGGACCGTGCCCACGCACGACATCAACAGGGCCGCGAGGCCGATCATTCCGGTGCGATGGTTCATGCGCCTATGATACCGGCCTGACCTCAGGGAGCGGATGAATGACGGGCCTTATCGAAACCGCCGACCACGGCGACATCCGCGAGATCCGCCTGGCGCGTGCGCCGGTCAACGCGCTCAACACCGAGCTGTGCCGCGCGCTGATAGACGCCCTCAACGCCGCGCTGGACCATGGCACGCGCGGCATCGTGCTGGCAGGCAATCCGAAGATCTTCTCCGCCGGCATGGACGTCCCCTACCTGCTGTCGCTCGGCGACAACCGCCACGCTCTGCTCGATGCGTGGCAGGCCTTCTTCGGTGCGGCACGCACGCTGGCCGAATCGCGCGTGCCTGTCGTGGCCGCACTCACCGGCCACGCGCCCGCAGGCGGCTGCGTGCTGGCGCTGTGCTGCGACTACCGGGTGATGGCGCGCAGCGCGGATCCGGCCCGCCCGTTCGCGCTCGGCCTCAACGAAACCCAGGTGGGCCTGGTGGTGCCGGAAGGCATCCAGCGCCTGATGCGCCGCGTGGTCGGCCCTTATCGCGCCGAACGCCTGCTGGTTGCCGGCGAGATGGTACCGGCCGAGCGCGCTCTGGAAATCGGGCTGGTCGATGAACTCGTCGACCAGAATGAGGTCACCGCACGCTCCGTGGCATGGCTGCAGCAGCTGCTGCGCCTGCCGCACCATCCGATGCTGCAGACGCGCACGCTCGCCCGTCGTGACCTGGTCGACGCACTGGATCCGGCGCTGATCCAGTTGGAACGTTTCGTCGATGCCTGGCATGCGCCCGACACGCAGACCGCGCTGCGGGCGCTGGTGGACAAGCTGAAGAAGTAGGCAACGCTTCGTCAGTCGCCGCGCGCAACCGGGTGCGACGGATCACTGATCCAGCCGCTCCAGGAACCGGGATAAATGCGTGCGCCCTGCAGGCCCGCATGTTCGAAGGCGAGCAGCAGATGGCACGCGGTCACGCCGGAGCCGCACATCAGCACGGTGTTCGCGGGGGACCGATTCCGCAGCAGCGTCGACAACTCCGCGCGCAGTTCGTCGGCCGGCTTGAAGCGGCCGTCACGCAGGTTCTGGGCGAAAGGACGATTGAGCGCGCCGGGAACATGCCCGGCGACCGGATCGATGGGCTCGACGTCGCCGCGGAAGCGCTCGGCGGCACGCGCATCGATCAGCCAGCCGCTGTCCGCATCCAGCCGCGCCAGGATGTCCGACGCCTCGACGAATTGGCCCGTATCGAAACGCGACGGATACGCCGCAGCAGGCGCCAGCGCTGGAAGCTCGGCGGTCTCCTGGCCGCCCGCGGCACGCCACGCGGCCAATCCGCCATCGAGCACCGCCACGCGGGCATGCCCCATCAGCTTCAACAACCACCACAGGCGTGCGGCCGCCATGCTGCCGTCGCCGGCGTCGTAGACCACCACCTGGTGCGACGGCCCGATCCCCCACTCGCCCAGCTTGCGCGCGAACACATCGCTGTCTGGCAGCGGATGCCGGCCTTCGCCGACCTTCGACAGATCGGACAGGTCGAGATTGAGGTCGGCGTAGACGGCGCCTGGCAGGTGCGATGCGGCATAAGCTTCGCGACCGGCATCCGGCGCGGCATTGAGCATCACGAAACGCGCGTCGACCAGCCGCAATCCGGGATCGCCGAGGGCAGCGGACAGTGCGGCGGTATCTACGAGGGTCGTCCAGTTCATGCCAATTGCTCCAGCCGTTGCCGCAGGTTGAACAGGATGGCCGCCGTCGCGCCCCAGATGCGCTGGCCCGGCCATGCATACTCGAGCACCACGCGGCGGCGCCCGCGATAGTCGACCTCGACGCGGCGCAGGTTGTCGGGCGACAGCAGATAGTCGAGCGGTACCTCAAACACGTCGGCCACTTCGTTCGGCTCGGGCACCGGCACGAAGGCGGGATCGACCAGCGCGACCACCGGCACCACGCGGAATCCGCTGATGGTGGTGAAAGGGTCCAGGAAACCGAGCGGCGTGACCTGCGACGCCGGCAAGGCGATCTCCTCGTGGCTTTCGCGCAGCGCCGCCGCGACCGCATCGGCATCGGAAGGCTCGATGCGGCCACCGGGGAAACTTACCTGCCCCCCGTGGTGGCGCAGGCCATCGGTACGACGCGTCAGCAACACCTGCGTGCCGTCCTTGCGCGGAACGAGACCCGCCAGCACCGCCGCCTCGGCCAGCGGACCGGGCGGCAACAGGTCGATGAGGTCGTCGTGGTTCCAACCTGCGGAACTCGGCGCACGGCCCAGCGGATGCAGGGCGCGACGCAGGTCGCCGCCTTCGCGCAGCCGCTGCTCGAGCATGGAGGGCGCACGCGCGTGCTCGCGTGCAGGCAGCACATGCTCCATCAGACGCAGGCGTTCGTCATCGTTCATCTGCGACCAGCGTGCGATCTCGGAAGTGGTGCGGAGGCAGCCTTCGCACAGTCCATTGGAGTCCAGTGTGCAGACGCCGATGCATGGACTCAACAGGGCGCGGAATGCGGTATTCATGGCTTCGGGCACCTGCGGAGGGTAGCGCGGAAACGCCGCCCTGCGCTGGAAAGCACTGCGCCGGCACTAGGCCGGCGCAGGGGGAACGTTGTTGAATGTCGCTGGATTCCTGCTTTCGCAGGGTAACGCAAGAGCCGAGTCACTGGATCCCCGCCTGCGCGGGGATGACGCAATGACAAAGGCGTCCGCGCGGTGCGCGGACGCGTCATTGCGTCACTTGACGCTGACCAGCTTGATCTCGAACACGACGGCCACGTTCGGCGGGAAGCCGGTGCGCGGATCGGCGCCATAGGCCTTGTCCGGCGGGAGCGCCACTTCCCACTTGGCACCGGCCGGCATCTGCAGCAGCGCCTCACGCATAGCCGGCATCTCGACGGCGCTGATCTTCAGGTCCTTCATCGGCTGCGGCGGGCGGGCTTCCGCCGGACGCTGGCCGAACGGATACGGACCGGATACCAGCAACTCGACCGTGCTGGCCTGGGTCGGCTTCGCACCGGTACCGTTCTCCATCACCTTGTAGGGCACGCCGCTGGCCAGCGTCTTCACGCCCGCCTGGCCCTTGTACTGGGCGATGAACTGATCGCTCTTGGTCTTGTTCTCGCCGGCGACCTTGTCGTACTCGGCCTTGGCCTGCTGGGCGCGGGACTGCTCGCGCTTCTGGAAGGCTTCCAGTGCCGGCTTCAGCTGGTCGGCCGTCAGGGCCGGCTGCTTCTTGGCATAGGCGTCCTGCAGGCCCTTCACCACGGAATTGATGTCCAGCTGCTCGCCACGCGCGGTCAGTTCGGCAAGGTTGTTGCCGTAGTCGTAACCGAAGTAGTAGCTCAGCTTGCCTTTCTCGGACGAGACGTCCTGGGCCAGGGCGCTACCGGCCATGGCGAATGCCGCAACAGCGACCGCAATCGAACGCAACTTCATCAACACACTCTCCGAAGATAGGGCGACGGCGGCATACCGTCTGGAATGGACGCGCTAGGATAGCCGCCGGGGCGCTTAACCGCCACTGACGACAGGCGGGTCTGACCAGACCTTGCCGGCAGAGTTCCGATTTCACCCAGAATTTACAAAAATCCCCGGAAAACCCATGTCCGAACACCTTGTCCTTGTCGCCGACGACGCCGGCATCCGCCGCATCACCGTCAACCGCCCCGACAAGCTGAATGCCCTCAACGCCGCCACGCTGGATGCCCTGCAGATGGCTTTCGACGAGGCGGCGGCCGATGCCGCCGTGCGGGTCGTGGTGCTCACAGGCGCCGGCCCCAAGGCCTTCGTCGCCGGCGCCGACATCGCCGAGATGGCGGACCTGCGCCCGACCGAGGGCCGGGATTTCTCGCTGCGCGGCCAGAAGCTGATGCGCACCATCGAGACGCTGCCCAAGCCGGTGATCGCGATGGTCAACGGGTTCGCACTGGGCGGCGGGCTCGAACTGGCGATGGGCTGCCACCTGCGCATCGCCGCGGACAGCGCCAAGGTCGGCCAGCCGGAAATCAACCTGGGCCTGATCCCGGGGTTCGGCGGCAGCCAGCGCCTGCTGCGGCTGGCCGGGCGGTCCGCCACGCTGGAGCTGTGCCTGCTCGGCGCACCGGTCACGGCAGAGCGCGCGCTCCAGCTGGGCATCGTCACCCGCGTGGTGCCCGCGGCGGATCTGGAAGCCGAGACGCTGAAGATCGCCGCCCAGCTGGCCGCCTCGGCGCCGCTGGCGCTGCGCGCGACGCTCGACGTGGTCAACATCGGCGGCGAATGCGGCATCGAGGAAGGCCTGCAATACGAAAGCGCGCAATTCGGCCTGATGTTCGCGACCGACGACATGCGCGAAGGCACGCGCGCCTTCGTCGAGCGCCGCAAGCCAGCGTTCGCGGGCCGCTGAGCCGCGACAGCACACGTGTCCACTCCCTGCTCCGCTTGCGACCAGGCACGCGCGTTCCACGCGCAGCTCGTGGCTGGCGACGTCGATGCTGCGATCGAGGCGGGACTGATGGCGTTCCAGCCCTGCGGTTGCGTGGACGACAGCATCATCGTGGTCATGCAGACCCAGCAGCGCCTGCGCACGGCGTGGGACGCGCGCGAACGCTACCGGCAGCGCGAGGCCCGGCTGGCGCGCCGCGCGGCGGAGCGGGAAGCGCGCCGACTGAAGGTCACCGACGTTGCGGAAAGCGCACAGCCCGCACGCCCTGCCCTGCCGACCGCCGCCGCCGCGATCCTCGCGCGCGCCAAGGCCAAGGCGGCCGAGAGGATGGAACGATGACGACAGCACCCCGGCGCAGCGCCACGCTCACGCGCGCCGAGGTCGTCGAGCTGTTCTCGCGCCTGCGAGAGCTCAACCTCAAGCCGACCACCGAACTGGAGTACCGCACGCCGTTCGAACTGCTGGTCGCGGTGACGCTGTCGGCGCAGGCGACCGACGTGGGCGTCAACAAGGCGACGCGGCGGCTGTTTCCGGTCGCCAACACCCCCGCCGCCATCCTCGCGCTGGGCGAGGACGGGCTGAAGAAGTACATCTCGACCATCGGCCTGTTCAATGCCAAGGCGAAGAACGTCATCGCCACCTGCCGGATCCTGATCGACGAACACGGCGGCGAAGTGCCGCGTTCGCGCGACGCGCTCGAAGCCCTGCCCGGCGTGGGCCGCAAGACCGCGAACGTGGTGCTGAACACCGCCTTCGGCGAGCCCACGATCGCCGTCGACACGCATATCTTCCGCGTCGCCAACCGCACCGGCCTGGCGCCGGGCAAGGATGTGCGCGCGGTGGAGGATCGGCTGTTGAAGGTGGTGCCGGCGGAGTTCATGCAGGACGCGCATCACTGGCTGATCCTGCACGGGCGTTACGTCTGCAAGGCCCGCAAGCCCGACTGTCCGCAGTGCGTGATCCGCGACATCTGCCGCTTCAAGGAAAAGACCGTCGCCTGAGAGTCGGCGGCGGCCTCTCGACTCTGCCTACTGCGCGTCGCGCTCCACGAACGGCTTGCGCGGCAGCCGTTCCTCGCGCATCGCGGCGTGCCAGGCGAACGAGGCGATGATCGCCGCGGCCTGCTTCAGGTCTTCCGGCACCACGTGGTCGTAGGTGTCCAGGTGGGTGTGGTGGACATGGGTGAAGTAGTCCGCCGGATCCTGCACGAACTGGAATCCCGGCAAGCCGACGCGATCGAACGAGATGTGGTCGGTACTGCCGGTATTGCGCGTGGTGACGATGCTCGCGCCGAGGTCGTTGAACGGCTCCAGCCACGCCTTGAAGATCGGCACCGCCGCATGGTTTTCCTGCGCGTAGATGCCGCGGATGCGGCCGGTGCCATTGTCGAAGTTGAAGTAGGTGGAGAACCGCTCGTAACCGCGCTGGCGCTGCAGCGGCCCGGTACCGCGCTGGTACGCGCGCGGCAGTGCCTTCTGTTCCGGATCGGTCGGTTCCGGATAGTCGGCCAGGTGCTTCGCGACGTAGCCTGCCGAGCCATGCAGGCCCTGCTCTTCGCCACCCCACAGTGCGAGGCGGATCGTGCGCCGCGGCTTGGCGCCGATCGTCTTGAGGATGCGCATGGCTTCCATCATGACGACCACACCCGCACCGTTGTCGCTGGCGCCGGTGCCGGTATGCCACGAGTCCAGGTGTGCGCCGATGATGACCACTTCATCCGCTTTCCCGCTGCCGGGAATCTCGGCGAACGTGTTGGTCGCCGGCAGGTCCTGTTCGCTGGTGAACGCGGAATCCACGTCGATGCGCAGCCGCACCGGCTGCTTGCCCTGCACGGCGCGCACCAGCGGGTTGTAGTGTTCGGCAGGCAGGACCAGCTCGGTCACGCCAACCGGTTCACCGGCCTTGCGCGCGCCGCCGCCGGTCGCGCGGATGATGCCGTTGTCCCATGAACTGATCGACAGCGTGGCCAGCACGCCTTCCTCGGCAAGGAAGGTATTCAGCGCCTTGCTCAGGGCGATGCGCTTGCGGTACTCGTCCAGGCGCTTCTGCTGCGCGTCGGGCGCGGTGTCTTCCGGCATGGGGAAGGTCTGCAGTTCGCCCAGTTCGGCCTCGCTGTAGCGACGGAAATCGGTCTTCTCCGAAGGCTTGTAGGCACGTGCTTCATCCACCAGCACGATGCGTCCGCGCAGCTTGCCGCGCTGCTTCTCGATGTCCTCCAGCGTCTTGAACGAGGCCAGCACCACCTCGCCCTCGACCGGACCATCGGTACCGCGCGTCCAGGCCTTGGGCAGCGCGTGTACCGGCAACTGGCGCGGCGACAGCATTTCCACGCGCGATGCGCGGAACGCCCACCCCCGGCCGAACGCCGCGTCGTAGACCTCGTCGTGGACGTTCGAGAGCCCCCAGCCGGACAGCTTGCCGCGCGCCCAGGCGCTGGCCTGCGTGTAATTGGGCGAATTGGTCAGCCGCGGCCCGATGGTCTCGGTCAGCTCCTTCAGGTTGGCGGCGGCCTGCGAGCGGTGGAGCGCCTCGCTGCGGATCTTCGCCACCATGTCCAGGTCGACCGGCTCAGCGGCCTGCGCCACGCCTGCCATCGATATCCCCGCCCACAACGCCATGCCGGCCACACGCGCCAATCGCTTCACCACGCCCCCTGGTTCTTGAAAGATCCCCATCCCCGGACATCGGCCTACCCCGACATCGTGCCCCAGTGTCTCCACGCAGCGCGCGACGGACCCCTGCCAATGGTCATGGTCGGGAGTGGACCTCTGGACCTGGCAACGCTCAGGCGATCCGGTTTGGTCTGGCATCGTGACGGCAGCCGGACCGCCTCCGGGGAAGTGCATGACGACCTCCGTGCTGTCCGGAATGTGATCCGACGTCCGTTCAATCCGGGGAAAGCAGAAGCAACACGGGGGCCATCGGGGCGTCCCCCCACCTTCCGACCCTCCCTTTGGGTGCGCCGCCCGTGGCGTGCCCGGAAAACACACGACACCATGCCATCGCCGCGACCGCATCCACGCCAGCATTCGCAACGGATGGTCCGACTGTCGCCGCCCGTTGGCGACATCTGACCATGTGCGGCATCGCAGGCTTCGCTGGCGCAGTGCAGGGCGTTCCCGAGGACCGGGCGACGTTGCAGCACATGATCGGCACGCTGCACCATCGCGGACCGGATGGCAGCAGCACGCACGTGGAGCCTGGCGTGGGACTGGCGCATGCGCGTCTGGCGATCATCGACCTGGCCACCGGCCAGCAGCCGCTGCACGACGGCACCGAAACCGTCTGGACGGTCTTCAACGGCGAGATCTTCAACTACGTCGAGTTGCGCGAGGAACTGGAAGCGCAGGGCTATCGCTTCCGCACGCGCTCCGACACCGAAGTCATCGTCCACCTCTACCACCGCGACGGCGACCGCTTCGTCGAACGGCTCAACGGTCAGTTCGCGATCGCGGTGTGGGACACGCTGCGGCGCCGGCTGCTGCTGGCGCGCGACCGCGCCGGCATCCGCCCGCTCTATCACGCGACCGCGCGGGGCCGCGTGTGGTTCGCATCCGAGATCAAGGCGCTGCTGGCGGCGCTGCCGGAACGCGCGACCTTCAATCCCGACGGCCTCGCGCAGGCGTTCACCTTCTGGGGCCCCTGCGATCCGGACACGCTGTTCTCCGGCATCGACAGCCTGCCGCCCGGCCATCTGCTGGCGGTGGAATCGGACGGCACGCGCACGCTCACGCAGTACTGGGACTGGAGCTTCCCCCGCGCGGGCGACGCACCGACCTTCACCTCCTTCGACGATGCCGTGCACGAGCTGCGCGACCTGCTGGATGACGCGGTCCGCCTGCAGCTGCGCGCCGATGTGCCGGTGGGTGCCTATCTGAGCGGCGGACTGGACTCGTCCGGTATCGTCGCGCTGGTGAAGCGCAGCGGCATCGCGGCGGTGCGCACGTTCTCGGTGACGTTCGAGGACGCCGAGTTCGACGAACGCGAACAGCAGCAGACGATGGTGCGCCACCTCGGCACCGAGCACACCACCCTGCACTGCACGCGCCGCGACATCGCCGACGCGTTCCCCACGCTGATCCATCACACCGAGGCGCCCGTGCTGCGCACCGCGCCGGTGCCGTTGATGCTGCTGTCGGGCCTGGTCCGCCGTTCGGGCTACAAGGTGGTGCTGACCGGGGAAGGCGCCGACGAGGTGTTCGGCGGCTACGACCTGTTCAAGGAAGCGAAGGTGCGCCGCTTCTGGGCGCGCAACCCGGAGTCGCAGTGGCGCCACCTGCTGCTGGGACGCCTGTACGGCTACCTGAAGCACTCGCCGGTGGGCACACCGGGATTCGCCCGCTCGTTCTTCGGCCAGGGCATGGAGCACCTGCCGCGCCCGGTATTCGCGCATGCGCCGCGCTGGACGACCTCGCGCCGCGCGCTTGCGTTCCTGTCGCCGGAACTGCAATCGCGCGTCGCCGGCTTCGACCCGTTCTCGTTCTACGAACAGCGGTTGCCCGCCACGATCGACAGCTGGTCGCCCCTGGCACGCGACCAGTATGTGGAAGCGAAGTCGCTGATGGCCGCCTACCTGCTGTCATCGCAGGGCGACCGCGTGGCGATGGCCAACTCCATCGAGGGCCGCTTCCCGTTCCTCGATCACCGGCTGATCGAATTCGCCAACCGGCTGCCACCGCAATGGAAGCTGCGCGGCCTGACCGAGAAGCACATCCTGCGCAAGGCGCTGGCGCCGCTGCTGCCGCCGGAGATCGCCCGCCGCACCAAGCAGCCTTACCGTGCGCCGGACGCCAGCAGCTTTTTCACCGACGGCCGCCCGGCCGACTACGTCGACGAATTGCTGTCGCCCGAGCGCATCCGCGATGCCGGTTGCTTCGATGCCGGCAAGGTCCGGCTGCTGTTCGAGAAGTGCCGCAACGGTCGCGCGGTGGGCTTCGCCGACAACCAGGCCTTCGTCGGCATCCTCTCGACCATGCTGCTGCACGACGGCTTCATCCGCCGGCGCGCGCCGCTGACCACCCCATTGCCTGCCACCGGGACGGAATGACCATGACCGAAACCGCCATCCGCGAAAAGATCCGCGGCCACATCCTCAACAACCTGATGTTCACCAACGACCAGGCCAGGCTCTCCGACGATGCGTCGTTGCTGGACATGGGTGTCATCGATTCGACCGGTGTGCTCGAGCTGGTGCTGGTGATCGAGGAGAACTTCGCCATGAAGGTGAACGACGCGGCCATGGTGCCCGAGAACTTCGACTCGGTAGACCGGATCGTGTCGTTCGTCATGCGCTCGAAGGCGGCATGACCGCGGCAGCCGAACAGCGACTGCGCACGCTGCAGGCACACTGGCGGGCAGCGCACGACAAGCCGGAGGAAACGCCGGAGAACACGCTGCGCGCATTGTGGTCCGCCGCGACGGGCTCGCCGCTCTCGGCCGTTGCCGCCGCCGGCGCCACGCTCTCTGACCTGGACGAGGCTGCCGAACGGCGCCTGGACGACCTGATCGGGAAGCGCCTCGCCGGCACGCCGCTGGCGCACCTGACCGGCCGGCAGCATTTCCTCGGCCTGGAGCTGCTGGCGGGCCCGGAGGCGCTGATTCCGCGCCGCGAAACCGAACTGCTGGGACAGGCGGTGATCGGGCTTGCGCGGAGCCGCGACGCAGACGGCCCACCCGGCATCGCGGTGGATGTCTGCACCGGGTCCGGCAACCTGGCGTTGGCGCTGGCGCACCATGTCGACGGCCTGCGCGTGTTCGGTGCCGACCTCAGCGAGGACGCGGTGGCGCTGGCGCGCCGCAACGCGACGTTGCTCGGCCTGGCCGACCGCGTCGAGTTCCACGCCGGCGACCTGCTCGCCCCATTCGACGACGCGACCTTCCACGGCGCCGTTGACCTGCTGCTCTGCAATCCGCCGTACATCAGCAGCAGCAAGGTCGGCGCGATGCCGGAAGAGATTTCGGCGTACGAGCCCCGGCTGGCGTTCGACGGCGGTCCACTGGGCGTGTCGTTGCTCGCCCGGCTGATGCAGGACGCCGTCCGGTTCGTGAAGCCCGGCGGCTGGCTCGCGTTCGAGGTCGGGCTTGGCCAGGGGCCGGCGATGGCGCGCCGCCTGCGCAACGACGGCGCCTGGGACGACGTACGCGAACTGATCGATGGAGACGGAGCCGTGCGCGCGCTGCTGGCGCGCCGCGCGGACCGCATGACGGGAGACAACGGATGAGCGGATTCGGCTGGGAAGCACTGGACATCGATTACGAACAGGAAGCCGAACGCATCTGCGCGCGCCTGCGCGAAACCGTGGCGCAATCGCTGCGCCGACGGGGCCTGGTGGTCGCCATTTCCGGCGGCATCGACAGCTCGGCGTGTGCTGCGCTGGCCGTGCGCGCACTCGGCAAGGAGCGCGTGCACTGCCTGATCCTGCCCGAGCGCGACTCCGATCCGGACAGCGCGGCGCGCGCCACCCTGCTGGCCGACACCCTGGGCGTCAGCGTGGACATCTTCGACATCGCACCGGCGCTGGACGCGATCGGCGCCTATGCCGCGCGCGACGCCGCCGTGCGCACCGTACTGCCGGAGTATCGCGACGACTGGAAGATGAAGCTGGCCATCGCCGGCGGCAGCGAGGGTGCGATCAACCGCTTCCGCCTGATCGCGCAGTCGCCCGACGGCGCGATGCACGAGCGCGAACTGCGCCTGCACGAGTACCTGACCATCGTCGCCGCGACCAGCTACAAGCAACGGCTGCGCAAGACCATCGAGTATTTCCATGCCGACCGCCTGCACTACGCCGTGCTGGGCACGCCCAACCGGCTGGAGTACGACCAGGGCTTCTTCGTCAAGAACGGCGACGGCTCGGCCGACATCAAGCCGATCGCGCACCTCTACAAATCGCAGGTCTATGGCATGGCACGCCATCTCGGCCTGCCGGAGCGGCTGTGCAGCGCCCAGCCGACCACCGACACCTACAGCCTGGAGCAGGGCCAGGACGAGTTCTACTTCGCGCTGCCGTACCGCGCGATGGACCTGGCGCTGTGGGCGCTGGAACACGACGTGCCTGCCGCGGACCTCGCGCGCGTGCTGGAGATGACGGTGGAACAGGCCGAGGCCGTCTACGCCGACATCGTGAGGAAGCGTCGCAGCACGGCACCGCTGCACCTGCGCCCCGTGCTGCTGGGCAACGTCTCTGTCAGCGACGGGGCGGGCGCGCACGCCGCATGAGTGCGCAGGTCGCCGACAGCAATCCCTATGCGGTCGCGCGCGCCGACGTCGTGCGCGACCGCGATGCCGTCGTCGACATCTGGCGGTCGAGCCTGCATGACGACCAGGCTCGTTCGCTGAAACTGGACTGGTTCTACCGCCGCGCGCCGCACGACGCGTTGCTGCAGGTACTCGTGCATCAGCCCAGCCACGCCATCGTCGGCACTGCCGGCGTGGGCTGGCGTCGGATGCGGCTGGACGGCCGCGAGCTGCGGAGCGGACTGCTGGCCGACATGGCGGTCATGCCCGGCCATCGCATGCTCGGCCCGGCCTTGCTGCTGCAGCGCACGGCCAGCGACACCGCGCTGCAGGACGGCGACCTGGTCTACGGGTTCCCCAACCCTCATGCCGTGCCGGTGGTGAAACGGCTTGGCTACGTGCACGTCGGCGACATGACCACCTACGTGCGCATCGTCCGGCACGGTCCCTATCTGGCGCGACGGATGCCCGCGGCGCTCGCAGCGCCTCTGGGCGCCTGCATCGATCGCCTGGCGTGGCTGCGCGATCGGCTCCACCGGATGGCCGGCCGCCGGCTGCATGCGGCATGGCGCACCACGCCACATGAAACCGTGCACGCGCAGGCGTGGTCCGAGCCCGGCACGCTCGAAGGCGTACACGATCGCGATACGCTGGAATGGCGGTTCGCGCGCTGCCCGCTGGAAAGCTTCCGTTTCCTTTACGTGCAGCGCGACCGCGCGCCGCAGCCATGCGCCTGGTTCGTGTGCCGGCAGCAGGGCGACACGCTGCACGTGGTGGACTTCAAGACCGATCCGGCAGGCAGTGCATCGCGCAGCCTGACCGTGCTCGCAGACGCGGCACACGCGCTGGGCTGCCGCTCGATCTCGCTGGAAGGCTGTCTTGCCGACAGCGAGAAGGCGCTGTTGCGCCGGCACGGCTTCTTCGTCCGCCAGGGACGACCGGTGTATGCGCGCTGGAAGCAGGACGACGCCGCACCGCGCGCGGCATTCCGGCTGACCCCGTTCGACGAGGACGAATAGTCCCCACCACGCAGAAGGGACATGCCGGTGGCATGTCCCTTCGCGATGCCGTGCCCGTCATCCGGGCCGGCGCTGGCTTACCAGCTGAACTGCGTGCGCAGCGCGTACTGGGCGGTTTCGTCGCCGGTGACTTCGTTGTCGCCCTGCGTGTAATTGAACATGAAGCGCAGGTTCGGGTTGACGTAGTAGTTCATGCCGAGGATCCAGCTGGTGACTTCGCGGTTCAGCGTTTCGTTCTCGACGTAGTCGTAGCGACCGGTCAGCTCCCACAGGCCCTTGTCGGCGACCTTCGGCGAACCGAACACGCCGGTGGCGCCCTTGTACGGCTTGTGGCCGCCGTTGAGCATGAAGCTGCCCTGCACGTAGTACGTCTTGACGTCCTGGTCGCGACCCAGCGGCTGACCGTAGGTGGCGTCGGCGTATTCGGCCTGGAAGAACGCCGGGCCGAACGAACCCGCGGCTTCCACCGCCATCACGTCGACGGTGTTGCGGCTTGCGCCGGTCGTGGTGGCGATGACCTGCGACGGACCGCGGCGGCCGGCGTAGTTGGAGGTGGCGACCAGGTCGGCCGAACCCTGGTTGTTGTCCTCGAAGCTGTACCACGCACCGAAGTGCAGCGTGCTGTTGTCGGTGTTGATCGGCGCGAACGTCACGCGACCGGCGGCGCCCATGCCTTCGTTGCGCGTACCGGAGGCGCCGCGCAGGTTGAACACGCTCAGGCCGGCGGTGTAGTTCTCGCCGGCACGCAGGTAGCCCACGCCCTGCTGGAACTGGCGGCCCGAGAACAGGCCCGTGGCGGACGCGAACGGACGCTCCATGGTCAGCAGTTCGTTGGAGCTGGTCAGTTCTTCCATGGCGCGGTAGGGCTTGAAGTGACCGATGGTGAACTTGCCACCCAGCGCGGACTTGGCAATGTAGACGTCGCGGAAGCCCTCCAGGCCGCCACCGGCGCCGAAATCGTTCTCCATCTTGTAGTCCCAGCCGTAGGCCTTGCCCGACAGGGTCAGGCGCGCGCGGCGGAATTCGGTGGTGCCCGTGGTGCTGGCCAGGTCGCGGTCGAAAGCATAGGTGTCGAAGTGGATGCGGCCGCCGATGCTGGCTTCGAACTTGCCATCGGCCGAGGTGACTTTCACGCCGCCCTTGGTGTCGATCTTCGGCGAGCCGGTGGTGATCTTGTCCAGCTGCGCGGCGGTGTCCAGGTTCACGTCGGACTGCGCATCGGTGCGCTCTTCCAGCTCGGCCACCTTGGCCGACAGCGCTTCCAGCTGCGCCTTCAGTTCGGCGATCGTCTGATCGCGGGAGTCGGCGGCGGACGCCGAGAAGCTGGTGCTGCCCATGGCGACGGCAAGCGCGGCGGCCAGGAGGGAATAACGCATGGTGACTCTCCGAGTGGAAGTAAGAAGTAGGAGCACAGGCTTCGTGGGCGCCCTGCTTCGCTTCCGAGATCACCTTCGGAAATCATTAAGCGCCCGTCAAAGATGCGCTAAAGGATGGGAGTGAAATCTTGCAGTCACATGTGAGTTTCATGACCGTGGCGTGACAAGGCGCGAGCAGACCCCGTCTGCGGCTGCGCGCTACGCACGCAGGCACTCCTATATGTATGAATCCGGCACTAGACCGAATCGTTGGAGAGCAGTGCCCTCCCCTCCTGCACCTGACCTTGCGCACGACACTCGCGCACCCGCGACCACCGGGCGCGCACCCCACGTCACCGGACTGTCGCAATGCCGACACGGGGCTGTCACACAAACGTCGTGGAATGGCCACCCAACGGGCATGCCCCGTCCTTCCACCCTGCCTTCTCCCAGGAGATTTCCGTGCTCAACTCGATCAAATCCCGCGTCGCGCTGCTCGCGCTCGCCTCGGCCTTCTCGGCGCAGGCGTTCGCCGCCGACGTGACCGGCGCCGGTGCCTCGTTCGTGTACCCGGTGATGACCAAGTGGTCCGCCGACTACGCCAAGGCCACCAGCAACCGCGTCAACTACCAGTCCATCGGGTCGGGCGGCGGTATCGCGCAGATCAAGGCCGGCACGGTGGACTTCGGTTCGTCCGACGCCCCGCTGAAGCCGGAAGATCTGGCCAAGTACGGCCTGGCGCAGTTCCCGTCGGTGATCGGCGGCGTGGTGCCGGTGCTGAACGTGGCCGGCCTGAAGCCGGGACAGCTGAAGCTGGACGGCCCGACCCTGGCCAACATCTTCCTGGGCACCATCAAGACCTGGAACGACCCGGCCATCGCCGCCCTCAACCCGGGCGTCACCCTGCCGGCGCAGCGCATCACCGTCGTCCGTCGCTCGGACGGTTCGGGCACCACCTTCAACTTCGTCAACTACCTGTCCAAGGTCAGCCCGGAGTGGAAGACCAAGGTCGGTGAGGGCACCACCGTGCAGTGGCCGACCGGCGTGGGCGGCAAGGGCAACGAAGGCGTCGCCGCGTACGTGAAGCAGATCAAGGGCGGCATCGGCTATGTCGAACTGTCCTACGCGCTGCAGAACAAGATGTCCTACGCCAGCCTGAAGAACGCAGCCGGCCAGTTCGTGCAGCCGAGCGAAGAGAGCTTCGCCGCCGCGGCCGCCAGCGCCGAGTGGGGCAAGTCGAAGGACTTCTACCTGGTGATGACCAACGCCCCGGGCGCGCAGTCCTGGCCGATCACCGCCACCAACTTCATCCTGATGTACAAGGCGCCGAAGAAGGGCAACAAGGACGCCCGCGACTTCTTCCGCTGGGTCTACGCCAACGGCGACGCCCAGGCCAAGTCGCTCGACTACGTGCCGCTGCCGCCGGCGCTGGTCCAGCAGATCGAGACCTACTGGAAAGCCAACCTGAAGTACTGATCGCACCCGCCGGCACGGTCTCTCCCCGTGCCGGCGCCGATGCGGCGTCCCTCCCGCGCCACATCACCGGGCGGGCCTTCGGGCCCGCCCTTTTTTGTTCGGCATGTCTATTGGGCGTGTTCGTTGGACACGGCTCCGCCGGTCGTCGCATGACAGCGCGAGATGGCGATGTCATCACGCTGTAACAAAAACATCATTTCATAGCGTGGATCACACACGACCCGTCCGGAGACTCCATGCCCGTCCGTACCGCCCGCCTGGCCACGCTGGCCCTGGCCACCGCCTTCTTCACTGCCGCCTGCGGCGGCAAGACCGACGCTCCCGCCACCACGGCCGGCGCCGACGCAGCCCCGACCGCCGCCGCTGGCGCGCAGCAGATCTCCGCCGAACTCACCGGCGCGGGCGCGTCCTTCATCTATCCGCTGATGGCCCGCTGGTCCACGGACTACAACAAGGCCACCGGCGCCAAGATCAACTACCAGTCCATCGGCTCCGGCGGCGGCATCGCGCAGATCAAGGCCGCGACCGTCGATTTCGGCTCGTCCGACAAGCCGCTCTCGTCCGAGGAGCTGGCCCAGGCCGGCCTGGCCCAGTTCCCGTCGGTCATCGGCGGCGTGGTGCCGGTCATCAATGTGGAAGGCCTGCAACCCGGCCAGCTGAAGCTCAGCGGCACCGTGCTGGCGGACATCTTCCTGCACAAGATCACCACCTGGAACGACCCGGCGATCGTCGCGCTGAACCCGGGCGTCACCCTGCCCACCGGCAAGATCAACACCGTGCACCGCTCCGACGGCTCGGGCACCACCTTCAACTTCGTCAATTACCTGGCCAAGGTCAGCCCGGAGTGGAAATCCAAGGTCGGCGAAGGCACCTCGGTCAACTGGCCGGGCGGTGTCGGCGGCAAGGGCAACGAAGGCGTCGCCGCCTACGTGCGCCAGCTGAAGGGCTCGATCGGTTACGTCGAACTGGCCTATGCCGAACAGAACAACATGTCGTACGCCTCGCTGCAGAACGCCGCCGGGCAGTTCGTGAAGCCCACGCCGGAAAGCTTCGCCGCCGCCGCGGCCAGTGCCGACTGGGCGAACGCCAAGGACTTCAACCTGGTCATCACCAATGCGCCGGGCGAGCAGGCGTGGCCGATCACCGCGACCAACTTCATCCTGGTCTACAAGCAGCCGAAGGACGCCGCGAAGGCCAAGCACACGCTGGCGTTCTTCAAGTGGGCCTACGAGCAGGGCCAGGCGCAGGCGAACGAGCTGGACTACGTGCCGCTGCCGCCGGAACTGGTCGGCCAGATCGAGCAGTACTGGAACACCGAGATCAAGCTTTGATCGATGTGTCATCCGCGGGCCGTCCAGTGGGGCGGCCCGCTGTCATCACGCGGTAACCGCACCACCGTGCACTAGCGCTTCACGCGTCAACCGCCCCTCCCCCACCTCCCGGGTTGCATGAACGCCACCGCCCTCCCCGCTTCCCTGACGGACGTGCGCACTGCGAAAGACGCACGCGCCGACACACTGTTCCGGCTGACCCTGACCGGCGCCGGCCTGTTCGTCCTGTTCTCCCTGATCGCCGCTGCCGTCTCGATGTTGTGGGGCGGCCGTGAAGCCCTGCAGACCTTCGGCCTCGGCTTCTTCACCAGCACCAACTGGAACGTCGGCACGCGCGAGTTCGGTGCGCTGGTGCCGATCTTCGGCACGCTGGTCAGCGCCGGCATCGCCATGCTGATCGCCGTGCCGGTGAGCTTCGGCATCGCGGTGTTCTTGACCGAAGTCGCACCGGCCTGGATGCGCGGCCCGGTCGGCATGGCCATCGAACTGCTGGCCGGCATTCCCTCGATCATCTACGGCATGTGGGGCCTGTTCGTGCTGGCGCCGCAGTTGAGCGAACACGTCTATCCGTGGATCAACGACAATCTCGGCCAGCTGCCGCTGGTCGGCGTGCTGCTGTCGGGTCCGCCGCTGGGCATCGGCATGATGACCGCCGGCCTGGTGCTGGCCATCATGGTGATCCCCTTCATCTCGTCGGTGATGCGCGAGGTCTTCCTGACCGTGCCGGGCCGCCTGAAGGAATCCGCCTACGCGCTGGGCTCGACCAGGTGGGAAGTGGTCTGGGACATCGTGCTGCCGTACACCCGCTCGGCGGTGATCGGCGGCGTGTTCCTCGGCCTGGGCCGCGCGCTCGGCGAGACGATGGCAGTCACCTTCGTGATCGGCAACGCCTACGCGATCAGCCTGGCGCTGCTGGAACCCGGCACCTCGATCGCCGCGACCATCGCCAATGAATTCGCCGAAGCCACCGACCCGCTGCACAAGGGTTCGCTGCTGCTGCTCGGCTTCACCCTGTTCGTGCTGACCTTCATCGTGCTGGCGATCGCCCGCCTGATGCTGCGCCAGCTCGCCAAGCGGGAGGGCAACTGATGTCCGCTTCGCTCTACACCTGGCGCAAGGTCAAGAATGTCGCCGCACTGTCGCTGTCCATCGCCGCCGCCGCGTTCGGCCTGATGTGGCTGGTCTGGATCCTGTGGACCACGATCACCAAGGGCATGGGCAGCCTGAACCTGGACCTGTTCACCCAGATGACCCCGCCCCCGAACGAACCCGGCGGCCTGGCCAACGCGCTGTTCGGCAGCGTGGTGATCAGCCTGCTGGCGATCCTGCTGGGCACGCCGATCGGCATCGCCGCCGGCACCTACCTGGCCGAATACGCCAACAAGCACTGGCTGGGCGAAACCGTCCGTTTCGTCAACGACATCCTGCTGTCGGCGCCGTCCATCGTGCTGGGCCTCTTCATCTACACCGTGATGGTGGCGCAGATGGGCCACTACTCCGCCTGGGCTGGTGCGGTGGCGCTGGCATTCATCGCGCTGCCGGTGATCGTGCGCACCACCGACGAGATGCTGCGGCTGGTGCCGCAGCAGATGCGAGAAGCCGCGCTGTCGCTGGGCGTGCCGCAGTGGAAGGTCACCACCCAGGTGCTGATGCGTTCGGCGCTGCCGGGCATCGTCACCGGCATCCTGCTCGCCCTGGCGCGCATCAGCGGCGAGACCGCCCCGCTGCTGTTCACCGCCTTCAACAACCAGTTCTGGAGCACGGACCTCAACCAGTCCATGGCCAACCTGCCCATGGTGATCTTCCAGTACGCGATGAGCCCCTACGACTCGTGGAACTCGCTGGCCTGGGCCGGCGCCTTCCTCGTCACCGGCATGGTGCTGATCCTCAGCCTGATTGCGCGAACCATCCTTCTTCGAAACAAGGTGACCCATGAATGACGCCGCCCGCATTGCCGTGGTGACGCCGCAGCGCCACGACGACCTCGCCGCGCCCGCCAGCGTGAAGCTGGCGGCCAAGGGCCTGGACTTCTACTACGGCGATTTCCATGCGCTGAAGAACATCAACCTGGAGATCCCGGAAAAACGCGTCACCGCGCTGATCGGTCCCTCCGGCTGCGGCAAGTCCACCCTGCTGCGCGTGTTCAACCGCATCTATTCGCTGTACCCCAAGCTGCATGCCAAGGGCGAGGTACTGCTGGATGGCGAGAACATCCTCGACACCAGGTACCCGATGAACCGCCTGCGCAGCAAGGTGGGCATGGTGTTCCAGAAGCCGGTGCCGTTTCCGATGACCATCTTCGAGAACGTCGCCTACGGCATCCGCCACCACGAACGCCTCAACAAGGCCGACATGGACGTGCGCGTCGAACAGGCGCTGCGCCAGGCGGCGCTGTGGGACGAAGCCAAGGACAAGCTGAAGCAGAGCGCGCTGGGCCTGTCTGGCGGCCAGCAGCAGCGCCTGTGCATCGCGCGTGCGGTGGCGCTGCGCCCGGACGTGATCCTGCTGGACGAGCCGACCTCGGCGCTGGACCCCATCTCGACCAGCAAGATCGAGCAGCTGATCGAGGAACTGAAGCACCAGTACACCATCGCCATCGTCACCCACAACATGCAGCAGGCGGCACGCGTGTCGGACTACACCGCCTTCATGTACCTGGGCGAGCTGGTGGAGCACGACGCCACGTCGACGATCTTCTCCAACCCCGGCAAGCAGCAGACCGAAGACTACATCACCGGCAGGTTCGGCTGATGCCGGAACCCGTGATTCGTGATTGGGGATTGGTGATTCGCCAAAGCGAGCACCCCAGCATGAAACGGCACCGGTTCATCCCATCGCGAATCACCCATCACGAATCACCAATCACGGCCTCCCCATGAACACCCAACCCAACGACCATATCGTGAAGAGCTACGACGAAGAACAGCGCCGCATCGTGGCCGAGATCGTGCGCATGGGCGAAACCGCGGTCGCGCAGCTGGAAGCCGCGCTGGACGTGGTCGAGCGCCGCGACGACAAGGCCGCCCAGCGCATCATCGCCAACGACGAGGCCATCGATGCCATCGAGCACCAGGTCAGCCACGACGTGATGCACCTGGCGCTGCGCGGCCCGATGGCGCGCGACCTGCGCGAGATCCTCGCTGGCCTGCGCATCCCGGCCGACATCGAGCGCATCGGCGACTACGCGGCCAACGTCGCCAAGCGTTCGATCGCGCTCAACGTTTCGCCGCCGATGCCGCAGATCACCGGCCTGCGCGCGCTCGGCAAGCTGGCGGCGCGCCAGGTGCGCGACGTGCTGGCTGCCTACCAGAACGGCGACGCCGAACAGGCGGTGCAGGTCCGCGCACGCGATGCCGAACTGGACGCGCACTACACCGCGCTGTTCCGCGAGCTGCTGACCTACATGATGGAAGACCCGCGCAACATCACGCCCTGCACGCACCTGCTGTTCATGGCCAAGAACCTGGAGCGCATCGGCGACCACGCCACCAACATCGCCGAGAACGTCTGGTTCCTGGTGCACGGCGAGCAGCCGCTGCCCCCGCGCGACAAGCGCGACGAGACCAGCACCACCGGCGCGGTCTGAGCTGAGCTGAGCCGGGCCGGCCCGTTCCGCACCGCAACACCACCTTCGCCCCGCTCCCATGCGGGGCGCAGGCGTTTCAGGCCCTGCATACGGCCGGCTAACGGACTGCGTCTACACTGTCGCCACTTCCCGTGCGGCCCCCGTCGCACCCCATTGGAGAGCATGACGATGTCCAAGACGAACAAGCCCGCCGCTGTCGCCATCGCCCTGGTCGGCGGCCTTGCCCTGACCGGTTCCGCCTTCGCCATGGAACCGCTGGCGCAGGGCTACCTGCTGGCCGCACAGGACGCCGCCAAGACGGCCGAAGGCAAATGCGGCGAAGGCAAGTGCGGCATGGCGAAGGTCGACACCGACAAGGACGGCAAGGTCTCGCAGGCCGAGTTCACCGCCGCGCACCCGGACAAGGCGGCGACATTCGCCGAGATCGACACCAACAAGGATGGCTTCATCGACGCCGCCGAGCACAAGGCCCATGCCGGCACCAAGGGTGCCGAGGGCAAGTGCGGAGAAGGCAAGTGTGGCGAGGGCAAATGCGGCGGCGACAAGAAGACCGGCGACAAGTAAGCCCTGATCGGTCGACGCGGATCCTGGCGCAACGCCGGGATCCGCGCACACCCCGCGCATGAGCCATCCCCTCTCCACCCACACTACTGGCCTCGGCCTGCGTCGCGCCCTGCTGGACGAACTGCTGGACGCGCCGGCCGGCGCGTTCGATTTCCTCGAGTGCGCACCGGACAACTGGATCGGCGTGGGTGGCCGCTACGGCGAAGCACTGCAGGTGCTGTCCGCCCGCCATCCGGTCACCTGCCACGGCCTGTCGCTCTCGCTGGGCGGCATGGCGCCGCTGGACGACACCTTCCTCGCACGCACGCGGCGCTTCCTCGACCAGCATGGCGTGTCGCTGTACAGCGAACACCTGAGCTACTGCAGCGACGACGGCCATCTGTACGACCTGATGCCGACCCCGTTTACCGAGGAGGCGGTCCGCCACGTCGCCGCGCATATCCGCCAGGCGCAGGATGCGCTGGGCCGCCGCATCGCCGTGGAGAACGTCTCCTACTACGCCGCGCCCTACCAGGCGATGGCGGAAGCCGACTTCATCACCGCGGTGCTGGACGAAGCCGACTGCGACCTGCTGCTCGACGTCAACAACGTGTTCGTCAACGCCATCAACCATGGCTACGACGCGCGCGATTTCCTGGCGCGCATGCCTTCCGCGCGGATCGCGTCGTACCACATCGCCGGCCACTACGACGAGGCCGACGACCTCAAGGTCGACACGCACGGCGCGCCGGTGAAGGACGACGTGTGGGCGCTGCTGTCGCTGGCCTATGCCACTCATGGTGTACGCCCTACCCTGCTGGAACGCGATTTCAATTTCCCGCCACTGGCGGAGCTGTGCGCGGAACTGCAGCGCGTCCGCGACCTGCAGGCGATGCATGCGAACGGCACGACCGCCCAGGCCACGCATGGCTGAAACGCTGCACGACCAGCAGTTCGCGCTGTCGCGCCACCTGCGGGATCCGTCGTCGCAACCCCCGCCGCCCGGCATCGAGGACCGGCGACTGGCGGTCTACCGCGATCTGTTCTTCAACAACATCGAAGGCCTGCTGGCCGGCAACTTCCCGGTGATCCGCAAGACGCTGGGCGACGATGCGTGGCGTGCGCTCGTGCGCCGCTTCTACGCCGACCACCGCAGCCAGACACCACTGTTCCCGGAGATCGCGCGCGAGTTCATCCGTTACCTGGAATCGCGCGACGACGATGGGCTTCCTCCCTGGCTACGCGAACTCGCACACTACGAGTGGGTCGAGCTGGCCCTGCAGATCGCCGACGACGCAGTCCCGGCGCATGTGCCCGACGGCGACCTCCTTGCGGGCGAGCCCGTCGTCTCGCCCTTCGCTTGGGCATTGGCCTACCAGTGGCCGGTGCATCGCATCGGTCCGGCATTCCAGCCCGACGCGCCGCAAGCAGAGCCCACCTTGCTGCTCGTCCGCCGCGACGCCGGCTACCAGATCCGCTTCGCCGCCATCTCGTCGCTGGTGTACCGCCTGATCGAGCTGCTCGGCGTAGGTGGACGCAGTGGTAGTGATACGTTGCGGAAGCTCGCGGTGGAAGCAGGCGTCGACGACGTGTCCGCCTTCGTCGAACAGGGCGCGGCAATGCTGTCGCGCATGCGCGAGGAAGGCACGCTGCTGGGTACCGCTCCCCGGATCTGACCTGTGTGAGCGACGTCAGTCGCGATCGTCTGACAGCCTGCATTGCCCCATCGCGACTGACGTCGCTCCCACGAGAAGAAGTCCGGATCGCGGTTGTGCTTCCAGCCGAGGAAGCACCGGCTGCCTCTGCTACGCTTTCCTCATGGAAAACACCGCCGAACCCTCCCGCATCACCCCCATGGCCCAGCGCTTCCGCGGCTACCTGCCCGTGGTGGTGGACGTGGAGACTGGCGGCTTCGACTGGAACCGGCATGCGCTGCTGGAACTGGCGGCGGTGCCGCTGGACCTGGACGAGAACGGCCTGCTGGTCTGCGGCACCACGTCGAGCGTGCACCTGCATCCTGCGCCAGGCACCGAGATCGACCCGAAGTCGCTGGAAGTCACCGGGATCGACCTCGACCATCCGTTCCGGTTCGCCAAGCACGAGAAGGACGCGCTAGACCACGTGTTCGCGCCGGTGCGCGCCGCGGTGAAGAAACACGGCTGCCAGCGCGCGATCCTGGTCGGCCACAACGCGCACTTCGACCTCAACTTCCTCAACGCCGCCGTCGCGCGCGTGGCGCACAAGCGCAACCCGTTCCATCCCTTCAGCGTGTTCGACACGGTGACGCTGGCCGGCGTCGCCTACGGACAGACCGTGCTCGCCCGCGCCGTGCAGGCGGCCGGCTTCGACTGGAATGCCGAGGACGCACATTCCGCCGTGTACGACGCGGAGCAGACCGCGCGCCTGTTCTGCAAGATCGTCAACGCGTGGCCGAAGCCGCTGGGCTGATCGCGCGACGCTACGCCTCGCCGCTGGCCGCCGTCGTCACCGGCGCGCGCGAGGTCATGGCGGCACCGGCAGACGCGACGATGATCGACGCTATCGCCAGCCACTGCAGCATCGACAGGCGCTCGTGCAGGAACAGCAGGCCGCACAGCGCGGCGATGGCCGGTTCCAGGCTCATCATCATGCCGAAGGTGCGTGTCGGCATCTTCGTCAACGCCACCATCTCCAGACTGTAGGGAACCGCGGTGGACAGCAGCGCGACCGCCAACGCGATGGGCAGCAATGCTGGCGCCAGCAGCGCGGTGCCGGCGTGCGCGACGCCGAACGGCACCGCCACCGCGGCGGCGATGCAGCTGCCGATGGCGACCGTCTGCGGACCATGCACGTTGCCCGCCTTCTGGCCGAACACGATGTACATCGCCCAGCAGGCGCCGGCACCCAGCGCGTAGGCCGCACCGACGAGGTCCAGCGGCTGGCTGCCCTGCTCCGGTACCAGCAGCACCAGTCCGATCACGGCCAGCACGACCCAGCCCACGTCGCGCAGATGACGCGAACCCAGCAGCGCCACCGCCAGCGGTCCGGTGAATTCGAGCGCGACCGCAATGCCGAGCGGCACCGTTTCCAACGACTTGTAGAACAGCAGGTTCATCAGCCCGAGCGAGGCGCCGTAGAACAGCAGCAGCGGCCATTGCTCGCGGGTGACGCGCGCGCGCCACGGGCGGAACACGGCCACCAGGATCACGGTCGCCAGCGCAAGCCGAAGTGCCGTCGCGCCGGTGGCGCCGACCGCGGGGAACAGGCTCTTCGCCATCGACGCGCCGGCCTGGATCGACAGCATGGCGACGAGCAGCAGCGCGATCGGCTGCCAGTGGATGGTGGGATGGGAGTTGGAGGACGACATGACGACACGACCTGCGGACACCGGGAGCGGAGCGCCGCGCTTGAAGAGGGATTCGATTGCGCACTATATTGCGCAGATCGAAGCTTACAGGATGCGCAATATAGTGCGCAACCCTCACCCATGAGTGTGCTGGAACACGTCGCCGAGAACATCCGTCGCCTGCGGACCGACGCAGGCCTCAGCCAGCAGGCGCTGTCGGTCGCCGCGGATGTCTCCCGCCGCATGCTGGTGGGCATCGAATCCGGCGACGCCAATGTCAGCCTCAACACCCTGGACCGCATCGCCGAGGCGCTGAAGGTGACGTTCGCCGACCTGGTGAAGGCGCCGAGCCGGCCGGGGCTCGATCGCATCGAGGCGCTGGCCTGGAGTGGGCGCGTCGCCGGCTCGCAGGGCGTGTTGCTGGCCACCGCGCCGGCGGCCCACGACGTCGAGTTGTGGGCGTGGACGCTGATGCCGGGCGACCGCTACGTATCGGCGGCCGATCCCGCGGGCTGGCGCGAGATGTTCTTCGTCATCGAAGGCCGCCTGGTGATCGAACTGCCGGACCGCGAGCACATCGTCGCGGCCGGCGACTTCTTCGTATTCCCCAGCGACCGCGACTACGCCTACCGCAACGACGGCGACGCGCCGCTGCGCTTTATCCGCAACGTCGTGCACTGAGTCCGGCGCATCACTTCTTCGGTGGTGCGATGCCGTGCTGCTCCAGGATCGCGCGCACGCGATCCAGCGGGATCGCCTCGACGGTCTCGCCGTTGCCGCTGACCGTGGTGGCCATGAAGATCGAGTTGTAGATCGCCTCTTCCACTGCTTCCACGCTGGCCTGGAACACGGCGCTCATCTGCTCGTTGGCCAGCTCCGACGTCTCCAGCCGCGGCGCATCGAAGGCGCGCCGCACCGACGCCGCGGTGGAGAACGCCAGGATGTAGTCGCCGCTGCCATTGGAAGCCGAACTGCCCGTGCGGCCCAGGCCCATCATCGCGCGCGAGGCGACGCGACGAAGGTTACGGTCGCCCAGCGGTGCGTCGGTGGCGATGACGATGATGATCGACCCGTCGCCGCGATCGTCGGCAAGGCCGCGGCGGTCGCCGGCCTGCATGGCGACCGCCTTCTGGAAGGCGTAGCGGTCCAGTTCGCGCCCGACCGGCGCGCCCGAGACCTGCAGCACGCCACCGAAATTGCTCTGCACCAGCACGCCGACGGTCCAGCCGCCAAGCGACGCGGGCAGTTTGCGCGACGACGTGCCGATACCGCCCTTCCAGCCGAATGCCACCGTACCGGTGCCGGCGCCGACGCTGCCTTCCTGCACCGTACCGTCGGAGGCGGATTCCAGCGCGCGGCGCACGGCCTCGGCGGTGACCGGGCGTGCGCGGATATCGTTGAGCCCGCCGTCGTTGGTTTCGCCGACCACCACATTGAGCGACTGCACCTTCCCCATGTCGGGTTTGGCCAGCATCCAGTCCGCCATCGCATCGGCGGCCTTCCACACGCACAGCGTGCAGGTCAGCAGGATGGGCGTTTCCAGTTCGCCCAGTTCGTTGACCTGGGTGCTGCCGACGAACTTGCCGAAGCCGTTGCCGACATGCACCGCCGCCGGCACGCGCGAGCGGTAGACGTTGCCGGCATGCGGCAGGATCGCGGTCACGCCGGTGCGGACGGTGTCGCCCTCCTTCAGCGTCACCTGGCCGACGCGCACGCCGGCGACATCGGTGATGGCGTTGTGCGTGCTAGGCGCGAAGATGCCCGGGGCGACGCCGAGGTCGCGCGCGCGGACGCGCGTCTCGTCCTTCGCGGTCGCGGAGAACGAACACGCCACCAGCGACAGCGCGACCAGGTGGCGAAAGATACCGCCGCGTTCCTTGCTCATGTCTTCTCCTTGTTTACTGGCGCTGGCGGACGGCCTCGAACAGCGTGATGCCGGCTGCGACCGAGACGTTGAGGCTTTCGATGTCGCCGGGCATGGGGATCTTCACCAGCCCGTCGCAGTGCTCGCGGGTCAGGCGGCGCAGGCCATCGGCTTCGCCACCCAGTGCCAGCGCCACGTTGCCGCGCAGGTCGGTCGCATACAGCGATGCGGTGGCTTCACCGGCCAGGCCATAGATCCACACGCCCAACTGCTGCAGGTCGCGCAGGCAGCGCGACAGGTTGGTCACCTGCACCACCGGGATGCGGTCGGCGGCACCGGCCGAGGTCTTGCGCACGGTGGCATTGACGCCGACCGACTTGTCCTTGGGGATGATCACCGCGGTGACGCCGGCCGCCGCCGCGCTGCGCAGGCAGGCCCCGAGGTTGTGCGGATCCTGCACGCCGTCCAGCACCAGCAGCAGCGCCTTGCCTTCGGCGGCTTCCACCAGACCCTGCAACTCGTTCTCGTCCCAGGTTGGCGCGGCGGCATAGCGCGCCGCCACGCCCTGATGGCGCAGCGAGCCGGCCACGCCGTCCAGCGCCTGGCCGGTGACGCGGCGCACGTCGATGCCCTTGCGGCGCGCGTTCTCTTCGATCTCGGTCAGGCGCGCGTTCTTGCTGCCGCCCTCGACCAGGATCTCGCGCACGTTGTCGACGTCGTTCTCGACGGCCGAGGCGACCGCGTTGACGCCGACGATCCACTGGTTCTGCTTGCTCATGCGCTGTACGGCCGCGTAGGAAAGGCCGGCATTATCGCACCGACCGCCGGCTCAGCGCGGCGGCCACGCGGTCGTGTCGTGGTCCGGATGCTGGAACGAGACCACCCCGGCCAGGAACGCCGTAGCGGCCTCGTCTTCCTCGGTCCGCCGCTGCGGTAGTGCCGACAGGCCGTCCACATAGGGCAGCTTTCTCTCCACGCCGTACTGCACCCACGGCGCCAGCCCGGCCGGATCGTCGAAAGCCCCTGCCGCCAGTGCCACGCCATCGGGCGCCTCGTAGGTCAGCGGTGTGCCGCAGTCAGCGCAGAAGCCACGCTGCACGACGTTCGACGACCGGAAGCGCTTCGGTTCGCCGCGCGTCCATTCCAGCACCGCGCCGCGCGTGGACACCAGCGGGGCGTAGTAAGCGCCGAAGGCTTTCTGGCACATGCGGCAATGGCAGATCGATGCGTCCTTCAGCTCACCCGTGACGCGGAAGCGGACCGCGCCGCATTGGCAGCCGCCGCTGTGGATGTCGAGGGACATAGTCGCTCCGCATCAGGCAAGGGAAAACACGGCAATCCATGCCGTCATCCCGGCGCACGCCGGGATCCATCCTGATTCTGCACTTGCCTTGAATCATCCCGACAAAAGCAACATCAAGATGGGTCCCAGCCTGCGCTGGGACGACGGCGTGGTTGTTCAATACTTCTTCTTCGTCCGCTTGGCCGGCTGGCCGCGCGGCGGAGGCGGCGGCACCCCCGTATCGGTCTTGTCCTCGACCAGGCGGAAATCGATCTTGCGCTCCTCCAGACTTGCCTTCAGCACGATGATGCGCACGCGGTCGCCGAGGCGGTACGACAGGCCGCGGCGCTCACCCGCCAGCGTCTTGCGTACCGGGTCGAAGTGGTAATAGTCGTGCGGCAGTTGGGTCACGTGGACCAGGCCGTTGACCTTGGACTGGTCCAGCTCGACAAACAGGCCGAAGCTGGTCACGCCGCTGATGACGCCGTCGAACTGGCCACCGACATGCTTTTCCATCCACGCGGCGCGGAAGCGCTCGTCGACTTCGCGCTCGGCCTCGTCGGCGCGGCGCTCGCGTTCGGAGCACTGCAGCGCCAGCGCGGCCATGTCGCGCGGCGAATACTGGAACGCATCCGGATTCTTCCTGCTCAACCCGTGCTTGATCGCACGGTGCACCAGCAGGTCGGGATAGCGTCGGATCGGCGAGGTGAAGTGCGCGTACGCCTCCAGTGCCAGGCCGAAGTGGCCGACGTTCTCGGGCGCATACACGGCCAGGCTCTGGCTGCGCAACAGCACCGACTCCAGCAGCGCCGCATCGGGACGCTCGCGCACCTTCTTCAGCAGGTTGGTGAAGTCCTTGGGCTGCACCTTGCCCCACGACGGCATGGAGAGCTTGAACTCCTTCAGGAATTCCAGCAGGTCCATGTACTTGGTTTCCGGCGGCTTGTCGTGGATGCGGTACGGCGCCGGAATGTGCGCGGCGAGCAGGTACTTCGCTGCCTGGACATTCGCGGCGATCATGCACTCCTCGATCAGCTTGTGGGCCTCGTTGCGCACCAGCATGCCGGCCTGCGTGACCTCACCGCGGTTGTCGAGGACGAAGCGCACCTCGGAACTCTCGAACTCGATGGCGCCACGCTGGGTGCGCGCCTTGGCCAGCACGTGATAGAGCTGGTACAGGCGCTCGACGTGCGGCAGCACGGGCGCGATCTGCGCTCGGACCTCCTCGTCGTTTTCGCCGACCGCCTTCCACACCTGCGTGTAGGTCAGGCGCGCATGCGAATTCATCACCGCTTCGTAGAACTTCGAGCTGGTGACCTCGCCGTCGCGGTTGACCTGCATGTCGCAGACGAAGGTCATGCGGTCGACTTTCGGATTCAGCGAGCAGATGCCGTTGGACAGCGTCTCCGGCAGCATCGGCACCACGTAGCCGGGGAAGTAGACCGAGGTCGCCCGCTTCTGCGCCTCGTCGTCCAGCGGCGTGCCGGGACGGACGTAATGCGACACGTCGGCGATCGCGACGACCAGGCGGAAACCGTCGCGCGTCGGCTCGCAGTAGACCGCATCGTCGAAGTCCTTCGCGTCCTCGCCGTCGATGGTCACCAGCGGCGTGGAGCGCAGGTCGACGCGGTCGCCGATCATCGCGGGCTCGACCACGAGCGGCACCGCGGTGGCTTCGTCCAGCACCTCCTGCGGGAACTCGTGCGGCAGGTTGTGGCCGTGGATGGCAGCCTCGACCACCAGCGACGGCGTGAGACTGTCGCCGAGCACGGCGATGACCTTGCCGATGGGCGGACGGCGCGCGTCGGGCGCCTGGGTCAGTTCGACCACGACGAGCTGACCGTCGCGCGCGCCGCCGGTGGCGTCCTGCGGGATCTGCACATTGCGCTGGATGCGCTTGTCGTCCGGTGCCACGTAGGCGATACCGACCTCGAAGCCGAAGCGTCCGATCAGGCGGGTGACGCCGCGCTCCAGCACGCGCGCGATGCTGCCTTCGCGGCGGCCGCGGCGGTCGATGCCGGTGACGTTGGCCAGCGCGCGGTCGCCGTGCATGACCTTGCGCATTTCATACGGCGGCAGGAACAGGTCGTCGCCACCGCCCGTGTCCGGCCGCAGGAAGCCGAAGCCGTCGGGATTGGCGATCACCGTGCCGGCGATCAATGCGGTGTGCTGGACCGGGGCGAAACCGCCGCGGCGGTTCTGCACCAGTTGCCCGTCGCGCACCATCGCGCCCAGCCGCTTGGACAGCGCGTCGAAGCGGTCGGGCGCCTCCAGCCCCAGCGGGCCTGCGATTTCCTCGGCCGTCTGCGGACCGTCCGCCGCCTCGAGGAACCCCAGGATGGCCTCGCGGCTGGCGATGGGCTGTTCGTAGCGCTGGGCCTCGCGCTGCGCGTGCGGATCGACGAATCCGCCGGCCGCGCGTGGCGTGTGTCCGGTGGCCGGTCGCCGGGAGGGCGCGTTGCCCGCCGACGGACGGGACGGCGTGCGCGCAGCGACGTCAGGCATCCACGGTGGCAGGCTCTTCTTGGCCGGCTTGCCGGACTTGCCGGACTTGCCGGCGGTGCGCGAGGCGGCGGTGCCGCCTGGCTTGCTTCCTTTCCCGGCGGGCGTCTTGCCGCCGCTTTTCGTTGGTTTCTTGGTCATGACGGGATGGTACACCTCGCCTGAACAACCTCATGCGAACGAACCGTTGACATTCCCCCGTCCGATCCTCAAAATGCGCGCCTCGCTTACCTGCCCAGGTGGCGGAATTGGTAGACGCACTAGTTTCAGGTACTAGCGGGTAAAACCGTGGAGGTTCGAGTCCTCTCCTGGGCACCACGCATAACGAAGACCCTCGCGAAAGCGGGGGTTTTTCGTTTCCGGCGTCGCACGGATGCCGGATCACGTGTCCTCACGCCGGCCCGCGCTAGGCTGGCGGCACAAGCACCACGATTTGTCGCCAGGGGGCGTACATGGAGTTCCAGCAGATCCTGTTCCTCGCCATCCTGGCGATCACCCTGGGTCTGTTCGTCAGCGAGAAGCTGCGTGTCGACCTGGTCGCCCTGCTGGCCCTGCTGGCGCTGTCCCTGACCGGGATTCTCAACCCGAAGGAAGCGCTCTCGGGCTTCGCCAGCGAGCCGGCGATCATCGTCGCCGCGGTGTTCGTGCTGTCCGCCGGCCTGTCGGCGACCGGCATCACCGAACGCATCGGCGCGGGCATCGGCCGCGCGGCCGGCGGCAGCGAGTGGCGCACGATCGCCGTGGTAATGCCCGCGACCGCGGCGCTCGCGGCGTTCTCGCACCACGTCATGGTCACCGCGATGATGCTGCCGATCCTGATGCGCATCGCGCGCGAGCAGAAGCTGGCCGCCTCCCGCCTTCTGATGCCGATGTCGTTGGCCGCGTCGCTGGGTACCACGCTGACGCTGTTCAGCGCGCCGGCCTTCCTGCTGTCGAACGACCTGATCAAGCGTGCCGGCCTGCCGGCGCTCGACATCTTCGCCATCACGCCCATCGGCATCGCGCTGGTGCTGCTCGGCACCGTCTACATGCTGCTGGGGCGCTGGCTGGTGCCCAAGCGCGAGGGCGAGTCGCCGCAGGGAGACTACCTGAAGCTGGACCGCTACTACACCGAGCTGCTGGTGGAAGAGGATTCGCCGTGGATCGGCAAACCGCGCGGCGATTTCGCGAAAACCTTCGACGACCGGCTGCAGGTGGTGGACTGGCTGCGCCACGGCATGCGCCGCCGCAACCAGCGTTCGGACAGCGTGTTGGCCGCCGGTGACGTACTGCTGGTACGCGCGTCGCCTGACGAGATCGCCTCGATCCGCGACGAACCCGGCCTGGCGTTGCACGCGGTGGCCAAGTACGGCGAGAAACGCGAGGAAGGCAAGAGCGAGGCGCTGGGCGAGGAACAGCTGGTGCAGGCCGTCGTCGCGCCGCATTCCGAGTTCATCGGACGCAGCGTGGCCGACATCGATTTCCTGCGGAACCTCGGCGTGGTCGTCGTGGGCCTGTGGCGGCGCGAAGGCTGGTTGCACGGTGAACTGTCGGAGATGGTGCTGCAGGAAGGCGACCTGCTGGTGCTGTGGGGCCAGCAGCAGAACTTCGAGCCGTTGGCCGCCCATCACGGCTTCCTGATGCTGGTGCCGTTCGGCGGGCAGAAGAAGCCGCGCCGTCGCGCGCCGGTCGCGCTCGCGATCATGGTGGCGGCGGTAGCGGCCGCCGCGACCGAAACGCTGGCGCCGCATATCGCCTTCCTCGCCGGCGCGGTGGCGATGGTGCTGACCCGCTGCGTCGACATCGAACGGGCCTACCAGGAAATCGACGTCCGCATCTTCGTGATGATCGGCGGCGTGATTCCGCTGGGCATCGCGATGGAGAAGACCGGCACCGCGGCCGTGGTCGCCGACCTCCTGCTGAACCACGCAGCGCATTGGTCGCCGCTGGTGCTGCTGCTGGTGATGTTCGGCACGGCAGCCCTGCTGACGCAGATCCTGTCCGACGCCGCCACGACCGTGCTGCTCGCCCCGATTGCGCTGGCGCTGGCCAACGGCCTGGACCTGAACCCGGTGCCGTTCGTGGTCTGTACCGCGATGGGCGCGGTGGCCTCGTTCCTGACCCCGATCGGCCACCACGGCAACCTGCTGATCCTCAACCCGGGGCGCTACACCTTCGGCGACTTCCTGCGCGTGGGCATCCCGCTGACGGCGGCCATCGCCCTCACCACGGCCTGGCTGGCACGCTGGCTGTGGCTGGACGGTCCGCTGTGGCCGGGTATCGGCGGCTGAGACGGGGCGGCGGGTAGAATGGCCGGGTTTTCCGACCCGCAGACCGCACGCCCGCAATGACCGAAACGATCCGCCCGACCTTCCACGGTTTCGAACAGATCCCGCTGCGCGAATACGCCGAGCGCGCCTACCTCGACTATTCGATGTACGTGGTGCTGGACCGCGCCCTGCCCTTCATCGGCGACGGCCTGAAGCCGGTGCAGCGGCGCATCGTGTACTCGATGAGCGAGCTGGGCCTGAGCGCCGGCGCCAAGCCGAAGAAGTCCGCCCGCACCGTCGGCGACGTCATCGGCAAGTACCACCCGCACGGCGACAGCGCCTGCTACGAAGCGCTCGTGCTGATGGCGCAGCCGTTCTCGTACCGGTATCCGCTGATCGAGGGCCAGGGCAACTTCGGTTCACCGGACGACCCGAAGTCGTTCGCCGCGATGCGCTACACCGAGTCCAAGCTCACCCCCATCGCCGAAGTGCTGCTGGGCGAACTCGGCCAGGGCACGGTGGACTGGACGCCGAACTTCGATGGCACACTGGAGGAGCCGACCTGGCTGCCGGCACGCCTGCCGCACCTGCTGCTCAACGGCACCACCGGCATCGCCGTCGGCATGGCGACCGACGTGCCGCCGCACAACCTCAACGAGATCGTCAGCGCCTGCATTCGCCTGATCGACGATCCCGACGCGACCGTCGCCGACCTGTGCGAACACGTGCGCGGCCCGGACTATCCGACCAGGGCGGAGATCATCACCGCCGCCTCCGACCTGCGCGCGATGTACGAGAACGGCACCGGCAGCGTCCGCGCGCGCGCCGTCTGGCGCAAGGACAACGCCAACATCGTCATCGACGCCCTGCCCTACCAGGTATCGCCGTCGAAGGTGATCGAGCAGATCGCCGCGCAGATGCGCGCCAAGAAGCTGCCGTGGCTGGAGGACATCCGCGATGAGTCCGACCACGCCAATCCGGTACGCGTGGTGCTGATCCCGCGCTCGAACCGCGTGGACGCCGAACAGCTGATGGGCCACCTGTTCGCCACCACCGACCTGGAGAAGAGCTACCGGGTCAACCTCAACATCATCGGGCTGGACGGGCGTCCGCAGGTCAAGAACCTGAAGATGTTCCTGACCGAGTGGCTGGCGTTCCGCAGCGACACCGTCACCCGCCGCCTCAAGCACCGGCTGGACAAGGTCGAGCGTCGCCTGCACCTGTTGGAAGGCTTGCTGGTCGCGTTCCTCAACCTGGATGAAGTCATCCGCATCATCCGCACCGAGGACGAGCCGAAGACCGCGCTGATCGCGCGCTTCGCGCTGAGCGAGGAACAGGCGGACTACATCCTCGAGACCAAGCTGAAACAGCTCGCCCGCCTGGAGGAAATGAAGATCCGCGGCGAGCAGGACGAGCTGCGGGCCGAGCGCGAGAAGATCGCCGGCATCCTCGAGTCGAAGCCCAAGCTGAAGAAGCTGATCAAGGACGAACTGACCGCCGACGCGAAGAAGTTCGGCGACGCCCGCCTGTCGCCGCTGGTGCAACGCGACGCCGCGCAGGCGCTGGACGAGACCGAACTGGTCGCCAGTGAGCCGATGACGGTGGTGCTGTCGGAGAAGGGCTGGATCCGTGCGGCGAAGGGCCATGACGTGGATGCGTCCACGCTGTCGTACCGCGATGGCGACGGCCTGCTCGGCGCGGTGCGCTCGCGCAGCACCCAGCAGGTCGCGTTCCTCGATTCGGAAGGCCGCAGCTATTCCACCGCCGTGCACACGCTGCCGTCCGCGCGCGGCAACGGCGAGCCGCTGACCGGACGCTTCTCGCCGGCCGCGGGCGCCTCGTTCCAGGCGCTGGCCACCGGCGACAACGACGCCCGCTTCGTGCTGGCGTCGTCGCATGGCTATGGCTTCGTCACCCGCTTCGAAAATCTGACCGGCCGGCAGAAGGCCGGCAAGGCGATGCTCAACCTGACCGTGGGCGCTAACGTGCTGCAGCCCGCGCAGGTGCCGAATACCGGGACCGACCGCATCGTCGCCGTCACCAGTGCCGGCCACCTGCTCGCCTTCCCGGTCAGCGAACTGCCGGAACTGGACAAGGGCAAAGGCAACAAGATCATCGAGATCCCGAAGGCCAAGCTGGGCACCGAGCGCGTGGTCGCGATCGCCGCGGTGTCGCCGGGCGCGACGCTGCTGGTCAAGAGCGGCCAGCGCACGATGAGCCTGTCGTTCAAGGACCTGGACGAGTATGTGGGTGCGCGGGCGACGCGGGGTGGGTTGTTGCCCAGAGGTTGGCAGAAAGTCGATGGACTGGATGTCCAGTAGTTCATCAGCCGGGCGCGCTGCGGCGCGTCCGTAACAGCATCGCTGGTGTAGGAGGGGCTTCAGCCCCGACGCTTCACGCCTCAAGGCGGTCGGGGCTGAAGCCCCTCCTGCAGCGGGCCGGCAAGTTCGCTTCCATGTATCTACCGTGAGGGCTGCACGATGGACGCCGATTTCTGGTTGCAGAAGTGGCAGGAAGGCCAGATCGGCTTCCACCGCCACGACGTGATGCCGCTGTTGCAGAAGCACTGGCCGTCGCTGCAGCTGCCGGAGGGTTCGCGCGTGCTGGTGCCGCTGTGCGGCAAGTCGCTGGACATGCACTGGCTGGCGGCGCAGGGACACGACGTGCTGGGCGTGGAGCTGTCGCCGTTGGCGGTGACCCAGTTCTTCGAAGAGGCGGGGTTGGAACCGGTCCGGACGACCAGTCACTACGGCGAGCACTTCAGCGCCGGCCCCATCGAGATCATTCTCGGTGACGCATTCGGATTGGATCCCGCGCTGCTGGCGGACGTCGCCGGCGTTTACGACCGCGCGGCGCTGATCGCCTTGCCGCCGGAGCTGCGCCTGCGTTACCGCGATACGGTCTACGCCGCGCTGCCGGCCGGCTGCCAGGGGCTGCTGATCACCGTCGAGTATCCGCAGGAAGAGAAGGCCGGGCCGCCGTTCTCGGTGACGCAATCCGAAGTGGAAGCGCTGTTCGCGGCGCCGTGGCGGCACACGCTGCTGGAGCGGCGCGACATCCTCGACCAGGAGCCGCGCTTCCGCGAGGAAGGGCTGAGCGCGCTGGAGACGGCGGTCTACCGCCTCCGTCGTTCGTAGCGCGGAGCTTGCTCCGCTGCTTTTCATCCGAGCGGCATCACTATCGCGCAAAGCCGAGCAAGCTCGGCTCTACGGGAAGCGGTTATTCGGCGGCGGGTTCGCCGTCGAGCTTGGAGGTCAGGTACAGCTCGATGCCCAGGCGCTTGATCAGGCCCAGTTGCTGTTCCAGCCAGTGCGCGTGGTCTTCCTCGGTGTCCTTGAGCTGGGTCAGCAGGATCTCGCGGCTGACATAGTCGCCGTGCTGCTCGCACAGCGCCACGCCCTTGGCCAGGTGCGCACGCACGGCGTACTCGACCTCAAGGTCGCGCTGCAGCATCGCTTCCACCGTCTTGCCGGGCACGAACGGTTCCGGACGCATGTCCGGGTCGCCCTCCAGGAACAGGATGCGGCGAAGCAGCGCGTCCGCGTGCTCGGTCTCTTCCTGCATCTCGTGGTCGAGGCGATGAAACAGCGCCTTCAGCCCCTGGTCCTCGTAGCGGCGCGAATGGATGAAGTACTGGTCGCGTGCGGCCAGTTCGCCGCGCAGCAGGAAGTTGAGGTAATCGACGACGTCGGGGTGGCCTTTCATGGGGGCGGCTCCGGGGGCGAGGCGCGCATGATGCCCCATCCTTCCGGACGATGACCGAATCGGAATCAGTCTCGTTCGTCGCTGCGGCGCGGCAGTGCCGGTCGTGGCTTCCGTGGAATAATCCGGCCACCCCGCCCCGCCATTCCCCGCAAGGACCCTGCAATGCTGAAGTGGACCCGGCGCATCGCGCTGCTGCTGTTGGCCCTGGTGGCCGTGGCGTTGCTGGTGGCGTGGTGGTCGATGCGGAGCAGCCTGGCGCGCCTCGATGGCGAACAGGCACTACCCGGGCTGTCGGCACCCGTCTCCCTCCAGCGCGATGCCCTGGGCGTGGTGACCATCGACGCCGCCAGTGAAACCGATGCCATGCGCGCGCTCGGTTTCGTGCATGCGCAGGAGCGCTACTTCGAAATGGACCTGATGCGGCGCAGTTCCGCCGGCGAGCTGTCCGGCCTGTTCGGCCCGATTGCGGTGGACATGGACAAGGGACGCCGCATGCACCGCATGCGCGCACGCGTCGATGCATCGCTGGAGGGCTTCGCCGGCGACCGCATGCCGCAGCTGCAGGCCTATGCGGACGGCGTCAACGATGGCCTGGGGGCATTGAAGTCCCGCCCCTGGCCGTACCTGCTGCTGCGCCAGTCGCCGCGCAAGTGGGAAGTGGCCGACTCGGCGCTGGCCGGCTATGCCATGTACTTCGACCTGCAGGACGCAGACAACGTGCGCGAGCTCGGCCTGTGGAAGATCCGTCGCCAGCTGCCGCCCGCACTGTATGCCCTGCTGGCCCACGACGGCACCGAGTGGGATGCGCCGCTGCAGGGCGAGCCGCGCGGCAATGCGCCGTTGCCGACCGCCGACCAGGTCGACCTGCGTATGTTGCCGATGCCGGAAGCCGGCACGCACCAGCGCCTCGCCGACAAGGGCACGCCCGGCAGCAACAACTGGGCCGTGGCCGGTGCGCTGACGGCGGACGGCCGTGCCATCGTCGCCGACGACATGCACCTGGGGCTGCGCGCGCCGAACATCTGGTTCCGCGTGCGCCTGCGCTATCCGGATCCGCGCGCGCCGGGCGGCAAGGTCGATGTCTCCGGCTTCAGCCTGCCCGGCCTGCCGGCGGTCATCGTGGGCAGCAACGGGCACGTGGCGTGGGGCTTCACCAACAGCTACGCGGACACCGCGGACTGGTACCCGGTGAAACCCTGCGGGAAGGACGATGCGGCGGAGACCTGCGACGCGGTCGAACACCATGCCGAAACGATCGAGGTCGCTGGTGGCGAGCCGGTGACGCTGGACGTGCCGGAAACGCGCTACGGGCCGATCCTCCATGCCGCGAAGGGCAAGCAGCCGGCGCTGGCCTTGCGCTGGGTCGCGCACCAGCCGGGCTCACTGAACTTCGGACTGGCGGATTTCGCCGCGGCAGGCGACCTGTCGGCCGCGCTGTCGGTAGCGCAGCGCACCGCGACCCCAGCGCAAAACCTGGTGATCGCCGACCACAACGGCCGCATCGCCTGGCGCATCCTCGGCCCGCTGCCGTCGCGCGCGGCGTCGTGCCCGCATACGCTGGAACTCGCACCGGCAGCGCCCGCAGACGACGTAGCGCCCCAGCTGCCCGGCAGTTGCCGGCCCTGGGTCATTTCCAGCCAGCTGTCGCCGGTACTGACCTCGCAGACCAGCCACCGCCTGTGGACGGCGAACGCGCGCGTACTGGATGGCGCTGCGCTCGACCGCGTGGGTGACGGCGGCTACGCGCTGGGTGCACGTGCAAAGCAGATCCGCGACGGCCTGCTGGCGAAGGAGCGATTCACCGAGAAGGACCTGCTGGCGATCCAGCTCGACGACCGCGCCTTGTTTCTCGAGCGCTGGTGGCAGTTGCTGCAGGACGAAGCGAAGCGGATGCCGGCGGATTCGTCGGTGAAGGCGCTCGCCGATGCCGGCAAGACCTGGGAAGGCACGGCCAGCGTCGATTCGGTGAGCTACCGGCTGGTGCGCGCGTGGCGCCTGGCGGTGCATGCGCGCATCGCCGATGGCCTGACCGCACCCGCGCAGGCGGCGCTGGGCGACGACTTCGTCATGCCCGACCTGCCGCAGTTGGAAGGCGCCGTGTGGCCGCTGCTGGAACAGCGCCCGCCGCACCTGCTGTCGCGCCGTTACACGACGTGGGACGCGCTGCTGGAAGACGCCGCCAAGGAAGTGCGCGACGACCTCGCCGGACAAGGTCCGTTGGCCGAGCGCCGCTGGGGCGAGCGCAACACCGCGAAGATCTGCCACCCGCTGGCCAACGCCCTGCCTGCCTTCCTCAAGCCGACGCTGTGCATGCCGGGCGAACCGCTCGGCGGCGACGGCGCCATGCCGCGTGTGCAGGGTCCGTCGTTCGGTGCGTCGGAACGCATGGTGGTCTCACCGGGTCACGAAGCCGACGGCATCATCCACATGCCGGGCGGCCAGAGCGGCCACCCGATGTCGCCGTTCTGGGGCGCGGGTCACGATGACTGGGTTCACGGGCGGCCGACGCCGTTCCTGCCTGGCGCCGCGGTGCACACGCTGACGCTGCGGCCGGCCAACACTCAGCCGAAGTAATGCGACGGCACCGGCAGCCCCTGCTGCCGGAAGAAGCTGAGCTGGTCGAAGTAGCCGCGCTGGAACACGATCCGCCCCTCGCGCACGTGGAAGAAACCGCAGCCGCGCAGGCCGAGCGGATCGCGCCATTCGAGGATGGCCCACTCGCCGTCCTCGAACAGGTTCTCCACGATGCACACCATCGTGGCGCGGCCGAACTCGGTGCGGAACATCGCCGCGATCGCCTCGCGCCCGTGCAGCGGCTCGGTCACCACCTGGTGGTTGACCGCGTCCTCCGCATACAGCGCCGCCAGCCCATCGATGTCCGCCGCGTTGAAACGGCGGACCCACTCCCGGACGAGCTCCGAGGGTTTCATGTCGATGACGCCTGCAAGGCGGACGTGTGCACGCCAGCGACGGCGCGACCGGACGGATCGGCCATCTTCGCGAAACTGGCATCCCACGCGATCGCCGCAGGCGACGAGCACGCGATCGACTTGCCGCCTGGTACCGTCTCCGCGCAGGCCTGGCCCGGATAGTGCTGCTCGAACAGCGTGCGGTAGAAATACGCCTCCTTGGTCAGCGGCGGATTCACCGGGAAGCGCTTGTCGGCGGCCGCGAGTTCGCGGTCGCTGACCTGCGCTTCCGCATGCGCCTTCAGCCCGTCGATCCAGCCGTAGCCGACGCCATCGCTGAACTGCTCCTTCTGCCGCCACAGGATCGATTCCGGCAGGTAACCGTCAAACGCCTCGCGCAACACGCCCTTCTCCATGCGCTGCGCACCGGCGCTGCCCTTGTCGATCATCTTGTGCAGGGCATCCATCTTCATCGCCACGTCGAGGAACTCGACGTCGAGGAACGGCACGCGCGGCTCCACGCCCCACGCCATCATCGACTTGTTCGCGCGCAGGCAGTCGTAGTTGTGCAGCGCGTCCAGCTTGCGTACCAGTTCCTCATGGAACTCGCGCGCGTTGGGCGCCTTGTGGAAGTACAGATAGCCGCCGAAGATCTCGTCACTGCCCTCGCCCGACAGCACCATCTTCACGCCCATCGCCTTGATGCGGCGCGCCAGCAGGTACATCGGCGTGGACGCGCGGATGGTGGTGACGTCGTAGGTCTCGATGTGGCGGATCACCTCGGGAATGGCATCGAGCCCTTCCTGGAAGGTGTACGTGAAACCATGGTGCACCGTGCCCAATGCCTTGGCCGCGACTTCGGCCGCCGCCAGGTCGGGCGAGCCTTCCAGGCCGATGGCGAACGAATGCAGGCGCGGCCACCAGGCTTCGGTCGTGTCGTTGTCCTCGATGCGGTGACGCGCGTAGCGCGCCGCAACCGCCGCGACCAACGACGAATCCAGTCCCCCGGACAGGAGTACGCCGTAAGGCACGTCGGTCATCAGCTGGCGGTGCACCGCGCGTTCGAACGCCTCGCGCAGTTCGTCCTTCGCCAGTTGCACACCTTCCACCGCCGCATAGTCGCGCCACGCCGTGTCGTAGTACTTCCGTAGGGCGGGCCTTGGCCCGCCATCCTCAGCATCCGTCGTGAACTCGTAGTAATGCCCGGGTGGGAACTGCGCCACGTCCGCACAGATCGGCGCCAGTGCCTTCATCTCCGACGCCACGCACAGGCGGCCTTCGCGATCATGGCCCCAGTACAACGGACACACGCCGATGGGATCGCGCGCGATCAGCGCACGTCCCTTCGCCTTGTCCCACAGCGCGAACGCGAAGATGCCGTTGAGGCGGTTGAGGAAGGAAGCAGGTTCATCCTCGCGGTACAGCGCGTTGATGACCTCGCAGTCCGATCCGGTCTGGAACGCGTAGTCCTGCGCCAGTTCCGCCTTCAGCTCGCGGTGGTTGTAGATCTCGCCGTTGACCGCCAGCACCAGTTCGCCGTCGGCCGAACGCAGCGGCTGGGAACCGCCGGCCGGATCGACGATGGCCAGGCGCTCGTGCACGAGGATGGCGCCGTCGTCGTGGTACACGCCGCTCCAGTCGGGCCCGCGGTGGCGCTGCTTCTGCGAAAGCTCCAGCGACTGACGTCGCAGCGCCTGGATGTCGTCACCGGGCTGCAGCCCGAAGATGCCGAAGATGGAACACATGGAAACACTCCTGGTGGGGTTCGATGGCGGGCGCCCGGAACGAAAAAACCCGCATCTCGCGATGCGGGTTTCTGGTATCCGGCAGGTCTTTCGTTGCCTAGTCGCAGAGCCGCATCGCCCGCGTCCGATTGTTCGGGCGCAGGTTATTGCGGTTGTTGTTGATGGCGGTGCGGCGGGGCATGGCGCGAACGTAACCGCTCAGGCCAGGGCTTGGCAAGCCCTGCAAAGGTTGCGTCTGCAACCACCCTCTACATTCCAGGAGCGCCCTTGGGCGCGATGCTCTTCAGGAAAGAATCGCAAAAGCGTCGCGCCCATGGGGCGCTCCTACAGCGCCGTGCGAACCGGCAGCATCAACCGCTCGATCAGCTTCTGATAAAGACCCGGCAATGCTTCCAGATCGGCCATGCGGATGTTCTCGTCCACCTTGTGGATGCTGGCGTTGACCGGCCCCACTTCGATGCACTCCGCACCCAACGGTGCGATGAAGCGCGCATCGGACGTACCGCCGGCCGTGCTCTCCTCCGGCGGCACGCCGGCGAATTCGCCCAGCACCGCGCGCGCTGTGGCGCGCAGGTGGCCTTCCGGCGTGTAGAACGGCTCGCCGCCACGCAGCCACTGGATGCTGTACTCCAGCCCATGCTTGCGGAAGATGCCTTCGATCTCCCGCTCCAGCCGTTCCGCCGTCCAGCTCGGATTGAAGCGCAGGTTGAACACCACCTGCAGTTCACCCGGGATGACGTTGCTGGCACCGGTGCCGGCGTTGATGTTGGAGATCTGCAAGCTGGTCGGCGGGAAGGTTTCGTAACCGTCGTCCCACTGGCGCGCGGCCAGTTCGTCCAGCGCGGGCAATGCCTTGTGGATGGGATTGAGCGCCTTGTGCGGATAGGCCACGTGCCCTTGCACGCCGTGCACCTGCAACGTGCCGGTCAGCGTGCCGCGACGACCCACGCGCAACAGGTCGCCCAGCGCTTCCTTCGAGGACGGCTCGCCGGTGATGCACCAGTCGATCGTCTGTCCGCGCTCGCGGAACAGCTCGGCGACCTTCTTCACGCCATCGTGCGCCGGGCCTTCTTCGTCGGAGGTCACCAGCAATGCGACCGTGCCCGGATGGTCCGGATGCGCGTCGACGAAACGCTCCAACGCGATCGTGCATGCCGCCACGCTGCACTTCATGTCGGCGGTGCCGCGTCCGTACAGCACGCCATCGCGCACGGTGGGCACGAACGGATCACTGGTCCACGCGGAGAGCGGACCCGGCGGCACCACGTCGGTGTGGCCGAGCAGTACCAGCACCGGCGAACCTGACCCGTGTGTCGCCCAGAGATTGTCGGTGTCGCCGAAGCGCAGGTGTTCGCACTGGAATCCCCATTGCGCCAGCCGCGTCGCCAGCACCTGCTGGCAGCCCGCATCGTCCGGCGTCACCGAATGACGGCGGATCAGCTCGCTGGAAAGCTCGACGACATCGCTCACGATTCGGCTCCGAACTGCTTCTTGAAGCCATTGTCGCTGAAGCCCTGTGAAAAGCCCGCCACGCCACCGATGACGACAGGACGGCGGATCAGCTGCGGATACTCCTTCAGCAGCAGCTTCCACTCCGCATCGGAACCGGGCGTCTTCCGGTTCTCGGGCAACTGCCGCCACGTCGTCGACGACTTGTTGATCAGCGCGTCCCAGCCACCCGCCTTCTCCGCCCAGTCCTTCAGCGTCTCGGGCGACTGCCGGTGGTCGCGGTAGTCGATGAATTCATACGCGACACCGAAGCGGTCCAGCCACTTGGTCGCCTTCTTGCAGGTATCGCAGTTCTTCAAGCCATACAGCGTGGTCGTCATGATGCTCCAGAGATTTGTAGGAGCGGGGGGGGGGGGGGGGGGGGGGGGGGGGGGGGGGGGGGGGGGGGGGGGGGGGGGGGGGGGGGGCCATGCGCGCGATGCTTTTCCGACGTGAGCCGGACATGCCGCAGGAGCATCGCGCGCATGGCGCGCTCCTACAAGACGTACGGAATCGACCCGCCGCTCAATCCGCCAGACCGCGCAGCAGCTCATTGACGCTGGTCTTGCTGCGCGTCTTCTCGTCGACCTGCTTGACGATCACCGCGCAATACAGCGAATGCGAGCCGTCGGCGGCCGGCAGCGAACCCGACACGACCACGCTGCCCGGCGGCACATAGCCGTAGGTGATTTCCTTCGTCGCACGGTTGTAGATGCGGGTGGACTGGCCGATGAACACCCCCATGCCGATCACGCTGTGATGACCGATGACCACGCCTTCGACGACTTCCGAACGCGCGCCGATGAAGCAGTGGTCCTCGATGATCGTCGGGCTGGCCTGCAGCGGTTCCAGCACGCCACCGATCCCGGCGCCGCCGGACAGGTGGCAGTGCTTGCCGATCTGCGCGCACGAACCCACGGTCGCCCAGGTGTCGACCATCGTGCCCTCGCCCACGTAGGCGCCGATGTTGACGAAGCTCGGCATCAGTACGACATCCTTGCCGAAGTACGTGCCGCGGCGCGCGATCGCGCCCGGGACGACGCGCACGCCGAGCTTGCGGAAGTCGTTCTCGTCGAACGCACCGAAGCGTGCCTCGACCTTGTCCCAGAATGGCGCAGGATAGGCTTCGACCAGTTCCATCTCGTTGACGCGGAAGTACAGCAGCACCGCTTTCTTCAGCCACTCGTTGACCTTCCAGCCGCCCTTGCCGTCCGGCTCGGCCACGCGCAGCTTGCCGGCTTCAAGACCTTCGATGGCCAGTTCGACGGCGGTACGGGTGGAACCCTCGATCTCGGCCGGCGTCAGCTCGGCGCGGCGCTCGAAGGCGCTTTCGATGGTGGACTTCAGTTCTTCGGTCTTGCTGGCTTTGCGGGTCATCAAAGGGTCTGCCGGATGCGTGTCAGGGGGACGTCTCTAGGCCGGCGCGAAGCGCATCGCGCAACGCGTCCTGCAAGGACGTATCGATGAGGGGCTGGTCGTGCTCGTCGGTGATCTGGAAGACGTCTTCCGCGCGCTCGCCGAAGGTCGCGATGCGGGCGTCGTGCACGCGCAGGCCCTGCCGGCGCAGCACCTGGGCCACGTCCGACAGCAGGCCGGGGCGGTCGGGCGCGACCAGGCCAAGGACGGTGCGGCGACCGTCGGGCGTGGTGCCGAATTCGATGCGCGGCGCGAACCTGAAATGCTTCAGCTGCCGCGGCATCGCGCGGCGCGACGTGCGCACGCTGTCGAGCGGCCGCGACAGCGCGGCACCCAGGGTGCCTTCGATCTCGTCCGGGTCTCGCGTGGCGTAGGTGTCGGCCGGCAGCAACTCGAACGTATCGAAGACAGCGCCCTGCGGCCCCACCAGCACGCGCGCCTGGTGGATCGCGAAGCCCATGCGGTCCAGGGTGGCGAGGATGGCGGCGAACAGGCCATCGCGGTCGGGCGAATGGACGAACACCTCGATCGCATCGGCATCGTCGGCGATGCGGCGCGCGCGTACGCGCGTCTCGCCCGCATTCGCGCCTCGGATGGCATGCGCCTGCCAGGCGAGCTGTTCGGGCCGGAAACGCAGGAAGCTCTCTTCCGGCATGGTGGTGAACAGCGCATCCGCCTGTTCCGCCGACAAGCCCTGCACTTCCAGCATGGCGCGCACGCTGCCGCGCGCTTCGTCCAGCCGCTCGTCCACGGCCACCGGATTTTCCAGACCCTCGCGCAGCACGCGGCGCGCGGCGAAATACAGGTCCGCGAGCAGCCGGTCCTTCCACGCGTTCCACAACTTGGGGCTGGTGCCGGCGATATCCGCGCAGGTCAGCAGGTACAGGTAGTCGAGGCGCTCACGATCCCCCACCAGCGTGGCGAACCGGTGGATGACGTCGGGGTCGGCGATGTCCTGCTTCTGCGCCGTCACCGACATGCGCAGGTGCTGCTCCACCAACCAGGCGACCAGCGCGGTGTCGCCCTCGCTGAGCGCATGCGCCGCGCAGAACTCGCGCGCATCCACCGCGCCCAGTTCCGAATGGTCGCCGCCGCGGCCCTTGGCGATATCGTGGAACAGGCCCGCCAGCAGCAGCAGTTCCGGCTTGCGCAGGCGCGGCCAGACTTCGTGCGCGATGGAGAAGCGCTCGTCGGCACGACCGGCGGCGAAGGCAGCGATGTTCCGCAGCACCATCAGCGTGTGCTGGTCGACGGTGTAGACATGGAACAGGTCGAACTGCATGCGCCCGGACACGCGGGCGAAGGCAGGTATCCACTGCCCCAGCACGCCGAGGCGGGCCATGCGGGTAAGCGTCTCCACCGCACGCGGGCCGCGCAGCAGCGCCATGAAGGCGTCGCGCTGGGCGCGCGTGGCATCGGGATAGGCGGCGAGCTTCGGCAGAGATTCCGCCAGCGCGCGCGCGGTGCGCGAATGCAGGCCGCGAATCTGCGGATGGGCGGCCCACGCGGCGAACAACGCGAAGACCTGCCCCACATCGTTCGCCGGCCAGCCGCCCTGGCGCGCAGCCAGGTAACCGCGACGCAGCGCGAACTGTTCGTCCAGCGGCTCCGGCAATGCCTCCCCGTCGAACTGTTCCTCGAACCGCTGCAGCAGCCGATCGCTGATCCGCCGCACGATGGCGGCGCTGCGGTAGAAGCCCTGCATCATCTTCTCGACACCGAGGCTTTCGGCGTCGTCGGCGAACCCCAGCCGCTGCGCGAGCGTCTTCTGGTAATCGAACCGCAGCCGTTCCTCGGGCCTCCCCGCGACGCGATGCAGGCCGTAACGCAGGCGTCCCAGCGCGCGGCGTTCGCGCGCCAGTGCGACGGCTTCGTCCGGACCCAGGTGGCCCAGTCCCACCAGCGCTTCCAGATCGCGCACGCCGAAGGTGCGCAGCGCCATCCAGCCCAGCGTGTGCAGGTCGCGCAGACCGCCGGGGCCCTCCTTGATGTTGGGCTCCAGGTTGTCGGAGGTATCGCCGAACCGCGCGTGGCGGATGCGCAACTCCTCGCGCTTGGCGACGAAAAAGTCGCGTGCGGGCCAGACGCGCGCCGGACCGATGGCATCGATCAGCAGGGCTTCGTCGACCGGTTCGCCGACGATCAGCCGCTCCTCGATCAGCGCCGTGAGCACGCTCTGGTCGGCCGCCGCCGCGGCCGTGCACTGCGCCGCCGAGCGCACACTGTGGCTGATCGGCAGGCCGGCGTCCCACAGCAAGGCGAACAGGCGCGCCACGGCATCGTGGTGGGTCTGCTGCACGTCGGCCGGCGCCAGTACCAGCACGTCGACGTCGGAATGCGGAAACAGTTCGCCACGCCCGTAGCCGCCGACCGCGAACAGCGCCATCGGCGCATCCGCGGGGATGCAGCGCAGCCATGCGTCCTTCAGCAGATGGTCGACCGCCCTCGCACGCAGCGCGAGGATGCGGTCCATACCGTCGTCCTGGTCGAAGCGCTTGTCCAGGCGCGCGTCGGTATGACCCAGCGACACCCTCGCCGCCGTCGACCAGGCCGCATCATCGGCGGCGTCCGGGCCGATGTCCGGAAGCCGCGTCGCCTGTCCGTTCGCGGCTGTCGGAACGCTCACAGGTCGTTGTCGTCGCCCGGCACGCGGGTCAGGATCTCGACGCCGTCCTCGGTCACCGCCACGGTGTGTTCCCACTGCGCCGACAGCTTGCGGTCCTTGGTTACCACGGTCCAGCCATCGGGCAGCACGCGGGTGTGACGCGCACCTTCGTTGATCATCGGCTCGATGGTGAAGGTCATGCCGGGCTTCAGCACCACGCCTTCGCCGGGGCGACCGTAATGCAGCACCTGCGGCTCGTCGTGGTAGACCTTGCCGATGCCGTGCCCGCAGTACTCGCGCACCACGCTGAAGCGCTCGGCTTCGGCGTACTGCTGGATCGCGTGGCCCACGTCGCCCAGGGTGGCGCCCGGCTTCACCGCGCGGATGCCGCGGAACATGGCCTCCCGCGTCACGTCCACGAGCCGCTTCGCCATCACCGACGGCGTGCCGACCATGTACATGCGACTGGTGTCGCCGTGCCAGCCATCCTTGATGACGGTGACGTCGATGTTGAGGATGTCGCCGTCCTTCAGGACCTTCCCCTCATTGGGGATGCCGTGGCAGATGACGTTGTTGACCGAGGTGCAGACGGTGGCCGGGAAACCCTTGTAGCCCACGTTGGCCGGGATCGCCTGTTGCACGTTGACGATGTGGTCGTGGCAGATGCGGTCCAGTTCGGCGGTGGTGACGCCCGGCTTCACGTGCGGGGCGACCACCTGCAGCACCTCGGCGGCGAGCCGGCCGGCGATGCGCATCTGGGCGAGGTCTTCGGGGGTCTTGAGCTGGATGGCCATTGGCCGATTATCCCCCATTTGGCGCGGCAGCTGAACGCCCCGGGGCGGCGTCACCCTTGCCGGCCCACCCCACGGTTTGCGGCCACCGGCCCTGTCCGGCTATACTCCCGCGGCTTCGTGCCCGGCCTGCCCGGACCGAGACCGCCCACGTCGGGCGACACCGACGAATCCACACCTGCTGCCCCAACCCGTGCCGGGGTGCCCTTCGCTGAAGGGTTCGGACACGGAAGCCGCAGGGAGGCCCAACCCCGGAACCCCGCCTTCACCGGCGCCGTCCTCCATTGAACCGGACGGTGGGTTCCCCTTCGATGGAGTCACTGCAATGCCCCAAGTCACCATGCGCCAGATGCTGGAAGCCGGCGTCCATTTCGGCCACCAGACCCGCTACTGGAACCCCAAGATGGCGCCGTACATCTTCGGTGCCCGCGGCAAGATCCACATCATCAACCTCGAGAAGACCGTTCCGCTGTTCAACGACGCGATGAACTTCATCTCGGGCGTCGCGCAGAAGCGCGGCACCATCCTGTTCCTGGGCACCAAGCGCAGCGCGCGCGAAGCGGTGAAGGAAGAAGCCGAGCGTTGCGGCATGCCGTTCATGACCCAGCGCTGGCTGGGCGGCACGCTGACCAACTTCGCCACCGTGAAGAAGTCGGTCGCCCGCCTGAAGGAACTGGAAGCCGCCGAAACCGACGGCACGTTCGAGAAGCTGGTCAAGCACGAAGTGCTGGGCCTGCGCCGCGAGCGCGAGAAGCTGCTGGCCTCGCTGGGCGGCATCAAGGAAATGAACCGCCTGCCGGACGCCCTGTTCGTCATCGACATCGGCCATGAAGACATCGCCATCAAGGAAGCCAAGAAGCTCGGCATCCCGGTGATCGCGGTGGTCGACTCGAACTACGACCCAGCCCTGGTCGACTACGCCATCCCCGGCAACGACGACGCCATCCGCGCCGTGCAGCTGTACGCCCGTGCCGCCGCCGACGCCGTGCTGGAAGGCAAGGCCGCCCAGCCGAACGCCGCCACCGTGCGCGAGGAAGAGTTCGCCGAAGGCGGCGACGACAAGGGTGCCCGTCGCGCCCCGGCCAAGAAGGCCGCCGGCAAGAAGTCCGACGAAGCCGCTGCCGAGTAATCCGGCTGCAACGCCGCCGCGCCATGCTGCGCGGCGGCCCATGTTGTTCCTTCTCCCCTCGGGAGAAGAGCCTGCCCCCGCGAAGGCGGGGGTGCCCGAAGGGCGGATGAGGGTACGGGAAGCAAGCTGGCGTTCAACACGTCGCACTCCTCCGGACCCTCACCCCAACTCCTCTCCCGACGGGAGAGGGGCTTTGCCAATCCAAACAGAGGTAATCCCGTGGAAATCACCGCTTCCCTGGTCAAGGAACTGCGCGAGCGCACCGGCGCCGGCATGATGGAGTGCAAGAAGGCGCTCACCGAGAACAACGCCGACATCGACGCCGCGGCCGAGTGGCTGCGCAAGTCGGGTCTGGCCAAGGCCGACAAGAAAGCCGACCGCGTCACCGCTGAAGGCCGCGTGGCCGTGGCCCAGGACGGCGGCAAGGCCGTGCTGGTCGAGATCAACTCCGAGACCGACTTCGTCGCCAAGGACGCCAACTTCATCGCCTTCACCGATGCCATCGCGCAGGCCGCGCTGACCTCCGGCGCCGCGGACGTGGAAGCGCTGAAGAGCGCCAAGCTGGCCTCGGGCGAGACCGTGGAGGAAGCCCGTGCCGCCGCCATCGCCAAGCTGGGCGAGAACATGCAGATCCGTCGCCTGGTCGCCATCGACAGCGCCAACAATGTCGCCGCCTACGTGCACGGCGGCAAGATCGGCGTGCTGGTCGAGGTCAAGGGCGGCGACGCCGAACTGGCCCGCGGCCTGGCGATGCATATCGCCGCGATGAACCCCCCGCACAACAAGGCCGCCGACGTGCCGGCCGAGTTCGTGGCGAAGGAGAAGGAAATCGAGCTGGCCAAGATGTCGGACAAGGACAAGGCCAAGCCGGCCGACATCCTGGAGAAGATCATCTCCGGCAAGATCAACAAGATCGTCAACGAAGTGACCCTGTACGGTCAGCCGTACGTGCTGGACAGCGACAAGTCGGTCGAGCAGGTGGTCAAGGCCGCCGGCGCCGACGTGGTCGGCTTCCAGCGCCTGGTGGTCGGCGAAGGCATCGAGAAGGTGGTGGAAGACTACGCCGCCGAAGTGATGAAGCAGGCCGGCCTGGCGTAAGCCGAGCCGCCTCCGCTTCACCGGAAAAAGCCGCGGGAAACCGCGGCTTTTTCTTTGCCTGCGGCACGCGCGGCCTGCGTCGTCGCGTCGCATGACCGCTCGTCGCCCGCACCTAAAGTTCGCCGTTCCCGCGCCGACATTGTTTACAAAGCTGACATTCGGTCACGCTTTGCTGGCATGCTGCCCGCCACTTTCCTTCAGCGTAGTGCGCACCCGGATGCGTCCCGAACTCGAATCCCAGCTCTCGAACTGCCGCAACCTGCCGAGCCCGCCGGGCGTGGCACTGCGCATCATCGAGCTTGCGCAGGACCCCGAGGTGGTGATGGCGACGGCAGCCGATGCGATCGGCCTGGATGCCGCCCTGAGTGCGCGCATGCTGCGCATCGCCAACTCCCCGCTTTACGCCAGCCGTCGCCGCGTGGAGAACCTGTCGCAGGCGCTGACAGTGCTCGGACTCAATGCCACGCTGACGCTGGCCCTGGGCTTCTCGCTGACACGCTGCGGCACAGGCACCCATCCGGTGGCGCAGGAGCGCGTCTGGCGCCGCAGCGTCATCGCCGCCCTCGCCTGCCGGCTGCTGGGCCAGCATGCCGGCCTGCGCAAGGCCGAGGAACTGATGCTGGCAGGCCTGCTGCAGGACATCGGCGTGCTCGCGTTGCTGGAAGTGCTGGGCGACGACTACGCGCAACTCGTCGAGCGCGCCGACGACAACGCGGCCCTGCTGGCCGCCGAGCGCGACCTGCTGGGCTGCGACCATGCCGCCGTCGGCGGCTGGCTGGCGCGGCAATGGAACCTGCCGGCCCTGCTGCGCGAAGCGATCATGGAGAGCGAGACGCCCGTCTCCGACACCACCTTCAACGCCTGCGTCGCGGTGTCGGGCCACGTGGCCGACATCTGGATCGCCGGCACCGACGAAGCGCGCACCGAGGAAGCGCACCGGCACGCCGCGCTGCAGGCCGCGACGCGACTCGGCCTGGACTATGCGGCCTTCCTCGCCCTGACCGAGGACATGCTCGCGGCCCTGCCCGAGGTCTGCACGATGTTCGACGTGCCGCCCGCGCCGCCCGCCCGCATCCAGGCATTGCTGGACCAGGCGCGCGAACTGCTGGTGGTGCGCAACCTGCGCGAGATCCAGGAAGCCGCACGCGCGCGAAAGGAAGCCGACGAGCACGAAGACCGCGCGCGCCGCCTGGCCGAGGAGGTCCGTCGTGATCCGCTGACCGGCGCCTACAACCGCAGCCAGCTGGAGGAAGTACTCGAGAAGGAATTCGATGCCGCCACGCGCCATGGCTGGCCGCTGTCGATCGCCTTCATCGACCTGGACGACTTCAAGCAGGTCAACGACCGCTGGGGCCACCTGGTCGGCGACGAGGTGCTGCGCAACTTCGCCAAGTCGCTGATGCGGCACGTACGCAGCAGCGACATCGTCGCCCGCTACGGCGGCGAGGAGTTTCTGGTGGTACTGCCCGGCATCAACGAGGAAGCCGCCGCGCACGTGGTGCGGCGCATCCTGTCCGAAGTGGCCGGCGCCGCCATGGCCCACGTCAACGGCCAGCCCCTGCACATCACCTTCTCCGCCGGCCTCGCCACGCAGGGCGCGCTGGAGCAGTTCCGCCACGTCGATGACCTGCTGCGTGCCGCCGACGAGGCGCTGTACGGCGCCAAGCGCGAAGGACGCAACCGCGTGTCGGTCGGCGCCAGCGCCTGATTCCGGTACGCGCCTCCGCTACTGGCGGGGCGCCAGCGCGACTTCCTCGTAGGGCTGCACGACCACCCAGCCCTCACCCGCGAACCGCAGCTGGATGCTTTCCCCGGACCCGCGGCCCAGCAGCGTGCCCAACGAGATGTCGGTGATGATTTCCGGCGTCAGGCCACCCGACCAGGCGACCGTCGCGTTGGGATCGGTGAACACCGGCCCGGTCTGCGCGTTCACCGGCAGCGTCAGCGGCTCGTAGTGCGAGGTGATGGCCACGATGCCGTGGCCACTCAGGCGCACGTTGAACAGCCCGCCCGACAGCATGCCGGCGACCTTGCGCATCATCGTGATGCGGCTTTCGATGCCCGACTCGACCGCCAGCACGTCGTTGCCGTTGACGAAGATGGATTCGCCGGCCAGCCGCAGCAGGGTGATCCGCTTGCCGGCGTCGGCCAGGTAGACGCGTCCCTGGCCCTCGATTTTCATCAGCTGCATGCCCTCGCCGCTGACCGCCTTCTTCAGCAGGTTGCCGAGTCCCTGCTCCAGCACGCCCTGGCGGGTGAACTTCACCGCGCCCTTGCGCGCGACCATGGCGCCGGCCTTGGCCCAGACCAGGCCGTTCAAGCGCACTTCGAGCAGATGGGGACTTTCCAGTTCGAACGCTTCAGGGCTGGCGTCCTTCTCGCGGGACGAGGCGATGAATTCCTGCAGGGTGCGCACGCTCATGGCCGTTCCTTGATGGCTGGCAAAGGGAGGCGACATCATAGTCGCCCCGTCCGCAGGCAACGCCCATGCCCCGCATCGTTCCCGTACCGCATAACCCGGATGAGGCCAGCCGTGCGCCGGTCGCCGCCGACCGTCTCGTCTCGGGTCAGCCGCAACAGGCCGTCGGCAATGCCTATTCGACGCAGGACGACCGGTTCCACTGCGGCGTCTGGGAAGGTGGCGTGGGCGCCTGGCGCGTGCAGTACACCGAGCACGAGTTCTGCCACCTGCTCAGCGGTCGCGTGCGCCTGCGCGGCGACGACGGCAGCGAGATCCTGCTGGAGGCGGGCCAGAGTTTCGTCGTGCCGGCGGGTTTCACTGGCCTGTGGGAAGTGCTCGAGACGGCCCGCAAGCTCTACGCGATCTACGAACCCGGCGACTGAGGCAGGCGCACTCGGCTAGAATTGCGCCGTTTGCCCCCACGCCGAGACCTCCCATGCCCGCACCGCTCATGTATCGCCGCATCCTGCTCAAACTGTCCGGCGAGGCGCTGATGGGGGCGGAGGACTACGGCATCGACCCGGCCGTCATCACCCGCATCGCCCGCGAGATCATCGAAGCGCGCGACGCCGGGGCCGAAGTGGGCCTGGTGATCGGCGGCGGCAACATCTTCCGCGGCGCCGGCCTGGCCGCGGGCGGCATGGACCGCGTGACCGGCGACCAGATGGGCATGCTGGCCACGGTCATCAACGCGCTGGCCATGCAGGACGCGCTGGAGAAGCTCGGCGCCAAGTGCCGTGTCATGAGCGCCATCAAGATCAACGACGTGTGCGAGGACTACATCCGTCGCCGCGCGATCCGCCACCTGGAAAAGGGCCGCATCGCGATCTTCGCGGCCGGTACCGGCAACCCGTTCTTCACCACCGATTCCGGTGCCGCGCTGCGCGCGATCGAGATCGGCGCGGACCTGCTGCTGAAGGCGACCAAGGTGGACGGCGTCTACGACAAGGACCCCAGCAAGCACGCCGACGCTGTGCGTTACGACCAGCTGACCTACGACGACGTGATCGCCCGCGACCTGCAGGTGATGGACACCGCCGCCTTCGCCCTGTGCCGCGACAGCGACGTGCCGCTGCGCATCTACGACCTGTCGGTGCCCGGCAACCTGATGCGCATCCTGCGCGGCGAGCATGTCGGTACGCTGGTGAAGGGCCGCAACTGACTCTTCCGGGCGCCTCACGAGGCGCCTTGCTGTAATAGTGTCCGGCCAACCCGGCCGGCACCCTAGCCCGCCATGGGACACGGACACCACCACGGACACGGGGCGCACGCCCATCCACAGGCATCGGCCACGCGCACGTTCGCGTGGGTCACGCTGATCAACCTCGCCTACACCGCCGTCGAGGCGGGTTATGGCTTCCACACCAATTCGCTGGCGCTGCTCTCGGACGCGCTGCACAACCTGGGTGACGTGCTGGGACTGGCGCTGGCCTGGGGGGCGGCTGCCCTCGCCGGCCGCCGGCCGCGCGGACGGCATACCTACGGGTGGCGCCGCGCGACCCTGCTGTCCCCGCTGGCCAATGCCGTCCTGCTGGTGGTGTTCTCCGGCGCGCTGGGCTGGGAGGCGTTCCGACGCTTCAGCGCGCCGCCTGAAATTCCAGCAACGCCTGTCATCGTGGTCGCCTCGCTGGGCATCCTGGTCAACCTGGGGGCCGCCTGGCTGGTGAAGGACGGCCATACGCACGACCTCAACAAGCGCGGCGCCTTCCTTCACCTGATGGCCGATGCCGCCGTTTCGCTGGCCGCCGTGCTGGCTGGCGTCGGCATGGCGACGCTGGGCTGGGCCTGGCTGGATCCGGCCACCGCGCTGCTGATCGCCGTGGTGGTCGCCATCGGGTCCTGGGGCCTGTTGCGGGCCAGTTTCGACGCCGCGATGGACGCGGTTCCCGGCCATGTGGACGCCGAAGAGGTCCGCGCCTTCCTGCAGGAACAGCCCGGTGTATCGGCCGTGCACCACCTGCATATCTGGTCGCTCGGCGCCAACGAGATCGCGTTGACCGCACATCTGGTGCGAGCGCGCGACGATGACCACGACGCCTTCATCGATGCCACCGTGCACGCGCTGGACGACCGCTTCGGCATCAACCACGCCACCCTGCAGATCGAACGCGGCGCCGGCTGCGGCCACGACCTGCATGATGCGGCACCGCATCATTCGCACTGAACGGCCCGCCAGCGGTCGGCAACGGCTCCGAATCGCCCTATAATCCGTCGTTTACAGGCTTTGCAACGGAAAGGGCGATGCTCAACGACATCAAGAAAGACGCGCAGGCGCGCATGACCAAGAGCATCGAGGCGCTCCGTCACACGCTGGTGAAGGTCCGCACCGGCCGTGCGTCGACCGCCCTGGTCGAGCACCTGAAGGTCAACTACTACGGGTCCGACATGCCGCTGAGCCAGGTCGCGACGGTCACGATTTCCGACTCCCGCTCGCTGACGATCACTCCATGGGAAAAGCAGATGGTCGGCGCCGTCGAGAAGGCCATCCTGGCCTCCGACCTGGGCCTGACCCCGAATACCGCCGGCACCACCATCCGCCTGAACCTGCCCGCCCTCACCGAGGAGCGCCGCAAGGAGTTGTCCAAGGTGGTCCATGGCGAAGGCGAGGACACCAAGGTAGCAATCCGCAACATCCGCCGCGACGCCAACCAGCAGATCAAGGAGCTGCTGAAGGACAAGCAGATCACGGAAGACGAAGAGCGCAAGACCGAAGACGAGATCCAGAAGCTCACCGACAAGTCCATCAAGGACGTCGACGACGTCGTCAAGGCCAAGGAACAGGAACTGATGGCGGTCTGAGGACTGCCATGTCCCCTGCCGTCCCCGCGTCCGTGCCCCGCCACCTGGCCGTCATCATGGACGGCAACGGGCGCTGGGCGGAACGCCGCCGCCGTCCGCGCGTGATCGGCCACCGCGCCGGCGCGCGCGCGGTCAACGTCTGCATCGATTTCTGCCTGGAGCGCGGCATCGGCGCGCTGACCCTGTTCGCGTTCTCCAGCGAAAACTGGGGCCGGCCCGAAGAGGAAGTCGGCGCGCTGATGAAGCTGTTCCTCAACGCGCTGGACCGCGAGGTCGACGAACTGCACCGTCGCCAGGTGCGCGTGCGCTTCATCGGCGACCGTGCCCGCTTCTCATCCGACATCCGTGGTCGGATGGACGCCGCCGAAGCCCTGACCCGCGACAACGGGCGCCTGCATCTCGTCATTGCGGCCAGCTATGGCGGGCGCCAGGACATCGCGCACGCCGCACGCGCGTTGGCGGCCGACGTCGCGGCCGGCCGCCTGCGGCCTGAGGACATCGACGAGGCCGCGCTCGGCGCGCATGTCGCCCTGGCCGACCTGCCGCCGCCCGACCTTTTCATCCGCACCGGCGGCGACCACCGCATCAGCAACTTCCTGCTGTGGCAGCTGGCCTACACCGAACTCTGGTTCACCGACGTGCTGTGGCCCGACCTGGACGCGGCCCTGCTGCAGCGCGCGCTGGACGACTTCGCGCAGCGCGAGCGCCGCTTCGGACTGACCAGTGCCCAGGTCGCCACCGGCGCCATCGAGGATTCGACCGCATGAGCGCGACCCGTACCCGTGTCATCGCCGCGCTGGTGATGGCGCCCTTCGCCATCGGCGCGATCCTGCTGCTGCCCACCTCCTGGCTGGCCATGCTGGCCGCGCTGGTGTTCCTGGTCGGCCTGTGGGAATGGTTCAAGCTCGCCGAGATCGACGACACCCTGCAGCGCACCGTGCTGCTGACCGCCAACCTGCTGGTGATGGTGGCGCTGGTGTGGGCCTCGCGCGGCTCGGGTGATGCGACCGACCTGGTGCCGCTGCGCCTGATGGCGCTGGTGGGCGTGGTCTGGTGGCTGCTGGCGCTGCTGTGGCTGCGCTTCTTCACCTTCGCCTCCGACCACGAGACCTGGGCCCGTGTGTTCAAGCTGGCTGCAGGCACGCTCGCCGTGGTCCCGGCCTGGTGCGCGCTGGGACTGATCCACTCGTCGCAACCGAACGGACACATCTGGCTGTTCGTCGCCCTGGCCATCGTGTGGGCGGCCGACAGCGGTGCGTATTTCGCCGGTCGCCACTTTGGTGGCCGATGGTTCGCTGGTCGCAAGCTGGCGCCGCGGATCAGCCCGAACAAGACGCTGGAAGGCCTGCTGGGCGGCCTGGCCGCCGGCATGCTGGTGGCGGCGGTGGGCGCACTGATCGCGGGTGCGGGCGTCGGCCAACTGGCCGGGGTGCTGGTCGTGGCGATCTTCACCGTGCTGTTCTCGGTGGTCGGCGACCTGTTCGAAAGCCTGCTCAAGCGGCACGTCGGCGCCAAGGACTCGGGCGACCTGATCCCGGGCCACGGCGGCGTGCTGGACCGCATCGACGGCGTGCTGGCCGCCCTGCCCATCTTCGTGCTGGGCAAGGAAGTCTTCGGATTCTGAGCATGAGCACGCTTGCCCCCCGCAACGTGGCGGTCCTGGGCGCGACGGGCTCGATCGGCGCGTCGGCGCTGGATGTCATCGCGCGCCATCCGGATCGCTACCGCGCCAGCGTGCTGGCGGCTGGCTGCAACGTGGAGGCGCTGCTCACGCTGTGCATCGCGCATCGGCCCGACCACGCCGTGATCGCCGACGACACCCTGTACGCGCGCCTGCGCGACGGACTGTCCGACGCCGGCCTCGCCACGCAGCCGCACGCCGGCATGGAAGCGCTCGATACGCTGGTCGCGGCCCCCGACTGCGACGTTGTGGTGGCCGCCATCGTCGGTGCGGCCGGGCTGTCCTCGACGCTGGCCGCCGCGCGCGCCGGCAAGCGCCTGCTGCTGGCCAACAAGGAGTCGCTGGTGCTGGCCGGCGAGCTGGTGACCGACGCGGCCGATGCCGCGGGCGCCGAGATCATCCCCATCGACAGCGAGCACAACGCCATCTTCCAGTGCCTGCGTTCACGGCAGGCTCAGGCCGAAGTCAAGCGCATCGTACTGACCGCGTCGGGTGGCCCGTTCCGAGGCCGCAGCCGGGCCGACCTGGCACAGGTCACGCGCGAACAGGCCGTGGCGCACCCCAAGTGGTCGATGGGGCCGAAGATCTCGGTCGACTCGGCCACGCTGATGAACAAGGGCCTTGAACTGATCGAAGCCCACCACCTGTTCGGCGTGGGCCGCGAGCGGCTGGACGTGCTGGTGCACCCGCAGAGCCTGGTGCATTCGCTGGTGGAATTCGTCGACGGTTCGACGCTGGCGCAGCTAGGCCTGCCCGACATGCGCACCTCGCTCGCGGTCGGCCTGGGCTGGCCCGCGCGGATCGACTCCGGCGTGGGCGGGCTCGACCTGCTGAAGCATCCGCGGCTGGAATTCGAAGCCCCGGATACCGAGGCCTTCCCCTGCCTGCGGTTGGCCTGGGACGCCATGGCGGCGGGCGGCACCGCGCCGGCGGTGCTCAATGCTGCGAACGAAGTCGCAGTTTCAGCCTTTCTTCAGGGCCGGATCGGTTTCCTATCCATCCCTGCGTTGGTCGAGGATGCCCTCGCTGCGCTGCCTGCGGCGCCCGCGGATTCGCTGGAGGTCCTGCTGGCGGCGGATGCGCAGGCCCGCCAACTGACCGAACGCAACCTCGCAGGCCACCTCTCCCCATGAGCGCCGACATCCGATGAGTGAAGTGCTGGGCTCAATCTGGTGGATGATCGTGGCGCTGGGCGTGCTGGTCACCTTCCATGAATTCGGCCACTACTGGGTGGCGCGCCGCTGCGGCGTCAAGGTGCTGCGCTTTTCGGTGGGTTTCGGCAAGCCACTGTGGTCGCGTCGCGACCGCCATGGCACCGAGTTCGCGGTCGCCGCGATTCCGCTGGGTGGCTACGTGAAGATGCTGGACGAAGCCGAGGGCGACGTCCCCGCGGCACAGCTCGACCAGGCCTTCAACCGCAAGTCGGTCTGGCAGCGCATCGCCGTGGTGGCTGCCGGCCCGGTGGCGAACATCCTGTTGTGCGTGATCCTGCTGTGGGCGATGTTCGTCATCGGCAAGCAGGACTACTCCGCCACGCTGGGCAGCGTATCGGGCATCGCGGCGGACGCCGGCTTCCAGCGCGGCGACCGCATCGTCCGCGTCGGCGACCGCACGATCGATACGTGGACCGACGCATCCATCGTCCTGACCAAAGCCGCCATCGACGGCGACAACCTGCCGGTGGAGGTCGAAACCGCCGCCGGCAACATACTGACGCGCACCCTGTCGCTGTCCCGGCTGCCAGCCGGCTTCGACCAGGAAAACGCCATCGGCCTGATGGGCCTGACCTGGCAGCACTGGGTCACGCCGGCCGTCATCGGCAAGGTTGCCCCCGGTTCCGTCGCCGACGGCGTCCTCAAACCCGACGACATCGTGACGGCCGTGGACGGCCAGCCGGTGCACGGTTTCGATGACATCGCCCGTCAGGTCGACGCCCTGGGCAAGCGCGGCGGCGCGGCCATGATCGAGGTGGACCGGGCCGGCGAGCGACTGGCATTCGAACTGGCGCCGCGCTGGACGAAGCATCCTGATGCCGCCAAAGGGCACTACTGGGCGCTCGGCCTGGCGCCGCCGGAAGAGCGGCAGATGCCCGCCTACGACGCCCGCCTGCACTTCGGCCCGCTGGCGGCGGTTCCGGCGGCACTGCGCGAGACCGGCAAGCTGACCTCGGACTCGCTGGGCATGATCCGTCGCATGCTGACCGGCGACGCCTCGCTGAAGAACGTCTCGGGGCCCATCACCATCGCCCAGGTCGCCAATGTCTCGGCCCAGCGCGGGCCGGACTGGTTCCTCTGGTTCCTGGCGGCCATGTCCCTGAGCCTGGCCATCATCAACCTGCTGCCCATCCCTGTCTTGGACGGCGGGCACCTGCTGTATTACCTTATTGAATTGGTCAAGGGCAGCCCCTTGAGCGAGCGCCACATGGTGGCCGGACAATACGTGGGCCTGGCGGCACTGGCGGGCCTGATGGGACTGGCGTTCTACAACGACATCCTGCGTCTGATGACGCGTCTGGTGACCTGATGCCCCTGAACTTCCACGGGCCGGCCCGCTCCAAGGTGGCCGCCCCTCCCCTTGCTGCACCCCGGACCGCCGCCCCGCAGTCCACTCCTGCCCAGCAGGAACCACCCCAACCGGATGTAATGATGACGCGACTGCCTTCCCGCCGCCTGCTTGCCCTCGCCCTGGCTTCGGCCATCGCCATGCCGGCACTGGCCCAGACGACGGAACCCGCTGCCGCGCCCGTGGCGGCCGAACCGCTCAGCACCGCATCGTTCACCGCGACCGACATCCGCATCGACGGCCTGCAGCGCATCTCGACCGGTACCGCACTGACCTACCTGCCGATCGAGCGCGGCGACGTCGTCACGCCCTCCAACGTGGGCGAGTCCATCCGCGCGCTCTACAAGACCGGCTTCTTCGAGGACGTCAGGCTCGACCGGCAGGGCGACATCCTCGTGGTCACCGTCACCGAGCGTCCGGCCATCAACAAGCTGACGCTGACCGGCAACAAGGACATCAAGACCGAGGACCTGACCTCCGGCCTGAAGGACATCGGCCTGGCCGAGGGCGAAACCTTCGATCGCCTCAGCCTGGACCGCGTGACGCAGGAACTGGTCCGCCAGTACAACAACCGCGGCAAGTACAACGTCGAGATCACCCCGACGGTCAGCCCGCTGGACCGCAACCGCGTGGACGTCACCATCGCGGTCAAGGAAGGCAAGGCGGCCAAGATCAAACACGTGAATGTCGTCGGTGCCGAGAAATTCGCCACCGAGGACCTGCTGGAGAACTGGGAGTCGAAGGAGTCCAGCTGGCTGTCGTGGTACCGCCGCGACGACCAGTACTCGAAGGAAAAGCTGTCCGGCGACATGGAACGCCTGAATTCCTGGTACCTCGACCGCGGCTACGTCGACTTCAACATCGATTCCACGCAGGTGTCGATCAGTCCCGACAAGCGCGACATGTTCATCACCGCCGGCATCACCGAAGGCGAGCAGTACAAGATCTCCGACGTGAAGGTCACCGGCGACACGGTGCTGCCGAAGGAAGAGATCGAACGGCTGGTGATCGTGAAGCCGGAGCAGACGTTCTCGCGCATCCTGCTGGAAATGACCGCGGACTCCATCACCGCCACGCTGGGCAACATCGGCCACGCGTTCGCGCAGGTCAATCCTATCCCGACCGTCGACCGCGAGAACCGCACCGTCGCGATCAACCTGCAGGTGGTGCCGGGGCCGCGCGTCAACGTGCGCCGCATCGTGTTCAAGGGCAACACGCGCACCTCCGACGAGGTGCTGCGCCGTGAAATGCGCCAGTTCGAAGGCAGCTGGTTCTCACAGGTCGCGGTGGACCGGTCGCGCGTACGCCTGCGCCGCCTGGGCTATTTCGAGACGGTCGACGTGGAGACCAACCCGGTTCCCGGGACGAACGACCAGGTCGACGTGGTCTTCAACGTGAAGGAGACGACGTCGGGCAGCTTCGTGTTCGGCCTGGGCTATTCGCAGCTGTCCGGCCTGACCACCTCGATCCAGCTGTCGCAGAACAACTTCCTCGGCGGCGGCAACCGCGTGTCGGTCGAAGCGCAGCGCAGCGACTACCTGCAGCGCTACTCGTTCTCCTACACCAATCCCTTCTTCACCGACGAAGGCATGTCGCTGGGCTACAACCTGTGGTGGCGCGAGTTCGACTACTCGGACTTCAACACCGCGCAGTATTCGACCACCAGCGCCGCGGCGCAGGGCATCCTGGGCCTGCCGATCACCGAGAACGACACCGTCTCGCTGCTGTTCGGCGTGGACAGCAACGAGATCCTGACCTTCGGCGGCTCCACGCCGCGGTCGATCATCGATTACATCGACGCCGTGGGCCAGCGCACGTTCCATGCGTGGCGCACCGAACTCGGCTGGGCACGCGATACCCGCAACGACTACTTCATGCCTACCGGCGGCACCTACCAGCGCGTGTCGGCGGAGGTCGCGTTGCCCGGTTCCACCGTGCAGTACTACAAGCTCAACTACGAGTTCTCCAAGTACTGGTCGCTCAGCCCCTCGTTCGTGCTGAACACCCGCGCCGAAGTCGGCTACGGCGACAGCTACGGCTCCGACATCTACCGTTACATCTGCCGTGCGGGCGGCTCGGACCCGCAGATCCCCGGCCAGGCGCCCACCACGCCCTCGGCCGACGGCACCTGCGCCGACGGCGGCACGCTGGACAGGACCCTGGTCGCCACCGGCCTGCCGTTCTTCGAGAATTTCTACGCCGGCGGCACGCGCTCGGTGCGCGGTTTCCGCGACAACACGCTGGGTCCGCGTTCGGAGGTCATTTCCGGCTATCGCGGCCAGCCGCTGGGCGGTTCGCTGAAAACCACCGGCTCGGTGGAGCTGATCTTCCCGAAGCTGTTCGATTCCAACGCCGCGCGCGTGTCGGCGTTCTTCGACTTCGGCAACGTGTTCGACGGCGTGGACAATTTCGACGCCGGCCAGCTGCGCGCCTCCACCGGCGTGGCCCTGCTGTGGCGCGCGCCGGTCGGCCCGATCTCGATCAGCTACGCCTTCCCGATCAAGAAGGAAGACGGCGACGAACTGGAGCGCCTGCAGTTCACCTTCGGCGGCGCGTTCTGACGGCGGCGCCACGCGATCCGCAGACGACGAAGGGGGGCGCAAGCCCCCCTTCTGCTGTCCACCATACGCCCCCGTGGAAGCGGTTCTGGGGCGGCAGGGGCTAAACTACGCGGCCTATGACCCCTCCTTCCTTCACCTCCGGCGAGCTGGCCGACCGTTTCGGCCTGGAGCTGCGCGGCGATGCCGGCCTGCGCATCGACGGCGTGGCCACGCTCGCCCGGGCCGAGGCGGGACAACTCGCCTTCCTGGCCAACAGCCGCTACCGCGCGCAGCTGGCCGACAGCCGCGCCAGCCTGGTCGTGCTGCGCGCCGATGACGCCGGCGAGGCGACCGGTACCGTGCTGGTCGCGAAGGATCCGTATACCGCGTTCGCCAAGATGGCGGCCCTGTTCGAACAGAAGCCGGTCCGCGAACCTGGCGTCCATCCGAGCGCCGTCGTTGATCCGAGCGCGCGCATCGCGCCCGGCGCGCACGTGGGGCCCTTCGTCGTGGTGGGCGCACGCAGCATCGTCGGCGCGGGCAGCGTGATCGGCCCGGGCAGCATGATCGGCGACGATTGCGTCATTGGCGAGGGCTGCGAGCTGGTCGCCCGCGTCACCCTGGTCACGCGCGTGCGCCTGGGCCAGCGCGTGCTGATCCATCCGGGTGCCGTGATCGGTGCCGACGGTTTCGGCCTGGCGATGGACAGCGGGCACTGGATCAAGGTGCCGCAGCTCGGCGGTGTGGTGGTCGGCGACGACTGCGAGATCGGTGCCAACACCACCATCGACCGTGGCGCGCTGGACGACACGGTGCTGGAGGAAGACGTCCGCCTCGACAACCAGATCCAGATCGGCCACAACGTCCGCATCGGCGCACACACCGCGATGGCCGGCTGCAGCGCCGCAGCCGGCAGCGCCCGCATCGGCCGCTACTGCCTGATCGGCGGCGCGGCCGGCGTGTTGGGACATCTGGAGATCTGCGACCGCGTGGTGGTCACCGCCATGTCGCTGGTGACCAGTTCGATCACCGAGCCCGGCGAGTACTCCAGCGGCACACCGCTCACCGACAACCGTACCTGGCGCAAGAACGCCGCCCGCTTCAAGCAACTGGACGCCTTGGCACGACGCGTGCTGGCGGCCGACAAGGAACCCTGATGACCCTGGACCTGCAACTGCCCGTCGACGCGGCCACCATCCGCAAGCTGCTGCCGCACCGCTATCCGTTCCTGCTGGTGGACCGCGTGGTGGAGTTCGAGAAGGACAAGCGCGTGCTGGCCTACAAGAACATCACCCAGAACGAGCCGTTCTTCACCGGCCATTTCCCGGACCGCCCGATCATGCCCGGCGTGCTGATCATCGAGGCGCTGGCGCAGGCCGGCGGCCTGCTGACGCAGCTGTCGCACCAGGGCGATACCGCGGGCCGCATGTTCTACATGGTGAAGGTCGAGAACGCGCGTTTCACCCGCATGGTGGTGCCCGGCGACCGCCTGGACCTCGACGTCACCCTGAAGCGGCTGATCCGCAACATGGCCTTCTACACCGGCGTCGCCTCGGTCAATGGCGAACAGGTCGCCTGCGCCGACGTGCTGTGCGCCGAGGACACCCGCTGAGATGAGCGCCCCCACCGCCATCCATCCCAGTGCCGTCGTCGATCCCGGCGCGAAGCTTGGTGAAGGCGTGCGTGTCGGTCCGTTCGCCTACATCGGCCCGGAGGTCGAGATCGACGACGGCACGGTGGTCGGTCCGCACTGCACCGTCACCGGTCCCACCCGCATCGGCCGCGACAACCACTTCGTCGGCCACGCCGCGATCGGCGGCGATCCGCAGGACAAGAAGTTCAAGGGCGAGCGCGTGGAACTCGTCATCGGCGACCGCAACCAGGTGCGCGAGTTCGTCACGATCAACCGCGGCACCGTCACCGGCAGCGGCATCACCCGCGTCGGCAACGACAACATGCTGCTCGCTTACACGCACGTGGCGCACGACTGCATCATCGGCAACCACTGCGTGTTCTCCAACAACTCCACCCTCGCCGGCCACGTGACCATCGAGGACTGGGTGATCATGAGCGGCTTCGCCGGCGTGCACCAGTTCTGCCGCGTCGGCGCGCATGCCTTCATCGGCATGGGTGTGCTGCTCAGCGGCGACGTGCCGCCGTTCACCATGGTTGCCGGCGATGCCGCCGGCCGGCCTCGCGGCATCAACAGCGAAGGCCTCAAGCGACGCGGCTTCGACGCAGACCGCATCGCCGCGATCAAGCGTGCGTACCGCACGCTGTACGTGGCCGGCCTGCCGCTGGCGGAAGCCAAGCAGCAACTGGCCGAACAGGCCAGCGCCAGCGATGACGTGAAGGCGCTGCTGCAGTTCATCGAAAGCGGCGAACGGCCGCTGCAACGCTGATGGACCCGGTGCGGGAGCCCGGCGACACGACTCCCGCCGCAATCCCGCTGCGCATCGCGCTGTGCGCGGGGGAAGCCTCCGGCGATGGTCTCGGCGCAGGGCTGATCGCTGCGCTGAAGACGCGCTTCCCCAACGCCGAGTTCGCCGGCATCGGTGGCGACGCCATGCGCGCTGCCGGCTGCGATACCTGGTTCGACGCGAACGAACTGGCAGTAATGGGCCTGGCCGAAGTGCTGCGCCACCTGCCGCGCCTGCTGCGCCTGCGCAAGGCGTTCCGCCAGCGTGTCCTCGACTGGAAAACCGATGTCTACATCGGCATCGATGCGCCGGACTTCAATCTCGGCATCGAGCGCTGGCTGAAGGAGCGCGGCGTGCGCACCGTGCATTACGTCAGCCCTTCCGTCTGGGCCTGGCGCGAGAAACGCGCCGAGAAGATCGGGCACAGCGCCGACCGGGTGCTCTGCCTGTTCCCGATGGAACCGCCGATCTACGCGAAGCATGGCGTGGATGCGCGCTTCGTCGGACATCCGATGGCGGACGACATCCCGCTGCAGCCGGACCGTGCCGCCGCGCGTACCGCACTCGGACTGTCTCCCGACGCACCGGTGCTGGCCGTGCTGCCCGGCAGCCGGCTCGGCGAGATCGGGCGGCTGGCGCCGGCCTTCTTCGACGCCGCGCGCCTGGTCGCTGCTCAGATACCGGGCTTGCAGATCGTCGTGCCTGCCGCCAATGCCGCCTGCCGGCAGGCGCTGGACGCGCAGTTCGCCGCGCACGGTGCCGATGCCGCCTGGCATCTGCTCGATGGACAGGCGCGCGATGCGATGATCGCCAGCGATGTCGTCCTGCTCGCCTCGGGCACCGCGACCCTGGAAGCGATGCTGTGCAAACGGCCGATGGTGGTCGGTTACCGCATCGCGCCGCTGACCTACCGCATCGTCACGGGGCTCGGCCTGCTGAAGGTGGAGCGCTACGCGCTGCCCAACGTGCTGGCGGGCGAGGACATCGCGCCGGAACTGATGCAGGACGACTGTACGCCCGAGCAGCTGTCCGCGGCCGTCCTGCGCTGGTTCCGTGCACCGGACGCCGTCGCCGCGCTGCAGCCGATCTACCTACGCCTGCACGAGCTGTTGCGGCAGGATGCTTCCGCGAGTGCTGCCAATGCCGTGGCGGCGTTGATCGCTCCCCCTGTAGGAGCGACGTAAGTCGCGACCGCACGCCATGAGCGCCATAACGTCGTCATCGCCCGCCGGGCAATTCCATATTCCACGCCTTCTTGTCGGAAGAAGAGTCTCCGAGGATGTCATCCTCGCGGTCGCGACTCACGTCGCTCCTACAGGAAACTCTCCCTGATGGCCGGCTCTTCGCTATTCCCGGATCCCGTCGTCCGTCTGGTCGCCGGCGTGGACGAAGCCGGTCGCGGACCGCTGGCGGGCCCGGTCGCCGTCGCGGCCGTGATCCTCGACGAGTCGCGCCCCATCGCCGGCCTCAACGATTCCAAGCAGCTGAGCGAAGCCAGGCGCGAAGCGCTGTTCCCGCAGATCCAGGAACGCGCGCTCGCCTGGCACGTCACTTTCGTCGAACCCGACGAGATCGACCGCCTCAACATCCTGCAGGCGACGATGGAAGGCATGCGCCGCGCCGTCATGGCGCTGCAGCCGTTGCCGGAACTGGTCCGCATCGACGGCAACCGCGCGCCGAAAGGGTTGAACTGCATGGCGGAAACACTGGTCGGCGGCGATGCCATCGAGCCGGCGATCATGGCCGCCTCGATCCTGGCGAAAGTGTCGCGCGATCGCCTGATGGTGCAGCTGCACGCGACGTTCCCGCAGTACGGGTTCGACGTCCACAAGGGATACCCCACGCCCGCGCATCTCTCCGCACTGACCCTGCACGGTCCGTGCGCGCACCACCGGCACAGCTTCGCCCCGGTGCGCAAGGCACTCCTCCGCACCTGACATCGCGTATCGCTGCGCGCGTGACCATCGGCATGGTGCCCATGGTCACGATGGCTTCCAGCAGGCGCACACATGGCATCGCAAGGGCACCATGGTCCTGCATCCGGCGCTTCCCCACGCCAGAGCCCTCTCCCCCACGAGGTGCGCCATGACCCTGCTGAACGTTGTCGCTTCTTCCTCTTCCTCCTCGCCCCACCCCGTCGACGACGCACGCGTGCAACTGCTGCGCAGCCTGCTGGCGGATCGCGACTGGTCGCAGGACGCCGTCCTGCGCAGCCGCCTGCAACAGGCCCTGCTGTTGCTTCGCGATCCTGCAGCCTCGCTGGACGAAGCCACCTGGCTGCTGGTCGCCGACGAAACCGCGCATTACCTCGACTTCCGCCGCCTGCGCACTCTGGAAGCGCAACTGCGGGGATGCACGCAGGACGAGGTGCGCTACACCCGTGCGGATTGGCAAGCCGCACGCACGGCCGAAGCCGCGTTGGCCTCTCACCTGCGGCATGTCCGCTTCAGCAGCTACGCGCCGGCACCGGTGCCGATGTTCCGCATCCATTGAACCCCCGGCGCGGCCTACGCAGCCGCGCCCACCCCACCCCGAGCCCTCGGGTTTCCCCTAGGCCGCCTTTCCCCGGGCGGCCCTTTTTTTCGCTGCTTCCGGCCCGTTCCGGGATGCCGGAATGTCAAGCCTTGCCCCACCCCACCCCCGCCGGTACGCTGCCACGACAGCACCCTGAGCCGGCATGTCTTCCCGTTTCGTCCACCTCCACCTGCACACCGAGTTCTCGCTCGCGGATTCGATCATCCGCGTGCCCGAGAAACCGGACCACGCCGATCCGAAGAAGGCCAAGCAGGCCAACCTGCTGAGCCGGGCGGTGGAACTGGGCATGCCTGCGCTGGCGGTCACCGACCGCAACAACCTGTTCGCGCTGGTGAAGTTCTACAAGGCCGCCGAAGGCGTGGGCATCAAGCCCATCGCCGGCGCCGACGTGATGGTGGCCGACGGCAGCGACGCGCCATGGCCGGTGACGCTGCTGTGCCGCGACCGCGAAGGCTACCTGTCGCTGTCGCGCCTGCTGTCGCGTGCGTGGATGGAAGGCCACCGCACCGACGGTGTCGCCATCGACCCGGACTGGCTGCGTGCCGACCACCAGGGCCTGTTCGCCATCATGGGCCGCCAGAGCCTGGCCGGCCGGCTGGCGCTGACCGGTCGGCATGACCTTGCCGAACAGCACCTCGCCGACTGGCAGCGCGCCTTCGGCGACGACCTGCACCTGGAACTGACGCGCACGCAGCGCGACGGCGAAGAAGCCTTCAACGCCTTCGCCCTGCATGCCGCGGGATCGCGCGGGCTGCCGGTGATCGCCAGCAACGACGTGCGCTTCCTGTCGCCGGACGATTTCGATGCGCACGAAGCGCGGGTGTGCATCGCCTCCGGCCGCGTACTCGACGATCCCAAGCGTCCGCGCGAGTACAGCGCCGAGCAGTACATGAAGTCGGCCGAACAGATGGCCGAGTTGTTCGCGGACGTGCCCGACGCGATCGACAACACGCTGGCGCTGGCGCAGCGCTGCAACATCGAGATGCGGCTGGGCACCTACTTCCTGCCCGCGTATCCGGTGCCGGACGAGGAGACGTTGGACAGCTGGATCCGCAGCCAGTCGCACGACGGCCTGAAGGCGCGCCTGGAGAAGAATCCGCTCGCGCCCGGACACACCCGCGAGGACTACGAGAAGCGGCTCGATTTCGAGCTGGACACCATCTGCAAGATGGGCTTCCCGGGCTACTTCCTGATCGTCGCCGACTTCATCCAGTGGGGGAAAAACCACGGCATCCCGATCGGTCCGGGCCGCGGCTCGGGCGCCGGCTCGCTGGTGGCGTGGGCGCTGCAGATCACCGACCTGGACCCGCTGCCGTACGGGCTGCTGTTCGAACGCTTCCTCAATCCGGAACGCGTGTCGATGCCCGACTTCGACATCGACTTCTGCATGGACCGCCGCGATGAAGTCATCGACTACGTCGCGCGCAAGTATGGCCGCGACCGCGTCAGCCAGATCATCACCTACGGCACGATGGCGGCCAAGGCCGTGGTGCGCGACGCCGGCCGCGTGCTCGGTTTTCCGTACGGCCTGGTCGACGGCGTCGCCAAGCTGATCCCGAACATCCTGGGCGTGTCGCTGAAGGACGCGATGGGCGAAGGCAGCAGCGAGGCCGCCTCGCAGGAGCTGATCGACCGTTACCGCGACGAGGACGATGTCCGCGACCTGATCGACCTGGCGCGCCAGTTGGAAGACCTCACCCGCAACGCCGGCAAGCACGCCGGCGGCGTGGTGATCGCGCCATCCCCGCTGTCGGACTTCTGCCCGCTGTTCGCCGAACACGACGAAGGCGGTCGCGGCAAGAATCCGGTGACCCAGTTCGACAAGGACGACGTGGAAGCCGTCGGCCTGGTGAAGTTCGACTTCCTGGGCCTGCGCACGCTGACGATCATCGACTGGGCGGTGAAGGCGATCAACCTGCGCCATGCGCGCGTCGGCGTGCCGCCGGTGGACATCACCACCATTCCGCTCGACGACGCCAGCGTCTACCGCGACGTGTTCGCCAACGGCAACACCGGCTCGGTATTCCAGTTCGAATCCACCGGCATGCGCCGCGCGCTGAAGGAAGCGAAGCCCGACCGCTTCGAGGACCTGATCGCGCTGAACGCGCTGTACCGTCCCGGCCCGATGGACATGATCCCCTCGTTCGTCGAGCGCAAGCACGGCCGCGAGGAGTTCGAGTATCCCGACCCGCGTACGCGGACCATGCTGGAAGAGACCTACGGCATCATGGTCTACCAGGAGCAGGTCATGCAGATGGCGCAGATCGTCGGCGGCTACTCGCTGGGCGGCGCCGACCTGCTGCGCCGCGCGATGGGCAAGAAGGTGCCGGCCGAAATGGCCAAGCACCGCGAGATCTTCCGCGAGGGTGCCGCCAAGGGCGGCGTGGAAGAGCGCAAGGCCGACGAAATCTTCGACCTGATGGAGAAGTTCGCCGGCTACGGCTTCAACAAGTCGCACGCCGCCGCGTACTCGCTGGTCGCCTACCAGACCGCATGGCTGAAGAAGCACTACCCGTCCGAGTTCATGGCCGCGACGCTGTCCTCTGACATGGACAAGACCGAGAAGGTGGTCGGCTTCCTCGACGAAGCGCGCGGCCTCGGCCTGAACGTGATGCCGCCGGACGTGAACCACTCCGACTTCATGTTCGTGGCGACCGATGCGAACAGCATCCGCTATGGCCTAGGCGCGGTGAAGGGCGTCGGCCAGGGCGTTTGCGAGAGCATCGTCGAGGCGCGCAAGGACGGGGGCGATGGCTCCAAAGACGGCGCGTTCGTCGACCTGTTCGATTTCTGCAAGCGCGTCGATTCGTCCAAGCTCAACAAGCGTGCGCTCGAAGCGCTCATCAATGCCGGCGCGCTCGATGCGTTGGGCCGCAACCGCGCCTCGCTGGCGCTGCAGTTGCCGGAAGTGCTGAAGGCCATCGACCAGATCAGCAAGAACCGCAATGCCGGCATCGTCGACATGTTCGGCTCCAGCAGCGGTGGCGACGAGATCCACGTCGAACTGCCGGTCACCGACGAATGGCCGCTCATGCAGGTGCTGCATGGCGAGCGCGAGACGCTGGGTCACTACCTCAGCGGCCATCCGATGGACCCGTACCGCGACGACCTGCGTTCGCTGGTCGGCAGCGACCTGAGCGAACTCGACCGCATCTGGTCCAGTTCGTCCGGCGGCGACAAGAAGGGCTGGCGGCCGGAGGTCAACGCGATCGTCGCCGGCCAGGTGGTCGGCATCCGCCGCAAGGGCGACAGCCAGGTGTTCGTGCAGCTGGAAGACGGCCGTGGCCGCATCGAGTGCAGTGCGTTCTCCGATGCGCTGGCCGAGTTCGGCGCCCTGATGACGCGCGACCGCGTGCTCGTCATCAAGGGTGGCCTGCGCGAGGACGAATTCAGCGGCGGCTACAGCCTGCGCATCCGCCAGGTGTGGGACTACGCCCAGCTCTGCCAGCAGCATGCGCACCGCCTGCAGTTGCGCCTGGACCTGCGCGTGCCCGGCCTGTGGGAACGCGTCGATGCGCTGCTGTCGCGCCATCGTCCCGGTGGTACACCACTGCGCCTGGACCTGCTGATGGCGACCCCCGACGCGGCCATCGCCGGCATGCTGGACCTCAACGGCCAGAAGGCCGTGCGCGTGGACGCCGAACTGCTCGACGCCCTGCGCGCCATGCCGGGCGTGCGCGCGGCCAAGCCCGCGTTCAACCGGCCCTGGGCGAACTGACGCGCCGCGTGCACGCGATCACGGCCCTACCCCCCCGTACGTGACCGCCGGACCGCTTCGGCTACACTTCCCCCCTTTCCGGCCCATGGCCCGCAGATGAATCCGAACTACCTCGATTTCGAACAACCCATCGCCGATCTGGAAGCCAAGATCCAGGATCTGCGCGCCGCCAGTACCGGCCCGGCGGTGAATGTCGATGCCGAGGTCCATGCGCTGCAGGACAAGCTGCGGGTGCGTACCGCGCAGATCTTCCGCGACCTGTCGCCCTGGCAGGTCTCGCAGCTGGCACGCCATCCGGCGCGGCCGTACACGCTGGACTACATCAAGGTCTTCTGCGATGAGTTCCAGGAACTGGCCGGCGACCGCGCCTTCGCCGACGACGCCGCCATCGTCGGCGGCCTGGGCCGCATCGACGGCCGCAGCGTGATGATCATCGGCCACCAGAAGGGCCGCGACACCAAGAGCAAGATCGCGCGCAACTTCGGCATGCCGCGCCCCGAGGGCTACCGCAAGGCGCTCCGTCTGATGAAGATGGCCGAGCGCTTCAAGCTGCCGCTGCTGACCTTCATCGACACGCCGGGCGCGTACCCGGGCGTGGGCGCGGAAGAGCGCGGCCAGTCCGAGGCCATCGCGCGCAACCTGATGGAAATGGCCGAACTGAAGATCCCGATCATCTGCACGGTGATCGGCGAAGGCGGCAGCGGTGGCGCGCTGGCGATCGGCGTGGGCGACCGTACGCTGATGCTGGAGTACGGCACCTACTCAGTGATCTCACCGGAAGGCTGCGCCTCGATCCTGTGGAAGGACGCCGCCAAGGCCAAGGATGCCGCCGAACAGCTCGGTCTGACCGCCAAGCGCCTGCACGGCCTTGGCCTGGTCGACAAGGTGGTGCGCGAACCCATCGGCGGCGCGCACCGCAACCCGCGCCAGATGGCCGTGCGCCTGAAGGCCGTGCTGCTCAACGAACTGGACGCGCTGGACCAGTTGCCGGTCGAACAGCTGCTGCAGAAGCGCTACGCACGGCTGCGCGGCTACGGCGCGTACGAAGCCGCCTGAGTCGCCACCGGGGATGGCCTGGATCAGAGCCCTCCTCGCAATCCTGCTGGTCCTCGCCGTACTCGTCGCGGGCCTGTGCTTCGGTCTGCATGCCTATGGGGCGTCCGATCTTCCTGACGACCTCGAGCCGAATCGCTATCGCGCCAGCTCTGACCTGCGCGCGCTTTATCTGGCCGTCGAAGCCGACGGCATCGATGACGCACCGCGCCTCAACCCCGTCAGCGTCTGGGGCTACTGGCTCTGGCACTTCTCCGGCGGACAACGCGAACGACTCGGCGCCCAGCTGAGATTGCTCGGTCACGCAGGACACTCCTTGGTGGCACGACAAGAGGCACCGCAGGCAGGCGCTGCACGCTGGCACCTCACCAACCTCGCCGCCACGATCCATGTCAGTCGCCAGTGGCGCCTGGACCGGATGGTCGACACGGTGCTGGCGGAAAGCGGCTTCGGCCGCAATGCCACCGGCATCGAGCAGGCGGCGCAGGCTTGGTATGGCCATCCGCTGGACGAACTCGTCGCTGAGGAGCGGCTCCTGCTGATCGCGCTGTTGAAAGGCCCCTCCTACTACGACCCTGCCTGCCATCCGGACCGGTTCGCCGAACGGTATCGGTGGGCCATCGCGCAGGTCGGCTGGTCCGATCCGGATGCCGCGCTTGCGCGCGCACGTGCGCGTCTGCGGGCGCTCCCCTGTCCCGCACCGGCCCCGACACCCACGATCCCGTAGACTCGCGGCAGGGGCGTCGACAGGGAAAGGCATTGGTGGAAACTCGGGACAGCGAACGGCAACTGGAACCACTCCGCTACCACGTGGACGTGGTCGACTACCTCAAGCGGCATGAGCCCGACGTCTGGGCGTGGGCCAGCTCGCAACGCGCCAGGGACGAGCACCTGCAGAAGGCACGCGATAGCCTGCTGCGCGATACCTATCGACTCGAGGCCGGCGCGCACACCGGCATCCATGCGGAGTTGCAGCAGGCCATGCAGCGCTTGGGCATCCAGGCCCCCGCGACGCTGTACCAGGCAGGCAGCCCCCACATGAATGCCGCGCTGATGTTCATGCCCGGCGAAATCCACATCGTGCTGGAAGGACCGATCCTCGAACGCTTGTCGGACACGGAGCGGTTGGCGCTGTTCGGCCACGAACTGGCGCACTATCTGCTGTGGTCGCGCGACGACGGCGACTTCCTGGTGGCCGACCGCATCCTCAACGATGCCCTCGGTTCGCCACAGGCGAGCGCGAGCCATCACGAGACCTTCCGTCGTTACGCCCTGCATACCGAACTGTTCGCCGACCGTGGTGGCGCCATAGCCGCCGATGCGCTGGAACCGGCGGTCAACCTGCTGATCAAGACGCAGACCGGCATCACCGATCCCGATCCGATGGCCTATCTGCGCCAGGCGACGGAAATCGATGCACGCGATACCGGCGCCAGCGGGGGTCACACCCATCCCGAGACGTTCCTGCGTGCACGCGCACTGGATCTGTGGTGGCGGCACAACGACGGACTGGAAGACTGGCTGGAACGCAGGCTGTGCGGAGCGCTGGCGCTTCCGTCGCTGGACCTGGCGGGACAGTCGCGCCTGCAGGCGATGACACGCGGCTTCCTGGCCTTCTTCCTGGGCGATACGACGCTTCGCAGCGACCCCGTCATCCACCAAGTCCGCGAGCTGTTCCCCGACTGGTCAGCCGACGAGACCGCGCTGCCGCCGTCCGCGTTCGCGGCGCCCGCCGTGGACGCGAGCGTGCGCGAGTATCTCAACGCGCTGATGCTCGACCTGGCGTTGGCCGACGACGATGTCCAGGACGCCGCGCTAAGGCGCGCGGTCCGCACCGCGCACGAACTGGGCAGCCTCGATCCGATGCTCGCCGCACTCCGACGCGATGCCCGCCTGGGCAAGCGCGAGATCGACAAGCTGAAGAAAGCCGCGACGGTGCAGCCATGAGCCACGACACCACGACGCAGACCACGACGACCCTGCCCGCCCTGATCGACGCGCAGGCCGGCGCCGCACTGGCGACCGACGATGTCCTGGTACTGGTGCTGCCGCTGTTCGAACAGGTGGCGGCCCTGCATGCGGCCGGGCGCGTCGCCACGCTGGACCCCCCCACCCTCGTGCTGGATCAGGCAGGCAACGCATTGCGCCTGATGCACGCGGAGGGCCGTGCACCCATGGTCGAACTCGCGGCTATCCACCGCGTGCAACCGCATCCGGCATCGACCCTCAGCATCGTCGGCGAACTGCGCCGCTCGCATACCGCCGACGGCTGGGAAGAACTGCATACGCTGGAGGTGCAGGCGGACCCGGAAGCCGCCATCGAGCGTCCCGTGTTCCTGCCCGGATTCGCCAGTTGGGAACTGAGGCTGGGTCACCACGACGAGATCACCGATGTGTTCCGTCTGGGCCTGGTGCTGGCGGCGCTCGCCTGCGGCCTGGACTTCGACGACATCGACGACGTGCAGCGGTTCGCCGCGCACCGCCGCAATCTGTTCCAGCTCGCCGACCGCCTGCACCCGATCGTCGCCGCCGTCATCGTCGAAATGACCGCGCTCAACCGGCATGAGCGCGCGACCGATCTTGGCGCCTTGACCACCCGTTTGCGCACCTGGCGAGACCAACCCCCTGTGCTGGACGTTGAACGCGCCCTCTCCGCTGCACAGGGCGCGGCACCACGGCGCAAGGCAGTGCTGACGCACCTGCGCGATCGCCTGTTCGACCTATCGCGCCGCAACCGCCTCCTCTACTTCAAGCCGACCGCCAGCAGCGTCAACCTGACCGTGTCCAGCGTGCCGCTGGTGCTGCAACTGGACAGCATCCGGCCGGAACACATCTGCACGTGGGGCGATCCGTTCGCCGCCGACGTCATCGCCGGCCGCACGATCGACCTGCAGCGCTGGCTGCGGTTCGAGGACCAACCGTATCTGCCGGTCGCCCTGGACAAGCTGATCCAGGAAACGCGCCGCGACCGCGCCGAATACGGCTTCAGCAACCTGCGCCTGGTCATCGCGTTCCTGCGCTGGCACAACCTGAAGGAGACGCCGGAGGAGCGCATCGTCACCCCGTTGCTGTGGCTGCCCGTCGAACTGTCGCGACGCAAGGGCGTGCGCGACCAGTATGCGCTGCAGGCTGCCGACGGCGAGGCGGAGTTCAATCCCGTGCTGCGCCACCAGTTGCGCCAGCTCTACGACATCCGTCTGCCCGAGACGGTCGATCTGCAGAAAACGTCGATCGCAGACGTCCATGCCGAACTGCTCGCGCAGATCCAGCGCACCGAGCCTGCCGTGCAACTGCGACTGATCGACAAACCGCAGATCCGGCTGGTCCGGCAGAAAGCCCTGCAACGCCTGCAGCAGTACCAGCGGCGACGCGGTGCCACCCGCGTGCCGCGCGCCGCGACGCCAGGCCTTCCCGACTACAGCTACGAGCGCAACGATTACCGTCCGCTGGGCCGCGCGCTGTTCGAGCGCTGGGTCCGTCCCAGTCCGTTGCCGCAGCGGTTCGAAGCGGGTGCGGCACCTGTCGCCGGCCCGCGCCATCCGCAGATGATGCAGAGCGATGCCACTCAGGAAACCGAACGCGTCGGCTTCGACCTGCAGGAATCCGAAGGCCACCGCTATGCGTGGGACCTGGATCTGACGCAGGTCAGCCTGGTCAACTTCAATTACAAGAAGATGTCGCTGGTCCGCGACTACACCCAGCTGATCGATACGCCGGATGCGAACCCGGCGTTCGACCGCGTGTTCTCGATCGAGCCTCGCGACGTCGAGACCGCGCCACCCGCCGCGCTGCCGGTACGTCAGCGCTGGAACGTGGTGGCGGCCGACGCCACCCAGGACGCCGCCGTCGGGCTGGCGCGTGACGGGCGCAGTTTCATCATCCAGGGCCCGCCCGGCACAGGCAAATCGCAGACCATCACCAACCTCATCGCCGACTACGCGGGCGAAGGCAAGCGGGTCCTGTTCGTCTGCGAAAAACGCGCGGCGCTCGACGTGGTCTTCCACCGTCTGAAGCAGAGTGGTCTGGACTCGCTGTGCTGCCTGATCCATGACTCGCAGGCCGACAAGAAGGCGTTCATCGCAGACCTGCGGACCTGCTATGAACACTGGGTGGCGCAGCCGCACGACAGCGATGCGCTTCGACAGCAGCGCGATGTCCTGCTGCAGGGGCTGGAGCGCCAGCAACAACGGATCGCCGCGTTCGAGACGCGGATGTCGACGGTCCCGGCCGCTCTCGGCACGCCGTTGCGCAGGCTGGTGCGCCGACTGCTTGAGCTGCCCGCTACGACGACGCTCGACGCAGCCACCAACGAACGGCTGCCCGATCTTGCAGCCTGGGATGCCGAACGACCGTTGGCCAACCGCGTACACCGGGACATGCGCGAGCGCTTCGGCCGCGACGGGCTGGCCGGTCATCCGTTCGCCCGCCTGCGCGGCACGCTGCTGGCCGACGAGCGTGCCTATGCGCGGCTGCAGGATGCGCTCGATGATGCGCAAGCGCAGTTCGATCGCCTGGATCCCCTCTTCGAGGATGCCCAGACCCTGATCGATGACGCGCTCGGCCTGGAGGCTGCGACGGCCCTGGCCGATGCTGCCCATGGCCTGCTGCAGGAAGGTCTTGCAGGTCATCTGGAGCTGCTCGACGAGAGCGGCGGTGCGGCCACCCTGCGCCAAACGCGCGAGTCGTTGGCTGCATTGCAAGCGGATCTGGCGAAGGCGGCGAGCACCACCGTCCACTGGACGCAGAAGCTCACCCCTGCCGACACGCAGGCCGCGCTGGCGCTGGCGGGCGCAATGGAAGGTTCCGCATTGCGCTGGCTGCAGCCGGCCTGGTGGCGGCTGCGGGGGGAGTTGCGCCGCCGCTATGCGTTCGGCCAGCACGCCGTGCATCCCGGCTACACCCGCGTCGTGCAGGCGCTGGCGGACGAGCAATCCGCCGCGCAGCGGATCGATGACGCCGAAGCGGCAGCGCGCACGCATTACGGCGTGGCCGACATCAAGGCATTCCTGGCCGCGGCGGCAATGCTGCGCGAGCGGCTGCCGACGGACGCGGTGCTGCGTCGACTGGTCACGCACCTGAAGCAGTCGCCCGACCCCGTGGCCGCCGCGCGCCGGGAGGTCTCGGCACGTGACGCCCTGAACGCCCTTGCCGCGCACGCGCGCGATGTGGTGGACGCATCCGCCGACACGCTCGGCACGCTGGCCGAACTGCTGCGCGATCTGCGCGAGAGCATGGATGACCTGCCGGATCTGCTGCCCCTGCTGCGTGCGGTGCATGGCGCCGACGCTGCAGTCGGGTGGGCCCTGCGCACGCTGCCGGGAACGCCCGACGCGACCGAGGCCGCGATCGCCGCAGAAGCCTTGCGGCGTGCGGAGCGCGAATCGCCCGAGCTGGCACGCTTCGACGGCGTGGCTCTGGCGCGTTGCGCACACGCCATCGCGCGCGCGCAGGGCGACCTGCTCGCCGCCAATTCGCGCGTGGTCCGCGCCACGCTGCATCGCCTGTTCACCGACAACCTGCGTCGAGCGGCGCTGTCCGCCACGCAGCTCGACGCCGTCGGCAAGGAGTTCAAGAAGCGCTACTCGACCGGCCGGCGTGAACTGGAGCACGAGTTCGGCAAGAGCATGCGCCATCGTTCCATCCGCGATCTGGCGGACGATGAAACCGGCCTCGTCATCAACGACCTCAAGCCGATCTGGCTGATGAGCCCGCTCTCGGTCTCCGACACGTTGCCGCTGGCCAGCGATCTGTTCGACGTGGTGATCTTCGACGAGGCCAGCCAGATCCCCACCGAAGAAGCCGTCCCCGCGCTGAGCCGCGCGCGCCAGATCGTGGTCGTCGGCGACGAGATGCAGTTGCCGCCGACCAGCTTCTTCTCCGCCAGCGGCGACGGCGAGGACGAAATCCTGATCGAAGAGGACGGCGAACGCATTGCCATCAACATGGACTCGGACAGCCTGCTCAACCAGGCCGCACGGAATCTTCCGGCGACCCTGCTGGCTTGGCATTACCGCAGCCGGCACGAGGCGCTGATCAGCTTCTCCAATGCCGCCTTCTACGACGGCAGGCTGGTCACCATCCCGGACCGCCGTATCGAAGCGCCCGACCCGCAGTCGCGTGTGGTGCGATCGGACCAGGAGGACGCGGGCGTGCTGGGCGTCGAGACATTGCTGGATCGCGCCGTCAGCTTCCATCCGGTGGCCGATGGCGTCTATGAGGGGCGACGCAACGCCCCCGAGGCGCGCTACATCGCACAGATGGTCCGCGAACTGCTGGCCCGCGAAACCGGCATGAGCATCGGCGTGGTCGCCTTCTCCGAGGCGCAGCAGGACGAGATCGAGTCCGCCCTCGATGCGCTGGCGGCACAGGACGAAGCATTCGCGCTGCGACTGGACCGCGAGTATGTCCGCGAAGATGCCGACCAGTTCAATGGCCTGTTCATCAAGAACCTGGAGAACGTGCAGGGCGACGAGCGCGACATCATCATCCTAAGCATCTGTTATGCACCGGGACCGGACGGCAGGATGCTGATGAACTTCGGCCCGATCAACCAGCGCGGCGGCGAGAAGCGGCTCAACGTCATCTTCAGCCGTGCACGCCACCGCATGGCGGTGGTGTCGACGATCCAGGCCGATGCGATCACCAACACCCACAACGATGGTGCCGCTGCGTTGCGCGCCTTCCTGCAGTTCGCCCAGGCCAGTGCACGCGGCGACCAGCCGCGCGCGCAACAGGTGCTGGGTGCATTGAATGCAGGCGCACAGGAAGCCTTCGCCCGACCCGCCTCCAACGACGCAGTGCGCCGGGCACTGGCCAGCGCGCTGCGCGCACGCGGCCATGCGGTCGATGAGAACGTGGGCCGCTCGCAGTTCCGCTGCGACCTGGCCGTGGTCGATCCAGACGGCGGCAACTACCTGCTCGCGATCCTCATCGACGATCCGTCGATGGCTGCGACGGACGCCAGCGAGCGCTACGTGTTCCGCCCCGGTGTCCTGCGCAGCTTTGGCTGGCGCACGCTCGACGTGCCCGGCAGGGACTGGCTGCGCGCGCCGGAGGCGGTGTTGGCGCGGATCGAGGCGGCGCTGGCGGGAGATGAAGCGACGTTCGATGACGCCGATCTCGACGATGACATTCTCGCACCGCCGTCCGCTCCGGCCACCGGCACGGCCGCCCCAGCCGCGTCCCCGCCACCGGAAGCCCCGGACGTGGTGACACGACGCTTCCATTTCGAGCAGGGCAATTCGCGCAAGTTCTGGCAGGCCTCGCTCGCCGGCACGGAACTGGCAGTCAGCTACGGACGCATCGGCAGCCAGGGCCAGTCGGTGGTCAAGGTCTTCGAAACACCGGGACGCGCGCAGCGCGAGATGGACAAACTGGTCGCCGAGAAGCTGGGCAAGGGCTACCGGGAAGCGTGATGCGGTGTGGCCGTGCGCGGCATCGCCCGGCCAACGCGGGCGATTCCGACCGCCGGATGTTCAGAGCGACCTGAGGAAATCCACCAGCGCCCGCCGGTCTTCGGCGCTCATCGCCTCGAACCGCTGCTTCGCCGCGGTGCCCTGCCCACCGTGCCACAGCACCGCTTCTTCCAGCGTGGCCGCGCGACCGTCGTGCAGGTAGCGCACGCTCGGATCGATCGATGCGGCCAGGCCGAGGCCCCACAGCGGCGGCGTGCGCCATTCGCGTGCGGTGGCGCGGCCTTCGACGTAGGTGTCGGCCAGCTCCGGTCCCATGTCGTGCAGCAACAGGTCGGAGTACGGGCGGATGGTCTGGTAGCGCAGCTCGGCAAACCGGTGGTGGCCGGTCCGCAGTTCCGGCGTGTGGCAGGTGCTGCACCGTGCGGCCTCGAACAGCTGCGCACCGCGCTTGACGCGCAGCTGGCGCCCGCGTGCCTGCGCGTCCTGTTCCAAGGGGTTGTCGAAGTCGCGTCTCGGCGGCACGCCCAGCAGGCTCAGGTAGAGCGTGGTCTGGTGGATGTCGGCAGCCGTGAGTTTCGCGTTGCCGGTGTCGACCTGGGCGCACGCCGTACCCTGGCTGCCACGCGCGCATTCCAGCGACGGCATCAGCGGCGAGGTGACGCCCATGTCGGTGTTGAACGCGAGCGAGGCCTGCTGCTCCAGTGTGGCGGCCGCCGCCTTCCAGCCGAAGCGGCCGACGCGGCTGGCCCCGGCATCGCGGGCATCGGCGACGATCTGCAGGCGCCCGGCCACGCCATCGGGATCGCCCTGTTGCGCCAGCGCCAGACGTTCCAGTTGCTGCTCGGGCACCGCTTCCAATAGACCCAATCCGATCAGCGACGGCGCCACGCGCACGGACAGTGCGGTCGGCAGCGCCAGCGGCTGGCCAGCACGATCGCGTAGTGCGTAGTTCGGACGGCGCAACGTGTAGCCGGTGCCATCCGCGTAGCGGCCCGGCAGTTCGGTATAGCCGGTCAACACCAGCTCGGCTTCGCGTCCGTCGATGTTGGCACCGGCTTCGCGGTAGGTGCCCTGCTGCAGGCGCAGGCCAAAGCGCGCGTCCGGCGCCTGCGTTCCTGCGCCCGCCACGCCGATGAACACGCCCAGCCGGTTCAGCGGCGCGCCGACCACGGGCGAACTGCGGCCGTTGCCGGTGTGGCAGTCCACGCAGCGCGTCTGCGAGAAGCGCGGTGCCGCCTTGCCGGCATGCGCAGTGAAGACGGTGTTGCTCTCCTCCGAGTGCCGGCCACTGGCGAACGAGGTATGGATCAGCCGGCGCCCTTCCGCCCACGGCTGCATGTTGTAGCCGGCGATGTTGTGCGAGGCCTGCTGCAGCATGCGGAACGGCTCGCTGGAGGTGTCCTCGTGCAGGGTCATCCACGGACCGGCGGACAGCGCTTCCGCCGGCATCGCCAGCGAGTCCAGCGGACGCTGCACGCCATAGCCCGGCCCACGGAACCACGACACGATGCCGTGCGATCCCGCGCGGTAGACCAGCGCTTCGGCGTAGTAATTGAAGCGGCCGATGAGGTCGGGATTGCCGGCCAGGAAGATGCCCAGCTCGAACTCCACCAGATCGCCCTTGCGCAGCGGCCGGTGTCCCTCGTTGGCGGCGGTGCGGATCTCCTTCACCAGCACGAAGGCGTTGCCGGGCGCGCCGGCCGGTGGCGTGTAGTTGCTGTTGGGATCCTGCCCGAGCTGCGCGTAGTTGGCGATCGGCGTCTGCGTGGCCACACCGCCGGGTAGCAGCTTCATGCCGCCGTTGTCGGCGTACAACGCGACCGAGGTCGGCTCCAGCGGATCCTCGCTGCGCCGGCCGATGTAACCGTGGCGGAAGTTGGTGCCGTACCAGTAGTGCTGCGGCTTCACCACCACGGTGAGGATGCGCTGCTCGCCGGAGGTGCCGGGCACGGCATCGTCGTAGATCAGGATCTCGTGCGTGCGCCGTTCGAAGTAATGCGGCGGGAACACCTGATAGCTGTCGTCGACGATGGGCTCGCGCGCATGGCGGTCGCGCACGCGGCCACCGACGTGGGTCACCAGCGTGCCGTCGTCCTGCGTGTACTGGATCGGCGCGGCATCGTCGGGCCACAGCAGCGGCTGGTAGGTGGCCGACGGCGGCACCGGAGGCGGTGGCGGCAGCAGCGGCTGCGAGCCGTTCTGCCGCACCGGTTGCGGCTCGCCCGCACCCAGGTGGAACTGCTGCGCCGGCACCGCGGCGCAGGCGATCTGCTCGACCGCGGCCCCTGCTGCCGTCGCCGCACCGACGATGCCCAGGCACTTGCCGCTGTTGACGTTGACGATGCGGTAGCGGTCACTGGTGTCGATGCGCTGCAGGCGGAAGCGCTGCGCTCCGCTGCCGTTGTCGTCCCACTGCTGCACGATCACGTGGTCGGCAGCGGATCCGGCCGGGATGTCGGCCGACTTCTGCGTGGCCAGGTTGCGCAGGCGGTACTGTCCGGTCGCGGTTTCGGCGATGTCGAAGAACTGCCGGTGCAGCGTGGCGTCGCAGGCCGACTGCACCAGCGGCGTGCCGTTGGCGGTGCTGCCGTCGCGGACCTCGATGCACCGGCCGCTCAACGCGCTGGCAATGCGATAGCGGCCCGGCGGCACGGGATCGACGTTGATGTTCTGCGGTGGTGCCGCCTGCGGTTCGGCGGCCGCAGCGATCGCTGTCGCGCCGGCGTCCATCTGCGCGGACGCGGACACGGGACGCGCGCGACTCCAGAACGGCGCATTGCCCGACTCGTCGGCCGGCGCGGAGCAGGCCGCCAGCGATATCACGGCCAGCAAGGACAACACCGGCGCGCGGAAGCGCCGGACGAACGCGGGGGAATACATCGGGTACCGACTCCGTGGGGACGCGTGGGGAACGCCGGCAGCACGCCCGCTTCTTTCCCCGAAGCGGACCATGCGCCATCCGATGGCAGGACGCGGCATCGTCGCAGAGCAGTCACCCGTGCGGCTGTGACCGGCGCCGCACAACGCAGCGCGGCGCACGCGCATACCGACCTCGCCCCGCGCTGGCGCCGGTCACGCGGATGACGGATGCTTGGCCCTCCTCCGCCGGCACACCACTCCCGCATGAGCCCACTCCTGTTGCTGACCTACGCCGTGCAGATCGCCTGCTGCGTGCACGTGGTGCGTACCGGACGTCCGCTGTACTGGGTCTTCATCCTGCTGGTGTTCCCGTTCCTCTCGGCAATCGTCTACTTCATCGCCGAGGTCCTGCCGGAACTGCGCAACAGTCCGTCGGCGCGCCGTACGGTGCGCAACGTGCGCAACCGGATCGACCCCGACCGTGATCGCCGCGATGCCGCCAAACTGCTGAAGGCGGCCGATACGCCCGAGAATCGCCGACGCCTGGCCGAGGAGAGCCTGCGCAGCGGCGACTACGCGCACGCGTCGGAGCTCTACGATCAGGCATTGAAGGGGCTGTATGCGACCGATCCCGACCTGATGCTGGGACTGGCGAAAGCGCAATTCGGTCTGGGCGAATCGGCGAAGGCACGCGCCACGCTGGACGCACTGATCGCCGCGAACCCCGGTTTCCGCTCCGCCGATGGCCACCTGCTGTACGCACGCGCGGTCGAGGACACTGCCGATGCGGCAGCCGCCCTGCACGAATACGAAGCCGTGGTGCAGGGCTACCCGGGTGAGGAAGCACGCGCCCGCTACGGCCTGCTGCTGAAGCGCCAGGGCGAGCATGCCCGCGCGCGCCGCGTGTTCCAGGAAATCCTCGACCGCTCCGACGCCGCGCCGCGCTACTACCAGCGCGAGCAGCGCGACTGGATCGAGGTGGCCAAGCGGGAACTGCCTACGTTGCCGCAGGACTAGGCCGGGTCAGAACAACCGGGCGACGACCTTGCCGGTGATGTCCTCGCGCTTCGTCATCGGCTGGAAGCGGCTGTCCATGCTGTTGTCGCGGTTGTCGCCCATCATGAAGTAGTGCCCTGCCGGCACGCGGGTCGGTGGGAAGGTCAGCGAATGATCCATGCTGACGTTCCCGGCGGCGACATACGGCTCATCCAGCGCGACGCCGTCGATATGCACCCTGCCATCGACGATGCTCAGCGTTTCGCCCGGCAGGCCGACGATGCGCTGCAACCACACCTGGCCTTCGTGCTCGGGCACGAACAGCGTGACCAAGTCGCCTCGCTGCGGTGCATGCTTCGTGTAATAGCCCGCACGGGTCAGCAGGACCTGCTCCGGCACGATGCCCGGCAGCATGCTGGACGAGGGCACGCGGTACAGGCCATGTCCCAGGATGCGCTGGCGTGGGTCCAGCGAACGCGCGCCGAACGGATTGAAGGCGTACATCGCCAGTGAAGCGGCAGGAATGAGGACGATCGACGCCACGAGCAGGCGGACGATGGAGCGACGCAGGCGGGACATGTCTCCTCATGACAGCTGTGAGTCGGCGGCCAGCGTGCCGCAGATCCGTCTCTTCCGCACCTTTCCTGCCAGGACATCCCCTTGATCGCAATCAACGCGGATGCGGCGGAACGGCGCGATCCTGCCGTCGCGGCCTGCTCCGCCGCGATGCCGGGAGACGACATGAACCTGCTTTCGCTGCCCTGGTGGTGCCTGCCGGCGGCCCTGTTCGTCCTGTCCCTCGTTGCCGTGATGGCCGTGAACCGGTGGCGCTTCCACCGCAACGGCGCCAGCCAGCACCTGGTGCTCGGGATGTTCGTATCGGCCTGCTGGATAGCCGCCGTGGTCGTGATCCTGCAGCGCGTGCAGTAGCCGGTCGCCTGCGCGGCGCGATCGCCGCTGTCGCGCCAACGACAGCGTCATCGCGTGCCGGCACAGACGCCGTCGATGCCGTCTTGCCCTGACCGGCTGCATATCGGCGCGCCCGCCGCTAGCATGCGCGCATGCCTCATCCCGACGCCTCGTCGCTCGTCCTGCCGCTGCCACCCGTGGCGGGACGCGTGTGGGTGGCCTTCAGCGGCGGTCTGGATTCGACGGTGCTGCTGCACCGGCTGGCACAAGACGCGGCCGTGCGCAGACAGGGACTTCACGCGATCCACGTGCACCACGGACTGCAACCGGATGCCGATGCCTGGGCCGCGCATTGCGAAGCGCAGTGTTTGTCGCTGGAGGTGCCGTTGCAGGTGCACCGCGTGCGCGTGGACATGGCGGCCGGCGATGGCGTGGAAGCCGCCGCACGGCGCGCACGCCATGCGGCCTTCAGGGAGGCCATGCAGGCGGGCGACATCATCGCGCTCGCCCATCACCGCGACGACCAGGCGGAGACGTTCCTTCTGCGCGCACTGCGCGCGTCCGGTCCCGAGGGCCTGGCCGCCATGCGCCCGTGTCGTGCCTTCGGCACCGGATGGCTTTGGCGCCCGTTGCTGGACACGCCACGCTCCACACTGGAGTCGTACGCGCGTGCAGCGTCGCTGTCGTGGATCGAGGATCCCAGCAACGCGGGCACCACCTTCGACCGGAACTTCCTGCGCCACGAGGTGCTGCCGCTGTTGCGGACACGCTGGCCGCACGCGGATGCCGCTTTCGCACGCAGCGCGGCGCTGAATGCGGACGCGGCCGGATTGCTCGCACGACAGGATCGCGACCTGCTCGCCCGCGCGGCCACCGCCGATCCTGCCGCCTTGCAGGTCGAGGCCTTGCGCGATGCGGGCGCCGCCGCGCGTGCACGCGCGCTGCGACACTGGATCGAGGGTCTTTCACTGCCTCCGCTGCCTGCCGAAGGGGTGGCACGGATCGACGCACACCTCCTCGATGCGCGGGCGGACGCACAGGCCGAGTTCGCCTGGCATGGCGCGGTCGTGCGGCGCTGGCGGGGCCTGCTGCATGCCGAACGCCAGCGGCCGGCGCTGCCGGACGACTGGCAGGTCGACTGGGACGGCGCGGCGCCGCTCGCGCTCCCCGATGGCGGCGCGCTTTGTCTGGACGGCGCGCCGTTCGCCACCCCCGTGCGCGTGACGGCACGGCGCGGCGGCGAGCGGATCGCCCTGCCCGGCCGCGCGCACCGGCATGCCCTGAAGGACGTGCTGCAGTCGCTGGGCATTCCGCCATGGGAACGACGCCAGCTGCCTCTGTTGTGGCGGGACGACGTGCTGTGGGCCGCGGGCGACCTGGTCCTGTCGGCCGACTGCGATGCCTGGCTGCACACGGCCAGCCGCCGCCTGGCGTGGCGGCGCGGCTGAAACAGGTGCCGGGTTTGACCTTGCCGCAGGCGATCCCCACACTTGCCGCATGGCAAAGAAGACCCCCGCCGACGCCTCGCCCGTCGCCCATTTCGAACAGTCGCTGGACGAACTCGAGCAACTGGTCGAGAAGATGGAACACGGCGACCTGACCCTGGAAGCCTCGCTGGCCGCCTACGAGCGCGGCGTGGGCCTGTACCGGCAATGCCAGGCGGCCCTCGAACAGGCCGAACTGCGCGTGCGCCTGCTCACCGACCCCGGGCAGCCCGAGAGCGGCGAACCCTTCGCTCCCGCGCCCGATGGCCGCTGATCCCCGCTTCGCCACCTGGGCGAACGCGCTGGAAGACCACCTGGACCAGGCCCTGCCACCCGCAGGGGCGGCGCCGCAGCGCCTGCATGCCGCCATGCGCCATGCCGTGCTCGGCGGCGGCAAGCGCATGCGGGCCCTGCTGGTCTACGCCAGCGGTGCGCTGCTGCAGGCGGACGAGGCCACGCTGCATGCGCCCGCCGTCGCAGTGGAACTGATACACGCCTATTCGCTGGTGCACGACGACCTGCCAGCGATGGACGACGACGACCTGCGCCGCGGCAAACCCACCGTGCACATCGCGTTCGATGAAGCCACCGCCATCCTGGCCGGCGACGCGCTGCAGACGCTCGCATTCGAACAGCTGGCCACGGCCGATGCCACCGCGACGCTGCGCGTGGACTGGCTGGCGACGCTGGCGCAGGCGTCGGGCGCGGCCGGCATGTGCGGCGGCCAGGCCCTCGACATCGACGCCACCGGGTCGCAGCAGTCGCTGGACGACCTGCAGCGGATGCATGCGCTGAAGACCGGCGCGCTGATCCGGGCCGCAGTGCGCATGGGCGCGCTCGCCGGCGGCGCCGATGCGGCCACGCTGACGCGGCTGGACGGCTTTGCGGACGCGCTGGGACTGGCGTTCCAGGTACGCGACGACATCCTCGACATCGAGGCGAGCTCCGCGCAACTCGGCAAGACGGCCGGCAAGGACGTGGCGCAGGCCAAGTCGACCTACCCCGCCCTGCTCGGCATGGACGGCGCTAAGACGAAGCTCGCGGAGCTCGACGCCCGCATGCGCCAGGCACTGGCGCCCTACGATGGCCGCGCCGACGCACTGCGTGCGCTCGGCGACCTCGCCATCCACCGCATGCATTGAACGAAGCCATGAAAAAGCCCGGCGTTGCCGGGCTTTCTCGTTGCGCGCGATGAGCGCTTACTTGACCAGTCGCAGCGCGAAGGGGAAACGGAAGGCGGTTCCGCCGTTGGCCTTGATGGCCGCGATGATGGACAGGATGAAGCCGGCCAGGGCCAGCACCATATAGAGCAGCGTGCCCACGATCGCCAGCTTGGGCGAGACCATGGCCAGCACGAACACGACCACCCACAGCGCGATGAAGGCCAGCGTCAGCGAGATGGCCCAGTTGAGCGCTTCGGTGGTCTGGTCCTTCGCGAACGCACCCTTGCCCTTGAATACCGCCCAGCCGATCACTGCGCCGATGATGCCGAGGAAAGCCGTGAGCAGATAGGTGATCAGGGCCGCGGTGCGTTCTTCCGGTGAAACGTTCGAGTGGGACATGCAGATTCCTTGTTGAGTCGGACAGACAGCGGGACCAGTCGCGGCGCCGGTAACGGCAGGGCCGCGCCTGGTCCGCCGGATTCTAGGTGCCCGTCCTCCGCTTGACACCTAACAATAAAAAAGCCCGGCATGGCCGGGCTTTCCTGCAGCGCGTCGCGATCGCTTACTTGATCAGGCGCAGGGCGAACGGATAGCGGTACGACTCGCCGTTGTTGGCCTTGATGCCCGCGATGATGCACAGCACGAGGTTGGCGATGCCGACCAGCGGCATCAGCAGCAGACCGATCAGCACGAAGGCCAGGATCCAGGAGATGACGATCGCGATGAACACCGTGATCTGGAAGTTCAGCGCTTCCTTGGACTGGTCGACGACGAAGCCCTTCGACGCATCGTCCTTGCTGACCAGCCAGATGATCAGCGCGCCGATCGGCCCGGTGATGATGCCCAGCAGGTGCCCCAGCAGCGCCATGGTGCGCTGGTCCTGCGGCGCATCGCCGGCAGCCGGCGGCGGCGGTGCGGTGACGTTGTCGAATTCGCTCATCGTGTGGATCCCCGGAAAGTGGTGTGGTGGGCGGTCGAGTACGGCATTCCCCCGCCGTACTCCGCACGCCAAGCATAACGGGTAATGGGGGCACCGTCGGCCAGACGGCCGTCGCGACTACTCGCCCGCGACCGTCATCCGACCGACCAGGATCGATCCGACGCCCACGTGCGAACGGCGGTCCACGTCGCTGCCCACCGCCTCGATGCCGGCAAAGATGGTCTTGAGGTTGCCAGCGACAGTGATGCCGTCGACCGGGTAGGCCAGTACGCCGTCCTCCACCCAGAAGCCGGCCGCGCCGCGCGAGTAGTCGCCGGTCACGCCGTTCACGCCCTGCCCCATCAGCTCCGTAACCAGCAGGCCGGTGCGCATGCCACCCAGCAGCGCATCGAAACCGCCTGCGTTCGCCTTCACCTGCAGGTTGTACACGCCCCCGGCATTGCCGGTGGTCTGCAATCCCAGCTTGCGCGCGGAATAACTGCCCAGCACATAACGCTCCAGCACGCCGTCGCGGACGAGGTGCGAGCGCTTCGTCGCCACCCCTTCGGCATCGAAGACCGACGAGCGCAGCCCGTGCGGCAGCAGCGGCAACTCCTCGATGGCGAACCAGTCCGGGAAGATCCTCTGGCCCACGTGGTCGAGCAGGAAGCTGGCCTTCCGGTACAGCGCGCCACCGGAGACCGCACCGAGCAGGTGGCCGACCAGCGAACGCGCGACCTCCGCGGAGAACAGCACCGGATACTCGCCGGTGGCCAGCGAGCGTGGCTGCAGGCGCGACAGCGTGCGTTCGGCGGCCTTGCGACCGATGGCGGCCGGGTCGTCCAGTTCGCGGTGCGACAGCGCGGTGCTGTACCAGCCGTCGCGCTGCATGCCGTCGCCCTGCCCGGCGATCAGCGCGCACCCGATCGTGTGCTGGGTGTCGCGCTCGCGGCCGATGAAACCATGGGAGTTGGCATACACCGACAGGCTCTCGCCGCTACCGACTGAGGCGCCATCGGAATTCGCGATGCGCGCATCGGCATCGCGCCCGGCCGCTTCGCACGCAAGCGCGAGGTCCACGGCATGGTCCATCTCGAGCGCCCACGGATGCCAGACATCCAGGTCGGGAAACTCGCGCGCCATCAGCGCCGCGTCGGCGAGGCCCGAGGCGGCATCGTCCTCGGTGTAGCGGGCGATCGCGCACGCCTGGACGACCGTGGCCTCCAGGCTCTCCTCGCGCAGGTCGGCCGTGCTGGCGCTGCCCTTGCGCTGGCCGAAGTACACGGTCACGCCGATGCCGCGGTCGCGGGTCGACTCCACCGTCTCCACGTCGCCGAGGCGGACGTTGACGTTGAGGCCGGTCTCCTCGCTGCAGCTCACCTCGGCCTGGGTGGCGCCATGCGCCCGCGCACGTTCCAGCAGGCGCTGCGACAGCGCCTCCAGGCGTTCGAGCCGCGCGAGGCTGTCGTCGGGGGAAGTCAGGGCAGTGGCGTTCAATGCTTTATCCTTGTGTCCTGTGATCCGCGCCCAAGCGCCGGATCGGTATTCGATTCAGGCTGCCGCACGTGGCTGCGGCAGCGAAAGAGAGGCTTCACCATGCGCGGACGCGACCCCGAAACCGGCGAATTCTTCAGTCCCAGCCGTACCCAGCAGCGGGGCGAGGCGCTGGAGATCCGCAGCCTGGCCGAGAAGCTGGTCGCGCTGCCGGCCGCGCAGCTGGCACGCCTGCCGATTCCCGAAGACCTGATGCCACACATCGTGGAAACGCAGCGCATCACGTCGCACATCGCGCACAAGCGCCAGTTGCAGTTCCTCGCCAAGCAGATGCGGCGCGAAGAGGACGAGGTGCTGGAAGCGATCCGCGATGCGATGGACGAAGGCGGCGAAGCGGCGCGCCGCGAGACCGCCCTGCTGCACCAGGCCGAACACTGGCGCGACCGCCTGCTGGCCGATGGCGACCAGGCGCTGGCGGACCTGCTGGACGCGTTCCCGACGGCCGACCGGCAGAAGCTGCGCCAGCTGGTACGCAACGCCACCGACGAAAAAGCGAAGAACAAACCGCCGCGTGCCTTCCGCGAACTGTTCCGCGAGGTGCGCGAGGTGTTGGCTGCGGCCGACGGGCGGGACACCGACGAAGACGACGCACACTAGTCCCTCTCCCACCGGGAGAGGGGTTGGGGTGAGAGTCCGGCGGAGTCCATGATGCGCACGTTGCGTGGACTTCGCCGCACCTTCATCCGCCCCTGCGGGGCACCTTCTCCCGAGGGGAGAAGGCGCAGGCAAGGACGCATGCTGTTCGGGGCGATGCGCGATGTGCTCGGGGAAGCTGGCGCAGCGCAGGCGATCGGCGAAGATGACGGACTCTAGTCCCTCTCCCTCCGGGAGAGGGGTTGGGGAGAGGGTCCGGCGAAGTCCATGTGGCGCAGGCGTCATGGATTCCGCCGCACCCTCATCCGCCCCTGCGGGGCACCTTCTCCCGACGGGAGAAGGGACAGGCAGGAGCGCATCACGCCTTCGTCCCACCCACCGTCAGGCCTTCGATCAGCAACGACGGCTGGCCCACGCCCACCGGCACGCTCTGGCCGTCCTTGCCGCACACGCCGACGCCTTGGTCGAGCGCCAGGTCGTGGCCGACCATCTTCACCTTCTGCATGGTTTCGGGACCGTTGCCGATCAGCGTGGCGCCCTTGACCGGCGCGGTGATGCGGCCATCCTCGATCAGGTAGGCCTCGGTCGCGGAGAACACGTACTTGCCGCTGGTGATGTCGACCTGGCCGCCGCCGAAATTGACCGCGTACAGGCCCTTCTTCACCGAGCGGATCATGTCTTCCGGGTCGTGCTGGCCGGCGAGCATGTAGGTGTTGGTCATGCGCGGCATCGGCAGGTGCGCGAACGATTCGCGACGGCCGTTGCCCGTGGGCGTCACGCCCATCAGGCGTGCGTTGTGCGTGTCCTGCATGTAGCCGACCAGCACGCCATCCTCGATCAGGGTGGTGCAGTTGGTCGGCGTGCCTTCGTCGTCGATGTTGAGCGAACCGCGGCGGCCCGGCAGCGTGCCGTCATCGACGATGGTGACGCCCTTCGACGCGACCTGCTGACCGATGCGACCCGCGTACACGCTGGTGCCCTTGCGGTTGAAGTCGCCTTCCAGTCCATGGCCGACGGCTTCGTGTAGCAGCACGCCCGGCCAGCCGCTGCCCAGCACCACCGGCATCACGCCGGCCGGCGCATCGATCGCCTCCAGGTTCACCAGCGCCTGCCGCAACGCCTCGCGTGCGAGGTCCTCGGGCTTGCCGTCGGCGAACAGCTCGGCATAACCGTAGCGTCCGCCCATGCCGGCGTAGCCGGATTCGCGGCGACCGTTCTGCTCGACGATCACCTGCACGTTCAACCGCACCAGCGGGCGCACGTCAGAGGCGAGCACGCCGTCGCTGCGCGCGACCAGCACGGTGTCGATGCCGCCGGACAGGCTGACGGTCACCTGCTGCACGCGCGGGTCCGCGGCGCGCAGGAAGCGATCGACCGCACGCAGCGCCTCGACCTTGGCGTCGTTGCCCATCGCATCGATGGGATCGTCGCCGGCGTACAGCGCGCGGCCACCACTGCGCACCAGCGTGCGCGGCGCATGCGCGGCGCCATCACGGGCGATGGCGCGCGCGGACTTCGCCGCACCCAGCAGCGCCTGCGCGTTGATGTCGTCGGAATAGGCGAATCCGGTCTTCTCGCCGGAGATTGCGCGCACGCCCACGCCCTGTTCGATCGAGTGCGCTCCGTCCTTGACGATGCCGTCCTCGACCGTCCAGCTCTCGCGGCGGGCGTGCTGGAAATACAGGTCCCCGAAGTCGATGCCGGGCCCGAGCAGCGTGCCGAACGCACGGTCGAGACCGGAGGGATCCAGTCCGGCAGGCAGGAGGAGACGGGTTTCGGCGAGCGGGATGGGCAGGGTCATGTCAGTACCATGGGGGCGAAGGACGGCCTCGGCAACCTTGCCGCGGCCATGCTCGCCGGTGTCAGGGGGCGCCGGCGCGGTCGGTGCGGTCGTCGTCGTTGCGGGTGCGCGACTGCTCACGGCCCACCACTTCGACCTTGGGCGACTTCCACGGGCCGGTGACCCGGTAGGTCTTGGCGCCCATCTCGGCCAGCGGCTTCTTCAGGACGGCATTGGCCACCGCACCGACCGCGGCACCAATGGGGCCGCCGGCCACGGCGCCGACCGCCGTCAGCACGTTGGCGGATTTCGGCTTCACGTCGACGGTCTGGTCGAACCGTTCGCTGCGCAGGTCGGTGTCGCCGCGGATCGCGATCTCGGCTGCGGGGCCATCGATCAGCAGGTTGTCGCTGCGCGCCAGCCCGCCGCCGACACGGATGTCGCCGTCGATGCGGTTGAACGCGAATCCCTTGGAGAAGAAGTCGCTGAAATCGAGCATCAGACGGCGCCGCACTTCGGCCACGCTGAGCAGGCCGAGCACGCGGCCGGCGCCCGGTTCGACCTCGAGCAGATGGCCATCGCGCACGGCCAGCTTCACGCTGCCGTCGAGTGCAGCGAGGCGGAACGCGGCGGGGCTGCCGGGCCAACCGGCATCCGCGGTGATCTGGCCATGTCCGCCACCCACGCGGTCGCCAAGACCCAGATCGTCGAACAGCACGCCGAAGTTCTCGCTCTTCACCTCGGCAGCGAACCGCGTGCGTGCCGCCGTGCCGGTGCCGGTCCACTGGCCATGCACGTCGATCTGCTGGCCGGGCGAGCGCAGTTGCAGCTGGTCCACATGCAGGCCGTCGGCCTGTTGGCGCGTGCGCAACTTGGCCGTACCCAGTCGCGCATCGCCGAATCGCAGGTCCTCGACGTCCAGCGACAGCGGCGGCACCGCCGCCGGATCGATGTCGTCGGTGGCGCTGCGCGCGCCAGGTCCGGCGGTCGGCGCACCCTGCACGGGCGCCTTGCGCCAGTGCACGCGCGCCAGCTTGCCGGCGATCGGTGCGCCCTTCGCATCGGGAACGAGCAGCGCACCGGACAGCGCGTCGCCATCCAGCGACACCGCCAACGCCTGCTGTGCGGGCGCGAGTTGCAAACGCGTGTCCGGGAACACGGAACCGATCATCAGCAGCCGCTCGGCAGTGACATCGATATGGCGCAACGCCAGACCGTCGCCTTCCCCGCCGCCGCCACGCGCGACGGTGATCCACTCCATCGCATCCAGCGCGCCGGTGCGGCCGGTCGCGACCAGGCCGGACGAGGGTGGCGCGTCCTTCACCGCGTCGCTGCCCAGCACCACGCGCACGCCGGTCTGGCCGTTGGTGCTGCGTGCACGCAGCGCCAGCAGGTTGCCGAACGCCACATCGATCTCGCCGCTGCCGATGGGCAATGGCGCGCGGACCGTGGTCGCCAGTGGCGTCGGCGCCGCCTTGCGCATCGGTGCCGGCAGGCTCATCGACGTGCCGACCAGATCGGACGTCAGGCTCAGTTGCGTGGGGGCTTCGGGCGCGCCCGACGCGGTGCGCGGAATGCTCACGCCCACGGTCCACGACGACCGCCCCTCCATGTACGGCTTCAGCCACGCCATTTCCGGAGCGCGATCGAGCAGGCGGTCGGCGTCCACCATCGCGGACAGATCGGCCTCGAACGCCTGGGTGCGGTCGCGCGTGCCGCTGCCGGCGCGCAGGCCCAGCACGCCCGGCTGGCCCTCGTGCACGACCTGCAACGGGCCCGACGCAAAGCCGCCGTCGTCGTACTTCGCCTTGCCGCGCACATTGTCGAACACCAGGTCCCAGCGCGTCTCGGACAGCTGCGTGCCTTTCAGGTCCACAGTGCCGGCCAGCGTCCTGCGCGCCTGCTCGTCGGCATGCAGCGGCTGCAGCAGATCGAACGTCGCCGTCACCGGACCCTTGGCCTGCAGGTGATCCAGCGTGTCGCCATAGGTCTTGTGCAGCGGGCTCTGCCGCAGCAATGCGAGCAATCGGCCCGAATCGGTGTCGGTGCGCGCGGCGATCTTCAGGTCGCCGTCGCCGAAATCCGCGATGCCGGCCTGGAAGGCGGGGATCGCGACGCCTGCGAGCGCGCCGCGCCCTTTCAGTTCAAAGCCGTTGCCGATGAAGGCGATGTCCGCATCCACCTGCTCGAGCTGCGGCCAGTCCGGCTGGAACTTGAACTGTCCATGCTCGATGTGCGCCACGGCTTCGAACCGGCCGTTGCGGTCGGTGAACGGCCAATCGTCCAGATCGCCGCTGACGATCGCGCGTCCGTTCCGCACGGTGCCGCCGACCAGCGCGCCGTTGAGCCAGTCGACCGCCGCCTTCGGCATCTTGTGGTGGATCCAGAAGCCCTTGGCCACCGGCACCGGCGCATCGGCGAGATCCGCCGCCAGATCGATCCACGGCCGCGTGCCGTCGCCCTGGAACCACATGCCACCGCGCACGTCGGCCGCATAGTCCTTGCCCTGCACGTGCAGGGCGGAAGTTCCCACGCGCCAGCCGGCGCCCTCCCGCCAGCCGAGCACGTCGCCCTGCAGGCGCACGTCGTGCACCACCGCGAATCCGCTGGGCCAGTCGAAACGCATGTCGGACGCGGGATCCAGCGTCAGGCGGAACCCATCCGCATCGCCATCGAAATCACCGGCAAGGCCGCTGAGTCCGGGTGCATCGCCCACCGCCTTGAACGCGATGTCGCGCAGTTGCCCCTCTGCGTGCAGCCCGCCGTCCTTGCGGCCGGCCAGGGTCAGGCGTGCCAGCCGCGCACCGGGCTGCGCCTGCACCAGCCAGCGGCGCAGGCCGGCATCGACCTTGTCGCTCAGGCCGAGCACCGAGAACAGCGGCGCCGCATCCACCTGGTCGGCCAGCAGCGCGTAACGCTCGCCGCCCGCGAGCACCAGGCCATCGAGTGTCTGCACGGCCGGCGCCGTGCCGACACGCAGCTGCGGCGCATCGAGCCGCCAGCCACCCGATACCAGTCGCCAGCGCAGGCGGCCTTCGATCTGGTCGAACGCGATCCGCGTAGGCGTGGCGGAATCCGGCAGAGGCGCCCCCTGCAATCCTACCTGGCGCAGGCGGGCGTCCGCGGTCACCAGCACTACGCGGTGCTTGCGCAACTCCGTCCACGCCTGCACGCGCCCGTTGCCGCTTTCAGCGACCACGCCGGCGTAGCGCAGCAGCGGCGACCAGGCGCCGATGTCTTCCGCGGATACGTCGAGGTAGGCGCGTCCATCGCCTGCCTTGCGGTCGAAGTCGACCGCCACGTTCAACGGCGCGGCGTCCTTGCGGATCCACGCACGCGTGCCCGCACGGACACGGTCGCCATCGACGCGCAGGCGCAGGTCGATCTCGGGCAGGCGGATATCCCAGCCAAGCGACGGCGCGACGATCGCCAGCTTGCCGTCGATCACCTGCAGTTCGCCGAGGCCCTCCAGGCTCCGCAGCGGATCTTCCGTGGACTGCTGCTGCCCGGGCAGTCCGCGCACCGCCCATTTGCCGTCGTCGCCGCGCTGCAGCGTCAGCGACAGACCGCGCAGCCGCAACTCGGTGAAGGACCGTCCCGGCAGCAGGCCACCGTACATCGACACCAGCACCTCGGCCTGGCCGATGCGCACACCGCTGTCGCCCTCGCCCAGGCGCAGGCCATCGAGCTGCAGCAGCGGACCGCGCCGTGTCCATTGCGTCTTCACCGCATCGAAGGCGACCGGCCGCCCCGCACGCTCGCTGAGCCACGCCGCAACGCGGTCCGGGTGCCGTTCGGCCAGCGGCAGCACCTGGCTGGCGATGCCGAGCACCACGGCCATGCACACCAGCACCACCGCGATGCCATAGACGGCACCCCGGCGAGCCAGGCGCAAGCGGCGGCGCAGCGGCGTGGGCATCAGCGGGCCGGGAATGGGGAACGGGGAATGGGGAATGGGCGCTTCCTGGGCAACGCGCCGGCTATCGGGCTACCGCTCGCACGATTCCCCATTCCCGATTCCCCATTCCCGGCTTCAAAGCAGCACGACATCGAACTGCTCCTGCAGGTACTGCTCGTCCGCCTGGAAGCGGATCGACTTGCCGAGGAATTCTTCCAGTTCGGCCACCGCGGTCGACTCTTCGTCGGTGATGCGGGCAACGACCTTGGGCGAGGCGATCACCAGCAGGCGCGCGGCTTCGAACTGGCGCACGGCGCGGGTGATCTCGCGGAAGATCTCGTAGGTGACGGTTTCGGTGGTCTTGATGCTGCCGCGGCCGCTGCACTCCGGGCACGGCTCGGACAACTGGCGGGCCAGGCTTTCCACCGTGCGCTTGCGTGTCATCTCCACCAGGCCGAGCGGCGAGAACTCGTACACCGTGGTCTTGGCGTGGTCCTTCGCCAGCGACTTCTCCAGCGTGCGCAGCACCTGGCGGCGATGCTCGGGATCGTCCATGTCGATGAAGTCGATGATGATGATGCCGCCCAGGTTGCGCAGCCGCAGCTGGCGAGCGACCGCCTGCGCCGCTTCAAGGTTGGTGCGGTAGACGGTTTCCTCGAGGTTGCGTTGCCCCAGGAACGAACCGGTGTTCACGTCGACCGTGGTCATCGCCTCGGTCTGGTCGATCACCAGATAGCCGCCGGATTTCAGCGGCACCTGCTTGTCCAACGCGCGCCCGATCTCGTCCTCGACGCCGTACAGGTCGAAGATCGGCCGCTCGCCCGAATACAGTTCGATGCGTTCGGCCAGGACCGGCATGTACTTGGCGACGAAGGCCTGCAGGCGCTCGTGGGTTTCCTTGGAGTCGACCTTCACCTTTTCCACGTCCTTGCGGATCAGGTCGCGCACGGCGCGCAGCGGCAGGCTCAGGTCTTCGTACAGGATGCTGCACGAAGGCGATTCGCGGCCTCGCCGCTCGACCACGTTCCACACGCGCGACAGGTAGGCGATGTCCTCGGCGAGCGCCTCGGCCGGCTGGCCTTCTGCATTGGTGCGGATGATGTAGCCGTGGCCGCCATGCAGTCCGGCCAGTTCGGTGACGACCTGCTTGAGGCGATGGCGCTCGGCCTCGTCCTCAATGCGCGCCGACACGCCGATCACCTTCGACTGCGGCAACAACACCAGGTAGCGCGACGGAATGCTGATCTGCGTGGTCAGGCGCGCGCCCTTGCTGCCGATCGGGTCCTTCACCACCTGCACCACGATGTCCTGCCCGTCGCGCAGCAGGTCCATGATCGGCGCAGCCGGCGGCGTGGGCAGCGGCGCCTCTTCGCCCTCGACCACCGCGCCCGGCGACGAGCGCAGGATGTCGTTGGCATGCAGGAAGGCGGCGCGGTCCAGCCCGACCTCGACGAACGCCGCCTGCATTCCGGGCATCACCCGCTGCACCTTGCCCTTGTAGATGTTGCCCACCACGCCGCGGCGCCAGCCGCGTTCGATGTGCAGTTCCTGCAGCATGCCGTTCTCGATCACCGCGACACGGGTTTCGCGCGGGGTGACATTGACCAGGATTTCTTCCGACATGGGGTCCTTCCCTCAGGCTGACGCGGTGGCGGCGGATGCCGATGGAAGGATGCCGAAGTCGCGCAGCAGCCTGGAGGTCTCGTGCAACGGCAGGCCCATCACTGCGGAATAGCTGCCGGCGAGCCGGGTGACGAACTGTTCGGCCCGTCCCTGGATGCCATAGGCACCCGCCTTGCCCATCGCCTCGCCGCTGGCGACGTAGGCGGCGATCTCATCCTCGCCGAGTTCCGCGAAGCTGACCTCCGTGACCACCAGCGCCTGCGCTTCGCGCGAGGCACTGACCACCGAGACCGCGGAGACGGCTTGGTGCGTGCGCCCGGACAGGCGGCGCAGCATGGCCGCGGCATCGGCGGCATCCACGGGCTTGCCGAAGACCTCGTCGCCCAGGATCACTTCGGTGTCGGCGCCCAGCACCACCGCCCCTGGCGTGGCGACGACCTTCAGCAGGCCGGCTTCTGCCTTCTCCCGGGCGACGCGGCGGACGTAGTCGGTGGCCGGCTCGTTCGGCTGCCGCTGCTCGGGGATGTCGAGATCGATACGCCCGAAGGACAGCCCCAGGCGGGTCAGCAGTTCGGCACGGCGCGGGGACTGGGAGGCGAGATAGAGCATCGAGGAAGAATAACCCGCGGCGCCTGACTGAATGATCGCTGATACTGGCCGGAGGCCTCTAACCCTGCGCCAGATCACAGCGCGTTCATGTCATCGTGAACACCCTTTCGCCTCGACGACCGGGTGCCGCGCCACCCCCAATACGACAAGGAGATCCCATGCGCCTGCCCCTGATCCGTCCCCTGCTGCTCGCCCTGACCCTGTCCCTCGGAACCACTGCCGCCATGACTTCCTCCGCCCAGACCGCTCCGGCCTACGCCATCCCGGCCGACGGCACCCTGCTCAACGTATCGGCGCAGGCCGAAGCCTCGCGCGTGCCGGACATCGCCACGATCTCGGCCGGCGTCGTCACCCAGGCGGTCGACGGCAACACCGCGATGCGCCAGAACAGCGAGCAGATGGCCAAGGTCGTGGCCGCCATCAAGGCCGCCGGCATCGCCGACAAGGACGTGCAGACCAGCGGGATCAGCCTCAATCCGCAGTACCGCTACGCCGAGAACGAAGCGCCGAAGATCACCGGCTACCAGGCCAACAACACGGTCAGCGTCAAGGTCCGCGACATCGCCAAGCTCGGCAAGGTGCTGGATGCGCTGGCCGGCGTGGGTGCCAACCAGATCAACGGCCCCAGCTTCGAGATCGACAACCCGGAACCGGTCTACGACGAAGCCCGCCTGACCGCGCTGAAGAAGGCCCAGGCCCGCGCCGAGACCTACGCCAAGTCGCTGGGCCTGAAGGTGCGCCGCATCGTGAGCATCTCCGAGGGCAACGGCGGCTTCCGCCCGATGCCGATGATGGCGATGGCCAAGATGGAAGCCCGTGACGCCTCGGGCGCCCCGCCGGTCTCGCCGGGCGAAACCACGGTCTCGATCAACCTGGACGTGGTGTTCGAACTGGGCAAGTGAGCCCGCACCACATGTTCACGACGACGGCGCCCTGCGGGGCGCCGTTTTCGTTCCAGGGCCGGATTCCCGGACTACGCCGAAGGTCGAAGCCCCGCCCTCTTGCGGACGCCCTACACCGGAGTACAGTCTGGACGTGCGGCGCCGGGACGTTGCAACCCCACTCCCCGCGGCCGAGCGTTGTTCCGTTCACAGCCCTCAAGGAGGTGGATCATGGTTCGCGCACTACCCCACGGTTCCGATACCCGCATCGACATCGGCCGCATCGCCGCCATCGCGGCCGCCATTGCCCTTCACGCCGCCGCGCTGCTCATGCTACTGATTCCAATGGCGGCGCCGACGATCGCGCCTGCGGCCAAGCCCAAGCCTGAGGTGCGCTGGATCCAGAAGGAGGATCCCATCCCGATCGTCGTGCCGATCGAGGAACAGCAGACCATCGTCAAGCGGGAAGAGCCGCGCCCGACCACACCGACGCCTGCCGTGACTCCTACTGCGACGCAGACGGTCGATGTTCCGGTTTTCGTGGCGCCGGGTAGCGAGCGCTTCATCGACATCCCCGCCATCGACAGCAGCGAGGTCGGCGGCACGGCCGTGGGCACAGGACCCTTGCCCTCCGCCACACTGGAGTATGTCCGTGCCACGGCGCCGCGTTACCCGCTCAATGAGCTGAAGAATGGCGTGGAAGGCACGGTGGTGCTGCGCGTGCTGGTCGACATCGACGGCAAGCCCCTCGACGTGACCATCGAGACGAGCAGCGGCAACCGCAACCTGGACCGCTCGGCCCTACAGCATGTGCTGAAGACCTGGCGCTTCAAGCCCGCCATGCAGAACGGGCAGGCGGTGCAGGCCTATGGTCTGGTGCCGATTGCGTTCAATATGCAGTGATGCGCCCGGCGTGAAAGCAGAAGCCCGCCGAAAGGCGGGCTTTTCTTCTGCGGGAGCGACGTGAGTCGCGACAGCCGACCGGAGAGCGCCAGCAGTCCTCAAGGCGGATGCTGACCTTCCTCCGTGGTCATTTCTGGCGTGCACGCCATCCGGTCTCGACTCACGTCGCTCCTACGAAAGGACGTGCGACTCATGCGCGGTGATAGGGATGGTTCGCCAGCATCGCGGCGGCGCGATAGACCTGTTCGGCCACCACCAGCCTTACCAGCATGTGCGGCAGCGTCAGCGGGCTGAGCGACCACTTCTCGTGTGAGGCAGCCAGCACATCCGGCGCGTGACCCTCGGGCCCGCCGATCAGCAGCGCGATGTCGCGACCCAGCGTGCGCCAGTGCTCCAGCCGCTGCGAGAGCTGTTCCGACGAGTAAGGCTTGCCTGTGACCTCCAGCGCGACGATATGCGCGCTCTTCGGCAACGCGGCCAGCACCCGCTTCCCCTCATCCTCGATGGCCCGCTGCGGATCGCGCCCTTTTCCGCGCAGCCCCGGCTCGATCTCGACCAGTTCGAACGGCAGCCAGTGCGACAGGCGCTTCTGGTATTCGGCGAAGCCCTGCGCGACCCAGGTCGGCGCACGCTCGCCGGTGGCGATGAGCCGGCATTTCATGACGGCAGGATAGCGGGCACAGGCGAATCTCCCTAAACGACAACGGCGCCACGAGAGCGCCGTCGCATCGAACAACAAGCCTGCGTCAGAGGCGCGATTCGTCGGCCGTCTCGACGTCTTCCGGCGGCTGGTCGCCGACGGTCCACAGCCGTTCCAGCGCATAGAACTCGCGTACGCGCGGCAGCATGACGTGGACGATGACATCGCCCAGATCCACCAGTACCCATTCGGCTTCGCGCTCGCCCTCCACCCCCAACGGCATCACGTCGAGCTTCTTCGCAAACCTCACCACTTCGTCGGCGATCGACTTCACGTGGCGGGTGGAGGTGCCCGAGGCGATCACCAGGTAATCGGCGACGCTGGACTTGCCACGCACGTCGATCTCGACGACGTCCTTGGCTTTCAGCTCCTGCACCGCGGCGTGCACGGTGGCGAGCAGGTCCGGCAGGGCCGGAGGCGGGCTGGGGAGACGGGTCTTGATGACGTGGGCTTGGCTGGACAAAGGCTTGGTGGCTCCTGGAACTCGGCCGCGATTATAGCGGACCGGCGTCGGCGGCCCGTGAGACGTAGAGCCTTTCGTCGGCGATCGCGTCCGCGACCGCTCGAGGGACCAGATGGCGCCACGCCTCGCCGGCGGCGATGCGGCGACGGATCTCGGTGGCCGACTCCGGCTGGAGGGGCTGGTTCAACCGGAATACGCGGCCGGCGGGGGCCAGTTGGAGGTCTTCGGCCCGATCGGTCCAGCGGCCCTCCAGCCTGGCGCTCAGGTCGGGCGCGAGGCCGTCCTCGAGGCCGCTGCCCGGCCGATCGGCGACGATGAAGTGCGCCTGGTCGAACAGGGTCGCCCATGACCGCCAGGTCGGCAGGCCCAGCAGGCTGTCGGCGCCGATCAGCAGGGCGATCGGGACCGCTCCGCCGAGCTCTCCACGCAGTTCCCGCAGCGTATCGACCGTGTACGAGCGACCGGTCGGATCGCGCGCGGCGCGCGCCAGCTCGCGTCGGTCCACGCGAAGGTCGGGCTCGTTCCGTACCGCGATATCGAGCAGATGCGCACGCTGCGCGGCCGTGGCGCCTGGCACTGCGCGGTGCGGTGGGTCGGCTGCCGGCATCAGGCTGACAGGAACGCCGAACGCCTCGTGCGCAGCGCGCGCGATGGCCAGGTGCCCATTGTGGACGGGGTCGAACGTACCGCCGTAGACGAGATGCAGCATCGCCCGGTCAGGCGACCAGCAGGCGCACGGCCTTCGCGTCTGCGATGGCCAGCAGCAGCCGTTCCAGTCCGACCCAGGCATCACCGTCGCCCCGGCCCTTGGCGGTGCGGTCGATCTTCGATGCTTCGGCGACGAAGCGGTCCCAGCGCGCCGGCGCGGCGTGACGCTGCAGCGCGCGCTTGAACGGCGCCTGCTTGGCTTCCCAGATGCCCTGCGACTTCATTTCCGCCGCGACATTGCCGCCGTTGGCCTGCACGCGCGCCAGCGTCGCCGTGCGCAGCAGTTCCTTGACGATCATCGGCATCAGGCCAGCGACCACATCGCCCTCGGCACGCAGGCCGGCGAGAATGCGCGACACCTGTGCTCCCTGCCCCGCCAATACCGCGTCTGTCAGGCGGAACACGTCGTAGCGCGCCGCATTGGCGACCAGCGACTCCATGCGAGCGACATCCAGCGCCTGGCCGTCGCTGAGCAACGCCAGCTTGTCGATTTCCTGCGCCGCGGCGAGCAGATTGCCCTCGACGCGGTCCGCCAGCAGTTGCACCGCATCGCGATCGGCGCGCAGGCCCTTGCTGCGCAGCCGGCTCTCGATCCAGCCCGGCAGTTCGTGCGGCTTGATGGCCCACGCCACCGCCAGCACGCCGACCCGGGTGATGGCGTCACTCCACTTGCCCTGGTAGGCCTTGCCCCACTCGCCAGCCGTGATCAGCAGCACCACGTCGGGCGGCGGGTTGGCGCAGAACGCGCTGATCACCTCCGCGCCCTCCTTGCCCGGCTTGCCACCCGGCAGGCGTACTTCCACCAGTCGCTGTGCGCTGAACAGGCTGGGTGCATTGAAGCTCGCTTCCAGCTGCCCCCAGTCGAAATCGCGTCCGTCGGCATCGAAGACTTCGCGCTCGCCGATGCCCTGCGCGCGCGCCTGGGCACGCACCGCGTCCGCGGCCTCGAGTACGCGCAACGTCTCCGGCCCCGCGATCAGGTAGACCGGCAGCAACGGCTCGGACGTGCCGCGCGCCGCCAGCTGTTCCGGCTTGAGCTCCATCAGGGCGCCGCGTTCACCTGCCCCGAACGCACCACACCGTCGATACGGCGCAGGATCGAGGCGGCCATCTCGCGGCGCAGCTCGTCGGCCAGCACTTCCCGCTCGGTGGTGGTGCCGGTGGCGTCCTGCGGCGGCGACACGTAGTCGCGAGAAAGTTCGACCACCTGCTGCGGTACCAGATCGGTGCCATCGGCCTTCTTGAACGAGAACACCACCGCGTAGCGCAGGCTGAATTCCTGCGCCCGCCCGAACTGGTCCACCGCGATCGGCAGGTCACCCCAGCGCTCGGACACGATGCGCAGCGTGGCCACCTGCGCGTTTGACGAGACCGCGCTGTCTTCGTCGCCGATCTGCTCCGCCAGCGTGGCACCCGCGGCCTGCAGGCCACGCGACAGGCTGGTGACCAGCGCGCTGTAGGAAGTCGACGACGCCGTCACGCGGACCGGGCCCAGGTCGGCCGGCAGCGCGATCTTGTTGCGCAGGTGGAACCCGCATCCGGCCAGCAGGGCCAAGGCGAGGACGAGGACGGGCAGGCGGAATCGGATCATGGGCGAAGTCTGGACGAGGCGGTCAAGGGCGGCAAGAGCGTAGCCCGACCGGAGGTGAACACCGGGGCAAGGCCACGCCTTCCGTCATCCCGCCACGATGTTGACGATCTTGCCCGGCACCACGATGACCTTGCGGATCGCCAGGCCCTCGAGGAACTTGGCGGTGTTGGGTTCGGCCTTGGCCAGCGCCTCCATCTGGTCGCGCGCGGCATCCGCCGCCACCTCGATGGTGCCGCGCAGCTTGCCGTTGACCTGCACCGCCAGCGTCACCGAATCGCGCACCAGCGCATCGGTGTCCACCTGCGGGAAGGCCACGTCCTCGATCAGCGTTTCCTCATGGCCCAGCGCCTGCCAGAGCGCGTGGCTGGCGTGCGGCGTGATGGGATTGAGCAGCAGCACGGCCGCCTCCAGCGCTTCCTGCCGCACGGCACGGCCCTGCGGGGACGCATCGTCGAACTTGCCCAGCAGGTTGGACAGTTCCATCACCGCCGCGATGGCGGTGTTGAAGCTGTGGCGCTTGCCGTAGTCGTTGCCGACCTTGTCGATGGTCTCGTGCGTCTTGCGGCGTACGGCCTTCTGGTCCGCCGTCAGCGCCGCAACGTCCAGCGCCTGCACGGCACCGTCGGCGACGTGCTTCTGCACCTGCGTCCACAGGCGGCGCAGGAAACGCGCCATGCCTTCGACGCCGGCCTCGTTCCATTCCAGCGACTGCTCGGGCGGCGCAGCGAACATCGAAAACAGGCGCACCGTGTCAGCGCCGAACTTGTCGACCATCGACTGCGGGTCGACGCCATTGTTCTTCGACTTCGACATCTTCTCGACCGGGCCGATCTTCACCGGCTGCCCGTCGGCCTTCAGCGTCGCACCAACCACGCGCGCCTTGTCGTCGCGCTGGATCTCGACGTCGACCGGATTGATCCAGTCCTTCGAACCGTCCGCGTTGTCGCGATAGAACGTCTCGGCGATCACCATGCCCTGCGTCAGCAGGTTGGTCGCCGGCTCGTCGCTGTCCACCATGCGCGCGTCGCGCAGCAGCTTGTGGTAGAAGCGGAAGTACATCAGGTGCAGGATCGCGTGCTCGATGCCGCCGATGTACTGGTCGACCGGCAGCCAGTAGTTGCCGCGCTTGTCGACCATGTCCTTCGCGCCCGGCGAGGTGTAGCGCGCGTAGTACCAGCTCGATTCCATGAAGGTGTCGAACGTGTCGGTCTCGCGCTCGGCGGCGGCGCCGCACTGCGGGCACTTCGTCTTCCGCCACTCGGGATCGGCCTTGATCGGCGACTTCACGCCGTCCAGGGTGACGTTCTCCGGCAGCACGACGGGCAGGTCGGAATCCGGCACCGGTACCGCGCCGCAGCTTTCGCAGTAGATGACCGGAATCGGGCAGCCCCAGTAGCGCTGGCGGCTGACGCCCCAGTCGCGCAGGCGGTAGTTGACCCGGCGCTGGCCCTGGCCCTTGCGCTCGAAGCGCTCGGCCAGCGCCTCGAACGCGCCGCGGTAGTCCAGTCCGTCGAACTCGCCCGAGTTGACCAGTTCCAGGTCATCGCGCGTCTTGTCTCCGTACCAGTCACGCCACGTGGCGGCGTCGTAGGTCTTCTCGTCGTCGTTCTTCGGCGCCTTCAGCGCGATGACCTGCTGGATCGGCAGCGCGTACTTGCTGGCGAACTCGAAATCGCGCTGGTCGTGGCCGGGCACCGCCATCACCGCGCCGGTGCCGTAGCCCATCAACACGAAGTTGGCGACCCACACCGGCACCTTGTCGCCGGTGATCGGATGGATGGCGCGCAGGCCGGTGTCCATGCCGCGCTTTTCCTGCGTTTCCAGTTCCGCCTCGGACACGCCGCCGTGCTTCAGCTCCTCAAGGAATGCGGCCAGTGCCGGATTCGATGCTGCCGCCTTCAGCGCCAGCGGATGCTCGCCGGCGATCGACACGAAAGTCACACCCATCAACGTGTCGGGACGCGTGGTGAACACCGTCAGCGGCTCGTGGCCGTCGACGGCGAACTGGATTTCCAGGCCTTCCGAACGGCCGATCCAGTTGCGCTGCATGGTCTTGACCGCGTCGGGCCAGCCCGGCAGGTCGTCCAGGCCGTCCAGCAGTTCCTGCGCGTAATCGGTGATGCGCAGAAACCACTGCGGGATCTCGCGCTTCTCGACCAGCGCGCCGCTGCGCCAGCCGCGGCCGTCGATGACCTGCTCGTTGGCCAGCACGGTCTGGTCGACCGGGTCCCAGTTCACCACCGAGTTCTTGCGGTAGGCCAGGCCCTTGCGCAGCAGGCGGGTGAACATGCGCTGCTCATGCACGTAGTACTCGGGGCGGCAGGTGGCGAACTCGCGCGACCAGTCGATCGCGTAACCCAGCGACTTCAGCTGGCTGCGCATGTGCTCGATGTTGGCGTAGGTCCACTTGGCCGGCGCGGTCCTGTTCTTGATCGCGGCGTTCTCGGCCGGCAGGCCGAAGGCGTCCCAGCCCATCGGCTGCAGCACGTTGTGGCCGGTCATGCGCTTGTAGCGGCTGATCACGTCGCCGATGGTGTAGTTGCGCACGTGGCCCATGTGCAGCGCGCCGGACGGATACGGCAGCATCGACAGGCAGTAGTACTTGGGCTTGTCCGACTGCTCATCGACCTCGAAGGCGCGCCGGGCCTCCCAGAAGGACTGGGCCTGGGATTCGACGGTTTTCGGATCGTAGGAAGCGGGTTCGGCGGCAATGGACATGGCGGTGTGCGGCAACGGCGACGGCAAAGCGGCCAAGGGTACCGCAGCGCACCATGGCCCGCCACGCCAACGGGTAGCATGGACGGGTCGAAACCGGGGATTCCACATGACCAAGACCTTGCTCGCCCTCGCCCTGGCCTCCATGGGCCTGCCCGCTGCCGCTCAGACCGCCGCGCCGTCGACCCTCGCCGTGCACTGCGACCGGCTGTTCGACGCCCGCAGCGGCAAGGTGCTCGGCGAGCACACCGTGCTGGTGCGGGACGGCAGGATCGCCGAGGTCATTCCCGGCCGCGCCAAGCTGGCCGATGCCGAATCCATCGTCCTGGCCGACCACACCTGCACGCCCGGCTGGACCGACCTGCACGTGCACCTGGGCAGCGAGTCCAGCCCACAGAGCTACTCGGAGGGTTTCCGCCTGGATCCGGTGGACTACGCCTTCCGCTCGGTGGGCTATGCCGAAAAGACGCTGCTGGCCGGCTTCACCAGCGTGCGCGACCTGGGCGGCGAAGTGGCGCCGCACCTGCGCGACGCGGTCAGCCAGGGACTGGTGAAGGGGCCGCGTATCTTCGCCGCCGGCAAGTCGATCGCGACCACCGGCGGTCATGCCGATCCCACCAACGGCTTCAACGACCGGCTGTCGCACCTGCTCGGCCCGCCGGGTCCGACCGATGGCGTGATCAATTCGCCGGAAGAAGCCCGCCAGGCGGTGCGCCAGCGCTACAAGGACGGCAGCGACGTCATCAAGATCACGGCCACCGGCGGTGTGCTGAGCTATGCCAAGTCCGGCGATGCGCCGCAGTTCGTGGTCGACGAGGTCAAGGCCGTCGTCGACACCGCGCGGGATTACGGCTTCCGTGTGGCCGCGCACGCGCACGGCAAGGAAGGCATGCGCCGCGCCATCGTCGGCGGCGTCACCAGCATCGAGCACGGCACCTACATGGACGACGAAATCATGCGGCTGATGAAGCAGCATGGCACCTGGTACGTGCCGACGATCTACGCCGGCCGCTTCGTGGCCGAAAAAGCCAAGATCGACGGCTACTTCCCGCCGGTCGTGCGCCCGAAGGCCCAGCGCATCGGTGCGCTGATCCAGGAGACCGCCGGCAAGGCGTACCGCAACGGCGTGAAGATCGCCTTCGGCACCGACATGGGCGTGGGTCCGCACGGCGACAATGCCCGCGAGTTCCTCTACATGGTCGAAGCCGGCATTCCCGCCAATATCGCGCTGCAGGCCGCGACCATCCGCGCCGCCGAAGTGCTCGGGGTGGACGACCAGGGCGTGATCGAGGTCGGCAAGCGTGCGGATATCGTGGCGGTCCCGGGCGATCCGGTGGCGGACATCAACGCGGTGCTGAAGGTCGACTTCGTGATGAAGGACGGCACGGTGTATCGGACCCCGCGCCTCGACACGCCCGCCCAATGACGCGATGACGAACGCGCCGCAGCGCGCCCGCGCAGCGAATGGCGCGCGCCTTCCGACCGTAGCGCCGGGCTTGCTCGGCGGTTCCCTGAGCTCGTCGGCGTTTACGTATGCACGCGCAGCGGAGCAAGCTCTGCTCTACGCACGCGGATTGCGTGAAGCGATGCACAGCCAGCCGAGCCACGCTGCGTAGCCGAACCGCTGCGCGACACCCGCCGGCATCAGTTCCACCGCCAGCAGCGCGACAAACAGCACCAGCACGGCCGCCACGGCACTGGCCCATGTGAGCGATCGCCACGCCGGTCGCCCCCTCAGACCCAGCGCGACCAGCAGCGCGCCCGGCACGAACGCGACCCACCACAGCATCCATGCCGTGGCATGCAGGCTGCTGGCCGGGTTGTCCAGGTCTTCGGGATCCAGCGGCAGCAATCCCATCGCGGCGAACCCCAGCGCGGACAGCAGGACCAACTGCGCACCGACGCGGAGCCGCCAACCCGCATCGTCTGGCAGGCGACGCCGCAACCCCATCGCCGCCGTTGCCGCCAGTGCGCCGGGAAGGACGAAGCCCAGCAGATTGAAGCCGAGCGCATGCGGCACGCCCATCGCTCCGAGGACGGCCACCGGATGCGCGATCTGCGAGTAACCCGGCAGCGCGAGGCCGAAACCGAGCAATGCCGCAACGAACACGATCGCCGCTGCCAACCCGCTCCACCTGACTGCACCGCTCATTCGCCCTCCCAACGGAACACCGCATCGATTCCCACGCCGAACGCCCGCGCGATGCGGAACGCCAGCTCCAGCGATGGCGCATAGCGGCCCGCCTCCAGCGCAATGATGGTCTGCCGCGTGACGCCGCAGGCATCGGCCAACGCCTGCTGGGTCATCTCGCCGCGCTCGAAACGCAGGCGACGGATGTCGTTGGCGATCGGGGTGCCGGTCATTGGCGATCGCGCCAATACATCACCGCCGTCGCCGCGTACTCGCACAGCCAACCCCACATCAGCGCGAACACCAGCAGGTTGGCGATCATGAGATGGGTGGCCCATGCGAGCCGGTCGGCCGGCGAGAACGCCAGCATCACCGCCAGTCCGATCACGACGAACATCAGCCCGCCACGTCCCCAGCCCGCAGCCTGCTTCTCGATCTCGCGGTCACGCTCGTCCTCCTGCACGCGTCCCTTCCAGCGCGCGCCCAGCACACCGAGAAGCACGCTCCAGGCGACCAGCAGCAACACCAGGTTGCGCCCCACCGCACGGGCGCCATAGTTGTCTGCGACGGGGCCCTCGGCGAAGACATGCGCCTTGGCCAGGAAGTACCCGGTCGCCGCGAGCATGAAGGCCACGCCGACCCACGCCTTCCACTCGCCCGGCGACAGGCCGTGCTCCGCCTCGCCGGGCGGCGCCTGCGAGACCGCGAACATCGATACCCAGGCCACCGTCACCAGCAGGGCCGTACCCCACTTGCCGAGGTCCACCCCGAACAGGACGTCCGGTCCGGCCAGCAGTGCCCAGAACGCCAGCATCGCGCCGACCAGCAGGAGCCACCATTTCACGTGCTGCAACCGCATTGACGTAACTCCTGCCAGACAATATGTAATACATACATTACATTCTGGCGATCCGATGTCAAACGCTTTTTACATTTCCTTGTATCCTGCCGCCCCCGGCACCATCTGACCGCCACGCCCCACCGCCAAGAGTGACCCGATGAGCGATCTGCCCCACGTGTTCGATGCCACCACCGAGACCTTCGAAGCCGAGGTCCTGCGCAAGTCGCTGGAGGTGCCGGTACTGGTCGACTTCTGGGCGACCTGGTGCGGACCGTGCAAGACGCTGGGACCGATCCTCGAGAAGCTGGCCGGCGACTACAACGGCGCGTTCCTGCTGGCCAAGGTCGACGTGGACAAGGAACAGCAGATCGCCGCCGCCTTCCAGATCCGTTCGGTCCCCACCGTCTTTCTGGTCAAGGACGGACAGATCGTCGACGGCTTCCCCGGCGCATTGCCGGAAGGCCAGCTGCGCGAGTTCCTCGCGTCGCACGGCGTGCAGCCGGCGGAAGCGGCAGAGGCGCAGGCCGAAGAAATTCCGCTGGATCCCCAGCAGCAGGTCGCCGCCCTGCGCGAGGCCGTTGCCGCCGAACCGGACAAGGACGAACTGAAACTCGACCTGGTCCTTGCCCTGCTGAAGACCGGTGAGGCCGCCGAGGCCGAGCGCCTGCTCGATGCCCTGCCCGCCAACCTCGCCACCGACGACCGCGCGGTCAAGGCACGCGCGCGCCTGGGCTTCGCGGCCGCCCTCAAGGACGCGCCGGCGTCGGACGCCCTGCGCGCCGCCATCGCCGCGAACGCGGACGACCTGCACGCCCGCCACCTGCTGGGCGTGCATGCACTGGTCGCCGGCGATTCCGAGGCCGCGCTGGAACAGTTCCTCGAGATACTCAAGCGCGACCGCACGTTCGAGGACGGCCTGGCGCGCAAGAGCCTGATCGATGCCTTCCGGGTGATCGAGGATGAGGCCCTGGTGAGCCAGTACCGCAGGAAGATGTCCTCCCTGCTGTTCTGATCGTCGAATACCCGTCCGTCACCTCCGAACGAAGCAGTCCTGCATGAAACCCGGCACCCTGCGGCACATCTTCAACGTGTGGCCGCCCTTCCTGCTCAGCGGCATCCACGTCACCGAGATGGCCGCCGACTGGAGCTTCGCGCGCGTCGAGCTGCGCATGCGTCCCTGGAACCGCAACTACGTCGGCACCCATTTCGGCGGCAGCCTGTTCGCCATGACCGACCCGTTCTGGATGATCCTCGCCAAGGAGCGCCTGGGCGGCGAGTACTACGTCTGGGACAAGGCCGCCGAGATCGAGTTCGTGAAGCCCGGCAAGGGCACGCTGCATGCGGAATTCCGCCTGGACGAGCGCGTGCTGGAGGAGATCCGCGCCGACGCCGCCAACGGCGAGAAGCACCTGCGCTGGCTGCCTGCCGACGTGTTCAACGCCCAGAACGAAGTGGTCGCCCGCGTGCGCAAGCAGATCTACGTTCGGCTGAAGCCGGAAGCGCGCCGGCCGCGCTGATCACGGGGCCGGTACTGCTGTCCCGTCGGCAGGCAGGAGCAGCGAGAACACGCGGCTCTGCCTACCGTTGAACAGGTCGATCACCAAAACATAGGAACTCCCGCCGACCCGGATCCTGCGGCCACCCGGATGCGCGCGTTGCCACTCGTCGAGACGCTCCGCCAGCGGACGCGCATCGGCGCCGTGCTCGCGCAGCGCCCGCCAGGCCGCGACGGCACGCAGCTTCGCCTCCGCGTCCTGGAACCGTTCCGCATAGCCCGCCAGCGACGGCGCGGCGATGTTCTCAAGCATGCAGCCGGCTGCATTCGCAACGCACGAGAACGTCCATCCTCCTGACAATGGTGCATGCTTGCCGAGCGGCGTATCCGCCCGGATGAGCACATCCGCCTGCGCGCCGCAGAACCATGCATGACGACGCGCTCCCTTCGCCATCGTCTTGCGCTGGTCGAGGAAGAGGCCCGTCATGAACCTGCGATGCCACGGCTGTTCGGCCCCGTTCTGTGCACGCAAGCCTCCGTCGATGTACTTTCCCTCGCCAGTCATGGTGGGACAGATGCCCGCTGCCATCGCACCATCCGGCCTGAAGGCGTCCTCGCACGCCTCCGGCAGCGGGTGATCGGCAGGGAGTTCCGCCAGCATTTCCACGAACAGCCGCAGCGATGCGTCAATCAGCGATGTTCCGATCACGCCGCCGATTAGGTTGTCGCCGCTGGCCACCAGCTTGCGCGCGATCGATCCGCTTCGGCAGACGCCGCGCAGGCCCGCCTCGTGATCGCCCCGCGCGAATGCGTAGGCATACGATGTCTGCACCGATAGCAGGGGCTGGTACGCCGGCAGTGGCGTATCCGGCCTTGCCGGGAACGGACTGCGGAAGTAGTCGTACGCATCCAGCGCAGCGACGCGCTCTTCAAGCGCAACGTGGGAGGCCATGATGGGCGCGAGGGTATCCAACCGCTCGCGGACATGCCGCAGGCAACCGCCCTCACCGAGGCGGCACAGTATGTCGCTGTCGGCCTCCGCATCGAGCAGCGGGTAGGACTCCAACACAGAACGATAGGGCGACGGGGGCACCCCACGGTCGACGGTCCACGGGGGCGACGCCTGGAAGCGAATGATGTCTTCGGCCAGCAAGCGCTCGGCCTCCGCCACCGGAACGTCGTGTCGCAACGACCACAGCGCCGCAAACCCGTTGCGGCCCTCCATCGGCCGGGGCGCCTCGATCAGCGCAAGCGCCTCGGCATCCTCCGCCGGGATCGGCATCAGCCGGCTGACGGTGTACAGGGACACCGCGATCACCACCGTGCCGAACACGACCAACCCGGACCACCTGAAGAAACCACCCATTCCATTCCCCCTGCAACAGCGTCCTGCCGACGACTATATAGCCGGGGCTGCGCGGCGGCCTACAATGTCGCCATGCCCCCCGACCATCCCGCGCACCGTCCCTCGGTGCAGAAACTCTTCATCACCGGCCTGCTGACCCTGCTGCCGATCTGGCTGACCTGGGTCGTCATCAAGTTCGTCTTCGTACTGCTGTCCGACATCAGCAAGCCATGGGTGGAACCGCTGTCGCACCAGATCGCGGCGACATTCCCGCAGTCGCTGGGCTGGTTCAACGGCCTGTGGGTGCAGAACACCATCGCCATGGTCGCCACGCTGTTCGTCATCGTCGCCGTCGGCGCGCTGACGCGACGCGTGGTCGGCCAGCGGCTGCTGCGCTGGTTCGAAACGCTGATCGCGCGCGTGCCGCTGGCGAACGTCATCTACACCAGCGCGCGCAAACTGCTGGACATGCTGGAAACCAAACCGGGCAGCACGCAGCGCGTGGTGCTGATCGACTTCCCGCACCGGGACATGAAATCGGTCGGCTTGGTGACGCGGGTGATCCGCGAGGAAGGCAGCGGGCGCGAACTGGCCGCGGTCTACGTGCCCACCACGCCGAATCCGACTTCGGGCTATCTGGAAATCGTCCCCGTCGAACTGCTCACGCCCACCGACTGGACCGTGGACCAGGCGATGAGCTTCATCATTTCCGGCGGTGCCGTCGCGCCGGAGACGATGCCCTTTACCCGCGCGGGAGATCGCTGACCGATGGACGCGCCGCGCACGCTGGACGACCGCGCGGTGCGCCTCTTCATCGTGCTGGCGGCGGTGTTCTGCGCCAACGCGGTGCTGGCCGAGTTCATCGGCGTCAAGATCTTCGCGCTGGAAGACACGCTCGGCATCGCGCCGCTGGAATGGAACCTGTTCGGCCAGACCGGCTCACTCAGCTTCACCGCCGGCACGCTGCTGTGGCCGTTCGTCTTCGTCCTGACCGACACCATCAACGAGTTCTTCGGCAAGCGCGGCGTGCGTTTCATTTCGTGGCTGGCGGTCGCGCTGATCGTCTACGGCTTCCTGTTCGCGTTCGCCGCCATCGCGCTGGCACCGGCCGGCTGGTGGGTGGAAGCGGCACAGGCGCAGGGTGTGCCGGACTACCAGAAAGCGTTCGCCGCGATCTTCGGCCAGGGCATGTGGACCATTGCCGGTTCCGTGGTGGCGTTCCTCGTCGGCCAGCTGATCGACGTGTCGGTGTTCCACCGCATCCGCAACGCCACCGGCGAACGCTGGGTGTGGCTGCGGGCGACCGGCTCGACGGCGATCTCGCAACTGGTGGACAGCTTCGTGGTGATCTACATCGCGTTCGTGCTCGGCCCGCAGAAGTGGCCGACCTCGCTGTTCCTGGCGGTCAGCACGGTCAACTACGCCTACAAGATGCTGGCCGCGGTCGCGCTGATCCCGCTGCTGTACCTGATGCGCCATGGGATTCGCCGCTACCTGGGCGACGAACGGGAACGGCAACTGCGCGCCGAGGCTGCGATCGACTGACGCGCTGCGTCAGGCTGGCACCGGCATCGGGAGACCACGATGAAAGCGATCTGGCTACTGGGAGTCCTGCTGATGACGACAGGCGACGCAAGCGCCGCGACGCGCGAGTCCATCATCGATGCGTGGATGCGCGACTACACCGGTCGCGTGCCCGGCGCCTCGGTGCTGGTGCTGAGGGATGGCGCGCCGGTGTTCCAGCGCAGCTACGGCTTGGCCAATCTCGAGGCCGGCGTCGTCGCATCGTCGACGACCAACTATCGGCTGGCATCGGTCAGCAAGCAGTTCACCGCCGCCAGCGTGTTGCTGCTCGCGGAAGATGGCGCGCTGTCGGTCGACGACCCGGTGAAGCGCTGGCTGCCTTCGTTGCCGGCCGCCGCGGATGGCATCACGCTGCGCCACCTGCTCAGCCACACGTCGGGCCTGGTCGACTACGAAGACCTGGTGCCGGCGGAGCAGACGCGACAAGTGCACGACGCCGACGTCCTGCGACTGCTCGAACACGAAGATCGCCTGTATTTCCCCGCCGGCAGTGACTACCGCTACAGCAACAGCGGCTATGCGCTGCTGGCGCTGGTGGTGGAACGCGCCTCCGGTCAGCGCTACGCGACGTTCCTGCAGGACCGGATCTTCGCCCCGCTGGGCATGACCGCGACGCGTGCGCGTGAAGACGACGGTCCGGCGGTGACGGATCGCGCCTACGGTTACAGCCGGGTCGAAGGCCACTGGCAGCGCACCGACCAGAGCACGACCAGCGCGGTGCTCGGCGACGGTGGCATCTATTCCTCGCTCGAGGACCTGGCGCGCTGGGATGCGGCGCTGTACGACGACCGCCTGCTGTCGGCAACCTCGCGCGCGCTGGCCTTCGCGCCCGCCACGGCGACGCCCGAGCCGGACGTTGCGCATTACGGCTTCGGCTGGCGCCTGCAGGGCGGCATGCAGTGGCACTCCGGCGAGAGCATCGGTTTCCGCAACGTGCTGCTGCGGTTCCCGGCCCAGCGGGTGACCGTGATCGTGCTCAGCAACCGCGATGCGCCGGAGCCGTATGCCCTCGCGCGGCGCATCGCCGGACTATGGGACGCCCGACCGTAAGCACGCCTACGGCCCAATGTGAGGTGACGGAAAATCGGCCCGCCACCGGACAGGAATGTCATCAGACCCGCTTATAATTGTGACCAGTTCAACATTTCTGACGGGCGAGGCGGGAGCTGGTGATGCAAAGGCGGGCACTCCAGGGAAGAGGATGGCTGGGATGGGGCCTGGTGCTGCTGTGGCTGGCCTCGTGGTCGGCCCAGGCGCAGGAATGGGTCTACCGCGTGCGTCCCGGCGACACCCTGTGGGACGTGACCGGCACCTACCTCAAGCCGTCGATTCCCTGGCAGCGGCTGCAGGAGCACAACGGCATCGCCAATCCCTACCAGCTTCCGCCCGGCAGCAGCCTGCGCATTCCGCTGCAGTGGCTGGACCGCCAGCCCGCCAGCGCCAGGGTCATCGCCCTCCAGGGTGACGCCACCGCACGTTCCGCCACGGGCCGCGATGCGCCGGTGACCCCGGGCATGTCGCTGTCCAGCGGCGCGCGCCTGAAGACCTCGCCGGAGGCCTCGCTCAGCCTGCAGTTCGCCGATGGCTCGCGACTGCTGTTGCTCGGCGACAGCGAACTCCTGCTCGACCGGTTGACCCGTTTCGGCCGTTCCGGCATGGCCGATACCCGCCTGCGCCTGCAGCGCGGCAGGATCGGCAACGACGTGCGCCGCCTGAACGGACCGGCCGCCAATTTCATCGTCGACACACCCACCGCATCGTCCGCGGTCCGCGGGACCAGGTTCCGCGTCGAAGCGGGCGAGGCCCACTCGCAGACCGAAGTACTGGAAGGCCGCGTGGCGGTGAACGCAGCCCGCCAGCGCGGCGCGCTGCTGCGGCCCGGGTTCGGCGCGGTGGTGGCGGCAGGACAGTCGGCCGTCTCGCCCGTCCGGCTGCTGCCCGCGCCCGACCTGTCGCGCATCGCGGCGCTGTCGCAGACCGCCACTCCCGACCTGGCCTGGCCCGCGGTGGAAGGTGCGGCCCGGTACCGCATCCAGGTGAGCGCGCGAAGCGCCTTCGACAGCCTGCGCGTGGACGCGGAGAGCGACGCCCCACGCTATGTCCTGCCTGCGCTGGAAGCCGGCCAGTACTTCGTGCGCGTTCGCGCGATCGCCGCCAGCGGACTCGAGGGACGCGACGCCGTCACCGAGCTCCGGATCGACGACCAGCCCGCGCCGCCGTATTCCATCGCGCCCGCAGCCACGAGCGTCGTGCGCACGCCCGAGGTCGCGCTGAACTGGACGCAGGCGCCCGGCGCGGCGGCGTACGAATACGAAGTGACGGCAGACGCCGTAGGCACCATCGCCCAGGCACGCGTCGACGGCGCGACCACCGCCCGCCTGCACGAACCATTGCCCCCGGGCGACTACCACTGGCGCATCCGCAGCGTGGACGCCGCCGGCAAGGCCGGCCCGTTCGGCGACCGCGTGGCGTTCACCGTGCGCCCGCTGGCGGAAGTCACCGAGATCGACGGTTCGGCCGCCACCTCGGGCAGCACCCGTGACGTGACGTTCCGTTGGCCGGCGGGTCAGCCCGGCCAGCGCTATCGCTTCCAGATGTCGCGTACGCCCGATTTCAGTGCGCCGCAGGTCGATGAAGTGGTCGACGATGCCCAGATCACCCTGCCCCGGTTGCGCGCCGGCACCTGGTACCTGCGCGCCCAGACCATCGACCTGGATGACTTCGAAGGATCTTTCCCGGCCCCGCAGGTGATCGAGATCCCCTGTCGCTGGTGCCGGATTGGCGCCGGGGCCGGCGCATTGCTCATACTGCTGGCCCTGTGAGCACAGCCGCGCAAAAGCCGAAGTGGAAACCCCGCCTGCTGACGGCGGTGGGCGCGGCCGCACTCGCGATCCTGGTGACGCTGTCGGGCCTGACGGCCCCACTCGACGCCTGGATCTACGACCGGCTGGTGCTGGGCGCGTCGCCGGATCCGGATCCCGGCATCGTGGTGATCGACGTCGACCAGAAGAGCCTGGCCGAACTCGGCCGCTGGCCATGGTCGCGCCGCACGCATGCGCAACTGGTGGACCGGCTGCGCCTGACCGAAGTGAAAGGCATCGCGTTCAACGTCCTGCTGTCGGAGCCCGCGCTGTTCGATCCGGAAGGGGATGCGCTGCTGGCGCGCGCGATCAGCCGCAGCGGCCGGGTCGTGCTGCCGGTGCTGGCGGAACCCGTCCAGCTCAACAGTTCAACCGTGGAACTGATGCCCATCCCCGAGTTCGCCGCGTCGGCCGCCTCGCTGGGCCATGCCGAAATGGCGCTGGACGACGATGGCGTGGCGCGCAGCGCCTACCTGCGTGCCGGCCTCGGCTCGCCGCACTGGCCGGCACTGGCGCTGGCGCTGCTGCAACTGGACCAACCCGCGGGTGCCGGCGGGCACCTGCCGGGCCGCCGCCTGGCGGCCACCGGCCTGGAAACGGCCTCCCCCTACGAATGGGTGCGCGACTACGAGGTGCTGGTGCCGTTCGCCTCGCCGCCCAACGCCTTCCGCCACGTGTCGTACACCGACGTCCTCAACCAGCGCATTCCCGCATCGCTGCTGCGGGGCAACTGGATCATCGTGGGCGTCAGCGCCACCGGCATGGGACCACTGGCGCGCGCCCCGGGGCAATCCCCGACCGCCAGCATGAGCGGCACCGACTACCAGGCCAACCTGCTCAACATGCTGCTGAAGCGCGCCGCCATCACGCCGATGTCCGAAGGCTGGCAGGCCGTGCTCGCCGCGCTGCTCGCGGCACTCCCGCTGCTGCTGTCGCTGCTGCCTGGCCTGCGCCGCATCTGGCGCCCGACGGTGCTGACGATGGTCGGCACGCTGGTGCTCTCGGTACTGTTGCTGCGTTACGGGCATGCATGGTTCTCGCCGGTGCCGGCCTTGCTGGTGCTCGCGCTCGGCGCATCGCTGTGGGTGTACCGGCTGCTTCGACGCACCCACCACCAGGCACAGTCGGACGCGCTCACCGGACTGGCCAACCGCAACCGCTTCGACCACGCACTGGACCACGAATTGCGTATCGCACGCCGCACCGGCCAACCGCTGTCGCTGCTGGTGATGGACATCGACCATTTCAAACAGCTCAACGATACCCAGGGCCATGCCGCGGGCGATGGCGCGCTGAAAGCGCTGGGCCGCATCCTGCGCAGCCGCGCGCGGCGCCCGCGCGACCTGGTCGCCCGCCTGGGCGGCGACGAATTCGCCGTCCTGCTCCCGGAAACCTCGGCGCAGGCGGCCGCGACCATCGCGACCACCATCCACGTGGACCTCGCCAACCACGGGCGCAAGCCGCACGGCGCGAACGCCGGCGCACCGCCCCCGTTCACGGCCAGTGTCGGCATCCACACCTACGTGAGCGGCGACGACGCCGGACCGGAAGACGTCTTCGACCGTGCCGATGCCGCGCTCTACCGCGCCAAGCAGGCCGGCCGCAACCGCAGCTTCAGCCACACCGGCGAACACGAGCCGGTCGGCTCGCCCGTCCAGAGCACCTGACGCACGCAGTCCCGTTCAAACATCGACGATCATCCCCGGCCGCGCGAGCTCCACCGGCACGCCGTGGCGTTCCCCGATCTCGCCCGCCAGCGCCTCGCGCGCCCGGTCTTCGCCATGCACCAGCACCAGCGGCGGCGCGGGCTGGAAGTTGCCGTACCAGGCCAGCAGGCCCTGCTGATCGGTATGCGCGGACAGTCCGCCGACGGTGTGCCGCTGCGCGTTGACCCGGTAGTCGCGGCCATGGATGCGCACCCATTGCGCGCCATCCACCAGCCGCCGGCCCAGCGTGCCCTCAGCCTGGTAGCCGACGAACACGACATGCGCGTTGCGCCGACCCAGGTTGTAGCGCAGGTGGTGCTGGATGCGTCCGCCATTGGCCATGCCGGAGCCGGCGATGACGATGGCGCCGTTCTCGATCTGGTTGATCGCCATCGACTGCTGGACGGTCTCCGCAACGTACAGGTTGGGCAGGCGGAACGGGTTGGGCGACTGCGCCCAGACGCGGCGTGCATCCTCGTCGAACAGGCCATGGTGCCGTGCATAGACGCCGATGACCTTCGCCGCCATCGGGCTGTCCAGGAAGATCCGCCAGCGCGACAGCTTCCACGCGTCCCAGTTGCGGGCGAACCAGTACAGCAGTTCCTGCGTGCGGCCGACCGCGAAGGCCGGGATCAGCACGTTGCCGCGGTCGCGCCAGGCATGCTCGAAGATCGCGCCCAGCTCGCGGATCGTCTCCGGCCGGTCGCGGTGGTTGCGGTCGCCGTAGGTCGATTCCATCAACAGCAGGTCGGCCTGCTTCACCACGGCCGGATCGCGCAGGATCGGCGTGCCCTTCGGCCCCAGGTCGCCGGAGAACACCAGCTTGCGGCCGTCGGCCCACAGTTCGACGATGGCCGAGCCGAGGATATGGCCGGCATCGCGCAACGCGATGTCCACGCCGGGCAGGATCGTCGTGCGCTCGTCGTAGGGCAGCGGACGCACCTGTTTCATCGCGGCGTGCACGTCCTCCTCGGAGAACAGCGGCTGCGCGTCGGGCTCGCCGCGGCGGCGATGGCGGTTGGCGCGCTCGGCCTCCGATTCCGACAGCGAGGCCGCGTCCAGCAACATGATCGGCAGCAGCTCGGCGCTGGCACCCTGCGTATGGATCGGGCCGCGGAATCCGCGCTTGACCAACAGCGGCAGCCGCCCGATGTGGTCGATGTGCGCGTGGCTCAGCACCACCGCGTCGAGCGTGGCCGGGTCGAACGGGAACGGTTCGGCGTTGCGCGCCTCGGCCTCCCGGCTGCCCTGGATCAGCCCGCAGTCCAGCAGGACGCGTTTGCCCGCAGCCTCGACGAGATGCATCGAACCGGTGACCTCGCCCGCTGCGCCGTGGAAATGGACCTGCATGGCACCCCTCCTTGCCGTGGCGCCCAGTATGGCCGCTGACGCCCCCCGAGGGCATGACCTTCGACACACCTGCCCTTCATGTGACAGGCGTAGAGTCGCCGCCACGCCCCCTTCCGGGGGTTCCTTTTTTCATTGCCCTGCCCAGGGCCGGAGTTGATCGTGATTGCCCGCAAACCCCAGATCCTGATGCTGTCCGTCGCCGTGGCCGCCGCGCTGGCCGCCTGCGCCAAGAAGGAAGAGGCCGCGCCTGCCGCCGATACCGCCGCCAAAGCGCCCGCCGCGCTGGAGCTGAAGCTGGACGAAAGCAGCCTGCCGGGCGTGAACCGCTTCCAGCTCGCCGACCTCGACACCACCAAGAACGCGTGCACCGACTTCGCCGGCTATGCCAACGGCAAGTGGCTGGCCGCCAACGCCATCCCCAGCGACCGCACCAGCTGGGGCGCGTTCGAGATGCTGGCCGAGCGCTCCACCGCCGTCCAGAAGCAGCTGGCCGAACAGGCCGCCGCGCACGCCGATGCCACCGGCGTGGAGAAGATCGTCGGCGACCTGTGGGCCACCGGCATGGACGAGGCCAAGGCCAACGCGCAGGGTATCGAGCCGATCGTGCCCGAACTGAAAGCCATCGACGGCCTGCAGGACAAGGACGCCATCGTGGCGTATCTGAACCAGACCGCCGCCAAGGGACAGAACTTCCTGTTCGGCTTCGGCTCGCTGCCGGAGTTCAGCAACCCGGATATGAACACCGCGGTCGCCATGCAGGGCGGGTTGGGCCTGCCGGACAAGAACTTCTATTTCGACGCCGACAAGAAGGACATCCGCACGGCGTACGTCGCGCATATCGCCAAGATTCTCGAGCTCTCGGGCGTCGCCACGGCCGATGCGCAGAAGCAGGCAAACGACATCATGGCGTTCGAAACCCGTCTGGCGAAGGCCTCAAAGTCGCGTGAAGACCTGTCGCGCGACGTGAGCCTGTACAACAACATGGTGTCCGTCGCCGACGCCGACAAGTTGACGCCGAACTTCTCGTGGACGAAGTTCCTCGAGTCACAGGGCGTGACTGGCCTGCAGCAGTTCTCTCTCGCCATCCCGTCTTTCCACCAGGAAGTCAGCAAGATGCTCGGCGACACGGACCCGGCGACGTGGCGCGCATACCTGCGCTTTCACACCGTCGACGGCGCGTCGGCCTACCTGAGCGATGCCTTCGCGAACGAGCAGTTCGACTTCTACAGCAAGACTCTGCGCGGCCAGAAAGAGATCAAGCAGCGCTGGAAGCGCGTGCTCGAAACCATCGAGGGCCAAAGCGGCGAAGCGTTGGGCCAGATGTACGTGAAAGTGGCCTTTACGCCGGAGTCGAAAGCGAAGATGGAAACGCTGGTCGCCAACTTGGGCACCGCGCTGAAGGCGCGTATCCAGAACCTGGCGTGGATGAGCGACGCCACCAAGGCCAAGGCGATGGAGAAGCAGGCCGCGTTCACCACCAAGATCGGCTACCCCGACAAGTGGCGCGACTGGTCCGGCCTCGCAACCAGCCGCGACAGCTACATCGGCAATGTGCTTGCCGCGCAGGAGTTCAACTACAAGTTTGATCTGGGGAAGATTGGCAAGCCCGTGGACAAGACCGAATGGGGCATGCCGCCGCAGATGGTCAACGCCTATTACAATCCGTTCCAGAACGAGATCGTGTTCCCGGCCGCCATCCTGCAGCCGCCATTCTTCGACCCCAACGCCACCGATGAAATGAACTACGGCGGCATCGGCGCGGTGATCGGCCACGAGATGACGCACGGCTACGACGACCAGGGCAGCCGTTTCGGGGCCACCGGCAAGTTCGAGAACTGGTGGAGCGATGCCGACGCCAAGGGCTTCAAGGCGCTGACCGGCAAGCTGGTGGCGCAGTTCAACGGCTACCGCACCGACGCGGGCCAGGCGATCAACGGCAACCACACGCTGGGCGAGAACATCGCCGACCTCGGCGGCCTGGCGACGGCCTACGACGCCATGAAGGCCGCCGCCGGCGATACGCCCGACCCGATGACCGACGGGCTGACCCGCGACCAGCGCTTCTTCCTCAACTGGGCCACGGTGTGGCGCCGCAACTTCACGCCGGAAGAGCTGAAGAACCGCATCGCCACCGACGAACACGCCCCCGCGCAGTTCCGCGCCATCGGTGCGCCGTCGAACCTGCCCACGTTCGCCGCGGCATTCTCGTGCAAGGCCGGCGATCCGATGGTGCGCAGCGGCGACCAGCAGGTCGTGATCTGGTAATCCCGCGCGTTGCGTCGTGAACTGGAAAGGCCCGGCACGTCCGGGCCTTTCCTTTTCCGCGGACCAGTGGCCGAGCTGTGACGCAGGCCAGCAAAAGCCGCCACGCGGCACCGGGTTCCGTTCACGATCCTGCGGGCCGGCAACGGCTCCCTTGCTAGAATCGCCCGACCCTGAACTCCGGATGTTCCTGATGCCCAGCCCGCGCCACGCTCTCGGCCGCCCCACCCTGATCGCCTTCGCCCTCGTCATCGCCCTGGGCGCCCCGGATGCCGAAGCCCAGCGCAAGAAGCGCGCCCCCGCCGCCCCGGCGGTCAGTGCGCAGTGCTCGGATTTCTACACGGCCACCAATGCGGACTGGCTGAAGAAGAACCCCGCGTCGAATGAAGCCGGTGCCGTCAGCGTCTTGGGTGCCTTCCGCGCGCGCACGCTGGACCAGCAGCGCGCCCTGCTCGACAGCGCCATGCAGGCGCCGCAGGGCAACGTGCAGAAACTGCTGGGCGACTTCTGGGCCAGCGGCCTGGACGAAGCCGCCGTGGAAGCCGACGGCTCCAAGCCGATCGCGCCGCTGCTGGATCGCATCAACGCCATCAAGAAGCCGAAGGACGTCGCACCGGCCATCGCCGCGCTGCACCAGGTCGGCATCCCGGTGGCCTTCAACTTCAGCCCCGACGTGGACCTGCAGGCGCTGGACCGCCACATCGGCTACTTCATGCAGGGCGGCCTGGGCCTGGCCGATCCGGCCTACTACACCCGCACCGACGCCGACACGCGCGAGCTGCTGGGTCGCTATCGCACCTACGTGAAGCAGGTGCTCGCGCTGACCGGTACGCCGGCCGCGAAGCTGGACGCCGAATCGGCGCTGGTCATCGACGTGGAGACCAGGCTGGCGCAGGTGTCCAAGCCGCTGGTCGACCTGCGCAGCCCCTTCGCCAACTACGCGCCGGTGCCGACCAGGGACCTGGGCAAGCAATACCGCAACCTTCAGCTCGACGCCTTCCTGAAGGCGCAGGGCGTCAGCGACGACACGGTGTCGATGGCCGATCCCGAGCTGTTCAAGCGCCTGGACAACCTGGTCGGCACGCTCAAGCCCGACCAGTGGAAGGCCTACCTGCGCTGGCGCGTGGGCGATGCGATGGCGCCGTACCTGGCCAAGCCGTTCCGCGATGCCGAATTCGATTTCCGCGGCCGCGTGCTGCGTGGCGAAACCGCGCCGGCGCCGCGCTGGCGGCAGGTGCTGGACGCGATCAACCTCGCCGCCGGCCCGATGCTCGGCAAGGAATACGCCGAGCGCTACGTGCCCGCCGACCACAAGCACCGCGCCGAGCAGATCGCCGGCCAGGTGCGCGACGCGCTGGGCCGCGGCATCGAACGCACGACCTGGCTGAGCGAGGCCGCCAAGACCGAAGCCAAGGCCAAGCTCGACAAGCTGAAGATCGAAGTCGGCACGCCCAAGCGCGACCTCGACTACAGCGTGCAGCCGATGGGCCGCGGCAGCTTCGGCGGCAATATCCTGATCGCGTCGACCTGGCGCCACCGCGAAGAGATGAAGCGCATCGGCAAGGGCAATGCCGACCGCCGCTGGGACGTGCTGCCGCAGCAGCCTGCACTCGCCTACGACCTGGCGCAGAACCGCCTGATCGTCACCGCCGCCGTGCTGCAGGAAGAGATCTTCGATGCGAAGCAGCCGGCCGCCGTGCAGTACGGCGCGTTCGGCGCACTGGTCGGCCACGAGCTGAGCCGCGGCTTCGACGTGAAGGGCCGCATGGTCGACGCCAAGGGACAGCTGCGCGACTGGTGGACGCCCGCCGATGTCGCCGCATGGAATGCGCTGGGCGACAAGGTCGTCGCGCAGTACAACGCGTATGCCTTCCCCGACCTGAAGAACGTCAAGGTCAACGGTGCGCTGACGCGCGACGAGAATCTGGCCGACCTCGCCGGTGTGGAACTGGCATGGGACGCCTTCGCCACCGCCGAACCGCAGGCGAACGCCGCGGCGAAGCAGTCGTTCTACAAGGCCTGGGCCACGTTGTGGGCACAGAACCTGTCGGAAACCGAAGCCGCGCAGCGCGCCGCCGTCGACGTGCACGCCCCCGGCCAGTGGCGCGCCAACGGCCCGCTGACCCAGCAGCCGGCCTTCGCGCAGGCGTTCACCTGCAAGGCCGGCCAGCCGATGCAGGCGAAGGAAGCGGACCAGGTGCGCATCTGGCGCTGAGCTCCGCATCCGCTGCATGGAAGAACGGCGCGGGATCCCGCGCCGTTTTTCTTTGCGTCCTGGATGCCGATTATTTGACCGAGCGCAGGTGCGGCGGCTTCGGCTTGCGCGGGCCCCTGCCGAACGGTGGCTGGCCCCGCCAGTAGCGGATCATCAGCCAGCCGAACACCATGCCACCCAGATGCGCGAAGTGTGCGACGCCCGGCTGCAGACCGGTAAAGCCCAGCACCAGCGCAAGCAATGCGTAGAAGATCACCAGCGTGCGTGCCTTGATCTCCATCGGCAGCGGAAACACGATCATGCGGTTGTTCGGAAACAGCATGCCGTAACCCAGCAACAGCCCGAACACGCCACCCGACGCGCCCAGTGTCGGGTATGGCAGCGCACCCGCGGACACCATCCACCAGCCCACGGCGAGCTGCAGCAGACCGGCGCCGGCGATGCACACCAGGAAGAAGGTGAGGAAGCGTTTCTGTCCCCACGTCTGTTCGAGCGGCGAACCGAACATCCACAGCGCCAGCATGTTGAAGGCCAGGTGCGCGAAACCGCTGGTGTCGTGCAGGAAGCCATACGTCAGCAACTGCCAGGGCAGGAAGCCATGGCCCACCGGCCACAAGGCGAACCAGTCGAGCAGTGTGTCGCCCAGCAACAGCTGCAGCAGGTAGCCCGCGACGTTCGCGATCAGCAACGTCCTGGTGACGGGGAGAAGTCGGGGAAACATGGCAATCCTCGGAACGGTCGCGCCACATCATACGTGCCGCGCGTTAACGGGGGCCCGGCCCCCACAGTGCCGCATCCAGATCGTCGGCCTTGCGCGGCCGCTTCACGCGTCCGCCCTCCACCTTCACGCCTTCCGCGCGCAGGCGCTGGCTCTGCTCGCGGAACGCCTTCGAGCCTTCGGGAAACGCGATACGCCCATCGGAGCGCAGCACGCGGTGCCACGGCAGCGCCGGATCGTCGTTCTGGCTGAGGATGCGCGCGGTCAGGCGCGCGCGGCCCGGCAAGCCCGCGCGATGCGCGACTTCGCCGTAGCCGGCCACCTGACCGTGCGGTATCGCACGGATTGCGGCAAGAATTCTGTCTTCGGGAGACTTGGCGCTCATGCGGGATTAGCATAGCGGCAACGGCAACAGGGGGAGCATCCCATGCACAACTTCGAACAGGTCCGCGGCCATCTGAATTCCTCCGGCTACAAGGTCACCATGCACGACCCTTACGTCGCCTGCGTGGAACTGTCGCTGGGCAACGGCAAGCGGCACCAGACGATCTACCTGTCCGAACTGGGCAACGACGACGAGCGCGGCTACCTGCGCGTGAGCACGGTGATCGCCCCGATGACCGGCATCGACGCCAAGCGCGCGCTGAAGTTCAACTGGCAGAGCAGCGTCGGCTATCTGGCCATCGGTGAACTCGACGGCGTGCCCTACCTGCAACTGTGCGAGAACCGGCCGTACGAAAGCCTCAGCCCGGCCGAAGTCGACCGCCTGGTGCTGGAGATCGGCGGCCTGGGCGACAGCATGGAACGCGCACTCTCCGCTGAAGGCGATCTGCTGTAGGGCGGGCCCGGGCCCGCCATCGCGGCGTCGGAACAAAAAAACGCCGGGCAAGCCCGGCGTTTTCTGTTTCAACGGATGCAGGGCGACATCAAGCCCAGCCGATCGACTCCAGCAACCGCAGCAGGCCGTAGGCGATACCGCCGGCCGCCGGGATCGTCAGCACCCACGCCCACAGGATGCGTTCGATCACGCCGAACTTCAGCGCACGCGGATTCTTGGCGAAGCCCACGCCCATGATGGCGGTGGAGATGCTGTGCGTGGTCGATACCGGCATGCCGAAATGCGCGGCCACGGTCAGGATGGTCGCCGAGCTGGTTTCCGCCGCGAAGCCGTTGATCGGATGCAGCTTCACCATCTTGTGGCCCAGCGTCTTGATGATCTTCCAGCCGCCCGACGCGGTACCCAGTGCCATCACGATGGCGCAGGTGATGACGATCCACATGGCGATGTCCTGCTCGCCGGCACTGCCCGGATGCAGGAACGCAAGCCAGTTCGGCAGGCTGTCCAAGGCACCGCTGGCCTCGGCGCCGAACAGCGTCAGCGCAATGATGCCCATCGTCTTCTGCGCATCGTTGTGGCCGTGCGCATAGCCCATGTAGGCAGCGGAGAGGATCTGCGCCTTGCCGAAGAACTTGTTGACGAAGTGCGGACGCGCCAGACGGCCCAGCCAGCCGCCCAGCTTCGACAGCAGCACGATCAGCCCCCATAGCAGCACCATCACCACGATGCCGAGCACGAAGCCCGCCACCGGCGAGGAGATCATCGGCAGCACGACCTTCCACAGGATGCCCTTGTTCTGCGTCCAGTCGCCGGCCGCCTGCGACCAGATCAACGCACCCCAGTCGTTGTGCGCGGCGGCCAGCGCGGCACCGCACAGGCCGCCGATCAGCGCATGCGACGACGACGACGGCAGGCCCTTCCACCAGGTGATCAGGTTCCAGATGATGCCGCCCAGCAGCGCGCACAGGATCACCTGCGAGGTCACCTGCACCACGTTGGTGTCGACCAGGCCGGAGGCAATGGTCTTGGCGACGGCGGTGCCGGTCAGCGCGCCGATCAGGTTCATCACGGCCGCCAGCATCACCGCCTGGCCCGGCGACAGCACCTTGGTGGCGACCACGGTGGCGATGGAGTTGGCGGTGTCGTGGAAGCCGTTGATGAACTCGAAGACGAGCGCGGCGAAGATCACCACCAGCACGAGGGTAAGCATGGGCGCGACCCGTCAGCTGTTCTTGAGGACGATCTGGTACGCCACCACGCCGGCCTCGCGGCAGCGGTCGATGGCCTTCTCCAGGATCTCGAAGAACTCCTTCAGCAGGAACATCTGCAGGTGGTCCAGGCGACCGGAGTAGATGTCGCGGTACAGCTCCAGCATCAGCCGGTCGGCCTCGTTCTCGATCGCGCGCAGCTTCTCGTTGAGCGAGGTCATGCGATCGATGTTCATCTTCTTGATCTCGTGGACCATCTCGACCACCACGCTGGCCGCCTGCTCCAGCATCGCCGCGCGCGGCGCGAAGTCGATGCCGTCCAGGTGCTGGATGGCCAGCGAGTAGCGGTCGGCGAACTTCTCGACCTGCTTGGGGATCTTGTACAGCGCCGAGCCCAGCGCCTCGATGTCCTCGCGCTCGATCGGGGTGATGAAGCTGTCCACCAGCGCCTTGCCGATCTTGTCCGAGGCCGCACGCTCGCGCAGGCGCGCCAGCTTGAAGGCATCGAGCGCCGGCTGGCGGTCGGTGGCCTTCATCATGGTGTGCAGGGCCTTGGTGCTGTCGTGGGCGGCTTGGGCGGCCTCGTCCAACAGCGTGTAGAACTGCTGGCCGGAGCCGAAGATCGTCTGGAGGGAGAACATCGGGCGGTCCCACCGTCACGGGATGGACGGCTTCAGGAGCGGAATTATGACCGCTTCATGACTGTTCCGGACAGTCCGGCGGGACGGGAGCCGTCCTCGGGGCGCCCGCATTAGCCGAATGTCTTGTTCAGCTTCACGCGTCCGCCCGCCGACCGTTTGCTAAACTCGCCGCGCGCCTCCGGGTGCACCCTATGGACGACGACCCTACTTCCCCCCACTGTCCTCCGCGACAGACCCCGCCCGCCTCGCCGGCCCTCCCCGCTCTGAACGGAGGCTCCCGTGCTTGAGCTGCTCATTGTTTTCGCCCTGGTGCTGTTGAACGGCTTCTTCGCCATGTCCGAGATGTCGGTCATGACCTCGCGCAAGAGCCGCCTGAAGCAGATGGCCCAGACCAGCCATCGCGCCCAGCGCGCGCTGGACCTGTCGGAGAAGCCCGAGAGCTTCCTGTCCACGGTCCAGATCGGCATCACGCTGATCGGCGTCCTGACCGGTCTGTTCGGTGGTGAAGCCATCGGCATGGCCATCGCAGGCTGGTTGCAGGGCGTATTCCCGTCTCTTTCGGCCACTTTCGCGCTTGTCGGTGAGCCGCAGCCCTGGTCGGAGCTGATAGGCAAGACGCTTGCCGTCGCCTTGATCACCTTCATGACACTGATCTTCGGCGAACTGGTACCCAAGCGCCTTGCGATCACTGCGCCGGAGAAGATCGCCGGAGTCGTTGCCGTGCCGATGGGCTGGTTGGCGAAGATCGCTTTCCCGTTCGTGTGGCTGCTCTCCCATAGCACCCGCTTCGTCCTGCGCCTGCTGGGCTTAGGCAAGGATGAAGCGGCCACCGTCAGCGAAGAAGAAATCCGCATGCTCGTGTCCGAAGGGCACGAGGCCGGCGTGATCGATGCCGACGAGCGCAACATGATGAACCGCGTACTGCGCCTGGGCGACCGCACCGCGGACAGCCTGATGACGCCACGCAAGAAGATTGTCTGGCTCGACGCCGCCGCGTCCTACGACGACAACCTGCAGACCATGCACGAGTCGGCGTTCTCGCGCTTTCCGGTGTATCGCGGCAACGACCAGGACGTGGTCGGCGTGCTGGAAGTGAAGTCCCTGCTGGACCGCTTCGGCATCGCCCAGCCCGACCTCTTCATCAAGCTGCGCGAGCCGCTGTTCGTGTCCGAGTCCACCCATGCCATGAAGCTGCTGGAGATCTTCCGCGAAGAGCAGCAATCGCTGGCGCTGGTCGTGGACGAGTACGGCGAGATCCAGGGCCTGGTCACCCAGAGCGACCTGATGGGCGCCGTGGTCGGTCGCCTGCAGGCCGCGGAAAACACCGAGGATGCGCCGCTGGTGGTGGTCCGCGACGACGGCTCGCTGCTGGTGGACGGCTCGCTGCCCAACGACGACCTGCGTGAACTGCTGGGCGGCCTGGCGCTGCCCGACGACGACGAGTACAACACCGTTGCCGGCCTGATGATCGAACGCTTCGGCCGCATCCCGCACGTCGGCGAGCACCTGGACTGGGCCGGCTGGCGCTTCGAAGTGGTCGACCTCGACGGCGCCCGCATCGACAAGCTGCTGCTTCAGAAACTGCCCGAGACCGACGGCGAAGACCTGGCGGTCTGACATGTCCGCCGACGACGCACCACGACACACCAGCACGGCCACGCTGATCGACGGCTTCGCCGCCGGCGATCCCGACGAGGTCCTTCGCCTTGGCGACCTGCTGAAGGACTTCGGCCCCGCCGCGTTCGGCCTGTTGCTGTTCATCGGCGTGCTGCCGGCCTTCATCCCGATACCCGGTGTCGGCGGCGCCGTCGGCGGACCGATGGTGGTCCTGGTCGGCGTGCAGCTGCTGCTGGGCCTGCGCAAGGTGTGGTTGCCGGCCTTTTTGGCACGCCGCGGACCGCACCGCAGCGCGATGGTGCGCTTCCGCCAACGCATGGCGCCGTGGCTGCGCCGCCTGGAAAAACTCGTCCGCCCCCGAATGGGCGGCCTGGTCGACAACCGTGTGGCGCTCAGCTTCACCGGCTTGCTGCTGATCCTGCTGGGCATCCTGCTGGCGTTGCCCATTCCGTTCACCAACTATGTGTTCGGTTTCCTGCTGCTGCTGTTCGCGCTGGCGCTGCTCGAGCGCGACGGCGCGCTGCTGCTGGTGGCGTGGATCGCCGGTGGCATCGCCGTGGTGGTGTTCGGTTTCCTGTCCGGCAACCTGGTGGAAGCCACGAGTGCGCTGATCGCGAAGTGGTTCTGAGCCTTCGCACCAGGCATAAGCAGGAAGGTGGGTGTGGGAGCGACGTAAGTCGCGATGAGGCTTTATCGGTGGGCCATCGCGACTTACGTCGCTCCCACAACACCCTTTCCCTTACGCCACGAGCTGCGCGAACTCCGCCGCGGTGACCGGATACCCCAACCAGTAGCCCTGCGCCAGGTCGCAGCCACGTTCGCGCAGCAGGTTGAACTGGCCTTCCTTTTCCACGCCTTCGGCGACGACCGTGATGCCCAGCGAGTGCGCCATCGCGATGATCGCGGACGTCAGCGCCAGGTCGTCGGGATCGCGCAGCATGTCGGCGATGAAGCTGCGGTCGATCTTCACGCCGTCGACCGGCACGCGACGCAGGTGGCTCAGGCCCGAGAAGCCGGTGCCGAAATCGTCCAGCCACACCTTCACCCCGGTGCGGTGCAGCGTGGCCAACAGCGCGCTGGCATGCGCCTCGTCGCTGATGACGGCGGTCTCGGTAAGCTCCAGGTGCAGGCGTGATGCCGCCAGCCCGGTGTCGCGCAGGCATTCGGCCACCACGTCCGGCAAGTCGCCGCTGCGCAGCTGGCGCGGCGAGACGTTGACCGAGACGAACAGCGGATCCATCGCGTCGCGTTCGCTGCCCCAGCGCGCGGCGGCGGCGCAGGCGGCGCGCAGCACGCGGGGACCGATGCTCTCGATCAGGCCACTCTGCTCGGCCACGTCGATGAACACCGACGGCGCCACCATGCCCAGCTCCGGATGCTGCCAGCGCAGCAGCGCCTCGGCGCCGACGATGCGGCTGTCGGCCATGCGGAACACCGGCTGGTACATCAGGCTCAGTTCGCCGCGCTCCCACGCGCCGCGCAACTCCTGCTCCATGCGCACGCGGCGCTCGACGGCCTGGTCCATCGCACGGCTGTAGAAGCGGTAGCAGTTCTTGCCGGCGACCTTCGCCTGGTACATCGCGATGTCGCCGTTCTTCATCAGCGCGGTCGCGCCGGAGGCGTCTTCCGGGAACAGGGTGATGCCGATCGATGTACCGAGGAATACCTGGCGTTCCTGCACCACGATCGGGCGACCCAATTCGGCCACCAGTTTCTCGGCCAGCCGGGTGGCGCCGCCGCGCACGTCGCCGTCCTGGATCAGGATGACGAACTCGTCGCCGCCGAAGCGCGCCAGCAAGGCGTCGTCGCCCCCCATCAGCTCCACCGCGTCGCGGATGCGGTGCGCGAACTGCTGCAGGACTTCGTCGCCGGCCTCGTGGCCCAGCGTGTCGTTGACGCGCTTGAAGTCGTCGATGTCGGCGAACAGCAACGCGAGTTGCCGGCCCGCGCCGCGCAGCATCATCAGGCGATGGTCCAGGCTTTCGCGGAACGCCAGCCGGTTGGTCAGTCCGGTCAGCGAATCGGTGTAGGCCATGCGCCGCACGTCACGGTCGTGCCGGGCGATGCTGTCGCTCATCGTGCCGAACGCACGCACCAGTTCGCCGACCTCGTCCTGGCGCTCGCTGGCCATGCGCTCGCCGTTGTAGTTGCCCACCTCGATGTCGTGCGCCGCCCGTGCCAGCTGCCGGATCGGCCGCACCAGCGTGCGCTGGGCGTACACCATGATCGCCACGCATGCCGCCACCAGCGCCGCCAGCAGCAACGCGATCCAGCCCAAGTGGCGCGCGCCAAGTTCGTTCAGCCGTGCCCGCGCGGCGGTGATGGCCTTCTCTTCGTACGCGCGCACCGAGGCGACCGAATAGCCGACACGCACGCCGCCGATGCGCTCGCTGCCGATCATGATCGGCTCGGACACATCGACGATCTGCGCGGACCACTGCGTATGCATGCTGCGCGCATTCACCGCTTCGTACGCCAGCGGATCGGTCATGGTCTGCCCGTACACCGCGATGTCGGCGGTACCGTCGTGGATGATCCGGCCCTGGTTGTCGTAGACGAGCACGTAACTGACGTCGGGCTCCTTCTGCGCCGAGCGCACGATGCTGCCGATCGTGTCCAGGTCGAAGTAGTACAGCGGGTTGGCCAGCGCGTCGCCCAACTGGTCGACGGTGGCTTCGCCGTGCCGGCGCAGGCTGTCCTCGACCATGCCGTGCATCGCCTCGCGGCCGAGGTCGGCGACCTCCTGCTGCATCACCTTCTGACGGTGCAGCAGCGTGCCGAGCAGCGCGATCACCACCAACAGCATGATCGCCATCGCCGCCAGGAAACGCGCCTGCAGGCCGAACTTCACGGACTTCATTCGACCTGCTCCCGGACACGGGTCACGCCGCGGCGCAGATCGTCCAATGCCTGCTGCGAGGTCGGATCGACCGGCAGGAAGCGGGTCGTGCGGAAGAAGACGTTGAGCGCATCGCGCGCGGCAGGATCGTTGGCGGCTTCCAGCAGCACCTCGCGCAGGCGCGCCTCGATCCGAGGATCGAGGTCGCCACGCACCATCTCGAGCGCGCGCGGGAAGTCCTGCGTTTCGTGGATCACGCGGAAGTCGCGGCGGAACGAGGGCGGCATGCGGCGCACGTCGTCCCAGTCCAGGTTGCTGACCACGCCCGCATCGACCAGGCGCTTGTGCACCCAGGCGGCGATGTTGAGTTCGGAACGCGCGAACACGTAGCCGACCGAGTCGGCGGACGGCCGGTCCATCGGCGAGAGCAGGATCTCCATCCGCTGGCCGGCATCCAGCAACGCCACCGACGGCGCGAAGTACGCGCTGGTCGAGGCGGTGTTCTGGAAGGCCACCGTCCGCCCCTTCAGATCGGCCAAGCGCTCGAGGCCGCTGTCGCGGCGGACGAAGAACACCCCGTGGTAGCGGCTCACGCCGCCGCGCTCGGTCAGCAGCAGCGGGCGTGCGCCGGCGCGCTCCTGCAGCCGCATGCCGGTGCCCGCCGTCTCGGTGACCCAGTCCACCCGGCCGCGGCGCAGGTAGCTGGTCATCTGCTGGGCATCGCGCGCCATCAGGATGCGGCCCTCGGTGATGCCGACATCGCGCATGCGCGGGACCACGTAGTCCAGCAGGGGTTTGAGCTGTTCGTAGTGCGCCTTGGGGTCGTCGCTGATGCGTCCCAGGACGAGGACCCGTTCGTCGCCGGCGGCCTTGGCCGGCACGACGGCGGCGGGAAGCAGGGCTGCACCGAGGGCGGCCAGCGCGAGGCGGAACCAGGTTGTACGCAACGATAGGCGCCCGCCAGAACGATGGCGGCAGCCTAGCGGAAAACGTGAGCTCAAGACAGTGTTCCGGTCCCGCCCTGGCCCGCCAGTCGCGCCATGCGCTGGGCGTCGGCCAGGATGCCGCGCAGCAGCCGCACTTCCTGCTCGGTCAGGTCCGCCTTGGCGAACAGCCGCCTCAACTTGCGCATGGCCGAATCGGGCGTGCGCCCCTTGTGGAAGTCGATCGCATCGAGCGTGTCGCCGAGCTGTGCGAAGAACCCTTCCACGTGGGCATGGCTGGCCGGGGTTTCGTCGGGATGGACCGGCTCCGCCGTCGTCGCCGTCGCCCCCTCCAGCAGCGCCAGTCGCAGTTCGTAGGCCAGTACCTGCACGGCGGCGGCGAGGTTCAGCGAGCTGTATTCGGGATTGGCGGGGATGTGCACCGCGGCGTGGCAGAGCTGGAGTTCCTCGTTGCTCAGGCCGGTGCGCTCGCGGCCGAACACCAGCGCCACCTCGCCTCCGGCTGCCGCCCGGCCCACCGCCAGAGCGGCGGCCTGGCGGGGTGCGTGCTCCTCCAGTTGGACGCGGCGGCTGCGCGCCGTGCATCCCAGCACAAGGTGGCAATCCGCCACGGCCTCGGCCAGCGTGGCCACCACCGGGGCGTCGCCCAGCAGGTTGTCGGCCCCTGCCGCGCGCCGGTAGGCCTCTTCCGCGGGATAGTCCTCGGGTGCGACCAGCACCAGCCGCGCAAGTCCCATGGTCTTCAGGGCACGCGCTGCCGCACCGATGTTGCCGGGGTGCTGCGTGCCGACCAGCACCACGCGCAGGCGGGCGGCCGTGGCCGGGGAAAGGGAATCGGTCGGGGAAACAGGCGTATTCATGGGGGCAAATGGTAAACTGCGCGGGCCGGTCTCCGCGCCGTGCTGCTCTTTTCCACTTGTTCGCCCGCCCCACGCCTGTCCGAGGTCCGTTCGCATGCAAAAGCCCGTCGTCACCGTCATGACCAAGGCCGCCCGCCTCGCAGGCAACGTGCTGTTGCGGAGCATCAACAAGCTGGATGCGCTGAACGTGGTGCAGAAGGAGCGGATGGACTACGCAAGCGAAGTCGACGCGGATGCCGAGAAGGTCATCATCAAGGAACTGCGCCGCGCCTACCCGGACTACGGGTTCGTCGGCGAGGAGAGCGGCGCCCAGATCAACGGCCGCTACACCTTCGTGATCGACCCGCTGGACGGCACCAGCAATTACCTGCGCGGGTTCCCCCACTACTGTGTGTCCATCGCGCTGGTGGACAACGGCGAGCCGACCGACGCGGTGATCTTCGACCCCCTGCGCAACGATCTGTTCACTGCCAGCCGCGGCGCGGGCGCCCAGCTCAACGAGCGCCGCATCCGCGTGGCCGACCGCAAGGAGCTGGCCGGCACCGTCATCACCACCGGCTTCCCGCCGCGCGAGCGCGCCCGCGCCGGCGCGCAGCTGGAATGCGTACGGGAGCTGCTGGTGCACGCCGAGGACATCCGCCGCACCGGCTCGGCCGCGCTGGACCTGGCCTACGTGGCCTGCGGCCGCGCCGATGCCTATTTCGAGGCCGGCGTGAAGGACTGGGACATCGCCGCCGGCGTGCTGCTGGTGCGCGAGGCGGGCGGCAAGGTGTGCGACTTCCGCGGCGCCGCGCTCGGCAAGATCGACGGCCGCACTGCCCTGCCCCGCCAGATCGTCGCCGGCAACCTCAAGGTCGCCGAGGCGCTGCAGAAGACCATCGTCTCGTCGGGTTATGCGGCTTCGTTCAACGGCTGATCGCCGCGTTCACCTGTAGGAGCGACGTAAGTCGCGACCGGAAACCGGAATACCCGGGAGAAGGTCGCCCGAGTGCTGGTCTGGCCTGATCGACCGTCGCCAGTCAATTTGATCCTGTCGATCTGGCCGTGCGGTCGCGACTTACGTCGCTCCTACAGAAGACCAACTCCTAAAGAAAAAGGCCACGCATTGCGTGGCCTTTTTTCGTTCCCCGGCTACCGGAGATTACGGACGACGCGCCAGTGCGGCATCGTCCTTCGCCTTCGGCATCAGATCCTGCTTGGTGACCTTCAGGAAGCCCAGGGTCAGCAGCGGACAGGCGACGAAGATCGACGAGATCGTGCCGATCACGATGCCGATCATCTGCGAAATGGCCATGCCTTCCAGCGAGCCGCCGCCGTACAGGTACAGCGCCAGCACGGTCAGGAACGCAACGAAGGAGGTGATGATGGTGCGCGACAGCGTCTGGTTGACCGAGCGGTTCAGCACTTCCACCGGCTCGACGCGCAGGCTGCGGAAGTTCTCGCGTACGCGATCGAAGACCACGATGGTGTCGTTGATCGAGAAGCCCATCACCGACAGCAGGCCGGCCAGGATGGTCAGGTCGAACTCGCGGCCCGTCAGCGCGAAGAAGCCGGCGCAGATCAGCACGTCGTGCAGGGTGGTGACGATCGCGGCCACCGCGAACTTCCATTCGAAGCGCGCGGCGATGTAGATCAGGAAGCCCACCACCACGAACACCAGCGTGTACAGGCCGTTGAGCGCCAGTTCCTTGCCGACCTGCGGGCCGACGAACTCGTTGCGCATCACGGTGGCCTGGTTGCCTTCCACCGAGGCCAGGCGGACGACGTCCTGTGCGGTGCGGTTGGTGGCGTCCAGCCCGGCGTCGCCTTCGGCCTGCGCGCCTTCTTCCCTCGGCTGCAGTCGGACCAGCAGGTCGCTGCCGGTGCCGAAGGTCTGCACCTGGGCACTACCGTAGCCGGCAGCCTCCAGGCGCGAGCGCACGCCATCGACATCGGGTGGCTGCTGGAAACGCAGTTCCACCACCGTGCCACCGGTGAAGTCGAGCGCGAAGTTGAAGCCCTTGAAGGCGATGGCGCCGATCGCCACCACGGCCATGATCACGGCGATGGAGATCGAGATCCAGCGCAGCCGCATGAAGTCGATGCGGGTGTCGTTGGGAACGAGATGCAGCGGAAAGAGGTTCATGGGTCGGATGCTCTCGTCAGATGGCCAGCGACTTCAGCTTGCGGCGGCGGCCGTAGATCAGGGTGGCCAGGCCACGCGACACGGTCACCGCGGTGAACACCGAGGTCGCGATGCCGATCACCATGGTGATCGCGAAGCCCTTCAGCGGACCGGTACCGAAGGCGTACAGGGCCACGCCGGCCAGCAGTGCGGTCATGTTGGAGTCGAAAATGGTGCCCGAGGCTTTCTCGTAGCCGGTCGCGATGGACGCCAGCGGCGGCACGCCCGCCCTCAGTTCCTCGCGTATGCGCTCGTTGATCAGCACGTTGGCGTCCACCGACATGCCGATGGTCAGCGCCAGGCCGGCGAAGCCGGGCAGCGTCATCGTCGCGCCGAACAGCGACATCACCGCGACCACCATCACCAGGTTGAGCAGCAACGCGATGCAGGTGATCAGGCCGAACATGCGGTAGTACACCAGGAAGAACGCCAGCGCGAAGATGAAGGAGTACACCACCGCCTTGGTGCCGCGGGCGACGTTCTCGGCACCCAGGCTGGGGCCGACCACGCGTTCCTCGATGAAATCCATCGGGGCGGCCAGCGAACCGGCACGCAGCAGCTTGGCGAGGTTCTCGGCCTCGGTCTTCTCCAGGCCGGTGGTCTGGAAGTTCTTGCCGAAGACACCGGCGATGCGGGTCGGCGACAGCGCCTCCTCACGGACGCGCACGCTGCGCACTTCCTTGCCGTCCACCATCGTCACGGTGGGCACGCGCTCGATGTAGACCACCGACATCAGCTTGCCGACGTTGGCGCTGGTGTAGTCGAACATGCGCTGCCCGGCGATGTTGTTGAGGGTCACGTCGACGGCCGGCAGGCCGTTGTTGTCGGTACCCACGCGGGCGTTGACCATCTCGTCGCCGGACGCCAGCACGCGCTTGTTGAGCAGCACCGGGCCGCCGTTGTCGCGCAACTGGTAGACCTTGGCCTCCGGCGGGATGCGACCACTGGCCACGGCGTCGGCGGCACTGCCTTCCACCACGGCGCGGAACTCGAGCGTGGCCGTCGCGCCGATCAGGCGCTTGGCCTCGGCGGTGTCCTGCACACCGGGCAGCTGCACGACGACGCGGTCGTTGCCCTGGCGCTGGATGATGGGTTCGGCCACGCCGATCTCGTTGACACGGTTGCGCAGCGTGGTCAGGTTCTGCTCGATCGCCTCGCTGGCGATCTGGTCCAGCTCCGCCTGCGGCAGGCCGATGGTGATCTGCTGGCCCGAGGCCTGGTAGGTCAGGCCCGAGCCGGTCGCCAGCGTGCCGGCGTTGTTGCCGCGCGAGCTGAGCGTCTGCGCCAGCGCCTGCTGCGCCGCCGCCACGTCCTCATCGTCGGCCAGCGTGACCATGATGCTGTTGTTCGGGCGGCGTTCGACCGATGTGTAGCGGATGCGCTTGTCGCGCAGCGTGACGCGGGTATCTTCCAGATAGCCCTCGACGCGCTTGTCCAGCGCGGCCTTCTGGTCGACCTGCATCACGAAGTGCACGCCGCCCTGCAGGTCCAGGCCCTGCACCATCGGGCGCGCGCCCAGCTTGCCCAGCCAGTCCGGCACGGTGGACGCCAGGTTCAGCGCCACCAGGTAGTCCTCGCCCAGCGCCTGGCGCAGCGCGTCGTTGGCCTTGGTCTGTTCGTCCAGGCCCGGCAGGCGCACCAGCATGGTGGTGCCGTCGACCTCGATCTGCTTCGGCTTCACGCCAGCGTTCGTCAGCGCGGTCTCGATGCGGGCGCGCAGCGCGTCGTCGACGGTGAAACCGCGGTTGGCGGTGATCTGCACGGAGGGATCCTGCGGATACAGGTTGGGCAGCGCATACAGCGCGCTCGCCAACACGACGATCAGGATCAGGACGTATTTCCAGCGTGGGAATTCAAGCATCGTGGCGACCCGCGCAGGCCCTTCCCGGGCATGCGCTCAGCAGTGGTTCGGAAACAGCGGAATGCGTCCGGCGCACAGGCGACGGGACGCGAGAAACGGATCAGGCGGACTTCAGCGTGCCCTTCGGCAGCACGTTGCCCACGGCGGCCTTCTGCACGCGCACGCGCACGTTGTCGGCCACTTCCAGGGTGACGAAGTTGTCGCCGATGTCGGTGACCGTGCCGGCGATGCCGCCCGAGGTGATCACTTCGTCGCCCTTGGACAGCTTGTCCAGCATGGAGCGGTGCTCCTTGGCGCGCTTCATCTGCGGGCGGATCATCAGGAAGTACATGATGGCGATCAGGGCGATCGGCATCAGCAGGCCGAAGCCGCCCATGCCCTGCTGGGCCGGCGCGGCCTGGGCGAGAACGGGGGCAACGAGGAAATCAAGCAGATTCATGGACTTGTCCATTCGGTATGAAAAGCAGCCGGGGATTATGCCACGCGACGGGAAGGCCCGCCCGGGCGCCCCCATCGGCCCGGACCGGAAAAGACCGCATCGGCGCCGGTTGGTTCCCGGCCTGCGGTCTCGACCTGCCCCGCAGAGGACTTCGCCTCCGCCACGAAGCCTGTAGGAGCGCCCCATGGGCGCGATGCTCTTCCGGACGGCCGAGGGAGCGCATCGCGGGCATGGCCCGCTCCTACATAAAGCGTCTGACGGCGTGCGGCCCGGTATCCCGGCTAAAGGGCGAGGTCGATCCCGCGGGCTGCGTAGAAAGCGGCCCGGAAGTCGGCGAACCGCCCTTCCGCGATCGCCGCACGCATCTGCGCCATTACCTGCTGGTAGTACCAGAGGTTGTGCAGGGTGCCCAGCATCGGCGCCAGCATCTCGTTGCAGCGGTCCAGATGGCGCAGGTAGCTGCGGGTGAAGCCGTTGCGGCAAGCGTAGCAGCCGCAGCCCGGCTCGATCGGCTGCAGGTCGTGCTCGTACTTCGAGTTGCGGATCCGCACCGTACCGAACGAGGTGAAGTAATGGCCGTTGCGCGCGTTGCGGGTCGGCATGACGCAATCGAACATGTCCACGCCGCGCGCGACCGCCTCCACCAGGTCTTCCGGCCGGCCCACCCCCATCAGGTAGCGCGGCTGGTCCGCCGGCAGCTGCGGGCAGGTGTGTTCGAGCGTCGTGTTGCGCTCCTGTTCGGTCTCGCCCACGGCCAGGCCGCCGATCGCATAACCGTCGAAACCGATCGCCTTCAGACCCTCCGCGGAGCGGGTACGCAGATCGTGGTGCACCCCGCCCTGCATGATGCCGAACAACGCGGCGTCGTTGCCCTCATGGGCGCGCTTCGAGCGCTCGGCCCAGCGCAGCGACAGCTCCATCGAACGCTCGATCACGCGTGGATCCACGGGCTTTCCATCGATGTTCACCGGCGGGCACTCGTCGAAGATCATCACGATGTCCGAGCCCAGCACGCGCTGGATGTTCATGCTCTCTTCGGGCCCGAGGAATACCTTGCTGCCGTCCACCGGCGAGGCGAACGTCACGCCCTGCTCGGTGATCTTGCGCCGGTGCGCCAGCGAGAACACCTGGAAACCGCCGGAGTCCGTGAGGATCGGCTTGTTCCACCGGGCGAACCCGTGCAGGCCGCCGTGCGCACCGATCACGTCCAGTCCGGGCCGCAGGTACAGATGGAAGGTGTTGCCGAGGATGATCTCGGCGCCGAGGTCCTCGACATGCTCGGGCAGGATGCCTTTCACGGAGCCGTAGGTGCCCACCGGCATGAACGCCGGCGTCTCGATGGTGCCGCGCGGGAACGTCAGCCGGCCGCGACGGGCGGCGCCTTCGGTGGTCAACAGGTCGAAGGACATGCGGCTCATGCGGCCACCCTGCCACGCGCCCCATACCCGTCATTCCGGCGAAAGCCGGAATCCATTTGGCTGTTGGTGTTGCGGTCGGAAGCCAAAATCAAGATGGTTTCCGGCTTTCGCCGGAATGACGATCCGATTTCTGACGCGGAACGGTCACGATTCACCTGGCATCCTCCGGAAACAGCAGCATCGCGTCTCCATACGAAAAGAACCGGTACTGCTCGCGCACCGCGTGGGCATACGCCGCCATGATGCGGTCCTTGCCGGCGAACGCACTGACCAGCATCAGCAGCGTGCTTTCCGGTAAATGGAAATTGGTGACCATCGCATCGACGCTGCGGATGCGGTAGCCGGGGAAGATGAAGATCTGGGTCTCGCCGGCGAAAGGTTGAAGTTCCCCGTCACGCATGGCGGACTCCAGCGCGCGCACGACGGTGGTGCCCACGGCGATGACGCGACCACCGCGGGCGCGGGTCGCGCGCACCTGCTCGACCAGCGCGGCACCGACGTTGAGCCACTCGCTGTGCATGTGATGTTCGAGGATATTGTCCACGCGCATCGGCTGGAAGGTGCCGGCGCCGACATGCAGGGTCACGTGGCCGAACTCCACGCCCTGGTCGCGCAATGCCGACAGCAGCGCGTCGTCGAAATGCAGGCCGGCAGTCGGCGCCGCCACCGCGCCGAGTTCGCGCGCGAACACGGTCTGGTAGCGCTCGTCGTCGTCCTGCCCCGGCGCACGCTGGATGTAGGGCGGCAGCGGCAACCGACCCGCCTTCTGCAGCCAGCTTTCGAGCGCGCCCGGCACGTGGAAGCGCAGCTGGTAGAACTCGCCATCGCGCCCGACCACCTCCGCTTCGCCGCCGGCATCCAGCTGGATGCGGCTGCCCGGCTTGGGCGACTTGCTGGCGCCGACCTGCGCGCGCGCCGCGTTTTCCGGCAGCAGGCGTTCGATCAGGATCTCGACGCGCCCACCGCTTTCCTTCTGGCCGAACAGGCGCGCCGGGATCACGCGCGTGTCGTTGAACACCAGCAGGTCGCCCGGCCGCAGGAATTCCGGCAGATCGCGCACGTGCCGATCAGTGAACTGCGCATCGCCGGGCGGCACCACCAGCAGCCGGCTGGCGGAACGCTCCGGCAGCGGCGACTGGGCGATCAATGCGTCGGGCAGGTCGAAATGGAAGTCGGACTTCTTCACGGTCGGGGCCTTGCGGGGGCGTGCATTGTACGGGAGCCCGCCGGGCCGCCCCGTCGTCAGCGCTCGAACTTGGTCGACAGCACGATCGACGACGTGGTCCGCTCCACGCCCTCGAGCGCACCGATGCGGTCGGTCAGCAGATCCATGTCCCCGACGCTGGGCACCGCACCGATGGCGATCAGGTCGTGGCTGCCACTGACCGAGTGCAGCACGCGCAGCTCCGGCATCGCGCGCAGGGCCGCGACCACCGAGGTCATCTGCTTGGGGTGCACGGCGATCATGATGTGCGCGCGCAGGTGGCTGCGGTCGTATTCGTCGTGCACGCGCACGGTGTAGCCGCTGATCACGCCCTCGCGCTCCAGGCGCTCGATCCGGCTCTGCACCGTGGTCCGCGACAGGCTCAGGCGGCGCGCGATCTGGGCGGTGGAGGCCCGTGCGTTCTCACGGAGCATTGAGAGCAGTTGCTGGTCGGCGTCGGTGAGCTTCATTGAACAGGCACGATTCGGCGAATCGACGAAATATCCCCTAAATCCGCGCAGTTCACAACTGTCAAATGACGAATTATTCCCGATAATACGGGTTTGCCGCTTGCTGCCGGAGGATTCCCATGGCCCTGACCGACCACCTCGCCCCGCTCCGCGCCCACAAGGGCCAGCGCCTGACCCAAGGCCTGGACGACGCCACCATCGAGCGCCTGGCCAAGGGCCACCCGGACCTGGTCGCCGCCATCGAGGCCGCCGCAGCCGAGCACGCCCGCCTGCAGGACGAGTTCGCCGAACTGCTGGCGATGGACGAAGCCGAGCAGCTGCGCGCGGTGCAGGCCGGCTATGTCAACTTCTACGCCGACGACGCCATCAACCCCTATATCGCCCTCGCCGCCCGCGGCCCCTGGGTGGTCACGCTCAACGGCGCCGTGCTGTACGACGCCGGCGGCTACGGCATGCTCGGCTTCGGCCACACCCCGGCCGCCGTGCTGGAGGCGATGGCCCGCCCGCAGGTGATGGCCAACATCATGACGCCCAGCCTGTCGCAGCTGCGCTTCGACCGCGCCTTGCGCAACGAGATCGGCCATACCCGCGGCGGCTGTCCGTTCGCGAAGTTCCTGTGCCTGAACTCGGGTTCCGAGTCCGTCGGCCTGGCCGCGCGCATCGCCGACATCAACAGCAAGCTGATGACCGATCCGGACGGCCGTCACGCCGGCCGCATCATCAAGCGCATCGTGGTGAGGGGCAGCTTCCACGGCCGTACCGAACGCCCGGCGCTGTATTCGGATTCCTCGCGCAAGTCCTACCAGCAGCACCTGGCCAGCTACCGCGGCGAGGACTCGGTCATCGCCATCCCGCCGTACGACGTGGACGCGCTGAAGCAGGCCTTCGCTGATGCCGAGGCCAAGGGCTGGTTCGTCGAAGCCGTGTTCCTGGAACCGGTGATGGGCGAAGGCGACCCGGGCCGCTCGGTACCCCCGGCGTTCTACACCGCCGCGCGCGAGCTGACCCGCAGCCACGGCAGCCTGTTCCTGGTCGACTCGATCCAGGCCGGCCTGCGTGCGCACGGCGTGCTGTCGATCGTCGACTATCCGGGCTTCGAGGGCCTGGATGCGCCGGACATGGAAACCTATTCCAAGGCGCTGAACGCCGCGCAGTACCCGCTGTCGGTGCTGGCCGTGAACGAGCGCGCCGCCGGCCTGTACCGCAAGGGCGTGTACGGCAACACCATGACCACCAACCCGCGTGCGCTGGACGTGGCCTGCGCCACGCTGGCCCAGCTGACCCCGCAGGTGCGCGAGAACATCCGCAAGCGCGGCGTCGAAGCCGTGCAGAAGCTGCAGCAGTTGCAGGGCGAACTCGGCGGCCTGATCACCAACGTGCAGGGCACCGGCCTGCTGTTCTCGTGCGAACTGTCGCCGGCGTTCAAGTGTTACGGCACCGGCTCCACCGAGGAATGGCTGCGCCAGCAGGGCCTGAACGTCATCCACGGCGGTGCCAACTCGCTGCGCTTCACGCCTCACTTCGCGATGGATGGCGAAGAGCTGGACCTGCTGGTCGGCATGGTCGGCAAGGCGCTGCGCGAAGGTCCGCGCATCAGCCAGGCCGCGGCCGCCTGATCGACGCCGCTGGCGCAACGAAAAAGGCGAGCCTTTGCTCGCCTTTTTCTTTTCTCTCCGAGGAACGTCGACCCGACCTGTTCGCTCACAGCGTGCGATGGCGGGCCTGGGCCCGCCCTACGGCTTCGCGACGAAACGGTCCAGCGATTCACGGATCAGCGCCTTCGCTTCCTTCGCATCGCCGTAGCCGTTGAGCTGCACCGGATTGCGGCCCTTCGGCAGGTCCTTGTAGACGTGGAAGAACGCTTCGATGCGCTGGCGCTCGATCTCCGGCAGGTCGGCGATGTCGCGGATGGTGGCGTAGGTCGGATCGACCTTGTCGGTCGGCACGCCGATGATCTTCTCGTCGTGCTCGCCCGCATCGATCATGCGCAGCACGCCGATCGGGCGGAACTTCACCAGCACGCCGGGATGCAGCGGCTCGCGCGTCAGCACGAGCGCATCGAGCGGGTCACCATCGCCGGCCAGCGTGCGCGGCATCGAGCCGTAGTTGGCGGGATACGCCACCGGCATCGACTGGAAGCGGTCCACGTAGACCAGACCCTCGTCGTTGATCTCGTACTTGGTGAAACTGCCGGCGGGGATCTCCACGGCCAGCAACACTTCCTCCGGCGCGGCCTTCGGCTGCTCGGCGAGAAACGGGTGGCGGATGTGGGCTTCACGGGCGGACGCGTTCGCGCAGAAAAGAAGCAAGGCGACAGCGGCAACGTGCTTCATGCTCGACTCCTTGTAGGGGGACACCGTAGAGCGGATCTTGCTCCGCTGCTTTTGTAGAGGGTCGGCGATACGTGAGAACAGCAGCCGAGCAAGCTCGGCTCTACAACGACGGGTCATTCCCAGCACCGGTCGGCCCGCCCCTTCAGGGTTTCGGCGCGCGTGCAGGCGCGTTCGTCGATGCGATCTTCATCGCGCTCGACCAGTTGCTTGCCCCTCTCCCCGCCGTCAACGAGATCGAACGCGTCGTACAAGCGCCCCGTCGCCGTACGCGCTTCATAACGCAGGCGCGGACCGTCGAAGCGCAGCACCTGGAACAGCTGCGTATCCTCGGCGACCGGCCGCATCGTCCTGCGCGCTTCATCCGACAGCCGGTACTGCTTGGCGCCGGTCACCGACACCACGAACACCGGTGGCGGGCTCTTCAGGCGGCCATAGACGTGGTCGTGCCCCTGCAGCACCAGATCGACCTTGTGCTTGCGGATCACCGGCAGCAGGTGCTTGCGCAGCGGCACGTTGTCGCGCCCTTCGCGCGGCGAGAAGAACGGCTGGTGCGTCAGCACGATGCTCCAGCGATGCGGGTTCGAGGCCAGCGCCTGGTCCAGCCAGGCGGCCTGCGCCTTCGCGGTGCCGAGGTCCAGCGCGGACGTCCCGTCGATGACGACCACGCGCACGTCCTGGTAGTCGAACCAGTATGTGGTCCGCTTCGCCTTCGCCAGACCATTGCCCGGCAGCGCAAAGGTCACCGGCCAGTGCGCGCCCAGCACGCGACGCTCCTGCGGGGTGTCCTCGAACTCCTCGAAGTATTCGTGGTTGCCCGGCGCCGGCGCGACGACCAGCGAGGTCGGCAGCACCTCGTTCGCCTCGAACCACTCGCCCCACTCGTTGTCGTCCTCGCCATCGCCGCCGCTGACCAGATCGCCGGCGTACAGCGCCAGCCGTGCGTCGGGCGCATGGCGCATCGCCTCGCGCACGACGCGGGTGGTCAGGCTGACGTTCTTGTTCTGGGTGTCGCCGAAGTAGATCAGCGTCAGCGGATCCGATGCCTTGGCGGCGGTCCGCGTGTGGTGCCAGGCGCTCCACGTCCGGTCGCCCTGCACACGCCAGGCGTACAGCGTGTCGGGCTGGAGGCCGTCGACGTCGGCACGGTGATGGTGCGCGCTGCCGTTCTCCGTCTTCAGCGCGGCGCTGGTGGCGGTGATGCGGCGCGGCTCGCCCATGTCCGGCGAATCGCCGGCGACGACGATCTCCAGCAACGGTGCATCGACCTTCGCATCGGTACGCCACGCCACCGCGAAGCCGGTGCCCGCATCCTGCACCGGCGACGCCACGATGCGGTCGGGGAATCCGCTCGGCGCATAACGCAGCACGCCATGCGGCACGCGGGTGTTCGGCTCCGGCTGGCGCGGCGCCGCCTCCTGCGCGAGCGTCGTCGCGCAGCTGCCCAGCAACAGCACGGCCAGCAACCACTTCATTCCCACATTCCCTGCGTACTTCATTCGGCGCGGCACTCCGGCAGCGACAGCGCCTTTGCGATGTCGCGCCAGTCGAACGCGGCCACCGCCTGGTCATCGTCGACCGCATAGAACGCGCCCTGCGGGAAGCGCGCGTCGGCGCTCTGGTCCAGCCACACGCCGTCGGTGTTCGCGGTGCGGTTGCCAGCGAACGCGCCCTTGTAGTCCAGCGTCAGCCGGTCGAACACATGGAACACGCTGCGGTCCTTGAACTGATCGGTCGCGATCCAGTAGCCGGTACCGCCCGCGCACTGCGCCAGCGCCATGCCCTCGGCCTGCGCCTTGAACAGGTCCGCGCCGATGTCGCGGCCACGATACGCACCGTCCAGGCCGTACTCGCGTAGGCGCGTGCCGACCGCGACATCCTCTTCGGCCAGCAGCAGGCGGTCGTTGGCGGCATCGCCGAACACCGACTCCGCGATGCGGATCGCGCCGGCTTCGCCCGTATCACCGAACGTGCCCGCGAGCGCCGCCTTCCAGCCGCCCTCGGCCCGCTGCAGAAGGTAGCGCTTGAAGCGCTGGCCGAGTTCGGCCAGCGGGGGCGGCACATCCTCGTTCTGTGGCGACATGTAGTTGTCGCTGACGATGACCTCGTACGCATCCTTCTGCGGGCGCACCCACAGGCCGTACGGCTGTTTCAGCTCGTCGGCACCGAATACGAGAAGTGGCGTGAAGTCCGGCAGCTGGAAGACCTGCACGCGCCGGTTGTCGCGCTCGACCACCAGCACCAGATCGTCGATCACGGCGATGCCGTTGGGGCGCTGCATCTGTCCAAGCTCCGGGCCCGGGCCGGACGCCGTGCGCAGCTGCTTGCCGGTGCTGCCGTCGTACACGACCAAGCGGTGGGTGTCCTTCGCGGTGGCGATCAGCCAGCGCGTGCCATCGGCTGCGCGCCAGCTGGCCGGAGAGTCGACGTTCTCCGCCGGCGTCGCTGCGGTGATGAAAGCCTCGGGCACCACGACGTGCGCGATCTTCGCCTCGCTCAGCAGCGGATCCTTCTCGACATGTTCGTCCGGCTCTTTTTCGCGCGCCGGCATCTCGATCGCCGTGGCGCCCGCAACCGGCGCATCGGGTTTGCCGCCGCACGCGGCAAGCAGGAAAGGAATCGCAAGCAAGGCAATGCGTGATTTCACTGGGGTCCCCATGACATGAAGGCGTCAACAAACTGCCATGTTCTACGCAGCCGCGATGACATTTTCATGTCAGTGCGCTGCGCGCGAGTACCTGTCACCGCGCGGGAACCTGGCTGTCATGTGGTCGCCATGTGACGTGATTACAAAGTGCCGTTTACTTTCGTCACGGGGACGACACACGATGAAACGCAATGCCTCGGCCGCTTCGCTTTCGCAGGCGCTGTTCTGCGCGGCCCTGCTGCCGGCCAGCCTCGCCGCCACCGCCCAGAACCAGGCGCCGGACGCCGGCACCACCGGCGATCCCAAGCAACTGGACACCGTGGTGGTGCAGGCCGAGATCGCCTACCGCGACCGTACCGACGACATCGCACCCACGCTGGTCTACGACCTGGAGTACTTCCAGCGCTTCGAGCCGAACACCGTCGGCGACATGCTCAAGCGCGTGCCGGGTGTCGGCTTCGTCGGCTCGGACATCATGGAGTACGACGGCGTGCAGCTGCGCGGCCTGGGCGGTGGCTACACGCAGGTGCTGATCAACGGCAAGAAAGTGCCCGGCGCCGGTGACGACCGCTCGTTCTACGTCGACCGCATCCCTGCAGAAATGGTCGACCACATCGAGATCAAGCGCAGTGCCAGCGCCAACCGCAGCGGCGACGCCATGGCCGGCGCCATCAACATCGTGCTGCGCGACGCGTACGAATTCACCGGCAGCTACATCCGCCTCGGCGTGAACCGCTGGGACGATGGCGAGATCAACCCGACCTTCGGCGCGGTGACCTCGTCTGAGGCGCTGGGCGGCCGCCTGCTGGCCGGCATCAACGTGCAGGACCGCTACCGCGCCAAGACCAAGCGTTCCGACCGCTTCACCGACAACACGCAGGAAGAGAAGGTCAGCTGGGAAGACCAGACCGAGGTGAAGGACGGCCGCGACTACTCGGCCAACCTGTCCTACACCGCCGACGTGGGCGATACCGGCCGCTTCAGCCTCGATGCCTTCTACGTCAAGACCGATCGCGACGTGACCGAAGTGTCGTTCGAGGAAGAGCTGGACGACGACGAAACCATCAACCTGCGCGTCCCCGGCCGGGACCCGTACGACCAGAAGAACTACGGCATTGGGGCCGAATACAGGTTCGACATGGCCGGCGGCCGTACCGAGGTGAGCGTGGACCATGCGCGCTTCGAGAATTCGCAGGCCACCACCGAGGGCGAACAGGTCTACGTCAGCGGTGCGGAGAACTGGGACGACACGTGGAGCATCCCGGCCGACGCCGAGTGGGACGAGACCGTCTACAGCGCCGAATCCGTGACCGCCAAGGATGCCGAAACCGGCTTCAGGCTGAGCCATGCGCGCCCGGTGGGCGGCGCCGAGCTGGAGTTCGGCGTGGACTACCGCACCAAGAAGCGCGAAGGCCTTCTGGTGGGCTATGAGTGGGAAGCCGAAGAGGAAGGCGAAACTCCCGCATCCCTCGCGGACTACCAACTGGACGGCAGCGTGGCTTCGGTGATCGAGGAAAAGCGCCTTGACCCGTACATCATGCTCAGCAGCAAGGGCGACGCCTTCTCGTGGGAGGCCGGCCTGCGTTACGAGACCACCAAGTCCGACGTGGAGTACCTGGAGGACGAGGAAAGCGAAGGCCGCGTCAGCAAGGACTACAACGAGTTGCTGCCGTCGGTGAACCTGCGCTGGAACCTGGGCGATGCGGACCGCATCAGCCTGTCGCTGGCCAGGACCATCAAGCGACCGAACTTCAACGAGCTGCTGCCGGCGCTGCTGGACGGCGAGTTCGGCGACAACGACTACATCGGCAATCCCGAGCTGGACCCGGAGACCGCCAACGGCCTGGACCTTGGCTTCGAGCACCGCCTCGGCCGCAAGGGCGTGGTCGGGCTGAACTTCTTCTACCGCGACGTCAAGGACCTCATCGAGATCGTCAACACCGGCGAGCCCAGCGAAGAGATGCAGGACGTGTGGGACGAGCTGATCGAGGACGGCGACGCCGTCGACCTCGCCGATGCGATGGCGCAGGAACCGGCCTCGAGCTTCCTGTACACCTCGGCCAATGTCGGCGACGGCAAGGTCTACGGCGTCGAGTTCGACGTCTCCACGCCGCTGTCGGCCATCGGCCTGGACAACACCGGCGTGTTCGCCAACTACTCGTGGGTGAAGTCCAGGGTCGATGATTTCCTGGGCGAACGCCGCTTCAACGACCAGGCCAAGTCGGTCTACAACGTCGGCTTCATCCACGACATCCCGAGCTGGGGCGCGAGCTTCGGTGCGACCTACCGCAAGCAGGGCGACGCCTACACGCGCCTGCTGGCCGAGGAAGTGCTCATCCGCTATGGCGGCGAACTGGACGTCTTCGTCGAGAAGCGCTTCGGTACCAGCTTGTCCGTGCGCCTGAGCGCCAACAATCTGCTGGATGCCAGCAAGGACGAGTTCTTCGACAAGTTCGACACGCTGCAGGACCAGATGGACCGCGACTACGACGAGTACGAGCTGGAAACCGAAGAAGCCGGTCCGAGCTACCAGCTGGTCATGCGCTGGGCGTTCTGATCCGGAACCGTCCGGACGCGATGGAGAAGCCGGCGAATGCCGGCTTCTCTTTGTCCGATCGCGGCGTTTGATGCAGACTTCCCGCATCTCCCGTCGCCCTGACCCGCCATGAAAACCGTCGAAGTCCGCCACCCCCTCGTGCAGCACAAGATCGGCCTGCTGCGCAACGCGAGCCTCAACACCAAGGATTTCCGCGAGCTGGTCACCGAACTCGGCACGCTGCTCGCCTACGAGGCGACCGCCGATCTCGAACTGACGACCGAGACGATGGCCGGCTGGGCCGGCCCGGTGCAGGTGAAGAAGATCGCCGGCGCCAAGATCACCCTGGTGCCGATCCTGCGCGCCGGTCTGGGCATGCTGCCGGGCGTACTGGCACTGATCCCCACCGCGCGCGTCAGCGTGGTCGGCCTGCAGCGCGATGAGGAGACGCTGCAGCCGGTGCCCTACTTCGAGAAGCTGACCGGTCGGCTGGAAGAGCGCGACGCGCTGATCCTCGACCCGATGCTGGCCACCGGCGGCACGCTGATCGCCACCATCGACATGTTGAAGCGCGCCGGCGCGAAGCGGATCAAGGGCATCTTCCTCGTCGCCGCGCCGGAAGGCCTGAAGGCGCTGGAGGCCGCGCATCCCGATGTCGAGGTCTACACCGCTGCCATCGACGAGCGCCTCAACGACAAGGGTTACATCCTGCCCGGTCTGGGCGATGCGGGCGACCGCATCTTCGGCACGCGGATCGGCTGAGGTCGTTCGTAGACTCGAGCTTGCTCGACTCCATCGCGACTCCGATCTCATCCCAGCAAGGTGCAGCGGAGCAAGCTCCGCTCTACGCGCTCCAGAAGCAGCCCATCGCGTCGAGCTTGCTCGACTCCATCATGACCCTGACCTGCCCGGGTAGAGAGCAGCGGAGCAAGCTCCGCTCTACAGGGTGGGGCGTCATTCCTCACAGATCTTCGTCACCGCTAATCCAGGTGCAATACCAGTACGGGTAATCCGCCAGCCGGGCGACCAACCCTCGACGGAGTGGATTGGCGACCAGGTAACGCGCCTGCGCGGCCAGGTCCTCATCATTCCGGATCCGATGATCGTAGTAGCCGGCCTGCCAGACCGGACCACAGGATGCGCAAGCCTGATTGATTCCACGAGCGACGCGCGACTTGAACGCCTGCACGGACGACCCCAAAGCACCTTGTCGCAGCTGGAACAGCCAGTGGACGTGATCCGGCATGACAACCCAGGCGATGTTCCCGACCCGTTGCTCAGCCTCGCAGCGGGCTAACTCCTGCATCGTCAAGGCGGCGTTGCCTGCGTCGGCCAGCAAAGGCGCTCGTCCACGGATGACTGACGTGACCGCGTAGATGGCACGACTGGAGGAATGGCGGCCGATCATGAGGCGAGGACTTGGCATGCGCTTTATCGTGCGCTGCCCGGCTCCCCATCCATTTCGGAGAACCTGTGGCCGGGTTGTCGGGTTTCTCCATCGGAAGAAACGAGCGCTTCAATCCGGCGTAGAGTCGAGCTTGCTCGACTCCTCCGTCGTTCCGCCCCCTGCCGGGCAAGAGCAAAGCAGCGGAGCAAGCTCCGCTCTACGACAGCCAGCGTCACCCGGTAGGGTCGAGCTTGCTCGACTCCTCCATCGCTCCCGCACCTGCCGGGCAAGAGCACAGCAGCGGAGCAAGCTCCGCTCTACGCAGCCAGCGGGCGCGCCTGCAGGTCGGCGACCTCGTGGGTGACACCGAACTTGCCCTTCTCGTCGCGGGTCACCTGCGCCAGCGCGCAGCCCGGGTCGTGGGTGAAGAACAGATGGACGTTGCGGGTCAGCTTGTCTTCGAGGAAGGCGCGCTTCTCGTCGATCAGCAGTTCCGCGTTGCGGTCGTAACCCATGGTGATCGGCACGTGCACCCACGAGCGGCCGGGGATGAGGTCGGCGCAGAACACCACGCCACCATGCGCCTGCCCGTCCTGGCGCTCCGGCCCGACGATCTCCGCCAGCATCAGGCCGGGTGTGTGGCCATCGCTGAAACTGAAACGCACGGCGTCGCCGAGCGCCTCCGAATGTTCGCCGGCGACCAGCTCCAGTCGCCCGCTCGCTTCCAGCAACGGCTGCAATTCCGGGATGAAACTGGCGCGATCGCGCGGATGCGGTTTCAGTGCCCGCTGCCAGTGCCCGGCGCCGACGACGAAGGTCGCGTTGGGGAACAGCAGTTCCGGCGACTTGCCGTCCTGCCACGGCGCCAGCAGGCCGCCGGCATGGTCGAAGTGCAGGTGGCTGAGCACGACGACTTCGATGTCCTCGTGTGAGAAGCCCGCCGCCTGCAGCGAATCGAGCAGCACGTGGCGATCTTCCTGTACCCCGAAGCGCGCGCGCATCCGGGGATCGAAGAACGCACCGATGCCGGTCTCGAACAGGACGGTCTTGCCGTTCAGCGGTTGCGCCAGCAGCGCTCGGCAGGCCAGTTCGATACGGTTCTCCGCATCCGGTGGCGACCACCGCTCCCACATGGCACGCGGCGCGTTGCCGAACATCGCGCCCCCATCGAGTTTCTGGGAATTGCCCAGCAGCGACCAGAGTTTCATGGGGCGATTCTACGCCCCGATCCGCTGTGGGAGCGACGTCAGTCGCGATGACGCGCCCGGGAGGCCTTTCGCGACTGACGTCGCTCCCACAGGACTGGTCTCAGGGCTTCGCGGCGGATTCGACGACCTTGGCCGCCCCCACCGAATTGCGCGGATCGCTGCCGCCATGCAGCGCGTTGTTGGTCTTGTACCATTCCACCGTCTGCAGGTTGCCCCAGACGTGGCTGGAGCCGCGGCCGCCCTGCGCGGCGTTGCCGGGCACCTTGAACTTGTGGCCCATGGCTTCCAGCGTCTGCTGCGAGGCGGGCGTCAGCGCGTCGGTTTCCATTTCGATCAGGTCCGGCATCCACTGGTGGTGGAAGCGCGGCAGCGCCGCAACGGCCTGCGGGTCGAGGCCGGCGTCGTAACCCAGTACGCCCAGCAACACCATGGTGATGATGCGGCTGCCGCCCGGCGTACCCAGCACGGCGACCTTGTCCGGCGACTCCATGAAGGTCGGCGTCATGGAGCTGAGCATGCGCTTGCCCGGCTTCGGCGCGTTGGCGTCGTAGCCCATCACGCCGAAGGCGTTCGGGGTACCGGGCTTCAGCGCGAAGTCGTCCATCTCGTTGTTCAGCAGCACGCCGGTACCCGGCGGCACCAGGCCGGAGCCGTACAGCAAATTGACCGTCTGCGTGCCGGCCACGCGATTTCCTTCCGCATCGATGATCGAGAAGTGCGTGGTCTCCTCATCTTCCAGCGGCGTCTGCTGGCCCGACAGCTGGTCGCTCGGCGTTGCCTTCTGCGGATTGATCGTCGCGCGCAGGCCGGCCGCGTAGTACGGGCTGGTCAGCGTCTTCATGGGGATCTCGACGAAGTCCGGATCGCCCAGATAGAACGTGCGGTCGCGGAACGCGCGGCGCATGGCTTCCACTATCAGGTGCGTGCGCTGCGCCTCGTCGAGCTTGGACAGGTCGTAGGCATCGAGGATCTGCAGCATCTGCGTCAGCGCCACGCCGCCGGACGACGGCGGCGGCGCCGTCGTCACCTGCCAGTCGTTGTACTTGAACGTCAGCGGTTCGCGCTCGCGCACGGTGTAGCCGGCCAGTTCCTTCGCCGTCCATTGCCCGCCCTCGGCCTTCACGCCGGCCAGCAGCAGCTTCGCGGTCTCGCCGCGATAGAAGCCGTCGAAGCCTTGCGCGGCGAGGCGCTCCAGCGTGCGTGCCAGGTCGGGTTGCCGGAAGATGTCGCCTTCCTTGATCGGCTGCCCGTTCGCCAGGAACACCGCACGCGTGCCTTTGTAGCGCTCCATCACCTCGCGGCGCGCCTGATAGCCACGCGCCATGCGCGCATACACCGGGAACCCTTCGCGCGCCGTGCGGATCGCCGGCGCCAGCGAGGTCTTCAACGGCAGCCGGCCGTACTTCGCCGCCAGGTGGACGAAGGCGGCGGGCAGTCCGGGGATGCCGGCCGCCCACGGACCGTTCTCGGCGCGGTCGCGGTTGAAGTCGCCATTCGGCAGCAGGTACTTGTCGGGCGTCGACGCGGCCGGCGCGGTTTCGCGCGCATCGATGAAGACATCCTTGCCGGTCTTGCCGTCGTGCAGCAGGAAGAAACCGCCACCGCCGAGGCCCGAACTGATCGGCTCCACCACCGACAGCGTCGACGACACGGCGATGGCCGCATCGAACGCGTTGCCGCCCTGCGCGATGACGTCCAGCCCCGCTTGCGTGGCGAGCGCATGCGCACTGGCGATGGCGGTGCCGGGCGGGTGGGAGGGCGTGTTGGAACGGACGGCGTCGGCGGCGAACGCAGCGGGTGCGATGGCGACGACGAACAACAGGGCGAACAGACGGCGATGGATCACGACTTCTCCTGGAGCGGCTACCGGGACGAAGCGCATGCGGAAACGGGGCGATCAGCCGGCCTGCAGCCTCAGCATCTTCGTCAGCAGGGCTTCGTGGGTCTCAGGATACGCCGGATCGGGGTCGATGCACTCGACCGGGCAGACGACGACACATTGCGGTTCGTCATGATGGCCGACGCATTCGGTGCAGCGCGCCGGATCGATCACATAGATCGTCTCGCCCATCGAGATGGCCTGGTTCGGGCAGGCCGGCTCGCAGACATCGCAGTTGACGCAGAGTTCGTTGATCTTGAGGGACATCTTCTTCCGTCATTCCCGCGAAGGCGGGAAGCGCTTCACAACGGCCGCATGGCCGATCACCCAGTGACTTTCATCGCGGCGTTCGTCGGAGATACCGAATCCCGACGTCCAGTCGGCGCAGGCTGGCTGCGATGCGCGACTGAAAGTCACTGGATCCCCGCATGCGCGGGGATGACCTTCCGGCAGAGGCGTGGCCGCCGTGCGGCGGCCACGCGCCGGAAGGTCACTTGGCTTCGACGAACAGGTATTCGGCGCTGCTCGGGGCCACGGCGGCCTTCACCCGCTCGCTGTCCTCTGCCTTGCCGATGAACAGCACGCGCACGCCCTTGAACGCGTCGGTCTCGACGCCCTCGAACGCGGCCACGGCCAGGTCGGCGATCTTGGCGCTGTTCGGCGAACCGAACGCGATCAGGTTGCCGGCGCTGACGCCGCGCGCCACGGCGCCCTTGGCCTGGTCCAGCTGGCGGCCGTACTTGGCCTCGAACTCCGGATCGGTCTCGGCGGGCAGGTAGTACACGTAAGGCGTGTTGGTGATCGTGCCCATGTTGGCGTCGACCACCTTGCTCAGGTACTCCTTCCACGGACCGTCTTCGGTCGTGGTCGGCGCGACCAGGGCGACTTCCGCCGGCTCGGCCGGGGCTTCTTCCTGCTTCTTGCACGCCGCGAACGGCAGCACGAGGCAGGCGGTGAGCATGATGCGGCTTGCGAACTTCTTCATGGGTATTCCCCCTCTTGGTAAAGCGGTTGTCGGAATCGTGGCGCTCAGGCGCCCTGCTTGTCTTGCTGCCACTGCGCCTTCAGCGCGGCGGTCACCGCCGGCGGCACGAAGCCGGACACGTCGCCGCCCAGCCGCGCGATCTCGCGCACCAGCGACGAGGAAATGAAGCCGTACTGCTCGGCCGGGGTCAGGAACAGTGTCTCGACTTCCGGAATCAGGTGGCGGTTCATGCTGGCCAGCTGGAATTCGTATTCGAAGTCGGACACCGCACGCAGGCCGCGCAGCAGCACGCCGCCGCCGACCTCCTTCACGAAATGCGCCAGAAGACCGTCGAAGCCCCGCACTTCCACGTGGGCGTGCTTGGCCACCGCATCGCGGGCCAGCGCGACGCGCTGGGCCAGCGGCAGGGCCGGCCCCTTGCCCGGGCTCTCGGCCACGCCGATGATCACGCGCTCGAACAGCGGCGCGGCGCGGTCGATCAGGTCGATATGGCCATTGGTGATGGGGTCGAACGTGCCGGGGTACACGGCCGTCCGGGTGCGCGCCACAGTCATTCAGTCGTCGCCGGCGGATCGTCGGCCCGAAGTGTAACAGTGGCGTGATGGCCCGGGGCACGGTACAGGGCATAGCGGACCTCGCGCGTCCTGCCCTCGCGGTGCAATACCCAGTCCGGCGGCACGACCGGCTGGATGTCCCCCGGCGATTCCACGTAGACCCGGGCACCGGGCGCCAGACGTGGCGCCAGCCCGTCCAGCGCGCGCGCCCACAGGCCGTCTGCGAACGGCGGATCCAGGAACACCAGGTCGAAGGTGTCGTGACGACTATCCAGCCATGCCAGTGCGTCTGTGGCATGCACCTCGGCAGGCGCGGACAGCCTGGCTGCTGTCTCTCGCAGCGCTGCGGCCAGGCCGGGATCGCGTTCCACCAGCACCGCCTGCGCGGCCCCGCGCGACAGCGCCTCCAGGCCCAGCACGCCCGTGCCCGCGAACAGGTCCAGCACCCGCGCACCCGGCAGCGCCGGCATCAGCCAGTTGAACAGCGTCTCGCGCACGCGGTCGCTGCTGGGCCGCAGGCCGGGACGGTCCGGCACGGCCAGCTTCGTGCCGCGCCAGCGCCCGCCGATGATGCGCACCTGGCCGGTTCCGCGTGGAGCGGTACCTGAGGACGGCGCGGGGCGGGAATGCGGACTGCGGGACATGCGGAAAGCGGCAATGGGAGGTCCCGCATGATACGTCCCCACCCTGCAGGAGGGGCTTCAGCCCCGACCGCAGCGGCGCAACCGCCATCGCTTACACGCTCCGCTCGGCAACCCGGCAGGCATCGGATTCGATAGCTCGTGGTCGGGGCTGAAGCCCCTCCTACAGGCAACATGGTTGAGAAAGCCGTGCCTGACCCATACACCGGACCCATCGGCCGCGCCGGGCGGCCTGTACCCGATTCCATGGAGCACGACCCAATGACCGTTGAGACCCGCAAAGAAACGCTGGGCTTCCAGGCCGAAGTGAAGCAGCTGCTGCAGCTGATGATCCACTCGCTGTATTCGAACAAGGAGATCTTCCTGCGCGAGCTGGTCTCCAATGCCGCCGACGCCGCCGACAAGCTGCGCTTCGAGGCGCTGAAGGACCCGAAGCTGCTGGAGGAAGACCCCACCCTGCGCATCCGCATCGGCTTCGACGCCGCCGCGCGCACGGTAACCATCGACGACAACGGCATCGGCATGAGCCGCGACGAGGCCATCGCCCACCTGGGCACCATCGCCAAGTCCGGCACCGGTGAGTTCCTGCGGGCGCTGTCTGGTGACCAGAAGAAGGACGCCAACCTGATCGGCCAGTTCGGCGTGGGCTTCTACAGTGCCTTCATCGTGGCCGACCGCGTCGACGTGTTCAGCCGTCGCGCCGGCCTGCCGGCCAGCGAAGGCGTGCACTGGTCCAGCGCCGGCGAAGGCGATTTCGAAGTCGCGACGGTCGACAAGCCCGAGCGCGGCACGCGCATCGTGCTGCACCTGAAGGACGGCGAGGAAGGCTTCGCCGATGGCTGGAAGCTGCGCGGCATCATCAAGAAGTATTCCGACCACGTCGGCCTGCCGATCGAGATGCTGAAGGAACACCACGGCGAAGACGCGCCGGCGACGGTCGAATGGGAAGCCGTCAACAAGGCCAGCGCGCTGTGGACGCGCGCCAAGTCCGAGATCAAGGACGAGGAGTACACCGAGTTCTACAAGCACATCGCCCACGACTTCACCGACCCCGCCGCCTGGAGCCACAACAAGGTCGAAGGCAAGCTGGAATACACCTCGCTGCTGTACGTGCCCGGCCGCGCGCCGTTCGACCTGTACCACCGCGACGGCGCCAAGGGCCTGAAGCTGTACGTGCAGCGCGTCTTCATCATGGACCAGGCCGAACAGTTCCTGCCGCTGTACCTGCGCTTCCTGCGCGGCGTGGTGGATTCCTCCGACCTGTCGCTCAACGTCTCGCGCGAGATCCTGCAGTCCGGCCCGGTGGTCGATTCGATGCGCTCCGCGCTGACCAAGCGCGCACTCGACATGCTGGAGAAGCTGGCCAAGGACAAGCCCGAGGACTACAAAGCGTTCTGGACCAACTTCGGCCAGGTGCTGAAGGAAGGCCCCGCCGAGGACTACGCCAATCGCGAAAAGATCGCCGGCCTGCTGCGCTTCGCCTCCACGCACGATGCGACGGGCGCACCCAGCGTCTCGCTGGCCGACTATGTGAGCCGCCTGCAGGAAGGCCAGGACAAGCTGTATTTCCTCACGGGCGAGTCGCATGCGCAGATCAAGGACAGCCCGCACCTGGAGATCTTCCGCAAGAAGGGCATCGAGGTGCTGCTGCTCACCGACCGCATCGACGAATGGCTGATGGGTTACCTGACCGAATTCGACGGAAAATCCTTCGTCGACGTCGCCCGCGGCGACCTGGACCTGGGCGCGCTGGAGAGCGAAGACGACAAGAAGGCGCAGGAAGAAAGCGCCAAAGCCAAGGAGGCACTGACCGGCCGGATCAAGACGGTGCTGGGCCTGGACGTGGCCGATGTGCGCGTCTCGCATCGCCTGACCGATTCGCCGGCCATCCTCGCCATCGGCCAGGGCGATCTGGGTCTGCAGATGCGCCAACTCCTGGAAGCCAGCGGCCAGCAGGTGCCGGAAAGCAAGCCGGTGTTCGAGTTCAATCCGGACCATCCGCTGATCGCCAAGCTGGATGCGGAGAGCGACGCGAACCGCTTCAACAACCTCACCCGCGTGCTGTTCGACCAGGCCGCGCTGGCGGCCGGCGAAAGCCTCAAGGACCCGGCCGGTTACGTGAAGCGGCTCAATGCGTTATTGCTGGAGCTCTCGGCCTAATCGGAAGTCCCTCGCGCTCGCGGCTGCTCCCCTCTCCCCGCGTGCGGGGAGAGGGTGCCAAAGGCGGGTGAGGGGCGATCGGAGGCAGCGTGCTTCGACGCCCTTGATCAAGCTCCAAGCGCGCCATTCTTCAGGCCACAGCGCCCGACCGAGAAGAAAGCGCCCCTCATCCGCCCACGTATCAAGTACGGGGCAGGCTCTTCGGGCACCTTCTCCCCGCTGCCGCAGGGAGAAGGAATTCGGACACCCGGATTCAGACCTTGATATCGAGCAGGCTGCCCAGCGTCTGGTCCGCCACTTTCAGCACGAACAGGTTCGCGCCGGCCATCGCCTTGTAGGTCAGCATCGCAGCCACGTCTTCGACCGGCGCGGCCGGATCGGCAGGCGCTTCGACCACCGTCGCGGACACGCCACCCGTCGCTGAGGCCGACAAGGCCAACGTCTGCCGCGTGGCGTCGGGTGTGGCCAGGTTGGCGAGGTTGTGCGCCGCGGCCTGCATTCCGCTCGAGGCGGCGCGCAGGCCGGAGGTAGCGATGCCGGTGATGGCGTTCATGCGGGGATTCCGGGTTTTCCGCCCTCGATATCGGCCGCCCCCGGCCCCACTTGAGTCCTGTGCCCGGGCGTCCGACAGCCGGGTGGTAGCATGTCGCCCTCTTCGAGATACCCCCTGCAATGATCGGTTTTTTCCGCCGCAAGAAGCCCCAGGACGGCCCGGACGCCGCCCAGACCCGCCCCAGCACCGAAGAACTCGCCGCCGCCTTCCCGCGCGCGCCCAGCGAGCCGTTGCCGGCGGACTCCACTTCCTCGTCCACCGGGCCCGCGGAGGCGCAGGTGCAGAAGGCGGACGAGGGGGAAAGCCTTGCGGTTGAGCGGTCGGACAGTACCCCGCCCGCCCCCTCACCCCCGCCCTCTCCCCCGCAGGCGGAAGAGAGAGAGCTCGAGAGCAACGCGGCGCCCGCTGCCGCTGCCGGGAAGTCGGGCTGGCGCGACCGCCTGCGCCGCACCAGCGCCGCGCTGGGCCTGGCCGGCCTGTTCACGCGCAACCCGCGCCTGGACGACGATCTGCTGGACGAGATCGAGACCGCGCTGCTGACCGCCGACGTCGGCGTGCCCGCCACCACCGCGATCATCGAGGACCTGCGCAAGCGCATGAAGGAGCGCGAGTTCAGCGATGCGCAGGCGCTGCTGAAGGCGCTGCGCGCGGACCTGATCGCGCTGATCACGCCGGTGGCGAAGCCGCTGGTCATCGATGCCGGCCGCAAGCCGTTCGTCGTGCTGACCGTGGGCGTCAACGGCGTCGGCAAGACCACGACCATCGGCAAGCTGGCACGCCGCTTCAAGCAGGACGGCCACAGCCTGATGTTGGCGGCCGGCGACACCTTCCGCGCCGCCGCCGTCGCGCAGTTGCAGACCTGGGGCGAGCGCAACGGCGTGCCCGTGGTCGCGCAGGGCCAGGATGCGGATGCGGCTTCGGTCGCGTTCGACGCCCTGCAGTCGGCCAAGTCGCGCGGCTTCGACGTGCTGATCGCCGATACCGCCGGCCGCCTGCACACGCAAACCGGCCTGATGAACGAGCTCGGCAAGATCCGCCGCGTGCTCGGCAAGATCGACGCGGATGCACCGCACGAGGTGCTGATGGTCATCGACGGCACCACCGGCCAGAACGCGCTCTCGCAGCTGCGCCAGTTCCATGCCGCGGTCGGCGTCACCGGTCTGGTGGTCACCAAGCTGGACGGTACGGCGAAGGGCGGCGTGGTGTTCGCGCTGGCGCGCGAGTTCGGCATCCCGATCCGTTATGCCGGTATCGGCGAGCGCGTGGAAGACCTGCGCGTGTTCGATGCGGAATCCTTCGTCGACGCGCTGCTGCCGGAAGCGCTGGGTGGCGGCTGACATCAGTTCCACCGCCGTTGTGGGAGCGACGTCAGTCGCGATGACGCCATCGCGGTGGTCGATCGCGACTGACGTCGCTCCCACAGGACGTTGCACGTGAGCGCCGACTCCTTCGCGCATCGCCTGCTCAGCTGGTTCGACGGGCACGGGCGCCACGACCTGCCGTGGCAGCATCCGCGCACACCGTACCGCGTGTGGCTGTCGGAAATCATGCTGCAGCAGACGCAGGTGTCCACGGCGACGCCGTATTTCCTGCGCTTCATCGAACGCTTCCCCACCCTGTCCGACCTTGCAGCTGCCACCACCGACCACGTGATGGCGCATTGGGCAGGGTTGGGCTACTACGCCCGCGCCCGCAACCTGCACGCCGCTGCGAAAGTCTGCGTCACCGACCACGGCGGTGAACTTCCACGCGATTTCGATGCGCTGCACGCGCTGCCCGGCATCGGGCGCAGCACCGCCGGCGCGATCCTGTCGCAGGCGTGGAACGACCGGCTCCCGATCCTCGACGGCAACGTCAAACGCGTGCTGACGCGCTTCCACGGCATCGTCGGCTGGCCGGGTATGCCGGCGGTGGAGAAACAGCTGTGGGCGCTGGCGGAACAGCACCTGCGCGACGTGCCCGACGGACGGCTTGCCGACTACACGCAGGCGCAGATGGATTTCGGCGCCACGCTGTGCACGCGCGCGAAGCCGGCGTGCGTGGTGTGCCCCCTACATGACGACTGCGCCGCGCGCCGCGATGGCCTCGTTGCCGCCCTGCCCACCTCCAAGCCATCGAAGGTCCTGCCCGAACGCGAGGCCGTGGCCCTGTGGCTGGAGAACGCTGATGGCGAGATCCTGCTGCAGCGCCGTCCGGAGACCGGCATCTGGGCCTCGCTGTGGACGCTGCCGCAGGCCGACACCGATGCGGACATGCGCGACTGGTTCGCGCGCGAGATGAAGGGCACGTACGACAACGCCGAAGAACTGCCCGTGGTCGTGCACACCTTCAGCCACTACCGCCTGCACCTGCAGCCGCTGCGCCTGCGCAAGGTCGCCCTGCGCGACGCGGTGCGCGACAATGACGACCCCGTATCCGGTACGGGGCAGGCCCTGCGCTGGGTGGCGCGTGGCGACCTCGCCACGCTGGGCCTGCCCGCGCCGATCCGCAAACTGCTTTCTGCCGTCATCCCCGCGTAAGCGGGGATCCAGTGACTCACCACAGGACGTCTTCGATGTCGCGCACCGTCTACTGCCAATACGAACAACGCGAAACGGAAGGGCTCGATTTCGTCCCGTATCCCGGCGAACTGGGCAAACGCATCTACGCGAACATCGGCAAGCCCGCGTGGGCGGCCTGGCTGGCACACCAGACCATGCTGATCAACGAGAACCGGCTGTCGCCCCGCGATCCCAAGCACCGCGCCTTCCTGGAAACGGAACTGGAGAAATTCCTGTTCGGCGGCGGCGCGGACAAGCCGGCCGGCTACGTGCCCACGCCGTAATCCGCACCGGCTCGACCCGCTTCCGTAGAACCGGGCTTGCCCGGGTCCGCACGCTCACCCACAACGTGAACCATCGCTACGGGCAGCGGAGCAAGCTCCGCTCTACGGGGTCGATTTGCGCTCTTCGAGTGCCGCCTCGCGCATTTCCTTCTCGCTGGCGCGCAGGGCCTTCACGTCCAGCGGACGGATGGTTTCGATGCGGCAGGGAATCTTGATGCTGGACGTGCCCGCGCCCAGCGGCACGACATCATCGAAGCGGGCGGACACACGGTTGCCGAACTGGGTGACGCTGATGGACATCGCGTAGTCGAGGTCCTGGCAGGGGCCGGTCAGTTCCAGCAGGTAGCCTTCGCTGGGCCTGGTCCAGACGGCCAGCGCGCCGTCGCCGAGCGGCGTCCAGCCGTTGAGGCGGCCGAAGTACTGGAAGTCCTTGACCGGTTCGCCGGCGTGGTCGCGGTAGAAGGCCAGTTTCTCGGCGTCGGTCTGCTTGCCGTCGGTAGCGCAGCCGGACAGTGCGGCTGCCGCCAGCAGGGCAAAGGGAAGTAGGGGTTTCATGCGCGGCCTCCTCGGGCGTGCGGGGCTCTCTCCGGATGCCGATGATGCGCCCGTGGTGGGCCGCGGGTACCGGCGGCCGGCGCCCGCATTCAGCCGACGGTACGGCTTGCCATACCCGACCGCGATCCGTATCATTCGTCGCCTTCGCACCGGCTCGGCCGTCCTGCGGAACATTGTGGCCTGGTAGCTCAGTTGGTAGAGCAGCGGATTGAAAATCCGCGTGTCGGTGGTTCGAATCCGCCCCGGGCCACCACTTTTCCCGAAAAGGCCTGCAGCGATGCAGGCCTTTTTCGCGTCCGCTGAAAATCCCGGTGTCCCCATGCCAGAGCCCATCCGCCTCGCCAGGCGCGTCGTCGAACTGACCGGCTGTTCGCGCTCGGAAGCCGAGCAGTACATCGAAGGCGGCTGGGTGACCGTCGATGGCGAGATCGTGGAAACGCCACAGCATCCGGTCACCGACGAACGCGTGGACATCGATCCCGCCGCCGAACTCCGCATCGCCGAGCCCGCGACGCTGCTGCTGCACAAACCTGCTGGGGTGGGCTGGCAGGACGCAGCGGCCCTGGCCACGCCGGCAACGCATCTGCCGGACGACGACAGCGGCGTGCGCGCACTCAAGCGCCACCTGCAACGCCTGACCCCGCTGGTGCCGCTGGACACCGAGGCCAGCGGCCTGATGGTGCTCAGCCAGGATGGCCGGGTGCGGCGCAAGCTGACCGAGGACTACGCGCAGACCGAACAGGAGTTCGTGGTGGAGATCCGCGGCGACGTCCACCCCTACACGCTCGGCCGCATCGGCCATGCCTCCAGTTACCAGGGCCGTGGATTGGCGCCCTGCAAGGTGAGCTGGCAGAACGAAGTGCGCCTGCGTTTTGCGATCAAGGACGTGCAGCCTGGCGAGCTGCGGCATCGCTGCCGCGAGGGCGGCCTCGACGTGGTGTCCATCAGGCGCCTGCGGATAGGTCGCATCTCGCTCTCGAAGCTACCCCTGGGGCAATGGCGCTACCTGCCCGCAGGCGAACGCTTCTAGGGGCACTGCCCGCAAGGCCGCAGCAGGACATCTGCCGCACCAGCCGCCCTGGCCCATCGCTTCACGCAGCCCTGCGCCTTGCCTGACTACGCTGGTCGCACGCGCTTCCGAGGATCCTCCATGCGACCGCTCATCCTGCTTTCCTTCCTGATGCTGTCCGCGTGTGGCGGCGGTGGCCTTGCACGCGGAGGCGATGCGCCGACGTGCGCCAGCGTCGCGTCCAAACAGAAGGCCGTCGACAGGATCAACAAGGATTACGAAGAGCTCCGCCAACGCATCGTGGATTCGCCCACCGAGAAGAACCAGCAGAAGCTCGCGGACATGGCGACGGAGTCCGCGGCCGCCAAGGCCGCACTCGACACCGCCAAGGCCGAACAGGCCGCGGGGCGTTGCCCGGGAGACTAGGAGCGCGGCGCCGCGGTGCCGCCGCGTGCAGGCACCGGCGGCACATCATCGGTCGTGCGCGACATCGCCATGTCCTGCTGACAGCGTGCGCAGTCGCTTGTCTGGCCCGGCGGCAGCTCGCTTGGTTCGCAGCGTGGCGTGCTGCGCGTGACGTCCTGTCCATTCCAGTGCAACCAGGCGACGAGCACGAGGACGGCAACACCGCACACCCTGGCAATGAAAAGGGAATTTGAATCGAGGCGCATGTCGTTGACTCGCGGAGCGTACGGGGTGCGTGCACTGGCAGGCACGCAATGTGCACAGCGGAAGCGTCGATACGGGATATCGCGGGGCGCGGAGCGTTCAGGACAATGGCAATCGGACGAAGTGGCATGCCGATGCCCTCGCTCACGGTCGCCCGACGCATGGATCGTGGCACCGGACGTGGGTGCACAGCCCGCCCCGCCCTGTCCCGCGCGGAGGCGAACGCCGCCTATGCGCTTTGCCGGATCGGGCGATTCGCACCGGCAAGGCCCGGCGTAACGGACAAGCCGGCACGCGCTGCCTATCCTGCGGGCCCCGCCCGTCCTCCCGCACCGCCATGATGCCTGCCACGTCCCCCTACGCCATCGGCCAGTGCTGGCGCTGCCGCGGCCGCCATGCCACCGAGACACCGGTGCTGACGATCAATCGCATCGACGCACATCCGTTGGGCGGCGAGATCCTGCATGTCAGCGTGACCCACGCGCGATCCGCCACCCGGGCATTCGTGAGGGCTTCCTCACCACCTTCGCCCACCTGCCCGTCATCGGCCAGGTGCTGGAGCGCAGCGGCGCCGAACTCGTCGGCGCGGCTACGCCCGACCCGGCCTACCTGGATGGATACCACCAGTGGAAGCAGGCATTCGACGCCGGCCAGGCCGGCTCCTACGGCATTCCGCTGGCCGAGATCCTCGACCTGATCGAGACGATGCTGGCCAGGCACAACGACTGACGGCCCGCGCGCCGATGCTGGCGGCGCGGCTTCACTTGATCGAGGCCTGCGCGTTCTTGTTGACGTGATAGCCGATCAGCTTCCAGGCATCGTCCTCCCGCTGCATCACCACGCGCTCGGTGGACACCACGTTGCCCGAGACCGCTTTGTACGCCACCACCACATAGTCGCCCTCGGGCAACGCAAGATCGACCTTGGGGGTGAAGCCGAAACCGTGCAGTTCGCGCTTGTCGGGCAGGCTGAAGGTGCGGGCGAACTTGATCGAACTGAGGAAGACGCGCTTGCTGGAGGTGGTATGCAGGCCACTACCGGCGCGCCTCCAGATTTCATCGTCTTCGTGCGCATCGATCAGCTTCAGGTATTCCTTCGCCGCGCCGGCTGCGTCCTGTTGCAACTCGGGCGTGCCCGCCGTGGGCGCCGGCAACACCTGCCTCCCGTCGTCCGTGCCGAAAGAGAGCCTGCATCCAGCCAGCATCAACACCGCGCACAGCGCCATTCCCATGCTTCGCTTCATCACCCTGTCCCCTTGCCGGCTGCGCGCATCCCCGCGCGCAGTGCATGACGCCAGTATGCGTCATCCCGGCAGCGTGCCCGCCATGCCCCTCCATCACGCCGTCACGACGGCACGCGACGCCGACTGAACGCGGTCGCACGCCTCCTCTGTGCAGCGTCCGCATTGACGCCGCCTGCACGTGCACTGGCACAAGGTCGTCGCATCACCCTCCTACGGCAGGCCCGCGTGAACATCGCCATGAAGCCCGTTTCCCACATCCTTCCCGACCGCTTCGCCTGGCACCATACCGACGCAGGCCATGACCTGCGCGTGGACGGCACGACGATTGCCGAAGTGCGGCCGCTGCGGGACGGCATCGTGCTGCGGATCCTCGTCGACATGGGGGACATCGCGCCATTCGAAATGGCAGTGCGCTGCGAGGAGCGTGCGATCGGATGGGCTACGCAATGGGCGCGGCAGCGGGCCAACCTGCTGTACCGGCACGCGGACCGCCAGCGCGCACTGCAGGCCGACGCCGAGCTCGCCCTGGCTGGCTGACGCGGTATCAGTGTCGCGGGTCTGCGCCGCGTCCGAGGCCTTGCAGGAAGGCCACGCTGCGGTCCATCGCGTGTTGCCCTGCCTCGTTGTCCAGGTTGAACTGGTACTCGTGCGGCAGCGCGTCCACGTAATCCTCGGGGAAGAAGAGCGCATCCACCTTTACGCCCTGCGCTTCCAGTGATGCCGCCAGTGCGCGCGAATGCGGCGCCAACGGATCGGCGTTGCCGGCACTGATGAAGGAAGGCGGGAATGACGGCGTGACGTGGCGCAGCACGGAGAAGGTATCGACGCGCGGATCGGCCATGAAGTCCTTCTCGCCGAAATAGGACCACAGCACGGTACGCATGAAGCCGGCGAACGCGCTGTCCCAGTCCACCAGCGCGGCGTCGTAAGGACCGCAGAACAGCAACGTGCCCACGAGTTGCGTGGGTTTCACTGCGGGCACGATGCCCATGCGCCGTGCATGAACCGGTGAGGTGGTGAGGTTGGCGACCTCGGCCGCGATCTGCGCGCCCGCCGAGTCGCCCGCCAGCACGATGCGCGTCGCATCGATATCCAGTTCGTCCGCATGCGCCTGCAGGTAGGCAAGCGCCGCATTGAGCTGACGCGCCGGCGTCGGCCACTTCGCGCCGGGCGCGATGCGGTAGTCCACGTTGACCACAACGAAGCCGCGCGCGGCGAGCACATGCAGGTAGTTGGCGACATCGTTGCGGCGACCGGACACGAAGCCGCCGCCATGCATCCACACCACTGTGGTCGGCCGCTGCGCGCCGCGCTGCCCCTCCGGCGGGTAATACACGTCCAGCAGCGCCTCCGGATCGCGCGGATCGTAGGCCAGCCCCCGCCGTTCGGAGACGCTGGCAGGCAGGTGCTTCTGCAGGGCGGCGGACGTCTCGGCGGCACCCCGGTCGAACGTCCAGCGGATCAGCAGGACGGACGGCCACGGACTCAGCCGGAATGCCGCCCAGGTCGCGACCGCAAGCGTAACCAGCACCAGGAGCAATCCGACCGCCCAGCGCTTGCCCCATCCACCACGCCTCTCCGTCGCCATCGCCGCCTCCGGTGCATGAGCCCACGCTGCGATGGTGCGCCTTCGCTGGCATGGCGCAAAGAGCCCCGGCAAAAGAAAAGCCACCGGGCGGAGAGTGGCCCGGTGGCTTGGGGGATGCGCGCCGGCCTCTCTCCGGCGCGCACCGCACTCAGTGGCCGCTGCCGGCGGCGAGCTTGTCCAGATCGATGCCCTGGTTGCGCAGCGTGCGCGTCGCGGCGATGGCGTAGAACGCCAGATAGGCGAAGCAGGCCACGCCGACGATGAAACTGAAGTGCACGCCGACCTTGTCGGCCAGCAGGCCCTGCGCCAGGCTGACGAAGCCGCCACCCATGATCATCATGATCAGCAGGCTGCTGCCCTGGTTGGTCTTGTCGCCCAGGCCGGTGATCGCCAGCGCGAAGATGCACGGCCACATGGTGCTGCAGAAGAGGCCCACGCTGATGAAGGCCACCACGCTGGTCCAGCCGGTGGTGAACATGCCGATCAGCAGCGCAGCGATGCCGCAGGCAGCGAAATACAGCAGCATGCGCGCCGGGTTGCCCTTGCTGGCCAGCGTGGCCAGGATCATCAGCACGATGACGGCGGCGTAGCCGAAGAACTGCGACACCTCATGTTTCATGATCGCGTTGACAGCCAGGAACACACCGAACGCCACGTACGGCAGCAACAGCGTCAGCCAGCGCTTGGCACCGGAGCCGACGTTGAATGCGCCCGCCGCGCCGCCCCAGCGCCCGATCATCAGGCTGGCCCAGTACAGCGACACGAACGGCGCGATCTGCGAGGTATCCAGGCCAAGGCCTTCCGGGGACTCGAGATAGGCCGGCAGATTGCTGATGGTGGACACCTCCACGCCGACGTAGACGAAGATGGCGATCATGCCCAGCACCAGCTGCGGATAGCCGAGCGCCGACTTCTTGTGGATCAGCTTGCTGCTGTCCTGCGCTTCGTTCTCCGACAGCTTCTCCAGGTCGATGTGGTTGGGCACCGAGGAGAACTTCAGGAAGATCGCCACCAGGATGAACGCCACGCCCAGCACCAGGTAGGGCGTCTTGACGCTTTCGATACTCGCTTCGGTGCCGCCCGAAAGCACGCTGCCGAAGATCGCCACGCTGACCAGCAACGGCCCGATGGTGGTGCCGAAGTTGTTGATGCCGCCAGCCAGCGTCAACCGTTGCGCACCGGTCTTGGGATCACCGATGACGATGGCCAGGGGATTGGCCGCGATCTGCTGCAGCGAGAAGCCCAGGCCGACGATGAAGAGGCCTGACAGCATCAGGTTGAACGACCCGGCGTTGGCCGCCGGATAGAACAGCAGCGTACCCAGCGCGGAGATCACCAGGCCCAGGCAGATGCCGTTCTTGTAGCCGATCTTGTTGAGCAGATCGAGGCCGATGATCTTGGAGACCGCCACGTAGATCAACGAGCCGACGGTATACGCGACGTAGAACGCGACGGCGACGTACTGGCTCTGCGCCTGCGTCAGGTTGAAGGCTTTCTTGAACACCGGGATCAGGATGTCGTTGCTGGCGGCAACGAAACCCCAGAAGAAGAAGACGGTGATCAGCACGCCGAACTGCGACCATCGGGTGGGTTGGGTGGTCATGGATTGGTATGCCTGCTGGTATGGGATCCGGACGGAACGGCCAGCCTACGTAGCCGCCGCGCGATTGCAACTTGCACTGCGTCAGCGCCCCGCAGGGAAACTGCGGGGCGCCGGGTGGACCACCTTATTGCGTGCACTTCACCGCATCCGGTGCGTCGGCCGCACCGGCCACCACCTGGATGTTGGTGAAGGCCGCAGCGAACGGTGCGTCGGCGGTGATGCTGAAAGGCGTATCCACGCCGCTCAGGTCCGCGCCCAGCTTGCCGAAGCACGCGAGCGGCACCTTGATCGTCTGCTTCTTGCCGACAGCGGCGCCGGACAAGCTGGCGGTCAGGTCGAGGCTGGCGCCGCAGTTCGCACCACAGCCGACGGTGAACTGCACCGGCTTGGTCGGCGCCTGCTTGACGATCACGTCGAACTGCACGGCACCGCGTGCGGTCGCCATCGAGGCGAGGTTGTTCTTCGACGGATTGCGGGCGAAGAAGCGCGCCGGCGCCAGCCAGGTCACTTCCTTGGCATCCTGCTGGGTGTTGACCTGCACGGTGGCGACCTGCAACGCAGGCTTGGCCTGAGGCCAGCGCTGGGTGGCGTTCATGTCCGAACCCACGGCCTTCTCTTCGCTGCCTGCGCCCATCTGCAGGGTGAAGGGTGCGATGTCGGACTGGTTGAACACACCCATCGCCGTGGCGTCGCCACAGCTCGCCGCGCTGTCTTCCGGCAGCTTGCCGACCTTGCTGCTGTCGCCGTAACGCAGGCCGGTGTCGAGCGCGAATTGCGGCGTGCTGTCGGCCTTCGGGCAGGCCACGGCCGGCCACGGGAAGGTCAGTTTGCCGCGGAAGTCATTCGCCGGCTTGCCATCGGCACCGGCCACCAGCACGTCGGTGACGCCCTTGCCCTCCGTGCCCGGCAGCCATGCGGCCACGAAGCTGTTGGACAGGTTGATCAGGTCGTTGGCGTACAGCGCGCGCCCGGACAGGAACACGGTGACCACCGGCTTGCCGGTGGCGGCCGCGGCCTTGAGCGTCGCCAGGTCTTCCGGATGGCGACGGCTGTGCGCCATCGTGTCGGACGGCACGATGTCGCCGTTGGTTTCCGCATACGGCGTTTCGCCGATGGCAGCGACGATGACGTCGTAGCTGGCCGGATCCACCCCCTCGGCGCTGTCGCGCAACAGCACGTTCGCCTCGCCCAGCTGCTCGCGCAGGCCGGCGGCGATGCTGTCGGCATTCGGGAAGTCCGCGTTGGTGTTGTCGGTGCCCTGCCAGGTCAGCGACCAGCCGCCGGTCTGGTTGGAGATGCTGTCGGCGCTCTTGCCCACCAGCAGCACGCGCTGGCCCTTCTTCAACGGCAGCGCGCCGCCGTCGTTCTTCAGCAGCACCAGCGACTCGCGCGCGGCGCGGCGTGCCAGATCGCGATGCACCAGCGACTCGAGCTTGCCGGCATGCTGACTGGCCGACGGCCTGTGCTCCCACAGGCCTGCGCGCAGCTTGACGCGCAGGATGCGGGTGACGGCATCGTCGATGCGCGCCTGCGGGATCTCGCCCGACTTCACCTGCGCGATCGTGTTGCCGATGAAGGTCTTCCACTTGTCGGGGACCATCACCATGTCGATGCCGGCATTGATGGCCTGCGGACAACTGTCATCGCTGCAGCCAGTGACCTGGCCGATGCCGTTCCAGTCGGAGACGACGAAGCCGTCGAAGCCCATCTTCTCTTTCAACGCCACCGTCAGCAGGTCGCGTGTGCCATGCATCTTGCCGTAGTCCTTGCCGGCGGCCACGTCGTTCCAGCTGTTGAAGGACGCCATGACCGTCTGCACGCCGGCTTCGATGGCGCCGTAGTAGCCCTGGCCGTGGACGTTGATCATCGTCGACTGCGTGACCGTGGCATTGCCCTGGTCCTTGCCGCCTTCGGTGGCACCATCGCCGATGAAGTGCTTGGCGGTGGCGACGACGTTGCCGTCCTTGTCGAGCAGGCCCTGCATGCCCTTGACGTAGGCGGCTGCGTACTCGCGGATCAGCGTCGGCTGCGAGGAATAGCTTTCGTAAGTGCGGCCCCAGCGTGCGTCCTGTGCAACGGCGACGGTGGGCGCGAACGTCCAGGTGACGCCGGTGGCGCGCGTGGAATGGCCGGTGGCTTCGGCGATGCGCTCGATCAGTTCGACGTCGTGCGCGGCCCCCAGGCCGATGTTGTGCGGGAAGATCGTCGCGCCGTAGACGTTGCTGTGGCCGTGCACGGCGTCGGTGCCCCAGATCACCGGCACCGGGATCTTCGCGTCGGTGGACATGGACGCGTCGTAGTAGGCATCCGCCAGCTTGACCCAGTCTTCGACCTTGGCGTGCTTGTTCATCGCCGGCCAGGAGCCGCCACCGTTGAGCACGGAGCCGATGTAGTACTTGCGCACGTCGGCCGGCGTGATGGCCTTGATCTCCGGCTGCACCATCTGCCCGATCTTCTGTTCCAGCGTCATGCTGGCGAGGATCTCCGCCACGCGTGCCTCGATGGCTGGATCCTTGGCGAAGCTGCTTTTCAGCGCAGGCCAGTCCTTCAGTTCAGCGGCATCGTTCGTGGCTGCACTGGCGGGTTTCTGTTCTGGGTCCTTTTGCGCCGTACACGACAGGCACGCCAGAAGACTGGCCCCCAGCAGGGTCACTCGGATCGGATTCACTCGTTTCTCCCGGAATGGCGGCGCGTACAGCATCCCCGACAGGATCCGCGCCTGGACGAAAAGTCCGACGGGACGCGGGGCCAGGCCCCGCATCCCGTCAGGTACTGCGGTTATCGATGACGTGCGGCGATCACAGCTTGTAGCGGAAGCCGAGCAGGTACTGGCGGCCGTACTCGGTGTACTCCTCGGGGAAGAACAGGTCCGGGTGCGTGCCGGAGCTGACTTCCGTGCGGAAAGGCTCGTTGTTGACGTTGTTCACCTGGAGCAGGAGCGACAGGCCCGACAGACGGCTGGATTCCGGGAAGTCGTAGCCCAGCTGCAGGTCGACGGTGCGCTCGCTGAGCGTGTATCGGTACACGCGCTGGCCGAACAGGCTGCTGTATTCGCCGCGGTACTTGTCGCGATAGCGCTGGCTGGCTCGCGCCGAGAACCCATGCTTCTCGTAGTAGACCGTGGCATTGGCGACGATCTTGGACAGGCCGGGGAACGTGTCGGTGCTGGAACCCTGGTCGGGACCATCCGGATCGATCGACGACTCGGTGTAGGAGGCGTTCACCAGCAGGCCGAAGCCATCCAGCGCCGGATTGATCAGGTCGCCACCGAGTGCGGTGCTGACTTCGACGCCACGCATGTAACCGCCGGTGCCGTTGGCCGGTGTGGAGAATTCGCCCAAGTTCGACGGCGGCGCGGCGCCGGTGTAATCGTAACCGGAGAAATCCCAAGGAATGTTCCGGGTATAAACGTACGAATCGAGGTTCTTGTAGAAGCCGGCTAGTGCCACGTAGCTGGCGACACCGAAGTACTTCTCGATCGAGAGGTCGATCGCATTGGCGCGATACGGTTCCAGCGACGGATTGCCGCCGCTGCCGGACCACACGCGGGGACCAGTACTGCCATCCGACAGGCCGACGCTGGCGTAGGCGCCCATGTCGTTGATGCGCGGACGCATCAGTTCCTTGGCCATGCCGTACCGCACGTTCCAGCCGTTTCCGAAGTCCAGCACAAGATTCAGGCTGGGCAGGATGTCGCCGTACGATGCCCCTGCCGAACCGATGTGCATACCGGTCGGGTCAAAATAGACACCCTGGGATGTCTGCTCGGTGCGGATGTACTGGACGCCGGCGTTGCCGCGCAGGCGCACGGCATCCGTGATGTCCATGTCCAGGTTGGCCTTGAAATAGAAAGTCTTGATCTGCTCTTCGGTGATCGCGTCCTTCTGCAGGTCGTTGTTGTCCTCGTTCAGGGCGACATCGTAGTAACGGGACAGCAGCGCGCGGGGATTGAATGTCAGCACCCGGCCCATTCCTGCGAAGCCGAGATCGGTCGGCGCCAGCAGCAGAGACGGATCGACCAGGGTGGGTTCGCGATCATTCCGCAGGAGGCCGAAGTACACGTCAGCGCTCTTGCTCTTGGTCCGCTTGCTGTAGTTGAAGCCCGCATCCCAACTGCGAAGGAAATCGGACGACTCGACCGCACGGTTGACCGAGAGCCGGAAGGCCTTCAGTTCGTCCTTCTGCCGCGAGTCCTCGAGGCGTGCTTCACGCCCGTAACTTTGCGGATCGCTCAGGTATACGGCGTTGGGATCGGACATGTCGGGCAACGCATAGTGGGCATAACCCGGCGACAACGGGATGCGGAAATCCGTCGTCACTCCGCCCAGCATGCCCGAGTAGGCCTCCAGCTTGGACTCTTCGATTTCGGCGCGCGAGTAACTCGCATCGGCTCCCAGGGTCCATGCTCCCAACTTGAATTCGTTGTTCCAGCCGAAGGAATCGAGCTTCGATTCGCGCCGGTTGTCGTCGTTGCGCACCAGGGGCTGGATACCGCTCAAGGTACCGCTGGTGACGACCGGCGTGCCGTGGTAGTCCGTCGTGCCGACGTTGGAGTAGTCCGCCGCCCCACCGTTCCACCACGGATCGTTGGTCCACATCACGCCCCGCATCCATTCACCCTGGTCGAACTTGGAGTGATAGGCATCCAGCACGCTGTGCCAGGTGTCGTTGGGCTTGAATTCCAGCACCGCCATCACGCCGTCGCGCGTCATGTCGCGCGACTTGACCCAGCCCTCGGCTCCCTGCAGCGCGATCGCATCAGCCGGCTTGCCGTCCTGCGGCGTGCCCCACATATCGGTGTTGGCCCACCACCAGGACTTGTAATGCTTTTCCTGGAAAGGGGAATTCATGCGCGCCACGCCGATGGCGAGGCCGACCGTGTCATTGGCGAACTGATCGATGTAGGACGCGGAAACGCGATAGCCCTTGTCGTCGCCACCGGCCGTCAGGTCGCCCAGCGAGTTGGACTCTCCCTGGCCACTGAACACGATCCGGCGTTCGCTGAAATCCAGCGGCCGCACGGTCTGCATGTTCACGGTACCGGACAGGCCCTGTCCAACCAGAGAAGCATCCGGTGTCTTGTACACGGTTACGCCGCTGACCAGTTCGGCCGGGTACTGGTCGAACTCGACACCGCGGTTGTCGCCGGTCGTGACCTGTTCGCGACCATTGAGCAGCGTGCCGGCGAACTGCTCGGACATGCCGCGGATATGGATCACCTGCGCGCGTCCGTCGACGCGCTGCATGGTCAGGCCCGGCAGACGCGAGATCGAGTCGGCGATGCTGATGTCCGGCAGTTTTCCGATGTCCTCGGCGGAGATCGCCTCGACGATGGAGGTGGATTCGTTTTTCGTCTCCACTGCCGAGGCAATGGCAGCCCGGATGCCGGTGACCTTGACGGCGTCGAGCGTTTCCACGGAAGGATCGGCCGAGGACGCAGCCTGCTGGGCGCTTGCGGCCATCGGAAGCGCCAGCGCCATGCAGCACGCGACAGCCAGATGCTGCTTGCGAGGCGCGCGACGCGACGATGCGCTGGAAATGTGATTCGAGTACTTCATGTGGTCCCTCTCCGACCCGTGTTGACAGCGCTGTCATATCGAAGCTCCAATGCACTGTCAACAAATTCCTAACGCGTGCGACATGTTGTCGCACTCAGCATTGAATTCGCTTGCCGTTCGGCGACCGGACAACGAAGTTTCGCTGCGTTGCAGCACCCGCTTTGCGTGGATTCCACCAGGAATTCGCGTCATATCCAGACCCTTTCCTGTGAGGAATCCCGATGCGCCGATGCGCCCCGTTACGACTCCGCTTCCGCCACCTGTTCGTCCCGCTGCTGCTGGCACTCACCCCTCTGGCGCACGCTCAGGACGTCGCCGTATGGATCACGACGGCCGACCACAAGACCACCCTCGCCGCGTCCACGCCCGCGCGATTCGAGTCCGATGCGGTCCTGGCGACCCCGCGCATCGAGATCGATGACGGCGAGCGCTTCCAGGACATCGTCGGCTTCGGCGCGTCGCTCACCGACTCGTCGGCATGGCTGATCCAGCACACGCTGGATCCTCGGCAACGCGAGGCATTGCTGAAAGAGCTGTTCGGCCGCGACGGCAACGGCCTGGGCCTGAGTTTCTCCCGCCTGACCATCGGCGCATCGGATTTTTCCCGCCATCACTACAGCCTCGCCGACACGCCGGACGGCAAGCCGGATCCGGAACTGGAGCACTTCAGCATCGACGAGAACCGCGGCGACGTGATCCCGGTGGCACGCGCGATGCTGGCGATCAATCCGCAGCTGAAGATCATGGCATCGCCATGGAGCGCACCCGGCTGGATGAAGGACAGCAACAGCCTGATCCAGGGCACGCTGCTGCCGCAGTACTACGACGCGTTCTCGCGCTACCTGCTGAAGTACGTGGATGCGTATGCGGCGGAGGGCATCCCGATCTTCGCGCTGACCGTGCAGAACGAACCGGATTACGAGCCCAAGGACTATCCCGGCATGCGGCTCAACGCGCCGGCGCGTGCGCGGCTGATCGGCGACCATCTGGGCCCGATGATCGCCGCGCGCGGCAACGGCCCGCTGATCTTCGACTGGGACCACAACTGGGACAAACCGCAGGAACCGCTGGGCGTGCTGGGCGACGCGAAGGCGAATCCGCATGTTGCCGCCGTCGCCTGGCACTGCTATGGCGGTGACGTCGCCGCGCAGTCGCCCGTGCACGACGCGTTCCCCGACAAGGACGCCTACATGACCGAGTGCTCCGGCGGTGACTGGGAGCCGGTGCGCAGCGGCGGCCTGCCGTTGCAGATGAAGAACATCATCATCCGCAGCGCGCGCCACTGGGCACGCGGCGCGCTGTTCTGGAACCTGGCTCTGGACGAGAAGAACGGCCCCTACGCCGGCGGCTGCGATACCTGCCGCGGCGTGGTGACCATCGACTCGCGCACGGGCGACATCACGCGCACCGACGAGTACTACGCGCTGGCGCATGCCAGCCGGTTCGTGCGACCGGGCGCGCACCGGATCGCGTCCAGCGAGTCCGGCGGCGACCTGGACAACGTCGCGTTCCTCAACGCCGATGACGGCTCGCTGGTACTGCTGGTCGCGAACTCGGCGAAGCAGACCCGTCGCTTCAGCGTCGGACAAGGCGACCGGTCGTTCGACTACACGCTGCCCGCGCGCAGCGTCGCCACCTTCGTGTGGAAGCCTGCCGCAGCGCAACACGACTGATCCGTCCATGACCGGCCGGACTGTCATTCCGGCCGCCATACGCCGTAGTATCCTGCCGCATTCCCTCATGGAGCCGCGGCATGATGCGACGTACTTCCCTGTTGGCACTTCTGGCGGCAACCGCCCTGCTGGGCGGCTGCGGCGATGGCGTGGTCCGCCGCGTCTCCGACCCGGCCGTCAGCGTGCAGCAGCTGACGGTGAAGGCCGACGGCCAATGGGCGGTGGACCTGCGGCTGCAGAACTACAGCAGCATCCCGATGCGCTTCGACACCGTCGAGGTCGACGTGCAGGTCGGCGACCAGGACGCCGGCAAGCTTCGCGCCACGCCCGGCCTGTCGGTGGGTCCCGAATCCGCGGATGTCGTTACCGTGACCTTCGCACCCAGCAGCGCCGGCCGCATCGGGGTGGCGGACGCACTCGCCGGCCGTCGCACCCTTCCCTACACCTTGAAGGGCACTGCCGCGGCGACGCCGGACGAAGCCAAGCAGCGCAGCTTCGACATCGATACCCGCAGCACCCTCAATCCCGTCCCCGGCCTGGACGGCGTGCTGCGCTGAGCGCGGCCTTTCCCACATCCGCGATCCGAGAACCCGCATGCCCGCGTCCTATAAAGCTCCCCTGACCGATCTCCGCTTCGCCCTGTACGACGTGCTGGGCGTCGAACCGCTGTTCCAGCGCCTCGGCTACACCGACGCCACCCGCGACATCCTCGATGCCGTGCTGGACGAGGCGGCGCGCTTCACCGAAACCGTGCTCGCCCCCCTGAACAGCGTGGGCGACGAGATCGGCAGCCAGCTCGACAAGGCCACCGGCGAGGTCACCACACCGCCGGGCTTCAAGGCAGCGTACGCGCAGTTCGTGGAAGGCGGCTGGACCGGGCTGACGGCCTCGCCCGAGCTGGGCGGCCAGGGCCTGCCGCATACGATGGGCGTGCCGCTCAATGAGCTCGTCAACGCCAGCAACCTGGCGTGGGGCAACTTCCCGCTGCTGTCGCATGGCGCGGTGGAAGCGCTCAAGCACCATGGCGAGGCGTGGCAGCAGGAAGTCTTCCTCAAGCCGCTCGTCGAAGGCCGTTGGACCGGCACGATGTGCCTGACCGAACCGCACTGCGGTACCGACCTCGGTCTGCTGAAGACCAAGGCCGAACCGAACGCCGATGGCAGCTACGCCATCACCGGCACCAAGATCTTCATCACGGCGGGCGAGCACGACCTGACCGACAACATCGTGCATCTGGTACTGGCCAAGCTGCCGGACGCGCCGCCGGGCGCGAAGGGCATCTCGCTGTTCGTCACGCCGAAATTCAAGGTGGCGCGCGACGGCACGGTTGGCGAGCGCAACGCGCTGTCGTGCGGCTCGATCGAACACAAGATGGGCATCAAGGCGTCCGTCACCTGCGTGATGAATTTCGACGGCGCGCAAGGCTATCTGGTCGGCCAGCCGCACAAGGGCCTGCAAGCGATGTTCACCATGATGAACACCGCGCGCCTCGGCGTGGGCCTGCAAGGCATCGGCCTGAGCGAACGCGCCTACCAGAACGCATTGCGCTACGCGCGCGATCGCCTGCAGACGCGCTCGCTCAGCGGCGCGAAGTTCCCCGACAAGCCGGCCGATCCCATCCTCGTCCATCCGGACGTGCGCCGCATGCTGCTGACGGTGAAGTCGCTGGTCGAAGGCAGCCGCCTGCTCGCCCTGCACGCCGGCACGCTGATCGACATCGCCAACCACGCGGAAGATTCCGCGGAACGCGAGCGCGCCGACACGCTGGTGAGCTTCCTCACGCCGATCTCGAAGGCCTGCCAGACCGAATGGGGCATCGAGAACACCTACCACGCGCTGCAGTGCTTCGGTGGCCACGGCTACATCCACGAACACGGCATGGAACAGCTCGCGCGCGATGCCCGCATCACCACGCTGTACGAAGGCACCACCGGCATCCAGGCACTCGACCTGATGGGTCGCAAGACCGCAGCAACGCAGGCTGCCGGCCTGAAGCTGTTCCTGGCCGACGTGCATGCCTTCGTCCAGCAGCACAAGGACGATGCGTCGCTGACCGAGTTCATCGATCCGCTGCAGCAGAAGGCCGCCGAATGGGCGGGACTGACGAAGAACATCCTGCAGCGCGCGGCGGCGAATCCAGAGGAAATCGGCGCGGCAAGCACGGACTACCTCTTCTATTCGGGCTACGTGGTGCTGGCCTACTGGTGGGCGCGCAGTGTCGCGGCCGCAGACGCGTCCCCGCATGGCGATGCCTTCAAGCAGGCCAAGCGCGAGACCGCGCGCTTCTACTTCGCCCGCATCCTGCCCCGCACGCTGTCCCATGCCGCCGCCATCGAGTCCGGCGCGGACACGCTGATGGCGATGGACGACGCGCGTTTCGGCGATTGACCCGGTATCGGAGGAGCGCGGGTATCGCGCTCCTCCGGACAAAAGCCGCGCCGGATACACATTTCGTCAACATTTGGGTATAACCTGCTTCTCCATGGAAGCAGACAGCGCTCAGCTTCACCTGGTCCAGACCGGTTCCCTTTCCTCGCCGGTCCCGTCGCCGTCGTCCCCCCGCCCCCACCCCGCCGCCCTGCGACTGTTGTCGCTCGATGCGCATGGGCGCGTGCTCGACTGGATCAACTGGCAGGACGCGACCTGCCTGTACGCGCGCGGCGCGGTCGCCTGGACGCTGGGCGACCCCTGCCTGCACGTGCATGGCGGCGTCTCCCGCCTGACCGGCGAGCAGAGCCTGATCGAGCTGCATCCCATCGTAGCCTCGCGCGGCCACGCGCGTGCGCATGCCCTCTCGCCCACCCCGACGCTCACCAACACCGCCCTGTTCGCCCGCGACGCCCACCTGTGCCTGTACTGCGGGCACGAATACTCCCGCCCACACCTGACCCGCGACCACGTGCTGCCGCTGTCCAAGGGCGGCAAGGACATCTGGGAAAACGTGGTGACCGCGTGCTTCCACTGCAACTCGCGCAAGAGCAACCGCACCCCGCAGCAGGCCCACATGCCGCTGCTTGCCGTGCCGTACCGGCCGAGCTGGATCGAGCACCTGATCCTGTCCAACCGCAACATCCTGGCCGACCAGATGGCGTTCCTGAAGGCCCAACTGCCGAAGAAGTCGAAGCTCTCGGCGTGATTCATTGCCAGGATGCCCCGCCCGCGCTTGCGCGCGGGCGTTCGCTGACGCGCGATCTGCCACTGGCAGATCGCAAGCGCGCCCGCTCACCCTGGCCGACCAGATGGCGTTCCTGAAGGCCCAACTGCCGAAGAAGTCGAAGCTCTCGGCATGATTCATTGCCAGGATGCCCCGCCCGCACTTGCGCGCGTGCGTTCGCTGACGCGCGATCTGCCACTGGCAGATCGCAAGCGCGCCCGCTCACCCTGGCCGACCAGATGGCCTTCCTGAAGGCCCAGTTGCCCAGGAAGTCCAAGCTGTCTGCCTGAGCGTCACGACGCCGCGAGAACCTTCCTGAACCACCCGGGCCGGGTCCACGCCGGCTTCACGTGTTTGCTTGCCCCACTTCACATCCGGGGGGGACAATACCGGCTCAGAACCAGCCTGCTGCCGATGATCGCCCCCGACCGCTATCCCCGTCTTTCCCGCATCCACGTCCCGGCCGACCTGCGCCAGTTCGACGAGTCCGAACTGCCCGCCATCGCCGAGGAACTGCGGGGCTACCTGATCGAGTCGGTCGGCAGGAGCGGCGGACATTTCGGCGCGGGCCTGGGCGTGATCGAACTGACGGTGGCCCTGCACTACCTGTTCGACACCCCGCGCGACCGCCTTGTGTGGGACGTCGGCCACCAGACCTACCCGCACAAGATCCTGACCGGCCGCCGCGACACCATCCACACGGTGAAGCAGAAGGACGGCGTGGCACCGTTCCCGAAGCGCGAGGAAAGCGAGTACGACACCTTCGGCGTCGGCCACTCGTCCACCTCGATCTCCGCCGCGCTCGGCATGGCCATCGCACTGCAGCAGCAGGGCGACGACCGCAAGGTGGTCGCGGTGATCGGCGATGGCGCAATGACGGCCGGCATGGCATTCGAGGCGCTGAACCACGCCGGCGGCATGGAGCCGGAACCCAACCTGCTGGTGATCCTCAACGACAACCAGATGTCGATCTCCGAGAACGTCGGTGGTCTGACCAAGATGCTGGGCCGGCTGAGCAGCAGCCGCACGCTCAATGCGTTGCGCGAGGGCGGCAAGAAGCTGCTGGGCGACAAGAAGAAGCCGCCGGCCCGCTTCATGCGCCGCTGGGAAGAACACTGGAAGGGCATGTTCGTGCCGTCCACGCTGTTCGAACAGATGGGCTTCCACTACACCGGCCCGATCGACGGTCATGATGTCGAGGCGCTCGTCGGCGCGCTGAAGACGCTGAAAACCCTCAAGGGCCCGCAGCTGCTCCATATCCTGACCACCAAGGGCAAGGGCTACGAGCTCGCCGAGGGCGACCAGATCGGCTACCACGCCGTCGGTCCGTTCGATCCGGAGAAGGGCCTGGTCAGCAAGGGCGGCGCCAAGAAGCCGACCTACACCGACATCTTCAGCGACTGGCTGTGCGACATGGCCGCCGCCGAACCGAAACTGCTGGGCATCACGCCGGCGATGCGCGAGGGCTCCGGCCTGGTGCGTTTCAGCAAGGAATATCCTGAGCGCTACTTCGATGTGGCCATCGCCGAGCAGCATGCGGTGACGCTGGCGGCGGGCATGGCCTGCGAAGGCAGCAAACCGGTGGTGGCGATCTATTCGACCTTCCTGCAGCGCGGCTACGACCAGCTGGTGCACGACGTCGCCATCCAGAAACTCGATGTGCTGTTCGCCATCGACCGCAGCGGCGTGGTCGGCCCGGATGGCGCCACGCACGCTGGCAACCTGGATCTGAGCTATCTGCGCTGCGTGCCGCACATGGTGGTGATGGCACCGGCCGATGAAAACGAATGCCGGCAGATGCTGAGCACCGGCTACCACTTCGATGGCCCGGCCGCGGTGCGTTACCCGCGCGGCACCGGCCCCGGCGTGGCGCTGCAGACGACGCTGGATACCCTGCCCATCGGCAAGGCGGACCTGCGCGTGCGCGGCAACCGCGTCGCGCTGCTCGCGTTCGGCTCCACCGTCGCGGCCGCCGAACAGGTGGGGCGCGAGCTGGGCCTGAGCGTGGTGAACATGCGCTTCGTGAAGCCGCTCGACCGCGAACTGCTGCTCGACCTGGCGAAGACGCATCAAGGCTTCGTCACCATCGAGGACAACGTGGTGATGGGCGGTGCGGGTTCCGGCGTGGCCGAACTGCTCAATGCCGAGGGCATATCGATACCCGTGCTGCACCTTGGCCTGCCGGACGAATTCCAGCATCACGCCAGCCGCGAAGACCTGCTGGCCGAAGCGGGCATCGATGCGGCCGGCATCCGTGCCAGCGTGCTGAAGCGCTGGCCTGCACTGGGCGCTACGCAGCCGCCGCTGACCGCGGCGGGCTGAGTCGGCAAGTGCGGCGCCGGATCACTCCGGCGCTTCGATCTCGTATCCCTTGGCCTGCAACGCGGCCAGGTAGCCATCCGGCTTGACCAGCTGCCAGACCGGCAGCGTGGCGAAGGTGATCCGGTTCTTCTGCAACGCACCTTCGACGACTTCCATCCAGCGCGCCTGCATGCGCGACTCGATATCGGAGATGCCGCGCTTGCGTGCCGTCTCGGTGTTGAACCAGGCCGTGGCGCAGGCCTGTTGCCAATCCTGGCGGGCGCCGGATCGCAGTGCCGGCCAGTCGCCGACCGCCCACGCGTTGGCGCGCGCCGCGACCTGCGGCAGGTCGCGCTCGATGACATCGAGCGTCTTGCTGAAGCAGACGAGGTCTTCGGGCTTGAGGCTTTCCTTGCGGAAATCCGCCAGCGCCGCGCGCGGATCCTCCAGCTTGATCTTCAGCAGCGTCGGCGTGCGCTTCATCTTGCGCTGCTTCAGTACCGCGTCGATGACGGGATCGATGACCCCCCCTTCGCGCAGGCCGGAATCAGAGAGCGCTTCGGTGTAAAGCTGGTAGGCGGCGATCAGGGGACGCTTCTTCTCGATCCCTCCGTCGCGCCGCGCGTACTGCTGCTTCAGCACGCTCCAGCGGGCATATAGATCCGCCGGCAGTACCTCCTTCAGCTTCTGTCCGTCCGGGTTCTTCGATGCCTTCAGCGCCGATGGAAGCAGGGTCAGCCCGCGAAAGAAGCCGACATCGGCATCGACCGTGATCCCCGGGGATGCGAGGACCTCATCAGCAAGCTGCAGCACCTGATCGACCTCGTCCGACCGCCACGTGATGTTCTTCGGCAGCGGCGACTGGGTACCCAGGATGTAAAGCAGATGATCGCCCCGCCGCACCTTCCACAAGCCCGGACCCGGCTGTACGCCGGCGACGACGACCGCATCCATGTCGATCACGCCGTCTTTTGCCGCAAGCGCCGATGCGTTCTCCGGCGCCTCCTGCGCATCCGCAGGCGCTGACCAGGCCAGCAACGACAGCCACAGCATTCCGTAGAACGGCAAACGCATTCCGGCGACTCCAGACGGAAGAGCCGCGAGTGTGCCCGTGCAAGGCGGCCGTGGTACGCACTGCGGCACAGCCGATGGGGAATCCGTTCAGGCGACCTTGCCGCCCGCTTCGCGCAAGGTGCGCGCGACGTCGCTGCCGCTCTGCATCAGCTCGAATCCCTGCCAGCTGAAGCCCGGGGACACCGAGCAGTCCACCAGGGTGAACTCGCCCAATGAGCGCGCGCTCTGCCAGACGCCCGCCGGCACGACCTGGTTCGACTGTCCGCCACGCGCGGACGTGTCCAGTTGCACGCGGGTCAGCGTGCGCTGGTCGGGATCGAACATCGACAGTTCCATGGCACTGCCGTCATGCCAGTCCCAGACCTCGGTCGCGTCGACGCGATGCCAGCGGGTCACCACGCCTTCCGGCAGCAGGAACTTGATCGCCGTCAGTGCGGGACGCTCGATGCCGTTGACCTCGGTGCGCTTGGCCGACTCGTAGACGCGCCGGAAGTAGCCGCCTTCCGGGTGCGGCGTCAGTTGCAGGTCGCGGATCAACGCGTCGGTCATCGAAGTCATGGACGATCCTGCAGCCGGTGGTGGTGAACCGTCCTCGCCCGCGGCGAACGACGGGCACAAAAAAGCCCACGCATCGGCGCAGGCTTGATGTCGAACCGCGATTGGTCGGGACGGCCGGATTTGAACCGACGACCCTCTGCCCCCCAGGCAGATGCGCTACCAGGCTGCGCTACGCCCCGAATCTCGCGGATCGGCCCGCCTTGCGACGGGCCGCGCATTATAGCCGGAATTCCTCGGCGACTCCCAGCGGGAGCGCCGTCGAGCCTCACCGGCGGAGCAACTGCAGGATTTCTTCCAGCTCCATCCGCACCTGGCGCACGATCTGCGCGCTCATGGCGGACTCCTGCTTGGCGCCCTCGCCTTCCAGACGCAGGCGCGCACCGCCGATGGTGTAGCCCTGTTCGTACAGCAGGCCGCGGATCTGGCGCACCATCAGCACGTCGTGGCGCTGGTAGTAGCGACGGTTGCCGCGACGCTTGGCCGGTTCCAGGCTGGGGAACTCGGTCTCCCAGTACCGCAGCACGTGCGGCTTGACGTCGCACAGCTCGCTCACCTCACCGATGGTGAAGTAGCGCTTGGCCGGAATCGGCGGAAGCTCGCGGTTACTGCCCGGATCCAGCATACGTTTCCACCCGCTCCTTGAGTTTCTGGCCTGGCCTGAAGGTCACCACCGTCCGTGCCGAGATCGGGATCTCCTCGCCGGTCTTCGGATTGCGGCCCGGGCGCTGGTTCTTGCGACGCAGGTCGAAGTTGCCGAACCCCGACAGCTTCACCTGCCGGCCCTGCTCCAGGGCCTCGCGCAGCACGTCGAAGTACGCATCGACGAATTCCTTCGCCTCGCGCTTGTTCAGGCCGACCTCGTCGAACAGACGCTCAGCCATCTCCGCCTTCGTCAATGCCATGGATTACTGCGTCCCCATTGCGGCCGTCGCCGGCCTCGCCACTGCCTTCATACCATTCATCCGCGGATCTTCGCGCCGTGCGCTTCGTCGATCGCGGCCACGACAGTCGCCACTACCTGCGCCACGTCGCCTTCGGTGAGAGTGCGTGAGTTGTCCTGCAAAATCAAGCCCATAGCGAGACTCTTTTGACCCGATTCGACCCCCTGCCCGACGTAGCGGTCGAAGAGCTGGACGTCGCGCAGCAGCGGGCCGGCGGCGCGCCTGACCGTCGCCGCGAGCTGGGCCCACGACACGTCCTCGGCCACGACGAACGCGAGGTCCCGACGGACGGACGGATACCGCGACAGCTCCGCCGCACGCGGCAACGTGCGGACGGTCAGCGGCGCCAGGTCCAGTTCGAACGCGACGACGTCGGCGTCCAGGTCCAGCTGGCGCTGCAGGCGAGGATGCAGCTGGCCGATCCAGCCGATGCGGGCGCCGTCACGGTAGATATCGGCGGAACGGCCCGGATGGCCATGCGCCGCCTGCGAAGGACGGAACTCGAGCGTCGCACCCGCCAGGGCAGCCACACTCTCCAGGTCGCCCTTGAGGTCGTGGAAGTCGGCCTTGCGCGCGGGCACACCCCATTGCTCGGCCGCGGCATCGCCGGTGATCGCGGCGGCGATACGCAGCGATTCGACCGGCGCATCGCCGGCCTGCGCCGGTGCCTGGAACACGTTGCCGATCTCGAACAGGCGCACGCGCCCGGCCTGGCGCGCCGCATTGCGCTGCAACGCCGCCACCACGCCGGGCAGCAGGCGGGTGCGCATAATCGCCAGTTCGGCGCTGAGCGGATTCGCCAGCGGTACGGTGCCTTCGTCAGCCCCCCACTGCGCCAGCCAGTGCGCGTCGACGAAGGCGAAGTTCACCGTCTCGAAGTAATCGCGCGCCGCCAGTTGCCGGCGCACCACGCCGTCCTCGACCCGCGTTTCGCTCGGTGCCGCGACACGGGTGGCTCCACCCGGCAGCGTGGTCGGCACGCGGTCGTAGCCATGGATGCGCGCCAGTTCCTCGATCAGGTCTTCCTCGATGGCGATGTCGAAGCGCCGGCTCGGCGCGACCACGCTCCAGCCCTCGGCAACCGCGGCCGCCTGCAGGCCGAGCGCGCGCAGGATGCGTTCTACTTCCGCATCCGGGATATCGACGCCCAGCACGCGGGCGATGCGCGCGCGCCGCAGCAGGATGGCGCTCGGCTTGGGCAGATGCTCCGCATGCTCGACCACCGTCGTCGGGCCGGGCGTCCCACCGGCGATCTCGAGGATCAGGCGAGTGGCGTATTCCACCGCGATGCGCGGCAGTTCCGGATCGACACCGCGCTCGAAACGATGGCCAGCGTCCGTATGCAGGCCAAGCTTGCGGCTGCGGCCTATGATCGCGGACGGGATCCAGTGCGCGGCTTCGAGGAACACGTTGCGGGTCGTGTCGGAGACCTTGGTGTCGAGCCCCCCCATGATCCCACCCAGCGCAACGGCACGCGCAGCGCGGCCGCCGCGACCATCGGTGACCACCAGGAAATCGTCATCGAGCGTCACGGTGCGGCCGTCCAGCAGCGGGACGGTCTCGTCCTTGCGCGCGGGACGCACGACAATGCCGCCCTCCAGCGTGTCCTTGTCGAAGGCATGCATGGGCTGCCCCAGCTCCAGCATCACGTACTGGGTGACGTCGACCAGGAAGCTGATCGGACGCACGCCACTGCGGCGCAGGCGCTCGGTCATCCATACCGGTGACGGCGCAGTGGCGTCGACGCCTTCGATCACGCGACCGGCGAAGCGGGGTACGCGCTCGCCCGCCTCCAGCTCGATGCTCAGTACGGACGGGCTCTGCGCCGGCACGGGCGTGGTGTCGAAAGGCTTGACTTCGCTGCCCAGCGAGGCGGCGACGTCGTAGGCGATGCCGCGCACGCTGAAGCAGTCGGCGCGGTTCGGCGTCAGCTTGATCTCGATGCTGGCGTCCGGCAGACCCAGATAGTCGCCGATCGCCGTACCGACCGGCGCATTCGCCGGCAGTTCCAGCAGCCCGGAGGCATCGGCATCGATGCCGAGCTCCTTGGCCGAGCACAGCATGCCGTTGGATTCCACGCCGCGCAGCTTCGCCGCCTTGATGGCGATGCCGCCGACGTTCGCGCCGACCATCGCCAGCGGCGCCAGCAGGCCCGGACGCGCGTTCGGCGCGCCGCAGACGATCTGCAGCAGGGTGCCCTGTCCCGCATCGACTTGGCAGACCTGCAGGCGATCGGCCTCGGGATGCTTGGCGCACTCGACGATGCGCGCCACCACCACGTTCGCCAGTCCATCGCCCAGCGCCGTGACGTCTTCGACCTCCAGGCCGATGGCGGTCAACGTCGCGGACAACTCATCGCGGGAAGCCTGGGTGGGGACGTGGCTGCGCAGCCAGTTTTCGGAGAATTTCATCGTCTCGTTACCGTAGGGCGGGCCCGGCCCGCCATTGCCATGTGTCGGATGTCGTGATGCCGGAAAGGCGCCGGTCGAAGGTCGCTTACGCGAACTGCTTCAGGAACCGCACGTCGTTCTCGAAGAACGCGCGCAGGTCGTTGACGCCGTAGCGCAGCATCGCGAAGCGCTCCACGCCGAGGCCGAAAGCGAAGCCGGTATAGCGCTCCGGATCGATGCCGCAGTTGCGCAGCACGTTCGGGTGCACCATGCCGCAGCCCAGCACTTCCAGCCAGCGCGTGCTGCCATCGGGTTGCTGCCAGGCGATGTCGACTTCGGCGCCGGGCTCGACGAACGGGAAGTAGCTGGGACGGAAACGCATCTCGAAGTCGCGCTCGAAGAACGCACGAACGAATTCGGCGAGCGTGCCCTTGAGATCGGCAAAGGTCGAGTGCTCGTCCACCAGCAGGCCTTCCACCTGGTGGAACATCGGCGAATGCGTCTGATCGCTGTCGCTGCGGTAGACCTTGCCGGCGGCGATCATGCGCAGCGGCGGCTGATGCGTGTCCATGTAACGCACCTGCACACCGGAGGTGTGCGTGCGCAGCAGGCGACCGTCTCCGAAATAGAACGTGTCGTGCATGGCGCGCGCCGGGTGGTGCGGCGGGAAGTTCAGCGCCTCGAAGTTGTGCTGGTCGTCCTCGATCTCGGGACCGTCCGCCAGTTCGTAGCCCAGGCGACCGAAGATGTCGGCGATACGCTCCAGCGTACGGCTGATCGGATGCAGGCCACCGCGCGCACCGTTGCGGCCGGGCAGCGTCACGTCGATGGTCTCGCCGGCCAGGCGCGCGTCGAGGGCGGCGTCCTCCAGCACGGCCTTGCGCACCGACAAGGCCTCGCCGATCGCATCGCGCGCGCGGTTGATCGCTTCACCGGCCGTCTTGCGCTGGTCGGCAGGCAATGCACCCAGTTGCTTCAACTGCGTGGTGATGCTGCCGCTCTTACCGAGCAGGGCGACGCGCAGTTGTTCCACCACCTCGGGCGACTGCGCGGCGGCGATGTCGGCCAGTGCCTGGGTGGACAGGGATTCGATTTCGCTCATTTCTTGATCGGGCCTCGTGTCGTCATCCCGGCGAAAGCCGGGATCCATTCTGCCGTTGCATCCGCTTCGCGTCTGGCGGCCTTGCGCGCGAAGATCAAGATGGATTCCGGCTTTCGCCGGAATGACGGCAACCCACAAAAAACAATGGGGAAGGACTCGCGCCCTTCCCCACGTGTTCCCGGCGATGGACTGCCGGAGTGCTGTACGGTGGAGACGCGGCTTACGCCGCGAGTGCGCCCTTCGCCTTTTCAGCCAAGGCCGCAAAACCGGCCGCATCGTGCACGGCGATGTCCGCCAGCACCTTGCGGTCCAGGGTGATGCCAGCCTTCAGCAGGCCGTTCATGAAACGGCTGTAGCTCAGGCCGTTGATGCGGGCCGCCGCGTTGATACGCGTGATCCACAGCGAACGGAAGTTGCGCTTCTTCTGCTTGCGGCCGATGTAGGCGTACTGCTGCGCCTTGATGACCGCCTGCTTGGCAACGCGGAACACCTTGCGGCGCGCGTTGTAGTAACCCTTGGCCAGGGTGAGGATCTTCTTGTGACGGCGACGCGCCATCACGCCACGCTTAACTCGTGCCATGTCTCAGTCCTCAGAGGTAGGGAAGCATGCGGTTCAGACGGCCGCTGTCTTCGGCGCGAATGATGTTCGTCGCACGAAGGCCGCGCTTACGCTTGGTCGCTTTCTTGGTGAGGATGTGGCTACGGTTGGCGTGGCCAGCCTTGAACTTGCCGGAGGCGGTCTTGCGGAAACGCTTCGCCGCCGCCCGGTGGGTCTTGATCTTGGGCATTGCTATGTCCTTGACGGGTTTATGTCACTGATCCGGGCGGCGCCCTTTCAATGCTTTGCGGCTTCGCCGCGAAGATCGAAAGGCCACTCTTTCCATCCATGCCCATATCGGCTTGTAAGTCGTTGATTCCAGAACGGAACCTGCGACGGGTCCATCGGCTGCGAGCAGCCTCCCGGCGTACCGGGCCGCGTATTATGCCCGCTGGCGTTTTCTCTTGCAAATCCGGCTACTTAGCGAGGGAACCGGAGGGCGCCAAAAGCGAAAGGCGCCTTGCGGCGCCTTCCCCTCACCCTTTGCCCTCTCCCCGCATGCGGGGCGAGGGGAACGGGTGGCGTCGGCGGCTCCGCCGCCGACATCACTTCTTTTTGGGGGCGATCATCATGACCATCTGGCGGCCTTCCAGGCGCGGACGGGACTCGATGACGATCTCGTCGCCCAGCTCGGCCTCGATGCGCGCGGCCATCTCGCGACCCAGCTCCTGGTGGCTCATCTCGCGGCCACGGAAGCGGATGTTGACCTTGACCTTGTCGCCCTCTTCCAGGAAGCGGCGGATGTTGCGCATCTTGATCTGGTAGTCGCCCTCGTCGGTGACCGGGCGGAACTTGAGTTCCTTGATCTCGACCTGCTTCTGCTTCTTCTTGGCCTCGTTGGCCTTCTTCTGCATTTCGAACTTGAACTTGCCGAAGTCCATGATCTTGCAGACGGGCGGCTCGGCGTTGGGCTGGATCTCGACGAGATCCAGACCTTCGTCCTCCGCCTTGGCCAGAGCTTCGTCGCGCGAAAGCACGCCGATCATCTCGCCATCGGAACCGATCACGCGCACCCGCGGCACGCGGATTTCGTGGTTCTTGCGGTTTTGCTTGTTGTCAGGGGTGCTGATGTTGCAGTCTCCAGGGAGGGTTGTACCGGTCGACCAGGGACCGGAACTTAGTGTGCAGCGTGCTCGTTCCGCAAACGTTCGGCAAAGGCGGCAACGGACATGCTGCCAAGATCTTCCCCTGAACGCGTACGCACGGCGATGGCGCCATTGTCCTTCTCGCGGTCGCCGACCACCAGCAGGTAAGGCACCCGCTGCAGCGTGTGCTCGCGAATCTTATAGCCGATCTTCTCGTTCCGCAAATCCGCCGCCACCCGGAAGCCTTGATTTGCAAGGGTTTTCCGGACCTCGGCCACATAATCGGCCTGGGCGTCGGTGATATTCATCACCACCGCCTGCTGGGGGGCCAGCCAGGACGGGAATGCACCAGCATGGTGCTCGATCAGGATACCGATGAACCGCTCCATCGAGCCCACGATGGCCCGGTGCAGCATGACCGGGTGCTGGCGCTGGCTGTTCTCGTCCACGTACTCGGCGCCCAGGCGGCCCGGCATCATGAAATCGACCTGCATGGTGCCCAGCTGCCAGGTCCGGCCGATGGCGTCCTTCAGGTGGTACTCGATCTTGGGACCGTAGAAGGCGCCCTCGCCCGGCAGTTCCTGCCACTCCACCCCGCAGCTGCGCAGCGCGGCGCGCAGGGCGGCCTCGGCCTTGTCCCAGGTGGCGTCGTCGCCCAGGCGCGATTCCGGGCGCAGGGCGATCTTGATCTGGATGTCCTCGAAGCCGAAGTCCGAATAGACCTTCAGCGCCTGCTGGTGGAACGCGGTGACCTCGGCCTCGATCTGGTCTTCCGTGCAGAAGATGTGGCCATCGTCCTGGGTGAAGCCGCGCACGCGCAGGATGCCGTGCAGCGCACCCGACGGCTCGTTGCGATGGCAGGCACCAAATTCGCCGTAGCGGATCGGCAGGTCGCGGTAGCTGTGCAGACCCTGGTTGAACACCTGCACGTGGCCCGGGCAGTTCATCGGCTTGACCGCGTAGGTGCGGTTCTCCGACTCGCTGAAGAACATGTTTTCCTTGTAGTTGTCCCAGTGGCCGGACTTCTTCCACAGGGCCACGTCGAGGATCTGCGGGCAGCGCACTTCCTGGTAGCCGCTGTCGCGGTAGACCTTGCGCATGTACTGCTCGACCACCTGCCAGATGGCCCAGCCCTTGGGGTGCCAGAACACCAGGCCCGGCGCCTCTTCCTGCAGGTGGAACAGTTCCTGCTGCTTGCCGATCTTGCGGTGGTCGCGCTTCTCGGCTTCCTCGATGCGCTGGATATAGGCTTCCAGCTGCTTCTTGTCGGCCCAGGCCGTGCCGTAGATGCGCTGCAGCTGCTCGTTCTTGGCATCGCCGCGCCAGTAGGCGCCGGAGATGCGCGTCAGCTTGAAGGCCTTCAGGAAGCGCGTGTTCGGCACGTGCGGGCCGCGGCACATGTCCACGTATTCCTGGTGGTAGTACAGGCCCATCGCGGTGACGTCCGGACCCATGTCGTCGATCAGGCGCAGCTTGTAGTCCTCGCCGCGCGACGTGAACACCTCCACGACCTCGGCGCGCGGCGTCATCTTCTTGATGACGTCGTAGTCCTGCGCGATCAGTTCCTGCATACGCTGTTCGATCGCCGCCAGGTCTTCGGGCGTGAACGGGCGCTCGCTGTAGATGTCGTAGTAGAAGCCTTCGGCGATGACCGGGCCAATGACCATCTTCACGTCCGGGTACAGCTGCTTCACCGCATGGCCGACCAGGTGGGCACAGGAGTGGCGGATGATCTCCACGCCCTCCTCGTCCTTCGGCGTGATGATGCGCAACGACGCGTCGTGGTCGATGACGTCGCTGGCGTCGACCAGCACGCCGTCGACCGCGCCGGCCACGGTGGCCTTGGCCAGGCCGGCGCCGATGGACTGCGCGACCTCCATGACGGAGACGGGGTTGTCGAACTCGCGGCGGCTGCCGTCGGGGAGCGTGATGGTGATCATGTAAGGACCGGGAATGGAGAATCGGGAGTGGGGAATCGGCGGCGGCGAAAGCGGGCGGGATTCAAGGGGAGCATCGGGACCCAGCGCAGTGGTTGCGACGATTCCCTACTCCCCATTCCCGATTCCCTTGCCGTCCTGCGGACAACAAAAAAGCGCCACGAGGGCGCCTACGGGATGCAGTGCCTCGGGCAGTACCAGATTCAGGCGGTGGTAGTGCTCATGTCGCACGCTCGGCCGGCGTTGCCGCGGGCCACCTCGTGAGGAAGATGGCGCATCGGGCTGGCCCCAGAAGTCCGGAATCCACGCTGTGGAAGCGTGGTGGGCGGTACAGGGTTCGAACCTGTGACCCCTACCATGTCAAGGTAGTGCTCTACCGCTGAGCTAACCGCCCGGTCTGCCCTTTGCAGGGGCGCGAATTCTAGCCCGGAAGCAGGGTCGCCGACAACCGGGGCATGCGATCCGGCGTATCAGCCGCCCAGGCTGGCTTCCTTCAGCCGCTGGATCTGGTCGCGCAGGCGCGCGGCGTCCTCGAATTCCAGGTCGCGCGCGTGCTGGTACATCTGCTGCTCCAGCGCCTTGATGCGGGCCACCGCCTGGGCGGGATCCATCACACCGTACTCGGCCGGCTCCTCGGCCACCCGACGCGACTTGCCCCGCCCGGACTTGCCCTCGCTGGTCGCCTCGCTGCGGGCGCCCTCCAGGATATCCACGATGGGACGGGCCACGGACTTCGGCGTGATGCCGTGCTCCAGGTTGTACTCCACCTGCTTCTCGCGACGGCGGGCCGTTTCGTCTATCGCCGCCTGCATGGACCGGGTGACCTTGTCGGCATACAGGATGGCCTTGCCGCGCAGGTTGCGCGCGGCGCGGCCGATCGTCTGGATCAGCGAGCCGGTCGAGCGCAGGAAGCCCTCCTTGTCGGCGTCGAGGATCGCCACCAGCGACACCTCCGGCATGTCCAGGCCCTCGCGCAGCAGGTTGATGCCGACCAGCACGTCGAACTTGCCCAGCCGCAGGTCGCGGATGATCTCCACGCGCTCGACCGTGTCGACGTCCGAGTGCAGGTAGCGCACCTTGATGCCGTGTTCGCCGAGATACTCGGTCAGGTTCTCGGCCATGCGCTTGGTCAGCGTGGTGACCAGCACGCGGTCGCCCCACGACACGCGCTCGTTGATCTGCGACAACAGGTCGTCGACCTGCGTGCCGACGGGGCGGATTTCCACTTCCGGGTCGATCAGGCCGGTGGGACGCACCACCAGCTCGACGATCTCGCCGGCGGACTCGCGCAGCTCGTAAGGCCCTGGCGTGGCCGAGACGTAGATGCTTCGTGGCGAGCGCGCCTCCCACTCCTCGAACCGCAGCGGCCGGTTGTCCAGTGCCGACGGCAGGCGGAAACCGAACTCCACCAGCGTCTCCTTGCGCGAACGGTCGCCCTTGTACATGGCGCCGATCTGCGGAATGGTCACGTGCGACTCGTCGATGACCAGCAGCGCATCGGCCGGCAGGTAGTCGAACAGCGTCGGCGGTGGCTCGCCCGGCGCCTTGCCGGTCAGGTGGCGCGAGTAGTTCTCGATGCCGGAACAGAAGCCGACCTCCGCCATCATCTCCACGTCGAACTGGGTGCGCTGGGCCAGCCGCTGCGCTTCCACCAGTTTGTTCTGCGCGTACAGGCTCTCCAGACGATCCTTCAGTTCGACCTTGATGGTATCGATCGCCGCCAGCACGCGCTCGCGGGTGGTCGCGTAATGGGTCTTGGGATAGACGGTGTAGCGCTGCAGCTTGCGCAGCGATTCGCCCGTGAGCGGATCGAACAGGCTGAGCCCCTCGACCTCACCGTCGAACAGTTCGATGCGGATGGCTTCGGCATCGCTTTCGGCCGGGTGCACGTCGATGATCTCGCCGCGTACGCGGAACGTGCCGCGCTGCAGTTCGTACTCGTTGCGGGTGTACTGCAGCTGGGTCAGGTGGCGGATGAGTTCGCGCTGGTCGATCCGCTCGCCCAGCGACAGGATCAGCCGCAGCGACAGGTAGTCTTCCGGGGCGCCCAGGCCGTAGATGGCGGACACGGTGGCCACCACCAGCGCATCCGGTCGCGACAGCAGCGTCTTGGTCGCCGCCAACCGCATCTGTTCGATGTGTTCGTTGATCGAGCTGTCCTTCTCGATGAAGGTATCGCTCGACGGCACGTAGGCCTCGGGCTGGTAGTAGTCGTAATAACTGACGAAGTACTCCACCGCGTTGTGCGGAAAGAACGCCTTGAACTCGCCGTACAGCTGCGCAGCCAGCGTCTTGTTGGGCGCCATGATCAAGGTCGGCTTCTGCACCTGCTGCACCACGTTGGCGATGGTGTAGGTTTTGCCCGAACCCGTCACGCCCAGCAGCGTCTGCTTCGCCAGGCCCGCCTCGAAATTCTCGGTGAGTTTCTTGATCGCCTGCGGCTGGTCGCCGGCCGGTGAATAGGGGGAAACGAGCTGGAAACGGTCGGTCATGGCGCACAACCCGGAGACAAGCGGACGAGTATAGCGATGGGCGTGTGACAGCCGCCGCGGCGAATCCCTACATGCGGACAGGCCCGGACCTGATGGCGAGCGATGGGGCAGCGCCGCGAACCTGTGCCCGTCCTATCCGCAAGGAGTTGTCGATGGCAAGGATGCCTTCGCTGCCCCGTCAGGGGAGCCACGCACGTCGCCCCGTATCCACCCATGGCTTCACGCTGGTGGAAATCTCCGTCACTCTGTCCGTCCTGGCGCTCATGGTCGCCATTGGCCTGCCTTCGCTGCGGGAGTTCCGGGCCCGCCAACAGGCCAGCGCGACGACGAACCTGCTGATGTCCCACTTCGCCTCGGCCCGGATGACCGCCATCAGCCACAACGTGCCGGTCGTGGTCTGCCCCAGTGATGGCGCCGGCAACTGCCGCAACGGCACCGACTGGGGAGGACACTGGCTGTCCTTCCGCGACCCGGACGGAAACCGCGAGCCCGACGACGGCAACGACATCTACCGGAACGAGGCGGCGCCCGGGGCGCCGAGCATCCGGGTGGTATCCAGCCAAGGGCGCCGGCATGTCCGCTATCAGCCGACCGGGATGAGCTACGGCACCAACCTGACCATCCGGATCTGCTACGACGGCCGCGTGGCAAGCAGCGTTGTCCTGAACAACACAGGCCGCCCGCGCGCTGTGCGAGGCAACCTGAAGACGCCATGCTGATGATCCAACGCCTTGGGCGCCAGGCCCCACACGCCCTCAGTTCCCGAGGCTTGTCGCCACGGGAATCGCTGGCTACAATACGCGCCCCGCCCGAATAGCTCAGCCGGTTAGAGCACTTGACTGTTAATCAGGGGGTCGTTGGTTCGAGTCCAACTTCGGGCGCCAGATCAAAAGAAAAAGCCGCATCGAAAGATGCGGCTTTTTTGTTGCCCTCTCCACCCCAGCGGCGATGGCGATACAGCGACCTCAAATGACAGGTCTCGCCACCGACGATGACCGGACCCAAACGTATCGCGTGCGCGACATGCTAAAGCGTTAGGTTTTTCTCACCAACAGCCTTGCGTCGTGGGCAAGCGATTGCCGGCCTGATCGATCGAGAGGTTGCCACAGCGATCACTCGCCTGACTCCCCTGCGGGGTAGCAATCAGCAAGTAAGTCCTTGGCGCCAAACTGTCGGTATCCACTGAGACCGTGTAGAACCTGCTCGCGTCAGCATCACAGGTAAAGACGGTCGGACTGTCATCAGCGTCGTACGCCAGTGCCGTGGTGTAGAAGCGCTCCATCTGCTGCGCTGCCTGCAACAAGCAGGCAGTGCCAGCAGCCCGCCGGCCCTTGCGCACGTGTTCGAGGTAGCTGGGCAAGGCGATCGAGGCCAGGATGCCGATGATGGCCACCACCACCATCAGTTCGATCAAGGTGAACCCAGCTAGCGCACGTGGCGCGGCCTTGACGGAAACCATCATATGTTCGCTCTCCATGTGTCAGTCCCTGCGGATCTCGCGCCATGAGGCGCGGTCCCAGCGCGGCGCCGCCGTACGCACCGTATTCAATCCGGCGCCACCGCTGCCACCAACCCCCAGCAAACCGCGCAACAGATTCGGCAAGGTCGGCATGCCGTTACCCAGGTTCACCGATCCCACCGGCAAGCCGCCAGTAACCGCCGTATCCTCCGTAACTCCATCGCCATTCAAGTCGAAATACGAAAGGCTGCCGCTGGTGCCGGTGAAGGCATCCAGCGCGTTTATGTAGCCGGTACCGCTGGAACTGCAGGCACCACCCGAGGGGATGATGCTGGCAGTAACCAGGAAACGGCCCGCCAACTGTGCGTCCTGCACGATCCGCTCACCGCTGACAGGAAGATCCAGATACCAGCCCTTCGAGCTGGACGGCAGCGCTGCGCGCGATTCAAATGCGCGCACATTGCCCTCCGTCACCTGGATGGATCGTTCGGTCAGCTCATCACGTGTGCGGGTAGTATTTTCATCGATGAACCCGTACATGCTCTGTACGTCAGTGCTTCCTGGCTGAGCATCCTCGGCGGTGAGGTAGCGACCGGTGCCGAAGAAGACCCAGCGCTTCCGTGTGAGCGGATGGACACCCACCGCCACGCCACCACTGATGGGCTGCGCATTTCCATCTTCGTCCTGCGCCGTGAACAGGCGGGTAGCGGTCCAATCAGCCGGGGTAGAGGAGGTCATGTCGAACTTCCAGACGTTGCCTTGCATGTCGCCGGCATAGACATAAGCCAGCGTCTTGCCGTCTACGCCATAGACGCCCGTCGCCGAGGACAGGCCATTGGGTGCAAGCGCACTTCCAACACCCGTATCGATTTCGCGAATGACGCTGCCCGTATCCAGATCCAGGACGATCAGCACGGCGCGCTCATTGGTACTGTTGGGACCATTGCCAACGACCACGGCTGGCGTGCGCGTGCCGGCATTCACGCTGGCCAGCAACGGCTTGCTGAGTACCAAGCCCATGTTGTTGCGTGTGGTTTCAGCGCGCTCCCACTTGAAGTTTGAGGCCGCCATCGATGCGGGATTGGTGACGTCCAGCGCATACAGTCCCTTGCCGCCACGCCCCAAGCTTCCGACCAGGATGTTTTCGCCGCCCGGCGTCAGAGAGCGACGACTGACTGCGATGGGACCATCGACGAAGTATCTGTGGGCATAGTCGCCGCGACTCAGGGTGGACAGCAGGCCCAAGTTGATGATGCTGGGAATGTAGGCGAACAGTTCCTCGCCGCTGCTTGCGTCGAAGGCATGCAGCATGCCGTCGTTGGCGCCCACATAGAGCGTATTGGTTTCCGGGTCATAGGCGGGCGATGAATTGACGATGTCGCCCAGCACGCTGGTACGCCTGCGCAGGTGCGGCGCTTCGTTGCCTTCCAGACTCGTATCGCCCTTGATGTAGTCGGCATTCTTCGCGCCAGTTACCGGATAGTTGAACGTGCCACCGGTCCTGGCGAGAGCAGTGATCTGATTATCAGTCGGGAAAGTGTGTCCTGTGCCGTCTTCGGAAGTCAGGACATTACGCGTATTCCAACTGCCAACACTCGCATTCCACATTTCAGCGCCGTCCGATGCCCGGCTGGCCCTCAAACCACCTTTCCAACTGCCCTGCTCGTAGCTGGCGTTGAATACCAGCGTGCTGGCCTCCGGCGACACGGATGTGGACGCCACGTTGGAGTACGAACTGCTGCGTCGCTCGATCTCAGTCAATGCGTCCAGCAAGGCCTTGGTGAACCTGTCGGCGTCGTTGGCCAGTACGTACTTGCCACGTCCGTTCACCGCTGCATGCCACAGATCGTCGATGCTGCTGGCGTCATTGTTGACAGAAATTGGCCAGCTCTTTGTACCCGCCGTGATGGCCGGCAAATCCGTTTCCGGATCCAGGCTACCCGCGGCGCCCAACGACACCGAGAACGTCACCATGTGCTGGTGGCTGGCCGGGTCGTCGATCGACGCCGGCACGTTGTTTGCCAGGTCCTCGCGCAAGTCGGTCTTCCAGTAATACATGGCGATATCGGCCAAGGTGTCGGCCTGGTTATCGCCCTTGTATGGCCGAGGGAACGAGCCATCCTGCTCACCGACGTTCTGACCTACTCCCGTGTAATCGTATCCGGTATCAGTCGAGTCGTTACGGTAACCATCGGTGGTCAGGATCATGTAGCTCTGACGGCAGCTGAATTGCTCCACCGGCTCGCCAGGACCCCAAGGCCCGTCCGACGCATGGTCCGTTGCGAAGTAATTGCCTGCATTCCACATGGCGGAGCGCAACGGCGTGGCGCCGCCCCCATTTTCGGAATACAAGCGCTGGAACCAGGCCGTTCGGTTGTTATCGGCGCCGGTGGTGCCATTCGGGTCGTCGAACAAACCCTGGTTGCGCGTAACCGGAATGGGTTTGGCTGGCGTCATCGGGTGGACATTCCACCTGCCCCCAGCCGGCCACACACCTCCACTAGGAATGACAGTATTGGATGTCGGCATGTTGTTCCAGATGTTGCGGTAGCCGACGCGATAATTGGTGCCGATCTGGCGAATGCGCGCCCGGCGCCTGATTTAGCAACCTTGTAACGTGTGCGGTGGTAGGAGTACCAGATAGCGAAGTTCTCCAATTCCGCTGCAGCGCTACGTCCGGTTGGAGTCGCCGTGGTGCAATTCACCCAACCATATCCGCTGCATCGATCAAGCTGATATGTAATGGTCAGCGTCACGCCGCTGTAGTTGTTCCTGCCCCGAAGTCCCACGTTGATCTGTTCGCCGGTCACCGGATTGTTGCGGACGATGGTCTTTGTGGCATTGCCGTTCACCACATTACTCGTGGACGTCGCGGCTGTCGGGGCGGCATTGACCCTCATGAACAGGTCGACATTGCCCGCCGCAGTGGCCGTGATGGTTACACGGTTAGCGTTGGCTGGAACCGTGAAGACGGGAAACTTCGTACTGAAGCTCCCATTCGTTCCCGAAACGTTCGTAACGGGATAGTCAGGCGCGACGGTGAAACTGGCAACGCCGCCCCACTCCGAACGTTCAACGACGCCGTCGGTCAGAATCTGGTAACGGTAGTAGCCGGAAACGTTGCCGAACGTCGTCGGATCATTCGGATTTCTCGGGTAGTAGAACGTCCTGATCTGATTTGCCAGGTTGATGGTCGCGGTAGCGAATGGCCAAACCCGATTGGCGTCGCTGTAGGCGGCGCCATAACTCTTGCCACCCGTCATTTCGGAGCCATCGGGGTTCACCCAAGGCAGGTACGTCTTGCGCGGGTCGTAGTAGATGGTGTTGCGGGTGTAGGCTTGCAACGCCATCGTGTCGCCGTTGCTGTTATCGGCAGTGCCGGCAATTCTTGGCACACTGTCCGGCATGTAATCATTCGACATCGAGCCAGAATTATCGAGCACAAGCAGGATGTTGGGTGGTATCCGCGTACCGGTGGTCATCGGCTCGTCCGGAATCGCGACGCCGGCATTGACTGGGAGAGCCAGTAGTGTCGCCAGGAAAGCCACAGGTGCGCTCCACCACGGACGATGGCGGGTGTTCTGGAGATGCGAGCACAGGGGAGAAGAGGAAAAAGTGTTCATGGCTCATCCGGGATGCGACTGATGACGGTGGCTTGCACAAGCACGTCGGCGCGGCCTGCGGCACGGCTGCGTGCGGTCACGCGGTACAAGGGATTGGCGCAATTGAGCGTGGAGCCTGAAGTGGTATCGCAGCCACCGGGTTGGCCGGGGCCGGTGCCGATGTACTCGATCCAGTATTCGGGATTCTCCGCAACCATCTGGTTGTCGTAGCTATCGTCGGGTACCTGACGCCATGCGGGCACGGAGCCGCTGGGGCAGATGCTGTCAGACGTGCAGTCCGCCGCCGTGGGAATGCGGCGATCCCAGTCCCCTGCACCAAGCACCTGATCCTGCGCGAATCGAAGCGCACCTTCGGCCGCCTGGAAAGCGACGCTACGGTCACGCAGGTTAGCGGCCATGCGCTCCTGCATGGCGGAACTGCGCATGATCGCCAGGCCGAGGATAGCCGTCACCACCAGCAGGACCAGCACCACGATCAAGGCGATACCCTGCTGATCGCGGCTCATGCCGACGGAACGGGAACGATCGGATTTCATAGCGTGCGCCCCCGCAAGCTGACGATGTTGGATACCTGCCGCGTCAGGTCGCGGCCATCGACGTCCGCGCCCTGCAAGGTCATGTTGATCCGTACGGCCACCACATCGTCACCCGGCGTATCGGCGTAGTTGGCTTGGCCACGCTGGCGATAACCGAAATCGATGTCCTGCACGCCGTCGATCACTTCCTCGGCCGCCCCGCCGAAACGCGACATGTAGAGGGAACTGCCTCCGCGACCATTTTCCTGCACGAACCATTGCACGTCGCGAAAACGAGCCAAGACGACTGACGGCAGCAGAGCAGCATCGGTCACCGGGTAGTCCGGCAGACCATCGAAACTGACGGTCATCCCGGTCACGCCAGTGGCTGCGACGACGTGAGTACGGCTGCTGTTGCACAGCATGATGAGGTTTCCGACGGAAAACGCGTCGGAGGCAGTATCGAGTTCCTCGTCATCCAGCGTGACGGAACTGGACGTCGTACTCTCCACACGGTAGGCGGTATCGTCGCCGGAGAACACGCGCAGCGAGGCGGCATCCCCCTGGATGGGCGAACCGCTGAACTGAGCAGCCTCCGCGTTGGCACCCATGATTTCCGAATACCGTGAACAGGCACTGCCACCGGCGGCGCGGATGTCGCGAGACATCAACTCGAACGCGATACGGGCATTTTCCTGGATGCGGTTCAAGCCTTCGTTCGAGCGATAGGTGGCCTGATTGGACTGCAGGATCGCGAAGGCAGCGCCGGTGACCAGCAAGCCCAGCACCAAGGCCACCATCAGTTCGATCAGGCTGAAGCCAGCGGCAAGACGGCGCGATGTCATATGGTCGTCCTCGTGACCACTCGCCGCTCGTTGCCACCGCCGGCACGCGAGTCATCCCACTGAATGGTAATGACGCAAGCCTCCGGGCAGCCAGTGATCTGGCCGCATGTCGTGTCATCGTCGTCGGTATTGGCGATGTTGTTCTTCAGATCGGTGATCCAGGTCTGCAGGTCGCTCTCGGCCACACTGCTGCCGGCCTCCGCGGCGCACATCATGCCGTCGGTGTTGTATTCCTCCGCGGCAGCACGGTTGGCGCGCATGGCATCGAGGATGGCGTTGGTCTGCATGACCGCCTGGCTGGTTTCGAGGGAACTCTGGCCGCCGCGCAGGGCGACGGATTGCATGGCGGCCACTCCGAGCAGGCCGATGCTCAACACCACCACGGCCACCAGCACTTCGATCAGGCTGATACCGCGCACAGACCGCGCGCTGGGCAATGGCCGGCGACGAGAAGCCGCAACACCGTGGATGCGATGACTCATGAGCAAGCACCTCCTCCATCTGCCCTTTCGGTCGTGATATGTCCTGCCACGCTTATGGTTATCACCCGCTGGTTCTCAACGGGACTAGTCGTCGGGATACAGACGGTGAGCACTTGCGCCGAAGGAATCAGCCCCGCCGAATTGAACGTGATGCCGCCCGCGGGCCCTGCGAGTTGCACGTTGCCCGGGAACAGGCCACCCCGCACCACTTCCTCGCTATCGTCGAGGTTGTTGTTTCCCACGATGGCCCAGCCACCCCAGTCGGCCCCGTTCGAGCACGTCGTGCCATCGGTGCTCCGACACAGACGCACCGGCGAATTGCGCCGGATGGCCTCCAAACGCGCCAATTGTGCGGCAGCGGTCAGTTCGCCGGCCGTGCTGGAAAGGCGGTTGGAGTTCATCAGCGAGACCATCGACGGTGCGGCGATGGCCGAAAGGATCGCGATCACCGCGATGGTCACCATCAGCTCGATCAGTGTGAAGCCCCGCTGGCGCTGCCGGCGACGGTGCACTGCGCCTCCGCTGCCGGCATCGCTTGGGTGTGAGACGGACATACCCTTCCCCTTGTTGACGGCTTACCCTAGCCTCAACCTGGGACCCCGGCCAGTTCTTCCCGAATGAACGGCGCGATTCGCCGCCCCAATGGCGAGTTCCAGCCAATGGCACCCTGCTCGAGGCCCCGGCTACCCTTCCCCGACCCCCGCCCGACGATATGGATAACCCTTCCCCCGTGTTGAGTCCCCTCGACACCCTATGGCAAGCCCGCACCCTGGTGTGGGTGCTGCTGGCCGGGGAAGCGCTGGCGGCGATCCTGACGATCGCGCCCGGCCGAGAAGGAGATCGCCTGACCTACTTCGGCGTGGCCTCGCTCGCCATCCAGTGGATCGTGCTGACGTCGCTGGGCTTGTTGTACCTGTTGCGCGGGGCGCTTTCCCGGGCAACCCCACCGCTCATCGCACAAGTCGGACTCGGCGCACTGCTGGCCAGTACTTGGCTCGTGCTGTTGGCTGGTTGGCTGGCACTGCGGGATCTCGTGCCGCTGCCGGAGGGCGGCTGGCTGACCCTTTCGCTGCGCATCACCGCCATTGCCTTGATCATGGGGGGGCTGGGGCTGGGTGCATTCCACGCACAGTGGCGGGCTCGGCAGTTGGCCGTGGCTGCCGAACACGCCAAGCTGCAGGCCCTCCAAGCCCGCATCCAGCCGCACTTCCTGTTCAACACGCTCAACACCGGCATTTCGCTGTTGCATGCCAAGCCCGACCTCGCGGAGCAGTTGCTGCTGGACCTGTCGGACCTGTTCCGGGCGGCGCTGTCGCAACGCGAGTCCCTCACGCTGGCAGAGGACCTGTCGCTGGCGCGCCGCTACCTGGAGATCGAACAGCTCCGCCTGGGGGATCGTCTCCGGTTGACCTGGGATACCCCCGCCGAGCTGCCCGCCCTGCAGGTACCGACGCTTTCCATCCAGCCATTGGCGGAAAACGCCATCCGGCACGGTATCGAACCCTCCACGACGGGCGGGAATGTCGGCATCCGCATCGGCACGGTCGATGGCGCCCTCCAGATCGCCGTTTCCAACACCCTGCCACCCGCCTCGGCCCGCGCGGCGTCAGGCCATCAGGTCGGACTCAGCTCGGTGCGGGCGCGCATCCATGCCGCGACCCAGGGCCGCGGGAGCGTGGACACGCGGATCGTCGATGGCCTGTACACCGCCACCATCCGCCTGCCACTGGATGCCACGGGCTAGCGGCGTCAGGTCGCCACGCGGTAACAGGGCTTGTACTCGCCCGCGATCTTCATGCGCCGCTGCTCGACAAACGCACGCAGCAGGGCATCCAGCGCCTGCATCATCGCGGCGTCGCCGTGGATCTCGAACGGACCGAATTCCTCGATGCGGCGCATGCCGTCTTCCTTGACGTTGCCGGCGACGATGCCGGAGAACGCACGTCGCAGGTCGGCGGCAAGATCATGCACGGCGCGGCCGGGGCGCAGCTGCAGCGCGGCCATCGCCTCGTGCGACGGCACGAAAGGCTGCTGGTAGTCCTCGGGAATCTGGACGGCCCAGTTGAAGAAGAACGAATCCTTGTGCTCGATGCGGTACTCGCGCACCTTGCGGATGCCGGCCACCATCTTCTTCGCCACCGCGACCGGATCGCCGATGATGATCTCGTAACGTTCGGCCGCCGCATCGCCCAGCGTCAGGCGGATGAAACGGTCGATCTGCTCGAAGTACGGCGCGGCGATGGTCGGACCGGTCAGGATCAGCGGGAACGGCAGGTGCGCGTTGTCGGGGTGCAGCAGGATGCCGAGCAGGTAGAGGATTTCCTCTGCCGTACCGACGCCGCCGGGGAACACGATGATGCCGTGGCCGATGCGGACGAAGGCCTCCAGGCGCTTCTCGATGTCGGGCATGATCACCAGGTGGTTGACGATCGGATTCGGCGACTCGGCCGCGATGATGCCCGGCTCGGTCACGCCGATGTAGCGCGTCTTGGCACGGCGCTGCTTGGCATGCGCGATGGTCGCACCCTTCATCGGCCCCTTCATCGCGCCGGGGCCGCAACCCGTGCAGATGTCCAGGCCGCGCAGGCCCAACTCGTAGCCGACCTGCTTGGTGTAGAGGTATTCGTCGCGCGAAATCGAGTGTCCGCCCCAGCAGACGACCAGGTTCGGATCGCTGGGCTTGAGGATGCGCGCGTTGCGCAGCAGGCCGAACACTGCATTGGTGATGCCGGCTGACGATTCCAGATCGGCCGCGTACTCGGGGCCGAGTTCGATGGCGGTGTACGCCAGGTCGCGTACCACGGCGAACAGCAGTTCCGCCACGCCGCGGATGATCTCGCCATCCACGAACGCCATCGCCGGCGCATTGATCAGGTCGATGCGGACGCCACGGTCCTGCTGCAGGACCTGGATGTCGAAGTCGGGATAGAGATCGCGCGCCGCGCGCGGATCGTCGGACGCGCTGCCGCTGGTCAGCACCGCCAGCGCGCAGCGGCGCAGCAGCTCGTGCATACCGCCGCTGGACGCGTCGCGCAGGCGCGCCACTTCGGCGCGGGAAAGTACGTCCAGGCCGCCACGCGGATAGATCCGCGCGTCCTGCACCGGCAACGCCCTCGATGCCGTCTGGTTCATGGGGTTTTTCCTGTCTTCGTTCGTCAGAGGCGGGACTTTAGCGCAGTCATAGGGGCAAGAGGAGCCCGCCCAAAAGAAAACGGCCGGGTTGCCCCGGCCGTTGGTGTTGCCTTCTAACAACTACGTCACGCGCTATCAGAACTCGTAGCGCAGGGTCATCAGCACGGACCACATCGAAACGACACGATTCTGGAAGACCGAGTTGGACTCGTAGACGGAAAGCCTCTGCGTATTCGGCAGCAGTTCCGTCGCCGTGGGCGTACCCAGGTTGTAGACGTAGCCGCCGTCGGCGCGCACCGAATTGCCCATGGAGGCCAAGTAGCGCGAATCGAAACCGCCCGGAACCTGCTCGGTAATGCCCCAATCCTTGTTCAGCATGTTGAGGAAGTTATAGACGTCCAGGCGCAGCACCGTGCGGTGCTTCTTGAAGAAGCCGGGCAGTTCCTGCTGGATGCCCAAGTCCAGCTGGTTCACCCAGGGCGTACGGGCCGAATTGCGTTCTGCAATCTTGCCGCGACGTGCCGACAGGTAAGGATCGCTGTCGATGAACGCATGGAACGCGGCGATCTGCGCGGCGGTGGCCGAGCCGTAGCTCACTCGCGGATCGTTGACCAGCGGAATGTAGGCCGGATCCTGGAAGATGCCGTCGCCATTCAGGTCGCCGTTGATCAGCCACGTGTAAGGCAAGCCCGTATGTCCGTTGTAGTACGCGGAAATACTTGTCTTGTAGTCACCGAAGAACGCGTGCTCCCAACCGAGCGATGCCTTGAGCTGGGTACGGATCTGCTGGGTAGCGGTCCTTGCGATCTCCTCGTTGGGATTCAGACGCGATACGAACTGGTAGCTGGACCACGCCTGCGACGACGTGTCCGACCCCACCTCGGTGGCATCGGTCCAGGTCACGCTGACGTTGCCGTACCAGCCATTGCTCATCGGCTTGTTCAGGGCAAAAGTGATGGCCGTGGACTTGCCCTGATCGGTATTGGTCAACAACGTGGACTGGTTGGAATAGCCGGGGATCAGGCCATTGTTCTTGGCCGTACCGCCCATGGTGACCCAGTAGCTGTCTCGTCCGTCCAGCAGCGTGCCGTTCGGGGTACCGATGTTCAGCGCCTTGTAGAAGGCCGCATCCTTGGCGCGGAAATGCTGGATTTCGGCTGTACCAATCAGGCCCCACCACGGCAGTTCGGCGTCATAGCCCAAGCTTGCCTTCCACATGGTCGGCATCTTGAAGTCCGGATCGATCGCGTCCACCTGCGCGCGATAAGTCGAACCCGCCACGCTGGTGGCCGGGATCGGCTGGTTGTGCGGATCGGCACTGGGATCGTAGATCTGGGTGATACGGTCATTGACGCAGCCGCTCACCGTCGCCGTCGTCCTGTAAGCACAGAAGGCCACCGCATTGACGCCGTTGTTCTGGAACGGGTTAGCGAGCCACACGTACGGCGGAACGCTCTGGAACAGACCGATGCCGCCGCGCAGTTGCGAGTAGCGCGGGGTATCGAAGGTGTAGTTAAACGCAACGCGCGGCATCACGACCTTGTTGTCGGTACCCAGTTCGTAGTCGTTGCGGAAACCAAAGGTTTCCTCGAAGCCCGGCTTCACCGGCGGACGGCCGTCGCTCTTCGGGATATTGACGCGGACGCCGTAGGTCAGCGAGAGGTTGTCGTTGACCTGCCAGGTATCCTGAATGAACGGGCTGAGCTGGCTCATGCCCACCGTGGCGGCGGTGCTGAGCTCGTCGTCCGTCACCGTGAAGGTGTTGGTGGCGGCATCGTAGGTGGCCGGACGGCGGACGTCATAGCGGTAGTAATTGCCCGCGATGAAGTCGGCGACGCTATCGTAGCTGTACACGCCATGCAGGTCGCGGCCATACAGGTTCAGCGCCTCGTTCTTCAGCCAGTCGAAGCCGAACTTGAGCGCGTGGTCACCGGCATACAAGGTGCCGAACAGCGAGGCCGTGGTCTTCTTGCTGTCGATGGCGTTTTCGTGGCGATTACGGTCTTCGCCGAAACGGATACCACCCTGGCTGCTGTTGTAGTTCTGGCTGGTGGTCGAACCGATGGTACCGATGTTGATCGTCGGACCATTGTTGGATGCATTGCCGGCCAGCTGTTCGAACTTCTGCTGACTGACCTTGAACTCCGTGCTGAAGTTGTCGCTCCAATCGCTGAACAACTGCAGGCTGGTGTTCTTGGTGGTGCTGGTCTTGGTGTACCAACGGGTACTGAAGACAACGTAGTTGCCGCCCTGGTCGTACGGCGACGGCAGCGTTTCTTCGGTCTGCTGATAGGTCAGGCTGGCACGGTGGTAATCACTGATGTTCCAGTCGATCTTGCCCAGGTAGCGCTTCAGGCTGAGTTCGACGCCCAAACCGCCCTCATAGGTTCCGGGCTCCAAGCCCTGCGCCCTGGCGGCCGCGATCACGGCATCCAGATCGGCCTGGGAAATCTTGCCGCTTGCGATGTTCGCCGAGCTGGTCGCATCGCCGGCCAGGCCGGTGACGTCCTGCTCCTCGTACGAAGCGAAGAAGAACAGCTTGTCCTTGAGGATAGGACCACCCAGGGTGAAGCCCTTCGTCACATCCCTATCGAATTTGGTGTAATCCTGGTTCGTGACCGGATGCTTGCCGACCATGTCGTCGGCGTTCTTGAAGACGTAGTAGGCCGAACCGTGGAACTCGTTGGTGCCCGACTTGGTGACGGCATTGATGTTGGCGCCGATGCTGTCCTGGGCCACGTCATAATCGCTGACTTTGATGTCGTAGGCCGCAATGGTATCGGTCGAGATCGGCGAACCCGTATAGGGCATGCCGTTGCTGTTCAGGCCGAAGGGGTCGTTCTGACCCAGACCGTCCACTGTGATGTTGTTGTAGCGGTTGTTCATGCCCGCCACCGAAATGCGGCCCGTGCCCGGATCGGTGATGGCAATGCGGGGATCGAGGCGAGCGACGTCGTCCAGCGAACGGTTGGTCGACGGCGTCAGATCCAGTTGGCGCCCGCTGATCGAAGTACCAACACCCTTGTTCTCGGGATTGAAAATGGCCAGCGCCTCACGAGAGCCGATCACGGCAACCGCGTCGAGCGTGGTGGCGTCGCCAGAGAACAACTGGGCATCGACGCTACCGACTTTGTTCAGATCGAGATAGATGCCCTCTTCGGTATCAGTACCCGTGCCCGCCTTGGTGACGGTGATGGTGTAGGGACCGCCGACGCGCAAGCCTCGGGCGATGTAGCGACCGCTCGCATCGGACGTCGCGCGACTGACCGTACCGGACTCGACATGGGTGATTACGACCTCGGCGCCTTGGACGGGCGCGCCACCAGCATCGGTGACCAGGCCGCCCACGCCAGCCGAGGTGCTCTGCGCGAAGGCGGGAGCGGCGGCGAGCGCGACGACGAGGCCAAGGCTGAGCTTGGACAGGCGAAGACGACGGGATTGGTTCATCGGATAAACCTCAGGTACGGGAGTGATGTGGCGAAGCTGGCTGACGGACGTGCGCGGAAGCGACCCGGAAGGTCGTTTCGGAAGGGCGTGCTAGGGGTTCCCATGGCCCACGCGGTGTCCGCGGAGGTTAATAACAGGTTAACACGATAGGACCATTTTGTGACCGCGACATGACAATCTTTCGCGGTGCAGCATGACAGCCGGACCTGGCAGGCCAGGGTCATCCGAGCTGCGGAATGCGGCTATGCGCCGCGGCGCGAGGTCAGATATTGGGCGGGGTCAGCTTGAGGTATGTACCGATCCCATCCAGCACCATTTGGACGGAGATGGCGACCAGAAGCATGCCCATTAGCCGCTCGATCGCCGTCAGCACGCGTCGGCCCAGCCACTTGTACAGGACGGTCGCCGAGAACAGGATCACCGCCGTGGCGCCCCAAGCCAGCAGCAGGGCGAGGCTCCAGTCGCCCAGCCGGGACGGGTCGTTGCTGCCCATCAGCATGACGGCCGCCATGCCGGACGGACCGGCCACCAGCGGGATCGCCAAGGGGACGATAAAAGGCTCCCCGCCGGGAAGCTCGCCCATCAGGCCCTCCGGTCGCGGGAAGATCATCCGCACGCCGATCAGGAACAGCACGATGCCGCCGGCGATGGCGACCGATTCCTGGCGCAGGTGCATCAGCTCCAGGGCGTACTTGCCGCCCCACAGGAACAGCATCAGCACGACCAGCGCGATCAACAGCTCGCGCACCACCACGATACGCTGCCGGCGTGGCGCCAGCGGCTTGAGCACGCTGAGGAACACCGGGATGTTGCCCAGCGGATCCAGGATGAGGAACAGCAGCAGGGCCGCCGACAGGACGGTCATGCCCGCACCTTCCATATCTGCCCCCTGTGCGTGGCGCCGGCAGATGACAGCAGGGTGACGCAGGCGCCGGCATAAGCGCCGGCATCGCGCGCCTGCGCATCGGTGTCGTCGGCATAGGCGCGCGAGCGCAATCCGGTGCGCATGGGCCCGGGCTGCAGTGCGGACACGCGGACCGTGCTGGTGGCCAGTTCGGCATGCAGCATGCCGACCATTGAGGCCAGCCCATGCTGTGCCACGCCGTAGGCGCCCCAGTACGCCTGCCCAACCCGCGCCAAGTCGTCGACGCTGAAGACCAGTGCCGCGTCGTCCGACTGCTTGAGCAGCGGCAGGCAGGCCTGCGACAGCCACCACGGCGCGGTGAGGTTGACGTGCATGGCCCGCGCGAACGCGGCGGGGTCGGTGTGCTCCAGCGGCGTCAGTCCCTTGAACTCCGCCGCGCAGTGCAACACGCCGTCCAGCCGGCCGAGTTCGGCATGCAGGCGGTCGGCGAGTTCGGCGTAGTCGTCCGGCGTCGCACCTTCCAGGTCCAGCGGGTACAGCAGCGGCTCCGCGCCGACCTGCGCCACCGCGTCGTAGACGCGGTTCAACTTCGGCACCTTGCGGCCGAGCAGCACGACCGTCGCGCCCGCTTCCGCACACGCGACCGCCGCGGCACTGCCCAGGCCGCCATGCGCGCCACTGACCAGCACGACGCGCTGGTCCAGCGCGCGAGGCGCGCGCGTCGGCAGCCCGACCAGACTCACGGTGCGAACGCCTCGGTGACGATGCGCTGCAACTCGCCGGATTCGTGCAGCTCCAGGGTGATGTCGCAACCGCCGATCAATTCGCCGTTGATGAAAAGCTGCGGGAACGTCGGCCAGTTGGAGAAGCGCGGCAGGTTGGCGCGGATCTCGGGCTCTTCCAGCACGTTGATGACGTGCAGGTGCTCGGCGCCCGCTTCGCGCAGCGCCTGCACGGCCCGGCTGGAGAAACCGCACATGGGGAAATGCGGCGTGCCCTTCATGAAAAGGACGATCGGGTGGCCTTCCACTTCGGCCTGGATGCGTTCCATCACCGGCATGCTGATTTCTCCTTCCTTGACGGTTTGACAACCACCGTCGGGTACACTTTCGGTCCGTTCCGCCGGCCGCGCCGACGGATTGCATAGTGTAAGCCTTTGCATCGCTCCGCCGATGCCGGGCCCGCCCTCTTGACCCGCCTAGCACAAGGAAACCGAGCCATGGCCATCGAACTGCCCCCCCTGCCCTACGACCGCACCGCACTCGAGCCGCACATCTCCGGCGAGACCATCGACTTCCACTACGGCAAGCACCACAAGACCTACGTCGACAACCTCAACAAGCTGATCGAGGGCACCGAGTTCGCCGACGCGTCGCTGGAAGAGATCGTGCGCAAGTCGCAGGGCGGCATGTTCAACAACGCGGCCCAGGTGTGGAACCACACCTTCTACTGGAACTGCCTGAAGCCCAATGGCGGCGGTGAACCGACCGGCAAGCTGGGCGAGCTGATCAACAAGGCCTTCGGCGACTTCGCCAAGTTCAAGGAAGAATTCACCAAGACCGCCATCGGCACTTTCGGCTCCGGCTGGGGCTGGCTGGTGCAGCGTCCGGATGGTTCGCTGGCCCTGGTCAGCACGTCCAACGCCGCCACCCCGCTGACCGGCGAAGACAAGCCGCTGCTGACCATCGACGTGTGGGAACACGCCTACTACATCGACTACCGCAACGCCCGCCCGAAGTACGTGGAGTCGTTCTGGGCGCTGGTGAACTGGGACTTCGTGGCCGGCAACCTGCGCTGAGCGCGGAACACGGATCCACATGAGAACGGCCGGGGAAACCCGGCCGTTTTCTTATGCACAGGCAGGCAGGATCCGGCTATCCGGACAGCCGCGCGACGACCGGCGCGACCTGCGTGTCGCGCCCCAGCCTGGCACCGACCCGCGAGAGTGCGCGGGCCAGCGACGACGCATCGTTCGTACGCAACGTGGCATGGCCGACCTTGCGGCCCGTCCGCGGCTCCTTGCCGTAGTCGTGCCAGTGGCCGCCTGACTCCTGCAGCACGGCACGCGCGTCCGGCATCTCGCCGATCCAGTTCAGCATGCAGGCGTGGCCGCGCACGGACGTATCGCCCAGCGGCAGGCCGAGCACCGCACGCAGGTGGTTCTGGAACTGCGATGTTTCCGCGCCCTCGATCGTCCAGTGGCCGGAGTTGTGCACGCGCGGCGCCATCTCGTTAGCCAGCCACTGGCCTTCGCGAAGGAACAGTTCCAGCGCGAACACGCCCACGTAATCCAGCGCCTCGGCCAGTCCGCGCGCGTAGTCGCCGGCCGCGCGCGCCAGCGCGTCCTCGATGCGCGCCGGTGCCAGGCTCGCCGACAGCACGCCGTCGACATGCCAGTTCTCGGTCAACGGCCACGTGCGGAACTCGCCATCGCGGCTGCGCACAGCCACGACCGACAGTTCCCGCTCGAACGGAATGAAGGCCTCGACGATCAGGCCGACGGTCGCGGCCTGCGCACCGAGTGCCTCCCAGGCCGCATCGACATCGGCCGGCGACTTGATGCGGAACTGGCCCTTGCCGTCGTAGCCCAGCCGGCGCGTCTTGAGGATGCAGGCGCCTCCCAGCCGTTCGACTTCGGAACGCAGCACGTCGAGACTGTCCACGTCGGCGAACGCGCCGACCGGGATGCCGAGGTCGCGGAACAGCGTCTTTTCGACCAGCCGGTCCTGCGCTACCGCCAGCGCGCCCGGGTTCGGAAACACGGGAACGTGCCGGGAAAGCCACTCGGCACTCTCCGCCGGTACGTTCTCGAAATCGAACGTGGCCACGTCGACCTTCGACGCGAACTCGGCCAGCGCCGCCTCATCGCGGTAGTCGCCCACCAGCAACGGGGCGAACTGGCCGGCGCAGGCATCCGGCGCGGTGTCCATCACCAGGAAGCGCAAGCCGAGCGGTGCGCCGGAGAGCGCGAGCATGCGGGCCAGTTGTCCGCCGCCCAGGATGCCGACCGTCGTCATAGCGGCTGGCGCGGATCGTCGTGCGCCATCACGTCGTCGGTCTGGCGCGTGCGGAAGGCATCGAGCGCAGCACCGATCGCCGGATACTCCGGCGCCAGCAGCGCGGCAGCGAACAGGCCGGCGTTGGCTGCGCCCGCATTGCCGATGGCGAACGTCGCCACCGGGATGCCGGCCGGCATCTGCACGATGGACAGCAGCGAGTCCATGCCGTTGAGCGCCTTCGACTGCACCGGCACGCCGAGCACCGGCACCGCCGTCTTCGCGGCGAGCATGCCGGGCAGGTGCGCCGCGCCACCGGCGCCGGCAATGATCGCGCGCAATCCCCGCGACGACGCTTCGTCCGCGTACGAGAACAGCACGTCCGGCGTGCGATGCGCGGAGACGACCTTCACTTCGTAGGGAACGCCCAGTGCATCGAGCTTCTGCGCGGCATGCTGCATGGTCTCCCAGTCGGAGCGGGAACCCATCACGATGCCCACGACGGGGCTGGAAACGCTGGCGGTCATGGCCGTCCTCGGTCGCAAAGACGTATTCTACCCTCCTGACCGAACCGCTGAACGAGTCCCCACATGGACCGCAAACTGCTCGACCTCCTCTGCTGTCCCACCACCCGCCAACCGCTGGCCGTGCTCGATGCGCGCGGGCTGGAAGCGCTGAACCGGGCCATCGGCGAGGGGCAGGTCAAACGCGCGGACGACACGGCGCAGACCGACGCGCTGCGCGAGGCGCTGGTCACGCACGACCGCAAGACCGTCTACCGCGTCGAGGACGGCATCCCCGTGCTGCTCGCCGAGGAAGCGATCGCCACCGCGCAGCTCGCCGACTTCCCGGCACGATGAGCCAGCGCCCGACGCCACCGCCGACGGAGGTCGTGGCCTCGGATGTCGCACGTGCGCTGGCCGAGGATGTCGGCGCTGGCGACGTCACCGCCGCCCTGTTGCCCGACACGACCGACATCGCCTACCTGCTGTGCAAGGAAGACGCGGTCGTCGCCGGCCGCCCATGGTTCGATGCCTGCCATCGTGCCGTCGACCCCGGCGTCCGGATCGACTGGCGCGTGCAGGACGGTGAGCGCGTGTCCGCCGGCACCGTACTGGCGACGTTGGCCGGCCGCACGCGTGCGCTGGTCACCGCAGAGCGTTCATCGCTGAACTTCATGCAGACCCTGTCGGGCACTGCCACGGTGACGGCGATCTACGTCGATGCCGTACGTGGTACCGGCTGCACGATCCTGGACACGCGCAAGACCCTGCCCGGCCTGCGGCTGGCGCAGAAGTATGCCGTCCGCTGCGGGGGCGGCCAGAACCACCGCATCGGCCTGTACGACGCGGTGATGCTGAAGGAGAACCACGTGCGCGCCGCCGGCTCGCTGGTGGCGGCCATCCGCGCCGCCCGGGCTGTGCAACCTTCGCTGCCGTTGATCGTGGAAGTGGAAACCCTCGCGCAGCTCGACGATGCACTGGCGGAAGGTTGCGAGCGCATCCTGATCGACGACTTCGATGCCGATATGCGTCGCGAGGCCGTGCGCCGAGCGAAGGCGGCGCCGTACCACGGCCGTATCCCGCTCGAGGTCTCCGGCAGCGTGGACCTGACGACGCTGCGCGGCGTTGCGGAGGACGGCGTGGATTTCGTCTCGATCGGCGGCCTGACCAAGCATGTCCGCGCCATCGACCTGTCGATGAAGCTCGGACCCGCGCCATGAGGTCCGCATGTCGCCCTTGAGTGCGTTGCTGTGGCTGATCGCTGGTGGCGCGGCATTCGCGTACTGGAACGCCGCACGTGCCGCCGCCGAACGCGCGGGCACGCTGGGCCGCAACGCCTGCAAGGCTGCGGGCGTCATCTGGCTGGACCAGAGCGTGCACGCGAACGGACTGCGGCTGTCCCGCGGCGAGGATGGCTGGCTGGGCTTCGAGCGCAGCTTCCGCTTCGAGTACTCGTACGATGGTGTCGACCGCCATGTCGGACGACTCGTACTGCGCAAGGGGAAGCTCGTGTCATTCGTGGGACCGGTCGCCCCGTCGGTGACGCCGATCAATCCGGACTGAGCCGCCGCGGGTCCGCCTGCTTGGCAGGCGACACGTCGCAACCGGGTTACTTCACCACGCGCAGGAACGGAGGACGCTTGCCTCCGCCGCCAGGGGGCGGCGTATCGTCGTCGGGCGGCGCGTCCTGGGACGTCACCACATCGTCGTCATCGCCCGCGGCATCGGTGTCGTGCGGCACGTCGTCCGGCAGCGCCATCCCCTGCCCGGTCTCGCGCGAATAGATCGCCAGCACGGCACTGATCGGCACATGGACCGCATGGCTGACGCCGCCGAAGCGCGCCGTGAAGCTGACCGCATCGTTGTCAATCATCAGCCGCACGACCGCGCGCTCGGCGATGTTCAGCACCACCTTGCCTTCCTTGACCGCGCTTGCCGGCACCTGCACGCCCGCCATCATCGCGTCCACCAGCAGGTGCGGGGTCATGCCGTTGTCGGCGATCCACTCGTTCAGCGCCCGCAGCAGGTACGGACGGTGGCTGGTCATGCGGGAAGAGGCGTCGGTCATTTCACTTCTCGGCGGCCGATCGCGATACGGAACCGCGCACGGCCTGGTCTTGCACGGCGGTCGGTCAGACCGGGATCTCGCGCAGCTTCTTCTCCGCATCCGTGAGGCTGCGCAGGAAACCGGGGTGCCGGAAGATGCGGTTACCGTAATCCTCGATCGCCTTGCCGTCCTTGGGCAGCGGCACGTCGAGCGACGGCAGGCGCCAGATGATCGGCGCCATCGCGCAGTCGGCCAGGCTCATTTCGGGATTGAGGAAGAACTTGCTCGCCTTGAACAGCGGCACCGAGGCGGTCAGCAGTTCCTTCAGGCGCTTGCGGCCGGCTTCGGCCTGCTGCTTGTTGCCCAACTGGATCGCCTGTACCTGCGGTACCCAGTCGTGCTCGATGCGCAGCATGGCCAGGCGCAGACGGGCGCGCGACAGCGGATCGACCGGCATCAACGGCGGATGCGGGTAGCGCTCGTCCAGGTATTCGCTGACCACCGACGCCGCGTAAAGCACGAGATCGCGCTCCACCAGCGTGGGCACCGAGTGGTACGGATTGAGGTCGATGAGGTCTTCGGGCGGATTCTGCGGATCCACCGGCACCAGGTCGTAGCTCACGCCCTTCGCGGCGAGCACCAGCCGCACGCGGTGGCAGAGCACGTCATCGGTGGAGGAAAACAACGTCAGTGTATTGCGCATACGTGGACTCGCAGCCATTCACGGCTCTCCGACGATCGGAATCCGCCGATCGCACTGACGCCGCCAGCCCCTTGCCGACGGTCGCCACGGTCCCTGAGTGTGCAATCCCCGCCGGAAAAAGCCAAGCAATCCCACCCGGCTCTTCCCCATGCCGGTGCAGGCCGCCGGGCCTGCGCCGTGGCGTCGGATACGGCGCCGCTTAGTGGACGTCCTTCCAGTACTCCTGCTTCAGCAGGTAGGCCAGGAACGTCAGCGCCGACAGGAACAGGATGACCCACACGCCGATGCTCTGGCGCTTCAGGGCCGCCGGCTCGCCGACATACTCCAGGAAGTTGGTGATGTCGCGCGCCGTCTGGTCGAACTCCCGCGCCTCCTGCCGGCCGGGCTGCGTGACCTTCAGGCTTTCGACGTGGCGTTCGCCGGTGGCCGGGTCGGGAGCACCGAACTCGGCATGCTGCAGGCCCTGCAGCTCCCACAGCGGGTTGGGCATGGAGGCGTTGGGGAACAGCTTGTTGTTCCAGCCCAGCGGACGCGATTCGTCCAGGTAGAACGACTTGAGGTAGGTGTAGACCCAGTCGCTGCCACGCACGCGCGAGATGACGCTCAGGTCGGGCGGCATCTTGCCGAACCACTTGGTGGCCGGATCGTGCGGCATCGAGACCTGGATCTGCTCGCCGAACTTGGCACCGGTGAAGTTGAGGTTCTTCATCACCTCGTCTTCGGTCAGGCCCAGGTCGTCGGCCATGCGCGAATAACGCATGTACTTCAGCGAGTGGCAGCCGGCGCAATAGTTCATGTACAGCTGCGCACCACGCTGCAGCGACGCGCGGTCGCCCAGGTCGTTGCCGGCCTGCAGGGTGGCGCCGCCGCCGGCAGCGAACGCGGAGAACGAAATCAGCAACCCGCTGGCGAAGACAGCTAGGCGAGAGGCGAAAGTCTTAGTCATGCGTCGTCACCCGCTCGGGCACTGGCTTGGTCTTGTCGATCTTGGTCCAGATCGGCATGGTCAGGAAGAACAGGAAGTAGAACGCGGTCAGGAAGCGGCCGACGATCGTTTCCACCGGATCCGTACCCGGGCCGGCGCCGATCTTGCCCAGCCAGACGAAGCAGATCGCGAACACGCCCAGCAGCAGCTTGGACAGCACGCCGCGGTAGCGGTAGGACTTCACCTTCGCGCGGTCCAGCCAGGGCACCAGGAACAGGATCGCGATGGCGCCGAACATCACCAGCACGCCGCCCAGCTTGTTGGGCACCACGCGCAACATCGCGTAGTACGGCGTGTAGTACCACACCGGCTTGATGTGCTCCGGCGTGACCAGACGGTTGGCTTCGGAGAAGTTGTCGTGCTCCAGGAACCAGCCGCCCATGGCCGGCGCGAAGAACACGATGAAGGCGGCGACGATCAGGAAGCAACCGACGTAGAACCCGTCCTTGACCGTGTAGTACGGATGGAACGGCACGCCGTCCGCCGGCGCGGTCGGCGACCAGCGATTGCCCTTCGGACCCTTCTTGATCTCGACGCCGTCGGGGTTGTTCGAGCCGACTTCGTGCAGCGCGAAGATGTGCAGCACCACCAGCAGCAGCAGCACCAGCGGCAGCGCGATGACGTGCAGGGCGAAGAAGCGGTTGAGCGTGGCGTCGCTGGGCAGGTAGTCGCCCATGATCCACTCGGTCAGGCCGTTGCCGATCACCGGAATGGCGCCGAACAGCGAGATGATGACCTTGGCGCCCCAGAACGACATCTGGCCCCACGGCAGCACGTAGCCCAGGAAGGCTTCGGCCATCAGCACCAGGTAGATCAGCATGCCGAGGATCCACACCAGCTCGCGCGGCTTCTGGTACGAGCCGTACATCAGGCCGCGGAACATGTGGATGTAGACGACGATGAAGAACAGCGAGGCGCCGGTGCTGTGCATGTAGCGGATCAGCCAGCCCCACTCCACGTCGCGCATGATGTATTCGACCGAGGCGAAGGCTTCCGCCGCGCTCGGCTTGAAGTGCATCGTCAGGAAGATGCCGGTCAGGATCTGGTTGACCAGCACCACGATCGACAGCACGCCGAAGATGTACCAGATGTTGAAGTTCTTGGGCGCGTAGTACTCGCTCATGTGCTTGCGGTAAACGGGCATGAAGCCCGGCGCGCGCGCGTTGAACCAGTCCATCACGCCTTCGGCGGTACGGGTAACGATGTTCGCCATGGCTTACGCGCCCCCTTGCGGATCGAGGCCGACCACGATGGTGTTGTCGTCCTGGTAGAAATGCGGCGGCACCACCAGGTTGGTCGGCGCGGGCACGCCCTGGAACACGCGGCCGGCCATGTCGAAGCGCGACTTGTGGCAGGGGCAGAAGTAGCCGCCCTTCCAGTTCGGGTCGTAGGGCTCCGGCTTGATCTCGGCGGCCATTTCCGGCGAGCAGCCCAGATGGGTACACAGGCCGACCAGCACGGAGATCTCAGGCTTCAGCGAGCGCGTCTCACCCGTGATGTAGGCCGGCTGCTGGTCCTTGTTGGCCGACTGCGGGTCGCGCAGGTTGGCGTCCAGGGTCGGCAGCGCGTCCAGGATCGCCTTGGAACGCTTGACGATCCAGATCGGCTGGCCGCGCCATTCCAGGATCAGGCGCTGGCCTTCCTGCAGACCGGTGAGATCGGCGGTCACCGGGGCGCCGGCCAGCTTGGCCCGTGCGCTCGGATTCCACGACTTGATAAAAGGTACTGCTGCAATACCGGCACCCACTGCACCCACCACCGCGGTGGTTGCAGTCAGGAACCGGCGTCGGCCCGTATTCACAGGCCCATTGACCCCATCGATGGCCATCCGGCACTCCGCAAAACAATCAGGTAGCTAAAAAGGCTGCCAAGGCCGCACCCAAGACGCCGGGGGCGACCGCAAAAGACGTCGAAGTGTAACGGAAGCCTTAATGGGCCGACAACGGCTACCAAGAAATCAAGGACTTGTACGCGCCCTCAGGCACCCGCTGCGACTCAGCGCGCGGCGACGGCGTGGCGGTAGCGGTCGGCCAGGACGGCGACGCGTTCGACGTAGCGCTGGGTTTCCTTGTACGGCGGGACGCCGCCATGACGGTCCACTGCGCCTTCGCCGGCGTTGTAACCGGCGGCGGCCAGGGTCAGGTTGCCGTTGAAGCGCTTCAGCAGCCAGGCCAGGTACTGCGCGCCGCCACGGATGTTCTGGCCGGCGTTGTAGGAGTCGGTCACGCCGAAGCGGCGCGCCGTCGCCGGCATCAGCTGCATCAGGCCCTGTGCGCCGGCATGCGACAGCGCCATCGGGTTGTAGGAGGACTCTGCGTGCATGATCGCGCGCAGGATGGATTCCTCCACGCCGAACTCGCGCGAGGCGGCGGCGATCTCGGCCGCATAGGCGGAGGTGTTCAGGCGCAGCCGGCCGAAGTCGACGCCCGGATTGCCGCAGGCGAAACAGGTTTCGATATAGCTGTACTTGATGGTGCGCAGACTGGCGACCTGGGTGCCGCCCTGCGGACGCGTGCTGGTGTAGTGGCGCACGCCGTCCTTGATGTAGGAGTAGACCTGCCCGCTGACCACGCGGCGGGGACCGGTCGCCGCGGGCGGCGTCGCGGGCATGGCCGCCGGCACGATGGCGGCGGCGGAGTCCGACAGCGCAGGCGTGGTGGCCGCCCCTGTCGCGGGCGCCGCCTCAGCAGGACGGGACACGGAGGCGACCTGCGTCGGGCGGCTGCGGTCGGGGGTGTAGCGGCTCACGACTTCGCAACTGGACCCGCTCACGCGCTTGCTGACATAGGCCGGCACACCGTCCGCGCCGGTGCACTTGTACAGCGTGCCCGCGCTGGCCGGCAGTGCGGTCAACGCGGCCAGCATGGCCAGAAGCGTCAGAGTCCCCCTCATGCCACGCAGTGTCCCGGATTCCCGGATGATTGCCAAGTCCTTGTCCAACAAAGGTTTCCTCCAATCTGTGCGGCCGGTCGGAGTTCGACGCATCGGCCGCACGGCGGCCCGATGCGGGCCAGATACCCCCTACCAACGCCATCCGGTCCGGTATCCGGCCGCTGCGAAGCGCGTAAACTACGCCGCCCTGCCCGCCCACCCGACTGGATTAAGCGCCATGACCGGGACGCAAGCCCCCGACCTGCCGACCACGGCCGGCCCCGCCGTGACCGACCCCGCCCTCGTCCCCCTGCCGATCGGTCGTCCCCGCACGCCCGACCAGGTGCGGGGCAAGCTGTACATCAAGACCCACGGGTGCCAGATGAACGAGTACGACTCGGCCAAGATGGCCGACGTGCTCGCCGCCTCCGACGGCCTGGAGCTGACCGACAACCCCGAAGAAGCCGACGTGGTGCTGGTCAACACCTGCTCCATCCGCGAGAAGGCGCAGGAGAAGGTGTTCAGCCAGCTCGGCCGCTGGAAGGCGCTGAAGGCCGGTGGCCGCGACGTCATCATCGGCGTCGGCGGCTGCGTGGCGTCGCAGGAAGGCGAGGCCATCGTCAAGCGCGCACCGTACGTGGACCTGGTGTTCGGTCCCCAAACCCTGCACCGCCTGCCGGAGCTGATCCGTGCGCGCCGCGAGCAGAACAGGCCGCAGGTCGACATCAGCTTCCCCGAGATCGAGAAGTTCGACCGCATGCCGGAGCCGCGCGCCGAAGGTCCGTCGGCGTTCGTGTCGATCATGGAAGGCTGCTCGAAGTACTGCTCGTTCTGCGTGGTCCCCTACACCCGCGGCACCGAAGTCAGCCGGCCGTTCGAGGACGTGCTGGTGGAAGTCGCGCAGCTGGCCGCCCAGGGCGTGCGCGAGATCAACCTGCTCGGGCAGAACGTCAACGCCTACCGTGGTCCTTACGGCGATGGCGAGGTGGCAGACCTCGGCCTGCTGATCCGCACCATCGCCGAGATCGACGGCGTCGGCCGCATCCGCTTCACCACCTCGCACCCGCTTGAGTTCAGCGACTCGCTGGTGGACGCCTACCGCGACGTGCCGCAACTGGCGAACTTCCTGCACCTGCCCGTGCAGGCCGGGAGCGACCGCGTGCTGTCGGCGATGAAGCGCGGCTACACGGCGCTGGAGTTCAAGCAGAAGATCCGCAAGCTGCGCGCGGTGCGGCCGGACATCTCGATCAGCTCGGACTTCATCGTCGGCTTCCCCGGCGAAACCGATGCCGATTTCGAGAAGACGATGAAGCTGATCGAGGACGTCGGCTTCGACCAGAGCTTCAGCTTCATCTACTCGCGCCGCCCCGGTACGCCGGCCGCGGATCTGGAAGACGACACGACCGATGCGGTGAAGCATGCGCGCCTGGACCGGCTGCAGCAGCACATCAACGCCTACGCCGCCGGCATCTCGCAGCGCATGGTCGGCACGGTGCAGTCGGTGCTGGTGGAAGGCCCGTCGAAGAAGAACCCGAACGATCTGACCGGCAAGACCGAGAACATGCGCTCGGTGAACTTCCCCGGCCATCCGCGGCTGGTCGGCCAGTTCGTCGACGCGGTGATCACCGAGGCGCTGTCCAACTCGTTGCGCGGCCGCATCGCCGGCACCGACTGAGCCGATGGATCAGCCGACAGCGGGCAGCGGCACGCCGTCGCGTTTGTTGTCCCAGATCATGTGGATGATCTTCCAGCCGTCCTCGCCCTTGTAGAGCTGGATGCTGTTGATGCCGCGCCGCTCCGGCACGGCATCGCCGGGCGCCGTACGCGCTTCGTACGCGCTCCAGACATGCGCGATGTTGCCAAACACGCGCACTTCGCGCCCGGTCTCGACCTCGAAGAAATCCATCTCCACCAGCAGTGCGTCCGCATTCGCGCGGTACTCCGCCAGCGTGAACGACAGGCGCCACGGTTTGCCGCCCGCATCGACGCCGGTACGGATCTGCCGGCAGTCCGGATGGAAGACCGCCTCCTGCGTCGACCAGTCACGGGGACCAGCCGGCCCGGAAATCATCGCGTACATGGCGTCCACCGCCTTGCCTATCGCCGCTTCGTCCATTACTCCATCTCCAGCTCCGGGCTGATGCGTCAGCCTATCAGTCCAGCCGCTTGCGGAAGCGCAGGATCGCCGCCGACATCATCACCGCGGTGAAGGCCAGCAGCGCCAGCACATCGGCCCACAGCTCCCACAGGCTGGCGCCTCGCAGCATGATGCCGCGGATCAGACGCAGGAAATGCGTCAGCGGAAGCGCTTCGGCGATCCACTGCACGATCCTGGGCATCCCGGCGAACGGAAACATGAAACCGGACAGCAGGATCGACGGCAGGAAGATGAAGAACGTCATCTGCATGGCCTGGAACTGCGATTGCGCCCGCGTGGAGATCAGCAGGCCCAGCGTCAGGTTGGCGACGATCAGCAGGCAGGCGGCGATGTAGACATGCAGCAGGCTGCCGCCGAGCGGCACCTGGAACAACCACATGCCCAGCGCCAGCACCACCGTGGTCTGGACGAAACCGATGGCCACGTAAGGCAGCACCTTGCCGATCATCAACTCGGCGCTGCTGACCGGCGTGGCGATCAGCAGTTCCATGTTGCCGCGCTCGCGCTCGCGCACGATGGCCACGCCGGTGAACAGCACCATGGTCATCGTCAGGATCACGCCGATCAGCCCCGGCACGATGTTCACCGCCGAGCGCCGCTGCGGATTGTAGAAGCCGACCACGCTGATGGTCCGTGCCGCCAGCAGACTGCTGCTGCCGTCCAGCGGCATCTGCGCCAGCTGTGCGGCGGCGCTCTGCACGGCGTTGTCGCTGCCGTCCACGAAGATCTGCACCGCCTCGCGGCCTTCGGCCCGGCGCCGGGCGTAGTCCGGCGGGATGACGATGCCGATGCTGATCTCGCCGCGCCGCATCGACTCGACCAGTTCCTGCGGCGTGGCGGCATCCTGCACTGGCGTCACCACGCCGGTCGCGACGATGTCCATCACCAGCGCGCGCGAGGCCGAGGTGCGCGCCTGGTCGGCGATGCCGGCGGACAGGTCGCGCAGGTTCGTATTGATGGCGTAGCCGAACAGCAGCAGCTGCATCACAGGAATGCCGACGATCATCGCCAGGGTGATGCGGTCGCGCCGCATCTGCCGCAGCTCCTTGACCATCACGGCCATCAGGCGGCGCAGGTTCATGCGGCCCCCTCGTGCGCCGGCTGGCCGCGCGTGGCGGAGACGAAGACGTCCTCCAGGTTGGCCTGCGATGCCGATACACCGGCCTCGATGCCGGCGGCCCGCAGCCCCTGCGCGATGCGTGCGGCGGCATCGTCGTTCTCCGCCAGCAGCACGCGCAGCACGTTGCCGATCTGCGCCACGCTGAGCACGCCGGGCAGGCCCATCAGCACCTTCTGCGCCTGCCGCGGTTGCGCAGCCTCAACGACCAGCGTGCGCCCGGCGAGCTCACCGGTCAGCGCATCCGGCGTACCGTCCGCTACCAGCACGCCACGATCGAGGATGGCGATGCGGTGGCAGCGCTCGGCCTCGTCCATGTAGTGCGTCGACACCAGCAGCGTGGTGCCGGCATCGGCCAGCTCGAAGAGCTTCTCCCAGAAGTCACGACGCGACTCCGGATCGACCGCGCTGGTCGGTTCGTCGAGGAACAGCAGTTCCGGCGAATGGATGACGGCACCGGCCAAGGCGAGCCGCTGCTTCTGGCCGCCGCTCATCGTGCCTGCGAGTTGTTTCTGCCGATCATGGAAGTGGTACTGCTCGACCAGCTCGTCGATGCGGCGCTTCGCCTGCGCGCGTGGGATATCCTGCACGGCGGCGAGGAATTCCAGGTTCTCGCGCACGGTCAGGTCCTCGAACAGCGAGAACTTCTGGGTCATGTAACCGATGCGCGTGCGCAGCTGCTCGGCCTGCTCCGGGATGCGCAGGCCGAGCACGTCGATCTCGCCGGCGCTGGGCGTCAGCAGGCCGCAGAGCATGCGGATGGTGGTGGACTTGCCGGAACCGTTCGGGCCGAGGAAGCCGTAGACGTTGCGCTTCGGCACGTCGAGGTCGACGTCGTTGACGGCGACCAGCGCGCCGAAGCGCTTGGTCAGGCCGCGGACGCGGATCGCGGGATCGCCGTCACTCGTCGCCATCGGACACCACCTGCAGCGGCGCACCGACCGGCAGGTCGGACGCCTCCTTGCCCAGGCTGATCTCTGCCAGATAGCTGAGCCGTGCCGCGTCCTGGCCGGTGAGTGCGAAGTACGGGGTGAAGCTGGGTTCGCTGCGGATCATCCGCACGCGACCGGCATAGGTCTTCTGCTGACCATCCAGACGCACCTGTACCGTGTCGCCGACCTTGAGCCGGTTGCGCAGCGCCTGTGGCAGGTAGACGCGCGCATAAGGCGCTTCGCCGACCAGCAGCACTGCCAGCGGCGCACCGACCGGCGCCTGGTCGCCGAGCTTGTACGGCAGGCTGTCGATGCGGCCGGCGCGCGGCGCGACCACGCTGAGCTTGTCCAGCGTCACCGCCTGTACGCTCGCCTGCGCGTCAGCGGAGGCGACGGCGGCCACGCCCTGCGCGACCTGCTCGCTGCGCGTGCCGCGCTCCAGTTCCAGCAATGCGGCCTGCGCCAGCTGCACCTGTGCCTGCGCGCTCTGCGACACGGCGCGTGCGCGGTCCACCTCGGAGGCGGCGACCAGTTGCTGGCGCCCGAGCGGTTGCAGGCGTGCGTAGTAGGCATCGGCATCGCGGGCCTGCGCCTGTGCGGCGGCCAGGCTGGCGCGCGCCTGCGCGATGTCCTCGCGGCGTGGACCGGCGCGCAGCTCCGCCAGTGCTTCGCGGCTCTGCGTGGCCTGCGCCTGCGCCGCCGCCAGCTGCGACTGCGTGCGCGTCAGCTCGAGTTGCAACAGCGGTGCGCCGGCGGCGACCTGCTGGCCTTCGCGCACGTCGATGCGCACGATCTTCTCGGCCACCGGCGACGGCAGCGTCACCCGGTCCCATTCCAGCGTGCCCATGGCCTGTGGTGCGTCGGCCTTGCAGCCAGCCAGCAGGAGCAGTGCGGAGGCGAAGGCCAAACAGGTCAGTTCATTTCGCATGGTCCAGCTCCAGTCCACGGTCCAGCAGCACCAGCGTGTGCCGGCGCAGGTCGTCGAAGTCGATGTCGTCGGCGCCGAACAGCTGGCGCCAGATCGGCGCGCTCGCCATCGGGAACATGGTCAGCCCGATCAGCGACACCATCAGCAGGCGCGGATCGAGGTCGGGATTGAGCTGCCCCGCCTGCTGCGCAGCGGCGAAGCGGCCCGCCATCATCTTCGGCAGCATCGGGCCGACCTGGCTGATCATCATGTCGCGCAGCGCGCCGCCTTCGCAGAGGATCTCGCGCACCCACAGCGTCGGCAGCCACGGATGTTGCGCGACCACGCCGCCGATGCCGTGCACGAAGCCGGCGACCAGCGCGGCCACATCGCCATCGCCGGCCTGCATCACCGGTGCGCGCATCTGCGCCACCACCGGCAGCAGCCGTTCGGCCACCACCGCCTGCTGCAGCTGCGCCTTGTCGCCGAAGTAGTAGTGCACCAGCGCGGGCGTGACGTGGGCCTCGCTGGCGATGTCGCGCAGCGAACTGGCGGCGATCCCCTTGCGGACGAAGCATGCCAGCGCGGCGTCGAGCAGCGTCGCGCGCAGGTCGGCCGACTCGGCCGTGGGTCGGCGTCCACGGGCGCGTTTGCGGGGAGCGGGATCGGGGCGTGTTACGGCCGGGGATGCGGGGGGCGTTGACTTCTTCATGGCTATATTTAATTTTCTGTTTAATTAAATCTCAACCCCTGTCCGACGGACGGCATTGATGCGGCTTTCCCGGGCAGCGGGTTACCCTGCTGGCCCGTCTTGCAATCGCCAGGAATCGCCGCCATTTCCTCCGACAGCCCGCGCCTGTGGGTGTTCACCCTGGAAGCCCGTCCGCTGCACGACAGCCCCGATTTCGCCGAGGCCGGTGGCGCCTTCATCACCTGCTACCTGCGGCCCGCCTTCGCCCCGGACCCCATGCGCCGCGCGGTCGAATTCGTCCGTGAGCAGAAGTGGGAAGTGATCGCGGTGGAGGACGAGCCGCTGCAGATCGAGCGTCATGACGCGCCCGAGGCCGAACACTTCGACCAGGCCCTCGTCGACGACGAGGTCTACGTTTTCCACCAGTGGCCGGTCGACGATGCGGACGACCAGACCCGCCATTGAATCCACGCAACGAGCCCCTGCCCGCCCCATGACTGCCCCCAGCCACCACGAATTCACCCTGCAGCCCGAGAACGTCGAGCGACTCGCCAACTTGGCCGGGCCGTTCGACGCGCACCTGCGCCAGATCGAACTGCGCCTGGGCGTGGAGATCGCCAACCGTGGCGCCATCTTCCGCATCACCGGGCCGGAGAAATCGGCTGCGGCTGCCGAGAAGCTGCTGCATGCGCTGTACGAAGAGTCCGCCAGCGAGACCTTCGACAGCGAAGCCATCCACCTCCGCCTGAACAGCGCCAACGTCGACCGCATCGCCGACGCGGACTACCAGCCACAGGACGTGGCCATCAAGGTCAAGCGCGGCACCGTGCGCGGCCGCGGCGCCAACCAGGCCAAGTACCTGCATGCCATCGCGACGCACGACATCAACTTCGGCATCGGCCCGGCCGGCACCGGCAAGACCTTCCTGGCGGTGGCGAGCGCGGTCGAGGCATTGAACGAGTCGCGCGTACAGCGGTTGATCCTGGTGCGCCCGGCGGTGGAGGCCGGCGAGAAGCTCGGTTTCCTGCCGGGCGACCTGAGCCAGAAGGTCGATCCCTACCTGCGCCCGCTGTACGACGCGCTCTACGAGATGCTCGGCGTGGAAAAGGTGGTCAAGCTGCTGGAGAAGAACGTCATCGAGATCGCGCCACTGGCCTACATGCGCGGCCGCACGCTCAACGATGCGTTCGTCATCCTCGACGAGGCGCAGAACACCACCATCGAGCAGATGAAGATGTTTCTGACGCGTATCGGCTACGGCAGCACGGCCGTCGTCACCGGCGACCTGACCCAGATCGACCTGCCCAAGCACCAGAAATCCGGCCTGAAGGACGCATTGGAGGTGCTGCGCGGCGTCGACGGCATTTCGTTCAACTTCTTCACCAGCCGCGATGTGGTGCGTCATCCGCTGGTGGCGAAGATCGTGCGGGCTTACGATGCACGCGACGGCAAGGATCCGGAAACGGAGTCGAACCAATAGACCTACTGCTCGTCGTCCCAGCGCAAGCTGGGACCCAGCTTGATCTTCCCCCTGGCTTGCCTCAACCCATCATGAGTAAAAGCAACATGGATTCCGGCGTTCGCCGGAATGACGAGCATTAAAAATGACCCAAGGCCCCGTCCGTCTCGAAGTCGCCGTCAACTATGCGCTGCCGCGTGCCGGCATTCCGTCCGCGGTGAGTTTCCGCAAATGGGTTGCTGCCGCACTGAAGGGCCGCATCCGCGAAGCCGACCTGGCCATCCGCATCGTCGACAGCAAGGAGGGCCGCGCGCTCAACCGGCACTACCGCGGTCGCGACTACGCGACCAACGTGCTCAGCTTCCCGGCCGAGATGGCCGAAGGCGTCAAGCTGCCGAAGGGCGTGAAGATGCCGCTGCTCGGCGACCTGGTGATCTGCGCGCCGGTCGTCGCGCGCGAGGCCAAGGAACAGAAGAAGCCCCTGGCCGCGCACTACGCGCACATGACCGTGCACGGCACGCTGCACCTGCTCGGCTGGGACCACGAAGACGACAAGGAGGCCGAGTGCATGGAACAGCTGGAACGCGAGATCCTGGCCGAACTCGGCATCGCCGACCCCTACGCGGAAGACTGATCCCATGCTGCGTGCCGTCTGTTTCGCGCCTCTGCTGGCGCTGTGCCTCCCGCTGTCCGCCGCCGCACAGGATGCGCGCCCCGATCTCGCGGCGCTGATCGAATGCCGGGGCGACCTGGGCCAGCTCGCGGCGATCGCGCCGCTGCTGGAAGATCCGCTGAAGGCGGTCGCGCTGGGCTGGCAACCGCTGCCGCAGGCGAACATGTTCATGAGCGAGTACCGCCTGCTCGCCCCGGTGCGGGTGTTCGGGCACGACACGGACCACATCGCCTTCTCTGGCGGCGGCGTCGTCGCCGTGCTCGATCTGCCCGATCCGCGTCCGCTGGCGAAGCAGCTCGAGCTGGAAACCGCCGTCGACACGCCGGCCAAGGCCATGTTCGGCAAGGAAGTGCGCAGCGAGGAGGTCAGCGACCCGGCCACGGGCAAGGTGCTGATCGACTCGGCCGTGCTCAACGTCAGCAACGTGTCCTCGCACCCCGGCAAGACGCTGGCAGGCTGCAGCTACAGCCTGGACCTGCCGGGGGACGAGACCGACGAGGACGCTGGGGACGGGGCGGCGCCGCCTGCGCCGGCCGCCCAACCGGGTTAGACTGAACGCCACGCCCCAGCGGGGCGACCGCTCCCGAGAGATGTCAGAAGACGACAGTACCCTCGCGCCGGAAGGCTCCGACAAACCGTCGGAGAAACGGCGCACCTGGCTGGACCGCCTCAGTTCGGCGTTCTCCGGCGAACCCAGCACACGCGACGACCTGGTGGCCATCCTGCGCGACGCGCAGTCCGACGGCCTGATCGGCGGCGACACCCTCAAGATGATGGAAGGCGCCATTGCGGTCGCCGACCTGACCGTGGGCGATGTCATGGTGCCGCGCGCGCAGATGGTCTCGCTGCCGGTGGAGGCACGCTTCCTCGACCTGATGAAGGACGTGGTGGAATCCGGCCACTCCCGCTTTCCGGTGCACGGCGAGAACAAGGACGAGATCCTCGGCATCCTGCTGGCCAAGGACCTGCTGCGCGGCGTCGTCGCCGACAACGGGCCGGGCAGCGTGCGCGAACTGCTGCGGCCGGCGGTGCTGATTCCCGAATCGAAGAAGCTCAACCTGCTGCTGAAGGAATTCCGGCTGTCGCGCAACCACATGGCGATCGTCGTGGACGAGTACGGCGGCGTGGCCGGTCTGGTCACCATCGAGGACGTGCTGGAACAGATCGTCGGCGAGATCGACGACGAGCACGACGAAGCCGAGGACGGTGCGGCGCTGATCGCGGCGCAGGCCGACGGCCAGTTCGTGGTGGACGCACTGACGCCTATCGCCGATTTCAACGAGCGCTTCGGCGCCGATTTCCTCGACGACGAGTACGACACCGTCGGCGGCCTGATCACCGCCGCCATCGGCCACCTGCCGGAGACCGGCGAGGAGCTGACGCTGGGACGCTTCATGTTCCGCGTCGCCCGTGCCGATGCGCGCCGCGTGCATGCCTTCCATGTCGGAGTGCTGGCCGATGCGTAACGCGGCCGCGCGCCTGGCGCTGCTGGGCGTGCTGTGGCTGCTGGCGTCGGCCGCCTGGGCGGCGCCGCGGATCGGCGTGGCCACGATGGCGCCGGGCGAGGTGTTCTTCGAGCGCTTCGGCCACAACGCCATCGTCGTGGTCGACCCCGCCAGCGGCGATGCGATCTCGTACAACTTCGGCTTCTTCGATCCGGGCGAAGCGGACTTCGTCGGCAACTTCGCCCGCGGCCACATGATGTATTACCTGGTCGCACTGCCGTTCGAGCAGGACCTGATGCAGTACCGCGAGAGCGGGCGCGGCGTGTCGCTGCAGTGGCTGGACATGGAGCCTGCGCAGGCGCAGGCGCTGGCGGACGCCCTGGCCGAGCGCGCCAGGCCCGAGAACGCGCGCTACCGTTACGACTACTTCACTTCCAACTGCTCGACCCAGGTGCGCGACGCGCTGGACGCCGCCCTCGGCGGCAGGCTGAAGTCGCAGCTGGCCGGGCGTTCGCGCGGCAACACGTTCCGCAGCGAAGCCGTCCGGCTCGCTTCGCCGGCGACGTGGATGTGGTTGGGCTTCGACCTCGGCCTCGGTCCGAATGCCGACAAGCCGATGGCGCGCTGGGAAGAGGCCTACGTACCGATGCGCCTGGCCGACAGCCTGCGCGAAACGAAGAACGCCGCGGGCCGTCCGCTGGTGCAGTCGGAGATGCAACTGCTGCCGCACCGCATCGCCGCCGAACCCGCCGAAACCCCACGACGCTGGTTGCCATGGCTGGGTGCGGGCGTGCTGATCGCGATTGCCATCGCGCTGGCTGGTCGACGCTGGCCCCGTGCGCTCGTCGCCGTGGCGCTGCCGTTCTGGCTGGTCTGCTTCATCTGTGGCGCATTGCTGGTCTACCTGTGGGGCTTCACCGACCATTGGGCCGCGTGGGCGAACCGCAACCTGCTGCTGCTCAATCCGCTGTGCGTACTGCTGATTCCCGGCGCAATTGCCGTGCTGCGCCGCCGCACACCGGCAGCGTGGTTCTCGTGGCTGCTGGTGACCATCGCGGTGGGCGCATTGGCCGCGTGGTTCCTGCACTGGCTGCCGTTGCGGCTGCAGTACAACCAGACCTGGATCGCCCTGCTGCTGCCGATCCATCTGGCGCTTGCATACGTATTCATGCCACGCCGCTTGTCGCGCTGAGCCACGCCACGCACGATGCGGCCCTCTGCCTATCGCGAGGGTCGCATGCTCCGTTTCCTCTCCACGCTTGTTGTGTTCGCCGTCGCCGCATCGGCGCATGCCGGACCCGGCCCACGCGTCGCCTCGCCCGACGGCTCCATCGTCGTGGACCTGTCCACCGACAACGATGGTCGCCCCGCCTACGCGGTCTCGCGCAAGGGCCAAGCGGTCATCACGCCATCGCGGCTGGGCTTCCTGCTGCTGGACGCGCCGAAGTTCGAGCGCAACATCGAGATCGTGCAGCCGCGCACGCGCAGCGTCGACGAGACCTGGGAACAGCCCTGGGGCGAGCGTCGCTTCATCCGCAACCACTACAACGAACTGACCGTCACGCTGAAGGAAAAGGCCAAGCCGTTCCGCCGCTTCGACGTGGTGTTCCGTGTGTTCGACGACGGCGTGGGCTTCCGCTACCGCTTCCCGAAGCAGGCGGGCCTGGAGCAGGTGAAGATCGGCGAGGAGCTGACCGAGTTCTCGCTGGCCCGTGACGCAACCGCTTGGTGGATTCCCGCCGGTGAATGGAACCGCGAGGAATACCTGTACCACCGCACGCCGGTGCAGCAGGTCGGCGACGCGCAGACGCCGATCACCTTCAAGTTCGACGACGGCAGCCACCTGTCGATCCATGAGGCAGCGCTGGTCGACTACAGCGGCATGAACCTGACCCGCGTCGAGGACCGCCGCCTGAAGGCCGACCTGACGCCGGGCATCGGCGAGGGCAAGGTGGTGCGTGCGGCACCGTTCGACACGCCTTGGCGCACGCTGCTGCTGAGTGATGACGCCGCTGGCCTGGCGATGTCCAGCCTGACGCTCAACCTCAACGAGCCCAATGCGCTCGGCGACGTGTCGTGGGTCAAGCCGATGAAGTACGTCGGCGTGTGGTGGGAGATGCACCTGGACCTGAAGAGCTGGGCTTCCGGTCCCAGGCACGGCGCCACCAACGAGAACGTGCGCAAGCACATCGACTTCGCCGCGAAGCACGGCTTCGGCGGCGTGCTGGTCGAAGGCTGGAACGTGGGCTGGGACGGCGACTGGTTCGGCAACGGCGAGGATTTCAGCTTCACCCAGTCGTATCCCGATTTCGATCTGCCCGCGCTGGCGGCCTATGCGAAATCGAAGGGCGTGGTGCTCATCGGCCACCACGAAACCTCCGGCAATGCGGCGCACTATGAAACGCAGATGGGCGATGCTTTCGACCTGTACCAGCGCGTCGGCGTACCGGCGGTAAAGACCGGCTACGTCGCCGATGCCAGCCAGGCCAAGGTCAACGGCACGGATGGCAAGCGCCACCACGCGTGGCATGAAGGCCAGGACATGGCGCGCCACCACCTGAAGGTGGTCACCGAAGCGGCCAAGCGCCACATCTCGGTCAATCCGCACGAACCGATCAAGGACAGCGGCCTGCGCCGCACGTATCCGAACTGGATCACCCGTGAAGGTGCGCGCGGCATGGAGTTCAGCGCCTGGGGCCAGCCCGGCAATCCGCCCGAGCACGAGGCCAACCTGGTGTTCACCCGCCTGCTGGCCGGTCCGATGGATTACACCCCCGGCATCTTCGGCATGAAGACGCGCTCCACCGACGGCATCGCGACCACCTGGGCCAAGCAGCTGTCGCTGTACGTGGTGATCTACAGCCCGCTGCAGATGGCGGCCGACCTGCTGGAGAACTACGAGAAGAACCCGGCGCCGTTCCAGTTCATCAAGGACGTGCCGGTCGACTGGGACGACACACGCGTGCTGAACGGCGAAGTCGGCGACTACGTCACCATCGCGCGCAAGGAGCGCGGCGGCGACAACTGGTACCTCGGCGCGTTGACCGACGAGGACGGCCGCACGCTGAACGTGCCGCTGTCCTTCCTCGACGAAGGCCGCCGCTATACCGCGCAGATCTACCGCGACGGCGACAAGGCCAACTGGAAGACCGCGCCGCAGGACATCGTGATCGAGGAGCGCAGCGTGACCCGCGGCGACACGCTGACGCTGACGCTGGCGCCGGGCGGCGGGCAGGCGATCCGCTTCGTGGCGCAGTGACTGCATGCCTCTGTAGGAGCGGGCCATGCCCGCGATGCTTTTGCGTGACCTAGAAGCATCGCGCCCATGGGGCGCTCCTACAGAGATGTTCTACAAGGAGCCCGACTTGCCGCAGCCACGGGCATGGCGCACGATTCCCGCCATGAATGACCTTGCCGCCGTCGATACCAAGCCCGTCCTGCCGCAATGCGTGATCAACTGCGTGCTCTACGACAAGGGCGGCAAACGGCGCGACATAGGACTGGACGAGATCAGCGACGTGCTGGCCGTCGACGACGGCAGCTTCATCTGGGTGGGGCTGTACGAGCCCGCCGATACGATCCTCGAGAAGCTGCAGGAGGAGTTCTGCCTGCACGACCTGGCCGTCGAGGACGCGCAGAACGCACACCAGCGCCCCAAGCTGGAGGCCTACGGAAACTCGCTGTTCGTCGCCGTGCACACCGCGCAGGTCGTCGACGACCGCATCAAGTTCGGCGAGACCCACGCCTTCCTGGGTCCGCGCTACCTGGTGACGGTGCGCCACGGCGCCTCGCTGTCGTACGCGCCCGTGCGCGAACGCGTCCAGCGCGAGCCGGACCTGCTGGCACTCGGGCCGTCGTACGGGCTTTATGCGGTGCTGGACTACATCGTCGACAACTACCGGCCCATCATCGACCAGTTCAAGCGAACGCTGGACACGCTGGAGAAGGACATCTTCGCCGACACCTACCGCCGCGTGACGGTGGTGAAGCTGTACGAGCTGAAGCGCGAACTGACCCAGATGCGGCTGGCGGTGGCGCCACTGCAGGACGTGCTGGCGCAGCTGACGCGCTCGCAGAGCGCGCTGATCCCGGAGGAAGTGCGCCTGTACTTCCGCGACGTGCAGGACCACGTGCTGCGCGTCAACGAGTACACCGACACGCTGCGCGAGATGCTGACCACCGCGCTGAGCGTGAACCTGTCGCTGGTGACGCTGGCGCAAGGCGAGATCGTCAAGCGCCTGGGCGCCTGGGCCGCCCTGCTGGCGGCGCCGACGCTGATCACCAGTTGGTATGGCATGAACTTCAAACACATGCCGGAACTGGAGGGCCGCTTCGCCTACCCGCTGCTGATCGGTGGCGTGGCGCTGGCCTGCTACGGCCTGTACCGGCTGTTCAAACGCTCGCGCTGGCTCTGACTCCCCTACGCCGCCGGACTGCGACCAAAGTCGAAGGCTGAATCCGACATTACGGATTGACCGGTTTCCCGCATGGGGTGACCCTTGTGCCGACTTGTCGGAGGGTTCCCGTATGAATGGCTTTTCCAAGATCGGCTGGGCGGCGCTCGCGCTGCTCGGTGCGGTGTGCCTGGGCGTGGTGGCGCTGCGCCAGGGCGAACAGATCAGTGCGTTGTGGATCGTCGTCGCGGCGGTGTCCATCTACCTGGTCGCCTACCGCTACTACAGCCTGTACATCGCGAAGAACGTGATGGGGCTGGACCCGACCCGGGCCACGCCGGCGCACATCAACAACGATGGCCTGGACTACGTGCCCACCAACAAGCACGTGCTGTTCGGCCACCACTTCGCCGCCATCGCTGGTGCCGGTCCACTGGTCGGCCCCGTGCTGGCCGCACAGATGGGCTACCTGCCCGGCATGCTGTGGCTGATCGCCGGCGTGGTGCTGGCCGGTGCGGTGCAGGACTTCATGGTCCTGTTCATCTCCAGCCGCCGCAACGGTCGCTCGCTCGGTGACCTGGTCCGCGAGGAAATGGGCCAGGTGGCCGGCACCATCGCGCTGTTCGGCGCCTTCCTGATCATGATCATCATTCTGGCCGTGCTGGCGATGATCGTGGTGAAGGCGTTGGCCGAAAGCCCGTGGGGCATGTTCACGGTGATCGCGACGATGCCCATCGCGATCTTCATGGGCATCTACATGCGCTACATCCGCCCGGGCAGGATCGGCGAGATCTCGGTGGTCGGCATCGTCCTGCTGCTGCTCGCCATCTGGTTCGGCGGCAAGGTCGGTGCGCATCCCACCTGGGGCCCCGCCTTCACCTTCACCGGCACCCAGATCACCTGGATGCTGATCGGCTACGGTTTCGTCGCCGCCGTGCTGCCCGTGTGGCTGCTGCTGGCGCCGCGCGACTACCTGTCGACCTTCCTCAAGATCGGCGTGATCGTGGCGCTGGCCATCGGTATCGTCATCGCCAGCCCGGAAGTGACCTCGCTGAAGATGCCGGCGCTGACGCAGTTCGCCAGCACCGGCGATGGCCCGGTCTGGAAGGGCGGCCTGTTCCCGTTCCTGTTCATCACCATCGCCTGCGGCGCAGTGTCGGGCTTCCACGCGTTGATCAGCTCCGGCACCACGCCGAAGCTGCTGGCCAACGAAATGCACACCCGCTACATCGGCTACGGCGGCATGCTGATGGAATCGTTCGTCGCCATCATGGCGCTGGTCGCGGCCTCGATTATCGAGCCCGGCGTGTACTTCGCCATGAACAGCCCTGCCGCCGCGATCGGCACCACCGCGGTCGACGTGGCCGCCAAGGTCAGCAGCTGGGGCTTCGTGGTGACGCCGGAAATGCTGGAACAGACGGCGCACAACATCGGCGAGCACACCATCATCTCGCGCGCCGGTGGCGCGCCCACGCTGGCCGTCGGCATCGCGGTGATCCTGCACGATGCCCTGCCCGGCGGCGACGCGATGATGGCGTTCTGGTACCACTTCGCCATCCTGTTCGAAGCGCTGTTCATCCTGACCGCCGTGGACGCAGGCACGCGTGCCGGCCGCTTCATGCTGCAGGACCTGCTGGGCAACTTCATCCCGCCGCTGCGCAGGACCGATTCCTGGGGTGCAAACGTCATCGGCACCGCCGGCTGCGTCGCGCTGTGGGGGTACTTCCTGTACCAGGGCGTGGTGGATCCGCTGGGTGGCATCAACACCCTGTGGCCGCTGTTCGGCATCGCCAACCAGATGCTCGCCGGCATCGCGCTGATGCTGTGCACGGTGGTGCTGTTCAAGATGAAGCGGGACCGCTACGCGTGGGTGACCATCGTGCCGGCCGTGTGGCTGCTGATCTGCACGACCTACGCGGGCCTGATCAAGATCTTCGACAGCAACCCGGCGGTCGGCTTCGTCGCCCAGGCCAAGAAGTACCAGGCCTCCATCGCCGACGGCCAGCTGCTCGGCGCCGCCAAGAGCATGAGCCAGATGCACCAGGTGGTGATCAACAGCTACGTCAACACCGGCCTGACCGTGTTGTTCCTGTTCGTGGTGTTCAGCGTGCTGTTCTACGCGGTCAAGGCGATCCTGAAAGCCCGTGCCAGCAGCGTGCGTACGGATCGCGAATCGCCGTACGTCGCACTGACGGAAGAACAGCAGAAGGTGTGGTTGTAAGCCATGGGCACCGACCTCGTCCCGCTCTCGCACTTCGCCACGCACAAGCGTGTGTGGCGAAGACTGGTGCAGACGGCGCGGCTGTGCTGCGGCGTGCCGGACTACGACAACTATGTCCGGCACATCCTCGAGAAGCATCCCGACCGCGAGCCGATGGATTACAAGACCTTCTTCCGGGAGCGGCAGGAAGCGCGGTTCGGCGGCAGGAGTGGGTTCCGCTGCTGCTGAGTCAGCGGGATCCGAGAGAAACGAAAAGGGCGAAGCCATTGGCCTCGCCCTTTTTTTACTCCCGCTTTCCTGTAGGAGTGGTGCCGCCATGCCGGCACCGGTAATTCGCGACCGGAAACATCAACGTCGCGACGCATGTCGCTTCTGCAGCAGGCCCGCCTGTACTACCCCGCCATGCCGCGCAGCAGGATGCCGGTGATGTACGCGGCATACGTGCCCAGCGCATAGCCGAACACCGCAAGCAGCACCGCGACCGGCGCCAGCGACGGATGGAATGCGCTGGCGACCACCGGTGCCGATGCCGCCGCGCCGATATTCGCCTGCGATCCCACCGCAGCGAAGAACAACGGCGCCTTGATCAGCTTGGCCACGATGAAGAGCAGCAGCCCATGCGTCACGATCCAGATCGCGCCCAGCAGGAACAGCCAGGGCTTGTCGACCAGTGCCTTCAAGTCCATGTGCATGCCGATGGTGGCGATCAGCACGTACAGCATCGCGGTACCGACCTTCGAGGCCCCGGCGCCCTCCATCTGCCGCGCGCGGGTGAAGCTGAGCAGCAGGCCGACCGTGGTGGCGATCACCACCATCCAGAAGAACGTGGAGGTCAGGCTGAACTCTTCCAGCTTCCATTCCGCCGGCAACGTCCTGATCCACTCGACCAGCGGCGTGGCGAGGAAGTGCGCCAGGCCCGTGGTGCCCAGGCCGATGCCCAGGATGATCATCAGGTCGGTCAGCGTGGGATTGCGTGCGTGCTGCGCGTGGTAGTTCTCCATGCGCTGGCGCAGGTCGTCGATGACCCGGGTATCGGCACCCATCCAGCGGTCGATCTTCGCCGCGCGCGGAATCAGGAACAGCAGGAACGCCATCCAGACGTTGGCGACCAGGATGTCCACCGCGACGAACTGCCCGAACAGCGTGGAATCGACGGCGAAGACTTCCTTCATCGCGGCCTGGTTGGCGCCACCGCCGATCCAGCTGCCCGCGAGGGTGGCCATGCCGCTCCAGGTATCGCCGGCCACGGTCTCCGGATGGATGATGCCCAGCGCGACGAACGACACGAGGGCGCCCAGCATCACGCCTGCCGTACCGGTCAGGAACATGATGATCGCCTTCGGCCCCAGCCGCAGGATGGCGACCAGGTCGATGGCGATGCAGAACAGCGCCAGCGAGCTGGGCAGCATGTAGTCGCGCGCCATCGCGTACAGGCCGGACGCATTGCCGTCGATCAGTCCGACGCTGTTGTAGATCGCCGGAAGCAGGTAGCACATCAGCAGTGCCGGCACGACGGCATAGAACTTCTTCCAGGCGCCGGCCGGGCGCGAGGCGCCCCAGAACACGAACGCCAGCGTGGCCGCGAGCAGGCCCATCACGACGGCGTCGTTCTGGATCAGTGCGGTGGATGGTGCGGTGGCTTCGATCGCCATCGGTCGGGACTCCCTGCGGACTTCGGAAACGACGATGGCCGGCGCACGGCCGGCCATCGGACGACGCTCAACGGCCGATGTGCTGCTTCAGCCAGGCGTTGACGGTGTCGTGCCACAGGATGCTGTTCTGCGGCTTGAGCACCCAGTGGTTCTCGTCGGGGAAGTACAGCAGCTTCGACTCGATGCCCTTGCGCTGCAGCGCGGTGAACGTGGACAGGCCCTGGTCCACCGGCACGCGGTAGTCCTTCTCGCCCTGCACCACCAGCATCGGCACGCGCCACTTGGCGATGTGGTTGACCGGGTTGAACTTCTCGATGTTCTTCGGCACGTCGTACGGGGTACCGCCGTTCTCCCACTCGGTGAACCACAGTTCTTCGGTCACGTAGGCCATCGAGCGGATGTCGAACACGCCGTCGTGGTTGACCAGGCACTTCCACGGCTCGTTCCAGTTGCCCGCGATCCAGTTGATCATGTAGCCGCCGTAGCTGGCGCCCAGCGCGCAGGCGTTCTTGCCGTCGAGGAAGGCGTACTTCTGCTGCGCCGCCGCCCAGCCCTTCTGCAGGTCTTCCAGCGGACGGTCGCCCCAGTGCTGGCTGATCGCATCGGTGAAGGCCTGGCCGTAGCCGGTGGAGCCGTGGAAGTCGATCATCACCACCGCGTAGCCTTGGCCAGCATAGGTCTGCGGATTCCAGCGGTAGCTCCAGCCGTTGCCGAAACTGCCCTGCGGACCGCCGTGGATCAGGAACGCGACCGGATACTTCTGGCCTTCCACGTAGTCGTGTGGCTTGACCACATAGCCGTGTACGGTCTCGTTGTTCCAGCCTTTGAAGGTGAACTGTTCGAACTCACCGAACGACACGTCCTTCAGCACCTCGCCGGCGCTTGGGGTGATGGCGCGCAAGGTGGCGCCGACGTCGTCGCTGGTGGCGTAGATGACGTCGCCGGACTGCAACGTGTTGCGCGACAACACCAGCGTCTTGCCGGCCATGTCGAACGCCGAGACGCTACCGTCGCCAACGATCTTGCGCGTCTCGCCGCTCTGGATGTCGACCGAGAACAGCGGGTGCTCACCGACGTCCTGCGCAGTGGTGTAGATCCGTTCGCCATCCTCCGAAAGCACGATGCTGTCGGCACTGCGATCCCAGTCCGGTGCGATCTCGCGGACTTTTCCGTTGTCCAGGTCCATCGCCATCAGACCGAAGCGATCGGCTTCGAAACCCGGGCGCTTCATCGCGCGGTAGTACAGCGTCTTGCCGTCGGCGCTGAACACCGGGCCGGTGTCCCATGCAGGATTCGACGCCGTCAGGTTGACCGGTGCGCTGCTGCCATCGGCGGCGAGCCTGTACAGGTCGAAGTTGGTCGACCACGCCTCGCCCTTGCCCGCCACGCGGATCGCGGCGACGACCGAGGCGCCATCCGGCGACCAGGTGTACTCGTCGGCACCGCCGAACGGCTTGGACGGTGCGTCGCCGTCCAGGCTGTCCGTCAGCGAGGTGGCGCTGGCGACCGGCTTGGCCTTGCCCACCGGCAGCGCGGCCACGAACAGGCGGCTGCGGCGGCCGTCCGCCCAGGTATCCCAGTGGCGCACGAACAGGCCGTCGTAGACCACGCCGGTGCTCTTCTTCGCGGCGGTGTCGTCCAGCTTCTTCTTCGTGCAGGCGAAGTCGGCCTTGCAGTCCGCGAAGGTATCGGTGCTGAACAGCACGCGCGTGCCGTCCGGGGACAGCTTGTAGCTGGCGACGTCCAGCGCGAAGTCGGTCAGCTGGCGCGGCGTGCCGCCAGCGAGTGGCAGCGCGTACAGCTGCTGCGTGCCGGACTTGGCGCTGAGGAAGTAGACCGTCTTGCCGTCCGGCGAGAACGCGGGCGAATTGACGCTCCAGCCTTCCGGGGTCAGCCGCTTCGGCGGTGCCAGGTCGCGGGTCAGCAGGTTCCGGATCCACAGGCTGCTGCTGGCCTTCACCACGTCGGCATCGACGACGCGCTTGGCGAACACCACGGTGCTGCCGTCCGGCGACAGCGTGGGCGACGAGACGCGGTCCAGCTTCTGCAGGTCGCGCACGTCCAGGCCGCGGGCGGCGGCCAGCGACGGCAGCGCGGCCAGCAGGCAGAGGGGCAACAGGGCGGATTTCAGCTTCATCCGGGGCTCCGGCAACAGGGAAACCCCGATGGTAGGCGCTAAGCGCGCCGCGGCGCAAAGGCGTCAGGTCACGCCTTTGCGCCGTGTGTCATCTCACTTGGGGCCGGGTTCGACCTCGCCCAGCGCCTTCGACTTGGCGCCCGTGCGGTAGAGCAGCCAGCCGACGATCGCCAGGATCACCAGGCCAACGATCTCGCCCTGCTGGAACGCCTCCGGCAGCACCAGCACGTCGCGGTCCTTGGTGGCGTAGATGGCGACGCCCACGGCGATGCCCATCAGCGCCTCGCCGGTGATCAGGCCGGCGGCGAACAAGGTGCCCGGGCGGTGGATGCGATCGCGCGCTTCCTCGTCCTTGGTCCCCACCATGCCGTGGCGCTTCTCCACCAGGTAGGCCAGCAGGCCGCCGAGGAAGATCGGCACCATCAGCTCCAGCGGCAGATAGATGCCGATGGCCGCGGCCAACACCGGCACACGGAAGCTGCTGCCCTTGGCTTTCAATGCCTCGTCGATGGCGATGATGACCGCGCCGATCACCGCACCGATGCCGATGATGCCCCACGGCAGCTCGCCGCCGAACAGGCCCTTGGCGACCGAGGCCATCAGCGTGGCCTGCGGCGCGGAGAGCGGATTCGGATGTTCGGCCGTCGGTGCCCCGATACCGTAGGCCTCGGACAGGATATTCAGCACCGGCGCCATGATCAGCGCGCAAGAGAATGCACCGATGCCCAGCATCAGCTGCTGCTTCCATGGCGTCGCGCCGACGATGTAGCCCGCCTTGAGGTCCTGCAGGTTGTCGCCGCCGACCGCTGCGGCGCAGCACACCACCGCGCCGATCATGATCGCGGCGACCGCACCGAGCGGCGCGCCGCCGGCGCCGACCGCCATGCGTCCGCTCTCGCCCAGCAGCAGCAACAGCACCACGGACGCGAACAGGATGGTCGCGATCGTGATGCCCGACACCGGATTGTTCGACGAGCCCACCAGACCGGCCAGATAAGCCGACACGGATACGAACAGGAAGCCGGCGACGATCATGATGATCGCCATCGGAATGCTGACATGCCACATGCCGACGATGGCCTGGTACAGCAGCAGCAGCGGCAACACGAAAACCACCAGCGCCACCAGCATCCACTTCATCGGCAGGTCGCGGTCGGTCTCGGCGACATCGGCCCCGCCCGAGCCCGCACGCGCGGCGGCGATGCCGCTCTTCACGCCCGACAGCAGCGACTTGCGCAGCGAGAACAGGGTCCACACGCCACCGATCAGCATGGCGCCCACGCCGAGGTAACGGATCTTGGCCGACCAGATGGCGCCGGCGATGTCCTCCGCACCCGCACCGGCAATGCTCTGCGCCAAGGCCGGATCCGTTCCCATGAAGAACATGTGGTAGAGCGGAATGGCGATATGCCAGGACAGGATGCTGCCCGACAGCACCACGATGCCGATGTTCAGGCCGACGATGTAGCCCACGCCCAGCAGCGCCGGCGACAGGTTGGTGCCCAGGTAACCGAGGTACTTGCCGAAGAAGCCCGCGCCGGCCGCGGTGTCCGGTATCAGACGCATGCCGCTGTAGGCGGCGACCTTCAGCACTGCGCCGATGGCGGCGGAGAACGCCAGGATCTTCAGGCCCGGTCCGGGATTCTCGCCGGCCTTCAGCACTTCGGCCGCGGCCTTGCCTTCGGGGAACGGCAGCGGCTCTTCGACGATCATCGAGCGGCGCAACGGCACCGAGAACAGCACGCCCAGCAGGCCGCCCAGGCCGGCGATGGCCAGCACCCACGAGTACTGGAAGTCCTGCCAGTAGCCCAGGATGATCAGCGCGGGAATCGTGAAGATCACGCCCGCCGCGATCGACGAACCGGCGGAGGCGCCGGTCTGCACGATGTTGTTCTCCAGGATGGTGCCGCCGCCGAGCAGGCGCAGCACGCCCATCGAGACGACGGCCGCCGGAATGGCGGTGGCCACGGTCAGGCCGGCGAACAGGCCCAGGTAGGCGTTGGCGGCCGACAGCACCACGGCCAGCACGATGGCCAGCACGACGGCGCGGAAGGTAAGTTGCGGGGTCCCCGGCGAGCTCATGGCGCGTTCCCAAATGGCAGAAGGCGGACACGCTAGCGTTCACCGCCCGGCAAGTCCAGCTGCCGCGGGGCCTTCCGGACCGGCCGCTATACTCGCCACGGATTTTCCTTGCCCGGAGCGGTGCTTGAGCGTTCTTTCCCCCGCCGTTCCCGGCCGCGACGACTTTCTCGGCCATCCCAAGGGCGTCTACGTCTGCTTCTTCACCGAGATGTGGGAGCGCTTCTCCTTCTACGGGATGAAGGCGCTGCTGCTGCTCTACCTCACCAAGTACCACCTGTTCGCCGACGGCGCGGGTTACGACCTGATCGGCGCCTACGGCGGGCTGGTCTACTGCATTCCCGTGATCGGCGGCCTGCTGGCGGACCGCTGGCTGGGCATGCGCAAGGCCGTGGTGTTCGGCGGCCTGTTGCTGGTCGCGGGCCATGCCGGCATGGCGCTGGAGGGCGTGGCGGCCGTGTCCGACGGCGGTGTGGTAACGCGCGACGAAGGCGCGCTGCGCACGATGTACCTGTCGCTGGCGCTGATCGTCATGGGTGTGGGCTTCCTGAAGCCGAACATCACCGGCATCGTCGGTCGCCTGTATCCGCTTGGCGATCCGCGTCGCGATGGTGGCTTCAGCCTGTTCTACGCCGGCATCAACCTTGGCGCGCTGCTGGCGTCGCTGGTGTGCGGCTACCTGGGCGAAACGCTGGGCTGGCGATACGGCTTCGGTGCTGCGGGCATCGGCATGCTGCTGGGGCTGGCGATGTTCCTGTGGGGCCAGCGCTATCTGCAAGGGCATGCGGAACCACCCTCGCCTTCAGCACTTCGTGCGTCCGTGCTGGGCGTGAGGCGCGAATGGACGATCTACCTCGGCGCGGGACTCGGCGTACTGCCCCTAGCATGGTTGATGTGGGCCGCGGCGAACGGCGCGTTCGCGCTGGGCGGCGAGCTGTCGCTCGCCCTGGTGCTGATGCTGGTCGTGCTGCTGCTGGTGCTCGGCTGGTTCGGCTGGTTCATTACCACACAATGCACCGCGACCCAGCGGCGGCAGATGCTCGCGCTGATGGCGATGATCTTCATGTGCCTGGTGTTCTTCACCCTGTACGAGCAGACCTATGGCTCGTGGGTGATGTTCACCGATCGCCTGCTGACCAAGGACCTGTTCCCGTCGCTGGTGCATGCGCCGGGCGTGCTGGTGTGGTCGGACAGCCTGGCGGCGAACCTCGGACTGTTCATCGGCACGGCACCGTGGTCGACCTGGGGACTGCTGGCCATGCCGGTCGCGTTCGTGATGGCCGTGCGCGCATCGGAACGTGGCGCCACGTCGGCCGCCCGCACGATCTTCCTCGGCGTGGCGGGCGTGATGGTCGCGCTGGTGCTGCGCGATTCGCTCGTGCTGCCGCAGACGGCAGGCTCGCTCACGTATCTCGGCGCACTGTTCCTGGTCGTGCTGGCACCGGTGTTCGCATGGCTGTGGGCGGCGCTGGGGCGGCGCGGGCGCGATCCTTCCAAGCCGTTCAAGGGCGCACTGGGCCTGGTGTTCGGTGGCCTGTCGTTCGTGCCGCTCGCCCTCGCCGCACAGCAGGTCGGCGAGACCGGCGTGATGGCCAGCGTGTGGTGGCTGGTGCTGGCCTACCTGCTGCTGGAAATCGGCGAGATGTGCCTCGCGCCGGTCAGCCTGGCCGCGGTCACCGAGCTGTCGGTGCCGCGCGTGGTCGGCCTGATGATGGGCATGTGGCTGCTCGCCACTGCGTTTTCCGAAACGCTGGCCGCGCAATTCGGCAAGCTGGCCGCCCTCGATGTTCCCGAGGGCGAGGTCTGGGATCTCGCCCAGGCGGCGACCGGCTATGCCGATCTGTTCTGGCTGATGATGTGGATCGGCCTGGGCTGCGGCGCGGTCGCGCTGATCGTGTCGCCGGTGTTGAAGCGGATGATGCGAAGCGCATGAAAAGCAACGGCGCCCGAGGGCGCCGTTGGTTGGCAGGACACGGGTGGCTGGACTACTTCGCCGTCGCGCCGCCGAGATGCCGATTGAAGAAGGCGAGCAGCCGCGTGTAGTACTCCTGCTGGTTCTCTGGCTTGTAGAAGCCGTGGCCTTCGGTTTTCTTGTAGAGCGTTTCCACGGGTACGCCCGCAGCCTTGAGGCGACGCTCCATCAATTCGGTGTGCTGGACGGGTGCGCGCTCGTCCTCTCCACCGGCGGCGAGGAACACCGGCACCTTGATACGTTCGGCCATGTTGACCGGCGACACGCTGACCAGGCCGTTACGTGGACCGATCCATTCGTTGAGATAGGTCTCGCCGGAACCACGTCGCTGGATATCGCCGCGCGTATGCATCATGCCAAGGTCGTAGACGCCCACATATCCTGCGGCGCACCGGTACAGATCCGGCTCCTTCGCCACGCCCGTCAGCGAGGCATACGCACCGTAGCTCGCGCCATAGAGACAGATGCGCTGCGGATCGGCGATGCCCTGCTGTACGGCCCAACGTGTTGCGTCCGTGACATCGTCCTGCATGGACTTGCCCCATTCACGCGCGCCGGCCTGGTGAAAACTCCGCCCGTAACCACCCGAGCCACGGAAGTTCACCTGGAGCACGGCATAGCCGGCACTGGCGAGCAACTGGGTTTCCGGATCGAAGCCCCAGTAATCGCGGATGCCGAACGGACCGCCATGCGGCAGCACGACCATCGGCATCTGCTTGCCGGACGCACCCTTGGGCAGGGTCAGGAACCCATGCAGATCGGTGCCATCGCGCGCGCTCAGCTTGACCGGCTGCGTCGCCCCCATCGCCTCCGGATCCAGCCAGTCGCGCCGGCTCAGCGCATAGTCCAGCTTCTTCGCCTCGACATTGAACAGGTAGAAGTCGCCCGGATTGCGATCGGAGCTGACCTGCACCAGCGCCAGCTGGCCATCGGCCGTCCGCGACGTGACCTTGACCGCTTCTCCCGGAAAGGCGGCCTCCAGGCTGCGGTAAAGCCGCGCTTCCGGAACATCATCGGCAAAGAACCGCACCGACGGCTTCCCGTCTGCGAACACCACACCGACCGGTACCATGTCGCTGTCCTGCGAGTACACGATACTGTCCGGATCGACATTCGGATTGCGCAGCACCTCCTTGCGCTCACCTGTCGCGATGTTCCAGGCCACGACCGCATCCGGGCCGGATGGCTGCTCGACCTGCAGGTAAGCGATGGTCTGGTCGCGATTGAAACCGAGCGGATGTTCAGCGCGCTTGCTGACGGCTTCGTCATTGACGAGTTGCCAGTCGCTTCCCTTGCCATCGCGGTAGTAGAGCTTGCGCGCATTGTCGATGCCCGCGCCATGCGCGAATCTCACCTGGCCCAGGTTGTCGGTGGTGAAGTCGGCATTGCGTACCGGCGCCCGCGCGATAGGCGTGCGCCGGCCGGTATACACGTCCAGCCGCTCGGCCCGGGTGAATGGATCGTCGCTCCAAGGCCAGATCGACACCACGACACCCTTGTCATCTGCCGGCAGACTGTCCACCAGGAATGCATGGACCTGTTCGGGCTTCTTCTGCTGGATGTTGCTGCCCACCTGCTGCGTGCCGATCCGGTAACCGACCAGGACGGTCGCCTTTCCGCCATCGGCATCCATGGCGAACAGTTCACCGGTCCCCAATGGCTGGTCCAACTGGCCGAACTTCTCGGCGACGGACAGCACCACACGCCCTGGATTCACCCACCAGAAGCCGGACACATGCGAATTCTTGGCGAGCGCAAAGGTGCCGGTCAGCTGGTTGTCCGCCCGCCGGATAATTGCCAGCACCGTGCGATCCTCCAGCGGCACCGTCGCCGCCAGGTACTCGCCGCCAGGCGATATCTTGATGCTCTCGAACTTGTCCTTGCGGATGAAGCGCTGCACGTCGACCTGCGCGACGGCGAACTGCGAACACAACAAGAGACCGGCCGCCAGGCCGGCCAGAAGCGATTTCCTCATCGTCCTTCCCCCAAAGGATGTCCTTTGTGGCACACAATAAAGGCCCAACGAACGGCCTGCAATCGCGACTCGGGCGAAGGGCCACGACGGCGGTTCAGGCCTTCGCGATCTGATCCAGCACGCGGTCGAGGCCTTGCTGCCAGTGCGGTAGCGGCGTGCCCAGCACGCCTTCCAGTGCCGAAACATCCATGCGCGAATAAGCAGGACGTCGCGCACGCGTCGGAAACTCGGCACTTGTGATCGGTGAGATACGCGGAACCCGTTCCAGCAAGCCTCGCGTTGCGGCGCCTTGCATGATCGCCTCGGCAAACCCGTGCCACGTCGTACCGCCGCTCGCCGTCAGGTGCAACGTGCCGCGCGCGGGCGCCGTCATGCCAAGCAGTCTCGCCGTGACGTCGGCGATCAGGTAGGCGGGCGTCGGCGTGCCAGTCTGATCGGCAACCACGTTCAACGCTTCGCGCTCTGCGCCAAGGCGCAACATGGTGCGAAGGAAATTGTGGCCTCGCGCTCCGTATACCCATGCTGTGCGGAGGATCAGGTGGTTGTCGCCTGCCTGGCGGACCGTCTCTTCACCGGCAAGCTTGCTGGCGCCATAGACGCCCAGCGGCCTCGTCGCCTGGTCTTCGCGGTAAGGATGGGTGCCTTGCCCGTCGAACACGTAGTCGGTCGAGTAATGGACGAACGGGATACCGCGCTCAGCACAGGCCTGCGCCAGGATGCCCGGTGCCTCCGCATTGGCACGGAATGCAGCAGCTTCTTCGTCTTCGGCCTTGTCCACCGCCGTGTACGCAGCCGCATTGACGACGGCGACGGGCGCAATGCGCTGCACAAGCTCGGCGAGCGTGTCCGGACGGTCGAAGTCGGCGATCTCGCAACGCCCGCCATCCGGCAGTTCACCGGACCGTGTTGTCGCCACGATACTCCCCAAGGGAGCCAGGCTGCGCCGCAGTTCATGCCCCACCTGGCCATTGGCACCCAGCAACAGGATGGTCATGGCGCGAACGTCGGCAGTCGCTCCGGCGCGACGTCGGCCAGCAACGGGGCAGCCTCGTCCTTCGCCGACAGTTGGGGATCGCTGATCGGCCAGTCAATGCCGATGGCAGGATCGTCCCAGCGCACGCCGGCATCCGCCACCTTGTCGTACACGGCGGTGCAGAGGTAGCTGAACACCGCGCGCTCGGACACCACGGCAAACCCGTGCGCAAAGCCTTCCGGGATCCAGAACTGGCGCTTGTTCTCCGCACTGAGCATCACGGCCTCCCACTGACCGAACGTGGGAGAACCACGCCGGATGTCGACAGCAACGTCGTAGACCTCACCTTCCAGCACACTGACCAGCTTGCCCTGCGGGTTCGGCCACTGGTAGTGCAGGCCACGAAGCACACCGCGGGACGACGACGACACGTTGCTCTGGACGAATGTCGTCGGCAGCCCGCGCTCGCCGAAACGTTCGGCGTTCCAGGTTTCGAAGAAGAAGCCACGCTCGTCTCCGAACACGGCCGGCTCGATGACGACACAGCCTGGCAACTTGGTTTCTACGATTTTCATTTAACAACTCCGCGTGCAGCGAGTGAGAGCAGGTATTGCCCATATCCATTCTTGGCTAGCGGAGCTGCCAATTTCTCCAGCTGGCTGACATCAATCCAACCATTGCCGTACGCGATCTCTTCGGGACAACTTACCCTCAATCCTTGGCGCGCCTCGATGGTCTCGATGAAATTCGATGCCTCTAGAAGCGACTGGTGCGTGCCGGTATCGAGCCACGCGTGTCCTCGCCCGAGCTGCTCGAGATGCAGATTGCCCGCATCGAGGTAACAGCGGTTCAGGTCGGTGATCTCCAGTTCGCCTCGCGGCGAAGGCGCGAGCGAGGCCGCGTAGTCGCTCGCGCGCCCATCGTAAAAGTAAAGCCCGGTGACTGCATAGTTGGAACGCGGCTTCGTCGGCTTTTCCTCAAGACCCACGACACGTCCCACCTCGTCGAAATCGGCCACGCCATAGCGCTCGGGGTCGTTGACCCAATAGCCGAAAACAGTCGCCCCATCGGAGCGTGCATCAGCACGGCGAAGTTGTTCGGTGAAACCGTGTCCGTAGAAAATGTTGTCGCCGAGCACGAGGCAGCTTGGCTTGCCTGCAACGAAGTCGCGACCGATCAGATAGGCCTGCGCCAAGCCATCCGGGCTGGGCTGCACCGCGTACTGGATGTCCATGCCCCACTGGGACCCGTCGCCCAACAGCGTCTTGAACAGCGCCTGCTCGTGGGGCGTATTGATCACCAGTACTTCACGTATGCCCGCCAGCATCAGTACGCTGAGCGGGTAGTAGATCATCGGCTTGTCGTAGACCGGCAGCAATTGCTTGCTGATAGCCTGCGTCAGCGGATAAAGACGGGTGCCGGAACCGCCCGCGAGAATGATGCCCTTGCGCGTCGTCATGATGTCAGTTCCTTAAGCGGCGGTGCCGATACGTTCCAGGCGGTAGCTGCCGTCCAGGACACGCTTCACCCAGTCCTGGTTGGAAAGGTACCAGTCAACCGTCTCACCAATGCCCTGTTCGAAGGTATACGCCGGCTCCCATCCCAGTTCGTCACGAAGCTTGGAGGCATCGATCGCGTAGCGGCGGTCGTGACCGGGGCGGTCGGCGACAAACGTGATCTGGCTGCTGCGCGGCTGCCCGTCCTCGCGCGGCGCGCGTGCATCGAGCAACGCGCAGACCGTATGCACGACTTCGATGTTCTGCTTCTCGGCGTTGCCGCCCACGTTGTATGTCTCACCGACACGCCCCTTCTCGAGGACCGTCCGGATCGCACTGCAGTGATCGCCTACGAACAGCCAGTCGCGCACGTTCTGGCCATCGCCATACACCGGCAACGGCTCACCGGCGAGGGCTCGCGCGATGATCAGCGGAATCAACTTCTCGGGAAAATGATAGGGACCGTAGTTGTTGGAGCAATTGGTCGTCAGCACCGGCAAACCGTAGGTATGGTGGAACGCGCGCACGAGGTGATCGGACGCGGCCTTGGATGCCGAATAGGGAGAATTGGGCGCGTAAGGCGTTGTCTCCGTGAACTTGCCCGTGTCGCCCAGCGAGCCGTAGACCTCATCGGTAGACACGTGGAGGAAGCGGAACTGCTCGCGGCGCTCGCCGTCCAGCGCCTTCCAATAATCGCGCGTCGCCTCCAACAGCCCCAGTGTGCCCACGACATTGGTCTGTATGAAGGCGCCGGGACCGTCGATGGACCGATCGACGTGGCTCTCCGCGGCGAAGTTCACCACCGCATCGGGCTGGTGTTCCTTGAGGAGGCCCGACACCAGCTCGCGGTCGCCGATGTCTCCTTGTGCGAATAAATGCAACGGGTTGTCCTGGATCGATGCCAGCGTATCCAGATTGCCCGCGTAGGTCAGCGCGTCGAGATTGATCACCTTGACACCGCTGCCGACCGCGCGCAGCACGAAATTCCCACCAATGAAACCGGCACCGCCGGTCACGAGCCAAGTCGGCATGTATTGCTCCTTCTAAAGTTAATCCTGGTCACGCCAGATTCGAGTCAAAATCCTGATTACGCGGAGATGGCGATCAGAACGGAATGTCGTCATCCGCGAAGTCGTCCATCGGCGCCGGCTGGGAAGCCGGTGCAGGCGCCTGGCGACGCTGGCCGCCGCCACCGCCCTGGTTGCCGTACTCCTGGCGCGGCGTACGCGCCGGACGGTCGCCGCCACCCATGCCACCACCACCGCCGCCTTCGCGGCCGCCGAGCATCTGCATCTCGTCGGCGATGATGTCGGTGGAGTACTTCTCCTGACCGTCCTGGCCGGTGTACTTGTCGTAGCGGATCGAGCCCTCGACGTACACCGAACTGCCCTTGCGCAGGTATTCGCCGGCGATCTCGCCGAGCTTGCCGAAGAACACTACGCGGTGCCATTCGGTGCGTTCCTGCTGGTTGCCGTCCTTGTCCTTGCGCACGCTGGTGGTGGCCAGGCTGATCCGCGTGATCGCCATGCCGCCCTGCGTGTAGCGGGTTTCGGGGTCGTTGCCGAGGTTGCCGACCAGGATGACTTTGTTGATGCCGCGGGCCATATCGATATCCGTTCAGGGATGCCCGCCGAGCGCGGGCAAAGACCAGTGGAGTATACCTGCCGCACCCCGGCCATCGGCCTTTCGCCGACTCTCATATAGGGCATTACCGCACGCGGACGCCTATAATTCCGCGACTTCCCGGCCCATCGTCCTATGTCCGTCGTCGAATCGCCCCGCCCCGCCCTCTCCCTGTCCGGCATCCAATCGCTCGCCCAGGCCGACATGGCCGACGTCGATGCCCTGATCCGGGCGCGGCTGGCCTCGGACGTGGTGCTGATCAACCAGATCGCCGACCACATCATCTCGGCGGGCGGCAAGCGCCTGCGGCCGATGCTGGTGGTGCTGGCCGGCCAGGCCTGCGGGCCGACCACGCCGGACCACCACCAGCTGGCGGCCATCATCGAGTTCATCCACACCTCCACCCTGCTGCACGACGACGTCGTGGACGAATCCGACCTGCGCCGCGGCCGCAGCACGGCCAATGCGCTGTGGGGCAATGCGCCCAGCGTGCTGGTCGGCGATTTTCTGTATTCGCGCAGTTTCCAGCTGATGGTGGAACTGGACCGCATGGACGTGATGCGCCTGCTGGCCGACACCACCAACCGCATCGCCGAGGGCGAAGTGCTGCAGTTGCTGCACGTCCACAATCCGGATACCGACGAAGCCGCCTACCTGCGCGTGATCGAGCGCAAGACTGCCGTCCTGTTCGCCGCCGGCACGCAGCTGGGCGCGATGGCATCGGGCGCGGCAGGCAACGTCCCGCAGAAGCTCTACGACTACGGCATGGCGCTGGGCTATGCCTTCCAGATCGCCGACGACGTGCTCGACTACACGGCCGACGCCGAAGCGCTGGGCAAGAACCTCGGTGACGACCTGGCCGAAGGCAAGGCGACGCTGCCGCTGATCCATGCGATCCGCCACTCCGATGCCGCCACTGCCGATCGCCTGCGCACCATCGTGCAGGAAGGCGACGCGGGTGCCATGCCCGAAGTGCTGGCCGCCATCCGCGCAACTGGCGGCCTGGACTACAGCCGCGAGCGCGCGCATCACTACGCCACGCTGGCCGAGCAGGCGCTCGACGGCCTGCCCGAGTCCGATGCCCTGGCCGCCCTGCGCGGCTTGGCGCGCTACGCGGTGGAGCGCGGGCACTGACCCGCGCACCGCATCACTTCGCGAATACCTCGGCGAAGAAGTCCGCCATCATCCGGTAGGCACGCTTTGCCGAGCGCTCGTGGTAGACGCAGCCGGGCGGGTTCTGCGCGTCGGACTCGGCGAAGCAATGCACGGCGCCGCTGAAGTTGACGAACTGCCAGTCGGCGCCGGCCTTGCGCATTTCGTCCTGGAACGCCGTGATCTCCGCAGCCGAGACATAGGTATCGTCGCCGCCGTTGAGCACCATCACCGGCGTCTTCACGGGCCCCGCCGCAGGAAGATCGGTCGCCAATCCGCCGTGCAGGCTGACCACGCCTGCCAATGCATTGCCGGCGCGTACGAGTTCCAGCACCGTGCTGCCACCAAAGCAGTAACCGAATGCACCGATACGTGCGTGGTCCACCAGAGAAGCGGGCTGCTGCTTCAAGACCTCGACGGCTTTCTGGACCCGCGCCCGCAGTTTCGGGCGATCGGCACGCATCGCGGTGGCCACGGGGCCGGCCTCGGCATCGGTCTTCGGTCGGATGCCCTTGCCGTAGACGTCGGCGACCAGCACCACGTAGTCGTCGCCGGCAACGAGGTGCGCCTTCTCGATCGCAGATTCATTGACGCCCTTCCAGTTCGGCACCATCACCAGGCCCGGACGCGGGGTCTTCACGCTGTCGTCGTAGACAAGATAACCGGAGAACGTATCGCTACCGATCTTCCATTCAACGGGCTTGGCGACCGGCGCCGCCAGCAGCGCGGGCGACCACAGCAGGGACAGCAGGCAGGGCAGTAACAGGCGGCGCATGGCAGGCTCCTCGTGGGGGACCTGCCGAGTGTAAGACCGCATGCTTGCGGTGACGTCGACGGCAGGTGACGTCAGGCGATCCCGAGACCGGGAATCGCCGTGATGGCGTCCGGGTCGAAGCCCGCCAGTTCGGCAAAATGACGGCCACGCGCGACGTAGTCCTTGTACTGGCCGAAGCTCGGCGCGCCAGGCGACAGCAGCACGACGCCGCCTTCGCCCAGGGCCGCCCGCGCGGCAGCGACCGCCTCCGGCAACGTCCCGGCGGCCATCAGCGTGAAGCCGGCCTCCTGCGCCACCGGCGCAAGCAGGGCATGGATGCGCGGGCCGTTGGCCCCCATCGTGACGATGGTTGCGGGCGCACCGTCGCGCATGTGCTCGGCAAACTCGGACCAGTCCACGCCGCGGTCGTGCCCGCCGACCAGCAGCGCGATGCGCCGGCCGGCGAAACAGTCCAGCGCGGCCAGCGTGGCGTGTGGCGTAGTGCTGATCGAGTCGTTGACCCAGGTGATCCCGTCACGCGTGCCCATCACTTGCAGGCGGTTCGGCAGCGGACGGAACGACTGCGCGTGCGCCGCCAGCGGTCGTGCTTCGATGCCCGTCGCTTCCAGCGCGGTCAACACCGCACAGAGATTGCTGCGGTTGTGGCGACCCGGCAGCGGCAGCGGACGCGTGTCCATGACGAACACATCGCCGCGGTACAGGTCATCCTCGCGAAGATGCCAACCGTCCGCGCGGTTGAACCAGCGGATCTCGCTGTTCGGCAACCGGAGTGCGGCCAGCCGCGGGTCGGCCGCATTGAGCACGGCAATGCGCGGGTGCGCGTCGGTGACGAGCTTCAGCTTGTCCTCGATGTAGCGCGCTTCACTGCCGTGCCAGTCCAGGTGTTCCGGGAACAGGTTCAGCACGACGGCGACATCGGGATGCGCACCGCTCACCGCGACATCGCCGGTCTGGTAGCTCGACAGCTCGATGGCCCACGCATCGGGCGCTGGCTGCGGATCCAGCACTTCCAGCATCGGCACGCCGATATTGCCGACCAGTGCGGTGCGGCGCCCGGAGGCGCGCAGCAGGTGCGCCAGCAGCGAGGTCGTGGTGCTCTTGCCCTTGGTGCCGGTGACGCAGAAGGTGTTCGAGACCACACCGTTGTCGCCCGCATGCTCGGCGAACCACAGGCTGGTGCCGCCGATGAAATGCGTGCCCGACGCCGTGGCCGCCACCACTGCCGGTCCATTGGGACTGATGCCAGGCGACTTGATGACAACATCGAACGCCGACAGCCGCTCTGCCGTCGCCTGTGTCTCGACAGAGAGCAGTTTGTCGTCCAGCGCGGCGGCCTCGACGGCTTCCGCCTCGCTGCAGAACAGCGTCAGCGGCATCGAAAGCAGGCGCGAACGTACCGCGAGATAGGCGGCACGGCCTTCGCGACCCCAGCCCCAGAGGGCGACACGCTTGCCCTCAAGCTGCGAAATTCGCACGCAGGCGCTCCCACAGCGCGGCGGGAATGCGGTGTTCGCCGCCGATTTCCAGCAACGGCGCCACCGCCAGTTCCGCGGCATCGAGCTGCGGGCGGATCTCGTGGTTGAAGCGCGCAACGATCGCGTCCTCGCGCCATTCCGGCCGGTCGCCGAGCGTCGCCATCGCCGCACGCGACTCCTGGCCCTCGCCAACGCATTCGAACGGCTTGTGGTCCTGGTACTCCAGCAACGCATCGAACCCACCCGTCTGGTTCACGTCATCCAGCAGGTTGCGGCCGAAGATGCCGACCAGGCGCGGCTTGGGCATGAACGGCGCCAGCGCCAGGAACACGAAGTGGCACTTCGGGCACACGCCGCACCAGCGGTTGGTCGGGCGCTCGCCGAGCAGGTGGAAATTGCGGTTGCAACTGGAGAAATGCGCGTCGTAGTGGTCGGTGCGCGCGAACTGCCGCGCCACCGCCAGCTCCGAGAGCGGGCGCAGCAACGAGTAGTAATGCAGATCCGCGGCGACATGCGACTGGACATAGTCGCCGAACGCCTGCTCGAAGGCCCAACCCTTCGACCACTGGTGGTTCACTTCGCCGGTGCCGGGAATCATGCTGCCGTAGCTGGCCGAGCGCTCGTTGGAGAACACCACCTGGTCCACGCCGTGCAGCAGCGCGGCCAGCACCATGATCGCCGAGTTGATCGCGGTGACCGGGATATGCCCGTTCCACGCACCCTGGCGGTTGTACTCGAACAGCTCCGGCGCCAGCGCACGGCCGATGTTGAGCGTGGGCAGGCCCGTACGCGCTGCACAGGCCGCGATCAGCTGCGAACCGCCGATCCACGTCACCGTCTGGTCGACGCCGGCACCCCGCAGCGCCTCGATGCTGACCAGCGAATCCTTGCCGCCGCCGATGGCGACCAGCGCATGCTCATGCAGGCCAGCGGCGGGCGCGCGGGACTTCGCCTGAGCGCCGACCGGGAAACGCACACGGCCATGCAGGCTCAGGCCGTTGCGGTAGGCGAACTCGCCCAGCCCGTGCACGTAGACCTGCTCCATCAGCACGGCGGTCGCTGGGTCGATGGCATAACCGTCGATGCGGATCTCGTTCGGCACCGCGGCCTTGTAGTAGCTGACGCCAGTGATGAGGTGCAGCAAGCGCACTGCCTGCTCGACCGCCTGCGTGCGCGTGGCATCCAGCGTGAACGGCGCGCCGGGAATCGTGACGGTTTCCGTCAGCTCCGGGCCGTCGTCGAAGGCGTACACCAGCCGCACGACGCCGGTTTCCGTCTCGAAGGAACAGCGGACGAAGCGGAAGGCGCGGATGGCGGATTTGTCGAAGTTCGTCATGCGGGGTCCGTACAAGGAACGGCCTGCCGTCGCAGGTAGCGACGGCAGGCGAAGTATTCAAGGAGGAACGCGGGTGCGGCGCCGAACACGATCGCCGCCAGCGAGCCATAAAAGACGATGACCGGCAACCAGGCCAGGGATTCCCGCAGGTTGCCCGGACTCGCGGCGGCCATCTGGTCGATCGCGAGCGCGACCGCCGCCCAGGCGGCGAGCGCCAGCGGGAACAGCAGGAACACCACCAGCAAGGTACGCAGCGTCATGCCTCCCGGCTTCCAGTGGCGGCCCATCGCCACGACGCGCCCATGCCAGCGGATGGAAAACCAGGCACCTACACCCGCCGCCAGCAGTACGGCAGGCGCGATGCGCAGCGCGGAGGCGACGTCCCGCATGCCGGCATGACGCTCCACCCCCACCAGCCACGCGATGCCGACCGTCAGCACCGCGGCAACCAGCAGGCTGGCTCCGATGAACTCAGCCCGCGGCGACATCGCCGGACACTCCTTCGATGACGTCCTCTGCCGGCAGACCACGCAGGTTGTAATGGCTGGCCATCACGAATCCGTAGGCACCTGCATCGGAGAACAGCAGCACATCGCCTTCGGCCGTCGCCGAGGCCAGCTTGCGGCGCTTGCCGAAGATGTCGCTCGACTCGCAGATCGGACCGACCACGTCGAACGGCTCCTGTTCGGTGTCGTCCAGGCGCGACAGGTTGGCCACGTCGTGCCACGCGTCGTACAGCGCCGGGCGGATCAGCGTGTGCATGCCGGCATCGCTGCCGACACGACGGATGCCGAGCTTCTCGACGACCTGGGTGACGTGCGCCAGCAGGACGCCCGATTCGGCGACCAGGTAGCGACCCGGCTCGATGACAAGCTGGTAGGCCGGGTAGGCGGCCTTGATCGCGGCGAGGCCTTCGCCCCACGCCGCCAGGTCGAACGGCTCGTCGCCTTCGGCATACGGAATCGGCAGGCCGCCGCCGATGTCGATCGTCTCGATGGTGCCGATCTGGTCGGCCAGTCCACCCAGTTCATCGGCGATCTGGTTCCAGTGCTGCGCGCTCTCCACACCGCTGCCGAGGTGCGCGTGGAGGCCGGTGATGCGCACGTCGATCGCCCGCGCCGCGGCGAGGAATTCGTCCATCTTGGCCAGCGGCAGGCCGAACTTCGAGCTCTTGCCGCCCGTCTTGACCTTGTCGTGGTGGCCGTCGCCGCGGCCCAGGTCCACGCGCAGCCACAGCCGGCGTCCGCGGAACACCTCCGGCCACTGTTGCAGCGCTTCGACGTTGTCGAGGGTGACGTTGATGCCGCGCTCCAGCGCGAACGCGTACTCCGCGCGCGGTGCGAAACTCGGTGTGAACAGCACGCGCTCCATCGGCAGCGACGGCGCAATCTCGAACACGCGCTCGAGTTCGCCCCGCGAGACGCATTCCAGACCAAAGCCTTCTTCCACCAGCGCCTGCAGGATGGCCGGGTGCGAATTGGCCTTGATGGCGAAGAAGCGCCGATCCACCGCGGTGATCGCTGCCAACGCGCGGGCCCGCGCACGCACGACGTCCAGGTCGTAGACGTAACGCGGCGTTTCGCCCTGTGCGAGCGACAGCAGGCGGTCGCGCGCTGCGGGCGCACTCCACCAGCGCACCCCGCGATGACGTACCGCGCCGTTGATCTCGCGCCAGCTGGGGCCGAACACGCTGGCTTCGTCGGCCGGCATCGCACCGCTTTCGATCAGGGCTTCGTGCAGTAGTGGCAGCATGCCGTCGGCGTCCGCCTCGTCGATGACGAAGGTCAGGTTGAGATCGTTCGACGACTGCGAGATCAGGTGCACGCGCTCGCGACCGAACATCGCCCACACGTCCGACAGCTTGTGCAGCAGCGAACGCATGCCGCGCCCGACCAGGGTGATCGCCGTGCACGGCGCGATCACCTTGACCCGGCAGATCTCCGCCAGGTCCGCCGACAGCGCGGCCAGCACGTCGGTGTTGACCAGGTTCTCGCTGGGATCCAGCGACACGGTGACGTTGGTCTCCGAGGAGCCGATCAGGTCCACCGACAGGCCATGTTTCTTGAAACGCGCGAACACGTCGGCCAGGAAGCCGACCTGCTGCCACATGCCGATGCCTTCCATCGACACCAGCACGATGCCGTTGCGGCGACTGACCGCTTTCACGCCGGGCACGGTCAATGCCGTGCCGTCGATGGTGGTGCCGGGCAGTTCGGGACGCTCGGTGTCGAGGATCGCCATCGCCACGCCGGCATCGCGGCAGGGCTTGATCGAGCGCGGGTGCAGGACCTTGGCGCCGGTCGTCGCGATTTCCTGCGCCTCGTAATAGTCCAGGCGGGTCAGCAAGCGGGCGTCGGGCACTTCGCGCGGATTGGCGCTGAACATGCCGGGCACGTCGGTCCAGATTTCCACGCGCTGCGCACCGAGCAGGGCGCCGAAGTACGCCGCCGACGTATCCGAGCCGCCGCGGCCGAGGATGGCGGTACCGCCGTCGGCATGGCGCGAGATGAAGCCCTGCGTCAGCAGCATCCGGTTCGCTTGGCCGGCGAACGCACGGCGCCAGTCCTGGTCGGGCGCGGTATTGCACGACACCGACAGCCGCTGCGCCCAAGGACTCTGGTTGGGCAGGAAGTTCGCCTGCAGCCAGTGCCGCGCGTCGACCCAGCCGAAATCCAGGCCCTGCGCGCGCAGGTAGGCGACGCCGATCGTCGAGGAAAGCAGTTCGCCCTGCCCCAGCACCTCGGCCTGCCAGTCCAGCGCGCGGCTGGCGGCACGCGGATCGGTCAGCAGGTTGCGCAGCGCGGCCAGGCGGTCACCGAGCACAGCATCGGCATCCAATTCCAGTTCGGCGATGAACTCGCGATGGCGCAGCTCCAGCGTCGCCACGCGCTCGGCGCTGTCCGCGGCGCCGTCGGCGATCGCGGTCAGTTCGTTGGTCACGCCGGACAGCGCCGATACCACCACGAGGATCCGGGCCTCGTTCTCGTCCGCCCGTTTTTTCGCCAGCGTACCGATCGTGTTCCAGCGGTGGCGACGCGACACCGAGGTGCCGCCGAACTTGAGGACGATCCAACGATCAGACGCGGGGGTGGCAGAGGGCATGGATAGAATGGAGGTGGAATGCCCGAACCCTTCGGGCGTGAACCGTCGATTCTAGCCCAAGCTCCCGGGCCCGACCGGACCGTACCGCATGCAACGAACCTCCCACCGCTATCTGCAGGTCGACGTATTCGCCGATCGTCCCGGCGCGGGCAACCCCCTGGGGGTGGTCATGGATGCCGATGGCTGGGATACCGACCGCATGCAGGCGTTCGCGGCCTGGACCAACCTCTCCGAAACCATCTTCTTCCTGACGCCGACCACCCCGCACGCCAGCTACCGCATCCGCATCTTCACCCCGCGGCAGGAGCTGCCGTTCGCGGGGCATCCGAGCGTCGGCGCCACCTGGGTGGCGCTGGAGGCCGGCCTGACCGATGACGCGGACAGGCTGGTGCAGGAATGCGCGGCCGGCCTGCTGCCGGTCCGTATCGACGGCAGCGGACGCCAGCGGGCGATCCGGTTGCGGGCACCGCGCGCACGTCGCGTCGATGCAACAGCATCGCCTGCCCTCTTGGACGCCGTGGTCGCGCACCTTCCCATCGCGGGCCTGGCCCCCGCCCTCTGGAACAACGGACCTTCGTGGTGGCTCGTTGAACTGGAGGACGCCGATGCCGTCCGGCGCCTGGCGCCCGACCTGCCTGCCATCGCCGCGCTGACGCAGGCGACCGCGGCCGTCGGCCTGGCGGTCTTCGGCCGCACGCCGGCGGGCACCGACCATGACCTCGCCGTGCGTGCCTTCTGCCCGGCCGACAACATCCCGGAAGATCCGGTTACCGGCAGCGTCAACGCGTGCATTGCTGCCGCACTCCACGCCGCCGACACGCTGCCCGGCAACCACCGGCGCTATACCGCCAGCCAGGGGCGCGAACTCGGCCGCGACGGTCGTGTCGCCTTGCAGGTCGATGACGAAGGCGAGGTCTGGATCGGCGGTCAGGTGCAGTTGGTCATCGACGGCCGGATGACTTGGTAAGCTGCGCGGCCCCCACGCGACAACGTCCCCCATGACCCTCCGCCGCTACGTCCAGCTGGACGTATTCGCCGACCGCCCCGGCGCCGGCAACCCGCTGGCCGTCGTCCTCGACGCCGCCGGCCTCGACGACGCCGCCATGCAGGCCATCGCTCGCTGGACGCGCCTGCCGGAAACGACATTCGTGTTCGCCCCCACGCAGCCGGGCGCGAGCTATGCCGTGCGCATGTTCAGCCCGCGCCGCGAAGTACCGTTCGCGGGACATCCCAGCGTCGGCACCGCCCATGTCGTGCTCGATGCCGGCCTCGCCTCGCCCGTCGACGGCCTGCTGATGCAGGAAGGCGCAGCCGGCGTGCTGCCGCTGCGCGTGGATGGCGAAGGCGCCTCGCGCACGATCGCCGTTCGCACGCCGCGGGCACACGTCGTGAAGATCGGTGAGCCGGCTTCCGATGATGTGCTGCGTGCGGCCCTCGCAACTTTACCTGCCGGCGACCTGCCGCCCGCCCTGGTCGACGGCGGTCGCCGCTGGTGGCTGGCGGAGGTGCGCGACGAGGCCGCACTGCGTGGAGCGATACCGGACTGGGAAGCCATCGGCGCGCTCGCCCGTGCCAGCGAAAGCATGGGTGTCTGTGCGTACGCACGCACGCCTGGGCAGCCGTACGACCTGGCCGTACGTGCCTTCGTCGGCACGCCTGCCGCATTCGAGGATGCCGCCTCCGGTGCCGCCAACGCGACGCTGGCGGCCTGGCTGGCGTCGCGCGATGCGCTGCCCGGCCGCGACCGCCGCTATATCGTCAGCCAGGGCCGCGAAGTCGGCTACGACGCGCGTCTTCAACTGCGCGTGGACGACGCGGGCGACGTCTGGTCCGGCGGCCACGTACGCACCATCGTGACCGGCGAGATCGACTGGTAGTGGGGGTGGCTTTGTGGGAGCGACGTAAGTCGCGATCGCCTTCCGGTCGCAATACCAAATGTCGGCGCTCGCGTTTTCGCGACTGACGTCGCTCCCACAAGAACGAAGATCTACTTCGCCTCGTAGACCGGCTTGCCGTCGACCCAGGTCGAACGGACATGCAGGTCGTCGAGTTGCTCGCCCGGAATCGCCAGCGGATCCTCGTCCAGGATGACGAAATCGGCGTGCAGACCCGGCGCGAGCCGGCCCACCGCTTTCTCGTCGTGCCCTGCCCATGCGGCATCCGCGGTGAATCCGCGCAATGCCTCGGCAGCGCTCAAACGTTGGTCCGGCATCCACCCGCCGTCGGGGTGATCCTTGCCGTCCTGCCTTGTCACCGCTGCATGCAGGCCGCGCCGCGGGTCCACCGACTCCACCGGGAAATCCGAGCCCAGCGCCAGCTTCACACCACTCCCCTGCAACCGCTGCCACGCATAGGCGCCGGTGATGCGCACCGGCCCCAGACGATCCTGCGCCCATGGCATGTCGGACGTGGCATGCGTCGGCTGCATCGAGGCGATCACGCCGAGGGCGGCGAAGCGCGGGAATTCTTCCGGCGCCACCACCTGCGCATGCTCGATGCGCCAGCGATGGTCGGTCTTGGCGGCATCGCCCAGCACGCGCTGGTAGGCATCCAGCACCAGTCGATTGCCGCGGTCGCCGATCGCATGCGTCGCCACCTGCACCTTGCAGTCTCGTGCCTTGCGCATGGCGACCTCCAGCGCCGCCGGCTCGGTCACCAGCAGGCCGCGATTGCCGGGATCGTCGCTGTAGTCCTCCAGCAGCGCGGCACCGCGACTGCCCAACGCGCCATCGGCATACAGCTTCACGCCGGTCATCTGCAGGCGACCGCCGGCATGGCGATATGGGCCTTGCGCGCACAGGTCGGCCAGTGCGGCGCCATCGCCGTCCGCATAGGCATCGATGCGCAGTGGCAGGCGACCTTCGTCGGCGAACTGCTTCATCAGTGCCAGGTCCTCGCGCGACACGCCCATGTCGTGCACGCCGGTCAGGCCATTGCGCACCGCCGCCTGCGAGGCCTTCTCCAGTGCCTGCCGACGGTAGGCCGCATCGGGCGCCGGCACCACGGCATTGACCAGCACCATCGCGGCATCGACGAACACACCGCTTGGCTTGCCATCGACACGTTCGATGCGTCCACCGTCCGGTTGCCAGTCGCCGCCCAGCGGACGCGGCGCCTTCGCCGCCACCGCACGCAGGGCCGCACTGTTCGCCCAGCCGGCATGGCCATCCACGCGCTCGAGCCAGACAGGACGATCGGGGAACGCGGCGTCGAGATCGGCGGCCGTGGGGAAGGTCTTGCCCGGCCAGTCGTTCTGGTCCCAGCCACCGCCGAGCAGCCACGCATCCGGTGGCAGCTGCTTCTCGAAGGCGCGCAACCGCGCGATCACTTCGTTCTTGTCCTGCGCATCCACCAGGTCGGCGCGAATCAAGGCATATCCCAGCCCCATGACATGGCCATGCGCATCGATCAGGCCGGGGATCACCGTCTTGCCGGCGGCGTCGATGCGTGTCGCATCCGGATAGCGCGCAAGCAACTCGCGCGTGCCGCCAACGGCCAGGATGCGCCCGTCGGCATCCCATGCCATCGCTTCCGCGACGGGCCGTGAGGCATCGGACGTGTGCACACGCGCCGCCGTCACCACCTGCACCTGTGCCTGCACGGCACCCGCGTACATCAACAGCCCGCCCATTCCCCATGCCAGATGTCGCATGCCTCGCTCCCACGCTGATCCAGCGGTGGACTATGCGCGGTGCGGCGCACGACGGCAACGGCAGCAAAAAAGGGGCCTTGCGGCCCCTTTCGCGGTATTCCCCTGCTTACCGCCCCGGGTTTCCGCGCAACGCGATGGTCATTCGGGGCGCACGTCCACGCGCACGCGCATCCGCTCGCCGGGGTGGTAACCGGTGCGGGTGTGGTAGGTGCGACCGCCGTATTCATAGGTGACGTCGTAACCGGATACGCGTCCGTCGCCGTAGTAGTCATCGCCATACCGGCCGTCGCTCACCGGCACGGGATCGCAGACACGCACCTGGCCGCGCTGCACCTGCCGGTTGCGCTGGTTGTTGTCGTAGATGGAACGGCCCGCCATGCCGCCGACCATCGAACCGACCGCCGTGCCGACGTAGCGACCGCTGCCGTCGCCGACCTTGCTGCCCAGCACCGCACCGGCGATGCCGCCGATCACCGTGGCCACCGTGCGACCGGCCTCGGTTCCGCCGGAGGTCGTGCGCCGGTCGCCATATCCGTTCTGCCCGTAGACATCGCGGTAGTCGCCATTGTCGTAGACATCGCCGTAGCCGCGACTCGAATACCCATCGTCGCGATACCCGTCGCGCGCATAGACATCATCAGCATCGCGGTAGTAGCACCGTTGCGACGTCGTGCTTTGCGTGTCGCGGTAACCGCCTTCGATGACGGGATCGACGCGGACAACGCGTGCGTAGTCGTAATAGGGTTCGTCGCCGTAGCGGTCGGACGTGCCGTACTGCCGTGAGGTCTGCGCGGATGCCACGCCGGCGGCCAACAGGCCCACGGCCATCACGGCGGCGGAAAGACGCTTCATGTCGGGTACTCCCCCACGCCGGATTGGCGTGGACGCATGCTCGGCCCGCCCTGGTGAAATCGGGCTGAACTCAACCGACCTGAACCGCGTGGTTTAGCCATTCGACAGCTTGCGCGGCGATGCCGGCCGCGTGCCGGTCCAGCAATGGCCCGACATGGGAAGGAGAAACCGTTTGCAGCACATCGGACGACCATGCGGCCGCCATCGCCGACGGGATCGACGGCGGGACGTCGTCATCGACCTGCGACAGCACGAACAGCACCGGACACGCGGGCCGCGCGATCTCGTCGCCCGCATACGCATGACGCAGCACCGCACCGGACTCATCGCGCCAGTGGCGGAAGGCGAACAGCGCCGTCGCCTCATCGGCATCCGGCAGCGCACGCCGCGTACCGTCGAGGCGCGCTTGACGATGCCACGGGACGATGTCCGACCAAGCGCGCGCGATCAGGTCCGAATGCCACGGCGCAGGCGGCAGCGGATTCACGAGTACGACCGCATCCGCGGCATCAGCCACGTAGAGCGCCAGCAGACCGCCCAGGCTGGCGCCGACCACGGCGCGTGGCCGTGGCATCACCGATAACGCGTCGCGTACCTGCTGCAAGTAATCGCCGAAGCCGGTGGCCGCGAGTCCCGCGGCCACCGGCTGCAGATCCGGCGCAGCGACGACGATGCCCGCCGCCTCGAACACGCCACACCACACATTCCATTCCCAGCCGCCGCCACCGGCACCATGCACCAGCAGCGCGGCCCGGGTCGCCGTCAAAGCAGCGTCGCCTCCAGCGACACCGGCACCGACAGGGCACGCGAGATCACGCAGCCGGCCTTCGCCTGCTGGGCGATCTCCTCGAACTGCGCCACGCTGATGCCCGGCACGCTGGCCGACACGGTCAGCTTGATCGCGGTGACGGTCGGGCCCGGATCCATGCCCGGCTCCATCGTCGCCTCGGCGCGCGTCTGCAGCTTGTCCGGCGTGAAGCCGGCTTTGCCCAGCACGGCGGACAGCGCCATCGTGAAGCAGCCGGCATGCGCCGCCGCCAGCAGTTCTTCCGGATTGGTGCCCTTCTCGTCGCCGAAGCGCGTCTTGAAGGAATAGTTCTGGCCTTCGAACAGGCCGCTCTGCGGCGTGCTCAACGTGCCCTTGCCGGACTGCAGGTCGCCGCTCCACACCGCATCCGCATAACGCTTCAAAGCCATGGTCGTGCTCCATCAGGGTCAGGGGAGCGCAGGGTACACCCGCGGATGTTCACGGCATGTACCGCAGTGCGGCTTGACCCCGCCCGGGCGCATGCCGATGCTGGCCGTCCGCCATGACCGCCCGCCGAGCGCCACGCTCACGGGATGCGCTCAGCCCGGACAGCCATGACGGCCCTTCGACCCCAACCTTCGGGAGGAACGGCCTCATGTCATACAGCACACAACAGATCCGCAACGTGGCCCTGGCGGGCCACCCCGGCGCCGGCAAAACAACGTTGTTCGAAGCCCTGCTGCATGCCGGCGGCGCCCTCCAGGTGGCAGGCACCATCGAACGCGGTACCACGGTCTCGGACCACGATCCGATCGAGAAGGCCCGCGGCCATTCCATCGACACCGCCATCGCCAGCACCGACCACGGCGGCATGCACGTCAACCTGATCGATACGCCCGGCTATCCGGAATTCCGCGGCCCCGCGCTGTCGGCGTTCTCCGCGGTGGATACCGCACTGATCGTGGTCGATGCCGACACCGGCGTCGCCCACGGCACCCGCCGCCTGATGGAACGCGCCCGCGAGCGCAACCTGTGCCGCGCCATCGTCATCAACAAGATCGACCACGAAGGCGCCGACGCGGCCGGCGTGCTGGCCGCGCTGCGCGAGGAATTCGGGCCGGAAGTGCTGCCGCTCAATCTCCCCGCGCAGGATGGCAAGGCCGTGATCGACTGCTTCTGGCAATCGGCCGGCGATTCCGACCTTGGCGCGGTCGCCGACTGGCACCAGAAGATCATCGACCAGGTCGTCGAGATCAACGAGACGGTAATGGAGCACTACCTGGACCTGGGCGAAGGCGGCCTGTCCGGCGAGGAACTGCACGACGCCTTCGAGCAGTGCCTGCGCGAAGGACATCTGGTACCGGTGTGCTTCGCGTCCGCGCGTACCGGCGTCGGCGTGAAGGAACTGCTGGACGTGGCCGAACGGCTGTTTCCAAATCCGGCAGAAGCCAACCCGCCGCCGTTCGTGAAATCCAACGGCAGCGGCCAGCAACGGATCGAAGCGGTTCCCGACCCGCGTGCGCACGTCATCGCCGACGTCTTCAAGATCGTCAACGATCCCTTCGTCGGCAAGCTGGGCATCTTCCGCGTCTACCAGGGCACGCTGAAGAAGGACACGCAGCTGTTCGTCGATGACGGCAAGAAGCCGTTCAAGGTCGGCCACCTGTTCAAGCTCAAGGGCAAGGACCACGTGGAAGTCGAACAGGCCATTCCCGGCGACATCGCCGCCGTGGCCAAGGTCGACGACCTGCACTTCGATGCGGTGCTGCACGACAGCCACGACGAGGACCACATCCACCTGGCGCCGGTGGCGTTTCCGAAGCCGATGTTCGGCCTGGCGATCGAGGCGGCCAGCAAGGGCCAGGAACAGAAACTGTCCATCGCCCTGCAGAAGCTGGCCGAAGAGGATCCCGCCTTCGTCGTCGAACACCAGCCCGAGTTGAACGAAACCGTCATCCGCGGCCTGTCCGACCTGCACCTGCGCGTGATGCTGGAGCGGTTGAAGGAACGGCACGGCGTGGAAGTGAAGACGCGGCCGCCGCGCATCGCCTACCGCGAAACCATCGGCGCCAAGGCCGAAGGCCACCATCGCCACAAGAAGCAGACCGGCGGCGCCGGCCAGTTCGGCGAGGTCGCCCTGCGCATCGAGCCGCTGCCGCGTGGCGCCGGTTTCGAGTTCGTCGACGAAGTGAAAGGCGGCACCATTCCCGGGCAGTTCCTGCCGGCCGTGGAAAAAGGCGTGCGCCAGGTGCTGGGCAGTGGCGCGGTGGCGGGTTATCCGCTGCAGGACATCCGCGTAGTCGTCCATGACGGCAAGCACCACGCGGTGGACAGCAAGGAGGTCGCCTTCGTCGCCGCCGGCAAGAAGGCCTTCCTCGACGCCATCGCCAAGGCGCGGCCGCAGGTACTGGAGCCGGTGGTCGACCTGGAAGTCGCCGTGCCCGAAGCGCAGGTCGGCGATATCACCGGCAGCCTGGCCGGCAAGCGCGCCCGCATCAACGGCACCGACGCGACGCGTGGCGAGATCGTGGTAAGGGCTCAGGTACCGTTGGCGGAACTGGAGGGCTACGCTGCGGAACTGAAATCGATGACCGCCGGCCAGGGACGCTACCGCCTGGATTTCAGCCACTACGAGCCGGTGCCGCCGGGTATCCAGCAGAAGCTGGTGGACGCCTACAAGCCGCGGCACGACGACGATTGAGCGTCGCAGGGGTGCGGCATCCGGTCGCGGCAGCATGCGACGGATGCCGCTTGCGGTGCATGTGAGTGAGGTGATTTCGTCATGCCGACCGGCGATTTCCGACGCGCGGCGATGGAAAAACGGAAAAAAAGCGAAAAAAAAGGCGTTTCAGGGTCGATCTGCCCTTGGCGCCGCCAGTTCTTTGCCCTACATTTCGCTTGCCGATGCGATCGGCCCGATTACCCAACCACTCGACAGTAGAGACAGGACACATGGCAAAGAGCACCAAGAAGGCCGCGCCGAAGAAGGCCGCCAAGAAAGCTGCACCGAAGGCCGCCGCCAAGCCGGCCGCGCCGAAGCCGATCAAGGAAGCGCTGAGCAAGTCGGGCCTCGTCGCCCACATCGCCGAAGCCACCGCCGTTGCCGCCAAGGACGTCCGCGCCGTGCTGGCTTCGCTGGAAAGCGCCGTGCACGCCTCCGTCAACAAGAAGGGCGCTGGCGCCTTCACGCTGCCGGGCCTGCTGAAGATCACGGCCGTCAACGTGCCGGCCAAGCCGAAGCGCAAGGGCATCAACCCGTTCACCAAGGAAGAGCAGTGGTTCGCCGCCAAGCCCGCCACGGTGAAGGTCAAGGTCCGTCCGCTGAAGAAGCTGAAGGACGCCGCAGCCTGATCGCTGCGCACCTCGCGGTTGCAAGAAGGGACGGCCTGGCCGTCCCTTCTTTTTTGCGCGTGTCGTGCGGACCGCGGTGGTTGCTCCTCTTTGTAGAGCGGAGCTTGCTCCGCTGCTTTCCGGCCCGGTTCGCGGAAGCATGCCGAAAGAGCAAATCAGTCCAGCAAGCTCGCCGCTGCGCTGCCGCCCCTGCCGTCCGTCACCCTTGTCCTGACGCCTCCACGCCCTAAGATCGTCAGGACATCCCTCCACGCAAGGCATCGACCGCATGAAGATCCAGGGCTTCCTCGACCATCTGCTGAAATCCTCCAGCGGCAACGGCAGCGTGCTCAACGCCGACTTCGGCAAGGGGGCGATTTCCGGCGGCGCACTCGGCCTGCTGTTGGGCAAGAACAAGACCGCGCGCAAGCTGGCCACCTACGGCGGCCTGGCCGCGATCGGCGTGATGGCCTACCGCGCCTACGGCGAGTACAAGCAACAGCAGGGCGGATTCGCCGCCGGCGCTGCGCCGCAGACGGTCGACCGCCTGCCGCCGCCGCAGGTGGAGCTGCACAGCCAGGCCATCCTCAAGGCGCTGGTCGCCGCAGCGAAGGCCGACGGCCATATCGACGCCCGCGAACGTGAGGTGATCGAAGGCGAATTTTCCCGCTGCGGCACCGACGCCGACCTGCAGCAGTGGATGCATGCCGAACTGGAGAAGCCGCTGGATCCTGCCGAAGTCGCGCGCGCCGGCAGCACGCCGGAGATCGCCTCCGAGATGTACCTGGCCAGCCTGCTGGTGGCCGACGAGCAGAACTTCATGGAGCGCGCCTACCTGGACGAACTGGCCAAGCAACTGAAGCTCGACCCCGCGCTGAAGGCCCAGCTGGAACGCCAGCTCGCGCAGCCGCAGGCCTGATTTCCTGATGCGACCGGTCGCCCGCCGCCTGCGACGATTCGCGTGGTCGCTGCTGTGGCTGGCGGTCTTCGCCGGGCTGCTCGCTTGGGCATGGGGACAGCCCTTCATGGCATCCGCCCGCATGCTGTGGGACATCTCGCGCGCACCGCCGCCGCAGGAATTGCCAGTGCCCGTGCAGGGCGTGCGTGCGCGGCAGATCGCGGACACGTTCGGGGCGCCGCGCGGAAGCGACCGCACGCACCAGGGCGTGGACATCTTCGCCAAGCGCGGCACCCCGGTGTTCAGCGCGACGCGAGGCGTGGTGGCCTCGGTACGCGACGGCGGCCTCGGCGGCAAGCAGGTATGGGTGATCGGGCCCGGCCGTGAGCGCCACTACTACGCGCACCTGGACGACTGGGCGGCGGACCTGTCCAGCGGACAGGTTGTGCAGCCCGGCGACACGTTGGGCTTCGTCGGCACCACCGGCAACGCGCAGGGCACGCCGCCACACCTGCATTACGGCATCTACGGCGCGGCTGGCGCCTACGACCCGCTGCCGCTGTTCAAGGCCGGCACGGCGACCAAGAGCGCCGACTGAACCGCGGCGGCGCCCGACGGAACAGTCCATCGCGGCGAAGGCGCTCGTTCCACCGGGCGCACGGGCCTATCTTGGCCCTGTCCCCCACCTCGCCTGCCCCATCGCCATGCCCAACGACACCCACCGCTACCGCATCACCGTCACCCCGATCGAGGACGACGGCCTGCAGTGCAACGGCCGCTGCACCATCGAGTTCGAACACACCTGCCACGACGACTGGATGCGCATCCTCGAGAACATCCAGCGCCAGCGTGGCCTCAGCGGCGACGAACGCGCCGCGCTGGTGGTCGGCACCAAGCTGCTCAGCGGCCTGATGGTGGACCACCGCAAGGACACCGACGACCTGTTCGCGCCGTTGCGCCCGCACATGGGCACCTTCATCGCGGCGCTGAAGGACCGCGCCCGCGACGCCGGCTGACATCCGGCACGCGTCCGCGTAGCCTGACCGCATGAAGGCCCGGCATGCCACCGACGCACACTCGCTGGAACAGATCCCCAACATCGGGCCGTCGATCGCGGGCGACCTGCGCGGGATCGGCATCGTGCGACCGCGCGATCTGGTCGGCCAGGATCCCTACGCGCTCTACCGCCGCGTCAACGACAGCACCGGCCAGCGCCATGATCCCTGCCTCTGCGACTGTTTCATCGCCGCCGTGCGCTTCATGGAAGGCAGCGGTCCGGTGCCCTGGTGGCACTACACGCCCGAGCGGAAGCTGCATTTCCTGCGACACCCCGCCGGTTAGGCTTCGGACAGGCGCCGCCGGCTAAGGTGCGGCGACCCGTCACGGAGCCCTCCATGCGCACCCGCCGCTGCTTCCTGGTCGCCGCCCTCGCCGGCACCGCCACGCTCGCCCTCGCCGGCTGCGAAACGCTCAACACGGTCACCGGCCTGTTCGGCAATCAGATCAACTTCACCCAGCCGCAGTTGCAGCGCTACCTCAACCAGAGTTTCCCGCGCGAGTTCGACAAGCTCGGCGGCCTGGTGTCGGCCACGCTGACCAATCCACGCCTGAGCATGCCGTCCAACGACGACCGCCTGCGCCTCGATTTCGACATCGGCGTCAGCGCGCTGGGTGCGCGCGACGTGAGTCGCGGTCATTTCGCGCTCGCCAGCCGCCTGCGCTACGACCCCGCCACGCGTGGCCTGCACCTGGACAATCCGGAAATCCTGTCGGTGGACGTGCCGGGCAGCGGCTCGCTGATGTCAGGCGGCACGCGCCAGCTGGTCAACACCGTGCTGGCCGAATACGCCCGCAGCGAACCGGTCTACCGCATCGACAACGACATCCTGCAGCGCCTGCCGGCCAGCAAGCGCATCGCCGGCACCCAGATCGAGAACGGCCGCGTGGTCATCCACCTGCAATGAGGTAATCCGATGAAATCCCTGTTCTCCAGACTCACGCTGCTTGCCCTGTTCTCGCTGCCGGCACTGGCGTCGGCTGCTGATACCGGCAACGTGCTCCGCTTCGACGCCGACCAGTTGCAGGCCGCAGCGCGCAGCGGCTTCCCGATGGAACACGCCCTGCTGGAAGGCTTCGCCTCGCTCACGCTGAGCGACCCGCAGGTGCGCATCCCGAAACCGGGCGAACGGCTGAACCTGCAGATGAACTACGACATCGCACTGGCCAGCGGCGACCGCCTGGAGAACGGCAACGTGGTCGTCAGCAGCGGCCTGCGCTACGACCCCGGCACGCGCGGCCTGCACCTGGTGGACCCGGTGCTGGAACACGTGGGCACCGGCGCCGCGGGCCGCGGCCTGCCGGGTGGTTCGCGCGAGGCCTTGCAGGACCTGATCCGTGAATACGCCAACACGCGTCCGCTGTACCGGCTGAGCGACGACGACCTGGCGCAGGTACCAGGCACCCTGGGCGCCGACGCCGTCAGCATCACGGACGGCGAGGTCATCATCACCCTGCAGCCCGCCTACGCGCGCTGACAGCGGGGCATCAGATCTCGAAGCGGTAACTCAGCTTGACGACCAGCTGTTCGTCGTCGCGCAGGCGAAAGCTGTCCTGCAGCAGGTCGTCCACGCCGTCGGTGCCGGTGCGCTGCTCGTAGCCGCCACGGGCATACACCACGTACAGGTAGGACAACGGCGCGAGCTCGTAGCGGTAGCGCACCTGGAAACCCAGGTTGCGCACGCTGAAGTCCTCCACCGTATCGGACGCAGCCAGCGCATGGCCCGCCGGATCGAAGCGCCATGCATCCTGCACGCGCGCATCCAGTGCGATCGCCTGCATCTTCACCCGCAGTTCGTGGCGGTCCGACATCACCCAGTCCACGCCGGCATCCAGGCTCATCTGGCGACGCTTGAATCCGCCCACCAGGTCCTCGCGCTGCCAGACCAGCCAGTCGGGCGTGTAGAGCGCATAGAAGCCGCCGTAGAGGCTGAAAGCGTCGTTGATGAAGTACGTGCCGGTGTAGCCCACGCCGCCGCCCAGCTTGCGGTTGCCCGCCAGGCCGCCGCTGACGACTTCCATTTCCGTCTCATGCGCCCAGTCGCCCTTGCGCGGTCGCTCGTACTCGAAATACGTGTTGAAGTTGGCCGGCATCCGCACCACGCCATTGCCGCGCAGCAGCATGTCGCTCAGGCCGGCGCTGTTGACATTGATCTGGCCGTACTCGTAGCTGCCGTTGCGCAACTGGCCCTGCCGGCTGACGCGGAACTGGTCGTTGAGCTTGTCGCCGTGGTTGTTGTGGCTGCTGCTGACACGCCAGCGCCAGTCCTTGGAGGAATACCGCGAGTCTTCCGGCAGTTCGGTGAAGCGCTTGCGTACTTCCCAGTGCAGGTAGTTGGTGCTGTTGCGCGACAGATAGCCGAAATCGTTGAGCTGCAGGTCGTTGCCGAAGTGCATGGCGATCCACTGCTGGCGCCAGCCGTGGTCCATCTCGTAGTCGGCCCACACGGTCGCACCGACGTCGTCGACCTCGTTGCCGGCCTGTTCGATGCGACTGCCCAGCAGCCGCGTGCGTACGTTCCAGCGCGCGGTCGGCCGCCAGTTGTGGTCCACGCCCAGCACGGTGGCGTCGCGGTCGCGCCAGGGATCGTCCACGCGGGTGAGCATCGCACCGACGTTCTGCGTCTCGAAGTCGCGCACCACGCGCAGTGCGTGGTAGCTGCGCCCGGTGGCGCCATCCTCGTCGGCGGAAAACAGGCCGTAGTTCACCTTGCCCAGGCTGCCGTTCAACTTCACCGCCGCGGTGATGTCGCCGGTGCTGCCGACGCGGCGCGTGTACAGCTGCTGGCTGTCGTCGGACGGCGTGGTCAGTTCGAAGATGCCCTGGTTCTCGGTGAAGAACGGGCGCTTGTCGCTGATGAAGGTCTCGGTGGCGCTGAAGTTCACGACCAGGTCGTCGGCTTCCACCTGGCCGAAATCCGGCTTCAGTGTCGCGGTCAGCTGGAAGCGGCCGTTCGGCTTCCAGAACAGGTCGCCGCCGGCGTTGAAATCACTGCGTCCGCCGGCGTTGTCGTACAAGCCCGATACGTAGGGCGTGATCGCAAGCAGCGACTGGTCGTACCGCGGAACCGTGACCGATGCGAAGTCCGACAGGAAGCGCGGACGCTCGAAACTGGCCTGCGGCCATGCCATGCGCTCGCCGGTGGATCCGATGACGCGCGCCAGGAACACCTTAAGCGTGCGCTGCCCGTCGGTGCCATCGCGCATCGGCGCGGTGTGCCACGGGATCAGCAGTTCGACCGACCAGCCCTGCTCGTCCTCGCTGACGGCATGGCGCCACTGGCCGTCCCAGTCGTTGCTGAACTGGTTCTCGTTGGTGATGATCTCGTCGGCGATGCCACCCGTCGAACTGACGGTGAAGGCATAGCCGGTGCGGCCATCGCCATCGAAGTCGATGAACGCATTGACGCGGTCGACCTGCGCATCGAAGTCGCGCTGTACCTTCTGCCGGGTGCGCGGCACGCTGGCCGGGTGCGCGGCGCGGAAGGCGATCGCCAGCCCGTCCGGCGTGGCGAGGATCCAGGCCTCGGTCGGCAGCGAACCGGGCTCGCCGGTCAGGGGCTGGGTCTTGCGGAAGTCGGTGACGTGGCGCGCGTCCTGCCATTCGGCGGGATCGATGCGGCCGTCGATCTCGACGGCGTGGACGAGACCGCAGGGGGCGGCCAGGGCAAGCGCACAGGCGAAACGGAAGAGGGTCATGGCAGGCGGGTGGTGGTCCGGTGCGCGCAAGGTAGCGACGTGCGGGACGGACCACACCTGCCTTCGGTCATTTCAACCTTCTGGCTTGCGGCGGCATCCGTGCCTGCGAAGGGGACTCGCCGGGATCAGCGGCCCTTCTTCGGTTGCAGCATCGTGCCCGTGCACTTCTTGCTGCCGCAGCGGCAGGCCCAGATCTTCTTCAGCCTGGCAGTGTGCGGCTCGGCCAGCACGATGCCGTAGTTGTACGTCAGTTCCTCGCCCGGCTTGATCGCACGGATCGCCTCGATGAACACCTTGTCCTTCTTGCGGTTCTTGCCGTCGTGCTCTTCGATGACGGCTTCGCAGTTCGGATCGCAGCTGTGGTTGATCCAGCGCGCCTTGTTGCCCTTGTGGTTCGCGTCGATGACGTAGTCGTCGTTGAGCGTGAACAGGAAGGTGTGACCGGAATCGGCGTCGCCGGTGTCGTCGGCGTCCACTTCGTCGTGGGTGCGACGCTTGCCCTTGTACTCCACCACGCGCTCGCCCTTCTCGATCGGGGCGATGGCGAACACGCCGTTGCCGTGGATGTCGGATTGGCGGGCTTCGATCTTGCGGGGCATGCGGCGTCCAGAGGGGAGGTGAAGGCGGGATTCTCGCCCATGCCCGCGGGATTCCCAAATCGGCGACCTGAATCGCGGGCGGTCCCGACATGGCCGGTCCACGTGGGACGGCGCGTTCGATGGCTGATTCCCGTCGCAGAGCCCTCGCCATGCCTCCTATCCGTTCCCTGCTCGTTCCCGCGCTGGCGCTGTCGCTGGCCGCCTGCCATGCCCAGTCCCCGCACACGCAGGCAGCGCAACCCGCGGCAACGCCGTCTGACGCCGACCTGCTGGCACGCGGGGAATACCTGGTCCGCATCGCGGGCTGCAACGACTGCCATACGCCGGGCTATGCGGAGTCCGGCGGGACGGTGGCCAAGGACACCTGGCTGGTCGGTTCGCCGATGGGCTTCAACGGGCCGTGGGGCACCACTTACCCAAGCAATCTGCGCCTGCGGATGCAGCAGCTGACCGAAGCGCAATGGATGGAATACAGCGCCACCCTGCGCACGCGCCCGATGATGCCGGACTTCGCCGTGCGCGCGATGAGCGAAGAAGACCGCCGCGCGATCTACCGCTTCGTCCACGCGCTGGGCGCGGCAGGCCAGCCGGCCCCCGAGGCACTGCCGCCTGGGAGGACGCCGCCAGCACCGTACCTGGGCATGGTGTTGCCGGCCGCCGCGGAGGCACCGGCCGCGAAATGAGCGGCCGGGCGCGGCTCACCACGGAAAACCGCGGCCGTTGAACATCCAGGCCAGGCCGAATGCCAGGCCGAACACGGTCCAGAACAGTGCACCGACACCGCGGAACAGCTTGACCGCGAGGTAGATGCCGCCCGCAACCAGCAGGGCGCGCCACAGGAAACGATGGTCCAGGCCATGGCCCGGGGAAGCGGATGCGGTGTGGGCATGGGACGTGTTCATGGCGGTTGCCTCGGGTCGCTGACCGTCCGGGAGTGGACGTGAGCCATCTTCCGGATCGCGTCCGCCCGGCATCAGTCGCAGCCGTCAGCCATCGCGGGTGACAATCGTCAACCGCGGATGCGCCTGAACGGGGAAATCCAAGGGTTTGAGCCTGGCGGCACGAAAGCGTACAATTTCGGTACGTTTTCTGGATCACCCTCCCCGATGCTCCGTGTCACCAAGCTCACCGACTACGCCACCGTGGTCCTGACCGTGCTCGCCGCCCGTCCGGGCGAGGTGCTCAGTGCGTCCGACCTGGCCGAGCATTCCGGCCTGGAGACGCCCACCGTCAGCAAGGTGCTCAAGCCGCTGGCACAGGCCGGGCTGGTGGAAGGCCTGCGTGGCGTGCACGGCGGTTACCGCCTGAGCCGCGACGCCGCCGAGATCAGCCTGGTGGAGATCGTCGAGGCCATGGAAGGTCCACTGGCGATGACCGAGTGCAGCCAGAGCGAAAGCCAGTGCAGCATCGCGCAGAAATGCGGCGCACGCGCCAACTGGCGGCTGATCAACGACGTGGTGGCCGACGCCCTGCGCGGTTTCACCCTCGCCCAGATGATCGCGCCTCCCCCTTCCTCTTCCGACGACGTGCGCAGGCGACCCATCGCCGTGCAGGTCGCCACCCGCTGAACCGTAGGCAGCCCGATGGCCACCGAGAACGCTGAAATCCTGGAACAGCTGGGACGTCGCTACGACGCCGGCTTCATCACCGACATCGAATCCGACTCGCTGCCGCCCGGCCTCGACGAGGACGTGGTGCGTGCCCTGTCCGCCAAGAAGGACGAGCCGGAATGGATGACCGAATGGCGCCTGGCGGCCTACCGCCACTGGCTGACCATGCCGGTGCCGCACTGGGCCAAGCTGAAGATCGCACCGATCGACTTCCAGGCCATCAGCTACTACTCCGCGCCGAAGGCCAAGTACGCCTCGCTGGACGAGGTGCCGCAGGAACTGCTGGACACCTACGACAAGCTGGGCGTGCCGCTGCACGAGCGCGCCAAGCTGGCCGGCGTGGCGGTGGATGCGGTGTTCGACTCCGTGTCGGTGGGTACCACCTTCCGCAAGGAACTGGCCGAGAAGGGCATCGTGTTCTGCTCGATGAGCGAGGCCATCAAGGAACATCCGGAGCTGGTCAGGCAATATCTGGGCAGCGTGGTGCCGGTCGGCGACAACTACTTCGCCGCGCTCAACTCGGCGGTCTTCTCCGATGGCAGCTTCGTCTTCATTCCCAAGGGCGTGCGCTGCCCGATGGAGCTGAGCACCTACTTCCGCATCAACGCCGGCCACACCGGCCAGTTCGAGCGCACCTTGATCATCTGCGAGGACAAGGCGTCGGTGTCCTACCTCGAAGGCTGCACCGCGCCGATGCGCGACGAGAACCAGCTGCATGCCGCCGTGGTCGAACTGGTGGCGCTGGAAGATGCCGACATCAAGTACAGCACGGTGCAGAACTGGTATCCCGGCGACGAGGAAGGCCGTGGCGGCATCTACAACTTCGTCACCAAGCGTGCCGAGTGCCGGGGCGCCCGCAGCAAGGTGGTATGGACGCAGGTGGAAACCGGTTCGGCGATCACCTGGAAGTATCCGTCCTGCGTGCTGCTCGGCGACGACTCGGTGGGCGAGTTCCACTCGGTCGCGCTGACCCACCATCGCCAGCAGGCCGATACCGGCACCAAGATGATCCACATCGGCAAGCGCACCAAGTCGAAGATCGTCAGCAAGGGCATCAGCGCCGGCCGTGGCCAGAACACCTACCGCGGCCTGGTGAAGGTGGACCGCAACGCCGATGGCGCGCGCAACCACACCCAGTGCGACAGCCTGCTGATCGGCAAGAAGTGCGGCGCTCACACCTTCCCCTACATCGAAGTGAAGAACCCGACCGCGACGCTGGAGCACGAGGCCACCACCTCGAAGATCAGCGACGACCAGATGTTCTACTGCCGCGCGCGTGGCATCGGCCAGGAAGATGCCGTCAGCATGATCGTCGACGGCTTCTGCAAGCAGGTCTTCCGCGAGCTGCCGATGGAGTTCGCAGTGGAAGCGAAGAAGCTGCTGGAAGTGTCGCTGGAAGGCAGCGTCGGGTGACGGATGTTCCCTTCTCCCGCCGGGAGAAGGTGGCGCGAAGCGCCGGATGAGGGTGCGAGGGAATCGCGATGGTTCACCGCCGACGATTCCGCCGGACCCTCACCCCAACCCCTCTCCCGACGGGAGAGGGGCTCAAAGAATCAAAACGGAAACGAACATGCTCAAGATCGACAACCTCCACGCCAGCGTCGCCGGCAAGGACATCCTCAAGGGCCTCTCGCTGGAAGTGAAGCCCGGCGAAGTGCACGCCATCATGGGGCCCAACGGCGCCGGCAAGTCCACGCTGGGCAACATCCTGGCCGGCCGCGAAGGCTATGAGGTCACCGCCGGCAGCGTCGAATTCGACGGCAAGCCGCTGCTGGACCTGGACCCGGAAGAACGTGCCGCCGCCGGCGTGTTCCTGGCGTTCCAGTACCCGGTCGAGATCCCGGGCGTGAACAACACCTACTTCCTGCGCGCCGCGCTCAATGCGCAGCGAAAGGCGCGCGGCGAGACCGAACTGGATTCGATGCAGTTCCTCAAGCTGGTGCGCGAGAAGCTGGCCGTGCTGCACCTGAAGGACGAACTGCTCCACCGCGGCGTCAACGAAGGTTTCAGCGGCGGCGAGAAGAAGCGCAACGAGATCTTCCAGCTGGCCGTGCTGGAGCCGAAGCTGGCCATCCTCGACGAGACCGACAGCGGTCTGGACATCGACGCGTTGAAGAACGTCGCCGATGGCGTCAACGCGCTGCGTTCGCCCGACCGCGCCTTCCTGGTCATCACCCATTACCAGCGCCTGCTCGACTACATCAAGCCGGATGTGGTGCACGTGCTGGCCGGCGGTCGCATCGTCGAGAGCGGCGGCCCGGAACTGGCGCTGGAACTGGAGCAGCACGGCTATGCGTGGATCAAGGACCGTGTCGCGCCGGAGCAGGCCGCCTGATGAGTGCGCTGCTGGATTCCCTGTCGGCCGGCTTCACCGGCGATGCCGCCCGCCGCGCGGTGCTGGACGAGGCACTGCGCGACGGCCTGCCAGGCCCGCGCACCGAGGCCTGGAAGTACACCTCGCTGCGGCAGCTGGAGCGTCGCAGCTTCGCCGCCGTCGACGCGTTGCCGTCGCTGGACCCGATGCTGCTGGCCGATATCCCTGCGCCGCGCGCGGTGTTCGTCAACGGCCGCTACTCGGTCGCGCTGTCGCTGACGACCGACCTGCCGGACGGCGTCAGCCTGCAACTGTTGTCCGAGGCCTTGGCTGAGGGTGGCGATGCGGCACGCTTCTTGCAGCGCCGCTTCGAGCGTACGGACGAAGTGTTCGCGCGCCTCAATGCGGCGCTTGCCACCGAAGGCGTGCTGCTGCGCGCCGAGCCGGGCGTACGCAGCGAGCAGCCGTTGCACCTGGTCTTCATCGGGACCGGCGATGGCACGGACCGCGCCTGGCACCTGCGCAACCTGATCGAACTGCGTGCCGGTGCGGCGTTGACAGTGGTCGAGCACCACCTGGCCATCGACAGCCACGCCCATTTCATCAATGCGCTGAGCCACGTGCACCTGGCCAAGGATGCACGCCTGACGCACGCCCGCATCGAGTCCGACAGCGAGCGCGCGACCACGCTGCTGCGCACCGATGCGGTGCTGGCGCGCGACAGCCAGTACCGTCGCGTGGACCTTGAACTCGGCGGCGCCCTGTCGCGGCACGAGCTCAACGTCCGCCTTGAAGGCGACAATGCGCGGCTCGTCGCCAACGGCGTGCTGCTCGCCCACGGCCGTCGCCATGTCGACACGCGACTCGGCATCGACCACATCGGTCGCGACACCGCCTGCGAGCTAACGTGGCGCGGCCTGGGCGCGGACCGCGGACGTGCCGTCTTCCACGGCGGCATCCTGATCCGCGAAGGTGCGGACGGTACCGATGCCGCGCTGTCGAACAAGAATCTGTTGCTGTCAGCCAACGCGGAGATCGACACCCAGCCGGTGCTCGAGATCCATGCCGACGAAGTGAAAGCCGCGCATGGCGCCACGGTCGGCCAACTGGAGGCCAACGCGTTGTTCTACCTGCGCTCGCGTGGCCTGCCGCAGGCTGAAGCACAGCAACTGCTGACGGCCGCGTTCTGCCGCGAGCCGCTGTCCGCCATCGAGGATCCCCGCCTGCGCGACCTGCTGGTCGCGCGCGTCGACGCCGCCCTCGCCAACGTGGGCGTCGCATGAATCACGAAGTCAGCGCATCGCCGACGATGGATGCCACCATCGACTGGAATCGCGTCCGCGCGGACTTCCCGTTGCTGACGCGGCACGTCAACGGCAAACCGCTGATCTACCTGGACAGCGCCAACACGGGACAGAAGCCTGCCTCCGTCATCCAGACGGTCGACGACTTCTACCGGCAACACAACGCCAACGTCAGCCGCGCCGTGCATACGCTGGGCACGGAGGCCACCGAAGCCTACGAAGGTGCGCGCAAGACCCTGGCGCGCTTCCTCAATGTGCGGCCGGACGAACTGGTGCTGTGCAGCGGCACGACATTCGCGATCAACCTGGTGGCGTACTCGTGGGCGCTGCCTCGCCTCGCGGCCGGCGACACCATCCTCGTCTCGCGCATGGAGCACCATGCCAACATCGTGCCGTGGCAACTGGTCGCCCAGCGTACCGGCGCGACGATCAAGGTCGCCGAGATCCGTGAGGACGGCACGCTCGACCTGGATGCGCTGCTTGCAGCGATGACGGGCGACGTGAAACTGCTCGCCCTCACCCATACCTCGAACGTGCTGGGTACCGTGAATCCCGTGCGGGAGATCTGCCGCGAGGCACGCAAGCGGGGCATCGTCACCGTGATCGATGGCTCGCAGGCCGTACCGCACCGCGCCGTGGATGTCGCCGCGATCGGCTGCGACTTCTATGCGCTGACCGGCCACAAAATGTGCGGGCCCACCGGTACCGGCGCGCTGTGGGCGCGCAAGGAACACCTGCAGGCCATGCCGCCCTTCATCGGCGGCGGCGAGATGATCAAGGAAGTCAGCTTCGACGGCACCGTGTTCAACGACGCGCCGCACAAGTTCGAGGCCGGCACGCCCAACATCGCCGGCTTCATCGGCCTGGGCGCGGCCGTGGAGTACCTCGACGCGCTGCGCATGGCGAACGTCGAGGCGCGTGAAGCGGAACTGCTCGCGCACGCCACCGAAGAGCTGGACCGCATCGAAGGCCTGCGCATCTTCGGCCGGGCGCCGGACAAGGCCGCGGTCATCTCCTTCCTGATCGAAGGCGCGCACGCGCACGATCTCGCGACCCTGCTGGACTTGGAGGGCGTCGCCGTCCGTTCCGGCCAGCATTGCGCGCACCCGCTGCTCCAGTTCTACGGCGTGGCCGCGACCCTGCGTGCCTCGTTCGCGTTCTACAACACGCACGAGGAAGTCGAGCATTTCGTCGCTGCGCTCAAGAAGGCCCGGAGCCTGCTGGCCTGACGGTGTGGACCGCCGTGACGGCGGTCCGCACCCTACAATGCGCGGATGGATACCCCGACCTTCCGCGCCGCCACGGCGGCCGACATCCCCGCTCTCGTTTCCCTGGTGACCTCCGCCTATCGTGGCGACATCAGCAAGCAGGGCTGGACCACCGAAGCCGACATGCTGGATGGGCAGCGCATCGATGCCGAGGTGCTCCGCAAGGACATCGAACGACCGCGCAGCCGCATCGTGCTGGCCGAACGCGGGGACGGCGACCTGCTGGCCTGTGCGCACGTGGCGGAGGAAGACGGCGCGGGCTATTTCGGCATGTTTTCGGTCCGTCCCGACCTGCAGGGCGGCGGCGTCGGCAAGGCGGTGCTGGCGGAGGCGGAGCGCGTCGCGCGCGAGGACTGGGCGCTCCCGGCGATGCGCATGACCGTGATCGACATCCGCGACGAACTGATCGCGTTCTACGAGCGCCGTGGTTACGTGCGCACCGGCATCAAGAAGCCGTTCCCCTACGGCGATGAGCGCTACGGCATCCCCAAACGCGACGACCTGCGCTTCGAGGTGCTGGAGAAGCCGCTGACGGGAGCGCGCGCATGAGCGAGACCTGGACCTTCGTCTGCGCGACGGGCGAGCTGTTGCCCGGGGAAATGAAGACCGTGTTCGACGAGGTCACCGGCACCCCGATCATGGTGGTCAACCATGACGGCGAGGTGTACGCGCTCGAGGACAAGTGCAGCCACGAGGATTTCGAGCTGTCGTCCGGCAATTTCGACCCGGCGGAAGCCAGCATCGAATGCGTCCTCCATGGCGCCCGTTTCGATGTCCGGGACGGGCGCGCGCTGTGCGCACCCGCCTATTCGCCGGTAGCCAAGTTCCCCACCAAGCTGGAGCACGGCGGCATCTGGACACGCGACGACCGGGACTGAGTGCCCTGCCCCGGCTCCCCGCGCCAGCGTTGTAAAGCCGATGTTGTAATCGCGAATAATTCTCATTATTCTGGCGCCCCGCCTGCGACCGGCTGTCGCAGCCCGCGCCCGGATCCGCTTGACCCCTCTCTTCGCCGCCGCTGCCCGTATCGTCGCCTGCCTGCTGCTGGGCTGCGTACTGCTGGTCGTGGCTCGCGACAAGGCGGCGCCAGTCGCCGATCACTTGGCGGAGTCATCCGTTCCGCTGGCGGCACTCCTTGTCAGTGGCGATGCCGACCACCAGGATGCCGCCTGCGTGAAGGCGCCATCCGGTCTGCAGACACCGGAGTCCGGCGCCACGAAGACGGAAGCGGAGCCCGACCTCCCCTTCGGTTGCCCGCGCGCCGCGCGGCCCGACCTGGTGCTCTGGCGTCCGATCAGGCTGCGTGATGCCTCGCCGGCCATGCGACGCAGCGCCTCCCTTGGGCGTGGCCCTCCGCGCGCGACCTGAGCAGCGCGCACGTCACTGACGTGCACTCCCACGTCGCCTGCCCGCCCCTTTCCCGACTTTGTCCCGGCCGCAGTCCGATCCCGGCTGCGCGCATCTCCTTTCCTTTCCCGCCAGCCTTCGCCAACGGGTGCCCCACCACCTTGAGGATGCTCATGAACCTTCGTCACTCCCCGCTTACCGCCGCCCTGCTGCTGGCGATCGCCACACCGGCCCTGGCCGCCCCCACCGGTGATGCACCTGCCGATGCCTCGGGCCAGGCCAAACAGCTCGACACGGTCGAAGTCCACGGCGAACGCGTGCGCAAGGCCAGTTCGCCCAAGTACACCGAGGAACTGGTCGACACGCCGCAGACCATTACCGTGGTCACCAGCGAAGTGATGGCGCAGCAGAACCTGCTTGGTCTTCGCGACGTGCTCAGCACCCTGCCCGGCATCACCTTCGGCGCAGGCGAAGGCGGTGGCGGTTACGGCGACAGCATCAACCTTCGAGGCTTCACCGCCAGCAGCGACATCACCACCGACGGCGTGCGCGACAGCGCGCAGTATGTCCGCAGCGACACCTTTAACCTCGAAGCCATCGAACTGGTCAACGGCGCAAACTCCGCGATGTCCGGTGCGGGCTCCGTCGGAGGCACCATCAACCTGGTGAGCAATGTGGCCCGCGAGGGCGACTTCAACACCTTCACTGTCGGCGCCGGCAGCGACAAGTACGCCCGCGTCACGGCCGACAGCAACTTCGATCTCGAGAACGGTGTCGCGGTCCGCCTGAACGCCATGGGCCACACCCAGGATGTCCCGGGACGTGACGAGGAGTTCAAGCATCGTTGGGGCTTCGCGCCCTCGGTCGCGTTCGGGCTGGGCTCCGACACGCGGTTCACCCTGAGCTACCTGCATCAGGAAGACAACAACATGCCGCAGTACGGCGTACCGTTCGCGCTCGGCCAGTTCAACGACGGACCGCTGCCAGGCGTCGATCGCGAGACCTACTTCGGCTACCGCAATACCTCGCGCCAGGAAAGCACCGTCGACATGCTGACCGGCGTGTTCGAGATGGACTTGGGTGACCATGTGTCCCTGCGCAGCCTTGGGCGCCTGCAGCGGGTCGAGCAGCACAGCAATGTCACCGCACTGCAGGGCTCCTGGTGCCTGCCCGACGGCACTAACCCGTATACCGGCCTGGCCTGTGCAGGCCAGCCGGCGGGCACCTGGAACCCAAACGGGGGTCCGCGCGGGCTGGTTCGCGATACCGAGAACTTCATTGCACACAGCCAGACCGATCTGACCGCGAGCTTCGCCACGGGCGCCGTACGCCATGACGTGGTAGTGGGTGCGTCCTTCAGCAAGGAGGATTTCGAACTCGATTCCGGCACGATCTTCCGCAACGCCGACGGATCCACGACGGGCATCAGCTATCCATTCCAGAACTTCGACAATCCCTACAACATCTGGACCGGCCCGCAAAACTACTACCGTACCGGGCGTAGCGAAGGCAGCTTGGCCAACCAGGCGCTGTATGCGTTCGACACGCTGAAGTTCGGGGAGCAGTGGCTGCTCAATCTCGGCGCCCGCTACGAGCACAACGAAGGCGACACCGTGAACTACACCGTCAACACGGCGGGCGCGGTTACGGGCATCGCTACCGGCTACCCAGCGCGCAACGAAGAGGATCTGTTCTCCTATCGTGCAGGCGTGGTCTACAAGCCTGTGGAGAGCGCGAGCGTTTACCTGTCGTACGCCAACAGCAAGACGCCGTCCAAGGCATCGGTCAACGGCTCCTGCACGCCCGCCATTCCCAATGCCAACCCGAACCTGCCGCCAGCGGCCAACAACTGCAACGTCGATCCCGAGACCGCGGTCAACATCGAACTCGGCGCCAAGTGGGACCTGCTGGACCAGCGCCTTGCGCTGACCGCAGCCATCTTCCGCAACGAACGACAGAACTACCGCGTGGCGGATCCGGATCCACTGAACCTTTCCGGCGAGCAGGCACTGGACGGCAAAGCGCGCGTTGATGGCGTTGCGCTGGGCGTCGCAGGCAACCTCACGCGAGAATGGGCGCTGTTCGCGAACTACACCTATCTGGACAGCGAGGTAGTGCGCGGCGTTTCGAAATTCTGCTCCGCCAACCCGAGTGCGAGTTGCAGCAATACCGCTTCCTTCCCGGACCCGTTCAAGGGCAATCCGCTGACCAATACGCCCAAGCATTCGCTGAGCCTGTGGAGTACCTATCAGCTGAACGACTGGACGTTCGGCTACGGCGCGACGTACCAAGGCGAGTTCTACACCCAGAACAGCAGCCTGCTCGGCAGCCTTGAGCCTTACAGGACCGACGCCTACTGGGTCCACCGCGCGATGGTGGGCTATCAGATCAACGATCGGATCGGCCTGCAGCTCAATCTCAACAACCTGTTCGACGAGGAGTACTACACCGGCATCCGCAACAACGTCACGCTGACCAACGGCGCCGTGACCAACGGCAATGGCTGGGCCAATCCGGGCGAGGGTCGCTCCGCCGTGCTGACCGCGACGTTCAAGTTCTGATCCTCGCGATGCGATAGTTCTCATCTGCCCCGCCCCTGCACAATGGGCGGGGCGTTTCCGTTGCGAGGTAGACCGACATGCTGCTGGCGATTCCCGATGTCCTCACCCCTAGCCAGGTCGCGCAAGCGCGTACCGTGCTGGACGCGGCCGACTGGGCCGACGGTCGCATCACCGCCGGTTACCAGTCGGCCAAAGCCAAGGACAACGCGCAGTTGCCGGAGGACGCTCCAGCAGCGCGCGATGTCGGCGCACTGATCCTCGACGCGCTGTCGCGCAACAGCACCTTCTTCTCGGCCGCGCTGCCCAGGCGCATCTATCCGCCGCTGTTCAATCGGTACGGCGGCGGGCAGTCGTTCGGCTACCACGTCGACAACGCCATCCGCTACGACCGCAGCCGGGGCGGTGTGGATCCAGTGCGCACCGACCTGTCGGCAACGCTCTTCCTCAGCGCCCCCGACGAGTACGACGGCGGTGAACTGGTCATCGAGGACACCTTCGGCACCCAGACCGTGAAATTGCCTGCCGGCCACATGGTCCTCTACCCGGGCACCAGCCTGCACAAGGTCACGCCGGTGACACGCGGCGCACGCGTTGCCTCGTTCTTCTGGCTGCAGAGCATGGTGCGCGACGACGGCCAGCGGCGACTGATGTTCGAACTGGACGTTTCGATACGGCGCCTGACCGCGGATGTACCCGAACACCCTGCCCTAGTGCAGTTGACCGGCGTATACCACAACCTGCTCAGGCAGTGGACCGACGTCTAGATGTGAAGCAAATGGGATTCATCCCTGTTTGCATTTGAGAAGTATTCTCAATTACTATAACCCCGTTCAGCCTGCCTCCAAGGCAGGCCCCGGGGACTCGCTTGATCTACCCACCGCCAAGCTCCAGACGTTCCGAGCGCGCACTGCCACCGCGCGCGCGATTGGCGTGGCGGTCTGTCGCGGGCTGGGGACTCCTGATCTTGGTGCTGGGCATGGTGTTGTCGGTAGCCACGCTGCCCCGCCGCGGTGGCAGCGACCACCAGGCAGCGAACATCTTTGCCGAGCCCGCCGTCATCCAGCATGACCTGAGTGAGGATGACCCCCCGCTCGAATCCAAACATCAGGCATCACCGGCCAAGAAGCCCCGCCTGAAGACGCTGCTGGTCCAGACCATGCCGGCCGCCGATCCGATGCAGCGCCTGGCCTTCCACCTGTGCTCGTGCGATGCCGCTCCCACGACGCACCACGTTGCCCGGCATACCGCGCCCGAGCCCCGCTCGTGCCGCAGAGATCCCGTCCTGCGCCTGCATCCAGGCCAGGCACCTCCCCGCCTCGTCGCCTGACGCGCGTGCCGGCGCCACGCCGGCAATTCACCTCCATCACTTCTTCGTGCGAGCGCTGACGCCAGCGCCCTGCCTTCCGCTTCCTACTTCATGTGAATGCCATGACTGACTCCCGCCTCACCGGGCGCGCCCGCCTGCGCCACCACCGCCTCGCCATTGCCTTGTTCGCCATCACCTCGGCACCCGCCTTCGCACAGGTCGCTCCGAACGGTGCCGCTGACGCGACCGATTTCGATACCGTCGTCGTGACCGCCGCCGGCTTCGAACAGAAGATCACCGACGCGCCGGCCAGCATCAGCGTGATCACCCGGGAGGACCTCAGCCAGCGGCCATACATGACGCTGCTGGATGCCGTGCGCGACATCGAAGGCGTCGACGTGGGCGAAACCCGCGACAAGACGGGCCAGGGCACCATCTCCATGCGCGGCATGGGCTCGGACTACACGTTGATCCTGGTGAACGGCAGGCGCCAGAACAACCACGGGGATATCTACCCGAACAACTTCGGCGGCAACCAGTTCAACCACATCCCGCCACTGGACGCGATCGAGCGGATCGAAGTGATCCGTGGGCCGGCATCCACGCTTTACGGTGCGGATGCCATGGGCGGCGTGATCAACATCATTACCAAGCGCAACCTCGACAACTGGAGCGGCTCGATCAGCGTGGGCCGCACCATCGAGACGGACGACCAGTTCGGCGATGACTCCACCGTGGATTTCTACGTCACCGGTCCACTCGTCGCAGGCACACTGGACTTCAGCGCGCGTGGCAGCTGGTATGAACGCGATGCCTCCAATCCCGTGTACGCGCCGGCTACGGATCCGTCGGGCGTGACCCATACCCGCGTTCTCGGCTTCGGTGGTGGCGGCAAGACCGTAGACAACACCAACAAGGCTGGCGGCTTCAGCCTGGAGTGGATGCCCACCGAGAACCAGAGTCTGACGCTGGACTACGACACGTCCAGGCAGGAATACGACAACAGCACCAAGATCAACGATGCCGGCGTGGAAGAGTATCCGGTCGGCACCGTGGACAGCATTGCCAGCATCTGGGCGGCAGGCAATGCCTGCCTGGGAGCCGCCGGCGCCAATGCCGCTGCCTGCCAGGCGAATGGCGGCACCTGGGGACGGCGCGCGAATCCGCGCGTCGGCTATGGCCCTACCCAGGAATTCACCCGCGACAGCTGGGCGCTCACCCACGAAGGCAGGTGGAGCTTCGGCAACAGCATGGTCTCGCTGGCGCACATCGCCACCAACAATGATGGACGCACGTTGCCCTTCACAGTGACCGAGCGCGAGCAGTTGCTGGCGATGTTCGACGGCACCGGACAGTATGCCGGCATGAGCCTGGCCGATCGCCGTGCGTTGGCCGAGTCCACCTTCCTGCCTCGCCCAAAGCGCACTCTTGAGAGTCGCCAGTACACGCTCGATGCCAAGCTCGACGCACCCTGGCAGTGGCGAGGCGACCACACCTCCGTCATCGGCGCCCAGGTCATCCGCGGCGAACTGGAAGACGGCGTCTTCGGCATGGAAGCGGGCACGCCCAGCGCGGTGCAGGAGCACAACATGTATTCCGTGTTCGCCGAGGACACCTGGTACGTGATCAAGCCGCTGGCGATCACCGCTGGCCTGCGCTACGACGACCATGAAATCTTCGGCGACCAGATCAGTCCGCGCCTCTATGGCGTCTATACCGTGAGCGAACAGTGGACGGTGAAGGGCGGCATCAGCACCGGCTTCAAGACGCCGAAGACCACCCAGCTTTACGACGGCATCACCGGTTTCGGCGGCCAGGGCACGACACCGCTGTTCGGCAATCCGGACCTGCAGCCGGAAACCAGCACCAGCACCGAGTTGGCGGTCTACTGGCAGCATCCGGGCGGCCACGGCGTGAATGCCACCGTCTTCCGCAACGAGTTCGACGACAAGCTGTCCACCGAAGCCTGCGGCGTGGGTCTGGCGCTGGCGTGCCCGACCGGCGAGTACGCCGATATCGGCTATGTCACCGGCAACGTACCGGTCAACATCGATGAGGCCGTCGTGCAGGGGGCGGAAGTCGCCGGCCGCTGGCAGATCAGCGATCGCTTCCGCTTCCGCGCCAACTACACGTACACCGACAGCGAACAGAAAAGCGGCCCGTCGCGGGGTCTGCCGTTGGGCAACAGCGCCAAGCACATGGCCAATGCGACGCTCGATTGGGCGGCCACCGACCGGTTCAACGTCTTCCTTTCCGGCGAGCTCCGCTCGAAGCGCTATCGCGGTGCGGACGCCGTGACAGGCGAGCCGCTGTACTGGAAGGACTACGAGGTGTTCCACCTGGGCGCGTCGTACAAGGCGACCGGCTGGCTGACGATCAACGCGCGCATCAACAACCTGCTTGATCGTGATTTCACGAGTTACCGGACCACGTTCACCGACGACGGCGATGGTACGTGGACGCCCGTCCCCCAAGACGACTACAACAACAAGGACAAGGCCCGCAGCCTCTGGCTGAGCCTCAACGTCAACTTCTGAGCCTCCCGGGCGTTCCCACCCCCGCGACGGGGTGGGAATGCCCCTCAATTGAGAGCCATTCTCATTCGTGATGTAATGGCGAACCGTACCACGCCGCATCGAGACCGCCGTTGTCCCCTTCCGCTTCCCCTGCGCTCCAGCAACAACGCCGCGGCTTCTGGCTGCGGACGTTGCATCAGTGGCACTGGATCAGTTCGGCGGTCTGCCTGATCGGCATGCTGCTCTTCGCGATCACCGGGATCACGCTGAACCACGCGTCGAAGATCGAGGCCACGCCCGACGTCAGCAACCTCACGGCCACGGTGCCCGCGGATGTGCTGGCGGGACTCGGTGACCGTCAGGAAGGCAATGCGCCGCTGCCGCCCCCAGTTGCAGGCTGGCTGGAGGACGAACTGTCCATTTCGATCGGCAATCGCCAGGCCGAATGGTCGGACGTGGAGGTCTATCTTTCCATGCCTGGCCCGGGCACCGACGCCTGGTTGAACATCGACCGGGAAACCGGTGCGGTCGAATACGAACGTACCAACCGCGGCTGGATCTCCTACTTCAACGATCTGCACAAGGGTCGCAATGCCGGCCCCGCGTGGGGATGGTTCCTGGACATTTTCGCCGTGGCCTGCCTGGTGTTCTGCATTACCGGGCTGTTCCTGCTTTACCTGCACGGCAGGCAGCGCAGCATGACCTGGCCGATGGTCGGCCTGGGCCTGCTGGTCCCCCTGCTGATCGCCTTGCTTTTCATCCACTGATTCCCCTCCACGAAACCGCGAGTGACCGCATGTCGAAGATCGCCGTCCACACCACGCTGACCATCGCGCTCAGCGGCTTGCTGGCCACGCCAGCCTACGCCGCCACCCTGGACATCAACGTCGAGATCCCCAAACTCAACGTGGCCGAGTACCACCGCCCGTATGTCGCGGTGTGGATCGAGGGGGCCGACCAGAAGGTCGCTGCCAACCTGTCCGTCTGGTACCAGCAGACCAGCAACTCGGAAGGCCATGGCACCAAGTGGCTGCCCGACATGCGCCAGTGGTGGCGCAAGTCCGGGCGGTCGCTGCAGGTGCCGGTGGATGGCGTGACCGGTCCGACCAAGCCGGTCGGCAAGCACGCGCTGAGTTTCACGGACAAGCAGCACCTGGCGAAACTGGCCCCGGGCCAGTACACGCTGGTCGTCGAAGCCGCACGCGAAGTCGGTGGCCGCGAACTGCTGAAGATCCCCTTCACCTGGCCCGCCAAGGGCGCGCCGCAATCGGGCAAGGCGCAGGGCAGCACCGAACTCGGTGCGGTCACGCTGACCGTCAAGCCCTGATTCCCTTCCCCCTACCGAGCTGGAGATTCCGATGAAGCGTTCCCTCGCCGTGGCCATCGCCCTGGCCTCCGTCATTCCGGTCACCGCCCTCGCCCACAAGGCCTGGTTGCAGCCCTCGCAGACCGTCATCGCCGGCACCAACCCGTGGATCACGGTGGATGCCGCCGTATCCAACGACCTGTTCTATTTCAACCATGTGCCGCTGCGCACCGAAGGCCTGGTCATCACCGCGCCGGATGGCAGCACCGCGGAAGCGCAGAACCTGGCGACGGGCAAGTACCGCACGGTGTTCGATGTCGAACTGAAGCAGCAGGGCACCTACCGCATCGCCACGGTCAACAAGAGCCTGATGGTTCGCTGGGAAGACGCCGACGGCAAGCCGGGCGGCCTGCGTGGCGCCAAGCCGGAAGACCTGGCGACCAAGGTGCCGAAGGATGCGAAGAACCTGCAGGTCTCGCAGTCGATCGGCCGCATCGAAACCTTCGTGACCAACGGTTCGCCGAACGACACCGCCCTGAAGGCGACCGGCGAAGGCATCGAACTGCTGCCGGTCACGCACCCGAACGATCTGTTCGCCGGTGAGCAAGCCAAGTTCAGGATGCTGGTCGACGGCAAGCCGGCCGCAGGCCTGGAGTTCGAGATCACCCGCGGCGGTACGCGTTATCGCAACGCGCAGGACGAGATCAAGGTCACCACCGACAACAACGGCGAATTCAGCGTGACCTGGCCGGAAGCCGGCATGTACTGGCTGGAAACCGGCACACAGGACGAGAAGACCACCATCCCGCAGGCGAAGCAGCGCCGCCTGAGCTACGTGGCCACGCTGGAAGTATTGCCCCAGTAAGCCCTCACCGCACCGCCGGACCTGCATCCGGCGGTGCACGCCGGAATGACTACTTCGACCTCCCCCACTTCTGCATCCGCGACGCCCGTCCATGCGTTGCGCGGCCAGACCATGGGTACCACCTGGTCGGCGCAGTGCGTCAGCGCTTCGCGCGTCGACCTGCATGGCCTGCACGACGCCGTGCAGGGCCGCCTCGACCAGGTCGTCGCGCAGATGAGCACGTGGAATGCCGACGCCGACATCATGCGCTTCAATCGCGCGATGGCGGGTGACTGGTTCGTGCTGCAGGAGGACTTCCTGCGCGTGCTGGGCGCCGCCCTGGATGTCGCCTCCCTCAGCGGCGGTGCCTTCGACCCCACCGTATCGCCCCTCGTCGCCGCATGGGGATTCGGCGCGCATGCCGGCCGCCAACGTCGTCCCTCCCCGGCCGACCTGGTCGCTGCACGGTCCCGCGTCGGCTGGCAGCAGCTCCGCTTCGACCCGGAACGACATCGCGTCAGGCAACCGGGAGGCCTGATGCTCGACCTCTCCGCCATCGCCAAGGGCTATGGCGTTGACGTCGTCGCCGACCTGCTGCGTCGTCGCGGCATCGAGGCGGCGTTGGTCGACGTCGGCGGCGAGCTTTACGGATATGGCCGCAAGGCCGATGGGACGCCGTGGCGCGTGCTGGTGGAATCCTCGCCAGACGAGGAAGCGGACAGCGAGGGACTGGAGCCACGCGTCCTGGCGCTCGATGGCCTGGCGGTTGCGACGTCCGGCGACCGCTGGCATGCCTATGCGCAGGAGGGACGACGCTACTCGCACACGATCGATCCACGAAGCGGCGAGCCGGTCACGGATGCAGCCGCTGCGGTAACGGTGGTTGCCACGGACGCCATGCATGCCGACGCGTGGGCGACCGCACTGACGGTGATGGGCGCTTCCGTTGGGCATGCCTTCGCGACTGAACACGGACTGGCCGCCCGCTTCCTGCAACGCACGCCCGATGGCCTGCAGGAAACGATGACCCCCGCCTTCGAACGCCATCTCGCCGCATGAGCAAGGCGTCGACCACCCCACTACGCGGCATCGCGCCGCTGATCGGCAACGCGCTCGTCATGCTGCTGTTGGCCACGTGCGCGTGGCTGCTTGCCGGATTGCACGAAGGCGACTGGTGGCAGGCCATGCCGTCGGCTGCGCGGGGCTACGCCGCGGCCGCCTCGGTCCTCGCTTATGCGGCACTGGTTGGCGCATTCCTGTACCGCGCACGTGCCCGCGACAAGACGGCACAACCGCGGGCGGTCGCGACGCGGGATGCGATGTGGGTCGTGCATGCCAGTCAGACCGGGTTCGCGATGGAACTGGCCGACATGACGGCGGCGTCGCTCCGCCGAGCAGGCGTGGCCGTGCAGCGCGCGGGACTCGAGCACCTGGGTGCCGCGCGCCTGCAAGGCATCGAGCGTGCAATGTTCGTGGTCAGTACCACGGGCGAAGGCGATCCGCCGGATCCTGCGATGGGCTTCGTGCGCCAGGTGATGTCGCAGACACTCGCACTGGAGACATTGCAGTACGCCGTGTTGGCATTGGGCGATCGCGAATACACGCAGTTCTGCGCCTTCGGCCACCAGCTCGACGATTGGCTGAGGCACCAGGGCGCGAAGCCGCTGTTCGATCTTGTGGAAGTCGACAACGCCGACGACAGTGCGTTGCGGCACTGGCAGCACCACATCGGCCAGTTCGGCGATGACACCGAAGTGCCGGACTGGTCGGCACCACGCTACGAGGCGTGGCGGCTACGCGAACGTGTCGAACTGAATCCGGGCAGCCTGGGTGGGCCCGCCTACCATCTTGTGCTGGCGCCGGAGGATGGCGGCCTCCTCGTATGGACGGCAGGCGACATCGCCGAGATCGGACCGCAGCACGCGCGAGAGGATGTGGATCGCTTCCTGCATCGGACCGGCATGGACGGCAGTGCCCGCGTCCATTGGCAAGGTGAGACCCGACCGCTCGCCACCGTGCTCGCGCGCTGCCATTGGCCCGATCCCGCGACGGCTTTCACGGAGGCGCAGGCATTGGCGGACGCCTGCACGCCCTTGCCGCACCGCGAGTACTCGATCGCCTCCACGCCCGCTGACGGTGCGCTGCACCTGCTGGTGCGGTTGATGCGGCGCCCGGACGGCACCCCCGGGCTGGGCAGCGGCTGGCTCTGCACGCATGCGCGACCCGGTGACCCCGTCGCGTTGCGCATACGGCGCAATCCCAATTTTCACGCGCCGGCGGCCGACACGCCGATGATCCTGATCGGCAACGGCACCGGACTCGCGGGCCTTCGCGCCCATCTCAAGGCGCGTGCACCGGCAGGCGCAACGCGCAACTGGTTGCTGTTCGGCGAGCGTCAACGAACGCGGGATTTCTTCCACGCTGAAGAATTGCTCGCGTGGCAGACGCAAGGGGTGCTCGAGCATCTCGACCTGGCTTTCTCACGCGACGGAGGCGAACACCGCTACGTCCAGCACGCATTGCTGGCGCAGGCGGACCGGGTGCGCCGATGGATCGACGAAGGTGCCGCTCTGTACGTCTGCGGCAGCCTGGCAGGCATGGCCCCGGACGTGGATGCGACGCTGCGACGCATTCTGGGTGACGAGCGGATAGAAGCGTTGCGTGCTGACGGGCGCTATCGACGGGACGTGTACTGAGGCGCGGTCAGCCGGCCCCGTCTTCGACACGGATGGCCAGCAGTTCTCCTCCACCCTCGAGCGCATATCGGGTGCGGCCATCGCCCGGAACGAGGATGGCCGTATCACCGCTCCAAAGTGGACCGAGGCCGCTGTCGGCATCGAACATCGCCTGCCCGGCGATCAGATGGACGACCCAGTGCACGCCCGGTTCGGTGAAGAACAGCATCGGTCCCACCAGCGGACGATGCAGCAGTTCGGTGCGCACACGGCCACGGCGCCACATCAGGTTGAAGTCATGCGTCGTGCCGTCGACCAGTTCGCCCGTGACGACGTCTTCGCCAGCGAAGCGCACGCGGTCGTGCGGCGGCATCAGGTCGACCGCACGCCCATCATCGAACCTCAGGCGCAGCCCGTTGCCGCGAAGCAGCACCAGCTCGCGGTCGATGCCGGGAAACGAGGAGAACGCCGCGTCGCGCTCGATCTCGGCGATCGAAAGGCGCCAGTCCCAGGCGTCGCTGTCAGGCACCCGCACGATCTCGCGCGTCCAGCCCAAGCCGTTCTTCCAGCGCTCACGCCGGTACTCGTTCGCGGGAATGAGGCGTGACGATGCCGGCATGGTGTCTCCGTGTCAGGGCGCGGCGCGATTCTAGCCCGCCCATTCACCGGTGTGCCGGAGTCGGAAACGACATCGCCCGGGCGCGCTTCCTGCGCGTCCGGGCGATGTCCACCTCCCTGTCGGCATCCTGCCAGTCTCAGGCTCATGCCCGTTCCCGACACGTGCGCATCCTGCGCGCTATGAATACATCCTTGTCGGCATCCTGCCTGTCTCCCCCTGGCTTCCTGCCCCTGTGCGTGGCGCCCCACCTCCTGTGGGAGCGCCCCGCACGGGATTCGATCAGCGTCGCGCCACCGGCTTGGCGGGCGCCGCGGTGGCGGCCGCGGGCTTGCCCGTCGGCTTCGCCGGCGTGGCGCCGGTGCGCAGTTCGATGCGGTCGCGGTTCTGCTCGATGGTGCTCAGGCCGATGCCTTTCACCATGGCCAGCTCCTCGGCGCTCTTGAACGGTCCGTTGGCCTTGCGGTACTCGATGATGGCGGCGGCCTTGGCGGGCCCCACGCCGATCAGCACGCGATCCAGCGCGGCCGCATCGGCGGTGTTGATGTTGACCTTCTCTGCGGCGAACGCCTGCACGGCGAACAGCAGCGACAGGGCGGCGGCAAACAGGGTGTGGATGAACGACTTCATGACGACTCTCCTTGTGGCGTTGGACTCTCCTTGCATGACGGATGCGTCGCGGCATCCGTCATGTTTCCGCCTGCGGGCCGTGGGCCTTGGCGGTAGGGAAAGTGTCCAACTCCGACGGGAGCCAAGGTATCGCCCTGGCGCGGGGGAATCTGCCCGTAAACACCGCGGCCGGCTGTAGGAAAAATCCTACCCGCAGCCAGGGCGTAGAATGGCGCCCAGCCTTTCAGTACCTGGAGTAGCCATGGATACCGCCAAAGTCGACCGTTACGTTGCCGAGAAATGGGATGACGACATCGTCCCGCAGCTGGTCGAGTACATCCGCATTCCGAACAAGTCGCCGATGTTCGACAAGGACTGGGTGGCCAACGGCTACATGGAGCAGGCCGTGCAGCTGATGGAGCGCTGGGCGAAGGCGCAGTCCGTGCCCGGCATGCAGGTGGAGGTGGTGCGCCTGGAAGGCCGCACGCCGCTGATCCTCATCGAGATTCCGGCCAGCGGCCCCGAGACCGGCGCCGATACCGTGCTGCTGTACGGCCACCTGGACAAGCAGCCGGAAATGACCGGCTGGGACGACGACCTCGGCCCCTGGGTACCGGTGATCAAGGGCGACAAGCTGTATGGCCGCGGCGGCGCCGACGACGGCTACGCGATCTTCGGTTCGCTGGCCGCCATCCAGGCGTTGCAGCAGCAGGGCGTGCCGCATGCGCGCTGCGTGGTGCTGATCGAGGCCTGCGAGGAATCCGGCAGCTACGACCTGCCCGCCTACGTGGACCACCTGGCCGACCGCATCGGCAAGCCGTCGCTGGTGGTCTGCCTGGACTCGGGCTGCGGCAACTACGAGCAGCTGTGGTGCACCACCTCGCTGCGCGGCCTGGCCGGCGGCAACTTCACCGTCAAGGTGCTGGAGGAAGGCGTGCACTCCGGCGACGCCTCGGGCGTCGTGCCCTCGAGCTTCCGCCTGCTGCGCCAGTTGCTGTCGCGGCTGGAGGACGAACAGACCGGCCGCATCCTGCCGGATGGCTTGCAGGTGGAGATCCCGGACGCGCGCCTGGCGCAGGCGCAGGAAGCCGCGCGCGTGCTGGACACGGCGGTGTTCGACAAGTTCCCGTTCCTGCCCGGCATGACGCCGATGGCCGAAGACCTGGCCGAACTGGTGCTCAACCGCACGTGGCGCCCTGCGCTGTCGGTCACCGGCGTGGACGGCATGCCGCCGCTGTCGTCGGCGGGCAACGTGCTGCGTCCCTACACCTCGGTGAAGCTGTCGCTGCGGCTGCCGCCGACGCTGGAGGGCAAGCAGGCAGGCCAGCTGTTGAAGGACCTGCTGGAAAAGGATCCGCCCAACGGCGCGCAGGTCACCCTGGAGCTGGAGAAGGCCAGCACCGGCTGGAACGCACCGGCGATGTCGCCGTGGCTGGAGAACGCCATCGATGCCTCCAGCCGCGAGTTCTTCGGCAAGCCGGCGATGTACATGGGCGAAGGCGGCACGATTCCCTTCATGGGCATGCTGGGCGAGAAGTTCCCCGGCGCACAGTTCATGATCACCGGCGTGCTGGGCCCGCATTCCAATGCACACGGTCCGAACGAGTTCCTGCACATCCCGATGGGCAAGAAGGTCACTGCCTGCGTGGCGCGGGTGATTGCCGAGCACCACGCCGCCAGCGTGCGTGGCGAGACCACGGGCGTCGCCGCGGTGGCGGGCGGCGAACAGCACGGCGATCACGGCTGCTGTTGATCGCGGTGTGCATTGGCATCGCGACGGAGGCCGGGGCGACCCGGCCTTCGTCGTTTCTCGCCTCGGGCGCATCAGGGTTTGCAGGGGCTCGGGTGAGGTGTGGGAGCGACGTAAGTCGCGATGAGGCCTTCACTGGAAAGCCCATCGCGACTTACGTCGCTCCCACGTCCCGCATCTCGCATCACACGTCCGGGCCATGCAATCTGCGGATGGCCTGCGCCGGGGCCTCTGGGTTACGCTGCGCCTCGCCCCACACCTTCCCAACCGGAGTGTTTCGATGGAACAGATCTTTGGCGGCGGTATTCTCTGGACCTTGCTGATCGGCTTCCTCGCCGGCCTGCTCGCGCGGGCGCTCAAGCCCGGCAACGACAAGCTCGGCTTCTTCATGACCATCGTGCTGGGCATCCTGGGCGCGCTGCTGGCGCGCTTCGTCGGCGTCCAGCTCGGCTGGTACGGTCCGGGTGAACCGGCCGGCTTCATCGCCGCCGTCGTCGGCGCCATCGTGCTGCTGGTGATCTACGCGATGGTGAAGAAGAAGCGCTGACGGTCGCGTGCCATGCCATCGAATGCCCCCTTTGTCGGGGGCATTCTTTTTCCACTGCTGCCAGGACTTTCCGTGCGCTCGACAATGCCGACCGTGTTACGCCTCCTGGCGGTGATGTCCTGCCTGTTCGTCGGCCCGGCCTTGGCCGCGTCTCCGCTCGATGGAGCGTGGCGCCTCGACTCCGGCAGCTACGTCGACGACCAGGGCCAGGAGAAGGACTACGGCAGCCTGAAACTGCAGGGCACCAAGCTGCTCGCGGATGGCCATTTCTCCTTCACCACCACGCAGGACGGGCGCTTCTGGGCAGGGGGCTCGGGCACGTTCACCGCCGGTGCCGACACCTACGTGGAGACGCCACAGATGGCGTCCTACCCGGTGGTCGAAGGCGGCAACTACCATTTCAGCTACACGCTCGAAGGGAACACCTGGACGCTGGAGTGCTTCGAAGACGGCAAGCGCGTCGAGCGCGAGGTCTGGCGACGCGTGACCTCCGCGCCCTGACCGCAGCCCGCTTACTGGCTGCGGCCGTAGACATCCTCGAAGCGCACGATGTCGTCCTCGCCCAGATAGCTGCCCGACTGCACTTCGATCAGTTCCAGCGGCACCTTGCCCGGATTCTCCAGGCGATGCTTCACGCCCAGCGGGATGTACGTGCTCTCGTTCTCCGACAGCAGCAGCGTTTCGTCGCCGCGTGTGACCTTGGCGGTGCCGCTGACCACGATCCAGTGCTCGGCGCGGTGGTGGTGCATCTGCAGGCTGAGCGAAGCGCCCGGCTTGACCTTGATGCGCTTCACCTGGTGCCGCCCGCCGTTGTCGACGGAGTCGTAGCTGCCCCACGGACGATGCACCTCACGGTGCAGGATCGCCTGGCTGCGCTGTTCCTTCTTCAGCTGCGCGACCACCTGCTTGACCTCCTGCACGCGATCCTTGCGCGCGACCAGCACGGCGTCGTCGGTCTCGACCACCACGATGTCGTCCACGCCGACCAGCGCGACCAGGCGCTGCGCGTAGGCGTAGCTATTGCGGGTGTCCACGGCGATGACGTCGCCATGGTGCGCATTGCCATCGGCGTCTCGATCCGCGACATCCCACAACGCAGACCAGCTGCCGACATCGTTCCAGCCGATATCGACCGGCAGCACCATTGCTTGCTCGGTCTTCTCGAACACCGCGTAGTCGATCGAATCCGACGGACATTCAGCGAACGCAGCCTTGTCCAGGCGCACGAAATCGCCGTCGTGGCGCGCAGCCGCGTGCGCTGCACGCACCGCGTCGACGATGTCCGGGCGGAAGCGCGCGAGTTCTTCGAGGTAGCGGCTGGCGCGGAACAGGAACATGCCGCTGTTCCAGTAGTAACCGCCCGCATCCAGGTACGACTGCGCGGTGGCGGCATCGGGCTTCTCGACGAAGCGCGACACCTTGCGCAGGCCGTCGCCTGCCTCGGCCTGGATGTAGCCGAAACCCGTCTCGGGCGCGTCGGGCACGATGCCGAACGTCACCAGCGCACCCGCCTCCGCAGTGGGGGACGCGTCGCGTATGGCGCGCTGGAAACCGGTCACGTCGCGGACCACATGATCCGACGGCAACACCAGCAGCAGTGGATCCGCACCGTCCACCATCGCCTGCAACGCCGCGGCGGCAATCGCCGGCGCGGTATTGCGTCCGACAGGTTCCAGCAGGATGGAGGGCACCGGCGCACCGATCTGCCGCAACTGTTCGGCGACCAGGAAACGGTGCTCTTCGTTCGCGACCACGATGGGGGCGAGTTCGGCGATGGCCTCCACGCGACGCCATGTCGCCTGCACCATGGTGTCGTCGCCGGCGAGTGGCAGGAACTGCTTGGGATAGGCCTCACGCGAGAGCGGCCACAGACGTGTTCCGGAGCCGCCTGACAGCAGCACAGGTTGGATTTTGGCCATGCAAGCCTCGCAAGTCGGTAGGGCGCCAGTTTACCCTGTAGCCCTTATCGCCTTCGCGTGGCCGCCACTGCATGAACCCGACGATTCAGGACCCTTCCGGACGGGGAGCCCAGCGCCTGGAATGGGCGCGCGGCGCGCTCGGCGACCCGTATGCGCAGCTCGAACGCGCCTCTATGGATGCCGGTTTCCGCAGTTACTGGCGATCGCTGGGCGATGGCCCGGGACGGATCGTGATGGATTCCCCACCCGGGCTTGAGGACGTGCGCCCGTGGCTGGCGATGCGCGACTTGCTGCTCAGTGGCGACGTGCGCGTGCCGGACGTGCTGGCCATCGACACCGAACTCGGTTTTCTGCTGCTCGAGGATCTTGGCGGCCCGACGCTGGCACACGTGATCAGTGAAGATAACGCCGACACCTGGTTCGACGCCGCCATCGAACAGCTGCTGCGCCTGCAGGCCATCACGCCACCGGACGACATGGGCGAGTTCGGCGAGGCACTTCTGCAGCGCGATGCAGGACTGTTCGACGAATGGTTCCTGCGCCGACACCTGGGGCTGACGCTGGACTGTGGCGAAATCGAAGCGCTGGAGTTGTCGCAGCGCCGGCTGATGGACAACGCATTGAACCAGGCGCGCGTGCTGACTCATCGCGACTTCATGCCGCGCAACCTGATGCCGATCACGCCGGGTCCGGCCGTGCTGGACTTCCAGGACTGCGTGCGCGGACCGGTGGCCTACGATGCGATGAGCCTGTTCAAGGATGCGTTCCTGAGCTGGCCGATCGAACGCGTCGATGGCTGGCTCGCGCGCTACCACGCCCGTGCGACGCGCGCCGGCGTACCCGTGCCGGAACTGAAGATCTTCCTGCGCGATGCCGACTGGATGGGTATCCAGCGGCACCTGAAGATCCTTGGCATCTTCTCGCGCCTGCACTACCGCGACGGCAAGACCCGCTACCTGCCGGACGTACCACGGTTCATCCGCTACCTGGACGAGGTGCTGCCGCGCTACCCGGAACTGGCCGGACTACGCACCCTGCTCGATGCCCGCATCAAGCCCGTGCTGCATGCTCGCGGTGAAATCGCATGAAGGCACTCGTCTTCGCGGCAGGCCTCGGCGAGCGCATGCGCCCGTTGACCGACCACACGCCCAAGCCGCTGATCGAAGCCGGCGGCAAGCCGTTGATCGTCTGGCACCTGGAGAAGCTGGCGGCGATGGGCGTCGAGGACGTCGTGATCAACACCAGCTGGCTCGCCGACCGATTTCCTGTCGTGCTCGAGGACGGTGCACGCTGGGGTCTTCGGCTGCATTACCTGCACGAAGGCGACACGCCGCTGGAAACCGGCGGCGGCATGCTCAATGCGCGACCGCTGCTCGGCGAGGCGCCGTTCCTGCTGGTGAACGGCGATATCTGGACGGACTTCGATTTCGCCCGGTTGCCGCGCGAGCCGAAAGGGCTGGCGCACTTGGCGCTGGTGGATCCGCCGGCGTTCGCGCCGCGCGGCGACTTCGCGCTCGATGACGCTGGCGTGCTGCACCGGGATGGCGAACACCGATTGACCTATGCAGGGCTCGGCATCTACCGCCCCGCCCTGCTCGACGACTGGCAGCAGCACGCCGCGGGTCAGATCCGCGAGACCGCAAGTGGCAGACCGCGCTTTCCGCTGCTGCCGTTGCTGCATGCGGGCATGGGGGCAGGCCGCATCACCGGTGAACGGTTGCCAGGTCGATGGACCGACGTGGGCACGCCCGAGCGCCTGGCGGAACTGGACCGGGAACTCGCGAACGACGCTTCGCGCTGACCTTCACAGCACCTGCCGCAGGAACGGCACGGTGATCCTGCGCTGCGCCGCGAGCGATGCGCGGTCCAGTCGGTCCAGCAACACGACCAGCGCACCGAGGTCGCGGTCGGTGCGGGTAAGCAGCCAGTCCAGCGCGGCATCCTCCAGCACCAGGCCGCGCCGCTGCGCGCGGTCTCGCAGCACCTCACGCCGCCCTTCGTCGTCGAGCAGATCCAGCACCAGGCGCAGGCATTGCTGCAGGCGCGAGCGCAGATCCGGCAGTACCAGGCCGATGTCGTCGGGAATGCCGCGCGCGGTGTACAGCACGTTTAACCCCGAGGCCCGGGCACGATTATGGAAGTCGAACAGCGCGACTTCGTCCTCGCGCGCACCGGCGATCGCGTCCAGTCCGTCCAGCGCCACGACGTCATGGCCTTCGAGGGCATCGAGCGCGTCGCGCATGCGCCCCGCTGCCGCCGCCAGCGGCAGGTAGGCGGCACGCCTGCCCTGCTGCTCGGTCGCGGCGCAGACCGCCAGCGCCAGATGGGTCTTGCCGGTCCGCGACGCGCCGGACAGGTACACCCAGTCCGCACCTGCCGTGGTCGCCAAGGCCGACAACGCCGGCAATGCGCCCTCCGGGGGAGCGATGAAACTGTCGAAGCGCTGGTCCGGTGGATACCGCAGCGCCAGCGGCAATTGCGGACCCAGGCCCGCGCCCTGCTCGTCGCGGCTCACGGCGTCTCGGAGTCCGCGCGCGGCGCCGCCTGCTCGACGCTGCCCTTGTCGATGTAGGAGTCCAGCACGATCGACGGCCGGTCGCCGGCATACAGACGGCTCTGGGTATAGCGCTCGTGCGCGAACCGCAGCAGTACGTTGGCGATCGCCGCGATCGGCAGCGCCAGCAGCATGCCGAGGAACCCGAACAGCTGCCCGCCGGCCATGATGGCGAAGATCACCGCCACCGGATGCAACCCGATGCGGTCGCCGACGATGCGCGGCGTCAGCACATAGCCTTCCAGCATCTGGCCGACCACGAACACGCCCATCACCAGCGCCACCAGCGACCAGTCGCCACCGGATTGCACCAGCGCCGCGATCACGCCCAGCACGATGCCCGTCGCGGTACCCAGGTACGGTACGAAGCTGATCAAGCCGGCGATGATGCCGACCAGCAGGCCGACCTTCAGGCCCACGACCGACAGGCCGATGGCGTAGATCGCGCCCAGCGCCAGCATCACCAGGAACTGCCCGCGCAGGAACGCGCCCAGCACTTCGTTCGACTCCAATGCCAGCCGGTTGACGGTGGCGATGTGATCGCGCGGCACCAGCGCGGCGATGCGCTCCACCAGCAGGTCCCAGTCGCGCAGGAAGTAGAACGTCAGGATCGGCAGCAGCACCAGGTTGGCCACCCAGGCCATCACCGCGAAGCCGGAGCGCGAGAAATAGCCGAACAGCGTGGCCGCGACGCCACCTGCCTGCTGCCAGTGGCTGCGGATCCATTCGGTCAGTCGATCCGGGTCGAGCCACGCCACCAGTTCCAGCCCGGTGCGTTGTTCCACCCAGGGCAGCGCCTTTTCCACGAACCAGTCGCGGTAGGCCGGCAAAGATTCGACCACCGTGACGACCTGCCGCTCGATCATCGGCACCAGCAGGACCAGCGCGAGGACCAGCAGCAGCGTCATCAGCGTGAACACCAGGACGACCGCCGTCGTGCGCGAACGGCCGCTGCGCTCCAGACGGTCCACCCAGGGATCGCCCAGCCAGCCGAGCAGCGCCGCGCAGACGAACGGCGTGAGCACCGGCGCCAGCAACCAGATCAGCCAGCCGACGATCAGGGCGATCAGCAACCATTGCCAGCGGCGGGCCAGCGTACCGGCCGGCGTGGTGGAGAGATCCATGCAGCGTCCTTGTGTCAGCGCATCTGGTAGGCGGGCGGCTCGCCTTCGCCGCCGGTGAAGGGAGCCTCGTCGCCCATGGTGCGGCGGAAGCCGGCCAGGCCCGAGACCAGTTCCAGGTCGAGCTCCAGCACGTCGCCGCTGGCGCGCACCGGCGTGATGCGGCGGACCACGGCCATCTTCTGCAGGTGTCCGGTGAGGCGCAGGTAATCGTCGGTGCTGCGGATGCCGGTGAACAGCACGCGATAGGTGCCGGCCGGACCTGCACTGCCGCGCTTGCCGTACCGCTTCACCAGTGCGTCGGCGGTGCCGTCGGCACCGGAGGCCATGGCGCGGCGCGCGTCGGCGTCGGTCACCGACCAGGTCGCCAGCACCTTGCCGGCGTCGACGAACACCCAGTCCGCCGTCCAGCCGCCCTTGGCGTTGCGGTAGAGCTTGCCGATCAGCTGCATCGGCGGGCTGTAGCGCGCCGATGCGCGGGCGACGGCGGCGGTGTCCTGGCGCCAGATCGCGCCGACCAGCGCCTGTTCCGCCGCGCCGCCGGCCGGCAGGCCAAGCCCGTAGCCGCGCTCGATCGCGCGGTTGAGCAGCGGTCGCGCGGCGTTGGACTGCGGCAAGCCCACCAGGCGAGGGCCGCTGCCGTCGTTGATCGCCAGCCAGACCACCGGCTTCGGGCGTGGCTGCGGCCACACCGGCAGGCCGAGCGCGCCCGCGAGTCCGTTGACCTGGTCTTCGTCGAAACGCACCACCAGCGTGGTGCGGAACGTCGGTGCGCCGGTCGCCGAGGTGCCCTGGTCCTGGCGATAGTCGTAGCCGTCCACGTAATCCTTGGCATTGCGCAGCTCGGCGCCGACACCGGGACGCGACATCGCCGCGCGGTCGCCCGACAGCTTGGCCAGCACGGTGCCGAGCGCGCGCGCGAAGCCGCCCTGCCGCTCCGCCTCGCCCTGCCCGTTGACCGGCACCTCCGCCTCGTACAGCCCGCGTGCGGAGACCGCATCGCCTTCCGTGCGCAGGCCGGACTGCGCCTGCACGGCGGGCGTCGTGGTCAGTGCCGCCACCAGCAGGGCGGTGGCGAGTGCGATACCTGGGATCCGGCGCATCGAGCGTCCTTGAGCTCTACAGACCCGGTGAATTGTTGCCCGAATGACCCGATACCGCCAACGGCACCCGTTCAGGACGGTCGCTCGGCGTGCCGATTCCATTAAAATCACGCCTCTTGCCCCACCGACGACCGCCCGTGACCCAGCCGACACCTTCCACCCCCACCCCGATGACCTATCGCGACGCGGGTGTCGACATCGACGCCGGCAACGAGCTGGTCGAACGCATCAAGCCGCTGGTGATGCGCAGCTTCCGGCCGGAAGTGATGGGCGGACTGGGCGGCTTCGGTGCGTTGTTCGACCTGTCCGGCAAGTACCGCGAGCCGGTGCTGGTCTCCGGCACCGATGGCGTGGGTACCAAGCTGAAGCTGGCCCAGCAGCTGGGCCGCCATGACACCATCGGTATCGACCTCGTCGCCATGTGCGTGAACGACGTGCTGGTGCAGGGCGCCGAGCCGCTGTTCTTCCTCGACTACTTCGCCACCGGCAAGCTCGACGTCGACACCACCGTTGCCGTCGTCGGCGGCATCGCCCGCGGCTGCGAACTGTCCGGCTGCGCACTGATCGGTGGCGAGACCGCCGAGATGCCCGACATGTACGGCCCGGGCGAATACGACCTGGCCGGTTTCTGCGTCGCGGCGGTCGAAAAGTCGCGCCTGCTGGACGGCAACAAGGTCCGCGCCGGCGACGTGCTGGTCGGCATCGCCTCCAGCGGCCCGCATTCCAACGGCTATTCGCTGGTCCGCCGCATCTACGACCGCGCCGGACGTCCGGCCGACCTCGACGTGGGCGGCGTGCCGCTGGCCGACGCACTGATGGCGCCTACCACGCTGTACGTGAAGCCGATCTTGGAACTGCTGCAGGCGCACGACCTGCATGGCATGGCGCACATCACCGGCGGCGGCCTGACCGAGAACATCATCCGCGTGATCCCCGACGGCCTGGGCCTGCAGATCGACGCGAGCGCGTGGGCGCTGCCGCCGGTGTTCGACTGGCTGCAGCGCGAAGGTGCGGTAGAGAACGCCGAGATGTGGCGCACCTTCAACTGCGGCATCGGCTTCGTGCTGGTGGTCGCACCGGACCAGCTCACCGCCGTGCAGGCCGACCTGGCCCGCCTGCAGCTGACCCACTGGCAGATCGGCGAAGTCGTCACCGCCAGCGGCGGCGAACGCGTCCGCATCGGCTGAGCGCGGCATGCCGCGCAGCAAGGCGATCGCCTTCGGGCTGACGCTGGCCGTCTTCGGCGCCAGCTGGATCGCGCCGCGCTGGCCGGTCGAACAGGCCATGCACAGCAGCCTGACCGTGCTCGGGCTGGCGTGGCTGTGGTGGCACGACCGGCGCTGGCCGCTGCGGCCGGTGCACTTCGCGCTGATCTGCGGCTTCATCGTGGCGCACTGCATCGGGGCGCGCTGGCTGTATTCGTACGTGCCCTACGACGCATGGCTGCAGGCCGCGACCGGCTGGTCGCCGGCGGAGGCGTTCGGCTGGCAGCGCAACCATTTCGACCGCTTCATCCACCTGATGTACGGGGTGTGCTTCACGCCCGCCATCTGGCACTGGCTGCGGCAGCGCTGGCCGGCGCTGTCGGTGGGACACGCGTTCACGCTGGCGGTGATGCTGATCATGTGCACCAGCCTGGTGTACGAATGGCTCGAATGGGGCATCGCCCTGACGATGTCGCCCGAGGCGGCGGAGTCGTACAACGGGCAGCAGGGCGATGTGTGGGACGCCCATGCCGACATGCTGCTGGCGACCCTGGGCGCCCTGCTTGTCTGGCCACTTGCCAGCGCAGAACGCCACGGAGCCACGGCATGACGCTGCGGATCGCGGTGCTGGCGTCGGGTCGTGGCAGCAACCTGCAGGCCATCCTGCAAGCCATTGGTGCCGGGACACTGGATGCCGAGGTGGTCGGCGTGTTCTCCGACAAGCCGGCCGCCCCCGCCTTGCGGCAGGTGTCGGCGTCGCGACGCTGGAGCGCCCGCCCGAGCGCCTTTCCGGACCGCGCCGCCTACGAGGCGGCCCTGTCGGACGCCGTGGCTGCCGTCCGCCCGGACTGGGTGGTGTGCGCGGGCTACATGCGCATCCTGGGGGACGCCTTCATCGCCCGCTTCCGCGGCCGCCTGCTGAACATCCATCCCTCGCTGCTGCCCAGGTACCGGGGGCTGCACACCCATGCCCGCGCCATCGAGGCCGGCGATGCCGAACACGGCGCAAGCGTCCACTTCGTCATTCCTGAACTGGATGCCGGCGCCGTCGTTGCCCAGGTCCGGGTGCCGGTGATGCCGGACGACACCCCGGAAGCGCTGGCCGCACGGTTGCTTCCCCGCGAGCACGCCCTGCTGGTGGCCGTGCTTCGACTGGCCAGCGAGGGCCAGCTGGCTGAACAGGGCGACATCACGCGCTGTCACGGTCAGCCGTTATTAAATCCCCTGTCCCTAGATTCGGCCGACCGTCTTGCTTTGTGACACCACCCTCGCCCCGATGACCCTCCCCCTCCGCTCCCTGCTGCTCGGCCTGGTCCTGGCCGGTTCCGTGGCGCCCGCCTGGGCGCTGGAGCCGTTCGTGGCCAGCTACCAGGCCTACAACGAGGGCAAGCTGGCCGGCAGCGCCAGCATGAAGGTCGTGCCCAAGGCAGGCAGCCAATGGCAGATCGACCTGAACGTGAAGGGCACGCGCGGATTCGCACGTCTGGCGGGCCTCAACATCGAACAGAGCACGGTCTTCGACAATGTCGACGGGCAGTTCCGCCCGCTGAGCCAAGCCACGGTCCGGCACGCGCTGTTCATGGGCAAGAAGATGGTCGGCACCTACGACTGGAATGCCCGTACCGCGCAGTGGCAGGGCGATATCAAGAAGGACCGGCGCGCGCCGCTGTCCTTGCAGCCGGGCGACATGAGCGCCCTGCTGATGAACCTGGCGGTGATCCGCGACGCCGCCCCGGGCAAGCACCTGGATTACCGCGTGGTGGACAACGGGCGGATCCGCGAGTACCAGTACGTGGTCTCGCCCGAGCCGGAAACCGTGACCGTCGAAGACCTGAGCTACAGCGCGCTGCGCGTGAGCCGGGCCAACGGCGGCAATGACGAAACCATCTTCTGGGTCGCCGACGGCGTGCCCACCCCCGTGCGCATCCTGCAGCGGGAGAACGGCCAGGACGGCGTGGACCTTCGCCTGGTCGAATACCAAGGAGCCCCTTGAACATGATGACGACCCCACTCGCCTCCTCGCGCTTCCTGCTCGCCGCGGCACTGCTGGCCGGCGCCAGTGTTCCCGCGCTGGCGGTCGAAGCCTTCACGGCGCAGTACAACGCCAGCGCGCTGGGCATGGTCGGCGAAGGCCAGATGTCGGTGGCGCCCCAGCCCGGCAACCGCTGGCAGTACTCGCTGACCGTGCGCAACCAGGCCGTGGACCTGAGCCAGAAGACCGTCTTCGATGTGCAGGACGGCCGCATGCGCCCGCTCAGCAGCAGCGACAGTTCGCGCCTGCTGATCAAGAAGAAGACTGTGAACACGGTCTACGACTGGTCCAGCGCGCAGGCCACCTGGACGGGCGACGTGAAGCCCGACCGGGCCGGCCCGGTAAAACTGGCCGCAGGCGACATGGATGCGCTGCTGGTCAACCTGGCCATCGTGCGCGACGTGGCCGCCGGCAAGCCGCTGACCTACCGCATGGTGGAGAACGGCCGCGCCAAGGCGATGAACTACCAGATCGCCGGCAAGGAGCGCATCACCATCGCCGGCAAGCCGCAGGAAGCCACCAAGGTCGTGCGCACCGATGGCGACAAGCAGACCATCGTGTGGGTGGTCGCCGACGCGCCGGTGCCGGCGCGCATCCTGCAACGCGAGAAGGGCCAGGACACCATCGACCTGACCCTCAAGTCCTGGCGCTGACCATCCCTCCGGAGAAACTCCCATGACAAGGATGTCCGCGCTGCTGGCCATCGCATCCGCCGCACTCGCGACGGTGGCGGCTCCGGCGCATGCGCTGAAGCCCTTCACCGCCCAGTACGATGCGTCCTTCAAGGGGATCTCGGCGGGCGGTTCGATGTCGCTCTCGCAGCAGGGCAACCGCTGGACCTACGCGATGGGCATCCGCAATGCGATGGCCAACCTGAGCCAGGCCACCGTGTTCGAGGATGCCGCAGGGCGCTATCGGCCGTTGGGAGGCAGCGACCGTTCGACCTATCTGATGAAGACACGATCGGTCGTCACGCATTACAACTGGAAAGGCATGCAGGCGCGCTGGACCGGCGACGTGAAGCCGCAGCGGGCAGGCCCGGTGGCGATGCAGGTCGGCGACATGGATGCGCTGCTGGTGAACCTGGCGCTCGTCCGCGATGTCGGCTTCGGCCGCACATCGATGAACTACCGACTGCTGGAGAACGGCAAGGCCAAGCCCATGGCCTACCGCGTCGCCGGCCGCGAGAAGATCACCGTGGGAGGCCGCGCGCTGGATACGACGAAAGTGGTGCAGAGCGCGGGCGGCAAGCAGACCACCGCGTGGATCGCCGCTGGGGTACCTGCGCCCGTCCGTATCGTGCAGCGCGAGGACGGCAGCGAGGTGTTCCGCCTGCAGCTGACCTCCTGGCGCTGAGCCGGGGGCGAACGGAAAAGCCCGGCGGATGCCGGGCATCTTCATTCCGCGTCGGGCTGGAACACCGTCTTGCAATCCATGCGGATGGTGCCGCTGCCGTTACGCCATGCGAAGGCGCTGCATTGGCGATTGCCGTCCTGCTTTTGTTCCACCACCACGGTGAAGACGGCCTGCGCGATCTCGCCCTGCGTCACCGTGCCGTCGCCGTTCCAGTCCATGTCCTGAGTGGTGATGCCGTGCGTCGCGGCCGAGCCGGTGTAGTGGAGCCACGCGACCAGGGCGAGCAGCGCCACCACAATGCCCAACAGGATCTTGCGCCGCAGCGGGAAGCGCGAGCGGATCCCGGAGAGCGTGGGATCGTGCCTGCTCACGACACGCGCCTGATCTTCGCGCCCAGCCCGCCCAACTTCTCCTCGATGTTCTCGTAACCACGATCGAGGTGGTAGATGCGGTCGATCGTGGTGTCCTCGTTGGCGACCAGGCCGGCGAGGATCAGCGACGCCGAGGCGCGCAGGTCGGTCGCCATCACCGGCGCCCCACCCAGCTTCTCCACGCCACGCACGATGGCGGTATGGCCCTCGACGCGGATGTCCGCCCCCAGGCGCAGCAGTTCGTTGACGTGCATGAAGCGGTTTTCGAAGATCGTTTCGTTGATCACGCCCACGCCGTCCGCCACGCAGTTCAACGCCATGAACTGCGCCTGCATGTCGGTGGGGAATGCCGGGTACGGCGCGGTGGTCAGGCTGACGGCCTTCGGACGCTTGCCCTGCATGTCCAGCGTGATGCTGTCGGCGGTGGTCTCGATCTTCGCGCCGGCTTCCGTCAGCTTGTCCAGCACCGCTTCCAGCGTGTCGGGACGCGCGTTGCGCGCGGTGACCTTGCCGCCGGTCATCGCCGCGGCAACCAGGAACGTGCCCGTCTCGATGCGGTCCGGCACCACCGAGTGGCGCCCGCCCCCCAGGCGCTCGACGCCATGGATGACGATGCGCGAGGTGCCGGCGCCTTCGATCTTCGCGCCCAGCGCATTGAGGCATTCGGCCAGGTCGGTGACCTCCGGCTCCATCGCCGCGTTCTCCAGCACCGTGGTGCCTTCGGCCAGCGTGGCCGCGGCCATGACGTTCTCGGTGCCGGTCACGGTGACCATGTCGAACACGAAACGCGCACCTTTCAGGCGGGCCGCACGCGCCTTGATATAGCCGTTCTCGACGGTGATCTCGGCACCCAGCGCCTGCAGGCCCTTGATGTGCTGGTCGACCGGGCGCGAGCCGATCGCGCAGCCGCCGGGCAGCGACACCACCGCGGCGCCATGGCGGGCGACCAGCGGGCCGAGCACGAGGATCGACGCGCGCATGGTCTTGACCAGTTCGTACGGCGCGACGAAGCGGCTGACGGTGGTCGGGTCGACGGTGATGCCTCGCCCCTTGGCGAGCGTGCCCTCGTCGATGGTGATGCCGGCGCCCAGCTCACCCAACAGCTTGATGGTGGTCACCACGTCGTGCAGGTGCGGCACGTTGGTGATCTCCACCGGCGCGTCCGCCAGCAGCGTCGCGCACAGGATGGGGAGCACGGCGTTCTTGGCGCCCGAGATGGTGACTTCGCCGTTGAGCGTGTTGCCACCGGTGACGATGATCTTCTGCATGTCTGGTTCGGTTCTTGGAAAAGGAGAGAGGAGTGCCTGCCGCGCTATGGACGTTTGTCCGTGGCAGCAGGTGGCTTGAGCATTCTGTCGAGCCGTTCGGCATGCTGCGCCTGCCACGGATCGGTGCGGTCCAGCTTGGCCAGCAATGCCCGGACATCCGCCTCGTCGATCAACGATTCGGCCATGACACCATGGTAGAACGCAAGCACGGGGATGCGCGCGTCATCGGGGTATTCGGCCTTGATCCGGTCGATGTAGGGCTTCGCACGCGCGGCATTGGCCTTGCGTGCGCCGGCGCCGGGAGTGCGAAACAGCTGGAGTTCGGCCAGCGCCCGCAGCGATTGCTGCCGCGTGCCCGGATCCTCCGCCGAAACCTCGAACTCGCGCACGGCATCGTCATACCGCGCCATGTTCTGGTAGGCGGCGCCCGCATAGAAGCGGGCACTGGCGTTGTCGGGTTCCAGCGCAAGCGACTGCAGCGAATACCCGAGGCTCCACTCGGGTTCCGTGGAGAACAGCAGCGAGCTGATCACCCTCGCCGTCCAGGCGTCGACCTTGCGGAACCGGCTCGCCTGCAGAAAGTAGGCAAGTTGGCGGGCGGCCCCCTCCCGTCCGCTCAGTACATTCCGCGCGGCCGTGCCGGCATCCTTCAGCGCGTCCTCGTCGCTGCCCATCGCGATCGCCGCTTCCAGCGCTTCCAGCGCCGCCTCCGGCACCGGATCCTGCGCCAACAGCAGATCACCCTGGTCGCCCAACGGCTGCGCCAGGTAGATCGCGAGGTGTGGGCGCTGCGTGACCCGTGCGGACAGCTTGCCGGCGTGGACCAGCATGTCCCGGTAACTGCCGCCCCACCGGGGCTTGAGTGAGCGCATGGTCACGTTCGCCAATTCCGGGCATGCGGGGTCGAGTGACTCGGCGGCGCGGCGCGCGCGCTCCTCCAATGCCGGCCGGGAGTCGAGCATGCCGACATCGATCATGCCGGTATAGGCGGCGATGAGGCGGGGCTCGATCGCCACCGCCTGCTCGAAGTGCGGAATGGCCTGATCGACGAAGGCACTCATGCGCCGCATGTTGTCGCGCGGAGTATCGGGGGCGTACTGGCCGCCCCGCGCCTTCCAGGCGGCGCCGTTGAAGTATGCGGCGCGCGCGAGGTGCGCATAGGCGCTGTCCGGCGCCTGCCGCAGCCACGACTCGCTCAGCACGCCGACACGGTCCGAACTCGCCGCCGACGTGAGCAGATAGTTGAACGTATCGTGGATGTCGTCGCTGAAATGCTCACCGGCGTAGTGACGCGCCAGGCTGGCACCGAACAGGTCCTCCAGCTTCGCCATCTCGCCGCGCTGAACCATGCCCTCGATGTCGTCCAGGGTCGGACGCTGGACAGCGAAGTGGTGCCGGCAATGCGCTGCCGCATGGCCTGCCGGCCAATGGTTGACCGGCAGGTCGGGGAAGGCGAGGCAGCGCTGCAGCGGGTCCTCCATGCGCTCGGCGTGCCGCGCCTGGCGCAGGTAGGCACGCCAGGGATCGGGCACGCCCACGAACATCGCCGCATCGTCCTTGTCCGGGATCGCCGGCAACACCGTCGCGTCGACCTGCGCCAGCCCGGCCCCCATCAGGGCGCCCGACATCCCCAGCAGGACACAGATCCGCTTCAATCCCATGGATGAGCCCCGGATGAGGTAAGGATCAGGCGCCGGTCTCTTCTGGCGTCTGCGTACGCAACTGCAATGCGTGGATGGCCCCGCCCATCAGGTCACCCAGCGTGGCGTAGACCATGCGGTGCCGGGCCAGCGGCAGCTTGCCGCGGAACGCCTCGGATACCACGGTCGCCTCGAAATGGACGCCATCGTCGCCCTGTACGTCGGCACGGGCGCCCGGCAGGCCGGATTCGATCAGTTTACGGATGGTTTCGGCGTCCAACGGGCTTTCCTAATAAAATACCCGCCCATTCTACCCGCCGGCGCCCTGTCCGCATGCCCCAGCCGAAGCCCCTGACCCCGTCCGTCTCGCCTGCCAGCCTGGCGGCCAGCGGCCGTCGGGTCATCGAGATCGAGGCGCGGGCGCTGGACGCACTGGCGGCCCGCATCGACGGCACCTTCGCCACGGCCTGCCAGGCCATCCTGGCCGGCAACGGCCGCGTCGTATGCACCGGCATGGGCAAGTCGGGGCACGTGGCCCGCAAGATCGCTGCGACGCTGGCCTCGACCGGCACGCCCGCGTTCTACGTGCACCCGGGCGAAGCCGGGCACGGCGACCTGGGCATGATCACCGACGCCGATGTGGTGCTGGCCTTGTCGTATTCGGGCGAATCGGACGAAGTGCTGATGCTGCTGCCGGTGCTCAAGCGCCAGGGCAATACCGTCATCGGCATGACAGGCCGACCGCAATCCACGCTGGCGCGCGAGAGCGACATCCACCTCGACGTCAGTGTCCCGGCCGAGGCCTGCCCGCTGGACCTCGCTCCGACCAGCAGCACCACGGCCTCGCTGGCGATGGGCGATGCGCTGGCCGTGGCGCTGCTGGACGCGCGCGGCTTCACTGCCGACGACTTCGCCCGCTCCCACCCCGCCGGCAGCCTCGGCCGCCGTCTGCTGCTGCACATCACCGATGTGATGCACGCGGGCGACGAGGTGCCTCGCGTGGACGTTGGCGCGACGCTGAGCGAAGCACTGGTGGAGATGAGCCGCAAGCGCCTGGGCATGACCGCCGTGGTGGCACCCGATGGCCGCCTGGCCGGGTTGTTCACCGACGGCGACCTGCGCCGCACGCTGGACAATCCGGCGCTCGACGTCCGCACCGCCCGCATCGCCGAGGTGATGACGCGCGCGCCCAGGACCATCGGTGCCGACCAGTTGGCTGTCGAGGCGGCGCGGCTGATGGAAACCCACAAGATCAGCGGCCTGGTCGTGGTGGACGCCGAGCATCGCCCGGTCGGCGCGCTCAACATTCACGACCTGTTGCGTGCCCGCGTGGTGTAACCCCACGGGTTGCTCTCCCCCCCTTCCTTCCCTTCCTCCCGCCTCCCGATGCCCCTTCGCCATCTCCATGACCTGACCGACGACGTGCTTGCCCGTGCCGCACGCATCCGTCTGGCGTGTTTCGACGTGGACGGGACGCTCACCGACGGCCGCCTGTTCCTCGACAGCGAGGGTCGCGAGCAGAAGGCATTCCATGTGCAGGACGGCCAGGGCCTGGTGCTGCTGAAGCGCGCCGGCATCGAGGTCGCCTTCGTCACCGCACGCGGCGGCACCGTCGCCGTGGCGCGAGGTCGGGAACTGGGCGTGCAGGTCTTCACCGGCGTCAAGGACAAGCTGGCCAAGGTGCAGGAACTCGCGGCCGGCCTGGGCATCGGGCATGACGAGGTCGCCTTCATGGGCGACGATCTGCCGGACGTGCCGCCCTTTCTCGCTGTTGGCCTGGCGATCGCGCCAGCCGACGCGCACCCGTGGACAGCGCAGCATGCGCACTGGCGTACGCGCCGCGCGGGCGGCCAGGGCGCCGCGCGCGAAGCCTGCGACCTGTTGCTCGGCTCGCAGGGCCATGCGCCGATCTTCGAAGGCGGTACCGCATGAGCTGGCGTGCAACGCTCGGGCTGGTGCTGCTGCTCGCGGCCATCGTAAGCGGCTGGTCCGCGTGGAAGAACCGCGACGTCCCCGAGCCCAACCAGGTGCTCGCCGACCGGTCGGACTATGTGATGCGCGATTTCGAGATGATCGCGTTGAACGGGGAAGGCCAGGAGGCCGTCGCCGTGCGCGCTCCCGAGATGGCGCGCAATCCGCAGGACGAGACCTACACCATCACCACGCCGCTGTTCCTGCTGCCGGAAGAGGAAGGCCGTTCGTGGGAGTTGCGCGCGAAGACCGGCTGGCTCAGCGCCAAGGGCGAGGAACTGCGCCTGAAGGGCGACGTGCACGGCATCTCCCCGGCCGGCAGCGCGCGCAAGGCGGAATTCCGCTCCGAGACGCTCAACGTATTCCCCGACCGCGACCTCGCCCAGACCGACGACGAGGTGACGGTGACCCAGCCCGGCTCTAGACTGACCGGGCGCGGTTTTGAGACCAACCTCAAGACCAAGGAATACACATTCAAATCCCAGGTGAGATCGATCTATGAACCGCGTTCTGCTCGCTAGCGCTGCGCTGCTGCTCGTGCTGCCCGTCGCCGACGCCATGGCCAAGGCCAGCGACCGCAACCAGGCCATGACCATCGATTCCGGCAGCCAGAGCGGCAACATGGAAGGCAGCGGCAAGACCGTGCTGGGCGGCGGCGTGGTGGTGACGCAGGGCACGCTGGAGATCAAGTCGTCCGCAGCGGAGATCTACATGGCCGACGGCGAGGTCTCGCGCTCGGTCTTCACCGGCAAGCAGGTGAAGATGAAGCAGCAGATGGACGACGGCACCTGGATGGATGCGCAGGCCGACCGCGTGGAGTACGACATGAAGACCGAGACCATCACCTTCATCGGCAACTACACGGTCAAGTCCGACCGCGGCTCCAACAGCGGCCAGCGCATGGTCTACAACACCAAGACCGGCAACATGCAGAGCGGCGGCGACGGTACCCGCGTGCGTACCGTCATCCAGCCCAAGTCGGCGCAACCCGCGCAGGGCAAGAACTGATGCTGACCGCGAAGGGACTGCGCAAGCGCTACAAACAGCGCGAAGTCGTCGCCGACTTCGGCCTGACCCTGCAGCCGGGCGAAGTGGTCGGCCTGCTGGGCCCGAACGGTGCCGGCAAGACCACCTGCTTCTACATGATCGTCGGCCTGGTGGCCGCCGATGCCGGCAGCATCGAACTGGACGGCCAGGACATCACCGCCGAGCCGATGTACCAGCGCGCCAAGCTCGGCGTGGGCTATCTGCCGCAGGAACCCTCGGTGTTCCGCAAGCTCAGCGTGGCCGACAACATCCGCCTGGTGCTGGAACTGCGCGACGACCTGGACAGCGCCGGCATCGAGCGCGAACTGGCGTCGCTGCTGGACGAATTGCAGGTCACCCACGTGGCCGACCAGCTCGGCGCCAGCCTCTCCGGTGGCGAGCGCCGGCGCGTGGAGATCGCGCGCGCCCTCGCCGCCCGTCCGCGCCTGATGCTGCTGGACGAACCCTTCGCCGGCGTCGACCCGATCTCCGTGGGCGAGATCCAGCGCATCGTGAAGCACCTCAAGGATCGCGGCATCGGCGTGCTGATCACCGACCACAACGTGCGCGAAACCTTGGGAATCTGCGACCGGGCGTATATCCTCAATGCCGGTAGCGTTCTGGCGCAGGGGGCCCCGGACGCGTTGCTGGCCAATCCGGACGTACGCCGGGTCTATCTGGGCGAAACCTTCCGCCTGTGATCCCGTCGGCGGCTCTTGGCCGCCACATGGGTTTCCAAGGTCGGGAATGAAGCCACGCCTGCAGACATCGCTGGGACAACAGCTGGTCATGACGCCTCAGTTGCGTCAGGCCATCCGGCTGCTGCAGATGTCCACGGCCGAACTCGAGATCGAACTGACCGAAGCGGTCGAGACCAATCCGCTGCTCGACTGGAGCGAGCCCGAAGACGAGCCGGCGCCGGTCCGCGGCAGCGACGACGACCAGCCCCCCGCCGAACCGCCGCAGGAAGTCGCGCGCGAGGCTGCCGACGACCGCGACGACTGGTCACCGGACGAAGGGCCCTGGACGACGTCCGGCAGCGGCGGTTCCTTCGACGATGACGACGGCGGCAGTCCCGCCGAGCGCGTGGCGGAAGCCGATACGCTGCATGGCCATCTGCTGTGGCAGCTGCATCTCTCGCATCTGTCCGAGCGCGATCGCCGCATCGGCGCCACCCTGATCGACGCGCTGGAGGACGACGGCTACCTGCGCGAGCCGCTGTCCGGCATCGTGCAGGCGCTGCGTCCGGACATCGAGGCGCGCGAGGACGAGGTGCTGGTCGTGTTGCACCAGGTGCAGCGATTCGATCCCGTCGGCGTCGCCGCGCGCACGCTCGGCGAATGCCTGCACCTGCAACTGGCGGTGCTGGCCGACGACACGCCCGGCAAGGCGCTGGCCCTGCAGATCGCCGATACGGCACTGGAGCGCCTGCCGCGCAGCGGCGTGGCCGGCATCGCGCAGGAACTGAGACGCCCCGTCGCCGAGGTGGAGGAAGCCGTGCAACTGCTGCGCACGCTCGATCCCAAGCCAGGCGCGCAGGTCGGCGATCTCTCACACGACACCTACGTGGTGCCGGACTGCGTGGTCTGGCGCCAGCGCGGTGTCTGGCGCGCCGCACTGTCCGGCAACACCTTGCCCCGCATCACCATCCACCGCGGGTACGAGCAGATGATCCGGCAATGCGGCGACAGCGACGCCGGCTACCTGAAGGCGCAACTGCAGGAAGCGCGCTGGCTGCTCAAGAGCGTCGAGGCCCGTGGCGATACGCTGCTGAAGGTCATGCGCTGCCTGCTGCACCAGCAGGCCGGCTTCCTGGAATTCGGCGAGCAGGCGCTGCGTCCGCTGACGCTGCGCGACGTTGCCGAGGAAGTGGGCCTGCACGAATCGACCGTGTCGCGCGCCATCGCCCGCAAGTACGTGCGCACGCCGCGCGGCACGCTGCCGATGCGCGCCTTCTTCGCGTCCGGCATCGACACCGAGGGCGGTGGCGAAGCCTCCAGCACGGCGATCCAGGCCATGATCCGTCGGCTGGTCGACGGCGAGAATCCACGCAAGCCGTTGTCGGATGCCAAACTCGCGGACCTGCTCAAGGCGTCCGGCATCCCGGTGGCGCGCCGCACCGTCGCGAAATATCGCGAAGCCCTCCATATCCTGTCGTCCCACGAGCGCGTGCGCATCGGCTGAACGCTCCCCGCGTCGCACCGGTTCCGTGACTCCGTTCCGCGCCCGCGAAACGCTTTTCTAACACCGCACCGCCCTACGCAAAATTCTGCTCGACAACAGTTGATAGTTGTCGCGGACGGGTCCATCTTGTCCTCGAAGGCCTCGCCCTTCCCTTGCCGCCGACACAGGAGATGACCGGAACCCAGACCCCTGCCGCGTTGTCACATGACACGCTCTCCGCGCCACGCGCGCGGTTCTACCGACCAGAAGGAGGCACACATGCGTATCGAGACTTACGGCCATGAAATCGAAGTCACTCCCGCCTTGCGCGAATACGTTGAAACCAAACTGAAGCGGTTGGAGCGCCACTTCGAGCAACCCTGCGAAGTCCGTACGCAACTGGGAACCCGCAAGCCCGATTATCTCGCCGAGGCCACGGTCAACGTGTCCGGGCGCACCCTGCATGCCGATGCCGGCGCGCAGACGATGTATGCGGCCATCGACATCCTGGCCGACAAGCTCGACCGCCTGCTCGTCAAGCACAAGGAAAAGCGCACCGACGTCCAGCGCCACAGCATGCGCGGCGAACTGATCGGCTGACGCATCGCCCCACGGGCCGCTTCGCGCCGCGGAGCGGCCCTCGCACTGCACGACTATCCCCGCTCCCGGCGTCCTCGCCGCGCATCCGTGGTCGCACGCTCCCGGAAGGGACATTACACTGGCCCTCACTGCGCTCCGGACGGATCGTGCCGACACCGTGTCGTCGATCCGCGCACTGTCCGGAGAAGCACTCCCTTCCCGCCGGCTGCCTTCGCATGATGAATACCAGCATCACCGCCCGTGAACTGTTCGATCAGCAGAAGGACAAGCTGGCCCTGCGCTGGCTGGCCGGGCAGAAGGGTGAGAAGCGCGTGCTGGAGTCCGGCGATACCGTGTCCCGGCGCCCTTCGCTGGCCGGCTACCTCAACGCGGTCTACCCCAACAAGGTGCAGATCCTCGGTACGGAAGAACTGACCTGGCTGGATTCGCTCGACTCCCGCCAGCGCTGGGAAACGATCGAGAAGATCGTGCAGGCCAAGCCGCTGGCGCTGGTGATCAGCAAGAGCCAGTCCTGCCCCGAGGACCTGCGCGAAGCGGCCAACGAGAACGACACGCCGTTGTGGGGATCGCCCAAGCGCGGCCACGAACTGCTCAACCATATTTCCTACCACCTGGCGCGCACGCTGGCGCCGCGGGTCACGCTGCACGGTGTCTTCATGGAGATCTACTCCATCGGCGTGCTGATCACCGGCGAGGCCGGGTCCGGCAAGAGCGAACTGGCGCTGGAACTGCTGAGCCGCGGCCATCGCCTGGTCGCAGACGATGCGCCGGAGTTCACCCAGATCGCGCCGGACGTGCTCGACGGCACCTGCCCCGAGCTGCTTCAGGACCTGCTGGAAGTGCGTGGACTGGGCGTGCTCAACGTGCGCGAGATGTTCGGCGACACGGCCGTGAAGAAGAACAAGTACCTGCGCCTGATCGTCCACCTCACACGCCCGATGACCGAGCCCAATCCGCACGGCTACGAACGGCTGACCGGCGATTCCGGCACGCGCCACGTGCTCGACCTGGACGTTCCCCTGATCACCCTGCCCGTGATGCCCGGCCGCAACCTGGCCGTGCTGACCGAAGCCGCCACGCGCCTGCACATCCTGCGCACCAAGGGCATCGATCCGGCGGCGATGTTCATCGCCCGCCACAGCAACCTGCTCGAGCGCAGCACGCCATGAGCCAGGCCGGCGACGACTCCGCTCGCGCACACGAAGAGAACGCCCCGGGCACGACGCCCACGGTGGTGATCGTCAGCGGCCTGTCCGGCTCGGGCAAGTCGGTGGCGTTGAAGACGTTCGAAGACCTCGACTACTACTGCGTAGACAACCTGCCCGTGGACCTGCTGCCGTCGTTCGTGCGCAGCCTGGTCCGCGAGGACGAACTGCCGCCCAAGATCGCGGTGGGCATCGACGTCCGCAGCCGCCACAGCGACCTGTCGAAACTCGCCCAGTGGCGCGCCGCGCTGGCGCAGCTGGGGCTGGAAGGCCGACTGGTGTTCTTCGATGCCGGCGACGACGTGCTGCTGCGCCGTTACTCCGACACCCGTCGCCGCCACCCGCTGGGCCACGGCGGCCTGTCGCTGCAGGAGGCGATCCGCCAGGAACGCGGTATCGTCCAGCCGCTGCGGGACGAGGCGGATATCGTCATCGACACCAGCCAGCTCAACGTGCACCAGCTGCGCCGCCGGATCATCGCCGAGTTCGCGCTCAACAAGGGCACGCAGCTGTCGCTGTTGTTCGAGTCCTTCGCCTACAAGCGCGGCGTGCCCGCGGACGCGGACTTCGTGTTCGACGCGCGTGTGCTGCCCAACCCGCACTGGAACCCGGAACTGCGCCCGTACGCCGGCCGCGATCCGAAGGTGCGTGCGTTTCTCGACGCGCAGCCGGACGTGGCCGAATACGTGGGCCAGGTCAGCGGCTTCCTCGATACCTGGCTGCCCCGCCTGCGCGGCGAGACCCGCAGCTACGTGACCATCGCCTTCGGCTGCACCGGCGGCAAGCACCGCTCCGTGTACCTGGCGGAAACCCTGGCCCGGCATGCCCGCGAGCAGGGTTGGGAAGAAGTCGCGACCTTCCATCGCGAGCTGGATTGATCCCCGCTTCCGTAGAGCCGAGCTTGCTCGGCTGACACCCGCCGCAGACTCGGGCGGCAGAGCAGCAAAGCAAGCTCCGGTACAGGGGCGCGGTGGCGACGCATCATGTCACCCTGACCGTTCCATCGGCGCCGCTTCCAGCCCGTCATGCCCGTCTGTTAACGTTCCGGCATGGCCTGTGGCATTCTTCTTGTGACTCATCCTGGCGTGGGCGCGGCGATCCTGGCGGTCGCCACGTCGCTGCTGCGACAGCTGCCCCTGAAGGCGGAAGCCTTCGAGGTGCCGTTCGACGCCGACCTCGATGTCCTGCTTCCGCAGGCATCGGCCGCGTTACGGCGCGTGGACGGTGGCGATGGCGTGCTGGTGCTGACCGACCTGTACGGCGCCAGCCCCAGCAACCTGGCCGGCAAGCTGGCCCGCCTGGGCACACCGGTGCGCCGCGTGTCGGCGCTCAGCCTGCCCATGCTGCTGAGGGTGATGAATTATCCGGAACAGGGACTGGACGACCTGCCTGCCACTGCGGCGGCCGGCGCACGCAATGGAGTCATTCACGACGATGCTTGAACGCGAACTCATCATTTCCAACCGCCTCGGGCTGCACGCACGCGCCACCGCCAAGCTGGTGCAGACGCTGTCCGGCTTCCGCTGCAATGCCACGCTGGCGGCCAAGGGCCGCGAGGTGAACGCCAAGAGCATCATGGGCGTCATGCTGCTCGCCGCCGGCCAGGGGACGCCCGTCATCGTCCGCATCGACGGCGAGGACGAGGCAGCCGCCATGCAGGAAATCGTGTCGCTGTTCGAGCGACGATTCGACGAGGAGTAAGGACTTCCGCATGCCATCGGGACGGGCCGCGTTGCGTTTCCCCACGCCGCAGGTGTTCGTGAGTGGCGCCGCCACAGGCTGGGCGCCTGTGCAAGCCGCGCGCGGACGCCTGCGGCGTGGGGAAGCGCAACCCGAAGGGCCGTCACGGATAGCGCACCGCGCGGCGTCATCGCTCGGTCGCGTATCGACATACGCTTCCTCGCTCTTCCTTGCTCGGCACGCTATCCGAGGCGGCGCGACCCGTCCCGATGGCATGGGGAAGTCCTGACATGCGGGCGCTGCTGCCGGGCCATGGGGCTTCGCGCGGCAGTGCGCTCGGACGTGCCCGGGTCCGCCTGCCGCATGTGCTGGAGGTCGCCGAGCAGCACGTTCGCCCCGATCAGATCGACGACGAAGTCGGCCGCCTGCACGCGGCCGTCGAGGCCACCCGCGCCGAGATGCACAGCCTGCGCGCGCGCCTGCACGGCGCGCTGGCCAAGGAGGTCGGCGAGTTCCTCGACCTGCATGCCCTGCTGCTGGACGATCCCGAACTGCTGCAGGGCCTGGACGAGCTGATCCGTACCGGCCGTTACACGGCCGACTATGCACTCCGGCTGCAGCGCGACCGGCTCGCCGCCGTCTTCGACGGCATGGACGACGCCTACCTCAAGAGCCGCATGGACGACCTGGACCATGTGATCGGCCGCATCCACGCGCACCTGCACCAGCGCGCGCCCGACGCGCCCGCGGTGGCCGGCGAGATCCTGGTCAGCGACAACGTGGCGCCATCGGAACTGGCGGAACTGCAGCAACACGGTGTGGTCGCGGTCGTCACTGCCGCCGGCAGCGCGCTGTCGCACAGCGCCATCCTCGCGCGCAGCCTGCACCTGCCGCTGGTGGTAGGCAACGCGCAGGCGCTGCAGAAGATCAACGACGGCGACGTGCTGCTGGTGGACGGCGCCACCGGCGAAGTGGTGGTCGATCCCGACCCGGACGACCTGCGCCGCTACCGCGAGCGCCTGCGCGAGGCCGCCAGGGAAGCGCGCGAACTCGGACGCCTGCGCTCCAAGCCCAGCCGCACCCGTGACGGCATCGACATCGCCCTGTGGGCCAATGCGGAATCGCTGGAAGACGTGGCGAACGCGCACGCCCTCGGCGCCGCCGGTGTCGGCCTGTACCGCACCGAGTTCCTGTTCCTGCAGCAGCGCGAGCTGCCCAGCGAGGAGCAGCAGTTCCAGGTCTACCGCGACCTCGTGCTCGGCATGGGCGGACGGCCGGTGACCATCCGCACGCTCGACCTGGGAGCCGACAAGGCGGACCGTGCCGGCCTGGTCGTCGGCGACGAAGAGAATCCCGCCCTCGGCGTGCGCGGCGTGCGCCTGTCGCTGGCCCATCCCGGCGTGTTCGACACCCAGCTGCGCGCCATCCTGCGCGCGTCGAACTACGGACCGGTGCGCGTGCTGGTGCCGATGGTCAGCAGCCGCGAAGAGATGCTGGAAGTGCGTCGCCGGCTGCAACGCGCCGCCCTGCAGCTGCGCAAGCAGGGCCACGAGATCGCGGTACAGCTGGAACTCGGCGCGATGATCGAAGTACCCGCCGCAGCGATCGCCCTGCACGGCTTCGTCGACGTGGTCGACTTCGTCTCCATCGGCACCAACGACCTGGTGCAGTACCTGCTGGCGGCCGACCGCAACAACGATGCGTTGGGCGAGCTGTATTCGCCGCTGCATCCGGGTGTGCTGCGGCTGCTGCGGCACGTGATCCGCACCGGCGCCGAACACGACATCCCCGTGGCGATGTGCGGCGAGATCGCCGGCGACGCCGCGCTCGCACCGATCCTGCTGGCGCTGGGCCTGCGTGAGTTCAGCCTGCACCCGGCCACGCTGCTGGAAGTACGCAAGGCCATCCGTGATGTCGACTTCGGCGACCTGCAGGCACGCACCGACAAGCTGCTGCAGGCGCGCGACCGTGCCGGCATCGAGCGCTGGTTGAAGGCGGCGGTCGCGGGCTGACAGCACCTGTAGGAGCGCCCCATGGGCGCGATGCTGTTGCGTTGGGTACGAAAGCGGAAAAGCATCGCGCCCATGGGGCGCTCCTACAGCAGCATAGGGTCTTGTACGGATGGCTTGTACAGAGGGTGTCCATAACTCGCAGGCCGGGCGATAATGGCGCAATGAACGCCTGATGCCCCGGTCGCATCCGCCTGACGGATCGGCCCCATTCCGGAGTACCGAATGGTCGAGACCATCCGCCACGACAAGACCGCACGCCAGTTGCGCCTGCTCTCCGACGCGCTCGACAGCGGTCGGCTGGGACCCGTGCGCCGGCTGGTCAATACCTTGTCGCCCGCGGAGATCGGCAACCTGCTCGAGTCGTTGCCGCCGGGCAAGCGCGAAGTCGTCTGGGGCCTGGTCGATCCCGAGGACGACGGCGAGGTGCTGGTGCACGTCGGCGACGAGGTGCGCGAAAGCCTGCTGGCGGACATGGACACCGACGAGATCGTCGCCGCGGTCGAAGACCTCGACATCGACGATCTCGCCGACCTGGTCGAGGATCTTCCCGACACCGTCATCGACGAAGTCCTCAAGTCGATGGACCGCGAGAACCGCGAGCGCCTGGAGCAGGTGCTGTCGTACGCGGAGGATACCGCCGGCCGCCTGATGAACCCGGACGTGGTCACCGTGCGCGCCGACGTCAATGTCGACGTGGTGCTGCGCTACCTGCGCCTGCGCGGCGAACTGCCTGACCACACCGATCACCTGTACGTGGTCAGCCGCCGCCACCAGTACCTGGGCCGCGTGCCGCTCGCGGCGCTGGTCACGCACGAGGACACCACGCCGATCAACCGGCTGATCGACGACGAGCAGCCGGCCATCGACGTGGGCGAGAGCGCGCAGGAAGTGGCCCGCCAGTTCTCCGACCACGACTGGGTGTCGGCGCCGGTCGTGGACGACAACAACATCCTGCTCGGCCGCATCACCATCGACGACGTGGTCGACATCATCCGCGAGCAGGCCGAGCACCAGGCGCTGGGCGCCGCCGGTCTGGACGAGGACGAGGACCTGTTCTCGCCGGTCAAACGCGCCGTGCGCGGTCGCGTGGTGTGGCTGGGCATCAACCTGTTCACCGCGTTCATGGCGGCGACGGTCATCGGTCAGTTCGAGGTGACGCTGGAGAAGATCGTTGCGCTGGCGGTGCTGATGCCCATCGTCGCCGGTATCGGCGGCAACGCGGCGGTGCAGGTGCTGACGCTGATGGTGCGCGGCCTGGCGCTCGGACAAGTGGGTTCCAGCAATGCCCGCATCCTGCTGTGGAAGGAAATCCGCGTCGCCCTGATCAACGGCTTGCTGATTGGCGGCATCGTCGGCGTGATCGCCTTCGCGTGGTTCCGCAACCCGCTGCTGTCGCTGGTGATCGCGCTGGCGCTGATCATCAACTTCTGCGCGGCCGCCACCGCCGGCGTGCTGCTGCCGCTGCTGCTCAAGCGCATGAACATCGATCCCGCCGTCGCCGGCACCGTCGTCGTCACCGCGGTCACCGACGTGATGGGCTTCTTCTGCTTCCTCGGCCTGGCCACGCTGATCCTGCTGCACTGAGGCCGTCCATCGATGGAGCGACTCGGCAAGGTCAGTGAGTGGAACGACGACCGTGGCTTCGGCTTCATCGCGCCGCTCGATGGCGAACCCACCCGCGTGTTCTTCCACGTCCGCGACTACCGGCTGGATGGCCGCCGGCCCGAGGTCGGCGAGCTGGTGAAGTTCAGGGCGCAACGCCAGCCCGACGGCAAGTGGCGGGCGCAGGCGGTGCAACGGACGGTTCCCGCCGTGCGCCGCGCCAGTCCGGCGACGCCTGCACGCGGTCCTTCGCGGCCGCCATCGGTCGTCCCGGGCGCGGTGGCCGTCCTCGCCTACGCACTGCTGATCGCTTGGGGATCCGCGCAGGCCGACTGCCGGCCGAGGCGATGTTCCTGCCGATGATCCTGTCGGCGATCACTTACGTGGTCTACGCGCTGGACAAGCACGCCGCGCAGACGGGCCGCTGGCGCACGCAGGAGACGACGCTGCATCTTCTGGAACTGCTCGGCGGCTGGCCCGGCGCGTGGGTCGCGCAGCAGACGCTGCGCCACAAGTCGCGCAAGCCCGGCTACCGTGTCGCCTTCTGGACGATGGTGCTGCTGCACGTTGCCGCTCTGGGTGCGTGGCTGTGGACGCGGCGTTGAGCCCGCCATCGTCGTGCGCTTGCTCATCGGCGATCCGATAACGAGTTTCTGATGCGCGACGCCGCGTCGGGCACTTCCTACGCACGGCCGCGGCATGCGCCGATCCCCGCGTTCGATCGCACGCGCGACGCTGAAGTCCCTCCGGCCCGGTCCGCCGCCATGCGTCTGCTGCTCACCGCCCTGCTGTGCCTGCTGATCTTCCCCGTCCTGTCGGCACCGCCGCCCGATCCGATGCTGGCGACCACCTATCGCGAAGGCGTCCCCGTCGACACCTTCCTGGTCAGCGAGAAGCTGGACGGCGTGCGTGCCCGTTGGGATGGCCGGGCACTGTGGACCCGCGGCGGCGCAAGGATCGCGGCGCCGCCGACCTTCACGCGCGGCTGGCCGGTCGAGCCGATGGAGGGCGAACTGTGGATCGCGCGTGGCCGCTTCGACGACATCAGCGCCCTCGTACGCCGCGTCGGCACCGACACGCAGGCCTGGCGCGACATGCGTTTCATGGTCTTCGACCTGCCGATGCATCCGGGACCGTTCGCCGAGCGCGTCGTACGCATGCGCTCCATCACGTCCGCCGCAGGCAACACGCACCTGCAGGCGATTCCGCAACGACGCTTCGATACCGCCGCGGCGCTGGACGCGGAGCTTGCCCGCGTGGTCGCCGCCGGGGGCGAAGGGCTCATGCTGCATCGGCGAACCGCCCGCTATCGCGCCGGGCGCAGCGAGGACCTGCTGAAGTACAAGCCGCATGAGGACGCGGAGGCGCAGGTCGTCGCTCACCTGCCCGGCAAAGGCAAGTACGAAGGCATGATGGGCGCACTGCAGGTACGCATGCCGGACGGGCGAAGTTTCCGCATCGGCACCGGCTTCACCGATGCGCAGCGGGCCGCGCCGCCACCGCTGGGTGCATGGCTCACCTACCGCTACAACGGCCTGACATCGAAAGGATTGCCGCGGTTCGCCCGGTTCATGCGGATGCGCGACGAGATGCCGCTTCCCGATACTGCGCGCTGACGCAGAGGATCGATGTGGCGCCGTCCGCCACGCGACGGGGTATGCTGCCGCCCGTTACCCTCGGACCGCGACCGCCATGCGCTCTCTCGCCACCACCTGCCTGGGCCTGCTGCTGATCCTGATGACCGCCTGCACCACGACCTCCCCCATGAACCCGACCGGCGAATTCGTCTCGCGCGAGATCACGCTGGAAGGCAAGGCGTACCGCTACCAGGTGTTCGTGCCCGCCGCCCGCTTCCGCAACGGCAAGCCGCCGGTGGTGCTGTTCCTCAACGGCTCCGGCGAGCGCGGCAGCGACGGGGTGAAGCAGACGATGGCAGGCCTGGGACCCTACCTGCGCCAGCATGCGGATACGTTCCCGGCCGTGGTGGTGTTTCCGCAGGCACCGGACGACACCGAGTGGACCGAGTCGGCCGGCCCGATCGCCTTCGCCACGCTGGACGCGGCGATACGCGAGTTCAACGGCGATCCGGACCGGGTTTCGCTGACCGGCATGTCGATGGGCGGTTACGGCACGTGGGAACTGGCGATGCAGCAGCCCACCCGCTTCGCTGCGCTGGTGCCGGTCTGCGGCGGCATCACCGTCGACTGGACCGATACGCGCCCGGGCCTGCGCGTGCACAGCGTCGGCGACGCGGCCGATCCATTCGCCGCCGCCGCGCAGCGCCTGAAGGAGGTACCGGTGTGGATCTTCCACGGCGGCCAGGACAACGTGGTACCGCCGTCGCAGTCGCGCCGCATGGAGGCCGCCCTGAAGGCAGCGGGTGCGCGCGACGCGCGCTACACCGAATTCCCGGACGCCAATCACAACAGCTGGGACGCGACCTACGCCTACGCGCCGATGTGGGACTGGCTGTTCGCGCAGCGCCGCGGGCACTGAGCGATGTCCGAACTCGTTTCCGACTATTTCACCGCCGGGTGGCGCGAGCGCGCTTTGGCATGTCCTTGCGATTGGCACGGCGACACTCGCGCGATGGCCATGGAACTGCACGACGCCGTCACCGACTACGCCTGCCCGGCATGCGGCAACCTGCTGCTGATCGTCTCGCACCCCTCGCTGGACCAGGTCCGCGCCGCAGCCACGGCAGGCAACGAGGAAGCCATGGCCCAGTTGACCATCATCGAAGAAGCCCTGGCCCGGTTCCCCCCGGACGCCGCCTGACCCGCCGCGGGTCCTGCATCACGCTTCCGGCGCGTACACCGGTGGTCGGGCCACCGGGTCCTCAACCTGCGCCCAGGGCGGCCGATAACCCGGCATCCCCTGGTGGCCGACGGGCATCCGCCCATGGCTGTGAGAGCGACGCGAATGGCTGACGTGGCCGACGACAACTCCGGTGTTACTGGCGGCTTCCGCCGGCTGTGGGCACGTCGCCGCGACGGCGGCGCGTCGGCCTCGCGCGAGCTCGCCACGACCCGGGCGGCCGGCCCGCATCCGGCGATCAGCAGCGCGCAGCTGCAGGCGCTGTTCGCGCACGCCGAGGAGCCGGGCGCCCTGCTGTCCGCGTTTGCCGACGGCGTCGCCGGCCTGCCGGGCGAACTGCACGGCATGGGCGAACGCCTGCAGTCCGCGCAGGCCGACAAGGACTGGCCGCGCTACGGCCGCGCGCTGCGCCAACTCATCGACAAGTACATCCGCACCATTCAGGACGAGCCGCTGGCGGGCGAAGCCGAGCAGTTGCGCGACCTGTTGCACCACCTGCTCGTCGGCGGCATGGAACAGTTGCTGCGCGACGACGGCGCGCTGCTTCCGCAGGCGCATGCCCTGGCGGACCGCGTGCGGCAATGGCAGGCCAACCAGCCCATCGGCGAGCTCGGCACCGACCTGCGGGACCTCTGCCAGCAGGTGAGCCAGCGCTCGCACGAAGTGGACGACGCGCAGGAGTTGATGCGCAGCCTGTTCGACCTGCTGCTGGAGAACGTCGGCGAACTGATCGAGGACGGCAGCTGGCTGCAGGACCAGATCGGTGCCGTGCGCCAGTTGCTCGCCGGACCGCTCGACCGCACCGCGCTGGAGCAGACCCGCGCCGGCCTGCGCGAAGTCATCTACAAGCAGGGCCTGCTGAAACAGGGCTTGGCCGAGTCGAAAGCCTCGATGAAGGAGATGATGGTGACCTTCGTCGAGCGTCTCGACGGCATGGCCAACAGCACCGGCGAGTACCACGACCGCATCAGCTTCCACGCGCAGGCCGTGCGCGACAGTCGCAGCATCGCCGAGCTGGGCAAGCGGATGGAGGACATCCTGGAAGACACCGCGCAGGTGCAGGCACAGGCGCTGCGCGCGCGCGACAGTCTGATGGAGGCGCGCCGCGAGGTGGAGGACGCCGAACGCCGGGTGATGAACCTGGAGCAGGAACTGCAGTCCGTCTCCGAACTGGTGCGTGTGGACCAGCTGACGGAGGCGCTGAACCGCCGCGGCTTCGACGAACTGTTCAAGCGCGAATCGGTGCGTGCGCTGCGCAGTGGCCAGACGCTGACACTGGCGCTGCTGGACCTCGACGATTTCCGCCACATCAACGCCGCGCACGGCCACCTCGGCGGCGACGCGGCCTTGTGCCACGTCGTGACGCTGGCGCGCGCCACGTTGCGCGCCACCGATGCCGTTGCACGCTTCGGCGGCGAGGAGTTCGTGCTGCTGTTGCCGGAAACCAGCTTCCTCGAAGCGATGGGCACGCTGGAGCGCCTGCGCGACCGGCTGGCGCACAAGCCCCTCGTCTACGAAGGCCGCGGCATCCTGGTGACCTTCAGCGCCGGCGTGGCGCGCTGGCAGCCGGGCGAATCGCAGGACGAACTGCTGGCCCGCGCCGACCGCGCCATGTACCAGGCCAAGCAGGCCGGAAAAAACCGGGTGGTCGCCGCACCGGAGTGAGCCTGGCATCGGTAGGAGGCCCTTCAGGGCCGACCGGAATGCGTCGGGCCTGAAGACCCTCCTACAGCGTACTCGGCTGGCGTCCCCCTCAGCCCAGCAGCATCTCCAGCACCGCCATGCGGATGGCGACGCCGTTGCTGACCTGGCGCAGCACGAGCGATTGCGGGCCGTCGGCCACCTCGTCGGTGATCTCGACACCACGATTGATCGGTCCGGGGTGCAGCACCACCGCGTCCTTCGCAGCACGCTTCAGGCGGGTGGTGGTCAGGCCGTAGTCGCGGTGGTAGTCCTCCAGCGAGGACACCAGGCCTTCCTCCATGCGCTCGCGCTGCAGGCGCAGCATCATCACCACGTCGACGCCGTCGAGCATCGCGTCGAAGTCCTGCCCGGTCACGCAACCGGCCAGCGTGCCGTCGTCGGGCAGCAGCGAGGTCGGCCCGCACACGCGGATCTCGCCCGCGCCCAGCGTGCGCAGCGCATGCAGGTCCGAGCGCGCCACGCGCGAGTGGTTCACGTCGCCCACCATCAGGACCTTCAGGCGCGAGAAGTCGGCGCCCTTGACCTGGCGGATCGTCAGCACGTCCAGCAGGCCCTGGGTGGGATGCGCGCTGCGGCCGTCGCCGGCATTGATCAGTGCCGTGCCCTCGCCCGCCTCGGCGGCCAGCGCGGCGACCGCGCCGTCGTCGGCATGGCGGACGATGAAGCCACGCACGCCCATCGCTTCGAGATTGCGCAGCGTGTCGCGCGCGGTCTCGCCCTTGCGGGTCGACGAGGTGGACGCATCGAAGTTCAGCACGTCCGCGCCCAGCCGCTGCGCGGCGATGTGGAACGAACTGCGCGTACGCGTGGACGGTTCGAAGAACAGCGTGCAGACCGTGGTGCCGTCGAGCACCTGCCGGCGCGGCGTGCGGCCGAGCGCGGCGTCGCGGATCTGGCCGGCGCGGTCGATCAGGCGGCACAGCGTGTCGCGCGGCAGGCCGTCGAGGGTTAGGAGGTGGCGCAGGCGTCCGTCGGAATCGAGTTGTGGGGTCATGGGGCGTGGTCGAGGGTGATCAGGTCAGCTGGGTCGCGTCCTGGGGCGCGGCCAGCCAGCGTTCGATGATGACGGCGGCCGCAACGGCGTCGAGCGCGGCGGCATCGCGACGGCGCTTGCGGCCTTCGGCGCGGTCCAGCGCGAAACGTTCCGCGGCTTCGACGGAACTGGTGCGCTCGTCCACCAGCACCACCGGCAACTGGTAGCGCGTGCGCAGCTCGCGGGCGAAGGCGTGGGCGCGCTTGCGGTTCGGCTGGTCGCCGCCCTCCAGCGTCATCGGGTCGCCGACGACCAGACCGTCCGGCTTCCATTCCGCATGCAGCTTGTCGATCGCCGGCCAGTCGGGGCCGTGACCGTGCACGTCGATCACCGCCAGCGCGCGTGCGCCGGTACCGAACGCGCTGCCCACGGCCACGCCGATGCGGCGGGCGCCCACGTCGAATCCCAGTACGGTGCCATCCAGCTTCATGCCCAGTGCCTCCGTTCGATGCGGTCTGCGCCATCCTGCGACGGCGTCCGTGGACACGGCGTCGGCGGGCGCGGATTCATGCGTGGCCGCTGTAGTCCGTCAGCCGGGTCATGTCCACGCCGATCCGCTGGCCGGCCGTCTGCCAGCGCTGTTCCAGCGGCACGGTGAACAGCAGTTCGGCGTCCGCCGGTGCGGTCAGCCAGCTGTTCTCGCCCAGTTCGTACTCCAGCTGGCCTGCGCCCCAGCCCGCACAGCCCAGTGCCACCACGGCATGCGCCGGCCCCTCGCCGACGGCCATCGCTTCAAGGATGTCGCGCGAGGTGGTCAGGTACAGGCCGCTGGCGACTTCCAGCGTGGATTCCCAGGCGTGGCCGCTGTCGTGCAACACGAAGCCACGCTCTGGATGCACCGGCCCGCCGGCCAGCACGACCTGGTCGTCGAGCCGGGGATCGTGCGAGGCCAGGTTCATCTGCCGCAGCACCTCGCCCAGCGTGTACTCGGACGGGCGATTGACGACCACGCCCATGGCGCCTTCGTCGTCGTGCTGGCAGATCAGGGCGACCGCGCGGGCGAAATGGGGATCGGACAGCGCCGGCGAGGCGATCAGCAGCTGGTTGGCCAAGGGCGTGGCGACGTCTTGCATGGGCACCATTCTAGCCCGGCCCCGCATGGGCCGCGCCTGTGCGGACCGTTCCTGTCCGCAACCCGTCCTAGAATCGGCCTTCCCTTTCCAGGCACGCGCCCATGTCAGGCTATTGCGACATTGCCCCCGGCCATCCGCTGCACGGCCCCTACCACGACCGCGAATACGGCTTTCCGCAACGCGAGGAGGCCGTGCTGTTCGAACGCCTGCTGCTGGAGATCAACCAGGCCGGCCTGAGCTGGGAAACCATGCTGAAGAAGCGCGAGGGCTTCCGCGCCGCGTACAGCGGGTTCGACGTGGACAAGGTCGCCCGCTACGGCGACAAGGAGCGTGCCCGCCTGCTGGCCGACCCGGGCATCATCCGCAACCGCCTGAAGGTCGAGGCCGCCATCCACAACGCGCAGGTCATCCAGCAGTTGCGCGGCAGCCACGGCAGCTTCGCCGCCTGGCTCGACGCGCACCATCCACTGCCGAAGACCGACTGGATCACGCTGTTCAAGAAGACCTTCCGTTTCACCGGCGGCGAGATCACCAACGAGTTCCTGATGAGCCTGGGCTATCTGCCCGGCGCGCACCGCGAGGACTGCCCGGCCTTCAAGCGCGCGGCGAAGCAGCGCCCGCCGTGGATGGCCGCCGGGGAGCATTGATCCGGCGCAATCCGCGCGCGCCACGATGGTCGTATCCTGCCGCGCCGCCCCACGGGCGATAATGCGCGTTTCGCCAAACCCGATGCTCCTTACGATGCACGAAGACCGTATCCGCCATGCCGGCCTGCGCGACCGCGTGACCAGCGCCGAGCATGCCGCCAGCCTCATCCAGCCCGGCGAGACGGTCGCCATGAGCGGCTTCACCGGCTCCGGCTATCCCAAGGCGGTGCCGTTGGCGCTGGCGACGCGCATCGAACAGGCGCATGCGGCCGGCGTGCCGTTCCAGATCAAGCTGATGACCGGTGCGTCGACGGCACCGGAACTGGATGGCGCCCTCGCCAAGGCCGATGCCATCGCGCTGCGCATGCCGTTCCAGAGCGACCCCGACGCACGCAAGCGCATCAACGACGGCACGCTGGATTACATCGACATCCACCTGAGCCATGTGGCGCAGCATGTGTGGTTCGGCTTCTACGGCCCCATCGACACCGCGGTGATCGAGGTCTCCGCCATCCGCGAAGACGGCACGCTGGTGCCCTCCACCTCGGTCGGCAACAACAAGACCTGGCTGGACCTGGCGAAGAAGGTCATCGTCGAAGTCAACGACTGGCAGCCCGCCGACATCGAGGGGATGCACGACATCTACTACGGCACGGCGCTGCCGCCGCACCGCAAGCCGATCCCGCTGGAGCACGTGCGCGACCGCATCGGCGACACCGCGCTGCGCTGCGACCCGGACAAGATCGTCGCGGTGGTCCGCACGCACGGTCCCGACCGCAACAGTCCGTTCACGCCCATCGACGGCACCAGCGAGCGCATCGCCGCGCACCTGATCGACTTCCTCAAGCACGAAGTCACGCAGGGCCGCCTGCCGCCCAACCTGCTGCCCTTGCAGTCCGGCGTCGGCAACATCCCCAATGCAGTGCTGGCCGGGCTGGCGAAAAGCGGCTTCCGTGGACTGACCGCCTTCACCGAGGTCATCCAGGACGGCATGCTCGACCTGCTGCGGGATGGCGTGCTGGACGTCGCCTCGTGCACGGGCTTCGCGCTCAGTCCGGAGGCGAACGAGGCGTTCAAGCGCGACATCGCCTTCTACCGCGAGCGCATCATCCTGCGCACGCAGGAGATGTCGAACCATCCGGAGCTGGTGCGCCGCCTGGGCTGCATCGGCATGAACGGGATGATCGAGGCCGACCTGTATGGCAACGTCAATTCCACCCATGTGATGGGCAGCCGCATCCAGAACGGCATCGGCGGCTCGGGCGACTTCGCCCGCAACGGGTTCATGTCGGTATTCCTGAGCCCCAGCACCGCCAAGGGCGGCAGCATCTCGGCGCTGGTGCCGATGGTCAGCCACGTGGACCACACCGAACACGACGTTTCGGTCATCGTCACCGAACAGGGCCTGGCCGACCTGCGCGGCCTCACGCCCAAGCAGCGCGCCCGCCTGCTGATCGCCAACTGCGCGCATCCGGACTATCGCGACGCGCTGCAGGATTACTTCGACCGCGCCCTGCAGCACAGCTACGGCAAGCACACCCCGCACCTGCTGACGGAAGCACTGTCGTGGCACCAGCGTTGGCTGGAGACCGGCAGCATGGAAGCCTGAACCAGCAGCTTTCGTAGGATGGGTGGAGCCGAAGGCGATACCCATCACGGGAAATTGGCGAGTCAACAACGATGGGTATCGCTGCGCTCCACCCATCCTACATCGTCATCGTCAGGCGCTACGCTCGATCAGCCGCTGCTGCCTCATCACGCCCAGCACCCGCACGGCACGCGCCATGAACAGTCCGCTGAAAAGTCCGTAGGTCGCGGACACCACGGCCACCGCCATCGTCGTGTCGAGGACGCCCGGCTTGACCGCATGGGCGACCGCCACCGCGTACTTGAAGAAGAAGATGCCCATCATCAGCGCCAGCGGCAGCCAACTGCCGGCCACCGTGAACTGCGCGGTCGCCGCGTCGTAGGACGCGGTGCGCGAGGGTCCACGAGCGAGGCCGATGGCAACGACGGTGCCCCATGCGCAGGCCCACGCGGCCAGCGCGGTGAGATGCGTATCGAACGTCGACCACACCGAGTACAACGACCACCCCAGCATCGCGATCGGCAACACGATGAGTCGGCTACGCGAGACCTGCCGCGTCCGGCTCTGCACGCAACCGAGGTAGACCAGGCCGAAGAACAGGCCGAAAACCCAGAGCGGGGTGTGCGTAAGGATCTGCGTGATCACTGGAGGTTCCTGGATTCCGACACCGCGTCGGGCTGAACCATCATCCGACCCGCGTCCAGGCAACTGAGGTGCCGGAAGTCAGCACTTTCGGGTGCCGGAGGTCGTGTGTCAGGCATTCGTCCGTTGTCGGCTGCCTCACGGGGACGCCGGGACCGCTGCCGCTATGTAGCCGCCCTACCCGCGGGACACGGCCATGACCTTCAGCATATTTATTGTTTTTCGATATTACATATATCGTTTAACAACACACTTACCGGAGACTCCCATGAACCGCATGCCTGCCCGCGCCCTGACCGTCGCCCGTCCCTTGCTGCAGGGACTCACGGTGCTGAACGTGCTGTACGCCGCGACGATCACCTGCCTGCTCTGCGCCAGCTTCTTCGTGGCCGACTGGCCCTGGAAACCGCTGGGTTTCGATCTGGCCACCATGCATCCGCAGGCACCGCTCGGGCTGCGCGCGATCATGGTCATCGGCATCGTATGCGCGTTGATCGTGCATACGGTCCTCCGGCGCCTGGTGGCGATCGTCGACAGCGTGCGCGCCGGCGATGCGTTCATCCTTCCCAACGCACAGCGCCTGAACGCGATCGCCTGGAGCGTGCTGGCGATCGAGCTGATGCGGTTGGCGGTGCTGGCGATCTCGGAAGTCGCGTCGCTCCCCGGCAGGATGACCGGACTGTCGCCGACGCCCTGGCTGGCGGTGCTGCTGCTGTTCGTGTTGTCGGGCGTGTTCGCGCACGGCGCACGCCTGCGGAGCGACCTGGAAGGGACCATCTGACATGGCCATCGTCGTCCGACTCGATGACCTGCTGCATGCGCGCCGCATGACACTCACCGAGCTGTCCTCGCGCATCGACATCACCCTGGCCAACCTGTCCATCCTCAAGACCGGGAAGGCCAAGGCCATCCGGTTCTCCACCCTCGAGGCGATCTGCGAAGCGCTGGACTGCCAGCCGGGCGACCTGCTGGCGCGTGACCCGTCGCTGGCCGACGACGACTGACACGCGCCGGCCACCTTCGCCCTCCCTCTTCCACAGAGAGATCCGCTGCATGTCCCGCACGCTGATGATCGCGCTCGCCCTGTTGTCCGCCCCGTTCGCACCCGCGCTTGCCGCACCACCCGGCGATCCACCCGCCACCTTCCTCTCGCACGCCGACTGCTTCGAGCAGACACCGGACTACGAGAGCTGGCTGGCCTCCATCGTCGGCCGCGCCGATGCTCCTGCGGTGTCGCGGGAACAGTTGGCGTCGGTGGTGCCCGTCAAGGCATTCGACTTCGCACGCTCGGCATTCGACTGCCACGTCATCACGTATGCCAGCGGCGACCACGTCGTGGCCGGCTACCTCGTGCGTCCGAAAGCCGACACGGCGGCGGGCGCGCTGCCCTTGCTGGTCTACAACCGGGGAGGCAACGGCGCCTTTGGCCGGCTCGACGGCTTGCAGCTGTTCCAGGCCCTGTTGCCGCTGGCCAAGGCGGGCCATGTGGTGGTGGCCAGCCAGTACCGCGATGCGGACGAATTCGGGGGGCAGGACGTGGACGACGTCATGCGCCTGATCGACCTGGCACGGACGCTGCCCGGCGTGGACCGCAACCGCGTGTTCCTGCTGGGCCAGAGTCGCGGTGCGATGACCAGCTACCTGGTGGCGCGTCGCCGCTCCGACATCGCCGCGATGGCGACGATCGCCGGCCCCACCGATCTTGCCGCCAGGCTGGCCTGGCGACCCGGCATGGAGCGCGTCTACCGAGCCCGCATTCCCGGCTATGCCGACGATCCGCAGGGTGCGTTGCGGGCGCGCTCGGCGCTGCACTGGGCCGAGCAACTGCCCGCCCGGTTGCCGGTACTGCTGCTGCATGGCGATGCCGACGACCGCGTCAGCGTCGAGGATTCCCGCGCGATGGCCGCGCGCCTCCACCAGCTCGATCGCCCGCACAAGCTGGTGGTCTACGCCGGCGACGACCATGGCCTGCGCCAGAACCGTCGCGCTGCGCACGCGGAAATCCTGGCCTGGTTCAGGCAGGCGGAGCCGGTGGAACACGGCGCAGAGTAGCGCTCGCCGCCGGATACGCCGGGGCGCGAACCGTGAGGCGTGTCGGATCAGTCCCGGGTCTGGAAGTGGTACGCCACGACATCGGGCGTCGGCCGCATGCTGACCTCCCCGTCCACTTCGACGACAGGAAGCGCGTAGCCGCGGGGACCCGCCAACCCCGTGCCATCGAACCGCTCGTGGAACGCGCTGCTGGCATGGGCAAGATCGAGGTCGACGTAGGTCACCGGGATATTGCGGCTCCGCAGGGAGGCGAGCATCTGCCGGGTGTAGCCGCATCCGTCGCGACCGTAGACCACCACGGTATTGCGGGACGAGGCGACGATGGCGGTCTCCATCATCGAAGACTCCAATCCCGCCTTGATGCGCTTGTAGGCATGATGGCCGCCGCCCAACGCCACCAGCACAGCGACCAGAACAAGAAACGTACGCGACATGCTTCCTCCATGAAGGGTTGCTGCAGCACTCGAATCACCGCAATGACTTACTGCCTGCCCTAATGAATATCCGGATGTACGAGGCCTTGAACCTGCCCGGCCACGCAGGCGTCTTGAACCATCAAGGTCCGCCCACGCGATCGTCCACATCGCGCGTACACGACTCGATACTTGAAAAGGTTTGTGCCGCGTCCTGCATCAGCGGATGCTCCGACTGGGTCGCCGTGATCTTCGTGATGTTGCCGTCTCCGTCTTTCGTATGCAGAAGCGCGAAAGGAGGATGGTAGGCCGCGCCAAGCCGAAGTTGCGAAGCGCTGTGCATGACACTGTAAGCACGCGACCTGAAAGCACGGAGGGCGATATCCGCGCTCCCGCAGGTGGTCAGTTCGATCTCTTTCGTGCAGGCGCGCTCGCGGCCAAATGCGTAGTACCTGACGCTCGCTGTCCCTTCGTGTGTGGCGATGCCGGGCACACCTAGGCGATGCGTGGTACTGACAACAAGGAATTTGGCACCCCAGTCGCTACCAGTACCCACGATGAGACCGAGCGGTGAGGGCTCCTCTCTCAGGACAGCCGCTACGCGCGTCGCCTCTGCACCGGCAACGCAATGGGGTTCGCTCGCTGCCATACTTGCTGCAAACAGGAGGCCCAGAAGGCTCATTACGTGCTCCATCCTTGTTGCATCCGGCGACCTTGCCGTGTCGGGGATGGTAACGCCAACTCAACGTGAGGTGATGCGCGACCTTTCGTGATGCCGACCATCTCCGAGCATCATCCGCTTACCGAGTTGCGCGCCCGCCCAAAAAGGGCAGCTTGGCGCATCTGAGACCCAGAGGAACCCGGCATCCTCGCCTTCAGACCGCCATGCGTTGATGATCGCGACAGCCACCGCAACGCCCAACATCACGACAGACCCAAAATCCGGACGCCGCTTTCAATACGGCCCCTGGCTTGCTGCGTGATGCTACAACGCGACCAGACAATCCTTCTTCCGACTCAGCGCTACACGGATGGTCCTTCTATCACCGGCGCCAAGGTCACCAAGATCGGTATTGGCTATGCAGGGAGGCTTGAAGCTGGCGATGACCGTGTATCGGCCAGCGACGGTGCTGGAAAGAAAGAACCTGCCGGCAGAGTCTGTTCTCGTGGATGCGAAGACGTATGCACCGAGTCGGCCATCCGAATCCGGCTGCACGCGAAGAAATTCCACATCATGCCCGGCGACCGATTGACCATCTTCCGACACGAGCGTGCCGTCGACGGCCCAAGGCGTATGTTCAAGTCGAATGGCTGCTGCTCCGCCAGAATGCTGTTCAGCGCATCCGGCCAGAACGACTGAACAAATGACGAGCAAGTTCCTCATATGTTGACGCCCGATTCGTTCCAAGCCCGAAGCGTTGTGAATCGAGAAATGTCGGATGCCGGCTATCGCCTTGTGCGTGCCCGAGCGACCTCCTCACGGCGCCCCAATCATGATCGCAAGTGCAATCGTGGTTGCCGGACTGCCGATCGCCGCCGCCCCAGACGAAGCCGACACACCGAAGGGATCGTCGCCTATCCTTCTCGCGATGACGCGCTAAGCGAAAATCACCGGACTTCCGCAATCTCCACGCCATCCAGCCCCTGCGCCAGCGTGCGGGCGTCGCCGCCCTGGGCCAGCTTGATGCGCAGGCGCACCTCGTTCTGCGAGTCGGCGAAGCGCAGCGCGTCCTCGTAGCTGATCTCGCCGGCCTGGTACAGCTCGAACAGCGCCTGGTCGAAGGTCTTCATGCCGAGGTTGGTGGATTCCTTCATCACTTCCTTCAGCTTGTGCACCTCGCCGTCGCGGATGTAGTCCTGCACCAGCGGCGTGCCCAGCAGGATTTCCATCGCCACCCGGCGGCCCTTGCCGTCGGGCGTCGGGATCAGCTGCTGCGCCACCACGCCCTTGAGGTTCAGCGACAGGTCCATCAACAGCTGCGTGCGGCGGTCTTCCGGGAAGAAGTTGATGATGCGGTCCATCGCCTGGTTGGCGTTGTTGGCGTGCAGCGTACACAGCACCAGATGGCCGGTTTCGGCGAAGGCGATGGCGTGGTCCATGCCCTCGCGGGTGCGCACCTCACCGATCATGATGACGTCCGGCGCCTGGCGCAGCGTGTTCTTCAGCGCCGCTTCCCAGCTGTCGGTGTCGATGCCGACCTCGCGCTGGGTGATGATGCAACCCTCGTGCTTGTGCACGAATTCGATCGGATCCTCGATCGTGATGATGTGGCCGGTCGAGTTCTGGTTGCGGTAGCCGATCATCGCCGCCAGCGAGGTCGACTTGCCGGTGCCGGTGGCGCCGACGAAGATGATGATGCCGCGCTTGGTCATGGCCAGCGTCTTGATCACCGGCGGCAGGTTCAGTTCCTCGATGGTCGGGATGCGCGTCTCGATGCGACGCAGCACCATGCCCACCTGGTTGCGCTGGTAGAAGCAGCTGACGCGGAAGCGGCCCACGCCGGCCACGCCGATGGCGAAGTTGCACTCGTGGGTCTTCTCGAACTCCTCGCGCTGCGCCGGCGTCATGACGTTGAGCACCAGGTCGCGCGACTGCTGCGAGGTGAGCGGCGTCTGCGTGATCGGCGAGATCTTGCCGTGCACCTTGATGGATGGCGGCATGCCGGACGTGATGAACAGGTCCGACGCCTTCTGGTGCGCCATCAGCTTGAGGAAGGAGGTGAAGTCGATGGTGCTCATGGATGGCTCCTTGCGGAGCCGTGATTCGTGATGCGTGAGACGTGATTCGCAAGAGCTACCTTGACGATCCAGCGTGCATCACCGCATCAGAACCCCGGCTATTGACGAATCACTAATCGCGAATCACAAATCACTGACTTACTCGAAGAGACGCTTTTCCTTAGCGTATTCCTTGGCCTGCTGGCGCGTGATCAGGCTGCGCTTCACCAGGTCCTGCAGGTGCTGGTCCAGCGTCATCATGCCGCTCTGCTGGCCGGTCTGGATGGCCGAGTACATCTGCGCCACCTTGTCCTCGCGGATCAGGTTGCGGATGGCCGGGGTGCCGACCATGATTTCCCACGCCGCGGTACGGCCGCCGCCGATCTTCTTCAGCAGCGCCTGCGAGATCACCGCGCGCAGCGATTCGGACAGCATCGAGCGGACCATCGGCTTCTCGCCGGCGGGGAACACGTCGATGATGCGGTCGATGGTCTTGGCCGCCGAGCTGGTGTGCAGGGTGGCGAACACCAGGTGGCCGGTTTCCGCGGCGGTCAGCGCCAGGCGGATGGTCTCCAGGTCGCGCAACTCGCCGACCAGGATGTAGTCGGGGTCTTCGCGCAGCGCCGAACGCAGCGCTTCGTTGAAGCCGTGCGTGTCGCGATGCACTTCGCGCTGGTTGATCAGGCACTTCTGCGAGGTGTGCACGAATTCGATCGGATCCTCGACGCTGAGGATGTGGCCGTATTCGTTCTTGTTGATGTGGTCGATCATCGCCGCCAGCGTGGTCGACTTGCCGGAACCGGTCGGGCCGGTCACCAGGATCAACCCCTGCGGCTGTTGGATCAGCTCGCGGAACAGCGGCGGGCAGCCCAGGTCTTCCAGCGTCAGCACTTCGGACGGAATGGTACGGAACACCGCACCGGCGCCGCGGTTCTGGTTGAACGCGTTGACGCGGAAGCGTGCCAGCGACGGGATCTCGAACGAGAAGTCGACCTCGAGGAACTCTTCGAAGTCGCGCCGCTGCTTGTCCGACATGATGTCGTAGACCAGCGCGTGCACCTGCTTGTGGTCGAGCGCCGGGATGTTGATGCGGCGCACGTCGCCGTCCACGCGGATCATCGGCGGCAGGCCGGCCGAGAGGTGGAGGTCGGACGCTTTGTTCTTTACCGAGAACGCCAACAGTTCGGCGATATCCATGACGCTGCTTCCCCAAGTTGCTGCGAACTGGAACCTTGATTCCCCGGCGGGCAGTATAGCGCCCTCGCCGTTCCCGCCAATGGTTGGATGAACATGCTCGCCGACACCCTCAGCGAGACCCTGCAACACCTTGAAAACGCAGCCAAAGACGCACATCGGCCACCCCCTGCGCTGCTGGCCGTGTCCAAGCTGCAGCCGGCCTCCGCCGTGGCCGAGCTGGCCCGCGCCGGGCAGCGCGCGTTCGGCGAGAACTACGTGCAGGAAGCGCAGGCCAAGATCGGCGAACTGGGGGGCATGGACCTGGAATGGCATCTCATCGGCCACCTGCAGTCGAACAAGGCCGACCTTGCCGCGCGCCTGTTCGACTGGGTGCAGACGGTCGACCGTCACAAATTGATCGGCGCCCTGTCACGGAATCGACCCGCCGACAGGCCGCCGTTGAGCGTGCTGATCCAGGTGAACATCGACGACGAGGCGAGCAAGCATGGCTGCCGGCCGGAGGAGATCGATGCCCTGGCCGATGCCATCGCCGAGGCGCCGAACCTGCGGCTGCGCGGACTGATGGCGATTCCGGCCCCGCACGAGGACGCGGCCCTGCGCGCCGCCGCATTCACCCGCATGCAGGCGCTGCAGCAGGCATTGGCGGCGCGGCATGCCGGCGTGGACACGTTGTCGATGGGCATGAGCGGTGACTTCGCGCAGGCCATCGCACATGGCGCGACGATGGTCCGTATCGGCACCGCGCTGTTCGGCGCGCGGCCGGCACCGTAGACCACCCCGGAGCTATCCCCATGGACGACGTGCCAGGCCGCATTCACTTCCCCGGCAATCCCTGGCCGGAAGGTCACGCGCTGACGGAGTTCGCATGGACCGCGCGCGTGGTCGACGGCGTGGTGTGGTGCGACCTGCACCTGCGCAGCGCGGACTACTACGCCGAGCGCGACATCGAACTGGACGAGGGTGGAGGCGAGGACCACGACAGCAGCTGGGAAGCCCCCGGCGTCTGGGGCAACTACCATCGCTGCAAGCTGTCGTCGACGTTCTGGGACGACGATGGTGGCTTCGCCGTCTGCCCGGTCGCTACGTTCACGCCGGCGTGGCTGGATGGCCGGACCTTCGAGGTCAACACGATCGCCGGCGGCACGCTGGCCGATGTCGAGCTGGACGATCTCGCGTTCCGTATCTACCTGCTCGGCCACGACAGCGTGGCCAACCACCGCATCGCCTTCCGGCGCGTCGGCGACAGCGACCGTTTCAACATCGCGTGGTCGGGCGACATCGCCCTGACCTACGCCGGCGACGACAACCTCGACCACCGCTTCGAAGCGCGCATCGCGAACGTTCCGTTTCCGACACTTCCGTCCTGAGGCCCGCCATGTCTTCCTCTTCTTCCCTGCTGACGCATCCGCTGGCCTTCATCGGCGGCGGCAACATGGCGCGCAGCCTGATCGGCGGCCTGCTCACGCGCGGCGCCGATCCGTCGCACATCCGCGTGGCCGAACCCGCCGACATCCTGCGCGCCGCCCTCGCTGCCGACTTCGGCGTGCAGGTCTTCGCGGAAGCGAAGGAAGCCGCGCATGGCGCGGATACCTGGCTGTTCGCGGTGAAGCCGCAGGTGATGCGCACCGTCTGCGAAAGCCTCGCGCCGCTGGCGCAGGCCCAGCGTCCGCTGGCGGTCTCGATCGCCGCCGGCATCACCACCGCACAGATGCAGCGCTGGCTGGGCGGCGACGTGGCCGTCGTGCGCAGCATGCCCAACACCCCTGCCCTGCTGGGTGCCGGCGTCACCGGCCTGTACGCCAGCGGCGAAGTCGACGACGCGGGCCGGCAGCGCACGGAACTACTGTTGTCCGCCGCCGGCCCGACCGTGTGGATCGACAGCGAGGCGAAGATGGACGCGGTGACCGGCGTATCCGGCAGCGGCCCGGCCTACGTGTTCCTGCTGGCCGAGGCGATGGAAGACGCCGCGAAGGCCGAAGGCCTGTCCGCCGATGCCGCGCGCACGCTGGTGCTGCAGACAGTACTGGGCGCGGCGCGCATGCTGACCGAAAGCGGCGAGACGCCGACGGAACTGCGCCGCCGCGTCACCTCGCCCAACGGCACCACGCAGGCGGCCATCGAGACGTTCCAGGCCGGCGGCTTCGAAGCCCTGGTCGCGAGGGCCGTGCACGCGGCGACGGTGCGTGGCGGCGAACTGTCGGCGGCGAACGAGTGAAGCGTCGCGACGACCATTCCCTCTGCCTCCATCGGAGGTTTCCCATGAAGCGGATTACCTTGTTGCTCGTCATCGCGCTGCTGTCCGCCTGTTCCGGCGGCGACGCGCCGCGCACCGCCGAGTTCGTGCAGGCCGCGCCGGCCGAAGCGGATTTCGGCGACCTGCGCGTGCGCTACAACGCCCTGCCCACCCTGTCGCTGAGTGAAGCCGTCGCCAAACAGTATGGCGTCCCGCGCGATGCCGGCACGGCATTGGTATTGATCGCGCTGCGCAAGGTGGCCGGCGGCGAAGAAGTCGATGCGGATGGCGAGGTCAGCGTCACCGCACACGACCTGTCCGGCGCACGGCAAGCCATCACGCTGCGCAAGGTCGATGCCGGCGGCTACCTGGACCACATCGGCACCGCACGCATCTCGCCGCGCGATTCCTACCGCTTCGAAGTGGTGGTGACGTCGGGCGGGCGCACGGAAACCGTGAAGTTCCAGCGAAATTTCTGAAACCTTTGCCTTGGCATGTTGTAGGAGCGACGTAAGTCGCGACCGCACGCCATCCACAGCACGAGAACCATGATCAATCCGACAGTGGCGAACGACCGATTGCAAACGTCGACGTCCAGTCCTCGGTCGCGACTCACGTCGCTCCTACAGAAGCGCCTGCCTCACGCCTGCTTTGAGGCCCACGCCAGGATGATCGCCGCGATCGCCCGCACGCCATCGGTCAGCGCCGCCGGGCCCGGCTGCAGGATCAGCGGCGACTTGATCTCGTGCAGCTCACCATCGCGCACGGCGGGGATCGCATCCCAGCCCGGGCGCGCGGCGACGCGGTCGGGGCGGAATTTCTTGCCGCACCACGAACCCAGGATGATGTCCGGCGCGCGGCGCACCACTTCGCTGCCATCGGCGAGGATGCGGTGTTTGGCCAGCGACTCCTTCGCCATCTCCGGGAACACGTCGTCGCCCCCGGCAATACCGATCAGTTCCGATACCCAGCGGATGCCGGTGATCTGCGGCTCGTCCCACTCCTCGAAGTAGACCGTCGGCCGTCGCGGCAGGCGCGCCGCCTGCGCACGCACGTCGTCCAGCCCGCGCTGCAAGGTGTCGGCGTAGGCGTTGGCCCGTTCGGCCACACCGACCAGCGCACCCAGCCGCCGCACGTAGTCGACGATGCCGTCCACGCTGCGGTGGTTGCTGATCCATACCTCCACGCCGTGCCGGACCAGTTCGGCAGCGATGTCGGCCTGGATATCGGAGAAGCCGATGGCCAGGTCCGGTTGCAGTTTGAGGATCTCGCCGATCTTCGCACTGGTGAAAGCGCTGACTTTCGGCTTCTCCTTGCGCGCCTGCGGCGGCCGCACGGTGAAGCCGCTGATGCCGACGATGCGATCCTGCTCGCCCAGCGCATACAGCGTCTCGGTAGGCTCTTCGGTCAGGCAGACGATGCGACGCGGGCCGATGCTCATGCGTCCAGCGCCTTGCGGAAGTACACCACGCGCTCGGTTTCCTCGAAGCCGCAGGCCGCGTGCGCCGCATGGCTGGCCGTGTTGTCGAGCAGGGCATCGGACGCCAGCTCGGTGCAGCCCTGTTCGCGCGTCCATGCTTCCACTGCAGCGATCAGCGCGCGGCCGACGCCGCGCCCGCGATGATCGGCATCGACGTACCAGGTCTCCAGGAAGCCGACCGGCGAACCATCGGTGCCATTGACGTAGTCTCGGCGCAGGCTGGCCTCGGCCATGCCGATGGCATGGTCGCCGTCGTCGACAGCGATGAGTGCGATACCGCTGCCGGTGTCCCATGCCAACGCCTCGACCCGGAGTTCGTCGGGATCGGCATCGGGCCAGAGCGCCACGCGCATCGCGGACCACGCATCGATATCGGCCGTGGATGCGGCCCTTACATGGACGTTCAAGGGAACAGCATCCGCTTGCTCCAAGCACCCGCGCTGTCGTGCTCGTAGCGCCAGCGCTCGTGCAGGCGGAACTGCGCGCCGTACCAGAACTCGATCGCCTCCGGCGCCACGCGGTAGCCGCTCCAGCCGTCGGGTCGCGGTACATCGCCGCCGGCGAAGCGCGCTTCGAACTCGGCCATGCGCGTGTCGAACGCCTCGCGCGACGCGAGCGTTTCCGACTGGATCGACGCCCACGCGCCGAGCTGACTGGGGCGAGGCCGCGAAGCGAAGTAGGCATCCGCCTCGGCCTCGCTGACCGGCGTCACCGCGCCTTCCACGCGTACCTGGATGCCGGCCTCGCGCAGGCTGCGCCACAGGAACAGCAGGGCGGCATGCGGGTTGTCGTGCAGCTCGCGGCCCTTCTGGCTGTGGGTATGCGTGTAGAAAACGAACCCGCGTTCGTCGTAGGCCTTCAGCAGCACGGTGCGGGCGGAGGGGCGTCCGTCCGGCGTGGCGGTGGCGACCGTCATCGCATTCGGCTCGACTTCGGTACCTGCGGCCTTCGCTTCGTCGAACAGCGTGGCGAACGTGGACAGGGCTTCGGCGTACAGATCGGTCATGGCGTCGTCAGGCAGCGCCCGCGCATCGGGCATGCGCTATTGTCGCGCGATGACGCAGGCAACGCATCCCGACGGTTTTCCCGACGCGCTCGTCGCCGACGCGCTGGCGGCGGCACGCGCATTGCCGGCGTGTACGCCGGTGTTCGCGATCAGCGGCCTGCAGGGAAGCGGCAAATCCACCCTGGCCGCGCAGATCGGCGCGCAGGCGGAAGCCGGAGGCCTGCGCGTGGCGATCCTCTCGCTGGACGACCTGTACCTGACCCGCGACCAGCGCCGGCAGCTTGCCCACGATGTCCATCCCTTGCTGGTCACGCGCGGGCCGCCGGGAACCCACGACGTGGCACTGGGCTGCCGTGTACTCGACGCATTGAAAAAGGGCGATGACATCGACGTCCCGCGCTTCGACAAACTGGCCGACGACCGCGCGGAGGACGCATGGATGCACGTGCGGGGCCGCGTCGATTTGGTGCTGTTCGAAGGCTGGTGCATGGGCGCGACGCCCCAAAAGAAAGCCGAACTCGCGATGCCCATCAATGCACTGGAGCGCGAGGAGGACGCCGACGGATGCTGGCGGCGCTATTGCAACGAAGCGCTGCGCCACGACTATTCCGCCCTGTGGTCGCGGCTCGATGCGCTGTTGTTCCTGCAGCCACCCGGCTTCGACATCGTGCGGACATGGCGCTGGCAGCAGGAGCAAGCGATGGTGGCGCGCGATCCCGCGCGCCGCGGCATGGACCGGGCGCAGCTGGACAGGTTCATCCAGCACTACGAGCGCACCAGTCGGCATCTGCTGGCGACGCTGCCGGGGATGGCGGACCGGGTGATCCGGCTGGATGAGAACCGCAGACCTGTCCAGCTTCTGTAGGAGCGACGTCAGTCGCGACCGCATGGCTTCTTCCCTACGAAAAGCACTGGTGTGCAGTTGCTTCAGTCGACGGCGATTTCCTGTGCGCTGAAAGTCAGCGGTCGCGACTGACGTCGCTCCTACAGGGGATTCCAGCCTGCCGCCTCACTCCACCACAAAGCTGATCCGCAGGTTGACGCGCCACTCCTGCACGTTGCCGCCGTCGTCGGTGACGACCTTGATCTCGTTGACCCAGGCGCCCTTGATGTTCTTCACGGTTTCCGAGGTCTTCTTCAGGCCCACCTTGACGGCATCCTCCATGCTGGTCTTCGACGATGCGTTGACCTCGATGATCTTGGCGACGGACATGGCGCACTCCTGATTCGGTTGCCCGGCACGACGCCGGACGGCCACCGTAGTCCCGCCGGTGTTAAGTCCGCGCCACGTACGCAGGTGGGCGGTGTAGCATCTGTCCATCATGAATCCGGCCCCCAACCTGATCCTGGTCGGCCCCACCGGGGCCGGCAAGACCTCCATCGGCAAGCGCGTCGCCGAGCGCTTCGGGCTGGTGTTCGTGGACGCGGACCAGGCCATCGTCGACCGCACCGGCGCCAGCATCGCCTCGCTGTTCGAGCACGTCGGCGAAGCCGGCTTCCGCGAGCGCGAAAAGGCGACCCTGCACGACCTGCTGGCCGGCCATGGCCAGCTGGTCTCCACCGGCGGCGGCGCCGTGCTGGATGCCGACAATCGGATACAGATGAAGCAACGCGGTTACGTGGTCTACCTGCAGGTCAGCGTGGAGGCCCAGCTGAAGCGCCTTGGCCGCTGCACCAACCGGCCACTGCTGCAGCGCCCGGACCGCGAACGGGTACTGCACGACATGGCCACGCTGCGCGAACCGCTGTACCGCGAGATCGCCGACCTTACCCTGGACACCGACGGCCTGACGCCCCCGGAGGCGACGGCCCGCCTGACCCAGCTGCTTGCGCACCGCTGGCAACCCATCGAAGAGAACGCATGAGCCACGCACGTACCGTCGATGTCGGCGGCGAGACCCCCTATTCCATCGCCATCGGCCCCGGCCTGCTGGCCGACGGCGCCGCGCTGGCGCAGCACGTGCGTGGCCGCCACGTACTGCTGGTCAGCGATTCCATCGTCGCCCCGCTGTACGCCGGCACCGTGCGTGAATCCCTGCACGCCGCGCGGCCGGACCTGGCCATCGGCACCTTCATCCTGCCGGCGGGTGAGGAATCGAAGACGCTGGCCCACTTCGGCCACGCCATCGACGCGCTGGCGACGCTCGGCGCCACCCGCGATGCCTGCGTGATCGCGCTCGGCGGCGGCGTGGTCGGCGACCTGGCCGGTTTCGCGGCGGCGTGCTGGATGCGCGGCGTGGATTGCGTACAGGTGCCGACGACGCTGCTGTCGATGGTGGATTCGTCCGTCGGTGGCAAGACCGCGGTCGACATCCCGCAGGGCAAGAACCTGGTTGGCGCGTTCCATCCGCCGCGTGCGGTGTTCGCCGACACCGGCGCGTTGGCCACGCTGCCGCCGCGCGAACTGCGCGCCGGGCTGGCGGAAGTCATCAAGTACGGAGCGATCCGCGACGCCCGCTTCTTCCAGTGGCTGGAACAGGAACGCGCCGCGTTGCTGGCGATGGACGACGAAGCGCTGGCACTGGCCATCGCCGCCAGTTGCGAGCACAAGGCCGAGATCGTCGCCCGCGATCCGCTGGAGAAGGGCGAGCGCGCCCTGCTGAACTTCGGCCACACCTTCGGCCACGCCATCGAGACCGAACAGGGCTACGGCGGCGTGGGCAACGACAACCTCAACCATGGCGAAGCGGTGGCCATCGGCATGGTGCTGGCCGCGCGGCTGTCGGCCGATCTCGGCATGGCGCCGGCCACCGACGCCGACCGCCTGGAAAGCCTGCTGCGCGGCTACGGCCTGCCGGTTCGCCTCCCGGCCGGGCTTGCGCCGGAGGCGCTGCTCGCGCGCATGCGCCTGGACAAGAAGAATGTGGCCGGCCGCCTGCGCCTGGTGCTGTGGCGGGGCCTGGGCCAGGCCGAGGTGGTGCCGGACGTGGACGAGGCCCGCGTGCTGGGCGTGCTGTCCGGCTAAAATACCGCCATGCGCGTCTTCCTCCAGCAGCGCCCCGATGCGGGCGAAGCCCCCCGCTACGTCCAGCTGACCCTGCAGCCCGATCTGTTCGGCGGTTGGGAACTGCTGCGCGAGACGGGACAGATCGGCGGCCGCGCGACGCTGAAGCGCGAGCAGTACCTGCTGCAGGACGAGGCCAACGCCGCGTTCGAGAAGGCCCGCGACAGCCATCTCAAGCGCGGCTTCCAGCTGATGTTCGCCCGCGGCGCCGACGCGCCCAAGTAACCCTTTCCGGATCTCCCCCGAATGACCGCTTTGAAGAACGATCGCTTCCTGCGCGCCCTGCGTCGCGAACCCGTGGACCGCACGCCCGTGTGGCTGATGCGCCAGGCCGGTCGCTACCTGCCGGAATACCGCGCCACGCGCAAGGAGGCCGGCAGCTTCCTCGGCATGGCGAAGAACCCCGACGTGGCCTGCGAGGTGACCCTGCAGCCGCTGCGCCGCTTCGACCTGGACGCGGCGATCCTGTTCTCCGACATCCTGACGATTCCCGATGCGATGGGCCTGGGCCTGTACTTCGTCGAAGGTGAAGGTCCGAAGTTCGAGCGCACCGTGCGCAGCGCCGCCGACGCGGCGAAGCTCGGCGTGCCGGACATGGAGACCGAGCTGCGCTACGTGATGGACGCGGTACGGGTGATCCGCCGCGAGCTGGACGGCAAGGTGCCGCTGATCGGCTTCTCCGGCAGCCCGTGGACGCTGGCCTGCTACATGGTCGAAGGCGGCGGCAGCAAGGACTTCGCCCGCATCAAGGCGATGGCGCTCAACGATCCGGAAACACTGCACCAGCTGCTGTCGGTCAACACCGATGCGGTGATCGCCTACCTCGCCGCGCAGCGCGCGGCCGGTGCGCAGGCGCTGCAGGTGTTCGACACCTGGGGCGGCGTGCTGAGCCCGGCGATGTACCGCGAATTCTCGCTGCCCTACCTGCAGCGCATCGCGCGCGAACTGGATCGCGGCGCCCTTCGACAGGCTAAGGGCGAGCGGGACGAACATGTGCCGCTGATCCTGTTCGGCAAGGGCACGGCGGCGTATCTGGAAGACCTGGCCGCCAGCGGCGCCGATGGCGTCGGCGTGGACTGGCTGGTCGAACTGGGCGACGCCGCGCGCCGCACGCAGGGCAAGGTCGCGCTGCAGGGCAACCTGGACCCGGCCACGCTGTACGGCTCTCCCGACGCGATCCGCCGCGAGGTGCGCCGTGCGCTGGACAGCTACCGCGACGGCAACGGCGGTTCGCGCGACGGCCACGTGTTCAACCTCGGCCACGGCATGTCGCCCGACATGAATCCCGACCACGTCGCCGTGCTGGTGGACGAAGTCCACGCTTACAGCGCACGCTGACGCACCCGTTCCACCCGCCGGAGTGACGCAATGGACTGCCGCCACCTGCTCGCGCCCGCTGCCGCCGGCCTGCTGCTGGTGGCCGGCGCGCGTGTCCGTGCCGAGGACGCGGGGGCCGCGCGGATCATGCACGTCACGGGCGGCGATTTTCCCGCGCTGGTGATGGTGGTGCCCGGTGAACATGCCGCGCACGGCCCGGACGCGACGCCGGCCTGCGACCGCATCCGCGCACGCCGCGTGGATGAACTGCCGCCCGGGTGGCGCACGCGCGTGGCGCGCGTCGAACTGGACTGCGAAGACACCCTGGCCGACGACGACCAACGGACCCTGACGGCAGTGACCGCACGCGCGGTGCTGCACCCGGATCGCGTCCAGCTTGCCGGCCAGCCGGTCAGCGAAGTCCGGCTGATGGATTCGCAACGCTGGGGCGATCACCAGTACGTGCTGGCCGCGCCGTTTCCGACCGCGGGGGCCGTGATCCGACGCTTCGTCGAGGACACCTGCCTGGCGCGGACACTGGCGGAAGAATCCCCTGCCACCGCCTGCACCATGCAGGCCACCGACGACGGCTTCTACCTGCCGTCGTCCGATGCCGGCGGCATCTGGATCCACGTGGATCCCGACGACGCTGCGCGCACCCTCTATGTCGAAGCCTGGGCAGACTGACCGATGCGCCTGTTCCCTCTTGCTTGCCTTCTCGTTCCGGCCTCCGTGGCCCTGGCGGGCGAACCCGCCTCCTTCGCCGGCGATTACGGCCACGGTGCGACCCACGACGCAGACGAGGTCGTCTGGCGCGTGCAGGACACGGGCACGGGATGGCGCCTGACCTCCACCGGCGATGGCGGGGTGGTCGACGCGCATCGGCTGGACCGGCAAGGGCGGACGGCGTTCTGGAACCGCATGGGCTGGCCTGCCGACAGCAGCCGCGATGCCGACTGCCTGACCTGGGGCGAGAAGCCGGCCTCGCTGGACGACCTGCTCGCCGACACACCGCCTGCCCCCGTCGCCGCCGACGGGGACTACGGCCTGGGCGTGCTGTGCCGGGTGCCGTTGGCCGCGCGTATCCAGACCGGCTGGCTCGGCGACCAGGCGAGCGACTGGTTCTACTACGACCCCGTCGCCGGCGTGATGGAAGCGCGCCGGCTGCGCTGAGCCGCGTCAGCTTACGCCGGCACGCGGGCTGCGTAGGCGAGGCGTGCTGCCGTCGCTACGCTCGGGCGGTGCGCGGTACTCGAAGCGCAGTTCGCGCATGCCCTCGGGCACCGCCGGCGTCATGTCCTCCGGCGGGTTGCAGCCTGCGATCCAGCGACCGCTCGTGCTGTACGCCAGGAACTGGGCGATCACCGCCTCGGACGAACCGGCGTCCACCGCTTCTACGCGATCGGCGAAGCCTACCGTCCGTGCCGCGCCCTCACTGCCGATGTTCACCAGCGCTCCTGTTGCCTTGGGATCCGGCGCCGCCACCTGCACGATCGGCGGCGGCATCCAGCACTCGCCCGTGCTGTACAGCCTGGTTTCGCGCACCAGTCGCGTGCTGAAGTCCTTCAGCTCCGCGTGCAGGGACTCGGGCGTGTGCGACGCGGCCTCTCCACTGTAGCGGCCCTTGATGTAATACAGGTCCTTCGCCAGCAACGTCATCGCCGACGCATAGCGCGTGCCGTCGCGGGCGAGCACGAAGCCGGCCGAGTACAGCGTGGCGGGCCGACGATCCTTGTCTCCTGAGAGCGCGATGTGCGACGTCTCCAATTCGCCCGCCGGCAGCCCTTCGTTCCCCGGCGACGCGCGGATGCCGTCCACCGTTCCCTGGGCCATCGCACGCACGTGCTCATCGGGCACGATGCCGGCCGGGTAGAAATAGACGTCGATCCAACGGTCGCGCAGATCGCCATGCTGGTAGCGCACCGAAGCACCCGCCTCGGCCTGCTCGTACCGGTGCTCGTCGCGGGCGGTCCACTGACCGATCGTCAGCGGATACAGGATCCTGCTCTCTTGCAGGAAGCCGCCAAGGAACGGGCGCTCGGCCTGCGTGTCGTCCGCCGACGCGTGCGAAGAAGCGAAGAGTGCCGCCAGCCCGAAGGCGAGCCCCATGAGAATGCCGCGTGCTTTCCGGTGTCGTCCCTGGATCATGTGTCCTCTCCTTGTGTGTTGTTGTGCGGGGCGGTTGCCTCCCCGACCGCCCTGGCGATCACGTCCGCCAGCATGTCGCCGGTGACCGGCTTGCGGACGAAATCGTCGAATCCCGCCTGCCGCGCCATCGGTTCGGCGTCGGCGTCGGTGCGCGCGGTCAGGGCGACCAGCGGCGTAGACACGCCCTGCAGGCGCAGTTGCCGCGCCAGCGCCATGCCATCCAGTCCCGGCAGATCGAGGTCGAGGAATGCCACGTCGAACTCGGTCGTGACCACGTCGGCCAACGCCGCCAGTCCGTGCGGCGCATGCGTCACGCGATGGCCGCGCGCGCGCAGCAACCCGGCCACGACATCGGCGACCGTCGCGTCGTCCTCGACCAGCAGGATGTGCAGCGGCCCGACCTGCGCCGCCTGCAGCGGCGGCGGTGCCGGCACCCCCTGCCCGTCGCCTCCGGCCTCCTCCTGCAGGGCCGGCAGTTCGACGGAAAAACGCGTGCCCCTGCCGGGCGCGCTGTCGACCTCGATCCGCCCACCCATCGCCACCGCCAGTTCCTGGCAGATCGCCAGGCCCAGGCCGCTGCCGCCGTAACGCGCCGTCGTCTGCGCGCCGTCGGCCTGCTCGAAGCGACGGAACAACCGGGCCTGCTGCTCCGCATTGATGCCGGGGCCGGTATCGCCGACCACCAGCCGCACGCCCTGCGGCGCCAGCGGCAGCGCATGCAGCGACACATGACCGGACTCGGTGAACTTGATCGCGTTGCCCAGCAGGTTGAGCAGGATCTGCCGCAACCGCAGCGGATCGCCACGCACCATGCGCGGCACGCCGGCGGCGATGCCGTCCTGGAAATCGAGGCCACGCTTGCCCGCGACCGGCCCCATCAGCGCGACGACGTCGGCGACCAGCGCGTGCAGATCGAATTCGACCTGCTGGAGCTCCAGCTTGCCCGCTTCGATCTTCGCCAGGTCCAGCGCATCGTTGACCAGCCGCAGCAGGTGCGTGCCTGCACGCTGGATGGCATCGGCATAGCCCTTCTGCCGCTCATCCAACGGCGTGGCCTGCAGCAGTTCCGTCATGCCGAGCACGCCGGTCATCGGCGTGCGGATCTCGTGGCCCAGCGTGGCCAGGAAGCGGGTCTTCGCCAGCGACGCCTGTTCGGCCACGTCGCGCTTGTGCTCGGCCAGCTGCCATGCGCTGCGGCGACGCACGCGCCGCCGGTACGCCGCGGCGGCGGCGAGCAGCAGCAGCACCCCCACGAGCGCGAACAGCGCCAGCCCCCACGCACTGCGCCACCACGGCGGTAGCACGTGCACGGGCACCAGCAGTTCGCGCGAGGCATTGCCGGCGGCGTCGAAGGCCTGCACCCGCAGCCGGTAACGGCCGGGCGTGAGCGCGGAGAACACGCGCTCGCCGCTGGCGCCCTGGTCCACCCAGCCGCTGTCGAACCCCTCCAGCAGCGAGCGGTAGCGGTTGCCCAGCGGATTCTCGTAGCTCAGCAGTCGCGTGCCGACGAGCAGTTCGTGGTCCCCGGGCTGCAGGACGAGGGGCTGGTCGATCCGTAGCGCGAGCACGTCGTCGCCGCGGCTGATCTGCAGACCGTCGAGGACCAGGTTCGGCGTCACCGGCCGCGGGTCCGGCAACTGCGTGTCCAGCAGCGCGACCGAACCATCGGCCGCGGTCGAGACCAGCAGGCCGTCCCGCGTCATCAACAGTCCGCGGTCGTTGAGTTCCTGGCTGAGCAGTCCCTCGCGCACGCCGAAGTTGCGCAGCAGCGCACGCGAGCCGTGCAGATTGGGGTCGATGCGGAACAGACCGCGGCGCGTGCCCAGCCACACCCGCCGTTGCGGATCCACCACCAGGCCGGTCGACTCGACCGCCGGCAGCCCTTCCTCCGCGCCGATCCTGCGTTCGCGCACCCAGCGGGTGCCGTCGCGACGCCACGCCTCCACGCCCGACATGCGATGCAGCCAGAGGCGGTCGGCATGCTCGAAGGCGAACGCATACACGCGCTCGCCGCCCATCGCGCCCACCGCGGCGAAGCGGTTCGCCGCCTCGTCCCACACCATCATGCCGGCAGCACCCCCCAGCCACACGCGTCCGTCGGGCGCGACGGCGAGGCCCTCGATGTCGGGCAGGCCGCTGCCATCCTCCTGCTTGACGATGGTGCGCAACACGCGTCCATCGGCTAGGTCGCGCTGCTGCACGCTGCCCATCTGCGTGACCAGCCACAGCGTGCCGTCCTGCGCTTCGACCAGCCAGTCGATCGACGTACCGTCCGGCACGGCGTCCTGGCCCTGCTGCGACCATTGCCGCAGCGCACCGGTCCGCGGATCGACGCGGATCAGTCCGTTGCGGTGGCCGATCCACAACTGTCCATGGCGGTCCTGCCGCAACGACGTCAGCCGCAGATCGCCGAGCAGGGCGGCGTGCTGGGGCAAGGGCACGACATGGCCGCCGCGGGTATCCAGCCGTTCCAGCTTGCCGGTGCTGCTGCCGATCCATAGGCCGCCGTCATCGGCCTGCGACAGGCCGCGATAGAGGCCGCCGCCGAGGCCCTGCGCAGGCGAGAACGCCGCGATGCGCCGCCAGTCCGAACGCAGGTACGCCAGGCCGCGCGTCGGCACCGGCACCCACAGGCCACCGTCGGGCAACACCAGCACGGTCTGCAGCACGCGGCCGATGCCCACGCTCTGCGCGTCGTAGTTCACCGGCGCCGGAGCGAGGTCGCCCTCCGTGCGCCACAACCCGCCCTGGCTGGCCAGCCAGTACTCGCCTTCGCCATCGCTGGTCATCGCGATCAGTGCATTGGGCCGCGCGAACATCGGCGACCACGGCGGCGACGTCCATCCGCCCTGTGGCGACCAGCGATGCACGCCGTCCGACGCGCCCACCCACATCGCCTCGTTGTCGGCGGTCACCGAATAGACGATCAGGCCACTTCCCGTGGGCAGCGCAAGGCGCTCGACATGCGTGCCGTCGTAGCGCGCCAGGCCGCCCATGGTGCCGATCCACAGCACGCCCTTCGCGTCGAAGGCGAGCGACAGCACGTTGTCCGACGGCAGGCCCTCGCCGCCGTCGGGCGACGCCGCGTAACGGGTGATGCGCCCGTCCGCCGACAGCCGGTGCAGTCCGCCACCGAAGGTCCCGAACCACACGTCGCCGCCCCGGCTGGCGATCGCGAACACATCGTCGCTGCCCATCTGCGGATGGTCGGCCTTCCGGTAATGACGGAAGCCGCGACGGTCCACGCCCATCACGCTGAGGCCGCCGTTCTCGGTCGCCACCCAGATCCGGTCCGCGGCATCGATATGCAGCGCCTGCACGACGTTGCCGGGCAAGGAGGCGGGATCGGCGGGATCGTGCCGCCAGACCTTGAAACCGACGCCGTCGTAGCGGGCCAGGCCGTCCCAGGTCGCGACCCACAGATGGCCGGCGCGGTCGCGCGCGAGCGCGGGGATGGTCGTGGACGGCAGGCCGTCGCCGGCACCCAGCAGGCGGAAGCGCGGAATCTCGGGCACCGCGGCGTGCGACAGCGCGCTCAGCAGGCAGACCAGCAGCAACCACCATGCGCGCATCGCCATTCCTGTCCGCCCCTCGTTCCCTGATCGACCCCGTCCGGCATCGTCGCAACGGACCGTTGCACGTGCAAGCGGGGTATCTTCATGGGCCGGCCCCTAGAATCCATCCCCATGCCCGGACCCACCGCCCGCCGCCTGCTGATGCGCAGCCTCTGTCTGCTGGCGCTGTTGCCTGCGACCTCCTACGCGCGCGACGCCCTGGCCGAGTACCGGCTGGATCCGGTCCACACGCGCGTGATGTTCGCCATCTCGCATGCCGGCTTCTCCAACGCCCTCGGCACCGTCTCCGGCAGCACCGGCACGCTGGCGTTCGATCCGGACGACTGGACGCGCGCGCGCGTCGACGTGCGCGTGCCGATTGCCCGCACCGACCTGGGCGATGCCGACTGGAACAAGGCCACCCTGGCGAAATCGCTGCTGGATGCCGAAGGCCATCCGGAAGCGCGCTTCGTCTCCACGCGGGTGGAACCGGTCGACGCGACGCATGCGAAGGTGCATGGCGACCTCAGCCTGCGCGGCGTGACGCGTGAAGTCGTCCTCGACGTGACCCTCAACGCCGCCAAGCGACATCCGATGCCGCCATTCCGGCGCACTGTCGGGTTTTCTGCGACGACGAAGATCAGCCGTGCCGACTTCGGCATCACCGCGTGGAAGTCGGTGATCGGCGACGCAGTGGAACTTCGCATCGAAGCCGAGGCCACCTACGACGGCAAGGCCGGCGACGACGCGACCGATACGCCCCCTTCCTCTTCCACTGCGGAGCCGACGCCGTGACACTGAAGAACACCGAACACCACTGGGGCGCGGTCAGCCAGCTGTTCCACTGGACCATCGTCGTGCTGATCCTGGTGATGGCCTACCTGGGCCTGACCATGGGCGACCTGCCCAACGGCCCGCGCAAGATCAACATCTACGCGCTGCACAAGTCGATCGGCCTGACCATCTTGGCGCTGGTCGTGCTGCGGGTGCTTTGGCGTGTCTACGCCGGGACGCCTGCGCCGGTCGCCGGTACGCCGACCTGGCAGCAGCGCATCGCCTCGGTGACGCATTTTCTGCTGTATGCGCTGCTGTTCGCGATTCCGCTGTCGGGCTGGGTGCTGAACTCGTCCGCCGGCTATCCGCTGCAGTGGTTCAAGCTGTTCAACCTGCCTGCCATCACCGGACGCAACGACGGCGTGCACGAGGCCGCCGAGGGCGCGCACGAACTGCTGTTCTGGGTGCTGGTGGTACTGGTGCTGGCGCATGCCGCCGCCGCGTTCTACCACCACTTCTTCCAGGGCGACGCCACGCTGCGCCGCATGCTGCCGGGCCGACGCGCCGCCGGGGCAGCGCCCGTCGCCGCCCCGCCGACCCCGCTTCCCCCCACCCCGCAGGATTCCCCCGATGAAAACCCCTGACCGCGTGCGCCTGGCGCTCGCTTCCCTGCTGCTGGCCGTCGCCGGCCAGGCCACCGCCGCCGATTACGTGCAGGCGCCCGGCTCGACCCTGGTGTTCGCCAGCAACTACCAGGGCGAAACCTTCACCGGCAAGTTCGGCGGCTTCACCACCACGCTGAGCTTCGATCCGGCGAATCTCGCCGCCAGCAAGCTCGACGTCGCCATCCAGCTGGCCGGCACGCAGACCGGCAACGGCGACCGCGACGGCACGCTGGTGTCGGCCGACTTCTTCAACGTGGCCAAGTTCGCGCAGGCGCGCTACACGGCGACCAAGTTCCGTTCGCTGGGCGGCAACCAGTACGCCGCCGACGGCACGCTGTCGCTGCGCGGCGTCAGCAAGCCGGTGACGCTGACCTTCACCTGGACGCCGGGCGCGCAGCCCGTGCTCGCCGGCAAGGCGACGGTGAAGCGCCTGGACTTCGGCGTCGGCGGCGGCGACTGGGCCGATACGTCGACCATTCCGAATGACGTCGCGATCAGCACCAAGGTCGTGTTTAAACCGGCGAAGTAACGCCGGATGCGCGTGCGACGCCTGCTGATTCGTCTCGGCGTCGCCGTCCTGCTGCTGTGCGCGGTCGGTGCCGCTGGCCTGTGGTGGCTGGGTGGCACGCTGGTTGCGCCACGTCCTGCGGTGGTCGGACCGCCGCCTGCGGATCTCGACGCACGCGAGGTGCGGATCGCGGTCCCTCATGCCACGCCGGTGGCCGGTTGGTGGATCGAAGGGACGCCAGGGCACGCGAACGTGCTGCTGTTGCATGGCATCCGCTCGGACCGTCGCGCGATGCTGGGGCGCGCCAGGATGTTGTCGCAGCATGGATACGCCGTCTTGCTGGTCGACCTGCCAGCGCATGGTGAAAGTCCTGGCGACGCGATCACGCTGGGATGGCGCGAAGCCGCCGCCGTAACGGCCGCCCGCGACTGGATGCGTGAACAACGTCCCGGCGAGAAGCGCGCCGTGATCGGTGTGTCGCTGGGCGGCGCATCGGTGCTGCTGGGACCACAGCCGAGCGGCTTCGACGCGGTGGTGCTGGAAGCCGTGTATTCCGATGCGCGTCAGGCCATCCGCAACCGCATCGCCATGCGGCTGGGCGACACCGCCGCCGCGCTCTCGCCGCTGCTGGCGATGCAGGCCGGGCTGCGGCTCGGCATTCCTGTGCGCCAACTTTCCCCCATCGACCGCATCGCCGGTCTCGACGCGCCGGTGCTGGTGGTCGCAGGCGGACAGGACCGGCATACGCTGCCGGCCGAGTCGCGTGCGATGTACGAGCGCGCACGCGCGCCGAAATCATTCTGGCTGCTGCCGGATGCCGCGCACGTGGATTTCCTGGCGCACGATCCCGCCGGCTATGCGCATCACGTGATCGGCTTCCTGGATCGACATCTGGCCGATCCCGCGCGGTGTCGCGCGCAGCGACACCCCGCTCACGAGGACGTGACGCGCTCCGGCTGGCAGGAAGGCGATGCCGCCTGCGCGGGCATGGCGAGGCGTCCCAGCCCATAGTCCAGGGCGCCCAGCACGTCGCCCTCGCGATGGTCCTCATGGCATGACAGGCAGGCCGGGCGCGCGCGGATCGCGCCCATCGCACGTTCGCCGCGCGGCGTGTTCCGCACGACGAGTTCCTTGCCCGCCTGCAACGCCGCCAGCGCCTCGCGTTCCCACGGTTGCAGGCCGCGCGTGGAGGCAGGCGATGCGCGCAATCCGGGGTCGCCATCCGGGTGCTGGAAGCCCATGAAGCTGGCGGCGTGGACCACCGGCGGATCGTGCCGGGCGACACCGACCAGCTCCACGTCGACCACGCAGCGCCCGTGCTCGTCGACCGCATTGAACGCGGCGTGGCGCATGCGCGCCATCATCGGCGTGACACGCATCCTGCCGAAGCCCCGGCTGTCCACGAAGGCATCGACGAACTCGCCATGCATCCGCCGCAGCGCCGGATCATCGTCGTGGACAGCACCCGCGATCGCGAGTGGCGCGCAGGCACCCGCGATCACGACCATCAGCCACACGCCGCGCATCGATGCCATCGGAATCCCCTCGACTGGAGGGGCCAAGCCTAGCGCGGCCGTGCGGGGGACAGGCGCGCCGTCGTCCGCCCGTTCCGTCGACGGACAGCCTTACCGGTGCAGGAACGCCGCCACCGCCCCCGCATCGAACGGCCAGTCCAGCTCCGCACCGGTGTCGCTGCGATGCAGCACAGGGACGCGGATGCCGTAACGCGCTTCAAGCGCATCGTCTCCGTCGATGAAAACGCTTTCGAACTCGGGAATGCGGGCGTGCGCGAGGATGTCGAGCGCCAGGTCGCACAGGTGGCAGTCGTCGCGCTGATAGAGGGTCAGGGGCATCGCAATTGAGGGATGAAGGGCGTCCGGCGTCTACGTGCTTAGAATAGCGGCCTTTTTCGACGGCGGTTTTTGCAGCATGGCAGTCAGCACGTTCGACCTGTTCAAGATCGGCATCGGTCCGAGCTCCTCGCATACGGTGGGGCCGATGCGGGCGGCGGCGCGCTTCGTGGGCCGCTGGCTGGTCGATGCCGGCCGGCTGCATGACGTGGCGCGCATCCGCGCCGAGGTGTTCGGCTCGCTGGCCCTGACCGGCCGCGGCCACGGCACCGACAAGGCCGTGCTGATGGGGCTGGAAGGCCATTACCCCAACGAGATCGACCCGGACATCATTCCGCCCGCGCTGGAGCGCATCCGCAAGGACAAGCGCATCCTGCTCGGCGGCACGCATGCGCTCGCCTTCGACGAGAAGCGCGACCTGCTGATGAACAAGCGGCAGAAGCTGCCCTACCACACCAACGGCATGCGCTTCACCGCCTATGACGCCAACGACGAGGTCATCGCCACGCGCGACTACTACTCGGTCGGCGGCGGTTTCGTGGTCAACCAGGACGATGCGGCCTCCGACCGCATCGTGGCCGATGAGACCCCGCTGCCCTATCCGTTCAAGAGCGGAGACGAGTTGCTGGCGCAGTGCCAGCGCAGCGGCCTGAGCATCGCCGCGTTGATGTTCGAGAACGAAAAGGCCTGGCGCAGCGAAGAGGAGATCCGCGACGGCCTGCGCGCGATCTGGAACGCCATGCAGTCCTGCATGGCGCGCGGCATCCGTGAGGAAGGCACCCTGCCCGGCGGCCTGCATGTCTCCCGGCGCGCGCCGACGCTGCACCGCGAGCTGTCCAGCAAGCCGGAAGCCGCGATGCGCGACCCGCTGACGGTGCTGGACTGGGTCAACCTGTACGCGCTGGCCGTGAACGAGGAGAACGCGGCCGGCGGTCGCGTGGTCACCGCTCCCACCAACGGGGCGGCCGGCATCATCCCGGCGGTGCTGCACTACTACGACCGCTTCTGCCCCGGCAACAACGAGCAGCGGGTGTTCGACTTCCTGCTCACGGCGGCGGCCATCGGCATCCTCTACAAGGAGAACGCCAGCATCAGCGGCGCCGAAGTCGGCTGCCAGGGCGAAGTGGGCGTGGCCTGCTCGATGGCCGCCGGTGGCCTGGTCGCGGCCCTGGGCGGCAGCCCCAGCCAGATCGAGAACGCGGCCGAGATCGGCATGGAACACAACCTGGGTCTGACCTGCGACCCGATCGGCGGGCTGGTGCAGATCCCGTGCATCGAGCGCAACGCGATGGGCGCGGTGAAGGCGATCAACGCCAGCCGGATGGCGATGCGCGGCGACGGCAAGCACAAGGTCTCGCTGGACAAGGTGATCAAGACCATGCGCGACACCGGTCGCGACATGCAGGACAAGTACAAGGAAACCAGCCGGGGTGGGCTGGCGGTGAATGTTATCGAGTGCTAGGAAAGATGATCTTTGCTGCCGCCACAGATGAGGGCACGCTTTTCGTATTCCCGTCGTTGGAAGACGCCATCGCATATTGCGAAGGTATCGATGTGGAAGATGGCAGCTGGCTCTTCTGGAACGAAAACGGTAGCGCTCTTGTCGCCGACTTCGTCGTTCCCAACCATCGCGGTAGGCACACGATCTGCAGCGGCACCTATCAGTTGGTTCCAGCGAGCAGCCTGCCCTCACTGGAAGAAGTGCTGGCTCGCATTCTGCAGATGGACCGCAATCCTTACTTCACAGATCTTTCCGACGTCCGCGTCCATCTCGCAAGCGCGAGTCAGGCGTCCTTCCAATCGTAGTCTCCCGGGTAAGTCCCCGTAGCCCGGGTAAGCGAAGCGCACCCGGGAACCGACACACTGACGCACTCCCCGGGTGCGGCCGTTGGCCTTACCCGGGCTACGGAACTCATCCTCGCGCGTGCGGCTGGGTTTTCATTCTCTGCGACCAAGACTCGGAAGCTCGATCCTGCACCACGTTGGTTCAATGCCGAGGCAGAGGTGCTCCGTGGTCGAAGCGGAATGCCTCGACGGCAAGGCAGACCGGGGCGACGCCAACCTGCCGAACCCCTCGATGCCGGGGAACATTGCCTCGTCCACCCACCGCTTAAGGTCACGCGCGGTGCAACACGCACTGGCTGCCTGCCGAGCCCGCCTCGCGGTCGACGCAAATCGTCTTGTCACCGTATTTCGATGCCCTGCGCGCGCACCATTCCGGGGTGGTTTCGCGGAGCCGCCGTAGCCAGCGTAGCCCGGGTAAGCGAAGCGCACCCGGGACCCTGAGACGCCGATGCATCCCCGGGTGCGGCCTTCGGCCTTACCCGGGCTACGGCGTTTCGACCGGGTTGGCCACGAAGCTGCCTCCTCCGCGTTTCCACGTCCACGGTACGACCACACTCCGGGCCCGATCCTTCCACCCTTTAGGCCTGCGGCCCCGCGCCGATACCCTTCTTGGTAAACCGACTTACCGGAGACGCGTCCTGTCCGACCCCGTCGACAAGACCCGCTGCGGCACGCCCTGGTGGCGGCGCCGACTGGCGGCCTGGTGCCTGCCCCTGCTGGGCGGGATGGCCGTGCTTTGCCCGACGGCGCACGCGCTGGACCCCTCCAAGTCCTTCCACCACTACGTGCGCAACCACTGGAGCCTGGAACAGGGCTTGCCCCAGCTGAGCGTGCTCGCCATCGCCCAGGACCGGCCCGGCTACCTCTGGTTCGGTACGCAGGCCGGCCTGAGCCGCTTCGATGGCGTGCGCTTCACCAACTTCGACCTCGACAACACGCCAGAACTCCCCAGCACCTGGATCCAGGCCCTGCACACCGACCGCGAAGGCCGCCTGTGGATCGGCACGCCGCAGGGACTGGCGGTCCGCGACGGCAACCGCATCAAGGCCATCCCGCTCGCCGCGGACGAGGCGGCTGGCGTCGTCGACGTGCGGGCGCTGACGCGCGACGTCCGCGGACGCCTGCTGGTGGCCACCCATCGGGGCGTCATGGTGGTCGTGGCCGACCGCCTGAAGACGCTGTATCCGATCGGCGACGGCGCGCTGTCCCTGCACGCCGACGACGACGGCACGCTCTGGGCCGGCGGCCGTGGCCGCGTGCACGCCTTCGACGGCACCGGCGAGCGCGTCCTCAAGCTGCCCGCCGGCGCATCGCTGGCGACGGTCACCTCGCTGGCGCGCCACGACGGCCGCCTGTGGGCCGGCTGCGATGCCGGCCTGTTCGTCCTTGATGGCCAGCACTGGCAGCGCGACCGTAATGTCGTTGCCGTCAGCGGTGGGGTGCAGACGCTGCACGAGGACCGCGACGGCATCCTGTGGGTGAGCACCCGCGACACCGTGTACCGGCTGCAGAACGGTCGGCTGCTGGAACGGATCGCCGCGGACGGACCGCTCGCGGAAATCCGTGCCTTCTACGAAGACCGCGAGTCGAACCTGTGGCTGGGCAGCAACAACGAAGGCGTCAGCCGGGCGTGGAACGGCTGGACCCGGCGCTACAGCCGCGCCGAGGGATTGCAGCAACCGCTGCTGTGGTCTGTCGCGCAGGCGCCGGACGGACGCGTGTGGGTGGGCAGCGACGACGGTGTCAGCGTGCTGGAAGGCGGCCGGTTCCGCTCCCTGATCCCGGGACGCGACCTGCCGCACCCCGCCGCTTACAGCCTGCTGCCCGAGAACGGGCAGACCTGGATCGGCACGCGCGATGGCGCCGCCGTGTACCGCGACGGTCGCGTGCAGCGGCCGCGGGCGCTGGCGGCGCTCGATGCCGCGCAGGTGAACGGCATCATCCGCGATCGCCAGGGACGGCTGTGGTTCGCCACCAGCAATGGCCTCTACCGCTGGCGGGAAGGCGACGAGCGCGCGCGCCACTACGGCGAACGGGAGGGCCTGCGTGACATCCGCGTGCGCGTGCTGATGGAAACGCGCGACGGACGCCTGCTGGTGGGCACCCAGAGCGGGCTCTACGAATTCGTCGACGAACACCTGGTCCAGGTTCCGTTGACCGGTACCGGCCTGGACGCGCCGCACATCGTGTCCCTGTACGAGCTCGCCGGCGGCCAGTGGCTGGCCGGCGCGCTGTCGGAAGAACTGATGCTGCTGTTCGACGGCCATCGCTGGACGCGCCTGGACAAGTCGCGCGGCATCCCGGCAAACGCGCCCTTCTTTTTCGCCGAGGACGCCGGCGGCTTCCTGTGGGCGGGTGGCCTGCGCGGCATCTATCGCGTCCCAGTGACCGAGCTGCTCGACGCCGCCGATGATCGTGCCCGGCGCGTGAACGCGCGGACCCTGCTCAACGAGCGCGGCGACCGCCATGGTGGGCAGAAGGGCGACTGCTGCAACGGCGCCGGCAACAGCCGCGGCTTCCTGGCCGACAACGCGCTGTGGCTGCCGACCCGCGATGGCGTGGTGGTGATGGCGACCGACCAGTCCCTGTCCAACGACTACCTGCCCGAGTCGGTGGTCGAACGCGTCCAGGTGCAGGGCCAGTGGCGCCCGGCCGAGCGCGCAACGGAATGGTCGCTGCCGAGCGCCGCGCGCGACCTGCGCTTCGAGTTCACCACGCTCAGCTTCCAGGCGTCGGACCACATCGACATCCGCTACCGCCTCAAGGGCTACGACGACGAGTGGAAGCTGCTCGACGACCCGCACCAGCGCAGCGCGACCTATACCAACCTGCCCGCGGGACGCTACGTGTTCGAGGTGCTCGGCACCAACAACAGCGGCGTCTCCGGACGTGCGGCCGCCACGCAGGCCTTCACCATCGCGCCGTACTTCTACGAGAGCCCGTGGTTCTACCTGCTGCTGGCGTTCGCGCTGGCGGTCCTGGTGCTGCTGTCCAACCGGTGGGTGCTGCGCCGCCACCACAACCGCCGCGTTGCCTTGGAGCGGCTGGTGGAACAGCGCACCCGCGATCTGCAGCAGGCCAACCGGCAGCTGGAAGCCATCAGCCTCACCGATCCGCTGACCGGCCTGCACAACCGCCGCTACCTGACCCGCCAGCTGCCCGCCGACATCGCCTACTACCAGCGCATGCCCGGCTTCGCCGCCGGCGTGGACGTGCTCGCGTTCGCGCTGCTCGACATCGACCACTTCAAGTCGATCAACGACGGCCACGGCCACCAGGCCGGCGACCACGTGCTGCAGACCGTCGCGCACCGGCTGCGCACGCTCTCGCGCGATGGCGACTACGTGATCCGCTGGGGCGGCGAGGAATTCCTGATGGTGTTCCGGCCCATGCCGCGCCACGAGTTGCATGCGCTGGGTCGGCGCATCTGCACGGCGATCGCCGCGGAGCCGGTCGATGTCGCCGGCGCGCAGTTGCAGGTGACCGCATCGCTGGGACTGATCGGCTATCCGCCCTTCCCCGGCGCACCCGACCTGCTGGGGTGGGAACAGCTGGTCTCACTCGCGGACCGGGCGCTCTACGAAGTGAAGGCGCATGGCCGCAATGGCTGGGCGTTGTACGAAGCGACGCCACTGCCGCTGCCCGTCGTCGATGCCGACCAGGTACGACGCGACCCCGGCGAACTGGTGCGCAGCGGCCATCTGGCGCTGCGGGGTCCGCATCATCCGGCCACGACGTCGTCACCATCTGCGCCACAGGCTTGACGTCCACGCAACGCATCCGCGCTACGCTGGCCTGCCCCGTCGCAGAGACCGCTGCATGAAGAATCCACGATCGGCGCCGGCCGCGCTCGCCATCCTGCTCGCTTCCAGCGCCGTCGCACGGGCCGAACCGCTGCCCACCTACGGCGCCCGCCTGGAAGGCTTCGACTATCCCTATCCGGTGAAGACCTTCGCTTTCGATTCGCAGGCGCAACCGCTGGAAATGGCCTACCTCGATGTGGCGCCCACGATGCCCAACGGCCGCACCGTGGTGGTGCTGCACGGCAAGAACTTCTGCGCGGCCACCTGGGAATCCGCGATCGCGGCGCTGGCGGGCGCCGGCTATCGCGTCGTCGTACCGGACCAGGTCGGCTTCTGCAAGTCGAGCAAGCCGCCGCGCTACCAGTACTCGTTCGGCCAGCTGGCGGCCAACACGCACGACCTGCTCGCCAGGCTCGGCATCCCGCGCGCGGTGATCGTGGGCCACTCCATGGGCGGCATGCTCGCCGCACGCTATGCGCTGCAGTATCCGCAGGCGACCGAGCGGCTGGTGCTGGTCAATCCCATCGGACTGGAGGACTGGAAGGCCGCAGGCGTGCCGTGGCGGAGCATCGACGCCTGGAACGCGCGCGAAATGAAGACGTCCTTCGACAGCATCCGCGACTACCAGCGCACCGTGTACTACAGCGGCGACTGGAAGCCGGCGTACGAACGCTGGGTACGGATGCTGGGCGGCATGTACGCCGGCGACGGACGCGAGGCCGTCGCCTGGAGCCAGGCGCTGACCTCGGACATGGTGTTCAACCAGCCCGTCGTGTACGAGTTCCCCCGCATCGCGGTACCGACCACGCTGTTCATCGGCCAGAAGGACCGCACCGCCATCGGCAAGGATCTGGCGCCGCCGGAGGTGGCGAAGCGGCTCGGCGACTACCCGGCGCTGGGCAGGCGCGCGGCCGCGGCGATTCCAGGCGCGACGCTCGTGGAGTTCGCCGACCTGGGCCATTCGCCACAGGTCGAGGACCCGGCGCGCTTCAATGCCGAACTGCTGAAGGCGGTCAGCGCGCCCTGACGGCCCGCGTCACGGAGTAGGCGCGGCGGTGGCGATGCGGGCCAGCACGACATCATCGACGTCCTCCGACACGACCGCATCCACCCTGCCGTTCGCATCACGGCGGAAGCGCAGCGGCCCCAGGCCGCCGTCCATGGCGAACAGGGTGTCGTCCAGCGGGACCAGTTCGGCGGGCGGTTCGTCCGCCGACTGCGCATGCAGGCGACCGTGTTCGAGCGTGACGCGTAGCGTCCAGTCGTAGCGTTCGACACGGTAGGTGCCGACATAGTCGCGCAGCGTCGCCTCCGGTACGGCGACGCCCTTCTGCTTCACCCGCTGGTTGATGTTGCCCAGGCCATGCGCCTGTCCGCACACGGCGCACATCGTGGGTGGCGCCAGGTTGCTGATCGCATGCGCGACCGGGTGCCGGGTCTGCAGGAACGCATGCAGCGCCTCGAGGTCCTCGTCGCTGAGATGGCGGAACGCCACCCACGGCATCACCGGATGCGTCAGCCCCTGCTTGCCGGTGCGAATCAACGGGACGAACGCCGTCGCGTCGTAGTCGATGCCGGTGGCATGGGGGGTCAGGTTGGTGCTGTAGATGTCCCTGCCATCCCGCGAGATGGCATTGCCGCCGGCGAACGCGCCCGGCAACTGTTTCGCTTCCCACAGTGTGTGGCAGCCGCCGCAATCGCCGACGGCCGCCAGATACCGCCCGCGCTCCAGCGGACTGTCGTCGGCCGGGCCGGACACAGGCGCGGTGATCGGCATGGGGCGGCCGACGATGCGCTGCACCTGCTCCTCGGAGAGCTGCGTGCGTGGCAGCGGATTGCGGATGGCCGGCAGCGAGCGCAGGTAGACAACGACCGAGGCGAGGTCTTCATCCGACAACATCGAGAACGACGGATACCACATCTGGGGATGCAGCGGCCGTCCGTCATGGCTGATGCCTTCACGGATCGCCCTCGCCAGCATGTCGTCGCTCCAGCCGCCGACGCCGGTCTCCACGTCGGACGTCAGGTTCGGCGCGACCAGCCGCGTCGCGCCTTCGTCCTTCCATACATGTCCGGCCATGGTTCGGCTCTGCACGGGCGGCGCGCCCGGCTGCCCCCAATCACGGTCGGAATGGCAGAGCGCGCACTGCAGGATGCCGTCGGCGAGGTAGCGCCCGCGTTCGCGCCGCGCCTCGGTACGCTCGAACGTGCGGTCGGTCAGCGGGCGAACGCGCAGGCCGGGCAACGGCGGTTGCTGGACGATCGTCGGCAGCACGGGGTTCGATGCCGCGGGCACCGCCCGTTCACCGCAAGCGGCAAACAGGATGACGCAGCAGGACAACAGCGCGGTCCACACACACAGGGCAAGGCGCATCGGACGGCTCCGTCGGTGGCATGTCCGAAGGGAGCCAACGCGGCGGACGTCCCGACAAGGACACCGCCGGGCATCTCGTCAGGCGGCGGCGATCGCCAGCACGTCGTCCAGCAATGCGGCGGCGGTGACTTCGGCGCCCGCACCGGGTCCCTGCACGACCAGCGGCTGCTCGGGATAGCGGTCGCTGTAGATGGCGACGCGGTTGTCGGTGCCGCCACCGCCGCACAGCGGGTGGTCCAGCGGCAGTGCCTGCAGGCCCACGCTCGCGCGTTCGGCATCGAAGCGACCGAGGAATCGCAGGCGCGCGCCGTTGCGGTAGGCGTCCTTGAAACGCGCAGCGAGCGGCGCATCGAGATGGACGAGCGCACTGTCCAGATCGGACAGCGGCAGCGCGGCCAGGTCCGCCGGCACCAGCGAGTCCACGCGCACATCCTCGGACTGCAACGGCAGGCCGGCGGCGCGCGCCAGGATCAGCAGCTTGCGGCGCACGTCCTCGCCGGACAGGTCCACGCGCGGATCGGGTTCGGTGTAGCCGCCCTGCCGTGCCTGGCGGACGAAGCCGGAAAACGCGCGCATGCCGTCGTAGTGGTTGAACAGCCACGCCAGCGATCCCGACAGCACGCCCTCGACGCGATGGATGCGGTCGCCGCCGGCGACGAGGGCGCGCAGGCTGCGCAACAGCGGCAGGCCGGCGCCGACGGTGGCGGCATCGCCGTAACGGGCGCCGGACTCTGTACGCGCGCGGCCGATCGCCTGTGCGCGGGCCAGCGCACCGCCGATACCGAGCTTGTTCGCCGTCACCACGTGCACGCCGCGCGAGAGCCATTCCGCGTGCCGGTCGGCGACGCTGTCGCTCGCGGTCGCATCGACCACGATGTCGCCGGCCCGCAGCGCCTCGCCTTCGGCCCACGGCGGTACTGCGTCGTTACTGACAGTGGCCAGCCTCGCGTTGTCCAGCGCCTGCTGCGCAGCGCCCTCACAGGCGTGCAGCGCGCGCGAATTGGCCAGCCACGCCAGCGCCGGCAACGGCAGCGCGCGATCCTGCAGACGCTGGTAGCGCGCGACGAACGCACTGCCCACCACGCCGGTGCCGAGCAGCGCCAGCTTCGGCGCAGTGCGCGACGCGGTCGCGAGCCGGACGACGGTGCTCATGCGTCGGCGAGTTTGCGTTTGGACTCGGCGGCGACGGCTTCGGCGCGCGCCAGCGCGGCGGTGAGGTCGGCCAGCAGATCGTCGGTCGCTTCGATGCCGACCGACAGGCGCAGCAGGCCGTCGGAGATACCGGCCTTGGCGCGCGCCTCGGGCGTCATCGCGGCATGCGTCATGGTGGCCGGGTGCGCGACCAGGCTTTCCACGCCGCCCAGCGATTCGGCCAGGGTGAAATAGCGCAGGCCTTCGACGAACGCACGCACCGCTTCCTCGCCACCTTCCAGTTCGACGCTCAGCATGGCGCCGAAGCCCTTCTGCTGGCGCGCCGCGACGGCATGGCCGGGATGCGACGCGAGACCGGGGAAATAGACCTTCGACACCACCGGGTGCGCGTCGAGCAGCGCTGCGATGGCGGTGGCGTTCTCCTGGTGCGCGCGCAGGCGTGCGTCGAGCGTGCGCAGGCCGCGCAGGGTCAGGAAGCTGTCGAACGGCGAACCCGTCAGGCCCAGCGCATTCGCCCACCACACCAGCTGCTGGTGGGTTTCCTCGTCGCGCGCGATCACCGCGCCGCCGACCACGTCGCTGTGGCCATTGATGTACTTGGTGGTGGAGTGCAGCACGATGTCCGCGCCGAACGCGATCGGCGTCTGCAGTGCGGGCGACAGGAAGGTGTTGTCGACCACCGTGCGCGCGCCGGCCTTGTGCGCGGCGTCGATGACGAAACGCAGGTCGGTGATGCGCAGCAGCGGGTTGGACGGCGTTTCGATCAGCACCAGCGTCGGCGACTGCGCCAGCGCGTCGGCCAGCGAGCGCGGATCGGTCAGGTCGGCGGTGATCAGCTCAAAGTGGCCCTTCTTCGCCAGCGCGTTGAACAGGCGCCAGCTGCCGCCGTACGCATCGTGCGGCACCACCAGGCGGTCGCCCGGCTCCAGCAGCGCGTTCAGCACCAGCGTGATCGCGCCCATGCCGGTCGCGGTGATGACGGCGCCCGCGCCGCCTTCCAGTTCGGCCAGCGCGTCGGCCAGCAGGTCGCGCGTGGGATTGCCGCTGCGGGTGTAGTCGTACTCGCGCTTCTGCGCGAAGCCGGCGAAGCTGAAGTTCGACGACAGCACGATCGGCGGCGTCACCGCGCCGTAGGCGGTGTCGCGGTCGATGCCGGCACGGACGGCGGCGGTGGCGGGACGACAGGGCGCGTCGGCGTCGGTGGGGATGTAGCTGCTCATGCGAGGTCTCCGGCGGCGCGCAGGGCCGAGGTGAGGATGGAATCGATGCGGTCGGTTTCTTTCAGGAAGGCGTCGTGGCCGTAGGGCGAGCGCAGCACGCGCAGCTGGCCCAGCGTGGCGAGGCCTTCGACCAGCGAGACGGAATCGGACAGCGGCACCAGGCGGTCGCCTTCCACCGCGACCACCAGCGTGGGCACGCGGACATCGGCAGGATCGACGCGATGCAGGTCGATGGATTCGGAAAGGCGCACGTAGGCGGTGACCGGCGTGCGCGCGACGTACTGCGCGCCGGCGGCGTCCAGATAATCCTCGGCGGCCACGCGCACGCGGCCGTTGACGATCTCGGGTGCGGTGTCGAAACGCTCGCCGAACTCCTCCGGCGTGCGGTAGCTCAGCATGGCGAACTGGCGCGCCAGCGACAGGCCCTGCGCATCGGCGCACTGCAACTGGCCCAGCGTCACCGCACGGCGCTGCAGCGCGCGCCAGGCGGCAGCATAGGGATGCGCGCGGTGCGCGCCGCTGACCGCAACCAGTGTCTTCAGCCGCTCGGCATGGCGCACGGCGAACTGCAGGCCCACCAGCGCGCCATAGGAATAGCCGACGAAGGCCTCCAGCCGCGGAATACCGAGCGCCGACAGCAGCTTGGCGATGGCATCGGCCTGGTCGGCGGTGTCGATGGGAGCGTCGAGGCGGCCGTCGGCGCCGATGAAGTCGAAGGCGAGCAACTGGCGCTGCGACGGATCCAGCGCGCGATCCTCGCCGACCAGCTCGTTCAGCCAGCCGCTCTCGGGAAACACGTCACTGCCCGCCAGGTGGCGATGCGCGGAAATGCCGCCGGCGACGAACACGACGGGCGCGCCGACCGGACCCTGCAGCTCGTATCGCAGCGTCACCGCACGGGTACCGGCGTGGCGCATCGCCAGTTCCACCACCACTTCGCCGCGCAGCGCGCGCGGACCGTCGTCCTGCGTGGACGACAACGGAAAGCCTTCGATCGACGAGGGCTCGGGCAGGCGGTTCAGGGCGGGACTGGCGTAACTCATGGCGGCATCCGGTGGCGGTGTCCCAGGCGGGACGGGACTGCACCACCGAGCTTCGCGGAGCTCGCGTTCGCCGTGCGAGGGCACGGTACGAACCATCTTCCGGCAGACGCTGGGGTCCCCGCAGGATTTGGCACCACCACGGCGCTTGCGCGTCGCTGGCTGCCCCGGCTTCTTCGGGCCTGTCCCTCTGCCGGTCTCGATGGTGGACGTACTGTGCCCACCCGCTTTCCGGATGTCAATCGCTTTATTCGGATGAAGCGATGAAGTTTGACGGACGTCGCCCTGCCGGCCGGTGCGGCGATGCCGCATAATTCCTCACATGACCCGGAATCTCCTCTTGGGCGGCCTGTGCGCAGCCTTGCTCGCCGCCTGTTCCACCGCCCCCCTGCACACCTCCACGCCCCCCGCGCCGCCGCCGAAGACCGCGGCCGACGCCGTCATCGCCGAAACCTGGGTGTCCACGCCCGTGGCCGGCGACGAACTGGACTCGCTGGCCGCCTGGCCGACGGAAGACGGTCAGGTCTGGCTGATCGCCACGGCCAAGGCCGCCCACCAGTTGGCCATCTACGACGCCGACAGCGGGGAACGGCTGCGCACGGTCGGCGCCCCCGGCAGCGCGGTCGGCCAGTTCAACCGTCCCAACGGCATCGCCGTGTTCGGCGACCTGCTGTTCGTGGCCGAGCGCGACAACCACCGCGTGCAGGCGTTCCGGCTGCCGGAATTCGCCCCGCTGGGTGCCTTCGGCGCCGACGTGCTGCGTTCCCCGTACGGCCTGTGGGTCCACGAGACCGCACCGGGCGAACTGGAACTGTTCGTCACCGACAGCTTCATGGCCGACTTCCGCACCATGACCCTGCCGCCGATGGAAGAACTGGATGGCCGGGTGAAGCGTTTCCGCGTGCGGGTGGAAGAAGGCGGGAAGCTGGAAGCGCGCCTGCTGGGCCAGTTCGGCGACACCGGCGCGGCCGGCGCCTTGCGCATGGTCGAGTCGATCGCCGGCGATCCCGCGCACGATCGCCTGCTGATCGCCGAGGAAGACCGTCGCGTGGGCTCCACGCTGCGCGATTACCGGCTGGCGACCGGCACCTACAACGGCCACAGTCTGCCCACGTTCGATGCCGATGCCGAAGGCATCGCCCTGTGGTCGTGCAGCGTCGACAGCGGCTATTGGGTCGCGGTGGACCAGCTGATGCCGACCCGGTTCCGCCTGTTCGATCGCGCCACGCTGGCGCCTGCCGGCGTGTTCTCCGGCAAGGTGACCTCCAATACCGACGGCGAGACCGTCTACGCCGTCCCGACCAGACGCTTCCCCGCCGGCGCGCTGTTCGCGCTGCATAACGACGAATCGCTGGCGGCCTTCGACCTGCGCGACATCACCCGCGCGCTCGACCTGCAAGGCGACTGCCCGCGGTGAACGCACGCCTGGTGGCCCTGGCCTGCGGCATCGCCGTGCTGGTCGGCAGCCTCGGCGACGCGGACGCCGCCCGCCTGTACCGCTGGAAGGACAAGCAGGGTTACACGCAGTACGGCGACCAGCCGCCTCCGCCCGAGCAGCTGGCCGGCAGCGGCGTGGACGTCATGCGCTTCCGCAACCCGCCCAGCGCGCTGGTGCGGCTGCGGCTGGAGAAGCAGGGCCTGCGCTACCAGGCATGGGCCGACAACCTGATGCATGGGCCGGTGGAAGTGCAGCTCGGCTTCCGGCGCCAGCGCGACGTCCGCAGCGCTCCCAGCCTGCCCGCCCGCGTCGTGGTACCGGCGCGCAGCAGCGTGCTGGTCGCCGACATCGACGTGACCGACCCGCTGCGCGGCGGCGATTTCGAGCTGACCCTGGACGGCATGCCGGGCGATCCGGCCAGCCGGCCGCAGGACTACGAGTACCGCCTGCCGTTCGACTACGGCCGCGTGCGCGTGGATCAGGGGCCGGGCGGGCGCTTCAGCCACAGCGACCCGCAGAACCTGCATGCGGTCGATTTCGCGGTGCCCGAAGGCACGCGGATCGTCGCCGCCCGCGAGGGCCTGGTGATGCAGGTGGAGTCGGACTTCGACAAGGCCGGCCTGAACCGCGAGAAGTACGGTGGCCGCGCCAACTTCATCCGCATCCTGCACAGCGACGGCAGCATGGCCCTGTACGCGCACCTGAAGGCCGAAGGCGTGCAGGTGCGCGTGGGCCAGTACGTCACCAAGGGGCAGTACATCGGCCTGTCCGGCAATACCGGCTTCTCGACCGCGCCGCACCTGCACTTCGTGGTGCAGGCCAACCGCGGCATGCGGCTGGAGTCGGTGCCGTTCCGCATGTTCGGCCCGCTGGGCCAGCTGCAGTTCCCGTCGGGCCGCTGAGCCGGCGGCAGCCCGCCGGCCGGTATAATCGCCGCCTTCCCGCTCCTTCAGCGCCCGCCCGGGCGCCCGCCCCATGTCCAATCCGACCAGCGCCGTGGCCAGCGAAGCCACGCGTCGCCGCACCTTCGCCATCATTTCCCACCCCGACGCAGGCAAGACCACGCTGACGGAAAAGCTGCTGCTGTTCGGTGGCGCCATCCAGATGGCCGGCTCGGTGAAGGGCCGCAAGGCCGCGCGCCATGCGACGTCCGACTGGATGGCACTGGAAAAGGAGCGCGGCATCTCCGTCACCTCGTCGGTGATGCAGTTCCCGTACGAAGGCAAGATCGTCAACCTGCTCGACACGCCGGGCCACGCCGACTTCGGCGAGGACACCTACCGCGTGCTCACCGCGGTGGACAGCGCACTGATGGTCATCGACGTGGCCAAGGGCGTGGAAGAGCGCACGATCAAGCTGATGGAGGTCTGCCGCCTGCGCGACACGCCCATCATGACCTTCATCAACAAGCTGGACCGCGAGGGCAAGGACCCGATCGAACTGCTGGATGAAGTGGAAAGCGTGCTGGGCATCCAGTGCGCACCGGTGACGTGGCCGATCGGCATGGGCCAGCGCCTGAAGGGCGTCGTGCACCTGCTGACCGGCGAAGTGCACCTCTACGAGCCCGGCCGCAACTTCACCCGCCAGGATTCCACCATCTTCCCGTCGCTCGACGCACCGGGGCTGGAGGAGAAGATCGGCAGCGAAATGCTGTCCGCGCTGCGCGACGAACTGGAACTGGTGCAGGGCGCCAGCCACCCGTTCGACAAGCAGGCCTACCTGGACGGCAAGCAGACGCCGGTGTTCTTCGGCTCGGGCGTCAACAACTTCGGCGTGCAGCCGCTGCTGGACTTCTTCGTCGAGCATGCGCCGTCGCCGCAGGCGCGGGAGACCACCGGCCGCGAGGTGCAGCCGGACGAAAACAAGCTGACCGGCTTCGTCTTCAAGATCCAGGCCAACATGGACCCGCAGCACCGCGACCGCGTGGCGTTCATGCGCGTGTGCTCGGGCCGCTTCGAGGCCGGCATGAAGACCTTCCACGTACGCAGCGGCAAGGAGATGAAGCTGGCCAACGCGCTGACCTTCATGGCCAGCGACCGCGAGATCGCGGCGGAGGCGTTCCCGGGCGACGTCATCGGCATCCATAACCACGGCACCATCTCCATCGGCGACACCTTCACCGAGGGCGAGGCGCTGTCGTTCACCGGCATCCCCAACTTCGCGCCGGAACTGTTCCGCCGCGCCCGCCTGCGCGATCCGCTCAAGCTGAAGCAGCTGCAGAAGGGCCTGGCGCAGTTGTCGGAGGAAGGCGCGACCCAGTTCTTCCGCCCGCTGATGAGCAACGACCTGATTCTCGGCGCGGTCGGCGTGCTGCAGTTCGACGTGGTGGCCTACCGCCTGAAGGACGAGTACGGCGTGGACGCCTCGTTCGAGAACGTCAGCGTGGCCACGGCACGCTGGATCCGCTGCGACAACGCCAGGAAGCTGGAAGAGTTCCGCGACAAGAACGCGATGAACCTGGCGCTGGACGCCGCCGGCGAACTGGTCTACCTGGCACCCACGCGGGTGAACCTGCAACTGGCGCAGGAACGCGCGCCGGACGTGCAGTTCCTGGCAACCCGCGAGCATGCGCACAGCGTCGACCTGGGCTGAGCGCGCGTGCGTGAACCGGTCGTCGAACAGTCGATGGCCGCCCCATGCAACCCGTGCTGCATTGCGGTAACGTGACGCCATGAGTGAGCCGACGCCCTTCCAGACCCTGCGCGCCCGCAAGCGGGCCGACCATCTGGTCGACCTGCGCGACGAGATCGCCAGCGCACTGACGCATGGCCTGGGCGCCGTCCTCGCGCTGGCCGGCGGTGCGGTGCTGATCACCCTGGCCGCGGTCCATGGCGATGGCTGGCAGCTGGGTGCGTCGATCGTGTTCGGCGTCACCCTGCTGCTGCTCTACACCGCGTCCACGCTGTACCACGCCATCCAGCATCCCGTGGCGAAGGGTCGGCTGAAGGTCTTCGACCACTGCGCGATCTACCTGCTGATCGCCGGTACCTATACGCCGTTCACCCTGATTGGCCTGCGCGGGCCATGGGGCTGGGGCCTGTTCATCGCCATCTGGACGATCGCCATCGCGGGCGTGATCTTCAAGCTGTTCTATACCGGCCGCTTCAAGCTGCTGTCGACGATCCTCTACATCGCGATGGGCTGGCTGGTGGTCGTGGCGATCAAGCCGCTGCTGACCTCGGTCGATCCGTGGACGCTGGGTTGGCTGCTGGCAGGCGGGCTGTTCTACACGCTGGGCACCTTCTTCTACCACCGCGAGTCGATCCGCTACTCCCACGCGATCTGGCACCTGTTCGTCATCGGCGGCAGCGTCTGCCATTTCGTCGCCGTCACCCAGCAGGTACTGTCGCCGCGCCTGGCGTGAACCACGCTTCCACGTTCGTGTCCCGCGCATGAACCGCTGAGCGCGCGTTTCGCGGTACGTGAACACGCGGTCCCCAACCATGGGGTCATGAATGCAGCGCCTTCCCCACGTCGCCGCTTCGCCCTGCGCCCACTGTCGCGCACCGGTGCGATCGTCCTCGGCGTACTGGCGGCGGCGATCGTGGTGGTGGCGATCCTGTTCGAATGGAACTGGCTGCGCCGGCCGATCGAATGGGTCGTCGAGAAGCAGACCGGGCGCAGCTTCCATATCGCGGGCAATCTGGATGTCGACCTGGGCAGGGTGACGACGGTGCGCGGCGACGCGCTGACGTTCGGCAATGCCGCGTGGTCCAAGGTGCCGACGATGGCGGCGGCCGACCGCGCCGAGGTGAGCGTGGAAGTGCTGCCCTTCGTCTTCAAACGCGAGACGCGCATCCCCCGCATCCATCTGACGCGCCCGCAGCTGCGGCTGGAGAGCGGACCCGATGGGACGGGCAACTGGGTGTTCGGCGACACGAGTGGCGAAAGCCGCATGACGTTCGGCGACCTCCGGATCGACCAGGGCCGCCTGCTGTTCCTCGACCCGAAGGCGAAGACCGATGTCGACGTGACGCTGGGCAGCGCCAAAACCTCCGCCCCCGATGAAGCCTCGGCGGTCAACGTCGACGGCACGGGCCGCTGGGCAGGCAACCGCTTCACGCTGGCCGGCCAGGTGGCGTCGCCGCTGGCGCTGCGCGACACCGACAAGCCCTACCGCATCGACCTGCGGGCGACCGCGGGCCCGACCCGCGCCCATGCGCGCGGCACGCTGCTCGATCCGTTCCGTCTGCGCGATTTCGATCTGCAGCTGATGCTGGCCGGCGAGGACATGGAGGACCTGTTTCCGCTGATCGGCATCGCGACGCCCCCCACCCCACCGTATCGTCTGGATGGCCGCTTCACCCGCGACGGCAACACGTGGCGCTACGACGGCTTCACCGGCGTGGTCGGCGACAGCGATCTCAGTGGCTCGGCCGCGGTGACCGTCGGCCGCGAGCGTCCGTTGCTGAAGGCCAATCTGGTCTCGAAGCGCCTGGATTTCGACGACTTGGCCGGCTTCGTCGGCGCACCGCCACAGACGGGGGGCGACGAAGCCAGCAACGCCGAACAGCGCGCGAAGGCGGTCGCGCTGGCGGCGGACGCCCGCCTGCTGCCGGATACGCCCTACGACCTGACCAAGCTGCGCGCGATGGACGCGGACGTGCGCTGGAAGGCGCACCGCATCAATGCGCCCAGCCTGCCGATCGACGACATGGATGCGCACCTGCTGCTGGACGCCGGCCTGCTGCGACTGGAGCCGCTGAACTTCGGTGTCGCGCAGGGCGACATCCGTTCGCAGATCCGGATGGATGCGCGCAACGACACCATCCGCACGCAGGCGAAGATCGCCATGCGCGGACTGGACCTGGGCGAGCTGTTTCCACAGGCCGAACTGACCAGGAGCGCGGTCGGCCGCATCGGCGGCGACATGACGATCGCAGGCACCGGCAATTCGATCGCCGGCATCCTGGGCACGGCGGACGGTGACATCGCCGTCGGCATGGGCCGCGGCCAGATCAGCAACCTGCTGATGGAGCTCGCGGGCCTGGATATCGCCGAGGCGCTGAAGTTCCTCATCACCAAGGACAAGACGGTGCCGGTGCGTTGCGCCTTCGGCGACTTCGCGGTGAAGGACGGCGTGATGCAGGCGCGCACGCTCGCGTTCGACAGCGCCGACACGATCATCGTCGGCAAGGGTCAGATCAGCCTGAAGGACGAGACGCTGGACCTCGAGATGCGACCACGCCCGAAGGACCGCAGCATCCTGGCGCTGCGCTCGCCGCTCGTGGTCGGCGGCACGTTCAAGGATCCCTCGTTCCGTCCCGACTTCAAGCGACTGGGCGTGCGCGGCGCGGTGGCCGTGGCACTGGGCACCATCACGCCACCGGCCGCCCTGCTGGCCACGATCGAGGTCGGGCCCGGCGAGGACAGCACCTGCGGCGGGCAGTACGCGAAATGAGGCGACTCAGCTGGCGATGTAGCGCTGCAGCTGGTCCAGTTCGACCTTCTGGTCCTCGATGACCGCCTTCACCAGATCGCCGATGGAGATGACGCCGACGATGGTCTCGCCGTCTGCCACTGGCAGGTGACGGATGCGGTGCTCGGTGACGACCTGCATGCAGTGGTCGACGCTGTCGTCCGGCCGCACCGTCACCACCTTCGAGGTCATGATGTCGCGCACCGGCGTATTGGATGACGAGCGGCCCTGCAGCACGACCTTCCGCGCGTAGTCGCGCTCGGACACGATGCCGCACAGCCGCGGCCCCTGCATCGCAAGCACCGCGCCGACGCCTTTCTCGGCCATCAGCCGGATGGCGTCGAGCACGGAGGCATCGGGCGATACCGCGAAGACTTCAGGGGCCTTGGCCCCCAGCAACTGACGAACCGTGCGCATGGCGATCTCCTGGATGGGGAGCGGGTCGATCGGGTCCGGCCAAGGATACTCCTGCCGACGCAGGTTGCCAGGCGTCCACCAGATAGAGCGGTCGCTGCTTGGATTCCTCGTACAGGCGCCCGAGGTACTCGCCGATCAGGCCCAGCGCCACCAGTTGCACGCCACCGAGGAACAGGATCACCGTCATCATCGTCGGCCAACCCGCGACGGGATCCCCGAACATCAACGCCTTGCCCACGATGTAAAGGGCAAAGGCGAAGGCCAGCAGCGCGGTCAGCACGCCCAGGTAGGTCGCCACGCGCAACGGCGCCGTGGTGAAACTGGTGATGCCCTCGAGCGCGAAGTTCCACAGTTTCCAGAACCCGAAACTGCTGCTGCCCGCCACGCGGGCCTCTCGATGGTAGGGCAGCGACTTCTGGTTGAAGCCCACCCAGCCGAACAGGCCTTTCATGAAACGGTGGCGTTCGCGCAGTTCGCGCAACGCGGCCAGCGCGCGCGGCGACAGCAGGCGGAAGTCGCCGGTGTCGGCGGGGATCGGCGTCTTCGACAATCGGCCGATCACGCGGTAGAACGCATGCGCGGTGGCGCGCTTCAGCCAGCCTTCGCCGTCGCGCTCGATGCGCGTGCCATGCACGTTGTCGTAGCCGGCCTGCCATTCGCGCACGAAGTCGCCGATCAGCTCCGGCGGATCCTGGCCGTCGGCGTCCAGGATCACGGCCGCGCCGCGGTCGATGCGGTCCAGGCCCGCCGTCAATGCGGCCTCCTTGCCGAAGTTGCGCGACAACCGCAGCACCGACACGCGGGGATCGGCCGCGGCGAATGCCTGCAGCACTGCCCAGGTGGCATCGCGACTGCCGTCGTCGACATACAGGACGCGTCCGTGGACGACTTCCAGCGCATCCAGCGCCGCCATGACGCGCGGGTGCAGCAGCGGCAACGCTTGCGCTTCGTTGTAGGCAGCCACCACCACGGTGACCTGCCAGGGTCCGTCGTTGCTCATTGCAGTGCCTCGAGGTACCCGGCGCCACCGATCTGCCGGACCTGCCGTTGGATATTCGCGGCGCGGCGCTGCACATAAGGCCCCGGCCGATGCGCGCTGTAGCGGCGCGGCGCCGGTAATACCGCCGCGAGGCGGGCGCTCTCGTTGGCGGTCAGGCCCGCGGCATCCTTCCCCCAGTAGCGTCGCGCCGCCGCTTGCCCGCCATACACGCCGTCGCCGAACTCGGCGACGTTCGCATAGACCTCCAGGATGCGCGTCTTCGGCCACAGCGCCTCGATCAGCACGGTGTACCAGGCCTCGAGTCCCTTGCGCGCCCAGCGCGTGATGCGGTTGCTGCCCTGCCAGAGGAACACGTTCTTCGCCACCTGCTGGCTGATGGTGCTGGCGCCGCGGATGCGCGTCACCGGCCGGCCCCGCTTCTCGGCACGCTCGACCATCTTGCGGTTGTGCACGCGCGCCTTCTCGATCGCATCCAGGTCGAACCCGTGATGGCTCGCGAAGTTCTGGTCCTCCGCGGCGACCATCGACAGCGGCAGGCTCGGCGACATGCGGTCCAGGTCACGCCAGTCGTAGGCGATGCGGAAACCGAAGTCGCCCTGTCCCCAGGCTTCGAACATCCGCGCCGCCATGAATGCGGTGAACGGCGGATCGACGAAGCGCAGAACCGCCACCTGCAGGATGCTGGCAGCCGCGAACAGGAAGGGCAGCGCCAGCAACCAGCGGACCCAGCGGCGCTTGCGTGGCACCTTGGCGGTCGACGCAGCGCTCATCGGGCCAGCCGGATCTTGAGGATGGTATCGGTTGCCCCCATCGTGGCGTTTCCCCTTTGAGCGTGTGATCGCCGGCATTATGCCGAGACGCCCGCCCGCCCCGCATTCCCCTGCACGGATTCCCATGACCACCGACGCTTCCACCGACGCCCTGACCCGCTTTCTGCTGCCCGCCGCCGGCGTCCGTGGCGTCGCCGTCCGGCTGGACGAGACCTGGCGGACAGTGGCCGGACGTGCCGACTACCCTGCGTCCGCGCGCGAGCTGCTGGGCGAGGCCAGCGCGGCCGCGGTGCTGTTCACCGGCCACACCAAGGTCGACGGGCGCCTGTCCATCCAGTTGCGCAGCCAGGGCAGCCTGCGCAGCCTGTTCGCCGAATGCACCGCGGCGGGCACGGTGCGCGGCATCGCGCAGGTTTCCCCTCATCAGGATGCGCCCCGCGACCTGCGGGCTCTTGGCAACGACGCCCTGCTGGCCATCACCATCGAGAATCCCGGCCTGGACCCACGCGAGCCGCAGCGGTACCAGAGTCTGGTCGGCCTGGAGGCGAGCCGCCTGGCGGAGGCGTTCGAAGACTACTTCCGCCAGTCCGAGCAGCTGCCCACGCGCCTGCTGCTGGCAGCGGACGGCGGCCGGGCCTGCGGCCTCATGCTCCAGAAGCTGCCCGGCGACGAGGGCGACGACGACGGCTGGAACCGCGCCGGCGCGCTTTTCGACACGTTGGGGGAAGCGGAGCTGCTCGCCACCCCCGTCCCGGACCTGCTGCACCGCCTGTTCCACGAAGAATCCCTGCAAATCCTGACCCAGCGCCCAATTCGCTTCGGCTGCTCTTGTTCGCGCGAGCGGGTCGAGAGCATGCTGCAGTCGTTGGGGGAGGAAGAGGCGACGGCCGCGCTGGCCGACGGGGTGGCCGAAGTGCGTTGCGAGTTCTGTGGGCAGGAGTACCGGTTCTCCACCCTCCAGATCGCGGAACTTTTCAGCCAGCCCAGGGTCGAGGTAGACGCGCCCATCCGACTGCAGTGATCCGGCGGTCGGATGGCCGCCACGGGGACTTGTTAAAGAATCATAAACGGCATAGCATCGGTTCCCCTTCGGGAGGGGAACTCCGGGTAGACCCAGGAGTCTGAAGCCAGCCATGAATCTGCGTAGCCTTTCACTGTCGCTAGCCCTGTTGCTCGCCTCCGGCGTGGCAACGGACGCGCATGCACAGAAGGCCTCACGCAAGCCCGCCGCAGACCCTCAGGCCACCGCCCTGCCGATCTGGAACAACGACGGCAAGGTCGAGGCCGTGCTCCTGCTCGAACCCACCGGCCAGGCCGAAGCCGGCGCCCGCTGGCGCCTGGGCCGCAACTCGCTGACGACCGCCTTCGGACTGGAGAGCGGCGATGAACTGGGCCTGGTCTGCAATCGCAAGGCCGGCGTGGTCGGCAACATCGGCAATCTCGCAAGCCACTGCATGCTGGCGACGCTCGGCGACGATGATGATGCTACGACGAGCCAGCGCGTCAGCGCTTCCGCGATCCTGAGCCGCCCTGGCGGCAAGCTCGGCCTCTCGGCAGGCACCGGCCGCGACACGCTGCCTGCCTGGCTGTCGTCCGGCCGCGGCACCGGTCGCGTCGAACAGAATGACCTGACCGTATTCGGCCAGAAGAACATCGGTCGCGAAGGCTTCGTGTCGATCGGCGGCGCGGTGGCGAAGGCCACCCTGGTACCCGCCTCGGACCTGCCCGCCCTCGCCGATCGCTGGAACAGCCGCAGCCTCTCCGTCGGTGGTGGCTACGGTCCTTTCAGCGCCAACATCATCGGACGCGTCATCGACGTCCCCGGCCAGCCCGGCAAGTTCGAAGGCCTTGGCTTGGGTCTTACCTGGCGCACCCCGTGGAGCGGACAGCTCACCGTCGGTGCCGAGAACGTCATCACCCGCGGCAAGAACCCCTTCTCGCTGACCAACGAGAACGCCGACGAAGGCACCGTGCCTTACGTGCGGTACGAGCAGGACCTCTAAGCGTCCACTGCTCCCTGCTTGCAATACGCTCCCGCATTGCCGCGTCGCGGTAATCGCGCCGCTTCGACATGATCGAAACATCCTCGGCATCGCGCCGTCGAATGCGTGCGGCCTGACACAGCGTGCGCGGCATCACATTTACGTAACTCGACTTACATCCGACCTCCTTCGACCTTCACGCGGGTTTAATTATTGTTAAAAGCCGACTAGTATCCGGTCACCCCCTCGTTTCGTGGTCGCCCTTTTTGACCGCCTCGAGGGACACCTTGGGATACCCCTTACGGGAGAGAGAGAGCAATGAACTGCAAAACCACGAAGCTCCGTGACGCGATCTCGTTCGCGCTCGCGGCAGGCGCAGTGTCGGTGATCGGTACCGGCACGGCATTCGCGCAGCAAGCGCAGGGCGATGCCACGACGCTGGATCGCATCGAAGTCACCGGCACACGCATCCGCCAGGTCGATACCGAAACCGCGCAGCCCGTGTTCACGCTAAGCCGCGCAGATATCGAGAAGCAGGGCTTCCAGTCCGTGTCGGACATCCTGCAGAACATCTCGGCCATGGGCCCGCCGACCATCAGCCGCGCCTCGCCGCTGTCGGCCGGTGAAATCGCCGGCGGCACCTACATCAGCATGCGTAACCTTGGTGCGCAGCGCACCTTGGTGCTGGTGAACGGCAAGCGTCTGGGTATCTCGACCAGCGGCTACGCCGATGTGTCGACGATCCCCGCCGTCGCTGTCGAACGCATCGAAGTACTGAAGGATGGAGCCTCGTCGACCTATGGCTCCGACGCCATCGCAGGCGTGATCAACATCATCACGCGCTCCAACTATGAAGGCGCGGCTGCAAGCGCCTATTTCGGCCAGTACGGCGAAGGCGATGGCGAGATCACCAAGGGTGATTTCATCATGGGCTTCACCGGCGATCGCGGCTCGCTGACCGTGGCTGCCGAATGGGGAGAAGAGGATGTCGTCAAGGCGTCCGACCGTCCCTACAGCGCATTCCCGCGCTCGTCGTACCACCCGACCGATAACTGGACTACCGTCGGCCAGTACGGCGGCTGGGTGACCACCGCGACGACCGGCGTCCCCGGCGTTGCCACCGGCACCCGAGTGATCCTGCGTCCGGGTGGCGATCCGCGCAACCTTGCGGACTATGTGCCCCAGAATCAGGTCATCGGCACCTGCGTTGGCTCCACGCCGACCACCGGTTGCACCCCTGGCGTCACCGACGGCAAGAGCAACACGAACCAGCAGACTGACCTGCGCACCCCGGTGGAGCGTAAAAGCATCTACCTGGACGGCGTCTTCGATATTACCGACAGCGTGCGTTTCCGCACCAACCTGGCCTACAACAACCGCGTGACCGATCGCACGGTGGCCGGCTATCCGATGCAGGCAACTTCGTTCGCGACCTCGAACGGCGGCACCGGCGTACCGTTGTCGGCGGCCAGCTACTTCAACCCGACGGGCGCGACGATCAGCAACTGGTGGCGTCGCACTTGGGAAGCCCCGCGCGTATCCAGCAGCGACCTGACCACCTACCGCTTCACGGGTGCGTTCGAAGGCAGCTTCGAGTGGGCCGATCGCCTTTTCGATTGGGACGTGTCGTACCTGTATAACAATAACGACCTGCTGCAGACCAATACCGGCAATCTCAACCTGGCCAACACGGCGCGCGCACTGGGTCCGTCGTTCCTTGACTCGGCTACCGGCCAGGTCCGCTGCGGCACGACCGCTTCCCCCCTCAACGGCTGCGTGGCATGGAATCCGTTCCTGCCGTACGGCGTCGAAGGTCCGGGCGGCTTGACCAACAACAAGGCCCTGTACGACTACCTGTTCCAGGCCGAACACGCCACGGGTGAAACCGAGACGACCGTTTATGCCGCCAACTTGGCAGGCACGATTCTGGCTCTGCCGGCCGGCGACCTGGGCTTTGCAATCGGCGTTGAAACGCGCAAGGAAGAAGGCACCTTCGTGCCAGACGCGCTGGCAGTCACGGGCGGTTCGACCAACCTGTCTTCCGGCCCGACCGGCGGCAGCTACTCGGTCGATGAAATCTATTTGGAACTGCAGATTCCGATCTTGGCCGACCTGCCGGGCGCGCGCGAGCTGAGCCTGAACATTGCCAGCCGGTACTCGGACTACGACACCTTCGGCGAGACGACCAACAACAAGTTCGGTCTGAAGTGGAAGCCGATCGACTCGTTGCTGTTGCGTGCGACGTATGCCGATGGTTTCCGTGCTCCGACGATCGCCGACCTGTACGGCGGTGGCTCGCAGACGTTCTCGTTCTTCACCGATCCCTGCGATACCAACTTCGGCAGTTCGGCGAACAATGCGACCACCCGTGCGAATTGCGCGGCCGACCTTGGCGCACTGGCCAGCACTTTCCGCCAGCTGGGCCAGGGCCTGAACCCCGCTGGCTCGCCCAACACCCAGACGCCGGTGGCTTTCACGTCCGGCTCCAACCCGACGCTCACACCCGAACTGTCGGAATCGCAGACGATCGGTGCCGTGTGGAGCCCGAGTTTCATCGAGGGCCTCAACATTTCGCTGGACTGGTGGAAGGTTCGCATTGGCGACACGATCGTGGCTGACTCTCCGACACAGATCCTCAACGATTGCTACATCCAGGGCATCACCAGCCGTTGCTCGAACCAGCTGTTCACCCGCGATGCGGCACTGGGCTACATCAACTTCCTGTCGTTCGGCAGCCGCAACGCCGGCTTCCGCAAGGTGGAAGGTTTCGATTTCGATGTGACGTATCGCTGGACGACGGAAAACTTCGGCAACTTCAGCGTCTCGTCCAACAGCACGTACACGGCGAAGGATTACTTCGTCAGCACCAACGACCCGCGTTACGCCACGTCGGGCGTCGGTTTCACCAGCGCCTTCCGCATCCGCTCCAACCTGGGTGTGAACTGGCAGATGGGCGCGTGGGGTGTCAGCTGGACGGCGCGTTACTACTCGTCGATGAAGGAAGGCTGCACCTACTTCGTCCCCGGTTCGACCGAAGCCAACCTGGAATGCAACGAAATCGTCTATGCGCCGACTGGCGTGATCCTGCCGAACGGCGATCCGGCCAGCGCCATCTCGCGTCGTAACCGCGTCGGTTCCAACACGTTCAACGATGTGCAGGTCCGCTGGGATGCGCCGTGGAACGCGACCATCTCGGTCGGCGCCAACAACGTGTTCGAAAAGGTGGGCCCCGTGATGTACACCCAGCCGAGTGCGAACGTGTCGTACTACGGCAACTTTGACATCGGCCGCTTCGTGTACATGAAGTACACCCAGAAGTTCTGATCGATCATCTGATCGAAAGTACCACCGCGACACGACACGGCCCCGCAAGGGGCCGTGTTCATTTGGAAAGCGTGGCGGCAGCCTAAGTTGGGCGATCGTCGTGCGATCTGGACATGATGAAGGACAAACGCCCTTCCTTACAGAGAACAAAATTTGTATCCGGCTTTCGGACCTTTCGAGCCCAAGAGCCCCCAAATGGGGCTTTCTACAACCCCAGCACGAAGGAACTCCCTGTTCAGGTGCAAATCCCTGCCACTTTTCAACTTTGCCGCAGGTGTCCGGTCACTTTGCGGACTCCGGATCACTTAACAACACTTTAATTCTTGAAACGGCCCGACTATGATCGGCCTACCCCCGCCCTTTGGCGGCCACCTTTGGTCCGCCGGCCGGGTATCCCTAGGGCTCAGACAGACTCACTTGGAGAGAGAGAGCATGAAGTGCAAAACCAGCAAGCTTCGCGACGCGATTAGCCTCGCGCTCGTTGTAAGCGCATCCACCACGGGCGCCGCGTTCGCCCAGGAAGCCACCACCACCCTCGACAAGGTGGAAGTGACCGGTTCGCGCATCAAGCGCACCGACGTGGAAACCTCCCAGCCGGTGTTCAGCCTGACCCGTGAGGACATCCAGGCCCAAGGCCTGACGTCGATCGGCGACGTCATCCAGAATCTGACCTCCAACGGTACCGCGCTCAACACCACCTACAACAACGGCGGCAACGGCGAAACCCGTGTCAGCCTGCGTAACCTCGGTTCCAACCGCACCTTGGTTCTGGTGAACGGCCGTCGCTGGGTTGCCGGCACTGGCCTCGGCGGCGCAACCGACCTGAACACCATTCCGACCGCTGCGGTCGAGCGCATCGAAGTGCTGAAGGATGGCGCCTCCGCGATTTACGGTTCCGACGCCATCGCCGGCGTGGTCAACGTAATCCTGCGCACCGATTTCGACGGTGCCGAAGCCAATGCCTACTACGGCCAGTTCAGCCAGGGCGACGGCGCGAAAGAATCCTATGACATCACCATCGGCAGCAGCGGCGAGCGCTTCAGCGCCATGTTCGGCGCTGGCTACGTGAAGGAAAGCCCGGTCATGGCCGGTGATCGCGAGATCTCGGCGGTTCCCGTGTTCGGTACCGGCGTTGCGTTCGGCAGCAGCACCAGCCCCAACGGTCGCTTCGCACTGTGCTCCGGCACGTTCAGCCCGGGTACCTGCTCGGTCGGTGAGACCCGCCCCAACGGTACTGCTGGCCAGTTCGGCTATGACGAGGGCCAGACCCCGGCGCAGTGGCGTCCGTGGGGTGCCGGTGTCAACGACCTGTACAACTTCGCCCCGGACAACTATCTGGTGACGCCGCAGGAGCGCAAGTCGATCTTCGGTCAGGCGTCGTTCGACATCACCGACAATGTGCGTTTCACCGCCACCAGCACGTACAACAACCGCCGCTCCGAGCAGTTGCTGGCCGCCATGCCGATCGTGCTCGGTACCGGCCCGGGCGCCGGCGTGCAGGCCCGCACCATCTCGATCAGCCCGAACAGCATCTACAACCCGTTCGGCCAGACCGTGTCGCGCATCCAGCGTCGTGCGGTGGAGACCGGTGGCCGCAGCTTCAACCAGAACGTGGATACTTTCGGCTTCGTGGGTGCGCTGGAAGGCAACTTCGAATTCGCCGATCGCTACTTCTCGTGGGACGTGGGCTACAGCTACGGCCGCAACGACCAGAACGACACGACCAACGGCCTGTTCAACATCCTGGCCCTGCGCAATGCCCTGGGTCCGTCGTTCATTGATGGCGCAGGCGTCGCACGTTGCGGTACCACGGGCAGCGTGATCGAAGGCTGCGTGCCGCTGAACCTGCTGGGTGGCGTCGGCTCTATGACCCCCGAAATGCTGGCCTACTCGACCTTCGTCGCGCACGACGAGTACCAGTACACGATGAAGCAGTGGTTCGCCAACCTGTCTGGCGAAATCGTCGAGCTGCCGGGTGGCATGCTGGCCTTCGCCGCCGGTCTGGAACACCGCAGCGAGTCGGGTTACGACTCCCCGGATGCGCTGATCAATTCGGGCAACACCACCGGCAATGCGCGTACCGCCACGGCGGGCAGCTACAAGCTGGACGAAGCCTACCTGGAACTGTCGGCGCCGCTGCTGCGTGACGTGTTCCTGGCCCGCGAGCTTGAGCTGAGCCTGGCGACCCGTTATTCGGACTACGACACCTTCGGTGACACGCTGAACAGCAAGTTCGGCTTCAAGTGGAAGCCGATCGAAGACCTGTTGGTCCGCGGCAGCTGGGCGGAAGGTTTCCGCGCGCCGTCCATCGCCGAGTTGTACTCCGGTGTGGCCGACTCGTTCGCTTCCATCGCCGATCCCTGTTCTACCACCTTCGGTGGCACCTATGGCAGCCTGAACGCGGATCAGCGTGCACGTTGCCATGCGCAGGGCGTGCCGGTCGGCGGCTACGATCAGGGCAACTCCCAGATCCGCATCAGCGTCGGTGGTAACCCCAACCTGCTGCCGGAAACCTCGACCAGCAAGACGCTGGGCCTGGTATGGAGCCCGTCGTTCATCTCGGGCTTCGACGTATCGCTGGACTGGTGGAACATCACCATCGAGAACGGCATCATCACGCGCTCGGGCCAGTTCATCCTGGATTCGTGCATCGAAGACGGCAACCCGCTTGCCTGTTCGCTGTACACCCGTAGCGCCACTGGCGCCATCGACAATCTGCTGTCCTCCGGCCTGAACTCTGCCGAGATCGACGCAGAGGGCTACGACCTGACGCTGAACTATCGCCTGCCGGATACGCGCTTTGGCTCGTTCTCCTTCAGCTGGGACAACACGTACTACGCCAGCTACGAAGAAGACCGCAACGGCGACAACCTCGTTGGCGAATATTTCGACGGTAGCAACAACTGGCGTATCCGCTCCAACCTGCTGGCCCGCTGGGAAATGGGTGACTGGGGTGCAACCTACGCCGCCCGCTTCTACTCCCGCCAGGAAGAAACCTGCCCGTTCTACTACAACGACTACGGCTTCGGCTCGCTCTGCAGCGACGCTATCCTTGGCCCGGGCGAAGACGGTGGCGTCGACGTAGTGCAGGAAGGCTCGTTGAACAAGATCGGCGCGGCCACGTACCACGACATGAGCGTGTACTGGAAGGCTCCGTGGAATGCGAAGATCACGCTGGGCGTGAACAACGTGTTCGACAAGACCCCGCCGACCTCGTATGTGACGTTCGCCAACACGTTCGACCCGTCGTACGACATCAACGGTCGCTTCATCTACATGCAGTACAACCAGAAGTTCTGATCTGGTACTTCCGCAGCACCACTACGGCCCTTCGGGGCCGTAGTTTTTTCCGAGCTTCGACCTTGTGGATTCCGCCATGTCCGTGCAGATCGCTTCCATGTTCGCCGTACCCGTGGGCCAGAGCTGGATGCCCGATGCCGCCCCGCTCAACCACGAGCTGGAAGCCCTACTGCTTGCACGCGAGGCGGATCCGGAGCGCAACCGCAACACACACCCTTCGCTCAGGCAGCAGGAGGGCGTCTTCGAAAGCAACTTCGACCTGTTCGCCTCGCCGGAGCCGTGCATCCGCCGCCTGCGGGCGTTCTGCTGGTCGATGCTGGGAGAAGCCATCCAGCAGACCAACGGCTACTCGCCGGACGACCTGCGACGGCTCGAGATCTTCTCGCACACCTGGTTCCATGTGACCCGGCAGGGTGGCTTTACGATCCTGCACACGCACCCGATGGCATCGTGGTCGGGCGTCTATTGCGTCAGTCCTGGGGACCCGGTGGCCGGGAAACCCGAGTCAGGCGTACTGCGCTTCCATAATCCACACGGCTACAGCAACACGTTCATGGATCCCGGCAACGCACACTTCAAGCCGCCGCACCACCACGGCAGCTGGTCGTTCGCACTGGAGGCAGGGCAACTGGTGCTGTTCCCGTCGTGGCTGCAGCATGAAGTGCTGCCGTACTACGGGCAGTCGCCTCGCATCACGGTGGCGTTCAACTGCTGGTTCGGCACCAAGCCGGCCGGCTGATCAGGAATAGAACGAAGACAGACCAGCCCGGAGAGGCGCGAGCCGAGCCTCGTAATTGCGCCAGACCATGCCACGGTCACGGCGGATGCCCTCTCGGGCCAGCGCAGCACTGGCGGTGGCCACGCGTCCGCTGCTCCGCGACACATCGGCGATCGACGACTGATACGCCAGGCCACAGTATTCCGCGACGTGCTGGCCCACCACTTCCGGGGCGGCGACCAGGTCGTCGTAGCTCACCTGCAGAATGCGTCCCGGCAATACGTCCAGCCAGTGCTGCATCAGGCGGCGATACTGCAGATAGAAGTGCGCCAGTTCGGACTGGTCGTAGGAGTACGTCGCGACGCCGGCGAACAGGGTACGCAGATTGGAGAAGCACGTATCCATGGGATCGCGCACCAGGTTGATGATCTTCGCCTGCGGCAGCGCTTTGGCGATCAGGCCGATATTCCAGAAGTTCATCGGCAGTTTTTCGGTGAAGAAGGGTTTGCCCCTGCTCAGCCAGTCCGCCGATTTCGCATAGCCGCGCGCAATGCCGTCGATGTCCATCCCGCGCACTCTGGCCAGCACCGCGGCATCGAAATGGTTGGCGTAGTGACGGTCGGCCGCCAGGTGAACCTGCGCATCGAAGGCACCGGTTTCACCTGCATCGGCGACGTTGGAATGCCCGGACAGCATGCGCTCCAGCAGCGTGGTACCCGATCGGTGCATGCCAAGGATGAAGATCGGAACGGCAGCCTGCTCGACCTGCGAGGCGCCACGCAGGAACTCGGCATCGAAGGTGGCGATGGCCTGGTCCACCAGCGCCTCGTCCTCATCGGGCGCGTATGACACGTGGGTCCGCTTCACGCGACAGCCGCGCTCCAGCGCTGACCACGCACCCACGTGGTCGCCGATGTCGTGCAACTCCTTGTGCAGGCCATAGCTCAGGTAGGCCTCGCCTTCTTTCCCGGGCGTCGCCTCGGACAGCTGCTTGCGCAGGCGATCGATATGGTTGGACTCCGGTGTCTGCGTCCGCACGCTGGCAAGCATCCAGGCGTTCTGGTACAGACGTGGATCCGCCTTCAACGATTGTTCGTAACGCAGTTCCGCCAGTTCAGGCTCACCCGAGAACAGGTGCAGGTTGCCGCGCACATAAAGTGCAGCCGCGGAATTGGGATCGCGCTCGACGGCACGATCTGCGAGCTTTACCGCAGCCTCGTGTGCACCGATGGAGCTCAGCATCACTACAGCACGGGCCAGGACGTGCACCGGTGCGGTCTCGGCGAAACGGCTGTCGGCCAGGCAGCGTTCGAGCGCCGCGAACTCGTTGAAATACCGCAGGCGTTGGGCAAGGCCGTAGGTGATGCCGGGATGGGGCGGCGTGATGCCACTGGCGCGCATCAATGCCGCGTGCGCCAGCACGTGCTTGCCCTGCCGGGAATGCAGCGTGGACAGGCCGATCAGCGAAGGGAGGTGTCGCGGGTCCAGCGCCAGTGCGTCGAGGTAAGCCGCTTCTGCCGCCGACCATTGCTGACGGTCTGCGGCGGCCTCACCCTGCATCCAGCGCGCGTCTGCGCTTCTCGTCCCCGTCATGCCGTGCCTCGCCTTCTTTAGTGGGTCTTGTGCGACCGCATCCCGCGCTATGTCGATCGCGGCCGAGGCGGTTTGCCTGCTAGTGTAAGCGGTGCACTGCATCGGCACGGCTACGCCCGCATGGCGGGACGGTGGATCGGGCGCAGTCTGAGGCCGCCGAGCCGCCGATGACCCAGCCGTCAGAAGCCGATCGAGAGTGCTTGCGCTGGTAATGCCGGCAGCACGTGCCGCTCCGCCCAGTGCAGGGCCTGCGAAACCTCCTGTGCATAGGTCGTGCGAAGCAGGCGATGCTCCTGATCACGCACGCGGATATCGTAAGGTCGTGTACTTGCCTTGGAATGGGTCGCTGCCAGACGTCGCGTCTGGGTTCGCAGCGCCTCGTCCGGCAGCGGCAATTGCAGGAACGTCGAAGTCGCCACGGCGGCCTCCTCGATGTCATGGCGGATGATCGTCCAATCGAGTAGGCGCACGCGCTCGCCGACCTCCTCCCTGAGAGCCGCCACCACATCTCGCTGCGCCGCCCACTGGAGAGCGGCAGCAGCCAATACCGAGGGTGGGTTCAGCGCTTCCGGAGACAACCGCTGCGCCAGCGTGCCGGCCCGCAATGCCCGCGCAGCCAGGACCGGTACGTTGGCCAGCGTGTCAGAGGTCTTCTTGAGGTGTGACACAACGAAGTCCTCCAGGCCTGAGGTCAGCACGATGCCCCTCGACTCCGGATGGGCCGCCATGGCAGGACGCGCGATGTTCAGCACGGCATGGGTCGGCTTCACTATCACGTGTCCATCCGGGTGCCATGGACGGGCCAGCAACTCGGTAATCGGACGCAGCCACAAAGCCACATCCAGACCCGCATCCGCCGCGTCCCCCAGCCGGCGCAGCACCAGCGGCTCGCGCAGGGCCACGCTGTAGGGCGTCAGGTGCAATAGTCGCGCAAGCAGCGTCGAGCCGCAGAACGAGGTGTGCCATAGCCAAGCCGGCGCGTTTGGGGATCGAGGCAGGTCGGCCACCGGAGCGAGCGGCGTAAGCGCCTGCGGTCGGCCTTCAGCTGGCATCCTGGGGTCCAGGAACACGCTCGCCTGGATCAACGCCTCATCGCAGCGCAGCCACTGCATGCGATTACCCGTCAGGTCGACGTCGAACGGAAACCAGGTCGCGTCCGAAGGATCAACCGGTGCCAACGGCCCGGTCAGGTAAGAAGTGGAGGACGCAGTCATGGGAACGGTGCGGAACGAGGAGATCGACATCCTAGCGGAAGCACCGGAGGCCACCGCTTGCACGATCCGGTTTGCGACGCACGCGACGTCGCCGTAACACGCGGGCTTTACTCCACCCGTACTTCCGCACTGCCCGAGAACGTCTCCAGATTGACCCGGCCGCTGCCGCCGCCGTACGTGGTGGAGAAGCTCGCACCGGGGCCGCGGCGCTTCTCGATGGTCACGCCGGTGGCCTTGAGGCTGCCGCTGAAGCTCTCGCCGCTGACCTGCGCGGAGACGTCCTTCGGCAGGCGCAGCAGCAGGTTGCCGCTGACGGACTCCATGCGGATCTCCCCCGCGGGGGCCAGGGCGGTGCTCACTTCGGCGCGGCCGCTGACGGTGGTGGCACTGAGGTCGCGGATGCGTTCGCCATTGACGTTGACCTCGATGCGACCGGAGACCGTCTCCGCATCGATGTCGCCATTCAAGCGCCCGCGCAGCACGATGGACCCGCTGACCGTGCTGACGTCCACGTCCTCGCTGTTGAGGGTCAGGTTGGCGTTGCCGCTCACCGTCTCCACATCCGCCTTGCGCGGCGCGGCAGCCGCGACGACGCTGCCGCTGACGCTGCTGATCGACAGTTCGCTGGACGCCACGCCGGTGACATGCACGTCGGCGGCGATGGATTCGATGTCCAGGTCCGCGCGCACCGGCACCATCACCACCAGCTCGGTGGGGCCGGTCTTGCCGCCACCCCAGCCGCCACTCCTGGGGTAGCGCACCTCGATGTCGAGCTGTTCGCGTGAGCCTCCAATCTCCAGGCGTTCCACGCCCTGGCCCAGCGTGCCCGTGATCTGCACTTCATTGCGGTCCCAGCCGCGCACTTCGATGCGGCCTTTGACATTGCTGATGTCGACGCGACCGCGCGCATCGAGCGGCCGGGTCTCGTTGATGGCGGTCTGGGCCAGGGCGGACGGCGCCAGCAGGGCGGTGGCCAGCAGCAGGGAGACGGAATACGTGCGCATGGGGAACTCCTCAGGTCATGACCGCGCGCTGGGTCAAAGCCAGGCGTCGGGCGTAGGTGCGGCGCAGCTGTTCCAGCAGGAAGCGCGCCTGGGGATCGGTGGCGATGGCGTGGCGGATCTCGGCCGCGCTCTGGTCCAGCGCATGCAGCGCCGGCGCGTAGTCGGGCGACGCCTTGGCCTGCGCATCCATCTGCGCGAGGGCGCCGCTGTAATCGCGCGTCATCGCCGCGGCTTCGCGCTGGATCAGGGCATCGCCCTCGGGGGTGCGCTGCAGCTGCCAGGTCATCGTGACCGCCAGCAGCACCGAGGCTGCCAGCGCGAACGGAGCGACGCGGCGGCGCGACGCGGGCGCGGCGACAGGCGTCTGCGGTGCGGCGGCGAGCGCGGCGGCGATATCCGGCCACAGGTCGCGCGAAGGCGGCGCATCCTGGCGCAGGGCGCGCAACTGCCAGCGCAGCGCGTCGTCGGACAACGGGGTGGGATCGTGGGAGGTCATGCGTGTGCTCCTAGACGCTCGCGCAGCAGGTGCCGCGCGCGGTGCAGCTGGGCCTTCGAACTGCCGACCGCCATGCCCAGCTCGGCGGCGATCTCTTCATGCTTCCATCCTTCGATGTCGTACAGCACCAGCACGGCGCGGGCGCGGGGCGGCAACGTGGCGACCGCGCGCTCCAGATCCATCGACAGGGCGGTGCCCTGCCCCGCACTGTCGGCCAGGCCCAACCCGTCCAGCGCGTCCTCGTCATCGTCGAAGCGCGGGCCTGTACGGCGGCTGCGCAGTTCCATCAGCGCGGTGTTCACCGCCAACCGGTGCAGCCAGGTGCCGAAGGCGCTCTCGAAGCGGAACGCCGGCAGTGCCTGCCAGGCCCGCACGAACGCCTCCTGCGTCAGGTCCTCCGCCCGCACACCATGCTGACCCACCAGCCGCTGGATGACGCCATGGATACGGCCGGCATGGCGCCGGTACAGCGCCTCGAAGGCCCGCATGTCCCCCGTGGACGCCGAGCGTGCCAGGGTAGTGTCCTGGGCGGCAGCGTCCTCGGGCGTGAGGCAGTCGGCGAACGGGTCGATCACGGCATTCAGCATACTGACTAGGATGCGGGGAGGGGCACAGGGGTTTAGAGGCGCCGGACTTTTTTTCTGGGTATGGATCCATTCCGCAGCGCGGACGCGAGCTGTGCACGGACAGAACCCCTCTCCCGCCGGGGGAGGGGTTGGGGTGAGGGTCGGCGAAGTCCACCGATCCTGCACATACGAGCACTCACCACATCCGCAAGCCGCTTCTTGCAGAGAACGCGATGGCCGCGGAACGCCACTCCGTTGGCCCGCTCCCCAACCCCTCTCCCGAAGGGAGAGGGGCTCGCAGCGCTCTCACCGCCCAAGAAAAAGCCCCGCCGCATCCGGGGTGGACGCGGCGGGGCTTGCGCAGGAAAGGGATGCGCGAGGCGGGGAATCAGTGCGTCAGGCGGGCGGCGATGCGTTGCTGTTCGTCCTTCAGCGCCTGCGGGGTGCGGGCGCCGAATTCCTGCAGGTACTCGCCGATGCTGGCGAACTCGGCCTGCCAGCCGGCGCGGTCGAAGCCGAACAGCAGCTCATGCGCTTCGTCGCTGAGCGCCACGCCGTCCAGGTTGAGGTCCTCGGCGCGCGGCAGGTGGCCGATCGGCGTCTCCACCGCATCGGCCTTGCCCTCGACGCGCCGGATCATCCACTCCAGCACGCGCAGGTTCTCGCCGAAGCCGGGCCACAGGAATTTCCCGTCGCTGCCCTTTCGGAACCAGTTCACGTGGAAAATCTTGGGCAGCTTCGCGCCCGCCTGGTCGAACGACAGCCAGTGCGCGAAGTAGTCGGCGAAGTTGTAGCCACAGAAGGGCTTCATCGCCATCGGGTCGCGACGCATCACGCCGACTGCACCGGTGGCGGCGGCGGTGGTTTCCGACCCCATCGCCGCGCCCACCAGCACGCCGTGCGTCCAGTCGCGCGCTTCGAACACCAGCGGCACCAGCGAGGCGCGACGGCCGCCGAAGACGATGGCGCTGATCGGCACGCCCTGCGGGTCTTCCGCGCGCGGCGAGTAGCTGGGGCACTGCCTGGCCGACACGGTGAAGCGCGAGTTCGGATGCGCAGCCGGGCCGTTGGCGACGTCGTACGGACGGCCCTGCCAGTCCAGCGACGGCGTGCGCGTGTCCAGGCCTTCCCACCAAGGTTCCTGCTCGTCGGTGACGGCGACGTTGGTGAAGATGGTGTGGTGGCTGATGGTGGCCAGCGCGTTGGGATTGGAACTGTCCGAGGTGCCCGGCGCCACGCCGAAGAAGCCGGCTTCCGGATTGATCGCGTACAGGCGGCCGTCGGCGCCGGGTCGCATCCAGCAGATGTCGTCGCCGACGGTCCACACCTTCCAGCCGGCCTGGCGATAGCCTTCCGGCGGGATCAGCATGGCCAGGTTGGTCTTGCCGCAGGCGGACGGGAACGCGGCGGCGATGTAGTGCGTCTCGCCCTGCGGGTTCTCGATGCCGACGATCAGCATGTGCTCGGCCAGCCAGCCTTCATTGCGCGCCTGGTGCGAGGCGATGCGCAGCGCATGGCACTTCTTGCCCAGCAGCGCGTTGCCGCCGTAGCCCGAGCCGAAGCTCTTGATGGTCAGCTCGTCGGGGAAATGCATGATGAAGCGGCGGTCGGGGTCCAGCTCGCCGGTGGAGTGCAGGCCGCGTACGAACGTGCCTTCGCGCTCGATGCGTGCGAGGGCCGGCGCGCCCATGCGGGTCATGAGGCGCATGTTCGCCACCACGTACGGCGAATCGGTGATCTCCACGCCGCAGCGCGAGAGAGGTGAATCGATCGGGCCCATGCAGTAGGGAATGACGTACAGGGTGCGCCCGCGCATGCAGCCGGCGAACAGCGCGTCCATCTTGGCGTGCGCCTCGGCCGGGGCCATCCAGTGATTGTTGGGACCGGCGTCTTCCTGCTGCGGCGTGCAGACGAAGGTCAGGTGCTCCACGCGCGCCACGTCGCTCGGGCTCGAGCGGTGCAGCCAGCTGTGCGGGTGGGTTTCCGGGTTCAGCGGCAGCAGCGTGCCGTCGGCCAGCATCTGCCTGGTCAGCAGCGCGTTTTCGGCATCGCTGCCGTCGCACCAGTGGATCTGGTCGGGCTGGGTGAGCGCGGCGACCTCCGCAACCCAGGCATTCAACGCGTCCAGCGAACTGCCCGGAAAATCGTTGCGTTTGAAAACATCGACCGCTGCGTTCATGCCCCGCCCTCGAAAAGTGAGACCAAAATGATACCAATGTCTTGTCCTTCAGACGAGGAGAACGTCGACAGGCGGTCAGCCCGCTTGGCAAGGGCGGTGGATTCGGGTGATTCCGTCCAACTGCAGAGCGAGAGGCTCGACGCACGAGGCTCGACGGCCCGCCGCCGGCGCTGGGGCGCCTCCGGATGGGGATCGGAGGGTCCGTCCACGGGATCTGGAGGCCGGACGCGGGGGCTCGGAGCCCCATCGATGGGGCTCGGACTGTCATGGACGGGGCATGCCATGCCATCGATGGCGTTCCGAAGGCCATCGATGGAGCAGAAAGGGACATCGATCGGGCCTGGAAGGCCATCGCTCGGGCGCCAAGGCCCATCCATGGAGCTCCGAATGCCAGCTCGACGGGGCTCGGAAGGCGATCGATGGGGCTCGGAAGGCGATCGATGGGGCTCGGAGCACCATCGATGGAGCAAAAAGGCGCATCGATGGTGTTAGGAACCTGATCGATCGGGCTCCACGTGCCATCCCGGTGGGGCCCGGAGGTCGATCGATGGAGCTCAGAGCGCCGTCGATGGAGCAAAAAGGCCATCCCTGGCATTTCCAGCCCGATCGATGGGGCTCCGGGCTCGAACCGTGCCAGGCCCTATGCCCCGCGCGAGCGCCGGTAAGGATTGAACAGCTGCAGCAGCCACGGCTTCTGCGCCAGCACCAGGCTGACGCCCACGCGATCTTCCGCCGGCAGCGTGGCGTCGCGGGCCAGCAGCGCATCGAACTCGCGCGCCACTTCCTCCAGCCGTTGCCGCAGCTGCTTGATGCCGTCGACGCTGAGGCTGCCGCTGAGCAGCAGCAGTGCATCCTGTTCGCCATCGAACGGATCGGCGAAGTAGTCCGTCAGCAAGGTGTGGCGGAAGTAGCGTTCCATCGGGCCGTCCGCGCGCCAGCGGAAGTTGCGCGCGGTCAGCGCACGGCCGCGGTTGCCGGGCATGAGCTCGATGATGCCGAGACGATCCAGCTTCACCAGCAGGCCGGTCCATTGCGCCGGGGTGAAGCCGAAATGCCCCATCACATCGTCCTGCCGCCAGCGGTTGAGGGTCAGGAACAGCGCCAGCAGCAGCGTGGGTTCGTCGACCAGCGCCTGCTCCTGCGCCTCGCTCAGCAGCGCCATCGCCTTGCGCCCGCGCGAGGCTTCCGCACTGAGTTCGGCCAAGCCCACATCGAGTACCTCGCAGATCTGTTCCAGGCGCTGCAGGCTCATCGCGCGCCGCGAGAACATGCGCTTCACCGCCGCTTCGCTCATGCGGATGCGCGCGGCGAGTTCGCGGTAGGTCAGGTTCTGCGCGCGCAGGCAGCGCTTCAATGCATCGATCAGGTCGACCGAGACGGCCATCGGTAGCGGATTCCTATACCGGTTGATGCGCCGGAGCTTACCTCGTCGATGCGGGTTGAACAGCGCCGAGGGCCACGCCCAAGGTGCGGCGACGCCGGAGACCCCTGCCATGACCCGCATGATCACCCGTTCGCTGACCCTCGCCCTGACCGCCGCCCTGTCAGGCGGCCTGGCCCTCCCGATCCAGGCCGCACCCCAGTCCGACGGCGCCAGCCGGCTGTCGCAGGCCAGCCTGGAAGCCTCCATCGAAGTGCCCGTCGCGGTGATCCACGCGCTGGGCCACGGCGCCTCGGCAGTGGTCACCGGCGTGGCGGTGGTGGCCGGCAGCGTGGCGGTGACGGTGTCTGTCGCGGCGGCGGGCGTGGTGGCCGGCGCCTCGTTCGTGGTCTACCTGAGCGCGGAGGCGATCAAGCGTCTCGGCATCGCGGTGGGCACGGCGATCAGCGTCGCGGTGGTGTCGACCGGCTGGATCCTCAGTGCGGCCGGCGAGGCGTTGTGCTTCATCGCCAACGACGCCGCGCGCCCGCATATCCACAGCCATCGCTACGGCGGCTGAGCGCGATGCACGCGCTCGCGGTGCTGTGTCTCGTCATCGCCCTCGCGCTGCCAGGGACGGCACGCGCGGGCGATGCCTGCAAGCAGATGGAGATGCCACCGTACAAGGTGGCGGAGGCGGCGCGCACGGCGCTGCTGGCCGCGCAGCAGCTGGACGAAGTGGACGCGCCGGTCGCGCTGCTCGCGCGCGTCGGCACCGACCTGTCGAAACAGCGACTGGTCTACAGCCATGCCGGCTTCGCGGTGCGCGACCATGCGCACGGACGCTGGACCGTGGTGCACCTGCTCAACGAATGCGGCAGCGACCGCTCGGGCCTGTATGCGCAGGGGCTGGTGAACTTCTTCGCCGACGACCTGGTGAACCAGGACCTGCGCATCGTGTGGTTCGAACCGGACGTCGCCGACCGCCTGGCCACCCGGCTGCAGCAGATGCCGCGCCACAGCCTGCACCACCCGCGCTACAACCTGATCGCCCGCCCCGGCAGCGAGGATTACCAGAACTCCACCGCGTGGATCGTCGAGGTGATGGCCGCCGCGCTGGCCGACCGCGGCATCTACGACCGCCGCAGCGCGTATGCCTTCGCCCGCGGCGACGGCTTCGTGCCGGACACCGTGCATATCGCGTATTCCAAGCGCGTATTGGGCGGACTGTTTTCCGCCAACACCGACTTCACCGATCACTCCGTCGGTACGCGGCTGTCCGGCGACTATCCCGTCGTCACCGTCCGCTCGATCTTCCAGTGGCTGGAGCGCAGCGGGTATGTGCGCGAGCAGCGGGAGTGGCGGAGCGGTGTGCGGCAGCGGGCGATGGGGCCGGCGTGAAGCGCATCGTGGAGTGGCCTTGGCCCACCTTCAATCAGTCACGCCACAGCATACGGCACGCTCAGCACACGCGTTTCGGCAAACAGCAGATGGTTAGCAAGGGAGCCCCCAATGATGATTCGATTTGCCGCTCTACTGGCTACGATCCTTCTCGCCGGCTGCGGCTTCGTCAGCTTCGAAGATGTCAGCGGTGATCCGAAGTACTCGACGTATGTGGGAACCGAGTACCGGACGACATCGGACATGACCGTCTACCGGGTCAGCATGGACCGCAACTATGGTCCATCGCCTAGTATCTACAAGATCGTGCAGCCCCCCGGATTCGATGGACGGGAGGTGATCTCCAGAACCCATTTCCCGGAGGGATCCACGCTGAAGGTGCTGACGATCCAGCGCTGCAAGGACTGCTATCTGGATACCGAACCGAGAGTCCATGTAACGGTCCGTATCACCTCGACCTCCCAATTCGACGATCTGGAAGTACAGGCCAGTCTTGGCCTGCTGTCCTCGCACATGCAGGCCATCGACGAACCCGTTGCAGCCAACTGACGCTTGGATCAGCATGGCCCGCCATTCATATGGCAGCCTCATGCGGTGGGCCAAGGCCCACCCTGATCAGGTCGGGATCAGCGTCGAGATGACGTGTTCGAGGTAGGTCTCGAATTCTTCCGAGGTCATACGCGGCTGCTGCAACTGCAGCGACAGCTGCAGGAAGCCCACGTAGGCCGCATAGGCCAGACGTGCACGGTGGGTGGCGTCGGTGCGCTGCAGGCCCGCCTGGCGGAACATCGCCACCAGGTAATCGAGGCGACGCTGGGAGATGCGGTCGATCACCGGCTGCACGGCGGGATGATCCAGCGCCTTCAGCAGCTCGCTGTAGATGATGTGCGGTTTGACTTCGTGGCCGACCAGTTGGAACAGCGCACGCAGGCGTTCGCGAGGATCGGCGACCTTCTCCAGGCTGCCGAAGATGTTCTCCTGCTCCCCGACCTCCCAGCGCTCCAGCGCCGCTTGCAGCAGGGCGTCGCGGGACGGGAAATGCCAGTAGAAGCTGCCCTTGGTGACGCCCAGCCTGCGCGCCAGCGGTTCCACCGCCACCGCCGACACCCCCTGCTCGGCGATCAGGTCGAGGGCCGCCTGGGCCCAGTCGTCCGCGCTCAGGCGGGCGTTGCGGGTAGGCGTACTGGCGGGTGTTTCCGGGCTGGGTGTGCTCATGGTCCGCATTTAACCATACGCCGAGGTGTGTAGCGGTATGTATGCTGCATCGCACAACAAATAAAGACAAATCAATCGGTTGCATGTGAAACACGAATGGCAAACCGATTGACTGCTCTAAATGCGACAACCCATACTAGCCCGTATGGTGACACCCGCCTCTTCTGCTTTCACAACCCCTTCCAGCGTCGTCGACGCGGGATCGGAGCGCGCGCTGAAGGGACAGGGGGATGTTGCGCTGGCGATCCGCCGCTTCCCTTCGCCGCGCACGTTGCAGGGACACCCCGCACTTGTCTATGCGCATGGCTTCGGCCAGACAGGCGGCGCGTGGAACCGCACCGGTGAACAGATGGCCGCCCAAGGCTACAGCGGCCTTGCCTACGACGCACGCGGCCATGGCGCGTCGGATCGCAACGCACCAGACCTGCCTTACACCGGCGACCAGTTCGCCGACGACCTGATCGTCGTGGCCGGCGAGCAGGCCGAGCCGCCTGTGCTGGTCGGCGCCTCGATGGGCGGGCTGTTCGGCCTGATCGCCGAATCGCGCTGGCCCGGCCTGTTCCGCGCGATGGTGCTGGTCGACATCACCCCGCGCTGGGAGCCCGCTGGCCTGCAGCGCATCCTCGCCTTCATGACCGCGTTCCCGGACGGCTTCGACTCGCTCGACCACGCCGCCGACACCATCGCCGCCTACCAGCCGCAGCGCCGCACGCGCAAATCCGCCGACGACCTGCGCGAGCTGCTGCGCGAAGGCACCGACGGGCGCTGGCGCTGGCACTGGGATCCGCGCCTCGTGGACGAACTGGCGCGCGACAGCGCCCAGCACCAGGACGCCATCGCCGAGGCCGCGCGCCAGGTGCAGTGCCCGGTGCTGCTGATCAGCGGTGGCCGCAGCGACCTGGTCTCCGAGAAGACCGTCGAAGAGTTCAAGACGCTGGTGCCGCATGCGCGCCACGTGCACCTTCCGCAGGCCACGCACATGGTGGCCGGCGACGACAACGACGCCTTTACCGCCACCGTGCTGGAATACCTGGCAAGCCTGTCGGCTGCGCCGGGTAGTGCCGAATCCGATGTAACCGAATCCGTGTCCGGAGCAACAACGCCATGAGCATCGTCATCCCCTTCCTCGCCTTCCTGCTGGCGGGCGCGTTCGCCGCCTACCACCGGATCCGGCTCGCCTACTGGGCGGCGATCACCGCCAGCCTGCTGGTCGCGTGCTGGCTGCTGGGCGCCAATCCCACCGCCACCGTCGTCGCGGCGCTGGTTGTGGTGGCGGTCGCCGTGCCGCTGCTGATCCCGGCGATCCGCAAGCCGCTGATCACCGCGCCGGCGCTGGGCTTCCTGCGCCGCGCACTGCCGCCGCTGTCGCAGACCGAGCGCATCGCGCTGGAAACCGGCTCGGTCGGGTTCGAAGGCGACCTGTTCACCGGCGACCCGGACTGGAACAAGCTGCTGGCGTATCCCAAGCCGCAGCTCACCGCGGAAGAACAGGCGTTCCTCGACGGTCCGGTCGAGGAGCTGTGCCGGATGACCAACGACTGGGAAATCACCCACATCCACGCCGACCTGCCGCCGGAGCTGTGGGACTTCATCAAGAAGAACAAGTTCTTCGGCATGATCATCCCGAAGCAGTACGGCGGCCTGGGCTTCTCCGCGCTGGCGCACCACAAGGTGATCCAGAAGATCGCCTCGGTCAGCAGCGTGGTCAGCTCCACCGTCGGCGTGCCCAACTCGCTGGGCCCGGGTGAACTGCTCAACCACTACGGCACGCAGGAACAGAAGGACTACTACCTGCCGCGCCTGGCGATCGGCCAGGAAGTGCCCTGCTTCGGCCTGACCGGTCCGTTCGCCGGTTCCGATGCGACGTCGATCCCCGACTACGGCATCGTCTGCAAGGGCGAGTGGAACGGCGCCAACGTGCTCGGCATCCGCCTGACCTTCGACAAGCGCTACATCACGCTGGCGCCGGTCGCCACGATCATCGGCCTGGCGTTCCGCATGTACGACCCGGACGGCCTGATCGGCGACACGCGCGACATCGGCATCACCCTGGCGCTGCTGCCGCGCGATACCGAAGGCGTCGACGTCGGTCGCCGCCACTTCCCGCTCAACTCGCCGTTCCAGAACGGCCCGATCCACGGCAAGGACGTGTTCATTCCGCTCAGCCAGCTGATCGGTGGCGTGGAGATGGCCGGCAAGGGCTGGAACATGCTCAACGAATGCCTCGCCGTCGGCCGCTCGATCACCCTGCCCTCCACCGCCAGCGGCGGCGCGAAGGCCGGCGCGCGCGTCACCGGTGCGTATGCGCGCATCCGCAAGCAGTTCGGCCTGTCGGTCGGCCGCTTCGAGGGCGTGGAAGAAGCACTGGCCCGCATCGGCGGCAAGGCCTATGCGATCAGTGCGCTGTCGCAGGCCACCGCGGCAGCCGTGGACCGTGGCGATGTGCCGTCGGTGCCGTCGGCGATCGCCAAGTACCACTGCACCAACATGGGCCGCGACGTCGCCAAGGACGTGATGGACATCGTCGGCGGCAAGGGCATCATCCTGGGCCCGCGCAACTTCGCCGGCCGCGCGTGGCAGGCCTCGCCGATCGCCATCACGGTGGAAGGCGCGAACATCATGACGCGCAGCCTGCTGATCTTCGGCCAGGGTTCGATCCTGTGCCATCCGTACATCATCAAGGAAATGCGCGCGGCGCAGGATCCGGACACCAGGGCGGGCATCCACCAGCTGGACGCGGTGCTGTACCCGCACATCGGCGGCGCGATCTCCAACGCGGTGCGCTCGTTCTGGTTCGGCATCACCGGTTCGAAGATCGGCGCCGCGCCGGGCGATGCGTATACGAAGAAATTCTTCCGCAAGCTCGACCGTTACGCCGCCAACCTGGCGCTGTTGACCGACATCTCGCTCGGCGCGCTGGGCGGCAAGCTGAAGTTCAAGGAATCGCTGTCCGGCCGCCTGGGCGACGTGCTCAGCCACCTGTACATGATGAGTGCGGTGCTGAAACGCCACCACGACGAAGGCGCGCCGGAAGCCGACAAGCCGCTGCTGGCGTGGGCCTTCCACAACAGCGCGTACGAGATCGAACTGGCGCTGTCGCAGGCGTTGCGCAACTTCCCGATCAAGCCGCTGGGCTGGCTGCTGTGGCCGGTGGTGTTCCCGTGGGGTCGTCGTGCCGTGGCGCCAGGCGACCGCCTGAGCCATCGCGTCGCCATGCTGCTGATGGCGCCGAACGAGGCGCGCGATCGCCTGGGTCAGGGCGTGTTCCTGACCCCGTGCGAGAACAACCCGGGCGGCCGCATCGACAGCTACCTGGCCGCGGCCGTGGCGGCCGAGCCGGTCGAGCGCAAGTTCCTGAAGGCGCTGAAGACCAAGGACATCGAGGCGCTGGACTACAGCGCGCAGCTGGACGAAGGCGTGCGCGAGGGCTGGATCACCGCCGACGAGCGCAAGCAGCTGGAAGACCTGCGCGCGATCACGCTGGACACGATCACCGTGGACGACTTCGACACCCACGAACTGCGCGCCGCCAGCTTCTACGACCTGCCGCAGCACAAGCGCCATCCGCGCGAAGCGGCCTGAGGACGCGATTCGCCCCCTCCCCCGCTTGCGGGGGAGGGCTGGGGTGGGGGCGGCCGAAGCCACCATTCCATGCGTGTCGCAACACCATCCAGAAACTGCCGCGGCGCGCAGTAATCCGGCTTCACCGCCTCCGGTTGCCCCCATCCCAACCTTCCCCCGCAAGCGGGGGAAGGAGCCGATACGGAAGGTTCGAATGAGCGCGAACGTCCTTGAGATATACCGCAGCCTGAGCCGCAAACCCTTTGGTCACTGGCTGTTCTCGCGGCTGATCTGTTTCAAGGCGCCCTACTTCGGCAGCATCGGCCCGCGCATGGTGCGGCTGGAGCCCGGCCGCGGCGAGGCGATGATCAAGCATCGCCGCTCGGTCACCAATCACCTGGGCACCGTGCACGCGATCGCGCTGTGCAACCTGGCCGAGTTCGTTGGCGGCCTGACCACCGACGTCAGCATCCCGCGCTCGATGCGCTGGATTCCGAAGGGCATGACGGTCGAGTACCTGAAGAAGGCGGTCGGCACCATGCACGCGGTCGCCACGCCGGCGTTCGAGCCGCGCGAATCGGCCGAGGGCTACGACCTGCCGATGGACGTGGTGGTCAGCAACGCGCAGGGCGAGCCGGTGTTCCGCGCCCGCATCGGCATGTGGGTGTCGCCGAAGCCGCCGCGCACCGGGCGCTGAGTTTGTCGAGACAGGTGTGGGAGCGACGTAAGTCGCGATTGCGCCGTCAAGGCGCATGGCCCCACCTCTATGCAGACCGATGCCGTGCGATCGCGACTTACGTCGCTCCCACGTCAGCCCCGACGTCACTCAGCAAAGCCACACCGCCGCCAACGCAGCTATCGCCGGCAGGCCTTGCACGTAGAAGATGCGCTTGTTGACGCTCCACGCGCCGTACAGCGCCGCGACGATCACGCAGAGCAGGAAGAAGACGACGACGTTCCACTGTGCGGTGAACAGGCCCCATAGCAGGCCGGCGGCGAGGAAGCCGTTGTAGAGCCCCTGGTTGGCGGCCAGCACGCGGGTGGTCTCGGCCTTCTCCGGCGTGTTGCGGAACGTCTTCAGGCCCAGCGGCCTGGTCCACAGGAACATCTCCAGCACCAGGAAGTAGGCGTGCAATGCCGCCACTACCACGACCAGTACCGCCGCAATCACGTCCATCCACGTCTCCCGTCAGGTGGCGGGCAGCATAGCGGCAACGCGCGGATACGTCAGGCGTGCGTCTCGCCCGGTGGCGTCGCACGCTCGGGCGGCAGCTTGGCTTCTTCGCGCAACAGTCGCCACGCACTGAAGGTCATGGCGCTGGCGACCAGCAGGCCGGCGCCGAACACCGCGTTCGAGCCGAAGGCGGACAGCAGCTTGTGCAGCCAGACGAAGCTCAGGTCGCCGCCGCGATAGACCACCGTGTCGATGGCGGCACCGGCCTTGTAGCGCCATTCGCGGCCGACGCGGGTGTAGATGGTCTCGCGCGCGGGCTTCGCCAGCGAGAACTCACTGGCACGCGTGACCACCTGCACGATGGCCACCATCATGGGCAACGGTGACGCGGACAGGATGGAAAATCCGATGATGATCGCGCAGCCGGGAATCAGCAGCGCTGGCGCAATGCCGAAACGGGACAGCAGTACGCGGGTCAGCAGGAGCTGCACCACCAGGGTCAGCGAATTGACCGCCAGGTCCAGCGTGGCGAAGTAATCGGCGCGGGCCTCGGCCGACGTGAACATGGTGCGCGCGATGGCATTCTGCTCGTTGTAGAGCAACGTGCCTACGCCCACGCCCATCACGACCATGACGGCGAGCCAGCGCAGCAGCGGCTCGCGTACGATCAGCTTCAGCCCTGCCAGCACCTCGCCCCCCATCGGGACCTCGCCACTGGCTTGGCGCCGCTCCGCTTCGCGTGCTACGGCCCAGGTACGCAACCGGAAAATGCACATCACGCACACCGAGAACAGGAACGCCGACACCAGCATCATGTTGGGGATGCCCACGCGCACCACCAGCGCCTTGGTCAGTGCGGGCCCCAGGAACGCGCCCATCGTGCCGGCGGCGCCGATGTAGCCGTAGTAGCGCTTCGCTTCGGCATTGGTGAACACGTCCGCCATGAAGCTCCAGAACACGGCGACGGCGAACAGGTTGAACACCGTGATCCACAGGATGAATGCCAGGCCGCGCCCTGCGATGCCGCTGTCGAACATGGCGTAGAACGCCAGCAGCGTGGCGATGAAGAACCCGTAGATCACCGGCAGGAAAACCCGGCGCGGAAAACGGCTCACCAGCCAGCCGTACACCGGCTGCAGTACCAGCATGATCAGGAACACGGCGCTGAAGATGAACTGCAGCGTGAACTCGCCCAGCGCGATTTCCCGGTTGGAGAAGAACGCAATCAGGGCGGGCGGGAACACGGCTTCGATATCGCTGGACGCTGCCATCGCTTCGCGCACCGGACGCAGCACGTAGTAGCCGCTCAGCAGGCAGAAGAAATAGACGAAGGACCACAGCAGCGGGGGAGACTCCGTCATCGCCGCGCGGAGGCGGCCGAACCGGGTGGTCGCTGGGGAAGACGGGTCCATGGGGCGCGGCCTGCGATCGCATCGTCGGGGCGCGGGCAAGCCCGCCTGTGGCGCGCAAGGTATCCGATGCACTGCAACATCGCCAGCGTTTTCCCGCCTGGCGCGCGACCGGAAACCCGAGCCGGCAATCCTGTCCGGACGGCACTCACCAGGGCCCGAGCATTTGCTCTATCCCCCGCCGCTAGGTTCGGTCGACTTCGGAACAGGGCAGCATGTGTACGACTACATCATCGTGGGCGCCGGTTCGGCCGGCTGCGTGCTGGCCCACCGCCTGAGCGAAGACCCTGCCTGCCGCGTACTGCTGCTGGAAGCCGGCCCACGCGACTGGCATCCCTTCATCCACATGCCCGCCGGCCTGGCCAAGCTGGTCGGCCAGAAGGGCGTCAACTGGAACTACGACACCGCGCCCGAGCCGCAGCTCGACAATCGTCGCCTGTGGTGGCCGCGCGGCAAGGTGCTGGGTGGCTCCAGTTCGATCAATGCGATGTGCTACATCCGCGGCGTGCCACAGGACTACGACGACTGGGCAAACGCCGGTGCCGACGGCTGGGACTGGGCCAGCACGCTGCCCTACTTCCGCCGCGCCGAGCGCAACACGCGTGGCGCCGACGCGTTGCACGGCGGCGACGGCCCGCTGTACGTGTCCGACCTGCGCTACACGAACCCGCTGTCGGCCGCCTTCATCGAGGCCGGCGTGCAGGCTGGCTTCGCGCGCAATGGCGACTTCAATGGTCCGACGCAGGCCGGCTTCGGCCTGTACCAGGTCACCCAGAAGGAGGGCGCGCGCTGCTCGTCGGCGGTCGCCTACCTCGACCCCGCGCGCAACCGCCAGAACCTGGACGTCGTCACCGGCGCACTGGTCCGCCGCGTGTTGCTGGAGAAGGGGCGCGCGGTCGGCGTGGCCTATGCGCGCGGCGGCCACGAGGTGATCGCGCGCTGCACCGGCGAAGTGCTGCTGAGCGGCGGCGCGATAAATTCGCCGCAGCTGCTGATGCTGTCCGGCATCGGCCCCCCGGAGCATCTCGAACAGACCGGCATCAGCGTGCGGCATGCGCTGCCGGGCGTCGGCGGCAACCTGCAGGACCATCTCGACATCTGTACCCTGCAGCACAGCACCCAGCGCGTCACCTATGACCGCACCAGCGAGCTGAAGACCGCGTTCGACTACTTCCTGCGCGGGCACAGCGGCCCGGGCAGCAGCAACATCGCCGAGGCCGGCGCCTTCGTGCGTTCGCCGCTGGCACCGGACGACCGGCCCGACATCCAGATGCACTTCGTACCGGCCATGCTCGACGACCACGGCCGCCACCGCCTGCCCGGCGATGGCTACACCCTGCATGCCTGCTTCCTGCGTCCGCGCAGCCGCGGCCGCATCCTGCTCGCCAGCGCGGATCCACGCGCCGATGCGCGCATCGAGGCCAACTACCTGAGCGATCAGGACGGCTTCGACCTGAAGATGATGGTCGAGTGCGCGAGGCTGTCGCGCGAAGTGTTCGCCCAGCCGGCGTTCGACGCCTACCGCGGTGCACCGATCCATCCCGCGCGCAGCGATCTCTCGGATGCGGAACTCGTCGCCTTCATCCGCGCCAAGGCGGAGACCGTCTACCACCCGGTCGGCACCTGCCGGATCGGCGATGACGAAGCGGCGGTGGTCGATCCGCAACTTCGCGTGCGTGGCGTGGACGGTCTGCGGGTGATCGACGCCTCGGTGATGCCGTCGCTGATCGGCGGCAACACCAATGCGCCCACGATCATGATCGCCGAGCGCGCCTCGGACCTGATCCGCCGCATGCCACCGCTGTCCGGCGGCGACCTGCACGTCAAGGCCACGACGCCCGCCCTCGCCACCGCGGACTGACGCTGCAGCAAACCTGCCAGGCATGCATCGCCCTCATGAAGAGGGCGCGACATCGCGCGCGTTCAGGCATTCCAGCTGAATACGCCCCAGCGATGATCCCCGTGCCAGCGCATCACCATGCAACGCGAAGATCGCGCTTCGGCGCAGAATTTGCATAGCCTGGATGAATGCATTCATGAACGCATTCCACGCGATCACGGACCGATGAACGCGGCGAACCTCCCACGAAATGGGACGCACGCCACACCCGTAATCAGCAACAGGATGAACAACATGGGCACGGAACTTCTCCCTGTTTGTGCAATGGAAAAAAGCGGCGTTATGATCGCTGGACGGCACGAACCCACGCAGGCGCCACGCACGATGAAACAGAAGAAAAGCCGCCGATCGCTGCATGGCTACCGGATAGGCCTGGTCGGCCTGCTGCTGCCCCTGACGCTCTCGTCCACCGCGCAGACACCACTGCGGTGGACCACGGCCAGCCAGAGCGCGGACGCGGTCGCGACCGCCAACGTGTCGTCCTATGTGTCGCCGACGCAGCCACGCCCCTACCGCACCTCGCTGGCGGAACAGAACATCCAGCCGCTCGCGGCCGGGTTCGACGTGCGCGCGTTCGAGACGATGGCCGAGCACCTGACCGTCGGCCAGCGCGTGCCGGGGCTGGCAATGGCCATCGTCCACAATGGCCGTGTGCTCAGCGCGCGTGGCTACGGCGTGACCGACGTGGTGAACCCGCAGCAGGTCGATTCGCACACGGTGTTCCGCCTGGCCTCGCTGTCGAAGGCCTTCGCCAGCACGCTGACCGGCCTGATGGTGCAGGACGGGTCGCTGCGCTGGGACAGCAAGGTCAACCAGTTCGTGCCGGGGTTCCAGCTGAGCGACGCCAACGCGACCTCGCACGTCACCGTCGCCGACGTGCTGAGCCACAGCGTCGGCCTGCAGGCGCACAACGCCTTCGACCGCGACATCGAAGCGAATGCCGAGTACTACGACGTCGCCCGCAAGCTCGCCTATGCGCCGCTGAAGTGCGCGCCGGGCGAGTGCTACGCCTACCAGAACGTCGCCTTCAGCCTGATCGGCGACGTGGTATTCGCCGCGTCCGGCACCTTCTACGACCAGGCGGTGGATCGCCGCATCTTCAAGCCGCTGGGCATGAACGACGCGAGCATGGGCCTGGCCGGCATCCAGGGCAGCACGCGCTGGGCGCGGCCGCACGTGCGCAGCCGCAACGGCTGGGTGTCGCTGACGCCGAAGCCGACCTACTACCGTCTGCCGCCCGCCGCGGGCGTCAACGCCAGCGCCAGCGATCTGGCGCAGTGGCTGATCGCGCAGACGGGCCATCGTCCCGACGTGCTGCCTGCGCCGCTGCTGGCGACGCTGCATGCGCCGGTGGTGACCACGCCGGGCGAGATGCGCGGCGGCTGGCGGCGCGAGCGCATCCAGTCCGCCAGCTATGCGCTGGGCTGGCGCGTGTTCGATTACGCGGGCCAGCAGGTCGTCTTCCACGCCGGCGCCGTGCAGGGCTATCGCGGCCTGGTCGCACTCGTGCCCGGGCAGGACCTGGGCGTGGCACTGGTCTGGAACAGCGACAGTTCGCTGCCCTCGGGCCTGCTGCCGACGATCCTCGATCGCGCGATGGGCCTGCCGGGCCAGCCGTGGGTGGAAACGCCTGCGGACTACGACCTGCTGCTGGCCGAGTCGCCTGAAACCATGCCCGCCAACGGCAGCAAGGACAGCGGTACGTCCTCGCAGCGCGGCACCGCTTCGCCGCGCTGAACCCCGCGGTGCGCAGCGGCGGGCGCCAGTCCGCCGCACGCCACGACGTCAGTCTTGCGGGTCCTGCTCGAGCAGGGCCTTGAGCTTGGCCAACCCCTTCTCGTAGTCAGCCCCGATCATCCGGTCGAACAGCAGGCCCAGCCACCGCTTGAACGGGTTGAATCCGTGCACGCTGTCGAACGCCCACGTCACGCGTGTGCCCTGGCCCTCCGGCGCCAGCAGATAGCTCGCCTGCGCCTGGCTGCCATCGAAATCCAGCGCCACCGCGATGCGGCGGTGCGGTTCGCTGGCGGTGATCTCCTGGCTTCCGCTGCCGACCGCACGGTTGCCTACCCAGCGCATGCGCGCGCCCACGCCGCGCGCCGGGCCTTCGAAGGTGTACGTCGCCTGCGGATCGTATTCGGCCCACGGCGACCAGGCATTGAAGCGCTCGAACGAGTCGAGCGTGGCGAAGACCTGCGCCGGGCTGCGCTCGATGACGACGCTGCGCTCCACATGGGTCGTCGACGGCAGCAGCAACCCGCCCGCCACGAAGACCACGCCCAGCACGGCGATCGCCGCCAGCACCCACCTGATGAACTTCATGCGCTGCCTCCTCGGCATCCGGGAACCGGCAGCCTAGCCGGTCGCCCATAAAAAAACTCCCCCCCCGCTGGGCACAGGGAGAGAGTCCATGGTGTTACGTGTAATCGGGGTTGGCTTAGATCAGCGGAGCCGGGGTGGCCGGCAGCGCGACGGGGGCCGCTTTCTTCTTGGACTTCTTGGCAGGCTTCTTGGCGGCCTTCTTCGCGGCCTTCTTGGCCGGCTTCTTGGCTACTTTCTTGGCAGCCTTCTTCGCGGTCTTCTTGGCAGCCTTCTTCGCCGGCTTCTTGGCGACCTTCTTGGCGGCCTTCTTCACGGACTTCTTGGCGGCCTTCTTGGTGGTCTTCTTGGCAGCCTTCTTCGCCGGCTTCTTGGCTACTTTCTTGGCGGCCTTCTTGGCGACCTTCTTCACCGCCTTCTTGGCCTTGGCGACCTTCTTGGCGACCTTCTTGGCAGCCTTCTTCACTGCCTTCTTCACGGTCTTCTTCGCAGCCGCCTTCTTGGTGGCCTTCTTGGCGGCCTTCTTGGCGGCCGGTTTTTTCTTCGCAGCTTTCTTCGTTGCCATGTGATGGCTCCTCGTCAGTGAACTATGGATTTTTACGTCTGGTTACAGCACATCTGCCCGGAGGCAGGCCCAGCTGCAAGAAACGCCGCGGGAGTCGGACCCGTCGGCAGCCGTCGTCGCGACACGCGCGGCGATGCGGATTCCCCAGGGGTCCGGGCGTGCGAAACCCGGCCCCCTACAAATACGAAAACACCCGCGTCGCCGGGCGACACGGGTGCGATGAAGGAGGCGCGTTGCGTTTTTCCGGGGGAAGCGAGTCCTGCGTCCGCCGCAATCTGGGTGCGGACGATGGGCTGGGTTGTCTCTCGCGCTGTCGTGTTGATTCGACTCACTCGCTTCCGCAGCAAGCGCTGCTTGGGGCGAAACCTAATCACGGTTTTTTCAGGTGTCAACACCTGCGCGCAACTTTTTTTTCGAGGCAGGTGCCGCTGGCCTGCGCCGGACGGCGACGGCGACGGCGGCGCGATGGCGACTGCCGAAGCGTCCAACGCGAACGAAAGACATGCGCCTGAAAAAAAACATCGGTAAAACGCGCTTTTTTTTCTTGGCGACGGCGCGCGGCGCGTTCGCGGACGACCATGCAACGATCGCCTGTCACCTGTCCGAACGCGCGCCAACGGCTTGAACAGTACCTAAAAAAAACTTTCGGGCAGGGCGTCGGATTTCGCGTCGCACAAGCCCGACTGCGCCGATTTGCGCAAACTATTTCCCCTCGTCCGGCGGTGCATCGCCCACTTCGATACCGCGTCGTCGACATGGAAGCGGACGTCCGCCTTCTTCTTCGAGCGGCACGACGCGCGCTTCGGCGACGTCCGTTGCGTGCCCCGCATTCCACTTTGCCGTTCGTCGGCCACCGCACCGACGGCACGACGACGCGCTTCGGCAAGCGCGCTGCTCCGCGCCGTAAACGAAACGGGGAACCGGCAGCGACGGAACGTCGTTCCGCCATCGCCGGTTCCCCGCCTGGGGACCGCCTGTGGGAATGCCTCAGTGGTCTTCGTCTTCGATCAGCTCGGCGTAGTCGTCCGGCGACAGCAGCTCGTTGAGCTGGTCCGGCTCCTCGGCTTCGATCACGAAGATCCAGCCTTCGCCGTACGCGTCCTCGTTGATGGTCTCGGGCTTGTCGGCCAGCGCCGCGTTGACCTCGACGATCTTGCCGGTGATCGGGCTGTAGACGTCGGACGCGGCCTTGACTGACTCCACCACCGCGCTGGCGTTGCCGGCTTCGATGCGGTCGCCGACGTTGGGCAGCTCGACGTAGACCAGGTCGCCGAGCAGACCCTGCGCGTGATCGGAAATGCCGACGGTGACGCGGCCGCCGGCTTCCACGCGGGCCCATTCGTGGGACTTGAGGAACTTCAGATCGCCAGGAATCTCACTCATGGGGTGCTCCGTATCGCTGTCAGGGGTCGGGTAGGGAAAGATAGTTTAGCGGAGGAAGACGAAGGTGAAGGCATGCCGTCGCGGTTCATTCCAGGACGCCGGGCTGCGCCTGGCCATCGCGCACGAACGGGAACTTCACCACGCGCACCGGCACCTCCTTGCCCCGGATGTCCACGCGCACGCCACCGGCAGTGCCGAGCGGAATGTCGCCGGCCGGCACGCGTGCGAAGGCGATGGCCTTGCCGAGCGTCGGCGAGAACGTGCCGGACAGGATCTCGCCCTCGCCGTGCGCGGTGAGCACTTTCTGGCCGTGGCGCAGCACGCCCTTCTCGTCCATCACCAGGCCGATCATCTGCCTCGATGCGCCGGAGGCCTTCTGCGCCTCCAGCACGGCACGGCCGGTGAAGGCACGTCCTTCGTCCAGCGACACCGTCCAGGCGAGCGCCGCCTCGTACGGCGACACCGTATCGTCCATGTCCTGGCCGTAGAGGTTCATGCCGGCCTCGAGGCGCAGCGTGTCGCGCGCGCCGAGGCCGGCGGGCTTCACGCCCGCGTCCAGCAACGCGTTCCAGAACGTGACAGCCTGCGCCTGCGGCAACACGATCTCGTAGCCGTCCTCGCCGGTGTAGCCGGTGCGGGCGACGAACAGCGGCACGCCGTCGATGCTGGTGGCGTCGGCGGCGGCGAAGCGGGTCAGCTTGCCGACCTTCGCGCGGTCCTCCTCGCGCAACAGGCCGTGCACGCGCGCGCGCGCGCTCGGACCCTGCACCGCGACCATGGCGTAGTCGGGACGCTCGGCGACCTGTACGTCGAACGCGGCTGCCTGCGCGGTGATCCATGCCAGGTCCTTCTCGCGGGTGGCGGCATTGACCACCAGGCGGAAGAAGTCCTCGGCCAGGAAATAGATGATCAGGTCGTCGATCACGCCGCCCTGCTCGTTGAGCATCGCCGTGTACAGCGCCTTGCCGGGCTTCTGCAGCTTGTCGACCGAGTTGGCGACCAGCCGGCGCAGGAACTCGCGCGTGCGCGGGCCACGCAGGTCGACCACGGTCATGTGGCTGACGTCGAACATGCCGGCATCGCGACGCACCTGGTGGTGCTCCTCGATCTGCGAGCCGTAGTGGATCGGCATGTCCCAGCCGCCGAAGTCGACCATCTTGGCGCCGAGCGCGCGATGGGTGTCGTTGAGGATGGTCTTCTGGGTCATGGCGGCTTCCGGGACGGACAAAGAGGCGCATTATCCCAGAACGCACCAGCGCGGTGCGCCGCGATTACAGGCCGTAGTAGGCCTCGTTGACGCAATCCACCGTGCGCGCCTCGAGCACGTCGAAGCGGCCATCGGGCAGCCGCAGCCGTCCAGCCCAGGCGACGTCCTCCAGCCATTCCGTCGACGTGTCGTGCTGGCGCACGATCGCGGCCACCCGCGGATCGTCGCGTCCGTTCACGCGGCAGGTGCCGAACTGCAGGTAGTAACCGCTGCGCCCGGCCGGATACGGCAGGGCGTCGGTGATGCGCCACTGCGCGCGGTCGCCGTCGCGGCCGGCGAACTGGCCGGCGACCACGAAGCGCGGGACGGGTTCGCCACCGGTGCCGGGGGCCGGCGCGGCCAGCACGCCGATCGAGTAGTCGCAGACATGCGCCGGATCGGCAGAGTCGGACACGCAGCTTCCGCCCAGCTCGTCGAGGCCGGCGGGATACGGCGGCATCACCTTGCCGACCAGGTCCGCCGCAGCCACCGACAACGGCGCCAGCATCGACAGCGCCCATGCCCGCACCGTTGCGCCCACCTACGCCTCCTGCACCTTCAGGGTCATGCCGTTCACCGCGATCACCCGCACGCGCGTGCCCAGCGGAAGGTCGGCGCCTTCCACCGTCCAGAACGCATCGTCGATCCTGACCCGGCCGCGTCCGCCCTCGATGGGCTGGTCGAGCGTGGCCACCGTACCGACCAGCTGCTCGGCGCGCCGGTTCAACAGCGGCTTGTCGCTCTGGCGACCCTTGCCGCGGAACCAGCGGCGGTAGACCGCCACCGAAATCACCGCGAGCACCGAGAACAGGACTGCCTGCGCCAGCCAGCCGAGACCGGGGGCGAGCAACACCGCCACCGCCATCGCCACCGCGGCGAAGCCGAACCACAACATGAAGGCGCCCGGCGCCATCGCTTCGGCCGCGAACAGCACCAGCGCCGCGATTGCCCAGAACGCGAACTTGACGCTCATGTCAGCCTCCCGGCACGCGCGGCGGACGGGACGGCGCGGCGGCCTGCTGTTTGTCCAGCGCACCCTTGGCCAGTTCGGCGATGCCGGCGATGGACCCGATGATGCCGCTGGCTTCCATCGGCATCAGCACGAACTTCTGGTTCGGCGCGGTGGCCAGTTCCTTGAACGCCTCCACGTACTTCTGCGCGATGAAGTAGTTGATGGCCTGCACGTCGCCCTGCGCGATGGCGTTGGACACCAGTTCGGTGGCCTTGGCTTCGGCCTCGGCCAGGCGCTCGCGCGCCTCGGCTTCGCGGTAGGCGGCCTCGCGCTTGCCCTCGGCTTCCAGGATCGCGCTCTGCTTGTCGCCTTCGGCGCGCAGGATCTCCGACTGGCGTGCGCCCTCGGCTTCCAGGATCGAGGCGCGCTTGTCGCGCTCGGCCTTCATCTGCCGGGCCATCGCGTCCACCAGGTCGCGCGGCGGCTGGATGTCCTTGATCTCGATGCGGTTGACCTTCACGCCCCACGGACTGGTGGCGTGGTCGACCACGCCCAGCAGCTTGGCGTTGATGGTTTCGCGCTGGCTCAGCGATTCGTCCAGGTCCATCGAACCGATCACGGTGCGGATGTTGGTCTGCACCAGGGCGATCATCGCCTGGTCCAGGCTGGAAACCTCATAGGCGGCCTTGGCGGCATCCAGCACCTGGAAGAACACCACGCCGTCCACCTTCACCACCGCGTTGTCCTTGGTGATGACGTCCTGCGAGGGCACTTCGAACACCTGCTCCATCATGTTGACCTTGCGGCCGATGCTCTGCATGTACGGGATCAGGAAGTGCAGCCCCGGCGACATGGTGTGGGTGTACTTGCCGAAGTGCTCGACGGTGAACTCGTAGCCCTGCGGGACGACGCGGACGCCCTTGAAGAAGGTCACCACGATGAACAGCGCCACCGCCGCGACCAGCAATGTCGAAAGACCGAAATCCATGTTGCGCCCTCCCCTTGTGTTTGACCGGATTATAGGACGGCCAGCGGGAACTTCCCCGACGCTGCGACGGTATTGCCTTCCGCTGCATCCCTTGTCTTCAGAACCCCGAAGAATCTCCCCGCTTGAGCCGATCGCAGTTCGCCATCGACGTTCCCGACAGCCTGGTCGCCCGTGCGCGCTCCGGCTGCCGTGAGGCGTTCGAGCAGATCTACCGTCGTTTCGAGCGGCCGGTGTTCACGCTGGCGCTGCGCATCTGCGGCGACCGCGAGGAGGCCGGCGACGTGCTGCAGGACACCATGCTGAAACTGTTCAACCATCTGCCGGACTACCGCGCCGATTGCCCGTTCTGGGGCTGGCTGCGCCAGATCGCCGTCAACGAGGCGCTGCTGCGGCTGCGTAGGCAGAGACGGCTGGTGAGCGAAATCACGGTGGATGAGGACGACCTGCCGGAAGACCGCGGCCTGCCGCCGTGGGCCGCGGCCGATGCCGCCCTGCTGCAGCGCGCACTCGACGGGCTGCCGTCCTCCACCCGCAGCGTCCTGTGGCTGTACCACGCCGAGGGCTACACCCATGACGAGATCGCTGCATTGATGCACCGCACGCCCAGCTTCTCCAAGTCGCAGCTGTCGCGCGGCACCCGTCGACTGCGGGCGCTGCTGCAGATCGAGGAACCCGTCCATGCCTGACTCCCTGACCCGCGATCCGGCACCGCGCGACTGGCGCGAGGCGTTCGGCGCCATGCCACTCGAAGCGCCACCCGAAGGCAGCTGGCAGCGCCTCGCCGCGGCATTGCCGCCCGCGCGTGCCACTGTCCGGCGCGCCCGCTGGCGACGTCCTGCACTGGCGCTGGCTGCGACCGCCTTCTTCGCTGCCGTGATCCCGCTGATGCACTGGCGGGCCGTGCAGACCACTCCGCCGCCGCTGCAACGCGCCGCTCCCGTGGCGACGATCGCGACGCCCGCGCCCGCCGACGTACCCCTGGATCCCGCCGTCGATGCGATGCCTCCCGCGTCCGCCGTGCGTGCGGATGTCGCACCGGCGACGGTCGCACGGGCGCCGGCGTCGGTCCGCTCCACCGCACGGGCCGTGCGCGACCCGGCACCCGCCAGGCTCGATGCGCTGTACACCGAATCCGCGCGACTCGAAGCCGTCCTCGCACACCTGCCCGACAGCGGGACCGGCAACGTTGCCGCCCTTGCCATCAGCGCCGAGCTGCAGGAGCAGGTGACCCACATCGACCTGGCGCTGTCGCAGCCGACGCTGCCGGACATGGCTCGCACGGCGCTATGGGAGCAGCGCGTCGATACCTTGCGCCAGCTCACCGGTGTGGAAGCCACCCAGCGCTGGCAGGTCGCGCTGAACGACGACGCCGATACCGCCATCTACTGATTCCGAACACGCAACGAGGAGATTCCCGATGCTCAAGCCCCTTTCCCGTCCGCTGCTGGTCCTCGCGCTGGTCGCGCCCGTGCCGGTGCTGGCGCAGCAGAACGAGACCGCCACAAAGAAAGAGCTCGAAGACGCACGCGCCGACCTGCAACGCGCAGCCAAGCGCGTGGCCGAACTGTCGCGGGACGCCGGTGGGCTCCCTGCGCCGGCCAACATCGACCACCTGATCGTGAGCCGCCCCCGACTGGGCGTCCTGCTGTCCGGCGACGACGCGGCCGGCGTGCGCATCACCGGCGTGACGCCGGAGAGCGGCGCGGCCAAGGCCGGATTGAAGGCGGGCGACCGCCTGCTGCGCGTGGCCGGCACCGCGGTCGACGGCAACACCGCCGAGGCACGCGTCGCGCATGCCCGCCAGTTGCTGACCAGCCTCAAGGTCGATACGGCCGTGCGGGTCACCTACCAGCGCGACGGCAAGGCGCACGACGCCGACGTCACCCCGACGCAGGTGTCGCCGCGCATCGCCTTCAGCGCCACCGGGCCCCGCAGCGTCTTCATCCGCAGCGGCGAAGGCGGCATGCCCCAGCTCGACGGCATACCGGTGCCGCTGGACGAGATCACCAACGTCATCTCCCCCGAGGTGCAACGCGAGCTCCGGCAGCTCGGCAAGCTGGGCGACTGCAAGGGCGATGACTGCCGACTGCCGGCGCTGGCCGAAGCCTTCCGCTGGAGCAACCTCAACCTGGCGACCGTCGATGCCACGCTGGGCCGCTACTTCGGCACCGATGCCGGCGTGCTGGTCCTGTCGGTCGGCGATGAACTCGCGGGACTTCAGGCGGGCGATGTGATCCGGAAGGTGGATGGCACGCCGGTGACGACGCCGCGCGACGTCACGCAGGTCCTGCGCGGCAAGTCCGAAGACGCCAAGGTCACCGTCGAGTACCTGCGCGATCGCCAGGTGCGGACCAGCACGGTGTCGGTACCGAAGGCGGCGGCCTTCCGTTTTCCCGCGACCTCGCGGGTCACCGTCAAGCCGCATGTCGCGGTCGGCGTGGGTCAGGCACCTGCCATCGTCGAGAAGCGCCGCGTGATGATCATCGACCAGGACGGAAGGGTGCAGACCTTCGAGGACGGCATCGGCGACGCCCCGCAGTCTCCCGCACCCCCTGCACCGCCTGCACCTCCCGCAGGCAAGGGCGGCGCCCTGCTCTGACACGCATTATTAGAAGAGAGACCGCATGAATCCCCTGCCCCCGCCTGCGCGGGGGTCTTTTTTTGAAGAAGGCACGTCCGTGTGCCGGAGAGAACGCTCAGCGGGATGCGCGCGCCGGCTCGGCCGGTGCAGCCTCCACCCAGTCCGCGAACACCTTCGCGATGTCGGCATCCGCCACCGGCTTGCCTTCCTGCACGTCACCCGCCTGAGTGAACAGCGGGATGATCATCGCCATGCCGTCGACCTTGGTCTTCAGGTGCACGCCCGGCGCCTTCGACAGGAAGCGGTCCCAGTGCGCGCGGACCTTGGCCCAGTAGCCGGCGGTGGCCTGCCAGTAGTCGCGCGCAGGCGTGAAGTCGACCTCGGTGGTCTTGAGGTAGTCGTTGAAACCGAACTCGCGCACCAGTTCCACCTGCGTGCCGTCGGGCTTGCGCAGCACCTTGGTGTTGAACTGCTCGTGCGTCCAGCCGTTCGGGGTCAACGTGTGGCGGTTGACCACCGACAGCGCGTTGTAATCGCTGCGCCTGGTGTACTCGCGGCGCGGCAACGGCCGCCAGCTCAGGTCGCTGGTCCAGGTGGCCACGCCGTTGGTGTAGTCCCAGCGTCCGGTGCCGCAGTAGCGCGGCGCATCGCTGACTTCGTAGACGCATTGCGTCCATGCGCCACGGGTGGCGTCGGCCGGGATCGTCCGCACGTGCCAGGTCTGGTCGGCGGTGAATTCGAAGCGTGTCGGCGCTTCGTAGAACCAGTCCTGCCGCCAGTGCTTGGTCACGTGACCGCTCTTCGCGTCCACAAGGATGTGCTGCAGCACGATGCGCGTGGGCGTGTCCTCGACGACGATCACCATCTCGTCGCCGCCGCTGCGCATCGCCGCCTGGCGTTCGTAGCCGGGCTGCAACAGGATCGTTTCGTCGAAGGCGAAATCGACGGTGTAGTCGCCCTGCATCGCCAGGATGGACTGGCGGTCACGGGCGGGATCCGCGGCCAGCACGGACGTGGACAAAGGGAGGATCAGGACGGACAGCGCGATGGCGACCGGCTTCTTCATGGTGGCGCTCTCTTTACTTGAGTCGGATCAGCGGCACGACGTTGTCGCCCGCCTCGTTGTGGTGTTCCAGGTGCGCGCCGGCGGCGAAACGGGACGATTGCTCGCAGCAGCAGTCGTGCAGCCCGCTTTCCAGGTCGGCGCCTTCGGCCTGGGCGATACGTTGTGCGGTGGCGATGCCGAGCGGCGACATCAGCGACAGACTGGCCGCGAGCACCGGCAACGATGCCGGCCGTGGTACTGCGTGCAGCTGCAGCGCGCAGGCGCGCCACTGGCCGCCAAGCAGGCGCCCGGCGAGCCGCTGCCACAGGCGATCGGCGAGGCCGGCGACTTCCCCGTCGCTGCCCGCGGGCAGCGAGGCGACCAGGCGATCCCACGCGACGAAGTCGCTGTCCGGCAACAGGCACAGGCGCCAGCAGCAGCGTCCCTGCGCGTCGAAGAACAGCAGGCGTTCGTCCAGCCCGTCGCTGTCGACGCCGGTGCGTGCTTCCACCCGCACCGCCTGCTGCCAGCCAGCAAGCTCACTGCCCTGCTGCGTGCGATAGAGGCACAGCACCGGTCCCAGCGCCGCGAGTTGCGCGGTCGCGGGGAATGCATCCGACGATATGCCGCTGAGGGTGCCCGGCAGCGCGCGCAGCGTCGCCATGGCGCTACCAGCTCACCGACAGGCTGGCCGACAGCGTGCGGCCGGGCGAGGTATAGCGGTCGAGGGTCGTACTCGCCGCGGATACCAGGGCGATGTCGCCGGCGTCGATGTACATCTTGTCGGCCAGGTTCAGCACGCCGACGTTTACCTTGGCGCCGGGCGCGAAGTTCCAGTGCGCGTACAGGTCGAGTACGCCGTAGCCGGGCTGACGGTAATAGTTGTCGGCGGAAACGCGATCCTTGCGGTCGACGAACCGGCCCGCCAGTTCCGCGCCCCAGACCTCGGCATCGTAGGCAATGCCCAGCGTGGCGGTGAGCGGATCCACGCTGTCCAGCGGCGTGCCGTCGGTGCGGTTCTTGCCGCGCGACCAGGCCGCCGCGCCGCGCATCGACCAGCCGTCGAGCGCCTGCGACCACGCACCGAGGTCGGCACCTGCCTTGAGTTCGACGCCGTGGATCCGGGCTTCCGCGACGTTCTGCGACTGGTACACCATCAGGCCGTCATCGTTGAAACCGATGAAACGCATCGATTCGATGAAGTCGTCGTACCGGTTGTAGTAGCCGGACAAGCTGGCGTAGACGGCGTCGCCCGCATACCGCGCGCCGAACTCCAGCCCGTCGCTGGTCTCCGGCTTAAGGTCCGGATTCGCGATGGCGGTGTAACCGAACTGCACATTGGTGAATCCGATGTTGACGTCGTTGTACGGCGGCGAGCGGAAGCCGCGCGCATAGCCGCCGAACAGCGACCAGTCCGGAGCGAACTTCCACACCATGCCCAGCTTCGGCGACACACTGGTCTCGCGGATGTCGGCCAGTACCACGCCCGGATTGTCGCCGGCGAAGATCGCATCCTGCTCGGGATCGAGGCGGTAGTGGTCGACGCGCAGGCCGGGCACCAGGCGGAACGCGCCGTCAGCGAAGCTGATCTCGTCCTGCACGTAGAGTGCGGCGGTGGTGGTCTCGCTGACGGGGAAGTCGCGCACCGGAAAGACGTCCGGCAACATCACCGGCGTGCTGACGCCGGTCAGCGGGAACGTCCGCAGGCCATCGCGCTTCTGCCGCGTCTCGGCGCGCGACAGATCGATGCCGTATGCCAGCTCGTGGCGTACGCCATCACCGAAGGCCTTGCGGACATTGGCCTGCAATCCGTATGTGCGCTGGTCGAAATTGAACTCGCGCTCGCGGATGTCGCGCAGCGTCGGCGCCGGCAACATGCGCTCTTCGCGCGTGTATTGCGTGGTTTCGCTGTTCTGCCGGTAGACCTGCCAGTCCAGGCTGTCGGCGAAGGCGGATTCGAGCCCGTTCCATGCGTGCGAGAACGCCAGGCGCGCACGCGTCTGGTGATCGCGCGCCGTGACCGAAGTGTTGGTGGCCCCCGTCAACGGCTGCAGGCCGCGCTGGGTCAGCAGGTCGGTGTCGGTCGTGTCCTCGTTGCCTTCGACGGTCAGGGTGAACTGCTGGTTCTGGTCCGGCGCGAACACCAGCTTGCCCAGCAGGCTGCGGCCGTCGCGCTCCTGCGGATTGGATTGCGTGCGCGCACTGCCGACGCCGCCCACACGCCCCTGGTTCTCGGTTTCCTTGCCCTGGCGGTGGCTGACATTGACCAACCCGCTCCAGCGCTCACCACCGAAGGCGGCGGTTGCGCCGCCGAGCAGCCCGCTCCAACTACTGTCGTAGCCGAGACGGACGCCGAGATAGGTGTCCTTGCCGTCATGCAGATAGTCGGAAGGATCCTTCGTGATGAACGACACAACGCCACCGAGTGCGTCCGAGCCGTACAGTGAACTGGAAGGTCCACGGACGATCTCGACGCGCTTCAGCGTGTCCAGGTCGATGAAGTTGCGGTTCGCGTTGGAGAAGCTGCCGATCGAGAACGCGTCCGACACGGCGATGCCGTCGGTCTGGATGCGCACGCGGTTGGCTTCCAGCCCGCGGATGCGGAAGCCGCCGAGGCCGAAACGGCCAAAACTCGACGTCACGGTGACGCCCGGCTCGTAGCGGACCAGGTCCTTGATGTCCCGGATCAACTGGTCGTCCAGCTGTTCGCGATCGATGACGCTGACCGTGTTGGGGACATCCACGACGGCACGCTCGGTGCGGGTGGCGGTGACCTGGATGCGGTCGAACTCCTTCGCGTCTGCCGTCGAGGCGGCGGAGGTGTCTGCGGGTGTTTCGGCGTTGGCATGGCCGGCAAGGGCCAGCCACACGGCCGCGGTCAGCAGCGTGGGGCGGATCATGGCGACAACTTTCCTGAGGCTTGGAGTTGACCCGGAAAGCTGGCGGCCGGTGGATCCTTGGCTGGCGCCCGGAGGAGGGAAGGGTTGGCTCGCTGCCGGTAGCAGGAACCGGCGGGAGACGTATTACTTGGTGAGGATCAGCTTGTCGTTGCTGGTGTGGCGCAGGCGGTAGATGCGGTCGCCATGGCGGATCAGCACCTCGCGCTGCCCCTTGAGCAGCGCGTCGCTGTCGAGGGCATCCTCGTCGCGCGCATGGGACATCGGCAGGGAGAGACGCTCGCGCAGCGTCGACGTATCGGCCAGGGGCAATGCAGTGACGTTCGAGATCATCGGAGGGCTCCACGGAAGGAACGCCAGTGATGATAATGATTCTTATTTGCGAGTCAACAGGCAGTAAGCGACAGTCCGGTGCCGGCGCAAATGAGAATGGCTTCATCACCCTCCGGGGCTCCTGCGTACAATCCGCGAACTTTCCTCCTCCGGGGAGTAGCCCACCCGTCCTGACGGGGTCCGCGCGTCAACACACTTGGTCAGCCGACCATGGTGCGCGGGACGAAGCGATCCGCTTCGCCGGGCAAGACCGAAGGCAGGCGTCGCGCTTAACCCGGGCCGGGCAGTGCGTCGTTTGCCTTCGCGCATCCGCGAACGCCTGGCCCCGGAGTCGTACATGCAATCGCTGCACGCCCTGCTGGTGTCCACCGGCACCGTCACCCTGGCTGAAATCGGCGACAAGACCCAGTTGCTCGCCCTGCTGCTGGCGGCGCGCTACCGCAAGCCCTGGCCGATCGCCTGGGGCATCCTGGCCGCCACCGTGGTCAACCACGCCATCTCCGCCTGGCTGGGCGCGGAACTGACCGAATGGTTGTCCCCCGACGTCCTCCGCTGGGTCGTCGCGGCCAGCTTCCTGGCCGTGGCACTGTGGACGCTGAAGCCGGACACGCTGGACGAGAACGAGAAGCTCCCTGCCCACGGCGCCTTCATCGCCACCACCATCGCCTTCTTCCTGGCCGAGATCGGCGACAAGACCCAGGTGGCCACCGTGCTGCTGGCCACCAAGTACTCCCCGCTTTGGCAGGTCATCGCCGGCACCACGATCGGCATGCTGCTGGCGAACCTGCCGGTGGTCTGGCTGGGCCACCGGTTCGCCGACAAGCTGCCGCTGAAACTGGCCCGCAGCCTGGCCGCCGTCGTGTTCTTCGCCCTCGCCCTGTGGGTGGCCTGGCGCGGCATTGGCTGAATGGCCAGGACCGGGCCGCGCGACTGCTAGACTGCGCGGTCAGAACAACGCGCAGGTCTGGGGGAATACATGCTGGATGTCTTGGGGCGGATCGGCTTCGGCCTGTTCGGTCTGGCGGTGCTGATCGGCATCGTCTGGCTGTTTTCCAACAACCGGCGGGCCGTCGACTGGAAGCTGGTGGCCACCGGCATCACCCTGCAGATCGGTTTTGCGGCGCTCGTGCTGCTGGTGCCGGGCGGCCGGGAAGTGTTCGACTGGCTCGGCCACGGTTTCGTGAAGATCCTGGAGTTCGTGAAGGCGGGCTCCAGCTTCATCTTCGGCAGCCTGATGGATACCGAGAAGTTCGGCTTCATCTTCGCCTTCCAGGTGCTGCCCACCATCATCTTCTTCGCCGCGCTGATGGGCGTGATGTATCACCTGGGCGTGATGCAGTTCATCGTGCGGATGATGGCGCTGGCGATCACCAAGGTGATGAAGGTGTCCGGCGCGGAGACCACCAGCGTCTGTGCCAGCGTGTTCATCGGCCAGACCGAGGCGCCGCTGACGGTGCGTCCGTACATCCCCAAGATGACCGAGTCCGAGCTGATCACGATGATGATCGGCGGCATGGCGCACATCGCCGGCGGCGTGCTCGCCGCGTATGTCGGCATGCTGGGCGGCGGCGATCCGGAGCAGCAGGCGTATTACGCCAAGCACCTGCTCGCCGCGTCGATCATGGCCGCGCCGGCCACGCTGGTCGTCGCCAAGCTGCTGATCCCGGAAACCGGCACGCCGCTGACGCGGGGCACCGTGAAGATGGAAGTCGAGAAGACCTCCAGCAACATCATCGATGCCGCCGCTGCCGGCGCCGGCGATGGCCTGAAGCTGGCGCTGAACATCGGCGCGATGCTGCTGGCCTTCATCGCGCTGATCGCCCTGATCAACGCGCCGCTGACCTGGATCGGCGACGTCACCGGCCTGTCGGCCGCCATCGGCAAGCCGACCGACCTGGCCACCATCTTCGGCTACGTGCTGGCGCCGATCGCCTGGGTGATCGGCGTGCCGTGGCAGGACGCCACCACCGTCGGCTCGCTGATCGGCCAGAAGGTCGTCATCAACGAGTTCGTCGCCTACCTGCAGTTGGCCGGCATCGTGAACGGACAGACGCCGGGCGTGACGCTGACCGACGAAGGCCGCCTCATCGCGACCTACGCGCTGTGCGGTTTCGCGAACTTCAGCTCGATCGCGATCCAGATCGGCGGTATCGGCGGCCTGGCGCCCGAACGGCGTTCGGACCTGGCCCGCTTCGGCCTGCGCGCCGTGCTGGGCGGGACCATCGCCACGCTGATGACCGCCACCATCGCCGGCGTGCTGTCGCACTTCGGCTGATCCGGGCGGGGCGGCCGACGGCCGCCTTGCCTCCATTGTTTACGTTCCCCTCCCGTGACCGCGGCACTGCCGTGGCCCGGACCTCAGGTATCGCCGCATGAACACGCCATCCCCCGCCTTGTCCCGCGTTGTCGTCGTGGGCTCCTTCAATGTCGACCACGTGTGGCGCTGCGACACCCTGCCCGTCGCCGGCGCGACCATCGCCGGCCGCTATGCGAGCGGACCGGGCGGCAAGGGCTTCAACCAGGCCATCGCGGCGGTGCGCGCCGGTGCGGACACGACCTTCGTCTGCGCCCTGGGCGACGACGCCGGCGGCCGATGGGCACGCGACCTGGCGGACGCCGACGGACTGACCCTGCGCGTGCAGGCGAGCGAGGAGCCGACCGGCACCGCCGGCATCTACGTGGATGCGCATGGGCGCAACACCATCGTCATCGGCGCGGGCGCCAACGCGATCCTGTCGGCCGACTTCACCACCGGCCAGGCCGATGTGCTGGCTGCGGCCGGCGTGGTGCTGGCGCAACTGGAATCGCCCGTCGACACCGTGCTGGCGGCGCTTCAGGCCGGGCGTCAATGCGGTGCCACCACGCTGCTGAATCCGGCGCCGGCGAACGCCGCGACGACGACCGAACTGCTCGCGTATGCCGACGTCATCACGCCGAACGAAACCGAATTCGCCGCACTGCTCGCGCGCCACCTGGGCGAGCGCATCAGCGCCGACGATGTCGCCACACTCGATGGCGTCACCCTGCACCAGCACTGCCGGCAACTGTTCCCGCACGGCACGGTCGTGGTGACGCTGGGCGCCACCGGCGTCTACGTGTCCCATCCCGAAGACGCCTTGCGCGGCGACGCGCGCCCGCACTACCGCGTCGCGGCGGAGACGGCCACGGTCGTCGACACCACAGGCGCGGGCGATGCCTTCAACGGCGCGCTGGCGGCCTCGCTCGCGGAAGGCGCGCTGCCGGCGTTCGCCGACCACGTCCGCTTCGCCAACCGCTATGCCGCCCTGTCGACCGAACGGCCCGGCGCTGCACTCGCGATGCCGTCGCGTGCGGAGCTGATCGCGCGCTACGCCGACTGAGCCGGGCGGTTTCCCCGTCACGCGCCGACGGCGGATAATGCCGCCATGCAGATCGGCCCCTACCGCATCGACCCGCCGGTGATGCTGGCCCCCATGGCCGGCGTCACCGACAAGCCGTTCCGCCTGCTGTGCAAGCGGCTGGGCGCGGGCCTGGCGGTGTCGGAGATGACCATCAGCGACCCGCGCTTCTGGAACACCGCCAAGTCGCTGCACCGGATGGACCACGAGGGCGAACCCAGCCCCATCAGCGTGCAGATCGCCGGCACCGAGCCCGAACAACTGGCGAACGCCGCGCGCTACAACGCCGACCATGGCGCGCAGATCATCGACATCAACATGGGCTGCCCGGCGAAGAAGGTCTGCAACGCCTGGGCCGGCTCGGCGCTGATGCGCGATGAAGCGCTCGTCGGTCGCATCCTCGAAGCCGTGGTGAGGGCCGTCGATGTGCCGGTGACGCTGAAGATCCGCACCGGCTGGGACTGCGACCATCGCAATGGTCCGGCCATCGCACGCATCGCTCAGGAAAGCGGTATCGCCTCACTGGCGGTGCATGGCCGCACGCGCGACCAGCATTACACCGGCACGGCCGAGTACGGGACCATCGCCGCGATCAAGGCCGCGCTGCGCATTCCCGTGGTCGCCAACGGCGACATCGATTCGCCGGACAAGGCGGCGCACGTGCTGGCGAAGACCGGCGCGGACGCCGTGATGATCGGACGCGCCGCGCAAGGCCGGCCGTGGATCTTCCGCGAGGTCGCGCACTTCCTCGCCACCGGCGAGCACCTCCCGCCACCCACCGTGGCCGAGGTGCGCGACATCCTGCTGGCGCACCTGCATGCGCTGCACGCGTTCTATGGCGAACTGCAGGGCGTGCGCATCGCGCGCAAGCACCTGGGCTGGTACGCCAAAGACCGGCCGGAGAACCTCGCCTTCCGCGCCGTGGTCAACCGCGCCGAGAGCGCGGACGAACAGGTGCGACTGACCCGCGACTACTTCGACGCCCTGATCGCCGGCGTGACGCCGGTCCTGCCCGCCGCTGCCTGAGGCACGCACCATGTCCGACACGAACGACAGTCCGGCCTACCTCCACGGCTTTTCCCCGGTAGAGCAGGCACGCCTGATGAAGCAGGCCCGCCTGCTGGAAAGCACGATCTTCAACCACATCGACTACACCGGCGCGCGCCGGCTGCTGGAAGTCGGCAGCGGCGTCGGCGCGCAGACCGAGATCCTGCTGCGGCGGTTCCCGGACGTGCATGTCAGCTGCGTCGACCTCAGCGAAGTGCAGCTGCAGGCGGCCAAGCAGAACCTGGCGACGATGCCTTGGTGCCGCGACCGCTACAGCCTGCAGCAGGCCGACGCCAGTAGGCTGCCGTTCGGCGCGCGCGACTTCGACGCGGCCTTCCTGTGCTGGATCCTGGAGCACGTCCCCAGCCCCGCGCGCGTGCTCAGCGAAGTCCGCCGGGTACTGGCGCCGGGCTCGCCGATCTACATCACCGAGGTGATGAATTCCTCGTTCCTGCTGCATCCCTACTCGCCGAACACCTGGCGCTACTGGATGGCGTTCAACGATTTCCAGTACGACAGTGGCGGCGATCCGTTCATCGGCGCCAAGCTCGGCAACCTGCTGCTGGCGGGCGGGTACCGCGACGTGGTGACCGAGATCAAGACCGTGCACTTCGACAACCGCGAGCCGGCGCGGCGCAAGGACATGATCGCGTTCTGGGAAGAACTGCTGCTGTCGGCGGCCGATTCGCTGGTGGAGGCCGGACGCGTCACGCAGGACATCGTCGACGGCATGCGCCGGGAGATGCGCGACGTACAGAACGATCCCGACGCCGTGTTCTTCTACGCTTTCGTGCAGGCGCGCGCCACCGTTTACTGAGGGGTGCCCGCGCGGACGGGCAGGCGCGTGGTGGCGACTTCCTCGTGTGGTGGTTCGGTCCAGATGCGCTGCCACATCAGCCGCAACCGTTGATCGGGCTGTGACCAGGGCCACTCCTTGCGTTGCGGCGGCACCTCGCGCCAGCCACCGGGCGTGGCCTCGGCCACCACGAAGTTGAAGCTGTAGTCCGGCTCCACGCCCATGCGCAGGTCGGACAGGATCAGTTGCCCCTCCTTCACCTGAGACCGCATGAAGCCGCGGTTGAACCAGGTCAGGCGCTGGACCGCGGGCACGCCGACCGCTTCGCGGAGCGCCTGCACGTTGGAGGGGTAACCGCGGAACTGCAGCGGCCCCTCGTCGACCAGCACGGAGCGTTCGGCTTCCACATAGCCCGACGGCGTCATCGCCACCACGCGCCACAGCAGCGTGTTGAACGGCATCGGCACGGAGAAGTAAGGCGCATCGCCCAGCCCCATCGCCGCCAGCGTGCGCTCGGCCTCGCGATCCACCAGGGACTTCGCGACCAGCGACCAGCCGAGATAGGCGGTGCTCAGGACAAGGCCGACGGCCAGCGCACGCTGCGCCGCGACCCGCTCCCGCAGGAACCATGCTGCGATGCAGGCCACCAGCAACCAGGCCGTGTACAGCGGATCGATGATGAACACGCTGGACCACATGGCTGGCGCCGGCATCAACGGCCACCAGAGTTGCGTGCCGTAGACGGTGAAGGCGTCCAGCAGCGGGTGCGTGATCAATGCCAGCTGGATGGCCCAGAACCAGCGCGCCGGCGAGGCCGCGACGCGGCCGTTGCCGAAGCGTTTGAACAGCCACCAGACCAGCCAGCCCACCAGCGGCAGCACGAACAGCGAGTGGCTGAAGCTTCGGTGCACCGTCATCAGGGTGACCGGGTTGTCCGAGAACAGCGCGATCGGCAGGCTGTCGAGATCGGGCAGCGTGCCGAGCGCGGCGCCGGCGAGTAGCGCGGCACGGCGATGCCCGGCGGGAGCGATGATGGCGGCAACGGCGCCGCCGAGGACGATCTGGCTGAGGGAATCCATGCGGCGATTGTAGGAGCGGGTCATGCCCGCGACCATCACCCGGCGTGCACGCCGGGCCGGCCTACGCGGCGCGTTGCGCGCCCTGCGGCACCAGTCGCAGCCGCGGCGCCACGTCGGCCAGCACCTTGCCCGTGTGCGACAGCAGGCACAACGTGCCGTCGGCCTCCTCGCTGAGCGCGGTCAGGCTTTCGACCCAGTCGCCGTCGTTGGCGTAGATCAGCCCGTCGCGCTGGAGCAGCGAGGCACGGTGGATATGGCCGCAGACGATGCCGTCCAGGCTGCGGCGGCGTGCATCGTCCAGCCCCGCCTGCACGAAGCGAGCGATGTAGCGCTCGGCCGCGTCGCTCTGCCGCTTGAGGTACTCGGCCAGCGACCAGTAGCGCAGGCCGAAGCGACGGCGCAGCTGGTTGGTCAGGCGATTGCCGGTGAGGATGCGGTAGTACAGCCAGTCGCCGAACCTTTCCTGCAGCCCGCCGAAATGGGTGATGCCATCGTAGTCGTCGCCGTGGGTCACCAGCAGGCGCCGGCCGTCCAGCGTGGTGTGGATGGCGCGGCGGCGCACCTGCATGGCCGGCAGCACCAGGCCGCAGAAGCGGCGGATCGCGCGGTCATGGTTGCCCGGCACGTAGACCAGTTCGGTGCCGTCGCGCGCCAGCGCGTGCAACGCCTCGACCACGCGGTTGTGGGCGGCATCCCACGACGCGCGGCGCTGCGCCATCCACCACAGGTCGACGATGTCGCCGACCAGATACAGCCGACGGCAGCGCAGTCCGGACAGGAAGTCGGCGAACTCGGCGGCATGGCAATGTTTGGAGCCGAGATGGACGTCGGAGACGAAGACCGCGCGCCGCATCGGGGGTGGCGCGGTCCGCGGGCTCACGCCGCGGTCTCCACCGGAGGCCGGCGGCCGCCGAGATAGCGCTCGCGCTTCTTCGGACGGATGCGGTGCAGGTCCACTTCGATCAGGCCATCGATCGAGTCGCTGAAATCCGGATCGACGCCGAACGCCAGGAAGCGCGCGCCACCGGGTTCGCACAGGTCGGTGTACTGCCTGTAGAGCATCGGCACGCTCGCCCCGAGCGTGTCGAGATTGGCCTTGAGCACGCGGAATCCGGTGTCGGCATCCAGCGCCTCGAACGACAGCGGCGTGGCGGCGTACTGGAACGGATGCCGGGGCCGGGCGTTGCCACACGCGTCTCCGTAGTAGTGCGTGTAGTAGGCGACGATGCGTTCGCGCGCGTGTGCGGGCAGCGCGGCGCTCATCGACACCGCACCGAACAGGTAGCGCACGCCCGGATGCCGGCGCAGGTAGGCGCCGATGCCCTGCCACAGGTAGTCGATGCTGCGGCTGCCCCAGTACTCCGGCACCACGAAGCTGCGTCCCAGCTCCATGCCGCCCGCCAGGCGCGGCAGCGCGTCGTCGGCGTAGTCGAACAGCGAGGCGGTGTACAGGCCTTTCAGTCCCTGTGCCGCGAGCACCGGCGCACCGCGGGCGATCCGGTACGCGCCGGCGATCCTCCGCTGCGACGCGTCCCACAGCACGATGTGCTCGTACCAGGTGTCGAAGGCATCCACGTCCATCCGCTTGCCCGTGCCCTCGCCCACCGCGCGGAAGGTCAGTTCGCGCAGGCGTCCGATCTCGCGCAGCAGCGGCGAGCCACCCGCCAGCCGGCCGACACAGATGCGCTTGCCGTCGGTGGTCTGGCCCAGCACGTCCAGCGCGGCGATGCAGACCTCCAGCACGTCGGGCGACAACGGCTCGACCAGCCGCTCGGCGACATCGACGGGCTCCGGCTCCGGCTCCGGCGACGCCGGCGTGGCGCGTCGTCCGAGCGCATACAGCGCCGCACGGACACCGGCGATCGCGGATGCGACGTCCTCCTCCGCGTCCACGCGCAGCGCCTGGCCGACATGCAACTGCAGGCGCCGTTGGCTGCGGCGGAACATCTCGCGCGCCAGCAGCGCGGTTCCGGCCGGTTTGAACAGCGCCGAGGCGCCATAGAACAGCGGTGAATTGCGCGCCTCCACGCGGATCGGCAGCACCGGCGTTCCGGTGGCGCGGGCGAAGCGCAGGAAGCCGCGACGCCAGCGCGTGTCGCGCACGCCACGCGGACCCAACCGCGAGACTTCACCGGCCGGGAACACGATCACGCATTGCTCGGCCTCCAGCGCCTGCTCCACCGCGCGCACGCTGTCGGCCGATGGCTTGCCGCCCAGGATGCGCACCGGCAGCAGCAACTCCGCCAATGGCGCGATGCCGGTCAGGACGTCGTTCGCGACGATCCTCACGTCCTGCCTCACGCGGCCCACGAGTTGCAGCAGTGCCAGCGCATCCAGCGCACCGGAGGGATGGTTGGCGACGATCAGCAGCCGGCCTTGCGCGGGAATGCGCCGCTCCTCCGCCGGGTCGGCGATCGTCCGCATGTTGAGATGGTCGATGGCGGCATCGACGAAGGCGAGGCCATGCAGGTGACCATGGTCGGCCAGGAAGGCGTAGGCCTGGTCCAGCTTCGACCAGCGGCCCAGCGTGCGCAGCAACGGCCGGGTCAGCCGGGCGCGACGGCCTCGGAACCAGTGGGGATAACGTTCGGTGATCTGCTGTTCCAGCGGGCGCATGGGCAAGGGCTGGCGGCGGGGTGTCGCCGCGCAGCCTGCGCCCGGCGGGCGACAGCGCCGTGTCCGTTTTCTGGCAGTCCGGTGACAACGCCGGTCGACCTGCCCTTAACCCGGTGGCAACCCTGAACGGCGCAGAATGCACGCACCCGTCCCGGCGTGTATCATGCGCGCCCATCTTTTCATCCGAATCAAAGGATATAAGCCCGATGTCCAGCTACCTGTTCACCTCCGAATCGGTCTCCGAAGGCCATCCGGACAAGATCGCCGACCAGATTTCCGACGCCGTGCTGGACGCGATCCTGGCCCAGGACAAGCGCGCACGCGTGGCCTGCGAGACGCTGGTGAAGACGGGCGCCGCCATCGTGGCCGGCGAAGTCACCACCACCGCGTGGGTGGACATCGAGTCGCTGGCCCGCAAGGTGATCAACGACATCGGCTACGACAACTCGGACGTCGGCTTCGACGGCCACACCTGCGCCATCATCAACATGCTCGGCAAGCAGTCGCCCGACATCAACCAGGGCGTCGACCGCAAGAAGCCGGAAGAACAGGGCGCGGGCGACCAGGGCCTGATGTTCGGCTATGCCTGCAACGAGGCGCCGGAATTCATGCCCGCCCCGCTGTACTACAGCCACCGCCTGGTGGAACAGCAGGCCAAGGTGCGCAAGAAGGGCAAGCTGAAGTGGCTGCGTCCCGACGCCAAGTCGCAGGTCACCCTGCGCTATGACGGCAACACCGTGCTCGGCCTCGACGCCGTGGTGCTGTCGACCCAGCATGACCCGGACATCAAGCAGAAGGATCTGATCGAGGCCGTGCGCGCCGAGATCCTGGTGCCCGTGCTGCCGAAGAAGTGGCTGGACGCGCTGCCGAAGAACAAGGTGCACATCAACCCGACCGGCAAGTTCGTCATCGGCGGCCCGGTGGGCGATTGCGGCCTGACCGGCCGCAAGATCATCGTCGACAGCTACGGCGGCATGGCCCGCCACGGCGGTGGCGCGTTCTCGGGCAAGGATCCGTCGAAGGTCGACCGTTCGGCCGCCTACGCCGCGCGCTACGTGGCCAAGAACATCGTGGCCGCCGGCCTGGCCGACAAATGCGAAGTGCAGGTCTCCTACGCCATCGGCGTGGCCGAGCCGACCTCGATCTCGGTCACCACGTTCGGCACCGGCAAGGTCGGTGACGACGTCATCGAGAAGCTGATCCGCAAGCACTTCGATCTGCGCCCGTACGGCATCACGAAGATGCTGGACCTGGAGCACCCGATCTACCAGCCGACCGCCAGCTACGGCCACTTCGGCCGCAAGCCGAAGGAAATCAGCTACGTCGACGCCGCCGGCAAGAAGCACACCGCGACCGCCTTCTCGTGGGAGAAGACCGATCGCGCCGAAGCTCTGCGCAAGGATGCCAAGCTGTAGGAGCGGGCCATGCCCGCGATCGGGCATCCACCGACCTTCCGAACGGGCCGCTAACGCGGCCCGTTTGCTTTTGCTCGCGCCCACACTCACCCACCCGCCGGCATTTTTTGTAGGGGTCGGCCATACCCGCGATGCTTCATGTATCCCCCGAAAGCATCGCGCCCAAGGGCGCTCCTACTGGGGCATCGAGCATCGCGCCGACAGAGCGCTGCTGCACCCGCTCGATGAGGTAGCCTGCCCACCACATCTCCCGCGGACGCAGGCCATGGACACCCTGAAAAGCCACCAGCTCTCGATGACGGTGCTGATGACCCCGGACATGGCCAACTTCTCCGGCAAGGTCCACGGCGGCGCCATCCTCAAGCTGCTCGACCAGGTGGCCTACGCCTGCGGCAGCCGCTACGCGGGCAAGTACGTGGTCACGCTGTCGGTGGACCAAGTGATGTTCCGCCAGGCGATCAACGTCGGCGAACTGGTGACTTTCCTGGCCTCGGTCAACCACACCGGTACCTCGTCGATGGAAATCGGCATCAAGGTCGTGGCCGAGGACATCCGCAAGCAGAGCGTGCGCCACGCCAACAGCTGCTTCTTCACGATGGTGGCGGTGGACGACGACGGCCGTCCCACCCCGGTGCCCGCGCTGGAACCCGGCACGCCAGACGAGGTCCGCCGCTTCGCCGCCGCGCGCCTGCGCCGGGAGTTGCGCGAGGAAATGGAGCAACGGCATGCCGCCCTGCTCGGCACGAAAGCGCACGCCGTCGACTGAGTACCGCCGGTGACCGACCCGCGCCCGGTACAATGGGCGCATGTCTCTGATGCAATTCCAGCGGGTCGACTTCAGCGTCGGCGGGCCGCTTCTCCTCGAACACGTCGACCTGTCCATCGAACCCGGCGAGCGCGTCTGCATCGTCGGCCGCAATGGCATGGGCAAATCCACGCTGATGCGGCTGATGGCCGGCGAACTGAAGCCGGACGACGGCGAAATCCGCGTGCAGAACGGCGTGGTCGTCGCGCGCATGGCACAGGAGGTGCCGCAGGATACGCAGGGTACGGTGTTCGACGTGGTCGCCGAGGGGCTGGGCGACCTCGGCCAGTTACTGGCGCGCTACCACCACGCGCTGCACGACGGCGACATGGACGCGATGGGCGACGCCCAGGCGCAGATCGAGGCGCGCAACGGCTGGGACCTGGACCGCCGCGTCCAGCAGGTGCTGGAGCGGCTGGAGCTGCCCGAGGAAACCGACTTCGCCGCGCTGTCCGGCGGCATGAAACGCCGCGTGCTGCTGGCGCAGGCGCTGGTGCGCGATCCCGACATCCTGCTGCTGGACGAACCGACCAACCACCTCGACATCGAGGCGATCGCCTGGCTGGAAGGCTTCCTGAAGTCCTTCGGCGGCAGCATCGTCTTCGTCACCCACGACCGCAGCTTCCTGCGCTCGCTGGCCACCCGCATCCTCGAGATCGACCGCGGCCAGCTGACCAGCTGGCCGGGCGATTACGACAACTACCTGCGCCGTCGCGAAGAGCGGCTGCATGCCGAGGCGCAGGAGAACGCGCGCTTCGACAAGCTGCTGGCGCAGGAAGAAGTCTGGATCCGCCAGGGCATCAAGGCGCGTCGCACCCGCAACGAAGGCCGCGTCACCGCACTGAAGGCGATGCGCCGCGAACGCGCGCAACGCCGGGAACTGTCCGGCAACGTCAAGATGGAAGCCGCCGCCGCGCAGGCGTCCGGCAAGAAGGTCATCGAAGCCACCCACATCACCCAGGCCTACGACGGCCGCACGCTGCTGGACGACGTGTCGGCGACGATCATGCGCGGCGACCGCGTTGGCATCATCGGTCCGAACGGCGCCGGCAAGTCGACGCTGCTGAAGATCCTGCTGGGCGAGCTGGCGCCGCAACAGGGCGAGGTGAAGCTGGGCACCGGCCTGCAGATCGCCTACTTCGACCAGCACCGCAGCCAGTTGGACGAATCGCGCACCGCGCTGGAGAACGTGGCCGAGGGCAGCGATTTCGTCGAGATCAACGGCAGCCGCAAGCACGTCATCGGCTACCTGCAGGACTTCCTGTTCTCGCCCGAACGCGCGCGCGCCCCGATCACCCGCCTGTCCGGCGGCGAGCGCAACCGCCTGCTGCTGGCCAAGCTGTTCGCGCAGGCGTCCAACCTGCTGGTGATGGACGAACCGACCAACGACCTCGATGTCGAGACGCTGGAACTGCTGGAAGAGCTGCTGCTGGATTACAAGGGCACGCTGCTGCTGGTCAGCCACGACCGCGACTTCCTCGACAACGTGGTCACCAGCACGCTGGTGCTGGAAGGCGAAGGCCGCTTGGGCGACTACGTCGGCGGCTATTCGGACTGGTTGCGCCAGCGTCGCGCGCCAGCCGCGGCCACCAGCCCATCCACGCCTGCCAAGCCCATCCTGTCGAAGCAGCCCGAGCCGGTCGCCGCCAAGCGCAAGCTGGGCTTCAAGGAAGCGCGCGAACTGGAACAGCTGCCGGCCCTGATCGAAACACTGGAAGCCGAAGTCGCCAGGCGCACCGCCGCGATGAACGACCCGGCGTACTACCAGCAATCGCCGGCGGACCTGCAGCGTGCGAACGAGGAGTTGGCCGCGAAACAGGCGGACCTGGACCGCGCCTACCAGCGCTGGTCGGAGCTGGACGGCTGAGGCGGCGTGATGCTGGTGTGGGAGCGACGTAAGTCGCGATGAAACATCGGTAACACGTCATCGCGACTTACGTCGCTCCCACACCGGGATCCCACATCACCCGGTGTTCTGCACGCCCTGCGACACGCCGTTGATGCTGGCGACCAGCGCGTGCAGCAGCGCGTCGTCCTCGCGGTCGCTGTCGCGCCAGCGCTTCAGCAGGTCGGCCTGCATCACGCTGATCGGGTCGATGTAGGGATTGCGCAGGCGGATCGACAGCGCCAGCCGCTGGTCGTGCTGCAACAGCCACTCGTTGCCGTTGAGCGCCATCACCCACTTCGCCGCGGCGGCATGCTCGTGCTGCACGCGCGGGAAGAATTCGCCGTGCAGGTCGCCCGACATCTTCGAGTACATCTCGGCGATGCTCAGGTCGCCCTTGGCCAGCACCATCGAGATGTCGTCGAGGAAGGTCTTGAAGAACGGCCAGTCGCGCGCCATCTCCTTCAGCGCCTCCTCGCCGTACGTGTCCACGGCGGCCTGCAGGCCGGTACCCACGCCGTACCAGCCGGGAATCACTGCGCGCGCCTGGCTCCACGCGAACACCCACGGGATCGCCCGCAGGTTGCCGAGCGCGGCGTCCTGGCCCAGCCGGCGCGACGGACGCGAGCCGAGCGTCATCCGTTCGATCACGTCGATCGGCGTGGCACTGCGGAAATAGTCCATGAAGCGCGGCGACTGCACGAACGCGCGATAGGCCTGCGAGCTCTCCTGCGCGACCAGCGCCATGATCTCGCGCCATGCCGCCTCGCGCGGCTCCGGCGGACGCGGACGCAGGCTCGACAGCAGCACCGCACCGACCGACTGTTCCAGCGAACGCAGCGCCAGCGCGCGGATGCCGTACTTGCGGTGGATCACTTCGCCCTGCTCGGTCACGCGCAGGCGGCCATCGACGCTGCCACGCGGCGCCGCTTCCAGCGCGCGCGTGGTCTTGCCGCCGCCGCGGACGATCGAGCCGCCGCGTCCGTGGAAGAACGTCAGCTTGATGCCCAGCTCCTGGGCGGCATCGACCAGGTCGACCTGCGCCCGCTGCAGGCCCCAGCGCGAGGCGGCGATGCCGCCGTCCTTGCCGCTGTCGGAATAGCCGAGCATCACCATCTGCACGTTGTCGCGGGCCGCCAGGTGCGCGCGGTAGACCGGATCGGCCAGCAGGTCGCGCAGCACCCCGGTGCCGTGGCCGAGGTCGTCGATGGTCTCGAACAGCGGCGCGATATCGAGCGGCACCTGTCCTGCGTCATCGACCAGCCCGCCCCGGCGCGCGAGCGCCAGCACGGTCAGCACGTCGGCGCGGCTGTGCGCCATGCTGATGATGTAGGTGCCCAATGCATCGGTGCCGTGGCGCGCGCGCGCATCGGCCAGGGCGCGGAAGACAGCGTCCAGGCGCTCGTTGCCTTCCTGATCCGATGCCGGCAGCACGTTCTTGCCACTGGCGTAGGCACCGAGTTGCGCGGCGCGCTCGACGGCGTCGCGCTCCTCCCATCCGTCATCCCCGAGCGCGCTCGCGACAGCGCGCGCATGCACGCTGGATTCCTGCCGCACGTCCAGTCGCGCGAGGTGGAAGCCGAACGTACGCACGCGCCAGGCCAGCCGGCGGATCGCGAACCAGCCCGCATGGATGCCGCGGTTGGCTTCCAGGCTGTGCAGGATCAGGTCGACGTCGCCGGCGAGTTCTTCCGGTGACGTGTAGGCCTCGGGCCTGTCTTCCAGCGTGGCCTGCAGGCGCGCGCGCATCAGGTCGTTGAGCAGGCGGTATGGCATGTCGCCGTGGCGCGGGCGCGACTTCTTCGCGGCCTCGGGCATCAGCGCCCGGTACGCCTCCACGCGTGACAGCACCCCGGGCGACACGCCGATCACCGAGATGGACTGGCTCAGCAGCGTGGTGAGCTGGCGCAGTTCCTTCAGGTAGCGCGTGAGGATGGCGCGACGCTGCGCATTCAGGGTGGCGGTGATCGTGCCGGCATCCACGTTTGGGTTGCCGTCCATGTCGCCGCCCACCCACGTCCCGAACCGCAGCACACGCGGCAGGTGCGCGGTGACCTGCGGCGCGGCGCCGTACACGTCGGTGATCGCGTTTTCGAACGTCTCATACAGCACCGGGATGACGCGGTAGAGCACTTCGATCAGGTAGAAGCCGACATGTTCGCGCTCGTCCTCGACGCCCGGGCGCACCGGCGACGAATCGGAGGTCTGCCAGGCCGACGTCAGCGCCATGCGGAAGCGCGCGGTGTCGGTGGCCAGTTCGCCGGGCGTGCGCGTGCCGTCCAGCCCGTTGATCAGGCTGGCGACCATCAGCTGCTCCTTCTCCAGCAGCGCGCGGCGCACGGCTTCGGTCGGGTGCGCGGTGAACACCGGCTCCACGTCGATGCGCGGCAGCCAGTCGGCCAGTTCGGCCAGCGTCACGCCCTGCGCCTTGAGCTTGGACAGCGTGTCGTGCAGTCCGTCGGGCTGCGGTCGCGCACTGCCGGCGCGCTGATACTCGCGCCGGCGGCGGATGCGGTGCACGCGCTCGGCGATGTTGACCACCTGGAAATACGTACTGAACGCGCGGATCAGCGCCTCGGCCTGGGCCGGCGCCTGCCCGTCGAGCAGTCCGGCCAGCGACTGCGGCGGTTCGCCCGCCTGACGGCGCGCGATGGCGGTGGTGCGCACGCGCTCCACGTCGGCCAAGAACTGCGGCGACACCTGTTCGGCCAGCATGTCGCCGACCAGCGCGCCCAGACGGCGCACGTCTTCACGCAGGGGGACATCGGGGGGAGCGAATTCGAGACTGCGGGGGCTGTTCATGCGTGGCGCGTGGATCCCGTCGTTCGTTTGGCCTGTATTGGTATTGTCCCGGCGGACAACTGGTCTGCTGCAAGGCAGCATTCCGGAGCCTACCCGATCAGGGGTGATACGTGCGCCATCGTTTCATCCGGAACCAGCGATATAATGGCGCCCCTTCGCCGAGGGGCGCTGCGACCGTGACCTGGAGTCCGGCCAGGCTCGGTGGAACGAACCTGCAACGGCGCCCGGCCAACCTGCGACCCTGATCGCACAGACCGGAGCAATGCCATGAACGCAGTACGCAAGTTCTCGACCGAGGGCGACTACAAGGTCGCCGACATTTCGCTGGCCGATTGGGGCCGCAAGGAACTGGACATCGCCGAGCACGAGATGCCCGGCCTGATGTCGATCCGCCGCAAGCACGCCACCACCACGCCGCTGAAGGGCGTGCGCGTGACCGGCTCGCTGCACATGACCATCCAGACCGCCGTGCTGATCGAGACGCTGAAGGACATCGGCGCCGACGTGCGCTGGGCCTCGTGCAACATCTTCTCGACCCAGGACCACGCCGCCGCCGCGATCGCCGCGACCGGTACGCCGGTGTTCGCGTGGAAGGGCGAGACGCTGGAAGAGTATTGGGACTGCACGCTGGACGCGCTGTCGTTCCCCGACGGCAAGGGCGGCTTCCTCGGCCCGCAGCTCGTCGTCGATGACGGCGGCGACGTGACGCTGCTGATCCACAAGGGTTACGAGCTGGAACAGGGCGACGAGAGCTGGGTCAACAGCGCATCGGGCAGCCACGAGGAACAGGTGATCAAGGACCTGCTCAAGCGCGTCGCCAAGGAGCGCCCGGGCTACTGGACCAAGGTCGTCGCCGACTGGAAGGGCGTGTCGGAAGAAACCACCACCGGCGTGCACCGCCTCTACCAGCTGGCCGAACAGGGCAAGCTGCTGATCCCGGCGATCAACGTCAACGACTCGGTCACCAAGTCGAAGTTCGACAACCTGTACGGCTGCCGCGAGTCGCTGGCCGACGGCCTGAAGCGCGCGCTCGACGTGATGCTGGCCGGCAAGGTCGCCGTGGTCTGCGGCTACGGCGACGTCGGCAAGGGTTCGGCAGCGTCGCTGCGCGCCTACGGCGCCCGCGTCATCGTCACCGAGATCGACCCGATCTGCGCGCTGCAGGCGGCGATGGAAGGCTATGAAGTCACCACCGTCGAGGACACCCTCGGCCGCGCCGACATCTACGTCACCACGACCGGCAACAAGGACATCATCACCCTCGCCCACATGAAGGCGATGAAGGACCAGGCGATCGTCTGCAACATCGGCCACTTCGACAACGAGATCCAGGTCGATGCGCTGTACGCCTCGGGCGCCACGCGCACCAACATCAAGCCGCAGGTGGACAAGTTCACCTTCGCCGGCGGCAACAGCATCTTCCTGCTCGCCGAAGGCCGGCTGGTGAACCTGGGCTGCGCCACCGGCCACCCGAGCTTCGTGATGTCCAACTCGTTCTCCAACCAGACGCTCGCGCAGATCGACCTGTGGGCAAACAAGGACGTGTACGAATCGAAGGTCTACATCCTGCCCAAGCAGCTCGACGAGGAAGTCGCGCGCCTGCATCTGGAGAAGATCGGCGTGAAGCTGACCACGCTGACCAAGGACCAGGCCGACTACCTCGGCGTGTCGGTCGCCGGCCCGTACAAGCCGGAGCACTACCGCTACTGATCGCTGCGGTTCCGCTGCGACGACGGAACGGGCGCCTTCGGGCGCCCGTTCTGCATTTCACGCAGCGAGTGGCCGTCGCACGCCTTCCTCCGCAACCATTTCGATACCGCTGGGCGCTTGCCTCGCTTCGGCGATCATCGCAAGCTTGGCCGCCGTACCGTCGCCCACGCCTGCATCGGGTCTGCGGCACGACGACCCAGCATCGGGAGTGGACATGCAACGCGACCAGGGGAGCGGCGGTATCGCGCACCCCGCCGACAAGGCACCATCTTCGACGGAACCCCGGTTGGGCGAAAAGGTCGGCTACGGCGTCGGCGACTTCGGCTTCAATCTCTACTGGGCGAACATCTCGGCGTTCCTGCTGATCTTCTACACCGACGTGATGGGGCTGGCCGCCGCCGCGGTCGGCACCATGATGCTGGTCACCAAGATCGTGGATGCCGTCACCGACCCGTTGATGGGCGCATTGGCCGATCGCACCCGCAGCCGCTTCGGCCGCTTCCGTCCCTACCTGCTCTACGGCGCGCTGCCGCTGGCGTTCACCGGCGTGCTGACCTGGACCGTGCCCGACCTGGGCGACGGCGGAAAACTGGTGTGGGCCTATGCGACCTTCACCCTGATGATGCTCGCCTACACCGTGCTGAGCATCCCCTACTCCGCGCTGTCGGGCGTGATCACCGCCGACAGCCAGCAGCGCACGCAGCTGATCAGCTTCCGCTTCATCGCCGCGTTCGCCGGCACGATGGCGGTGAACTGGCTGACGCTGGACCTGGTGCGCTGGCTGGGATGCGGCGACGAAGCGCTGGGTTGGCAGCTGACGTTGTCGCTGTACGGCGTGATCGCCACGGCGGCCTTCGTCACGGTGGCGCTGACCACGCGGGAACGCGTGGCGCCGCCGGCCCAGCAGGCCAGCAACGTGCGCCAGGATGTCGTCGACCTGCTGCACAACCGGCCGTGGATGGTGCTGTTCGCGCTGGCCCTGATCATCATGGTGACCATCGTGATGCGCGGTGGCTCACTGGCCTACTACCTGAAGTACCACCTCGGACGGCCCGACTTGACCGGCTTGTTCCTGGGCACCTACGCGCTCGCCCTGGCCGTCGGCGCCGGGCTGACGCCGTTGATGACGCGCTACGTGGACAAGCGGCGACTGATGGCAGGACTGATGGCGGGCGTCGGAATAGCGAGTTGCGCAATGTTCTTCATCCCGCCCGGATCCGTCTGGTGGATGTTCGCCCTCAATTTGCTGGTCGGGCTGATGCTGGGCCCCAAATCGCCGCTGGCGTTCTCCATGTACGCCGACTGCGCCGACTACACCGAGTGGAAGACCGGACGCCGTGCCACCGCGATGACCTTCGCCGCAGCGACGTTCTCGCAGAAGCTCGGCGGTGCGCTGGCCTCGGCCACGATCGCATGGATCCTGGCGGGCATGGGCTACGTGGCGAACGCGTCGCAGTCGGACGCATCGCGGCTGGGCATCGTGCTGCTGCTGACGGTGATTCCGGGCGGCGTCGCGCTGCTGGCGGCGTGGGTGATGCGCTTCTATCCCCTCGACGGCGCCACCCTCGCGCAGGTGCAGGCCGACCTGCGGGCGCGGCGGGAGGCAACGGCATGACGGACGTCCCGTACGGCTTCCAGGAAGCAGGCCGCCGCTTCGTCCTGACCAGCCCCACCGCGATGCCCGCCGCGTCGACATTCCTGTGGAACCGCCGGATGCTGCTGCAGCTCAACTGCCGCGGCTTCGCCACCGCGCAGTTCATGCAGCCGGAGCCGGCCAAGTACGCGCACGCGCCGACGCTGGAGGCCAAGACCTTCATGCAGCCGGAGCAGCCGTATTACGCGCACCATCCGGGCCGCTTCTGCTACGTGAAGGACGAGGAGGACGGTGCGCTGTTCTCGGTACCGCACGAGCCGGTGCGCCGCGCGCCGGAGGCCTTCGCGTTCTCGGTCGGCCTGAGCGACGTCGCGTGGCGCGTGCAGTGCGCGGGCATCGAGGTGGAAATGAGCGTCGTGCTGCCCACCGACGACGTGGCGGAACTGTGGACACTGCGCGTGCGCAACCGCGCCGGCCGGCGACGACGGGTGAGCCTGTATCCGTATTTCCCGGTCGGCTACATGTCATGGATGAACCAGTCCGGCCGCCATCGCGCCGAGCTGGGCGGCATCGTCTGCGACAGCATCGCGCCGTACCAGAAGGTCGAGGACTACTTCCGCCAGCGCGACTTCAAGGACCGCACCGTGCTGCTCTACGAACAGGCACCGGATGCGTGGGAGGCCAACCAGGCGCAGTTCGAAGGCGAAGGCGGGTTGCACGCGCCGCAGGCCATCGCCGGCCAGGATCGCCTGGGCGGCGGCGACGCGGCCTACGAGATGCCCACCGCGGTGCTGCAATATCGCGTCGACCTGGAGGACGACGAGGTGCGGGAGTATCGCTTCGTGTTCGCGCCCGCGCGCGACGACGACGAGATCCGGCAGCTCCGCGCCCGGCATCTGTCGCCGCACGGGTTTTCCGACGCCGCTGCCGCCAGCGGGGCATACATCGATGCCGGTACCGGCTGCCTGCGTATCGAAACGCCCGACCCCTGGCTGGATGCCTTCGCCAACCATTGGCTGCCTCGGCAGGTGTTCTACCACGGCGACGTGAATCGCCTGACGACGGACCCGCAGACGCGCAACTACCTGCAGGACCACATGGGCATGGGCTACCTGCGCCCCGAGGTCGCGCGCGCGGCGTTCCTGCACGCGCTCTCGCAGCAGGAACCGTCGGGCGCGATGCCGGACGGCATCCTGCTGACGGAAGGCGCGGAGCTGAAGTACATCAACCAGATCCCGCACACCGACCATGCCGTGTGGCTGCCGGTCTGCCTGCGCGCCTACCTGGACGAAACCGGCGACGATGCCCTGCTGGACGCGCCGGTGACCGACCGCGAGGGGCACGTCGCAACGGTGTCCGAGCGCATCACCCGGGCGATGCGCTGGCTGCTGCAGGCCCGCGACGCACGCGGTCTCAGCTACATCGCACAGGGCGACTGGTGCGATCCGATGAACATGGTCGGCTGGCGCGGACGCGGCGTGTCCGGCTGGCTGACGCTGGCCACCGCCTACGCGCTGAAGCAGTGGGCGGAGATCTGTGCGCGACGCGGTGAGGATGCGCTCGCCGGGGAATTCCGCCAGGGGGCGGACGCCTGCAACACCGCCATGGATAGCCACCTCTGGGATGGCGACTGGTACGGCCGCGGCATCACCGATGACGGCGTCGCCTTCGGCGTCGGCAACGATCCGGAAGGCCGCATCTTCCTGAATCCCCAGAGCTGGGCCATGTTGAGTGGCGCCGCCGACGCGGCCAAACGCACGCGCATGCTGGCCGCCATCGATGCGCACCTGGTATCGCCCTACGGCGTGACGATGTTCGACCCGCCGTACACGCGCATGCGCGAGGACGTGGGCCGGGTGACGCAGAAGTTCCCCGGCTCGGCGGAGAACGGTTCGGTCTACAACCATGCTGCGGCGTTCTACCTCTACAGCTTGTATCGGGTCGGTGACGCCGACCGGGCCTGGCAGGTGTTGCGCGCCATGCTGCCGATGCCCGATGCCGCCGACTGCCTGCAGCGCGGGCAGGTGCCGGTGTTCGTGCCGAACTACTACCGCGGCGCGTGGCGCCTGCATCCACGTACCGCCGGCCGTTCCAGCCAGTTGTTCAATACCGGCACGGCGGCGTGGCTGTACCGCTGCCTGGTGGAGGAACTGTTCGGGCTGCGTGGCGAGGGCGATGCGCTGCGGATCGCGCCGCAGCTGCCCTCGCACTGGCGGTCGGCGCGCGCGACGCGCAGCTTCCGGGGCGCGACGTTCGAGGTCGCCATCGAGCGGGTAGGCGGTATCGCGAAGGCGCGGGTCGCCGTCGATGGTGTCTGGCAGGAAGGCACTACGCTGCGCGGCTTCGACGCTGGCCGCACGTACCAGGTGCGCGTCGAGCTGCCGGCATGAGCGGGCACGGCCGCGTCGTCGTGGTGATGGGCGTGTCGGGCAGCGGCAAGACCACGCTGGCGCGCGCCTTGGCCGATGCCTGGCCGGCGACGTTCCTCGATGCCGACGACGTCCACAGCCCGGCCGCGAAAACGCGCATGGCTGGCGGTCATCCGCTCACCGACCGCATGCGCGCGCCCTGGGTGCGCCGTATCGCGTTGGACCTGCAACGCCGGGTAGCGACGGGCGAGCGCGTGGTGCTGGCGTTCTCCGGCCTGCGCCGGCGTCATCGCGACCGGCTGCGTGCCACCGGACTGCCGCTGAAATTCCTGTTCCTGCACGGCGACGCGGCGCTGATCGCGGCGCGTATGCAGGCACGGCGTGGCCACTACATGCCAGCATCGCTGCTCGACAGCCAGTTCGCCGCGCTGGAGACGCCAGTGGACGAAGCCGATGTCGTGCGGATCGACGCGACCGAACCGCCTGCCGTACAGCTGCGGCTTGCCCTGGCGGCGCTGCCGCCGGATTGAGCCGACGCTACGGCCGCCAGTTGGCGTTGCGCTCCCAGAACGCGACGCTCCGCCGATAGGCCTCGCGATCGATCGGCACGCCCGAGCCGCCCTCCTCCACGCCCAGCGCATTGCGCATCATCGTGATGGGCGCCATCGGGATCTCTTCCGGCGTCTGCGTGTACAGGCAACCGACGATGCCCCAGTCGCCCTCGATCGAAGCCCCCTCCTTCGCCAGCTGCACCGCGCTGTAGAGGATCACGACCAGGTAGTCGGCCACCGGCGGTTCCACGCCTTCGAACCAGCGCACCAGCACAGGCAGTTCGGTCGACGAACGCGCCTCGTAGGACGAGCGGAGCAGGTGCCGGTTGTCGTCGGTGACGGGGACCGTCAGGCAGCGGGTCGACGTCCAGTTGCGATGCACGTGCAGCCGGCAGAACGGCGCATAGCCGTCCAGCACGGCCACGGGCGTTTCCCCGTTGAGGCGCTGCTCGAAAGCCTCTGGGGTGCAGTACTGGATGGCATTGCGGCGCCTGTCGGCGGGAAACAGGCGCGTGCGGGCGAACGGGGTGAGAACGATGGTCATGCAGTGGCCTCCGAAATCATCGCGACAGCGTACCCGTCACGCCCTGTCGCCGCGTCCGGCGCCGCGCATGCCGCCGGGGGGGGAGCCGATCAATATCCATCCGGATGAAGCGATATACTTCCCGCACGATCCGAACGGCGCTGCCCATGCCCTCCCTGAGTTTCGAGTTCTACCCGCCCAAGACCGATGAGCAGCGCGCGCAGCTGGACCGCACCGCCGGCAAGTTGAAGGCGTACGGGCCGGAATATGTGTCCTGCACGTTCGGCGCGGGCGGCTCCACGCTCAGCTACACCTCCGAGACCGTCCGCCACCTCAACCAGCACCACGGCTTCGACGCCGCGCCGCACCTGTCCTGCGTGGGCGGCAGCCGCGAGGAAATCCGCGAGCTGCTGCGCCTCTATCGCGCGCTGGGCTGCAAGCGCATCGTCGCGCTGCGCGGCGACCTGCCGTCCGGCATGGGGCATCCCGGCGACCTGCGCTATGCGTCCGAGCTGATCGACTTCATCCGGGCCGAGCATGGCGACACCTTCCATATCGAAGTCGGCGCCTACCCTGAAACGCATCCGCAAGCGGAAGACGCCCTGACCGACCTGCGCCACTTCAAGGCCAAGGTCGACGCCGGCGCCGACGGTGCGATTACCCAGTATTTCTACAACCCGGACGCCTACTTCCACTTCGTGGACGCCGTACGCAGGCTCGGCGTGGAGATTCCGATCATCCCGGGCATCATGCCGATCTCCAACTTCTCGCAGCTGCGCCGGTTTTCCGAAGCCTGTGGCGCGGAGATCCCGCGCTGGATCGGCAAGCGCATGCAGGCGTTGGGCGATGACGCCGATGCGATCCGGGACTTCGGCGCCGACGTGGTGGCTAACCTGTGCGAACGCCTCGTGGCCGGCGGCGCACCGTCGCTTCATTTCTACACGCTCAACCTGGCCAAGCCGACCCAGACCGTCCTGTCGCGGCTGGGCTGGACGGCCTGAGTTCCCTGCTGGCCGTCCGACCGGCAGGTGAATGGCAACGCCGTTCCGTGCGCGCGTGCCATGACCGGATGGACGCACCGCATTAGGCTGCGGCATGCGATCCGTTCTCCTCCTCGCCTGCCTGTTGGTCCTCGCCGGATTTCGTGCGCCACCCGCGGTGGCTCAACAGCAGGGCGTGCAGCGTTGCACCACGATGTCCGGCGAAACGGTGTACACCGACAAGCGCTGCGAGGACGTGGGCGCCATGGATCGCCTGCCGTCGACCACCAGCACGAACCCCAGCGGTGCGCTGTACCGCGGCGGCTGTTCGCGCACGCTCAGCGACCTGGTGATGCAGGTGTCGTCCGCGATCCAGGCACGGGACGTGAACCGCCTCGCCGGGGTCTACCACTGGACGGGCACGTCGGATGCCGGCGCGCTGCGCGTCCTCGACCGGCTGGACGTGGTGGTGCAGCGCCCGCTGGTCGATATCGTGCCGATCCGCCCCGCCCCCGCACCGGTACTCGATGCGGAAGGCGCGGTGGTCGATGCGAACCAGGACGGCTACTACCCGCAGACCACCACCCAACGGCAGCGTCCGGTCGGACTGCGCGTGGTACAGACGCTGAAGAACAGCGCGACGCCCGCGGACACGACGTTCGGATTGCGGCGCGCCTACAACTGCTTCTGGATCACGCTCTAGCGGGCGTCGGCTCCATCAGGCGTCGCGCGACGCTGCGCCACCCGGCTCGTCGGACGGCGCGCCGCGATCCGGCGTGAACCGCAGCGTGGCCACCACCCCCTTCGGCTCGCCCGGACGCACACCCACCTGCCACCCGTACAACGCGCACAGGCGGCTGACGATCGACAGGCCGATGCCGCCGCCCTGCGAGTGGCCGGCATGGGTGCCACGGTAGCCACGTTCGAACAGGCGCGCCGCGTCCTCCTTGCTCAGGCCGGGACCGGAGTCGATCACCTCCACGGCATCCGGCAGCAGGCGCACGACCACCTCGCCTTCCTTGGTGTACTTCACCGCGTTGCCGATCAGGTTGCCCAGGGCGACCGACAGCGCGGCCTCGGGCGAATCCACGGTCACACCGCCCTCGCCTTCGACGCGCAGCACCAGCGGCTTGCCGCCCAGCGTGGCGCGGTGGGCATCAAGCAACTGGTCGACGACGCGCGCGACATCGGTATTGCCGTGGCCGCGTTCGTTCCGCGACAGCAGCAGCAGCGCGCTGATCAGGTCCGTGCATTGCTGCTCGGCACGCTGGATGCGCTGGATGCGGGTGCGCGTCTTCTCGTCCATGTCCGGCCGCGACAGCATCAGCTCGACCGAACCGCGGATGATGGCCAGCGGCGTACGCAGCTCGTGGCTGACGTCGGCGTTGAACTCGCGGTCGCGCTGGACGACTTCGGTCAGACGACCGGAGTAGTCGTCCAGCGCCTTGGCCAGTTCGCCCACCTCGTCCTGCGGGAAATGCGGGGCAAGCGGGCGCGGGTTGCTGCTGCCGCGGTAAGCGCGTAGCCGCGCCGCCAGTTCGGACACCGGGCTCATCACGCGGGAGGCGGACCACCAGCCGACTACCAGCGAAAACACGGTGAATACGAGGATGGATCCGTACACGGCGCGCTTGAACTGCACCTCCGCGCGCGCTGTTTGCCCCATGTCGTAGGCGAGGAAGAACCAGATCTGAGGCGTCTTCCTCACCCCCAGCTTGAAGGGGTAGGCCTTCCCGTCGTCACCGATGTCGGTGATGTTGTGGATGCCGTCCGGCAACGCATACCACTCGGGCTTGTTGATCCGGAGGCTTTCGAACTTGTCCGGCAGGTAGTAGTACGCCTTCACCTGCTCGAACGGTGCGCCGATCACCTGGCCATCGCTCTGCGCGAACCGCCGCCACGACTCGTCCAAGTTGCGGTTCATCACGTCTTCGACCAGCTGGTCCTCGACGCGCTGGCGCGCGACGATGGTCGCGTAGGCAAACAGTACCGTCAGACCAAAGCCCAGCAGCACGAACGACAGGATGATGCGGGTGCGCAGCCGCCGCCGGAAGCGGCGGTGGCGGCGGGGTTTCGACGACTCAGTTGCTGGCATCGGGCGCGGCGATGCGGTATCCGATGCCGTGGCGCGTCTGGATGTAGGGCGAGTCGAACGGCTTGTCCACCACGGCGCGCAGACCGTGGATGTGCACACGCAGGGAGTCGGAATCCGGAAGCTCTTCCCCCCACACGCGCGTTTCCAGTTCCTGACGCGTCACCACGGCGGGCGAGGCTTCCATCAAGGCCTGCAGGATCTTCAAGGCGGTCGGGTTCAACTGCAGCAGCTTGCCTTGGCGACGGACTTCCAGCGTGTCCAGGTTGTACTCCAGTTCGCCGACCTCCAGTACGCGCGTCTGCACGCCCTTGCCACGGCGCGACAGCGCGTTCAGACGCACCTCGACTTCCTGCAGCGCGAACGGCTTGATCAGGTAGTCGTCGGCACCGGAATCGAAGCCGGCCAGCTTGTTGTCCAGCGAATCGCGCGCGGTCAGCATCAGCACCGGCGTCTGCTTGCGCGCCTCGTTGCGGAGCTTGCGGCAGACCTCCAGCCCGTCCATGCCAGGTAGGTTGAGGTCGAGGACGATCGCATCGAACTCATGCACCACCGCCAGATGCAGACCGGTCACGCCGTCGGCCGCGAAGTCGACGGTATGCCCCCGCTCTTCCAGGTAGTCGCCGAGGTTGGCGGCGATATCGCTGTTGTCTTCGATGACGAGGATTCGCATTGCGTGTTCCTTCAGCGCTGGGACGAAGTGGCCGAATCGGTGAGGTCCTTGCGGGCCCGTTCCGTCTGGCGATTGCGCTGTAGCGCGGTCATGCATTGGGTGGTGGTGCGGTTCGAGCCGATCTGCTTCTCGCGACGGCAGATGAGCCGGCTGTCCTCGGCGGCCCGCGACAGCAGCGAATTGACCAGTTCCTGGTCGTTGAACACCCGTACCTTCTGCGCCTCGTCCAGCGCGGCAACGCCACCGGCGTCGTGAAGCAGGCTTCCCATCCGCTGAAGCGCTTCGGTCACCTTGCTCCGATCGCTGTCTGACAGTTCGCTGTAAGTCTTGCCATCTGCCAGGTCGGCCTCGATGGATTGCCGCTGCGCATCGAAGGACTGGTGGACATCCATCGCCATGCGCTCGCTGCGCGCGCTGTTCCCGGAACCGATACTGGCAAACGCATTGGCCGATACCAGCAGCAGGGCCAATGCGGGAGTCCATGCGAACTTGTACATCCATTACCTCGTGTGGGGGGAGTGCGAACGCAGAGAGTAACAGCCGTTGCGCTACCGACGATGCCCGGCCGTGCGTCCCGGATTCTGACATGCCGCACGCAAAGGACACCGGTCGAAGGTCACGACAAAAAGGCCCAGGCGGGTGGTCGCCCGCCTGGGCCAAACAATTGCCCCGATTACCGTAATCCTGTGCTTTCCAGATGTATCCACCGGGAGGAACGCAGAGCTTCGGTCCGGACAAGGCTACGCGGTTTTCGATTAAACCACCGTTAAAGAGCGCGTTAATTCTGCGTGAAATCGCGGCTCGTGATCACGGGCTGCAGCCCCGAGCCCTATTCAGCCCGGGCGGCGAGATGGTCAACGATGCAGCCCGCCACATCCACGCCGCAGACGGCCTCGATGCCCTCCAGGCCGGGCGTCGAATTCACCTCGAGCACCAGGGGACCGCGCTGGGCGCGGATCAGGTCCACCCCCGCGACGCCCAGCCCGAGCACCTTCGCAGCCCGGATGGCCACCGCCCGCTCTTCTTCCGTGGCCTCGGCCAGCAGCGCGGTACCGCCGCGGTGGAGGTTGGAACGGAAATCGCCCTCCGGCGCCTGCCGGCGCATCGACGCCACCACGTCGTCGCCCACCACGAAGCAGCGCAGGTCGGCGCCCTCGGCCTCGCCGATGAATTCCTGCACCACGAAGCTGGCATAGAGACCCCGCAGGGCCTCCACCACGCTGCGCGAGGCGGAGGGCTTCTCGGTCAGCATCACACCGGCGCCCTGCGCGCCCTCGTTCAACTTGATGACGTGCGGAGGGGGGCCCAGCATCGACAACAGGTCGGCCGTGTCGTCCGGGTTGTCGCCGAAGACGGTCACCGGCAAGTCGATGCCCTGCGCCGCCAGCAACTGGTGCGCACGCAGTTTGTCGCGCGCCCGCAGGATGGCGTCGGAAGGATTGGGGCTGTAGGTACCCATCAGTTCGAACTGGCGCAGCACCGCGGTGCCGTAACGGGTGATCGACGCGCCGATGCGGGGAATGACGGCGTCGTAGCCCGCCAGCGACCGCCCCTTGTAGCGCAGCTGGAACCCCTTGGACGAGATGCGCATGTAGCAGCGCAGCGGATCCAGTACGCGGACCGTGTGCCCGCGCTGCCGTGCGGCCTCGACCAGGCGGCGCGTCGAGTACAGCTTGCCGTTGCGCGACAGGATGGCGAGCTTCATGGAGAGTCAGTCAGCGGGGCTCGCACAGAGCATGCCACGCCCGGAAGCCGGGGCGATGACAGGACGGGGGAGCGGAATGGAGCGGGTGATGGGAATCGAACCCACGCTAGCAGCTTGGGAAGCTGCAGTTCTACCATTGAACTACACCCGCACGATAGCGCGAGTCTATGCCGCGGCGCTCGGCAAGGCAATGCGGCGCCAGCTCATGGCGCCGCATTGCCGGTGGTCAATCAGAAGCCGCCGCTCAAGGTCATGAAGGCGGTGGTGTTGGTGCCGCCACCCTGGTTGACCGTGGTGTTCACGCCCAGGTTGGCGTCGAACCCGAACAGTTTCGTGCGCGCACCCAGCAGCAGCGTGCCGTAGCTGTCGTCGGTATCCAGGCCCGGCACTGCGTAGGGCGCCGTGCCCGGCATCGACAACGACTGCGCGAACACTTCCGCCGCCGGGTCCTCGAACTCGCGGTCGATCGTCAGGCGGGCATACGGCGCCAGGTGATCGTTGATCGCATAGCTGACCTGCCAGCCGGCGCTGCCGATCAGCGAATCGAAGTCCTGGTCCGGATACGCCAGCGCGGTCGAGTTGACGTTGCTTTCGCTGTAACCGTCCATCTCGATGGTCTGCGACACCACGCTCACCACCGGGCCGTGACGGAGCGCGCCATCACCGAACTCGTAGCCCGCGCTCGCACCGACGGTCAGGTTGGTGCCGTCCGGCGAGCCGCTGTGCCGGCGCGTCACGCCGCCCAACTGCACTTCGCGGTCCACGTCGTACGAGAGCCAGCTGTAGCTGACCTGCGCATTCGCCCACAGGTGGTCGCCGTACCAGCCGGCGAAGCCGCCGAGCGTGGCATCGGATTCGTCGAAGCTGCCGCGGCGCAGGCCGAAGTCGTACTTCGCACGGCCGTAGCCCGCGAAGGCGCCATAGACCCACGAACCACGCGACCAGTCCACGCCGAACGTGCCCATCGGGCCCGCGCCGTCGTATAGATTGCCGTCGTCGTAGCGCAGGAAATCGCCGCGCACGTCGCCCCACCAGCGCATGCCGTCGGCCTCGGGCTTGCCTGCCACGTGCGAGGCCACCCGATCTGCGCGAGCGCGGCCATGTACCGACGCGGTGTAGGGCAGCAGCGCGATCTGGCGCGGACCTTCCAGCACCGAGACCGCGTACTGGGACAGGATGCCGTGTGCCTTCGACGAGGGATGCACGCCATCGGCGAAGGCGTACACGTCGGCCGCGTTGGGGGTGGCGTAGTTGAGCGGGCTGCAGGTGACCGACGAGGCGGTGATCTGCGGATTGCAGGCGGTGCCTGTGACGTTGCCGAACCCGTACTCGGCCGGGCTGGCCACGATCTCGCGCAGCAGCGTGAAGGTATCCAGCGGGATCACGCGCAGGCCGGCGGTGTTGAGGGCGCCGAACAGCGAGGTGTTGTAGGTGGTGGCCAGCTGCGTGCCAGTGGCCTGCGCGGTCGCACCGCCGGCACGGAACTGCGGCGTCACGCCCAGGTCGGGAATCGTCGGCACCAGGATGTAGCGCGCGCCGGCGTTCTGCAGCGTGCCGATGATGCCGACCTGCGCGGTCACGGCACCGCCGATCGTGGTCGTGGGATTGGCCCCACCGACCACCGCGAACAGGTCGTTCGCACCGCCCCACACCGTGTACAGCGCATTCGGATCGGCGCGTCCGCCATTGGCGGACAGGTAGCTGGTCAACTGCGTGGTCATCGACGGAATCGGACCCAGCGCACCCGAGGTATTGGTGCCCACGCGGGCGCCGCCGACGGCGTAGTTGGTGCCACCCTGGTTGGCGCTGCCGGCGCCGGTGCCGTAGTACTCGGCCAGGTATTCGGACCACACCAGGCCCGGATTGGTGGTGAAGCGGCCGAGGATGGCGCCGTTCGGACCGACCGCCTGGATCAGCGCCGGACGGAAGTGCCCGGAGTCGGTCAGGCTGTCGCCGAAGAAGACGGTCTGGGAATACGGACTGTCGCCGGCAAGGGTGGGCGCGGCCGCCACCGCCAGCGCAACGGCCAGCAGGGAACGGACGGGCGAGAAGGAACGCTTCATGGAATCTCCGGGGCAAGGGATGGAAGGACTGCGCGCCGGCTCTGCCGTACGGCTGCGCATGGCGCGCATCGTTCCACCAAGCCCGTCGGCGTACACGCTGCAATGCGGCAAGCCACCGCACCATCGGCGACAATGCCGGCATGGACATCCAGTTGAATGGGCAGCCGCAGGCGCTGCCCGAGCAGAGCACCATCGCCGACCTCCTCCACTCGCAGGGCCTGGCCGAGCGCCGCGTGGCCATCGAGGTCAACGGCGAGATCATCCCCCGCGGCCAGCACGCGCAGCACACGCTCATGGCCGGTGACCGCGTCGAGATCGTGCACGCGCTCGGCGGCGGCTGAGCGCCAGGGCTGTCGTCGACGGGACGCACCGGCGTCACATGGGCGATAATCGCCGCATGTCGAACACCGCCCCCCATGACCCGCTGGTGATCGCGGGCAAGACCTACCGTTCCCGCCTGCTGACCGGCACCGGCAAGTTCAAGGACTTCGAGGAAACCCGCCTGGCCGCCGAGGCCGCGGGCGCCGAGATCGTCACCGTCGCCATCCGCCGCACCAACCTGGGCCAGTCGCCCAACGAGCCCAACCTGCTCGACGTGCTGCCGCCGGACAGGTACACCATCCTGCCCAACACCGCTGGCTGCTACACCGCCACCGACGCCGTGCGTACCTGCCGGCTGGCGCGCGAGCTGCTCGACGGCCACACCCTGGTGAAGCTCGAAGTACTGGGCGACCAGAAGACCCTCTACCCCGACGTCGTGCAGACGCTGGCCGCCGCCGAGACGCTGGTGGCCGACGGTTTCCAGGTGATGGTCTACACCAGCGACGACCCCATCCTCGCCCGCCGCCTGGAAGATATCGGCTGCGTGGCGGTCATGCCGCTGGCCGCGCCGATCGGGTCCGGCCTGGGCGTGCAGAACAAGTACAACCTGCTGGAAATCATCGAGAACGCCAAGGTGCCCGTGCTGGTCGATGCCGGCGTCGGCACCGCGTCCGATGCGGCCATCGCCATGGAGCTGGGCTGCGACGGCGTGCTGATGAACACCGCCATCGCCGGCGCCCGGCATCCCGTGCTGATGGCGAGCGCGATGAGGAAGGCCGTGGAAGCCGGCCGCGAAGCCTTCCTGGCCGGCCGCATCCCCCGCAAGCGCAATGCCTCCGCGTCCAGCCCGATCGACGGCCTGATCGGCTGATGACGGACCCGTTCTCCAGTCCCGGCGCCAAGACGCCACCCAAGCCCTTCACCCTGACCGAAGGCCGGCGCGAAGTCCGCAGCTTCGTGCTGCGGCAGGGCCGCTTCACCGAGGCGCAGCAGCGCGCGTTCGACACGCAATGGCCGCGCTTCGGGCTGGATTACACCGGCGACCCGCGCGACTACGACGCGGTGTTCGGGCGCACTGCGCCGCGCGTGCTGGAAATCGGCTTCGGCAACGGCGAGGCATTGCGCTTCGCCGCTGCGCACGACACGGCACGCGACTACCTCGGTCTGGAAGTGCATGCGCCCGGCGTCGGCCGGTTGTTGAACGCGCTGGCCGAAGACGGCAGCGATCACGTGCGCATCTACCACCACGATGCGGTGGAAGTGCTGCAGCACGAAGTCGCCGATGGCGCGCTGGACGAGGTCCGCATCTACTTTCCGGATCCGTGGCACAAGAAGCGCCACAACAAGCGCCGGCTGGTACAACCGGCCTTCGCCGCCCTGATCGCACGCAAGCTGCGCCCGGGTGGTCGCCTGCACTGCGCCACCGACTGGGAGGCCTACGCCGAGCACATGTGGGACGTGCTGGACGCGACCGCGGGCCTGGCCAACCGCGCCGGACCGCGCGGCAGCGTGCCACGCCCCGAATGGCGCCCGCAGACGCATTTCGAGACCCGCGGCCAGAAGCTCGGCCATGGGGTGTGGGATCTTCTGTACGACAAGCCGGGAATGGGGAGTGGGGACTAGGGAATGGACGAGACAGCCCGCCCACGTCCCCGTGCACGTTTCAGGCCGCTAGGCAGATTGGTCTTCGCCGATTCCCGATTCCCGACTCCCGATTCCCGCCTGCCGTAATGGACAACGCGCTGACGCTGACCAACGACATGAAGCTCGTCCTCGGGCTGGTCGGCTTCACGATGGCGATGTTCCTGTTCGAGCGCATCCGCGCCGACCTGGTGGCGCTGGTGGTGCTGGTGGTGCTGGGCATCACCGGACTGATCGCACCGGAAGAGATCTTCGGCGGCTTCTCCGGCAACGCGGTGATGAGCATCATCGCGACCATGATCCTGGGCGCCGGCCTGGACCGCACCGGCGCCTTGAACCGGTTAGCCTCCTGGCTGCTGCGGCGCGGGCACGGCATCGAGCAGCGGCTGCTGCTGATGACCACCGCCATCGCCAGCCTCAACTCGTCCTTCATGCAGAACCCGTCGGTGATGGCGCTGTTCATGCCGGTCGCCTCGCGCCTGTCCTCGCGCACCGGGCTGTCGATGCAGCGACTGCTGCTGCCGATCGCCGCCGCCATCGTCATGGGCGGCGCGTTCACCATGGTCGGCAACTCGCCGCTGATCCTGCTCAACGACCTGCTGGTGTCGGCCAACAACAACCTGCCCTCGGGCATGGCCACGCTGGAACCATTGCGCATGTTCGCGCCGTGGCCGATCGGCCTGGCGCTGGTGATCGCCTCGCTGGTGTATTTCCGTTACTTCGGCGACCGCAAGCTCAAGGACGAGACGCAGGACAGCGACGGCGCGGTGACGCCCGCCCGCACCGAGAGCTACTTCGCCAACACCTACGGCATCGAAGGCGACGTGTTCGAACTGGTGGTCAGCGCCGAGAGCCCGCTGGTGGGCATGTCGCTGGGCGAGGCCGAAGCCCTGCACGACGCACCGCTGATGCTGGCGCTGCAGACCGGCAACGACACGCGCCTGTCGCCGCCGGCGGACATGCGCATCTGGGTGGGCAGCGTGCTGGGCGTGATGGGGTCGCGACAGGACGTCGGCGACTTCGCGCAGAACCAGTTCCTGCGCATGTCCTCGCGCCTGCGCCACTTCGGCGACCTGTTCAATCCCAGCCGCGCCGGCATCTCCGAGGCGGTGGTGCCGCCCACCTCGAAGTTCATCGGCAAGACCGCGCGCGAGTTGCGCCTGCGCAAGCAGAACGGCATCAGCCTGCTGGCGATCAACCGCGACAAGAAGGTCATCCGCGAGAACGTGCGCGACGAGAAGCTGCGCGCCGGCGACATGCTGGTGTTCCACAGCATCTGGCAGGACCTGGGCCTGGCGGCGGAAAGCCGCGACTTCGTGGTGGTGACCGACTATCCGAAGGGCGAGCAGCGGCCGCACAAGTTCAAGATCGCAATGACGATCTTCGCCATCACCATCCTCATCGCGCTGACCTCCAAGCTGCCCGTCGCACTGACGCTGATGACCGGCGTCGCCGGCATGCTGCTGACCGGCGTGCTGCGGATGGACGAGGCCTACGGCGCGATCAACTGGAAGACGGTGTTCCTGATGGCGGGGCTGATCCCGCTGGGCTGGGCGATGGACAGCAGCGGTGCGGCGGCGTGGGTGGCCGGGCATACGGTCGAGCGCCTGCCGGACGGCATTCCGGTATGGGCGCTGGAAATCGCCATCGCCCTGCTGACCACCGCGTTCTCGCTGGTCATCAGCCACGTCGGCGCAACCATCGTGATGGTGCCGATGGCGATCAACCTGGCGCTCGCCGCGGGCGGCAATCCGACCGCGTTCGCGCTGATCGTGGCGCTGTCGGCGTCCAACAACCTGATGACCGCGTCGAACCCGGTGATCTCGATGATCGTTGGGCCCGCCAACTACACCTCGCGCCAGCTGTGGCGCGTCGGCGGGCCTCTGTCGCTGGTCTATACCGTCGTGGTGGTGCTCGTCGTCAATGCCATGTTCTGGTGGAACGGGCGCCCGGGATGACGTCGCCTTCGCTGGCACTGTCCCTGCTGCCCGAGCGCTACGCGGTCGCCCAACTGTCCGCCACCTCGCCCCTGCCCGCCTGGTGGCCGACCACCGGCATGCGGCACGCCGGCTGGACCGACGACGAACTGTCGCTGGTCTGCGAAGAAGCCCATGTTCCCGACGACGTCCGCTGCCAGCGCGGCTGGCGCATGTTCAAGCTGCAGGGGCCGTTCGACTTCGCGCTGACCGGCATCCTGAAGGCGGTACTGGATCCACTGGCGGCGGCCGGCGTGGGCATCTTCGCGATCTCCACGTTCGATACCGACTATGTGCTTGTCCAAGCGCATCAGCTGGAGCCGGCATGCGATGCTCTGTCGGCCTCAGGACACGGGGTCCTTCGATGATCTCTCGCGCGTCGACGCATGTCCTCGCACTGGTTGCGGTGCTCGTCCTTGCAGCCTGTCACGCTGGTGAACCCCAAGCGCCACTCTTCGATGCCGGCGACACCATCACGTGCCCGACCTTGAAAGTGAGGACGGCTTGGGTCCTGACCGTGCGCCAAGGACCCGACTTCCTGGTGGGCGAGTACCGTTTCGCCGACACACGCAAACCCATCGCATCCCTCTATATCGGAAACCATCCTGACACGCCGACGCTGAAGTTCGTTGGCTTTCATCCGGACGGTAGCGGAGACGCTTGGTTCGCTGACGCCGCGGCGGGACGAATGTGGCCGCGCTCCTACTGGACCTTCCGCGAGAACGCCTCACGCTCCATGGCGACGACCGTGATCCGCATCGAAGTCGACTCCTACGAAGAACTCAAGACGAAAGCCCGGATTGCTCAAGCACTCGAGCGATGACGGCCCTGCGGATTCAGCGTCTGTGCGACAAGATCCGCGCCAGTACGGCGCCGAAATGCAGCCAGATCGCGGCGAACACGCCCAAGCGTGTGAGCAGGCCATGCTGCGCGGCCTCGAACTTGCGGAAGTAGCGCCACAGGCCGCGATGCTTATGCCATTCCACGAATACCGGACGCGCGCGGCTGGAGACGCCACGGATATGCAGCACGCGGATATCGTTGGCGACGGCGACCATCGCGCCCGCATCGCGCGCACGCCGGCACAGGTCCATGTCCTCGGCGTGTAGACGGTAGCCCTCGTCGAAACCGCCGATCCTGTCGAACAGCGCGCGCGGCATCAGCATCAGCGCGCCCGAAATGATGTCGACGGGCTGCAGCACCCGTTCGTCGTCGACGGGCACGCCGAGCTTCGATGCCGCCCCTGGCGAACGCAACATCGCGGCGAACTCCGGATCGCGTCGGCGCGCCGCGGTATCGCGCACACCCTCCTCGTCGACCAGATCGACCCCGAGCATCATGTCGCCCGGCGTGTCGACCGCATGCAGGCGCAAGCGCGACAACGTGTCCGCCTCGACCATCAGGTCGGGATTCACGAATGCGAGCCAGGGCGCCTGCGTGTCGCGCGCACCCTGGTTGCAGCCGACGGCGAAGCCCGGGTTGTCCGGATTGGCGATGAAGCGCAGCCGCGCATCCTGCAAGGCATGCCGCTGCACGATCTCCATGGTGTCGTCGGTCGAGGCGTTGTCGACCACGCGGATCTCGTGCACGCCGTGCGCCACGCGCAGGCGCATCAGGCAATCGTCGATGCTGGACGCGCTCTCGTGCGTCACCACCACCGCGGCAATGCCGGACACCTCAACCGAAGAGGTCACGCTGGCGCTCCGGCGAATCCGCTTGGGCATACAGCGCATGCAGCCGTTCGCGCGGCTGCCGCAGGGGATCCTCCATCAGGAAGGTCGCCAGCCGCGGCGTGAACGTGGGCCAGCGCGCGTTCAACGCATCCATGTCGCCATCCGCTGGACCGCCTTCGCCACCGCGCGCGACGAAAGCGGTTTCGCACAGGACATTCCGCCAGCCCAGGCCCGAGAGGCGCAGCGACAGGTCGACCAGCGCCGCGTACCACGAGGCGAAACTCGCGGCATCCAGTCCGCCGACGCGCTTACGCGCACTGCCGCGCAGCACCACCGCGTGCGCGACGGCGGCCGGCAATTCGGGATGCAGGGGCGGTAGCGCCGCGCAGGCCAGCGCCGTGCGCTCGCGGTCCTCCGGCGGCGGCATCACCTCGCCGAGCCGGGGCCATGCCGCGGTTTCGCCGGCGTTGCACCACGGCGTGGCCGTGGCGATGGCGGCGTCGCGCGCCAGGCAGGCGGACAGCTGCTGCAGCCAGCCCGGCAGCGGCTGGGCATCGGGGGCCAGCAGCACCACGTCGGCATCGCCGCAGGCGGACAGCATCTCGTCGACATGCGCCACTTCGCCGACCATCCGTGGCCGGCGCGTGTAGTCCGCCTGCAGCGCGGTGCGGGCCAGCCAGCGTTCGATGATGGCCAAACCGCGCGGCCCCGCCTGCGCGTCGTCCGCCAGCCACACGCGCGTGCCGGCGGGCGTGCCGGCATCGAGCGCGCCCAGGCAGGCATCCAGGGCATCGTCGTCCGTGCCGACCGGCAACAGGACGACCGGCAGGGGCGATGCGTTACCGGGGGTCACTTCTTCGGCGGCGCGTAGAGCGGATCCAGGGCACGGAAACGCTGGCCGTATTCGTCGGTCAGGTTGCGCGCTTCCTGCGGGTTGCGGACGATCGTCGGCGTGATCAGCACGATCACCTCGCTGCGCTCGCTGCTGGTGGACTTCCTGCCGAACAGCGCACCGATCACCGGCAGGCGGCTCAGGCCGGGAATGCCGGCGGATCCTTCCGTCGCACTGTCGCTGATGAGGCCCGCCAGCATCACGGTCTGCCCGGCTTCCACCGCGGCTTCGGTCTTCATGCGGCGCGTGTTGATGCGCACGTTGCCGTTGGCATCGGGTTCGCTGCCCGGCGAACTGACTTCCTGCACGATGTCCAGGAACACCATGCCGTCGCGGGTGACGCGCGGGCGCACCTTCAGGATCACGCCGGTATCCAGGTACTGCACCTGGCTGAAGGTGTTGTCCGTGCCGAGTCCGGGATTGACGGTCACCGACGAGATCGGGATGCGGCTGCCGACGTTGAGGGTGGCCTCGGCGTTGTTGCGCACGAACACGGAAGGCGTCTGCAGCAGGCGCACGTCGCTGACTTCGTCCAGCGCGGTGATCACCGCCGCGGCATCGTTCTTGACCAGCGTCCAGACGGCACCCGCGCCGCTCACGCCGCCGATGCTGCCGGCGAGCGTGCTCCACTTGCTGGGACCGCTCACCCCGGGCGTGCCGCCCGGCGGATTGAAGGGCCCAAGACCGTTGTCGGTCATGGCGCGCTCGAGGTACCAGTTGACGCCGTAGCTCAGGTCGCCGGTCAGCGAGACCTCCGCGATCTGCGCCTCGATGTGCACCTGCATCGGCATCACGTCGAGCTTCTCGACGACTTCGCGGATCGAGTTCCAGGCGCTGGGGCTGGCGCGCACGAGCAAGGTGTTGGTTTCCTCGACGGCCGCCACACCGACGCGGTTGCCGTCGACTTCCAGCGTGACCGCACCGTTGCCGCTGTCCCGCTGGTTGAGCGACAGCGAACCGCTGCCCAGGCCGCCGGTCCCGCTGCTTCCGCTGCTGCCGAAGTCCACGCTGCCGCCGTTGCCGTTGAGGCCGCCGTCGTTGATCTGCACGGGGTCCGTGCCCGGCATCAGCGAGACGTTGCCCGCCCCACCGGTCGACCGCTCGTTACCGGACCCGCTGCCGCCCGAGGACCCGAACACTTCCGACAGCCGCTGCGCGAGTTCGCGCGCCTTGATGTATTTCAGTTCGTAGGAGAACAGCCGGCTGCCTTCGCCCGCGCCGTCGATGCGTTCGAGCCACTGCTGGATCTGGTCCAGGTAGGCGGGCTGCGGTGTGATCACCAGCACCGCGTTGGCGCCTTCCAGCGGCATGAAGCGGAACATGCCGGCGCTCGGCGTCTTGCTGTCGTTGCCGAACACCTTCTCCAGGTCGGCGACCACGCGCGTCGCGCGACCCGACTGCAGCGGGAAGACGCCGACCGACATGCCGGACAGCCAGTCCACGTCGAAGATCTCGACGGTGCGCAGGTAGTTCTCCAGTTCGGTGCGCGTGCCCGCGAGCGTGATGACGTTGCGGGTGCCGTCGATGCTGACGATGGCGTTCGGGCGCGCGTATGGCTCCAGCACCTTCTTCATCTCGCTGGCGGAGATGAAGCGCAGCGGCACCACGCGCACCTCGTAACCGCGCGCGCTGGACGCCGGGCCGGTGCGCGGCGCCACGCTGCCCGCGAGCGCCTGGTCGGACGGGATGATGTTGTAGCGCCCGCCGCTGTAGACCAGGCGGGCGTTGTTCCAGCCGAGCACCATCTCCAGCAGGTTCAGCGCTTCGGCTGGCGACACCGGCTTGGGCGTGCCCAGCGTGACCGTGCCCTGCACGCCCGGTGCGATCACGTAGTTCTGCCCCAGCATGTCGCCGAGGATGGCCTTGACCACGGCATGGACGGACTCGCCTTCGAAGTTGAAGGTGGCCGACCCACTGCTCGCACCGCCCAGCGAAGGCACCGGCGCGGCGGCCGCGCTGCGGTTGATCATCTGCCCGTTGCCGCGGCGGACCTGCGCCTGCGGACCCGTCTCCGGCGCGTCGGCCTCGGACAGCGGCGTGGTCTGCGCATTGCCCGGCACGATGCCCGTCGGCGTCGTCGCCCCGCGGTGCATCTCCGCCACGGGCGCGCTGGCGCACCCGGCCAGCAGGCCCAGGCAGAGGGAAAACAGGATCACACGTAACGTCATGCCGGCACTCTACTGTGTCTTGCCGGGCGTTGCCGGCGGCGTGGTGGGTTGCGCCTGCTGCTGGCGCAGCTGCGCGCGGCGCTGTTCGATGCGCTGGCGGATGGCTTCCATCTGCTCGTCGGTGGTCGACGTGGGCGGTGCAGGTGTCGTGGCTGGCGACGACGGGGTGGGCGTCATTGCAGACGGCGCGGATCCCTGTCCCTGCGTCGGGGGCGGAACCGTGGCTGGCATCGCCGCCGGCGCATTGTTGCCGCCGGTGGCGCGACCACCCGGCGCCGCCGATGGCGCAATGCCCGCCGGCGGCACGACAGGGTTCTGGCTGAGGAGCTGCGTCGGCGGCTGCCCACCGGCGCCGTCGAAGACGCGCAGTTCCAGTTCGCGGCGACCTTCCGGCCCGTCGAACACCGCCCGGCGCGGTCCCAGTTCGCTCAACTCCCAGCCCGGGAACCCCGCCGGCGATTCACCCACCTTTACCCGCAGCCCTTCCCCACCCTGCGCAGGCTGCACGATGGCCAGCTCCAGCGCCGGCGTGATCAGCACGCTGGTCAGCACCAGGTCGAAGGCGGGCGCGGCCGCCTCCTCGCCGGAGAGGAAGAACGGTTTGGGGCGACGATCTTCCGAGAACAGCGGGCGTGCCCCCACGTCGGCGTAACGGTCCAGCGCACCCAGACGCTCCGGCGGACTGGCGGGCAGGCGCGGCAGTGCCTGGACCAGGCCCGGATCCGCAGGCAGCGGCGTGATGCGGCTGCCCAGCCCGAACAGGGCCAGCACGGCCACCAGCACGGCCCAGCCCGCCACGACAGCGAGCAGCCAGGTACGCAGGTTCCAGGTGTCAGCGCGCACCGGGCGCCTCCTGGGCCACGACCGGGGAAGGCTTGAGATAGCCGTACAGGTCGAAGTTCACGTCCAGTCCGCCGCTGCCGCTCTCGCTGGCCTGGAACGCGTAGCGCTGCGCGAGGATGTTGAGGTTCTCGACGAACAGCCGCGGGCTGCCGGACTCGATCTGGTGCAGCACCGAGGCCAGTTCGGGCGCGCCGCAGCGCAGGCGGACCTGGACCACCACGCGCGGGTAGACCTCGCGGCCGGCCACGGCCAGCGGCGACTGGTTGGCGATGGCGCAACTGCGGTTGCCCGGGCTGGCCTGCTTGACGATGGTTTCCAACCGCTGCACCAGCCCGGCGGTGGCCAGTTCCACCGTGGCCTCCGGCAGGAAACCCGGGCGCTGGGCCTGCTGCGCCAGTGCGGCCGCGAGCTCGCGCTGCACCTGCGGGGCCTGCTGCAGCTGGGTGCGGATGCGCAGTTCGCGGTCGCGCAGTTCGTCCACGCGGGCGCCGACGTCCTGCATCGGTACCGTCCACCACGGATGCACCAGCACGAAGTAGCCCACCAGCAGCGCTGCCAGCAGCAGCGCCAGCGCCAGCCAGCGATCGCGGTCAGTCACGGCCGGCGGCATTCGCACCTCCCTGTGCATTGGCGGACGGATCCTGCTTGCCCAGCAGTTCGGCGGTCAGCGTGAAGCGGTCCATGCGCGTGCGCGGATCCGGCTGCAGGGCACCGCTCAGCGCCGGGTTGCGCCACAACGGCGAACCCTGCAGGCGAGCCACCAGCCCCGAGGCTTCCGGACTGAAGCCGATCAACGTCAACCGGTCGCCCTCGATGGCGAGTTTCTCGAGATAGGTGTTGTCGGGCAGCCGCCGGGTGACGTCGTCCATCACTTCCAGCGCGGTGGGACGACGGGCGCTGGTCTGGTTCAACACGGTCGTGCCGGCGACCAGGTCGACCAGTTGCTGCCGCTGCGCGGCCACCTGCCGCGCCGCATCGGCGCGAAGATCGACCTGGGCGGCGAACGCATCGGCCGCGGCCCGCCGGTTGTCCAGCACCACCCATGCCGCGAACCAGATGGCGACCACCGCGACCGCCGCGAGCGCGAGGTGCAGCCCACGCTGCGGCGCCTGCCGCGAGACGCGCGCCGGCTCGGGCAACAGGTTGAGGCCGAGGACCGTGCCGTCCGCCTCTTCCACGTCCGCGCCGGCCATGCCGCCCGCCAGTGGACCCAGTCCGGACAGCCCGGCGGTGAAGGCAGCGGTCGGCACCACGGCCAGTTCGACCTCGAGTTGACCATCCGCACGCACGGTCAGCACGCGCGCGTCGAAGCAGGCCTCGTTCGCGGCGAACGGCGTCTGCCGGTCGAGTTCGAAGGTCAGCACATCGCGCAACCGGTCCGCCGCCGCGGCCGGCAGCAGGAGCCGGCGGCGAAGCGCCATGCCGGCAGGGACCAGCCACCAGCGCGGCAATCCGGCCAGGCGGTTGCCAAGCAGGGACTGCAGTTCGTCGGACGTCACCGTCACCGGCAGCCGCGCGAGCATCTGCCGCCGGGTGCCATCCAGCCACGTCATCTCGATCTCGTCGTCGCGGCGCTGGAACAGCAGGCGGTCGCCGGTCAGTCCCAGCAGCACGCGCCAGCGCGCCGGCAACCAGGTCGCCAGCGCCTGTCCCCACCACGCGAGGAAACTGCGGGGACCCGGCCCGAGCCGTGCCCTGAGCCGCTGCAAGGTGTCGCGTACGCCGCTCATTGTGGTGACGCTCCCTCCTCCCAGCGCAACAAGGTATAGGCCGAACCCGGTACCGGGCTGGCACCCGCGCGCACCACCGTGCGAAGCGACGCCTCGCGGCCATCGGCCAGCCGCGCACGGCTCTCGATACTATACGTGCCGCTGCCGGTGCCGACGAGTTGGGGATTTACCGCGGCGCCCGCGGCATGGCGTTGCGCCAGCCACGCGGCCGAATCCACGCCCATCGCCTCCAGCACCGGGCCCTGCGCGTACATCGCATCGGGCTGCGCGCGCCCCGAGTAGAGGGTCAGGAAGGGGGCCAGCCGCGCATAGAGGTCCGGCGTCATGCCGAGCACCTGCTCGACTTCCGCGATGGTCTCGAACGGCGCGTCCTTGGCGCCGTAGTCGCGTCCCGCCGCCGCGTAGTCCGCGTCCTCCGCGCCGCCCACCGGCTGGGTCAGGCTGTCGCCGTCGCGCCAGTCGACGATGGCCGCCGCCAGCGCATCGCTCGCACCGGGCGGCTCGCCGAGCGCCTGCATCAGGCGCGACAGCAAGGGCACGTCGGCCTGGTTCAGGTCGATCTTGCCGGTCTCGTCCACGATGCGCACCTGCACATGCTGGCCATCGAAGGTCCAGGTGTACTGCCGCCCATTGGGCTGCCAGTGCGTCTCCGGATTGCGGTCGGACACGCGCACCAGGGCGTACTCGATGCCGGCACGCGCGATCTCCTGCGCCTGGGCGCCGCGGCTGCCCACCCGCGCCTGCAAGGCCTCCATGCGTGCGGTCAGCGCATAGGCACCGATCAGCGCGGTGAGCAGCGCCACCAGCCACAGCACGAGCAGCAGGGCGGCACCGCGCGCACGTTTCATGGCAGCACCGACGGGTTGCCGCCCGGCAGCAGGCCGCCGCCGGCGCCACCCTCGCTGCGGGCGAGCGTCACCACCAGGTCCGGCCAGCGCCCGCCGCGCACGGCTTCCATCTCCACCTTCACCTGCAGGGGCAGCATGTCGGACGTCTCCCAGCGGTCCTGCCAGGGACCGAGCCGGTTGTCCGCGTCGAGGCCGCGATAGCGGAAACGCACCGCCTTCAGGCCATCGGCGAGCCGTTCGGCGCGCAGCCCGCGCGCGGCAAGATCGATGTCCTCCAGCGACGCGTCCGGGCGCGCGACGGAGAACGCCACCTGCAGGCGCCCGGCGTCGTCCATCACCAGATCGTGCAGGTACGGTCCGCCGTAGCCGAGGTAATCCGGCAGGTCGGCCACGAACCGCATGCGCTGCGGCGTGCCGATGAAGCGCGCCTGCCGCAGGGTGCTGCGGTCGGTGGCGAACACGATGGGCTGCGCCGATGCCAGCCGCGCGCGCAGATAGCCGTGCACCGCGCGCATGCGTTCGCTCGCCTGCGCCATGTCCTCGCCCCGCGTGACCACCGCGGTGGAGGAGCGCAGCGTCGCGAAGGCCAGCGCCAGGCCCGCGGCCATCAGCACCAGCGCCACCAGCACCTCGATCAGCGTGAAGCCGCGCATCCGCGCGCGCATCACGGCGACACCGCCTGGTTGATGTCGCGCGGCGCCAGCCGCAACGTGCGCCATTCCATCGCCTGTCCACGCTCGCTGCCCCAGCGCACCGCCAGCCGCACGTCGAGCAGTTGCGGTGCGCCCGGGTCGAGCTGCGCACGCGCCGCCAGCGGATCGGCGAACGGGACGACGTCGAGCTGCCACTGGTAGCGGTCGCCTTCGAAACCGCCCTGCTGCCGTCCGGGCTGCAGTGCCTCCCCCGCGCCCAGCTGCGCCAGCAGCGACTGCGCATGCAACGTGGCGCGACTGCTGTCCGCCGAATCGCGCACCTGCCGGCTCGCACCGGACAGCGACCCGAGCAGCAGGCTCAGCGCGAGCGCCAGCAGGGCGAACGCGACGATCACCTCGAGCAGGGTGAAGCCGTGCTGGCGGCGGCGTGACGCGGTCATGGCGCCGGCACTTCGTCGCGGAACAACCGGGTCTCGCCGGTCAGCCAGGCCACGTCGATGCTCCACGCCGCCGTACCGGCCGACAGGGTGATGCGGCCACCGGTGGAACCGCCATCGGGAAAGAACAGCACGCCGCCCTCGCCCGCGCGCGCCTGCGCTTCGCGCGCGCCGGTGAAGCGCACCGACAAGCCGTCGTTGATGTCGCCGCGACGGTCGCCCGCCACTTCCCAGGCATGCGCACGCGGGTCGATGCGGAAACGCTGCGGCTGGCCGGTCGCGATGGCGCGCGCCCGCGTGTAGCGCAGCTGCGCAGCGATCTCCTTGGATTCGGAGCGCAGTCGCATGCCGTCCATGCCGCCGGTGAAGGCCATCGCCGCGAGGATGCCCGCCGCCGCGATCAGCGCCAGCACCAGCAGGGTCTCGAGCAGCGTGAAGCCGTCCATGTGGACGCGCGAGCGGCGTCCGTCGATGGATGAATGCGCAGCGCCGGCACGGAAGGCCACGACGACGGACGCCGTGCTTACTCGTTCTTGATGTCCGCGTTGACACTGTCGCCGCCGGGCTTGCCGTCGGCGCCCAAGCTGACCAGGTCGAAGCGCTGCGTTTCGCCGGGGATGCGGTACTCGATCGGGTTCTTCCACGGATCCTGCAACTCGCTCTCCTTCGCGTACGGCCCCAGCCAGCCCGTCGCGTTGCCCGGGTTGACCACCAGATCGGACAGCTGCGCCGGATAGCGTCCGGTGTCGAGCTGGTAGTTCTCGATCTTGCCGGCCAGCGTCTGCACCTGCGATTGCGCCAGCTTCACCTTGCCGCTGTCCGCACCGCCCATCACCCGGCTGCCGACCAGGACCAGGATGCCGCCGATCAGCACCAGCACGATGATGATCTCGAGCAGGCTGAAACCCTGTTGCGAGCGCGGGGCGTGGAAGGCTTTCGTCGGACGCATGCGGGACATGGCGGTGGACTCTCCGGTGGTTCTCAGTTGATGGCGCCGGTCAGATCGTACAGCGGGACCAGCACGGCGATGATGACGACGCCGACCACCGCGGCCAGGACCAGCGTGATGGCGGGAACGAGGGCGGCCAGCATACGGTCCAGCACCTGAGCGGTTTCCTGCTCGAAGGTTTCGGCGGTCTTCAGCAACATGCCGTCGAGCGCGCCCGACTCCTCGCCCACCTGGATCATCTGCAACGCCAGCCGCGGGAAGCGCTTGCCCTTGCCGAGCGAGGTGGACAGGCCATGGCCGTTCTTCACATCCTCGGCCGCGGCATCCACATCCGCCGCCAACGCCCGGTTGCCCAGCACGTTGCGGGCGATACCGAGGGCGGTGAGCAATGGAACGCCGTTCTTCAGCAGCGTACCCAGCGTGCGCGCCAGCCGCGCCGTTTCCAGGCGTGCCAGTAGCGGTCCGACCAGGGGCCGCCCGAGCAGCCAGGCATCCAGACGGTCGCGGAACGCCGGATCGCGGCGACGGCGATCGAACCACAGCAGCGCCACCGCAGGCACGGCGACCAGCACGAACCAGTAGTCGCGCACGAACGCACCCACCCACAGCACCCCGCGCGTGAACCAGGGCAGCGCCACGTCCAGGCTCTCGTACATCACCGCGAACTGCGGCACCACGTAGCCCAGCAGGAACAGCAGCGCGAAACCGACCACGACCAGCAGGATCGCCGGATACACCAGCGCGTTGACCACGCGGCCCTTCAGCGCACGGCTGCGCTCCAGGTAATCGCCGAGCCGCTGAAGGGTGTCATGCAGGCTGCCACCCGCTTCGCCCGCGCGCACCATGTTGATATAGAGCCGCGAGAACAGGCCGTGCTGCCGGTCCAGCGCCGCCGACAGCGGCGCACCGCCGCGCACGGCGTCGCGGATGTCGGTGATGACGCGACGCGCCTTTTCGTCTTCGGGCAGGTCCAGCAGGATGCCCAGCGCGCGATCCAGCGGCTGTCCCGCACCCAGCAACGTGGCCAGCTGCTGCGTGAACTGCACCAGCCGGTCGCCGGCGAACGCGTTGGGTCGCCACAGTTGCCGCCAGTTCGTGCCACCGCCGGCGACGGCAAGCGCGGCCTCGACGGGCAGGTGTCCCTGTTCCTGCAGGCGAGCCACGACTTCGGCATCGCTGGCGGCCTCCATCTGGCCGTCCAGCATTTCACCGTGCGCATTGAGGGCCTTGTAACGGTAGAGCGGCATGCCGGCGACAGAAGCGGGAATGCGCCAACTTACCGTATTCCCCCGCCCAGCGTCATGCGCGGGCATCACACCGCGCAACACCGCGACCCCGGTTGCACGGGGCCGCGGTGTTGCCGGTCACCGATACATCAGGGAGCGGTGAAGCTGCCGCGCACGCTGACGTTGGAGAACGCCGTCTTGCCCACCAGCGACACGTAGTAGGTGCCGGCCTGCGGGTTGGCGATGTTGACCACTTCATTGTTGCCCGGGCGCACCGAACGCAGGTCGTAGTTCGTCGCCGTGGCCGCACTGCCGAACTTCACGTAGACGTCGGCATTGCCGCTGCCACCGAAGCTGATGAACGACAGGTTCTTCGCCCCCGCCGGCACCACCAGTGCGTACTGCACCACCGCATCCTTGGCGCCGGTGTTGCCGCCGATGGCCACGTTGTTGGTGAGCGGGGTCGCCGTCGGCGGTTCGCCGCCGCCCATGACCGCCTGCACCGCGGCCGCGGCATTGACGATGCCCGCACCGATCGGACGGTTGGCCGGCGGCGCGACCGGGAACGGGCGCGCGGTGGACTTCAGGACCGCCAGCACCTGCGCCGGCGTCAGCGGCGTTTCCGCCACGCTCTGCATCAGCGCGACGACGGCCGCCACATGCGGTGCCGCCATCGAGGTACCGCCCATGCCGAAGTACGTTTCGGTGGTCGGAACCGTCGTGCCCGCATTGCCGGCGGACCAGACGTAGCCGCCCGGATTGCCGTCGACGCTGCCGCCGCCGCCCGGCGCGGAGATGTCGATGCGCGTGCCGTAGTTGGAATACGAGGCGATGCCGCCGGTGATGCGCGTGGCGCCCACGGTGATCACGCCGGCACAGTTGCCGGGCGAGAAGCCGTTGACGTTGCTTGCATCGTTGCCTGCGGCCACCACGACGGTGCTGCCGTTGGCGATGGCGACGTTGAACGCGTTCTGTTCGACCGCGCTGCAGGCACCCGACCCGCCGAGGCTGAGGTTGATGACCTCGGCCGGATTGGCGTTCGCAGGCACGCCGGCCACGGTACCGCCCGAGGCCCAGATCACCGCGTCGGAAATGTCGGAGGTGTAGCCGCCGCAGCGGCCCAGCACGCGCGCCGGCACGACCTTGGCGTTGAACGCGCCACCCGCCATGCCCTTCGCGTTGTTGCTGACCTCGGCGACGGTGCCGGCCACGTGCGTGCCGTGCCAGCTGCTGTCCTGCACCGGCGAGCCGGCGTAGCACTCGCCCGCCACGGGATTCCAGTCGCCCTCGTCGCGCGGATTCGCATCGCGTCCGTCGCCGTCGCGCGAGACGAACGTGTCGCTGATGAAGTCGTAGCCCGGCAGGATGTTGGCGTCCATGTCGCTGTGCGCGGTGATGCCGGTGTCCAGCACGGCGACGACGACACCGGCGCCCGTCGCGTTGTCCCAGGCCGCCGGCAGGTTGATGCCGCCGACCGGATCCTTGAAATGCCACTGGTACTGGTTGTAGTAGGTGTCGTTGGGCACCAGGCGCGCATAGCGCTTCGCATCCACTTCGACGAACTCGACTTCCGGATCGGTCGCCAACTGGCGCAGCAGGCTCTCCGCCTCCACGCGGTCCAGCTTGCGCGAGGTCTGCACCAACTCGGCGCCGATGCCGAGGCGGCGCAGCTTCGCCGCGCTGACCGCCTTGCCGTTCGACGGCGCGAGCGAAGCGCGCGATACCGCGCCCACCAGCGAGCGCTGCAACGTGGCGCTGCTGGTACGCGCGCTGCTGCCATCGCGGTACTTCACGATGAAACGGTCGTAGGTTTCGCCGTCGCGCAGGCCGGCGGTGCTGACGTCGCCGGCGGATGCGGTCGCCGCGAAGGCTCCGAATGTGACTATTGCGGCGAGTGCAGCAACAAGGGGACGACGACGCGAAACGCGTGATGAGGATTTTCGATTCACTTGACCTGCTCCATGTCTACAAGGATGAACGAACTGGGTAACCCGTTTACAACGTGCTTACTCAACGACTTGCGACTTCCGTTTCAAGGTGTGCTGCAAGTACCCCTGTTTACCTGCCACAGCACTCTTCACGCAGCGAACACATCCTCTATACACGGCCTACACGTGGATTTAACGCCTTGTTTTCAGCTGTTTCGTCGCGCTGGAACGAACGTAGCAAATCTCTCGCAAATTGCACAACGCGGATGTAGTGTTCGATCACACGGAGTTGTTGAGCGTCATCTCGGGACGAGGGGATGGGGAATGCGGGAATCTTTTGTCGGCGCTATTTCTTGTTTCGCTGTTTCACTTGCACGTCTTGCATTTCGCATTGCGCCTGCATCGCTTTCCTCGCGCATGCCGCGCCGCGTTCGCGGACGGCAGCAGAACACGCACCCTCTCTTCCTCGTCGCGTCCGCCGCTTCGTGCAACGCGGTCATGTGTCGCCCCTGTCGCATGCCGCGCTGTCATTTCCCCTGACGTAGTCCGCCTCGAATTCCCGTGCCGCCTCCTGGCCCGGGCGCTGTCGTATTCCCCCGAAAACACAGAATGAAGGACGTGATCCATGAACAGGATTTACAGCAAGGTGTGGAACCCTTCCCTTGGCATGCTGGTGGTGGCCTCGGAGTTCGCGCGTCGCGCGCACGGCGTGATGTCGTCCGGTGCGCGCGTGCGTGCGCGGCTCGGCGTGACGCTGCTGGTCTCGGCCCTGCTCGCAGGTGCGCCGTTCGGCGCGGCATTGGCCCACGACAAACAGAAAGGCCAACCGCAGAACGACAAGCCGCAGATCGGAACGGGTCCCGCCTTCTGCGTGGATTCGCGTGGGAATCCCATCATCGATGGACGTCCCGGTGAGAACGCCGTGTCGTGCGGCGACAACGTCGACGCGTCCGGTCGCCATGCGGTCGCGGTCGGCTACAAGAGCATTGCCAACAAGGCGGGCGCCACCGCGGTCGGCGGCTATGCCGAAGCAAAGGGCGTGAACGCGACCGCCGTGGGCTACGACAGCAGTGCGACCGCGCAGGGTGCGACGGCGCTGGGCAGCCAGAGCAATGCGACGGGCGCGAATGCGACCGCGGTCGGCACGCTGGCGAACGCGACGGGCGCCGGCGCGAGTGCCGTGGGCACCGGCAGCCGTGCCACGGGCGCGTACGCCGGCGCGTTCGGCAGTTCGTCTACGGCCTCGGGCACGCAGGCACTGGCCGCCGGTCACACCAGCACGGCGACCGGCATCGCCACCGTCGCGGTCGGCGGATTCGCCAACGCGTCTGGCAGTTTCGATACGGCGGTCGGCTATGGTGCGGATGCCAGTGGCGGCGACAGCACGGCATTGGGTTCCGGCTCCATCGCGACGGGATACAACAGCGTCGCCGTCGGTGGATCGCTGCTCGGCCTGCTGCCGACTGAAGCCTCCGGCGACTTCTCGACCGCGGTCGGTGGCGGCGCCTGGGCGCCGGGCACGAATGCCACGGCGATCGGCAATCTCGCATCGGCCAGCGCCAACAACAGCGTGGCGCTGGGTGGCGATTCCGTCGCCGACCGGGAAGATTCCGTTTCCGTCGGTCGTGCCGGCGGCGAGCGGCAGATCACCAACGTAGCCGCGGGCACGGAAGGCACCGATGCGGTGAACCTCGATCAATTGAATGCTGTGGCCGAAGCGTCGGAGAACGCCACGCGCTACTTCAAGGCCAACGGTACGAATGACGGTACGGATGACGCGGTCGCCAATGGCGACTACGCCACGGCCTCCGGCTCCGCCGCGCTCGCCGATGGCGTCGGTGCGACGGCGACGGGTTCCGGTGCGTTCGCACTGGCCAACGGTGCCACCGCCTCCGGCTTCAACGCGACGGCGACAGGTGCGAACAGCGTCGCCAATGGTGCCGGTGCACAGGCAGCAGGCGCAGGCGCGGTTGCCGTGGGCGGACAGCGTCAGCTGCTCGACGAGAACGGCGATCCGATACTCGATGCGGACGGCAATCCGGTCTACGCCAGCACGGAAGCGACGGCGGATGACGCCACCGCTGTCGGTGCAGGCGCGGTCGCCGGTGAAGTCGGCGCCAGTGCAGTGGGCGCGGGCGCGAATGCTTCAGGTGCCTACTCTTCAGCGATTGGCACCGAAGCATCGGCATCGGGCACGCAGGCCACGGCGGTCGGTTTCCGCAGCGATGCATCGGATGATGCAGCCACCGCCATCGGTGGCTACAGCAGCGCCTCCAGCTTCGGCGCCTCAGCCTTCGGCTACGGCGCGGAAGCCAGCGCCGACAGCGCCACGGCGCTGGGCTTCGGCGCGGTCGCCAGCAACTTCGACAGTACTGCGCTGGGCTCCAATGCCATCGCCAGCGGCGACAACAGCGTGGCGGTGGGTGGTGCGTTCTTCGGCTTCCTGCCGACCGAAGCCTCTGGCGACTACTCCGTCGCCGTCGGCGGCGGTGCGTATACACCCGGCTTCAATTCGGTCGCGCTGGGCAACCTGGCCACCGCCGAAGCCGACAACAGCGTGGCCATCGGTGGCGATTCGATCGCCGACCGCGAGGACACCGTGTCGGTCGGCAGCGCGGGCAGCGAACGGCAGATCACCAACGTGGCCGCGGGTACGGAGGGTACCGATGCGGTGAACGTGGACCAGTTGAACGAAGTCGCCGAGGCTTCGGAGAACGCCACGCGCTACTTCAAGGCCAATGGTGCAGAGGATGGCACCGATGACGCCACCGCCACTGGCGATTACGCCACGGCATCCGGCTCGGCGGCCTTCGCCGACGGCATCGGCGCCACCGCGACCGGCTCCGGCGCGTTCGCACTGGCGGACGGTGCGACGGCGACCGGCTTCAACGCCACGGCCACCGGTGCGAACAGCGTCGCCAACGGCAGCAGTGCGGAGGCCAGTGGCGATTCCAGCATCGCCATCGGCGGCTCGGTGGATGCCTTCGACGCCGACGGCAATCCGATCAACGTCAACACGGTGGCGTCCGGTCTCGGCGCGACGGCGGTCGGTTCCGGCAGCCTGGCCTCGGGACTCGGCAGCTCCTCGTTCGGCGTGCTCAGCGAAGCGAGCGGCGAAGCGAGTTCCGCGTTCGGCTACGGCAGCACGGCGACCGGTTCGTATGCGTCGAGCTTCGGCCACGCGAGCGGTGCGACCGGCGACTACAGCGTCGCGGTCGGCGGACCGGCGGACCTGATCCCCGGCTTCGGCCTGCTGGTCTATACGCAGGCCAGCGGGTTCAGCGCTGCAGCCTTCGGTGCCGGCGCGATCGCGGCCGGCGACTACAGCCTGGCGGCCGGCAGCCTGTCGGAGGCGTCGGGCATCGAAAGCACGGCCGCCGGCTTCTTCTCCTACGCGCCTGGCGATTACGCCACCGCGCTGGGTGCGGAGTCCTGGGCCAGCGGCGACAACAGCACGGCCGTCGGCTTCTACAGCACGGCGCTGGGCGACAACAGCGTGGCGCTCGGCGCCAACTCGACGGCCGACCGCGACAACACGGTGTCGGTCGGCGACGTGGGCAGCGAGCGGCAGATCACCAACGTGGCCGCCGGTACCGAGGGAACGGATGCGGTGAACCTGGACCAGCTCAACGCCGTGGCCGATGCCTCGGAGAACGCCACGCGCTACTTCAAGGCGAACGGTGCGAATGACGGTACCGACGACGCCGTCGCCAACGGCGACTACGCCACGGCGTCCGGCTCCGCGGCAGTGGCCGATGGCGTCGGCGCGACGGCGACGGGTTCCGGTGCGTTCGCACTGGCCAACGGCGCAACGGCCAGTGGCTTCAACGCTACGGCGACCGGCGAGAACAGCGTTGCTAGCGGTGCCGGCGCGCAGGCGGCGGGATCAGGCGCCATCGCGGTCGGCGGGCAGCGTCAGTTGCTCGACGAAGACGGCAATCCGCTGCTCGATGAGGACGGCAATCCCGTCTACGCCAGCACGGCGGCCACGGCAGACGATGCCACGGCCGTGGGTGCAGGCGCGGTCGCCGGCGAAGTCGGCGCAAGCGCAGTAGGCGCAGGTGCGACGGCATCGGGCGCCTACTCGTCCGCGGTCGGAACCGAAGCATCAGCGTCAGGCATCCAGGCCACGGCCGTCGGTTTCCGCAGCGACGCGTCCGACGACGCCGCCACCGCCATCGGCGGTTACAGCAGCGCCTCCAACTTCGGTGCCTCGGCGTTCGGCTACGGCGCGGAAGCCAGCGGCGGCAGTTCCACCGCGCTCGGCTTCGGCGCGGTCGCCAGCAACTTCGACAGCACGGCGCTGGGCTCCAACGCCATCGCCAGTGGCGACAACAGCGTGGCGGTGGGCGGTGCGTTCTTCGGTTTCCTGCCGACCGAAGCCTCTGGCGACTATTCGGTCGCCGTCGGTGGCGGTGCGTATACACCCGGCTTCAATTCGGTCGCGCTGGGCAACCTGGCCACCGCCGAAGCCGACAACAGTGTGGCCATCGGTGGCGATTCGATCGCCGACCGCGAAGATACCGTGTCGGTCGGCAGTGCGGGCAGCGAACGGCAGATCACCAATGTCGCCGCCGGCACGGAAGGCACCGATGCGGTGAATCTGGACCAGTTGAACGCGGTCGCCGAGGCGTCGGAGGACGCCACGCGCTACTTCAAGGCCAATGGCGCCAATGACGGAACGGATGACGCCACCGCCAACGGCGACTACGCAACGGCATCCGGCTCTGCCGCACTCGCCGATGGCGTTGGCGCAACGGCGACCGGCTCCGGTGCGTTCGCACTGGCGGACGGTGCAACCGCCACCGGCTTCAACGCCACGGCCACCGGCAGCAACAGCGTCGCCAACGGCGCAGGTGCACAGGCAGCGGGCGCAGGCTCGGTTGCCGTGGGCGGACAGCGCCAGCTGTTCGACGAGAACGGCGATCCGCTCCTCGATGCCGACGGCAACCCGGTCTACGCCAGCACCGAGGCGACGGCGGACGACGCCACCGCGGTCGGCGCCGGCGCCATTGCCGGCGAGGTCGGCGCGAGTGCCATCGGTGCCGGTGCGAATGCGTCCGGCGCCTACGCCACCGCAGTGGGCACGGAAGCCTCCGCCTCGGAAACGCAGTCCACCGCGGTGGGCTTCCGCAGCAGTGCGGGCGGCCTGGCCTCCACCACCGTCGGCGGCTACAGCAGCGCGGGTGGCGACTTCGCCTCGGCGTTCGGCTACGGCGCCGATGCGGCCGGCGGCGGTGCGACCGCGGTCGGCGAAGGCGCGAGCGCGGGCGGTGACGAGAGCACGGCCGTCGGCGGCACCACGTTCTTCGGCCTGATCAACACGCGCGCCAGCGGGACCGGCAGTTCGGCGTTCGGCAACGGCGCCTGGGCCACCGGCGAGTACAGCACCGCGCTCGGCCACAACAGCTACGCCGACGGCGACGACAGCGTGGCGGTGGGCGTGAATTCGGTGGCAGCGGCGACGAACAGCGTCGCGATCGGTGCTAACTCGTGGAACGACCGCGACGACACCGTATCGGTCGGCGACGTGGGTGCGGAACGGCAGATCACCAACGTCGCGGCCGGTACCGAGGGCACGGATGCGGTGAACCTCGACCAGCTGAATGCGATCGCCAACGCCTCGGAAAACGCCACGCGCTACTTCAAGGCGAACGGTGAAGGCGACGGCAGCGACGATGCCACCGCCAACGGCGACTACGCGACCGCCTCAGGTTCGGCCGCACTGGCCGATGGCGTCGGTGCGACCGCCACCGGCTCCGGTGCGTTCGCGCTGGCCGACGGCGCCACCGCGACCGGCTTCAACGCCACCGCCACCGGCGCGAACAGCGTCGCCAGCGGCGCGGGCGCGCAGGCGGCAGGGACGGGCTCGGTCGCAGTCGGCGGACAGCGCCAGTTGCTCGACGAGGACGGCGAACCGCTCCTGGATGCCGACGGCGATCCGGTCTACGCCAGCACCGAAGCGACGGCGGACGACGCGACGGCCCTCGGCGCAGGTGCAGTCGCCAGCGATACCGGCGCGACCGCGACGGGTGCCGGTGCCACGGCATCCGGTGCCTATGCCACCGCCACCGGCACCGAGAGCTCGGCATCGGGGCTGCAGGCCACGGCCGCCGGCTTCCGCAGCGACGCCTCCGGCGACGGGTCGGCGGCCATCGGCAGCTACAGCAATGCATCCGCCTTCGCCGCGTCGGCGTTCGGCTACGGCGCGGAAGCGTCGCAGGAAAGCGCGACCGCACTGGGCTTCGGTGCCGTGGCGAGCAACTACGACAGCACGGCGCTGGGCTCGAACGCCATCGCCAGCGGCGACAACAGCGTGGCCGTGGGCGGTGCGTTCTTCGGCTTCCTGCCGACCGAAGCGTCCGGCGACTACTCGGTCGCCGTCGGTGGCGGCGCCTACACACCGGGCGTCAACTCGGTGGCCGTCGGCAACCTCGCCACCGCCGCAGCCGACAACAGCGTCGCCATCGGCGGCGATTCGGTCGCCGACCGCGAGGACACCGTCTCCGTGGGCAGCGCCGGCAGCGAGCGGCAGGTCACCAACGTCGCGGCCGGCACCCAGGCCACCGACGCGGTAAACCTGTTCCAGCTGAGCTCCGTCGCCAGTGCGCTCGGCGGCGGTGCGGGCTTCTCCGGTGGCACCTTCATCGCGCCGAGCTACACGATCCAGGGCACGTCGTACAACAACGTGGGCGCGGCATTCACTGCCGTCGACGCCAAGCTCAACGAGTTGTATGGCATGTACAGCGGATCGGGCAGCAGCACGACGACGGCTTCCGCCGGCACCGCGCCGCCTACGCAGGCCAGCCAGGGCCAGGTGGCCGGCGAGACGGCAGCGGCGGCGGGCACCGGTGGTACCGCATCGTCACCGACGCGTGGCACGGCCACGACCACGGATGCTGCCGGCAGCGGCGCCGTGGCCAGCAGCCAACCTGCTGTCGCAACACCGACGGATGCCACCGCGGCAGCCGACGTTCCCGCCGCGGCCGCGTCCTACGCCGATGCGGGCGACGCCAACACGCTCAGCAGCGCACAGTCCTACACCGACCAGTCCTCGGCGAGCACGCTGGCCAGCGCGAAGGCCTACGCCGACTTCCAGGTCAAGGCGCTGGAGGACGACTTCAACGCCTTCCGAGGCGATGTGGACCGCCGCTTCTCCGAGCAGGATCGCCGTCTGGACAAGATGGGCGCAATGAGCTCGGCGATGTTGAACATGGCGATCAACGCCGCCGGCAGCCGCAGTCCGCGTGGACGGGTCGCCGTGGGCGCGGGTTGGCAGAACGGCCAGAACGCCCTGTCGGTGGGCTATTCGAAGCCGATCGGCGAGCGCGCCTCGTTCAGCATCGGCGGCGCGTTCAGCGGCGACGAGAAGTCCGCGGGTGTCGGCTTCGGTATCGATCTGTAAACCGGTCGTCTTCATGAAGAAGGGCCCGGCAATGCCGGGCCCTTTCTTTTTCTCGTGTGCCCGGCGTCAGTCGCAGGCCATGCGTCCCTTCGGCAGCACGCGCGGATTGCCGATCGCGAAATGCGTCACCGGCTTCTCCCACATTTCAAACGACGAGATGCCGGGCGTCACGCCGCAGCTGCTGGTGTAGGTGAACTGCTCGCCGTCGGTCGAGACGTACAGGTCGAACTTGACCGCCTCGGCCAGTGTGCTGCTGACCATCAGTGTGGTCTGCGTGGCGTCGCCGCTGCGGGTGGCGCGCAGGTTGCCCGGTGCATCACCGGCTGGCGCGGAGGCGACCACCTTGCCGTCGACGACCTCGACCTGAAGCGCCAACGACGGCGACGCATCGCCTATCGCGAAGCCCGCCGGCAGTTCGCCGCGCGCCAGCGTCTTCGGCGCGGGCTTGGCTGCCGACGCGAGGGCCGGCAGCGCGCACATCGCCACCAACAGGGTTCCTGCCAGCCTCCGCTTCATCGCCTCAACCCTCCTCGGTGACGCGCAGCACTTCCTCGATGGTGGTCTCGCCGGACAGCGCCTTGACGATGCCGTCTTCGTACATGGTCCGCATGCCGTTCTCGCGCGCCAACTGTTCGATCTCGCCCATGCCGGCGTGGCGCATGATGGCGCGGCGGATGCCGTCGTTCATCACCAGGAACTCGACGATGGTGGTGCGGCCGAGATAGCCGGTCGGCGCGATGGCCGACCCGCGCGGGCGGTACAGGAAGATCTCGCCCTGCGGCTGGAAGCGACGCAGGCCGAACTTCTCGATCTCTTCTGGCGATGCGGCGTACTTCTCCGCATGCGTCGGCTCCAGCCGGCGCACCAGGCGCTGGGCGAGGATGCCGTTGATGGTGGAGGTCATCAGGTAGTCCTCCACCCCCATGTCGAGCATGCGCGTGATGCCGCCGGCCGCGTTGTTGGTGTGCAGCGTGCTGAGCACCAGGTGGCCGGTCAGCGCGGACTGGATGGCGATGCGCGCGGTCTCGAGGTCGCGCATTTCGCCGATCATGATGATGTCCGGGTCCTGGCGGACGATGCTGCGCAGTGCATGCGCAAAGTCGAGCCCGATCTGCGGCTTGGCCTGGATCTGGTTGATGCCTTCGATCTGGTACTCGACCGGATCCTCGACCGTGATGATCTTGACGTCCGGCGTGTTGAGCTTGCTCAGTGCGGTGTACAGCGTGGTCGTCTTGCCCGAGCCTGTCGGACCGGTGACCAGCAGGATGCCGTGCGGCTGCTCCAGCACCTTCTGGAACTGCGGCAGGAAGGCATCGGTGAAGCCGAGCTTCTTGAAATCGAACACCACCGTCTCGCGGTCGAGCAGGCGCATCACCACGCTCTCGCCGTGCGCGGTGGGCACGGTGCTCACGCGCAGGTCCAGTTCCTTGCCCTGCACGCGCAGCATGATGCGGCCGTCCTGCGGCAGGCGGCGCTCGGCAATGTTGAGCTTGGCCATGATCTTGACGCGGCTGATCACGGCCGCGGTGAGGTTGGCGGGCGGACTTTCGCCCTCCTCCAGCACGCCGTCGATGCGGTAGCGCACCTTCAGCCGGTTCTCGAACGGCTCGATGTGGATGTCGGAGGCGCGCAGTTCCACCGCGCGCTGGATGACCAGATTGACCAGGCGGATGACCGGCGCCTCGGACGCGAGGTCGCGCAGGTGCTCGACATCGTCCAGGTCGGCAGTGGTTTCGCCATCCGCATTCTCGACGATGGCGCCCATCGCGCTGCGGCCTTGGCCGTAGTAGCGCTCGATGAGGTCGCTGATTTCCGAACGCAACGCGACCTGCGGCCGGATGGCGCGGCCGGTGGCCAGCCGCACGGCATCGAGTGCGTAGCGGTCCTGCGGATCCGCCATCAGCAGGTCGATGTGGGTCTCGTCCTCGCCCACCGGGCAGACATGGAACTGCTTGAGGAAGCGCTGCGACAGCAGCACCGATTCCGGCGGCGCCTCCGGCGCGTCCTTGGCGTTGACCAGCGGCAGCCCGAGCACGTCGGCCACGGTCTCGGCGTGGTCGCGCTCGGACACAAGACCGAGCCGCGACAGCAGCGCCAGCAGGCCGCCACCCGCCTCTTCCCGCAACCGCCGCGCCCGCGCCAGGTCGGCTTCCTTCAGCCGTCCACGCGCCAGCAGCGCCGCGACGATGCGCTCGTCGTCGGAAAGCGGATTGTCGAGCGCGGCTGCGTCCACGTACGGCGTCCTGGGGCCTGTTAACGCCCCGGACTTTATCAGGTGCCGCGTTGCCCCGGCGCAGCCCGCCGTCGCCGGCGGGCACGCAGGTTCATCCCACCCACACCCGCGCGTTGCGGAACATCCGCAGCCACGGCGAATCGTCCGGCCAGCCGGCCGGGTGCCAGCTGTGGTTGGCGCTGCGCGGGGTACGCTCCGGATGCGGCATCAGGATCGTTGCGCGGCCGTCGTCGCTGGTCAGGCCGGTGATGCCGTCGGGCGAGCCGTTCGGATTCAGCGGATACGTCGTCGCGACGGCGCCATCGCCGTCCACGTAACGCAGCGCCACGCGCGCAGCCGCCTGGTCGACCGCACCGGCGAACGACGCACGGCCTTCGCCATGCGCCACCGCGACCGGGATGCGCGAGCCGGCCATGCCGCGGAAGAACACCGACGGCGATTCCTGCACTTCCAGCAGCGCCACGCGCGCCTCGAACTGCTCGCTCTGGTTGCGCAGGAACTGCGGCCAGTGCTGCGCACCGGGGATGATGTCCTTCAGCTGGCTCATCATCTGGCAGCCGTTGCAGACGCCCAGCGAGAACGTGTCGGTCCGCGCGAAGAACGCCGCGAACGCGTCGCGCAGGGCTGAACGCTCGAGGATCGAGGTCGCCCAGCCGCGGCCCGCACCCAGTACGTCGCCGTAGCTGAAGCCGCCGCACGCGGCCAAGCCGCTGAAGCCATTCAGCGCAACGCGTCCACTGATCAGGTCGCTCATGTGCACGTCAAACGCGTCGAAGCCGGCGCGGGTGAACGCGGACGCCATCTCGATCTGGCCGTTGACGCCCTGCTCGCGCAGGATCGCGACCTTCGGCCGCTTGCCGGTGGCGATGAACGGGGCGGCGATATCGTCGCCGGCGTCGAAGGAGAGCTTCGGCTTCAGCCCGGTGCGGCCGAACTGGCGCGCGGTATCGCGCTCCTCGTCGGCGGCGTCCGGGTTGTCGCGCAGCTTCTGCATGGCGTGCGTGACCGACCACCAGGCATCGAACAGCTCCTCCCAGCGCCATTCCGCCAGCACGTCGCCGTCCTGCTGCACACGGATCGTCGACGCCGTGGTCGGGCGTGCGATGCGCTGTGCGCACTCGGTCAGCGCATGACGCTCGACCAGGTCGGCGAACGCCGCACGGTCCTCGTCGGCCACCTGCACCACCGCACCGAGCTCTTCGGCGAACAGCGTGCGGAAGGCGTCATCGCCCCAGCCGTCGAGGTTGATGTCCAGGCCGCGATGCGAGGCGAGCGCCATTTCGCACAGCGCCGCGAAGGCGCCACCGTCGCTGCGGTCGTGGTAGGCCAGCAACAGGCCGGCCTCGCGCGCATCGGCGATCAGGTGGAAGAAATCGCGCAGGCGCTGCGGATCGTCGAGGTCCGGCACGCTTTCGTCGCGATCGTCGCCTGCGAACGCCGGCCACGCACCGTCGCCGCCGGACTGTGGATACACCTGCGCCAGCACCGAACCGCCGAGGCGCTTCTTGCCGGCACCCAGACCGATCAGCCACAGCTCGCTGTCGTCCTCGCGCGACAGCAACGGCGTCAGCTGCTGGCGCACGTCGGTGACCGGCGCGAACGCACTGATGATGAGGGAGACGGGGGAGACGGATTTGTGCGTTTCGCCGGGAATGGGGAGTGGGGAATGGGGAATGGAGGAAGCGACATCTCCGGTGGCCGACGCTTCCTGCTCCTGCCCACTCCCGATTCCCGATTCCCGATTCCCGACCTGCCACTGCGCCTGCATCGACAGCGAGTCCTTGCCGACCGGAATGCTGATGTCCAGGTCCGGACACAGTTCCATGCCGACGGCCTTCACCGCATCGAACAGCAGCGCGTCTTCGCCCGGGTGGCCGGCAGCGGCCATCCAGTTGGCGGAGAGCTTCACCCGATGCAGCGACTCGACCGGCGCGGCGCACAGGTTGGTGATCGCTTCGCCGACCGCCATGCGGGCGGCTGCGGCGGCGTCCAGCAATGCCAGCGGCGTGCGTTCGCCGATCGCCATCGCTTCGCCGACGAAGCCTTCGTAGCCGCTCAGCGTGATGGCGCAGTCGGCCACCGGCATCTGCCACGGGCCGACCAGCTGGTCGCGCGCGGTCAGGCCGCCGACGCTGCGGTCGCCGATGGTGATGAGGAACTGTTTGGATGCGACGGTCGGATGCGCCAGCACGCGCAGGCCCGCTTCACGCAAGTCGAGTGCGGCGGTCTGCAACGCCGGCCACTGCGGCGCGACCGGATGCACGGTGTCGCGGTGCATCTTCGGGGCCTTGCCGAACAGCACGTCCATCGGCAGGTCGATCGGCGCATCGTCGGGAATGTTGCCGGGCGTGGCGCCATAGGCCACGACCAGATGCTCTTCCTTCGTCGCCACGCCGACGGCGGCGAACGGGCAGCGCTCGCGTTCGCACAGCGCGGCGAATTCGGCCAGCCGCGCCTGCGGCACGCCGAGCACGTAGCGCTCCTGCGATTCGTTGCACCACAGCTGCATCGGCGACAGCGAAGGATCGTCGCTGGGCACCTTGGCCAGGTCGATCACGCCGCCCACGCCGGAGTCGTGCAGCAGTTCGGGAATCGCGTTGGACAGGCCGCCCGCACCGACGTCATGGAACCAGAGGATCGGGTTGTCCGCGCCCATCGCCACGCAGCGGTCGATGACCTCCTGGCAGCGGCGCTCCATTTCCGGGTTGTCGCGCTGCACGCTGGCGAAATCGAGTTCCTCCGCGCTTTCGCCGGACGCCACCGAGCTGGCGGCACCACCGCCCAGGCCGATCAGCATCGCCGGGCCGCCGAGCACGATCACCGCGTCGCCGTCGGACAGCGTCCGCTTCTCCACCTGGATGCGGTCGATGGCGCCCAGACCACCGGCCAGCATGATCGGCTTGTCGTAGGCGCGCGTCAGGCCCGCGCCTTCCGGCAGTTCAAAGCTGCGGAAATAGCCGAGCAGGTTGGGTCGGCCGAACTCGTTGTTGAACGCGGCGCCGCCGAGCGGGCCGTCGAGCATGATCTCCAGCGCCGGCGCCATGCGCGGGTTCAGCGCGCGCGGCGCCTCCCACGGCTGCGGCAGCGTGGGAATGCGCAGGTGCGAGACCGAGAAGCCGGTCAGGCCGGCCTTCGGCTTGCCGCCGCGGCCGGTCGCGCCTTCGTCGCGGATCTCGCCGCCGGCACCGGTGCTGGCACCGGGGAATGGCGCGATCGCGGTCGGGTGGTTGTGCGTCTCGACCTTGATGCAGAACGCCGAATCCAGCGTCGCCTCGAGGCGGTACTGGCCGCTGCCGTCGGGACGGAAGCGCGCCGCAGGATAGCCTTCCACCACCGCGGCGTTGTCGCTGTACGCGCTGAGCGTGTGCTCCGGCGTCTGCGCGTGGGTGTGCTTGATCATCCGGAACAGGGAGCGGTCCTGGTCCTTGCCGTCGATGGTCCAGCTGGCGTTGAAGATCTTGTGGCGGCAATGCTCGGAATTCGCCTGCGCGAACATCATCAGCTCGACGTCCGACGGATCGCGGCCGAGTTCGGTGTAGCGCGTGCGCAGGTAGTCGATCTCGTCGTCGGCCAGGGCCAGGCCGAGGCGGCTGTTGGCGACTTCGAGCTGGACCAGCGGGATGCGTTCCAGTTCGCCGCGCGGCGGCGCGGTGAACAAGGCCGACGCCTGTTCGCGCGTGGCGAGCAGCGACTGCGTCATCGGGTCGTGCAGCGCCTTCGCCAGCGCCGGCTGGTCGTCATTCCAGCCCTCCAGATCGATGCGCAGGCCGCGCTCGACGCGCTTCACCGGCTGGCCGGCGCCGCGCAGCAGTTCGGTGGCCTTGCTCGCCCAGGGCGACAGCGTGCCCAGTCGCGGGGTGACGAAGCGCGACACCGCGCCGTCGGCCAGCGTCTCGTTCTGGTCGCCGGCCTGCAGGATGCGGCGCAGCGTGGCCAGGTCCGGCGTGGCGCCGGCCTCGGGTTCGATGAAGTAGACGTGCCAGGCGCCGCGGATGCGGACGCCCGAAGCAATCGACTGGAGCCTGGATTCGAGCCGCGCGCGGCGGAAGTGCGACAAGGCCGGTTGGCCTTCGAGGACGATCATGTCCGGAACCGTGGGGGCGTGCCGTCAGGACGGGGCCCGCTATTGTAGCGAAGCCGGCGCGGGGCCGGCTTCGTTGCGGTCAGGGAGCGGCGCCTGCGGCGGCGGCCGGGGCCTTTTTCGCGGCCAGTTCGTCCAGTTTGGCCCGCAGCGCGGTCGGCGGCAGGTAGCCGCCCAGCTGGATGCCTTCAGCCGAGAAGATCGCCGGGGTACCGCTCACGCCGACGCGCTGGCCGACGTCGAACTCCATGGTCACCGGGTTCTTGCAGTCGCGCGACGGGATCGACTTGCCGGCCTTGGCGTCGGTCAGCGCGCGCTTGCGGTCCGGGGCGCACCAGACCGAGATCATGTCCTTGTGGTCCTGGCTGCCCAGGCCCATGCGCGGGAACGCGAGGTATTCCACCGCGATGCCCTGGCGGTTGATCTCGGCGATCTCCTCGTGGAGCTTGCGGCAGTAGCCGCACTCGATGTCGGTGAACACGGTGACCGTGTACTTGGCGTTCGGCGGCGCGAACACGATCTTCTCGCCATGCGGGATGGTGGCGATGAGCTTGGTGCGGTACTGCGCCAGCGCAGCGCTGTTCTGCATCACGTCTTCCTGCTGCTGCAGGTCGATCACCGCGCCCTGCATCAGGTAACGGCCGTCGTCGCTGATGTACAGCAGCTGCCCGCCGGCGATCACCTCGCGGAAGCCCGGCAGCGGGGCCGCGCCGACATAATCGACCTGGGCACGCGGGTTGAGCTGCGCCACCGCGGAGCGCGCGCGCTCATCCGGCGTGGCGCCCTGTCCCGGCTTCAACTGGGGGGCCGGGGCCGGCGCGGCGGCGGCCTCCTGCTTGGCGGGCGGCTGCGGGGCCTGGGCGCAGGCAGTCAGGCTCAGGGCACCCAGCAGGGCGGCGGTGATCAGGCGAGGCATCAAGGGCATCCGGGAGTGGCCGCAGGGCGGCTGGCTGGCAGGAACAGGCCGCGATTCTGGCACAGGGCGGCGGCGGGGCGGCTTAACCGTGCGCCAGCGTGACATGGCTCACGCGCGCGGATGGTGCCGCCCATGCAGCTGTTTGAGGTGTTCGCGCGCGACCAGCGTGTAGATCTGGGTGGTCGACAGCGAGCTGTGCCCCAGCAGCAATTGCAGGGCCCGCAAGTCGGCGCCACGGTTCAGCAGGTGGGTGGCGAAGCTGTGCCGCAGCCCGTGCGGGCTGATGCGGACCGGATCGATCCCGGCCGCGGCGGCATAGCGCTTCACCAGGGCCCAGAACTGCTGCCGGGTCGGTGGCTCGGCGGTGGCACCGACGAACAGGAACGGGACGCTGCGCTTGCCTGCCAGCGCCGGCCGCGACTGCGCCAGATAGGTTTCCAGCCATTGCTGGGACTCCTCGCCCAACGGCACCAGCCGGTCCTTGCTGCCCTTGCCGGTGACCCGCAATACGCCCTGCCGAAGGTTGACCGCCGTCGCCGGCAGCGTGACCAGTTCGCTGACGCGCAGGCCGGCCGCGTACATCAACTCCAGCATGGCGCGGTCGCGCAGCCCTAGCGGCGAGGCGATGTCCGGTGCGGCCAGCAGTGCGTCGATCTCGGTTTCCGCCAGCGCCTTGGGCAGCGAGCGCGGCAGGCGCGGCGGCTCGAGCAGCGCCGTCGGGTCGTCGCGGCGCAGGCCGCGGCGCAGGCGATGGGCGAAGAAGGCACGCAGGGCGGACAGCAGGCGTGCATTGCTGCGTGGCGAATAGCCTTCGCGCGTGCGCCACGCCAGGTAGTCGAACAGCGCGGCACGATCCGCCGCCGCCAGGCCGCCCTCGCGACCGTTGCGCCAGCGCGCGAAGCCCTCCAGGTCGCGCCGGTAGCTGTCCAGGGTCGGTCGCGCGAGACCGCTTTCGGCCCAGATGGCGTCGAGGAAAGCCGCGATGTCCGCCGCGTCGGCATCCGGAACAGGTGGCAGGGCGATCGCCTGCTGGCGGCGATCGGCGGGCGTGCGGGCAGTCATGCGGGAAGCTTAGGCGATGCACCCGCTGCCGGGGTGCACCGGCGTCCTGTGGGAGCGACGTCAGTCGCGAAAAGAGGCCCCGCCGGATCGACCATCGCGACTGACGTCGCTCCCACAACACCAAGGGAGGTTGCCTGGGGTTAGCCGGTATCCTGTCGCGATGACGGAACCCGCCTCCACGCCCGAAAAACCCCGTGCCCTGATCGGCTGGCGCCTGCTCGCCCTGCTCTACGATGTCTGGCCGGTGCTGGCGATGTGGCTCGCCGTGGCCATTCCGTTCGTCCTCGTCGACGTGGTGATCAGCGACAACGTCCGCCACAACATCGAGCCCTACAGCCTGATGTGGTGGCTGCTGTGGAGCTGCTGCTGGGGCGCCGCCGGGTTGTACGCCACCTTCAGCTGGCTGCGTGGCGGACAGACCCTGGGCATGCGGCCATGGCGGTTGAAGGTGATCGCGGCCGACGGCGGCGCGCCGACGCTGGCCGCGTTGTGGCGCCGCTATGCACTGGCGACGCTGTCGATGCTGGCCGTGGGCCTGGGCTTCTGGTGGGCATGGCTGGACCGCGACCGGCTGGCCTTCCACGACCGCTTCAGCGGCACGCGCCTGGTGCGGCTGCCGAAGCGCCCGCGTTGAGGCCGCGCGGGTACCGATGAAAGGCATCAGCCACCTGACCTTCATCGTCCGCGATCTCGATCGCATGGCGACGTTCCTGTGCGAGGGTCTGGGCGCGCGGGAGGTGTACGACAGCGCGCATCGGAATTTCTCGCTGTCGCGCGAGAAATTCTTCGTCCTCGGAGACACCTGGCTGGCGGCCATGGAGGGCGAACCGCCTGCAGAGCGCTCGTACCAGCATGTCGCCTTTGCGGTAAGCGAGCCCGACCTATCCCGCTACCGGGACAGACTCGAGGCGCTTGGCGTCGAGATCCGCCCCCCGCGCGAACGCGTGGAGGGCGAGGGCCTGTCGCTGTACTTCTACGACTTCGACAATCATCTATTCGAGTTGCACACCGGCACGCTGGAGCAGCGGTTGGCGCGCTACGCGGACGGGCGATGAAGGCATCCAGGCAGTCCGGATGCGACCAGCGCCGGGCCATGCCCGTCCGCTGACCGATGCGTCAGCGGCTCCTGCGCCGGAACATCAGCCAGGAAATGCCCAGCAGGGCGAATGGCGGGATCGCGTAGGCGAGGCGGTAGTCGAGACGGAAGGCGCCGGCCAATCGCACGAACATCGTCTGCAGCACGTAGAAGCCGACCGCGAACACGATGCCGAGGAACAGCCGCTTGCCCATGCCGCCGCTGCGCAGGCTGCCGAAGGCGAACGGGATGGCGGCCAGGCACAGCGCCAGCACGTTGAGCGGATAGAACCAGCGCGCCCAGTACTGGTCCTCGTAGTCGCGCGCGTCCAGCCCGTTGCGCTTGCGGTAGTCGATGTTCTGGCTCAGCTCGTGGCTGGGCATGTTGCGTGCGCGTACCAGGCTGGACGACAGCACCGCCGCGTCCAGCTCCGACTCCCAGCGCTCGCCCAGCACCGTCGTCTGCACGGCGGAACGCTCCTTGAAGGTCGTACGGCGCACGTTCTTCAACAGCCAGTAGCCGTCCAGGTGTTCGGCAGTTGCCGCATGGGCGATCGACGCCAGCCGGCCGTCGTCGGCCAGCTCGTACATGCGCACGTCGCGCAGCTGCAGCGCCACCTTGCCGTCGGCCTGCGCCTTCTCTTCGCCACTCTGCGCGTACAGGAAGGTGTTGCCTTCGCGCGCCCACAGACCGGAGTAGCGGTCCATCGCGACGTTGCCGGTGCGCGCGGCCATCTTCAGCACATCGGCCTGACGCTGGCCCCAGGGCCCCAGCGTTTCGCCGCTGAACACCATCAGCACGGTCAGGATGCCCAGCGCCGCGGCGACCGACACGCTCAGGCGCAGGCGCGACAGGCCCAGCGCGCGCAGCGCGGTCAGTTCGGAACTGGCGGCCAGCTGGCCCAGGCCCATCAGCGAACCGATCACGGCCGCCGTGGGGAACATCGTGTAGGCACGGCGCGGCACGGTGTACAGCACCCACGCGACCGCATGGCCGAAGGTGTAGTTGCCTGTACCCAGATCGCCGATCTCGCCTGACAGCGCCATCACCACGTCCAGGCCGACGAGCACCGCCCAGGTCAGCAGCACGGTGACCAGAACGACCTGGCCCACGTACGTGTCGTGCAGGCGCGGCAACAGCCTCATGCGCGCCTCCGCGGCCGCGACAGCAGGCCGTCACGCAGATAGAACCAGAGGCCCGCCGCGAGCAGCGGCAAGGTCAGCCACCACAGCCCGGCCAGGCCCGGCAGCTTGCCGTCGGCCAGCAGCTGGGTGCCGTTGAACATCAGGCTGATGCCGACCAGATAGGCCAGGAAGCCCAGCATCACCCGTCCGTAGCGGGTCTGCCGCGGTGAACTGCGCGACAGCGGCAGCGTCAGCAGCGCGAACGCCAGCGCCAGCAGCGGCGGCGTCAGGCGCGCGTGCAACTGCGCGTTCGCATCCGGGCGTGGGTCGGCCAGCAGCTGCGGCGTGGTCAGCAGCTCGGGATCGTCCTTGTCCAGCGTGTCGGCGCGGTCCGGCAGCGCGACCTCGTTGGACTTGTAGCGGATCAGGCGGTAATCCAGCCCCGCACCATCGGGACCCTCGACCCGGAAGCCATCGTCCAGGCGCAGGTAGCGGTTGCGTTCGCCTTCGAAGAACATCTGCCCGGACTTGGCCGTCACCACGTCGATGCGGCCCTCGTTCGCACGATGCATGAACACCTTGCTGAGGCCGGTGCCGTCGGGCGACAGCGCGCTGACGTACACCACGGCACCGCTGGACAGCACGGTGAACTTGCCGGCATCCAGGCCCGACACCACCAAGCTGCGGTTGGCGTGTTCCAGCATGGTCTGCGCGGTGCGCAGCGCCCACGGGCCCAGCCACAGCGAGCATAGGCCGACCGCGATCACGACCGGCACCACCAGCATCATCAGCGGCCGCAGCAGGCGGCGCGGCCCGATGCCGGCCGCCGTCAGCACCGCCATTTCCGAATCCCGGTACAGGCGCGAGAACGCCAGCAGCAGGCCCAGCATCAGCGCCAGCGGGATGATGTAGGGCATGTAGTTGATGAACTGCAGGCCCAGTTGGGACAACAGCAGCCGCGCCGGCACCTTGCCGTCGGCCACGTCGCCCAGCAGGTCCGCCATCACGCCGCCCACGCTGACCATCAACAGGATGATCAGGGTGGCCAGGAAGCTCTGGGTGAATTCCCGGAAGAGGTAGCGGTCCAGCTTCGGCATCAGGGGGGCTTGATTTACAATCTCGGGCTTGTGCGCCGCATCTGCGGCGGCGGTCTCTGCGGTCCGGGATGGCATCCGCCACCTTCATCCGGCCCGCGATTGTACGTAACTGAACCGGGAATCTGATCAATGACGCTGGAATTCACCCTGAACCATGACGCCCCCGCCCAGGCCGGCGTCGACTGCGTCGTGGTAGGCGCCTACGCCGACAAGAGCCTGACCTCGGCCGGCCAGGCGGTGGACGCGGCCAGCGGTGGCAAGCTGTCGGCGCTGCTGCAGCGGGGCGACATCGGCGGCAAGACCGGCAAGACCACCCTGCTGCACGACCTGCCGGGCGTGACCGCGCCGCGCGTGCTGGTGGTGGGCCTGGGCGAAGCCGCCAAGTTCGGCGTGGCGCAGTACCTGAAGGCCATCGGCGATGCCGCACGGACCCTGAAGCTCGGCCCGGTCCGCAGCGCGCTGTTCACCCTCTCGGAAGTGACGGTCAAGGACCGCGACGCAGCGTGGAAGATCCGCCAGGCGGTGATCGCCGCCGACCACGCCTGCTACCGCTACACCGCCACGCTGGGCAAGAAGAAGAACGACGACCCGGGCCTGACGTCCTTCGCCGTCAGCGGCGACGATGAGCAGGCGCTGGCGCAGGGCATCGCGATCGCCGCCGGCGTGCAGGTCACCCGCGAACTCGGCAACCTGCCACCGAACATCTGCAACCCGGCCTACCTGGCCGAGCAGGCGCAGGCGTTCGCCTCGGAGAACGGCGCCGAAGCCGAGATCCTCGACGAGGCGCAGATGGAAGCGCTGGGCATGGGCTCGCTGCTGGCGGTCGCCCGCGGCTCGGTCAACCGCCCGCGCCTGATCGTCCTGAAGTGGAACGGTGCGACGGAGGCCGACGCCAAGCCCTACGTGCTGGTCGGCAAGGGCATCACCTTCGACACCGGCGGCGTCAACCTGAAGACGCAGGGCGGCATCGAGGAAATGAAGTACGACATGCTGGGCGCCGGCAGCGTCATCGGCACCTTCGTGGCCGCCGTGAAGATGAAGCTGCCGCTGAACCTGGTGGTGATCGTGCCGGCGGTGGAGAACGCCATCGACGGCAATGCCTATCGCCCGTCCGATGTCATCACCAGCATGTCCGGCAAGACCATCGAAGTGGGCAACACCGACGCCGAGGGCCGCCTGATCCTGTGCGATGCGCTGACTTACGCCGAGCGCTTCAAGCCGGCCGCGCTGGTCGACGTCGCCACGCTGACCGGCGCCTGCATCGTGGCGCTCGGCCGCTACGCCAGCGGCCTGATGAGCAAGCACGACGACCTCAGCAACGAGTTGCTGGGTGCAGGCGAGACGGTGTTCGACCGCGCCTGGCGCCTGCCGCTGTGGGACGAGTACCAGACGCAGCTGGAATCCAGCTTCGCCGACGTCTACAACATCGGCGGCCGCTGGGCCGGCGCGATCACGGCCGGCTGCTTCCTGGCCCGCTTCACCGAAGGCCAGCGCTGGGCGCACCTGGACATCGCCGGCGTCGCCAACGACGAAGGCAAGCGTGGCATGGCCACCGGTCGCCCGGTCGGCCTGCTGAGCCAGTGGTTGCTGGACCGCGCCGGTGGCGCGGCCGGGAATTGAGAATCGGGAACAGGGAATGGTGAGAAATATTCCTTCCGAACCATCGTCGGGATACGCCGAGATCGCTGCACCTCGCCTTTTCCATTCCCGATTCCCCATTCCCGATTCCCGACTCTCATGCGCGCCGACTTCTACCTGATCGCCAAGCCGCGGTTCCTCGAGGAACCGCTGAAGCTGGTCTGCGAACTGGCCCGCAAGGCCTACGACAGCAACCAGTGGACGCTGGTGCTGGCGCGCGATGCGGCGCAGGCGGAGGAACTGGACGAACTGCTGTGGGAGTTCGATCCGGACGCCTACATCCCGCACCAGATCGCCGGCGACGAAGAGGACGAGCTGACGCCCGTGCTGATCGCCACGCCCGATATCGATGTGCCGGCGCGGGCGCTGGTGATCAACCTGCGCGACGACGCCTTCACCGGCGCCTGCGAGCGCGTGCTGGAAGTGGTGCCGGCCGATCCGTCCGCACGCGAACCGCTGCGCGAGCGCTGGAAGCAGTACAAGGCGCGCGGCTTTGAAGTGAACAAGCACGACATGTAACACCCGTCATTCCAGCGAACGCTGGAATCCACCTTGCCGTTGCAGTGGCCTTGGACAAGGCAGCGCAAAGGCAAGATCAAGATGGATCCCGGCGTTCGCCGGGATGACGACCTCAGGAATTCTGGAACCCCATGACCGACCTCGCCTCCAGCTACGACCCGAAATCCTTCGAATCCCGCCTGTATGCGCAATGGGAGGCCGCCGGCTACTTCACGCCCAGCGGCAAAGGTGAGCCGTACACCGTGCTGCTGCCGCCGCCGAACGTCACCGGCACGCTGCACATGGGCCATGCGTTCCAGCACACGCTGATGGACGCGCTGGTGCGCTACCACCGCATGCGCGGCTACGACACGCTGTGGCAGATGGGCACCGACCACGCCGGCATCGCCACCGAGATGGTGGTCAGCCGCAACCTGGCACTGGAAGGCAACGGCGAGACCCGCGATTCGCTGGGCCGCGACGGCTTCATCGCCAAGGTCTGGGAATGGAAGGCACAGTCCGGCGACACCATCGAACGCCAGATGCGCCGCATGGGCGCGTCGGGCGACTGGTCGCGCAGCACCTTCACAATGGACGAGGACGCGTCGAGGGCGGTCATCGAGGCCTTCGTGCGCTGGCATGAGCAGGGCCTGATCTACCGCGGCCAGCGCCTGGTCAACTGGGACCCGGTGCTGAAGACGGCGATCTCCGACCTGGAAGTGGAAAACGTCGAGGAAGACGGCTTCCTGTGGTCGATCGAATACCCGCTCGCCGACGGCAGCGGTTCGCTGGTCGTGGCGACGACGCGCCCGGAAACCATGCTCGGCGATACCGCCGTGATGGTGCATCCGGAAGACGCGCGTTATGCGCACCTGATTGGCAAGGCGGTGAAGCTGCCGCTGACCGACCGCGAGATCCCGGTCATTGCCGACGACTACGTCGACCGCGAGTTCGGCACGGGCGTGGTAAAGGTCACTCCTGCGCACGATTTCAACGACTACCAGGTTTGGCAACGGCATGTCGAAAGCGGCGTTTTTGACGAGCTTCCGAGTCGTGGATTGATCAATATTCTTACGCCGACTGCGCGCATTGTCGGCGCCGCTGCGGATGATGTGGACAGCGCATCTGTGCTCGCGAAAACAGCAGTCGATGCGATCGAGAAGTCGTTGGCTAACCTGCCTATCGCCGACACGATTCCGGTCAAGTATCGCGGTCTGGACCGCTATGAAGCACGCAAAGTCGTGCTCGTGGACCTTGAAGACCTCGGCCTGCTGGTCGAGACCAAACCGCACAAGCTGCAGGTGCCACGCGGCGACCGGACGGGCCAGGTGATCGAGCCGTATCTGACCGACCAGTGGTTCGTGAAGATGGACGGCCTGGCCAAGCGCGGCCTGGAACTGGTCGAGTCCGGCGAGGTGAAGTTCGTGCCGCCGAACTGGATCAACACCTACCGTCACTGGATGGAGAACATCCAGGACTGGTGCATCAGCCGCCAGCTCTGGTGGGGACACCGCATCCCAGCCTGGTTCGATGCCGAGAACCAGTGTTATGTCGCACGAAGTGAAGGGGCTGCGCGGGAAACTTTTGGCGCCAAGGTAGCAGCACTGTCGGCAGAGCTTCTCGAACTCAAACTCTCTGAAGCCGACGATCTTTCGCCTGCCTCCACAGAGGCGCTGGAGCAGAGAATAGAGGCACTGAAGTCGCACGACCTTCGCCGCGACGAAGATGTACTGGAAACCTGGTTCTCCTCGCAGTTGTGGCCGTTCAGCACGATGGGCTGGCCGGATGCGGAGGCGATGAAGGAACGCGGCTTCGACCGCTACCTGCCGTCGTCGGTGCTGGTCACCGGTTTCGACATCATCTTCTTCTGGGTGGCCCGCATGGTCATGGCCACCGACAGCTTCGTCGGCCAGGTGCCGTTCCGCGACGTCTACATGACCGGCCTGATCCGCGACAAGGACGGCCAGAAGATGTCCAAGTCGAAGGGCAACGTGCTGGACCCGCTCGACATCATCGACGGCATCTCGCTGGAAGACCTGGTGGCCAAGCGCACCGGCGGCCTGATGCAGCCGAAGATGGCCGAGAAGATCGAGAAGGCGACGCGCAAGGAATTCCCGGACGGCATCGTGCCGCACGGCGCCGACGCGCTGCGCTTCACCATCGCCGCGCTGGCGACGCACGGCCGCGATATCAAGTTCGACATGGGCCGCGCCGAGGGCTACAAGAACTTCTGCAACAAGCTGTGGAACGCCACCCGCTTCGTGCTGATGAACACCGACGGTTTCTCCCTTCCCCCGCAAGCGGGGGAAGGTGCCCGACGGGCGGATGGGGGCAGCACGATGCCGAACCCGGTCACGGACGCTGAGAAGTGGATCCTCTCGCGCCTGGCCAAGGTCACCGCGGAGGCCGAAACCCAGTTCGCCGCCTACCGCTTCGACCTGCTGTCGCAGGCGCTGTACGAGTTCGCCTGGAACGAGTTCTGCGACTGGTTCGTCGAACTCGCCAAACCCGCGCTCAATGGCGACGACAAGGACGCGGCCGACAGCACGCGCCACACGCTGCTGTACGTGCTGGAATCGCTGCTGCGCCTGCTGCACCCGCTGACCCCGTTCGTCACCGAGGAACTGTGGCAGCAGGTCGCGCCGAAGCTCGGCATCGACGGCGACACCGTGTCGCTGCGTCCCTACCCGGTCGCCAGCGACTTCGCCGGCCAGGATTACGCGCAGGCCGATGCCGACGTCGAATGGCTGAAGACGATGGTCTCCACGCTGCGCCGCGTGCGCAGCGAACTCAACGTTTCGCCGGGCAAGACCGTCCGCCTGCTGCTGCAGGACGGCCACGACAAGGACCGCGCCCGCATCGCGCGCTTCACGTCGTCGCTGTCGTTCCTGCTGAAGCTCGACGACATCGCGTGGCTGGACGCCGGTGCCGATGCGCCCGTCTCCGCGGCCGCCGTGGTCGGCGAGCTGAAGCTGCTGGTACCGCTGGAAGGCCTGGTCGACCTGGACGCCGAGCGCGCGCGCCTGGACAAGGAGATCGCCCGCGTCGCCGGCGAGAAGGACAAGAGCGAAGCCAAGCTGGCCAAGTTCACCGACAAGGTGCCGCCGGCCGTCGTCGAGCAGGAGCGTCAGCGCCTGGTCGACTGGAGCAACCAGCTCGCCGCCCTGCACGGGCAGCGCGCGAAGCTCTGAACCGGCTGGAGACCCGTGTCCCGCCTCCGGTGGTGATGGCGCTGAGCGGCGCCATCGCCTGGGGCCTCGCGCAGGCATGGCCTTCGGCGCTCGTCGCCCTGCCGTCGTCGCTGCGCCTGATACTGGTCGCGTCGCTCACCGTGCTGGGACTGCTGTTGAATCTTTTGCCGAAGCTCGCATTCGGCCGGGCCAGCACGACGGTGAATCCACTTCGCCCGGCGTCGTCACGCGCATTGGTGACCACCGGACTGCATGGCGTATCACGCAACCCGATGTATCTGGGCCATGCGCTGCTGCTCGTTGCCTGGGCGTGCTGGCTGCGACATCCCGCCGCGTTGGTGGGGGTGCCGTTGTACATGGCGTATGTCACGCGATACCAGATCCTGCCGGAGGAGCGAGTGCTCTCGGCAACGTTCGGGACTGCGTACGACGCGTACCGGGCCCAAGTCCGTCGCTGGCTTTGATGCACGGAAGCCCGCGCTGTGTAACCGGCCCTTGCCGTCATCCCAGCGAACGCTGGGATCCACATTGACGTTGTCTCTGCAGTGCAGCCAGAAAAGCAGCGAGAAAAAATGAATTCCTGCGCTCGCGGGAACGACGGACAGACGCAGGGCTGATAGTTCTTCGTCATCCCGGCGAAGGCAGGGACCCATTGTCTTGGCTTTGAAGCAGCGACATCGCCGGATACCCGCCTTCGCCATTAGGACGGCTGCAGAATTCGCTGTGGGGGCTCCGAGGCGGGCCGGGGCCCGACCTACAGTGGCGGCATCGTGGTGATGTCGTCGGCGACCAGTTCGATCGCCATCACCAGCGCGTCCTCGCGACCGTCCTTCGCCGGGTAGTAGCGCGGGCGGCGGCCGATCTCGTTGAAGCCTTCGCTGTGGTACAGCACGATCGCGCCCGGGTTGGACGGACGCACTTCCAGGAACACGCGTTGCACGCGGTGGTCGCGCGCGATCTTCACCAGCGCACGCAGCAGATGGCGACCCAGACCGCGGCCCTGTCGCTCGGGCGCGATGCAGATGTTCAACACGTGCGCTTCATCGGCGGCGATGCTCAGCAAGCCGTAGCCGATCACCAGGCCGTGCTCGGTCATGACCCACGACGGGTAACCGGCCTTCAGGCAGTCCTTGAAGATGCCGCGCGTCCACGGGAACGGATACGCGCGCTGCTCGATGGCCATCACCGCGTCGAGGTCGCCCTCGCGCATCGGCCGCAGGCTGGACGTGGACACCGGTGAGGCCTCGACGCCCAGCGCGCTCATGTCGGCATGCCCCGCCGCAACCTGCGCAGGGTCGGCCACAGCGCGCGTTTGGCAGCCGGGTTGCCACGCAGGTCGGCCGAACTGGGCCATTGCGCGAACAGCTCCGCGGCGCCGGGCGCATTCGGATTGCAGCCCGAGGCGCGGATCAGCGCGAAATGCAGGCGGTCGGGCAGCTTCGCACCGCCGGTCCGCGGCGCCGGCGCTGCTCGCCGCGCGGGCGGCGCCGTGTCAATGGCGTCGCGGGCAGGCGGACGAGCGCGCGGTGCAAGGGAAGCAGGTGCCGGCGCAGGCGTCTCTTCACGTACGGCAGGGGCCTCCGCGACCACCGGCGCGCCTGCCTCGGTCGGCCAATCGGCCGGCAGGTAGACGGCATGGCCCAGCGCACGCAGCCAACCTTGCTGCTCGGCCGACCACAGCCGGTCCGCCGCCAGGCTCACGCCGCGGCGTCCTTCTGCCGGCGCAGGCGCTGCCACAGCCAGTAACCGGGGCCCGACAGCGCGTACACCACACCCACCGCGAACAGCGTCCGCGGCAGATCGATGAAGAGGATCGCCAGCACCAGCGGCACCAGCGCCAGCACAACGAACGGGATGCGGTCGGCCTTCGCTCCGCCCTCGCCCGTGCCCTTGAAACTCCAGAAGCGGATGCGGCTGACCATCAGCAGCGCGGCGACCAGCGTGACCGCCAGCGCGACGTAGCGCAGTTCCTCGCCGGTCCAGCCCAGTTCACCGTCCGCGAACGCCCAGACGAAGGACATCATCAGGCCCGCCGCCGCCGGGCTGGCCAGGCCGACGAACCAGCGCTTGTCCACCGTGCCCACCTGGGTATTGAAGCGCGCCAGCCGCAGCGCCGCGCAGGCCGCGTACAGGAACGCCACCACCCAGCCGACCCGTCCCATCACCGTGCTGTCGAACTTCAGCGCCGACAGCGACCAGTGGTACATCACCAGCGATGGCGCAAGGCCGAAACTGACCAGGTCGGCCAGCGAGTCGTACTGCACGCCGAACTCGCTGCTGGTGCCGGTCAGCCGCGCCACGCGGCCGTCGATGCCGTCCATCAGCCCCGCCACGAACACCGCGATGGCGGCATTGACGAACTGGCCGTTGGCGGCGGCGATGATCGCGAAGAACCCCGCGAACAGGCCGGCGGTGGTGAACAGGTTGGGCAACAGGTAGATCCCGCGCGAGCGCGGGGGCGGCTTGATTTCGTTCATGGGTCGCAGTTTAGCCCAGCGCTCCCCCGGCCGGCTTGCCTGCGCGCCCGGGGGATGCTGCAATCGGGTCTCCCGCGATCCGGAGCTTCCCATGCGCCTCCTGTCCTGCCTTGCCGTGCTGGCGCTCTGCCTGGCGACCGCCGCCACCGTACAGGCCCAGCAGGTCTACCAGTGGAAGGACAAGAACGGCGTGACGCACTACTCGGACAGCCCGCCGCCCAACCAGACCGTGCAGAACCGGCGCATCAACCAGTACGGGGCCGCGGCCGCGGAGGTCGCCCAGCCCGCAGGCAAGCCGGTCGACAACCCGCAGTGCGCCAGCGCGCGCGCCAACCTGCAGATCCTCGGCGCCACCAAGGGTCCCATCCAGCAGGACACCGATGGCGACGGCAAGCCTGACACGGTGCTGGACGACACCGGCCGCGAGAACCAGCGCAACCTCGCCGAGGCCGCGGTAAAGGCCTACTGCACGTCCGCCGGCACCTGATCGCACCGGATGCGCGCCTGGCCGGCGATCGTGGCAGGCGTCGCGCTGGGCGTCGGCACCGCCTGGTGGCTGTCCCGCGAATCGCCCGACACCACCGCACGCAAGCAGGCCGCTGCAGAACAGGCCGCCGCCGCGCAGGCCCGTGATGCCCGCCCATCGCTGTACCGCTGGCGCGACGACGCCGGCGTGCTGCAGATCACCGAGCAGCCGCCGAAGGGGCGCCGCTACGAGCGCATCGACCGTGATACCCCCAGCGGCATCCGCGTGAGCGGCGATGCGGCACCCGCCGACACGGATTGACCCTCGCCCGCCCCGCCCGCGGCCAAGGCTGGCAAAATAGCCGATTCGTCCCTCCCGGATCCCCATGCCGATGCGTCTGTCGCAGTTCCACCTCCGCACCACCAAGGAAACCCCGGCCGACGCCGAACTGGTCAGCCACCAGCTGATGCTGCGCGCCGGCATGATCCGCAAGCTGGCCGCCGGCCTGTACAGCTGGTCGCCGCTGGGCCTGCGCGTGCTGCGCAAGGTGGAGACGGTCGTGCGCGAGGAAATGGACAACGCCGGCGCGATCGAGATGATCATGCCGACCATCCAGCCGCGCGAGCTGTGGGAAGAGACCGGCCGCTGGGAGAAGTTCGGCGGCCAGTTGCTGAAGATCACCGACCGCAAGGAACAGCAGTTCTGCTACAGCCCCACCGCAGAGGAAGCCGTCACCGACTTCGCGCGTCAGGAGCTGTCCAGCTACAAGCAGCTGCCGGTCAACTTCTACCAGATCCAGACCAAGTTCCGTGACGAGATCCGTCCGCGCTTCGGCGTGATGCGCGCGCGAGAGTTCGTGATGAAGGACGCCTACTCCTTCCACATCACCGACGAGGATCTCGCCCGCGAGTACCGCAACATGCATGCGGCGTACACGCGCATCTTCACCCGCCTTGGCCTGGACTTCCGCGCGGTGCAGGCCGACAGCGGCGCCATCGGCGGCGATGCCTCGCAGGAATTCCACGTGCTGGCCGAGTCCGGCGAGGATTCCATCGCGTTCTCCACCGGCTCGGATTACGCCGCCAACGTCGAAAAGGCGCAGGCCGCCGAGCCCGCCCCGCGCGGCGCGGCCACCGAAGCCATGACCAAGGTCGCCACGCCCACGCAGAAGACCTGCGAGGACGTCGCGGTGCTGCTCGGCCTCCCGCTGCAGCGCACGGTCAAGTCGGTCGCGGTGATGACGGAGGCGGGCTTCGTGCTCGCGCTCGTGCGCGGCGACCACGCGGTCAACGAGATCAAGCTTGGCAAGGTCGCCGGCATGGCCGACTACCGCCTGGCGACGGAAGCGGAAATCCTCACGCACCTGGGCAGCGAGCCCGGTTTCCTCGGCCCCATCGGCGCGAAGCAGGCGATCCGCGTGGTCGCCGACCGCGACGTGGCGGCGATGGCGGATTTCGTCGTCGGTGCCAACGAGGCCGGTTTCCACCTCACCGGCGTCAACTGGAGCCGAGACCTGCCCGAACCGGAGACCGTGGCCGACATCCGGAATGTGATCGAAGGCGACAAGGCCGCCGATGGCGGCGAGATCCGTATCGTGCGCGGCATCGAGGTGGGCCACGTGTTCCAGCTCGGCCGCAAGTACAGCGAGGCGATGAAGTTCACCGTGCTGGACGAAACCGGCAAGGCCGCCGCGCCCGCGATGGGGTGCTACGGCATCGGCGTGTCGCGCATCGTCGCGGCGGCCATCGAGCAGAACCACGACGCCAACGGCATCATCTGGCCCGTGCCGATGGCGCCGTGGACGGTCGCCGTGTGCATGATCAATCCGAAGAACGACGCGGCGGTGAATGCCGCCGCCGAGCAGTTGCTGGGGGAATTGCAGTCCGCGGGCATCGAAGCGGTACTGGACGACCGTGGCCTGCGGCCCGGTGCGATGTTCGCCGACATCGAACTGATCGGCATCCCGCACCGCGTCGTCGTTTCGGAGCGCGGCCTGGCGGCGGGGACGTTCGAATACCGCGCGCGTCGTGCGACCGAGGCCGAGAATATCGGCCGCGACGAATTGCTCGCTCGACTGCGCGGCTGATGTCGCATGCTGAAGCGTGGGCGCGGTCGCGCGCTTACGCAGCGTGACGATTTGTACCGCGATTAACTCGTCATTATCATCGGGACTCTGCCAAGGACGGGCCTTTCCCTTCCTGACTGGAGATAGTTGATGTCGATCGACCTGCGTAACCTGTCCGCCAAGGAACTTGGCGCCCTGATTGCCAAGGCCAAGGAACAGCAGACCAAGCTGGCCAAGCGCACGCCCATCGCCACGGTGCGCGGCAAGATCACCAAGTTCGCCAAGGCCGAGGGCTACACGCTGGACGAGCTGTTCGGCACGCCCGGTACGCGCAGCGCGAAGGCGCCGGCGACCAAGCCGGGTCCGCGCGCCGGCAAGAAGCTCGGCAAGGTGGCGCCGAAGTACCGCAACCCGGCCAACCCGAAGGAAACCTGGACCGGCCGCGGCAAGCACCCGCGCTGGATGGCGGCCCTGATCGCGAAGGGCAAGAAGGCCGACGACTTCCTGATCAGGAAGAAGTAATCGCCGACGAACGACACGAAAACGGGAGGCCAGGCCTCCCGTTTTCTTTTGCGATGCGTGGCGGTCTCAGAGATTCTTTCGAGAGGAAATCAGCAGGTTGCCGAACAGCAGGCCGGCGACCAGCGCCATCACCACGTTGGTGACCGCCAGCAGGGCGGATTGGCCCACGCCCACGTCCTGCTGCTGCACCAGCGTCAGCAGGCCGCGCAGGCTGGTGCTGCCCGGCACCAGCATCAGGATGCCGGGCACGCGGATCAGGGCGCCGGGACGGTTGGCCCATCGTGCGAACGCATTGCCAGCGGCGGTCAGCGTCAGCGCCGACAGGAAGATGCCCACCGGGCTGCCCCAGGTCTGGCCGGCATAGCGCGAGATGCTGTAGCCGGCGATCGCCGCCGCCATCACCCAGAAGTAGTCGCGCTTGTGCGCCTTGAACAGCACGGCGAACGCGTAGGCGGCGAATACCATCGAGACCCACTCGACCCATTCGGGCTGCGGCCGCGAGGCGCGCACGTCCGGATACAGGCCCACCAGCTGCGCCAGCGTCACCGCGATCATGCTGCCGACCGTCAGCTTGAGCACGGTCGCCATCGCGCCGGCGAAGCGCGCCACCCCCGACACCAGGTGCTGGCTGGTCAGTTCGTTCACCGCGTTGGTCAGCGCCATGCCGGGCAGCAACACGATCAGCGAGGCGATGATCACCGTGTTGAGGTTCAGCGGCGCGATGAAGTTCGCCACCAGGATCGCGACGAAGCCGGCGACCAGCGCCGAGATCGCATCGCTGGCCTCCTTCATCTTCGGCCGCCGCGCGATCACTTCGCCCAGCACGCCGATGATCACGCCGATCAGGCCGGCCGTGGCCATGTCCAGCCACGGCAGCCGCCACAGGCCGGCCACCGCGGCGGCGGCCAGGCCCGAGGCGAAGATCTGCATGGCACGCCAGCGCCAGCTTGGCTTGCGATCAAGCGCTCGAAGCGCGGTGTGTCCCTGCGCAATGCTCATTTCCCCCGACGACACCGCGTCGGCGATGCGGTCGGCCTCGCTGAGCTTGTGCAGGTCGGTCTCGCCCGGCGCGAGCCGGATCACGCGCGTGCTGTCGCTGGCCCCGAGCGGGCGCGACGGATCGCTGAAGCTCAGGATCAGGCCGGTGGGATTCGACCACGGCTCGCAGTCCAGCCCCAGGCGCTGGGACAGGCCGACCACCGTGCCTTCCAGCCGCTGCGCGGTGGTGCCGTAGCTGTGCAGGCGGCCGGCGATCTCGCAGACGAAGGCGATGCGCTGGGCATAGGTGGCGGTGGTCAGCATGTCGTCGGCCATCGGCACAGTATCGCCCAAGCCCGCGCGCGATGGCTTCATGCGGGGCCGCTTACACTGTGCGCGGACGACGGGGGCAGGGGGCGAGGTGGGGATCGGCGAAGCCATGGCACTGGGCAGCGCGGCCGCGTGGGCGGTCGGCGTGATCCTGGCGCGCCAACTCGGCGCACACCTGCCGCCGCTGGCGCTCAACCTGCTGAAGAACGGACTGGTGCTGGCCGTGCTCGCGCCGGTGGCCGTCCTCGTGTACGCCGGTGCATGGCCCGTGTTGCCCGCGCGCGACGTGGCGATCGTGCTGGCCAGCGGCATCATCGGCATCGCCTTGGCCGACACGCTGTACTTCCGTGCGCTCAACGAGCTCGGCGCCGGGCGCATGGGCGTCATCGGCAACCTCTACAGCCCGCTGGTCCTTGTGCTGGGCTTCGTCTTCCTCGATGAGCGCCTCGGCGGTGCCCAGTGGCTGGGCTTCGCGCTGGTGGCGATGGGCGTGCTGCTGGTCAGCCGGCCACCCGGCGAATGGCGTACGCATCCGCAGCACACCGCACGCGGCGTGTTGCTCGGCCTGCTCGCCATCGCGTTGATGGCCGTGGCCATCGTGATGGTGAAGCGCACCCTGGAAACGCAGCCGCTGCTGTGGGTGACGCTGCTGCGCCTGGTCGGCGCCGTCGCCGGCCTGGTGCTGCTGGCCGCCCTGCCGGCCATGCGCAAGCGCATGCACTTCGTCCCCCGCGACGTGCCCTGGCACCGTCTGGTACTCGCCGCGCTCATCGGCCAGGGCCTGTCGATGGTGCTGTGGCTGGGCGGCTACAAGTACACCAGCGCCTCGGTGGCGGCGATCCTCAACGAGTGCGCCTCGGTATTCCTCGTGCTGCTGGCCGCGTTGTGGCTGCGTGAACCGCTGGGCCGCAGGGCCTTCACCGGCGTGCTGCTAACGTTCACCGGGATAGCCTGTATGCTCCTTGGCCGAGCGACGCCATGACCCCCACCCTTGCCCGCCCGCAGTACGAAGCAGATCCCGGCGACCCCCAGCGCGTGAAGCTGGCGGGCGACTGGACGCTCGCGAGCGCGTTGACGGTGGCCGAGCAGCTGAAGACGCTGCCGGAGACCGTCAACCGGCTCGATGCCACCGCGATCAACCGCATCGACTCGGCCGGCGTGCTGCAGCTGCTGCGCTTCGCCAAGCGCCGCGGCATGGAGCCTTCGGACATCGCATTCCGCCAGGACCACCAGGCGCTGGTCAGCACCATCGAGGACGTCGCCGACGACCGCCCGCCGCGCAAGCGCGACTACGGCTTCCTGGCCGCCCTGTCGCGGCTGGGCTTCCGCGTGCACGAGAACAAGCAGGAAATCATCGCCCTGCTCAGCTTCACCGGCGAGAACCTGGTCAAGCTGGTGCGCATGGTCAAGGAGCCGCGCCGCTTCCGCCCCACCGCCACCGTGGCGCACATGGAAGCCGTCGGCCTGGACGCCGTGCCGCTGGTGATCCTGCTGTCGTACATGGTGGGCGCGGTGATCGCCTTCCTCGGCTCCACCGTGCTGCGCGACTTCGGCGCGGAGATCTACGTGGTGGAACTGGTCAGCATCGCCTTCCTGCGCGAATTCGCGGTGTTGATGACCGCCATCGTGCTGGCCGGCCGTACCGCGTCGGCGTTCACCGCACAGATCGGCGCGATGAAGAGCCGCGAGGAGATCGACGCGATCCGCACGCTGGGGCTGGACCCGATCGACCTGCTGGTCATCCCGCGCCTGATCGCGCTGCTGGTGATGCTGCCGCTGCTGACCTTCATCTCGATGATGGCCGGCCTGGCCGGCGGCGTTACCGTGGGCGCCTTCGACCTGGGCATCCCGCCGCAGATGTACATCGCCCGCATGCACGACACCATCGAGGTGAAGCATTTCCTCGTCGGCCTGTCCAAGGCGCCGGTATTCGCGCTGGTGATCGGCCTGATCGGCTGCCTGGAGGGCCTGCGCGTGGAAGGCACCGCGCAGTCGGTCGGTGAGCGCACCACGTCCAGCGTGGTGCAGACGATCTCGCTGGTCATCATGATCGACGCGCTGGCCGCGTTGTGGTTCATGCACATGGACTGGTGAGCATGGCCGACGACACCCCCATCATCCAGGTGCGCGGCCTGGTCAACCGCTTCGGCGAACAGACCGTGCACGAAGACCTCGACCTGGACGTGCGCCGTGGCGAGATCATCGGCGTGGTCGGCGGCTCCGGTACCGGCAAATCGGTGCTGATGCGCTCGATCCTCGGCCTGCGCCAGCCGAACGAGGGCCAGATCACCGTGCTGGGCGAGGACGCCCGTTCGGAAGATCCGGCTGCGCGGCAGCACATCGAACGCAACACCGGCGTGCTGTTCCAGGACGGCGCGCTGTTCTCGTCGCTGACGGTCGGCGAGAACGTGCAGGTGCCGCTGAAGGAACATCACCCCGAGCTGCCCGACAGTTGGCGTTACGAGCTGGCGCTGCTGAAGGTGAAGCTGGCCGGCCTGCCCGCCGATGCGCTGAACAAGCTGCCATCGCAATTGTCAGGCGGCATGCGCAAGCGTGCCGGCCTGGCGCGGGCGCTGGCGCTGGACCCGCCGCTGCTGTTCCTCGACGAACCCACGGCGGGCCTCGACCCCATCGGTGCCGCCGCGTTCGACCGGCTGATCAAGACGCTGCAGGAAGCACTGGGCCTGACGGTCTTCCTGATCACCCACGACCTCGACACGCTGTATGCGATCTGCGACCGCGTCGCGGTGCTGGCCGACAAGCGGGTGATCACGGTGGCACCCATCGAGGAGGTCGAACAGTTCGATCATCCCTGGGTACAGGAATACTTCCACGGTCCGCGCGCGCGCGCCGCGCGCAGCGGACAGCAGGCCTCCCGGCCCCTCTCTTCGCAAACGGCGGTCTGATCCATGGAAACACGCGCCAATTACGTGCTCATCGGTGCCTTCACCGTCATCATCGCCGCCGCGCTGCTGCTGTTCGGCCTGTGGGCGGCGAAGTATTCGTCCGAGCGCACCTGGCAGGAATACCAGGTCGTCTTCCGCGAAGCGGTGACCGGCCTGACGGTCGGCAGCCCCGTGCAGTACAACGGCATCGCGGTCGGCTCGATCACCAAGCTGTCGCTGGCGCCGAACGATCCGCGCCAGGTGATCGCCCGCATCCGTGTGGAGTCGTACACGCCAGTGAAGACCGACACCCGCGCCAAGCTCGCCATCACCAGCCTGACCGGTCCGACCATCATCCAGCTGAGCGGCGGCACGCCGCAGGCACCGACGCTGACCAGCGTCGACCGCCGCGAGGCGCCCGTGATCCAGACCGCACCGTCGGCGCTGCAGAACATCACCGACACCGCCAACCGCATCGTCGAGCGGCTCGACCAGGTGCTCAGCGACAAGAACGTCGCCAGCATCACGGCGACGCTGCACAACCTGGAGTCGATGAGCAACTCGCTGGCCAGCCGCGAAGACGGCATCGAAGCCCTGATCGTCAGCGCGCGCGACGCCGCGCAGAACCTGGACAAGACGCTCACCACCACCAACGGCGCCATCGAGCGGCTGGACAAGAACCTGGTGCAGGAACTGCCGGGCATCCTGGACAAGCTGGAGACCACGCTGGGCAAGCTGGACTCGGCCGCCGGCAATGCCGATGCGATCCTCGGCGAGAACCGTGCCGCCATCAACAGCTTCGCCAGCGACGGTCTCGGCCAGCTGGGGCCCACCCTCACCGAACTGCGCGGGCTGGTACGCGACCTGCGTCGCGTCAGCGACCGCCTCGAAGGCAATCCCGCGCGCTACCTGCTCGGCCGCGACGCACCCAAGGAGTTCGACCCGAAATGAAGCCGCTGCGTCTTTTGTTCGCCCTCCCCTTCGCCCTGGCCCTGGCCGGCTGCTCGATCCTGGGCAGCGAGCAGCGCGATCCGGTCACGATCTTTGCGCCCGACGTCCGCGTGCAGGCGCGCCCGGAGTGGCCCGCCGCCGCCTGGACGCTCATCATCGCCAAGCCGACGGCCGCGCGCGTGATCGACAGCCCCCGCATCAGCGTGCGGCCGACGCCCGGCGAACTGCAGGTGTATCGCGGCGTCTCGTGGGCGTTGCCGGCGACGGACATGCTGCAGGACGCGGTGCAGCGCACGCTGGAGGATTCGGGGCGGATTCCCGCCGTGGCCAGCGCCGATGCCGGTATCCTCGGCGACTACAAACTGGTGATGGACCTGCGTCGCTTCGAGGCCGATTACGCCGGCAGCGCGCAGCCTTCGGCGGTGGTCGAAGTGAACGCCAAGCTCGTCAACAACCGTGGCCAGCGCGTCGTCGCGTCGCGCACGTTCCTGCAGCAGAAGCAGGCAACCAGCGTCGACGTGGCGCAGGTGGCGACCGCGTTCGAAGAGGCGCTGGAAGCGGCCACCGCCGATATCGCCGGCTGGGTGCTGGTCTCCGGCAACAGCGATCCGAACCCCGGTCGATGAGCCGGGCGGCGCGTCAGCGACCGCGCGCAGGATCGATCCAGCGGAACGTCAGGTTGATGCGTGGCGCCACCGGCTTCGCCGTGCGCGGCAAGGCATGGCGATAGTGCCGCTGGGTATCGCCGGACATCACCAGCAGGCTGCCGTGCGGTAGTTCGTATGCCGCCCGCAGCGCGGCATCCTGCTTGTGCTTCAGCACGAAACGACGCACCCCACCGAGGCTGATCGAGGCGATTACCGGCTGCGGCCCCAGTTCAGGCTCATCGTCGCTGTGCCAGCCCATCGCATCGCGACCATCGCGGTACAGATTCGCCAGCACGCTGTTGAACGGGGTGTCGAGGTCGTCCTGCAGATGCAACCGCAGGTCGGACAGGGCGTCCGTCCACGGATGCGGCGTGAAGTCCGTGCCCGAATAGCGGTACACCGCATCCGCATCGCCGATCCACGCGCTCAATCTCGGCGAATCGACCTGGCGCCCGAAGATCCGGATGCGGTGCACGCTCCACGGCAGCGTCCGGCGCAGATCGTCCAGTAGCGCATCGGCCTCGATGGGCGGCAGCCAGACGGGCCGATAGACGAGATGCGCGCCGGGCAACGCGTCCGGCCCATCCCCCGGCAGCGGCAAAGGTATGGTCATGTCCATGATGCTCGCGGATTTGCCCCGCCCCGTGCAAACCACGAAAATGGCGGAAGCCTAACGCCACGCTGGAGCCGAACCGATGTCCGATGTCGAACGCGATGTGATGGAGTACGACGTCGTCACCGTCGGCGCAGGGCCGTCGGGTCTCGCTTTCGCCATCCGGCTCAAGCAGCTGAATCCCGAGCTCTCGGTGTGCGTGATCGAGAAGTCCAGCACCATCGGCGCGCACATCCTCTCTGGCGCGGTCATCGAGCCGCAGCCGCTCGACGCGCTGCTGCCCGGCTGGCGCGACAACCCGCCGCCGATCTGCGTGCCGGCGAAGGACGACGAGTTCTGGTACTTCAGCAAGGACGGCGGCCGCAAGTTCCCGATCGTGCCGCCGGGCATGCGCAACCACGGCAACTTCATCGTCTCGCTCGGCGCCATGTGCGCCTGGCTCGCCCCGCAGGCCGAAGCGCTGGGTGTGGAGATCTATCCTGGCTTCGCCGCGTCCGAGACGCTGCACGATGACGATGGCAAGGTCGTCGGCGTGCGCATCGGCGACATGGGCGTCGCGAAGGACGGCAGCCACAAGCCCGGCTACACGCCCGGCATCGACATCCGCGCCAAGGTCACCGTGCTTGCCGAAGGCGCGCGCGGCCACCTGACCAAGCGGCTGGTGAAGCGCTTCGCGCTGGACAAGGACAGCGATCCGCAGGCGTATTCGATCGGCATCAAGGAGCTGTGGCAGGTGCCGGAAGGCCGCGTCACGCCCGGCAAGATCGTGCACACGCTCGGCTGGCCGGCCAGCAACGACATCTACGGCGGCAGCTTCCTGTACCACCTGGAGAACAACCAGATCGCGCTGGGCTACGTCAGCGGCCTGGACTACAAGGATCCGGAATACAAGCCCTGGGAAGCCTTCCAGCAATGGAAGAACCATCCGCTGATCAAACCGGTGCTGGAGGGCGGCAGCATCCTGTCCGCTGGCGCGCGCGCCATCGTCACCGGGGGCTGGCAGTCGCTGCCGAAGGTTGAGATGCCCGGCGCCCTGCTGATCGGCGACACCGCCGGCCTGCTCAACGTGCCGAAGATCAAGGGCACGCACCAGGCGATCCGCAGCGGCATGCTGGCGGCCGAACACCTGATCGCGTCGCAGCTCGCGCCGGAAGGCTTCGACGCGAAGCTGCGTGCCTCCGATGCGATGGCCGAGCTGAAGTCCGTCCGCAACATCAAACCCGGCTTCAAGAAGGGCCTGTGGTTCGGCATGGCGAATGCCGCATGGGAAACCATCACCGGAGGCCATTCGCCGTGGACGCTGAAGGTGAAGCCCGACTGGTCGTCGCTCGACAAGGTCGGCGAATACGAAGAGCCCAAGCGCGACTACGTTGACCGCACCCTGACCCCACGCGACCGCCTGCAGGGCGTCTACTTCGCCGCCACCGAACACGACGAAGACCAACCCGTGCACCTGCGCGTGCACGACACCTCCGTCTGCGTCAGCCGCTGTGCCGCCGAATACGACAACCCCTGCACCCGCTTCTGCCCGGCCGGCGTCTACGAGATCGTCGACGACGGCGAAGGCAAGCGCCTGCAGATCAACGCCGCCAACTGCGTGCACTGCAAGACCTGCGACATCAAGGACCCCTACCAGATCATCGACTGGGTGACGCCGGAAGGCGGGGCGGGGCCGAATTACCAGAACCTGTAGGAACTCCGTGTCGAACTCCCTGTCCCGACGCCTTCGCACCACGCTGTTCTACGCGCTGCGGACCGCCTTCCGCCTGACGCCCATGCCACAGCGCACGCGCGACCGGATGCGCGAACGCTTCCTGGACACCAAGGGACACTGGGTTCCTGAAGGACCGAGGGGACAGGCCCCAAGTGGCGACCTGCCACGTCGACCGTATGTGCGCTCCGATGAACGCGCCATCGGCTACGTCCCTTATGAGAAGGGTGAACTGCCTGACCCGCTGCCCGTCACGCTGGTCGCGTTTTATCTGCCGCAGTTCCACACCATCCCCGAAAACGACGAATGGTGGGGCAAGGGCTTCACCGAATGGCGCAACGTCACCCGCGCCCTGCCCCAGTTCGAAGGCCATTACCAACCAAAGTTACCCGGGGACCTCGGCTTCTATGACCTTCGCAATGTCGAGGTCATGCACGAACAGGCGCGTCTCGCACGCGAATACGGCATCAGCGCATTCTGCTTCTACTTCTACTGGTTCGGCGGCAAGACCCTGCTCGAAACCCCGCTTCGCAACTGGCTCAACGACAAGACCATCGACCTGAAGTTCTGCCTGTGCTGGGCGAACGAGAAGTGGACGCGTACCTGGGATGGACGGGGCGACGAGATCCTGATCGACCAGCAGCATTCACCGGAGGACGATATCGCGTTCATAGCGCATGTGGCGGAGTACATGCGGGACCCCCGGTATTTGCGACTGGAGGGGAAGCCGATGCTGGTCGTATACCGGCCAGGTGTCATGGCCGACATGGAATCGACGTCTGCGCGTTGGCGCGCCTGGTGCCGTGAGAACGGCATCGGCGAAATCCACGTTAGCTACGTGCAAAGCTTCGAGAAGCCACACCCGGATGAGATCGGAGCCAATTCCGCAATCCAGTTCCCGCCTAATGCTTTCACAGCCTCGCCGGTGTCAGATCGACAGCGCCTTATCAATCCACTCTACAACGGCAGTATCCTGGATTGGCGGGATATCGCTCATCAAAAGAATCCGGAAGAACGGTATTCCCTTATTCCCTGCGTCAATCCCTCTTGGGACAACGAGGCCAGACGTCCTGGCGTTGGGCGGACATTCTTGCATGCCTCGCCGCATGCCTATCACGACTGGCTGGTGTCGGCCGCCAGAACTCACTCCAGCGGCAAGGACAATCATCGACTCGTGTTCATCAATGCCTGGAACGAATGGGCGGAGGGCGCCTACTTGGAGCCGGACTCGCGATGGGGGTATGCGTACCTAAATGCGACGCGCGACGCATTAAACAAGGCCTCGGGAGAGCACGGGCACTGCATGGGAATGCGAACGGCAATTGCCGTGCATGCATGGTACATGCCTGAGTTGAGCCAACTGGCCCGCTCGGTCCGCAGCGCGGCACTGGACGCTCCGATCTACGTAACCTGCGCGATCGAGCACCACGACGAAGTTCTCCGTGCATTCGCCCGTGTCGGCCTTCACGATATCCACGTAACCACCGTTGACAATCGTGGTCGCGACGTCCTGCCTTTCCTGGCAACCGCGGCGAGGCTGATTGGACAGGGTTACGACTGGGTGCTCAAGCTCCACACCAAGCGCTCTCCTCATTTGGCTGACGGCTACCGATGGCGCGAAGAACTTACCGAAGGATTGCTGGCGAGCCCGCACGAACTGATTGCTGCGCTGGCACGCAACGTCAAGCATGGCGTCGTTGTTGCTGACGGGCACCTGCTGCCCCTACATGATTACTTGGGCGCGAACGAGGCCGCGGTTCGAAGTCTCGTTTTGAGAATGGGCGGTAATCCAGACGAAGCCCTTGCACTAGACCGATTTCCTTCAGGCTCCATGTACTGGCTGCGCCTGGAAGCGCTTCGGCCACTTCTCGACGTCGGCATTACCGAGTCGGATTTCGAAGTGGAGAGAAACCAGCTGGATGGCACTTTCGCCCACGCGATCGAGCGCATCATCGGCTGCTCAGGCCGGCTCGCCGGGTTCGAATCCACCAGCATGAGTGGCTTGCTGGAAGGGCGCTCATTGGATCAGGGCGATATCTACCCCTACGCCAGAAAACACACGTAACACTCGCGCAGAACAACGCCCGCCATTGGCGGACGTTGTTCCTTTACGCATCTGGATACTCTACGAGGCCCAGTGACGCAGGCTATCGAATCACCTGGCCTTCGAAACCGCGAACTCCCAACTTTCGTCAAACGGGACCGCGTGCAATGCGGTAGCCAGGTTGATCGCGAAAGACTGGTAATTGTCGCTCCCCCTCATGATATGCGCTTCGACCTTTCCGGAGCCGCCGGCGCGATTGATGGCATAGATGTCCAGTATCCCATCCTTGTCAAAGTCCCCGACACGGAAGTTCCAGCGATTGTCTGTTCCAGTTGAATGCATGACCGTCGCTACCTGCGTCACGAAATTCTGGAACCGGTTAGCGCCATTGAGCACGTGCAACTCCGTCTTGCCGCCTCCACCAACCTTCTTGAAAGCAAAGATATCTAACGAACCATCGCCATTGCGGTCGGCAACATCAAAATCCCACTCGTAACCTGCACCCGTGGCCTCAATCGCCGTCGTCGTCTGCAACAGGAAGCTCTGGAACAGGTTGCTGCCATTCAGCACGTGCACATCGGTGCGGCCAGATCCGCCACGTTTGTTGATGCAATAGAGGTCAAGCTTACCGTCGGCATTCTGGTCACCCAGTCGGAACACCCACGTATTGTCCGAGCCAGTGCCATGCAGCGCCGTCGCGATCTGCAGGAGGAATGTAGAATAGTTGGTCGCGCCATTCAACACGTGCACTTCGGTCTTGCCGGACGAGCCCTGTTTTGCAATGGCGTACATGTCGTCGATGCCATCGCCGTTATAGTCGCCGAAGAGCAGATCCCAGCTGTTGTTGTTACCGCCGACAGCGGCCAATGCGGTTGCCAGCTGACGGGAAAACCCCTGATAGTTGTTGTTGCCATTCATGAAGTGGACTTCAGTTTTACCTGAGCCCGTCGCAGTCTTCAGTACGGACGCAATGTCCAGAACTGCAGAGCTGAATGGCACCACCGTCGCGCGGAAGCTCGCGACAACCGGAATCGTCTGGTTAAGGCTTCGCGCATTGTCTTCGCTGTTGGCGACGCCGCATGCCAGATTACCGGCTCCGCCGCACGTGCTCTTGAGGGGTGTCGAGAAGATGCGATGGGCGACCTGACCTGTGTCGCCGTAAGCCATCACCGTATAAAAATTTCCGGCGGAGGCAGCGGTCTTGTAACCGAACGAATACGGAAAACGACCGTACTGCAGATATGTGGTTCCATCAGGCCTGGTCACAACCGCGTTGGCACGATCATGCGCTGAACCCATGAGGTGCGCCGCTTCATGCACGAGCGTTTCGTCGGCACAGTAATAAGTCTTGCCATCCGTGCCGGTGTCGTAACCGTCGCTGATCACGGCGTAACCCCAAGCGGCATCCGCCGAGGTGATGGCCGTCTGGTTGGCACCGTTCAACCACGCGATGCCGCAACCTTCGTTTTCCGGCGTATTGAACTTGCGCACCAGAACAGCGATGTCCGCACCATACTGGTCGCGCGCCGTACGCAGAGGCGCCAGACTTGCGGGAACCGTAACGGGAGAGTTGCCCGTGCTGCCGGTAAGTTCCTGCAGCGCCGTCTGGTTGGTGTTGGTGTTGGTGTAGCTGACCTGCACGGTGTTCACGATGCGCAGGTAACCGTTGATGTCGCTGTTGGCGAACGCCTGGTTGCCCACCTGCACCAGGTAGACAAGCCTCGTCGCGGCACCGGAAGCGCCACCATTGGCGGTGGCGAACTCGGGCGTGTAGCCCACGGCGACATCGATGGTGTTGGCGGCAGTCGGTGGGGCAGCCTGCGCCACCGCGGTGGCGCCCTGACTCACCTGTGCCGACTGGCTGACGGCCGCCGCCATGGACGAGCGCAGCGTGGCGGCCTCGGGAATCATGACGTCCTCGTGCCCCTTCGTCGCGGACACCACTTTGGACGGATCGGTCTGGACGGCGAACACGGTGCCGTTGCGGGTCTGCAGGCTCAGCGCCGGCTTGCCGTTCGCCTGAGGAATCGAGCCGAACACAGCCTTCTCGCCGAAGGTGATGATGGCTTCCTGCATCGGATCGCCACCGACCACGCGGCCGATCCAAGTCCAGTTGCCATCGATTTCCTCGACATGGCGCTCGTAGCGCAGTTTGACCTGGCTGCCATCGGGCGCCGGCACGGTCATTTCACCGGTCGCGATGCCCTTGAAGGCATGCGCCTCGCTCATGGCAGTCGGGAACCAGGTATAGGCGCCCTCCTGCTTGGTGGGAGTCGCTTTGTTCGGATAGGACAACAGTGCACCGCGGTCGGGTGCATTCGCGATGGAATCACCGATCGCGCGGGCCAGCGGCAGCGACGTCGGCAGATTGCCGGTCGCCTTGGTTGCGGCCACGCCGCGCATCCCTGCCATGCCCGATTCGGGGCTTTCTCCACTGCACCCGGCCAAAACCAACATCAAGGCGCAAGCGCCGACCCGGAGTTTCATACGTACGCCTCTGAGAAAAAACGGATAGAGCCCCTGAACGGACACTATAGCCCAGCCGCTGGGCCACAAATAGCCAACAGGTTCCCTTCTCCGCCTTATCGGCCGGAAAACGTACAGCTGAAAGTCAGACGTGCGGCATTGCGCGTGGCAACCGGACTTGCGTCACGGCTTGAGGCGCTCAGGCAGTCTTGAATGGGACGCCCGTCTTGCTTGTCAGCTCCGTCTCGGTCACGCCATCGGCCATTTCCACCAGGACGAGCCCTGCCGGGGTGACATCGAATACCGCCAGGTCCGTGATGATCCGGTCAACCACGCCCACCCCGGTCAACGGCAGATCGCACTGCGGCAGGATCTTGTGGCTGCCGTCCTTCGCCACGTGTTCCATCAGCACGACGATGCGCTTGACGCCGGCGACCAGATCCATCGCGCCGCCCATGCCCTTGACCATCTTGCCGGGCACCATCCAGTTGGCCAGATCGCCCTGGTCGGTTACCTGCATGGCGCCCAGTACGGCCAGGTCGATATGGCCGCCCCGGATCATCGCGAAGGAGTCGTGGCTGCCGAAGTAGCTGGCGCCCGCGCGCGCGGTGACCGTCTGCTTGCCGGCATTGATCAGGTCGGCGTCCACCTCGTTTTCCGTCGGGAACGGGCCGATACCCAATAGGCCGTTCTCGGACTGCAGCCAGACGTCGACGCCAGCTGGAATGTGGTTGGCGACCAGCGTCGGCAGGCCGATGCCCAGATTGACGTAGGCGCCATCGGTCAGTTCGCGGGCGGCGCGCTGCGCCATCTCATCGCGGGTCCAGGGCATCACTTGTCTCCTTGGCGGACGGTGCGCTGCTCGATGCGCTTCTCGGGGGTCGGGTTGTGGACGATGCGGTCCACGTAGATGCCCGGCAGGTGCACGTGATCGGGGTCGATCTCGCCGACCTCGACCACTTCCTCGACTTCCGCAATGCAGACCGTGCCCGCCATGGCACAGGCCGGGTTGAAGTTGCGCGCCGTCTTGCGGAAGACCAGGTTGCCGGCCTTGTCGGCCTTCCACGCCTTCACCAGCGACACGTCGGCCGACAGCGCCGTCTCCATGACATACCAGTGCTCGCCGAACTGGCGGGTCTCCTTGCCTTCGGCGACTACCGTGCCATAGCCCGTGCGGGTGAAGAAGGCCGGGATCCCGGCACCGCCGGCGCGCAGGCGCTCGGCCAGCGTGCCCTGCGGGTTGAATTCCAGCTCGAGTTCGCCGGACAGGAACTGGCGTTCGAACTCCTTGTTTTCGCCCACGTAGGACGAAATCATCTTCTTGATCTGCCGGGTCTCCAGCAGCAGGCCCAGGCCGAAGCCGTCGACGCCGGCGTTGTTGGAAATGGCGGTCAGGCCCTTGGCGCCGCTGTCGCGCAAGGCACCGATCAGCGCTTCCGGAATGCCGCACAGGCCGAAGCCGCCGACCGCCAGCGTCTGGCCATCCGCCACCACGCCCTGCAGCGCTGCCGCCGCGCTGGGATAGAGCTTCTGCTTGCCTCCGGAGCCGGGGTTACCCGCCATGGCGCGATCCATTCGATGAGGAAAGTCCCATTCTACCCAGCGCGCCGGAACCGACACAGGTACTTTCGGGCAATGGGAATGGCGCGCGTGCCGTGCGCGTACACTGGCGGGCATGAAGACCCTTGCCCTCGTCACGGCCGTCGCCGCGTCCGGCCACGACGATGATCTGGTGCCACTGCTCGATGCCTGTGCCGACGCCGGCCTGCACGCCCGCGCGGTGGCGTGGGACGACCCGACCGTCAGCTGGGCACGCTTCGATGCGGCGCTGCTGCGCTCGCCCTGGGACTACACCGAACGCCTGCCGGAATTCCTGGCGTGGTGCGCGCACGTCGACCGGGTCACCGACTTGCTCAACCCACTCAACGTGGTGCGCTGGAACACCGACAAGCACTACCTGGCGGATCTCGCCACCGTCGGTATCCCGGTGGTACCCACGCATTTCGTGGAACCGGACGCCGAACCGATGGAGGCCCTGGCGACCTTCCTGGCCACGTTCAATACGGCCGAATTCGTGGTCAAGCCGACGGTCAGCGCCGGTGCGCGCGACACCCAGCGGTACGGTCGCGACCAGCAGTTCGCCGCCGGCAACCATGTCGCCCGCCTGCTTGACCAGGAACGCAGTGTGATGCTTCAGCCCTATCTCGCCTCGGTCGATCGATGCGGCGAGACCGCACTGCTCTATTTCGACGGGCAGTTCAGCCACGCCATCCGCAAGTCCGCCCAGCTCGCGCCGGGCGAAGGTGCCCGGCAGGCCCCGATGGCGCTGGGCGACATCGCGGCGGGCAGCGCTACGGTCGCCGAACAGGCGCTGGCGGAGCGGGTGCTGGCCGCCACCGCGCGATTGAGGCAGTTGGAAGCTCCGTTGGCGTACGCTCGCGTCGACCTGCTGGCGGGTGCCGAGGGCGAGCCTCGCCTGCTGGAGCTCGAACTCACCGAACCCTCCCTGTTTTTCGCCCAGGCACCCGGCAGCGCCGCGCGATTTGCCGGCCTGCTGGCGGCACGCCTGGCAGACGGTACCGTACGGGCTCGCATGGACCCGGCCTGAGGGCTAAAATCGGCGTTCTGCCCTCGGTCTGCCGTCGCGACCGGGTCTCACCGCTCCTACAGGAATCCCCGCAGGATGAAGATTCTCGTCGCCTACAAGCGCGTGGTGGACTACAACGTCCGCATCCAGGTCAAGCCGGACGGGTCCGGCGTGGTCACCGACGGCGTCAAGCTGTCCCCCAACCCCTTCGACGAAATCGCACTGGAAGAAGCCCTGCGCCTGCGCGACAAGGGCATCGCGACGGAAGTGGTGGTCGCCACCATCGCGCCGGCCGACGCCCAGGCGCACCTGCGCAACGGCCTGGCCATGGGCGCCAACCGCGCCATCCACGTGATCACCGACCAGGCCATCCAGCCGCTGACCGCCGCCCGCACCCTGCTCAAGCTGGTGGAAAAGGAATCGCCCGACCTGGTGATCCTCGGCAAGCAGGCCATCGACGACGACGCCAACCAGACCGGCCAGATGCTGGCCACCCTGTGGAGCCGCCCCCAGGCCACCTTCGCGAGCAAGCTGGACATTGCCGACGGCAAGGCCACCGTGACGCGCGAAGTCGACGCCGGCCTGGAAACACTGGAAGTCGACCTGCCCGCCGTGGTCACCACCGACCTGCGCCTCAACGAGCCGCGCTTCATCAAGCTGCCCGACATCATGAAGGCCAAGAGCAAGCCGCTGGAAACGCTGCAGCTGGCCGACCTGGGCGTCGACGCCGCCGATACGCACACCACCACCCACTACGCCCCGCCCGCCAAGCGCAGCAAGGGCGTCATGGTGAAGGACGCGGCCGAACTGGTCGCCGCACTCAAGCAGAAGGGGTTGCTGTAATGGCCAAGGTTCTCGTCATCGCCGAACACCTGGACGGCAAGCTCAACGCATCCACCGCCAAGACCGTCAGCGCCGCCGCCGCCGTCAACGTGGACGCCATCGACGTGGTCGTGCTGGCCGCCGACCCGTCGGCGGTCGCCGCCGAAGCCGCGCAGATCGCCGGCGTTACGAAGGTGCTGACCGTCGCCAACGCCGCCAACGCGAACGCCATCGCCCAGGTACTCGCCCCGCAGATCGCCAAGCTGGCTTCGGGCTACACGCACGTGTTCGCGCCGTCGACCACCTTCGGCAAGGATCTGCTGCCGTGCGTCGCCGCGCTGCTCGGCGTCAACCAGGTCTCCGACCTGATGGCCGTGGAAGGCCCGCACACCTTCAAGCGCCCGATCTACGCCGGCAACGCGATCATCACCGTCGACGTTCCCGCCGACCAGACGGTGGTTGCCACCGTGCGTACGGCCTCCTGGCCGGAAGCCGCCAAGGGCGGCAGTGCAGCGGTTGAAGCCGCGAGCGTGGACGCCACACTCCCGACCCACACCCGCTACGTCGGCCTCGCCGCCGGCAAGTCCGACCGCCCGGACCTGCAGAGCGCGAAGCGCGTCGTCTCCGGCGGCCGCGGTGTCGGCTCGGCCGAGAACTTCAAGGTCATCTACGCCCTGGCCGACAAACTCGGCGCCGCCGTCGGCGCCTCGCGCGCGGCAGTCGACGCCGGCTACGTGCCGAACGAACTGCAGGTCGGCCAGACCGGCAAGATCATCGCCCCCGAGCTGTACGTGGCCGTCGGCATCTCCGGCGCCATCCAGCATCTGACCGGCATCAAGGACGCCGGCACCATCGTGGCGATCAACAAGGACGGCGAAGCGCCGATCTTCGAGATCGCGGATATCGGACTGGTGGGAGATCTGTTTGCGCTGTTGCCGGAGTTGGAAGCCCAACTGGCCGGGGCTTGAGCAGCTCAAACCTGCTGCAGGACCACGCGGCCGGCAGTAGTGGCTGTTTTCCGCCGGGGAAGGGGGGCCTCGGCGCCGAACGCTCGGATTGCGCCGAGACATGACCTGTCCGACCGTAACATTCCGAGATGTCCTTGGCTTCCAGCGTTGCCGGGGGATTCTCCATGAAATTTCAAGTTCAGACAGGGGTAGTTCAAGTGAGTCAGTCGAGTAACAAGCGGATGCGCCGTCTCTGCATCTTTTCCTTCTACGATCCGGAAGGCCAAGTGGACGATTACGTCGTCTACTTCCTGAAGGAACTAGGCAAGCACGTAGACGAGATCCTGCTTTATTCCAATGGCCCGCTGCTCCCGCACTCGGAAGAAGCGCTGCGTTCCGTGGTGGCGGAAATCATCATTCGGCCGAACTTCGGATTCGACGTACTGGCTTACAAGGAAGGACTGGAGAAAATCGACTTCGACGCCGAGCGACAGTTCGACGAAGTGTTGATGGTGAACCACACCTGCTACGGCCCCATCTATCCATTTGAAGAGCTGTTCTCCGAAATGGACAGCCGTTCCTGCGATTTCTGGGGTGTTACCGCGCACATGGAGATGGTGCCCAATCCGTTCACCGGTACCGGCCGCCTTCCCTACCACATCAACACCAACTTCCTCGCGGTCCGTGCCGACCTGTTGCGCTCGCCGCCGTTCAGGAAATACTGGTCGTCCGTCCAGGGGGCTTCCAACTACGAAGAGGCGATCCAAGGACACGAAACCCTCTTCACCCAGCACTTCACTGATCTTGGCTACGTCAGCGACACCTATCTGGATTGCCGCAAGTACGGCACCCACTATCCGGCGATCCTGGACATCGACGAGACGCTCGTTGATCGCAATCCGCTTCTCAAGCGGCGCGCATTCTTCCATGACCCACGGTTCTTGGAGCACTACGCGGCAGACCTTCCGCGTGCGCTCGAAGTGTTGGCCCGCACATCCACTTACGATCAGGAGCTGATCTGGCGCAACGTGATCCGCTCCGCCGAATTGCGCAACCTGAACACCAATGCTGCGCTGACCAGCATCTTTCCCGACGTACGGCTCAAGCAGGACGGCACGAAGCCGGACTACGGCCGCATCGCCGTGTGCGCGCATGTCTATTACACCGACATGCTGGAGGAGCTTCTGCAGCTTGCCGACACGATTCCGACCGAGTACGACTTCATCGCCACGACGGAGACCGCCGAGAAGAAGGCGTTCATCGAGCAGGCGGTGGCGGGCCGGAAGAACGTCGGCAACGTCATCGTGCGAGTGGTCGAGCGGAATCGTGGGCGCGACATGTCCTCGCTGTTCATCACGTGCCGGGATCTGTTCCTCGACGATCGCTACGCGCTGGTGTGCCGTCTGCACACCAAGAAGTCTCCGCAGGTGGCGGCGGGTCGCGCGAACATGTTCAAGCGCCACATGTTCGAGAACCTGCTCAACAGTCCTGGCTACACGACCAATGTCCTCGACATGTTCCATGACAAGCCATGGGTCGGCGTAGCGGTGCCGCCTCTGGTGCACATCGGCTACCCGACGATGGGCCACGTCTGGTTTTCGAACCTGGAAAAGGCGGAGATCTTCAAGCAAGGCCTAGACCTGAAGGTCAATTTCGATCCTGAGACACCCGTGGGCGCGTTTGGCACCATGTTCTGGTTCCGTCCCAAGGCACTGAGGAAACTGTTCGATCACCAGTGGCAGTGGGAGGACTTCAACCCCGAGCCGCACCATGTGGATGGTGGCCTGGCACACGTGCTGGAACGCCTCATCTGCTACGTGGCACAGGACGCGGGGTACACGACCCAGCAGATCATCAATGCTCAACTCGCCGGCTGGAACTTTTCCATGCTGGAGTACAAGTTGCAGAAGTTCTCCGCAGCGTTGCCGAATGCCGATTTCACCGGCCAGTTCAATTTCCTCGACCACTGGAAGCGCACGGGCTATCGGATCGACGCGCCCCACCCCGCCCCACCCGAACCAGTCGTGATCGAGATGGGCATCCTGCCGCATGCGTCCCCGCCGGCGCCGCCGACCATCAGACAGGCGCTCGGCGTACTGATGCTGTCTGCCAAGCGGTCGATCGCTTACCGCTTCCCGGGCCTGGTTCGCGCACTTCGCAGCCCATCCGCATCGCCCCGACAGGAAGACCAGACGCCCTGATCGTCCCGGTTCACGAATCTGCATTCCATGGAATCCATGCGCCGCCTCTGCCTTTTTTCCTTCTACGACCCCAACGGCGTCGTCGACGATTACGTCGTGCATTTCCTGGGTGAACTGACCCGTTTCGTAGACACGACCGTAGTCTATGTCAATGGCGACCTGCGGCCGGATGCCCGCCTCCGCCTGGCCGGCGTGGCATCCGAAATCATCGTGCGGCCCAACACAGGTTTCGACGTACTGGCTTACAAAGAAGGCCTTGTCCGCAGCAGGTTCGGCCGTGACTACGACGAAGTACTGCTGGTCAACCACACTTGTTACGGACCGATCTATCCCTTTGCGGAGCTTTTCGGCGAGATGGAACGTCGCGAATGCGACTTCTGGGGGGTGACCGCGCACAAGGAAGTGACGCCGAATCCGTTCACGGGAAAGGGCACGCTTCCCTATCACCTGAACGCGAACTTCATTGCCGTTCGTTCCCGCATGCTCCGCTCTCCCGCCTTTCGCCAGTACTGGAAAGCGATCGAAGGCAAGGCTACCTACCAGGATGCCGTACTGGAGCACGAAGCCGTCTTCACCGAGCATTTCCGCAAGGCGGGTTTCACCTGCGAGAGCTATCTGGACTGCAACACGTATGGGACGGACTACCCGGCGCTGCTCGATGCGGATGCAACCCTGGAAGATCGCAACCCGTTGCTGAAACGCAGGCTCTTTTTCCAGGAGCCCTCGCATCTCGAGCAATACTCTGTCGATCTGCCGCGCGCACTCGAGATCGTTCGCCGCACGTCCGGTTACGACACCGGCATGATCTGGCGCAACGCTGTCCGTTCGGCGGAACTGCGGACCATCACCACGAATGCGGGCCTGACCAGCGTCTTCCCGGACGTGCGCATCGATGCCGCGGGACCCGTCGACCGGTGGGGACGGGTTGCCATCTGCGCCCATGTCTACTATCCGGACATGGCGGAAGAACTGCTCGCGCTGGGCGACAACATACCCTGCCCCTATGATTTCATCGCCACGACCGACAGTATCGAGAAGAAGATCGCCATTGAGGAGGCGGCCGCGCGCCATCCCAATGTGCGCAAGATCATCGTCCTGGTCATGGAGCAAAACCGCGGCCGCGACATGGCTGGCCTGTTCATCACCTGCCGCGACCTGTTCCTCGGCGACAACTACGACCTGGTGTGCCGATTGCACACCAAGAAGACGCCGCACCTGCACACCGGACGCGGCAACGTGTTCAAGCGGCACATGTTCGACAACCTGCTGAACAGCCCGGGCCATGTCGCGAACGTGCTCGACATGTTCCGCGACCATCCGTGGGTCGGCGTGGCGGTGCCCTCGATCATCCAGATGTCGTTCGGCACACTGGGGCACGCTTGGGGCATCAATCGCACGCGTACGGCCGAGGTCGCAAAGCGTGTCGGTATCGATGTCACTTTCGATCCCTACACGCCCGTAGGGGCATTCGGCAGCATGTTCTGGTTCCGACCCAAGGCGCTGCGCAAGCTGTTCGCGCATGAATGGCAATGGACCGACTTCGAACCCGAACCCTACCCGCTCGACGGCACCCTCGGCCACGCACTCGAGCGGCTGATCACCTACGCCGCACAGGATGCGCAGTACACGACCCAGCAGATCCTTTGCCGGCACTTGGCCGAGTGGAATTTCGCGATGCTGGAGTACAAGCTGCAGAAGCTCACGTCCGCACTGCCGAATGCCGACTTCTCCGCGCAGGCCGACTTCCTGTATGCGTGGAAGAACGCCCAGTACAGAAGCGAGGCGATGCCCGTCATCTCGCGGCCCGCACCACCCTTGTCGAGGGCGTGGCGCGAGCTGCGGGCCGCTTGCCGCCGTTCGCTGGCCCACCGCTCGCACTCACTTGCGCGGCGATTCCGGGCAAACTAGCGCCTGTCGTCCGTCCCACGACCACCCCCGCATTCATGGAGAGAAAAGTGTCCACATGCCTCATCACCGGCGGTGCCGGCTTCATCGGCTGCGCCATCTCGCAGGCCCTGGTCAAGCAGTACGACCGCGTCGTCGTGCTGGACAATCTGCACCCGCAGGTCCATCCGGCTCAGACCCGGCCCGATGCGCTCGATCCGGCGGTCGAGCTGGTCGTGGGCGATGTGGCCGATCCCGTGGTGTGGGACGCCCTCTTGCTGGATGTGAAGCCCGATCTGGTGATCCACCTCGCGGCGGAAACGGGAACCGGCCAGTCGCTGACCGAAGGAACCCGGCACGCCAACGTCAACGTCGTGGGCACGACCCAGATGCTGGATGCCTTCGTACGCCATCATCGACTCCCTTCGCGTGTGGTCCTTACCTCGAGCCGGGCAGTGTACGGCGAGGGCGCATGGGTATCGGCCGAGGGCACAGTGAGCTATCCGGGCCAGCGCTCCAAGACGCAGTTGGAAGCCGGCGTCTGGGACTTTCCCGGCCTGCGCTGCCTTCCGTTCGAAGCCACCACTACCGAGCCGCGACCCACCAGCATCTATGGTGCGACCAAGCTCACGCAGGAAATGATCCTGAATGCCTGGGCGGCATCCTTCGGGGTCGAGGTGGGCCTGCTTCGGCTGCAGAATGTCTACGGCCCCGGCCAGTCGCTCAGCAATCCCTACACGGGCATCGTTTCGTTGTTCTCCCGCATGGCCAAGGCTGGGAAGGTCATTCCCCTTTACGAAGATGGACAGATCATCCGTGACTTCGTGTTCATCGATGACGTCGCCCGAGCCGTGCTCGCCGTCGCCACCCAACCCATTACTTCCGGACAGGCTTACGACATCGGCTCCGGGCGTGCCACCAGCATCCGTGAGCTGGCGGAGCTCATCGCAGGCATCTATGGAGCCCCCGAACCGGTCGTCAACGGCGCCTTCCGCAACGGTGACGTCCGTGCCGCCTCATGCGACATCCGTCGAACGACAGAAGCGTTGGGCTGGCAGCCCGAGTGGCCTGTCGAGAACGGAGTCTCGGCGCTTTGCGCATGGATCGACGGACAACCGTTGCCTCCCCTCTGACAACCGGGCCATGTCGGAGAACCGAATCAGGGCCCGCCAGGCCCGGAGTAGCACGCAACACGCTTGGCATTGAACAACGCACGTATCCACCTATCAACCGTACTCCTAAAGGAACACCCATGAAGCTCAGCAGCCTCCTTTCCAGCCACAAGATCACGGCCTTGGCCGTCGCGCTGGCCCTGTCGACCGCCGCCTGCACGCAGAAGCCGGCCGAGACCACGGAGCCGGTCGCTCCGGCCGCCGAACCGGCCGCCGCACCGGCCGAAACCGCGCCGGCATCCACGGCGCCTGAAGCCCTCGCTGCGTTCGCGCCCTTCACCGGCTCGCTGCCGGCCGACATCACCAACAAGGAATGCGCGCTGGACACGGTCAATGGCCAGGCCCCGGCGGCAACCACCAGCTTTGATGCGGGTGCGTCTGCTGCGCTGGGTGGCTGGGCCGGTAACGGCGCGGGCCAGGTTGCCAGCAACTTCCACCTGGTGCTGAAGGGCGCCACGCAGTCCTTCTCGACCGCGATCCAGCCGTCCGTGGCCCGCCCGGACGTCGCGACATCGCTCAACGCTCCCGGCCTGGAAAACTCCGGTTACACGCTCAACATGTCCTTGGCCGGTGTTCCCGCCGGCGACTACGCGATGTACCTGGCAGACCCCAGCAACACCCAGGCGACCTGCGACCTGCGGTACGCCTTCACCCTGAAGTGATCGATACAACAAGGGGCGGAAACGCCAGCAACAAAAAAGCACCGCGTAAGCGGTGCTTTTTTTTGGCCTGCGGCATCCAGATCAGTCCGGCGGGAATGCACCCGGTACGCCGTCGACCGTGGGATGCTGCCGGTACAGCCAGCGGGCGCCACCTTCCTTGCGGGTCTGCCACCCATTCCGTTCGCAATCATGCGTGCTGTAATAATGGAACACGATGCTTTTGCGGGTGCGGCTGGGATCGTTGATAGGCGAACCGCCATGAAACAGGTACGCGCTCCAGATGAACACGTCACCCTTCTTCGCGGCGAATGTCACCGGACTCAGTTGGCGCGAAGACGTCTGCTCCGCCATGTAGGCATTCCACTGGTCCATCTCGTTGTCCACCACATGGGTGGAGCCGCTGGAGAACACATACGGCGGAATGGCGTTGCTGCCGGGCCAGTAGCGCAGGGGACCCGCGTCCGCATGGCAGTCCTCAAGCGCGACCCATATCGCGATGAGATGGCCGCGCGTCTGCGGCGTCATGTAGAGCGCATCCACATGATCGGGCTGGCCGCTGCCACGTTCGAAGCTGAGCGAATTGCACAATACCGGCGTATCGCCGAGCAGTTCCTTCAAGATCGGACTCAGCCGTTCATTGAGGCCGACATTCCTCACCACGGGGATTTCCAGATACAGGTCGTTGACCTTGTACCAGTTGTTGCTCTGGTCCTTGTCGACCTGTGAGAGGTAACTGCGCTGGCCGGTCCGGTTGTCGTCGACCACCACGCGGGGATGCGATTCGAACCACGCAGCATCCTGCGCCTTGACTACCTCATCGATCTCCGCATGACTGTAAAACGCGGGGAGTACGTAGAAACCGTCCTTTTTCCATTTTTCGATATCAACGCTCATCACACTCCTCCTAACTGAACTTCGATTCTTTGACAAAGCATCTTCAAGGAAGGCCGGGCTTCCTTCGAGTATCAACGCGTCACCGGGGCACTCACGACAGCAAAGCTCCCTTCATCGGCCAATATCAGACCATCGAGCATCCCAGCCGAACATTTGTCTTGGAAAGCAATGTTAGCAAGGAAGCCTGACTCCATATTCTTGATCTTCAAGGAGTCGGCGACATCTGGACGTCGCTGCCCGAGGGGCGCAACACCCAGATATTTCCCACAATAAAAGACAAGCATTCTCACGCTGCGCGCGTCAGGGGAGACGTCCGCGGCCCAACCATGGACCCTAATTCGGCCCGGCTCTCCATAAGCGTTGTCTTGGCTGAATGCACTGTCGAAATGTCCCCTCAAGGCCGAGTCCATTTTCAAGTTGGCTGACGCCGCTGACCGTGCAAGATCAAACGGCTGTCCTGCCGATACTCCCTTGCTGGCTTCAATGCTTCTTCCAACCGCCGCCGCCGACTGGGCGATCTCGGCCGTCCTCTTTCGCTCCAACGCCGTATACATGCATATCGCAGCGATCAACGCCACCGCGGAAGCAAAAACACTTGTTCTACGCCCGCTCCAGACACCGTGTGAACCCTCGCTCCTCACTAGGAGCGCCTGGTTTAGCCAACGCTGGATCGGTAGTTCGATATGACGATAACTGAAGAATCCGAATACGAACGCCGGAACGAGCCAGAGACAAACCAGGAGGAGCGGAGGAACGCCGGCAACCCAACCCCTTCCTGACAGTAAAGTCAATATGCTGTAGAAAATGAACTGATGCCATATGTAAAGCGAGTACGAGGCGTCGCCAAGCTTCACCCAACCACCCGAGAACACCCAGACCTTTCTTTGCTCCAAAGCGACGACCGCGTAGATGATGAAAGCGCTTGGCAGTCCGTTGTAAAAAGTCCTGTACCAAGGATTTAGCGTGGACCATCCCAAGTCGCGCATGATCTCGAGCCCCGCCAAGAACGACACGACACCGACAAATGCGGCCGTCATCGCAAAAGCGGTGACACCGAGCCGTATTAGCCAAGCTACCGCCATCCCCATGATGAACTCGAGAATCAATGGAGAAAATGGTAATAGACCAATCCAGCCGCGCTGACCGACAAAATAGTCGTAGGCTATGATTCCCGTCACGCCAACAGCCCAGGCCCCGAGAATCTTTCCCACGTGCCGTGGCGAAATCACTAGCGCCAGGACAACAACGGCATAGAAATAGACCTCGAACGCCAGAGACCATGCCGCCATGATGTAGCTGTTGACATGGGTGAGCAGAAGGAACTGCTGGGCCAGCGGCTTAATGTCAGTGACAGGCGGCGCAAAATTGACCCACGGAGTCAGCAGGAAAGCGCATGCGAACACCAGCCAATAGATGGGGTAGATGCGCACGACACGCTTGACGCCGAAGTTCCACGCGCAACGCAACCTGGAGGCATCTTCCTCGCCACTCTTCATCGCCACCGTTGTAATGATGAAGCCAGAGATAACGAAGAAGATATCAACGCCACTGGATGCAATGACGCCGAAGAAGGAAAAATACTGGTCCAGTCCGATGCCGTGCATCAGAAGCAGCCCATGCCCGACAAACACCACGAGCGAGGCTATGCCTCTCATCGCCTGGATATTATTGATCATTCCTGCCGGCGGCGATTTGTTTTCTTGAGAGACCACGTTGTTATATCCCCGATTCTAGCTGCACTACTATCGATCAGTTATCGCCCCCCCGGACATCCGAAGACGCACTCTTGGTTCCAATCAGTCCCCCCGCTGCCTACCCGCAGGAATTCCAATCGCACGCTTGAATAGCCAGGCCTTGTCGCTCATTAATGCCCTGGCGTCATCGAGCTCAGCGCTAAGTTGCGCTGCCTCCGCTTGGGCAGCGTCCCGCGCAAGTGAGAGTTCAGTGAGGTCGGCGGCGGCGCCTCGCAGCATGTCTTCCATGCCGTCTCTAGCTTCAACCAGCTTTGCGTACGCACTACGGGTTTCAGACAGATCTCCTTTCAAGCTCTCAGCCTCTACCTCCAGCGTCGCTATACGCTGAGCCAGATTGGCCACCTCGCGCTGATGATCATTCAACTTGGCGCCGTACTCATGCTCCAGCTGGTTCTTTTCCTGTCGCATCCCTTCACTTGCGGCGAGCGCTTGAGCAAGATCTGAATTCTTGGCTTGGAGATGAATTTCCAACTCCGCGACTCTTGAATCCGCGACAGTACGCGCATCCTCCGCTTCCTGCCGAGCGCGTTCGACGACCGCGCTCGCACCAATCACGGACGCGCGCTCTTCGCTCGCCTTCACCTGCTCATCCAGCAAGCGTGTAATTTCGGCATCGCGCTCCGCAATCTTCTCACGCAGCTCTTTCTCCAGCTTGTCCGACACCTCGAACGCGCGCTCCACGAACAGGCGCTCGCGTTCAAGAGCGTCGCGCAAGGTGTCCAGCTCCCGCCGGTCCAGCGACAAACGGTCCAGCTCATGTGCTTGCTCGTCGAGCCGCGCCTGTGCCTGTTTGCGCGCTTCGACATGCACCTGCGCCTCGGCGCGCATCCATTCGAGTTGGGCGACATGTGCGCCAAGGCTCTCGCTGAGCTCACGCACCCGCTGCTCGATCAGGTCCTTCGCGACCACCAGCCCCTCGATGTTGTTCAGACGTTCGAGCGCCACCCGTTCGAGCTCGATGTTGGCCGCGGTACTGGCCTCCAGGGTGGCACGTAGCTCGCGCTCGCGCTGCTCCACCAGCTCCTTGGCGGTCAGTAGCCCATCGATGTTATGCATGCGCTCCAAAGCAACGCGCTCGAGCTCGTTGCGCTCCGCCACGAGATCGCGGACAGGTAGCGAGAACACCGACACGGCCGTCCCGTAAGCCTCGGCGCAGGCTTCCAACGCCCGCCAATCCGATTTCCCCAACGCCACGTCCAACGCACTCCGATACGCATGCTCAAGCAATGCCGGCAGCGGTGCAGAGTCGAGCAATGCGGACACGGCCGGATCACCCGCGCGCTGGTGCTGATCCTGGGGATTCAGGAACCCATCGATTTCCTGGCCGACGGCCGCGTACGCACTTGGCCACTCCAGCCCGAGCGACGTCGCCACCCTATCCATCGCGGGGCGCCAGTCTTCCAGCAGCTGCGTGTAACCCACGATGGCACGCGGGATCGACGACGATGCCGTTAGCGCCTCCATGAGGTGCTGTATCCACATGAGATATGCATGGCCCAGCGTCCAACCGTCCCGCTTGTGGAGCGACAACGCCACTTCGCGCGGATCACGGACTGCCAGGACAGCGCGCGCGCCGATCTTCAACCGTTCGAGGGCGGCCACCCAAAGCGGCAAGAGCCGGCACATGCGGGGGTCTTTGACCGCCCAAAGCGCCTGCCCGCGCATTTCCCTGGACACGAGCGCGGCGATCTCGGAGATCGCAACCTCGGTCGCCGGATGCTCAAGCCAACCTTCAGGCATTTCGCGCACATCGTGCCAGTTGCGCCCAAGCGCGGCCAACAGCTTCTCGTGGATTTCCACAGCTGCCGCATGCTCCCAGAAGCCTTTGCTGTTGTCGTCCTGGGGCTGCAACAACTCATCGCCCAATGGAACACCCAGCAGGTTCAACACGCGCGTGAGCGCGGAAGTACCGCTGCGATGCATGCCAAGCACCAGCACCACCGAGCGATCCGGGCCTTTTCCTACCACTGGCTTTTGATGCTTCATTCTGACCTCCCGGCATGTCGCACGGGAACGACCTCTGGAACCACATCGAAATCGACGAAGCCGGTCGCGATCCGGCCAGGATCCGGGGGAATGCGGAACACCACCACGTCCACCAGCCGGTCCAGGAAATGATCCTCCTCTCCAAGCCTACCGGTAACGCCGGCATTCATGAAGTAGGTGCCTGGAGCCACCATCGCACGGAACCTGAAACGTACGTCGATGCGTTCGCCGGATTCCACAACGGGTATCGGCTCCAGCAAGCTGGAAGAGACCGCACCACCAAGCTCGACTCCGGAGACCGTCTTGATCAGCATGCCGAAGCGGACGGACATCACGGTCCTTTCGAACGCCACCGAGTAAACATAGACATACTCACTACCCGGTCTCAACACGTTGACTCGACGGCCGGACAGAGTTTCGATGTGTGGGTCATCGATGTGCGCGCCATGCGTCTCGTAGCGGAATGCACTCTGCGAAACAAGACCAGGATCTAGGTAAACCTGTTCTTCATTGTCCCCAGAAGCGCCATGAGCAGCGGCTGCGTCGCCCGGCGGAATGCCCGCAGCATCGCCGATATCCTCATCGTCACCGCTGGCCAGTTGTTCCAAGTAAAGCGCCCGAAGCCGCGCCACGCGATCGGCTGGCGCATACAACAGCTTCTGGTAGCGCGTGACGACCTTCTTCGGCGCTCCAAGCGCAAGCAGCTCGCCGCGGTCAATCAAGACCGCGCGATTGCACAGCTCCAGCACCATACTCGCCGAGTGCGAGACGAAAATGATGGTTGCACCACTATCTCGCAGCCGCTCTATCCTGGCGAAGCACTTGCGCTGGAACGCCTCGTCGCCCACGGAGAGCGCTTCGTCCACGATGAGGATGTCCGGCTCGACATGGATCGCGACGGCGAACGCCAGACGCACGAACATGCCGCTCGAATAGCTCTTGACGGGCTGCTCGATGAAATCGCCGATGTCCGCGAACGCCACGATCTCGTCGAATCGCGATTGGACCTGTTCGCGCGAAAGCCCCAGCAGCGTTCCGTTGAGATAGACGTTCTCGCGTCCCGTGAACTCGGGATTGAAGCCGGCACCCAACTCGAGCAGCGCCGCGATGCGTCCTTGCGTCCTCACGTCGCCGCGGGTCGCGGCGAGCGTTCCGCAGATGATCTGCAGCAGTGTCGATTTCCCCGACCCGTTTCGCCCGACGATACCGACGGTCTCACCCTTCATGATGCGGAACGAAACGTCGTGCAGCGCCTGAAACTCACGGAACCAACGGTGCTTGCGCGACCGCGGCGATACCATCTGCAGGAGCCGGTGGTGCGGCTTTTCGTAGATGGGAAATATCTTGCTTACGGAGGACACATCGATCGAAACGTCAGAGGACATCGGCGAATCCCCTTCTTGTCACGCGGAAGAGACTGTGACCTGCGTAACACACCAGCCATGCGGCCAGCGCATAGACGCCAAGGCCCAACCAGTCAGGCTGCACACCCCATATCGCCACGGCGCGCGCCTGGTCGATGATGAAGCTCAGCGGATTGGCGAGGAAAAGCCAGCGCATGTCCTCAGGGATGGCGCTGATTGGAATGATGGCGGTGGAAGTGAACAGCAGCGCCGTCGTGAGCGCCCCCGTAACCTGGTTGATATCGCGAAAGTACACACCGAGCGAGGCGAGAATCCATGAGATCCCGAGCGCCAGAACGACAAGGGGGGCGACGACCAGAGGAAAGAGCAGGATCGTCCAGCCGACCCCCTCGCCGAACGCCAGCGCCAGGACGATGTACGCGAAGAGGTTCATGAACAGGTGGAAGAGCACCGACAGCACCATCGGCCAAGGCAACACCTCGAGCGGGAACACGACCTTCTTGACGTAACTCGGATTGCCCGACACCAGACGTGGCGCCTGCGTAACGCACTCTGCCAGGAAGCCGTGAACGATCAGCCCGACGAACAAGATGAGAGCGAAGCTGTGTTGCTTGCCCTCCACGGCAGGCCAATGACTACCCAGTATGCTGCCGAAAGCGAGCGTATACACCGCCAGCATCAGGAACGGGCTGATCAGCGCCCACAACAATCCGAAATTCGCGCCGCGATAGCGGCCCAGAATCTCCCGCTGCGCCAGCTCGCGGATCAACGAACCATGCTGCACTATCGAAGAGAATGGCCCCCTCATCTTCAGCATGCCGGGATTGCTCCATCGCCACCCGAGAATGGCCATGCACGACGCTCAGACGCCGTCTGCACGAAGCGCCCTCGCCAAGTCGGAGCGCAGATCCTCCAGTGCCTCCACGCCCACGCTCAACCGTATCAGTCCATCAGTGATGCCCAGCGCTTCCCGCCGCTCCACGGGTATCGAGGCGTGGGTCATCACGGCGGGATGGTTCAGCAGACTCTCCACACCTCCCAGCGATTCGGCAAGGGTAAAGAGCCCGGTGTTCTCGCAGAATTTTCTTGCGGCCTCGAAACCGCCTTTCAGAACCACGGAGACGATGCCGCCATAGCCCTGCATCTGCTTCGCGGCGAGCGCATGTTGCGGGTGCGAGGCGAGACCGGGGTAGATGACTTTCTCGATCGCGGGATGCGCTTCCAGCCACTGCGCCAACGCCAGCGCGTTCTCGCAATGCGCCTTCATCCGTAGGTGCAGCGTCTTCAGGCCACGAAGAGCAAGGAAGCTGTCGAACGGCCCCTGCACCGCCCCGATGGAGTTCTGCAGGAACGCCATCTGCTCGGCCAGTTCCGCATCGTCACCCACCACCACCATGCCGCCGACCATGTCGGAGTGGCCGTTGAGGTACTTGGTGGCGGAATGCATCACGACGTCGGCGCCAAGCAACAACGGGCGCTGCAGGATCGGCGAAGCGAAGGTATTGTCGACCACGACTCGCAGACCGCGCTTGTGCGCGATGTCGCAGATGGCGGCAATGTCGACGATCTTCAGCATGGGGTTGGTCGGGGTTTCCACCCACACCATTCGCGTCTCCGCCTTGATCGCGGACTCGAACGCGGTCAGGTCGGTCAGGTCGACGAAACTGAAATCCAGCGCCGCCGTGCGCCTGCGCACCCGCTCGAACAGCCGGTAGCTGCCACCATACAGGTCGTCCATTGCAATCACGTGACTGCCGCTGTCCAGCAATTCCAGCACGGTCGAAGTCGCCGCCATGCCGGACGCAAACGCGTAGCCTCGAGTACCGCCCTCGAGGGCGGCCACGCAACGTTCGTAGGCGAACCGTGTGGGATTGTGCGTACGCGAGTACTCGAACCCTTGGTGTACGCCTGGGCTGGCTTGCGCGTAGGTCGAGGTGGCGTAAATCGGCGGCATGACCGCGCCGGTCGTCGGGTCGGGCGACTGACCACCATGAATCGCCAGCGTACCGAGGGCCATGCCCTCGATCTGACCGCTGGATTGGGAACGGCTCTGCGACATATTTGGTTCCTTGAGCAGCCGGCAAGTTTACCAGCCGCGGCTTAACGCACTGTCCACGACACGCACGCCATGCGCCCCCTGTTACGCAGCCATTACTCGCTACTGGGCTCGCCGTCGCAGGTAGTTCAGCAGATCGATGCGGGTGATCAGGCCAAGGAACGCGTCACCGTCCGTGATGATGGCTACTTGACCCCTGTCGAACACCGGCAGCAGGGCCTCGATCGGCGAGCGCACGTCCAGCCGGTCCAGCTTGCTGACCATGGCGGTGGAGACCGGGTCGCGGAAGCGGGTTTCGTCGCCATAGACATGCAGCAGCACGTCGCTTTCGTCGACGATGCCGACCAGACGATCCCCTTCCATCACCGGCAACTGCGAGACGTCGTACAGCTTCATGCGCTGATACGCGGTCGTAAGCAGGTCGGTGGGGCTGACCACCACCGTGTCGCGCTGGCTGTAGGGGCGCAGGATCAGGTCGCGAAGGTCGCCATACTGGGGCCGGTCGATGAAGCCGTTGTCCAGCATCCAGTAGTCGTTGTACATCTTGGACAGGTACTTGTTGCCCGTGTCGCAGACGAACACCAGCACCTTCTTCGGGGTGGTTTGCTCGCGGCAGTACTTCAGCGCCGCGGCCAGCAGGGTGCCGGTGGACGAGCCGCCCAGGATGCCCTCCTTCGCCAGCAGCTCGCGGGCGGTATGGAAGCTCTCGCCGTCGCTGATCGCATAGGCCTTCTTCACCCGGCTGAAATCCGAGATCTGCGGCAGGAAATCCTCGCCGATCCCTTCCACCAGCCAACTGCCCGACTTGGTGCTGAGCGTGCCCTCGTTGATGTACTGGGTCAGGATCGAGCCGACCGGATCGGCCAGCACCAGCTCCGTCTGTGGCGAATGCTCGGCGAAGCAGCGCGACAGGCCGGTCATCGTGCCCGAGCTGCCGCAGCCGAAGACGATGGCATCCAGTTCGCCGTCCATCTGGCGCAGGATTTCCGGGCCGGTGCCGAATTCGTGGGCCGCCGGATTGTCCGGATTGCCGAACTGGTTGATGAAGTAGGCGCCCGGCGTTTCGCGGGCGATGCGCTCGGCCAGGTCCTGGTAATACTCAGGGTGGCCCTTCGCCACGTCGGAACGCGTCAGGATGACCTCCGCGCCCATGGCCTTCAGGTTGAAGATCTTTTCCCGGCTCATCTTGTCAGGGACCACCAGCATCAGCTTGTAACCCTTCTGCTGGGCTACCAGGGCCAGGCCGATGCCCGTGTTGCCGGCCGTGCCTTCGACCAGCGTGGCACCCGGCTTCAGATCACCGCGCTTCTCCGCGGCTTCGATCATCGACATGCCGATACGGTCCTTGATGGACCCGCCCGGATTGGCGCTCTCGAGCTTCAGGTAAAGGGTGCAGAGCCCGGTGTCGAGGCGCCTGGCCTGGACGATCGGCGTGTCGCCGATCAGGTCAAGTACGGAAGGGTGGATCGCCATGCGGCCGTGCATCCGGTGCGGTACAGGGCCGGGATTATCGCATTGGGTGACGCGGACGGCGACGGCCGACGAGGAGGCCGCCGCCGCCCGCGACGAGAAAACCGGGAAGGATCAGTGGGGCTTGGCGTCGTAGATCCGGAGCAATCGCTCCTTGGCGTGCAGCTTCTCGCGCTTCATCTGGCCGAGCAGGGTGTCGTCGATGGGCAGCACGCCGAGTTCGGCGTCGGTGACCTTCTTGTCCAACTCGCGGTGGCGCTGGTACAGCTGCTTGAATTCCGGATCGGCCTTGATGAGCGCATCGATGTCGGCCTGCGGTTGACCTTCGAACATGATCGTTACCTCCTTCAGCGGAAATACGAACGCCCCGGCCTTTGCAGGCACGGGGCGTTGGCTTGGGAGCGGAGCATCGGATCGACAGCGCGGGCACTTCCCATCGGAATGCCCGCTGCGGCCTGCTTGCCGGCGGCGGTCTCCAGGGGGATCGGTACGGGCGTCATCGGGGTCGATTCTCCGGTGAGCCAAGCGGCGGGAGCCACTTGGGTATACGACCCTACTCCTCGATTTCCGGCCCGGCAAGGGTCACTCCAAGTCGTTGATTTCTGGAACAAACCCCGCAAAGGCGGGCATTCAGGCTACACGCCCGAAAGCCACCATATTTCGTTCAACCCGCTGATTTACAAGACAAAATCAGTGCGTGACGATGATTTCCAGCGCGCGCGCCTTGCTGCCGGCCCCTTTCGCGGCGCTCTGCAGCCGCGACCTGGGGATGCCTGCGGCCACCAGGGCGTCGCGGAGCGCATCCGCACGGCGCTGGCCAGGCGTCTGGCTGTCGCCGAACCCCTCGACCCGGGCGCGGGCCTTGGGATTGGCCTGCAGGTAGGCCGCCAACGCCTTGGCACTGGCAGTGCCACCGGTCGACAGCTTGGCCGAACCACTCCCGAACGCATCCGCACCCAGCGTGAAGACCTCGCCGCGCGCCTCGAACTTCGACGCGGGCAGCTTGGCCCCCGAGACCAGTTCGGCTTCTTCGCGCGCCAGTTTCAGCTCGCGCTGGCGTGCCGCGCTCAGGCGGTTGGCCTGTTGACCGGCCACCGTGTCCAGCGTGGTTTCCGCTTCCTGGCGCGCGAGTGCTTCGGCTTCGGCGGCCAGGCGCAGGCGTTCGGTTTCCTCGGCCTGGATCTGCGCCTGCACGCGCAGGCGTTCGGCCTCGCGGCGCGCCTTCTCGGCTTCGCGGCGGCTGGCCTCCACCAGCAACTCGCTGCGGGTGCGGTCCAGCCGATCCACGTCACGGCGGGCCGCCTGGGTACGGGCGGCGATCTCGGCGATCTCCACGCGGCGTTCGGCGATGTACTGCGCCGTCTCGCGCTGGCTGCGGCGCGCCTTGTCGAACGCCGCGATGGCGTGCTGGGCCTGCAGCTTTTCGTAGGCGGCCATCTCGGCCAGGGCGGGATCGGCCTGCAGCGCCACCAGTCGCTGGTTCAATTGCACGACCACCGGATTGTCGGCGGCGCCGGCAGCCAGCGATGCCGTCGCGAGGGCGAGGCCCAGTACGGTCGAATGCAGGCTCATGCGGAAGGCGCTCATCGCTTGCCCTCCCCGCCGATCTGCCGCTGCAGGTCGGCGATCTCCGCCTGGCGCTGCGCCACTTCGGCCAGGGCCACCGCCTCCTGGCTGCGTGCACGGGCGAGATCGGCCTCGACCGCGGCCCGCTGCGCGAAGTCCAGCGCCTTTTTCTTGTCGCGTGCGGCATGCGCCGCCTGGGCCTGCGCCAGCGTCTGCCGTGCGGCCGCCAGCGGTTCGGGGGCGTACTGGTCCGCGTCCGCCTGGTCGGCGCGTTGTACGGCCTGCACCGCAGCTTCGAGTTCCGGCGTCGGCGCGCTCTGCGCAAAAGCGGGTTCACCCGACAGGGCCATTGCCGCTACTGCGGCGGCCATCACATGCAGGGGCCTGCGGAAGTGTGCGAAGCTAACGATCATTGGGGTGCCGTGACGTTGAGGGGTGCGCGCGGCCATTGTCGGAAGCCTTTGGCGCCGTTGCAACGTCGCCGCGCATCGTGGGGAGCTTTGCATATGGACATCGGCTATTTCCTGAAGCTGATGACCGAGAAGAACGCCTCGGACATGTTCCTCACGACCGGGGCGCCGGTCTACATCAAGATCGAGGGCAAGCTCTACCCGCTGGGCAATACCGGGCTGCCGCCCGGCATGGTCAAGAAGATCGCGTACTCGCTGATGGACGAAGGCCAGGTGCCGGTGTTCGAGCGCGAGCTCGAGCTCAACATGGCCATCGCCCTGCAGGACGCCGGCCGCTTCCGCGTCAACGTGTTCAAGCAGCGCGGCGAAGTCGGCATGGTCATCCGTGCCATCCGCAGCGTGATCCCGACCATCGAGGAGCTGAACCTGCCGCCGGTGCTGAAGGACATCATCATGACCCCGCGCGGGCTGGTGCTGATCGTCGGTTCCACCGGTTCGGGCAAGTCGACCTCGCTGGCGTCGATGATCGACTACCGCAACACCACCAGCACCGGCCACATCCTCACCATCGAGGATCCGATCGAGTACCTGCACAAGCACAAACAGTCGATCGTCAACCAGCGCGAAGTCGGCCTGGATACGCACGCCTTCCACAACGCACTGAAGAACGCGATGCGCGAGGCGCCGGACGTCATCCTGATCGGCGAGATCCTGGACGCCACCACCATGGAAGCCGCCATCGCCTTCGCCGAAACCGGCCACCTGTGCCTGGCGACGTTGCACTCGAACAACGCCGACCAGACCATCGAGCGCATCCTCAACTTCTTCCCCGAGAGCGCGCACAAGAACGTGCTGATGAACCTGGCGCTGAACCTGCGCGCCGTGGTCTCCCAGCGCCTGGTGAAGGGCACCGACGGGCGCCGCATGCCGGCGGCGGAGGTGCTGATCAACACGCCGATGATCCGCGACCTGCTGCGGCGCGGACAGGTGCACGAGATCAAGGCCGCGATGGAGGAGTCGCTGGAAGAAGGCATGGAGACCTTCGACCAGTGCCTGTTCCGCATGGTCAAGGAAGGCCAGATCGAGCAGGAGGAAGCGCTGCGCGCCGCCGACTCGCGCGACGGCCTTGCGCTCAAGTTCCGCCTGTCCGAAGGCAGCAAGGGCGAGCACGATCCCTACGCGGACTACGACAGCGGCGGCAGCAGTTCGCCGCGCATCACCCACGGCTTCGGCTGAGCGCGGACCGGGCAGTGCAGGCTGGAACGGGCGGGGAAACCCGCCCGTCCGCGTTTCACGCGCGCCGCTCAGGCGTTGGCGTCGGGCTGGTTGTCGGGCCGCGCCTGATCGAAAGCGGGCAACGCCAGGCAGGCCTGCTCGATGCGGACGATGGTCGGGAAGGCGCTCATGTCCACGCCGAAGCGGCGCGCATTGAAGACCTGAGGCACCAGGCAACAGTCGGCCAGACCCGGCGTCGCCCCATGGCAGAAGGCACCGGTGGCCGCGTCCTCGGCCAGCAGCGTTTCCATGGCGGTGAATCCTTCGATCACCCAGTGCTTGATCCAGTCGTCGCGCTCGGGCTGGGGTACGTTCCAGGTCCCCTCGAAATACTGCAGCACGCGCAGGTTGTTGAGCGAATGGATGTCGCAGGCGACCATCAGGGCCAGCGCGCGCACGCGGGCGCGGTCGCGGGCCGTCATCGGCAGCAGGCGGGGGGAGGGCCAGGCTTCGTCGAGGTATTCGAGGATGGCGAGCGACTGCCGGATCACCCGCACGCCGTGCTGCAGCGTGGGCACCATGTGCTGGGGATTCCTGGCGACGTAGTCCGGCGCGTGCTGCTGCCCGCCGTCGCGCACCAGGTGCACGGGCACCGTCTCGTAAGCCAGGCCCTTGAGGTTCAGGCCGATGCGTACGCGATAGGCGGCGCTGGAGCGCCAGTAGGAATACAGCCGGAGTTGCTCAGCCATGCAAGCCGCTCCCCGCGGTTTGCGCCTTCGAATGCCCGGAATCCATGCCCCACCCACCCTGCTCCGTCCTGGGTTCACACTGGACCCGGGCGCGCCTTCAAGGCAAGGGTTGCTTCTCGATCCGCTGCTCGATCGCGCCAAAAATGGAACGGCCGTCACGGTTCGTCATTTCGATGCGGACCACGTCGCCGAAACTCATGAACGGCGTGGACGGCTTGCCGTCACGCAGCGTCTCGACGGTGCGCTGCTCGGCGAAGCACGAGGCGCCCTTGGAGGTGTCCTCGTTGGCGATGGTGCCCGAGCCGACGATGGTGCCGGCCGACAGCGGCCGCGTCTTGGCCGCGTGCGCGACCAGTTGGGCGAAATCGAACTGCATGTCCACGCCGGCTTCCGGCGCGCCAAACCATTCACCGTTGATATGCGTGACCAGCGGCAGGTGCACCTTGTTGTCGCGCCAGGCATCGTCCAACTCATCCGGCGTGACGAACACCGGCGACAGCGCTGAGCGCGGCTTGGACTGCAGGAAGCCGAAGCCCTTCGCCAGTTCGCCCGGGATCAGGTTGCGCAGCGACACGTCGTTGACCAGACCGATCAACTGGATGTGGGCGGCGGCCTGCGCCGGCGTGACCGCCATCGGCACGTCGTCGGTGACGACGACGATCTCCGCCTCGAGATCGATGCCGTACTCCTCGCTGACCACCTTCACCGGATCGCGCGGACCATGGAACGCGGCACTGGTGGCCTGGTACATCAGCGGGTCGGTGTAGAAACTCTCCGGCACCTCTGCGCCGCGGGCACGGCGCACGCGTTCCACGTGCGGCAGGTAGGCGCTGCCGTCGACGAATTCGTAGGCACGCGGCAAAGGGGCGGCCAGCGCCTGCAGGTCGATATCGAACGCACCGTCGGCGTCGCCGGCATTCAACGACTCGTACAACGCATTGAGACGCGGCGCGGCGTTGCTCCAGTCCTCCAGTGCGCGCTGCAGCGTCGGCGCGATGCCGGTGGCGCGCACGCCGCGGGCCAGATCACGCGACACCACGATCAACGAACCGTCCCGACCACCTTCCTTCAGGGAACCCAGCTTCATCGCAACTCCAGATGGCGGCGCCCGTGCGCCATGGTTTCAATTGTAACGAAAGACGGCAACGATCAGCCGGCAGCGGTGTCGCCCTGGAAACCGTCCTTGCGGAACGTCAGTACCAGCGTATCGCGATGACCCTGCACGTCCAGCGGCTGGATGGGGGTGGATTCGTGGATGACGCGTTCGTCGTCGAGGAACAGCAGCGACCACGGCGCTTCCAGCGTGAAGCGCTGACCGTCCGGCCCGGCCGCAGCGAACACCCGGGTCTCACCGCCCTTGATGCCTTGGCGGCCCAGCAGCAGCACCGCAACGAAATCGACACCGTCGCGGTGCGCGCCTTCCGGCGTCGGCCGGCCGATGCCGTCGGTGGTGTCGATGCGGAACTGGTGCGCCTCCACGTACCAGGGACGCTCGCCCTTCAGCGCGGAGCACCACTGTCCCAGCCCTGCCAGCAACCGGGTCCAGGCCGGAGCGTCCGCGACACCCGGTTCGATCGGCTCGAACCAGCGCTGCATGCCGCCGTGCAGGGCGTTGTAGTCCAGCGACTGCCAGTGCGCGCGGTGCGGGACCTGCTGCACGCGGTCCGCATCGACGACGAAACAGGAATGCCGGCGACGCCGGTAACGACCACCGTCCTTGAGGTAACCGTCCACCTCCAGCCGATCCCAGCTGGGCAGCAGTGTGTCGAGCGCGTCGAGATCGATGCCCACTGCATCGGCCATGGCGCGCGGCTCCAGCACGGCATAGCCGCGCTCCTGCACGCGGCGCACGGCCTCGTCGGCGGGACAGAACGGCGGTTGGAACATCGCGACCATCGGCAAGATCCCTCAACGCAAAAACCCGCCAGAGGCGGGCTTTTGCGGATGTCCAGTGGACGTCAAGTTGGCAGCCCCGGATGGATTCGAACCACCGAATGCCTGAGTCAGAGTCAGGTGCCTTACCGCTTGGCGACGGGGCTGTGTAACCAGTGACGCGTAGTGTAGCGCGTCTGTTAGCGCTTGGAGAACTGCGTGGCACGACGCGCCTTGTGCAGACCGACCTTCTTGCGCTCGACTTCACGCGCATCGCGGGTCACGAAGCCTGCCTTGCGCAGTTCCGACTTCAGCGTTTCGTCGTACTCCACCAGCGCGCGGGCGATGCCCAGGCGGATGGCGCCGGCCTGACCGGTGATGCCGCCGCCGGTGGTCGTCACGGTGATGTCGAAGGTTTCGGTGTTCTTGGTCAGCTCCAGCGGCTGGCGCACGATCATGCGGCCGGTTTCGCGGCCGAAGAACTCGTCCAGCGGACGACCGTTGACCGTGATGTTGCCGGTGCCCTTGCGCAGGAACACGCGGGCGGTGGAGGACTTGCGACGGCCGGTGCCGTAGTTCTGAGTGATAGCCATGATTAGATGTCCAGGACCTGCGGCTGCTGAGCGGCGTGCGGATGATTCGGGCCGGCGTAGACCTTGAGCTTGCGATACATGTCGCGGCCCAGCGGGCCCTTCGGCAGCATGCCCTTCACGGCGGTTTCGATGACGCGCTCCGGATGGCGCTCCAGCGCCTGGGCCAGCGTCTCGGTCTTCAGGTTGCCGATGTAGCCGGTGAAGCGGTGGTACTTCTTGTCGGCCAGCTTGTTGCCGGTGACATGGATCTTCTCGGCGTTGATCACGACGAGGTAGTCGCCGGTGTCAACGTGAGGGGTATAGACGGGCTTGTGCTTGCCGCGGAGGCGACGTGCCAGCTCGGTGGACAGGCGACCCAGGGTCTTGCCTGCTGCGTCGACGACGTACCAGTCGCGCTGGACGGTCTCGGACTTGGCGGTAAAGGTGCTCATGTAACTCTCGTGTGTCTGGTCGGGCGGATTCCGCGGTTTCCCGGGCGGAACTTTGCCACGCGTTGTGAAGGGTGAAACGGAAGAGGCGGGATTGTACGGGGCCTTGCCGCAGTGCGCAACCCTGAGGCAACCCCTGCCAGTCGGGGCGTCCAGGGCAGACGACGGGCCCGTCGACGCGGCAGAATGACCCCATGACTACGCGGACCTTTTCGCCCTTCGATCACTGGCTGGTGGAAGCACAGCGCGGCCTGGACACCGTCTTCGGCAACCCGCCCGCCCAGCGCGCCAACCCGGCCGGGGACACCCCCGAGGTGGCCCTGGAGCCGGACGAACAGCGCCATGCCGCCGGCCTGATGCGCATCAACCATGTCGGCGAGGTCTGCGCCCAGGGTCTGTACTTCGGCCAGGCGGCCGTCGCCCGCGATGCCACCACACGCGCCCACTTGCTGGACGCTGCCCAGGAGGAGACCGACCACCTCGCCTGGTGCGCCGACCGCCTGCGTGAGCTGGACAGTCGGCCCAGCCTGTTCAACCCGCTGTGGTATGCCGGCAGCTACGCCCTTGGCGCCCTCGCCGGCCTGCGCGGGGACGGCTGGAGCCTGGGCTTCGTGGTCGAAACCGAGCATCAGGTGGAAGCCCACCTGGACGAGCACCTGGAGTCCCTGCCCCCCGCCGACCTGCGCAGCCGGGAGATCCTCAAGGTCATGAAGGCCGACGAAGCCCGCCACGCGGACCATGCGGAACAGGCCGGCGCGCGCATCCTGCCTCAGCCGATCCCGACGCTGATGGCCGGCGCTTCGAACCTGATGAAAGCCGTCGCGTACAGGCTCTAAGGCGTGCGACGGCGGGCCCGGGCCCGCCCTATGACGCGGACACCAGCTTCAGGCCGACGATGCCCGCCACGATAAGGCCGATACACGCCAGTCGCGCGGCCGTGGCGGGTTCCTGGAACAGCCACATGCCGACGAACGCAGTACCGACCGCGCCGATGCCCACCCAGATCACGTACCCCGTACCCAGCGGGACGTGCTTCAGCGCGAGCGCCAGCAGCCAGAAGCTGGCCGCCGCGGCCACCGCCGTGACCATGCTGGGTACCAGGCGGCTGAAGCCTTCCGAATACTTCAGGCCCACGGCCCACACCACTTCCAGCAATCCCGCCACCACCAGATAGACCCACGCCATACGTCACCTCCTCAGGTTCATTGCCCGGGCCATAACGCGAAACGGCCCGGAACTCGCGTTCCGGACCGCCGTCGGTCCTGATGCGCGGCTCACGCCGCGGGCGGGTCGTCCCGCCGTTGTGTGTGGGCAGACTAGCGCAAGCCATCCGAACCGGATGTAACCCGCGCCCGTCGCCAACCCGTCATTCCGGCAGGTTGCGCCCGTGGTACAGCTCTTCGATCTCCCGCTTCAGGCGCGCCTCGATCTTCATGCGCTCCTTGAACGACAGGTTCTTGGCCTTCTCCTCGAACAGGTAGTTGTCGAGGTCGAACTCCTTCAGGTGCATCTTCGTGTGGAAGATATTCTCCTGGTAGACGTTCACGTCGAGCATCTCGTAGCGCGACTTGATGTTCTTGGCCAGGAAGTCCTGGATCGAGTTGATCTTGTGGTCGATGTAGTGCTTCTTGCCCTTCACGTCGCGGGTGAAGCCGCGCACCCGGTAATCCATGATGACGATGTCGGATTCCAGGCTTTCGATCAGGTAGTTCAGCGCCTTCAGCGGCGAAATCACGCCACAGGTCGCCACGTCGATGTCGGCGCGGAAGGTCGCGATGCCGTTGTCCGGATGGGTTTCCGGGTACGTGTGGACCGTGATGTGCGACTTGTCCATGTGCGCCACCACCGCGTCGGAGATGATCTCCTTGCCCGCATCCTTCTTGTCGATCACCGGCTCCTCGGAGATGAGGATCGTCACCGACGCGCCCTGCGGGTCGTAGTCCTGGCGGGCCACGTTCAGGATGTTGGCGCCGATGATCTCCGCCACATCCGTCAGGATCTGGGTCAGGCGATCGGCGTTGTATTCCTCGTCGATGTACTCGATGTAGCGACGGCGCTCGTCCTCGGACGAGGCGTAGCACACGTCGTAGATGTTGAAGCTCAGCGCCTTGGTGAGGTTGTTGAAGCCTTGCAGCCGCAGGCGAGGCAGGGGTTTTACCACGGCGGTGGTCCCTCTCAGGGGGTGTCGGATGAGGGGGCGGATTATGCGCCATACGGGGTGACAGTGAAATGTCCGTGGCCCGCCCGTCGGTACGCCGTCACATACTGGCCCAGCCCTTGCATGGCCTGCGTTTGCCGTCGGCTACGTATTCGGACTAAGCTTCCTGAATTACACGCCGTGACCACCATGAGCCCAGGCATCCCCCTTGCAGCCCCCGCTCGCCCCGCCGCCAGCCCGCTGACGCCGGACAACGCCACGCTCGAGCGCTTCCTGGCCCATAGCCATCGGCGCCGCTACCCGGCACGCGCGGATGTCTTCCGCCCGGGCGACCCGGCTGGCACGCTCTATTACGTGGTCAGCGGCTCGGTCAGCATCATCACCGAGGAAGACGACGACCGCGAACTGGTCCTCGGCTACTTCGGCTCCGGCGAGTTCGTCGGCGAAATGGGCCTGTTCATCGAGTCCGACCGCCGCGAAGTCATCCTCCGCACCCGCACCCAGTGCGAACTGGCGGAAGTCAGCTACGAGCGCCTGCACCAGTTGTTCCTCGGCACGCTGTCGGCCGATGCGCCCAAGCTGCTGTACGCCATCGGCGCGCAGCTCTCGAGGCGTTTACTGGACACCAGCCGGAAAGCCAGCCGCCTGGCGTTCCTGGACGTCACCGACCGCATCATCCGCACGCTGCACGACCTGGCGCGCGAGCCAGAAGCCATGAGCCACCCCCAGGGCACCCAGTTGCGCGTGTCCCGCCAGGAACTGGCGCGTCTGGTCGGCTGCTCGCGCGAAATGGCGGGCCGCGTGCTGAAGAAGTTGCAGGCCGATGGCGCCCTCCACGCGCGCGGCAAGACGGTCGTGCTGTACGGCACGCGCTGACGCCGACTCCGCCTCACGCGCTGCGTCGGCACCGCTCGCATTGCACATAGCCTTCCGGCGCCACCGTTCTTTCCCGATGGCGCCACGGTGCGCCCGTGGCGTCGCGCGTACGCCGCCCTGTCCGAGGCGACGCAGGGAATCGTCCGCACCGCAGATGGAGTTTCACGCATCTGCGTGTGACACCTGCCCACAACAGCGGGACCAGAGCGCCTTCTGTCGGATGTGACAGCCTGCTTCTAGCGGTATCCCGTGCGTTCGCCCTGCCGCGCATCGATGCGGCGACGTCCGCGGAACCCACGCCTTCACACGTTATGCTCGGACCTGATCGCCCGGCACCTCCACGCCGGGAGGACGGGGCGGATGGAGTTCGGCAGCGAGTTTTTCTGGTTCGTCCTGATCGGCCTGGGCGCGCAACTGGTCGACGGCGCGCTCGGCATGGCGTTCGGGCTGATCTGCTCGTCCATCCTGCTCAGCATGGGCCTGCCGCCGGCCGCAGTGAGCGCCAGCGTGCATGCCGCCGAAGTGGTCACCACCGGCGTTTCGGGCGCCTCTCACGCCTACTTCCGCAACATCGACAGACGCCTGTTCTGGCAGCTGACGGTCGCCGGCTCCGTCGGTGGCGCGATCGGCGCCTACGTGCTGACCCGGTTGCCCGGCGATGCGATCCGTCCGTTCGTCTATCTCTATCTGTTGGCGCTGGCGGTGCTGATCCTGGTGCGTTCGTTCGGTCGCTGGATGCCGCGCGAACAGGTCAAGCGCGTGCCGGTGCTGGGATTCTTCGCCGGCCTGCTGGACGCCACCGGCGGTGGCGGCTGGGGGCCGCTGGCCACCTCGACCCTCCTCGCCCGCGGCGGCCAGGCTCGCACGACCATCGGCACCGTCAGCGCGTCGGAATTCGTGGTGACGCTGGTGGTGTCGATCACCTTCATCCTGACCATCGGCCTGGATCATCTCGAGATCGTGCTGGGTCTGCTGGTGGGTGGCGCCATCGCCGCGCCGTTCGCGGCGTGGTTCGTGCGGCATGTCCCGGAGAAGATCGTGCTGAAGGTGGTCGGACTACTGGTGCTGTGCATCAGCCTGTACCAGATCGGACGCGCCTGGCTCACGTGAGGCGCCCGGGCGCGTAGCGCCGAAACACGCGGACCGCCACCGGCGGCCCGCGCATCTAACTGCCCATCCGTCAGCGGGACTGGCCCGTCTGGTCGCGCGGCTGCGCAACCTGCTGGTCCATCACGGCGTGCTCCTTCTGCTGCCAGCCCTGGCCCGCCGGCGTCTTCAGGTAATCGTCCAGAGCCTGCCGCATCGCCCGATCGTCTCCGCCGTGCATGGCGGAGAACATGCGGTCCACGAACGACCGCTGCGCATCCTCGCTGCGCGGATTCTGCGGCGTGGTCTCCCCAGGCGTCGTCTCGCGTGCCGCATCGCGCGTGGCCGTTGCCATCGCCGCACGGGAGCGGTTGCCGTATTCGCCATCCACCTTCAGGCCATGATCCTCCTGGAACGCACGCAGTGCGTGTTCCGTCTGTGGGCCGAACTTGCACGACGTGGTCTCCAGTGGTTGGCCATCGGCACCGCGATAGCCCAGCTGGTTCAGCTGCTGCTGAAGCTCGCGCACCGATGCGCCGGAGGCCCCGTCACGCAACACCTCGGGCGTTGCTGCACGTGCGGGCGCCACGGCATCACGCTCGGCGCCACGCAGGTGCGGCAACGGATCGACCTGCCGGCCGTCGCGCCACATTTCGAAGTGCAGGTGCGTATCGCCCTGGGCGGGCGTGTTGCCGGTCCGCCCCATGGTGCCGATCTGCTGCCCGGCTTCGACACGCTGTCCGTTGCGCACGCTGAACTCGTCCAGGTGGAAGTACTTGGTCAGCGTGCCGTCGTCGTGACGCACGTGGACGGTATTGCCGGCGGCGCCGTTGTTCGGGCGCACCACGACCGTCCCGCCGGCGACGGCCACCACGGGATCGCCGACATCGCCCTGGATATCGATGCCGCCGTGCCGCCGGCCACCGCTGCGCGGCGTACCGAATTCGCCCCGGCCTTCGCGCGGCTTGTCGGCTTCATTGATGTCCTGATTGCCCGGCGTCGGCCAGGCCAGCCTGCCCTCGCGCTGTTGCATCTCCACGGTTTGCGCACGATTGCGCTCCTGTTCCGGCAACGCGAGTTGCTGTGCGATCGCTTCGCGCGTGCGCGCATCGGCATTGCCGGTGGCTTCCAGCTGGTTGGCGGCCTGGAAGGCGCGCACCGCTTCCTGCGTCTTGCCGCCGTAGATGCCCGAACGCGTCTCCAGCTCCGCACCCTGGCCATCACGGAAGCCGAGCTGGTTCAGCGACGCCTGCAAGGCGCGCACTTCTTCGCCACGCTCGCCGCTCTGCAGCACGCCGTCGGTCAGCGGCGACGTGCGTTCGCGGACAGCCGCATCGGGCTGGCCTGCCTGGATGCCACGGTCCGGAATGCTGATAGCAGCGTACTTGCCGTTCCAGTACTGCGAGAACGCCGTGGCCAGTTCGCGATCGCCCAGCCCACGCAACGCGTCGGTCGTAAGGCCAGTCAGCCGCTCGGCATCGCGCGCACTGATGTTGTTGAGGATATTGCGGCGCGTATCGTCGCGGGTGAACTCGCCCGTCGCGATCGCGCTCTGGATGGATGCGTAGCCTGCCGCACCCTGCTGATGGGCCAGATACAGGTCCAGGCCACTGGGCGCCTCCTGCCCGGACAGGAAATCATGTCCACTGCGCGACTGCCGACGCGTGATGTCGGCAAGGTTGTCGCGATAGAGTGCGGCAGCCGCGCGTGTACTCTCTGCCGGATCGAACTCGCGGCCGGCGATACCGTACTGCGCTGCGGTGCCCGGCATGAACTGGAACAGGCCCTTGGCGCCGCTGGGATTGCTCGCGTCGGGATTGAAACGCCCGCCCGTCTCGATATAGGCGAACCGGAGGAAGTCCTCGCGCGGAATGCCGCTCGCCTGTGCCTGGCGTTCGACGATGTCGAGGATCTGTTCACGGGTGTACTGACTGGCCATCGTTGGCTCCTTTGCTGATGTGCGCGACCGGGAGGGTCGCAGGACGTCAACCGGGCCCCTCCGTGGGCCTGATGCAAGTCGGTCAACTGGAAGTCGGATTATTTGGAGTAGCGCTCACTCGTCTCGTCGAAGCTATAGACCGCGTCGTCTGCTGATGTCATGTCGCGGACTTTTCCGGGCGACGCGATGGTCGTTCCCTGGGACGACACCTTGAGGCGGGGAAGGCCCTCGCCCACCTGCTCGAACGTCAGCGTTCCGGTGCTGGCGACACACGGCATCACTTGCTCGCCATCGCATGCGTCGCTGTTGTCGTTGCTGACAGGGATACTTCCAAGGTAGCCCCACTGCCTGAAACCGAGCTTGTCCACACTGCCTGGGTCGAACAGCAGCAGACTGAACATGCCCACCTCCGTTCCGTTCATGAAATCCCGTGTGGGCACCGCCAACAGATAGCGTCCATCGCCGGTCTTGAACGACTGCGCCTTCCGCGAATCATCGATCTGCTCCGGCCGTCCCATCCTGCCGAACTCACCGACATAGCCATCGGTATCCGGCTTCGACCACTCCACCTTGCCGTCCTTCTCGACGCGCGTGAACGTCGCCTGCGAGATGGCGACATGCTCCGGATCCTCCATCATGCCGTCGTCGCCCTCGGGGCCTTCGCCCCCGCTCTTGGCGCCGAAGCCGGTGAAATAGTGCTTGCCGTTGAGATCGAACGCGTGGCCGTACCAGTAGCTGACGGTCGCACCGCCATCGACCTTGTAGCTGACCGCACCGTCGCCGTCGCGCTGGTAGATGAAGTACAGCACGCTGTCCGGTGAGGGTGGCTTCAGCTCCGACATCTGGTGATCCTTTTCTTGGGGGGGCTTCGTCTGCGCCGCGGCATCCGCAGTGCGCCCTGCCGGGGCATCACAGCCGACGACCAGAACCGCAATGGCAGCAACGAGCAGGGGGGAAAGGATGTTCATGCGCTTCGACCTCATGTCCGTGATTCCTTGGCAATACCTTCTGTTGAAGGATCGAACCCGTCAGTGGCGGATGGGCGTGTTTTCCGGTCGACCACCGCCCTCCCAACGTCCCGACTCGATCGCCTTGGGGCAGACGGCCTTGTACTGGGCGAACGACAACGTGTCGTCCTGGGTCCAATCCTTGCCGTACGGGTTGGGCGGACGACAATAAGGCATCAGCATGAAAGCGCCGGTGAAAGGCGGCATGGGCTTCCAGCACGGCATCGGATTCTTCCTGACATCCTGGCCCTGCGTGCAGAACACGAACGGATCGTCCATGCGGTAATAGAGTGGCTGGTAGTAGCCACTGGTGGACTGCGCGCCGAGATCGAACAAGACCAGCAGGCTCAGCGGGATGATGAACTTGATGTTTCGTTTCATGGCTACGTTCCTCGTAGTGCATGGACACTCATGGTTTGACAGGCCGTTCCGCGATCAACGTGCGATGTCCATCTGCACGGGCTTGTGTTCGACGTTCGGCGTGGGGGATACACGCTCCTGCTCCGTCAGCCCCGCTTGATGCGACTCCATACGTGGCGCAGGTTCGGCAAGTCGCTGTCGATGGATCTCGAGTTGGCTCTGCCAGGCCTGTCCGTACGGCGAGGCCCGCAGGTCCTGCAGGGCGATGCGCAAACCATCAGGGTCGTTGGCCCTCGCGCTGGAGAGCAGGCGATCCACCTCATCTGCGGCAGAGCGCACCTCGGACTTGAGTGGCGGGTGGAACGGTCCGGCAGGCTCCATGCCGTCCACCCTCTTCGCGTTGCTGCCATCGCGCGCGCGCGCAGTGGCGGCGAAGGTACCCCATGCAGGCAGGAGCGACGCCGTGCGCGTTCGCTCGTCACGCGCACCGGGCTCGCCTGCCTGGACCGTGCCACGCAATGCATCGAATCCATCGCGCAGTGCCCCATGGGGGCCGCGTGCCGCGATCGTGATGGCGCCGCGCATTCCTTCCACATCGTCGCGATACTTGCCGATCATCGGCGCGTACTCGCTGGCCAGTGCTTGTGTCCGCACATCTTCCAGCACCGAGCGGTCCGGGCGCTGCTCACCATCCACGTTGAGGAAACGGTGCATGTCGTGCGAACCGAATCCCCGGATGCCGGCGACCAGGCTTGCACGCGGATCCAGCAGCCGCGCGCCGTTGTTGGCGTAGCCCGCGCCCACCAGCATGCCGATCTCGTCCGGCTGCGCGTAGATGCGCACTTTTCCGTAATGCGGACTGGCGGAGCTGACGGTATCCGCCGCCATCACATGGTTCACAACGCGATCGCCACCTTCCGGGATCCGTCGATCCAGGCTGACCGCTCCATAGGCATTGAACGTCTCGCCGCGCAGGTCGTAGTAGTGGGCACTGACCTGCGCCAACGTACCGCCCAGCGAATGGCCGGTGACGGTGACTTCGGGCGTACGCTTTCCCGGCAGCTGTCCTTGCTTCTCGGCGTAGTCGCGCGCCCATCTCGTGAGGGCGACTGCGTCGTCCGCCTGCAGATTGGCCCGAGTCAACACCATCGCGCCATCCGTCTTGATCAAATCGTCCCAGCGCTGCCTTTCGAACTCGGTGCCCCTGTGCGCGACGACGATGTCACCGCTGCCGAGATGCTGGTAGACCGTGCCCTGATAGCCCGTTCTCGTATTGTCGACGAAGTGAAGAATCTTGTACCTCACACCCTCAAGCTCAATCTCCTTATTCACGAGATCGCGCATCTGGCCGTCGCGATCGTAGCTGTGCTCGACCAGGTTCGCGTACTGCTGGGATGCGAGCGTCATTTGGTGAGCTCCTCGGTCTCCATGCTGACGCTGAAGAATTCAGCGCGACTCCCTTCAGGAACGGCGTCGATGCCGCTCTCACCGAAATCAGGGAAGGCATCAAAGTCTTCGACCCGGGGATAACGCGCCTTCCAGAAGTAGGTCCGCTTTCCCTCCCCCTGCTCGACCTGTTCGCGATCCAGGCTAGCGATGAATCGAGTTTCCTGCTCCGCGCCCGTCGCACGCAGTTGCACCTGCACCTGAATCAGTTCCCAACGGCAGATGCCCCTGCCGTGGTAGTCCTCGTCGATCATTCCATCCGTGTAGAAGATGCCGGCGTATTCGGCTTCAGAGACGCGCACCAGCTGGAACGGGATGTCATTCGTGGGTATCGGCGAAAGGTGTCCGCTAGGATTGGCGTTCGGCGGCGGCAGGCATTCCGGCGTCACGACATCATGCTGCGTCGCACTGACCGCCACCTTGAGCGGACCCGGCGCATCGTGGATGTGCATGCGCAACCGGTACGCCTGCACCGGGTTGGGGTTCTCTTTGTATTGGGGTCGTTGTTTCATGTCCACGGTGTCACCGCATGCAGTTATGAAGAAAAGAGCGATTCCAAGAAGTATCGGCGACCATGAGAACCTGTTCTCAGAAATGATATGTGTGCTCATTTATCCGTCCTGAGTTCCTCTGATCGCTCACACGCTGGCCACTGGCTTCCATCTCACTAGCTATTTGCGCCGACTCCACATGGCTGCTGGTAACCGGATCGCGGGCTGTCGACGAAGTGGACGACCTTGTACTTCTCGCCTTCGAGTTCTACCACTTTGTTCACGAGCGTGCGCATATCGCCGGCCCGATCGTAGCTGTGCTCGGTGAGGTTGGCGTATTGCTGGGATTCCAGTCTCATTGCCGGGGACTCTCGGCAGTGATCGTGACGGAGAAGAGGTCTCCTCGCAGGCCTTCGCGGACATCCTCCACGCTCGTCACGCCGTAGTCGGGAAAATCGTCCATGAAAGAGCGCGGGTAGCCGCCTTTCCAGTAGTAGACCGTCTTGGGGCCACCGCCGGACAGTTCATTCTTGTCCAGACTGACGATGAACCGTGTCTCGCCCTCAGTCCCGCTCGCCTTCAGCTGCACCTGCACCTGGATCAGTTCCCAACGGCAGATGCCCCTGCCGTGGTAGTCCTCGTCGATTATTCCATCCGTGTAGAAGACGCCGGTGTACTCGGCTTCAGACGCCCGCTCCAGCTGGAACGGGATGTCATTCGTGGGTATCGGCGAAAGGTGTCCGCCAGGATTCGCATTCGGCGGCGGCAGGCATTCCGGCGTCACGACGTCATGCTGCGTCGCACTGACGGTCACCCTGAGCGGACCTGGCGCATCGTGGATGTGCATGCGCAACCGGTACGCATGCACCGGGTTGGGGTTCTCTTTGTACTGGGGTCGCTGTTTCGTGCCCACGGCGTCACTGCATGCGGTCATCACGACAAGCGCGATTCCGATAGATATCGATGACCATAGTGGCGTTCCTCTCATGACGTTTCACTACCGCGCTTATCGCTCTCGCAGCTGAGAGATTTCATTCGACGTTTGCCCAGCGACTGCCTTGGCATCCAGTCCGGAATGATCGTCCTCATCATCCGCCGCCGTTGCCCGATTTACGCAACTTTCAAGCTCACTGCTGAAGTAGCGGACGAGTGCAGTTCGAGTAGTTGACCTTGCACTCGCGTCCGTTGCGTTGAGAGCATGTCTCGAGTGCTATGCCGGCAGCATCCTCGATAGTGGACCCATCGCGATAGATGGCAATCGAGCTTCCCTGAAGGAATTGCACGGGCTCCACCACCACGGCACAGTTGTTCTTGTAATCAAAAACCGGCTTGCAGTTGAGCCCGCCCATGTTCTTGCATTTCCTCAGTGCCTCCGCGCGAGCTGAGCGGCGGCTTAGCTGACCCGTCGAAGTTCCAACGTTGCCGGTGCTCTCATCCTCCGCCATGGCCCCCCAAGTAAGCCGCCAACGGGGCGGCGGCGGCGCGGCCTGGCTTCCTGGCCCGGTGGGGAGACACTGGGCACTTCCTGGCGTAACTCCTTGTGGACACGCCATCTGCGCGTGAGCTGATGCGAGGCCAACGACGAGGGCTCCAACGGCACCCCCCCACTGGAGCAGGCGCCGGACCGGTATCGCATTCATCCGTAATTCCTCTGGGGAATCTGAGTGGCGGTCTCTGCCGCACCAGTGTTCGGACCGGGTGCCGGCGCCGGCGCATACGGCCCGCCCGGCCGCGTCGGCTGCATCGCCTGCCCTTGCCCAAACGCGTTGTAAGCCATGAACTGCCCGACGGTGCCCTGGAAGAATGCGGCAGCCATGGGCGGCACGGTGACCAGAAACAGCGTCATCAGCAGTCCCAGTCCGCCCTGCTGCATGGCCATGCTGCTGACGCCCTGGGGCGAGGCGTTGGCCGCGAGCATGGTCAGGTACTGGGCGGCGTACGACACCGCCACCGCACCCAGCAGCTTCGAGATCATCGACACCGTGAAGCTCAGCACCGCCAGGGAGAACATCGTGCCGATGCCGTACCAGACCCACTTCTGGAACATGCCCTTCGTCTGCTCGAAGCCCAGGCACAGGATGAAGAACGGCCCCAGGCCGATGAACAGCGCCATGGCCATCTTGTACATCAGCAGGATCGCGCCTCCCATCAGCGAGGGACCCGCCACCCCGACACCGGTGAACCACATGGTTCGCGTCTTCGCGGCCTGCAGCGTTTCGTCAAAGCTGGTGTAGAGGGCGTCGATGGCCACCATCGCACCTTCCATCGCCTGCAGATTGTCGTCGATCGAGTCCTCGGGACCTTCCTCCTCACCGGTCACCATCGCGTTGATGGTGGTCGGCATGTCGTCGGTCAGCAGGCGATGGATGTCGCTGCTGCCCAGTGAGAACGTCGTGGCCACGGTGATGATCAGCACCCACTTCAGGGACTTCACGACAAGCTCCATCATGAACTGCCGGGACTGGCCGGTAACGATGCGATAACCCTGCAGCAGGACCCATAGTGTCAGCAGGACGAACGCGATGCCGCCGATCCACTCGGCCATCGCGCCGAGCAGGTTGTCGCGGAAGATATTGATCTCTTCGTCCACCCAGTCGAAGACGAGCCGGAAGAACGCCCAACGCTCGACAGCGCCGATCGCCGCCTCCATGCCGCGCAGCAGCAAGGCGACTCCGTTATCCAGTGAGGGCAGGTTTGCCATGTTCATTCCTTCGTGCCGCTGCGACCCATCCTGTGTCGCAGCGCTAGTTCGGACCCAGGATCAGTTGCGCCGCTTGGACTGCGCGATTTCGAGGGCCGCTTTCAGCGTGGCAATACCCACCGCCCCACCGATGACACCCGTCAGTCCACCACCGCCGCCTTCGCCCTTGCCGTCCAGTGCCTGCTGGGCAAGCGTCTTGCTGGCCTCCTGCAGATAGCCTATGCGGGCCACATAGGCGTCCATGTACGTCTGCTGCTGCTGGCGGTCGATCTCCATCTGCGACATCAACAGCAGGATGCGGTTGGTGTTGTCCTGGAGTTTGCCGACCTCATGGCTCTGTATGCTGCCACGCTGCCGCTTAAGCTCGTCCAGGTAGCGCTGGCGCTGCGTGGTGACTTCATACATCTTCAGCGAGTAGTTGTACTTCGCCAGCTCGGTGTTGACGATCTCGCGGCACAACTGGTACTGCTGCTGCGCGATGCCGCTGGTAGCCTGCTTGCAGCGGTTGTCGGCGTTCATGTTGACGCCGCTCTTGGTCGGCTGCGCGTGCTGCAGCTTCTCCTCGGGTTCCGGCGCCGCCTTGCTGTCTTCGTTGCTTCCGTTGAACGATTCGAAGACCTGCTGCTGGTACAGCTCGCGCAGGTTGCCATTGACGGTGCCATTGCCATTGCCGTTCGCACTCGTGGTGCCGAGACGGGTGTTGACGTCCTGGAGCTTCGTATTGGCGGCGTTGTCGACGACCCGCCATTGCGCCTGCGCATTTCCGAATGCCCCCAGACCCAGCACGAGCAGGGCCATGGCTGCGTGACGGGACGTGATGACGGGCGTTGTCAGCGTGTACATGCGGGAGTCCTCTCTGCTTCAGCGCTGGAGACTGGGTTGGATGGCACGCGTTGCCTGCGGGCCGGTGGAGCGGTCTTTCGGACTGGACGATGATGTGCCGGCGCCGTCGCGCCTACTGCGCGAGCCCTTGCGCTCTTCCTGGAAGCGCGGCAGCCATTGCTCGGGCAGCAGATCGGCCTTGTCGATGCCCCGACCCTCGGCTTCCTCGTCGACGATACGGTGCATGATCTCGATGTTGTCGGTACTGGCGGAGATCACCGCGAGCGCGTCATCCAGGCCGCGCAGGTTGAGCTGGCATACCGTCGAGGCGTGGCCCTGCTTGACCAGGAAGCAGCGCGACCGTTCATCGAGGCTCTTGATCACCTGGAACTCGGCTTCGGTCAGCTTGAGACCGTCGATGTAGTCCTCGCGTGCGGCATTCGGGTTCGGCAGCAGGATCAGCGTGGCCGTCTGCTCGATCAGAGCCGCCGAGATGTCACTCGCCAGCGCGTCCTCCGGGCTCTGTGTGGCGAAGATGCCCAGGCCGTTCTGCTTCCGGATCGTCTTCTGCTTGTTCTTGGCGAAATCCTTCAACGCTCCGCCGCCGTCGAGTATCTTCCAGAACTCATCCATCACGTAGATCAGCGGCCGGCCGTCGATCAGTTCCTCCAGCCGGTGCAGCAGGTAGTTGATCACCGGCACGCGGATCTCGGCGTTCTCGATGACGTCGGTGTAGTCGAAGCCGATGATGCTCGCCCGGCTGAGGTCGATCGTATCCACCGGGTTGTCGAACACCCAGCCCAGCGCATTGCCCGCCGTCCACTTGCGCAGGCGCGCATACAGACCGTCATCACCCATGTTGGGCAGGCTCTTCTGGAAGTTGGTCATCGATCGCAGGTGCAGCGGCATGTCGAGCATGGCCTCGACGGCCCGGAAGATGTCCTCGTCCTCGCGCGCGGTGTAATGCGTCTTTCCCGCCAGCACCTTGACCAGTCCTGCGAGGAACTGGACGTTGCCGTCCGTACGTTCGCACTGGAAGGGATTGAATCCGGTGGGCTGTCCGTTCTCCAGCGCCAGGTAGTTCCCCCCGCACGCACGTACGAAGATCTCTGCGCCGCGATCCTTGTCGAAGAAGAAGATGGTGGGCACCGGATCGAACTTCTGCACCTGGCTGAGCAGGAAGTTGATCAGCGCCGTTTTTCCGGTGCCGGACTTGCCGATCACCATGGTGTTGGCGATCGCCTTCTCACCCAGCGAGTTCTCGGCCGGGTGCGTCGCATGGAAGTTGAAGTAGTACGGCTGCCCGTTGGTGGTCTGCAGCACAGTGACGCTTTCGCCCCATGGATTGTTGTCGCGCTTGCCGGTGGCGAAATTGTGGAGCGGTGACAGACCGAGGAAGTTCAGCGAACTGACGTTGGCCAGGCGCGTGCGGTAACGCCAGTTGCCGGGCAGCTGGGAATAGAAGGAAGAGCAGACGGCGAGATCCTCTTTCGCCGAGACGAAACCCGCATTGGAGAGCTCGGCCCGCGCGACCGCCAGGTTCTGCGACAGACGCTGCTGGTCTTCCGCATACAGCGTCAGGATGAAGTGGTACTCGCCCAGGACGAAGTTGCCGGACGCCACCTGATCCATGGCGTTGTCCATCTCCACGATCTGGCTGACCGCCTTGTCGCCGGATGAGATCATCATGCCCTTGGTGCGGTCCAGGACCTTGAGGGCATCCTGGCGCCCCATCGGACTGAAGGAATGGGTGATGACGTACTCGAAGTCCAGGTACTTCAGCCCATTGAGAATCCCGGGCCAGGTACCGTCGGTGTATTCCTTGATGTTGAGGATTGCGCCGAAATGGTTCTGTCCGTCCGGCGTGCTGACCACGAAGTCGCCGGTCTTCGACGAGAACATGTGCCGGCTCACGGCGAGATAGTCGTACAGCGGCGCATTCAGCACCGGCACCGGCTCCGAGATGCGGTTGAGCAGGAAGCCGAAAAACTCCAGCGTCTCGGAAAACACCCCGCCGGCATCCGACTCGTACATGCCAAGCCGGACCGGCGCATAGTCCTTGAGCACCGCTTCGACGTTGCCGGCCAGTTCCAGCAGCTTGCCGACGGCCTGCTCCTGCTCGGCCTGCAGCCGGGGGACGTTGGTCGACTTCTCGACGAACTTCTTCCCCATGACGATGGGGCGGTAGATCATCGTCAGGTACAGCTCGTTCTGCATGATCTTCTGTGCGGACAGCGTTTCGAAATAGCCGTCCGACAATGCCTGGTTGAAGGTCTGCGCGTAACGCGCACCGGAGCGGATGCACCCACGGCGGCGCAGGTCGTGCACCCAGAACGCGACATTGACGAAGTCCGGTGCCCGCAGCGTCTGCAGCATGCGGTTGAACGTGTTATGGCGATGCTCCAGTTCCCATTCCTCGCGCCCGACGAACGGCAAGCCATCCAGCCGCCAGGTCAGCAGGAAGTCGCCACCGGTCGTCTTGACCACGTGCGGCGACACGTGGGCGGACAGGGGGATGAACTCGGCGATGGACAGGTCGGGCGCGAGCATGAGATCAGTCCGGGAGCGAGTCGTCGAAGCGCTTGCGATAACTGTTGGGCGTGAACACCCACATGCCTTCGTGATGGCGCAGGTTCCGGACCTTGGTCCGGAACTGCCACCGCAGGCCCAGCAGCCGGAAGATCATTTCATCGCGGCGCGCCATCTGACGCATGATGAAGATGACCGCAGGCAGCAGGGCCAGGAAGAACATGTTGAAGTAGAACGTCAGCAACAGACAGGCACCCGCGCCTATGGTGAAGGGCACGTAGGGCACCCCCATGAACATCGGCGGACGGGTGCACCCTCTGAAGAGCACGTTCTTAAGCATACTGGCTCAGCATCTGACCCACGGTCACTGCCGTGGAGGTGACGTCGGACGGCAGCAGCATCTTCGCGATCTGTGCGGCGGCACCGATCAGGAAGCCACCGATCAGCACCGGCGCCACATCACCAATTCGCTTGTGGTTGAAAGCGATCTGATAGCCAGCGAAGATGACCGCTATGGTCACGATCGCGATCGACGCGATATTTAGGAGGCCGTTGATGTTCTCGAAGAACTTGGTGACGCGTCCCGAGGCACCAGTCGCATCCTGAGCAAATGCCAGCTCAGGGAATGCGAGCGCCGCGACGGCGAAAGACGCGATGGCCAGAGTAATGAAGATCTGCTTTGCGTGGATCGTGTGTGCGTTATTCATGGTGTACCCCAAGTGGTGATGGTGACGATGGGTGGCACTTTCGCGTGCCGCTATGCCATCCGTGGCGGGTTCTGCTAGAAGACGAAAGCGTCATCCCTCCCGGATGTCTGCACGGCCGACGACGCTTGCGGCGTCACGGCGGTGTTCTGGTAATAGGCTTGTACTGTCACGGGAGCCTCGCTCGAAGCCTGGGCGATGACCGGCGCCGACGCTGCAATGGCGGAGGGCGGCACCACCCCTGCCTGTTCCGGCACTGTCGTGGCGGGCGGAGGCGCGGCTGGCGGCGGGCGGCTGGCAGGGGCATGCGCAAGGGTCGCGGCCTCGATACGGCGAGCCACGAGGGACGCCGCCGCACTGGTCACCGCTGCACGCGGAGTCGCTCGCTGAGGACCGGCGACGCTGCGTCGGTCGATCACCGGGATGGCGGCCGCGGTATCGCTTCCCACCTGCCGCTGCCAGGAAGCGAACACCTTCTGGACGTAGCCATGGCGGTAGCCGGTAGTGAAATTGCCCGAGTAGTAGCAGCTGAAAGCCTTGCCCCAGTCGCTGCCCGACCGCGAGTAGCACTCGGCGAGGATGCGCGACCCCGCCTGGAGATTGGGACAGACATCGAAGGCTTTCTCGTAGCTGTCCAGCCCCTGCTTCGCCAGGTTGTAGCGGTTGACCTGTGCCAGCCCCAGCGAGAAGTTGTAGCCCCGATCCTCCAGCATGCGCGCGGTCGACAGCGCTTCGGCCAGGTTGCGCGGCTGGCGTGCCAACCGTCCTCCCACCACACCGATCGCGTAGGGGTTGAACGAGGACTCGACCTTGACGACGTGTTCCATCACCGTCGGTGGAACCGCCAGTCCGGTGCAGCCCATCAGCTCCATGCCGGGCAGCATCAGCAGACCCTCCCGCGGCCAGAGGGTGCACGATGTCCTTGCGAGAGATGCTTGAAGTTCATTCACGTTTCTCCAGGTCAGGACGCCAGGGCGCGGGCAGGATCGAAATCGATGCCGGTGATGTAGCGCCGACCGGCATGGGCCTTGATATGCACCACGATGTCGATGGTCATCTTCAGCAGGCGCTTGATTACCTCGAATTCCAGGCCCGCGCCTTCGGCCGACGCCTTCACCATCAGCGCGAGCTGATCCCAGGTCTGTGCGGTGCTGCCTGCGTGGCAACTGGTGATGGAGCCCGGGTGGCCCGACGCGCAGTTGCGGATGAAGTAGAAAGATTCATCGCCGCGCAGCTCCGCCAGGATGATGCGGTCCGGCTTCATGCGCAGGCAGGCCTCCATGCAGTTCTTGGCGGTGACGTTGCTGGCGCTCTGCCCGCCTTTCGAGTACAGCAGATGGACGACGTTGGGTTGCCGGATGAACAGCTCGCGCGCATCCTCGATCGTCACCAGGCGCTCCTGGTCGGGGATGTGGTTGACCAGCGATTTCATGAAGGTGGTCTTGCCGCTACCGGTCGCACCGGCGACGACGATGTTCTTGTGGTACTGCACGGCCTTGCGGAAGAACTCGGCGTAGTTACGGCTGCGGCGCAGCTCCAGCAGTTCCTGGTCGTGATCACCGAGCACCTGCTGCTGCTCGAGGATCTCATTGAAGAAGCCGTCCTGTTCGTACTGCTCCAGCGACTTGCTGAACTTCGCAGGCAGACGGATGGTGATCGACACCTTGCCAGCGTCGCAGGCCGGCGGGATCACGAACTGGGCGCGTTGCCCGGTGGGGAACGTCAGCGAGACCATCGGATCGATGTCGGTGATGCGCTGGCCGGTATTGCTCTCGTTGACGACGGACGTGCAGAACTGTCGGGCGCGCTCGAAGGTCAGCGTCGGCACATCGGCTTTCAGCCAGCCCTCGCGCGCCGTTTCCAGGTAGATCTCGCCCGGGCGGTTGATGCAGATCTCGGTCACGTCCGAGGAATGCATGTGATCGCCGATGCCGAGCACCTGGTACTGATAGTCCAGGAACTCGTTGGAGACGCGCGCCAAGGGCTCGTTCTGCGTGTCCATGCCAGCGTCTCAGCGCATCACCGCAGAGAAGTCGACATCGCGGGCGACGTAGACGTTGACGATGGTGCCCTGGTTGATGGTCACCGTCGGCGGCCGCGCCATGTTGCGGTCCAGTGCCATGTTGGCCAGGCGCTCCATGGTCCTGGCGGTATTGCTCTCGTACGGGTTCTGGACGATGGCACCGTTGACGATCGAGGTCTCCTGCGGACCGTGCTTGGCACCGGCGTACTTGAAGGCGTCGCTCAGCATGCTGATTAGCAGTGCGGACGAGATGCGCTGCGCCCAGTGCGCTGAGTAATGGCCCGGATTGCCGGCGGCACCCAGCATGTCGGTACCCGGGCTGCGCATGTTGACGTCCATGCCGGTCGGCGTGGTGATGCGGTCCCACACGATGGCCGCCCGCTCGCCGATGATGGCGTCCGAGTTGTAGCTGCCCATGACCTTCGAGCCGCGCGGCAGCAGCAGGCGTTTGCCGTTCACCGAATAGACCGGCTCCGTCACCACGCAAGACGTGTAGCCGGGCACGTCGGTGATGACGCGCGACTCCAGTACGCAACGGATATAGGTGCCGCGCAGCAGCAGGGTATTCGGGTTGTAGAGCGGCTTTGCGCTGGTCACGCCGTCGGGTGGCTCGCGCGGCGCGGCCGGTGCCTGCCCCTGCCCCATCAACGCGGCGTACTGGGCCATGCCGGCATCCTGCATGCCGGCGCCTGCGGCAGCGTCCGGATTTCCGCCCTCACCGAACGTGGTGGCCATGTCGAGCATGCGCCGCTCGCGCAGCGAAGGCGCCTGCTGGCCCGGCATGCCGGGCGGCATGGCCATCATCGATGCCGTGGATGGGCCCGAGTCCTCGACCATCGGCAACGGCGGCAGATCGGGCTCGACCGGTACCGGCGGCGCTTCCGGCGGAAGTTCAGGCAGGTCGCGTGGTGCAGCAGGGATGACGACCTGCTCGCCCGGCGCTTTCGCGGGCGTGTCGCCCTGCTTCGACGACAGTCCGCCACTGAAGATCCAGAACACCACCAGCAGCATCAGCGCGATGATGCCGGCCAGAAAGATCAGGGCCTTGCGGTTCAGCCGCTGCACATCGGCCGAGCGCAGGTACGGCGCATTGGCATCCAGATCCGGATCGGCAGCCGGTACCGCACGCTGGTACGGATTCTGCGGAGCGACCCGCTCGGGGCCTGCCTCGGGATGATCGTGGGGCGTCTGGTTCGTCATTCCGGGCTCCTGCGCAGGCCCACCACGTTGTCGCCATGGCGGATGACCAAGTAGGGGTAGGTGCCGTGCACGACGATGGTGTCGTCCTGCACCGTCGAGTTGACGACGAACTCATCGCCACCCTCGCTGTCGCGCGCGAACACGACCGGGAAATTGCCGCTCGGGAAGCGGGTGCGATCGCCCATGCGGATGTAGGTGAAGCGTCGGTCGTCGTACACGGTCGTCGGCACGAGCCACGCCGGTCCACGCTTCCGCTGTGCGTACTCGTAATTGAAGTGATAGTTGCGGCCCGGCTCGACGCCCGTGTTCAGTTCGGCATCGGGCTCCTGCGGTCTGGCGGCCTGGCCGGCGAAGCTGGTGTCGCCGGGATAGACGAACGAGATGCGGTACTGCACACCCGCCGCACGCGCCTGGTCGAGTACCCGCCAGTCGGTGGCGACGACCTTCAGCTCGAAGATGTACGAATGCGCGGCCGTACGCACCAGCAGGTTGGTATCCACATCGACGTTCTTCGGCTTCAGATAGAAGACATTGCCGCGACGGCTGATGTCCCAACCGCCGCTGAAGCCGGTGCTGAAGTCCAGGATCTCCTCATGGGGCGACAGCTCGATCTGGGTGGTGATGCCCAGCCCGGTGCGCACCGGGTACACCTTGTCCGGCGCATACGTGTACTGCTCTATCACCTGCGCGACGGCAGGCAGCGTCGCGAAGAGCAAGCCGACGGCGACCACATGCAGCAGGACGTCCTTCAACCTCATCGTTGGGGCACTCCGGTTCCGGTCTCGGTCTCCGACTGCTCCGCGGGCTGCGGCGCCGTCGATACATCGTTCTCGCCCGGCACGGTGGGCGGACCCGCCACGGCGGTCGCAGCGGGATCGACAGCGGTCGCGGGTACCGCCACGGCAGGCGCGGCACCGCCAGCCATTGGCGGTGGCGCCGGGAACTCACGCTCGGGCAGCGCAGCGGAAGCGAAATCGTCGTCCACGCGGTAATTGGTCACGCGGAACCCCAGCGGATTGAGCAGCCGGTCTTCCTCGTTCAAGCGCAGGTCGGGGTTGTAGATGAACTCCATCGTGGCGATCTTGCTGTCCAGCGGCTGCGAGGTACCCCGCCCCTTTTCGTAGACGCTGCGCTGGAATCGCACGGTCGCGCCCGTCGGGCGACGCCCCTCTCCCCCGCCTATTAGCACGATGCTCAGGATGCGCGTGCGGACCGCGCGCGCGCCGCCATAAAGACGGAAAGGACGCGCCGGATTGCTCTCCGCATGCAGCGCGGTGTAGGCAGGCGCGACTGCAGGCCCCGCCATCGACAGCGTCGTGCGCCAGTTGCGCTGGCCGACCAGGCCCGAGTCGTAGGACTCGCGTGCCAGCACGAACTGCGCAACGTTGCTCTTGTTGATCGCTTCCTCGGTGGTGACGTCGCGGTCCTGGAAGTTGCCCGACAACCGCGCCACGCTGGCCGTGCCGGTGTAGGGATCGGCCATCACCAGATAGGGCACTTTTTCCTTCAGCGGCAGGAACAGGAAATACCCGCCCGCCAGGATCAGCGACATCACGATGGCCGACCACGCGACCAGCCAGGCGCGTCGTTCGCTCTTGCGCGCGCGCTCGGCCAGCGTCAGCTCGAAGCTGACGCCCTGCGCCACGGCGCGATCGATCTCGGGGGAGGAGGTCTTCTTCCTGAACATGCGCGGGCCGTCGCCTTCAGTCGCCCAATGCCGCAGCGGGCGCGACGTCCGCCGACGGTCGCGATGCCTGACTCACGATGATCCGCGGACGCTCGACCACCACCTGCACGCCTTGGTCCGCGTACGCGGCCGACAGCGAAGCTGCGGCATCTTCGAGGCTGCTGGTGCGGATCTGCGCGACCGGCGCATGCAACGTGTAGTCGTTCGGATGCAGGTATGCCAGCGTCAGCCTGGCGTCCTTGGCCCAGCGAACCAGCATGGTCCTGAGCGTGCCGTCCGCCGGCGACGCCTGATAGACATACGCCTGCTGCAGCGGAATGGCCTGCGGCGCTTCCGCGAAACGGTTCACCGGACGCCAGCGTCCATTGATGTCCGCCGCCTGTGGCGTGGCGCATCCCGCGACCGCCAGCGACACCATCACGACACACAACACGATCATCTTGTGAAGAACGATGTTCCGGATCACGAAGCCACCTTTCTGCAATCGTCGGCAACAGACCTCCGGTACGCATCCCCGAAGGAAAACGCCACGGCACTGATGAATGTCTCCGGGTGGCGATGCGCGCCCGCACGCGTCGGGAGATCTACGCCTCCCGAGGCTATCGCCGTGCGCAGGATATCCGCCTGCGCATTGCCCCCTGTGCTCGCATCCATTGCGTAACGCTCCTTTTAAACTCGCGCGACTTTCAACACACATCGCACGTTCATTCCGTTTACTGCATCACGACAGTCGCGCCGAACATAGCCACGCCTTTTTGTGTCGTCAACCAAAATAAAAACGTAAACGCATGTACGACGATCTTCCTAGTGGTGCACTCACTTCAGTAAACCGCATAAAACAAGCATCGCGTTGCAATTGGATGAAATTTCGCGCGCACGTTCGATCATGAATGTGAAGAAGCACTTGAAAGCACGAACGGCGTCACATCGAATGTGAAAACATTCTTCACTGCGATGAACAACGTGGATAATTCAAAAGATTCATATGAAACACCCTTGATCTCTGTAGGAAATTTCCTACCCCATGCATCGCGGCGGGTCCGCTTGAACGTCAAACCTCTGATGCATCATGCTGGGAATCACGTGCGGTTATTCCTCGTGCGACAAGGAGCGATATGGAACCGTCGAAGATGGAAGAGTTCGTCGCCAATGCGGCACTGCTGGCGGCACATCTGACAGAGCAGTGCAACAAAGCGGCAGCGACGCAGCAGACATCCGCACAGGAATTGCAGGCATCCGCAAATGCGGTCAGGAAGACCATCGAAGAAGGCAAGCGGGAAATGAGCGAACAGGCCCGCAGCGCCGTGCACGATGCGCTGGCGCAGGAAATTCCGGCCGCCACGCACAGCATCGGCGAGACAGCGCTACGACTTCGCCATGTCGTGGATCACCTGCAACGCGAGCAGGCGCAGCTGTCGCAGCGCGCACGATTTCTCGGATGGAAGTCGCTCGGCGCGCTGTCGGTGGCCTGTCTGGCGCTGGTGGCGGGCAGCGGTTATGCGTCATGGCACAACGTGCAGCGCTCGGAACGCGCGAAGGTGGATGCGGAAGTGCTGGAAGCGTTGCAGCACGTCACCATCACCTCCTGCGGCGGGCAGCCTTGCATCAAGCTGCAGGATGGTCTGCCACGCTGGCAGAAGAACGATCAGTACGTGCTGATCGACACGTCGGTGAAGCAGGAAGGCGCGGCCGGCGGCGCCCGCTGAGGCCGCAACGGCATTCATCAAGGAACGACGACAGGGGGCTGTGTGGGCAATACGCGTGTGGTGATCATCCTGGTGCTGGCCGCGCTCGCGGCCGTCGGCGCCCTCTATCTCTCCGGCTACCTGGCGCTGCTGTTCCTCGGCCTCGATGGCGGACAGGTCGGCGCCGGTACCTACGTCGACTACCTCAAGCACCTCGACCATCCACGCGTGCAACCCTATGCATGGCGCATCAAGGCGGCCGGTGCGGTCGGCGGCGGGCTGATGCTGCTGTTCTGGGCCGCGCTGTCGGTGATGGTCTACAAGTTGCGCAGCTATCGGAACCTGCATGGACGCGCGCGCTTCGCCGGCATGATCGACCTGGCGAACAAGGGCTTCCTGTCGAGCAAGGACAACGGCATCGTGGTCGGCCAGATGAATGGCAAGCTGCTGCGCCTGTCCGGGCAGCAGTTCGTCATCCTCGCGGCCCCTACCCGCTCGGGCAAGGGCGTTGGCGTGGTGATCCCCAACCTGCTCGACTACCGCGAGTCGGCGGTCGTGCTGGACATCAAGCAGGAGAACTTCGACCTGACCTCGGGCTGGCGCCGGTCGATCGGGCACGAGGTCTACCTGTTCAATCCGTTCGCGGAAGACCGCCGCAGCCATCGCTGGAATCCGATGACCTACGTATCGCCGGATCCGGCCTTCCGCGTCTCCGACCTGCAGAGCATCGCGGCCATGCTGTATCCGGACGGCGACGACAAGGACAAGTTCTGGGTCAGCCAGGCGCGCAACGCCTTCCTCGCCTTCACGCTGTACCTGTTCGAACGGCGCGATAACGACCGCACCGCGGAAGCGCCCACCCTGGGTGCGGTGCTGCGCCTGGCGTCGGGCGATGGTGGCGAACTCAAGCCCTACCTGCAGAAGCTGGTGGAGGCACCGTTCCTGAGCGGCCAGGCGCGCACGGCGTTCGCGGGCCTGCTGTCGCAGGCGGACGTGACCTTCGCCTCCATCATCGGCTCGTTCCGCGAACCGCTGAATCCCTGGCTGAACCCGGTACTGGACGCGGCCACCAGCGCCGACGACTTCCGCCTCGACGACGTACGCCGTCGCCGCATGACCATCTATGTCGGCATCCAGCCGAACAAGCTGGCGGAGAGCCGGCTGATCGTGAACCTGTTCTTCAGCCAGCTGATCAACGTCAACACCAAGGTGCTGCCGCAGAACGATCCCACGCTCAAGCACCAGTGCCTGCTGCTGATGGACGAGTTCACCGCCATCGGGCGTGTCGACATCATCGCCAAGGCGGTCGCCTACATGGCCGGATACAACCTGCGCCTGCTGCCCATCATCCAGTCGATGGCGCAGCTGGACGCGGTCTACGGAAAGGAACTGTCGCGCACCATCATCACCAACCATGCGCTGCAGATCATCTATGCGCCACGCGAGCAGCAGGACGCCAACGACTATTCGGAGATGCTCGGCTACACCACCATCAAGCGTCGCGCGCGTACGCGTTCGCATGGCCAGGGACGCAACGTGTCGGACAACGAGGTGCTGGAGAAGCGGGCCTTGATGCTGCCGCAGGAACTCAAGGCGATGGGGCCGGAGAAGGAAATCGTGCTGTATGAGGGTCTGGCCCACCCGATCCTGTGCCGCAAGGTGCGCTATTACAAGGACAGTTACTTCACCAAGCGGCTGCTGCCGAAGGTCGATATCCTGCCTTTGTCGCTTGAAGCATCGCACGCTCACAGGAATGACGTCCGCGTCCGTGTGGCCGATGACGAGCGCACCCGCGCGTCGCTGTCGGCGGGATGACCTCTACCGCTTCAATGCATCGCAAGGGAACGTAGTTGAATATCATGGACGAGAAGGGCCCGGATCTCGGGCCTGGATACTGCGGTGATTCACTGCATGCGCAGCAACTGCTTCGCGACCTGGCCATCGTCAACGAGCGCACCTTGCGCGAACTGGGCCCCCTGCCTCCCGGTGGCGCGCCAGTGCAGGCCAAGCGCAAGCCCAATCGCCCGCATTCACCCGCATCCGTTGCCGTTCAGGACGATGAAATGAACCCACTTCAGCGGATCATGACCACATCCACCTTGGTGGCTGGCGCGTTGTCAGCCTGCGGCGAAGCCCACTCACCCGGGGAACTTGCGGAGCCCGCACCCGCGTCGGCAGCGACGGCCTCCGCGCCCACAGCACCCACACCGTCACCAACACCGACCCTCTCACCCCCCGAAACCGCGTCTGCCGCGCCCACGAAGCCCGTGGCAGACGAAGCCACCGTCGAGACCGAACGCGGCCCGCCTATTCCCTCGGCTACGCTCCGGAAGCAGGTACTGGCGCTGCTGGACAACCTGCAGACGCTGGAAGACATGGAACACACGCACCTGGAGTCGATCTTCAAGGTCCGCATGGTGAAGAACCCGAGGGTGCGCGATGGCCATGAGTACTTCGGCATCACGACCGAGGGATGGACGTATCGCATTTCCGTCACCAAACTGTATGCATTGAGCGAGCCGCCGACGATCACGATCGCGCTCAACAATGGTGTGGAACCATGGACCGACCAGAAGCCCGCCTACTGCACGATGGATTTCGAAGAACTCGCCAACGAAATCGTCGTCTTGGGATACGAGCGCGCAGCGACGCGCTCCACGTTCGGAAACAAGCCCTCCTGGGGATTTGGCAGGGACGTACCAGCCAACCGTACCGGGTTCAGCATGAGTGTCTATCTCTACTACCTGGACGAAGGCAGCGACTCGGAGCGCGCCTGCGTGGATTGGTTCAAGATTGATGGAGGCCCTCGCCGTGAGTAGGTTGCCGCCACATTTGCTGCGCCTCACCGATGGCTTGCCTCCGACAAGCGCCCCGAGATAGAGGAAGCGATCGCCACATCGCCCTACCTGCAACAACGGATGAACCAAGCCATCGAAGCCGGTCAACTCCGGCATATCCGGCTCACCCCAACCGGCGTGAACGAGGGAGGGCATTACGACAGCCATGAAAAGGCCATCTATGTCAGCGTGGATACTTTCACGAAGCCAGGACTGGAAGAGCCACGCAGACGAATCGATGTCATCACCGGCACCCTTGGCCACGAGACAGGGCATGCATTGAACACGGCGGAATCACGGAAGACCCTGCACTTCGTTGCCGCCCAGATAACGGAGGAGATACGTGCCGCCGGCCCCGGCGGAAGCGCCGACGTGACACCGCATTTTTCCCTGTATCAGCGTGCCGCCCGCCGTGATGAGGCTATCGCCGAAGTCGAGGGATTGGAATGCCCTGGCCAGCCGCATCCAATACACCAGTGGCGGAATAATCACCCGGGAAGCGATGCTGGAGCGGGCAGCTCCCACAACCAATTGCGCCAAGCTTGATGAGGAGCGTCTCCCCCAGCTCGCCCGCGGCATCGTCCTCGACCGGGACATGCACATGTCCGACACGCGCCTGCCCAAGGCCGGCGCCATCAATGTCGGACCGGTGGCGCAGTGCCATTTCGACCAATCCGCCAGGACACTCGGAGCGCAGGGCAAGGCCGACTACCGCAACTATTACGGCGCCTATCTGATCGAACAAGTTGGCCAGGACACGGCACACTGGGCCCGACCGCCGACAATCAAACTGGACATGGCCCGGTTGGGGCTGGATCCGGCGCAACTGGAAAGCACCGGCCTCAATCTTGGCGGACGGAATCTTGGCCTGATCGATACCAGCGATGGCCAACGGCTTATCACCCTTCGTCATGCGGACGATGGGAAGAAGCAGGTTCCCGATGGCTTCGTCGTTGCTCATGACCGCGATGTACGGGATGACGAGCGGATTCCCCGGCTCGCGCGCTTCGGGGATGACACCCTCCCTCTGCGCGGGGAACCCGCTCCCATTCCCACAACACCGGCCGCGCCCTGCGACCCAGATCATCCACAGCACGCCCTTTACGAAACCCTGAAGCGGCATCTTCCCGACTACACCAGCGAAGCCCGCCTGTCGCAGTTCACCGAGGCCTGCCACACCGCGGGCATCACGTCGCGCAGCCTGGCCACGATTGATGTCGAAGGCACACAGGCGCGCTTTTCAACCAAGGAAGGCTGGCCACGCGTCGAACTCGACCTGGACCAGGCCTCTGTCGCACGGGATACAAGCCTGCCGCAGAGCGAGACGCCTGGCTGGCCCCTGCCGGAGCGCAGCATGCCGGCACCGACCGCGCCGCCTACGCAGGTGCAGGGGCCCGCGCACTGACCAAGGGCCGCAGCGCGGCGACGTACCCGAGGCATCACCCCGTTGACCGGACCGTCGCGCCGCCTTACAACAGGCGCCTCGCTTCCCATGTCGCAGGATCTCGCATGCAATGCCCCAAGTGCCAAGGCACGATGGAACTAGTCACGGTTCCGCAAGCCAATGTTCATCGCTGCAGCCAGTGCAGGGGATTGTGGTTCGAGATGGTGGACCACGAGACGTTGAAGGACCGAGCGGACGAGATCGACACCGGTGACCCGTCCGTGGGCGAGCAGTACAACAAGATCGACCGGATCACCTGCCCGTCCTGCATCGGCAATCGCCCCCTGATCCGCATGGTCGATCCTTTGCAGCCGCACATCTGGTTCGAGAGCTGCAAGGGATGCTATGGCCGCTTCTACGACGCGGGCGAGTACCAGGATTTCGCCGAGATCGAGTTCGCGGACCTCATCAAGGACTGGAACGCGCCTGAACGGATCTGATCCGCCGCCTTGCGGTCAGGCGGCGTCCGCGCCGCCCCGTTCCTTGCAGCCCCAGTTGAGGATGGGCGTGCCCGGCGGCAGGACGCGGCGGAACATCGCCACCCGCGCGGCCTTGGGATTCACCACGACCGGCGCGCGCGCCGCCTTGAGCAACGGCAAGTCGGCACTGCTGTCCGAATACGCCACGGCGATTTCGCCATAACCACGCTCGCGCAGCATGCGCATCTTCTCTTCGTTATGGCAGTGGCGCGTGGCCACGACCGCGCCCAGGCGCGGGCCGACGGCGGTACCGATGACCGGCACGTCTTCGTGGGCGACGAAGCTCAGGATCGCGCGCGCCAGTTCCGGCGGCGCGCCGGTGGCCACCACCACGTTGTCGCCACGGGCGCGATGATCGCGGAACACCTCGAGCGCGTACGGCAACAGGCGCTGCTGCACCTCGTCACGATGTGTCGCCACGTACTGGTCGATCAGCGCGTCGAAGCTGCGCCGGCCATGCAGGCCGAACGTGCCGATCCAGATATAGCCGGAGATCCCGCGACGGCGCGTCGGCAGGAACGCCACCATCGGCCCCAGCACGACCGACGCGGCCAGCGCGACCGCCATGCGCAATGGATTGCGCTGGATCAGCCACTTGACCAGATGACCACCGGAGTCACCGTCGTACAGCGTGTGGTCGAAATCGAAGACGACGACCGGGGCATCGGCACGCGGCGTCGGATAGGAAACGTCCGTCATGCCGCGAAGAATAGCTGACGCAGCGCCTCGCCAGGCTCTTCGGCGCGCATGAAGGTCTCGCCGACCAGGAAGGCGTCGACGCCAGCCGCGCGCATCGTGGCGACATCCTCGGGCACCAGGATGCCGCTCTCGGTCACCAGCAGCCGGTCCTTGGGCACCGCGTCCTTCATGTCCAGCGTGGCCTGCAGCGATACCTCGAACGTGCGCAGGTTGCGGTTGTTGATGCCGACCAGCGGCACCGGCACCTGCAGTGCACGCTCGAGCTCATCGATGTCGTGCACCTCGACCAGCACATCCATGCCCAGTTCCATCGCCAGGCCGGACAGGTCGACGAGTTGTCCGTCATCCAGCGCCGCCACGATCAGCAGGATGCAGTCGGCGCCGAGCACGCGCGCTTCGTAGACCTGGTAGGGGTCGACGGTGAAATCCTTGCGCAGCACCGGCAGCGTGCACGCCTCCCGCGCCTGCTTCAGATAGTCGTCCGCGCCCTGGAAGAAATCGACATCGGTCAGAACGGACAGGCAGGCCGCGCCGCCGAACTCGTAGCTCACCGCGATGTCGGCCGGCCGGAAGTCAGGACGGATCACGCCCTTCGACGGGCTGGCCTTCTTCACTTCGGCGATCACCGCCGGATCGCCCTGCGCGATCATCGCGTTCAGCGCATCGGCGAAGCCGCGCGTCGGCGAGGCGTCTCCGATGCGCGTACGCAGGTCGGCCAGCGACACGCGTGCGCTGCGATCGGCGATTTCCTCTGCCTTGCGGGCGAGGATGGTGGTCAGGATGTCGCTCATGCAGTCCTCAGGCGGGCACCCGCCTGGGCGGGACCCCTATTTTCGCACTATCCGCGGCGCCCGGCGGCGTCGCGGTCCCAGCCGTAGGCACGCTCGACCCTGGCGACCCGTAGCTCGAAATGGTCGTACCAGTCCCGCCGACCCTGCTCGCGCGCCGCCGTGTGCTCGGCATGCTGGCGCCAGGCAAGGATCGCGGCCTCGCTTTCCCAGTACGCCACCGTGATGCCGAAGCCATCCGCGCCGCGCGTGGACTCCATGCCGAGGAAGCCGGGCTGCTGCTGGGCCAGTTCGACCATGCGCTCGGCCATGGCGCCGTAACCGGCATCATCCTGGCCGTTGCGCTGCGAGGAGAAGACCACCGCGTAGTAAGGAGGCTTCGGCAGGCTGGCGAATCCGCTGGCGGCCATGTCAGTGCGCGTCCTGTTTTGCAAGCGCCTGGGTGGTGGCGACGAACTGCTGCAGCCGCTCCAGCGCGCGACCGCTGGCGATGGCGTCGCGCGAACGTGCGATGCCATCTTCGATGCTCTCCGCCACGCCGGCCACGTACAGGGCCGCGCCCGCGTTCAGCACCACGATCTCCCGCGCCGGGCCGGGCCGGTTGTCCAGCACCCCCAGCAGCATCGCCTTCGACTCGGCCGCGTCGGCGACGCGCAGGTTGCGGCTGGCCGCCATCGCGATGCCGAAATCTTCAGGGTGCAGCTCGTACTCGCGCACTTCGCCGTCGCGCAGCTCGCCGACCAGCGTGCCGGCGCCGAGCGACAGTTCGTCCATGCCGTCACGGCCCCACACTACCAGTGCGCGCTCCGCGCCCAGTTCCTGCAGCACGCGCGCCTGGATACCGACCAGATCGGGATGGAACACGCCCATCAGGATGCTCGGCGCGCCGGCCGGATTGGTCAGCGGCCCGAGGATGTTGAAGATGGTGCGCACGCCCATCTCGCGCCGCACCGGCGCGACCACCTTCATCGCCGGGTGATGCACCGGCGCGAACATGAAGCCGATGCCGGCCTGCGCGATCGACTGCGCCACCTGGTCCGGCTGCAGTTCGATGTTGACGCCCAGCGCCTCCAGCACGTCCGCACTGCCCGACTTCGACGACACGCTGCGATTGCCGTGCTTGGCGATGCGCGCACCCGCCGCCGCCGCGACGAACATCGAACACGTGGAGATGTTGAACGTGTGCGAGCCGTCGCCGCCGGTGCCGACGATATCGACCAGGTGCGTGCGGTCGGCGACGTCCACCGTCCGCGAGAACTCGCGCATGACGGTGGCCGCGCCGGCGATCTCACCGACGGTTTCCTTCTTCACGCGCAGGCCGGTCAGGATGGCGGCCGTCATCGTCGGCGATACATCGCCGCGCATGATCTGGCGCATCAGGTCGACCATCTCGTCGTGGAAGATCTCGCGATGCTCGATGGTGCGCTGCAGGGCTTCTTGGGGGGTCAGTGGCATCTTCGGTTGCCTGTAGGAGCGGGCCATGCCCGCGATACGCTGTGCACCCGGCAGGAAAAGCGTCGCGGGCATGGCCCGCTCCTACACAGGCAGGGGTGGGAGATCATCGCTCCAGGAAGTTCTTCAGCAGCGCGTGGCCGTGCTCGGTCAGGATCGACTCGGGATGGAACTGCACGCCTTCGACGGGGAATTCGCGGTGCCGCAGCCCCATGATCTCCTCGAAGCTGCCATCATCGTTCTCGGTCCAGGCGGTGACCTCCAGCGCCTCCGGCAGGCTGGAGCGTTCGACCACCAGCGAGTGGTAGCGGGTGGCTTCATAGGCATCCGGCAGGCCGGCGAACACGCCCTTGCCTTCATGGCGGATGCGCGAGGTCTTGCCGTGCATGATGCGGCCGGCGCGGATGACGTTACCGCCATACGCCTGCCCAAGGCTCTGGTGGCCGAGGCAGACGCCGAGGATCGGCGTGTTTGCGCCCAATCGCTCGATGATGTCCAGCGACACGCCGGCTTCGTTCGGCGTGCACGGTCCGGGCGAGATGACGATGCGCTCGGGCGCGAGCCTGGCGATCTCGTCCACCGTCATCGCATCGTTGCGCACCACCTTCACCTCGGCACCCAGCGACTGCAGGTACTGCACGAGGTTGTAGGTGAAGCTGTCGTAGTTGTCGATCATCAACAGCATGGTTCAGTCCTTACCTCCGGAAACATGACCCGGATAGTCTTTGAGTCTGAGCGTCACCACAGATAGTTCTTTGAGCAAGGGAGCTGCATTCGGGTAGCTGGAATCGGCGTACACCCCATCGACTCCAAACTTTCCCATGTCCTCAACTGTGAGCGTCCATTGGCAATCGCAGCCAATCTCTTGGCCGAAAACAGTAATACGACCGTCTACCCGCCGCGCCCTGAAGAATTCCATCTGTTCTTTGCGATCCCTTTCGACCGAAATCGCAATCTCAGGGCGCTTCAGGTACTCAAGCAAAGCCTCTCCTTTGTATTCCTTCGATTCAGAGTGTCCGTCACTGTCCACTACAGTTGCGGTGATCGGCATGTCTTGCGGGCGGAGCGGGGAGCCGTGCCACGTGAGAAGTGCACCGGGCTCAATGAACTTTTGCCTTCCCGATACGAAAACATAATTTGCGCACGATGACGCACAAATGCTGCCGATTACCCTTACGTCCATGGATCGCGCCAGCACCAGATCGCCAAGCCTCATGCCTTCGGTCACTTCTCCACCTTGGGATTCGATGGCAAGAACGCTGACGGAGGGATGTTCGGCCAAGTACTTCTCGGCTTGATCGACACCCCGTTTCATCAGCAGGCCGCGATAAGTGAGCACGCCACCTTCAACTGCAACTGAAAAAGATTTATCTGGCGATACGTACTTCTGAGGAGTCCTGATGGTCGTGCAGGATGCGAGCGCTAGAGACGCAGTGATCGCTACCAAGAAGTGCAACAAATCACAGTACAGGTTACGAGCCGGATCCTTGTCATTTCTCTCGAAATAATCATAAAAACGCATTTTCACAAGCCCCTCGCGGCTTCGGCGACGGCGCGGAACAGCGCGCGGCCCTTGTTCATCGTCTCGTCCCATTCCTTCTCGGGATCGGAGTCGTAGACGATGCCGGCACCGGCCTGCACGTGCAGGCGGCCATCCTTGATGACGGCGGTGCGGATGGCGATGGCGGTGTCGGCATCGCCATGCCAGCCGATGTAGCCGATGCTGCCGGCATAGACGTTGCGCTTGATCGGCTCCAGTTCGCGAATCACTTCGAGTGCGCGGATCTTCGGCGCACCGCTGACGGTGCCGGCCGGGAACGTCGCACGCAGCACGTCGGCGTAGCTCAGGCCGGGCAACAGCTTGCCGGTGACTTCGCTGACGATGTGCATGACGTGGCTGTAGCGCTCGATGACGAACTGCTCGCCCACCTGCACCGTACCGGCCTCCGACACGCGGCCGGTGTCGTTGCGGCCCAGGTCGATCAGCATCAGGTGCTCGGCACGCTCCTTGGGATCGGCCAGCAGTTCGGCTTCCAGCGCGATGTCCTCGTCGTGCGTCTTCCCGCGCGGACGCGTGCCGGCGATGGGGCGCACGGTGACTTCATTGTTCTCCAGGCGCACCAGGATCTCGGGCGACGAACCCACCACCTGCACGTCGCCGACGTCGAGGAAGTACATGTACGGAGACGGGTTCAACGCGCGCAGCGCGCGATACACGTCCACCGGGCGCGCGTTGAAGGGCACGCTCAGGCGCTGGCTCAGCACCACCTGGAAGATGTCGCCGGCGCGGATGTATTCCTTCGACTGCTCCACCGCGGCGATGAAGCCGTCGTGGGTGAAGCCGGAGACGAAGTGGCTTTCGTCCAGCACGTCGCGGGTGATCGGTGTCGGGTACGAGCCCGGCTGACGCAATTTGGCCGTCAGCGCGTCCAGCCGCGCCTGCGCCTGCTCCCAGGCCTCCGCTTCGCGCGGATCGGCATGGACGATCAGGTACAGCCGCCCCTTGAGGTTGTCGAACACGGCCACTTCTTCGGACAGCATCAGCAGGATGTCGGGCGTGCCGAGTTCGTCCGGCTTGTCGCCGGTCGCCAGCCGCGGCTCGACATAGCCGATGCACTCGAAGCCGAACCAGCCGACCAGGCCACCGGTGAACCCAGGCAGGCCGTCCAGCTTGGGCACCGCGTAGGCGGCGCGCAGGGCTTCGACTTCGGCGAAGGGATCGGCGACCTCGCGCGTCTCGACCAACTGGCCGTGGTCGTGGATCTGCAGGGTGTGGCCGCGGAAGGTGGCCACGCGGCGCACCGGCAGGCCAATGATGGAATAGCGGCCGAAGCGCTCGCCGCCTTCCACCGATTCGAACAGGTAGGTATGCGGCGCGTCGGCGAGTTTCAGGTAGACCGAGAGCGGCGTGTCCAGGTCGGACAGCACTTCACGGACGACGGGGATGCGATTGAAGCCTTCAGCAGCGTACTGCTGGAACTGGGCGTGCGAGATCAAGCGGGCTTTCCTTCCGGGACACGGTGGCGGTACGGGCGACGGCTACGGGCCACCATCGCCAGCCACGGCGTGCGGAATCTTTGGAAAGCGGGAGCGCGGGATGGGACACGGGGCTACTTTACCCGACGCATCGGCCCGGCGGCCACTGGGGAGAGCATGAATCACTGCCGTCATCCCCGCGGCTTTCAACAGACGCACGTCTGGTCGGGCGGGGGCCCGGTGACTTCAGGTCACTGAGAAGCCAAGTCGCTGGGTTCCCGCCTTCGCGGGAATGACGAGCGCGCGCTTTCGGCGCTTTCCTAAGGTTGCAGACGCAACGGACAAGCCACCGGCAGATGCATGCGGATGCGGCCGGGGACGCACTCGATGCGGAAACGGCGGGACTGCACGGGCTCGCCGTCCAGGTTCAGGATCAGCGACTGGTCGGCTTCCAGTTCGACCCACGGCAGGCGCGCGCGGGTGGCCACGCGGTCCAGCGCGGCGTGCTTGCCGTCCTTCACCAGCGTGCCCACGGTGGCGGCGACCTCGCCGGACAGCTCCGGGACGATAGTCAGGTCGAGCAGACCGTCGTCGATCAGCGCATCCGGGCACAGTGCCTGCCCACCGCCCGCCTGCCGCCCGTTGCCGATGCCCAGCGCGATGAAATCGCCCTGCCACTCGAACTCCGGACCGCGCACGCGCGCCGCGACCGGCTCGATGCGTCCCAGCTTGGCGACGCCGGTGATGAGATACGCCAAGCCACCGAGCATCTTCTTCAGGCCCTCATCGGTCTCGACGGTGACCTCGGTGCCGAAGCCGCCGCTGGCGAGGTTGGCGCACCAGTGCGGACCGTCTTCGGCATCGATCCGCAGGAGATCCACAGGAGCGGGTGCGGCATCGCGGACCAGCTGCAAGGCGGGCAGCGGCTCGTCCGGAATACCGGCCGCGGTGGCGAAGTCGTTCGCCGTGCCCAGCGGCACGAGGCCCAGCGATGGCAGCGCATCGGCCGGCCCGTCGCGATGGGCGAGCGTCGTCGCCACTTCGCTCAGCGTGCCGTCGCCACCGGCGGCGATGACGGTATCCACGCCGTCTCGGATCGCTTCGGCGACATAGCGCTCGGCATCGCCGTCTTCCCAGGTCACGCGCACGTCGAGCGTGATGCCGGCCTCGCGCAGGGCACCGACGGCCTCGCGCAGGTCGTCATCACCAGCGGATTTGCCGTTGAGGATCAGGCGCCAGCGGGGTGCGGTCATGGGGAGTCCTTGAGAGTGGCGCGAGCATAGCCGGTCCGTCGTGGGAGCGACGTGAGTCGCGAAAGCTGGAAGGTCAACAAACTCGCGACTTACGTCGCTCCCACAGCATCCCTGCCTGACACGCTGTCACGGGCCCGTCACAGACCATGCGTAGTGTGGAAGGCCATAGCAGGGACGACGGGCGGAGGCAGGATCAGCCTCCAATTCTTCCGGGGCGGTGGCGCAGGCCATCGCCCTTCTGCTTTTTCAGGCGCGCGCGTCGGCCACCGCGGCCCGCATGCGATCGATCACGTCCTTGTAGTCCGGCGCATTGAAGATCGCCGAGCCGGCGACGAACGCATCCGCGCCCGCCGCCGCGATCTGGCCGATGTTGTCCGCCTTCACGCCACCATCGATCTCCAGGCGGATGTCCTTGCCGGTCTTGTCGATCATCGCGCGCACGGCACGCAGCTTGTCGAGCGCCGACGGAATGAACGCCTGCCCGCCGAAGCCCGGGTTCACCGACATCAGCAGCACCAGGTCCAGCTCCGGCAGCACCCAGTCCAGCACCTCGACCGGCGTGCCGGGATTGAGCACCAGGCCGGCCTTGCAGCCCAGCGATTTGATCAGCTGGATCGTGCGGTGCACGTGCTTCGAGGCTTCCGGATGGAAGCTGATGATGCTGGCGCCGGCCTCGGCGAAGTCCGGGATGATGCGGTCCACCGGCTCCACCATCAGATGCACGTCGATCGGCGCGGTGACGCCGTGCTTGCGCAGCGCGCTGCACACCAGCGGACCGATGGTCAGGTTGGGCACGTAGTGGTTGTCCATCACGTCGAAGTGCACCCAGTCGGCGCCGGCCTTCAGCACGTTGTCGACTTCCTCGCCCAGGCGGGCGAAGTCGGCGGACAGGATGGACGGGGCGATGATGCAGGTCGACATGATGGCTTGATCGGGAAGGTGGCCAGCGCGAATTCTAGGCCTGCGAACCCACGATTTCACCTTCACGCGGCCTGCACTGCCTTGAACGCACCGGTAACACGCTGCGGAGCGGCTGCATCTCCGCCCGATGGCGCGCCGTAAGGCGAACCGGCGCGACAGACGCGCCATCGTGCCCTGCCGTCCGGGGCTCCATCACTCAGGGCTCGCAGCGAGCCCGTTCCGCAGGAGCACTTCATGAACAAGCGACACGCGTGCGCATCCGCCCTTGCTTTGGCTTGCATCGCCACGACCTTGCCTGCCGCCGCGCAGACGTCCGACTGGACGGGCGGATACGTCGGCCTCCACCTCGGCCGCGTCGACAAACCGAAGGACGGCAATGACCGCTTCCTGTTCGATACCAACCTCGACGGTACCTACACGGATACGGTGCGCACTGCGGCGGGCGCTGACGCCTTCTCGCCCGGCTCCTGCAATGGCGTGGCGAACGGCGCGACGCCAGGCGACGGGTGCCGAGGCAATTCCGGAGGCGCGGACTGGGGCGTGCGCGCGGGCTACGACTGGCAGGCGGGCGCATGGGTCTTCGGCGTGACCGGCGAGTACGCCATGAACGATGCACGCGACGCGGTGACGTCCTTCAGCACGACGCCCGCGTTCTACACCATGCTGCGCAAGGTGGACGGCATGTACGCAGTACGCGCACGCGCCGGCTACACGTTCGGCACCGGCGGCGACAATCTGGTCTACGCGACGGCGGGTGGAGCGCGTGCCCGTATCGAGAATACCTACCTCACCAGCAACGGCGTGAACACGTTCACCAACAATGGCAACCACACCGCCTCCGGCCACCAGTACGGTGTCGGTTACGAACGTCGCCTTGGCGAACGCTTCACGGTAGGCCTCGAGTATCTGGCCACGCGTCTGGATGACGGCGATTACCGCGTCCGCGCGGCTGGGCCGGCCCCGGCCACGAACCCCTTCATCCTGCAGAACGCCGCAGGCACCGACTTCCGTCGTAGCGATAGCGATCTCGACCTGGACAGCCTGCGCCTGACGATGAACTACCGCTTCTGATGCAACCTGCGTGCCCGGCCATGCGTCGGGCACGCTCACATCACCGCCGCTTGCGCAGGGTCTTGATGCGGTCGTAGGCGGCGTTGATCTCGCCGGCCTTGTGTTCGGCCTGGCGGCGCAGGTCTTCCGCGGCGCCGGCCATCTTGTCGGGGTGGTACTGGGAGATCAGCCGGCGATAGGCCTGGTCGATCTCCGCATCGCTGGCGTCGCTGGTCAGGCCGAACACGCGGTAAGGGTTCTCGCGACTGAGCTTGAACCAGTCCTCGTCGAAGGCGTGGCCGATGATCAGGCCCACCAGGCCGCCCAGCGGATGGCGCATCAGCAGCCAACCGGCCACGAATCCCAGCAGTTTTCCGTACCAGCGCTTCATTCGGCCCGCCTTCTCCGGCAATCGCGCCATTTTACGGCACATGGCGCTCCCGAGCCCGTACACTACGCGGCCCGGTGCGGTACCCGGCCCCCGCAGCAGCGGGTAGACGGTCGCCCCGGGGCACGGGCGCACGGCCTGCCGCACGCCCCCACGACGCTGTATCGCCTCGCTGGTTTCCGGAACTCCCGAAGGAGTGTTTGTGCCCACGACGTTGCTGCAATCCGATCTGCCCGGCCTCACCCTGCGTCACCGCGGCAAGGTCCGCGACGTGTTCGATCTTCCGCGCGACCGCCTGCCCGCCGATGCGCCTGCGGGCGATTACCTGTTGATGGTGGCCACTGATCGCCTGAGCGCGTTCGACGTGGTGCTGCCCGACCCGATTCCCGGCAAGGGCGAGATGCTCTGCCAGATTTCCAATTTCTGGTTCGCCAAGACGGCGCACCTGATGCCGAACCATCTGACCGGCATCGACGTGGCCGGCGTGCTGCCGGCCGGCGTCGACGCAGCGCTGTACGCCAAGCGCGCCGTGGTGACGAAGAAGCTGAAGCCCGTCCCGGTGGAAGCCATCGCCCGTGGCTACCTGATCGGCAGCGGCTGGAAGGATTACCAACGCACCGGCAAGGTCAGCGGCATCGAACTGCCCGATGGCCTGCGCCAGGCCGAGAAGCTGGCCGAGCCGATCTTCACCCCGTCGACCAAGGCCGCTGTCGGCGACCACGACGAGAACATCGACTTCGACGCGATGGTGAAGACCGTGGGCGCGGAGCTGGCCGAGCGCGTGCGCGACGCCACGCTGCGCATCTACCGCTTCGCCGCCGACTTCGCCGCCGAGCGCGGCATCCTGCTGGCTGACACCAAGTTCGAGTTCGGCACCGACGAGGACGGCCGCCTCTACATCATGGACGAGATGCTGACGCCGGATTCCTCGCGCTACTGGCCCGCGGACCTGTACGAGGTCGGCACCAGCCCGCCGAGCTACGACAAGCAGTTCGTGCGCGATTACCTGGAAACACTGGACTGGAACAAGACCGCGCCCGGTCCGTCGCTGCCGGCGGAGGTCATCGAGCGCACCCGCGCCAAGTACGCCGAAGCGCTGCAGAAACTGGCCGGCATCGTCGTCGACTGACCTGCTCCCTGCCCCGCATCCGGGTGGTGCGGGGCAAGCCGGGGTTCAGCGTTCCGTGCAGTAGGCTTGCCACCCTTTCCCCCGGTGCGCACGCATGAACGCCTACCTCTACCTCGCCCTGGCCATCGTGGCCGAAGTCATCGCCACCAGCGCCCTGAAGGCCTCCGAAGGCTTCACGCGACTCGGCCCGTCGCTGCTGGTCGCCGCCGGTTACGGCGTCGCGTTCTACTTCCTCTCGCTGACGCTGAAGAGCGTCCCCGTGGGCGTGGCCTACGCCATCTGGTCCGGGGCGGGCATCGTGCTGATCGCGCTGATCGGCTGGCTGGTGCTGAAGCAGCCGCTGGACCTGGCGGCGATGCTGGGCATGGCGCTGATCGTGGCCGGTGTGGCCGTGATCCAACTGTTCTCCAAGGCCGCCGCCCACTGATCCGAACGCCGATCCCGGTCCCGGCACACCCCGTCGGGCTGGGGTATGCTCCATACCCTGCCGCATTGCCATCCTCGGGAGGGATGAATGAACGCGACCGCGCAACGTCCGGTGGACCGCTGGTTCGCCAGTTATTCCGGCGACCACGTCAACGAGACCAACCAGCTGATCCACGTGTTCGCCGTGCCGGCGATCCTGTGGACGGTGGTGGCGCTGCTGTGGTGCATCCCGGTGTTCGGTACCTGGGTGAAGTCGGGCATGTGGGCGGCGCTGGCGATGTTTGCCGCGTGGATGTACTACTACAAGCTGTCGCGCCCGCTGGGCTTCGGCATGCTGGCGATCTTCATCGCGATGGCCTGGCTGACACGCTGGCTGGAAGCGCTGCTGGGGCTGCAGAACCTGTTCTACCTCGCCGTCGGCGTCTTCGTGTTGGCGTGGATCGCGCAGTTCATCGGCCACAAGATCGAAGGCAAGAAGCCCAGCTTCCTCACCGACCTTACCTACCTGCTGATCGGCCCGGTGTGGGTGCTCAGCAAGTTCTATCGGAAGATGGGCTGGCGGTATTGAGCGTAGCGCCGGGCTTGCCCGGCTGACCCGGCTGATGCCGTTCGCGGGTTCGTTTCGGGGTTTCGAAAAGCAGCGGAGCAAGCTCCGCTCTACGCACCGAGCGCACGCCTGTCGACGATGAACGCCCGCGGCGCGTAACCGAAGTCGTTGCGCGCCGGCGTCGCATCGAACACCAGATCCTCGCGCATGCGCGCCACCGCATCGTCGGAGAGCCCGCGCATCGCGCCCGCCATGCGGGCGAACGACAGCACCGCGCGGAAGACCGGCATCGGCAGCTGCCATAGCGTCGCAGGCGGATCGAGCGCCGCCAGCGTGCGCACCACCATCTCGCGATAGGCCAGTGTTTCGCCGCCGGGAAGCGCATACGCCTGCCCGTGCGTCGCCGGTGCATCCACGACGGCCAGTGCGGCGGCCGCCAGATCATCGACGTGGACTGGCTGGCGCCTGCCCTCCGCACCGCGCGGCAGCACGAAGAACCCCATGCGCCGCGCCATCGCCGCGATCCGCGCCAGCGTCTGGTCGCGGCCTGCGCCGTAGACCAGCGTCGGGCGCAACAGTGTGGCCGATGCCCCCGTCGCCGACGCCGTGTCGAACACCAGCCGCTCGGCGGCCTGCAGTCGCGCGACGATGTCGCGCTCGTAGGCATCGCCCGAGGCCTGCTTCGTGTCGAGACTGGTGGAACCGAACGCGACCACGCGCGGTGCCGCAACGAGTCCTCGCCCGTACCACTGCGCGAATCCGTCCAGCGGGCCGGTGCTGAAGATCACATCGACGCGGTCGGGCAAGCTGTCGATGCCTTCGAACTCGCCGGTCAGCCACTGCACGTTCGACGACGGCGGGCGCGGCGTCCGCGATACCGCGAACACCTGCCAGTCGCGTGCATCAAGCCTGGCGAGCAGCGCCTCGCCGATCTGTCCGCTCGCACCAAAAACGAGGGCCGTGCGCATGAGGGATCAGGCGTCCGGCGCGGCGTCTTCGTCGACCGCGTCGATGGGCTTGGCCGGCTCGCCGCCCGGCATCGGCGGACGCTCCGCCATGTGCAGCGACAGCGCCGCCTTGGCCATCAGGTGCGCGCTGATCGGCGCCGTGATGAACAGGAACGCGGTGATCAGCAGTTCCCTCGGTTGCGGATCGGTACCGCTCAGCGCGTGGTAGCCGACCGACGCGATCAGCATGCAGCCCACGCCCAGCGTGCTGGCCTTGGTCGGTCCATGCAGGCGCTTGAAGAACTCCGACAGCTTCAACAGGCTGAAGGAGCCGACCAGAATGAAGAAACTGCCCACGGCCAGCAGCAGCACCAGCAGGATGGCGAAGACCCAGCTCATTCGACAATGTCCCGTCGCAGCACGTACTTGCTCAGCACCACCGTGCCGACGAAGCCCAGCATGGCGATGATCAACGCCGCCTCGAAGTAGACCGCCGTGCCCAGGTACATGCCGAACAGCACCAGCTGCGCGATCGCGGCCACGAAGAGCGTATCGAGCGCGAGGATGCGGTCGGGCACGCTGGGGCCGCGCACCAGCCGCACCAGCGCCAGCAGCATCGCCAGGCCGACCACGTGCATCGATGCCACGATGGCGTACATCACCAGCGCCTGAGGGGTCATGGGAAGATCTCCATCAGCGGCGCCTCGTAGCGCGTCTTGATCTGCCGGATCACCGCATCGGCATCGTCCAGGTTCAGCACGTGTACCAGCAGGTGGCTGCGATCGTCCGACAGCACCGAAGACACCGTGCCCGGCGTCAGCGTGATGATGCTGGTCAGTGCGGCGATGCCGTGGATGTTGCCGATGTCGAGCGGCACCCAGATGAAGCCCGGCCGGATCTTCCGTTCCGGCCCCAGCACCTGCAGCGCCACGGTGACATTGGCGGTCACGATATCCATCGCCAGTACGCCCAGCATGCGCGGCACGCTGCGCAAACGTCCGATGCGGGCGAACTCGCGGTCAAGCCGCGCGGCGAAAGGGGGAATCAGCAGCGCCAGCAGCAGCGCCATCACCACGTGTCCGGCACTGATCTCGTCGTTCAACAGCAGCCAGAAGCAGAACACCGCCACGCTCAGCGGCAACGACGGCAACCAGCGCTTGCGCCAGGATCCGGCCATCTCAGGGCTCCCTCAGCACGGGCGTCGCGGCGCGCACGTGCTCCACATAGTCGGCAGGCGACTGCAGCTGCGTCGCCGTCGCCCGCGTGTAGTCGAGCACCGGCGCGGCAGCCAGCACCAGTGCCACGCCATACGCCAGCAGCAGCACGATGGCCGCGGTTTCCAGCGGACGCGACGGAGCCGGTGCCACATCCTTCTCCGGCGTGTAGGCCTCCAGCTTGTCCACGCCGGCATCGGGCCAGGGCTCGACGCGCCAGAACAACCGGGTTCCCGCGCGCGCCAGCCCCACCAGCATCAGGAAGCTGGTGCCCAGCACCAGCGTCCAGATCCATGCCGTGCGTGGGCCGGCCGGCACGGCTTCCAGCAACAGCAGCTTGCCGATGAAACCCGACAACGGCGGCAGGCCCGCCAGCGACACCGCCGCGACGAGGAACAGCAGCCCGGGCACCGTCTTGTCCGGCAGCGCCGCCACCAGGTCCTTGCGGTCGCTCGCGCGGCCGCGACGCCGACGGATCAGGTCCGCCAGCAGGAACAACGCAGCGCCGGCGAAACTGCTGTGCACCAGGTAGTACAACCCCGCACCGACCGTGCCGGCGGTATGCAGCGAGAACGCGACGAACAGCGTCGCCGCCGAGCCCAGCACCAGGTAGGCCGCCAGCGCGCGCAGCCGGTTCGCCGCCAGCACGCCCAGCGACGCCAGCACCAGCGTCACCGCACCCAGCGCCAGCAGCGCCGGCCAGGCGAACCCGTCCAGCGGTCCCAGCGCCCCGAAGGTCAGCGTGCCCAGGCGAAGCACCGCGTACAGGCCGACCTTGGTCATGATGGCGAACAGCCCGGCCACCGCCGCCGGCGCATGCGTGTACGTCTCGGGCAGCCAGAAATACATCGGCAGCAGCGCGGCCTTGGCGCAGAACACCACGAAAAGCAGGCCCGCCGCGGCCTTCACCATCGCCACGTCGCCGGGCGGCAGCTGAGCCACGCGCGCGGACAACTCGGCCATGTTGAGTGAGCCGAGCAACCCGTACAGCAGGCCCAGCGCGATCAGGAACAGCGTCGAGGCGGCGATGTTGAAGGTGACGTAATGCAGGCCGGCACGCATGCGTTCGCCGCGCCCGCCGCTGAGCATCAGCCCGTACGAGGAGATCAGCAGCACCTCGAAAAACACGAACAGGTTGAAGACGTCGCCGGTGAGGAAGGCGCCATTCAACCCCATCAGCTGGAACTGGAAGAACGCATGGAAGTGCGGCGCGCGCCGGTCCCAGCCCGCGCATGCATGCAGCAGGCAGGCCGCACCCAGCAGCAGGCCGACCAGCAGCATCAGCGCCGACAACCGGTCGACCATCAGCACGATGCCCAGCCGCGCCGGCCAGTCGCCCAGCAGATAGACCGACACGGCACCCGAGCCCGCCGACGCGACCAGCACAACGGCAACCGCCAGCATCGCGGCGATCGAGATCCACGCGACGATCCGCTGCGGCACCATGCCGAAACGGCGATGTTCGAAGAACAGCGCGATGGACGCTGCGAACAGCGGAATCAGGATCGGCAGCGCCGGCAGGTGCTGCATCATGCGCGCGCCTCCGGCTCGTCGCCCTTCGCCGCCTCGCGCGCTTCGTCATGGCGGCGCTGCTCGCTGGCCAGGAACTCGCGCTCGGCCTTGCGGCCATCGACGTGGTCGCTGTCGTTGTCGCCTCGGCTGCGGATCGACAGCACTACCGTCACCGCCGTCATCGCGAAGGCGATCACGATGGCCGTCAGCACCAGCGCCTGCGGCAGCGGGTCGGTGTAGTGCGCCAGTGTCGGCGCGACGCCTTCGCGCAGCACGGCCGGCTTGCCGGGCGCCAGCCGCCCGCCCGCGAAGATCAGCAGGTTGGTGGCGTACGACAGCAGCGTCAGCCCCAGGATGACGTCGAACGTGCGCGCCCGCAGCAGCAGGTACACGCCCGCCGCGGTCAGGATCGCGATCGCGCTCGCCATGGCCAGTTCCATTACGGCGTCTCCTCCATCAGCGCAGTTCCCCCGTGCGGGTCGAGCGTTCGCCCGGCTCCATCACGCCCAGGTGCGACACGCGCGTACGCGAAGGCCGGATGGTGCCCATCATCGACAGGATCAGCATCGCGCCGCCGAACACCACCAGGTACACGCCGGTATCGAAGCCGATCGCACTGGCCAGCGGCACCGTACCGATCACCGGCAGCTCGAGATCGAGATGCCCGCTGGTCAGGAAAGGCACGCCGAAGCCCATCGACGCCACGCCGCTCACGCCAGCGATGATCAGGCCCACGCCGATGCAACGCACATAGTCGAAGCCGAAGCGCGACTCCACCGACGCCGCGCCCTGGATGACGTACTGCACCAGCAGCGGCACGGCCAGCACCAGGCCGGCGATGAAACCGCCGCCTGGCGCGTTGTGCCCGCGCAGGAACAGGAACACCGACACGGTCAGCGTCAGCGGGAACATGATCTGCGCCAGGTCCGCCGGCACCGGCAGCTTGATCGGCGGTCCCGACATGACCTTCTCCGGCGCCATCCGCGCGCGGCGCAACAGCGCATGCACGATCAGCGCCGCGATGCCGAATACGGTGATCTCGCCGAAGGTATCGAAGCCACGGAAGTCGACCAGGATCACGTTCACCACGTTGCTGCCGTAGGCCTCCGGCAACGAACGCGCCAGCAGCTCCCCGCTGATGGTGTCCGCCGGGCGCGTCATCATCTGGTAGGCCAGCAGGCCGGCACCGCCGCCCGCGACCGCGGCCACGACGATGTCGCGCAACCGGCGGCGCGGCGTGCGCTCCGGCGGCGAACGCGGCGGCAGGTAGTGCAGGCCGAGCAGAAGCAGGACCAGGCTGACCATCTCGACCATCAGCTGGGTCAGCGCCAGGTCGGGGGCGGACAGGAACACGAAGGCCAGGCTGACCATCAGGCCTGCACCGCCCAGCACGATCACGGCGAGCAGCCGCTGCCGGTACAGGCGGATCGTCCAGACCGCGCACACCACGAGCACCAGCCACAGCAGCCAACCCAGCAGCGGCATGGGCTGCGGCGCGCGCCACTGCAACGGGGCTGCATCGCCGGCGACGAACGGCGCCGCACCGGCCGCGACCGCGGCCAGCACCAGGAACAGCAGGCTCCGCTGCAGGCTGCCATTGGCGATCAGCGCGGTGAAACGACCGGCCAGCGCGTAGAGCGCCTCCATGTTCCAGCGGAACACGAGGCGGCCGAACGAATGCCGCACGATGGCGTGCAGATCGAACAGCCGGCGCAGGCCGAAGTACAGCGCGATGCCACCGGCGATGCCGGCCAGGCTCATCAGCAGCGGCTTGTTGATCCCGTGCCACACCGCCAGGCTGTACTCCGGCATGGCGTCGCCCAGGATCGCCCCCGCGCCTGCATGCAAGACCGGCGCGATGGTCCACGCCGGGAACATGCCCACCGCCACGCACAGCACCACCAGCACTTCCACCGGTATCTTCATCCAGCGCGGAGGCTCGTGCGGCACCACATCGAGGTCGCGCGGGCCCTGGCCGAAGAAGGTCTCGTAGACAAAGCGCAGGCTGTAGGCCACGCCGAAGATGCCGTACAGCAGCGCCGCGACGGCGATGGCGTCGCGCATCGCCCGATGGCCCGGAATATCGAGCGCCTCGGCGAAGAACATCTCCTTCGACAGAAACCCGTTGAGCAGCGGAATGCCCGCCATCGCCAGCGACGCGATGATCGCCAGTGCGCTCGTCCACGGCATCAGCCGTCGCAGGTTGCCCAGCCGTCGCATGTCGCGCGTGCCGGTCTCGTGGTCGATGATGCCCGCCGCCATGAACAGCGACGCCTTGAACGTGGCGTGGTTGAGGATGTGGAACACGCCGGCCACCACCGCCATCGGCGTGGAGATGCCGAACAGCAGCGTGATCAGGCCGAGGTGCGAAATGGTCGAATACGCCAGCAGGCCCTTGAGATCGTGCTGGAAGATCGCGAACCAGGCGCCGACCAGCAGGGTCAGCGCGCCGACCGTGGTGACCACGTAGAAGAACAGGTCCGTCCCCGCCAGTGCCGGATGCAGCCGCGCCAGCAGGAACACGCCGGCCTTCACCATCGTCGCCGAGTGCAGGTAGGCCGAGACCGGCGTCGGCGCCGCCATCGCGTGCGGCAGCCAGAAGTGCAACGGGAACTGCGCACTCTTGGTGAACACGCCGGCCAGTACCAGCATCAGCGCCCACGGATACAGCGTGCTGCCGCGGATCAGGTCGCCCGAGGCGAGCACGATGTCCAGGTCGTAACTGCCGACGATGCGACCGATCAGCAGCACGCCGCCCAGCAGCGCCAGACCACCTGCGCCGGTGATCGCCAGCGCCATGCGCGCGCCTTCGCGCGCGTCCTGCCGGTGCGACCAGAAACCGATCAGCAGGAACGAGCTGATGCTGGTCAGTTCCCAGAACACCACCAGCAGCAACAGGTTGCCCGCCAGCACCACGCCGAGCATCGAGCCCATGAACAGCAGCAGGCAGGCGAAGAAGCGCGGTGCGCTGTCCTTCTCGCTGAGGTAGTAGCGCGCGTACATCACCACCAGCGCGCCGATGGCCAGCACCAGGCCGGCGAACATCCACGCCAACCCGTCCAGGCGCAGGGTGAAGGCCAGGCCGATCTGTGGAATCCAGGCGTGGTCCGCGCGCAGGTTCCAGCCCTGCAGCACGCTGGGCGTCATCCAGGCCAGCAGCACCAGGCCCAGCAATGGCGCCAGGCCGGCCAGCCATGCGGTGGCGCCGCGCGGAAGGCCGCGCGCCAGCGCCACCACCAGCGCGAGCACGAACGGCAGCGCCAGCAGGATTTCAAGGAAAGGGATCATCTACCGCCTTGCGTTGCAGGGAATGCGTCATTCGCGAGCAATCGCCCCGAGTTTAACAAACCCGTTCACACATGCCTGACCCACTGTTCAGGTCAGGCGAGCAGCGCGATCTCCAGGACCACCCAGCCGACGAAGGCGGCGAGCAGGATGCCGCCCTCGACGCGGCTGATGCGCAGGTCGCCGCGCAGCATCGGGTACAGCACCAGCACGAAAGCGATCGCTGCAGGCAGTTCGAGCCGCACGAACGATTCCGGCAGCGCCAGCGGTCGGAAGGCTGCCATCCCGCCGACCACCACCAGCAGGTTGAACAGGCTGGAGCCGATGACATGGCCGGCGACCATGTCCCCCTGCCCGCGCCGCGCCGCCATCGCGGCGGCGGCGATCTCCGGCAGCGCGGTACCGATCGCCACCGGCAGCAGGCCGGTCAGCAGCGGCGACAGGCCCCAGTGCGCGCCGATCACCGGTGCGCCCTGCACCACGAAGCGGGCACCGTAATAGAGCAGCGCGGCGGCCACGGCGAAGCGCAGCAGGTTCATCCACAGCACGGTGCTGGTGCGGGCATACGTCTCGATCTCTGTCCGCACCGCGACCTGCTCGCGCGATGCGCGCGCCAGCAGGAACACCAGCGACGCCACGAAACCCAGCAGCAGCACGCCGCCCTCGGTACGGCTGACCACGCCGTCCAGGCCGAACACGATCAGCGCCAGCGTGGCGAGCGCCAGCAGCACCAGCAGCGGCGACAGCACGCGCAAGCGGACCAGCACCGGCGCGACCAGCGCAGCGACGCCGAGCGTCAAACCGAGGTTGACGACGTTGCTGCCCACCGCGTTGCCGAGCGCGAGTTCCTGCGAGCCCACCCATGCGGCGCGCGCATTGACCGCCAGTTCCGGCAGCGAGGTACCGAAGGCGATCAGCAGCAGGCCAGCCACGAACGGCGACGCGCCGAGACGCTGGGCCAGGCCGGATGCGCCCTTGACGATGGAATCCCCACCCAGCGCCAGCAGCACCAGGCCCAATGCGAAATAACCCCAGGCTTCCGCCATCGCCGTACTCCCCGTCGAGTCTGCGGCGATTCTATGCCCGGCCCGCCGGAGCGGCCAGCCGGGCGCCGCCGGTCAGGAGCAGCCTTCTACGTACTCGACCTGCGGCGACAGGCCCACGCGCCACGAGGTCACTTTGCCCGCGGCATCGGCCTCGAAGACCAGCTTGGTGGTCGGTGCCACGTCGCCAGCGTCGATGGTCAGGTACTGGCCGCCTTCGGTGTACTTGTGCGGCGAGGCCTTCAGCGCACCGCCGTAGAGCTTCTGCACCTCGTCGACGCTCATGCCAACCTTGCCGCCGCCGGGCGCGGTCTCCTTGTCGGTGCCCACGTCGTAACGGACGAACTTGCCCTCTTCCATCATAAAGGCGAACTCGGCGGGCTTGCTGATCCACTTCGGCCACAGGTAGTGGCACGTGGTGCCTTCCATAGGCGCACCGTTGAGCTCGCCACCCCACGCCGCGCGCGCTTCGTCGACCGTGCTGCCCAGCTTCATGTCGCCGTAGCCGAGGAAGCTTGCCTGGCTGACCGGTCCGGCGGGCGCCGCCGTATCGTCGACCGCAGGTGCGGGGGCAGGCGCTTCCGCCATCGGCGTGCTGGTCGCGGTGGTCTGCGGCTCCGCCGTCGGCGCAGCGGCCTCTTCGCGCTGACAGGCGGACAAGAGGGTGACGACCATCACGATCGGCAGCATGGACTTCATGGGGGGCTCTCTCCAGTGCACAAACATGAATCCTAGCGGTGGCGCGTTAAGTCGCCGCGATGAAGCGCTGTCATCGGCACTTCATCGCACCCGGCTAGCCTGCGCACGGCCCGATCGACCCGTCGCCATGCGCCCAACCAAGACAGACCTCGCCCGCCAGACCCTGCTGGTCCATACCGGCACGCTCGGCATGCGCGAACGGCGTACGCTGATCCTCTGCGACGGGCAGCGCGATCTGGCGGAACTCGTCCGGCTGCTGGGCCAGGATGCACCGCTGCTGGTGCAACGCCTGATGCACGATGGCTACCTGACCGCGACGTTGTCGCGGCCGGAAGCAAGGTCCGCCGTCGAGCGCATCGTGGCGCCCGCTACGCCGGCGCCAACCGGACCACGACGTTCGCTGGTGGCTGCCAGGGTCTATCTGACGGGCATGCTGGAACTGCAGCGCGACGATGGCGCACGCCGCCATCGCGAACGCCTGCAGTCGCGGCTGGACGACGATGCGATGCTCGCGGCGCTGGCCGATGCGCTGCGTTTCCTCGAAGCACGCGTGGCGACGACGCTCGCCGGCCGCATCCGCGAACGCCTGCTGGAAGCGCTGCCGGAAGATGCGGCCCACCGGTTGCAGGACGTGTCCGACGCGACGCTGGACATCGCGGCGCGCTGACCGCGGCTCAGTCGGGACGCGTGAAGTGCTTGCGCAAGCCCGCCCAGCAGGCCTGGTAGTCGCGCTGACGGTGCGCCGCCTCGACGGCCTGGCGCGTGGGCCGGATCACCGCACGCGTCTCGAACATGAAGGCCATCGTGCCGGTGATGACGTCGGGCTTCGACAGGTCGGCGTTCGATGCCTTCTCGAACGTCGCCGCATCCGGCCCATGCCCGGTCATGCAGTTGTGCAGCGAGGCGCCGCCCGGCGCGAAGCCTTCGGCCTTGGCGTCGTACACGCCATGGATCAGGCCCATGAACTCGCTGGCGATGTTGCGATGGAACCACGGCGGCCGGAACGTGTCCTGCGCCACCAGCCAGCGCGGCGGAAAGATCACGAAATCCATGTTGCCGACACCGGGCGTGTCGCTGGGCGAGGTCAGCACCAGGAAGATCGACGGATCCGGATGATCGAAGCTGATCGACCCGATCGTGTTGAAGCGGCGCAGGTCGTAGCGGTACGGCGCGTAGTTGCCGTGCCAGCCCACGACGTCCAGCGGCGAATGGCCGATGTCGGCCCGCCACAGGTGGCCCTGGAACTTGGCGATCAGCTCGAACGCACCTTCCACGTCTTCGTACGCCGCGACCGGCGTTTCGAAGTCGCGCGGATTGGCCAGGCCGTTGGAGCCGATCGGCCCCAGGTCCGGCAGGCGCAGCGCCGCGCCGAAGTTCTCGCACACGTAGCCGCGCGCTTCGCCATCCAGCAGTTCGACCAGGAAGCGGACGCCGCGCGGAATCACCGCGATCTGCTGCGGCTCGATATCGATCACGCCGAACTCGGTGGCGATGCGCAGGCTACCCTGCTGCGGCACGATCAGCAGTTCGCCGTCGGCATCGTAGAAGTAGCGGCCCTGCATCGACCGGTTGGCGGCGTACAGGTGGATGCCGACGCCATGCATCGCATCCGGTGAACCGTTACCCGCCATCGTGTACAGACCGTCGACGAAGTCCGTCGGGGTTTCCGGCATCGGCAGCGGCGACCAGCGCATCTGGTCCGGCGACACCGGCCCCGCGCTGAAGTCGCTGTGCAGCCGGTGCTGTGCATACGGCGCGAACGGTCCGTGCATCGCCGCCGGACGGATGCGGTACAGCCAGCTGCGCCGGTTCTCCGCGCGCGGCGCGGTGAAGGCCGTCCCGCTCAGCTGTTCCGCATACAGCCCGTGCGCCACGCGCTGCGGCGAGTTGCGGCCCTCCGGCAGCGTACCGGCGATCGCCTCGCTGGCGAAGTGGTTGCCGAAGCCGGTCATGTAGTTGTCGCTACTCATCGTCACGCTCGCTTCTCGCTTGAGCCCCTCTCCCTTCGGGAGAGGGGTTGGGGTGAGGGTACGGCCGGCACACGGTGTTCCAGATCACCTCGACTACCGCCTCTGTCGCCCGCAATACATCATGGTCCCAGAAGCGCAGGATGGTCCAACCTTGAGATCGCAGGATCCGCGTCCTGGCGGCATCAAGCCGCGTCGTATGCTGCGATCCATCAAGTTCGACGATCAGTTTCTTGTCGATACAACAAAAATCGGCGACGTAAGGCGGAATCGGGTGCTGGCGACGGAACTTGAGCCCTTCGAGTCTTCGCCCACGCAGAACTTTCCAGAGTTTCAGCTCCGCATCCGTCATGATCCTGCGCAGACGGCGCGAATGCTCGAGCGTGGTGGTGGGTAACGGCGGCTTGATCTCCATGACGCCACCGTACCCTCACCCCAACCCCTCTCCCGTCGGGAGAGGGGCTCTTGCTACGTCAGAGAACCCCGCGCTTCATCTGGTCGCGCTCGATACTCTCGAACAGCGCCTGGAAATTGCCTTCGCCGAAGCCTTCGTTGCCCTTGCGCTGGATGATCTCGAAGAAGATCGGGCCGAGCGCGTTCTGGGTGAAGATCTGCAGCAGCTTGCGCTCCTTGGTCTCCACGTCGGCGTCGATCAGGATCTTGTTGCGGGCCAGGCGCGCGACGTCCTCGCCATGGTTGGGGATGCGCTGGTCGATCACGTCGAAGTAGGTATCCGGCGTATCGAGGAACTCGACGCCGGCCTCGCGCATGCGCTCGACCGTCGTATAGATGTCGTCGGTGAAGCAGGCGATGTGCTGGATGCCCTCGCCCTTGTAGGCGTCGAGGTATTCGTTGATCTGGCTCTTCGGATCGCTCGACTCGTTGAGCGGAATGCGCACCATGCCGTCCGGCGCGGTCATCGCCTTCGACAGCAGGCCGGTCTTGGCGCCCTTGATGTCGAAGTAGCGGATCTCGCGGAAGTTGAACAACCGCTCGTAGTAGTCCGCCCACTTGGCCATGTTGCCGTGGTAGAGGTTGTGGGTCAGGTGGTCGATGAAGGTCAGGCCGAAGCCTTTCGGCATCAGGTCGACGCCCGGCAGGTATTCGTAGTCCGGATCGTGGATGGTGCCCCGGTCGTCGTAGCGGTCGACGATGTAGAGCATGCAGCCGCCAATGCCCTTGATGACCGGCGCAGCGACGGCCTTGGTCAGTTCGTCGGCGGCGTCGAACGACTCGGCACCGTTCTTCAGTGCCTGCACGCGCGCCCACTCGGCCAGCTTCTTCACCCGGATCGCGAAACCGCAGGCACTGGGACCGTGCTCGGCGGCGAAGCGCGCAGCGAAGGAGTCCGGATCCTCGTTGATGAGGAAGGTGCAGTCGCCCTGGCGGTAGGTGCTGATGGCGCGCGTCCTGTGGCGCGCGACCTGCACGAAACCCAGCTTGCGGAAGTAGTCGTGCAGGTGGTGCGCCTGCCCGGCCGGCGCGGCGAACTCGACGAATTCGAAGCCGTCGATGCCCATCGGGTTGTCGAACGTCGTGGGCTGCATGCCCAGGTTGGGTTGTGCGTTCATGGGACGTCTCGCTAGGCTTGCGTGGATACGCGCCAATATAGTTTCAGACGAAACCACCTACAAGTAGCAGCGCACCAATGAGCCAGCCACCCGACAACCCGCCCATCCACGCCGATTTCGACCTCGACCGTCTGTTTTCCTACCGGTTGAGCGTGCTGTCCAACCGGATCAGCAGCGCGATCTCCCGCGAATACCACCGCCGTTTCGGGCTGGCCATCACCGAATGGCGGGTCATGGCGGTGCTCGGGCGCTTCCCCGGCCTGTCCGCCGGCGAGGTGGCCAACCGCACCGCGATGGACAAGGTGGCGGTCAGCCGGGCGGTCGCCCGCCTGCTGGAACGGGCGCTGATCCAGCGCGAGATCCATGGCGACGACCGCCGCCGCTCGGTGCTGGCGCTGACCGATGAGGGTTTCCGGGTCTACGACGAGGTGGCGCCGATGGTCATCGAGTACCACCAGCGCATGCTGGAGCCGCTGACCGAGGAGGAACGCACGATGCTCGATCGGTTGATCGACAAGCTGGCCGGGGAAGGCGTCAAGCGCATCGAGGGCTGAGGCCCTCCATCCCTGCAAACGAAAAACGGCGGCCGATGGCCGCCGTTTTTCTTTGGATCCCCGCCTTCGCGGGGATGACGCATTGGCAAAGCCGCGCGCTCTGCGCACGGGCCAATGCGTCACTTCACGCCGTGCATCAGGCGGTTGACCAGCGGGGCGACCAGGAACAGCAGCACGCCCGACCCGACCAGTGCCCAGAAGCCGAACGTGTAACCGGCGTGCGCCGACTGCACGGTCATGCCGCCTTCGCCGCTGACCTTGCCGGCGAAGATGCCGGCCAGGTTGTTGCCGATCGCGATCGAGAGGAACCAGCAACCCATCGCCATGCCGGCCAGACGCGCAGGCGCCAGCTTGGTCGTCATCGACAGGCCGATCGGCGACAGGCACAGCTCACCGACCGACTGGATGACGTAGACCATGAACAAGGTCCAGAACGGGATCTTGCCGTTGCCGTCGACCATGCTGTTCAGCGCGATCATCAGCAGCAGGAAGGCCAGGCCGTTGAAGATCAGGCCCAAGCCGAACTTGCGCGGGATCGACGGATTGTTCTTGCCCATCCGCACCCACATCCACGCCATGACCGGGGCCAGCGTGATGATGGCGATCGAGTTCACCGACTGGAACCACTCCAGCGGGAACACCCAGTCGCCGAAATCGCGGTTGACGATCTTGTCGGCGAGGAAGGTGAACGAGCTGCCCGCCTGCTCGAAGAACATCCAGAACAGCACGTTGAACACGAAGATGATCAGCATCGCCACGACCATGTCGCGCGCGACCTTGCCGTTGCGGGCGCCTTCGACCAGCAGCATCACCGCCGGCACGACGAACAGCGCCATCAGGATCGCCTGCAGCGCGCTCGCATCGATGGTCAGCAGGAAGTAGAACAGCGGGATGCCGACCACCAGGCCGAGCACAGCCACCAGGCCAACGCGGCCCAGGCCTTCCTGGCCGGGCGCCGGCAGGCCGATGCCCTTGAGCTGGCTGCGACCGACCCAGAACCAGATCAGGCTGGCGATCATGCCGATGCCCGCCGAAATGAACACCCACTGGTAATGCGGGTCTTCATTGGTGCCGAAGACCTTGCGCGCCAGCCAGCCGGTGATCACCGGGGCGATCATCGCGCCGATGTTGATGCCCATGTAGAAGATGGTGAAGCCGGCATCGCGGCGCGCATCGCCCTGGAAATACAGCTTGCCGACCATGGTGGAGATGATCGGCTTGAACAGGCCGTTGCCGACGATGATCGTGGCCAAGCCCAGCTTGAACAGCGGCTCGGTCGGCGAAGCCAGCAGGAACAGGCCCAGCGCCATGAACACCGCGCCGAGCAGGATCGAGCGCTGGAAGCCGATCAGCTTGTCGGCCACGTAACCGCCGAAGATCGCACCGGCATACACCAGCGCCAGGTAGGCGCCATACATCTCGCTGGCGGGCTTTTCGCCGGCCGCGTTGCCACCGTGGAACTGCGCCACGATGTACAGCACCATCGCCCAGCGGATGCCGTAGAACGCGAAGCGCTCCCAGAACTCCGACATGAAGAGCATCCACAGCGGACGCGGATGACCCAGGACCTGCTTGAATTCCGGTATCCGTTCCGGCGTTGGTGATTCGACGGCTCCGCTCATGCGGGCTCCCCCTTCTAAAGTGGTTCAGGACTTCAATCGTCCGTGCCGCAGGCACGGGACGCGCGAGGATTACCGACGCGGGCAGCGGGCGTCAAACCGGCCCGCAATGGCGTCCAGACCCAGGTCCCGCTGTTCAGGGAGCCAAGTGGTTGCAGGAGAAAGGATTTTCTTTGCGCATGGCCCGCTCAGGCCGGCGCGTACTCGTAGCTCGCGCCCACGCCCAGCGGCAGTCCCAGCGCCCAGTAGCCCAGCAGGAACAGGGTCCACGTGCCCAGCAGGGCCAGCGAGTACGGCAGCATCATGGCGATCAGCGTACCGATGCCCGTGCCGGTGACATAGCGCCGGCAGTAGACGACGATCAGCGGGAAGTACGGCATCAGGGGCGTGATGATGTTGGTGGTCGAATCGCCCACCCGATAGGCGGCCTGGGTCAAGTCGGGCGACACGCCCAGCTGCATCAGCATGGGCACCAGGATCGGACCGATCAGCCCCCACTTGGCCGAGGCCGAGCCGATCAGCAGGTTCACCGAACCGGTGAGCACGATGATGCCGGCCAGCGTGATGCCCATCGGCAGTCCCAGCGAACGCAGCAGGTCCGCGCCCTCCACCGCCACCAGTGCGCCCAGGTTCGAGTTGCCGAACGCGGCGATGAACTGCGCGCAGAAGAACGCCATGACGATGTAGTAACCCATCCCGCTCATCGCCTTGGCCATGCCCTGGATGATGTCCCGGTGCGTCTTGACCGTGCCGGCCGCGTAACCGTAGACGATGCCGGGCAGCAGGAAGAACACGAAGATCAGCGCCACGATGGACTGCATCAGCGGCGCGGCGGGCGCCAGCAAGGGGTGCGTCTGCGGCGGCACCTGCTCGGCCGCTGCGCGCCACGGCGAATCGTCGCCGGCCAGGCTCCATCCGAACAGCGCCACCGCCACCACCATCGCCCCCAGCGCCCAGGCCAGGCCGCGGTTCTCCGCGCGCGCCACCGCTTCCATCTGCGGCAGACCGGCCGGGTCGCCATCCACCGGCGTGCCACGCAGGCGCGGTTCGATCACGCGGTCGGTCAGGAACCAGCCCACCAGCACGATCAGCAGCGTGGACGCGGAGGTGAAGTAGAAATTGTTGAGTGGATTGATCTCCAGCGTCGGCGCGACCACCTGCGCTGCGGTCTGGGTCAGGCCGGCGAGCATCGGATCGAGCGAGGACGGGATGCCCACGGTGGCGGAGAAACCGCCCGACACGCCCGCGAACGCGGCCGCGATGCCGGCGAGCGGATGCCGCCCGGCGGCATAGAAGATCACCGCGCCCAGCGGAATCACCAGTACGTAGCCCGCATCCACGGCCACATGGCTGAGGATGCCGACCAGGATCAGCATCGGCGTCAGCAGCGTGCGCGGCGTGACCGACAGGATCTTGCGCAGCACCGCATTGATGAAGCCGGTGTGCTCGGCCACGCCCAGCCCCAGCATCGCCACCAGCACCACGCCCAATGGCGGGAAGTTGACGAACGTCCGCACCAGCCCCGCCATGAACCCGGTCAAGGACGTGCCCGCGAGTTGGTTCGCCACCTCGATGGGCTGGCCGGAGCGCGGATCGATGGCTTCGAACGACACCCCCGACAACCACCAGGACACCCCCCACACCAGCACCATCAGGATCAGGAACAGCACGGCCGGATCGGGCAACCGGTTGCCGGTCCGTTCGACCAGGTCCAGCAGGCGGGTGGCGAGGCTGCGCGGGGCGTTCTCCGGACGGACGTCGGTCATCGTGCGGCAGGTTCCTTCAAGGGGTTCCTCCGCATGCTACCAGCCCGGCCTCAACGCTCAGTGCGGCCGGAGGTAGCGCGCGTCGTCGAACGTGCTGCACCACTGCGGCCGGTAGACCACGACCAGCGCCATGACGCCGCCGCACAGGAAGGCTTCGCCGAACATCATCAACGGCGTGGCGAGCAGGTAGAAGGACGCGCCCGGCATGTCCAACCACACGGCGACCAGGTACTTGGCGAGGTTGCACACCGCGATCGCCAGCGCACCGCCCACGAAACCCTGCACCAGTACGTAAGTGAACAGGTTCGGCGGCAACCTGCGCTCGCACCAGCGCGACCACGCCCAGCCCAGCGCGACCGGCACGACGGCCGTGGCGAGGAAGTCCGGGCCCGGACCCAGCCAGACGTAGCCGAACGGCCATGCCACCAGCGACACCACCGCCAGCGCCCACAGCGCGAACGCCGGCCCGAACATCAGCACCGCGACCATCGCACCGATGAAATTCAGCTGCACGCCCGCCAGGCCATGCGTGTTGAAGATGCGCAGAAGCAGCAGCGCCATGGTCGCGATGCCGAGTACGCGCTGCGCTTCTTCATCGTCCCTCAGCTTGTGCCAGGGCAGCCGGGTAGCGGCGACCGCCAGCAGCGACACGCCCAGTACTGCGGACGTCCACGGCAGCAGCACCGGCACGTGCATTCCGGGGTCAGCGACCGGGCCCGATCGAGGTGCGTACGTCGAACAGTTCGGGGAAGAACGTCAGCTCCAGCGCCTGTCGCAGGAAGCCGACGCCGCTCGACCCGCCGGTGCCGCGCTTGAAGCCGATGATGCGCATCACCGTGCGCATGTGGCGGAAACGCCACAGCTGGAACTGGCTTTCCAGGTCCACCAGGTCCTCGCACAGCGAGTACTCGCGCCAGTAGCGGTCGGTGTCTTCGTAGATCGCCTCGAACACCGGCAGCAACGCGGCATCCGCCGCATGCGACTGGCGCCAGTCGCGCTGCAGGTGCTGCGCCGGGATCGCGTGGCCCCAGCGCGCGAGGTACATCAGGAACTCGTCGTACAGGCTGGGCGCATCCAGCACGGCTTCCAGGCCGGCATGGCCTTCCGGATCGTGCGAGAACACCTTCAGCATCGCCGCGTTCTTGTTGCCCAGCAGGAACTCGATGGTGCGGTACTGCAGCGACTGGAAACCGGACGATGGGCCCAACAGGTCGCGGAAGCCCATGTACTCGGACGGCGTCAGCGTCTCCAGCACCGACCACTGCTCGGTCAGCTGGCGCAGCACCTGCTTGGCGCGCGCCAGCACCTTGCGGCACTGCCAGACCTGGTCGCGCTGCAGGAAGCCGGTCGCCGCACGCAGTTCGTGGATCATCAGCTTCATCCACAGCTCCGACACCTGGTGCTGGACGATGAAGAGCATCTCGTCGTGGTGCGGCGGGTCCGACACCGGATGCTGCGCCGACAGCAGGCGGTCCAGCTGCAGGTAGCCGCCGTAGCTCAGGCGGCCCGACAGGTCGGTGTGGATGCCCGCTTCCAGCGGGCGTTCGTTCTTCTCTACGGCCATCCGTCGATCAACCGGGGCGCCACGGGGCAGCGGGGGCGCCAGCGTAACCGATGGCGGACGGCCGCCCGGACAAGACGAACAAAAACGGGCACTTATGTCACGGGTATGAAATGCGTGTAGCCCACGCTTTGGTTACATTGCGTCGGCCGGGGGTGGCATCGCCTCCGACGGGGGGCGGCGTCCAATCCACTGAGGGAGAACCCGTTACATGGAAATGCCACGGGGCCGCGTTGCGGCCGTGCTCGCGTCTTTCGCCTTGCTCTTCGCCGCCTCGTCGGTGCAGGCACAGGTGGTCATCAGCCAGGTCTACGGTGGCGGCGGCAACAGCGGCGCCACGCTGAAGAGCGACTTCATCGAGCTGCGCAACAACGGACCCACCGCGGTGGACCTGACCGGCTGGAGCGTGCAGTACACCTCCGCGGCCGGCACCACCTGGAGCGGACGCACCCCCCTCACCGGCAGCATCCCGGCCGGCGGCTTCTACCTGGTCCAGCAGGCGCAGGGGACCGGCGGCACGGTCGACCTGCCCGCCCCGGATGCCGTGGGCACCATCGCGATGAGCGGTACGGCCGGCAAGGTCGCGCTGAGCCGCAGCACCACCGCGCTGACCGGCGCCTGCCCGACTGCCGATGCCAATGTGGTCGACTTCGTCGGCTTCGGCAGCACCGCCACCTGCTTCGAAGGCAGCGCGCCGACCGGCACGCTCAGCAACACCACCGCCGCGCTGCGGGGCGGCGATGGCAGCATCGACACCGACAACAACGGCGCCGACTTCGCGGTTGGTGCGCCGAACCCGCGCAACAGCGGTGCCGAGCCACCGGAACCGCCCGATCCGCCGGTGGCCCTGACCATCGCGCAGATCCAGGGTAGCGGGCTGCTGTCGCCGTATAACGGCAAGCGCGTGGTGACCGAAGGCATCGTCACCGCGATCAAGTTCAACAACGGCTTCTTCCTGCAGGCCGCCAACGATGACGGCGACCCGGCCACGTCCGACGCCGTGTTCGTGTTCACCAGCAGCGCACCGCCGGCCACCGCCGCCGTCGGCACCCGCGTGCGCGTGACCGGCACGGTCGAGGAATACACGCCCTCGTCCAACCCGCACCAGTTGGCGATCACCGAGATCGTCACCCCGACGGTCGAGGTGCTGGACACCGGCGTCGCCCTGCCTGCCGCGATCGAACTGACCGCCGCCGAGCTGGGCCCCGACGCCCTGCCCGGCACGCTGGAACGCTTCGAAGGCATGCGCGTCAGCGTGGCGCAGTCGGTGGTCATCGCGCCATCCGGTGGCAGCCTCAGCGAAGCCAATGCCACCGCCAGCAGCGACGGCGTGTTCCACGTCGCCCTGCCCGGCGTCGCGCGTCCGTTCCGCGAGCCCGGCATCGCCGTGATGGATGCCATCACCCTGCCCGCCGGCAAGAACCCGCCGCGCTTCGACACCAACCAGGAACGCCTGATGGTGCGCAGCCGTGGCCAGGTGGGCGCGGTGCCGCTGTCGGTCGACACCGGTGCCGAGGTCGCAGGCCTGATCGGCGTGCTCGACTACTTCGCCGGCACCTGGGCCGTGCTGCCCGACGTCGGTACGCCGCCGACCGTGACCGGCGGCCGCCTGCCGGAAGCCGTCAACGACGCCAGCTACGACGAAGTCACCATCGGCAGCTTCAACCTGCTGCGCCTGTTCGACGAGGTTAACGACAGCAACGGCGCCGTGACGCTGACGCCGGCCGCGCTGGACAAGCGCCTGTCCAAGGCGGCGCTGGCGATCTGCGACTACCTCAAGGCCCCGGACATCGTGGGTGCGGTGGAAGTGGAGAACCTGCGCGTGCTGCAGCTGCTGTCCGAGCGCATCGACGCCACCTGCGCCGCGCGTCCGGGCTATGTCCCGTACCTGCAGCCGGGCAACGACGTGGGCGGCATCAACGTCGGCTTCCTGGTGAGCGCTCGCCAGATCGCCGGCGGCACGGCCCGCGTCGAAGTGCTGGATGTCGCGCAGTTCGGCAAGGAAACCACCATCGCCAATCCGAACGGCACCACCAGCCTGCTCAACGACCGTCCGCCGCTGCGCCTGCGCGCCCGCGTGCACCAGGATGCGACGTCGAGCTATCCGCTGACGGTCATCGTCAACCACCTGCGTTCGCTCAACGACATCAACGACACCCTGCCCGGCAGCAGCGGCTGGGCCACCGGCGGCGAGCGCGTGCGGGTCAAGCGCGGCGCGCAGGCGGTCTACCTGGCGCAGCTGGTGCAGGAGATGCAGCAGGCGAACCCGGACGAGAAGATCGTGCTGGTCGGCGACTTCAACGCGTTCGAGTTCAACGACGGCTACGTCGACGTGCTCGGCATCATCAAGGGCGAAGCGGCACCGGAAGACCAGGTGCTGACGTACATGGCCAGCCCGCTGACCACGCCGCTGGTGGACGGTTCGCAGCTGATCGCCGACCCGGCGCAGCGCTACTCGTATTCGTTCGAGGGCAATGCGCAGACGCTGGACCACGTGCTGGTCAACGAGTCGCTGGTGATGGACGCCGCGCTGCGCGTGGACCATGCGCGCATCAACGCGGACTTCGGTACGGACAACTTCGGCGACGCATCGCTGGCGATCCGTTCGTCCGACCACGACCCGGTGCGCCTGACCATCCGCGTGCCCTCGTTCGCCCGCGCCGACCTGTCGGCCACGGTGTCGGCCGACCGCGCCACCGCCAACGTCGGCGAGACCGTGCGTTACACCGCCACGGTGCGCAATGCCGGCCCGGGTGCCGCTTCGCCGGCCGCGTTCGCTTTCGTGTTCTCGGCCGAACTGTCGCCGTCGCTGGCCACGCTGCCCGCGGGCTGGAGCTGCGCCGCCGCGGAAGTCACCGGCGGTACGACCCGCGTCGCCTGCACCGTGCCGTCGCTGGCCGTCGGCAGCGACGCGACGTTCGCCATCGACGCCATCGTCCCGGCCAGTGCCTCCGGTACCGCGCTGGGCCTGGGCGTGTCGGCCAACTCCACCGTGCTCGACCCGGCGAACGGCGACAACGTGGCCTCGGTCTCCGTGGCCATCGCCGCGCTGCCGACCCGCAAGGCCGACCTGTCGGTGAAGCTGGCCGGCGGTGCGCTGCCGCTGCTGCGCAACACCATCGCCACCGTGCTGGTACCGGTCCGCAATGCCGGTCCGGACACCGCCGAGCAGGTCAAGGTGGTGCTGTCCACGAATGTCGAGGCGCGCTACGCCGCGGTCGCCGCACCGAGCGGCTGGTCCTGCACGCGCGTGCAGGACACGATCGACGGGTCGAAGGCCGAGTGCACCCGTCGCGGCGCCATGGCCAAGGGCGTGCAGACGCTGGCCTTCGCGATGGTCGTGCCCGGCAAGCCGAAGCGCGGCACCTCGTTCGAGTTCGAAGCCACGGTGAGCAGCGACACGCCGGACCCGAACGCGGACAACAACCACGACAAGCTCGTCCAGCGCATCCGCTGAACTTTCGCGACATCGTGGGGTCGACAGGGGCGCGGGCAACCGCGCCCCTTGTCGTTCCGGAGGCGCCGTTCGCGCATGATGGGACGCACGACACGTCCAGCCCACCCGAGCGGCAGGCGGACTGACACCGAACGACATCCGGCAACCGCCTGTTTCCGCACCGTTTTCGCCCGGCGACGCACGCCATTCGCCCTCGTCTTGCTGCATTGCACGAAGGCTGCCGGACGCTCCGTCCCTAAAATTACATTTGAAACCAATTCCGCCGGCCGACGAGAACACCGTCCAGATGACCACCGCCGCAAGCTTCACCATCGAATACCTGCAGTACCTCGGGCCCGACGGCACCCTGGTGCGCGACGACCTTCCCGACGCCGGGCGCGACGTCGCCCGCCTGCGCGAGCTGTTCAAGCAGATGCTGTTCGTCCGCACCTTCGATACCAAGGCCATTGCGCTGCAGCGCACCGGCAAGCTGGGCACGTACGCCGCCTGCCTGGGCCATGAGGCCACCCACGTCGGCATCGGCGCCTCGATGCGCGCCGGCGACGTGTATGCCCCCAGCTATCGCGAGTACGGCGCCATGTTCATGCGTGGCGTGAAGCCGCGCGACGTGCTGATGTACTGGGGCGGCGACGAGCGCGGCAGCGACTACGACCGCAGCAGCGACGCCCGCAATGATTTCCCGTTCTGCGTGCCGATCTCCACCCAGTGCCTGCACGCTGCCGGCGCCGCGCTGTCGTTCAAGCTGCGCAAGCAGGACCACATCGCGGTGGCGACCTGCGGCGACGGTGGCTCGTCGAAGACCGACTTCTACGCCGCGCTGAACTCCGCCGGCGCCTACGAACTGCCGCTGGTGCTGGGCGTGATCAACAACGGCTGGGCCATTTCGGTGCCGCGCAGTGCGCAGACCGGTGCGCAGACGCTGGCGCAGAAGGGTCTGGCCGGCGGCTTGCACTGTCTGCAAGTCGATGGCAACGACCTGATCGCCGTGCTGGAAGGTATGCGCCGCGCCAGCGAGCGCGCCCGCAAGGGCCAGGGCGGCACGGTGATCGAATTCGTCACCTACCGACTGTCCGACCACACCACCGCCGACGACGCCCGCCGCTACCGCGACGACGCCGAAGTGAAAGCCGGCTGGGAACGCGAGCCGATGACACGCCTGCGCACCTGGCTGACCGCCCAGGGTGCGTGGAGCGAGGCCGACGAAGCCGCGTGGAAGGAGGAATGCGGCGCGCGCGTGGACGAAGAGGTCAACGCCTACCTCAACACGCCGGTGCAGCCGGTCGAAGCGATGTTCGACTACCTGTACGCCGATCCGCCGCCGGAACTGTTGCAGCAGCGCGCTGCAGCGATCGCCGCGGAGAACCGCCCATGAGCACCGTCATGAAGCCCGAGAACAAGCCTGTGGGAGCGACGTCAGTCGCGAAACCGGACACTGCGGCGACCCCGGCCGCGATCACCCTGATCGAAGCCATCACCCAGGCGCTGGCTTGGGAGATCGCGCACGACGATGCCGTGCTGGTGCTGGGCGAGGACGTCGGCGTGAACGGCGGCGTGTTCCGCGCCACCGCCGGCCTGCAGCAGAAGTTCGGTCCCGAGCGCGTGCTGGACACGCCGCTGGACGAGACCACCATCGCCGGCCTGACCATCGGCCTGGCCGCGCAGGGCATGAAGCCGGTCGCCGAAGCGCAGTTCGACGGCTTCGTCTACCCGATGGTCGACCACATCATCTGCCACGCCGCACGCCTCCGCACGCGTACGCGCGGCCGCCTGCACTGCCCGATGGTGCTGCGCGTGCCGTGGGGCGGCGGTATCCGCGCGCCGGAGCACCACAGCGAAGCCAACGAGGCCATCTTCACCAACGTGCCCGGCCTGCGCGTGGTGATGCCGTCCTCGCCGCAGCGCGCCTACGGTCTGCTGCTGGCGGCGATCCGCGACCCGGATCCGGTCATCTACATGGAACCGAAGCGCATCTACCGCCAGTACAAGGAAGTGGTCGCCGACGACGGCGAAGCGCTGCCGCTGGACGTGTGCTTCGTGCTGCGCGACGGCACCGACGTGACCCTGGTGACCTGGGGCGCGCAGGTGAAGGAAGCGCTGGAAGCCGCCGACAAGCTGGCCGGCGAAGGCATCAGCGCGGAAGTCATCGATGTCGCCACGCTGCGTCCGCTCGACTTCGACACCATCGCCGAATCCGTCGCCAAGACCGGCCGCTGCGTGATCGTGCACGAAGCGCCGCGCACCGCCGGCTTCGGCGCCGAGATCGCCGCGCGCCTGGCCGAGCACTCGATGTACGACCTGCTGGCACCGGTCGAGCGCGTCACCGGCTACGACACGCACATCCCGCTGTTCCGCCTGGAAATGAAGTACCTGCCCAGCGTCGACAAGATCGTCGCCGCGGCGAAGCGGGCGATGGCGGCGGGCTGATGCGGGCCCGCGCCCTCCGCGACTACCGCACGCAGTACACGAACCCCATCCGGTTCGCGCGCGGCGACGTGGTCGCGCTGGGCGCACGCGACACCGAGTGGCCGGCATTCGCCTGGACCACCACCGCCGACGGCAACGCCGGCTGGGCGCCGGTGGACTGGCTGCAGCCGAACGGCGACGGCCACGCCGTGGCCTTGCGCGACTATTCCGCGCAGGAACTGGACGTGCAGGCGAACGACACCGTCACGCTCGAGCACGAACTGGGCGACTGGTGGTGGTGCACGCACGCGGACGGCCGCAGTGGCTGGCTGCCGGCGCGCGACCTGCAACCGATCAACGAAACGACTTCCGAAGAGACATCCGAATGAGCGAGAGCAAGACCTTCCACCTTCCCGACCTGGGCGAAGGCCTCCCGGACGCCACCATCGTCGAGTGGTTCGTCAAGGAAGGCGACGTGATCCGGCTGGACGAACCGCTGGTATCGATGGAGACGGCGAAGGCCGTCGTCGAAGTGCCCTCGCCCGTTTCCGGCAAGGTGGTGAAGCTGGCCGGCGCGGCCGGCGACATCGTCGTGACCGGCAGCATGTTGGCGGTGTTCGAACCCGATGCCAGCCTGCCGCAGCGCGCGGAAGGCCAGGACACCGGCCATCACCACGGACCGCCTAAGCCGGCGGTGGGAGCGACGTCAGTCGCGAATCCGACATCCGATGCTCCCTCGATCGCGACTGACGTCGCTCCCACGGCTGCCGAGGCCGATGCCGGCACCGTCGTCGGCGCGATGCAGTCGTCCAACGCCGTGCATACCGAACAGGCCGTCGCCGTCGGCGGCGTCAAGGCGATGCCGGCCGTGCGCGCGATGGCGAAGAAACTGGGTGTGGACCTGTCGCGCGTCCGCGCGACCGGTGCCGACGGCGCGGTGACGATGCAGGACGTGAAGCAGGCGGCCGCAGACGGTTCTACTCTGCTCCCCGCTCCCACCGGGAGAGGGGTCGGGGGAGAGGGTGCGCAGCATGCGATTGCTCGTGCTCGCACCGAACCCTCATCCGCCCCCGTATCGAGTACGGGGCAGGCTCTTCGGGCACCTTCTCCCGAGGGGAGAAGGGAAGATCAGCGCACCACGCTGTCCGCCAGCGGCAAGCCGATGCGCACGCAGCCGCCGGGCGTGTCCGTCAGCGGCCAGCCGGAACAACTGAAGGGCGTGCGCCGGAACATGGCGCGGGTGATGGCCGAGGCCCACGCCAAGGTCGTGCCGACCACGCTGAGCGACGACGCCGACATCCATGCGTGGACGCCGGGCAACGACATGACCGGCCGCCTCGTCCGCGCCATCGTGCGTGCGTGCAAGACGGTACCGGCGATGAATGCCTGGTTCGACGGCGACAAGCTGACGCGTACGCTGCATCCCCAGGTGGATATCGGCATCGCGGTGGATACCGACGATGGCCTGTTCGTGCCGGCGCTGCGCAATGCCGACCTGCTGGACGCCGGCAGCGTGCGCGAGAGCATCAACCGCCTGCGCGTGCAGGTGGAAGACCGCAGCATCCCGCCGTCGGAACTGACCGGCTACACGATCTCGCTGTCCAACTTCGGCATGTTCGCCGGCCGCTACGCCACGCCCGTCGTGGTGCCGCCATGCGTCGCGATCGTCGCCGCGGGCCGCGCGCGCCACCAGGTCACGCCGGTCATGGGCGGCTTCGAATCGCACAAGGTCATCCCGCTGTCGGTGACGTTCGACCACCGCGCCTGCACGGGCGGCGAGGCCGCGCGTTTCCTCAAGGCCCTGATCGACGACCTCGCCCTGCCGGCATGACCTTCCGCCGGCTCACGCCGATGCTGCGTACGCCGGACCTGCCCGGCACGCTCGCGTTCTACCGCGACGTGCTGGGCTTCGAGCTGGCGTCGGGCGCACCGGAACACGGCTGGCTGGCATTGCGTCGCGACAGCGCCGAGCTGATGCTGTCTGCGCCCAACGACCACGAAGGCGACACCGCGCCGGCGTTCACCGGCTCGCTGTACCTGGAGGTCGCCGACGTCGATGCGCTGTGGGATGCCGTGCGCGACCACGCGCGCGTCTGCTACACGCCGGAGACCTTCGCCTACGGCATGCGCGAATTCGCGATCCACGACAACAACGGCTACCTGTTGCAGTTCGGCACCCCGGTCTGCGACGACGCCTGACCGCGAACGGTGGCAGGATGACGCCGTCGTCCTTCATCCGGAGTCCGCCATGACCCACCGCAGCCGTCTCGCCGGTTTCATCATCGACAGCCAGGTCGACGACCTGCCAGCCGCCTCCGCGTTCTGGAGCGCCGCCCTGGGGTTGAAGGTCACGGACCCCGATGACGGCGGCCTGGGGATCTACGACAAGTTCGAACCCGGCCCCGGCGGCCTGCACATCGAAGTGCAGAAGGTGAAGCACGAGGCCCGCGTGCACCTGGACATCGAGACCGACGACATCGAAGCCGAAGTCGTGCGCCTGGAAGCACTCGGCGCGAAGCGCGTGCAGCACGTGCGCAACCGCTGGTGGGTGATGGAAGCGCCGACAGGACACCGCTTCTGCGTGGTGCCGATGAACGAGGACAGTGGACGTGCGAGGCCGAACCGCTGGCCCTGACCGGCGTCAAGGCGTGGGCACGGCATCCTCTTTCCAGAATGCCAACAGGCGGGTCAAACCGGACGAGGCGGCGGACTCGTCCTCCAGCCACGGAATCTCACGGCGCCATTGCGCCTGGCTGAGCTGCTGCACCAGGGTCTGTGGGGCATGGGCGAACCCCATGTGCCAGCGCTGGAACACGCGCTTGTCCACGCGTCCCTGCTCGAGGATTTCGAGACGATGGTGCTGGCTGGCGCGCGCGATGCGCGCGTAGATCTGTTCGACATCGGCGCGCGTGCCTTCCAGGTACTGGAAGAAGCGCTGGCCGCCGTACAGCAGTGCGCCGGTCACCTCCGCCAGTTCGTTCGCAACGCGCGCATCCAGCAGCAGCTGGTCGAGATCGTCGGCGTCCATCGGACGCGTGGCCTGGCTCTGGTAGACCAGTACATGAAGAGGAGCCACAAGCGTTCCGGTGGTGCGAAAGGACGCGCAGCATAGCGCAGCGAATCACATGAACGGCGTGCGCCAGCGCCGCTATTTCCGTTCAGTCTCGCTGCGTTCGCGCACGGTCTTGAATTCTGAACCGTTCAGCCAACGCGGCCATGCGCGTCCATCCGCGATGTCGCGGCCCAGCGCGTACAGCAGCGCCACATCCTGCGCCTGACCGTCTGCCTCCCACGACGACGTCCACGCATCGCAGGGCTGGTGGTAGCACCTGGCGAAGTACGCATCGCGCAGCGACTTCCCGCGGGCCACGCCGCCGTCGATGCGGTCCAGTCCGGCGCCCACCGTGATCGCCGGCACGCCCGCGCGCGCGAAGGCGAAATGGTCGGCACGGTAGAAGAAGCCCGCTTCGAGGTTCGGATCAGGCGAATAGGTGCGCCCGTGTGCCTCCGCGACGCGCTTCAGGTCGCCCTCGAGCGAGACGCGGCCATTGCCCCATGAGGCGATGTCGCGGTTGGGACCATCGGGACTGAGCATTTCGATGTTCAGCACCGCGGCCGTCTTCTCCAGCGGCGCCAGCGGATTCGCGGCGTAATAGGTCGCGCCCTGCAGCCCCTTTTCCTCGGCGGTCAGCGCCATGAACAGCAGGGTGCGCTGCGGACGGGGACCGGCGGCGAACACGCGCGCCAGTTCGATCACCGCGGCGACGCCGGTCGCATTGTCGACGGCGCCGTGGCGGACCGCATCGCCCGAGGCATCCGGCTCACCGATGCCGAAGGCATCCCAGTGCGCTGAGTAGATGACCGTCTCGTCCGGCCGCTCCGCGCCCGCCAGGCGACCGATGACGTTGCGTGTCACCACCTGGTCCCGCTTTACCGCAAAGGACGCGGAAAGCGTGGCATCGCCGAGTGCGACCGGCGCGAACGCCGATGTCTGCGCACGGCGCTTCTCCACCTCGAAATCCAGCCCCGCGCGCTCGAACAGCGACACCGCCAGGTCGCGCTGCATCCAGCCGCGCAGCAGCGTGTGGTACGTCGCCGCATCGTCACGCGGAATGTCGAACACCGGCGACAAGCCGGACGCCCGCACCGTCGCCCAACCATAGGCGGCCGGGGCGGTTTCGTGGACGATCAGCACACCGGCCGCGCCCTGCCGCGCGAGCTCTTCGTACTTGTAGGTCCAGCGGCCGTAATAGGTCACCGCCCGGCCATCGAACGCGCCGGGCGAGTCCGTTTCGAAATCCGGATCGTTGACCAGCACCACAGCGACCTTGCCCTTCAGGTCCGCGCCCTTGTAGTCGTCCCAGCCGCGCTCGGGCGCCGTGATGCCGTAGCCGACGAACACCAGCGGCGCATCGACGATGCCGACGCGGTCAACAGGGTTCAGGCTCTGCAGGACGAGGTCGTCGCCGTTGGACAGCGCCTGGCTTGCGCCTCCGATCTTCAGCGTCGCGGTGACCGGACCCTCGACCTGCGCGCGTATCAGCGGCACGGCCTGCGTCCATCCACCCTGCTCGCCACCCGGTTGCACACCGGCCTTCTTCAGCTCATCGACCACATACGCGACGGTCTTCTCCTCGCCGGGCGTCGCCGGCGCGCGGCCTTCGAATTCAGCCGAGGCGAGCACGCGCACATGGCGCGACAGGTTGTCGGCGCTGATCCCGCCACCGGGAATGTCGGCGGCGAAGGCGGGCGTCAAGCCAAGCGACAGGAGCAGCAAGTGGAGGGAACGTTTCATGGGTATCGCGGCTTCGTTTGACGGGCGTGGCGAGTCTAAAGGATGGATGTGGGAGCGACGTCAGTCGCGATACAGCATCCGGACGGCTTGATCGCGACTGACGTCGCTCCACAGGTATCGATCCGGTACTGGCGTGCGCTTTCTACGGCCGTCCACGATCCAGCCACACGCCCAGTCCCTGCGCGTTGAGTTCGATGTCCATCTCGAGCAGGCGCAACACCTCCTCGTCCGCAAGCGGCACCTGCAGGCCATGCGCACGTTCGAGGTACAGCGCTGACAGGCCGGCGGCGATGCAGCGATGGCGATCCGCGCGCCCTTCGCAGGCTTCGGCGATCGCCACCATCGCGTCGATCTGTTCGTACAGCGCCTGCGCCAGGCGTGGCACGTCGCCGACGCGGCCATAGTGCGTCAGGTACATGCCCTCGGGTCCGTACGCGACCATCCGCGCGATGCTGGCTTTCAACGCCGCAGGCTCGAACTGCACCGGCGTACTGGTGGGCAGGATGAAGGCACCGGCCGGCCCGTCCAGTTCGCGGTAGGACAGGCCGAATGTGTCGCCGGTGAACCAGCAGCGGCTGCGCGCGTCCCAGATGCAATGGTGGTGGCGCGCATGGCCCGGCGTGTCGACGCACAGCAACGGACGCTCTGCGAGCATCATCGCCTCACCATCGGCGGCGATGCGCACGCGCTCTTTCGGCACCGGCTGGACGGTGCCATAGCTGCGCTGTATTTCCTCTTCGCCGTAGACCGCCGTGGCACCCTCGACCAGCCTGGCCGGATAGATGAGGTGCGGCGCGGCACGCGGATGCGCGATCACCGTGGCGTTGGGCAACTGCTGCAGGAGCAGGCCCGTGCCACCGGCGTGGTCCAGGTGCACATGGGTGACGATGACGAACTCGATGTCGGCAGGCGTCAGCCCCACCGCCCGGACTGCATCCAGCAGGCGCGGGACCGAATGGTTGGTGCCGCAGTCGATGAAGGCGCCGCGGCCCTCCTCGACGACCAGATAGGCGGCGTCGAAGTGGTCGCGATGGAACGCGGTGTCGATGGTGTGGATGCCATGCAGGCTCATCCGCGTACCTGTGTGGAGACGGTTGACCCGATTCTAGTCCCCGTATCGCGGGTGTACGACCCGCCTTTGGTGGAACGCTCCATCCGCGCGCGGCCTCAGCCGCGCGACAGCCACCAGCCGCGCAGCGGCACCGCCAGCGTCAGCACGAACAGGAACGCGCCATACGCCACCAGCGTGGCCAGCACCTGCTTCCAGATCGCGCCGGTGCCGACATCGGCGGCGCCCAGCGCATAGCCCCACTGCATGCCGACGAAGCTCAACACGAATGCCACCGCCAGCACCGCCAGATCGAAGCCTTTCCGGCGCGCAGTGCGCGGCTGGCGCGGGAACAGCCAGTACAGCGAGCCCAGCAGCATGAACCACGGCAGGAACAGGATCACCGCAAGATACGGCATGGCGTCAGGCCTCCGCCGCCCGCAACGCGGCCAGCGCCGCGAGCACGTCGGCGACCGGCACCTGCAGCACGATCTCCGGCGTTTCCATCGCGTCGGCCTGATCGGCCTGCTTCAGCACGCCGATCAGCCTGCCGGCATCCTTGGGCGAGTCGAAGCCGTTGCTCTGCAGCAGCACGTTGCCGTCCGCATCCGCCAGCTTGAAGTAGAACCGGCCATCGGTATCGCGGTACTGCTTGAATGCCGGCAGTGCGACTTTCGATGGCGCGACCTTCGCTTCCACCACCGGCATCTGCGACAGGTCGCGCAGGCCAACCGCATGGCGCAGTTCGGCCAGCAGCGGCGTCGCATAGCGTTCGCGCAGGCGACGCGCGCCATCGCGCAGGATCGCCTCGATGTCGGCGGGCTTCGCCATCAGCGCGTCGTACTTCTCGCGCAGCGGCGCGATTTCCGCATCGATGCGCTCGAACAGCTGCTGCTTCGCATCGCCCCAGCCGATGCCGCCGGCGAACTGCTGCGCGAACGCGCGCGTCTCCTCCGGGCTGGCGAAGGCCTGGTACAGCTGGAACAGCGCCGAGCCTTCCGTGTCTTTCGGCTCGCCCGGACCGCGTGAGTCGGTCAGGATGGAGAACACCAGCTTCTTCAGCTCGTCCCGCGGCACGAACAGCGGAATGGTGTTGTTGTAGCTCTTGCTCATCTTGCGGCCGTCGAGCCCGGGCAGCGTCGCCACGTTGTCGTCGATCAGCGCTTCCGGCAGGGTGAAGTACTCCTTGCCGTAGACGTGGTTGAAGCGCTGGCCAAAATCGCGCGCCATCTCGATGTGCTGGATCTGATCGCGTCCCACCGGCACCTGGTGCGCGTTGAAGATCAGGATGTCCGCGGCCATCAGCACCGGGTACATGAAGAGCCCCGCACTGACGCCCGCATCCGGGTCTTCGCCATCGGCATTGTTCTTGTCCACCGCCGCCTTGTACGCGTGCGCGCGGTTGAGGATGCCCTTGCCCGCCACGCAGGTCAGGAACCAGGTCAGCTCGGTGATCTCCGGCACGTCGCTCTGGCGGTAGAACCACACCTTGTCCGGCTCCAGGCCGCAGGCCAGCCAGGTCGCCGCGATTTCCAGCGTGGAGCGCTGCGTGCGCACCGGGTCCTGCGCCTTGATCAGGCTGTGCAGGTCGGCCAGGAAGTAGAAGCTCTCCGTGTCCGCGGCGCGGCTGGCGGCCACGGCCGGGCGCACGGCGCCGACGTAGTTGCCAAGGTGCGGCGTGCCCGAGGTGGTGATGCCGGTGAGGACGCGGGTGGTCATGTGCAGTGCGTGGGAATGCGGGAAAGCGGCCAGTTTACCGGCTGGGGCCGGCGCATGCCGGCGCCGGGGTGCGACACGACGTCGCAGCCAGCACGCTTGCCCATGGCTTAACCGGTGTGCGCTTCGCCACCACGGCCAACCCCACCGCATGCGGCCGGCCGTTCGCAGCAACGTCCCCACCTGGAGAACGGACATGCTGCACCGAATCCTCGCCTCCCTGGCCACCTTGGCCCTGCTTGCCTCCGCACCGGCCCACGCCGGCCCCCTGGTCGATGTCAGCGTGGTCGACCGCGACACTGGCGAATGGCTGGCACAGCATCCGCACCGGGGCGATCTCTGGGTCGCAGGCACGCCCGGCAACCGCTACAGCGTCCGCCTGACCAACACCACGGGCGAGCGCGTGCTGGTCGTGCTGTCGGTGGACGGGATCAACGCCATCACCGGCCAGACCGCCAACCCCTCGCAGGCCGGCTACGTGCTGGAGCCGTGGCAGACCACCGAAGTCACCGGCTGGCGCAAGTCGATGAGTGACGTGGCGCAGTTCGTCTTCACCGACCTCGGCGACAGCTACGCCGCGCGGACAGGCCGGCCGCGCAATGTTGGCGTGATCGGCATAGCCGCGTTCCGGGAAGCGCCCGCCTATCGCTATCCGCAGTACACGCCACCGACGATCGCGCGCGGATCGATGGAGAAGCGGGCGGAGGCCGAAGCCGCTGCACCAGCGGGTGCCTCCCGCGGCATCGCCGCCAACGACGCCGCCCAGCAGCAGAGCATCGGCACCGGTCATGGCGGTCGCGAGTGGGCGCCCACGTCGCGAACGGGTTTCGACCGCGCGACCCGCCAGCCGGAACAGGTGGGCGAGGTGCGCTACGACGAGTACCGCCGGCTGGTCGCTCTGGGCGTGGTCCCCCGCCGTCTTGGACCGACGCGTCGCGATGAACGCCCGCGCGCGTTCCCCAATGGCTTTGTTGCCGACCCGCCGCGCTACCGCTGAGCTTCGCGCATGAAAGAAGACGGGCCGCATCAGGCGGCCCGTCTCGATTTGCCTGTCAGGGTGAGTACGTGCGTCAGTGCTTGAACGTGCTGTCCGAACGCAGCGTGCGCTGGAACTCCTGGACTTCCGTGTTGGCACGGTCCCGGTCGTACCCGTAACGTTCCTGCAGCTTGCCGGTCAGGTACTCGGCATTGCCTTCCGCGACCTTGAAGTCGTCGTCGGTCAGGTCGCCCCACTTCGCCTGGATCTTGCCCTTCAGCTGTTTCCAGTTACCGGCGATGATGTCCTGATTCATGGTGTTGCCTCGCTTGATTGAGCGGCAGGGGGCGCCGCGGGGACAGCTTCGCAAGGCGCGCGTTTCCACACGATCAACCCTGCGTCAACAGGCCATTAGGAATGGCTGAACCATTCAGGGGCATGACGGTTCGTTCGCGGCCATGAACGCGTAAGAGTGACGCGTGCTTCCATTCATCCGGAGAAGAACAGCGCGTCAGGAGAGCATCGCAATACCTGCATGGGCGCCATGGAAATCGCGCCAAAAAAAACGGGCCGCATGGCGGCCCGTCGTGATCGCAGGAATCGGGGCGTTACTTGCCCGAAGAATCCTCGACCTTCTCGCCCACCTTCTGCACGTCCTTGCCGAACCCCTTGACGGTGTTGCAGCCGGACAGCACGGCGATGGAGAACAGGGACAACAGAATCAACGCAACCATACGCTTCATAAGCGACTCCTGTGGACGGTACTCACGGCCTGGGACGGCAGCGTCCGGGACGGACGACCCATGCTGCCCCACCCGCGCAGTCTGATTCAAGCACACTGGCTGCTGGCTGACCATCCGCAACCCGAAAACAAGGAAGGGCCGGTTTCCCGGCCCTTCCTCGCACATGCCCGACGGCCCAAGGCGACGTGACTCAGCAGCGGCCGTCCTTGCAGTCCTGGGCCTTGTCCTCGACCTTCTCGCCGACCTTCTGGACGTCCTTGCCGGCACCGGCCACGGTGTTGCAGCCGGACAGGACGGCCATCGAGAACATCGCCGTCAGCAGCAGCATCATTGCACGCTTCATGTGTCATCTCCTGGTGGATTGGGGTGCCGCCGCGGGGCGTCCCATGGCTGCGGCGGCGTGTGCGTGCACCTTCGTCGCGACCGCGTATAGGGCACGTGAAGCCCGGACGGCCGTGTTCAGTCGCAGTTTTCCCAGTCCACCGGCACTCAGTCGCGCATCAGCGTCGACTTGCCGAAGAGGCTTTCCACCAGGTCCACCGTCAGCTTGGCCGTGCGGTTGCGGCGGTCCAGCACCGGGTTCAACTCGACGATATCGAGCGACCCCATCAGACGCGTGTCGGCGATCATCTCCATCACCAGCTGCGCTTCGCGGTAGTTGGGGCCGCCCGGCACGGTGGTGCCGACCCCCGGCGCGATGCTGGGATCGAGGAAGTCCACATCGAAACTGACGTGCAGGTGGGTGTCGCCATCGACGCCCTCCAGCGCGGCCTCGATCGTGCGCTTCATGCCCACCTCGTCGATGTAGCGCATGTCGTACACATCGACCTGGTGGTCCTTGATCAGCTTCTTCTCTTCCGGATCGACCGAACGGATACCGATCTGCCGCACCATCGCCGGCGTGATCGCCGGGGCATCGCCGCCGAGCTTCGTCAGCGCCTCGGGGCCGATGCCGCACAGGCAGGCCACCGGCATGCCGTGGATGTTGCCCGACGGCGTGACCTCGCTGGTGTTGAAGTCCGAATGCGCGTCCAGCCACAGCACGCGCAGCTTCTTGCCGGCCTGGCGGCAATGGCGCGCCACGGCGGTGATCGACCCCATCGCCAGGCAGTGGTCGCCGCCCAGCATGATGGGCAGGCGCTGGCGTGCGAGTTCCGCCGCCGTGGCGTCCATCACGGCGCGATTCCAGGCCACCACCTCATCGAGGTGCCGATAACCTTCGACCGGACCCGTCCACGGATTGGCCGGACCCTGCACGTTGCCGGTATCGATCACGTCGATGCCCCGTGCCGCCAGCGCCTCGCCCAGGCCGGCGATGCGCAGCGCATCCGGCCCCATGCGGGCACCACGATGGCCTGCGCCGATGTCGGTGGGCACACCGATCAGGGAGACCGGGGGAAAGGCTCGACTCATGGGTACGTCCTGCGGAAAACAGGCGCACAGTCTAGTAGGTCGGCGATGACGGGCCTGTGGCATCGCAGCACGGACGCGCCGACGACGACAGCGAAGATGGTGCCGCTTATCCGAATCGAACGGATGACCTACCGCTTACAAGGCGGTTGCTCTACCAGCTGAGCTAAAGCGGCGCGGGCTGCGATTCTAGCGCAGCGCGGTGCATTCGAGGGGTTGGGGAGCGCCGCTGGACGCGGCGCGGGCCAGGGCGACGGCATCCACGCCTTCCGCCACGCCCGCATCCAGCCACCACAGGCCGGGACCGGCGCGTCCCACCGGCTGCAGTTCGGCGCCGAAGTCCGCGGCCTCCAGTTGTGCGAGTCGGCGTTCCGCGGCTTCACGGCTGCGATAACGTCCCAAGGCGATCCCGTTCGCCTGGTCGCCCTGCCGCACCACCAGGAAATCGTCGAAACCCGCCGCACCGATGCGCGCCGCGGTGGCCTGCGCCTCTTCAAGCGTGGCGGCCGGCGGAATGACCACCTGGTAGCCACTGGCGCTCGTGCCCGGGATTTCGCGAAGGCGTGCGCGCAACAGTCGTCCTGCGGTCGCCGCCTGCGCTTGCGTGGCCGCCGCTGCGCTGGTGTAGGGCCCCAGACTGAAACAGGCCGCGATGGAAGCCTCCGCAGCAGGCGCGGTCGTCGACGATGCGACCGGAGCCCCTGCCGGCGACAGGGGCTCGTCCACCAATTGCAGGCGGGCCACACCGGAAGGCAGGTCGGCGGGCGGCGCAGGCGGCACCACGGAGCGCGTCAGCCACCAGGCGGCGGCACCGAGGTTCAACACGACCAGCAGGACGATCATGGCGCGGATCAGCATGCCGTGATTCTAGCCGCGCTCACGCGTCCGAACCGAGCTGCGCCCACACGGCCAGTCCCTCGAGGACGAGGGAGGGCGCCAGCGCGGCACCTGGCAACCAGGGCATCAGGCCAGCGGCGCCACCACCATGCAGCAGCAACGCCGGCCGTTCGCCCAGCGTGTCCTCCGCCTGCAGCAGGCTGCGCTCGACGAGTCCCAGCGCGGCGCCGTCGCAGCCGGACGCCAGCGCGTCGAGCGTGTCGGTGGCGAACTCGACGTAGTGGCCACCCGTCGCAGGAAGTTGCCCGGCCGCGGCTTGCAGGGACTCGCGCATCAGCTGGGGCGACGGCGCGATGCGCCCGCCCCGATGCAGGCCCTGCGCATCCAGCAGGTCGACCGTCACCGCCGTGCCCACGCCCACGACCAGCCAGTTCCGCGCCGCGCGGCGACGCGCCGCCAGCAGCGCGAGGAAACGGTCCACCCCCAGGCGCGCGGGCTCGTCGTAGGCGATGCGCACGCCGGCCAGCGCAGGCTGCGTGCGCGGCAGGGAAATGGCGCCGACGCGCGTGGTCAGCCAATCGATCACGGCGGCCGTGCGCGCGGGCGATGCCACGCTGGCGACGACCGCCATCGAAGCCTTCCGCACCAGGGTCGCCGGCAGCACCGCGTCGAGCGACGAGATGAAGCCTTCGTCATACGCGACGGCCTGCACGTGGCCGAGCGTGCCGTCGGCATGCAGTGCCGCGCACTTCACACGCGAGTTCCCCAGGTCGAACACCCACTGCGTCATGTCGCCCTCACGCTGACTTCGCCCGCATGCACCTGCCGCACGCCCTGATCCATCCTCACCCGCAATGCACCGTCGTCGCCGATGCCATCGGCCACGCCCTGTTCGTCGCCCTGCGGACCATGCACGGTGATGGCGCGCCCTGCCAGCACATCCAGTGCGGCATAACGCGCGAGGAACGGCGGAAGGCCGTCGCGATCAAACTGCTCCAGCGCCGGCAGCAGCGCATCCAGCAACTGCGCCGCCAGTGCGTTGCGCGACGGTGCGCCATCGCCCAAACCGGCGAGATCGGTCCATGCCTGGTCGATGGTCATGGCGACGGGCGCCGGCATGCGCACGTTCACACCGATGCCGATCACCGCGCGCACCGGCCCACCGTGCTCGCCGCCGCCTTCCACCAGGATGCCGCCGAGCTTGCGGCCGTGCGCGAGCAGATCGTTGGGCCACTTCACGCCCACCGCGATATAGCCAGCCTGCCGCAGCGCTTCCGCCACTGCCACGCCGACCACCAGGCTGAGGCCGCCCAGGCGCGCGAGACCGCCGGAGAACTGCCGCGACAGCGACAGGTAGAGATTCGATGCGATCGGCGACGCCCATTGACGTCCACGCCGACCACGGCCACCGGTCTGCTGCTCGGCGAGCAGGACCTCGACGCCCCGTTCCGGCGCCTTGCGCCGGAGCAATTCACTGTTGGTGGAATCCAGCGACCACGCCACGTCGAGCGACGACAGCCCATCGATGGTCGCGGACGGCAGTTGCGCGCGGATACGGTCGGCGTCCAGCAGTTCGACCGGTTCGGCGAGTGCATAGCCGCGCCCGGCTTGGGCATCGATGCGCACGCCGCCGTCGCGCAGTGCTTCGATGCGCTTCCACATGGCGGCACGCGTCAGGCCGGCATCGCGCGCCAGCACATCGCCGGACACCGGGCCTTCAATCAAGCGCTGCAGCAGCTCGCGCTCGCCGGTCATGCGCGACGGCGCCAGATACGGACGCGTTCGAATCGCGACTCGGTGCCGTCGCGCAGGCGACGGACATTCACCCGATGGGTGAACAGCACCAGCAGCGCGGCGGCGATGGCGAACACCTGTGCCGCGCGATCGACCTGCATCCACCACGCCAGCGGCACCAAGCACGCGGTGGCGACGATCGACGCCAGGCCTACGTACCCCGTCGCCACCAGCACGCCTACCCATACCGCGAACAACGGCAGCAGCACCATCGGCCACAGCACCGCCATGCCACCCAGCAGCGTGCCGACGCCTTTGCCGCCGCGGAACCCGTGCCAGACCGGCCAGACATGGCCCATCGCCGCGATGAAGATCGCCAGGTATCCCAGCACACGCGGTGCCAACGGGCCATCCGACGGCGCGAAGCGCAGCGCCAACCACGCCGCCAGCGCACCCTTGCCGATATCGATCAGCACCACGCCGAGCGCGAACTTCGCGCCCTGGGTGCGGAAGGCATTGGTACCACCGGCATTGCCGCTGCCCTGCGTGCGGATGTCCACGCCGCGCAGGCGGCCCAGCATCAGGCTGCCCGACACGGAGCCGATCAGGTAGGCGAGCAGCAACAGCAGGCAGGAAGTCAGCATGGCACCATTATGGGCCACGCCCTCATCGGCTTAGGCATCTGGCGCCGGCTGCACCGCCACGATCAGTGCGCCCTGCCCTGCGTGTGCGCCGATGGCCGCGCCCGTTTCCACCAACCGGTCCTCGCTGATGTCCAGGCGCGCACGCAGCGCAGCCAGCACTCGCTCCGCCCCCGCACGCGCGTCGCAGTGCCCGACGATGAGGCGCCAGCGCTTACCTGCCGGAAGCTGGCGCACGACACGCTGCGCGAACGCTTCCGGCGCGCCGGCGCGGGTCAACAGGATGCCCGCAACCACCATGCGGCCGTCGATGCTCATCTTCGCCATCGGGGTCAGCGCGCTCAGGCGCGCGATCGGCGCCGCCCAGCGCGGGATGCGGCCACCGCGTACCGCATGGGAAATGTCGGGCGCGATGGCCCACATACGCGTGAGCGGGCGCAGGCGTTCCAGTTCGGCCACGACCTCGGCATCGTCCCGTCCTTCGGCCGCCAGTTCCGCCGCCCGCCATACCAGCAGGGCCTGGCCGCAGGCGGCGTTGATCGTGTCGAACACGCGCACGCGACGGCCGGGATCGCGCACCGCCGCATGCTCGCCGGACTGCAGCGTGCCCGATAGCGCGCGCGACAGGCCCACGTACAGCACGCGCGCATGGTGAGCGAGCGACAGCTCGAACTGACGGCGGAAATCGCCGGGCGGCGGCTGGCTGGTGCGCGGCAGCTGGCGCGACGACGCCATGCGCCGGTAGAACTCGCCGGTCGACAGGCCGATCTTGTCGAGGTAGTCGCGACCATCCAGGTCCACGCGCGCCGGCACCACGCCGATCGCGTAACGCTCGGCGATGTCGTCCGGCAGGTCGGCGGCGCTGTCGGTGACCACCACCAGCGGCTGCGGTGCGGCCGCCACCGCCTGCTGGCGGATCATGTCGTCGGCCTTCATGCCTTCGACACGCCCCTGCGCTGCGCAGGCATCGAACAACGCCTGCGGCGAACCCGTGTGGGCGTGCACGCGCAGCCGCGACGCACCGCCGGCAATGACGATGGAATCCGCGCCGATCGCTTCCAGCGCAACGCGCAGGCGGTTGCGGTCCAACCCATCGCCGAGCAGCAGGCATTCCGTGCACCACCGGCGGTCAGGATCGATCTCGTGGTCGTGGACGACGGAACCGCCCGCGTCGTTGGCGGCCATCGGTGCACCCGTCCGCATGCGCACGGCCCGCGGACCGCCTTCGACGAACTCGGCGATGCCCTCCAGCAGGTCGACGAACCCCTGCGCGCCAGCGTCCACCACGCCGGCCTTCTGCAGCAGCGCCATCTGCCGCGGTGTATCGGCCAGCGCGCGACGCGCCCGCACCAGTGCGCGGGTGAAGCCACTGCGCGTATCGGACTGCGCGCTGTCCGCTGCCGCATCCAGTTCGTCGGCGAATGCGGTGATGACGCTCAGGATGGTGCCCTCGACCGGCTGGGCCAGCGCCTGCCGCGCACTCTGCGCGCCCTGGCGCACGGCGGCGGCCAGCGAGCGCACGTCCAACTCGGGCAGCGGCCGCACGCGTTCGGCCACGCCGTGGAGGAACTGCGCCAGGATGGCGCCCGAATTGCCCCGCGCCCCGTCGATCGCGTCGTTGCCGACCCGGCTGAGCAGGTCACCGGCGTGCTGGCTGGGCCGGCTCAGCGCACCGTGGAGCACGCTGCCGAGGGTGGAGGCGAGGTTGTTGCCGGTATCCCCGTCAGCCACCGGGAACACGTTGATGCGGTTCAACCCGTCCCGGGCCGCGATGACCCGGCGGGCACCGGCGATCAGCGCCAGGCGCAGGGCGGGAGCGGTCAGCGGGCGGTCTGAGGCGGTCGGCATGGCGGGAGTCTGCCGCAAGCCGGGAACCGGCCCTGCTGCGACGCAGCAGCCCATCCGCGGTTTTCCTCGATCCGTCGCCGCGGACCGCCGTTTCGTCGCACGGAGCGGGCCGATCCGTGCCGGCCGGCGCCAATCCGGCTATAGTCGGCGGCGTCATCTGGCCGCTGTAACCGACCGACAGGAGTCCCTCCGATGCTTCGCGCCAGCCTTGCCCTGCTGCTCCTCGTTGCCTCGGCGGCCGTGTTCGCCCAGAACGGGCGCGGCATCGCCAACGGCACCAACGGGACCTGCCAGGACGTCGCCGACCGCGCGGTCGCCGAACGTCCGGCCGATGCCGTGCCGAATGCATCGGATGCACGCCGCGCGCGCGCCACCGCCGTGCGCAGCAAGTACGGCGCGCCTGCGTCGCTGACCTCGCCGGCCACCACCCGCGGCGGCGGCGACGACGACGACACCCCGCTGCCGCGCAGCCGCGGCTCGAAGTGGCACAGCTTCCTGCCCGGCATGTTCCGCTGACGCGGAGGGCGGCACCCGGTGATCGGACTGTTGCGCCGCCTGCGGCGCCCTTCCCCGTCGATTGAAGACAGCCTCTGGCAACGCGTGCGCAGCGCTACCCCATGGGTATCGGCGCTGGACGACGAGCGCTCGGAGCGCCTGCGCGCACTGACGGCGCGCTTCCTGCACCAGAAGACCATCACGCCGCTGGCCGGGCTGAGCCTGGACGACGCGCAGCGCGCGCAGCTGGCCGCGCTGTGCTGCCTGCCGCTGCTCGAATACGGCGAGGCCGGCCTGCGCGGCTGGTCGCAGCTGATCGTCTATCCCGATGCCTTCCGCGTGCAGCGCACGCACACCGACGCCGCGGGCGTTCTGCACGAATGGGAAGACGACCTGGCCGGCGAAGCCTGGGACCAGGGACCGCTGATCCTGTCGTGGGCCGACGTGCAGGCCGACATCGCAGAGCCCGATGCCGGCTTCTGCGTGGCCGTGCACGAGATGGCGCACAAGCTGGACGTGCTGGATGGCGAACTGGACGGCACGCCACCGTTGCCGGACGCATGGCATAGCCGCTGGGCGCGCGACTTCCAGCGCGCCTACGACGACTTCTGCATGCAGGTCGACCTCGGCCGCGAGACCGCCATCGACCCGTACGCGGCGGAAGCGCCCGAGGAATTCTTCGCCGTCGTCACCGAGTACCACTTCTCCGCGCCGGACGTACTGACCGAGGCCATGCCGGACGTGGCGGCGCATCTGGCGCGCTTCTACGGTCCTTCGCCGATGACCGGCACGGCCGCCTGAATCACAGCCCCGGCGGCAGCCGCACCTCGAAGCGCGCGCCGCCCAGTTCGTCCGATCGCCGTACCTGCAACTCGCCACGATAGTCGCGGATCAGGTCCTGCACGATGGACAGGCCGATGCCGTGCCCCTGCACGCGCTCGTCGCCGCGCACACCGCGCTGCAGGACCTTCGCGACATCGTCTTCGGCGATACCCGGTCCATCGTCGTCCACCGCCATGAACAGGCCCGCACGCCGCTGCGGCGCCGTCGCGCCGACCGTCACCGTCAGCAGCACGCGCGAGCGCGCCCACTTGAAGGCGTTCTCCAGCAGGTTGCCCATCAGTTCCTGCAGGTCGCCGGTCTCGCCGTGGAAACGTGCGCGCGGGTCGATCTCGAATTCGCAGATCACGCCCTTCGTGGCATACACCTTCTCCAGGCCGCGCACGATTTCCTCCGCGTGCGGCTCGATGGGCACGGCCGCGGAGAACAGCTTGTGTCCACTCGAGGCCGCACGCGCCAACTGGTAGGAGACCAGGTTGTTCATCCGCTTGAGCTGGACGTCCAGTTCGTCGCGCAACGCCTGCGGATCGCCACCGCCACTGTCCAGCTGCGTGCGCAGCACCGCGATGGGTGTCTTCAGGCTGTGCGCCAGGTCGGCCAGCGTATTGCGCTGCCGCTCCAGGTTCTCGCGTTCGCTCTCGATGAAGGCGTTGATGCTGTCGGTCAGCGGTTCGAGTTCGCGCGGATGGCTCTCGGTCATCCCCGACAGTTCGCCACGCTGCACACGACTGAGTTCGAAGATGACCCGCCGCAGCGGGCGCAGGCTCCAGCGCAGCACCAGCATCTGCAGCAGCAGCAGGATCACGCCGGCGCCGCCGAGGTAGACCCACAGCGACCCGCGGAACACGCGGATCTGCGCGCTCAACGCCTGCGCATCCTCGAAGATGTAGATGCTGTACGGGATCTCGGGATGCTGGTGCGTCGCCGGCCATGCGTACCCCACGCCGTAACGGTATGCCTCGCTCTCGCTGCCGTCGGCACGACGGATCGGCAGCGGCCCCTCGAACGATTCCTCCAGCGCACCGAGCATCCGCGGCACCGGCAGCTCGGGTCCCAGCGTGGAGTTGGATCCCCACGGCGGCACGCCCTGGAGCACCACCTGCGCGTACATTCCGCTGTCGGGCATGTCGAAGCGGGGATCGGGCGTGTTGTAGGGTGGAATCAGCGTGCCGTTGCGCCCGAACTCCACCTTGTCGGTGTAATACAGCGCGTAGCTCTTCAAGCGCTGGCGCAGGTTGTCCTCGGCGGTATCGACGAACGCGCGGTCCAGCGCATACCCGGCGAGAGCGAGGAAGGCGAGCAGCGCCAGGCTGGCGGCGAGCAGCTGGCGGGCACGCAACGAACGCGGCCGCCACCCGTCGAACCGGTCACGGCCGACGGGGGCGGATGGCGCGGCGCCGGAGGGTGGCGCAGGCATCAAGTGCAGGCGATGCCGGCGCGGGACATCAGCCTTCGCCGCTGCGCGGGATCGCGAAGCGGTAGCCGCGACCGCGTACGGTCTCGATCGGCTTCAGCTCGCCGTCCGGGTCCAGCTTCTTGCGCAGGCGGCCGATGAAGACTTCCAACACGTTGGAGTCGCGGTCGAAATCCTGCTGGTAGATGTGCTCGGTCAGGTCGGCCTTCGAGACCAGCTCGCCGGCATGCATCATCAGGTACTCGAGCACCTTGTACTCGTAGCTCGTCAGATCGACGTTGCTGCCGTTGACGCTCACGGTCTGTGCCGCCAGGTCCAGCGCGACCGGACCGCATTCCAGTGTCGGCTTGCTCCAGCCCGCCGCGCGGCGCAGCAGCGCGTTGACGCGCGCGAGCAGTTCTTCCACATGGAAGGGCTTGACCAGATAGTCGTCGGCGCCCTGCTTCAGGCCCTCGACCTTGTCCTGCCAGCTGCTGCGCGCGGTCAGGATCAGCACCGGGAACTTCTTGCCTTCGTCGCGCAGCGCCTTGATCAACTCCATGCCGGACATCTTCGGCAGGCCGAGGTCGATGATGCCGACATCGAACGGCACTTCGCGGCCCATGTAGAGGCCTTCCTCGCCGTCCTGGGCGGCGTCGACCGCAAAGCCTTCGCGCTTCAGGCGCGCTGCCAGGGTTTCACGCAGGGGGGCTTCGTCTTCGACCAGCAGGATACGCATGGACTCTCCTTGGTATTTCGCGTGGCGCGGAACCGGCCACGGACATGCTCGTGATGAGCGTGGATTCTACGTAAGACTACGGGCGCGAGGGGTTATCGCCGCGTGGAGGCGGCGCGATGTCGCGGCGCGGCCGGACGGGGGAATCGGCATCGCGGCGCGACGGCCCGGCGTCGTCCTGGGTCTGCGTGCGCACGCGACCACGGTCGTCGATGTACTTGACGCGCGTGACATCACGGCCGTCGTACTGCATGCGTTCGACACTCAGGACCTGGTTGCCGGCATCGCTGCGCACGCGGCGCACGGAGTCCGACATCGAGTTGCGGTGACCCCGGTCGTCGTTGCGCGGCATGCCGCGGTCACGCGACGGCGGCGCGTCCCCGCGATCCCGGTCGTCCTGTGCGTGCACCGCAGCAGTACCGGTCAGGGCAACGAGGACCGCCAAGGTGAGGGCGGCTAGGGTCGGGGCACGAAAACGCATAACGGAATCGTAACGGAACTGGGGTCGCGAAACTGAACGAAACCCGAAACCGCCTCAGTGGATGGGAAGCGCAGTCTTGGACCCGGGCGGTGAATCCGTTCTGAATTTATCCACAGGGTCGCTCTGCGCATTCAGCCAGCTGAATGATCAGAAAACCTCGGCAACACAACACCTTAGCGAGCCGCCGCCGGCTTCGATGGCGGTCAGCGCGACGCTGTGCACCGCAAAGCCGGACGCGGCCAGCGCCTCCACGGTGGCCGGCCGCAGCGCGTCGTGGGCGCGACGGCTCATCCACACCTTCCCTGACGCCAACGCGATGGCGTTGCCGGCGAACGCGGCCTGCTCCAGGCCGTTCAGGTTGACCACACCGCCGGGGTAGACCGCCTTCAGGGCAGGCACCAGACCGGGGGTCTGCAGCCCGCCGGCGTGAACCAGGACCGCGCGGCCGGCCAGCACCGCCAGCAGTACATTGGTGTGGTATTCGCCCGGGGCCAGATCGAACATCAGCGTGGCGCGCAGGCCGAACGCCTCGTGCATCCGTGCCGCGCCGGCCTCGTCGCAGCGCTCGGACAGGCCGCAGAAGCCGATGCCGCGCGCGCGGTCGATGACCAGTGCGCCGGTCAGCTCGCACGGGTGCGGCTGGCCGGAGAGATCCACCTCGGCATAACCCAGCGTGTCGCGGAAGAAGCCGCGGATATCCCTTCGCCCCGCTTCGCGCTGGCGTACCTCGTGGCGCATGCGGCCCACGATCAGCCGCGCTTCGCCGTCCACGCGCGCGGTGGCGAACACGTTGTTCGGAAACACCGCATCCGGCGTCGTCTCGTCGCCGGGGAAGCAGATCACCGGTACGTCCTGCGCCAATGCGCGATGCAGCGCATGGTGTTCGCGCAACGCCGCGCCGGTATCGAAGGCGCGGGCGTCCGCCATGTAGCGGTTGTCCTGTGCCGACTGCTCCGCGCGCATGAAGCCATCCGGCGACACCAGGAAGGCCGCGCGTGCGGTCGCCGGCCCGAAGTCCGCTGCCAGCGAACCCGCGAACGCGGTGAACGCGGCGATGTCGCGGGTGATCACGCTCAGGCCGCCGGGCGCAGTTCGCGCGTGGTCGCGGCCAGCGCCTGCTCCACCAGCGACCAGTCGGCCCCGGGACGGTGTGCGCCCTCGCTGAGGATCTGGCGGAAGGCACGCCCGCCCGGCTGCGCATGGAACAGGCCGAGCACATGGCGGGTCAGGTGCTTCAATGCCACGCCCTTCGCCAGTTGCGCCTCGACATACGGGCGCCACGCACGCAACAACTCAGCGCGCGAACGCAGCTCGCCGCCGAACAGCGCCACCTGCATCTCATGCAGCACGTAGGGCTCGTGGTAGGCCGCGCGACCGATCATCACGCCATCGCTGTGCTGCAGGTGCTCGTGCACCTGTGCGGTGGTGGTGATGCCGCCGTTGATCGCCACTGTCAGTGCGGGCCGCTCGCGCTTGAGCCGGTAGGCCCAGTCGTAGCGCAGCGGCGGAATCTCGCGGTTCTCCTTCGGCGACAGGCCCTGCAGCCACGCCTTGCGCGCATGCACGAAGAACGTGTTGCAGCCGGTCGCGGCGACGGTGTCGATGAAGGCGAGGAACAGGTCGTAGTCCTCCTGCTCGTCCACGCCGAGGCGGCACTTCACCGTCACCGGAATGCTGACGGCCTCGATCATCGCCGCCACGCACTCGGACACCAGCGCCGGCTCCTTCATCAGGCAGGCGCCGAAGCGACCGGCCTGCACGCGGTCGGACGGACAACCCACGTTGAGGTTCACCTCGTCGTAGCCCCAGTCCTGCGCGATGCGCGCGGCCTGCGCCAGGTGCGCCGGGTCGCTGCCGCCGAGCTGGACGGCAACGGGATGCTCCACGGTGTCAAAGCCCAGCAGCCGGTGGCGGTCGCCATGGATCACGGCCTGCGCGTGCACCATCTCGGTGTACAGGCGCGCGCTCGGCGCAAACAGGCGGTGGAACACGCGGCAATGCGTGTCCGTCCAGTCCATCATCGGGGCGACAGACAGGCGCAGGGTGTCGTTGGGAATGCGGGGGGACGTCATGGCGTCATTGTAGCGCGCGGCCCCATTCGGCCCCGCCCCGCAAGCGATGCCCGCGCCCTCATAGGTCGGGGTGAACGAAGTGAAGCCCAACCACGTACGCTTCGGGAATCCCGATGTTGGGCATCGCAGGCTCAGCCCAACCTATCTCGCTACGCAGGGAGTCGATAGCGCCGGCAACGGAATGCCGTCACCGACGCGCAAGCGCTACTCCCTATCGATGCCGTTGGCTTCCCAGCCTTCGCTGGTTAACTTGACGCCGTGTGACTGTTGCTTCGTACCCGCTCCATGGATTACTTACTTTACGTGGGGGAATGCCGCCTGAATCTCTTCAGAGCTCGCCCACTCTGCCAGATCGACGACGCGGTAGAGATATTTCACGCTGGCGCTCTGATAGTCACCCAACTTGATCGGGCCTTCCCACTTGACTACCTTCTCTAGCGCCTTGCGCCCGTAGCAAAGCGAACCTCGAGTGGCGCCTTTGTTCGCGGCATGAAGCTCGTTCCGGCCCACTCGCAGGTATCGCTCTCCCTCAGCGGTTAACTCATAGCGAGTGACACGTTCCACGCGTCCGGTTGCGCCGACTCCGAATGCTGTAACGGGCCTCTCGACGACATTAGAAGAGACGAGGCCCTGGGACTTCAACGCTTCCATCTCCCCAGCGGGGCCGGCTCCTCCAAAGGGATTGCCCATTCTCTTTTGCATGTCACTGAGCTCAAACGGCCAAGCTTGGCTGTTTAGACAGAGCTCGCCCCTCTTAGCCAAGTAGGCGTCTATCGCTTTCCCAAAGTTTTCCTTTGTGGGGTCGCTCGCGCTGTTGCAAGCCGTGAGAACACTCAATGAAAGCAGTGTCAGGTATCGAAATTTCACAAGTCCTCCCTGGACAACGTACGAAGTCCGTACGCGACATTCATAACATGCCTGCCGAGTTAGACATCTACTCACAATACCGAAAGCATAGGAATTGCAATGTGCAAATGTTACGCAAGCGCAAATGCTTGAGTCGGCAATGATTTGATCAGATGTCCACCCAATCCATCATGGGGACGACGGACAAGTATTGGGTGTTGTAGAAAATCGAGGCGGGTGGACGTGAGTTGGGCATTGCAGCGTGGTGTTCCCACCCTCCATCCAGTCATCAACAGATGGCCCTGATTGAGATCTAGCCTGACCGCTAGGCCGCCCTCACTCCCGTGCCACAAACCGCAACCCCACCCCCGGCTCCGTCGCGATGTACCTTGGCGCCGTCGCATCATCCTGCAGCTTCTGCCTCAGCTTGCCGACCAGGATGCGCAGGTAGTGCGTGTCGTCCTGGTGGCTCGGGCCCCACAGTTCGCGCAGCAGTTGCGGTTGCGTGACCACGCGTCCCGGGTGTTGCAGCAGCAGCGCGAGCAGGGCGAATTCCTTGCGGCTCAGCGCGACGGGTTCGCCGTCCAGCGTCACCTCGCGGCGGCCCAGGTCCACGTGCAGGTGGCCGTCGTCGAACAGCGGCATGGCCGCGTCGCTGGCGGCGATGCGCGTGCGCAGCAGGCCGCGGATGCGCGCCATCAGTTCCTGCACGCCGAACGGCTTGGTGACGTAGTCGTTGGCGCCGCCATCCAGCGCGGCCACCTTCTCGGTTTCACCGTCGCGCACGGTCAGCATGATCACCGGCACCTGCGACCACTGCCGCAGCTCGCGCAGCACGTCGTGGCCGTCCAGGTCGGGCAGGCCGATGTCCAGCACCACCACGTCGGCGCCGTGCGCGGCCAGTTCCGCCAGCCCGGCGCGGCCGCCGTCCGCCAGCGCGACGACATAGCCCTGCGCGCGCAGGCTGATGTCGAGGAAGCGCCGGATCTGCGGCTCGTCGTCGATCACCAGGATGCGCGCCGGTGGGGCGGACGCGGTGGGCGGTGGCGCGGTGTAGGTCAAGCGGGTGCCTGCGGGGTGGGCGTGAGCAGCGGCAGGGTAATCCGGATCACCGTGCCGCGCCCGTCCGGTCCCGGCAGCGCCTGCACGCTGCCGCCGTGCGCGCCCACCATGCCCTGGCAGATCGCCAGTCCCAGGCCGGTGCCGTGGCGACCACGGTCGCCGCGCTCCACGCTGTAGAACATGTCGAAGATGCGGCTGCGCTCGTCTTCCGGAATGCCCGGCCCGCAGTCGCGCACGTCGATGCGCAGCGCGCCGTCGACGAGCTTCGCCTCGACCTGTACGGGTTCATCGGGCGGCGAGAACTTGCCCGCGTTCTCCAGCACGTTGAACACCGCCTGCTCGATCAGCGCCGGATGCACCCACACCGGCGGCACGTCGGCCGCCACCGTGGTCTGCACGCGCACGTCCGGCTGGTAGCGCTGCAGCCGGGAGACCGCCGAACCGAGCAGTTCATCCACGCCGATCCAGTCGCGGTTGAGCGTCAGCCCGCTGTGGCCCAGGCGCGTCATGTCGAGCAGGTTCTGGATGTAGCGGTCCAGCCGCTCGCCTTCCTGCTGGATGGTGTCCAGCAGGCTGCGGCGGTCGTCCTCGCCCATCGCGTCCCAGTAACTGGCCAGGCTGCTGGCCGAACCGATCATCGACGCCAGCGGCGAGCGCAGGTCATGCGACACCGACGACAGCAGCGCCGAGCGCAGGCGCTCGGTTTCGCCACTGACACGCGCATCTTCCAGTTCGGCGACCAGGCGCGTGCGCACCACGGCCTGCGCGATGTCCTCGGCCATGGCTTCGGCCAGCCGCCGCTGCTCCGGCAGCAGCCGCGCGGACGCGTCGCCGAAGCGCAGTCCGATCACGCCCAGCGTGCCGCGGTCGCCCTGCAGCGGCAGGAACCAGCGCCCCGCGCCGGCCAGCGTGTCGGTATGGTGTCCGGTCGCCTGCCCATGCTGTTGTGCCCAATCGGCGGCGGCACGATCGAGGTCGGCAAGCTCGGCATCGGCGGGTTCCTCGCGCCCCTGCACGCGCAGCCACGCCTCGGCCGACAGCGCACGCGCCAGCGCCTTGCGGCCGGCGGCCAGCACCTGTCCCAGGTCGGCGGCCACGGCCAGTTCGCGACCCAATGCCTGCAACGCGGTCGCCTGCGTGTTGGCCGCACGCAGCGCCACCACCTGCATGCGCAGGCGCGAGGCCAGCCGTCCCGCCACCAGCGCCGCGATCAGGAACAGGAACACCGTGGTCACGCCCTGGCGCGCGCTGATGTTGAAGGTGAAGCGCGGCTCGATGAAGAAGAAGTTGTAGGCCAGGAAGCTCAACAGCGCGGCCACCACCGCGGCGGTCATGCGCGTGCGTGCGGCCACCAGCACCACCGCGACGATGAACACCATCGACACGTCCTCCAGCCCCATCCACCGCTCCGCCAGCCAGGCCACGCCGATCGACAGCAGCGAGGCGACGGCGGCGAAGGCGAGCTCGTGCCGCCGCAGCCAGGGCCCGATGCCTGCATCGCCACGGCGTGCACGCGCACGCGCCTCCGGCGTGCCGATGATGACCAGCTCGTAGTGCGCGCCGCGCTGCAGGATCTGCTGCGTCAGCGTGCGGTTGAACATGCGCGCCACCGGCCGCTCGCGCGTGCGCCCCAGCACCAGCGTCGACGCACCGCTCTGGGTGGCGTGGTCGAGCAGCGCGTCGGCGATGCGCGTGCCACGCAGCACCTCCGTATCGGCGCCCAGCCGCCGCGCCAGTGCGAAGGCCTGGTCGATCTCGCGCTGGCGCGCCTCGTCCACCGCGTCGGCCTGCACGGTCACCACGCTCCACGGCGCATCGCGGCGCTCGGCGATGCGGCGCGCGGCGCGCACCAGGTATTCGGAAGACCCCAACCCATCGACCGCCACCAGCACGCGCCGCCGCAGTGGCAGGCCGGGCAGGCCACGCGCGGCCTGGTCTTCGCGCAGGTCGCTGTCGACGCGGTCGGCGGCGGTCTGCATCGCCAGCTCGCGCAGCGCGATCAGGTTCGACGGCGAGAAGAACGCCTGCAGCGCCTGTGCCGCCTGCTCGGGCAGGTAGACCTTGCCCTGGTGCAGGCGCTCGATCAGCTCGCGCGGCGGCAGGTCGACCAGCACGATGTCGCGCAGGCGGTCGAACACGGCATCCGGCACGGTCTCGCTGACACGCACGCCGGTGATGCGGTGGACGACGTCGTTGAGGCTTTCCAGGTGCTGGATGTTGATGGTCGTGTGGACATCGATGCCGGCATCGAGCAGTTCGATCACGTCCTGCCAGCGCCGTTCGTGCCGGCTGCCCGGCGCGTTGCGATGGGCCAGTTCGTCGACCAGCGCGATCTGCGGGCGGCGCGCCAGCAGTGCGTCCAGGTCCATCTCGTCCAGCCAGCGCCCCTGGTAGGACACCCGGCGGCGCGGCAGGATCTCCAGCCCTTCGGTTTGCGCCGCGGTCTCGCCGCGGCCGTGCGTCTCGACGATGCCGACCACGACATCCCTGCCCTGCCGGCGCAGCTCGCGGGCGCGCGACAACATGGTGTAGGTCTTGCCCACGCCGGGCGCGGCGCCCAGGAAGATGGTCAGCCGCCCGCCCTGCTCGCGTTGCAGGTGGTCGATCAAGGCATCGGCCTGGCGGTCGCGGGGGTCGGTCATGGGGATATTCTGCCTGTTGTCATGTCACGTCGAGCGGGTGGGATGGCCCGCCATGACGGCGCTACCGCTGCGCAACGGGTGGGCGCCAAGACGGGAACGGCGTCGGCGAGGAAAATTGCCTCGACGGCATGGCAAAAAGCCTCGTGCGCGAAGCAACCAGCATCGACGGCGACCCTTTCTGGTTCGGCCGCAAGGCTTTTTGCCTTGTCGTCTCACCTGAACGCCTCGCACGCGCACCTTTCTGGTTTGACGTCGAAGCAAAAAGCCTTGTCATCTCAGCCCCAGCGTCACATTCGCGAGGCTTTTTGCCTTGTCGTCTCACCTGAAAGGTCTGCGCGCGAAGCTTTTTGCCTTGTCGCCTCACCTTTGAGCCTCGCTCGCGAGGAAATCTGCTTCGACAGCGCACCTTTCTGGTTCGGCATCAAGGCGTTCTGCTCCACCATCGGTCGCGGTCGTGCCGTGACACTCGATCCACCACGCGATCTCCGAGTCCGCGGCGCCGTCTGCCCCTCACCCGCCTTCGGTACCCTCGCCCCGCACGCGGGGCGAGGGGAACCGCGCTTCGACACTGCATGTTTGATTCCTTCTCCCCGCCTGCGGGGAGAAGGTGCCCGGAGAGCCTGCCCCGTACTTGAGACGGGTGCGGATGAGGGGGCGAGCGGAGCGAGAGTGCTTTCTGGTCATGAGTCGCTTCCACGTATGGACTGATCGCTTGCCAACACTCGACGCATCACGCACTACCGAATCAACACGGCGCCGTCTGCCCCTCACCCGCCTTCGGCACCCTCTCCGCGCACGCGGTGCGAGGGGAACCGCGCTTCGACACTGCATGTTTGATTCCTTCTCCCCGCCTGCGGGGAGAAGGTGCCCGGAGGGCGGATGAGGGGCGAGCGGAGTGAGAGTGCTTTCTGGTCATGAGTCGCTTCCACGCATGGACTGATCGCTTGCCAACACTCGACGCATCACGCACTACCGAATCAACACGGTGCCGTCGCCCCTCACCCGCCTTCGGCACCCTCTCCCCGCACGCGGGGCGAGGGGACGCCACTCTTGCCATCCAGTGCCAGATTCAGTTCCAGCACGTTGACCCGCGGTTCGCCGAACAGGCCGAACTGCTTGCCTTCCGAGTGTTCCGCGACGAGGCGCTCGATCACCGCCGCATCAACGCCGCGCGCACGCGCCACGCGGGCGATCTGGATGCGGATCGCCTCCGGTGACAAATGCGGATCGATACCGCCGCCGGACTGGGTGACCAGATCGCCCGGCACGTCGGCCGGCGCCACGCCCTCGCGTGCGGCGACAGCAGCGCGTGCCTCATCGATGCGCGCACGCAGGTCGGGATTCGTACGCGCCTGGTTGCTGCCGGCCAGCGCCATCACGTCGTAGCCGGCGGCGGACGGTCGCGATTGGAAGTAGCGATCATCGGCAAACGGCTGCGCGACCAGCGATGAGCCGATCACCCGGCCGTCGCGTTCGATCAGGCTGCCTTTCGCCTGCGCGGGGAACAGCAGGCCGCCGATGCCGGTCGCGGCCAGCGAGTACAGCAGGCCGAAGCCGAGCAGCGTGACCAGCGCGAGCATCAGCGACGCGCGCCAGACATTGGTGGATGAAGTCAAAACAGCATTCATGGGAACTCCTCAGGCGCCGGTGACGGCGGCCAACAACAGGTCGATGAGCTTGATGGCGGCGAACGGCAGCAGCACGCCGCCGACGCCGTAGACCAGCATGTTCCGGCGCAGCAGCGCGGTGGCGCCGGCCGGGCGGAAGCGCACGCCGCGCAACGCCAGCGGGATCAGCAGCGGGATGATGACGGCGTTGAAGATCAGCGCCGCGATCACCGCGTTGGTCGGGCTGGACAGCTGCATCACGTTGAGCGCGGCCATGGAAGGAATCGCCGCGGCGAACAATGCCGGCAGGATGGCGAAGTACTTCGACACGTCGTTGGCCAGCGAGAACGTGGTCAGCGCGCCACGCGTGATCAGCTGCTGCTTGCCGATCTCGACCACGTCCAGCAGCTTGGCCGGGTCGGAATCGAGGTCGACCATGTTGCCGGCCTCCTTCGCCGCCTGCGTGCCGGAGTTCATCGCCAGGCCCACGTCGGCCTGCGCCAGTGCGGGCGCGTCGTTGGTGCCGTCGCCGACCATCGCGACGAGGCGACCACCGGCCTGTTCCTGGCGGATGCGCGCCAGCTTGTCCTCGGGACGCGCCTCGGCGATGTAGTCGTCCACGCCAGCTTCGGCGGCGATGGCGGCGGCCGTCAACGGGTTGTCGCCGGTGATCATCACCGTGCGGATGCCCATCGCTCGCATGTGCGCGAACTTCTCCTTGATGCCGTGCTTGACCACGTCGGACAGTTCGACCACGCCGAGCACATGGCTGCCATCGCTGACGACCAGCGGGGTGGCGCCGTTGCGGGCGACCTGTTCGACGCGCGCCGTGAGCTCGGCCGGCGCGCTGCCACCCAGCGTCCTGACGTGCTGCACGATGGCGTCGGCCGCGCCCTTGCGGATGCCGCGCATGCTACCGCGACTGTCGTCGGGCAGGTCGACGCCGGACATGCGCGTCTGCGCGGTGAAGGCGATGAAGGTCGCGTGCTGCGGTTCCACCAGCACGGCGCCCTGCTCGCGCGCCAGCTTCACGATCGACTTGCCTTCCGGCGTGGGATCGGCCAGCGAGGCGAGCATCGCGGCGTCGCGCAGTTGCTCGCGGTCGATGCCGGCCAGCGGATGGAACAGCGTGGCCTGGCGGTCGCCATGGGTAATCGTGCCGGTCTTGTCGAGCAGCAGCACGTCGACGTCGCCGGCCACTTCCACCGCCTTGCCCGACTTGGCCAGCACGTTGGCGGCCAGCGCGCGGTTCATGCCGGCGATGCCGATGGCCGGCAGCAGGCCGCCGATGGTGGTGGGGATCAGGCAGACCAGCAGTGCGATCAGCAGCAGCGGATCGAGCTTCGCACCGACGAAGCCGGCGATGAAGGGCAGCGTGACGACCACGATCAAGAACGTCAGCGTCATCGTCAGCAGCAGCAGGCCCAGCGCGATCTCGTTCGGCGTCTTCTGCCGGTTGGCGCCTTCGACCAGCGCGATCATCCGGTCGAGGAAGCTGTGGCCGGGCTCGGCGGTGATCTTCACCACGATCTCGTCCGACAGCACCTGGGTGCCGCCGATCACGCCGCTGCGGTCGGTGCCGGCTTCGCGCAGCACCGGCGCGGATTCGCCGGTGACGGCGGATTCGTTGATCGTCGCCAGGCCCTTGACGATCTCGCCATCGGCAGGGACCTGCTCGCCTGCCGACACGATCACGTAGTCGCCGGGCTTGAGTTCGGCAGCGGGGATGCGCCGCTCGCTGCCGCCGAGCGGGGTATCGACGCGGCGCGCGACCAGGTCCTTGCGGGCGCGCCGCAGCGACGCCGCCTGGCCACGGCCACGCGCTTCGGCGACGGCCTCGGCGAAGTTGGCGAACAGCACGGTGACGAACAGCAGCGCGGTCACCGACCAGCCGATGCCCGGCGTGGCGGTGCCGGCAAGGGTCAGGCCGGCGGTCAGCAGCGTGCCCAGCCAGACCACGGCCATTACGGGATTCCTGAAGGCGTGGTGCGGAGCGAGTTTGGTGAAGGACGCGAGCACGGCGGCACGGAAGCCGGCGCTGTCGAGCAGCGCGGCCGGGCGGCGGTGGGAAACAAGCGTGGAATCGGTCATGGCGACAGTCCTCAGGACGCGATCAGCGCGAGGTGGTCGGCGACGGGGCCGAGCACCAGCACGGGCATGAACTGCAGCAGGGTCAGGATGACGACCACCGCGATCAGCGTCAGTGCGAAGGTGGGGGTTTCGATCTGCAGCGTGCCGACGCCGTCGGGTGCGACGCGCTTGCGGGCCAGCGACGCGGCGATGGCGAGCGGGATGATCAGCGCGGGATAGCGGCCGAGCAGCAGCATCAGCGTGGCGCTGAGGTTCCACCAGGTCGTGGCGTCGCCGAGGCCTTCGAAGCCGGAGCCGTTGTTGGCGAACGCCGAGGTGTACTCGTAGAACACCTGGCTGATGCCGTGGAAGCCCGGATTCGAATTGCCGGTAATCGATGGCACGGCCAGGGTGATCGCGGTGAACCCCAACAGCGCCAGCGGTTGCAGCAGCACCAGCACGGCAAGCAGTTTCACCTCGTGTGCTTCGATCTTGCGACCGAACAGTTCCGGGGTGCGACCGGTCATCAGGCCAGCGAGGAACACGCTGAGCAGCAGGTAGACGAGGAACTGCTGCAGACCGCAGCCGACGCCGCCCCAGATGGCGTTGACCAGCATGTTGCCGATCGTCACCAGGCCGGTCAGCGGCGCCAGCGAGTCGTGCATCGCGTTGACCGAGCCGTTCGAGGTCTGCGTGGTCAGTGCGCCCCACAACGCCGACGGCGCGGCGCCGAAGCGGACTTCCTTGCCCTCCATCAGCGCGATGTCGTTCGATGTGGCGGAATAGCGCTCCGACCACACGGCCGCGCCAGTCGAGATCGCCGACATGGTCAGCATGGTGCCGAACACGAGCGCGGTGAACTTCCGGCGCCCGGTGAAGCTGCCGACCATGAAGGCGATGCTGACGGGAATCAGGATGATGGCCAGCGTTTCAAGCACGTTGGAGAATGGCGTGGGGTTTTCCAGCGGCACGCTGCTGTTGGGGCCGTACCAGCCGCCGCCGTTGGTGCCGAGCTGCTTGACGGCGACCATCGGCGCGACCGGGCCCAGCGGGATCTTCTGCTCGGCCATCTCTGTGGTCTTGTCGATCGGCGTGGCGACCGGACCACCGTCGAGGGTGGCGGGCACGCCCTGGCTGGTCAGTGCCAGCGACCACACCAGGCACAGCGGCAGCAGGAAGCGCACAGCGGGACGGATGACGTCGGCCCAGTAGTTGCCGACATCGGCATCACCGTTGGCGGTTGTCGTTGCGGCGTTCTTCTCACGCCCGCCGAACAGGCCGCGCAAGGTGGCGGCGACCAGGGCCAGGCCCATCATCGGCGTGATCACCTGCAGGCCGACGATCGCACTGGCGTGCGCCAGGTACGACAGCTGCGCCTGGCCGGAGTAGTGCTGCTGGTTCGTGTTGGTGAGGAACGACACCATCGTGTGCAACGCCAGGTCCCAGCGCATGTTGGGGATGTCGTTCGGGTTGAGCGGCAGCCAGGCCTGGGCCATCAGGACCACCCACACGATCACGCCCAGCACCAGGTTGCTGAGCAGGAAAGCCTTGGCGTAGCCCTTCCAGCCCATGCCCTGCGCCGGATCGACGCCGAGCAGGCGGTAGACGGGGCGTTCGACCAGGCCGAACAGGCGGTCGCCGCGCATCGGGGCACCACGCATCACCGCAGCCAGGTAGCGGCCCAGTGGCCAGCCAAGCGCGATGGCGAGCGCGAAAACGAACAGGAACTCAGTCATGGAAGTCGTCCATCGGCGCACGTGCGCGCCGCGTGATCAGCAGGAACATCAGGCCGGCGCCGGCGAGCACGCCGGCGAGCGATAACGACAGGTGCAGGAGGTCGGTGAACATGGCGGCGCTCAGAACGAGGCTTGCAGGGCGGCTTCGACGCGCGAACCCGCCAGGCCCGGGAACAGCGCCTTGGCGCTGCTGTCCGTCGAGTGCGCGGTCAAGCGCAGTTCGAACGGTGCCTGGAACGCCCACACGGCGCCCAGTTGCGCATGCGCGTAGCTGTCGTCGTAGGCATCGTCGAGCCAGTAGTAACCGGCGGCGGCTTCCAGGCGGACCTGTTCGCTCAACGGCAGCTTCGCGCCGACCTGTGCGTAGGCACCGGCCTCTTCCGTGGCCAGCGCATCGTTGGAGTAACCCAGCTGCGCCCAGTAGTTCTGCTTCCAGGTCAGCGTGCCGATGGCCTCGGTCCAGTTGAGGTCGACGGTGGTGGACGGATAGCGGTAATGGGTCAGGTTGACGTCGAGCGCCCAGTCTTCGGCGAGGTTGCCGCTCCAGCCGACGGTGAAATCCAGCTCGCTGCTGGCCTTGGTCTCGGGCGCGAACTCGACGTTCGAACCCCAGATGGTTCCGTACAGGCCGTTCTCGGCCGCGGCCCTGAAGCCGGCCTGCACGGCCGGATCACCCTGCGTCTGCGTGGTGCCACGCCAGACGTAGTCGGTGGTGAGGGCACCGGACCCGTTGAAAGTGGCAGCGCTGGCCGACGAGGCTGCGGCCAGCAGCAGGCCGGCAGCCAGGGAGAAAACGATGAACGCAGGCCTGTGCCTGCGCGAAACGGAGGAGATGAAAGACATGAATGCGATCCGAGGCGGAGGAGTTCCGCCGACCGCGAAAGTCTGGTCCCGGGTCGCGTAAAGCCGCTATGCGCTGCGGCAGGCGCGCCATAAATTCGGCGTAAAACGCGCGGCCGGGTTCAACCCGAGGCGCGCGTCTTCCCGCTGCGGCCGAGCACATGGTCCGCGTCCTGGTCGAAGGTCGGCGCGGCGAACGGGGCCGGGCCCGGCGTGCGGCCGAAGGCGATCGGGCGCGTCACGCCGCGGTAGCTGCCGACGACGGGATGGGCGATCTCCGCCACCATGTCCTCCGCCAGCACCTGCGGATGTTCGAACATGTCCTCGACGCGACGTGCGGCCGCGCACGGGACTTCGTCACCGAAGTGCGCTTCCCATTCCGCCGCGGTGCGCGCCTGCAGCGCGTCGTGCAGCTGCGGGACGATCTCGGCCGCATGCGCGGCGCGCTTGCGCACGGTGTCGTAGCGCGGATCGTCGGCCAGCGCGTCCAGCCCGGTCAGCCGGCACAGCGCCTTCCAGAAGCGCGCGGTATTGGCGGAAAGATACAGATGGCCGTCGCGCGCCGGATGGATGCCGGTGACGCCACCGGAGCGCATGTCGCGGCCGATGTCGAGCGCCTCGCCTTCGGCCCAGATCATCCGCGCCGACTGCATGGTCAGCGCGCTGCGCAGCAGCGACACGCCGACGAACTGGCCCAGCCCGCTGCGCTCGCGTTCGTACAGCGCCGACGACACGCCGCCGGCGAGCAGCGCGGCGGCGTAGTAGTCCACCACCGAGCCGTAGATGATTTCAGGCGCGCCACCGCGCTTGCCCTGCAGCGTGCACATGCCGGTCATGGTCTGCAGCACCTGGTCGTAGCCGGCCTTGTCCTTCATCGGGCCGCTCTCGCCGTAGCCGGTCACCGCGCAGTAGATCAGGCGCGGGTTGATCACCGACAGGCGGTCGAAATCGATGCCAAGCCGCTTCGGCACGCTGGGACGGAAGTTGTGCACCATCACGTCGGCCTCGCGCACCAGGCGCAGCAGTGCCGCATGGTCGGCCGCCTGCTTCAGGTCCAGCACGATGCCCTGCTTGCTGCGGTTCACGCCGAGGAAGGCGCGGCTTTCCTGCTCCAGCGTGGACGGGTACTGGCGCAGGTTGTCGCCGTCGGGCGGCTCGACCTTGACCACGTCGGCGCCCTGGTCGGCCAGCAGCGTGCAGCCGTAGGGGCCGGCGATGTAGGCGCTCAGGTCGAGCACCTTGACGCCGCTGAGCGGCCCGGCCGGGCCATGGCGCCGGGGGGCGCGGAAGGGAGAGGCAGTGTCCATGGGGAAAGGCTCCTTCAACCGTCGCCTGCAGGCCGGCGGCCAGTCTGGTGCAGGCGGTGCAGCGGATACAGTCGGCCGCCGTAGTTTCTGCGGCCACAAATTCTTGCGAGCGCGCCAGTGATCATGATGCCGGCGGCAGCGACAGCCAGGTCAGGCGCCAGGCGCCGTCCACGCGACCGCCGGTGCGGTAGTAGGGCCAGAACAGCAGCGGCGGCCGGTAGCCGAGCTGCAGGGTGATACCCGGCCCTTCGCCGTCGTCGGCCACCGGCAACACCTGCAGCCAGTCGTCCTGCGGCCCGTCCGGCAGGCGGATCGTCTCTTCGGTCTTGAAGCCGTCGACCAGGTCGGTGGCGTAGACCAGCGGCCCGCGTGTCATGCCGACGTAGTGCAGGTCCAGCACCTGCTGGTGCACGGCGGAGCCGTCGGGCGCACGCGATTCCTGCACGTTGCGCAGTACCTGCCGGTGCAGCGTGGGGCGCAGCGGGAACAGCAGCTGCACCTGATCGCCGGCGCGCCAGTGGCGGCGGATCGCCGCGAACGTGCCCGGCACCAGCGGCACGCGCACCGCTTCGCCGTTGACGGCGACGGTGGCGCCCTCGGCCCAGGACGGGATGCGCAGGCGCAACTCGAAGGTCGCTTCGCGCTCTGGCTGCACTTCCAGCGAGATGTCGCCTTCGAACGGGTAGCCGGTGTGCTGGCGCAGTACCAGCGTGCCGGCCGCCGGATGCGCCAGGCGCACCTCGCCCGGCCCGTACAGCTGCACGCGGGCGACATCGCCCTGCACCGCATACGCGAGCGGCGGCAGTTCCTCCAGCGCCATCGCGCCGCTGGACTTGCAGCAGCGCCAGTAGGTGGTGTGCACGCGACGGCCGTTCGGGAACGAGTAGTAGCACCAGTCCTCGCCGTCGGGCGCGAATGCACCGAGCAGGTCGTTGTAGGCGGTGCGCTCGATCTCTTCGGCATAACGCGCTTCGCCGGTCAGGCGGAGCAGCTCGCGGTTGAACTGGATCCACGACAGCAGCGAACAGGTTTCGACATAGGCCAGCGGACTGAACGTGCCGCGCGCGTTGAACACCTCGCGCGAGCGGTGCGCCACCCCGCCCCAGGGACCGCCGCCGAGCGTCAGGTGGTACTGGTGGATGTTCTCCCACATCGCCTCGACGGCCCGGCGCAGCGCGGCGTCGCCGGTCGCGCGGCACAGCTTGACCACGCCGACCAGATTCCACAGCAGCTGGTAGGCCTTGCCGGTGGCGATCTCCGAGGCATCGGCACCGTCCTCGATGGCCGGCAGCAGGCGCAGCGCCGGATGCGCATTGGCCTGGGCGAATACCTGCTGCGCCAGAGCGAGGAAGCGCGGCTCGCCGGCTTCCTCGTACAACTCGAGTGAGGCATCCATCAGCACGGTGGCCGACATCCCGTGGTGGTTGCCGAGCGTGGTGATGTCGATGCCGTCCTGCAGCGTGCGCGCGCACAGGTCGGCGATGCGGGCGGCGGCCTGCGTGTAGCGCGCATCGTCGAGCGCGCGTGCCGTCTCGACGAAACCGAGGATCAGGTAGGCATGCACCCACATGTCCCAGGTGCGCAGCGCCGGTGCGCCGTCCCAGCTGGGCGGCTTGGGTGGCTGCGGCTGGGTGAAGCGGCGTTCGGGCGCATAGGTGCCGAGGTAGCCGTCGTCTTCCTGCACGGAGAGCAGGTAGTCGGCGACCTCGCGCAGGTGCGCACCGAGTACCGCATCGCCGCTGCGGGCATAGGCGCGGGCGGCGGCGGACAGCCACTTGCCGGCATGCTCGCCATACCAGTCGCCCTCGGTGTTCTGCGCGCGGTGCGCGGGCGAGAACAGCGCGATGGCCGGGCTCTCGGCGCCGGTGATGAAGTGCGACAGGCGGCCGCGGCGATTCGCGTCCAGCGCGTCGCCGAGCAGGCCTCCCAGGGTGACCTTCATGTCGCTCACGCCGCGTCCACCACGCAACGGAAGCCGATGCGGCCGGACCGGTCCTTGCCCGGCGCCATCAGCAGCAGCTTGCCGTGCTGGTCCAGGCGCTTGGCCTGCGGGAAGTACCAGTGCGAGGTGCGCGGCTCGTAATCGCTGCCACCGCGCACGATGGCGGCGCGGGTGTGTTCATCGTGGAATTCGTCCGTCCACTGCCAGACATGGCCGACCAGGTCCATCACGCCGAACGGACTGGCGCCGGCGGGATATGCGCCGACCTCGGCCGGCGGCGGCAGCACGCGGCCGCGGAACACCGGCGGCGCCGCCTCGTCGCGCCAGGCATCACCCCATGGGTACAGGCGTCCGTCGGTACCCTGCGCGGCGTACTGCCATTCCCACCCGTGCGGCAGGCGCTTGCCCGCCCACGCGGCATAGGCGCGCGCGTCCTCGATCGACACCCAGGTCACCGGACGGCTTTCCCAGCCTGGTTGCGGCGCGCCATCGCGCCAGTCGCGCAGGAAGTGCTGCGCATCCTGCGGGGCGTAGCTGGTGGCGTCGATGAAATCCTTGAACTGCGCGTTCGTCACCAGATGGCGATCGATGTGGAACGACGCGACCTGCATGCGGCGGCGATGATGGCGACGTGCGGTGGGTTCCCACGGGAACTGCACGTCCACGCCTTCCCACACCTGCCCTTCGATCTCGATGCCCTGCACCGCGAACAGGAATTCGCCAGCCGGAATCGTCACCATGCCAGCCGGCGCGGCGGCCTGCGGCGCGGTCGGCGCGATCGGTTGCAGCGTCTGCGGCAGCGCCGTCCATGTGGCGGACAGCGAGGCCAGCGGTGTCGCGGCTTCCTTCGCCATCAGCGCCAGGAAGTCCTCCAGCCCGGCTTCCTGCGCGCCGTCGCGCAGCGCCAGCAACGCACCGAAGCCGCGGCCTTCCAGCGTGGTCTCCAGGATCGCCTGGCCGTCGATGATGCGCGGCTGCAGCGGCGTGCCGTTCCACAGGTCGAGATAGCGCGTGCCATCGACGTGCGGTACGGCGAGCTGCTCACCTTCGATCGGGTATTCGTGACGGTTGACCAGCGTCCACAGCGTGCGGTCGTCAGCCGGGAAGCGGCTGGCGAAGATGCCCGCCTGCAGCGTGCGCTCGTACGGGCGCCAATCCAGGCTGACCGGCAGCGACGGAAAGCGGCGGTAGATCGCGGCGATGCGGCGCAGCGAGGCGGCGTCGCGCGCGGTCAGCTGGTTCCACAGGCCCCACACGTTCTCCCACGCGTTGTAGCCCACGCCGTTGAAGAAGATGTACTGCAGGTCGTGGTTGCGGTCGCGGCCCCAGCGGTTCTCGTAGTTGATCATGTGGCGCGGTTCCAGCCACTTGAACTTGGCCACCGGCGGCACGACCTCGTTCGGCGCCTTCTTGCCCCAGCTCTGCACGTTCCAGATCAGGTGCTCTTCGGCGCTGATCGTGGATTCCGGCTGCACCACCACCGGATGGCCGAGCGCATCGCAGGCGTCGAAGAACGCGCGCGGCACGCCGTTGTAGGTGTCGCCGTTGATGCCGTCGGCGCCGACCGCGACGACGATCTTCGCGATGGCCTGCCAGTCGGGCTCGCCCTCGTCGCGGGTGCCGTTGTCCCACGGCATGGTGGTGAGGAACACGCGCACGCCGCGGCGATGGAAATCGTCGACCGCGCCGCGCAGCGCGTCCAGCCCGCCCGGCAGGCTGCGGGCGAAGTCGAACTGGTTGCGGTCGTCCACGCCGATATTGGGATAGACGCACCATAGCAGCACGCTGTCGAGGCCACCGTAGCGCGCCTCCAGGTCGTCCAGATAGCGGTCGACCGTGTAGCGGCCGGCGACGGGATCGTAGAGATAACGATCCTCCACCATCACCTGCGCATGCACGAAGTTGCGCTGCGCCCACTGCAGCTCCGGACGACGGTAGTTGGCGTCGTCGTAGCCGATGCGGGTGAGATGCTCGCGGCGCCAGTCCTTCAGCTCCGCCACCCAGTCGTCGGCCGAGGCGTTGGCGTCGATCTTCCACTGGCCGATGTCGGCGAACGGCCAGCCCGGCGCCTTGCCCGGCGTGGGCAGGTAGCGCTGGGTGGTGACGTGGGAGAACTTGTACTCGGTCTTCACCGGCGCGCGGTCGTCGTCGTGCGCGGGACCGGGACCGGGACCGGGAACAGCATCGGGGGACGTGGGGATGGTCATGGGGGATATCGGATCAGGAACCGGAGAGGCCGCGGTACGCGGCGAGCGCCGCGCGGCGCGGTGTTTCGTCGGCCTGCCCGGCGAGCCAGGCATCGACCTCAGCACGCGTCGGCACGCTGGTCTGCGCACCCAGGCGCGTGCAGGCCAGCGCCGACGCGGCACTGGCGAAGCGTAGCGCGTCCGCCAGCGGGGCATGCTGCGCCAGCCGCGCGGCCAGCGCGCCGCAGAAGGTGTCGCCGGCCGCCGTGGTGTCGACGGCGTCCACCGGAAAGGCCGGCTGCAGGAACAGTTCGCCGCCACGCCGTGCGATGCAGCCGCGTGCACCCAGCGTGACCACCACGCAGGGCACCGGCAGGCGCGCGAGCTGTTCGGCCAGCGTACCGGGGCCGGCCAGCGTGGCGAGTTCGCCTTCGTTGACGACCAGCAGGTCGACGTCGTCCAGCAGGCCGGCCGGCAATGCTGTCGCGGGGGCGGCATTGAGCATGACGCGGACACCGGCCGCGCGCGCGACGTGCGCGAAGCTGGCGACCGTGTCCAGCGGGGTTTCCAGTTGCAGCAGCAGGTGGCTGACGCCGCGCAGCGACGGCAGGTGGTGCGGCCGCAGCGCGGCGTTGGCGCCGGGGGCGACGGTGATGGCGTTCTCGGCGTCATCGGACAGGCAGATGAAGGCCGTACCGCTGGCGACGTCCGCTGCGCGGATGACATGCCGCTCGACGCCGGCCTCGGCCAGCGCCTTGTCGAGCACGGCGGCATACGGGTCGTCGCCCAGCGCGAGCAGCATGCGTGTATAGGCGCCGCCCGCCCGCGCGCAGGCGACCGCCTGGTTGGCGCCCTTGCCGCCGGGAAACGTGGCGAAGTCGCGCCCCAGCACGGTTTCGCCGGGCGCAGGGACGTGCGACGCCCGCACGACGAAATCGAGGTTGGCCGAACCGGCCACCAGCACCGTGCCGGCCGCCTTCATGGCAATACCTCCGCATACACCTGGCGATAGAACGGTCCGGCCAGCTTGGGCAGCGCGGGTGCGCCGTCCACGGGCAGGTGCTGCGACATCAGCACGATGACGAGGTGACGTGCGGGATCGATGGTGAAGTAGGTCGACGCCGCGCCGGACCAGCCGAACTGTCCGACCGAACCGGGACGAGAGCTCTTCGCCGGATCGGTGACGACGTAGCCGCCCAGCCCGAAGCCTTCGCCCGGTTCCGGTGCGGGCACGGCAGGATCGAATGCCGCGAGCTGGTCGGTCATCATCAGGGCGACGGTGTCCTTCTTCAGAAGACGCGTGCCGTCCAGGTCGCCGCCATTGGCCAGCATGCGAGCGAAGCGCAGGTAATCGTCGGCGGTGGAGTACAGGCCGCCGGCACCGCTGGTGTAGGCGCGCAGTGCGATGCCGGGCGTACGCGCCGACGGTGTATCGGCCAGGACGCGACGACCGTCCGCATCGCGCGAGGTCAGCGCGATCACGCGGCCACGCTGCGTGGCCGGCACCTCGAAGCCGGTGTCGCGCATGCCGATCGGCGAGAAGACGCGGGTCTGCAGGAAGTAGTCGAACGATTGGCCACTGGCGACTTCGATGACGCGCGCCAGCACTTCGGTATTGACGCCGTCGTAGCGGAAGCGCGTACCGGGTTCGTCGGCCAGCGGCGCACGGGCGACGCGGTCGGCATAACCGGCGAGATCGGAGGCGTCTTCCGGTGCCTGCCGTTGCAGCAAGGCGGAAGCGACACGGATGTCGTCGCCACCGGTGGCGAAGCCGGCGGTATGCGTGAGCAGGTGCAGGATCGTCAACGGGCGCGTCACGGTTGCGAGCTGCGGGTCATCGACGTCGCCGCCGGTCACCCGTCGCAGCGACGCGAAGGCCGGCAGGTAGTACGCGACCGGATCGTCCAGCCGCAGCCTGCTCTCTTCCACCAGCATCAGCGCCGCCACGGAGGTGATCGGCTTGGTCATGGAGTAGATGCGGAAGATGGCGTCTTCGCGCAGCGGTCGGCGGCCCTGCAGGTCTGCATGACCCGACACACCGCGATAGACCACGGCATCGTGGTCGGCGACCACGGCAACCGCACCGAGATAGGCGTCATTACCGGTAGCATTCTGAAGCGATGCATCCAGCGCCGCACGCGGTAGCGAGTGGCCGGCCGTCGCACACGCGGCAAGCGAGAGCATCAGGACCATCCAGAACCCGCGCCGCCCTGGAGAGGGGACGGCGCGGGTGGACGCAGCGTGGGTGGAGAACGGCATCCGCACAGGGTGGATCAGAACGTGTACTCGTAGGTGACGGAGTACATGCGGCCACGGCCGGCGAAGTAGTTCTTGTAGAAGTCCACCTGCGACCAGCTGAGGATGTACTGCTTGTTGGTCAGGTTTTCGATGCCCAGGGTGACGCGACCGAAGTCCTCGAAGCGGTAGTTCGCGCTCAGGTCGAACAGGGTGTACCCGTGGGTGTGCTCTTCGAACTCGTAGAACTGGCCATCGAAGGCACGGGTATCGGAACCATAGAGATCACGATCCAGCAGCTTCGTCGCGTTCAGCGTAACGTCGCCCTGATCGTTGAACCGCCAGTTCAGCGACGCGCCGATCTTGTCGGGGTTGATGTCCGAAACACCGATCGGCTTGGTGAGTCCACCTGCCGGATAGCGGCCACGCAGATCGGAATTCCAGAACGCCGTCTTGCCGCGGATGCGCGAGTACAGGCCGGTCATCTTCCACTGGTCGTTGAAGCGCCATTCGCCGTTCAACTCGACGCCCTTGATCTCGGTGGGCGCACGGTTGAGCACAAAGTCGTTGGTCGCCGGATCCACCGCCAGCGAGGTACCGAACGGCGACCGCGAGTTGTAGTACGAACCGCCGAACGAACCGCGGTCGCCGCGCCAGCTGAAGCCCACCTCGCGATTGTCGACCACGATAGCCTGCAGATCACGGATGCGATCCACCGACTGACCGGGCACGTTGATGTTGCGCAGCGGGATGCCGATGTTCGGCAGGCTGAAACCTTCGCCGTAAGAGCCGAACACCGACCAGCCGCCGCCGATGCGCCAGACCGCGCCGATGTTCTTCAGATTCTCGGTGTACTCCACGCCGCCACCCTGCACGAACACGCTGTTGCGATAGGCGGTGGTGGTGTAGCTGTCGACGTGCAGCTCACCGTCTTCACGACGGAAGCCGCCGCTCACGGTGACCGGACCCAGGTCGTAGCTGAGCTGGACGTAAGGCGCGACGCTGGTGTATTCCATCGGCGGCACCCACAGCCGGTTGGTCAGCGCCAGCCGCTGCTCGGTCTCGTCGTAGACGTAGTCCACGCCGGCACGCAGTTCCAGCCCGTCGACGCCGAACAGGCTTGAACGCGACCACGACGGCCGGAAGCCCCACTTCTTACTGTAGATCTCCGACTGGTCGAAGATGCGCTCCGCCCCGACCGGCAGCGGCCATACCAGCTGGCGATCGTCGCCGTTTTCCGGCAGGTAGCGCATCGCCTGCTCCGCCCAATAGGCGTTGAGCACCAGGTTGCCGCCGAAGAAATCACCGTGCGTGTACAACCCGTTCAACTGCTGGAAGTCGTTGAACTCGGCCTTGCTGCCGAAGATATGGCCGCGCTCGGACGTGTTGGTCACCGGGTTGGCGCAGGTGCCGGGGCGGCAGCCCTCGACCTGAATATAGTCGCCGTTGCCCTCGATCTTGAAGTTGCTGTAGCTCAGCTGGACGCGCTGCACGCCATCCTCGCCGAAATTGATACCGCCCTTCACGAACAGGTTGCGCGCCACGGAGTCGGAGACCGAGCCACTCGTGTTCATGCCGACGCGGCGGCCGTCCGCGTCGTAGGACATGCCGCGATCGATCCTGGACAGCGCCACCACCAGATCCTGGTTGTCGCTCTTGAACCCGTAGTTCAGTCCCAGCTTCCAGCCTGCGCTGTCGTCCTTGAACTGGGTGGAGTAGCGGCTGATGAAGCGGAACTCGCTGCCTTCCTTCGTCGGCACCGTGGAGATGTAGTTGATGATGCCGCCGGCGGCACCGATGCCCTCGGAAGCCGACGGACCATTGATGACTTCTATCCGGTCTACAACGCCCATATCGGTGAAGGTCGCATTGCGGCCGCCTTCGCGCAGCGGCGAGCCCTGCGGCACGCCATCGAACAGACGCAACGCGATGCGGCCACGCAGGGTTTCGCCCGTATTGCTCATCGCCTGCGAGGATTCGGCATAGCCGGGCACGGTACGCGCCAGTACCGCCGTCGCGTCCTCGGTTATCGCGAGCGTGTGCCGCAGTTCTTCCTTCGAAACCAGGGTGATGGCGCCGGGAATCTTGTCGATCGACTTGGGTGCCCGGACGCCGGTGACGATCACCTGATCCAGGTCGACAGCATCCTTCGCGCGCTCCTGTTCGGAGGCCGCATCCTGCGGCAACGGGGTGTTCTGTTGGGCTTGGACGCTGGCGCTGACGGCGGCGGCCAGCAGGAAAACGCCGAACGCGGCGGGTACCTGTTTCATGGTCTGTTCTCGGAATGCTTCGGTGGACGGCGAGCGCGCGTGCGCGTCGGCGCGTGGCTGGTAGGTGTACGAGAAAGGCCGCGATGGCGGCCGGCGTGCCCAGCGTTCCTCCCAGACGCTCGAACCCGACGATGGTCAAAGCGTAGGTCGACGTCCGTCACGGAAGAATCGTCCGCGGATATGTTCACAGGCTAGTTTTTGTAGCGTGCACTGCAACATGGCGACGCTCAGGCGTGGCCGGTGGCGGCACGGCTCTCCTGCAGCAGCACGGTGACCAGGCGGATGCGTACCGACGAACGCGACCACACCATGCCGATCCGCCGCGGTTCGCTGGGCAGCGGCAGCGGGATGCGCACCAGGTCCAGGCCTTCCGGCCACGGCCGCGCCCAGTCCGGCACCAGCGACACGCCGAGCCCGCGGTCCACCATCACCGCGATGGCATTGAGGCCGTTCAGTTCGAACCGCTCGCGCGGCACGATGCCAGCGGCCCGCAGGTAGTCGTCCGCCACGCGCCCGCCCCACTGGTTGCGGTCGTAGCGGATCAGCGGCTCGGTGCGCAACAGCTCGTGCGGATCGCGGCCCGCCATTCTCGCCGGCGCGATCATCACCAGCGGTTCCTCGCGCAGCAGCTGCCAGTCGCAGGTCTTGGGCAGGTTGTACGGCGCCTGCAGCACCAGCGCGGCGTCGAGTTCCCCGGCTTCCACCGCGCGGTAGAGCTCGGCCGAATACCCGGGCCGGATGAACACGTTGATCTGCGGAAACTTGTCGACCATGCGCGCCAGGATGTCCGGCAGCATGCCGGCCAGCGCGGTCGGACAGGCGCCGAGGCGGAGTTCGCCCGAGACCTCGCTGTCGTTGGCGATGCTGCGCATGTCGGCGACGTCGCGCAGCAGGTCGCGTGCGCGCTGCAGGATGCGCGATCCTTCTTCGGTCAGGCTGACGGTGCGGCCCGCGCGCGCGATCAGCGGCGCACCGAGCTCGCGCTCCAGCGTGCGGATCTGCTGCGCCACCGCGGCCGGCGTGATGTTGAGCACGCGTGCGGCCGCGGCCATCGAGCCGCGGTCGGCCACCACCACGAAGGTATTCAGGAACTGGGTGTCCACGCGCCTCCCCCTTTCCGCGTCAGGCTACACGAGCCCGCACGCGGCAGCGACGGGACCTATGGCGCATGCGCGATCACTCGGCACCCGTCACCGCGTCCTGGCGGTGGATGGTCAGGCCGCGCAACGAGCGCGCGGGCGGCGGGAACAGCCAACTCGCCGCGTAGCCGACGACGATGCAGATCAGGATGGAGATGGCCAAGTAGAAGTACGGGTGCACCAGGTCCATCGACCAGATCAGCAGGGTCAGCACGATGCTGGCGCCGATGCCGATGGCCACGCCCTGCGAATTCGCCCGGCGGGTGAACATGCCCAGCGTGTAGGCACCGGCGAATCCGCCACCCAGCAGACCCGCCAGTTCGATGGAGACGTCGAACAGGGAGTGGATGTCGTAGCGCGACAGGAGCAGCGCGATGCCGATGCCCACCAGCCCGACGACGACGCCCATCACTTCGGCGAAGAACACGCTCTTCTTCGGCGTGGGGTTCTTCGCCAGCTTCTCGTAGAAGTCGACCGACACCAGGGTCGACACGCTGTTGATGATGCTGGACAGGGTGGACATCGCCGCCGCGAAGATGCCGGCGATGATCAGGCCGGTGACGCCCATCGGCAGTTCGGCCGCGATGAACAGCGGGAACGTGGCGTCGATGGGCAGCAGCGGGTTCATGCGCTCGGGGTGCGACTGGTAGTACACGTACAGCGCAGTGCCGATGGCGTAGAAGAAGAAACCGCCGGGGATCATGATCGCAGCGAAGGTCCAGATGGAGCGACCCGCCTCCTTGTCGGACTTGGTCGACAGGACGCGCTGCATCAGCACCTGGTCCTTGGGAAACGTCAGGACGACGTCGAATACCACCAGGAAGATGAAGCCCCACACCGTCGCCTTGGTCAGATCGAAGCTGAAGTCGAACAGCTGCGTCTTGTTCTCCGCCATGGCGACGTCGAGGAACTCCGGCACGCCGCCGTTGAGGTGGTAGACGATGAAGCCGATGGCGAAGATCGCACCGCCGAACATCACGAAGACCTGCACGAAGTCGGTCCAGATGACTGCCTTCATGCCGCCGAGCGTGGTGTAGAGGATGGTGAACACGCCCATGATCAGGATGCTCCACACCACGTCCAGGCCGGTGATGGTGGCGATGGCGAGCGCGGGCAGGAACAGGATCACGCTCATGCGGCTGCCGATCTGCATGGCGATGCACAGCGCGCTGGCGAGCATGCGGATGACCGGATGGAAGCGCGTTTCCAGGTACGAGAACACCGACATCAGGTCCAGCCGGCGCAGCAGCGGCACGATCCAGATGGCGACGAAGACGAGCCCCAGCACCGCGATCAGGTTGTTGGTCAGGTATTGCCAGTTGGTCTCGAACGCCTTGGCCGGAATGGCGATGAAGCTGATCGAACTGGTGTTGGTCGCATACAGACTGACGCCTGCGGCCCAGAACGGAATGCTGCGCCCACCGACGAAGAAGTCGGCCGTCGAGGCGCGCTTCTCCTGCAGGTAGAAGTACAGACCGATGCCGACCATCGCGGCCAGGTAGACCACGATCACCAGCCAGTCGAGCCATTTCAGCAGATACGTGCGTGCGGTCAGCTCGACCGTGCCGAGCGAAGCCTCTTGCGCGTTCCAGCCGGCGAATCCGGTGCCCCAGGCGGTCAAGGTCGTCGGCACGCCCTGTTCGGGACCGGGCAGGTCGGCCCATGCGCGCGTGATGGTATGGAACGTCGCCAGGCGTGATGCGCCGTCTGCGGACTGCAGCACGTAGAGCACGTGGGCCTGGCCCGTCGCGCGTACCGCTTCAGGCGCGAGCACGTTGCCCGGCACTGCGTCCAGGTGCTGCCAGCCGGCATCCGCGGACCAGCGCCAGAGCGCATCACGCGACGGCGCCGGCGTGGTGACGATCAGTTCGCCGCGTTGCGCAACCAGCGTGCCCGCCGCGGCGCCGCCCGGCCAGGGCGCCATCGGTTCCCAGGCGGACGTGGCCTGCGCCACGGCGCGACGCAGGAGGTGCGGTTGCCCGGCCGCATCGAGGCCCGCCACGTAGAGCGTGCCAGCGTGTTCGGCGAGACGGACGCCATGCAGGGTGACCGGCAACGCCGGCAGCGCGCGCAGCGAAAGGCGTTCGCCGGCCAGGTCGGCGGCTTCCAGCACCTGCGCACCACCGTCCGTCGCGATCGGAAGTCGGTACAGGCGATCGATGGACGCGTTCTGCCAGCCGTCGCGCGCCGTTGCGCCCTCGGGCAACACCACGGTCTGCCAGCGCTTCGCGGTCGGCGACCAGGCCAGGACCGCCGTGTCCGAGAACGCCAGCAGCCGCCCGTTCGCCGTACGCAGCGCCGTCACGGACAACGGCGGCGCCGGCAAGGTCGCCTGCTGCAGGCCCGCCAGGCTCTCCGCCCGCGCCGATGCCGGCAACAGGACGAACAGCAGGGCCAGCAGCGATACGCAGCGGAGAAGCGACGACCATCCAGAAAACACCGGCACCCTGGGCCGTGTACGGGACGTCATGCCTGCTCCTGCCCCGCCACGGCGATCACCGCGCGGGCACGCGCCAGGAACGGGGCATCCACCATGCGGCCACCGACGGCGTAAACGCCGTCGCGGGCGGCGTCGACCACCTGTCGCGCCGCATCGATCTCTTCCCGCGTCGGCGCGAAGGCCGCGTTCGCCCACGCCACCTGGCGCGGATGCACGCAACTCTTGCCGACGAAGCCCAGTGTGCGGGCGGACGCGGCTTCGGAAAGGAAGCCCGCCTCGTCGTCCAGACCCGGGAACGCCCCATCGCAAGCGAACACGCCGGCCTCCGCGGCCGCCATGCGCAACGCGTACTGCGCGGCATGCACGTTGCGAAGATCGGCGCGCCGGATGCCGTGCGGCTCGAACAGGTCGCCAAGTCCCAGTTGCAGACCGCGCACGCGCCGGTGTGCGCCGGCGATCGACAGCGCGTTGCGCAGCGCACGCGGGGTTTCGATGTTGATCAGCAGGCCGGCGCCACCGCGCACGCCGAGGCGGGCCTCGATGGCTTCGATCTCGGCCACGGCCTGTTTCAGCTGTTCGGCCGACTCGATCTTGGGCAGGTTGACCAGGTCGACATCGAGCGGAAGCACGGCGCGGAGGTCGTCTTCCCATGCCGCGGAATGCCAGGCGTTGGTGCGCACGATCGCCTGCTTGCCGGCCTTGCGGTGCGGGGCATCGCGCAGGAAGCCCGCCACCTGTGTGCGCGCCTCCGGCTTCGCGGCGTCGGCGACCGCATCCTCCAGATCGAAGGACACCGCATCGGCCTCGCCCGCCATCGCCTTGGCGAACAGTGCGGGGCGGTCTCCGGGCACGAACAGCTTGCTACGCATGGACGGCGCTCATCATGGGGCGCAGTCTGCGGGATTCGCGTGCACGGCAAAGCCCCGGCCGGCATCTTCAAACGATAGTTTTTGCTGCGTTCCGGCATGCCGCAACGCAACAACCGCCTGTTTCCCGATGCGTGCTCAGCGCTTCACGTCCAGGCTTTTCTCGCCCAGGAATGCCTGCACGTCCGCCGCGCCGACCAGGTTGAAATCGCCCGGCAAGGAATGCTTGAGGCAGGCCGCAGCGACGCCGAAGTGGAGCGCGTCCGCGCTCTCCATGCCGACGAGGCCGCCATGCAGCACGCCCGCCGCGAACGCATCGCCGGTGCCGATGCGGTCGACGATCGGCGAGACCTCGTAAGCCGGCGTGGTGTGCACCGAGCCGTCACGGAGCGCGGTGATGCCCGACAGCGCGTGATGGTCGACGCTGCGCTGCACCCGCACCGTGGCCGCCATCTGCTGCAGATGCGGGAAGGCCGTGAACGCCGCTGCCGCGCCGGCAGCGAAGCGCTCCTGCGGCGTCGCCTGCGGGAAGTCCAGGCCAAGCACGACCTGCAGGTCGCGGTGGCTGGCGAACAGGAGGTCGGCTTCGGACATCAGTCCCCGCAGGATCGCCGGCGCGTCGCCTCCCCAGGCTTCCCACAGCTTCGGCCGGAAGTTGCCGTCGAAGGACACCTTGACCCCCGCCGCCCGCGCCGCCTTCACCGCCAGCAGCACGCCATCCGCCGCCTGCTGGCCGAGCGCCGGCGTCACCCCGGAGACATGCAGCCAGTCGGCGCCGGCGAGCAGGGCCGGCCAGTCGTGCGTGCCACCCCCGGCGCGTGCGAACGCGGAGTCCGCACGGTCGTAGAGCACTTCGCTGGGTCGCTGGATGGCACCCGGCGTCAGGAAGTAGAGGCCCATGCGCCCCGGCGCCTGCTGCACCGCGCGCGTATCGACGCGATGCCGGCGCAGTTCGCCCATGGCGGCTTCGCCCAATGCGTTGTCCGCGACCAGTCCCACCATGCGCGCGTCATGGCCGAAGCGCGCCAGCGAAACGGCGACGTTGGCTTCCGCACCACCGACATGCACGTCGAGCAGCGGCGATTGCAACAGCATCTGGCGACCGGGCGCGCCGAGGCGCAGCAGCAGCTCACCGAAACAGACGATCTTTCCCATCTCCCCTCTCCTCCCGTGGCATGGATGCAGCGCGCCCCGCGCGTCGTTCCGGCTTGTCCATGGGACAAAGACTAACCGGCTCGACTGACAGTTGTTGTTGCAGCGCACACTCTGTTAGCGTTGTTTTTGACCAGCGGTGTCATTTTACCAGCTGGCAGGATTCGGAAGGGAATAAACAGCAGTTTTTGCCAACAAAACAGTCGCGGTACGCGGCCATGGTCCCTTGAGGAGGGGAGAACATGCCAGTTAGTCATCAGAACCGGAAGACACCGGTTACCTTGCTTGCCGTCTCGATCGGCCTGGCGCTGCAGATGGGGGCAGCGGCGCATGCCCAGGAGGCGACACCAGCCGGGGAAGGGGCCGCGCAGGAAGCCGTGGACACCACCCTCGACACGATCAGCGTGACGGGCTACCGCGCCAGCCTGGAGAAGGCACTGGATATCAAGCGCGGCGAAGCCGGCGTGGTGGACGCCATCGTCGCCGAAGACATCGCCGACTTTCCGGACATGAACCTGGCGGAGTCGCTGCAACGCATCCCCGGCGTGTCGATCACCCGGGACGGCGGCGAAGGCCGCAACATTTCCGTCCGCGGCCTGGGTCCGCAGTTCACGCGCGTGCGCATCAACGGCATCGAGGCGCTGGCGACCGGCGGCGGCACCGATACCGCTGGCGGCGTCAACCGCGGCCGCGGTTTCGACTTCAACACCTTCGCATCGGAACTCTTCAGCCAACTGGTGGTACGCAAGACCTCGTCGGCGGACGTCGAGGAAGGCTCGCTGGGTGCGACGGTCGACCTGCGCACCGCGCGTCCGTTCGACTATGACGGCTTCACCATGGTGGTCGGTGGCCAGGCCAGCTACAACGACCTGCTGAAGGAAACCGATCCGCGCGGCACGTTCCTGATCAGCAACACCTTCGCGGACAACACCATCGGCGCCCTGCTGTCGGTCGCCTACACCGACCGCAAGGTGATCGAGGAAGGCTCGGACTCCGTCCGCTGGTGGACGGCGCAGAGCGGCACCAACTTCTTCAACCCCAGCTCGCCCTATACCGCGGCGCTCAGCCCCAACGTCTTCCATCCGCGCATTCCGCGCTACAACGTCTACCTGCACGACCAGGAGCGCGTCGGCGTCACCGGGTCGCTGCAGTTCAAGCCGAACGACGCTACCGAGCTCAGCTTCGACGCCCTGTATGCCCGCTTCGACGCCAACCGCTACCAGGACAACATCAACGCCGTGTCGTTCAGCCGCACCAACGCGGCAGGCAAGCAGAACACGATCGTCCGCGACGGCGAGATCGACGCCAACGGCAACCTGGTGTACGGCCTGTTCGACAACGTCGATATCCGCTCCGAGGGCCGCTACGACGAGCAGACCACCGAGTTCAAACAGTGGGGCGCCGAACTGAGGCACCGCTTCAGCGACTCGCTGTCGATGCACGCCCTGCTGGGCGGCGTGAAGTCGACCTACGAGAATCCCATCCAGACCACCGTCATCATGGACAAATTCGATGTCGACGGTTACTCGTGGGATTACCGCGGCAACAGCCGCCTGCCGGTCTTCAACTACGGCAACATGGACCCGCTGGACCCGAACGGCTGGACGCTGGCGGAAATCCGCCTGCGCCCGCAATCGACCACCAACGAGTACGATGCGCAGCAGGTCGACCTGACCTGGATCGCGTCCTCCTACTTCACGCTGAAGGGTGGCGTCCATCACAAGGACTACACCTTCGAATCCAGGGAGTGGCGCCGCAGCAGTGAAACCGTCGTTCCCGCGATGACCAGCGCCACCCTGGCCGGCCTGCTACGCCAGTTCGGCACCTACGGCATCGGCGCAGGCGGCGTGAACCGCTGGCTGGTACCGGATGTCAACGCTTTCCAGCAAGCGCTGGGTATCCATGACGGTACCGGGATATACCAGGTCTACGACAACCTGTCCTCGCTGGCAGCCAACAACCGCACCGTGAACGAAAAGAGCCTGGGCTACTACGTACAGGGCGATTTCAACTTCGACATCGGCCCGGTTCCTGTACGCGGCAACGTCGGTGTCCGCCGCGTGGATACCAAGCTCACGAGCGACGGCTGGTCCTTCCGCGGTGCAGTACCGGTGGCGACGCAGGTGGTCCATGAGTACGCCGACACCCTGCCGTCGTTCAACCTGGCAGCTGAGATTACACCCGACTTCGTGGTCCGCCTGTCTGGCGCTGAAGTCATGACGCGCCCGAATCTCGGCTTCCTTAACCCGGGCGCCACCGTCAGTGCATCGGGCGGCGCCTTCACGGTCACCACGGGCAATCCGAAACTCGAGCCCTTCCGCGCCAAGACGCTGGACTTGAACCTCGAATGGTATTTCACCAACGAGGCGCTGCTGTCGCTGGGCGTGTTCTACAAGGACATCGACAGCTACATCCAGAATTCGCGCGAGACCCGTCCGTACAGCACGTCGGGTCTGCCCAACGAACTGTTGAACGGCACGATCGCCACGCCGGAGGACATCTTCACCTTCAATCAGCCGCTCAATACGCCAGGTGGCGAGCTGCAGGGCTACGAACTCAGCTACCAGCAGCCCTTCACGTTCCTGCCGGGCTTCTGGAAGGACTTCGGCGTGCAGCTGAACTACACCTATGTCGACTCCGACATCCAGTATCTCAGCGCCGCCGGCGTACCGACGGTGAAGGGGCCGATGGTGGGCCTGTCGAAGAACGCCTGGAACGCGACGCTGTACTACGACAACAGCAAGTTCGCCGCCCGCGTGTCGGCGGCTTACCGCGACGAGTTCGTCAATACCATCCCGGGTCGCGAGGGCAGCGACGTGGAGGCGACATCCGAGTTCACCACGGTCGACGCTTCCCTGTCGTATAACGTTACCGACAAGCTGACGATCTCGCTGGAAGGCCTGAACCTGACCGACGAGTGGACCGACATGTGGATGGATACGGCCGGCGACCGCTCGATCGCCTACACGCATACCGGTCGCCAGTACATGCTGGGTTTCCGTTACAAGTTCTGATCGTTTGACGTTGAGCACCTCCCTGCGAGGTGCGCCCGAAGCCCGGCCGCCTCTCCCGGCCGGGCTTTTTTGTGTCCGCTGAGCGTCGCCACGCCGCAATGCGTCATTACGGATGCGGCGTATCCAGCGCGCTGGATGCCCTTCCGCGACGACCGACTGCAACGCGTACCAGGACAGAACCGCCACGACGGGGAAGGCAGGCGCCGGGCACGATGTTTCGATGTCCCGATGTCGTGCGAGTGGGACAGGCATCCCACGCAGACGCTCGAAGGACTGAACTCGGCGGATGAACTCAACGAGCCGTGCGTGGACTCTGCAGACGGCGACCGGGCGATGTATCACCGCACCGTTCGCCAATGCTGCCTGGGCATGCGGCCCAACTTCCGACCGCCGTGCTGCGTGATGGGCCGGGGACCGGTCGGTCGAACCACGTGCACGTGTTCCGATGGAGGTTCCCGCGGCAGCGGGCACACGGTGCATCCGCCGCGCACGATCGCGACCAACGAAAAGGCCCGCCTGATGGCGGGCCTTTTGCGACAAGCGTTCCGCGCGAACGTGCGCTTCGGTGATCCCTCAGCGCAACGGCTCTCCGCGGGGATAGCTGCCGGAAGCCGGCTCCATCGTATCGAGGTTCCAGTCGGTCTCGACAAACGGCTTGCGTGCTTCCTTGTACTGCGGATAGCCGCCGACCTGCTCCTGGCTGTCGATGATCTCGCCGCGGCCTTCGATGACGTCGGCGACGATGCGGCGGTCGATCAGGTCGCGGTTCCAGGGCGTGGCACCCACGGTTTCGATTACCGCATCCTGCACCTTGGCCGACGGCAGCAGCGTTACGCCGAACGGCAGTGCCGGTGCTGTCCTGACGCGATTGAGCGTCACCGGCGCGGTGGTGTAGCTGCCGGTCTCCTGGATGCTCCTGGCGCCCGTGCGGTCGACGATCAGGTTGTCCTGCGCGTACAGGTCGAGATCGCCCGAGCCGCCGATCATCATGAAGGCCAGCGGCTCGGTCGACCTGCCTGCGCGCATCACGTTGCCGCGCACCACCATCTCGCCCTTCGAGTACGGGTGGCCCAGCCATTCCTCCGCGATCAGGTTGTAGTGGATCGCACGCTGCCCCGGGTTGTAGATCAGGTTGTTGATCACCTGCCCGCGCGCGCCACCCTTGAACAGCGGGCTGCGCTCGTAGTTGTGCGCATAGAGATTGCCGACGATCAGGACCTCGTTGACGTGGTCGTGGATCAGCGAGCCCTTGGAATGCTCGCCCTTGGGATGGGTGGAATGGGCCAATCCTTCGCTGACGATGTTGTTGCTGTAGGTGATCCGGCGCGAGGCATTGGCCATCCACTCGGCTTCGGTCTCGCCATGGAAGCGGGTGCTGGACGCGCTGAGGTTCTCGTCCGTCGCCCAGGTGAGCGAGCAGTGGTCGACGATGACGTCGTGCGCGCCGCGCACCGTCGTGATGGCGTCGATGTCGCCGGAACGCTTCGGCATGCCGCCGTCGCCCGGCCGGATGCGGATATGCCGGATCACCACGTCATGCGTGGCGATGATCAGGCCGCCCTTGATGATCGTGACGCCGGGATGCGGGGCGGTCTGCCCGGCGATGGTCAGGAACGGCTCGGTGATACGCAGCTCCTTCATGCCCAGGTCGATCACACCGCCCACTTCGAATACGACGATGCGGGGACTCGTGCCGGACACGGCTTCCTTGAAGGAACCCGGGCCATCGGCCGCCAGGCTGGTGACGCGGACGATCTTGCCTCCCCGGCCGCCAGGCGTGTGCGCGGCGGCGCCCTGCGCACCGGGAAACGCCAGCGGACGCGTATCGGCGGCCAGTACCGTGGCCGTGGTGAGCGCGATCAGCAGGGCGGCGGTCGCACGGGCGATCCAACGGACCCGCGTCGACGCGGATGAACGGACATGAAGCATTGGCTCCTCCCAGGAGTAGTCGACGCATCGTGGCATCGGGATGGATTTTGCGGCAGTGCACATTGTCAATGACACCGGTTTACCATATACAGGCCATCCACCTGCACTGTCACTCGGCAGTGCAACAAATCGCAGCGGGAGAACCCACTTGAGCAACGACCGCAAAGCCGACGCCGACGCGCCCACGCTGGCCGCCATCGCGGACGGTTTCGTAGGCGCGCGCCGCCAAGGCCGCGCTTTGCCGGGGTTCCCCGGCGACATTCCCGACGACCTCGTCACCGCTTATCGCGTGCAGGACATGGCCATCGCTCGATGGCCGGACCGGGTGGTGGGCTGGAAGGTCGGTTTCATTGCGCCCGAGCGGCGCGATGTGTCCGGCGATGAGCGGCTGCTCGGCCCGATCTTCGCGCGGCAGCTGCAGATGGCCACCGGTAGCCAGTCCGTCTTCGAAGTCTTCGGCGGTGGCTTTGGCGCCGTGGAGGCCGAGTACGTCCTGCGCGTCGACGAGGACGTCCCGGGCGACAAGACGGAGTGGACGCCGGAAGAGGCGGCCGCCGTGCCGTCGACGCTGTTCGTGGGCATGGAGGTGGCCAGCAGTCCGTTGGCCACGATCAACCAGCTGGGCCCGCGGGTGGTCGTGTCGGACTTCGGCAACAACAACGGGTTGGTGATGGGAGCGGAGATCCCGGCATGGACCGAACGCAGCGATGCCTCGCTCACGTGCACGACCTGGATCGACGGACGCCAGGTCGGCCAGGGCGGCGCGACGACGCTGCCCGGCGGACTGCGCGCGGCATTCGCATTCGCGCTGGCGCGCTCGGCACGCCGCGGCAGGCCGCTCAAGGCCGGCGACCTGATCGCCACCGGCAATGCGACCGGCATCCACGACATCCTGCCCGGCCAGCAGGCACGCATCGATTTCGACGGACATGGCAGCATCGAATGCCTGGCCACCGCGGCGACGCCGAAGGACGAGGGAGATTGGCGCGCATGATGAACCGTCGTCGTTTCCTCGGCACCGGCCTGGGCGCCGCGGCCATGCTGCCGCTGTTGGGTAGCCGTGTGCTGGCCGACGAAGGCCGGCACGTGCTCACCGCGACCGACGTGCACGTGAAGGATTACCCGACCGTCGAAGCCGTGAAGTGGATCGGCGACACGCTGATGCGCGAGACCGGTGGCCGGGTGACGCTGCGCCAGTACCACTCCGGCCAGTTGGGACGCGAGTCCGAAGCCATCGACATGGCGCGCTTCGGCGCCATCGACATGACCCGCGTGTATGCCGGCGCACTGAACAATGCGTTTCCGCTGACCCAGGCGCTGTGCCTGCCCTACGTTTTCGACTCCGTTCCCCACATGCGTCGCGCGATGGACGAAGGCGTGGGCAAGGCGGTGCTGGAAGGCTTCGCGCGGCGCGGCCTGGTCGGGCTTGCCATCTACGATTCCGGCGCACGCTGCTTCTACAACACCAAGCACGCGATCCGGGTGCCGGCGGACCTGCACGGCCTGAAGATCCGCGTACCGGTCTCCGACATCTTCATCCGCATGCTGCGCCTGTTCGGCGCCAATCCCACGCCGCTGTCGCTGGGCGAAGTGTTCTCCGGACTGGAGACGCGCATGATCGACGGTGCCGAGAACAATATCCGCAGCTTCCATTCCAGCCGGCACTTCGAAGCGGCTCACTACTGGTCGCAGACCAACCATTCGTATGCGCCGGATGTGCTGCTGGTGTCGCAGCGCACGCTGGACGGCCTGCAGGCACGAGACCGCGAACTGCTGATCGAAACCGCGAGGCAATCGGTCGGTGTGATGCGCACGCTGTGGGACGCCTCTGAAGCCAAGGCACGGGAAGCCGTGTTCGCTGCGGGGGTGAAACACAACGAGGCGGATCTCGCCGCATTCGCGCACGCCTCGCAGCCGCTGCTGTCCGAGTACCGCAAAGACCCCGCGATCGACGCGCTGTATCGCCGCATCCGCGACCTGGCCTGAGAACCGACGATGTCCGAAGAAACCACACCGTCCCCCGCCACGCCGCTGCAACGCGGCATGGACCTGTTGTCCAACGCCGCCATCGGGATCGCCGTCGTCGCGCTGCTGGGCCTGGTGGCCGTGCAGGGCTGGCAGGTGATCGCCCGCTACGTGATCAACGACTCGCCGAGCTGGACCGAGCCGGTGACCGTGCTGCTGCTGACCACCGCCATGAGCCTGGGCGCGGCGTCCGGCGTGCACACCCACCGGCACTTCGGCTTCTTCCTGCTGGCCGACGCCGCGGGTCCGCGCCTGAAGAGACTGCTGCATGCCCTGTCACCCCTGGTGATCGCCGCCATCGGCGCGGTGATGGCCTATTGGGGCGCGGTGCTGTTGCTGGACGGCCTGGACATCCGCATCGCCGGCGCGCCCATGCCGCAGAGCATCGGCTACCTGCCGCTGTCGATCGGCGGCGTGCTGATGGTGGTGTTCGCCGTGTACCGACTGCTCCTGGTGCTGCGCGCGCCGCTGACCGACGAGGCCCGCTGACCCATGGCGATCACCCTGCTCTTCTCCCTCTTCGCGATCCTGCTGCTGGTCGGCGTGCCCGTCGCGTATGCGCTGGCCGCCGCGTCGCTGGCGACCCTGCTCTACCTCGATCTGCCCAGCATCGTGCTGGTCCAGCAGATCTCGTCGGGTACCGGCTCGGCGTCGCTGATCGCCATCCCGCTCTTCATCTTCGCCGGCGAGATCATGCTGCGCGGCGGCATCTCCGAGCGACTGATCAGCCTGGCGGCCTCGCTGGTAGGCCGGCTGCGTGGCGGCCTGGGCCAGGTCAGCATCCTGTCGTCGCTGTTTTTCGGCGGCGTGTCGGGCTCTGCCATCGCCGACGTCTCGGCCGTGGGCGGCACGATGATCCCGCAGATGGTCAAGCGGGGCTACGACCGCGATTTCGCCGTCAACGTCAGCATCACCGCGGCGCTGGTGGCGTTGCTGGTGCCGCCTTCCCACAACCTGATCCTGTTCTCGGCAGCGGCCGGCGGTGGCCTGTCCATCGCCGACCTGTTCGCCGCCGGCATCACGCCCGCGTTGTTGATGACGGCCGTCCTGATGGCCACGGGCTGGGCAGTGGCGCGCAAGCGCGGTTATGGCACCGAGCCTTTCCCGGGCATGCGTGCGGTGATGCTGCGGCTGGTGGCCGCGCTGCCGGGGCTGGGCCTGGTCGGCCTGATCTTCTTCGGCATCCGGGCCGGCATCTTTACCGCCGTCGAGAGCGCCGCGATCGCCGTGGTGTACGCGCTGCTGGTGACCAGCGTGCTCTACCGGCAATTGTCACTGAAGGAATTTTTCGCCACGGTGACGCACGCGGCACGCACGACGGGCGTGATCCTGTTCGTGATCGCCACTGCCGCGGTGTTCGGCTGGCTGCTGGCCTATCTGCAGGTGCCGGCGGCGGCGGTCGATGCGTTGCAGTCCATCGCGCACAGCAAATACACGGTGCTGCTGCTGATCGTGCTGGTGCTGCTGTTGCTGGGTACCTTCATGGACCTGGCGCCGATGATCCTGATCTGCACGCCGATCTTCCTGCCGGTGGCGCGCGCCTACGGCATCGACCCGATCCACTTCGGCCTGGTGCTGGTACTGACCGGCGGCCTGGGACTGGTGACGCCGCCGGTGGGCTCGGTGCTGTTCATCGGCACGGCGATCGGCAAGATCACCATCGCGCAGAGCATGCGCACGATCTGGCCGTTCTGGCTGGCAGGCCTGGCGGTGTTGCTGGTGGTGACGCTGTTCCCCGAGTTGTCGCTGTGGCTGCCGAAGGCGCTGAAGGGATGAGGGGCGCCATAATCGCCGCTACCGCACGCTGGACGCACCCCAGCCGCTAGAATCCCCCGACAGACGAACGGACCCGCCCTGCCCCATGCCCGCGCGCAAGAAGCCCGAATCCCCCGCTGCCCTGCCCACCGGTGGCAAGGCGGCGACCATCAACGACATCGCACGGCTGTCCGGCGTTTCCAAGAAGACCGTCTCGCGCATCATCAACCACTCGCCGCTGGTCCGGAAGGGCACCCGCGAGAAGGTCGAGGCGTTGATGCGCGAGGTCGGTTACTCGCCCGACCCGATGGCGCGCGGCCTGGCGTTCCGCCGCTCGTTCCTGATCGGCATGGTCTACGACAATCCGACCGCCCAGTACATCGTGAACATGCAGTACGGCGCGCTGGACGCGCTGCGCGATTCGGGCTTCGAACTGGTCGTGCATCCGTGCGACAGCCGCAGCCCCGGCTATATCGACGGCGTGCGTCGCTTCGTGCAGCAGCAGAAACTGCATGGCGTGATGCTGGTGCCGCGCGCCTCGGAAGACCAGGCGCTGGCCGACATGCTCGCCGAGATCGGCTGCCGCTACACCCGCATCGCCTCGGTGTCGATGGACACGCCCGCGCGCATGGTCGTCACGCACGACCGCGACGGCGCCGCCGAAGCGGCGGAATACCTGCTCTCGCTGGGCCATACCGATATCGCGCTGATCACCGGTCCCGCGGCATACAGATCGTCGATCGAACGTACCGATGGTTTCGTGCAGGCGCTCGCCAAGCGCGGGCTGGAGCTGCCGAAGTCGCGCATCATCGAAGCCGGCTACACCTTCGAGTCCGGCGTGGTCGCTGCCGAAAAGCTGCTGTCCGGCAAGCACCGGCCCACCGCCATCTTCACCGGCAACGACGAAATGGCCGCGGGCGTCTACAAGGTCGCCATGCGCGCCGGCATCAGCATTCCGCGCCAGTTGTCGGTGGTCGGTTTCGACGACAGCCCGCTCGCCTCACGCCTGTGGCCCTCGCTGACCTCGGTCCGCCGCAATACCCGCGATACCGGCCGCACCGCCGCCGCGATGCTGATCCAGCCGGAAGGCACGCCGATGCTGGCCGCCGCCAGCATCCGTCCGCATCTGGTCATCCGCGACTCCTCGCAGCCCCCCGAGTAAGCCCGCTCCGTCGTGCTGCATGACCGCACCGCTGCCGCACCGCAAAATGACACCGGTTACCAAAGCCTTTAGACTCCCTTCCCACGACCTTCCCCGATGCCCTGTCCAAGGGCGTCCGCACCAAACGGAGCCACGCCCATGTTCTGCAAGACCTACCACGCCACCCACCCGGACATGATGGACGGCGCCAGCAACGACCAACTGCGTGACCGCTACCTGATCGGCAACCTGTTCGTCGCGGAGACGGTGCAGCTGAACTACTCGCACAACGAGCGCTTCGTGATCGGCGGTGCCGCACCGGTGTCGAAGAAGATCGACCTGCCGCGCCAGACAGAGCCTGCGTCGGCCGCCGGCAAGCCGTTCCTGGAGCGTCGCGAACTGGGCGTGATCAACGTCGGCGGCGGCGCGGGCAAGGTCACCGTCGACGGCACGACCTACGCGCTGGGTCCGAAGGATGGCCTGTACGTGGCGATGGGCAGCGCCGACGTGGCGTTCGAGTCCGACGACGCCGGCAACCCCGCCAAGTTCTACCTGACGTCGACGCCGGCGCATGCGCGCTTCGAGACCAAGCAGCTATCGATCAAGGACGCCGTGGCCTTGGAGCGCGGCGCGCTGGAAACCAGCAACGAGCGCACGATCTACCAGTTCATCGTGCCGGCCACCTGCCAGTCCTCGCAGTTGCTGCTGGGCCTGACCGTGCTGAAGACCGGCAGCGTGTGGAACACCATGCCGCCCCACCTGCACGACCGTCGCAGCGAGGTCTACTTCTACTTCGACCTGGCCGAGAACGACCGCGTCTACCACTTCATGGGCGAACCGGAAGCGCAGCGCCACATCGTCGTTCAGAACGACGAAGCCGTGGTCTCGCCGCCGTGGTCGATCCACATGGGCTCGGGCACCAGCAACTACGCCTTCATCTGGGCGATGGGCGGCGAGAACCTGGACTACACCGACATGCACGTGCTGGACATCTGCCAGCTGAAGTAATCCCGGTCATGTAGAGCCGGGCTTGCTCGGCTTCGCGTGTCGCCGGAACACGCAACCAAGAGCGGCGGAGCAAGCTCCGCTCTACCCGAAGCCGATGTACCCAGCGCAGCGGAGCGAGCTCCGCTCTACCAGCAGCGCACCACACCGAGGGAATCCACGATGGCAAGCAATCCGTTCAGTCTTGAAGGCAAGATCGCGCTGGTCACCGGCGCCAACACCGGCCTGGGCCAGGGCATCGCCGTGGCACTGGCCGAAGCGGGTGCCGATATCGCGGCGGCCGGCATCGTGGAAGCCGCCGAGACCGGCGAAAAAGTGCGTGCGCTTGGTCGCCGATTCCTCAACCTGGAAGCGAACCTGATCAGCATCGATCCGGTCGAGCGGTTGGTGAAGGAAACCGTCGACGGCCTGGGCGGACTGGACATCCTGGTCAACAACGCCGGTCTGATCCGCCGCGCCGATGCGGTGGACTTCAGCGAGAAGGACTGGGACGACGTGATGAACGTCAACATCAAATCCGCGTTCTTCATGTCGCAGGCGGCTGGCCGCCACTTCATCGCGCAGGGCAGCGGCAAGATCATCAACATCGCGTCGATGCTGTCGTTCCAGGGCGGCATCCGCGTGCCGTCGTACACCGCGTCCAAGAGCGGCATCGCCGGCATCACCCGCCTGCTGGCCAACGAGTGGGGCGCCAAGGGCATCAACATCAACGCCATCGCACCCGGCTACATGGCCACCGACAACACCGCGCAACTGCGTGCGGACGAAGACCGCAACAAGGCGATCCTGGACCGCATCCCGGCCGGGCGCTGGGGCGAGCCGTCGGACCTGGGTGGCACGGCCGTGTTCCTGTCCTCGCGCGCGTCCGACTACGTCAACGGCGCCGTCATTCCGGTCGACGGTGGGTGGCTGGCGCGCTGACGCAACGGAATCCGCATGGGGTGTTGTGGGAGCGACGTCAGTCGCGAAACAGGCATCCCGGTACGTCATCGCGAATGACATCGCTCCCACACACGCCATGGAGAAGATCGCCGATGTTGCGCCTGTTCGCCCTCGTCGCTCTTCTCGGCTGTTGCCTGCCGGCAATCGCCGCACCCCCGCGCCAGGTCTTCATCGCGGGTGATTCCACCGCCAGCCACTACGGCCCGGAACGTGCGCCGCGCGAGGGCTGGGGCCAGCAGCTGCAGGGCTTCCTCGACGAGGATGCCTATGTCGTCCGCAACCATGCGCAGAGCGGGCGGAGCTCTCGAAGCTTCGTCGTCGAGGGCTGGTTCGACGGCATGGCGAAGGCGATGCGCCGCGGCGACGTGCTGCTGATCCAGTTCGGGCACAACGACGAGAAGATCGAAGACCCCACCCGGTACAACGAGCCGCAACGCGCGTTTCCCGAGTGGCTGCTGCGCTATGTATCGCTGGCGCGCGACAAGGGCGCCACGCCGATCCTGGTGACGCCGGTGGCGCGCCGCAAATTCGACCGCGGTCAGCTGCTCGATACGCACGGCCTGTACGCGCAGGCGGTGCGCGACCTTGCGCAGCGCGAGCAGGTGGGGCTGATCGACCTGACCGCCCTGAGCATGGACTGGCTGCGCGCCGCCGGCGACGAGGCGAGCAAGGCGTACTTCATGCATGTCCCGGCACAGGACCAGCAGGACGACACCCATTTCCAGCAACGCGGCGCGGTGATGGCCGCGTGCCTGGTCGTCGCGGGCTGGAAGCGGATCGATCCCTCGCTCGCCGCGCATGTGACGCGCGATACCGACTGCGGCGCGCCGGACACCGCGCTTGCCGATCGCAAGGCACAGGCGAACCCATCGCTCATCGTGCACGAACGGGACATCGCCATCGACCAACCCGGCCCGCATGGCGGCGCAGGCGCTACCACGGCCTACCCGTTCTTCAGGGATGCGCCGGCCCTGGGCTTCGAATTCCGCAAACGGGTGCTGCACAAGGGCGCCGGTATCGGCCTGCACCAGCATCACAAGGACGAGATCTATTACGTCCTCAGTGGCCGCGGCATCTACGAACTGGACGGCAAGGCGCAGGAGGTGCGAGCTGGCGATGCGATGCTGACCCGCCCCGGCAGTACGCACGCGATCCGGCAGGACGGCGACGACGACCTGGTGCTGCTGATCATGTACGGGAAGAAGCAGGAGTGAGTGGACAGGAGTGAGGAGTGAGTGAGAGCAGGCTTCCGCTCACTCCTCACTCCTGTCCGCTCACTTCTCGGCCACCGGCGCCGGACGACCCCAGCGCCGGTAGGTCGCCTCGAGCGCGCTGCGCAGTCGACGGTACTGCGCACTGCCCGGCTCCGCCTGCAGGCGGCCCGCCACGGCCTTCCAGCCACCCTCATGGTCGCGCGACCACTCGCGCACGACGGCGCGACAGGGTTGGCCCACGATCTGCGCCAGCGCGCAGGCCATGAAGATGTCGCCGGCCGTCCAGTCGGGTTGCTGCTGCATCGCTTCCACGTAGGCACGCGGCACGGCGTAGTAGCGCCCCATCTCGTCCGCGAACGCCGCGGGGTAGCGACTCGCGTACTCGTTGATGTCGGCGAGATGCCGGTCGATCGCGGCATCGCCGCTGGCGGGGACGTAGGCATCCGCATCCTGCGCGGACGCAGGCCAGGCCATGGCCAGCCAGCAGCACAGGATCAGGGAAGTAAGGGGCGCGCGCTTCACGGGTGCATTGTGCCCCACCGGCGCCGCGCGGGTGCGGTCAGGGGGCCGGCATCGCTTCGATGGCCGCCAGCGCATCCGCCACCTGTCCCGCGTTCTCCACCACGCGCAGCCGTGGCGCATCGGCATCGACCCCATGCTCGGTCTCCAGCGCCCAGGTGACGTGGTACGGCATGTGGATGCCCCAGCCACCCAGCGCCAGCACCGGTTCGATGTCCGATCGCAGCGAATTGCCGACCATCGCGAACTCCGGAGGCGCGACATCCAGCTCGCGCAATACGCGCGCGTAGGTGGCCTCGTCCTTCTCGGACACCACCTCGATGCGGTGGAACAGTTCGGTCAGGCCCGATTGCGCGATCTTGGCCTCCTGGTGGAACAGGTCGCCCTTGGTGATCAGCAGGATTTCATGGTCGGCGGCGATCCGTTCGACGGCATCGCGGATGCCGGGCAACAGGTCGACCGGATGCTGCAGCGTGGCGCGCCCGATCTCGATCACGCGATGCAGGTCGCGGGCGCTGATGCGCTCGCCGGTTACCTGGATGGCGGTCTCCAGCATCGACAGCGTCATGCCCTTCACGCCGTAGCCGAAGATCTTCAGGTTGCGGCGCTCGACCTCCAGCAGGTGCTGGTGCGTGCGCGCATCGGCTAGATCGACGTAGGCGCCGACGATCTGCTCGAAGTCCGCTTCCGCCTGGCGGTAGTAGTCCTCGCTCTTCCACAGCGTATCGTCGCCGTCGAAACCGACCCATCGGATGCGTGCCATGGAATACCCGCCCTTCACTCCGTACGAAGGCCGCGAAGGATAGCAGCCGCCCGTCCGCGCAAAAGAAAGCGGCCGCCCCGGCAGGGACGGCCGCCTGTGGATGACCACGGCAGGCGTTGCCCGCGATCAGCCACCGGAGCTCGGCGGCGATGCGCTGCCTTCAGCCGGCGGCGGCGTGGTCTCCGGCGCGTTCGGGTTGGCCGGCGGCGGCAGGGTCGGATCGGTAGGCGGCACGGCCGGGTCCGTGGGAACCGGGGGCGGCGGCGTCATGTTGTCGGTCGGCGGGGTGGTTTCCATCGGCTCGGGCGGACTGGGCGGCGGCGTGTCTTCAGGTTTCGGTCCGCAGGCCGTCATCAGACCCGCGCTCAGCAGCGCCAGACCAAGGCCCATCGTCAGTCGGTGAGTGGAAGGTTTCATTGGGTTCCTCCATGCGTTCGTGCGTGGGAAGCGCGATGGCGTCAGGGCGTACCCTGCGCGTGCACCGCGTACTCTTCGGGGGTCAGACGACCATCGGCGTCCTTGTCGAGCGTGCCGAACACCTGCGCGAGCGGCGGATCGACGGCCGCCTCGTCCTTGCTGATCACGCCGTCCGCGTTCTGATCGAGTTCGTCGAACGGGCGCGGCGCGGTGGTCGGTTTCGTCGTTGTCGTGGCAGGCGTTCCGGCTCGCCGGGCAGCGTCTTCGGCCTGGCTCTGCGCGCCGGCCAACGGCGTCAGGGCAAGCAGCATCGCGGCGACCGCCACGCCCAGCAGCGGTAGCTCCTTCGTTACCGTCTTGGTCTTCATGCGTCCCTCCTGTGACCGCGTACTCCAGGAATGCAAAGGGCGGCGCTGGTGGCCGCCCTTTGCCCGGACGACGCCGGCGCCTCGTCGCGCACGGCGTCGCCCTCGTGACGGCGCTTGCTTACTTCTGCTGGTCGCCGTAGTTCTTGCTCACGAACGCCTTGTACTCGTCGGGCGTCAGCGAACCGTCGGCGTTGGCATCGGCCTGGTCGAACACCTGGCTCAGGCCCGGGTTGGCCGCGGCTTCTTCCTTGCTGATGTTGCCGTCAGCGTTGGTGTCGACATCGGCCCAGCCCTGCTTGGCCTGGGTCGCGCCCGCGTCGCTGCTCTGCGTCGGCGTGGTGGCCGAACCCGTGGCCTGCTCGGCGCTCTGCTCGGTCTGCTGCTGGGCCTGCGCCGCGTCTTCGGTCTTCTCCTGCGCAAACGCCAGCGGCATGGCCAGCGCGGCGCTCAGGGCGACCAGGGCGATCAGCGGCTTGCGGTTGTTATTCGTCATGTCAGTGCTCCGTTCTGTAGGGAGTGCGTCCGATTGCGCACGGCCCCACCTTGCCCCCGGGCATCTGAACGAAATTTGCTTCGCGACATGAACGTGCACGCATGCTTAACCCCGCTGTCGAAGGGATCGACTAGACCGGTGTTAGGCGCTCGTGAGCGCCGCGTCAGCGCCTCGTCGAATGCGTGACGGCGCCCCGGGTTTCCCGTTACGCATCCGTTTTTCCGGTGCCGTCCGGCGCAGGATCGGCCGCGGTTTTTTTGCTGAACCATTGCCAACCCAGCACGACACCGCTCAGCGCACCGGCGATTTCCAGCACCACGCGCGAGCCGAGACCATCGGGATCGTGGATGCCCTGCAGCGCGATGCGCGCGTACAGCGGTGACTCGAGCCGCGCGATGCCCAGGTAGAACATGTTCCACGCGTCCACACCGGCACCGATGACCACGGCGGTGACGCAGGCCCAGCCGATCGCATGCCCAGTTGACCAGCGCATCTTCCCGCTCAGCCAATGCCAGAACAGGAAGCACAGCAGACCGACGAGCAGCGCGATCACTCCCGCTTCCAGCGCGCCCAGCAGGCCGTAGTGGAGCGGCAGGTTCATCGCGGGATGCCCCACAGGCAGAAGGGGATGCAGGGAATGGCGTGGCGGGGCATACGGAATTCCGGGTCATCGGGCCACGCCCGTCGCTGCCGAAGGGTAACCGATGCCGTCCATGGTTCCGGCCGCAGGACTGGCAAGATGACGTACTCCTCCCATCGGACATCGACATGACACGTGTACTGCTGGCCGGTGCCACCGGCCTCGTCGGCGAGGCGGCGCTGCAGCGTGCGCTCGCATCGCCGCGCGTGCAGCAGGTGGTCGCACCGACGCGACGGCCGCTGGCGCCGCATCCCAGGCTGCTCAATCCGGTCGTGGACTTCGATGCCCTGCCTGCCGATGCCGACTGGTGGCGGGTGGACGCCGTGGCGTGCGCGCTGGGCACCACGATCCGCGATGCCGGTTCGCAGGACGCCTTCCGCCGCGTGGACCACGACTATCCGCTGGCGATCGCGCGCCACGCGCACGCACATGGCGCGGCCACGTTCGTCCTGGTATCCGCGATGGGCGCGGATGCGGGTTCGCGCGTGTTCTATTCGCGCACCAAGGGCGACGTGGAGGACGCGCTGGCCGGGATCGGCTTCGCGTCGTTGACCCTGCTGCGTCCCGGCCTTCTGGGTGGAGAACGCCGTCAGCATCGCGGTGGCGAGCGCATCGCGCTACGCGTGCTCGGAGCGCTGGACGGCGTGCTGCCGCAGCGCTATCGCATCGTTCCCGCCGATCGTGTCGCCGACGCCTTGCTGCAAGCGGCACTGGATGCCAGGCCGGGGCGGCACGTCATTCCCTCCGAGCGCCTGCTGCGCTGACGGCGCCGGTCAGGCGCCCTCGTCGTCGGCCAGCACCTGCACGCCATCGGCGACGATGCGGTACTCCACGTCCGGCACGGCGGCGCCGGACGTCTCCCGTGCAGTGTGCCGCTGCGCCTCCGCGGACAGTTCCACGCGCGACAGCACGCCATGCACCTGCGCGGGACCTCGCACGTCCTTGGGCACGTAGAAGTCATGGTCGCCCAGCAGCACGCGGGCGCCCTGCCCTTCGTCCTCGAGCATCACCCAGCAGCCCTTCTTCTGGCAGACATCGACGACGCGACCGCCGAACACCCTGGCCTGTCCGACATGCGCAGCAGGGTCCGCCAACGCCGTGGCCAATGGCACCGCCATGCCGCCTTGCGGCAGGTCCGCGCCGAACTTCTCCCATTGCGGTGAGGCGGATGCCGAGGCGGCGCCCGCGAAGAACAGCATTCCCGTGATGGCCCAACGACGCATGCCTGCATCCTCTTCCGGAGTCGCCGCGATCATACGTTGCGCGCGCTACTGGAGCAGCCCGTGCGGCAGCACCTGCAAGCGGTGGACGCCTGCGATGGACAGCACGGCGGCGACAGCCCGTTCCAGCAGCGCGTCATCCGTATCTTCGATCACCAGCAGGACCTCTCCGGCCTCGATCTCGCGCCGGTAGTCCCGACGGACTTCGCTGGGCACGGCCGATCCGGCCAGCGAGGCCGCCCACATGCCGACGCAGCCACCGATCACCACGCAGACGGCCACACCGGCCCAATGGATGCCGACGGCCGGTACCAGCATGGCGAGAAGTCCCAACACCAGGCCCAGTCCGGCACCGCCGACCAGGCCGCGCACGGCGGCGGGCTTGAAATCGGTCGGCGCGGCTTCCTTTTCGTCGTCAGACACCTGCTCGAGTTCGATCTCCGACCGCCCGACGAGCGCGGCATGGTCGGGATCGATGCCGGCACCGATGGCCTGGCGCATCGCCACCTCGGCAACGGCAACGGAGGGAGCGCTGAATACGCGACGATGCTTCATGGCGGTCTCCTGCCCGGCGCGGAATGACCGGGCCACCGCGACACGCTAGGCGCGCTGCCGCGCACAGGGGGTGAAGAACCGCGGCGCAACCCAATGCGCCCGCAATCCCGCCGCTACAGCGCGGGACGCTCGGGCGCCGCTTTCTTTCCCAGCGCGCGCAGGTAGAGCTCGTACAGCGCGGTGACCTTGGAGACGTATTCCTGCGTTTCCGCGTAGGGCGGCACGCCACCGTAACGCGACACCGTGCCGATGCCGGCGTTGTAGGCCGCCGCGACCAGGGCCAGATCGCCCTTGTACCGCTTCATCAGCCCGCTCAAATGGCGCGCGCCGGCGTTGATCGATTCGGTGGAGGAGAACGGATCGGCCACCCCGTACTCCTTGGCCACGTCCGGCATCAGCTGCATCACGCCCATCGCGCCCTTGGGCGACACCGCCCTGGCGTCGAAGTCGCTTTCGGCATGCGCCACGGCGCGCAGCCAGGCGTCGTCGACCCCGGTCCGGCGCGCCGCCGCCTTGAACTCCGAGGGATACCGGTCCAGGCGCGGCTTGCCGACACGGCCCAGGCCCGGATGCGCGGGCTCGCCCGGGGGGGTCTGCACGGTGAACTTCAGGTATGGAATCGATCCGGGCAGGTTGCGGGTGGAATAGACCTTCTGCCCCTCCTGCTCGCGCTCGTACAGGATGCCGCTGAAGACACCCATCGAACCCCACAGGTTGGGCGTGCTGACGGCGTTGTCGTCGATTTCCTTGGCCACGCACTTCGAACCCGGCTCGGGCGCCGTGGCCAGGCTGACCGTCCCGCCCTGCACGCAACGGTACACGGTGCGCGCAGCCGCCTCGGTGCTGGCAAGGGCCAGCACCGTCAGCAGCAGGCCGGCGGCGGCGCGTGGGAGGAGCATGGGCGGCGGATTCTAGGCCCGGACCGTGAAGTTCAACCTGAACCACGCGGCCGCCGCCGACGGTCGGCCAGTGCGCCGAAGGTCCTGCTGCGCCGCAGCAGCCAACCGCGTAAAATGCCGGCCCTCAATCACCGTACCCCCTCGGAGCATTCAATGGGCCTGGATCTGGTCAGCGCCGGCAAGAACCCGCCGGACGAAATCAACGTCATCATCGAGATCCCCAAGGACGCCGAGCCGGTGAAGTACGAGGTGGACAAGGCCAGCGGCGCGATCTTCGTCGACCGCATCCTCTCCACCCCCATGCGCTACCCCTGCAACTACGGCTATGTCCCGCACACCCTGTGCGGCGACGGCGACCCGGCCGACGTGCTGGTCGTGCTGCCGCTGCCGCTGATCCCCGGCTCGGTGATCCGCTGCCGCCCGGTCGGCGTGCTGCGCATGAGCGACGAGGCCGGCAGCGACGAGAAGCTGCTCGCCGTGCCGGTGGACAAGGTGTTCGCCGGCTACAGCCACATCAGCGACATCGACCAGGTCAGCCCGCACTGGCTGGAGCGCATCGGCCACTTCTTCGAGCACTACAAGGACCTGGAGAAGGGCAAGTGGGTCAAGCTCGACGGCTGGGGCAATGCCGCCGAAGCCAAGGCCGTGCTGGTCGACGCCATCGCCCGCCAGGCCGCGCAGCCGGACGACGAGAAGCACAAGTTCTGAGCCCCGGCGCGGCAACGCGCTCGTGGACGGGAAGGCCGCCCTGGGCGGCCTTCTTTTTGCCTGGCCGGCAAGCGGCAGGCCTCAAAAAACCGCGGCCCCTTTCGGGGCCGCGGCGTGGAACGACAGCGTGTGATCCGGGGATCAGAAGCGCTGGGTGTACTTCACGTACAGGAAGCGATCGAAATCGAAACCGCCGTAGTAGGCGAAGTCGCTGTGGCGGTACGACGAGTTCGAGAACATCAGCGGACCCTTGTGATCGAACACGTTGTTGGCGCCCACGGCGATCGTGGCATTCCACGGCGCCTGGTAGCTGACCTGCAGGTCGTGGAACGTGTTGGAACCCACCTTGCGGATCGCGTCCGGCTCGCCGTTGGCGATGTGGTCCGGCTCGGTGCAGGGACGGTTCGTGACGCAGCTTTCCTTCATGCCCGAGTAGTAGCGGGCCGTCCAGTTGACCGCGAACGCACCCAGCGACCAGTCCACGCCCAGGTTCGAGCGCAGGCGGAAGATGCCGGAGTTGCCCACGTTGCCGACGATGATCTTCTCACCGGCCGAGTTCTCGGCTTCTTCGTCGTACACGCTGGTGTAGGACGAAGTCCAGTCGAACGCGATCTTGCCGAACGACTGTTCCGGCAGCGCGTACTTCACGCCCAGGTCGAAGCCTTCGGTTTCCATCGCGCCCAGGTTGGCCAGGCCGTAGAACAGGTTGGTGATGTGGCCGTCGTCCGCACGCACGATGCCTTCGCAGCGCGCGCTGTTGCCCAGCACGTAGCAGTCGCGCAGGATGCGGTCGACGCTGTCCGAGATGATCATGTTGGTCAGCTCGTAGCGGTACCAGTCCAGCGAGATGTCCAGACCCTGGACCCAGCGCGGCGACCACACCAGGCCCATGGTCTTGCTCTTGGACGTTTCCGGCACCAGCGCCGGGTTGGAGCCCGTGATGAACTGGTCCGGCGTGGCGCACGGATAGGTGGTGCAGGGCACCAGGCCCTGGCCCAGCTGCACGTAGCCCAGCGGAACGCCGGCGGCCGTACAGGCCGCATTGCCATTGACGCTGTTCACCGCACCGGTACCGCAGGGATCGGTGTAGTTCTCGAAACTCGTGCCGATGCCGCCGTACAGGTTGTCGATCGTCGGGGCGCGGAAGCCCTCGGCGTAGGTGCCGCGGACCAGCAGTTCGTCGATCGGACGCCAGGTGAAGCCGAACTTGCTGTTGATCGTGTCGCCGAAGTTGCTGTAGTCGGAGTAGCGGCTGGCCATGTTGATGGTCAGCTCCTTCGCGAACGCCACGTCGGCCAGCAGCGGGATGTTCAGCTCGAGGTAGACCTCATCGACCGAGTAGTCGCCTTCGGTCGTCGTGGCACCCAGACCGGTGCTCTGGCCCGACTGCGCGAACGCGTCCGGCACGAAGCGGCCCTGCTCCTTGCGGTGCTCGACGCCCACCGCGATGCCCAGGTCGCCGGCCGGCAGTTCGAACAGCGAGCCGGACAGGTTGGCGGTGTAGCTGGTGGTGCGGGTCAGGCCGGTGTCGGTGAACCACGGGAACAGGAACTTCTGCAGGTCCGGATCAGCCAGCGAACCCTGGCCTGCGACGCCGTAGGGCAGCAGCGGATTCCACGGGCGGCAGTCGCTCAGCGCGATCGGATCGGCCGCGCTGCCGCACTGGGCGACGCCGTCGGCGTTGATGAACGACGGGCCCAGCGCCTGCTCGGAGGCGATCAGGCTCATGTCGCCATGCGCACGCTTGGTCGACTGGTTGCGGTTGATCAGCGCGCCGACGTCCCAGTCCCAGGTCTTGCCGGCGAGTTCGAAGAAGCCCGAGAAGCCACCGGCGAAGCGATAGGTTTCCAGCTCGCTGTCGGTGGTGCGCGGCACTTCCCACAGGCGACGGCGGAAGGTGGTGTCGCCCGGCATCGGGTTGAACGCGCTGTCGGCCGACAGCGGGGTGCCGAACGCGGCCGACTGGTACGGATAGCCGGCGATCTGCTGCTGGGTGGAGCGGTGGTTGTACAGCACGTCCGCGTTGAACGTGATGTTGTCGGTCACGTCGTAGTTCGCGTTGACGAACACCGAACGGCGCTCGATGCCCGTGGACAGGAACATCTGCTGGTTGGCGTTGGCGTTGTAGTCCGCGGTGTGCTCGACGTAGTCGGCGCGGTTGGCCGGGTTGCCGCCGGCACGCAGCGTGTACCACACGGCCGACGCGGCCGGCGAGCACGGATCGCAGAAGGAGCCGTTCTGGCTGATCGGGCTCCAGCCCGAACCCGGGTAATCCGGACCGGCGTTGCCGTCCTTGGAGAACCAGCGGTCGGCGGCGGAGATCGGATCTTCCTTCGAATATTCGACCGACAGCGTGACGCCGCCACGGTCGCTGGCCGAGCCGACGGTGAACGAGTACTGCTTGACGTCGCCGTCGCCTTCACCGGTCTGGCCGATGTAGGCCGAGGCCTCGGCGCCTTCGAAGCGCTTGCGGGTGATCACGTTGACCACGCCGGCGATCGCGTCGGAGCCGTAAATGGCGGAGGCGCCGTCCTTCAGCACTTCGATGCGGTCGATGGCCGACATCGGGATCTGGCTGAGATCCTGGTAGCCGCCGGTGGTGGCGCCAAGGCGGCGGCCGTTGACCAGCACCAGCGTGCGGGTGGCACCGAGGTTGCGGATGTCGACGTAGTAACCGCCCACGTTCTCGCCCGAGGCCAGCGCTTCCGAACGCGCGATCGCCGGGGAGCCGGCGGACGTCAGGTTCTGCAGCACGTCGGCGACCGAGGTGAAGCCCTGCTTCTCGATGTCTTCACGCCCGATCGTGATGATCGGCTGCTGCGTTTCCATGTCGGCGCCGCGGATGCGCGAGCCGGTCACTTCAAGGCGATCCAGGGTCGTCGTGCTGGACGCTTCGGTCGTGGCTTCCTGCGCACTGGCGAACGCCGGGATCAATGCGATGGCGATACCGGCCGGCAGCATGCCGACCCGCATCGCACGACGCGAATTGCGGTGGTTCATTCAATCTCTCCTCAGAGGAACGTGTAGCGTTATGGGCGTGTTAAAACGCCTTGCAAACTTACGTTCCAGTCTTCAACACCGCTTTGCGGCCGACGCCCGATGACTTTGCCGAGTCTGTCCTCGACGTCATGGTCGTGGAGCGGTAACGGCTGGCCGACGTACCGAAGCGGGCGCGGAAGGCACGCGCGAAACTGCAGCAGTTGTCGAAGCCCGACGCGGCCGCGACTTCGCCCACCATCATCGAGGTGCTGCGCAGCAGGTCGGCCGCATGTTCGAGCCGCATGCGCGCGGCGGCGGCCTGCGGACTCTCGTCGTACAGGCTGTAGAACGTGCGCGAGAAGTACCAGCTCGAGAAGCTGGTCAGTTCCGCCAGTTCGCTGATGCGGACCACGCGATCGCAATTGCCTTCCAGATAGAGGCGCGCACGCTGGAGACGACCGAACACCTGGCGCTTGCGGGTCCGAGAACGACCCGGGCAGCGCTGGATGTAGCCATCGAGTTCCTGCTGGATGGCAGCGAAGTGCAGCAGCAACGGCCGCAGGGCATAGGCATCGGCGCCTTCGGCGCCGCGTTCGGAGGCCGCGCGCCACAGCCGCAGCATCGTCAGCGCGTCGCGACGGCCCAGGCGCCCGCGCCCCGCGTACAGCGGACCATCGGCGAACCGCGCCATCGCCTTCATGCCCTCGCTGTTCAGCACGATGCCGATGCACAGGCCGTAGCGATCGCTCTGCACGAGCGGCTTGGAGTCACGCTCCAGCGCGATCCACTGGCCGCGGCGCAAACGGAAGCGCCCTTCCTTGGCCTCGACCCAGGACGCGCCCCTCAGCTGCACCCAGATCGTGAACAGGTCGCCGCCCGCCTGGGCGCCGCCCAGCCGTGAAACGGCGATACACCCGCTCGAGGATGCCCCTTCAGCCGCATCCAGCCGGACCAGCTGGCCCCGGTCGCCCCACCATGTTTGCTCCATCGGTCGTTCCACTTTGCATGACGTGTGGAAGCGATGTGCCGTGTCGGCGTGCGCGCCGGCAGGAAGTTTGTCGGAAATGTCGACGAAATCTCGCCGAACGCGGATCCGACAAAGTTACGAAGGAAACTTCTTCTTTCGCCTCAGTGGGTTACCAGTAACCGCCGCCCGAGGATGGCGGCGCGGGATCCAGCGACAGGAAGCCGATGTCGGAGCCGTCGACGACCGCCATTGAGACATAGGTCACGCGATCGCGCGCATGTGCGCTGAATCCGTTGATGGTGGCCAGGTGGGTCGGCTCCAGGCATCGCGCCGGCGGGTGGGAGCGGCCGACCCCGATATGGCGCAGGCTCACGTAGCAGCCGGGCAGCTGTTCCAGGTAGTCGATCTGGCCATCCCCGGTCACCGTCCAGGTCCGGTAGCGCTGGCTGGCTGGCCGGCTGCCATCGACCTGACGGATGCTGTCCGCGGACAGCGCCATATCGGACTGCCACAAACCGTCGCGCGCGAGCCGGGTGAACAGCACGCGGCCCTGGGCCAGGTCCGGCAGCGCGAACGACACCCCATCGATGCTGGCCAGGCGTCGCCACGGGGTGCTCCGCCGGTCGAACAGCACCAGTTGTTGGCCATCACCGCGTCCGGCCACCACCAGCAGATGCGCGGGGTCCGGCAGGTAGGCGGCAAACAGCAGGTCCTCCCGCGGTACGGGAACCGGCAGGGGCACCAGCTGACCACTCGAAGGCTCCAACTCGTGCAACCCGTAGAAGCCGCGTGCGTTCGTACCGATCACCAGCAACCGCTTGCTGTCCGGAGACCAGGCCGGCAGGTGGCGGGATTCGGGGCGAATACCTTCCAGCGGCCGCAGCGACGCGGGCCGCTCCATGTCGGCCCACCACAGCGAGAACTCGCCGGAGCGGTCGGACGTGAACGCGATCTGCCGCCCATCCGGCGCCACCGAGGGCAGCGAATCGCGGCCCGTCGACGGAAACAGCCGCTGCAACGGCCGCGCATCGCCGCCGGCCGAGGCCTCGCCGATGCGATAGAGCCCGAACTGCGGCTTGCGCTGCACGAAGGCCAGCACACCGGCCTGGGCCGCGATCGCAGGCGCCTGCGCGTCCTCGATGCCGAGGTCGGTGATGGATCGGCTGGCCAGCTCGAGGCGATACAGGCGGGTGTGGCTGTCCACGCGCCGGCCGAACACGATCGCTTGGCTGTCCGGGGTCCAATCCCATCCGCGCAATTCGGCACGCTGATGGGTGAGACGCTCCGCCGTACCGCCTCCGGAGGGAATACGCCACAGATCGCCCAGGGGCGTATTGCGGACGAAGGCGATCCACTTGCCGTCCGGCGAGAACCGCGGCGCCGTGTCGACGTCTCCGGCGGTGGCGCCGTAATCGATCGCGTGCCAGCGACCGGTCGCCAGATCCAGCAGGCGCAACCCGGGCTCACCGTCGCCGCTCATCGGACTGCTGAACACCAGGCCATTGCCGTCGGGCGTCCAGTCGAACGTAGGCCGGTTGTTCGGATCGCAGGTACCGAGCACCCGAGGCTCGCCGCCGCTCGCCTGCACCGCCATGATCCGGCAGTCCTCGCCGGGCGAGCGGCGCAGGAACGCGATCTCGCGCCCGTTGGGCGACCACTCGGGATTTGTGTCCCACGCGCCGTCGGGCGGCGACGTCAGCGTGCGCGGCTGTGCGGGCTCCGTGGTCTGCACGAGGATGGCGGTCCCCGTCAGCTCCTCGGTCATGCTGGAGAGATAAGCCACCTGCGAGCCGTCGGGCGACAACGTCGGCGACAGTTCGAACCCCGGTGCGGAGGTGATCAGGCGGTACGGCCTGGGGGCAGGCAACAAGCCCGTCACTTCGTCCTGCACGGTAAGCCGCGGTCGTTGCGCCCCCCACCACCACAGCGCCGCCACCGCGCACACGAGTGCAATAACCCCGAGACCGATGCCCCAGGCCCAGCGGCGGACCATCACCGCATGACGCGCGGGAAGCGCAACGCCATCGGCAACGACCTCTGGAGCGCCCTGCGCCTTCTCCGTGCCTTCAACGGCCGTCTCGACGGGCAGCGCGCCCGTCACCGCCGGAGCCGCATCGACGCGAACATGCTCTGCGTCTCCATGCGGCAGCCATTCGACGTCCACCAGCAGGCGATAGCCGCTCTTGGCGATGGTCTCGATGTAGCGCGGCCCGTCGGCGCGTTCGCCGAACGCCTTGCGCAACTGCGTGACCGCCTGGGTGACCACGTCGTTGGTGGGCATCGTGTCGGGCCACACGGCCGCCAGCAGCGCCTCGCGGGTCACCACGCGCCCCGCATGCTCCACGAGCACCCGCAGCACGCCCATCGACTTGGGCGTGATACGTGCCGGCCTGCGCGCTTCCGGCGCGTGTATTTCACGCAGCGGGATATCGACGAGGCATTCCCCCACCTTCAGGCGATCGCCTGCAGGGAGGGTGGAGGAGTCGGGGGGAATCATCGGGGCGAATGCTGCGCGGTCTTCCGGGGTCCGTCATGTGCCTTAATGCCTGCCACGCACAGGGCCAAGCGATCCGGCAGATTCGGCAAAGTTCAAAGGCAGCACGGGGAAAGCGCACCGTCGCGGTGCATTTTACAGTGGCCGGCATGCTCCCCCTGAACGGGAGCAGCACAGGCAAACTCTCTCTCGCCGACGTCCTACTACATGAGCTCCAGCATTCGCGCCGAAAGGCGCGAATTTTTTTATGTGCTGGCGACGTTCAGTCCGCCTTGCGCGCGGGCGCCTTGAGGATGGTCAACCCGATCAGCCGCGACACTACCACGGCGATGTACATCACGCCGGCGAACTGCTCCAGCATCACCAGCGCGCGGGCCTGCGGCAGGATCGGCACCACGTCGCTCAGGCCGACGCCCGACAGCAGGCTGAAGCTCAGGAACAGTAGTTCCATCCAGCTGCGCGGCGATTGCGGATCGACGGCCGCCGTGAAGCTGCCGGGATACCACTGCTGGCAGACCGAGAACGAGAACGCGAAGGCCCACGCCAGCAGCGTGAACGTGGCGCCGGCGGCGAACAGTTCGTCGCTGGTCACCGAGTGGTCCTGCAGCATGTAGGCGATCAGGCTGCCGGCCGTGTAGAAGTACAGGCCGCTTTCCAGCAGATGCGCGTAGATCCAGAGCATCGGCACGTCGAAGACCGCCGCGGACACCGACAGCAGTACCGACGGCACCGCCAGCGACCAGGCGATCCAGTTCACCGCGGCGCTGCGGTTGACCACCCACAGGGCCAACGCCAGCACCAGGATGCCGAATGCGCCGAACAACGCGCGCCCCGCCTGCGTGTCTTCCATCACCGGATACAGCAGGATGCCGGCCAGTTGCACGACCAGCAAAAAGGCGCACGGGTGGCGCCGCGCCGTCACCATCCAGCGCAACCGCGTCCAGGTGTTCATGCGGCGGAATTCACCTGGGGTGATGGACCAGGGCGTAGTAGACCACGTAGATCCACGACAGCAGGCCATGGATCACCGCCCACAGCAGCGACTTGTTCGCACTCCACGAGATGGTGATGGCGAGCGCTGTGCCGAAGCCGATCCCGGCCCTGGCGATGACGGGACCGTTGCCCTTCATGGCGTCGCCGCCGGCGTTCCGCTGCCCGCGCGATACGGATAGCGCAGGAAGATCTCCGCCACCGCGGCGTCGATCTTCGCGCCGCGCTCCTCCGGCTTGGTGCGCCCCACGCGGCCGACCGCCACGCCCGTCCAGACCAGGCGGTTCTGCTTGGCATCCACCAGGTCCACGTTCAGCGTGCCCTCGGTGTACTTGTACACGTCGGTGCGGTCTCGCCAGTAGGGCACCGACACGTAACGGCGGGCGCGGTAGCTGTAGTAATAGTCGTAGTCGACTTCCGGCGTGCTGACCACGTCGGTCTTTTCCTGCATGTAGGCATTCAGGTTCACCCACAGGTCGGGCGAGGTCTCGTCGTACACGTAGCCACGGGACTCCATCTGCCTGCGTGCGGCGTCCTTCGTACGGCCGCTGGTCAGCGTGGCGTAGCCCTGTCCTTCGATCGCCAGTGGCGAATAGAAAGCGAAGCTGCGGTACTGGCCGAAGTTGGCGGACGGGTCCACGTCGCTGGTGACGCGCGGGCCGGTGGCGCAGGACGCAAGGAGAAGGACGGCGGCGGCCATCATCCAGCGGCCGGCATTGCGGGCGAAACGGGCCATGATCGTGCTCCTGTCGGGGACGCCGCCATCATGGCGGACGCCCTGTGAACTCTACGGCAGCAGGCCCGGAACGGATGCGACCGCCGCTGCCCGGTCAGCCCTGACGATACACCTGCGCGCCCTGCGCCAGGAACTCCGCCGACTTCTCGGCCATGCCGGCCTCCAGCGCCGCCTGTTCCTCCACGCCGTGCTCGGCCGCGTAGTCGCGCACGTCCTGGGTGATCTTCATCGAACAGAAGTGCGGACCGCACATCGAGCAGAAGTGCGCCAGCTTGTGCGCGTCCTTCGGCAGCGTCTCGTCGTGGAATTCCTTCGCCTTCTCCGGATCCAGGCCCAGGTGGAACTGGTCTTCCCAGCGGAACTCGAAGCGTGCCTTGCTCAGTGCGTTGTCGCGCACCTGGGCGCCGGGATGACCCTTGGCCAGATCGGCGGCATGCGCGGCGATCTTGTACGCCATGATGCCGTCGCGCACGTCCTGGCGGTTCGGCAGGCCCAGGTGCTCCTTTGGCGTCACGTAGCAGAGCATCGCGGTGCCGTACCAGCCGATCATCGCCGCACCGATCGCGCTGGTGATGTGGTCGTAGCCGGGCGCGATGTCGGTGGTCAGCGGGCCGAGCGTGTAGAACGGCGCCTCGCCGCACTCGCGCAGCTGCTTGTCCATGTTCTCCTTGATCAGCTGCATCGGCACGTGGCCCGGGCCTTCGATCATGCACTGCACGTCGTGCTTCCACGCGATCCTGGTCAGCTCGCCCAGCGCTTCCAGCTCGCCGAACTGCGCGGCGTCGTTGGCGTCGGCGATGCAGCCGGGGCGCAGGCCGTCGCCCAGCGAGAAGGCCACGTCGTAGGCCTTCATGATTTCGCAGATATCCTCGAAGTGCGTGTAGAGGAAGTTCTCCTTGTGGTGCGCCAGGCACCACTTGGCCATGATCGAGCCGCCGCGCGAGACGATGCCGGTCACGCGCTTCGCGGTCAGCGGCACGTGCCGCAACAGCACGCCGGCGTGGATGGTGAAGTAGTCCACGCCCTGTTCGGCCTGTTCGATCAGCGTGTCGCGGAAGATCTCCCAGGTCAGCGCCTCGGCGCGACCGTCGACCTTCTCCAGCGCCTGGTAGATCGGCACGGTGCCGATCGGCACCGGCGAGTTGCGGATGATCCACTCGCGCGTCTCGTGGATGTGCTTGCCGGTGGACAGGTCCATCACGGTGTCACCACCCCAGCGGATCGACCACACCAGCTTCTCGACTTCCTCGGCGATACCCGACGACACCGCGCTGTTGCCGATGTTGGCGTTGATCTTGGTCAGGAAGTTGCGACCGATGATCATCGGCTCGCTTTCGGGGTGATTGATGTTGTTCGGCAGGATGGCGCGACCGCGGGCGATCTCGTCGCGCACGAACTCCGGGGTGATGATCTTCTGGATGCTCGCGCCGAAGCTCTCGCCCGGATGCTGCGCCAGCAGGTGCGCTTCCCGCACCGCGTCCAGCCGCTGGTTCTCGCGGATGGCGACGTATTCCATCTCCGGCGTGACGATCCCGCGGCGGGCGTAATGCATCTGGCTGACGTTGGCGCCGGCCTTGGCGCGGCGCGGCAGCACGCGGCCGGGGAAGCGCACCGCATCGAGCTTCGGATCATGTTCGCGCTTGCGGCCGAAGTCCGAACTCAGGCCGTCGAGCTGCTCGGTATCGCCGCGCTCCTCGATCCACTTCGTACGCAGCGCGGCCAGGCCGGACGCCAGATCGATGCGCGCATCGGGATCGGTGTAGGGACCGGACGTGTCGTACACGGTGACGGCTGGATTGTCCTCACCACCGAAGATGGTCGGCGTCTGCGTCAGCGCGATCTCGCGCATCGGCACCTGCAGGTCCGGACGCGACCCCTGCACGAAGATCTTGCGCGAGCCCGGGATCGGCCGCGTGACGGATTCGGAAAGTTGCCCGGTCTGCTGCAACAGGTCGGCGGCGGGCTTGGGAATGGCATTCATCGGCATCGTCCTTTTTGAATCCCCGCACATGGATGTGCGGGCTCTTGCGAGGGATTCGCATAACGGGACGAAGCGGCGGCGCGGCGGCGGACGGATTGCGGACCCTTGGCGGGCGGAACGGCAACACGGCGCATCCTGCGAAGCTTCCCTACGCCGGTCTCAACCGGATCAGGTTCGAAGGGTCTGTCTCAATCGCCGGCCAGACCGGCGATACCCCCGCTTCGGGGCGAATTAGACCACAAACGCCGGGGGCGGGGAGGTCACTCCAGCGTGTAGCCCACGCGGAAACCGCCCCAATGCCGTTCACCGACGAACACCGGCACCGACAGGTCGAACATGATCTGGCCGGTATCGCGCCGGTAGACCTGCAGCCGGTACGGATCGGTATGGGCACCCACGCTGCGGCCCACGCGGTCGGCGAAGATACGCTTGGTGCGGTTGCCGACCAGGTCCTGCGCGCGGTCGCCGGTCAACGGCTGGGTGAAGCGCAGGTTGTGCGTTGGCACGTAGCCGTCGGGATTGGCGCAGATCGCGAACACGATCCACGGATGCCGGGCGGCCACCGGCTCCTGCAGCGGCGGCAGCAGCTCGTCGCAGAGCGCGTCGAACGCCGTGGTGAACTTGGCCGGCTCGATGCCGGGGATGGGTGCGTAGTCGCGCGAAAAGAGCGCGTCTTCATCGATGCGTCCATGATCCAGCGCCAGCGCCAGCGCTTCACCGATCCGCACGGCGGCGTCCTGCGCGAGATCGCGGACGCGCGCGTGGCGACGATGCCCGAGGGGATCGGCCGGCAGGCGGAACAGGCCGACGCAGTCCCGCAACGTATCGGTGCCCTGCGCCAGCGCGGTACCGCGCGCGGCGACCTGGTCCGCGTGCTCCAGGTTGCTGCGACTGAGGGCGGCCACCCGGTCGACGGCGGCATCGATCGCGATGACTTCCTGATCCTGTGCGGAGACGCGCTCGACCACGGATTCCATCGCCTGGCTGGCGCGCGCCAGCAGGTCGCCGATGCCGACCAGCACCTCGCCGGTCGCTTCGGCCGAGGCCGCGCTCTCGGTCAGCGCACGACCGCTTTCGTCCAGGATCACCCGCACATCGCGCGCCGCCGTGGCTGCCTGTTCGGCCAGCCGGCGGATTTCGGTGGCGACCACGGCGAAGCCACGACCCGCCGGTCCCGCGCGCGCCGCTTCGATGCTGGCATTGATCGACAGGATGTTGGTCTGGAATGCGACGGCGTCGATGACCTCAATGACATCGCCGGCGCGCGCGGAGCGGCGCTCGACTTCGCGCATCGCGTCACCGAGCTGGCGTGCGGCGGCGACGCCCTGGCGTGCGCTGGCGTCGGCGCTGGCGGCGACGGCAATGACCGCCTGCAACTCTTCGCCTGCACCCTTCAGTCCCTGCAGCAGGCGGCGGGTGATGTCGAGCACCGTGTCGAGCGCCGTCACCTGGGCCTGCGATTGCGTCAGCAGTTCGTCGTTGTCGCCGACCAGGTGCGGCACTTCGGACGCCACTTGCACCGACAGCGCCACGGCCTGTCGGATCGCCTCGGCCAGGTTGCCGAAGCCGGCGGCGATCTGCCGCGACAGCGGATGCGCGGCCTGCGCGTCGGGCAAGGCCAGATCGAGGTCGCAGCCGCCCAGCAGCGCACCGATGCGCTCCAGCAGTGCACGTTCGGCCGTGGCATCGGCCAGGCGTTGCGCGAGATCGCGCAGCGGCGGGATCACGGCGGGCGGAATCTCGCCCTGCGCCAGGCGTGCGGCATCGCGCAGCAACGCGGCGGTTTCCGGATGCGGCAACGACAGCAACCAGCCTTCGCCATCGCGGTCGGCCTGGTAGCGGATGCGGCGGGCGGGATCGTTGCCTGGCGCGCACCAGCTGCCCTCTTCGTCGTCGAGCACGGCAGCCGGCAAGCCCCACAGGGACTCGCAGGGTTGGCCGAGCACCGCGTCGGGCGACACGGCCAGCAGATCCCAGGCCGCGCGGTTGGCGGCCACCACACGGGCGGCCGCGTCCAGGCGCACCAGACCCACGGGCGCGTCCGGCAGAACGCCTTCGCTGGCCACGCTGTCGGCGTGCCTGTCTTCGATCGCTGTCATGTTCCCCTCCTCCGTCTATTGGTAGCGGCCGGAGGAAAAGTGAATTGAGGGGCCTGTTCAGGCAGGAACGACGCTCAGTCCGTGGGTAACGCCGCCTCGGATAGACGTGCGACGTCGGCAGGAACGAAGACCGTCGCGTCGCCGAACTCAGGCCAACCCACGCGCAGGGCCGCCATCACGGCCGGATCTTCCCGATGCGCATCGAGCAACCAGGCCGCCATGGCCTGGCAAGGCACGTCGGCCGTCGCGCGGCACAGCAACGGCCCCGGTGGGATCGGATCGGAGCGCCACAGTTCGCGTATGCCGTCGGGGCGCGACGCGTCGTAGACATCGCCCGCCAACGCCGCCACATCGGCACGCCCCTCGACGACGGCCTGCAAGGCGGCCGCGTGCGAACCCGCATAGGTCACTGACGCGAATGCCTTCGCCGGATCCAGTGCCTGGCTGCGCAGATACTGCGCCGGCACGAAGCCGCCGGATGCGGAGTCGCGGCCGACCAGCGCCAGCCGCAGGCTGCCGGCTTTTGCCTTCACCTCGGCGAGCGATGCGTCGCCGCGGGCCACCAGCACCGCACGGTAGCGATCCGCCTGCAACGACGGCACCTGCGGTACCGGCAGCGTGGTGACCCGCGCGATCTCGCGCCGTGCCTGCAGGTAACCATGGAGGTTGGGTACCGCGACATCGACCTGGCCGTCACGCATCGCCTGCACCAGCGCCGTCGGCGATGGGAACAGCTTCACCTGCACCGGATGACAGCCGCGCTTTGCCAGGTAGTCGGCGAGCGGCTGGATCGCGGCGAGGCGGTCGCGCTCGGGATACGCGTAGGTGGCGACCACCCACGGCGTGCGCGGCTCTTCCTTCGCGGAGACGGGAAGGACGACGACGGCGAACAGCAGAACCAGAGCGGTGCGAAAGCGCATCCGCCTATCAGACGCCATCCAGCAGCGCCTTGTCACGCACCGCACCCTTGTCGGCGCTGGTGGCCAGCAACGCATAGGCCTTCAGCGCCGTGCTGACCTTGCGGGGACGCGGATGCGCCGGCTTCCAGCCCTTCGCGTCCTGCGCGGCGCGGCGCGACGCCAGTTCCCCGTCGGACACCAGCAGCGCAATCGAGCGCAGCGGGATATCGATACGAATGCGGTCGCCATCCTGCACCAGGCCGATCGCACCGCCCGCCGCCGCTTCCGGCGAGGCGTGGCCGATGGACAGGCCCGACGTACCGCCGGAGAAGCGCCCGTCGGTCAGCAGCGCGCACTGCTTGCCGAGGCCTTTCGATTTCAGGTAACTGGTCGGGTACAGCATTTCCTGCATGCCCGGCCCGCCCTTCGGGCCTTCGTAGCGGATCACGACCACGTCGCCCGCCTTGACCTCATCGCCGAGGATGCCGGCCACGGCCGCATCCTGGCTTTCGAACACGCGCGCCGTGCCCTCGAAGACATGGATCGATTCGTCGACACCGGCCGTCTTCACCACGCAACCGTCGACGGCGATGTTGCCGTACAGCACCGCAAGACCGCCTTCCTGTGAGAACGCATGCTCGACGCTGCGGATGCAGCCTTCGGCACGGTCGGTATCCAGCGACGGCCAGCGCGTGGCCTGGCTGAAGGCGACCTGGGTCGGGATGCCGGCCGGGCCCGCCTTGTAGAACGTGTGCACGGCCTCGTCCTCGACGGTGGCGACGTCCCACTTCGCGATCGCGTCGCCCAGCGTCTTCGCGTGCACGGTCGCGACATCGGTATGCAGCAGGCCGCCGCGTGCCAGTTCGCCGAGGATCGCCATGATGCCGCCGGCGCGGTGCACGTCCTCGATGTGGTACTTCTGCGTGTTCGGCGCCACCTTGCACAGCTGCGGCACGCGCCGCGACAGGCGGTCGATGTCGCGCATGTCGAACGGCACCTCGCCTTCCTGTGCGGCGGCGAGCAGGTGCAGGATGGTGTTGGTGGACCCTCCCATCGCGATGTCCAGCGTCATCGCGTTCTCGAACGCCTCGAACGTGGCGATGCCGCGCGGCAATGCGGTCGTGTCTTCGCCGCCATACCAGCGATGGCAAAGCTCCACTGCGGTGACGCCGGCGCGCTTGAACAGCTGCTCGCGGTCGGCGTGCGTGGCCACGACGGTGCCGTTGCCCGGCAACGACAGGCCCAGCGCCTCGGTCAGGCAGTTCATCGAGTTGGCGGTGAACATGCCGCTGCACGAGCCGCAGGTCGGACAGGCGCTGCGCTCGACGGCCGCGACCTCTTCGTCGGACACGTTCGGGTCGGCCGCCATCACCATCGCATCGACGAGGTCGAGCTTGTGGTCGGCCAGGCGCGTCTTGCCGGCTTCCATCGGGCCGCCCGAGACGAACACCGTGGGGATGTTCAACCGCAACGCGGCCATCAGCATGCCCGGCGTGATCTTGTCGCAGTTGGAGATGCACACCAGCGCATCGGCGCAATGCGCGTTGACCATGTACTCGACCGAGTCCGCGATGATCTCGCGCGACGGCAGCGAATACAGCATGCCGTCGTGGCCCATCGCGATGCCGTCGTCGACGGCGATGGTGTCGAACTCCTTCGCCACGCCGCCGACGCGCTCGATCTCTCGCGCGACCAGCTGACCGAGATCCTTGAGGTGCACGTGCCCGGGCACGAACTGGGTGAAGGAGTTGGCGACGGCGACGATGGGCTTGTGGAAGTCCGCGTCCTTCATGCCGGTGGCGCGCCACAGCGCGCGGGCGCCGGCCATGTTGCGGCCGTGGGTGGAGGTCCTGGAGCGGTATTCGGGCATGAAAACAGGCGTGCTGCGACTGCGTGGGGAGGCTGGATTCTGCGGCGTTTTCTCTGTTTCAGTTGCAACCATCTCGACTGAAATCATCCGATCGTCGAAAAGATTCCGAAACCGCTTGACACGATTTGAAGCGGCATGTTTCTCTTGCCGCATGTTGCAGCGCCACACGCCCACGATGACCGACCCGACCGCACCCGTTGCGGCGTCGCTCCTTGTACTCGTCCTTATTACCTCGCCCACAACTGCGGGACGGACCGGCGTGTAAGCAGCAAGCAACGCCAGATTCGCGAAACCCCGCACTGAGAAGTGCGGGGTTTTTTGTTTAAGAGCCTTCGATTCCACCTCAACCCTCAGGAAATCCGCGCCATGACCACCGCCAACGCCCTCCCGCATCCCACGATCGCCGTCATCGGTTACGGCAGCCAGGGCCGCGCGCATGCGCTGAACCTGCGCGACTCCGGTTTCGACGTCGTCGTCGGCCTGCGCCCGGGCGGTCCGACCGAGGTGAAGGCCAAGGCCGACGGTTTCGTGGTCAAGGCGCCGGCCGACGCGGTGAAGGACGCCGACCTGGTCGCCGTGCTGACGCCGGACATGGTGCAGAAGAAGCTCTATGCCGACGTGCTGGCGCCGAACATGAAGCAGGGGGCGGTGCTGCTGTTCGCGCACGGCCTCAATGTCCACTTCGGCATGATCGAGCCGCGCGCCGACCTGGACGTGGTGCTGGTCGCACCGAAAGGCCCGGGCGCGCTGGTCCGCCGCGAGTACGAGATCGGCCGCGGCGTGCCCTGCATCTACGCCGTGCACCAGGACAAGAGCGGCAACGCCGAACAGTTCGCGCTGGCCTACGCCGGTGGCCTGGGCGGCGCGCGCGCCAACATCATCAAGACCACCTTCAAGGAAGAGACCGAGACCGACCTGTTCGGCGAGCAGGCCGTGCTGTGCGGCGGCGCCTCGTCGCTGGTGCAGGCCGGCTTCGAGACGCTGGTGGAAGCCGGCTACCAGCCGGAGATCGCGTACTACGAAGTGCTGCACGAGCTGAAGCTGATCGTCGACCTGTTCTACGAAGGCGGCATCACCCGCATGCTGGAATTCATCTCCGAGACCGCGCAGTACGGCGACTTCGTCAGCGGCCCGCGCGTCATCGACGCCTCGGTCAAGGCGCGCATGAAGGACGTGCTGACCGACATCCAGAACGGCACCTTCACGCGCAACTGGCAGGCCGAGTACGACGCCGGTCTGCCGAACTACAGGAAGTTCCAGCAGGCCGACAAGGACCACCCGATCGAGAAGGTCGGCAAGGAACTGCGCGCGAAGATGGTGTGGCTGCAGGCCAACGCCGCCCAACCCGATACAGACGAGCAGGCCGCCGCATGAACGCCGCCGCGGCCACTGCCCCACGCAATGGCGCCCGCTGGCTGGCCCACGCCCTGGAGATCGAGGGCGTGGACACGCTGTTCGGCTACCCCGGCGGCACCATCATGCCGTTCTACGACGCGCTGGTGGATTCCAACCTGAAGCACATCCTGGTGCGCCATGAACAGGGCGCGGCGCTGGCCGCGAACGGCTATGCCCGCGCCAGCGGCAAGGTCGGCGTGTGCGTGGCCACCTCCGGCCCGGGCGCGTCGAACCTGGTGACCGGCATCGCCGATGCGATGCTGGACTCGGTGCCGATGGTCTGCCTGACCGGCCAGGTCGCCACCTCGCTGATGGGCACCGACGCGTTCCAGGAACTGGACGTGTTCGGCCTGACCCTGCCGATCGTGAAGCACAGCTTCGTCGCCCGGCGCGTGGATGACCTGCCGACCATGGTGCGCGAGGCGTTCCGCATCGCGCGCGAGGGCCGTCCCGGGCCGGTGCTGATCGACCTGCCGAAGGACGTGCAGATGTCAGATGCCTCGCACCTGCCCGACCACGTGCCCGCCAGCGTCGATCCGGTGCCCGCGCCGGAAGATGCGAAACTGGCCGAGGCACTGGCCGCGATCGCCGGCGCCGAGAAGCCGGTGATCTACGGCGGTGGCGGCATCGGCATCGCCGATGCGGCGGACGCGTTCCGCCAGTTCGTCGAAGCCACGAAGATCCCCACCGTCCTGACCCTGCGCGGCCTGGGTGCGCTGCCCGCCCATCATCCGCACTACCTGGGCATGCTGGGCATGCACGGGACGCGTGCGGCCAACATGGCGGTGCAGGAATCCGACCTGCTGATCGTGGTGGGTGCGCGCTTCGACGACCGCGCCACCGGCAAGCTGGCCGAGTTCGCGCCGTTCGCGCGCGTGCTGCACATCGATGCCGATGCGTACGAGATCGGCAAGCTGCGCACCGCCGACATCGCGGTGCCGGGCGATATCGGCGCCAGCCTGCGCGCGCTGGGCGCGGCGCGCAGCACCTGCGACGAGTGGCGCAAGCGCTGCGTGGGCAACCGCGAGCGTTTCGGCTTCCGTTACGACGCGCCCGGTACCGACATCTACGCGCCCGGCCTGCTGAAGCGGCTGAGCGAAGTGGCACCGGCCGACGCGATCATCGCGTGCGACGTGGGCCAGCACCAGATGTGGGTGGCGCAACACTGCAAGTTCACCCACCCGCGCAACCACCTGACCAGCGGCGCACTGGGCACGATGGGCTTCGGCCTGCCGGCCGCGATGGGCGCGCAGTTCGCCTGTCCCGACCGCACCGTCATCCTGGTCAACGGCGATGGCGGTTTCATGATGAACGTGCAGGAGCTGGCGACCATCGCCCGCTGCAAGCTGCCGGTGAAGATCGTGCTGATCGACAACAGCGCGCTGGGCATGGTGCGGCAGTGGCAGGAACTGTTCTTCGCCGAGCGCTACAGCGAGATCGACCTGTCCGACAACCCGGACTTCGCCGCGCTGGCGCGCGTGTTCGGCATTCCCGCGCACCACATCAGCCTGCGCGATGAGGTCGAAGGCGCGTTGGCCGACCTGCTGGCGACGCCGGGCCCTGCCCTGCTGCACGTCACCATCGACATCAAGGCGAACGTCTGGCCGCTGGTGCCGCCGAACCATGCCAACAGCTCGATGCTGGATGCCAATCCCGCGAAACCATCCGCCGAGCCGGCCGTCGCGGCCGACGGCCCGGAGAAGAAGAATGCGTTACCGGCTTGAACTCAAGCTCAAACCTGCCGAGGGCGCCTTGCTGCGCGTGCTGGGCATGATCGAGCGCCGTGGCTTTCCGCCCCACGCGGTGCATGCGACCCACGACAGCGAAGGCTATTGGGCGCTGGCGCTGGTGATCGACAGCACCCGTGCGCCGGAAACCCTGCGCCAGCAGTTGCTGAAGATCTACGACGTCGAGGAGCTGTCCTTCAGCGCCGTGCAGGAACTGAGCCGGGACCGTCGCCCGCAGGACCGCGCTGCATGAAGACCGCACCCGCCGACGCGGACGTTGCGGTACGGAGGCGTCTTCTTCGACATCAGCCGTTCGCGTGCCGCGATGCCTGATGCCGGCCGCGCCCCTGCCAGCACCGAGCCCGACGTAGGCGACGTCGTCGTCACCGTGGCCGACGTGCTGGCGGCGCAGGCGCGGCTGCGCCGGTACCTGCCGCCGACGCCGCTGCACCACGCCGAGCGCTTCGGCGTGATGCTGAAGCTGGAAAACCTGCAGCGCACCGGCTCGTACAAGGTGCGTGGCGCCCTGAACGCCCTGCTGGCCGCGCGCGAGCGCGGCGACCATCGCCCGGTGATCGCCGCCTCCGCCGGCAACCACGCGCAGGGCCTGGCGTGGGCGGCCTACCGGCTGGGCGTGCAGGCCATTACGGTGATGCCGCACGGCGCCCCGGCCACCAAGATCGCCGGCGTCGCCCACTGGGGCGCCACCGTGCGCCAGCATGGCAACAGCTACGACGAAGCGTTCGCCTTCGCGAAGGAACTGGCCGAGCAGAACGGCTACCGCTTCCTGTCCGCGTTCGACGACCCGGACGTGATCGCCGGCCAGGGCACGGTCGGCATCGAGATCGCACCGCATGCGCCGGATGTGGTCATCGTCCCGATCGGCGGCGGTGGCCTGGCGTCCGGCGTGGCGCTGGCGCTGAAGTCGCAGGGCGTGCGCGTCGTCGGCGCGCAGGTCGAAGGCGTGGATTCGATGATCCGGGCGATGAAGGGCGACGTCTCGCCCATCGATCCGGTCGCGTCGCTCGCCGATGGCGTGCGGGTCAAGGTGCCCGGCTTCATCACCCGCCGCCTGTGCACGCAGTTGCTCGACGATGTCGTCACCGTGCGCGAAGCCGAACTGCGCGAGACCCTGGTGCGGCTGGCGCTGGAAGAGAACCTGATCGCCGAAGGCGCGGGCGCGCTGGCGCTGGCCGCCGGCCGTCGCGTCGCCGGCAAGCGCAAGTGCGCCGTGGTCTCGGGCGGCAACATCGATGCGATGGTGCTCGCCCAGCTGTTGTCCGACGTGCGCCCACGCGCACCGCGCAAGCCGCGCCGCCGCAACATGGACGGCGAACCTTCGCTTGCCACCGGCCGCGCGCCCGGTCGCGCGGCCTCCCCGAAATCCCCCATCAAGAACGGCGCGCGCCGCATCGCGGTCGCCGCCCTGGAAACAGAAGTACACGAGGAACCCATCTGGTGAACACGACCATTCCCACCCCCGCGCAGATCCGAATTTTCGACACCACCCTGCGCGACGGCGAGCAGTCCCCCGGCTGCAGCATGACGCCGCAGCAGAAGGTGGTGATGGCCCGCGGCCTGGCCGACCTGGGCGTGGACATCATCGAAACCGGCTTTCCCGCCAGTTCGCAGTCCGACCGCGAGGCGCATGCGCTGATCGCGCGCGACCTGCGCGAGACCACGCTGGCCGTGCTGTCGCGCTGCCTGCCCGGCGACATCGAGACCTCGCTGCGTACGCTGTCGGCCTCCACCAAGCCGCGCCTGCACCTGTTCCTGTCCACCAGCCCGCTGCACCGCGAGCACAAGCTGCGCATGAGCCGCGAGCAGGTCCTGCAGTCCATCGACACCCACGTGCGACTGGCACGCGGCCATGTCGACGAGATCGAGTTCTCGGCCGAGGACGCGACCCGCACCGAAGAGGACTTCCTGCACGAGGCCATCGCCACCGCCATCGCCGCCGGCGCCACCACCATCAACCTGCCGGACACCGTGGGCTTCACCACGCCGGAGGAGATCCGCGGCATGTTCGAGCGCGCGATCGCCAACGTCGCCGGCGCCGACAAGGTGGTCTTCAGCGCGCACTGCCACAACGACCTGGGCCTGGCCGTGGCCAATTCGCTGGCCGCCATCGAGGGCGGCGCCCGCCAGGTCGAGGGCTCGATCAACGGCATCGGCGAACGCGCCGGCAACTGCGCCATCGAAGAACTCGTGATGGCGCTGAAGGTGCGCAATGCGTTCTACAATCTGGACACGCGCATCGACACCCGCCGCATCGTGCCCACCTCGCAGCTGCTGTCGCGGCTGGTCGGCATGCCGGTCCAGCGCAACAAGGCCATCGTTGGCGCCAACGCCTTCGCGCACGAGTCCGGCATCCACCAGCACGGCATGCTGCGCCACCGCGGCACCTACGAGATCATGCAACCACAGGATGTCGGCTGGCCGTCGTCGCAGATGGTGCTGGGCCGCCACAGCGGGCGCGCCGCCGTCGAGCAGCGCCTGCGTGCGCTGGGTTACTGGCTGGAAGAGGATGAACTGAAGCTGGTGTTCGAGCAGTTCAAGGCCCTGTGCGAGAAGCAGCGCGTGGTCGGCGATGCCGACCTGCAGGCGCTGATGCAGGATGCGGCAGTGAGCGACGGCTATCGCCTGTCCTCGATGACGATCAGCGATGTCGGCAGCCGCGCGAACGCACTGGTCGAGCTGTCGGACCCGGACGGCAACCGCATTTCCGAAACCGCCCAGGGCAATGGTCCTGTGGATGCGCTGTTCAGTGCGCTCGCCGCGGCCACCGGCGTGCAGCTGCAGCTGGAGAGCTACCAGGTGCACAGCGTCGGCATCGGCGCCGACGCGCGCGGCGAAGCCAGCCTGTCGGTCCGCTGCGACGGCGAGGAATACGAGGGCACCGGTACCAGCAAGGACATCATCGAGGCCAGCGCGCTCGCCTGGCTGGACGTGGCCAACCGGCTGCTGCGCCAGCGCCGTGTCGAGCAGCAGGAAGCGGCGGCGGCCTGACATCGTGACCCGTCATTCCGGCGGAAGCCGGAATCCATTGCGCTTCTGCTTTGCCTGTTCGTCGAGGCCGGGAAGAGCAACGGCAACATGGATCCCGGCTTTCGCCGGGATGACGAAGAGAGACCGGATGGACCGACTGATCGAACTACCATGAAACGTATCGCTGGAAACCCCGCATGACCGCACCCCGCACCCTGTTCGACAAACTGTGGGATGCCCACGTCGTCGTCCCCGAGACCGACGCGGCGCCCGCCGTGCTGTACATCGACCTGCACCTGATCCATGAGGTCACCTCGCCGCAGGCCTTCTCCGAGCTGGCGTCGCGCGGCCTGTCGCCACGCCGGCCGGACCGCACCAAAGCGACGATGGACCACTCCACGCCGACCCTCCCTGCGGGTCCCGACGGCAAGCTGCCGTACTACACACAGGCCGCCGAAACACAGGTCGAGACGCTGGCGCGCAACTGCGCCGAGTACGGCATCGAACTGTTCGACATGGCGTCGCCGAACCGCGGCATCGTCCACGTCATCGCGCCGGAACAGGGCTTCACCCTGCCCGGCATGACCATCGTCTGCGGCGACAGCCACACCAGCACGCACGGCGCGTTCGGTTCGCTGGCGTTCGGCATCGGCACCAGCGAAGTCGGCCACGTGCTGGCCACGCAATGCCTGCTCCAACGCAAGCCGAAGACCATGGCGATCACCGTCGACGGCGTGCTGGCGCCGGGCGTGGGCGCGAAGGACATCGTGCTGCACGTGATCGGCGTGATCGGCGTCAATGGCGGCACCGGCCATGTGATCGAGTTCCGCGGCAGTGCCATCGAGGCGCTGGACATGGAGCAGCGCATGACCCTGTGCAACATGTCGATCGAAGCCGGCGCGCGCGCCGGCATGGTCGCGCCCGACCGGACCACGTTCGATTGGGTCGCACGCACGCCGCGCGGACCGAAGGGCGCGGCGTTCGACGACGCCGTCGCGTACTGGACAACGCTGCGCAGCGATGAAGGTGCGACCTTCGACGCCGAGGTGCGCATCGACGCCGCCGACATCCGCCCGACCCTGACCTGGGGCACGCATCCCGGCACCGCGATCGCGGTGGACGCGCTGATTCCAGCACCCGCCGATGCCGCCGACCAGAAGGGCCTGGACTACATGCACCTGCGCGCCGGCCACGCGCTGGAGGGCACGCCGGTCGACGTGGTCTTCGTCGGTTCGTGCACCAACGGCCGCCTGCGCGACATGCGCGAGGTCGCACAGGTGTTGCGTGGCCGCAAGGTCGCCGCTGGCGTGCGCATGCTGGTCGTGCCCGGCTCGGAGATCGTCAAGCGCGAGGCCGAGGCAGAAGGCATCGATGCCGTCGTGCGTGAAGCCGGCGCCGAATGGCGCGAGCCGGGATGCTCCATGTGCATCGCGATGAACGGCGACCTGGTCGCGCCGGGGCAGCTGGCCGTCAGCACCAGCAACCGCAATTTCGAAGGCCGCCAGGGACCCGGCGCACGCACGCTGCTGGCGTCGCCATTGACGGCGGCGTGGGCCGCCGTGAATGGCCGCGTCAGCGATCCGCGCGACCTGTTCGACGCACACAAGGCGGTGGCGTGATGGCCGGCTTCAACGAGGTGCGCTCGCAGAGCGTGGTGCTGGCGCAGACCAACATCGACACCGACCAGATCATCCCCGCGCGCTTCCTGTCGACGACCGAACGCGCCGGCCTGGGCAAGCACGCCTTCAACGACTGGCGCTGGCAGGCCGACGGCTCGCCGAACCCGGCGTTCCCGTTCAACCAGCCGGAGAATGCGGACCGCAGGATCCTGCTCGCTGGTCGCAACTTCGGCTGCGGTTCCTCGCGCGAGCACGCGCCCTGGGCACTGACCGACCTGGGCTTGCGCGCGATCGTGAGCAGCGAGATCGCCGACATCTTCCGCAACAACAGCCTGAAGAACGGACTGGTGCCGGTGGTGCTGCCGGAAGCGACCGTGCAGGCGCTGATGCAGCGGCCGGACGACGAACTGGTCGTCGACGTCGCGGCGAAGGAGCTTCGCACGCCCGACGGTTCCGCCTTCTCCTTCCCGCTGGACGCCTTCGCGCAGACCTGCCTGCTGCAGGGCGTCGACGAACTGGGCTACCTGCTGGCCCGTCACACCGACATCGAACGCTACGAGGCCACCCGCCATGCACGCTGACATCGCCCTCCTGCCCGGGGACGGCATCGGTCCCGAAGTCACCGCCGCCGCCGTCACCGTGCTCCGCGCACTGGCGCGACGCCACGGCCACAGCTTCGACTTCCACGAATACGACATCGGCGGCATCGCCATCGACAGGCACGGCGAGCCGCTGCCGCAGGCCACGCTGCAGGGGTGCCAGCAGGCCAACGCCGTGCTGCTCGGCGCCGTGGGTGGTCCGAAATGGTCGGATCCCAATGCAAAGGTGCGTCCGGAGCAGGGCCTGCTGGCACTGCGCAAGGGCCTGGGCCTGTTCGCCAACCTGCGCCCGGTGCGTCCGCATCCGGCCGCGCTGAACGCCTCGCCGATCAAGCCGCACCTGCTGACCGGCGTGGACATCGTGGTGGTGCGCGAACTGACCGGCGGCATCTACTTCGGCGAGAAGACGCGCGATGCGCGCGGCGCCAGCGACCTGTGCAGCTACAGCGTCACCGAGATCGAGCGCGTGGTGCGCAGCGCGTTCAAGCTGGCGCGCCAGCGCCGCAGCCAGCTGGTGTCGGTGGACAAGGCCAACGTGCTGGAAACCTCGCGCCTGTGGCGCGACGTGGCCACGCGCATCGGCCGCGAGGAATTCCCCGACGTCGTGCTGGAGCACCAGCTGGTCGATTCGATGGCGATGCACCTGCTGGCCAAGCCGCGCGAGTACGACGTCATCGTCACCGAGAACATGTTCGGCGACATCCTGACCGACGAAGCCTCGATGCTGGCCGGATCGCTGGGCCTGCTGCCCTCGGCGTCGCTGGGCGACGGCAAGGTCGGCCTGTACGAACCGATCCACGGCTCCGCGCCGGACATCGCCGGCAAGGGCGTCGCCAATCCCTACGCCACCATCCTGAGCTGCGCGCTGCTGCTGCGCCATTCGCTGGGTCTGCACGAGGAGGCCGACTGCATCGAACGCGCGGTCGACGGCGCGCTCAACGCACAGGTATTCACCAACGATCTGGCGACCGGCGGACGCGGCGTGTCCACGCAGGTGGCGACGCAGGCCGTGCTGGAGCAGATGCAGGCGCGTTGCTACGTGGCGGAGTTGCGGGACTGAGGCACGTGACCTGATCGCGGCATCCCCTGCGTTGTCCATAGGGCAGGGGATGCACGCACAGGAGCGGCACGATGCCCACGACACAGATCGAGAAGTACCACGTCATCTATTCGGCCAACACGTTCCGCCGCCGCATCGGCCTGATGGCCGGCGGCGCCTACATCGGCCAGCTGGTGTTCCATGCCAACGGCGCGGCCCTGCCCGCCGACGGCCTCAACGGCACGCAGCCGCAGTTGAACTACCACCTGGACGACTTCCAGAACTGCATCGACCTGCTGCGCAACGAGAAGCCGGTCTACCTGCTCTACAACGGCAGCGGCGGCGGTTTCGAGAACGCGCTGACGACCGATCCGGAAACCGTGGGCGAAGGCGAAGCCGGCGGACTCCGCTTCGTCGGACGCTGACCGCGTTACCACGCGGATGCGTCAGCTGGAGACCAGGCGGTTCCGCCCCTGCTGCTTGGCCTTGTACAGGCGCTCGTCCGCCACGCGCAGCAGGTCGCGCAGGTCCTGGCCGGCCTCCAGCTCCGCCACGCCGATGCTGACCGTGCAGCGCAGGGTATCGCCATCCGGCGTCTCGATGCCCGCACGGGCGATCCCCTCGCGCAGTGCCTCCAGGCGCGCGCGCGACGCCGACCTGGGCAACTGCTGGCACACCAGGAACTCCTCGCCGCCGTAGCGCGAGATCAGCACGCCCTCCACGCCGCCCGCCAGGTGTTCCGCCAGCGCGGCGATCTGCGACAGCACGTCGTCGCCGAAGGCGTGGCCGTATCGGTCGTTGACGGCCTTGAAATGGTCGATGTCGATCAGCGCGACGGACAACGGACGCCCTTCGCGACGGCTGACCTCCAGGGCTTCAGCGAGGAAGGCATCGCCGGCGCGCCGGTTAGCGAGCCGGGTCAGCGGATCGTGACGCGCCTGGTGGGCCAGTTGCTCCAGCAGCCGCGCGTTCGCCTCTCCCGCCTGCTCCAGCTGCGCGTTCTTGTCGCTCAGTTCCGACGTGCGCGCGTCCACCAGCGCTTCCAGCCGTCGCTGGCGATGACGTTGGCGACGCAACGCGAACAACAGCACGGCCCACCCCACCAGGCCCAGCAGCACGGCGTACAGGGCCAGCGCCCACGCCCGCAACCACCACGGCGAGGCCTTCTCGAACTCGACCGTCCGCGTCACCAGGTTTTCCGGCTTGCTCCAGTCCGCCGGCGCGTTCATCACCTGCACCTCGAAGCGCAGCTTGCCCGGCGGCAGGTTGGTGTAGACCGCATCGTGGGCGATGCCATTGTCGGTCTCGATCCAGCCACGATCGAATCCGACCATGCGGTAGCGGTAGCGCAGGCGCTCGGGCGCACGCTGGTTGAGGCCGGTGAAGCGGATCACCACGCGCCTCGTGTCCGCCGGCAGCACGTGGCGATCCTGCGGCGGCAGGAAACGCCCGTCCGCCTCGACCGACTCCACCACCAGCGTGATGCCCTGCGCGCGCTGTCGACGGGCATCGTCCGGATCGATCACGCCGATGCCGTTGGCCGTGGCGAACCACAGCTTGCCATCGCGCATCGGCCATCCCGCCGGCGAGGTGGCGCCGTTGGCCTGGCTGCTCGGCAGGCCATCGGCATGGGTGAAGGCCTCCACCGGCAAGCGGGCGAGGTGCCCGTTCTCCACCGCCGTCAGCGCCGCACGCGAGATCCGGAACACGCCGCGGTTGCTCGAGACCCAGAAGTCGCCGTTGTCGTCCTCCAGCAGCCGGAACAGCCGGTTGTTCGGCAGGCCCTGCCGGTGGTCGAACTGGACGAAGCGGCCGTCGTGCCAGTGCAGCAGGCCGCGGTCGGTGGCGATCCACAGGCTGCCGTCGGGGTCGGCCAGGAAATCGAACGCGGCCACCGCGGGAAACCCGGACATCGGCGACCACGCACGCAGCGTTCCGTCGCGACGCATCATTCCCATGCCGTTGCTGGTGCCGATCCAGAGCTCGCCCTGCGCGGTTTCGTGCAGCACATAGACGTTGCCGCTGGGCAATCCGTCCGCGGTCGTGTACGTCCGCAGGATGCGGCCGTCCCGGTACACGCTGACGCCTTCGTTGCTGCCGATCCACAACGAACCGTCCGACCGCTCCAGCAGCGCGCGGACGTGGTTCGACGGCAACCCCCCGGCCTCGTCGATGCGCCGCGGGCGTGCCTGCGGGCCTTCGCCAGCCGCGGGCAACCGGATGACGCCCTGGTCGTAGGTGCCGATCCAGAGACTGCCGTCGCGCGCGTTGGCCAGCGACAGCACAGAGGGATCGCCCTTGCCGTCGAACGCGAGCGGTATCGCGCGGGCCTGGCCACCCTGCCATGCGTCCACCCCCATCGGATGGCCGATCCACACGCCCTGTCCCGGCCGCTCGATGATGGCGCGGACATAGATGTCGCGCAGGCCGCTGCTGCGCGCCAGTCCGAACACCGGCCCGTCGGAGATGCGGTACAGGCCATTGGTGGTGCCCACCCACAGCAGCCCGTCGCGATCCTCGAACAGCGCCGGCGCCAGTCGCCCCATCAGGCCGTTGCGTTCGCCCAGCGTTTCGTACCGCCCCTGTGCGTAGCGTCGCAGGCCGTCGAGCGTGGAGATCCACAGGCTTCCGTGGCGGTCCTCCAGCATGGCTTCGACGCGCTCACCGGTGATCTGCATGGCGCGGCCCTGGTCGAGCCGCCAGGCGCCCGCGCCGCCACCGATCAGGATGCCGCCCCAGCGCGATGGCTGGATCGCCAGCACGGAGGTCTCGGGCAGTCCCGTCTCGCGACCCCACTCGCTGGCGCGGTCGTCGCGGATGCGGAACAAGCCATGCCGGTTGCCGACCAGCGCCTGTCCATCCGCCAGCGGCAGGACCGCCAGCACGCGCTCGTTCGCCAACCTCGGGTGCGTGCCGCCGATGTCACGCAGCCGTCCATCGCCGGCCATCCGGTAGAGGCTGTGGTCGGTCCCGATCCACAAGGCACCGTCCGGACCGAAACGCAGCACCGACACATCCGCCAGCGTGCCCGCCTCGCCCGGCAGTCGCTGCCAGCGCCCCTGGTGGAAGTGCAGCAGGCCCGGCCCCACGCGCCCCAGGCTGATCACCATGCCGCCCTTCGGGTCCCGCGCGATGGCACGCACGCCCTCGATTTCCAGCCCCTCGACCGTGCCAGCATCGAAAGCCGTGAAGCGGCGACCGTCGAAACGCGCCGCGCCTTCCCATGTGCCGATCCAGACATAGCCCTCGGCGTCCTGGCCGATCGTATGCACCAGGTTGTGCGGCAGCCCGTCCTCCATCGTCCACCGCGCGATGGTGTACTCGTCCACCTTGCGCGCAGGGTCCAGCGCCCACGCGGGCGCGCCGACGAGCAGGACCAGCAGACACAGGCCGTTGAGGAACAGGCGCCGCATGGCGGGCATGGCGTCCGGAGGGCTTCGACCCTCCCAGTATCGGCTGCGGCAGGGGGGTTCTTGAACCCCCCGCCGCACGGCGAACTATGACGCGGTGCGCTCTTCGGGCCTGACCTTGAACCATGCCGCGTACAGCGCCGGCAGGAAGAACAGCGTCAGCACGGTGGCGACCGTCAGCCCCCCCATGATGGCCACCGCCATCGGCCCGAAGAAGGCGCTGCGCGACAGCGGGATCATCGCCAGCACCGCCGCCAGCGCGGTCAGCACGATGGGACGGAAGCGACGCACGGTCGCGTCGATGATCGCGTGCCAGCGGTCGTGGCCCGCGCGGATGTCCTGGTCGATCTGGTCCACCAGGATCACCGAATTGCGCATGATCATGCCCGCCAGCGCGATGGTGCCGAGCATGGCGACGAAGCCGAACGGCACGCGGAACACCAGCAGCGCGAGCGTCACGCCGATCAGGCCGAGCGGCGCGGTCAGCAGCACCAGCGCCATCCGCGAGAAGCTGCGCAGCTGCAGCATCAGCAGGGTGGTCACCGCGAGCAGGAACAGCGGCATGCCGGCGGCGATCGACTTCTGCCCGCGCGCCGAGTCCTCGACCGTGCCCCCGGTTTCCAGCAGGTAGCCCTGTGGCAGCGTGTCGCGGATGCCGTCCAGCGTCGGCGAGATCTGCGCGACCACGGTCGGCGCGGTCACGGCGTCGGTGTTCAGGTCGGCGCGCACCGTCACCGTCGGCAGACGGTCGCGATGCCAGATGATGCCGTCCTCGAAGGCGTACTCCAGATTGGCGATCTGCGACAGCGGCACGCTGCCGCCATTGCTGGTCGGCACCGCCAGGCTGCCCAGCAGGTCCAGCCGCGTGCGCTCCTCTTCCGGCCCGCGCAGCAAGATCTCCACCAGTTCGTTGCCTTCGCGGTAGGTGCTGACGCTCAGGCCCGACAACGAGCCCGAGAGGAAGTGCGACACCTGCGAGGTGCTGACGCCGAGCGCGCGAGCGCGGTCCTGGTCGATCTGCAGCCGCACGATCTTGCTCGGTTCGCTCCAGTCCAGGTTGACGTTGGTGACGTGCGGATTGGCGCGCACCTTCTCCGCCATCTGCCGCGCAATGGCCTGCACGCGGTCGATGTGTTCGCCCGAGACGCGGAACTGGATCGGATAACCGACCGGCGGACCGTTCTCCAGCCGCGTCACGCGGAACTGCAGTTCGGGGAACTGCGGCGCCACCTCGTCGATCAGCCAGCGGCGAGTGGATTCGCGCGAGGCGGTGTCGGCGGTCAGCACCACGAACTGAGAGAAGTTCGCCTGCGGCAACTGCTGGTCGAGCGGCAGGTAGAACCGCGGCGAACCGGTCCCGATGTAGGCCACGTAGTTGAGGATGCCCTCGCGCCCGGCCAGCAGCTTCTCCAGCTTGCGCGCCTGCGCATCGGTGGATTTCAGCGAACTGCCCTCCGCCAGTTCCAGGTCCACCATCAGTTCGGGACGCACGGAATCCGGGAAGAACTGCTGCGGCACGAAACGGAACAGCGCGATGGACGCGACGAACGCCGCCACGGTCACGCCGATCACCAGCCAGCGGTGACGCAGGCAGACCGCCAGCCAGGCACGGAAGCGCGCATAGAACGGCGTGTGGTACGGATTGTGGTCGTGCGCATCGTGCGCCTTCGGTGCCAGGACGCCGGCGAACTGCGGCCAGCGATCCGCCAGTCCCACGCGGAACGCCTGCCAGCGCGCGGCCAGCGATCCCGGCTTCGGCGGCTGCGGGTTGCCGAGGTCGGGCAGCATCTTGTCGCCCAGGTACGGAATGAACAGCACCGCGGCGATCCACGACACCACCAGCGCGATGGTCACCACCTGGAACAGCGAACGCGTGTATTCGCCGGTGCTGGACGCGGCGGTCGCGATCGGCAGGAAGCCGGCCGCCGTCACCAGCGTGCCGGTGAGCATCGGGAACGCCGTCGACTCGTAGGCGAAGCTCGCCGCCTTCAACCGGTCGAAGCCCTGCTCCATCTTGATGGCCATCATTTCGACCGCGATGATCGCGTCGTCCACCAGCAGGCCCAGCGCCAGCACCAGCGCGCCCAGCGAGATCTTGTGCAGGCCGATGCCGAAGTAGTGCATCACCGCGAACGTCATCGCCAGCACCAGCGGGATCGACACCGCGACCACCAGCCCGGTGCGCATGCCCAGCGAGAAGAAGCTCACCAGCAGCACGATGATGACGGCCTCGGCCAGCACGCGGACGAATTCGCCCACCGACGCATCGACCGCCGCCGGCTGGTCGGACACCTTGCGCAATTCCATGCCCAGCGGCAGCGTCTTCTGCAGCCGGTGGAACTCGGCCTCCAGCGTCGAACCCAGCTTCAGGATGTCGCCGCCGTCCTTCATCGCCACCGCGATGCCGATGCCGGGCTGGCCCATGAAGCGCATCCGCGGCGCGGCGGGATCGGCGAAGCCGCGCTTGATCTCGGCGATGTCGCCCAGCTTGACGGTACGGCCGCCGGCGCGGATCGGGAACTCGCGGATCTCGTCGACCGAACCGAATTCGCCGCTCACGCGCAGTTGCACGCGATCGCTCGGGGTCTCGAAGAAGCCGGCCGGCGTCACCGCGTTCTGCTCCTCCAGCGCCTGCTGCACCGCGCCCAGCGGGATGCCCAGCGTGGCCAGCTTGGTATTGGACAGCTCGATCCAGATCTTCTCGTCCTGCAGGCCGACCAGTTCGACCTTGCCGACGTCGTCCACGCGCTGCAGTTCCAGCTGGATGCGGTCGGCGTAGTCCTTCATGACCGCGTAGTCGAACCCCTCGCCGGTCAGCGCATAGATATTCCCGAAGGTGTCGCCGAACTCGTCGTTGAAGAACGGGCCGATCACACCGCTCGGCAGCGTGGCGCGGATGTCGCCGACCTTCTTGCGGACCTGGTACCAGAGCTGCGGCATGTCGCGCGACTTCAAACTGTCGCGCGCAGCGAAGATCACCTGCGATTCGCCCGGCCGCGAATACGAGCGGATGTACTCGTAGTTGCCGGTGGTCATCAGCGCCTTTTCGATGCGCTCGGTGACCTGCTGCGAGACCTCTTCGGCGGTCGCGCCCGGCCACACCGTGCGCACCACCATCGCCTTGAAGGTGAACGGCGGATCCTCGGACTGGCCCAGGTGCTTGTAGGACCACGCGCCGATGATGCCCAGCAGGATCATCAGGAACAGCACGAGGCTGCGGTTGGTCAGCGCCCACTCGGAAAGGTTGAAGCGGCGCATGCGGTTACTCCGAGCGCGAGGCGACGTTGGCGGTACCACCGGCCGCGCTCGGCTTCAGCGGACGGTTGCTGCGGTCCACCGGCGCGACGACCTGCCCGTCGCGCAACAGATGGCCACCGGCCGCCACCACCCAGTCGCCGGCCTTCACGCCGCTCTGCACGGGGACCGACGCTTCGCCATAGGGACCGAGCTGCACGGCCTGCGCGCGCACCTTGCCGCTCGCGGGATCGACCACCCACACCGTCGTCTTGCCATCGTCGCCACGCTGGATGGCCGACAGCGGAAGCTTCAGCGATGCCTTGCTGCCGTTCTCCTGCACATAGACGCGGGCACTCTGGCCCAGCTCGACCTGCTGCTGCGCCTCGCCCACCAGGCTGACGCGCGCAGCGTAGGTGCGCGTCTGCGCATCCGCCGCCGGTGCGATCTCGCGGATGGTGCCGGGCAGTCGCTGGCCGGGCGCATTCCACAACTCGATCACCACCGGCTGGCCGACGCTGAACTGGCGGATGCGGTTCTCCGGCAGGCCGATCGCGACCTCGCGACCTCCATCGGCGGCCAGCGTGAAGACGGTCTGCCCCGCGGCGACCACCTGGCCCGCTTCGGCCTGCCGGCTGGCGATGACGCCGTCGCGCGGTGCGCGCAGCTGCGAATAGCCTTCCTGGTTGCGCATCACGTCCATCTGCGCGCGTGCGGCGCGCGCCTGTCCTTCGGCCGCCTTGTAGGCTGCGACCTGCCCGTCGTACGCGGACTGGCTGATCAGCTTGTCGCCGACCAGCTTCGCGTAGCGGTCGCGGTCGCCGCGCGCGCGGACCAGATCGGCTTCGGCGGCAGCCAGCTGCGCCTGCGCGGCCTGTGCCTGCAAGGCGAAGTCGCCAGCGTCGAGCAACGCCAGCACTTCGCCCTTCTGCACGCGTGCGCCGGCATCCACGTTGCGACGGACCAGGTTGCCGCCGACGCGGAACGACAGCGGGCTTTCTTCGCGGGCGCGCACCTCGCCGGCATAGGCCGACAGCGCCGCGTCGGCACCACCGCCGGGCTGCACCACCAGGGCCGGCCGCGGCGTTTCCGCGGGCTGCTCCGCGCTGCAGGCGGCCAGGCCGACCAGCACCATTCCGAACACTCCGTTCCAGCGCGTCTGGCGCATTGACCGCTCCGTTTCGATTTCAATTAGTAGACTTGGCGGTATAGTATAAATATCGAACCGAGTAGTCTAGTATTGCGTCATGGTCAGCCCACGCTCTTCCGCCAGCCGCTCCAAAGCCCCCTCCAAGCCCGCCGCCAGCGGTCCCGGCCGCCCCAAGGACCTGGGCAAGCGCGCCGCCATCCTCGACGCCGCCAAGCACCTGTTCGCGCGCGAGGGGTTCAACGGCGTCAGCATGGACCAGATCGCCGCCGAAGCCGGCGTGTCGAAGCTGACGGTGTACAGCCACTTCGGCGACAAGGACGCCCTGTTCGCCGCGGCCGTGCAGGCCAAGTGCGAGGAAATGCTGCCGGACACGCTGTTCGAGCTCGAACTGACCGGCGGCCTGCGCGACCAGCTGAAGGCGATCGCGCAGGCGTTCTTCGCGCTGGTCACCAGCGAAGAGGCCATCAGCACGCACCGCATGATGATGGTCCCCGGCAACATCGACGACAAACTCAAGCAGACCTTCTGGGAAGCCGGCCCGCAGCGCACGCACGACGCCTTCGCGGCGATGCTGCAGGCGCTGGTAAGCAAGGGCGAGCTGGACATCCCCGACGTGGCGACGGCGTCCGCGCAGTTCTTCACCCTGATCAAGGGCGAGGTGCACGCGCGCATGACCTGCGGCCTGTGCAGCCGGCCCGGTCCGGTCGATGCCCGCCAGCACGTCGATGCCACGGTGGACATGTTCCTGAGGGCGTATGGCCGCCGCTGAAACTGAAGCGCAGCCCCGGGCGACGGAGGTTGCGGTGACTTCCGGCACTGCGCCGGCTGGCGCAGGTACCCCGATCCTTGCCCAGCGCGGACGGGGCCAGCCCGGTAAAATGCCCGGCCCAGCCCTCCGCGTCGGATGACCACCCCCATGACGATCAACTACACCCAGGCCCGCGAAAACATGGTCGAGCAGCAGGTACGTCCCTGGGACGTGCTGGATGCGCGCGTGCTGGAAACGCTGGCCACGCTGCCGCGCGAGGCCTTCGTCGCCGAATCGCACCGCGCGCTGGCGTACGCGGACCTGGAGCTGCCGCTGGGCCATGGCCAGTCGATGGCCAAGCCCGTCATCGAAGGCCGCACCCTGCAGGCGCTGAAGCCGCAGGCGGACGAGGACGTGCTGGAGATCGGTACCGGCAGCGGCTACCTGACCGCCTGCCTGGCACACCTGGCGCGTGAAGTGGTCAGTCTGGAGATCCACCCCGAACTCGCCGACGCCGCGCGCGCGCGCCTCGATGCGGCCGGCCTGGGCAGCAACGTGCGCATCGACGCCGTGGACGCACTCTCGTGGGAAACAGACCGTCGCTTCGACGTGATCTGCGTGACCGGCGCCGTCGCTACCCTGCCGCCGCGCTTCCTGCAGTGGCTGCGCCCGGGTGGCCGCCTGTTCGTCGTGCAGGGCGTGTCGCCGGTGATGGAAGCCGTACTGCACGTGGCCGATGTCAACGGCACCCGCATCGAATCGTTGTTCGAAACCGACCTCCCCTATCTGGTCGGCGCCGCACCGGCGCCCCAGTTCGTCTTCTGAAGAAATACAAAAAGGAATCCGCATGAGCCGTCGCCCCCTCGTACTCGCGCTCGCCCTGGCCCTGCCGTTCGCGGCCAACGCCACCGACCTGATGCAGACCTATGAGCTGGCGCGCACCGGCGACCCAACCCTGTCGATCGCGGAATCGACCCGCCTGATCGACAAGGAAGGCGCCGTGCAGGCGCGTGCGGCCCTGCTGCCGCAGATCAGCGGCAGCGCAGGCTACGAACTGACCCACAGCAGCCGTCCGGGCGATCCGACCGGCGACGGCAAGAGCCGCACCTACGGCGCCTCGGTCAGCCAGACGATCTTCGACTGGAGCCGCATCGCCAACCTGCGGGGCCAGCGCGCCATCAGCCAGGCGGCCGACTACGATCTGGCCTCGGCGAACAACCTGCTGATTACGCGTACCTCCGCCGCGTACTTCAACGTGCTGATCGGCATCGAGTCACTGGCTGCCGCTGAGACCAACGAGGCCGCATCGAAGAAGCAGTTCGATTACGCGCAGAAGCGCCTGGACGTGGGCCTGGCCCCGATCACCGATGTGCACGAAGCACGCGCCCAGTACGACAGTGCGCGCGCCAACACCATCCTGGCCCGCAACGCGTTGGACGACAGCTATCGCGCCCTCGCCGAGATCACCGGCCAGCCGATCAGCGGCCTGAAGGGCCTGCCGGACGACTTCCGTCCGGAACTGCCGCCGGAACAGAACGCGCAGTCGTGGGTCGACCGTGCGCTGGAGCAGAATCCAGACCTGAAGTCCGCCGAGTACGTGCTGGAGTCGGCGCAGCATGGCGTGTCGAGCGCGCGTGCCGGCCACTACCCCACGCTGAATTTCCGCGGCGGCTATTCGAACGGCACCGACTGGGACAGCGTGCCCGGCACGCTCTCGCGTGATGGCGAGGGCTACAACTGGGGCGTGACGCTGACCGTGCCGATCTTCTCCGGCGGCGCCACCCAGTCCGGCGTGCGCCAGGCACTGGCCCAGCGCGACCGTGCCGCCGATGGCCTCGAGCAGACCCGTCGTGCGCTGGTGCGCAACACCAGCAACGCCTACCAGGCGCTGGTCGCAGGTGTGACCGAAGTGGAAGCCCGTCGCTTGGCGGTGGTCTCCGCGCAGAGCGCGCTGGATGCCTCGCAGGTCGGCCTGGAAGTCGGTACCCGCACCGTGCTGGACGTGCTGCAGAACCAGCGCACGCTGTTCCAGGCGCAGGTCGAGTACGCACAGGCGCGCTACAACTTCCTGCAGAACCGCCTGCTGCTGGAACAGGCCGCCGGCACGCTGGACGGCGCCGACGTGCAGGACGTCAACCGCCTGCTGACCGCCGACGCCGAGTCGCGCCTCTCGTCGCAGCCCGTTTCGCAGTAACCCCTCGCGTTCTTCGCGATCCGACGGCGGGCTTAGGCCCGCCGTTGTCGTTTGGGGTGCCAAGCTGTCGTGGGAGCGACGTCAGTCGCGAAGCAAGCGCCGCATGCCGCCCAAGAGCTCGCGACTCACGTCGCTCCCACGGCCAACTCTCCCACTTCCGGTTCAGATCGCGCCACGTGCACGCAGCGCCGCGATCTCCGCATCGTCGTAGCCCGCCTCGCGCAACACCTCGTCGGTATGCTGTCCGAGCAGCGGCGGCGCATGCCGCAGATCGACCGGTGTCGCCGACAGCTTCAGTGGGCTCGCGACCAGTGGCACTGCACCGGCATGCGGGTGTTCGACGTGCGCGACCATGCCGCGTGCCAGCACCTGCGGATCGGCGAACACATCGGCGATGTCGTTGACCGGCCCGCAGGGAATGCCTGCTGCTTCCAGCGACGCCAGCCACCTTTGCCGGTCATGCGAACGGAAGGCCGACTGCAACATCGGCACCAGCACATCGCGATGGCGCACGCGTCCCGCATTCGTCGCGAAACGCACGTCGCCGGCCAGCGTTGGGTCGCCCAGCAGTTCGCACAGCCGCGCGAACTGCCGATCATTGCCGACCGCCACGATGAGGTGGCCGTCGGCCACGGCGAAGACCTGGTACGGCACGATGTTGGCGTGCGCATTGCCCTGCCGCGGCGGCACGTCACCGCCGACCAGGTAGTGGCTGCCCAGATTGGCCAGCATCGCGACCTGCGCATCGAGCAGGGCCATGTCGATCACCTGTCCTTCGCCGGTCGCATCGCGGTGACGCAGCGCCGCGAGAATGGCCACCGTCGCGTACATTCCAGTGAACAAGTCCGCCACCGCGACACCGACCTTCTGCGGCTCGCCATCGGCGGCACCGGTGACGCTCATCAGGCCACCGAGTCCCTGGATGGCGAAGTCGTAGCCGGCGCGCTGCGCGTAAGGACCCTGCTGGCCGAAGCCGGTGATCGAGCAGTACACCAGTCGTGGATTGGACGCACGTAGTACCTCGGCATCCAGGCCGTGGCGCGCCATGTCGCCGACCTTGAAGTTCTCCACCAGCACGTCACTGTGCAGCGCAAGCCGGCGGATGACGGCCTGTCCCTCTTCGGTGGCGATGTCGACGGTCAGCGAACGCTTGTTGCGGTTCGCGCACAGGTAGTACGCAGACTCCGTGGTCTCGTTTCCTTCTGCATCCCGCAGGAACGGCGGCCCCCAGCCGCGGGTGTCGTCGCCGCTGCCGGGACGTTCCACCTTGATGACCTCGGCACCCAGGTCGGCCAGCGTCTGCGTGCACCATGGTCCGGCAAGCACGCGCGTCAGGTCCAGCACGCGCACGCCGGCCAGCGCGTGCGGCGTGGCCGCGCTCATGCCACCGGTGCCGGCAGGTGCGGCGCGATCATCACCAGCGTACGCGCCAGCGCGCCGCGTCCGTGTTCGACCAGCGCCCGGCCCCGCTCCGCCATGCCGCGGCGGCGGGCGTCGTCGGCGAGCAGGGCGTCGATCGCCTCCGCCACGCCCTGGGCATCGGGCACGATCACCAACGCGTCGGCCTCCTTGAGGCGGCGCGAAATCTCGCTGAAGTTGTGCAGGTGCGGCCCGGTGACCGCCGGCGTTCCCACTGCCGCGGGCTCCAGCATGTTGTGGCCGCCGATGGCCTGCAGGCTGCCACCGATGAAGGCGACGTCCGCGCACGCGTAGAACGCCATCAGTTCGCCCAGCGTGTCCAGCACGAAGACATCGTCGCCGGCGGACGGCCAGCGGTCCTCGCGCCGCGTGCCGACCTTCCAGCCGGCCTCGCTCGCCGCCTCCGCCACGCGTGGAAAGCGTTCCGGATGTCGCGGCGCCCACAGCAGCAGCAGGTCCGGCCAGCGCTGGCGCAGCCGCGCGTGGATGGCGAGGACGGGGGCCTCTTCGTCCTCGTGCGTGCTGGCGGCGATCCAGACCGGCCGGCCGCTCGACAGATGCTGCCGGAAGCCGGCGACCACCTCGCCCACGTTGGCCGGCACGGGAATGTCGAACTTGAGGTTGCCGACATCGCGCACCTGTCCGGGCAACGCGCCCAGCTGCACGAAGCGCGCGGCGTCGTCGCCGGATTGCGCCGCCACCTTGCGCACCGTGCGCAGCGTGCGCGCGATCAGTGGCCGCAACACGCTGTAGCCACGCAGCGAACGCGCGGACAGCCGCGCGTTGAGGATGTACAGCGGCACCTTGCGATCGTGGCAACCGAACAGCAGGCTGGGCCAGAGTTCGGTTTCCATGATCAGCGCCAGGCGCGGCGGAAAATGCCGCAGGAAGCGCGACACGGCACCGGGCAGGTCGTAGGGGGAATACACGTGCAGCACGCGCCCGCCCCACAGCGTCTGCACGCGCTGCGATCCGGTCGGCGTGATGGTGGTGATGAGCAGGCGCAGGCCACGATGCCGCTTCAGCAGCGCGTCGACCACCGGCGCGGCGGCGTTGACCTCGCCCACCGACACCGCATGCAGCCACACGTCGACCGCCCCGCCCGGAGCATCGTAGTTGCCATAGCGCTCGTTCCAGCGCTGGAAATACTCCGGATAGCGGAAGCCGCGCCAGATCAGGTGGTAGAGGGTGACCGGCGTCAGCACGTACAGCACCGCCGAGTACAGGGCGCGCAGCAGGCGTTCGGCGGTACGGTTCGACATGGGCGACAAGGATACCCGGGCGCGCCGCTACAATGGGTCATGGCCGAATCCGAGAAGCGATCCTCCGACGCCGGCGAGCGTCCTCCGATGGGCCCACGGCAGTGGCCGTCCTGGCTGGGCATCGGACTGGCATGGCTGGCCGCCCGCGTGCCGTGGGTCCTGCAGCGCCCGATCGGCCGCGCCGTCGGTGCGCTGCTGTACCTCGTGCTGCGCGATCGCCGGCATGTGGCCCGGCGCAATATCGCGCTGTGCTTTCCCGAGCTGGATGCGCAACGGCAGGAAGCGCTGGCGCGCGCCAGCTTCGGCGAGCTCGGCATCGGCCTGTTCGAATTCGCGCGCGCGTGGTGGGGCAGCGTCGACCCGATGCGGAAGGGCCTGCAGGTCGAAGGGCTCGAACACCTGGCCGCGGCGCGCGCAGGCGGACGTGGCGTGATCGTGGTGTCGGGCCACTTCACCACGCTGGAGATCTCGGCGCGCCTGATGTGCGACTACGCACCGCTGGCCGGCATGTACCGCCCGCACAACCAGGGCGCGATGGAGTGGGCGGTCAAGCGCGGACGGCTCCGCTACGCCACCGCGATGTTCACGCGTGAGGAACTGCGTCCCGCGCTGAAACACCTCAAGCAGGGCGGCCTGCTGTGGTTCGCGCCCGACCAGGACACGCGCCGCGGCGACAGCGTGTTCGTCCCGTTCTTCGGCCACCCCGCCTACAGCCTGACCTCGACGCACCAGTTGGCGCGGCTGTCCGGTGCGGCGGTGATCGCCTTCGCGCACGTGCGCCGCGAAGACGGCGGGTACACGCTGACACTGTCGCCCGCGTTCGAGGACTTCCCCTCGACCGATGCCACCGCCGACACCGCGCGCGTGATCGCGGCGATCGAGGCGATGGTGCGGCAGGCGCCCACCCAGTACCTGTGGATCCACCGGCGCTTCAAACGCCAGCCAGACGGCCGTGGCGAACTCTACCGGTAGAGCTCCGGCTCGCCCGGCGGGCGTGTCTTGAATCGCCGGTGCACCCACAGATACTGCTCGGGATGCTGGCGGACGACGGTTTCCAACTCCGCCATGTAACGCGCCGCATCCTGCGCCGGATCGCCGCTCGGCCATCCGCTCCACGTCGGCTCCACGCGTAGCTGGTAGCGTCCGTCGGCATCGCGATGGAACCAGAACGGCAGCACCACCGCGTTGCCGCGGCGCGCCAGGTCGGGCGTGGCGGTCAGGGTGGCCGCCGGCACGCCGAAGAACGGCACGAAGGCGTTCTGGTAGTTGAAATCCTGGTCGGCCGAGTACGCCACGATGCCGCCGCGCGACAGCGTGCGCAGCAGGCCGCGGACATCCTTCTTGGCGATGACGTCGGCGAACACGCGCCGGCGTGCGCTATCCATCCATCGCTCGATGCAGGGGTCGTTGTTGCGCCGCGCGACGATGCTCACGCGTTCGCCCAGCGCCTCGCCCAGCAGACGGGCGCACAGCTCCGAATGCGGGATGTGCCCGCCGAACAGCAGGATGCCGCGCCCTTGCGCCTGCGCGGCACGGACGTGCTCGAGCCCCTGCACGTCGGCAAGCCCGCGCAGGACGCGCGCAGGCGCGTACCAGCCGCGGATCAGTTCGAACACGCCGGTCACCGTCGCACGCACGGTGTCGCGCAGCAGGCGCATGCGGGCGCGTTCGTCCAGTGCGGGAAAACACAGCGCAAGGTTGGCCGCCGCGTGGCGCCGGCGCTTGGCGAGCAGCGGCCACAGCAACCACGTCGCCACGCTGCCGAGGCTCAGCAACCAGGGTTGCGGCAGTCGCGCGATACCAGCCGCCAGCAGATTGGCGGGCGCCACGAACCAGCAACGCACGCCACGCGCGCGCTCACTCGTCATCGCGCGCCAGCAGGCTGCCCGCATACAGCGCCGCCAGCATCAGCGTGAGCCCGCCCCAGAAGGTGGAATAGAACGCGAGGTGCGTGTTCAACGGAAACACCGTCACCGCCAGCGCCAGCATCGCCGGGCGGGCGCGCTCCTTCGCCTGCGGCGTGGCGTAGCGCCATGCGCGTATCGCCAGCGCCGCGCCGGCCAGCCACAGCAGCAGGCCGATGATGCCGGTCTCGCTGAGTATTTCGAGAACGATCTGGTGGGCGTGGAATGCCGGGCCCTGGCCCCAGGCGGGGCGCCCTTCAGCGTTCGCATCGCACTCCGGGAAGGCTTCACGGAAACCGCGCGCGCCGACACCATTGATCGGATGGCGCGCGATCATGCAGCCCGCCGCGGACCAGATCTGCCCGCGGCCCGACAGCGCCGTATCCACGCCAGACTCGTCGGCGGTCAGCGCTTGCGTGGTCAACAGCATGCGCTCACGCACCTGCGGCGATACCAGCGTCAGCCCTGCCAGCAACACCGCACCGAACGCGAACACACCCAGCACGCGCTTCCAGCCGAGCAGCTTCCAGCCAGACAGAACCAGTACCAGCGCATAGGTGATCCAGGCGGCGCGCGCGCCCGCCAGCAGCACGACGACGCCGATGGCGGCGGACGCCAGCAACCAGCCCGCCACCTGCATGCGGCGCGCCGCAGCGAACAGCAGGAACGGCGACAGGCTGGCCATCACCACGCCGAGCTTGCGGTTGCACGGACCAAGAAAGCCGCTGAGCCGGTCGATCCCCGCCATCTGCTCGGGCGTGCACATCGGCCGTCCACTGATCAGCTGCTTCAGCTGGTCCAGCCCCCAGAACAGCGGACTGGTGCCGAACACCACCTGCGCCAGCGCATCCAGCGTCCAGATCGCCACGATGACCGCAAGCCCCTTGAACGTCGTGCGTCTGGCGTGCGCATTCGCCACCGCCGCCGCCACCAGCCACAGGAACGGCAGGTAGCGCAGGTCCACCGCCGCCTCGCGCAGCGCGCGCGGCATGTCGACGGCATCGATCGCCGAGATCGCCTGCGGCAACCAGTACGCCGCGAACAACGCACTCGTGAGCGCCCATGCACCACCGCTCAACAGCCGCGTGCCGCCGCGGAAGCGGCCGAGCAGCAGGCGGACGATGGCCGCCAGCGCACCCAGCACCATGACGCCTTCGGCGTAACCCGGTGCCGGCCACAACGCGACGAACGTCAGCACCCATGCGGGTGCCCAGCGCCAGCCGTGCGTGTCGCGTGGACGCGGCGTATCAGGAATCGATGGCGAGTCGGCGGTCATCGGCAAGATCGTGGTAGAGGGCGAGCGTGGCGTCCTGCATCGCTCGCAGGGTGTAGGCCGCCATCGTAGCCAATGGCGGCGGTGGATGGGCGAGGACGTCCTGCACCGTGTCGAGCAGCACGCCTTCGTCGAACGCCGGCACGGCGCCGCGCGGCTGCAGTCCGGCCAGCAGTTCGCCGACGCCACCGTGCGCCCAGCCCACGACCGGACGTCCCACCGAGAACGCCTCGATCACCGTGCGACCGAAGGCTTCGGGCTTGCGCGACAGCTGCAGCACCAGGTCGCTGGCGGCATAGGCACGGGCGATTTCCGTCGTCGGCGGCGTGATGGCGAGCGCATCGGCGAACCGGCCGAGCTGCGCTTCCGTTTCCAGCTCGACCACGTACTGCTCGCGACCGCGTTCCCGGGCGCCGGGCATCCACAGGCGGGCATCCACGCCGCGGTCGCGCAGGTTGCCCAACAACGCGAGCGCCTCACGGTGCCCCTTCAGGCGCGTGCCACGTCCCGGCAACACCAACAGCGGACCATCGCCCGCCAGCGCGGGATGCTGCGCTGCTGCCCATGCACGCGCCTCGGCATCGGGGTGCGCGGCGCGCGGGAACTGCGCCGGATCGATGCCGCGGGGGATCACCACCAGCTTGCCGGGATCCGTTCGTGGATAGTGCTGAAGCAGGTAACGGCGCACCGTGTCGGACACGCAGATCACGCGTTCGCCATAGGTCATCACCGCACTGTAGCGGCCCGGCGAATTCAACCCGTGCATGGTGGTGACGAAGCGCGGCCGCGATGCCGACGGCATGCTGCGCACCGCCCATAGACCGATCCAGGCCGGCAGGCGTGAACGCGCGTGCACGATATCGGCGCCGACATCGGCGAACAACTGCCGCAATGCGCCGGCATGGCGCAACGTCAGCAACGACTTGCGGCCGATGTCGAGGGTGACGTGCTCGACGCCGATGGCGCGCAGCGCGGACTCCAGCCGGCCACCCGCGGACACGACCACGGCACGATGGCCGGCGCGCACCAGCGCGTCGGCGATCTCGAGGGTGGAGCGTTCGACACCGCCGGACTCCAGCGCCGGCAGCAGCTGGACGACGGTCAGGCGGCGCATGGGCGATGGGCCGCGCGCGGGGCCCGCATCAGCCGGTCAGTCGGCCAGGACGAAGTGCGAACCGCAGTACGGGCACTGCACTTCCCCGCCTGCCGCGTCCTCGATGGCCAGGTACACGCGCGGGTGCGAGTTCCACAACGCCATCGACGGCAGCGGGCAGCTCAGCGGCAGGTCGGCGCGCGACACGGTGTAGCGCTTCTCGGCGTTGGCGGGCGCGGTGGCGGTCTGGCTCATGGCGTGCAGGCGGTCGTGGAACGAGGCGGCCAGTCTACCAGCCGGCGCCACGGCCGCCCATGGAACCGCCTCCGAAAAGGAAAACGCCGCCCGGCGTGGGCGGGGCGGCGAGTCCTTGCTGGCGGCACCCGGCGGGGGAGGAGCGCCGGATCGCAGCGGGTTTACTTCTTCGCGTCGGCCGTGGCTTCGGTGGTGATCTTCAGCGCGACCTCGTCGCTGACCATCGGGGCATACGCGCCCACGTCGAAATCGCTGCGCTTGACGGTGGCCGTGGCGTCGAAGCCGATCGCCGGCACCTTCTTCATCGGGTGCTCGCCCGCCTTGTTCAGCGTCACGTCCAGCACCACCGGCTTGGTGATGCCCTTGATGGTGAGGTCGCCGGTGACCCTCAGCTTGCCTTCGCCCGCAGCTTCGACATTGGTGCTCTTGAAGGTGGCGGACGGATACTTGGCGGCATCGAACCACTTGTCGCTGGTCAGGTGGTCGTAGAACTGGTCGGCCAGCGCGCTCAGGCCGGTCAGCGGCAGCGTGACCTGCACGCTGGACTTGGACACGTCGGCGGCGTCGTACACCAGCGTGCCGTCGGCCTGGCCGAAGTTGGCGCTGGGGTTGGAGAAGCCGAAATGGTTCCAGCTGGCCAGCACGTTGGTGTGGCTGGGATCGATCTTGTAGGTCACCGGCGCCGCGAAGGCGGAACCGGCGAACGCGAACAGGGCGGCAACGAGCAGGGTCTTGCGCATGGGGATGTCTCCGGGTGGTGGGGTGTCAGAGGATGCGCGCGGCTTCGTCGAAGCCCAGGCGCGGGGAACGCGGGAAGATGCTGGCCGGGTCGCCATGGCCCAGGTTGACCAGGATGTCCGACTTGATGGCGGTGCCGGCGAAGAACGCCTCGTCCACCTTGTCCGCATCGAAGCCGGTCATCGGGCCGGCATCCAGGCCCAGCGCGCGCGCGGCGATGATCAGGTAGGCCGCCTGCAGGCTCATGTTGCGCAGCGAGGGCTTGCTGCGGTTCTCGCGCGGACCGTCGAACCACGCCTTGGCGTCGGTGTGCGGGAAGAGGAACGGCAGCTTCTCGTGGAAGTCCTCGTCGCGGCCGATGATGACGGTGACCGGGGCCTCCATCGTCTTCTTGTAGTTGCCTTCGGACAGCGCCGGACCCAGCTTGGCCTTGGCCTCGGCGGACTTCACGAACACGAAGCGCGCCGGCGTGGTGTTGGCCTGGGTGGGACCGAACTTCAGCAGGTCGTACAGCTGGCGCAGGGTGTCGTCGCTGACCTCGCCGGTGAAGGCGTTGTAGGTGCGGGCGGTGCGGAACAGCTGGTCGAGCGAGGCGGCATCGAGGGCGTGGGACATGGGTTACCTGTCGCAAGGAAGGGAAGCGCGTCGCGGCGGCACGGGCCGGCGCATCGGACAGGCAGTGTAGAGTGTCCTGACCATGGCAATATCCAATCGACCCGGAACGGATTGTTTTAACCGGTGGAACAAACACGCCCCCTCCAGGCCGATTCCCGCGGTCTCTGCACACTGACCGATGGCCACGCCGGCAACGTACGCCAGGCGCAGTCGTTGGCGCGTGCACTCGGTGGGCGCGCGTGGGACGTGACGCTGGAACCGCGTGCACCCTGGCGCTGGATCGCGCCCCACGCGCTACCCGCGGCGGAACACGCATTCGGTACGGCCTTCCACGCCTCATGGATGCATGCGCCCGCAGTTGCGATCGGCTGTGGTCGCCAGGCCGCGCTGGCGACGCGGCTGCTGCGCAGACGCGGCAGCCGCGTCGTGCAGATCCTCGACCCGCGCATCGATCCTTCGCACTGGGATCTGGTCATCGCACCGGAACACGATGGGCTCACTGGTCCAAACGTGCTGTCCCTGCTCGGCAGCCTGAACCCGGTCGACGATGCCTGGCTAGCCGATGCACGCGCCGCGTTTCCCACACTCGCCGCCCTACCCTCGCCACGGACGGCCGTGCTGCTCGGCGGCGACAGCGCGCACTACCGGTTCGATGCCGCTGCGTTCGCACGGCTCGCGATCCTGATCGATGACATGGCGGCGGATGGCAGCCTGCTGGTCACCACCTCACGACGCACGCCACCCGCCGTGATCGACGCCGTGCGCCGGCGCTGGGCACACCGGCCGCATACGCTCCTGTGGTGCGATCCGTCCGACGGCCCGAATCCGTATGCCGGCCTGCTCGCCTGGGCCGACCGCATCGTCTGCACACCGGAGTCGGTCAACATGCTGTCGGAAGCCTGCGGCACGCGTGTACCGGTGCAGGTATTCGAACCCGGTCGCGTCGGCGGACGTCCTCGCCGCTTCCTCGACGCCTTGCGCCAGCGCGGACGCATCCACGATCTCGCCGACGGATCGACGACGTTCGAGGGCGAGCCGCTGCGCGAGACCGCCCGCATCGCCGCCGAGGTGCGCACCCGACTGGGCCTCCTGCTCCCGTAGCTACGTTTCGGATGCTGCTGCCCCCTGACCCTGTGTAGGAGCGGGCCATGCCCGCGATGCGTCTGATTCGACATCAAGGCAAGCGCATCGCGGGCATGGCCCGCTCCTACAGCGGATCGAAGGCGAGTCCGTGTGCCGTCGTCGTCCGCATCACCACGGCGCGTGCCGTCGCCAGTCCTGCGTTCTCGACGACCAGCCTTGGACGTCTATCCAGCGTGCAGGCCAACCCCTCGGCGACGAAGGTCGCGTGCACCGCTTCCAGCGCATCGGCTTCTTGCGAAGACAGTGCGCCCGCGGTCGCCAGCGACCCGATGAGCCCCGGTGTATCGCGTGGCAGCAGCAAGGCGGGCTGCACCGTGGCATCGCGCAGCACGAGGTACTGGAGCAGGAACTCCAGGTCGACCAGGCCACCGGCACCCTGCTTCAGGTCGAAGCGGGCGGCGTCACTGCGGTCCAGCTCGCTGCGCATGCGCGCACGCATCCTGATCACCTCGCCACGCAGGACGTCGTCGTCGCGCGAGCGCGCCAGCGTCGTGGTGCGGACGTCCTCGAACGCCTGCAACAGCATGGCATCGCCGGCGACGCCACGCGCGCGTACCAGCGCCTGATGTTCCCAGGTCCAGGCACGCTCGCGCTGGTACTCGGTGAAGCTCGTCAGCGACGACACCAGCAGCCCCTTCGCCCCGTCAGGGCGCAGGCGCACGTCGACATCGTAGAGCCGGCCCGCCGCCGTCACCGCGCCGAGCAGCGCGACGATCTTCTGCGCCAGGCGGGCATACCAGCGACCCGCTTCCATCGGGCGGGCGCCATCGGATTCCGTGTCGGCCGGCGCATCGAACAGGAATACCAGGTCGAGATCCGAACCGAAGCCGAGTTCTTCGCCCCCCAGGCTGCCATAGCCGACCACCGCGAACCGGCCGTCCGCGACGATCCCGTGCGACGCGGCGACATCGCGCGTGGCGACCTGCACGACGACACGGACGACTTCGTCCGCCAGCCACGCCAGCTGGCGCACGCTGTCGCGCGCCGACTGGCGGCCATCCAGCGCGGCCAACGCGACGCGGAAGCTCAGCGCCAGGCGCCGCTCGTTCAATACGCGCAGGCAGGTTTCCGGATCGTCCTCGACCAGTGCGGCCTCGCACTCGGTCCGCAGTTCGTCGCGATCCGGCATCGGTCCGGAGACGCGCGTGTCGAGCAGCTCGTCCAGCAGCAACGGGTACTGCGCCAGGCGCTCGGACAGCAGCGCACTGCGTGCCAGCACGTCCACCAGCCGACCGAGCGCACTGGGCTGTTCGTCGAGCAGCGCCAGATAGCTGGCGCGACGCAGGATGGCCTGCAGCAGCGACAGCACGCGCCGCAGCGCGGCATCCGGCTGGGACGAGCGCGCACAGGCGTCGAGCAACGCCGGCACCACGCGATCCAGTCGCGCGCGCGCGCTGTCGGACAACGCACGCACGCCGCTGAACTGCGCGAACTCGCGCAGCGCGCCATCGGCACTGCCCGCATCCGCGAAACCGGAGGCCGCCAGCGTGTCCGCCTCGCCACCGTCGGGCAGCGCACGCCAGTAAAGCGCCAGGGCATCCGGCGCCGCATCGCGCTGCCGGGGCGCCAGCAGTTCGGCGAATTCGGCGGCCACGCGTGCGCGTTGCACGTCCAGGGCGGCGCGCAGGCCGTCCCAGTCCGGATAGTCGAGTCCACGCGCAATGCGATGGCGGTCCAGGGGATCTTCCGGCAGCGCATGCGTCTGCGCGTCGCGCAGCATCTGCAGGCGGTTCTCCAGCCGGCGCAGGAAACGATAGGCCTGCATCAGCGCATCGCCTTCCTCCACCGAGACCTGGCGCGCGGCGACGAGCGCCGGCAACGCGATGCGCAGGCGGCGTTCGCGCAGGGCCGGTTCGCGACCGCCGCGGATCAACTGCAATGCCTGCGCCAGGAATTCGATTTCGCGGATGCCGCCCGGCCCGCGCTTGATGTCGTCCGCCAGCTCGCGGCGCGCGACTTCGGCGGCGATCGCCGCCTTCATCTCGCGCAGGCCATCGAGCGCGGTGTAGTCCAGGTAGCGGCGGTAGACGAACGGGCGCAGCGATTCCAGCCAGCGCTCGCCGGCCTCGATATCGCCCGCCACCGCGCGCGCCTTCAGCCACGCATAGCGCTCCCAGTCGCGGCCCTCGCGCTGGAAGTACTGGTCCATGCCGGCGAAGGACAGCGCGACGCGCCCGGCATTGCCGAACGGACGCAGGCGCAGGTCGACGCGGTGGCAGAAGCCATCGACGGTCGGCTCGTCCAGCAGCTTCGCCAGCCGCTGGCCCAGCCGCATGAAGTAATCCTCGGCGGCCAGCGATCGCGCCCCGTCGGACTCGCCGCCCTGCGGATACGCGTAGACCAGGTCGATGTCGGACGAGAAGTTCAGCTCACCGCCACCTAGCTTGCCCAGGCCGAACACGACCAGCCGCTGCGCGCTGCCATCGGGCGCACGCACCACGCCATGGCGCTGCGCGAATTCCGCTTCGAGGGCTTCGAGTGCGGTCTGCAGGCAGATTTCCGCCAGCCGCGTGGTGCCGGCCAGCGTGTCGTCGACGGTGTCCAGGCCGTGCACATCGCGCCAGACCAGGCGCGTCGATTCCGCCGCGCGGTAGCGGCGCAACAGCTCCGGCCAGTGCGTGGTGTTGTCCGGCACCAACGCGGGCACCGGCCATGGCGCCGCGCCATCGTCGTGCAGCAATGCCGCCAGCAGGTCGGGCTGACGGCGCAGCGTTTCGAGCGCAAAGTCGCTGGTCGCGATGACACGCGATACGCGATCGATGTGATGCGTGTCGACCAGGAGGGCATCGACATCCGTCGATACGGCGCGCAATCGCACCAAGCCGCGTTCGATCAGGGCACTGCGTTCGGCATCGAGGGACGGGGTCGCATCATTCATGGCGACCGATTGTGGCATGGGGTGGCGCGACACATGCGATCAAAAATCGATGTGGGAGCGACGTGAGTCGCGATACGACCACGTGCGAAGGCAGCCATGCGTGATGCGCCCTGGAATACGCCAGGCCTGGATGACCTACGGCGGCAAGATTCCCTGGAAAGCCATCGCGACTGACGTCGCTCCCACAATTACATAACCAGTCCGCGCTAGGCGGCTTCGGAAAGATCCGGCAACGAGGTCTCGTGTTGCAGCGCGAGGCCAAACTGTTCCGCCATGTGCTTCAGCAGCACCGGCTTCACCTGGCCCATGCTGCCCGGGCCGCCGAGATCGGCCAGCGAGACGACCTGCAGGCCCTGGTAGCCGCAGGGATTGATGCGGTGGAACGGCTCCAGGTCCATCGCGATATTGAACGCGAGGCCATGGAACGTATAGCCGCGACGCACGCGGATGCCGAGCGCGCCGATCTTGGCGCCAGCCACGTACACGCCGGGCGCGCCGTCCTTGCGTTCGGCGTGGATGTTCCAGTCGGCGAGCGTGTCGATCATCGCCTGCTCGATCTTGCAGACATACTCGCGCACGCCGACCTTGAGGCGCTTCAGGTCGAACAGCGGATACGCGACGATCTGGCCGGGACCGTGGTAGGTCACCTGTCCGCCACGATCGACGTTGATCACCGGAATATCGCCCGCCGCGAGCACATGCTCGGGCTTGCCGGCCTGGCCGAGGGTGAACACGGGATCGTGCTCGACCAGCCACAGTTCGTCGGCGGTCGCCTCGGTGCGCGCATCGGTAAAGCGTTGCATCGCGCGCCAGACCGGCTCGTACGGCTGGCGGCCGAGCTCGCGGACGATGCAGGTCGCCGTCACAGCGTCCACTTCACTTCGGGATGGTCGCGCAACGCCTCATGGGCAGCGTCGTACTGGGCGCGGTCGTTGGCCTGGAAGCGGATGCGAACGGAGACGTACTTGCCGTTGGCCGAATGCTTCCAGCTGATGTCTTCGTGGACGACTTCCACGCCCTTCGATTCCAGCAGGCGCGGCAATTCGGTCTCCAGGCCGGTGCCCGCCGTGCCCATCGCGCTGAGCTCGAAGGTGCCGGGGAACTGGAAGCCGTGTTCGGGGTTGTCGGATTTGATTTCCATGCCCGGATTATTGGGACGCCGGCGGCGAAAGCCAAGCCGCACGCCCCCGGAACGACGAAGGGCCGCTTGCGCGGCCCTCCGTCACTGCAGCGCGGCGGTTCAGCGCGCCAGCTGCACCAGGCTGGACGAGACCCAGCCCTTGTTGCCGAGTTCGTCCTCGACTTCCCACATCACCCCGTCCTTGTTGCCGGTGGGGTACAGCATCATGCCCGGATCCAGATCGCGCACGGCCTTGCCGGTGCCCTTGGGATTGGCGAACAACCGGCCCGGCTTGGTCATCTCGACCGCCTGGTGGGCATTGGAAGCCGACGCATTGCCGGACAGGCCGCCCAGTTCGCTGACCAGGTTGGTGTAGGCCTGCAGGTAGGCCAGCGTGATGACCTGGCCGATCTCGGTGTTGGCGTAGCCGCTGGCACCGCCGCCGCCCCAGTGGCTGCCGGTGAACAGGCTGCCGCCCGCGCCCCAGCCGATGTCGGTCTTCTTGGCGCTGCCTTCGGCCATGGCGACCTGTTCGGACGAACGCACGTCGGTGACCGTCAGCACCACGTCGGCGGTCTTCTTCTTGAAGTCCAGTCCGCCGACCACACGACCGACGTTGCCGCCCATCAGCCCGCCCAGCAGGCCGCTGATGGCATTGCCGCCGGCGTTGCTGTTCTGCGAAATCAGGTCCGGCACCAGCACGTAGTCGGCCGCACGGATCTGTCCCTTGCCGATGTTCGAGCGATTGCGCAGTTCGCCACTGGCCGCGAGGTCACGCTCGGCCATCGCCGCACCCATGCCGACGCCACGATCCACCAGCGTGAAGCAGCGCGACTTGTTGACGAACACCTTGATCAGCTTCGACGGCGCCGGCAGCTGCTGGCCGCTCCACCAGTTCACGCCGTCCTCGGGCTCGATCACCGAGATGCTGCCCAGCGGCTTGGTGCAGGTCGGGATCTCCGCGGTCTGCTGCTTGCGCTGGTCCTGCGCACTCTGGCGCTGCGCCCAGGCGGGCGCTGTCGCAGCGGCCGCCATCAGCAGGCAGGCCGTCATCGTCATCTTCTTGCAGGTTCCCCTGTTCACGCGTGCTTCTCCTTGAGAATGATGGTGCCCGCACCCCGCGGACCTTCCGTTGCGGGCGTGGCCTGCCTTCGCGTGCCGGGTCGCCCGAACGCGATGATAGGCGAAGAATGCGGTTTCGCTGGATGAAAACGAAAAGAGTGACACCCAAAGGCCATCGGACGTGGCGCAGGGGGCGATGCGGCGATAATGCCGGCCCCATCCGCGAGGCCCGCCGTGCCCTACCTGCTCTCCAGCGTCGTCTGCAGCGTGCTGGTCTCGGTGCTGCTGAAGCTCATGCAGCGGCGCGGCATCGACACCGCGCAGGGCATCGCCTGGAACTACCTGGCGGCCTCGCTGCTGTGCTTCGCCCTGCTGGACCCGCCGCTGGCGTCGCTCGCCGCGCCGCACGCACCCTGGCCTGCCCTCGCCCTGCTGGCGGTGCTGCTGCCCGGCATCTTCCTGGCGTTGTCGGCCTCGGTACGCGCGGCCGGTATCGTGCGCACCGACATCGCCCAGCGCATGTCGCTGGTGCTGTCGCTGCTGGCCGCCTTCCTCTGGTTCGGCGAACGGGCCGATGCGCTGCGCCTGACCGGTCTCGCACTGGGTCTGCTGGCGATCGTGCTGCTCGTGCTGCGCCCGCGCGCCGCGTCCGCGGAAGCCGAAGGCGGCTGGACCGGCTGGGCGTTGCCGCTGCTGGTGCTGGTCGGCTATGCCAGTGTCGACGTGCTGCTGAAGCACATCGCCGCGGCCGGCACGCCGTTCGCCGCGTCGCTGCAGGTCGCCTTCATCGCCGCGTTCGTGGTGATGCAGGGCGTGCAACGGGTACGCAGCGCGCGTGGCGGTCCCGCCCTTGCGCTGCCGGCACTTGGGTATGGCCTGCTGCTCGGCGCACTGAACTTCGGCAACATCCTGTTCTACGTGAAGGCGCATCGTGCGCTGCCGGACAATCCGGCCGTGGTGTTCTCCACGATGAACATCGGCGTGGTCGTGCTGGGCACGCTGGCCGGCACGCTGCTGTTCCGTGAGCGGCTGAGTCGCATCAACCTGCTCGCCATCCCGCTGGCGATCATTGCCATCGCGCTGATCGCCAGTGGCCTGTAGGCGGAAAAGAAAAGGCCGGCATGCGCCGGCCTTTCTTCAGCGGGTGATGCGTCGGATCACTCCGACTCCCACCACATCCAGAACGCATCCCACAGGCGTTTGAAGAAGCCGGCTTCTTCGATCGGCGTGATCGCCACCAGCGGCGATTCCGCGACGACCTTGCCGTCGAGCGTGACCTTCACCGTGCCGATGGCCTGCCCGGCGGTGATGGGGGCGACCAGCGTCTTCGGCACGTCCATCGTCGGTTTCAGCTGCTCGTAGCGACCACGCGGCACGCTGACCAGCATCGGCTGCGCGACGCCCAGTTGCACTTCCTTGGCCTGGCCCTTCCACACGCGCTGCGTGGCGATGGCCTTGCCCGGCTCGTACAGGCGGTGCGTTTCGTAGAAGCGGAAGCCCCAGTTGAGCAGCGCCAGGCTGTCATCGGCACGCTGCTTCTCGGAGGTCGAGCCCATCACCACCGCGACCAGGCGCTGGTCGCCGCGCTTGGCCGAGCTCATCAGGCAGTAGCCTGCACCCGAGTGGTGGCCGGTCTTGATGCCGTCGACGCTGGCATCGCGCCACAGCAGCAGGTTGCGGTTCGGCTGGGTGATGGTGCCGACCGTGAATTCCTTGATCTTGTTGAAGGCGTACTGCTCGGGATAGTCGCGGATGAAGGCGCGGCCCAGCAGCGCCAGGTCGTACGCCGTCGAGTAGTGCTCCGGCGCGGACAGGCCGTGCGCGTTGACGAAGTGCGAGCCCTTCATGCCGATCTGCGCGGCGTAGTTGTTCATCAGCGAGGCGAAGGCTTCCTGGCTGCCGGCGGCGTGTTCGGCCAGCGCGATCGCGGCATCGTTGCCCGACTGCACGGCCATGCCCTTTTCCATGTCCAGCAGCGGCGCGGTCTTGTTGACGGCGAATCCACTGTAACTGCCGTCGGTACCGGCGCCACCTTCGCGCCAGGCGCGCTCGCTCATCATCACCTGGTCGTCGGGCTTGATCTTGCCGTTCTTCTGCTCGGCCGCCAGCACATACGAGGTCATGACCTTGGTGATGCTGGCCGGCTCGACGCGCTCGTTGTAGTTCTCGCCTGCCAGGACCTGGCCGGTGATGTAGTCGACCAGCACCCAGGCCGTGCCCACGGGCTTGGGCGGCGGCGGGATTTCCACGGCGGCGGCAGCCGGAGCGGCGGGTGCCGGGGTCGGCGCGGGGGTCTGGGCGATGGCCAGGCCCATGGCGGTGGTCGCGAGCGCGGCGAGGGCGAAACGGAACTTCATCGGCGGAAAACTCCTGGCAAGGCCGTGGGCCTGACGATTCAAGGCGAATATTGTAGGGAGACCAGCCGCGACGTGGGTTGGAAAGACGTAAAAAAGCCCCGGATGGAGGCAGGCCTTATTCGCGGACGATCTGCGGGCGTCCGAATCCCAGGCTCGCGATCCTGCCCGCCAGCGCTTCGGCCGAGGCGGCATCCGCCGCGCCCACGCGCAGCCGCCACAGCGGACGGTCCGCCCCCGGCACATCGCTGAGCCGCGCATCGGCGATGCCGGCGGCGGTCAGGCGCGCCAGCGCGCGGTCGGCGTTGTCGCGGCTGGAGAAGCTGGCGACCTGCAGTTGCACGGCAGCCGGCAATGCAGCGACCGGCGCTGCACCCGTGGGCACTGCAGGGGTCGGCATGGCGGTGCTGGCGACCACGGCAGGCGCAGTGGGCGCGCCCGGCTTGCCGGACGCCACGCGCACGCCGTTGGCCTTCATCCACGCCTCGAAACCGGCCGCACTCGGGGTATCGCCCGCTTTCGCCGGCACGTGGTAACGCGCCGCGTCTTTCGGCAACTGCCCGACCAACTGGTCCATCGCCGACGACGAAGGCACAGGGGCAGGCGCGGTGGCCAGCGTGCTGCCATCCGGCGTCAGCGCACGCACTTCCACGCGCCCGGTACCGCGCTGGGTGATGCCCAGCTTGACCGCGGCGGCGTAGCTCAGGTCGATCACGCGGCCCTCATGGAAGGGTCCGCGGTCGTTCACCCGCACCACCACCGATTGCCCGTTGTCCAGGTTGGTCACGCGCGCGAAGCTCGGCAGCGGCAGCGACTTGTGCGCGGCGCTGTACGCGTACATGTCGTACACCTCCTGGTTGGAGGTGCGGCGGCCATGGAACTTGTTGCCGTAGTACGACGCGGTGCCCTGTTCGACGTACCCGTCCACCTTGTCCAGCACGCGGTACTGCTTGCCCAGCACGCTGTAAGGCGACTTGTTGCCGATCGGCGAACGCGCTTCGGCGGTCACCGCGGGTTCGCGGATGCAGTCCAGGTCGGGCACGTGATCCGGTGTGGTATCCGACACGCCCGGCTTGTAAAGACCTCCGGCGGTGTAGTCGCCGCGCGTGGACAGGTCTTCCTGCGCCGGCGCGTAACGCGAGCAGTCCTTGCCGGCGATGCCGGGCGAAGGCTTCGCCGTCGACGGGCGGGTGATGCCGCCGGTCGATGGCGACGGGGACTTCTTCGGTGCCGTGCTGCACGCGGCCAGGGCTACCGCCAGCAGCGGCAGGGCCAGCCACTTCATGCCGGCGGGATCTCGCGGCCGGCGATCGCCTGCGACAACTGGTACACCGCCATCGCGTACATCTTGGAGTTGTTGTAGCGGGTGATCGCGTAGTAATTCTGGAAGCCCAGCCAGTACTGCTTGCCGTCGGCGCCATCCAGTTGGACCAGCGTCGCCGTGGCGTCCGGCGCCACCGGTTCGATCGGGCGATAGCCCTTCTCGGCCAGCTGCGCCAGCGTGTAATCGGGCGTCCACGTATCCGGATTGAACTCGGCGAACCCGTCCTGCAACTGCGCGCGCGCGACCACCTCACCGCCCGGCACCCAGCCACCGCGTTCACCGCCCTTCTTGCGGAAGTAGTTGGCGATCGAGGCGAAGATGTCCGGATACGTGGTGAACAGGTCGCGGCGACCGTCGCCGTTGCCGTCCACCGCGAATTCGCGGTAGCTGGACGGCATGAACTGGCCCAGTCCCATCGCGCCGGCATAGCTGCCGGTCAGCGACGCGATGTCGAGCTTCTCCTCGCGGCCCAGCGCGAACAGCTGCGCCAGTTCATCACGGAAAAACTGCTCGCGGCGATGCTCGTACGCGGCACGCGCCGGATCGCCGGTACGCGGATAACGGAACGCCAGCGTATACAGCGCATCCAGCACCTTGTGGCGGCCGGTGAAGCCGCCGTAGTTGGTTTCCACGCCGATGATCGAGACGATCACCTCGGCGGGCACGCCGTACTGCTGCTCGACGCGGGTCAGTTCGTCGCGATGCGCGGCGATGAATTTGCGCCCGCCGTCGATGCGCGCCTGCGTAAGGAAACCGACGCGGTACTCGCTCCACGGCTTCACCCGCTCGGCGGGACGCGACATGGCCGCGACCACGCTGTCGAGGAACTGCGCCTTGGCCAGCGTGGCTTCGATCTCGGCCGGGGCGATGCCGTACTTCGCCGCCGTGTCCTTGACGAACTGCGCACGCGCGGTGGGGAAATCGACCGGCTTCAGCGCTTCCGGCGGCACCTCGGCGACACGCTCGACCGAGGTTTCGGCCGGGGTTGTGGAAGCGGAAGCGGGAGGCGTCGCCGACGCGGCCGGCGGCGGGGGTTGCGGCGTGGCGCAGGACGCAAGGCCCAGCACCAGCAGACAGGAAAGTGCGTTTCGCATCATCGGCGCGAGGGTAGCACGCAGGGTGCGGAAAATCGTGAACAGCCCGTGGTGCAGGAGCGAGTGGAGAGGAGTGAGAAGTTAGGAACAGCAGAGCCCGCTTCTACTCACTTCTCACTCCTCTCCACTCGCTCCTCAATACCCGTGCACGGGCCGGTGCGCGCGCACCGCCATCACCAGCCCCAGCCCCGCGAGCAGCGAGACCGCCGACGTGCCGCCGTAGCTCAGCAGCGGCATCGGCACACCGACCACCGGCAGCAGGCCCGAGACCATGCCGCCGTTGACGATGACGTAGACGAACAGCGCCATCCCCAGCGTGCCGGCGAGCAGGCGTGAATAGGTGTCGCGCGCATCCATCGCGATCCACAGGCAGCGACCGACGACGAACAGGTACAGCGACAATGCCACCGCCACGCCGGCCCAGCCGAACTCCTCCGACAGCACGGAGAAGATGAAGTCGGTGGTGTGTTCGGGCAGGTAGTCGAGATGCGACTGCGAGCCCTGCCCCCAGCCCTTGCCGGTCCAGCCGCCACCGCCGATGGCGATCTTCGACTGCAGGATGTTCCAGCCCGCCCCGAGCGGATCGTTCTCCGGGTCGCGGAACGTCAGGATGCGGTTCTGCTGGTATTCGCGCAGGAACGAGAACCACGAGATCGGCGCGAACATCACCAGGCCCACCGCCGTGCCACCGAACACGCCCGCCGTGATGAACCACCACCACGACAGCCCGGCCAGGTACAGGCCGAACACGCCGCTGGCCGCGACCAGCATGGCGGTACCGAAATCGGGCTGCAGCAGGATCAGTCCGGTCGGCAGGCCGATCAGCAGCGCCGAGACGATCGTCGTGCGCCAGCCCGGCGGCAGCGGTTCGCGGTGCAGGTACCACGCCAGCATCATCGGCAGCGCGATCTTCAGCAGCTCCGACGGCTGCAGGTAGAAGAACTTCAGGTCGATCCAGTGCGCGCCGTGCTTGCCGGTGCCGATGAACAGCACCAGCACCAGCGGCAGCAGCGCGACCGCGAACACGCCCGGCGTCCACGCGCGCAAGCGCACCGGCGTCACGCGGGAGAGCGCCCACATCGCCACCAGCCCCACGCCGAAACGCACGCCCTGCGCCAGCACCAGCCGCGAGCCCAGGGCCTCGCCGCCGGCGCTGTACAGCACCGCCAGGCCGATGGCCATCAACGCCAGCAAGGCGCCGAGCAGCAGCCAGTCCACCGTGCGCAGCAGATGCCGCAGCAGGTCGAAACCCCAGCGCAGGAGATCGGTCATGCCGAAGCCCTCGAAGCGGAGGCGGTTTCGAACCCCTCTCCCCCCGGCGACCGAAGGAAGTCCCCGTGGGAGAGAGGGGTTGGGGTGAGGGTCGGGGCAAGCGCAACGGTGAACTTCCCATGCGAATCTGGTGCGAGCGCGGCAACGTCACCGCGAACATTGCGCATACGGTCTTCACCGACCCTCACCCCAACCCCTCTCCCGGGGGGAGAGGGGCTTTGAACGGGCACTCCGCCAGAGGGAGCGGGGCTCGGCATCTGACTCGGCGTCGGACTCGTCGGCTGCACGGGTGCCATCGTCGGCGATGCCGGCGGTGTCGCTGGCGTCGTGCCGACGGGCACGCCTTCCTCGCCCTCCTTCTCCGGCATCTTCCCCAGCAGATACGCATCGAAGATCTTGCGTGCCATCGGGCCGGCCGTGCTGCCGCCGTAACCGCCGCCTTCCACGGCGATGGCGATGGCGATCGTCGGGTTGTCGGCCGGCGCGAAGCCGACGAACAGCGAGCGGTGGCGCAGGTGCATCGGCAGGCTGCGCGGGTCGACCGCGGCGGTGCCGCGACGGCTGATCACCTGCGCGGTGCCGGTCTTGCCGGCCATCAGATAGGGCGCACCCAGCGCCGTTCGCCAGCCCGTGCCGCCGGGCTGCATGGTGTCCTGCATGCCCAGCCGCACCACCTCCACGTTCGCGGGATTCGGACTGATCGCGATGGGCGCCGGCTGTGGCAGCGGCTCCCACGGCCGGTCGAAGCCGTGCCGCACCTCGCTGACCAGATGCGGGCGCCGCATCTGCCCGTTGGCGATGCCGGCGGTGGCGCGCACCAGTTGCAACGGCGTGACTTTCCAGTCGCCCTGGCCGATGGCGACGTTGACAGTGTCGCCCGGATACCAGCGCTCCTTGCGCGATTTCAGCTTGGCCGCCGGCGACGGCAGGATGCCGCCGATCTCGCCACGCAGGTCCACACCGGTCGGTTGCCCGAACCCGTAGTGCTCCATGTAGTCGTCGAACTGCGCGATGCCCAGGTCCAGCGCCAGACGGTAGTAATACGTATTGACCGACTGCGAGATCGACTTGCGCAGGTTGGTCACGCCGTGGCCGCGCCGGCTGGCGTCGCCCCAGCCGCGGCTGGTGCCCGGCAGGTAGAACATGCCGGTGGAAACCACCGTGTCCTCCGGCTTGCGCTTGCCGCTGTCCAGGCCGGCCAGCGCGATCAGCGGCTTCAGCGTGGAACCCGGCGCCACGCCACCCAGCACCAGGCGGTTGAACTGCGGGCGCGACGGATTGTCGTTGAGCTGTTTGAAGTCCTTGCTGGAAATGCCGTTGACGAACAGGTTGGGGTCGTAGCTCGGCAGGCTGACCATCGCCAGGATTTCGCCGGTGCGCGGATCGACCGCGATCGCCGAGCCTTCCAGTTCGCCGAACGAATCGACGATGGCCTGCTGCAGCTTGGCATCCACGCTCAGCCGCAGGTCGGTACCCGCCTGCGCCGGCACGCGACCGACCACGCGCAGCGCGCGGCCTTCCACGTTGGTTTCGACCTTCTCGTAGCCGATCTTTCCGCGTAGTTGTTCGTCGTAATAGCGCTCCAGGCCGGTCTTGCCGATGTGGGTCAGGGCCGAATTGATCTCGCCCAGGGTTTCCAGGTCCTTCTCGTCGACGCGACCGACGTAGCCGACGATGTGCGCGAACAGCTCGCCGTACGGATAGCGCCGCGTGAGGTACGGCACCAGCTCCACGCCGGGATAGCGCCAGCGGTCCACCGCGAAGCGCGCCATCTCCTCCTCGGTCACGCGCAGCTTCAGCGTGATCGGGCGGAAGCCGCGCGTCGCCTTGCGCGTGGCCTCGAAGCGTTCGATGTCCTCGGGCGACAGCGCGATGATCTTCGCCAGGTCGGCGACCAGCTTCGCCGGCTCCTTGACCTTGTCCGGCGTCACGTCGAGGCGGAACGCCGGCACGTTCTCCGCCAGCAGCAGCCCGTTGCGGTCGTAGATGGTGCCGCGCCCGGGCACGACCGGCCGCGGGCGGATGCGGTTCGCTTCCGAGCGCGTGGCGTACTCGTCGTGATCGACCACCTGCAGCTTGAAATACCACGCACCCAGGCCGAGCAGGCACAGCGCCACCACGATGAAACCGGTCACCGCACGGCGACGGAACTGGTCGGCTTCGGCGTGCGGATTCTTGCCGCGCCGGCGGGCCCCGAGCATCGCTCAGCCCCGCCTGCGGCGACCCAGCCGCAGCGCGTCCATCAGCACGAACAGCGGCGGCCAGAACAGCATGCCCAGCAGCGGCGCCCACCAGTACTGCCAGGGCAGCGTGGGCTCGCCCAGCGCGAGGTGCACGACCGTGGTGACGATGCGGTCGTTCAACAACAGGCCACCGATCGCCAGTGCCTGCTGCGACATCGGAAAAAAGCGCAGCCGGGCGCGGAAGCGCTGCAGGATGAAGGCCATGATCAGCAGGCGCAGCGCCTGTTCGCCGAGCAGCGTGCCGAACATCAGGTCGGCGACCAGGCCGACGATGACGGCAAAGCCCAGACCGGCACTGTCCGGCGCCTCGATCACCCAGTACGCCACCACCAGCGCCAGCCAGTACGGGCGCAGCGGCTGCAGCGTGTCGGGCAGCGGCAGCAGGCCCAGCAGCAGCGCGACGATGATGCTCAGGGGCATCAGCCAGCCGGTACGGGCGCGGCTCATCGCTGCGGCTCCTGCGTGGTCGGGCGGGGCGAAGGCGGAGTATCGCGGTTGAGTCTTTCGCCGGCTGCGGGCGCGCGGCCGTTGAGCCCCTCTCCCGCCGGGAGAGGGGTTGGGGAGAGGGTCGGCACGTTCGCAGGGCGCGGGACTTGCGAAGAAGTGGGCGCGGGCGCGGATGCATTCTGCGCAGCCGCCCCGGTGCTGCCTTCGTCGGCCCTCACCCCAACCCCTCTCCCGGCGGGAGAGGGGCTTTGGGTCGCGGACGCGGCCGGTCCCGTTTCCGCCGTCCCGGCTGCGCCTGCCGCTGGTGCAGCCGCCTCAGGCAAAAACCGCGACGGATCCGCCGGCGGCATCGGCTGCGGTGGCGCGGACTTCAGCAGCAGCACGTCGCGGCCGCGGTCCAGGCGGGCGGCCGGGGTGACGTCGCCGACCAGGAAGGCGTGGCTGTCGTCCGGGCGCAGGGCAGAGATCCTGCCGACCGGGAACCCGGCCGGGAAGCGCCCGCCAAGGCCCGAGGTCACCAGCACGTCGCCCACTTCCACGCCGCTGTTGAGCGGCACGTCGGCCAGTTCCAGCAGGTCGCTGCGGCCTCGGCCGTAGACGATCAGGCGCACGCCGTTGCGCGCGACCACGACCGGCACGGCGTGGTCCGGATCGGTCAGCAGCAGCACGGTGGCGTGGGCGGGCGTGGTCTCGATGATCTGGCCCATCAGGCCGCCGGCATCGATAACCGACTGGCCGACCAGCGCACCGGCGCGGCTGCCGGCATCCAGTACCAGCCGCTGGCGACCGGGCGCCAGGTCGATGTCCAGGATCGGCGCCAGCTGCACGTCCAGCCCGCGCGAGGTCTTCACGCCGAGCAGCGCGCGCAGCTGGGCGTTGTCGGCCGCCGCGGTCTGCAGGCGGGCCAGCCGGGCGTTGGCGACCAGCATGTCGTTGCGCAGCCGCTGGTTCTCTTCGATCAGGCCGGTGCGGGTCGCCGCGTCGTCCTGCACGCGGGTCGTCACGCGACCGGGCAGGCCTGCCATCCACCACAGCGGCTGGGTCACCACATTGGCCTGCGCGCGCACCTGCGACAGCCAGCCGCCACGGTGATCGAGGATCACCAGCGCGATGGTCAGCGCCAGATAGCCGAGCAGGCGCAGCGTGCTGGCGACTTCACCGCGGGTGGCGACAGGGGGACCGGCGTAGGAAGGCATCAGGGCCGGGAATTGAGAATGGAGACTGGGGAATGGCGGAACGCACGTGGAGGGCATTCCGGATCGTGCGCCTGCGATACGGAGCGTGAAAGCGGTTGTGGGAGGGACGAATCAGACGCACGGAAAGGCGAAACGCCGATTCCCCACTCCCGATTCCCCATTCCCTGCCTCATTCCGGCGCGAAGAACTCGTTGCCGTGCATGTCGACCAGTTCAAGCGCCCGGCCGCCGCCGCGGGCCACGCAGGTCAGCGGATCGTCCGCCACCTGCACGTGCAGGCCGGTTTCCTCGCTGATCAGGCGGTCCAGGTCGCGCAGCAGGGCGCCGCCACCGGTCAGCACGATGCCGCGCTCGGCGACGTCGGCGCACAGTTCCGGCGGGGTCTGCTCCAGCGCCAGCTTGACCGCGCTGACGATGCCGGACAGCGGCTCGTGCAGGGCCTCCAGCACTTCGTTGGAGTTGATCTTGATCATCTTCGGCACGCCCTCGGCGAGGTTGCGGCCGGAGATCTCCATCTCCTGCACCTCGGCCTGCGGGTAGGCGCAGCCGATCTCCAGCTTGATGCGCTCGGCGGTGGCCTCGCCGATCAGCATGCCGTGGTTGCGGCGCACGTAGTTGGTGATGAACTCGTCGAAGCGGTCGCCGCCGATGCGGACCGACTGCGAGTAGACGATGCCGTTCAGCGAGATCACCGCCACCTCGGTGGTGCCGCCGCCGATGTCGATGACCATCGAGCCGCGCGCCTCGGTCACCGGCATGCCGGCGCCGATCGCGGCCGCCATCGGCTCCTCGATCAGGTAGACGTCGCGGGCACCGGCTTCTTCGGCCGATTCCTTGATCGCGCGGCGCTCCACCTGGGTGCTGCCGGCCGGCACGCAGACCAGCACGCGCGGGCTGGGACGCAGGAAGCGCGACTTGTGCACCTTCTTGATGAAGTACTTCAGCATCGCCTCGGTATAGGTGAAGTCGGCGATCACGCCGTCCTTCATCGGGCGGATGGTGGTGATGTGGCCCGGGGTGCGGCCCAGCATCTGCTTGGCCTCCGCGCCGACCGCCGCGACCGAGCGCGAGCCGCCGATGGCGCGATCCTGGCGCACCGCCACGACCGACGGCTCGTTCAGCACGATGCCCTGCCCGCGCACGTAGATCAGGGTATTGGCCGTGCCCAGGTCGATGGACAGGTCGTTGGAGAACATGCCGCGGAGCTTCTTGAACATCGGGGGACGGGTTCCTGCTGGGGGCTGGAAAATCGCGCGGGGCTGGCGATTTTTTGGGCAAAAACGAAGTCGGCTAGCCTAACAATCAGACCGACCAGCGGCAAGGAAAAATCTCGTGAATCCACGGGGAAAAACGCGGTTCGCTAGGCGCCCGCTCCACGCCGGGCGTCGCCGCGTCGCGGCACGGCGGCACCGGTCAAGACTGGCCGCAGACCGGCCCACCCGGTAACCTTCGCAGCGGCGCGCCGGGAATGGGGCGCACGTCCCGCTTTCCTGCGGCCCCGCGGCCGCTCCCGCCTCCAGCCGAGTCTGACGATGTCCGCACTGATCTGTGGTTCCCTTGCCTACGACACCATCATGGTGTTCCCGGACCAGTTCAAGAACCACATCCTGCCGGACAAGGTGCACATCCTGAACGTGTCGTTCCTGGTGCCGCGCATGCGCCGCGAGTTCGGTGGTTGCGCCGGCAACATCGCCTACAACCTCAAGCTGCTGGGCGGCGACCCGGTGCCGATGGCGACGGTGGGCCAGGACTTCGGCCCGTACCGCGAGCATTTCGTCGAGCAGGGCATCACGCTGGACCAGGTGAAGGTGATCGACGAGCTGTTCACCCCGCAGGCCTTCATCACCACCGACCACGACAACAACCAGATCACCGCGTTCCACCCGGGCGCGATGATGCGCAGCTACGAGAACCACGTGAAGGACGTGGCCGGCGTGACGTTCGGCATCGTCAGCCCGGACGGCCGCGAGGGCATGATCCAGAACGCCGCCGAGTTCGCCGAGGCCGGCATTCCCTTCATCTTCGATCCCGGCCAGGCCATGCCGCTGTTCAACGGCGAGGAGCTGCGCCATTTCATCGAACTGGCCGACTACGTGACCGTCAACGACTACGAGTCCAACCTGCTGCAGGAGCGCACCGGCTGGAGCGAGGCCGACATCGTCAAGCGGGTGAAGGCCTACATCACCACCCGCGGCCCGCACGGCTCGCAGATCCATACGCCCGAGAAGACCTACGACATCCCGCCGGCGCACGAGCGCCGCGTGACCGACCCGACCGGCTGCGGCGACGCGTTCCGCGCCGGCCTGATCTTCGGCATCGAGAAGGGCTACGACTGGCTGACCATCGGCCGCATGGGCAACCTGATGGGCGCCCTGAAGGTCGAGCACCCGGGCACGCAGAACCAGCGCTTCGACTTCGACGAGTTCAACGAACAGTTCAAGCAGCAGTTCGGCTACGCGCTGTAAGGAAAACGCCGGCCGGCGGCGGCACGAAGCCGGCGCGCACGCGCCATGGGTCGTCACCGTCCCACCTGTTTGTGCAGTAAGGTAAGGCCGGGGAACGGCCGGACCGGCTGCGCTCCGCGCAGTCGGCAACGGGCAGGGGCAGCATGGTCGCGCAGCATCGGCAACCTCCTCCGCAGGACGTCAGCATTCCTGCTTCGTCCGCCGCTGCCTTCCGCCAGCTCGCGATGCGGGCGTCCGGCGTCGCCGCCCTGGTCTTCCTCGCCAGCGGGCTCGGCATCCTGACCCGGCCAGACCACCAGCTGGCGACGTTCTGGCCGACCAATGCGCTGCTGCTGGGCCTGTTCGCCCGGCGCCCTGCCCTGGCATCGCCGGCCGGCTGGGCCGCCGCCGCTCTGGGCTACGTGGCAGCGGACCTGCTGACCGGCACCTCGCTCCCCACGACCTTGCGCCTGACGCTCGCCAACCTGGCCGGCGTGGCGGCGGGGTTCCTGCTGTTCCGCCACGTCCGCCAGGAAGACCGCCACCTGCAGCATCCCCTGTCGATGCTGGGAGTACTGGCGGTGTCGGCGGTGGCCGCGCTCGGCGCCAGCGTGGTGGGCGCGCTGACCTCGCACACGCTGGTCCGCATGGACATGCTGAAGGCCAGCGGCTTCTGGTTCTCGGCCGAACTGGTCAGCTACGTGGCGATCCTGCCGGTCGTGCTGCTGGCGCCCTCACCGACCGGCGCGGCCGCGCGCCTGGCGGAGACATGGACACGCCTGCGACGCCGGCCAGCCCGGCTGCTGCCATTGGCGGCGCTGGCGCTGGCGGTAGCGCTGGGCATGGTGATAGGCGGTCCCGGCGCCATCGCCTTCCCGGTACCGGCGCTGCTGTGGTGCGCGCTGGCCTACCGGCTGTTCACCACCGCGCTGGTCACCCTGCTGCTGTGCATGTGGACGCTGATCGCCATCGCGCATGGCGTGATCGACCTGCAGGTGCAGGCCGAAGGCCCGTTGCCGGTGATCTCGCTGCGCATGGGCATGGCGCTGCTGGCCGTGGCGCCGCTGACCGTGGCCAGCGTCAATGCGGCGCGCAACCGCCTGCTGGCCACGCTCAACCACGCCGCCGACCACGACGCGCTGACCGGTGCGCTGAACCGCAGCGCTTTCCTGCGACGCGGTCGCACGATGGCCGACCAGGCGCAGGCGAGCGGTACGCCCTTCGTCGCGATGATGCTGGACATCGACCACTTCAAGTCGGTCAACGACCGCCATGGCCACGCCGCGGGCGATGCGGTGCTGACGGCGTTCGCCACGCGCATGCGCGAGCACCTGCGCGACGACGGCCTGTTCGGGCGGTTCGGCGGCGAGGAGTTCGCGGCACTGCTGCCGGGCCTGGGGACGGGCGACGCACACCAGGTCGCCGAGCGCCTGCGCGCAGCGGCCAGCGAACCGATCGGCCTGGACGACGGCCGCGTGCTCGACATCACCGTGAGCGTGGGCTTGGCGTCGCCGTCGGCGGCGATGCCGCGGGATACGCTGGAACAGCTGCTCAGCCGCGCCGACGCCGCGCTGTACCGGGCCAAGGCGATGGGCCGGAACCGGGTAGTCGCCTGACGCATTCCGCCGCCTCGACGCCACGCTTTCGCTCCGGACGGCTCAGGCGTGCGCGTCTTCGCCGAGCGTGGCCAGGATCGCCGCACAGTCCGCCAGCCGCCACGTGGCGTCCACCGGCAGCTCCTCCTCGCGGACATTCACCAGCACGGTATGCGTGCCCGCGGCGCGGCCACACTCGATATCGAAGCGGTAGTCGCCGACCATCACCATCTGCGCCGGCGACACGTTCCAGCGGTTCGCGAAGTACAGCAGGCCATCGGGCGCCGGCTTGGGCGTGGCGTCGTCGCGGCCGATGATGTCGGCGTCGTCGAACGCGTCGCCCAGCCCGATCGCCGCCAGCGTGACGCCGGCCAGCGTCCGCGCGTTGCGGGTGAGGATGCCCAGGCGGCAGCCGCGCGCGTGCAGCGCGCGCACCAGCGCGACGGCGCCCGCCGCTGCCGTCGCCGCTTCGGCCAGCGACTGTTCGTGCCGCATCAGCCAGTCGTGCCTGGCGCGCGCCTCGTCCGGGGGCAGCATGGCCAGGTGGGCCAGGATGTCGGCGTCAGACGGGATGCCCAGCTCACGGCGTATCAGCGCGAAGTCGTGCACCGCTTCCGTCAGCGTGCCGTCCAGGTCGAACACCCAGTGGCGCAGGCTCGCCAGCGCCGGCACGGCGGCCGGCATCGGCGTCAATCCCATCCCGGCATCTGGCTGCCGTCCAGGCCGCCGGTCTCGAACACGGCCTTGCGCGGGCTGCCGTCCTTCACCAGGAACTCGACCTCCAGTTCCTTCGTCTTGCGCACGAGACGCCACAGGGCCTTGTCGTCGTCGATGAACATCGCGGTGGCCTCGTCGGTATCCGGCCGGTGGGACGCCATGCGCTTCGGTGCGGCACCGTCCGCGACCACGGTCACCTGGCACCGGCGGTAACAGGCCTTGGCGAAATCGCCGGCCTGCAGGACCAGGTAACTGCTGCGTTTCCACTCCGGATGGTCGCGGAACACCAGCTGCACCGGCTTGGCGCCGCTGCCGTCCACGTCCACCGGCTCCTTGCTGTAGATCATCGCCGAGCGCTGCGTGCCCTTGCCGGCCGGCACCTGCGCGTAGGCCCACAGCGCCTCCATGCGGCGCTGGTCGCGCACGCCCTCGGCCTTCTTCTTCACCTCGTCGAGCGACGGCCCGATGCGTGCGGCTGCCGTGCTCTGGGGGTACTGGTCGAGCAGCGCGATGCCGTGGATGCGCGCCATGTCCCAGTCGCCGGAGGCCGCGGCGCTGTCGTACTTCTTCGCCAGCTCATCGGCCTGCTGTTCCGTGGCGGCCGCCTGGGCCGCGGCAGCGGCGGCGCGTTCGGCCTCGCGGTCGCCGCAGGCGGACAGCGCCACGCCGCACGCCAGCGCCAGTCCCAGGAAATAGGTCGCGTTCTTCATCGTCATCGGGGGTTTCCTTGCTGGATCAGCCGGGCGACCGCGGCCGCCACGTCATCGGGTTTTTCCATGATGGACATGTGCCCGCAACCGTCCAGTGAAACCTGGAGCGCCTGCGGGATCTTCTCCGCGTACAGCGCCATCGCGCTGGGATCGATCACGCGGTCCTGCCGGCACCACAGCAGCAGCGTCGGCTGGCGGATCGAGGCGGCCATCTCGCCGGGCAGGAAACGTTCGTTGCTGCGACCGATGCGGTCCAGCACCTGCTGCTCGAACGGTGCCTGCGCGATGCGCCAGTCGATGACGGCCTTCGACGCGGGCCAGGGAATCGCGGGCTGCGCGGCACGGTCGTGGAAGACGGTATCGAGGTAGCGCTGCAGCGAGGCCGCGTCGTACACCGCGAACGGATTGCGCCCGGCCAGCACTTCCAAGCCGAAGGCGTTGTCGGCGAACCGCACACCCGCCGCGTCGATCAGCGCGACGCGCGCGACCAGGTCGGGTTGCTCCGCCGCCGTGATGGCCACGATGCCGCCACCCATCGAATGCCCCACCAGCACGATGGGGCTGCCGTCGCGGCGGATCGCACGCAGGAACGCCCCCAGCCGCGCCGCCTGCGCCTTGAAGCCGTAGTCGGCGCCGTCGATGCGCTGGCTTTCGCCCCAGCCGGGCAGGTCCGGGATCACCAGCCGGTAACGGTCGCGCAGGCGCGTCGCCAGCGGGTACCAGTTCTCCTTGCCGCCGGTGAAGCCATGCACCAGTACCACGGTCGGCGCGGCGGGATCGTCGGCCTCGCGCGTGTCGTAGACCCAGCGATGGTCGCCCACCACCACCTGCCGCGCCGACAGGTCGATCCACCAGCCCTGCAGCGCCAGCCCGTTGCGCAGCGGCGCCATCGGATCGCGCCAGATCCACACGGCCACCGCGCAAACAAGAACGGCCGCCACCAGGGCGACCGTCCGTGTGCGGGTCAGGCGCAACGCCATGCCTTACTGGCCTGCCGACGCCTTCGCCAGCAGCGCCTCGACCGACCCGGTCGTGATCGGGTGGTAGCCCGGCCTGGCGCGCGCGAAGCTTTCCTTCGCCAGCGCGAGGCCTTCCGGCGTCTTCACCAGCTCTTCGTAGATCGGCATGATCAGCTTGCGGCGACCGACGCGCTCGATGAACCTGGCGATCTCCGGGCGCGCCTCCACGTAACCGCTGCGGATGGTCAGCGGATACCAGCGCATCGCGATCTCGCCGTTGGCCGTGCCGGTGAAGTGGTAGGCGTCATCCAGCTGCTTGAGCTGTTCGACCGTCAGCGTCTCGCCCATGCCTTCGAGGAAATGCACCCACTGCTGGGTCACCCAGGCGTCGGTCAACTGCTTGTTCGGCAGCTGGCCGCTGCCCTGCCAGGCGATGCGCGCGGTGTCGGTATTGGAGAACCCGCGCGACTGCACCTGCGGCGCGGTGGCCGGAATGCCCGTGCCGTACACCCAGGCCTGGATCTCCGCGTCGGAGACCAGGTTGGGATGCTTGTCGAACAGATTCTTCTTTGCGTAGTCCAAGAACTGCTCGGTGGTGATGCTCTGGAACGCGAAGTGGTCGAAGTAGCCGCGCAGGAAGGCGTCGAACTCCTGGCGGCCGAAACGCTCTTCCAGGAACTGCAGGAACCACGCGCCCTTGTCGTACGACACCGCGCTGAGCGCGTCGTCGGCGTCCAGCTGCGTGCCCGGCTTGACCGCCAGCGACTGCGTCGCTTCGGGCATCGTGCCGATCTCCTTCTTCAGCGCATTGCGGGCGATGGCGTACTCCATGCTCGCGGTTTCCTTGCCGTACAGCGCCTCGACGATGCGGTTCTCGACGTAGCTGGTGAAGCCCTCGTTCAACCAGCCGTGCTTGGCGCTGGAGAACGTCACCAGGTTGCCCGACCAGCTGTGCGCCAGCTCGTGCGCGATCAGCGAGACCAGCGTCTTGTCGCCGACGATGACGGTCGGCGTGATGAAGCTCAGGCGCGGGTTCTCCATGCCGCCGTACGGGAACGACGGCGGCAGCACCAGCATGTCGTAGCGGTCCCAGCGGTAGGGGCCGTACAGCTGCTCGGTGGCGGCGATCATCTTCTCGGTGTCTTCGAACTCCTTCGTGGCCTTGTCGACCATCGCCGGCTCGGCCCACACGCCGCTGCGCGCGGAGATCGGCTTGAACACCAGGTCGCCGGCGGCGATCGCCATCAGGTACGACGGGATCTTCTGCGGCATCTTGAACGTGTAGTCGCCGTCGCGCACGGCGGCCGGATCGTTGTCGGCGCTCATCAGCACCATGACGTCCGGGCGCGAGGTCACGTGCGCGCTGTAGGTGTAACGCACCTGCGGCGTGTCCTGCAGCGGCACCCAGCTGCGCGCGTGGATCTGCTGCGACTGGCTGAACATGAAGGGCAGCTGCTTGCCTTCGGTCATCTCCGGCGTCAGCCACTGCAGGCCCGAGGCCTCGGGCGAGCTGGTGTAGGTGACGCGGACCTTGGTGTTGCGGGCCGGTGTCTCGATGGTCAGCTTGCTGCCCAGCACCGGATCCTTGGCGGCCAGCGCGTACTGCAGCGGCGCCCAAGCATTGCCGGCCTCGCCTTCGACCTTCTCGATCGTCAGGTCGCGCGTGTCCAGCACCAGCTGGGTGGCGGCCTTGTCCTTCCAGTCCAGCGTGTAGGTGGCGGTACCGCCGATGGTCTTCGCGTCGAAGTCGACGGCGATGTCCAGCGCCAGATCGTCGATGGCGACCTTGCGCGGTTCGGCGTAGGAATGCTCGTCACGATCGACGGGCGTCTCGACGGCGGGCTTGGGCGTGGCGGCCACGGGAGCGGGTTCGGGTTCCTTGGAACAACCGGCCGCCAGCACGGCGGCGCAGGACAACAGCAAAGCCAGAGAACGCATCAGGGGACTTCCAGTGATACGGGGGAAGTGCCCAGTTTACCGCGCCGGGCGGGGGCTGCCTTGCCCATGCCCCCGGCGGCCGTTCCGTGACCTCTTTGTAGGAGCGCCCCATGGGCGCGATGCTTTTCCATCACCGCGTGCAACAGCATCGCGGGCATGGCCCGCTCCTACATGGGTCTTGGCGCCCTGTTCAGACCTTGTAACCGGTGTGGATGGCCACGATGCCGGCGGACAGGTTCTTGTAGCTGGTCCGGGCGAATCCGGCCGCGTCCATCATGCCCTGCAGCTCGGCCTGCGGCGGGTGCTTGCGGATGCTTTCGGCCAGGTACTGGTAGCTGCCGGCGTCCTGCGCGAACAGCTGGCCCAGCTTCGGCAACACCTTGAACGAGTGGAAGTCGTACACCGGCTTGAACCAGTCGACCGTGACCTCGGAGAACTCCAGCACGCGCGCCTGTCCGCCGACCTTCAGCACGCGGTGCATGTCGCGCAGCGCGGCTTCCTTGTCGGTGACGTTGCGCAGGCCGAAGGCAATGGTGACCAGGTCGAAGCTGGCGTCCGGGAACGGCAGCTTCTCGGCGTTGCACTGCACGTACTCCAGGCCCTGCACCACGCCGCGGTCGGTCATGCGGTCGCGGCCGACCGACAGCATGCCGGCGTTGATGTCGCCCAGCACGATCTGGCCGGTATCGCCCACCCGATCCTTCAACAGCGCGGCGATGTCGCCGGTGCCGCCGGCCAGGTCCAGCACGCGGTCGCCGCGCTTCACCTGGCAGGTGCCGACGAAGTAGCGCTTCCAGACCCGATGGATGCCCAGGCTCATCAGGTCGTTCATCAGGTCGTACTTGCCGGCCACCGAGGTGAAGACCTCGCCGACCAGCTTCTGCTTGTCCTTGGCGGCGACGTCGCGGAAGCCGAAATGGGTGGTGCCGCGTTCGTAGGGGGATTCGCTCATGGCCGGATTATCGCATTACCCACCGGCCGGGGTCCGCTCAGCGCTCGAACGGCGCACAGGCTGGCGATGCCTGCCATCGCCGCGCCGGCAGGCCGCAGACAGGCGCCCTGCGCGGTGGGCCGCCGGGTAGCGCACCGGCGTCCGTCCGCCCCGTGTGCAGCGGGTGCGCGGACGACGTGGGCAGGCTGCGTTCCAGCATGGGGGCAGGCGTGCTCATCACGCGCGGGCGGGGTCCGATCCGCACCCGGAAGCCCGTGGGCGTCGAAGCGACGACCGACACCCAGTGCCGGCCATCCGGCGTGTTCCAGTGCTCGCCCACCTTCAGCATGGAGCCTTCGTTTCCCGACAGGTCGGCCGGCGGCGTGTCGGTGTCCACGCTGTAGGCGGCGCCGTTCCCGGCCACCCGGTGGATGATCACCGCATCGCCCGCCAATGCGGACTCGTAGGTGCCACTGCGACGGCGGGCCTCCAGCGTGTAGGACACGGTGCGGTAGGGATCGGGCTGCGCTTCGCCGCCCAGCACCACCAGTTGCACCTGGTCGGATCCCGCCACACTGCCCGCGTCGAGCACGATCTCGTGGACCGCCTCGTTGTCGAACGGCACGAGCCGCTTGCGCGCCGGCGGCAGCCAGCCCAGGCGGTCGCGCTGGTGCATGCTCAGGTGCTTGGGCAGCAGCCCCAGCACGGGATCGGTGGTGGCGTGGCGCCAGGCGTCGCTCATCAGGTCCCACGGGTTGTCGTGGGTATCGGCGTCGCCGTCCGAATTGTCCGAATGCGGCAATCCGTAACCGTGCCCCATCTCGTGCGCCAGGCTGGCGACATTGTCCGAGGCCCACGGCGGACTCCACGTCGCACGCGTGCAGGCATCCACGCCCTCCAGCAGGCCACAGGCACCGCCTCCCCACGCACGGCCGTCGAGTTCGCCGTTGAACACCAGGTTGATGCCCTGCACGCTGCGGAAATCGACGTCCGCCTCCGCCTGGGCGACGCAGTCGTTGAACAGCCGCGACAGGTCCGCGCGCGGCTTCCCGGCGATGCTCGGGACGTAGTCCGCCCTCGCCGCCGGCAGCGTGTACCAGCCATACGCCGCACTGCCGGCCAGATGGATCGCGCCGTAGGAGACCTCGGACCAGTAATGGCCCAGCTGGCCCGGCGCATCGCCGTACTGCGCCTGGAAGAACGCGCGCGACTTGGGCTCCACCGCGATGTCGGCGAACTTGCACATCAGCGTCACCCAGCGGGTGCCGCCCGTCACGGGGGCCGCCATCGCGATGCGGCCCCCCGCCTCGCGCACGGTCGCGCGCTGCGGCAGGCGTCCCACCGGCACGATGGCCTCGATGACCGGGTCGGAGGAGACGCTCTTGCGCGGCACGTACGACACCGCCACGCGCCGGTTCGACAGTGCGGCAAGATCGCCCGCGGCACGCAGGGCCTCGACCTCGTCCAGCCGGTAGCGCAGGCCCGGGCCGAGATCCAGCCACGCCTCAAACACGGGCGGCGTCGCCGGATGGCCGGGCGGTGCGGCGCGCGCATCGCCCCAGCGAAGCTGCAGTGTGCCCTGCACAATGTCGCCCTCCAGGGCGTGCGCCGGCGCACAGCAAACGCCCACCAGCGCCACGACGCCTGCCAGCGCCCGACGGGTGGTCATTCCTGCAGTTCGTCGCATCCATCCCACGGCGGCCTCCATGTCGTGACATCACGTTCACGACTAAGGCTTTATCGCGATCCGGCGCCGAAGGCGGAAACCGGGAGCGGGATCGATGTCGTCCCGTGTCCGGTTCCACGCAGCAGCGCACGTTCCGGACGCCACCTACCACCGCTGACGGCCTCCAGGCGGTCAGCGGACCAGCAGCGCGCACACCATCGGCAGCCTGAGCACGCGCGGCACGGCTTCACAGCCGCGCGATCGCCGCACCGGAGGCGGTGCGCTGCGCGCGACGACCGGCGGCGGTGGCGCCCCGACCGCCACGCCCGCGCGCTGCGCCGTGCCGCCCTGCAGCAGGGCGGGCGTCGGCGCACTCATCGCGCGCGTGCGAGGACCGACCCGCACCACGAAGCCGCGTGCCGTTTCCGACACCACCTGGACCCAGTGGCGCTCGTCAGGCGTGCTCCACTGTTCGCCCACCTTCAGCATGGAGCCTTCATTGCCGGAGAAATCCGCCGCGGGCGTGTCCGTGTCGACACTGCGGGCGATGCCGTAGTCCTCGATCCGATGGATGATCACCGCATCGCCCGCCAGCGCGGACTCGTAGACCCCTTGCCTGCGGCGCGCCTCCAGCGTGTAGACCACCGTCCTGTACGGATCGGGTTGCGTGGGCATCGCCAGCACCAGCATCTGCGTGCCGCCGGCGTCGCCCGGGCCGGCCGCGTCGAGCACGATCTCGTGCGTGTCGCGGTTGTCCGCGGCGACGGTGCGCTTCTGGCCGGGCGCCAACCATCCAAGGCGATCCCGCTGGTACATGTTCAGGTACTTGGGCAGCAGCCCGTAGGTGGCGTCGGCGGCGGCCCTGCGCCAGGCGTCGCTCATCAGGTCCCAGGGATTGTCGTAGGTGTCGGCATCGCCGTCGGAATTGTCCGAATGCGGCAGGCCGTAGCCGTGTCCCATCTCGTGCGCAAGCGGCGCCAGGTTGTTGAACGACCACGGTGGATTCCATGTCGCACGCGTGCATGCGTAGGCACCGTCCAGCGTGGAGCAGGCACCGCCACCCCATGCGCTGCCATCCAGCTCGGCGTTGAACATCAGGTTGACGCCCTGCACGCCACTGAAGTCGACCGCGGCGTCGGCCAGCGCGGTGCAATCGGCGAACAGCAGCGACAGGTCCGCGCGCGGCCGGCCGTTGACGGTCGCGACATAGGCGGACCGCGGCTTCGGCAACGTGTACCAGCCATGCGCGCTGCTGCCATCCAGGTCGATGGCCCCCTGCGAGACTTCGGACCAGTAGTGGCCCAACTGTCCCGGCGCGTTGCCGTACTGAGACTGGAAATACGCGCGCGGCTTCTGCTCGGCGGCCATGTCGGCGAACTTGCACATCAGCGTGACCCAGCGCGTGCTGCCCACCATCGGCGCCGCGGCCATCACGCGTCCGTCCTGCCCCGCCGCCAATGCGCGCTGCGGCACGCGATCCGCGGGGACGATGGCGCTGATCACCGGTTCGGCCGGGGCTGCCGACATCACCTTGCCCGCGGACGCGGTGTTCGCCCGCATGCCGTAGGACACCGCGACGCGCCGGTTCGCCAGCGCGTACAGGTCGCCGGCCGCACGCTTGGCCTGCGCCGCGTCCAGCCGATGGCGGCGGCCGGGGCCGGCATCCAGCCACGCTTCGAACTGCGCGGGCGGTGAAGCGCCACCTTTTGTCGCATGCGGCGCATCGCCCCACCGCAGCTGGAGCACGCCCTGCACGATCTCGTCCGCACGCGCCTCCACCGCCGCCAGGCAAGCGAACAGGCAAGCCGCCAGCGCGACCGCGCGTCGCGCGGCCTTCTTGTCCAAGCCCATGATGTGCTCCGAGTGCGCGCAGTGCCGCGCGACTACTCGGGACATCGCCAAGACGCGCCGAATGCGGCAAGCGGATCGGCATTTCCGGCGACGACATTCCGTTTCTGGAATGGAGGTCGATCTTCGCCTGCGCTGCCTTGCGCATTCCTTCGCGACGAATACGAATGCAGTCGTGTCCGCACAAGCACCGCGTTGTCACTCGTGAATGCGATTACATCGACACTCCACGCACGCCCACATCAATGCATCGCGGCCGCCACGGTCACCGTTCGAGCCATACGCACACCGGCGCCAGCCTCAGCAACGAAGGCAGGGCGTCGCAACCGCGACGGCGCACGGACTGCGGACGGGCGGCGGGTGTGGGCGCCGAGGGACGCGGCGTGGCGGGCGACGACGAAGCCACCTGCGTCGGACGCTCGAGCACCGGTGCCGGCGAACTCATCGACCGCTGCCGGGGACCGACGCGCACCACGAATCCCTGTGCGGTGGCGGACACCACTTCCACCCAGTGCAGTTCGTCCGGCGTGTTCCAGCGCCCCCCGACCTTCAGCATCGAGCCTTCGTTGCTCGAGAAATTCGCCGCCGGCGTATCGCGATCGACGCTGTACGCGATGCCGTAGTCCTCGAGCCTGTGGATGATCACCGCGTCGCCGGCCAGGTTCGCTTCGTACGTGCCGGTGCGCCGGCGCGCTTCCAGCGTGTAGATCACGGTCTTGTACGGATCGGGCTGCGCCGGCAGGGCGAGCACCACCAGCTGCGTGTTGGCCGTTTTCAGCACGCTGCCCGCATCGAGCACGAACTCCTGCGTCTCGCGGTTGTCCGCCGCCACGACGCGCTTGCGCGACGCCGGCAGCCAGCCTAGGCGCTCGCGCTGGTACATGTTCGGATGCTTCGGCAGCAGGCCGTAGGTGGCATCGGTGGTCGCGTTGCGCCACGCGTCGCTCATCACGTCCCACGGATTGTCGTAGGTATCGCTGTCGCCGTCGGAGTTGTTGGAGTGCGGCAGTCCGTAGCCATGGCCCATCTCGTGCGCCAGTGGCGCCAGATTGGCGAACGACCAGGGCGGGCTCCAGGTCACGCGCGTGCAGGTGTAGGTGCCGTCCAGCGTGGTGCAGGCACCGCCGCCCCACGCATTGCCGTCGAGTTCGCCGTTGAACATCAGGTTGACGCCCTGGATGCCCGCGAAATCGACGTCGGCGTCGGCGGCCGCCGCGCAATCGGCGAACAGCTCCGACAGCTGCGCCTTCTGCTTGCCGTTGACATCCGCCAGATAGGCCGCGCGCGGCTTCGGCAGCGTGTACCAGCCGTGCGCGGAACTGCCCGCCAGGTTGATCTGCCCGTAGGAGACCTCGGACCAGTAGTGGCCCAGCTGCCCCGGCGCGTTGCCGTACTGGTCCTGGAAGAAACTGCGCGGCTTCTGCTCGGTCGCGATGTCGGCGAACTTGCACATCAGCGTGACCCAGCGCGTGGCGCCGAGCACCGGCGCGGACGCCATCACGCGTCCGTCCGCTCCCCTCGCGAGTGCGCGTTGCGGCAGCCGGTCCGTCGGCACGATGGCGCTGATCACCGGCAATGCGCCCGATGCGGCCATGACCTTCGACGACGCAGCCACGGTCGCGCGCGTGTCGTACGACACCGCAATGCGGCGGTTGGCGAGGGCATACAGGTCGCCTGCCGCGCGCTGCGCCTGCGCCACGTCCAGCGCCACGCGACGACCGGGCCCCATGTCGAGCCAGGCGTCCAGATGCGGCTGCGCCTGCATGCGCCCGGGCTGCGCGCGCGGAGGATCCGCCCACTGCAGCTGCAATGTTCCCTGCACCACCGTTTCCGCCTTCGCATGAAGGACTGGAAGGATGCATGCCCATACCGACATTCCAACGACGAAGAGCGCCCGAACGCTCCTGCGTCGCGTGTCGGCTGATCCGTGTCTGACCACGCGCGACCCCGTTTGCAACCGGCGGGTCGAGATGACGCCGCCATGGCCGGGGTGTCGGCAGGACGCGGACGCTCTTGAGGGCCTTCAGGCGCGAATCGCACCGGATGTTCCGAACTGCGATGCAGGTCAGGAATCGACAGCGAACATCATCGTTTTACGCCCCGACAACGCGCACTTGCACGATGTCGGGGCACGTAGGGACATCCCCTACATTCAGCGCTCGCGGATCGCGCAGGCGATGGCAGGCGAACGCATGCCACCAGCGACGCAGCGCGTGACCGCCGGCGTACGTTCGCGCGTGCCGCCAGAGGCTGGTTGCGCAGCCGGCAATGCGAGGGAAGACGGCGCCACCGCGTCCGGTTTCAGGCGTGGCGGCAAGGGTGTGCTCATCACGCGCGCCGGCCCGACCGTCAGCACGAACCCGGTCGCCGTCTGCGCCTTGACGGTCACCAGGTGCGAGGCTTCGGGCGTCATCCAGCGCTCGCCCACCTTGAACATCGATCCTTCGTTGTTCGAACGGTTCGCGGGCGGCACGTCGGCATCGATGCTGTAGGCGGTCCCGGACCGTTCGACCTTGTGGATGATCACCGCATTGCCGGCCAGGTTGCCTTCGTACGTACCCTCGCGCTTCCGTGCCTCCAGCGTGTACACCACGGTGGCGTAGGGATCGGCCTGCGGCGACATCGAGAGCACCAGCATCTGCACGTTCGTCGAGCCCGCCAGGTGCGCGTAGTCCAGCGTGATGTCGCGCGTCGTCCTGTCGGCGAGCGCCACGATCTGCTGCCGCGGCGCATCCACCCAGCTCAGGCGGTGGCGCTGGAAGATGTTGATGTGCTTCGGACGCGTGCCGTAGGTGGTGTCGCCGACCGCGTTCGACCAGCTGTCGCTCATCACGTCCCACGGGTTGTCGTAGGTATCGTCGTCGCCATCGGAATTGTCCGAGTGCGGCAGGCCGTAACCGTGTCCCATCTCGTGCGCGAGCGGGGCGAGGTTGCCGAACGACCACGGCGGGTTCCACGTAACGCGCTTGCACAGGCGCGCGCCGCGCACCGTGGCGCAGCTCTGTCCACCCCAGGCATAGCCGTCCAGGTTGCCGTTGAACATCATGTTGATGCCCACCGGCGCGGTCAGGTCGACGGTGTCCGGCGCGGCCGACGCGCAGTCGGCGAACAGCTTGTTGAGGTCCGCCTTGTCCTTGCCATCCACGGTCGTGACATACGTGGAGCGCGGACTGGGCAGCGTGTACCAGCCATGCGCGGTGCTGCCGGTCAGGTTGATCTTGTTGTACGACACTTCGCGCCAGTAATGACCGAGCTGGCCGACGCCTTCGCCGTACTGGGACTGGAAGAACGCCAGGTCCTTCTGCTCGTCCGCGAGGTCGCTGAACTTGCACATCAGCGTCACCCAGCGTGTGGTGCCGCTGATCGGTGCAGCCGCCATCACGCGGGCATTGGCGGCATGCGCGGGTGCGGATTGCGTCACGCGATCGACAGGCACGATGGCCTCGATAGCCGGCATGGATGACATGACGCGTCCCGCGGGCGCGAAGGCCACGGCAACGCGGCGATTGGCCAGCACGTACAGATCGCCCGCCGCCAGCTTCGCCTGCGCGGGATCGAGGCGGATACGGGTGCCGTCGTCCTTCAGCAGCGAGGCGTTGAACTGCGGCGCACGCCGTGGCTGTCCCTTCGCAACCGGTGGCGGATCGCCCCATTCCAGATGCAGCAACCCTTGTTCAATGGCCTGCGCGCGCGCGTCCGTCGCCGACGACATCGCACACATCACCAGTACCGCCACCGCCCACGCGCGGCACGGCGGCGCCTTGGCATCCTTCCCCATGATCTCCGACTCCCCAGGTTCCGGTGCGCCTTCCGCACCGCGTCCTGCGTTCTAACCGCTCGCCGGCGCATGCGCCGTGAGTGGTATCACATTCTCCACGTGTGGGATGCTGCATGCCTGACACCAACGGCCTTCCACCGCATGAGCACGTCCATCGACTACCGCGCCCTCCTCCAGACCGCCATCGCCGAAGCCCGGCAGGGACTCGCGGAGGGCGGCATCCCCATCGGCGCCGCGCTCTACCACCAGGACGGGCGCCTGCTCGGCTGCGGCCACAACCGCCGCGTGCAGGAAGGCGACCCCTCCGTGCACGGCGAGACCGACGCCTTCCGCAAGGCCGGCCGCCAGCGCCGCTACCGCGACACGATCATGGTCACCACGCTGGCGCCCTGCTGGTACTGCAGCGGGCTGGTGCGCCAGTTCAACATCGGCACCGTGGTGGTCGGCGAATCGGTGACGTTCCAGGGCGGCATCGACTGGCTGCGCGAATCCGGCGTCGAGGTCATCGACCTGCACGACCAGGAATGCATCGACCTGCTCGGCGGCTACATCCGCGCCAATCCCGAGGTGTGGAACGAGGATATCGGCGAGGACTAGCCCGCTGCCCGCGCCTGCGCCCTCCCCGCCCGCCCCTGAAAGGACTCCCATGACCCGTCTTTCCATGCTGCTCGGTGCGCTGCTCGCTGTCGTACTCGTCCTTGCGCCAGGCAGCGCCCGCGCCCAGGACGGTGCCGCCGAGGTCAAGGTATTGCTGGTCTTCCCGCAGACGCCCACGCCATCCAAGGTGTACTTCGCGACCGATGGCGAGTTCACCCGCGGGCTGCTGATTCCCTTCGCGGCGATCGCCAACAGCGCCAACCTGCGCAGACGCAGCGATACGCTGGGTGCGCAGCTCGATGCCACGCTGGCAGGATACGACCGGTACGCTGTCCTCGGCGACGCTCTGCGCAGGAGTTTCGGCCAGCGCTCGCCGATGTTCACGGTCGAAGCCACGACCGACGCCGCCCGCTTCCTGCCCGGCGAGAAACTGGGGACGGCGGCCGCGCAGGCGGGCTTCCGGTACGTCATCACCATCGAAGAAGTTTTCAGCGGTTTGTCGATGCTCAACCTGATGGCGACCCGGAGCGACGACGTCGCGCCGATGGCGACCATCCGCTACCGCGTGTACGAGACCGGCGGGCGCAAGCAGGTGCTGAAGGGCGTCGCCGCACAGAACGGGATGACCAAGCGGCATATCGACCAGGCTCCCGGCGACCGTGCGCTGTTCGTCGATGCGTATCCGCAGATGGCCCAGGGCATCGCCACGCAGCTCGTGGGCAACCTGTTTCGCACCGACACGCTGCACGCGATGGCGGCCTCGATCGGGCGCGGCGGCGAAGTGCCCAAGGTGTCCACGGTCCTCAAGCAGAACGAGGATCGCTTCGCCTATGCGTTCAAGCCGGCCGACGGCTGGAAGCACACGAAGATGAACACCCGCTACGCCCACGTCCTCGAGCCGCGGACCGATCTGCGTTACAGGATGGGCATGCGGTTCGAAGTCGACCTGCTTGTGCCGGAGTTCGGGCAGCCCGTGGACAACCTGGACGACTATCTCCCCCCGATGCTGGAGCGCCTGGGCGACGCCGGCGTGGACGTGGCCACGTTCGCTCCCTTCGATGGCATCGAAGCGCCCGGCTACCGGGTGTACTCGCACGCGGTCGGCGACAAGGGTGGCCGCAATCTGCTGATGATGCGGATGCTCGACACGGACATGCTGGAGCTGGTCACCGTCGTGGTGACCGAAGACTTCGACGCACTGTATCCGCAGCATCGCGCCGTCATTGAGCAGAACCTCTCCACCACCCGGCTCAAGGTGGCGGGCGCCCGCTGAGGCCCAGCGGGCGGCAGGTCAGGCCTTGCGCACGAACTCCGACTTGAGCTTCATCGCGCCGATGCCGTCGATCTTGCAGTCGATATCATGGTCGCCATCGACCAGGCGGATGTTCTTGACCTTGGTGCCGACCTTCACCACCAGCGACGAGCCCTTGACCTTCAGGTCCTTGATGACGGTGACGGTGTCGCCATCCTGCAGCAGGTTGCCGTTGGCATCCTTGATGACGCGCTCATCGTCGCCGGTAGCTTGCGAATCGGCCGACCACTCGTGTCCGCACTCCGGACAGACCAGCTGGGCGCCGTCCTCGTAGGTGTAGGCGGAGGCGCATTGCGGGCAGGGAGGCAGCGTACTCATACGGGTGAAAGCGTCTTGCGGAACGAGGTGCGATTGTAACCGACGCCCCGCCGCGACCCGGAAACGAAGAACCCGCCTTGCGGCGGGTTCGTGGCGTCACAGGATGTAACGGCTCAGGTCCGGATCCTGCACCAGTTCGCCCAGGTGCGCATCGACGTAGGCGCGGTCGATGGTGATGCTCTGGCCGTCGCGATCCGGCGCTTCATAGCTCAGCGTGTCCAGCAGGCGTTCCAGCACGGTATGCAGGCGGCGGGCACCGATGTTCTCCTGGCGCTCGTTGACCAGCGCGGCGATCTCGGCGAGGCGATCCACCGCATCGTCGGTGAAGCGCAGCGACACGCCTTCCGTCTTCATCAGTTCGACATACTGCTTCGTCAGCGCGGCCTTCGGTTCGGTGAGGATGCGGATGAAGTCCTCCTTGCTCAGCGCCGACAGTTCCACACGGATCGGGAAGCGACCCTGCAGCTCCGGGATCAGGTCGCTGGGCTTGGCCAGGTGGAACGCGCCCGAGGCGATGAACAGGATGTGGTCGGTCTTCACCGTGCCGTACTTGGTCGACACGTTGCTGCCCTCGACCAGCGGCAACAGGTCGCGCTGCACGCCCTCGCGGCTGACGTCGGCACCGCTCATGGTGCCGCTGCGCTTGGCGACCTTGTCGATCTCGTCGATGAAGACGATGCCGTGCTGTTCGCAGGCTTCGATGGCCGCGGCGCGGATGTCGTCCTCGTTGACCAGCTTGGCGGCTTCCTCCTCGATCAATTGCGGGCGGGCGGCCTTGATGGTCACGGTGCGCTTGTGCGTCTTCTGCCCGCCGAGGTTGGAGAACATCTGCCGCAGCTGCTGGCCCATTTCCTCCATGCCGGGTGGCGTCATGATGTCGACGCCGACGTTGGCGGCCAGTTCCAGTTCGATCTCGCGGTCGTCCAGGTCGCCGTTGCGCAGCTGGCGACGCAGCTTCTGGCGGGTCTCCGATTCCTTCGACGAGGGTTCGGCACCGATGTCGACCGTGGTGGTGTTCGCGCCGAAGCCGAAGCCGTTGCCGCCTGCGGCATCGCGTCGCGGCAGCAGCGCATCGAGGATGCGGTCCTCGGCGCGCTCCTCGGCCTGCGTGCGCATGCGCGCCTTGGCCTGTTCGCGGTACATCTTCACCGCGGTGTCGGCCAGGTCACGGACGATCTGCTCGACGTCCTTGCCCACGTAGCCGACCTCGGTGAAGCGCGTGGCTTCCACCTTCACGAACGGCGCGTTGGCCAGCGTCGCCAGCCGGCGCGCGATTTCGGTCTTGCCGACGCCGGTGGGGCCGATCAGCAGGATGTTCTTGGGCATCACTTCATTGCGCAGCCCGGCATCGAGCTGCATGCGGCGCCAGCGGTTGCGCAGCGCGATGGCGACCGCGCGCTTGGCGGCGTGCTGGCCGACGATATGGCGGTCGAGTTCCTGCACGATCTCGCGCGGCGTCATGGTGGACGAGGTGTTTTCGGTCATGGCGTGATGTTCTGTAGGAGGGCTTCAGCCCCGACCCTGACGGCCGGAGCGGGATGGCGGTCGGAGCCTCAGAGCTCTTCGACCACCACGTTGCGATTGGTGTAGATGCAGATGTCGCCGGCGATGTTCAGCGACTCGACCGCGATGGACTTTGCGTCCAGCTCGGTATGCGCGAGCAGCGCGCGCGCCGCGGATAGGGCGTAGGAACCACCGGAACCGATGGCGATGATGCCGTCCTCCGGCTCGATGACATCCCCCGTACCGCTGATGATCAGCGAGGTTTCCTTGTCGGCGACCGCGAGCAGTGCTTCGAGCTTGCCCAAGCGGCGTTCGGTGCGCCAATCCTTCGCAAGTTCGACCGCAGCACGCGTCAGCTGGCCGTGCTTCTCGAGCTTGGCTTCGAACAGTTCGAACAGCGTGAAGGCATCGGCCGCGGCGCCGGCAAAACCTGCCAGCACCTGGCCGTCGCGACCGAGCCGGCGCACCTTGCGCGCGTTGCCCTTCATCACCGTGTGGCCCAACGTCACCTGGCCGTCGCCGGCAACGGCGACATGGCCGTTGCGGCGCACGGACAGGATGGTGGTGGCGTGGAAAACGTTGGGATTCTGGCTGGGGTCCATGGAGGCCTCCGGGGTGTTCCCCCAGAGGTGGGGACGCCGGTGCCCGGTTCAAGCATGACCTTTGGGAGAACGCTCCGAACACCGACCGTAGGCTGGGATGCAGCGCAGTGGAATCCCAGCAACCCCGCGATATCGAGCGCCACACGCTGGGATTGCGCGTTGCTTCATCCCAGCCTACGGCTTCCCTATTTCTTTCGCTTCGCTCTGGGATGCGCGGCGTCGTAGACCTTGGCCAGGTGCTGGAAATCCAGGTGCGTGTAGATCTGCGTGGTGGCGATGTCGGCATGGCCGAGCAGTTCCTGCACGCCGCGCAGGTCGCCGGACGACTCCAGGATATGGCTGGCGAAACTGTGCCGCAGCATGTGCGGATGCACGTGCTTGAACAGGCCCTGCCGTTGCGCGAGCTGCTTGATGCGGATCTGCACGGCGCGCTGCGAGATGGGACCCTCGCCACGGCCGGGGAACACGAACGCGTCGTTGCCGGCGGGTTTTTCCTGTCGCCATTCCGCCAATGCGTTGCGCGCGTGCGAACCGACCGGCACCTTGCGTTCCTTGTTGCCCTTGCCGAGCACGGTGACCATGCCGCCGGTCATGTCGAGGTCGCGCCAGCGCAACGCGCACAGCTCGCTCAGGCGCAGGCCGGAGGAATAGAACAGTTCCAGCAACGCGCGATCACGCTTGCCCAGCGGCGCATCGACCGGCACCTCGACCAGCCTGACGGCCTCGTCCGCATCCAGCACCTGCGGCAACTTGCGCGGTGCCTTGGGCGCGCGAAGCGCGGCGGCAGGACTGGCAGCGACGCGGCCGTGCCTCAGCAGCCACTGGTAATAGCTGCGGCACGCGGACAGGCGCCGTTGCAGGCTCTTCGGCGACAGGCCGCGCCGATGTTCGCTGGCGACGAAGCTGCGCAGCTGTTCCGCCTGCATGTCGGCAAGATCGGCGATGCCCTGTGCCTGCGTCCATTCGGTCAGCGCGGCGAGGTCACGGCGATAGGCATCCAGCGTGTGCGCGGAGACGCGGCGTTCGACCTCAAGATGGGCAAGGAAGTCGGCGACTGCGTACATTCCGGTGATCCGTCATTCCGGCGAAAGCCGGAATCCATGTTGCCGTTGCGTTTGTCTTGATCGGCCCATCGGAAAGACAAGAGCGAAATGGATTCCGGCTTTCGCCGGAATGACGGCCGGAAGCGTCGGCCCGCGCTCAACCATCGAACCGCTTCAGCGCCGTCACCAGCGTATCGCCCATCATGCGCAGGAACAGCGTGCCCATGCCGGGGTAGAAGCGGTTGCCGTCGCGGCTGCCGACGGCGACCAGACCGATGCCCGGCAGCGGCAGCAAGGCCGACGACGCCACGTCCTCGGCACGCGCCCCGTACAGCAGCACGTGCTTCTCCGGCTGCAGGCGGCCGCAGATCGGCTCGCCGTCGCGCAGGCAGTCGCGAAACGGCGCCATGTGCGGGTTGTCCGCCGGGATGACCTGCAACCACTCGCTTTCCTCCAGCCCGGCCACCGGCTGCAGCAGCACGATGCTGACGCGGTCGCCATTGAAGTCCTCGGCCAGCGAGGCGGCCATCGCACGCACGGTGTCGGCGGCAGTGCCCTGCTTCATCAGCGTCAGCGCCAGCTGGTGCGTGCGGACGGCCAGGCGTTCGTTCTCCTGCGCATTGGCGAACAGGTCGGTGAGGCGGCGCGACAGTTCGCGGTTCTTGTCGCGCAGCACTTCCAGCTGGTAGCTGGCCAGCGACGCCGTGGGGCCATCATCGCGCGGCACCACCAGGCTCAGGGCCAGGTCCGGGAACTGCTTCAGGAAGGTCGGGTGCCGTCGCAGCCACGCCGCGACGTCGTGGGCGCCCAGTTTTTCCAGTGTCTCGCTCATGCTTTCCATTCCCCTTCGAATACGAATGCCGCCGGCCCCGACATGATGACCGGCGCGTCGTCGGACGGCCAGCGGATCCGCAACTCGCCCCCCGGCAGCGCGATGGCCACGTCGCGATCGACCCGGCCGCGGCGGATCAGCACCGCCGCCGCGGCGCAGGCGCCGCTGCCGCAGGCCAGCGTCTCGCCCACGCCGCGCTCGTACACGCGCAGGCGGACGCGGTCGCGCGCGACGACCTCGGCGAAGCCGACGTTGACGGATTCCGGGAAATGCCGCGAGCGCTGCAGCAGCGGGCCGTAGTGCCGTACCGGCGCGGCGTCGACCGAAGGCACTTCGATGACGGCGTGCGGATTGCCCATCGACACCGCACCGAAACGCAGCCGCAGACCTTCGTCCACGTCCGCATCGTATTCGGCACGCACCTGCTCGAAGCCATGCATCGGAATGCGGGCGGGCACGAACTCCGGCACGCCCATGGCGATGGCATAGCGGTCGGCGCCGATCCGTTCGACCGCGTGCGTAGCGAGTGGACTGTCGACATCGAACGTATCGTCGCTCGCTGCGCCATCCCGCACCAGCCAGGCCGCCACGCAGCGCGCACCGTTGCCACACTGCTGCGAGGGCGAGCCGTCGGAATTCCAGATGCGGTAGGCCGCGGTCGAACCGGCGCTGCGCGGCCGCTCGATGGTCAGGATCTGGTCGCAGCCGACACCGCGGTGACGATCGGCCAGCGCGGCGGCGAGCGCGGCATCCGGCGGCGGCAGGCCATCGCGCAGATCGAGCACGACGAAGTCGTTGCCGGCGCCGTGCATCTTGGTGAACCGCATCGCCGTGGACCGCGCGTGCGGAAACTCAGCCATTCCCGCCGGTGGCGGGCACCGTCGCGGGATCGACCGGCGGCTCGGCGGGAACGCTGTCGGTCGCGGGCGGTGCCGGCTCCGCCGGCGTCACCGGCGCCTCTTCGACCGGCTTCTCCGGCATGAACAGCGGGCCCTTGGCACCGCAGGCGGACAGGACCGCCATGACGGCGGCAGCGAGGACAAGACGGACGTTCCGGTTCATGCCGCGAGTATAGCCACAGCGGGATGAATGCGATGGCCGTTCACCCCGCGCGCGGCGGTTCGGGACGTCGCCACAACCAGGCGGCGACCACGGCCATGCAGGCGATCGGCAGCGCCACCATCCACCAGCGGTGCGAAGCGGTCCACAGCATCAGCGCGACCAGGATCGCCGCGCTGGCAAGCATCGTCCACGTCGCGGCCCACTTGGCCCGTCGCGAGACGGCACGATGCAGATGCCAGTCATGGATCATCGGCCCGAAGCGCGGATGGGTGACCAGGTACCGATGCAGCCGCTCGGAGCCCCGCGACGCGGCATAGGCGGCGACCAGGATGAAGACCGTGGTCGGCAGGCCGGGGACGAACACGCCCACGATGCCCATGCCGAGGCTGGCGTACGCCAGCAGCCACCACGCCCAGCGGAAGCGCACCGGGTGCGCGTCGGGCAGGTCACGCGGCGGCGGCGGCGGCGGCTCGTGCACGTCGACCTTGTACCCCAAATCGGCGACGGACGGCGCGAATACCATCCGCGCCGATCTTGCGACCGCACCCCACCCTGCCATGACCCTCACCCGCCCGCGCCGACTCTTCCGGGTTATCGGCGGTGACCTGCATCTACTGAAGCCCCCGGGTCCGCGATCCGGAAACGGAAAGAGCCGGGTTTCCCCGGCTCTCCCTGTTCACGCACGACGCGGTTACTTCGACGCCACGCCCAACTGGTCCAGCATGAAGGCGTACATTTCCGCACGCTCGCGGTACTGGCGGAAACGGCCCGACTTGCCGCCGTGGCCCGCTTCCATGTTGGTGCGGAACACGATGGTGTTCTTGCTCGTGTTCAGGTCGCGCAGGCGGGCGACGTACTTGGCCGGCTCCCAGTACTGCACCTGCGAATCCCACAGCCCGGTGCCGACGAACATCGCCGGGTAGGCCTTGGCCTGCAGATTGTCGTAGGGCGAGTACTTCAGGATGTAGTCGTAGTAGCCCTTCTCTTCCGGGTTGCCCCACTCGTCGTACTCGTTGGTGGTCAGCGGGATGCTGGGGTCGAGCATGGTGGTGACCACGTCGACGAACGGCACCAGGGTCAGGATGACCTTGTACTTCTCCGGCGCCATGTTCGACACCGCACCCATCAACAGGCCACCGGCGCTGCCGCCCATCGCGGCGACGCGATCCTTGGCCGCATAACCTTCCTTCACCAGGTAATCGGTGACGTCAATGAAGTCGGTGAAGGTGTTGATCTTGTTGTACAGCTTGCCGTCGTCGTACCAGGTACGGCCCATTTCCTGGCCGCCGCGGATGTGCGCCAGCGCATACACCACGCCGCGGTCCAGCAGGCTGATGTTGGTGATGCTGAAGTTCGGGTCCATCGACGAGCCGTAGCTGCCATAGGCGTACTGCAGCATCGGCGCCTTGCCGTCGCGGGCGACGTCCTTGCGGTACACCAGCGTCACCGGGATCTTCGTCTTGCCGTCGCGGGCCGGCGCCCACACGCGCTCGGTCACGTACTTCGAGGCGTCGTAGCCCGGCACCGGCTGCTGCTTCAACTGGCGGCGCTCGCCGGTCTTGGTGTTGATCTCGTAGGTCGTGGCCGGCGTGGTCATCGACGTGTAGCTGTAGCGGACCCAGTCGGTGCCGGTCTCGGGATTCGCGGACAGGCCCATCGAGTACGCAGGCTCGTCGGCCTTGATGTCCTCGCTGCTGCCGTCGGCCTTGATCACGCGCAGGCTCTCCAGCGCGTTGGCGCGCTCGGACACCACGCTGAAGCCGTCGAACAGCTCGATGCCCTCGACGAACACGTCGTCGCGGTGCGCGATCCAGTCCTTCCAGTCCTTGCGCGAAGTCGAACCGGTCGGCGCGGTGACGACCTTGAAATTGGTGGCGCCGTCGGCATTGGTGCGGATCACCCAGCGGCCGCCCAGATGATCGGCCTGGTACTCGACGTCGCGCTCGCGCGGCGCCAGCACGGTGAACACACCCGGGCTGGCGGCCGGCGTGCAGCGCATCTCCGAGGACACGGTGCTTTCCACGCCGATGCAGATGAATTCATCGTCGCGGGTGCGGCCGATGCCCATGTAGAAGCTGTCGTCTTCCTCTTCGTAGACCAGCTTGTCGTCGCTGGCCGGGGTACCCAGCACGTGCGACTTCACCCGCTTGCTGAGCAGGGTTTCCGGATCCTTGTCCACGTAGAACAGCGTGCTGCCGTCGTTGGACCAGACCAGGTTCGGTTCGGCATTGGTCACGGTATCCGGCAGGATCTCGCCGGTGTCCAGGTTCTTGAAGCGGATCGTGTACTGGCGGCGGCCGTTGGTGTCGTCGGCATAGGCGAGCAGGCGGTTGTCCTGGCTGACCTCGTAGTCGCCGACACTGTAGAAGAGCTTGTCACCCGCCAGCGCATTGACGTCCAGCAGCACCTGCTCGCCGGCGAAGTCGCCGGCCGCGTTCGCCGCCTGGATCGACACTGCGTCCACGCCCGGGCCATCCTTGCGACGCGCATGCACCGGGTAGTCCTTGCCGGTCACGAAGCGCGCGTAGTACCACCAGCCGCGCTCGCGGTAGGGCACGCTGGCATCGTCCTGCTTGATGCGCGCGACGACTTCGTTGTAGAGCTTGTCCTCCAGCGGCTTCAGCGGTGCCATCACCGTGTCGGTGTACTTATTCTCGGCCTCGAGATAGGCGAGCATCTCCTTGTTCTCGCGCTTGTCGTCGCGCAGCCAGTAGTACTCGTCATTGCGCTCGGCGCCATGCGGCGCCTTGACGACGTGCGGCTTCTTGGCCACGTCGGGCGGGGTGGCGGTGGCGGCGAAAGCGGAGGTGATCGGCGTGCTCATCAGGACGGTCGCGGCAAGCAGGAGGGAAGTCGTCTTCATGGATGGGGTCCGGGAATGCGGGATGCAATGCGTCGGGATAGGCCCCCTCCCCCGCATGCGGGGAAGGGTTGGGGTGGGGGCGAGCGACTCCGTTTGACGTCGGCGCTGCTCCCATCCGCCCTTCGGGCACCTTCCCCCGCATGCGGGGGAAGGGAGCCAACACTTACTTCGACAGCTGCTGCCAGAGGAACGTATAGGCCAGCGCGCTCATGTGCGCGGCCTGGGCGTTGTTCGCCGCACCGCCGTGGCCGCCCTCGATGTTCTCGTAGTAGCGCACGTCCTTGCCGGCATCCAGCATCATCGCCGCCATCTTGCGGGCATGGCCTGGGTGCACGCGGTCGTCGCGCGTCGAGGTCATGAACAGCGTCGGCGGATAGTCCTTCTTGGCATCGAACAGGTGGTACGGCGAGAAGGTCTTGATGAATTCCCAGTCGGCCGTGTCGGGGTTGCCGTACTCGGCCATCCACGACGCACCGGCCAGCAGGTGGCTGTAGCGCTTCATGTCGAGCAGCGGCACCTGCACCACCACGGCGCCGAAAAGCTCCGGATACTGCGTCAGCATGTTGCCGGTCAGCAGGCCACCGTTGCTGCCGCCCTGGATGCCCAGGTGCTTGGGCGAGGTGATCTTGCGGGCGATCAGGTCCTGCGCGACCGCCGCGAAGTCTTCATAGGCCTTGTGGCGATTGGCCTTCAGCGCCGCCTGGTGCCAGCGCGGGCCGTATTCGCCGCCGCCGCGGATGTTGGCGACCGCGTAGACGCCGCCCTTCTCCAGCCAGCCCTTGCCGACGCCACCGGAATAGCCCGGCGTCATCGAGATCTCGAAGCCACCGTAGCCGTACAGCAGGGTCGGCGTTTTGCCGTCGTACTTCAGGCCTTCCGGGCGCACCAGGAAGTACGGGATCTTGGTGCCGTCCTTCGAGGTGGCGAAGTGCTGCTCGATCTTCTTGCCGGCCGCGTCGAAGAACGCCGGCATCGACTTCAGCTGTTCCGGCTGCTGGCCCAGCTCGACCAGCGACAGCGTGGTCGGGGTGAGATAGTCGGTGACCGTCATCCACACCGCGTCGCTATCGTCGCTGTCGACCGCGCTGACGCTGACCGTGCCGAAGCTGGGGGCGCCGACGAACGCGCTGCGCTTCCAGCCGGTGGCCGACGGCGTCAGCACGCTGAGCTTGTTCTTGACATCGTCCAGCACATTCAGCACGACGTGGCTCTTGGTCACGGACATGCCAGCGAGCGAAGTGGTCTGGGTCGGCTCGAACAGCACGTCGAACGTGCGCTTGCCGGCCATGAAGTCGTCGAACTTCGCGGCGAGCAGCGAGCCCGCGGCGTAGGTCTTGCCGCCGACGGTCCACGGTTCGCGCAGCTCCAGCGTCAGCCACTCGCGGAACGCGCCCTTGTTGGCCGAGTTCGGCGCATCGATCTTGGTAAGCGTGCCGTCCTTGCCGCGCAGGTACATCTCGTCGTTGTAGAAGGCCAGCGTGCGGCTGACGAAATCGCGCTGGAAGCCCGGCGTGTCGTCGTGGTACGCCGCGATGTACATGTCGTCCGGCTTGCCTTCGTAGACCACCTTGGCGCTGTCCAGCGGCGTGCCGCGCTTCCATTCCTTGACGATGCGCGGGTAACCGGAGCTGGTCATGCTGCCGGCGCCGAAGTCGGTGTAGACGTAGACGGTATCGGCGTCCTTCCAGCCCAGGCCGCCCTTGGCCTCGGGACGGTAGAAGCCGTCGGCCAGGAATTTCTTGTTGACCAGGTCGAACTCGCGGGTCTCATCCGCGTCCGCGCCGCCGCGCGACAGCGCGATCAGGCAGCGGGTGTAGTCGGGCTTGCGGCAGTCGGCGCCGTGCCAGACCCAGTTCTTGCCTTCGGCCTTGTTCAGCGCGTCCAGGTCCAGGACGGTTTCCCACTGCGGCTGCGGCTTGCGGTACTCGGCGAGCGTGGTGCGGCGCCACAGGCCACGCTCGTGCTGCTTGTCCTTCCAGAAGTTGTAGTAGTGGTCGCCGATCTTCTGCACGCCGGGGATCTTGGCGTCGGAGTCGAGGATGGCGCGGATGTCCGCTTCCAACTGCTTGAAGGCAGGCGTCGACGCGATCTCGGCCTCGGCCTTGGCGTTGACGCCCTTCACCCAGTCGAGTTGCTTCTGGCCCTCGACGTCCTCCAGCCAGGCATACGGGTCGTCGGACACGTCAGCGCCCCTGGCGTGAGCGGGTACCGACAGCGCGCCGGCAACGGCGAAGCCTGCCGCCAGGCAGGCATGGGCGAGTTTTGACATCGGACGGGGCTCCGGAGGTGCAGTTCATGAACATGTCACGCTAGCACAAGGCCCGGAGGCCACCCCCTGCCGAAGGTCAGGCCGCCCTCGGGAGGCGCCGCGCCTGCGGTCCACGGCGCCGCCGTTCGATACGCGTTGCGGCGGCCCGGCCGGGCACCCTGAACCGGTGCAGCGCCCACCAGGCCGCCGCCGGCATGCCGACCAGCCAGAGCGGCAGCCATCCCAGCGTGTCGGTGCTGGCGCGCGCCAGGGGCACCAGCAGCACCAGCGCCAGGCCGGTCAGCACGGCGCGCCGGAGCAGGCGATCCAGGGCGGCATCGGGCCGGTCGGATGACGGCGCGGCGGACGAAGCGGGCGAAAGGAAGAACATGGCGGCGCACTCCTGTGAGGTGATGTCGACTGGACGTCACAGTGGCGCACGCGCATCTCACCGATTGCGACATCAGCGGTTAACATCTCCATCGCATCCTGATGGCTAGCGTGTCCGTATGACGGGGAGAAAGGAGTTCCACATGCCCATGGCCGTGTTTCCCCGTGCGACCCGCTACGCACTGCTCGCCTGCCTGCTGGTGCTGGCGGCCGGCTGCGGCCATCGCGGCGACGTCCGCGAAGAGCCTGCTGGCGTCGACCTGCCACGCTTCATGGGCACCTGGCGCGTCATCGCCCACATCCCCTATTTCGCCGAGCGCGGCCATGTGGCGGCGCGTTACGAGTACGCGCTGCGCGACCGCGACAAGGTGGGCGTGACCTACCACTACCGCGAGGGCTTCGCCGCACCGGAGCAGTCTCGCGATGCGCGCGCCTCGGTCAAGGAGGGCAGCGGCAACCGGGAGTGGACGCTGTGGTTCGTTGGCGTGGTGCCGGCGAAGTGGCGCATCGTCGAGGTGGCGCCCGACTACTCGTGGGCCCTGGCCGACTACCCGGGGCGCGACATGGGCTGGATCCTGGCCCGTGATCCGGTGATGGCCGATGCGCAGTACCAGGACCTGGTCAGGCGCGCCCGCGACCATGGCATCAACGCCCGGCAGCTGGTCCGCGTGCCGCAGGTGCCGGAACAGGTGGGCAAGCCGGGGTTCGGGGAACCGAAGGGGTCGTGATGAAATCCGCGCTCCGCTGCTTTCGTTGCGGGCACGCTGCGCGGTTCTGCCTCGTGCTCGCCTTGATAGCGGCATCGACGGCGCACGCCTCCGAGGTATCCGTCCCGGCGTTTGGTGGACATCTGCTGGGCACGGATCGCGGTGAATGGATCGGCGAACTTGCCTTCGTCGACCCGGATGGCACGCGCCAGGTCCTGCTGCGCGACAACGTCTTCGGTATTTCCAGCAACGGCACCGACGCCTTCGTTATCGTTGGCCTGGCGCACGGGAGCGAAAATCGGGGCGCCGTGCACCGACTAGCCCGGGCAACCGACGGTACGTTGGAGTTCCGCGAAGTGATCCCGCTGGTCGGCTCACCCTCACAGGTCAGGACGTATTCGGACGGCAGTGCGGATTTCCTGGTGTTCGAGGGCTGGCTGGGTGAGCACCGGCATTTCCGCTGCTACCGCCTGGCGAACGCCGTGGTCGAGTTCGCGAACACCTGCGCGCCACCCCGATAGAGGCCTACTTCTTCTCGTAGTTCGACAGCGCCAGTTCCAGCAGCGCCTTCGCCTGCTCGCGCAGTACCGCGGGCTCCACGATCTCGGCGTCGGCGCCGTAATGCAGGATGTCCATCAGCAGCTCGCGCGAGACGCTGTAGGGAATCTTCAGCTCGTAGCGGCCATCGGGCAGGTGGCGACCCTGCTGCTTGGAGTGCCATTGCTCGTCGGCGACCCAGCGCGCGGCCTTGGCACTGAACAGGATGGTCGCCCAGCCCTTGGGTTCGCCCGAGAAGATGCCGTAGCTCGAGGCCAGGTGCTGGTTCAGTTCTTCGTTGGGCAGGTCGCGCGCGGGTTCATCGCCCAGCCGCGCATTGCCGATGCGGTCGACGGCGAAGCTGCGCAATGCGTTGCGCTCGTGGTCCCACGCATCCAGGTACCAGTTGTCGCGGTAGTGGGTGATGCGCTGCGGCGACACGGTGCGTCTGGTGCGCTCGTCGGTGGAGCGTGCGCGGTACTCGAACTGCAGTTGCTTGCGCTCCAGCACGGCGGAGGCGACGGTGCGGAAGCTGGCTTCGTCCAGCTTGCGCCCGCGGTGCGGGATGACGCGCACGCGGTCGACGGGCCAGTGGTCGACGCCGGCATGGTCGGCCAGCAAGCCTTCGATGCGCTTCTGCAGCGGCGCCAGCGCGCCCGACAGCACGCCGCCACCGGTGCGCACCAGCAACTGCTGCGCGGCGAGCAGCGCATACAGCTCTTCCGAACTCAGCCACAGGCCCGGCAGTTCGAAGCGGTCGCTTTCGGCGGCGTGGTAGCGGAAGCCCGCCTCGCCATCGCCCTCGATCGGCGCCATCAGCGCGTCGCGCAGGTAGGCCAGGTCGCGATAGACGGTGGCACGCGAACAACCCAGCTCCTCCTGCAGGCGCTTCACGGTGACCGGATAGCGCGCCGCTTTCAGGATGCGGTGCAGGGCGGTGATGCGTTCGATCTTGTCCATGGGCGGCACGGCAGGGGGCGTGCGCGGATTATCACCGACGGGTGGCCGTTTTCATCGCCTGCCCGCCGTTGGATCGGAGACAGGGGACAGGCGCCGATGGCGCCTTGGGCCCGTGCGGTGCCTGGTGCCGCGGCGTGTCCTCGCCGACGTGGCGCCCCCAACGCACGGACCCAAGGCACCCTGGCCGCTTGAGATACCTGCACGCTCGCGGGCGATGCGCCACGCCACGCGGCGATGGCCCGATGGCATAACTCCGGATTCATTTCCGGCGCGACAGACTCCGCGTACAGGATGCGGAGATGACAGGATGTCAGTGGAAGGCCGGAGCCGCGCCATCGCGGCCATGATCGTGGTGGTGATCCATGGGATGGTGACCTGGGTGTTGTTGCGCACCCCCCATCCGAGCGCCGATGAGCGCGCGGGTCCACCCGCCATGCGGGTGCGCTGGATCGAGCGCCCGCGACCTGCTCCGTTTCGTCCGCCGCCCGCGACACCTCCCTCGTCCTCGGCAGATTCCCGGGTGCCGGACTTGCGTCGCCGCGTCCCGTCACCACAACGAGCCTCACGACCGACCTCGGCGACAGCAACATCGACGCCCTCCCCCACTCCCGACTATCTCGCCCAGGGCGCGGCATGGGCCATGGAAACGGCGCCGGCGCTGGATTTCCAGCCCGCGCTGACCGCCAGTCGCATACCGCCGCTTCCCGGCGGCGCCAACGGCGGTCGATTCCGGATGCGTGAGCCGACCTCGCCCAAACAGACGCTGGAAAAGACGATCGGATGGCTCTTTGGCGGTCCCGACTACACCACGGACCCCTGCCCGCAGATCCACGACAACGTCTACGGCCTGCTGCCGGACACCAGCGACGAAGGACGACGACGCCTGGCCTGGGAACTGCGGGAATACCGCGAACGCTGCCGTCCGTGACGGCGATCCTGATCCGGACCCGCTCCCGTGGCAGAATGCATGTCGCAAACCTGAATCGGAACAAGCACTTGGGTTGTCGCGCCGATGGCGCCTCCCTACCATGTAACCGGTTTCAGTCGCCCCCCCTCCCCCGAGATTCGCCATGCCCGCCCGGATGTCCCCTTCCCTGCTCGCCCTTGCCCTCGTGACGGGCGGCGCGATCGAGGCGCACGCCACCGACATCCTGCTGCCACGCAACGACAAGACCGCCGCATCGGAGACCGGCAAGGGATTGAGCAAGCAGGACGCCATCGTGGTGCCGGTCGTCGCGATGGCAGTGCGCCCGATTCCGGAAGAGGCACCGCCGCCGCCACCGGCCACCCCGCCCGCCCCGGCGCTGACCGGCGGTGGCGAACTGGGCTTTGCGGCTGCCAGTGGCAACAGCAACAACGAAAGCTTCAACGGGCGGCTGGACCTCACCTACAACGACGGCAGCGCCTGGCGCCACAGCGCCAGCCTGTTCGGCCTGCATTCGCGCTCGGAGTACACGCGCACGCAGGAGGACGGCAGCGTCGTCCGCGACCGTCGCACCACCGCCAACCGCTACACGGTGACCGCCAACAGCGCGTACAAGATGGACGACCGCGGCACACTCAACACGTCGGTGCGCCATGAGGAAGACGACTTCGGCACCTACAGCCGGCAGCAGTCGGTCAGCCTGAGCTACGGCAACCGCGTGATCGAAAACGAACGCGCGCACCTCGACCTGCAGGTCGGGCCGGGTTACCGGCGTGCCTACGACACCGTGGACGGCCGCACCGAAGCCAGCTTCATCGGCCGTGGCCTCATCGACATGCGCTACGCCCTCAGCGAGAACACCGAGATCGTCAACAAGCTGCTGGTGGAGTCGGGCGAGTACAACACGTTCGCGCAGAACGATCTGGGCGTGTCGGTGACGATGAACTCTCACCTGGCGTTGAAGGCCGGCTGGCAGGCCCGCCACAACAGCGACGTCGCGCCCGACATCAAGAAGACCGACACGCTGACCACGATGAACGTGGTCTACCGCTTCAAGTAAGCATCTTCAGGCGAGGAACGCTCCCGCACCCTGCTCCAGCAGCTGCGCGGCAACCCTGCGCCCCAGCGCGTCCGGATCGGTGGCCGGTCCGCGCGCTTCGGTACGGAGCACCTGGCCATCGGCGGCCGATCCCACCAGTCCCGACAGCACGAGATCGCCGCCATCGCGCTGCGCGAATGCGGCGACGGGGACATGGCAGCTGCCATGCAGCGCGCGGTTCATCGCCCGCTCCGCTTCCACGCAGATGCGGGTGGCGGCATCGTCCAGTACCGCGAACAACGCGTGCGTATCAGGGTCTTCGGCGCGGCACTCCACCGCAACCGCACCCTGCGCAGGCGCCGGCAGCCAGTCCGGCGCATCCAGCCGGGCACGGATGCGCGAGGCGAAACCGAGCCGCTGCAGGCCGGCGCAGGCCAGGACGATGGCGTCGTACTCGCCCGCATCCAGCTTGGCCAGGCGCGTGTTGACGTTGCCGCGCAGGTCGCGCAGTTCCAGGTCCGGGCGCAGCGCGCGCAGCTGCGCCTGACGGCGTAGCGACGACGTACCCACCCGTGCGCCCTGCGGCAGCGCGGCGACATCGGCGTACAGATTCGAGACGAACGCATCGGCAGGATCGGCGCGGGTCAGGATGGCCGGCAGGGCGAACGGGCCCTCCAGTTCCATCGGCACGTCCTTGAGCGAATGCACCGCGCAATCGGCTTCGCCGCGCAGCATCGCCAATTCAAGTTCCTTGAGGAACAGGCCCTTGCCGCCGATCGCGGCCAGCGACCGGTCGAGCACTTCGTCGCCACGCGTGCTCATCGGCACCAGCTCGACGACCAGACCGGGGTGCGCGGCGCGCAGGCGATCGGCGACGTGTTCGCTCTGCCAGAGGGCGAGCGGGCTCTTGCGGGTGGCGATGCGCAGCGTGGTCATGCGGGCATTATCCCGCATGGGGCGGTGTCCGCGGCGATCAGAGCGCCTTGACCGTCTCGCGCAGGCCGGCCACGCAACGGCGGCTGACCTCCAGAGGCGTCTTGCCGTGGCGCAGGATGGCCTGCACGTGGCCATCGCCCACGCGCTTGATCTCGACCAACTCGTGCCGCGCCACCAGGCAATTGCGATGGATGCGCACGAAGCGGCTGCCGAACTCCTCCTCCAGCGACTTCAGCGACTCCTCGATCAGATCCTCGCCGCGGGCGTGGTGCACCACCACGTACTTCTCCTCGGCCTGCAGGTAATGCACCTCGTCCACCGGGATCAACCGCAGGCTGCCGCGCAGGCGCGCACACAGGTGCGTGCGCGGCTGGTCGCTCGATGCCGCCGGCGGATGGTTCTCGCGCCCGGCAATGAAGGTACGCGCGCGCTCCAGCGCCGCGGCCAGCCGTTCCGGACGGATCGGCTTCATCAGGTAGTCGATGGCCGCCGCCTCGAACGCGGACAGCGCGTGTTCGTCGTAGGCCGTGCAGAACACCACCGCCGGACGCGGATCGAAGGCCGCCAGGTGGCGGGCCGCTTCCAGTCCGTCTACGCCGGGCATGGCGATGTCGAGTAGCACCATGTCGGGGCGATGCTGCGAGCACGCCTGCAGCGCATCGAGGCCATTTTCGGCTTCGGCCACCACGTCGATGCCGGGATGCTCGGCGAGCAGCGCGCGCAACCGCTCGCGGGCCAGGGATTCGTCGTCGGCGATGACCACTTTCACGGCAAAGGCGTCCTCGGTGAACGTTGGCGTGATCCCCCGAGTCCTAGGTTACCCATGGCGACGCCCTGCGTCATCCACCGGGGGGCGCGTGGGGATTACAACGCAAAACGCCGCGCCATCCAGTCACCCAGGTCACGGATTTCCTCCGCGCACACCTGGTGCGCCATCGGATAGCGGTGCCACTGGACGTCGAAGCCCAACTCGCCCAGTACACGCGCGCTCTGGTCGGCATGGACGAGCGGAATCACCGGATCGCCCGTGCCGTGCGCCATGAAGACAGGCTGCGCGGTCGCCGCCTGGGCAAGATGGGCCTTGGCCTGGGCAGCGCCCGGCAGGTAGGTCGACAGTGCGATGAGCCCTGCCAGCGGTACCTGCCTGCGCAGACCGGCCGCCAAGGTGATGGCGCCCCCTTGCGAGAAGCCGGCCAGCAACAGCCGGTCCGGCGCGATGCCGCGCGCCTGTTCGCGTGCGATCAACGCCTCCACCTGCACGATGGATTCCTCGATGCCGGCGCTGTCGGCGCGGGTGGGGAAATCCATGCCCACGATGTCGTACCACGCACGCATGCGCACGCCATTGTTGATCGTCACCGCGCGCACCGGCGCGTGCGGGAACACGAAGCGCAGTGCCGGCCAGTCCGGCCGCACCAGTTCGGGCACCAGTGGCGCGAAGTCATGGCCGTCGGCGCCCAGTCCGTGCAGCCACAGCACGGACCACTGCGGCGCGGGGCCGGTTTCCTGTTCGACGGTTTCGAGCACGGCGGAAGCGGAAGAAGTGGTCATGCCACCATTCTCGCCGCAGACGCGCGCCGGCACCACTCAGCCACCGGCATCTCCGGCGGACAGGCGGAACCGCACCGCCGATCGCACCGTGTCGGTGCGCACCTGTCGGGGCGGACCCTGGACATTGCGCGCACGCGCGGAGCCATCGGCGGATTGCGCCGCTACAGCGATCCGGCGCGCCGGGGGCTGGAAGCGTTTGCACGTCCCGCCGTCGCCCGCGTCACGGAAAACTTCAGGTAGAGTGCTGCGATCACGGGCAATACCTCGACGTATTGCCCTGTCTCGGGAACGGCTCGGCAGGGAATGCCGTGACGAACCCGGTCCATCAGGCGGCAACCGTTCTTTTGGGGAAGAACCGACCGTGAGGCCTACTGCCATCGCCATGCCTTCGTACGTCGCCGATGGCGAACCCGACGTGTCATGGGTCATCGACCACAGCGACAACGCCATCGTCGTCTGCGACGAGGCCGCGCGCGTCACCTGGATCAACCAGGGATTCACGCGCATGTTCGGCTACACGCCGGAAGACGCCCTCGGGCGCCGGCCCAGCGATTTCCTCGCCGGCCCGCACACCGACCCCGAAACGGTCGAATGGGTGCGCGGGCAACTGCACACCCAGCAGGGTTACCGCACCGAGTTGCTGGTGTACGCCAAGAACGGCGTGCCGCTGTGGATCTCGGCGGTGGTGAATCCGGTGTTCGACCCCGAGCGCAACGTCCGCTACCTGCTCGGCGTCTACACCGACATCACCCACAGCAAGCTGCACGAGGAAATGCACCGCAAGGTGCTTTCCGCGATCGTCCGCGAGCAACCGCTGCAGGAGGTGCTGACGCTGATCTGCCGTGAAGTCGAGAAGGTCATGCCCGAGGCCGTGGCCTCGGTGATCGGCGTCGACGACTACGGCCGCCTGCGTCCGCTGGCATCGCCCAGCCTGCCCGACCAGATCGCCACCCTGATCGACGGCGAGCTGGCCGGGCCGATGGTCGGCGCCTGCGGCTCGGCCGCCTGGAGCGGGCAGCCGGTCGAATGCCGGGACATCGAGCGCGATCCGCGCTGGCAGTCCCACAACGCGCCGTTCCTCGCGCTCGGCATCCGCGCCTGCTGGTCCAGCCCGGTCAAGGGCAACGACGGCCGCGTGCTCGGCACGTTCGCGCTGTACTACTGGGAGAATCGCGCGCCGGACGAATTCCACCTGCGCGTGGCCGACGTCTGCCTGCACCTGTGCGCGCTGGCGATGGAGCGCGAGCGCGAACGCGCCCGCATGCACCAGCTGTCGTTCTTCGACACGCTCACCGGCCTGCCCAACCGTGCGCTGTTCAACAGCAAGGTCGAACAGATGCTGCTGGGCGCTGCCCGCCGCGACAGCCACGTGGCACTGCTGTTCGTCGACATCGACCGCTTCAAGATCGTCAACGACACCCAGGGCCACACGGCGGGCGACGCGCTGCTGCGCGAACTGGCGAAGCGCCTGGGCAGCGAACTGCGCGACGGCGACGTGGTGGCGCGGCTGGCCGGCGACGAATTCGTGCTCGCGGTCCCCGACCGCACGGCGGAGGAGGCGGCCAACCTCGCCGACCGGCTGATGGCCCGCCTGTCGGAGCCGCTCAGTGCCGGCCGGATGATGCTGACCCCGCAGGCCAGCGTGGGCGTGGCGATGTTCCCCACCGATGGCTGGGACGTCGATTCGCTGGTGCGGCATGCGGACATCGCCATGTACCGCGCCAAGTCCGAGGGTGGTGGCCGCATCGTGTTCTACAGCCTGGAGATGAACCAGGCGATGCAGGAGCGTCTGGCGCTGGAGAATGCATTGCGCGAGGCCGTGCGCAGCGGCCAGCTGCGGCTGCACTACCAGCCGCAGGTCGCGCTGGACGACGATGCGAGCCTGCACGGGGTCGAGGCGCTGCTGCGCTGGCGGCACCCGGAGATCGGCGAGATTTCGCCGGCGACGTTCGTGCCGATGGCCGAGGAATGCGGCCTGATCGACGAGCTGGGCCGCTGGACGCTGGAGGAAGCCTGCACGCAGATGGCCGACTGGCGCCGCCGCGGCGTGCCGGTGCCGCGCGTGTCGGTCAACCTGTCGGCGATCAACTTCGAACAGCAGGACCTGCCCACCTTCATCGGCAACGTACTGGGCAAGTGCGGTCTGTCGCCCGACGAACTGATGGTCGAGGTGACCGAAAGCGTCATGCTGGCGCAGAAGCCGGAAGTGCTCGCCAATATCGACGCGATCCACCGGATGGGCGTCAGCCTGTCGATCGACGATTTCGGCACCGGCTATTCCAGTCTCAGCCACCTGCACCGCCTGCCGATCAGCGAGCTGAAGCTGGACATGAGCTTCGTCCGCGATCTCGAACACAGCGAATCCGCGCGTGCGCTGACCACGTCCATCCTGCGCATCGGCGAAAGCCTGTCGCTGAAGGTAGTCGCCGAGGGCGTGGAGAATGCGGCGCAGCGTGCGGTACTGGCCTCGCTCAACTGCGACCTGCTGCAGGGTTACTACGTTTCGCGCCCGCTGTCGCCGCACTCGCTGGAGCGCTGGGTCAGCCTGCAACCGCCGACGGAGTGACCGGCGGACGCTCTGCGTCGTCCAGCAGGAAAGCGAGCGCCTCGCCGCAGGGCGCCGCCACCCGGAACTGCAGGACATCGTCCGCGCGTGTGCGCCCCAAACCGACCGCCGCCACGGGCAGGCCAAGCCGTATCGCGGCGTGCACGAAGCGCAGGCCCGAGTAGACCATCAGCGACGACCCGACCACGAGCATCGCGTCGGCCCGGCCCAGATGCGCCATCGCACGATCGACCCGCGCACGCGGCACGTTCTCACCGAAGAACACCACGTCCGGCTTCAGCAGGCCCTCGCAGCGCTCGCATGCAGGCACTTGGAACAGGGAAAAATCTCTCCCTTCCAGATCCGCGTCACCATCCGGCGCAGCACCCGCCTCCAGACTGGCCCAGCCGGGGTTGGCCTGTTGCAGGCGGAGCTGCAGGCGTGCGCGCGAGGTCGTCGCGCCGCATGCGAGGCACACCACGCCATCCAGGCGGCCGTGGAGATCGATCACCGACGTGCTGCCCGCGGCCTGGTGCAGGCCGTCGACATTCTGCGTCAGCAGCAATTCACAACGACCCTGTTGCTCGAGTGCCGCCAGCGCGCGGTGCGCCGCATTCGGTCGTGCCGCCGCAACGCGGGGCCAGCCGAGCAGGCTGCGTGCCCAGTAGCGCTGGCGCGTCGCCACCTCACCGACGAAGGCCTGGTATGTCACCGGCGGCGTGCGCTTCCACGCCCCCTGCTCATCCCGGTAGTCCGGAATGCCGGATGCCGTGCTGCACCCCGCGCCGGTCAGCACGAACAGGTGGCGGTGCGCCGCAACGAAGTCCTCGAGTCTCGCGTCGTCCATGCCGGCAGCATAGGCCATGCCGGCATCGGCGGGATCAGGGCTTCGGAGCGGGGCAGTAGCTGCGCAGGTAATCCATGTGTGCCGGCATCTGCCGCGCCGTGTCCAGCACGTTGCGGCGGATGTCATCGAGGAAGCGCTGAAGGTCAGCCGGTGACATCACGTCCGCCGTCGGGTGGTAGCGCTTCGGCACGATGCCCTGCCCCATCATCACCTGGATCCACGAGTTCTCGCCGAACAGTTCGCCCGGCACGTGGAAGACGGTGCCGGTCTCGCGGAACAGGTCGATGCGATGGCGCAGCGTGGACGGGATCTCCATCTCCGCGATCTCGCGCCAGTACGGCGAGTCGCGCCGGTCGCTGACCTTGTAGTGCATCACCACGAAGTCGCGCACATGCTGCAGCTCCTCGTCCAGACGCGCGTTGTACTCATCGATCGCCGGCTGGGTGATCGTGTGCGGGAACGTCTGCAGCAGGCGCACGATGCCGCGCTGGATCAGGTGGATGGTGGTCGACTCCAGCGGCTCGATGAAACTGCCGGCCAGGCCGAGCGCCACGCAGTTCTTCGCCCAGCACTGCTGGCGCTGGCCGGGCTTGAAGCGGATCGGCCACGGCTGCTTGATGACCTCGCCCTCGACGCTGCCGAGGAACTCCTCGCGCGCTTCGTCGTCGCTCATGTGACGGCTCGAATACACGATGCCGTTGCCGACACGGTGCTGCAGCGGAATGCGCCATTGCCAGCCGGCCGTGCCGGCGATCGCGCGCGTGTACGGCACGGCATCGCGGACGGCCGTGGTCTGCGTCGCCAGCGCGCTGTCGTTGAACAGCCACTGCGACCAGTCGGTATAGCCGACGCCCAATGCCTTGCCGATCAGCAGCGCACGGAAGCCGGTGCAGTCGATGAACAGGTCGCCTTCGATCGTCTCGCCGCGTTCCAGCTTGATCGAGGAAATGCAGCCCTCGGCATCGGTGGCCACATCGACGATCTTGCCTTCCACGCGCTTGCAGCCATGGCGCGCGCTGAAATCGCGCAGGAAGCGGGCGTACAGGGCCGCATCCATGTGGTACGCGTAGTTCACGTGGTAGCGCGGCAGGTGCGAGAAGCGGTCCTGCAGCGCCGCCTGCAGTTCGATGCAGTAGTCGCTGTACTCGCTGGCCACGCCCTCGGCGCGCCCGCGCAGCCAGAAGTGCTGGAAGCCCGCCGACCAGTGGTCCTTGCCGCTGATGCCGAACGAGTGGATGTAGCGGTGATCGACGTCCTTCCAGTTCTCGAACGAGATGCCCAGCTTCACCGTACCCTGCACGGCCGCCATGAAATCCTGCTCCTTGATGTCGAGCAGGCGATGGAAGACCACCAGCGTCGGGATGGTCGCCTCGCCCACTCCGACGGTGCCGATCTCTTCGGACTCGACCAGGGTGATGTCGAGCACCTTGCCCAGCGTCTTCGACAGCGCGGCGGCCGCCATCCAGCCTGCGGTGCCGCCACCGGCGATGACGACGCGCTTGACGGGACGGGGCGTGGCGATGGCTTCTTGGCTTTGCATGCGGCGGACTCTATCGGTTCAGGCGCTGCACCAGCAGCGCACGCAGGTGGCGGACACGGTCTTCGTCGAGCGACGCCAACACGCGCCGTGCGGATTCGGGGATGTGGGCGGCGTCGACAGCTTCGTCGTAGCCGAACACGTAGTGGTCGAACACGTCCTTCCAGATGGCGCGCTCGTGCGGCGGCAGGTCGCGCAGGCTGGTGATGGCCAGCATCAGCGCGTTCATCGGCGTGTCCATCCACGCCGGCGTGCGGCGCCACCAGTAGTTAACCAGCACATTGAAGGGGTCCAGGCCCTCCATGTGATGCCACCACATGGACGGAATGAACACGGCATCGCCGGGCTCGAGCACCGCCGTATGCGCATGCCGCATCGCTTCGGCGAAACGGGGAAAGCGCTGCAGGTCCGGCGCGGCGAAATCGACCAGACTCACCGCCTGACCCGCCGGCGTGTGATCGAGCGGTCCGATGTAGAGGTTTTCCAACTGGTCCGGCGGGAACAGCGTGACCCGTCGCTGGCCTGCCACCACGCAGGCCAGGTTGTCAGGCACGTCCTGGTGTGCGGCGATCCGGCTGCGGTTGCCGATCCAGATGCTGGCCAGTGGATCGCGCTGGCCGAGATGCATCGGATTCTCGGCACGGAACCCGGGCAGGAACGTGTCCAGCGTGGTGGATGCCACGTAGATCGACGGCGGCGCGGCGGCGTCGAGATACTTGCGCAGCGTATCCAGCGCGACCGCCAGCGGCACCTCTTCGCGCCGGAAGTTGAAGCCGCTCAGGTCCGCATTGTAGAAGACACGCCCGCCGGCCTCGGGAGGGGCCACCGTGGCGACGACCGGCATGCGGCCGTGGTCGAAACGCTTGAGATACGCGATCGCTTCCTGTGCGGATGCGCGCGCCGCCCGTACCGCAGGCCAGGCCGACGCCAGGCCGCGCAGTACCAATGGCGTACTACCGGACAGCAGCGATTCCGGTACGGCGGCGGGATCGCACCCGGCTACCTCTTCGATGGCGTCAGGCAGCGGCAGCACGGCGTCGGTTGATCCGCTCGATCAGGTCGCGGAACCGGGAGAGCGAGGCCAGCACCATGTAGATGGGCAGCAGGTGACCCTCGCGCGCCAGTTGCTCAAGTACCGCGCCCGGCAACGCCTGCAAGCGCGCCTCGTCGATGGTGTGGAAGCCGGCCAAACGGTTGTGCGAACCGTCGTCCAGCTTCACGTCCAGCACGAACGACTCCAGCAGCTCGTGCTGTACCAGCGTATCGATGAAGGTGGGCGTGGCGACGACGCCGTCATGCAGCGCCAGCAGCACGGACTTGACCCGTTCCAGATGATCGGTGGCGACGCCGTGTTCTTGGAAGAGCATCTCGCCGCCGTCGGCCGTGACGCGCGGGTGCTGCAGGTCGACGTGCAGCAGACGCTCCTCTCCGGAGACGCCGACAAGGAAAGGTTGCCGCCGGATGGACAGCGGAACATAGGTCGCGTCCCAGCGCGTCCCTTCTAGGAACAGGTTCTCGCCCTCCTCCAGGCCCAGCAACGCCAGCGGCACGAAGCGACCGTCGCCATCACGCGCGAACACGATCGGATAGTGCGCCTGCACGTCGCGGAATTCGGCGGGAAACGTCAATGCACGCATGACCGCGTCGCCTAGTGCCGCGCCGTGTCCGGCGTGGACGCGCAACATGCGGTGTTCGACGTTGTTCAACAGCACATGCTGGCTCATGGGCTCTCGCAGGCCATCTTTGGTGGGAAGCGCAGTTCCCGGGCATCGTGCCCGAACCCATGGCGCAAAGAAAGACGGAGCCGCCGGACACGCCGACGACTCCGCCCTGGATCACGCCGCTGCGGTCAGAACTTGTACCGCAGGCCGAACATGTAGCGTGGACCGGTCTGGGTGGCAAACCGCACCATGTTCTCGTGACGGGCGTGGGTGCGCTGCGTCTCGTCGGTGAGGTTGATGCCCTCCAGGCTGAGGGTCAGGTTCGGCGTCACCTGGTAGCTGACGTTCATGTCGAGCTGACCGTAGGCTTCAACGTAGTTCGGGTTGTTGCCCTGCCCGCCCACGCCGTTGAAGAACTCGTCGCGCCAGTTGTAGGCCGCGCGCACCTGCCACGGCCCCTTGTCGTAGAACGCCACCAGGTTGGCCGAATCGCTGAGGCCCGCCAGCGGGTACTGGTCGCCCAGGTCCGTATTGTCAAACGTCAGGCCCGAATCGACCTTGGTGTAGTTCGCCGCCAGGCCGAACCCGCTCTCGCCGAACACGTGCTGCACGTTGATCTCGAAGCCATCAAGCGTGTCCGAACGCTGGTTGGCCGGCACGGTGATGTTGAAGCCGGCGATCGGATCACCCGGCTGGCCGGTGATCGTACCTGCCGCGACGTTCACGCCCGGATCGTTGGCGTGGTTGGTGAAGATGTAGGTCCGGATGCAGTCGCCGTCCGTCGGCAGACAGCCTGCCGCCAGCGCGTTGTTCCAGTACGCACCGCCCACCGGCGTATGGAGTGCGAACGGCTCTTCGCGCACCACCGTGTCGCTGATGAAGTTCTTGATGTCCTTGCGGAAGTAGCCGACCGAGAAGTAGCTGCCCGACCCGTAGTACCACTCGAACGAGAGGTCGAAGTTGTCCGACAGCAGCGGTTCCAGCGACGGATCGCCGCGGCTGCCGTCGCCGCCGCTGATGCGGACCACGTTGGCCAGCTGCTGGCCGCCGCGGATGGCGCCCCAGCCCGGACGACCGATGGTCTGGCTGTAGCTGCCACGCAGCACCATGCTGTCGCTGAGGTCCAGCTTCAAGTCCAGGTTCGGCAGCAGGTAGTCGTACTTGCCTTCGCGCCGGCCGAACGACTGCCCGTCCGCGTAATTGACGTAGAGCTCGTTGGCCGCGACCCAGCTGATGGTCTCGCCGACGCGTTCCAGCGCGGTGGAAACCACTTCCGTTTCCTCGTAGCGGACGCCGAGTGCCACGTGCAGCGGCATGGACCAGTCGAACATCGTGGTCCACTGCACGTACGCGCTCTTGGACTTCTCCGTCGTGCGGATGTCGTCGGTGAACTGCGTCGGCATCTGGTAGCAGGTGGCGCAGCCGGACTCGTTGATCGCCGCCTGGCGCAGGCGCTCGAAGTCGAACACCAGGAAGGTGTCGGTCCAGTTCGGGTTGTTGTGGTTGCCGAAGGCATCGAAGTACCGCGACATGTGGTCGGTGTACCAGATGCTGTCGTCGTAGTCGGCCGGCGTACCCACGCCGCCCCACGTATCGCGCTGCATGACCGACGACGCCGAGCGGTTCTGCACCTCCATCGCGGATACGCCGAAGTCCAGACCCGAGTACTCGCCGAACTCGAAGCGGCCCTTGGCCTGCATCTGCTCGACTTCGGACTTGTTGTAGCTGTTCTGGAACACCGAGCCGGTGACCAGTGCCTGCGACGCCAGTACCTCGGTCTGGCCCGGCGGCAGCACGACGTTGACGATCGGGATCTCGCCAGAGTAGTCGACGGTGGTGGTACCGCGCACGTAGGCGGCCACGCCCAGCACGCCGGCAGAACCGAGCGGACTGTCGGGCTTCGATTCGGACTGCGAGTTGTGGTAGTCGAACTCGAGGTTCAGGTTGTCGCTGACCTCCCACTCCACGTTGAAGCCGAGCGAATCGCCCTGCGTCCTGGTGGCCAGCTGCATGCCACCCATCGACAGGTCGGCGCCGGTCATGTCCTCGGAGTAGATGATCGGCGCTGCAACCGGACCGTCGGTCCACGAACTGTCGCCCGGGCCGTAGTTGAACCACACCGACAACTCGCTGCGCTGCTGCTGCACCTTGTTCTCGATGTAGTTGTAGTCCAACGTCGTGGTCACGCGGTCGGTGGGCGCCCACTGCAGGGTCACTTGGCCGTTGGTGCGCTGGCGCTGCACGCCGTTGACGCTGTAGCCCGTGTTCTGCGGACGCGCATAGACGTCGTCCAGGCCCGGACGATTCTGGATACGGTCGTAGTAGGTCTCGCCCGGGAGCGGCAGTCGTTGCCAGCTGTTTGTATTGTCGCCGTAGAACGTCAGCCAGCCATCGGCCACCGAGGCCTGGTTGAAGCCCGAATCGCGCTCCTGGTAGCTGCCGCTGAGCGTGATGCCGAAGCGGCCGTCGGCATAGGTCTGGCTGAAGATGCCGGACATCTCGCCGGTGAAATCGCTGCCCTGCAGGGTATCGGGCAGGTTGCGGTTGGAACTGTCGTTGACCGCCTTCAGGCCGAAGCTCGCCACCGGCTCGGCGTCCAGCGGGCGCGCTGTGCGCACGTCGATGGTCGCACCGATGCCGCCGGTCGGATTATCGGCTCGGCCGGTCTTGAAAACGCGCACTTCCGAGATCGACTCACTGGCCAGGTTGGCGAAGTCGAACGAACGCGACGTGGAGTTGCCTGCACCGCCGCTGCCGAGGTTGGACGCCGGCATCTGGCGGCCATTGAGCAGCACGAGGTTGTAGTCCGGGCCCATGCCACGCACGGTGACCTTGGAACCTTCGCCGCTGGACGTGCGATCGATCGACACGCCGCTGATGCGCTGCAGCGACTCGGCCAGGTTGGTGTCGGGGAATTTGCCGATGTCCTCGGCGACGATGCCGTCGACGACGCCCTGCGCATCGCGCTTGAGGTTCATCGACGACTCGAGACTGGCGCGAATGCCCTTGACAACGACCGTGTCGAGTTCGGTGGGATCCACCTGATCGGTCGCGACGGGCGCGGTGCCTTGCGGCTCCGCCTGCTGGGCCCACGCAGGGCCGGCCAGCGCGAACAACAATGCGGATGTCAGCACCCGCTTCTTCGGAACGGATTGCACTTGCTTCATGGACTTTCCCCTCTCCGGAAATTCACGAATGGCGTTGGAATACGTGCTCGAGGACCCCTTCGCCTCTCGCATTGGGCCGCATTGGACGCGCGATTGACAGCGTTGTCAACTTTCTGTGATTCGGGTGCCTGTCGTCGAAAAACCCCTTGTTTTCAGCTGTGGAAACGATGCTGCGGCGCAACTGAAACCGTTTTCTCGACTGTCGATGGAATACGACATCACGAGAAATTCTTCGGCCGACTACACGTAAGGTTTTCTATTGGTATGGCATCCGCCACGACGGAGATCGCGTCCGCGGACGACGGCGTACGCGCGAATCAGCGACCCTTGGGAGCCTGGGTGGATTCGCGGAACAGCACTTCGTGCTCCACGTGCACCATGCTGCCGGCATCAGCGGTCCGGATGCGTGCGAGCAACTGCAAGGTTGCGAGCTTCCCCATTTCCGACGTGGGCTGGCGCACGGTCGTGAGCGCCGGATAGATGTGGCGCGCGATCGGCGTATCGTCGAACCCGCACACCGAGATATCGCGCGGCACCGCGAGCCCGCGCTCGCACGCTGCACGGATCACACCCGCCGCCATGTCGTCGTTGGCCGCGAAAATCGCGGTCGGCGGCTGTTTGAGATCGAGTAGCGCGTCGCCGGCCGCGATGCCGGATTCGAACGAGAAGGCGCCCTGCACCACCAGGTCGGCGTCGTACTCCAGCCCCGCCTTCTTCAGCGCATCGCGGTAGCCCTTGTAACGCCACTGGCAGGCACCGTGCGCGGGCGGGCCCTTGATGTGCGCGATGCGGCGATGGCCCTGCGCCACCAGCCCCGCCATAAGCTCCAGCACGGCCGCGGTCTCGTCCATCATCACGCCGATCCGGCCCTCCGGATGCTTGGGCGCGATCGAGGCATACGGCACCTCGTGCTGCTCGAGGAACTCGAGCACCGCCGGATCGTCCGTCAGCGGCGGGATCAGCACCACGCCATCCGGCGCGAAGTGCTCGAACACCACCTTGAGGTCTTCGGCCTTGCGCTGCTTCGGCGACCCCACTGGAGCGAGAACCAGGTTGTAGTGGTGATCGCGGCAGGCGTCGAGCATGCCGCTCTGGATTTCCATCAGGTAGTTGCGCGACGGATTGTTGTAGACCAGCGCGACGACGTACGAGCGCTGCCCGGCGAGGCTGCGTGCGGACAGGTTGGGCCGGTACTGCAGTTTCTCGACCGCCGCCATCACGCGCTGGCGCATCTCATCGCGCACGTTGGGCTCGTTGTTGAGCACGCGCGACACGGTCTTCATCGAAACGCCGGCGGCGGCGGCGACATCCTCGATCCGACTACGCATAAGACGGTTCCCGCTCCACTTCGTCCATCCCTTCCGGCAACGAGGCCGGATTCTGACAGCGCCCAGCGCAACTGGGTATCGTCGCCGCCATGACCGGCATCGGCGACGCATCCTCCATGCTGCACGGCAACACGTTCCGTGTCGCACCGCACGCAACGACAGGCCGCGCGACGCACCGGCGCGCATGCCCCTCGCGTCCGGTTGACAGCGAGATGTAGCAACTGTATGACAGCGCTGTCAACTACTGTGTCTGGACATCGCCCGCGTGTATCGCGGGACGCCTTGCCGCGCCCACGAGGAGCCTTCCCATGCGCCATACCCCCCTGTTCGCCGCCGCCATGCTGGCCCTGTCGATGAGCGCAGCGCCCTCCGCGGACGCCGCCGACGCATCGGCGACGGTCACCATCTACACCACCGCGCAGGACAGCATCCAGCGGCTGGCGCGCACCGGCACCGCCACGCTGAAGCCGGGCCACACGCTGACCGAGGTGGAGAACTCGATCTTCGTCGACCCGTCGAAGCAGCACCAGGCCCTGCTCGGCATCGGTGGCGCGATCACCGACTCCAGCGCGGAGGTCTACGCCACGCTGTCGCCGGAGAAGCGCGCCGAATTCATGCGTGCCTACTACGACAAGCAGGACGGCATCGGTTACTCGATTTTGCGCACCACGATCCACAGTTCCGACTTCAGTTCGGCCAGCTATACCTACATCGAGGAAGGCGACAAGGACCTCGCCACCTTCTCCATCGAACACGACCGCACCGCGCGCATCCCGATGATCAAGCAGGCCATCGCCGCCGCCGGTGGTGCGTTGCCGCTGTACGCCAGTCCGTGGAGCGCGCCGGCCTTCATGAAGACCAACCAGCACATGCTGAAGGGCGGCGCGCTGCTGCCCGAGTACCGCGATGCGTGGGCGAACTACTACGTGAAGTTCATCCAGGCCTACGAGAAGGAAGGCATTCCGATCTGGGGCATCACGGTGCAGAACGAGCCGATGGCCACGCAGACCTGGGAATCGATGCTGTACACGGCCGAAGAGGAGCGCGACTTCCTCAAGCTGCACCTCGGCCCGACCATGCATGCCGCCGGCTACGCCGACAAGAAGATCATCGTGTGGGACCACAACCGCGACATGATGCTGTACCGCGCGCAGGTGATCCTGGGCGATCCGGAAGCGGCGAAGTACGCGTGGGGCCTGGGCTTCCACTGGTACGAGACCTGGGCCGGCTTCGATCCGATGTTCCGCAACGTCGCCGCAGTGACGGAAGCCTTCCCCGACAAGCCGGTGCTGCTGACCGAGGCGGCGGTGGAGAAGTTCGATCCCGCGCGCTACCAGCACTGGCCGAACGCCGAACGCTACGGCACGTCGATGATCAACGACTTCAACAACGGCGCCGTCGGCTGGACCGACTGGAACATGCTGCTCGACGAGAAGGGTGGCCCGAACCACGTCGGCAACTACTGCTTCGCACCGCTGCATGCCGACACGCGCACGGGCGAGCTGATCTACACGCCCAGCTATTACTACATCGGCCACTTCTCGAAGTTCATCCGGCCCGAGGCACGCCGCGTCAGCACCGCGAGCAGCCGCAGCACGCTGCTGGCCACCGCCTTCGTCAATCCCGACGGACGCCTCGCGACGGTGGTGATGAACCCGACCGACAAGGAGATCGCCTACAACTTCTATGTCGGCCAGGCCTCGGCGGTGGTGAAAATTCCTGCTCGCGCCATCCAGACACTGGTGCAATAGGCATGCGCGGCGCACGGCGTTTCGCCCTGCTGCTGCTGGCGACCGTCGCCGGCACGGTGCAGGCGGCCGAACCGTTCCCGTGGCCGGAAGGCCGCAAAGCGGCCGTCAGCCTCGCCTACGACGACGCCGCGCCGTCGCAGCTCGACAATGCGATACCCGCGCTCGACCGCCATGGCCTGAAGGGCAGCTTCTACCTGACGCTGGCCTCCGACACGCTGCGCACGCGCCAGCGGGAATGGGTCGCCGCCGCGCGCAACGGCCACGAACTCGGCAACCACAGCCTGTTCCACCAGTGCTCGGCCTCGCTTCCCGACCGCGACTGGGTCGAGGCACATCGCAACCTCGACAGCCTCACCGTCGCGCAGATGGCCGACCAGATTCGGCTGGCAAACACGATGCTCATGGCGCTGGACGGCCGCACCGCGCGCACCATGACCGTGCCCTGCGGCGACACGCAGGCGAGCGACGGCAACTATGTCGACGCCGTCGCCCCGGAGTTCGTGGCGATCAAGTTGGGGGCCGGCGGCGTGGTCGCCAACATGGCCACGCTCGATCCCGCCGCCGTACCGGTCGATGTGCCGGTGGACGTCACCGGCGAACAGCTGATCGCACGCGTGGAAGAGGCCGCACGCCGCGGCACCATGGCCAACTTCACCTTCCACGGCATCGGCGGCGACCACCTGGCGGTGTCCAACGAGGCGCATGAACAGTTGCTGCGCCATCTCGCCGCGCATCCGGATATCTACTGGGTGGCGCCCTTCATCGACATCATGCAGTACGTCGCGTCCCGCCGTCCTGCGAAAGACGTTCCGCCACGCTGAAGGAAACGCGCTTCAGCCGTCCGCCCACAGCCAGCGCAGGCCGACCGTGAACGTGCGGTCCGCGCCGGGCTCGTAGAAGCGCCCGTTGCCTTCGTTGACGATGACCGAGCCGATGTGGAAGCGGTCCAGCGCGTTGTCGATGCGCGCGAACCCTTGCAGGCGTCCGCTGCCCGCCGACCAGTCGCGCGCGACTTCCAGATTGAGCAGGCCGTAGCCGGGCGCGCGTTCGCTGCCGGTGTCGTTCACGGTGACATCGCCGACGCCGAGCAGCTGCGCCGCCGCGTTCCAGTGCGTGCCCTGCCAGCGCAGCCGCAGCGACGCCTGCTGCCGTGCGACACCGGGAATGCGCGTGCCGGCCGCCACCTGCACGACGGGCGACGTACAACCGCTCGCGGTACAGATCGGAAAGCTGTCGCGGAACGTCGCATCCAGCCAGGTGTAGGTGGCCTGCAGGTGCCAAGCCTCCGACAACGGCAGGTCGGCCTGCATCTCCACGCCCTGCCGGCGGGCGGCGCCGACATTGCGGAAGCTGCTGCGGCCGCCGACATTGCGCGCGACCGCCAGTTCGTCGTCGGTATCGGCACGGAACAGCGCAGCTTCGACGCGCGCGCCGTGCCCGCCGCGCCACTTCATGCCCAGCTCGGCATTGCGCGTAGTCGCCGGTCGCAGGTCGAAGGCCAGCCCGGCACCGCCGTCGGCGCGGTAGCCGACCTCGTTGAAGGTCGGCGTTTCGAAGCCGCGGCCGACCGACGCGTACACGCGCCACCCGTCCGCCGGCGCGAACACCACGCCGGCCACCGGCGTCGTGCGCTCGTAGACCACGCGGCCGCTGTCGTCGGGATTGCCGGTCGCGATGTAGTCATCGTCCGAGCGGAATCCGACCCGGCTGTGGCGCGCGCCCATCAGCAGCGACCAGCGCGGCGCGACGCGCCACCACGCCTGCGCGTACTGGTCCACGTTCCACACCTGGTTGCGCTCGTCGCGGCGCAGCGCGCCACGCACACCCAGCGTCGTGCCGACGAAGTTCTCGTAGCCGCGGCGATGCTGGCGCTGGCGGTCCGCATTGGTGCCCGCACTCAGTTCGAACGGTCGCCCGGCGAGATCGCCGGTCCACGACCAGCGCAGGTCGGCGCCGCCGTAGTCGTTGTCGAGATCGATCACGCCCCCGGAGTTCAGCCGGTTGGCCTGCGCCGCGATCGGCAGCGCCAGGTACTGCTCCACCTCGCGCCGTCCGCCATAAGCCAGCGCACGCAGGCGATGACCTTCCGCGAACGGCCATTCGTAGACCGCGCCCAGCTGGTCCTGGCGGACCGACTTGCGCGTGTCGTACTGGGTCGCGACCGGCGATGCCTGGCTGGGATCGTCCCACGCCTGCGCACGCGTCAGGCCCAGGGGATCCTTGGCATCGGGCGCATTGAAATGGTTGAGCAGCAGGTCCAGCGTGCCGGCACCGGGACGGAACCGCAGCTTGGCGTTCAGCGACTCGCGCCGCGCCGCGCTGTGGTCGCGGTAGCCCTGCGTATCCAGCACGGATGCCGCCACGCTGTAGCCCAGCACCTCGCCGACGCCACGCAGGCGCGCACCGATCACGCTGCTGTCGTGGCTGGCCACGCTGGCCTGCACGCGTGCCTCGTGTCCCTCATCGGGGATATCGCTCCACACCTGGATCACGCCGCCGGACGAGTTGCCGTGCAGCGCCGAGAACGGACCGCGCAGCACCTCGACGCGGTCCGCCGCGAGCATGGTGACGTGCGAGACCTGTCCCTGCCCGTCCGGCATCGTCGCCGGCACGCCATCGGCGTACAGCCGCAGGCCGCGCACGCCGAAGGTCGAGCGCGCACCGAAGCCACGGATCGACAGCTGCGTGTCCTGCGCAAGGTTCTGCCGTTCGCGTGCCAGTACCCCGGGAATCCCGTCCAGCACTTCCGACAAGGCCGCCTGCGGACGCGCGCCGCCCTCGCCGAGTGCGACCACGCTGGTCGATGCCGGCGCGTCGAAGCCGTCCACCGTCTCCAGCCGCGTCGCGGTGACGACCACGCGATCCAGCGTTTCCATCGGCGCCGCCGGCTCGCCCACGGGCGCGGCGATCGCACCTGGCGCCAGCAACGCAGCGCCGAGCAGCGGAGTTACCCGCGACCTCATGCGCATGCCCGGATCATCCGAACACCAGCTTGCCTTGCATCATCATCCAGTGGCCCGGCACCGAGCAGAAGAACGTGTAGTCGCCGCCCTTGCGCAGCGCCGGCGTTGAGAAGGTGAAGGTGGTCGACTGTCCGCCGCCCACCACCTTGCTGGCCGCCAGCACGCGCGCGTCGCCCTTCGGTACATGGTCGCTGCTGGCGGGAAGCTTGCCGGCCGCGGTGGCGAGCGCTTCGAGATTGGCGGTGGTCGTCAGCACCCAGTTGTGGCCCATCACCTCGGCGGGAAGGGCGCCAGTATGCCGCAGCGTCAGTTTCACCTGCGTGCAGTCGGCGGCGATGCGGATCTCCTGCTTGTCGAACTGCATCGCATCGTTGCTGCCGATGGCGACGTTGCAGGTCCTGGCTGCGGCGTGCAGCGGCAGCAGGGCGAGCACGGCAACGACGAGACAGGGAAGTACGGATTTCGGTGACATGGGGGATCAATTCCTGGAACGTGGTAAGCGCACTGCGCGACCCCGTCTTCGGGGTCGCGCAGCGATGAAGCGCGGATGCGCGGATCAGTCGCCCAGGGCGAACACCCACACCGAGCCGCCTTCCGGCACCGCCTTCTCCCATCCCGCCAGGCCGTGCATCTTGCCCTGGATCCATTGCGCGTCCACGCCCCAGCCGGACACCACGGCGATGTACTGCTTGCCGTCGACGGTAAAGGTGCTGGGCGGCGCGATGATGCCGGACGGCGTGGGGAACTCCCACAGCAGCTTGCCCGTCTTGGCGTCATACGCACGGAACATGCGGTCGTTGGTGCCACCGGCAAACAGCACGCCGCCGGCCGTGGTCATGATCGAGCCCCAGTTCCACGAGTGCGGGTACTTCTCGCGCCACACTTCCTTGCCGCCGTCCACGCTCCACGCCTGGATGCCGCCGATGTGGTCGAAGTCCTTCTTCACCGACAGGTCGAGGCGATTGATGTCCACGCCCGCCGACCACTGGCCCGGGATGCGCGGCTGGATCATGCCGGTCAGCGTCAGGCAGTGGTTGTCGTTGTACGGGATGTACAGCATGCCGGTCTTCGGGTTGTACGCCTCGTACGGCCAGTCCTTGCCGCCCCACAGGCTGGGGCAGTAGGTGCGCGTCTTGCCCGTGGCCGGCTTGGCCTCTTCGTTGTAGGTCGGACGGCCGGTCTTCGGATCGATGCTGGTGAACACCGTGTTGTGCACGTACGGCTCGGACTTGTTGTAGGTGATCCGGCCCTTGTCGTCGCGGTCCAGCCAGTACAGGCGGCCATTGCGCTGCGCGCTGATCAGGCCCGACACCTTCTTGCCGTTGCGGTTGAACTCCACCAGCGTCGGCGCGTTCATGCCGGCCCAGTCCCACGAATCGTTCCAGTGGTACTGGAAGTGGCTGACGATGTCGCCGCTCTCCGGATCCAGCGCGAGCACCGAGGCGAGATACAGGTTGTCGCCGGGCCGCTGGTCACCCAGCCACGGTGCACCGTTGCCGACGCCCCAGTAGATGACGTTGTTGGTGGCGTCGTAGTTGCCCGGCATCCACATGGTGCCGCCACCGTTCTTCCACGCGTCCTTCCACTCGCCGTCCTGCGGCCACGTCTCGAAGCCCTTCTCGCCCGGCCCCGGCACGCTGTAGCGCGTCCAGGCCAGCTTGCCGGTTTCGGCATCGAAGGCCTTGAGGAAACCGCGCACGCCGAACTCGCCACCGGACGGCCCGATCAGCACCTTGCCCTTGACCACCAGCGGCGCAGACGTGATGTAGGCGCTGTCCTGTTCCCAGTCGCAGACCTGCGCCTCCCACACCAGCGTGCCGGTCTTGGCGTCCAGCGCGCTGAGCATGCAGTCGATGCTGCCGACGTACACCTTGTCGCCGTACAGCGACACGCCGCGGTTGGTGCGGTGGAGCGCGCCCAGGCCTTCCGGCACTTCGCGCACGAACTTCCAGCGGACCTTGCCGGTGCGCGTGTCGTAGGCGATCACCTGGTTGTGCGGCGTGGCGACGAACATGTAGTCGCCGTTGACGATGGCGGGCGCCTCATGGCCGGAGTTCACGCCGGTGGCGGCGGACCACACCGGCCGCAGCTTGGCGACGTTGGCCGTGGTGACCTGGTCGAGTTCGCTGTAGCTCCAGCCGGCGTAGTTGCCCTTGGTCAGCAGCCAGTTCGCCGGCTCCTGCTTGGCCAGGCGCGCGTCGGTGACGGGTTGGTAATCGGCCGCGGCGAGCGGGGCCGAAGCGAGGGACGCGACAAGCGCGGCCGTGATCAGTTTCAGGTGCATGGGTCTCCTCCCGGGTGAAGCGTTGGTGTGTGGTGCAAAAGGAACGTGGATGTGGAATTGCGTGCGGGTCAGGTGGTCGGCGGGCCGAGCGGTCCGTCGAACTTGCCGCTGACCACCAGCGCGCCGTCCTTGATCGTCACCGGCAGCATCGCGAGCCGGCGCGTGGCCGGTCCGGTGGTGACAGCGCCGCGGTTGGCCGCGTCGAACACCGAGCCATGGCAGTTGCAGACGATCTGCGTCTGGCTCGGGTGCAGCGTGGTGATGGGACAGCCGTAGTGCGTGCACAGCGACGAGAACACGACGATGCCGTCGGCGGCGTTGCGGGCGCTGGTCGGCTTCAGGTCGGCAGGTTTCAGCCGTACCACCGTCAGCAGGTTGGCTTTCGAGATCAGCACCTTGCCGGTGGCCGGATCCATCGGATACGCGAGTACCGGTGGCTTGCCGGCTTCGATGTCGGCGGGCTTCACTTCCTTGCCCGCCTTCGGTCCGATCATGAAGGCCAGCTTGTCGCCCGGCTCGGGCTTCGGGCTGCGCGTGGCGGCCGGTGTGGCCGCCTGCGCCTGCGCACCACCACTGACCGCGGCCAACGGCGCCAGTGCGGCCAGCGCAAGTGCGCCGGTCATCATGCTGCGTCGTCCGCTGTCGTCGGGATGTCCGGCGCATGCGCACGCGCACCCGCCCTGTTCTTTCGCTTCGCTCATCGTGGCTGTTCTCTTCTTCAGGGCGTCTGCAGGTAGACCACGTGGGTCTCGGTGAACTCGAGCAGGCCGTGCTTGCCGTCGGCGCCGCCGATGCCGGACTTGCGCCGGCCCGCATGGAAGCCCTGCATGGCTTCGAAATGCTCGCGGTTGATGTACGTCTCGCCGAAGCGCAGCTCGCGCGCGGCCTTCATCGCCGCGTTGATGTCGCGGGTGAAGATCGACGACGTCAGCCCGTATTCGGAGTCGTTGGACAGCGCGATGGCCTCGTCGAGGCTGTCGACCACCTGGATCGGCAGCACCGGGCCGAACGTCTCCTCGCGCATGATCGCCATGTCGGCGCGCGCATCGACGATCAGCGTCGGCTCGTAGTGGAAGCCCTTGCCCAGGTCGGCCGGCTTGCCGCCGGTGACGATGGTCGCGCCGTCGCGCTTGGCCTGCTCCACCGCCGCCGACACCTTGTCCAGGCCGGCCTGGTTCACCAGCGGGCCCATCTGCAGGTCGTCGTGTTCGGACGGATCGCCGTACTTCGTATCGCGGAACAGCTTCACCAGCCGCTCGACCAGCGCTTCGTGCGCGCCGCGCTCGACATAGACGCGCTCGGCGCAGTTGCAGACCTGTCCGGTGTTGATGACGCGCGAGTCATAGATCGCCTTCGCCGCCAGGTCGAGATCGGCATCGGCCAGCACGATGGCCGGCGCCTTGCCGCCGAGTTCCAGGTTCACGCGCGTCAGGTTGCGTCCGGCCGTCTGCATGATGCGGCTGCCGGTGGCCACGCTGCCGGTGAAGGTGATCAGGTCGACCTGCGGGTGCTCGACCAGCGCCTGGCCGGTGCTGCGGCCGAGGCCGCCGACCAGGTTGAACACACCCTTCGGCAGGTCGGTCTCGGCGACGAGTTTCGCGAACTCGTACGCATTGATCGGCGTTTCCTCGCTCGGCTTGATCACGATGGTGTTGCCGGTGATCAGCGCGGGCGCCAGCTTGCGGGCGATCAGGAAGAACGGAAAGTTCCACGGCAGGATGCCGGCGACCACGCCGATCGGCTTGCGGAACAGGAAGATGTTCTCGTTGGCGCGGTCGCTGGTGAGGATCTCGCCTTCCAGGCGGCGCGCCCACTCGGCCATGTAGTCGATGTAGTCGGCGGTGAAGTCGACTTCGACCTGCGCCAGCTGCTGGATCTTGCCCTGCTCGCGGACGATCACGCCGGCAAGGTCCTTGCGGTGCTCGCGCAGCTTGGCGGAGATCTTGCGCAGGTAGCCGGCACGTTCGATCGGCGCCAGCTTCTCCCACGCCGGCTGCGCGCGCCGTGCGGCGGACACGGCGGCGTCGACGGTCGCGGCATCGCTGTCGGGAATGCGCGCGAGCAGCGCACCGTCGGCGGGATTGGTGACGTCGACGGTCGCGCCGCCGCCGGCGACGAACGCGCCATCGATGTAGTTCTGGTAGGTCTGTGTCATGGGGTTTCCTTTGCTTGCGTTGTCCTTGCGGGCGCGCCGTCCATGGGGAACGGCGCGCCACCGGCGGCGATCACCACACGTAGGCGTACTTCAGGTTGAAACTGTCGTTGACGCTGTGGTTCTTGCCGTCGAGCGAGGTCGAGTAGCGCAACGTGATCGACTGGTTGTCGAACGTGTGCACCATCAGGCCGGCGCCGCCATCGATCGCCCAGCCGGTCGGCAGGCCGTCGTTGGCTTCGGTGTGTTCGGCGTCGAGCGCCAGGAACGGCTCCAACCGCTGCGACGCGCGGTAGGCGAAGCGGTTGTTGGTGTGCAGCGACAGGCCGGGCTGGATGCCGTTGTCGCGGCGGCTCTGCCAGACGAAACCGGCATCGCCGGTCCAGCCGAACTTGTCGCCCATCCGCCAGTCCCAGAAGAAGCTCGACAGGTTCTTCCAGTTGGTGTCGCTGACGCGCTCGGTGCCGGTGGGGATCTGCACGAACGACTGGAAGCCGAGCGTGGCCTTCTCGCTGGGCTTGTACCAGATGGCGAAGCCGGTCAGCGGATCGCCGATGCCGCTGATGTGGCGGTCGCCTTCCGGGGCGCGCCGGTTGCGGATGGCGACCTCGGGCACGATCACTTCCCAGGCCACGCCGATCTTCTTGTTCGATTCCGGCGTCCAGAAGCGCACGTACTTGGACAGGCCGGTCAGCGCCTTGCTGCCCGAACCATCGACGCGGTCGCCGTCGGCATCGAACACGCGCGCGTTGTCCTGGTACGTGGCGTACTGCACGAACACGTTGAACGGCTCGAAGCCGACCGGCAGTTCGTACTCGCGCGGACCGATCACGTCGAACGTGGTCTGCGCGCTGGCCGCGCCCGCGACCGCCAGCAGCGGCAACAGGGCCAGCGGCAACAGGCGCGGCAGCGACGGTATCGTCTCTCTCTTCATGGTGGTACTTCCCTCCCGAGTGAATGGACCGGCCGGTTCGCGGAGCTTTGTCCGTGCGGCGGCGGTGGTTCCGGGACCGCTGCGCACGCGCATCAGGTCCACGCAGGAGGTAGCGCAAGCCGCGTGCCACGTTGCAGTGCAACGGAGCCACGGACATGCCTTCTTTTCGAATCAATGACTTGTCGTCCGCGCCGTCGACGCAGGCCATCGAATCCATGCGGCAGTGCAATGCACCTGCGACACGTGCATGCGACCACCTGTCGCAGCGCCTGCGACAGGTGTCGCACCCCACGCGCATGCGAGGCGGCAGCGACGACGCAAACGAAGACGGCCCGTCGCAGGGACGGGGACGCAAACGAAGACGGCCCGTCGCAGGGACGGGGACGCAAACGAAGACGGCCCGTCGCAGGGACGGGCCGTCGGGTCGCATGGTCACGCCATGCGCACTGCGGGAGGACAGTGCTAGTCGGTCTGCGTCGGCGACACGATGTCCAGCCGCTTCATCCGGCGGTAGACCGTTGCACGACACGCGCCCAGGTCGCGCGCGGCCTCGCTGATGTTCCAGCGGTTGCGGCGCAGGACCTCCAGCAGCTCGCCGCGTTCATCGGTGCCGGCCACAGGCTCGCGCGGGAACGGGATGACTGTCGCCGTCTCAGGTACGGCGGCGCCATCGGCCTCGAAGACCTCCTGGGGCAGATGGTCGACACGGACCGTGGCGCCATCGGCGATCGACAGCGCGTAGCACAGCGCATTGCGCAGTTCGCGGATGTTGCCGGGCCAGTCGTGGCGCAGCAGCACCGCCACGGCGCGCGGATCGATCTCGGCCCGCACGCCCATCGCCTGCGCTTCCATGTCCAGGATGCGTTCGATGAGGAATGCCTTGTCGCCACGTTCGCGCAGCGCCGGCAAGGCCAGCGTGGCGCCGCACAGACGGTAGTACAAGTCCTCGCGGAACGTGCCGGCGACGATCTGCCGGCGCAGGTCGCGGTGGGAGGCGGCGACCACGTTCAGGTCCACCCGCACCGGTTCGTCCGCGCCCAGCGGCAGCACCTCGCGTTCCGCCAGCACGCGCAGCAGGCGCGTCTGCAGCGGCAGCGGCATGTCGCCGATCTCGTCGAGGAACAGCGTGCCGCCGTCGGAACGCTGGATCAGTCCCTTCATGCCCTTGCTGCGCGCGCCGGTGAACGTGCCCGGCGCATAGCCGAACAGCTCGCTCTCGATCAGCGATTCCGGGATGGCCGCGCAGTTGACCGCCACGAACGGACGCTCCGCGCGGCGGCTGGCGTCGTGCAGCGCGCGCGCCAGCACTTCCTTGCCGGTACCGGTTTCGCCCTGCAGGAAGATGCTGACCGGCTTGTCGACCAGGCGCGCTGCGCGTTCCAGCAGCTGGTCCATGCGCGGATCGCCACCGGACAGCCGCGACAACACGCTGTCCTGCACGGGATTGCGTGCTTCGCCGGCGTCCGGCACCTGCAGGCGCGGCGCGGTCTTCGGCGCGATCATCGAGGCGTGGTAACCCTGCCCGTCCCACGTGGTCACCACGCCGCGCGAATCGTGCGAGGTGCCCTTGGTCAATCGCCAGATGTCATCGATGCGCGTGCCGAACACGCCGGTCAGGTGATTGCCGACCAGCTGCGCGCGCGCGGCGTCGCGCGTGTGCAGCGAGTCCAGCAGGCGCAGCTGCTGGCGCGCACCGCTATTGGCACCGACGATGCGGCCGTCGCGATCCACCGCCAGCATCAGCTCGCCGCAGACATCGACCAGCGGTCCGACGGTGCCGAGGCGCAGGATCCAGTGCGCGCGGAACTGGCGGATGAAGTTGGCGTCCTCGATCATCCGCGCGTGCAGCACGGTCAGGTGGCGCCCCAGGTGCAGGCTCTCGCGCCGGTCCGGCGACGACAGCGCGGAGACGTCCAGCGCGCCCATGAAGGCGCCATCGGGATCGTACAGCGGCGTGCTGGTGCAGCTCAGCCCGATGTGGCCGATGTAGAAGTGGTCCTCGCGGTCGCAGATCACCGTCGACTGCTCGGCGATGCAGGTGCCGATGCCGTTGGTGCCGGCGTGGATCTCGTTCCAGTTGGCGCCCAGCGCCAGGCCGGCACGGCGCAGCGGTGCGTCCCAGGTGTCGTTGCCGATGAAGTCCAGGGTGACGCCTTCCGCGTCGGTCAGCAGCAGCACGTAGCCGAGGTCGGACACATGCTTGTAGAGCTGCTCCATGCCGGCGCGCGCCACGTGCAGGTGCTCCTCCAGCTGCTGCCGGCACTCGCGCAGGCGCGAGTTGGTTTCGATGCGCACGTCCGGGCGCATCGCCGGATCGAGGGCATGCTCGGTGGCGCAACGGCGCCACGAACGGTGGATCAGATCGGTATTGGCGTTGCTTCCGGTGCTGGGCGATCCCGAATGGATCACCCGCAACACCGTTTCGACGTGTTGTTCGACAGTTGCCATGCCACCCCTCCCAAGGCCGGCCGAAAACGCTCCCGCTTGCGTGCCGTTCGTGTGTATGGACTGCGGATGCTCCCGGTCCGCGGTCGGTGTGATCGTGTTCCCCTACTCCTCCTGCGTGTCGTGGGTCCGGTGTGTAACGGTGGTGCGCGATGTCCGCCATCGCTCGCGCAGCGAGCGCGGCGCGGGCGTCAGTGGCGTACGTGATCGGGTCCAGCCGCCCTGGTGCGCGGGCGTGAGGCCGCGCAGCCGGGAAGCGATCCAGGTGAACAGGCGATAGCGCATCCCGTTGGAATACAGCAGTCGCCACGCCTTCCAGGCGAGGACCTCCGGGATGCTACGCACTGCACCCTGCCCCTTCAACGCTTTGTGCTGCTGCAGTGCGGGACGATGGTGGCGTCCGGCTTCGCGCAGGTGCATCAGCAGTTCGGGGATGGGAATGCCGACTGGGCAGACATCGCCGCACGCACCGCACAGGCTGGAGGCGGTCGGCAGATCGCGCGTCGACTCCAGCCCCAGCAGGTGCGGCGAGATGATCGCGCCGATCGGTCCCGGGTAGGTCGTGCCGTACGACAGTCCGCCGATACGTGCGTAGACGGGACAGTGGTTCATGCAGGCGCCGCAGCGGATGCATTGCAGCGTCGCGCGGAAGCGTTCTTCGGCGAAGGCCTGGCTTCGGCCGTTGTCCAGCAGCACCAGGTGCACTTCGCGCGGCCCGTCCTTCTCGCCCTCGCGGCGCGGACCGCTGATGACGTTGAGGTAGGTCGTCACGGCCTGGCCGGTGGCCGAGCGTGTCAGCAGGGTGAACAGCGGCGGCACGTGTTCCAGCTTCTCGATGACCTTCTCGATGCCGGTGATCGCGATGTGCACGTCCGGCACCGTGGTCGACAGCCGACCGTTGCCCTCGTTCTCCACCAGCACCAGCGAGCCGGTCTCGGCGACCATGAAGTTGACGCCCGACACGCCGATCTTCGCCTGGCGGAACTTGTCGCGCAGTGCCACGCGGCCGATCGCGATCAGTTCGTCCACATCCTCGGTGTAACCGGCGCCGGGGATGTGCTCGGCGAAGATCTTCGCCACGTCTTCCTTGGTCTTGTGGATCGCCGGCATGATGATGTGGCTGGGCCGGTCGTTGTCGAGCTGCAGGATGTACTCGCCCATGTCGGTCTCGACGCAGGCGATGCCGTGTTCCTGCATGCGGTGGTTCAGCTCGATCTCCTCGCTGACCATCGACTTGCCCTTGACCATCATGGTCGCGTCGTGGCGCGCGGCGATCTCCTGGAAGATGCGGTTCGCATCGGCCGCATCCTCGGCCCAGTGCACCTGCACCCCGCGTGCCTGCAGCGCCTGCTCCAGCTGCTCCAGCAGGTCCGGCAGCCGCGACAGCGCGCGCTTGCGCAGGTGTTCGCCGAGCGAGCGAAGGCGTTCGAATGCGTCGTGCTCGGGGAACTGCGCGGCACGCTTGTCGGCCAGGTAGTCCATCGCGCCGCGGAAGCCGCGACGCAGCACCGGATCGGCCAGCACCAGGCGCGCGTTGTCCTTGAACGCGACCGGATCGGCGGCGGGGCGCACCGCGCTCATGCGGTGGCCTCGGCGCGCAGCAGCAGGATGACCAGTTCGCGCGGACCGTGCGCGCCGTACACCAGCAGGCGCTGGATATCGGCGGTCTTGGACGGCCCGGTGACCAGCAGCGCATTGGTGGGCAGGCCCGCCGCCCATTGCCGGTGCCGCATGGCCGCGTACAGCGTCGGCTGCAGGTCCTCTTCGCGCAGCACGGCGATGTGCAGCGGCGGCAGCAGGGACAGCGTGCGCGGCTCGCGCGTGTCGGGCCACAGGATCAGGCTGCCGGTTTCGGCGATGCCGCCCAGCGTGGTGGTGATGCCAGCATCGACGGTGTCGAACAGCACCGGCTTCAGCGTTTCGATGGGCGCGTCGTACCAGTCCAGCGTCACCGCCTGCGTGGCGGCGTGCAGGCCGCCGACCAGCGCGGTGTCGCGGCCCGCCATCAGCCGGCGCACACCCTTGTCGGCAAGCACCGCGGCGAGCGCGATCGGCCACGTGGCGGCGTTGGTCTCGATCACTTCGGCACGCCAGCCGCGCGCCTGCGCGATGAAACGCTCGCGCATCGCGGCCGACGACGGCATGCCGGCATCGGTGTAATACGCGGCGACATCGGGCACCGGCAGTTCGACCGGCGCGGCCGCGCGCAACCGCGACAGGATCGCGGAACGCGCGCGCGTGGATGCGGCAGGCAGGCTCATGCGCCGGCATCCGGTGCGGGCAGGCCCCAGCGTTCGCGCAGGAAGCTGGCGATATGCCGGCCCTGCAGCGGCGCCTCGCGACGCGCCAGCGTGCCGTTGAGGTTGAGCAGGCAGCCGCAGTCGCCGCTGACGAAAGCATCGCAGCCGCTGTCGGCCAGTGCATCCGCCTTGTCGCCGGCCATCGCGGCAGAGATGTCGGGCTGCTTCACCGCGAAGGTGCCGCCGAAGCCGCAGCATTCGGATTCGTAGGCCTGGATCTTCAGTTCGACACCGGGCAGCGCCTCAAGCAACCGCCGCCCGCTGGCCAGTGCGCCGGTCTCGCGTCGCGCACTGCAGGAGGTGTGCAGGCAGACGGAGACCGGATCGTTCGTGGCGGCGACGGGCAGCTGCAGGTCGGTCGCGGCGAGGAAGTCGGAGAACTCCACCACCCGCGCGCCGATGTCGCGCACACGCGCCAGCAGCACGGGATCGTCCGCGAACAGCCGTGGCCAGTGGTGCCGCATCATCCCCGCGCAGGAGCCCGACGGCACCACGATCGGCCAGCGCTGCGGGAACAGGTCCAGTTGCGCGCGCGCGACCTTGCGCGACTCCTCGGGAAAGCCGCTGGTGTAGGCCGGCTGTCCGCAACAGGTCTGCGCCTCGGGCAGGTGGACGCGGCAGCCGATCCGTTCCAGCACGGCGATCGCGTCCAGGCCGGCGTCGGGCATGAACAGGTCCACCACGCAGGTGGCGAACACGTACACGTCCCGAAGGGGGGAGGAGCCGGCAGGATCTGGCGAGCGCATGGCGGGCGGGTCCGTCTTGTCCGGACCGGAGTCTGTGCCGGCGTCCGGCGGCCGGTATATTGGTCCGACCAATCCGAGCGCAGGCCGTCATGTCCACCCAGGTCGCCCAGGTCACCCGCCACCTCGAACAGGCCATTGCCGACGGCCGTTACGTCGCCGGCCGGCGGCTGCCCGCCGAACGCACCCTCGCCGACCAGTTGCAGGTCTCGCGTGCGACCGCCCGCGAGGCGATCGGCCTGCTGGTTGCGCGCGGCGTGCTGGAGCGCCGGCAGGGCGACGGCACCTATGTGGTCGCCGCCTCCGAGCGCCGGATGGCGGAGATCTGGCAGGACATGGCGCGCAACCATCCGATGCTGCAGGCGGATCTGGTGGAGTTCCGCGCGATGCTGGAAAGCCGCACCGCGGAACTGGCGGCGCTGCGGCATGACGACGGGGACCGCGAGCGGCTGCGGTCGGCGCATGCTGCAGTGGATGCGGCCTACAACGGCAGCGACCGGCAGGCGCAGATCCGCAGCGACGTGGCCTTCCACCGCGCCATCGCCGACGCGACGCACAATCCGGTGTTCTCCTACCTCATCGCCTCGCTGCTGGCGCTGCTGCACGACCACGTGCAGGTCAGCCTCGCCGGCCTCTCTCCGCAGTCGCCGGTCTCGCAGCAGCTGCGCCGGCAGCACGACGCCCTGCTCGCCGCCATCCTGCAACGCGACCCCGACCGCGCCCGCGCGGTCGCCGGTGGCCACATGGACTACGTCGCGGTGCAGCTCAATGCGCTGCCGCGTGTGTCGTGACCGGTAGACGCGTCTGCCTAGCTTCGCGCGGCACGGCTCGGCCGAGGCATCCTGCCAGGAAGACCCGTGAACGTTTCCGTACCTAGATAGCGCGGAAGCTGACCCGCCTGGCCAGTTCCTCCGCACTTTCCTTGCGCTCGCTGTAGTGGTCCATCAGGTATGGCGAGACATCACGGGTCAGCAGCGTGAACTTGATCAGCTCTTCCATGACGTCCACGACGCGGTCATAGAACGCGGACGGCTTCATGCGCCCCTCTTCGTCGAATTCGTTGAACGCCTTCGCCACGGAGGATTGGTTGGGGATCGTGATCATCCGCATCCAGCGCCCAAGTACACGAAGCTGATTCACCGCGTTGAAGGACTGCGAGCCGCCCGAAACCTGCATGACGGCCAGCGTCTTGCCCTGGGTCGGACGAACCGAACCCTGCGACAAGGGAATCCAATCGATCTGCGCCTTCATGATGCCGCTCATGGCGCCGTGCCGCTCCGGCGAACTCCAGACCATGCCCTCCGACCACTGCACCAGTTGCCGCAATTCCTGCACCTTGGGATGCGTGTCGGGCTCTGCATCCGGAAGAGGAAGACCTGTCGGATCGAAGAGCCGGGTTTCGGCCCCCATCGCCTGCAGTAGTCGGGCCGCCTCCAGCGCGAGCAACTTGCTGTATGACCTCTTCCTCAGCGATCCGTAGAGCAGAAGGATCCGCGGGGCATGCGTAGCGAGTGCGGCCGGGGATAGACGGTCGACCTCCGGCACATGGAACAGCTCGGCCGATACATTGGGCAGATCACCGAGATTGGACATGAGGTATTCCAAGTAGCTTGTGGATCGTGGCGCCCAGGGCTGCCCCGATGAGCTGCGCCACAACAAAGACGGGCACGTCGCCAGGCGAAATGCCGGCGAAGCTGTCACTGAACATGCGGCCAAACGCTGCTGCAGGATTCGCGAATGAGGTCGACGAAGTGAACCAATAGGCCGCACCGATGTACGCAGCTACCATCACGGCTACCCGGGACGCGGGTGCCCTGAGCACCACCAGCAGCAATCCTGCCGTTGCAACGATCTCGCCCAACCATTGGCCCTCGCCGGTCCGCGCCTTCGTGGAGAACTCCAGGATCGGAAGATCGAACATGGCGTTCGCCAACAAAGCACCGCACACCGCGCCCGCGAGCTGGAACACGATGTATGCCGGCAACAGGGCCTTGGGCAGTTCACCCCGCGCCGCCATGACGACGCTGACCGCGGGATTCATGTGCGCGCCACTGATCGAACCGAACACCTCAATCAGGATATAGAGGCCGCCGACCGTTGCCAGCGTGTTGGCCAGCAAGGCAACGGCACCGTTTCCGCCAGCGAGGCGCTCGGCCATGATCCCAGAGCCCACCACCGTCACCAGCAGCAGGCCCGTGGCCAAGAACTCACCAAGGAGACGCTGGCGGATCATTCAGCGCCGACGCGTCCGATCTCACCCAGCTTTGCTTGCGCTGCCAGACGGTCGAGACTTTGCAGCGGCAGGGACAGCAGTAGCTCGATACGACGGCGCAGTGTGGCGAACGCTGCGGTATAGGCTCGACGCCGATCTTCTTCATTGCCCGTGGCAGCTACCGGGTCGGGTACACCCCAGTGCGCGAGTGCAGGCTGGCCCAGCCATACCGGGCACGCCTCTCCCGCAGCGTTGTCGCAGACCGTGATGACGATATCCATCTCGGGGGCGCCCTCCACGGCGAACTCGTCCCAGTTCTTGCTGCGCACCTGGCTGGCGTCATAGCCGATCGCCTCGGCAAGCTCCCGCGCCATCGGCTGGACCTGGCCGCTGGGATGACTCCCGGCGCTATAGGCCTTGAACCGGCCGTGGCCCAGCACGTTGAGGATCGCCTCGGCCATGATGCTGCGCGCGGAGTTGCCGGTGCACAGGAACAGTACGTTGTAGGTCTTGTCGGTCATGTCGTATCTCTGGAATGCGGATCAACGGAGCTTCTTCTTGACTGCCGGCGCGCAGGACTTGCCGCCGCAGCAGTTCTCCGTCAGGAAGCCGATCAGACCGTTCATGCGGTCGTAGTCGGCACGTATCCGGATGACCCGTCCTTCTCGTTCATCGGTGACCAGCCCTGCCGCACGTAATTGGTTCAGGTGCGCGGTTAGGGTCGCAGGCGGCAAGTCGAGTTGATCGCGTAACTCGCCGACGGCCATGCCGCCTGGACCCGCCTGTACAAGGGCGCGGTAGGCAGCGAGCCGGTGGTCGTGCGCGAGCGCACGAAGCGCTTGAACGGTCTGGGGCGTATCCATACTTCTATATTTCCGGAATATTAGAAGTATTGCAACCCATTGTTGCAACTAGATGTCCGCTTCGGGTCGGGAGCGGACATCGGGAATCTGCTGCTAATTGAAAGAAGTGGACTAGCCTAGCCTTCGAGCCACACGAAAGAGCGATGGATCTGAGCACCCGCCCATGCGCCATCCGCAACGGCCAGAGAAACCGAGTGAGGAACGCGAGCAGCGTCACCACAGGCGAAGACGCCCGCGATATTGGTTTCTTTGGTCTCGCTGGTCTGGATCTGTGTACCCATGGGAGTTTCAGCAAGAGCGCAACCCACGTCCTCCGCTATTGAAGTCGACGGAGCGTTCTTTGGCGCAGTAAACAACCCCGCGAAGGCGAGACGCCTGCCGTCTGTCAGCATTACATCTGCATGTCCCTCGATCCTATCGATGCGGGTTGCTTCCACGATCACGCCGCGCGTCGAGAGATCCTGTAGCGTGGGCTCATCCAGTTCCACCATGCTATTGGTGAGGAAGGTCACCGATCCCCACTCAGGCAGCAGCTGCGCTTGGTGGATGGACATGGGGTTGGCCGCGATCACGCCGATCTGTCCCTGATCTAGCTCATACCCATGACAGTAGGGGCAATGAAAGACACTGGTTCCCCACCGCTCAGCCAAGCCCTTGATGTCCGGCAGCGTGTCAGAGACGCCCGTCGCCAGAAGCAGGCGGCGAGCACCGTAGATCTCGCCCGTAGACGTCTCGACGGTGAAAGCATCGCGCGATCCAGACGCCTTCACCACAAGATCGTCCACCCATGACAGCGTTGGATAGGCCTCTAACTGTGTGCGCGCCGTGCTGGCAATGACGGCAGGATCTGCGCCGTCCTGGGATAGGAACCCGTGCGAGTGCAAGGCGGCCCTGTTACGCCGCTTGCCTGCATCAAGGACCAGCACGCTGCGTCGCGCGCGCACGAGCTGGAGGGCAGCCGCCATGCCCGCATAGCTGCCGCCTACCACGATGACATCGTAGTTCTTCATAGGATTTCCTTCTCAAGGTGTGCCTTGTGCCGGCGTGCGAAGTCAGCCGCCAGATCGGCCAGCGATACTGAAGCGAAGCGCTCCAGGAGCAGCGCCTCGGCTTCGTCGAAGGCGTCATTCAGAGCGGCGTTGACGGCCTGCTCAACCAGACAGGCAGGGTTCTCGTGGCGGTTTCCCATGGCGAACAACGCCGGCTCGCCCAGCGCCTCATGCAGTTGGCGCAGGCTGACCCTGGATAGGTCGGCTTTGATGTGCCAACCACCCGCGTGCCCTCGTGCGGAAGCGACCAGCCCTGCATTGCGAAGCAACCCCATCGTTCGACGTACGACGACCGGGTTGGTGCTCAGGCACAGCGCCAGTTCCTCGGAGGTCATCGGATCGGTGCGCTCCGCCATGTGCAGCAAGGCGTGGAGGACGGCAGAAAGTCGACTGTCTCTTTTCATGTAACAAATAATGTTACATGAGGTGCGGCCGGTCAACTCCGCCTTACAAGTCGAGATGGCGAGCCGCGGGATCTTGCCTTCTCTTGTGAATGTAATGTTATTACATTATGGTAAATGGCTGCCCCGCAGTGAGCCCTACCAGCCTTGAACGCGCCTAATCCTGTCGTCGACATCCAGTCCTTGACCGTGTCCTTTCCCGGTAAGGCCGTCCTATCCTGCCTCGACCTAAAGGTGGAAAAAGGCAGCATCTATGCGCTTCTCGGCGGCAATGGCACGGGCAAGTCGACCACGCTATCGGTGCTTCTGGGCTTCTTGAAGCCAACATCCGGCGAGGTCCGTGTGGGTGGGTTCACCCCATGGCGGACGCCGGACCAGGCGCGCGCGCAGCTGGCCTACCTGCCAAAGAACGTCGCGCTCTACGAACACCTCACCGCCATCGAGAACGTCGACTATCTGCTTTCGCTTGCCGGTCGCCGGCACGATGTGACCGCCATCGGGGATGCCCTACGTGCAGCGGGACTGCAGGAGTCGGCCTGGCGGCAGCGCTTGGGCGGGTTCTCCAAGGGCATGCGCCAGAAGGTGGCAATCGCCACGGCGCTGATGCGCGAAGTGCCGCTGCTGTTGCTCGATGAGCCCACCTCCGGTCTCGATCCGGGCGCGAGCGCGGACTTCCATGGCCTTCTGGAATCGGTGAGGGCGCGAGGCGCCTCGGTCCTGATGGTCACCCATGACCTGATGGGCGCGGTCGACGTCGCCGACCGGATCGGTGTGCTCGAGCATGGCCGGATCGTGCACGAAGCCAATCGCGCGGACTTCGACCTGAAGGCGCTGCATGCCCACTTCGCCGGACGAGCCCACGCCGCATGAGTGTGGTCGTTCCTGTAATGCGCAACGAACTGCGCGCGATGGTCCGCAACCGCACGGCGCTGGCCGGCATTGCGCTGCTGGCGATGCTTGCGATTGTGGCGACCGTGGTGTCCCTGCACCACATGAACAGCGCGGCCGAGTACCGCAGCCGCCAACAGGCCGCAGCGCAAGCCGCCTTCGAGGCTCAGCCGGACCGCCATCCCCATCGCGTGGTCCACTACGGCCACTTCGTGTACCGGCCGCCTTCGGCACTGGCCGCCTTCGACGCCGGCGTTGACCCGTTCACCGGCAGCAGCATGTTCCTGGAAGGGCATCGCCAGAACACGGCCAACTTCGGCGATGTCATGCAGGGCTCCATCCTGACGCGCTTCGGCCAGCTCACGCCGGCGTTCCTGTTGCAGGTGCTCGCGCCGCTGGTGCTGGTGTTCCTCGGTCACGGCGTGCTGTCGCAGGAGCGCGAGCGCGGGACCTTGCGGCAACTGATGCTGCAGGGTGCGTCTTCCCGAAGCATCGTCGGTGGCAAGCTCCTGGCGCTGCTCGTCGTGGCCGGCGTGTTCATGCTGCCTGCGTTTGTGGGCCTGGCGACCATGGCCGCTGCGCCTGCAGCATCCACGGCGGTCGCTTCCGCCGTCATGCTGGGGTACGTGCTGTACCTCGGCCTGTGGTCGGTCCTCATCGCCTTCGTGTCGGCCGCCATGAAGCGCCGCCGCGACGCCCTGCTTGCGCTGGTGGCGCTGTGGGCGCTATCCACATTGTTGATCCCGCGCATCGCACCTGACGTCGCCTACGCGGCGCAGCCGCTGCCGGACCGGCTGCAGACCGAGGTGGGTATCTCGCGGGACCTGCGGGCCATGGGGGACAGCCATGATCCCAACGATCCGTACTTCAACAGATTCCGCCAGAGCGTCCTCGATCGCTACGGCGTCGCGCGCGTCGAGGACCTGCCGGTCAACTACAAAGGGCTCCTGGCCGTCGAAGGCGAACGCCTGACGTCCCGCCTCTTCGACGAGTATGCCGCGCGCAGCGCCGGCATCCAGCATGACCAGAACCGGTTGGTCTCCTGGTTCTCCGTCCTCAGTCCGTCCATCGCCCTGCGCCAGGTCTCGATGGCCGCTGCCGCCACAGATCTATCGGCGCATCTGCGTTTCCTGGAACAGGCCGAGGCTCACCGTTATCGCATGGTGCAGCAGCTCAACCAGTTGCAAGCCGATGGCGTCTCCTACGCGGACGACACCGCACGCGACGCCGGGGCCGACCAGCGCAAGCGCGTCAACCACAGTCACTGGCTGGAGATTCCGCGCTTTGCCTTCACGCCTCAACCACCCAATGCACTGCTGAGAGCGATGTTGCCGGGGATATTGGTTCTGCTGGCCTGGCTGACGGTGGCCTTGTTTGCGCTGGGCTGGCGCGCACGTCGGCTGGAGGTGACCCGATGAACCTCTGGCGTTACGAATGGCGTCTTTTACTGCGTTCACGCATCCCGGTTATCGGTCTGCTGGTGCTGACGGCGCTTAACGTCGCCAGTCTCGTGTCGGGCGTGCAACGTATCGACAGCCAGCGCGAGGCGATCGCCCGTATCGCAGCGCTGCAAGCGGCTGATCTCGCTGCCGTCGCTGCGGCTCACGGCGACTCGACGGACGCAGGCCAGGCCGCCTACTACTCCTTCCATCCCACCTGGAACCCACCGTCGGCGCTGTCCTTCGCGGCCGTCGGCATGCGCGACGTAGCGCCCTTCATACTGCGCGTGCGGGCGCTGGGGCTGGAGGCGCAGATCCATGACGGGGACATCTTCAACCCCGAGCTCGCCTTGGCCGGGCGCTTCGACTTCGCGTTCCTGCTGACCTTCCTGTTTCCGGTCTTCGTGATCGTGCTCTTTCACGACCTGCGTTCCAACGAGACGGAGTCCGGCCGCGAGCGGATGCTGCGCAGCCTGCCCATGGGCCTTGGCCGCTTGTACCTGCGTAGGGCCATAGTCCGCGCGTTGGCGTTGCTGGCATGCGTAGGGGTGCCGTTCACGGTGGTCGCGCTCCAGCAAGGCGTAACCCTGTCGAAGATCGCCGGCGTACTGGGGCTGGCCACGGCTTACCTGGTGTTCTGGGCCGGGGTGTCCTTGCTGGTGGCCCGGCGCGGGTGGAGTTCGGCGACCAATGCCGCGGCCCTTGCGGCGTCCTGGGTCGCGATCGCGCTCGTGCTACCTGCCCTGGCGCACGTGGCGATCGAACGCGCCATTCCGGTGGACCAGGGGGCCGAGATTGCGCGCGCCCAGCGTGAGGCGGTCAACCGGGCATGGGACATCCCGCGCGAAGACACCATGCAGCGCTTCTATGCGCGCTATCCGGAATGGAGCGACTCAGCCCCCTTGGGGACCGCGTTCCACTACAAGTGGTACCTCGCGTTCCACCAGAACGGCGACGACGATGTCGCGCAGATGGCCGCCGACTACCGCGCAGGGATCGAGCAGCGCTCAACCACGGCTTCCAGCCTGGGCTGGCTGTTGCCGCCGGTGGGCATGCAGGCGGCATTGACGCGCCTGGCGGATACCGACATGCGGGCGCATCTCGCCTACCAGGACCGGATCCGCGCCTATCACGCGGACCTTCGCGCCTATTACTACCGATTCCTCTTTCGCGATGAGCCGTTCCGGCAGGCGGACTACCCGCGTGCGCCCGCGTTCGAGCCCCACTAGGCCCCATCGCTGCTTCCCACCCTCATCCCACTCCCGGTACCGCCCTGCGGGACCTGCCAGGCCTCTGTCTCCATGAAATTCCACATCCTGAGTATTTCCCTCCTATCTGCATTGGCGGCCAACTCGGCTCACGCGCAATCCACAGGCGCCACTACGTCCATGGGAACGGTGGAAGTCCGCTCCAGCCGAGGCCAGCTCACCGCGAACGAAGTGCTGACGTCGGTCGACGTCATCGGCGCCGAAGATATCGAGGACAAGAACGTCTCCCAGAGCTGGGAACTACTGGGCCTGATGCCCGGCATGCAGCTGACAGAGACGCGCCAGGGCGCGGAGTCCGGCAAGGTCAGCTTCCGTGCGTTCAATGGCGAGGGCTATCTCAATGCCATCAAGACGCTGATCGACGGCGTGCCGAGCAACGTCAACAGCGGAAACCAGCGCTTCATCGACATGCTGTTCCCGCTGGAGATCGACTACATCGAGGTCGTGCGCGGCACCAACGATCCACGCTACGGGCTGCACAACATCGGCGGCAACATCAACTTCGGCACGCGTCAGGGCGGCGAGTACACCGACGCGCGGCTGAGCTATGGCAGTTTCGATACCCGCGGCGTGCAGGTCGCCGTGGGCCGCGAGCGCGGTGGCTTCTCGCAGAACTACTTCGTCGGCGCGCTGGCCTCGGACGGCTACCGCGAACACGACAGTTCGGAGAAGTACTCCATCGGCGGGAAATGGTTCTACGGCAGTCTGGACGACGGCATGCGGATCGGACTGACCGCCCGCGCCTACCACCATGAGGCCGACGAGCCCGGCTTCATGACGGCCGAGGAACTGCGTGCCGACCGCCGCAACTCGGATCTGCGCAACCGCAACGACGGCGACGACCGCGACATGCGGCAGGCCGCCCTGCACATGGACCTTGGTCTGGGCGAAGGCCTGGTCCTGGGCAGCAAGCTCTACTACAACCGTTACGAAGATGATCGCCGCGTGACCTTCAGCGATCTACCCACCGGCAATGCGCCGCGGCAGCGCCGTCTCTGGGTCGAGAAACAGGCCGGCCTGCTCGCCACGCTGACCTGGACTGCCAACGACATGCTGACGCTGGAAGGCGGCATCAACTACGAGCAGCAGGACAATCACTACCGGCGCGAGCGCTTCAACTATGCCGAGCCGACCGACTTCGATGGCGTTCCGGCGCGCATCCAGAACGACGATACCCACACGTTCGACAACTGGGGCGCCTACGTCCAGGCGATCTACCAGCCCTTCGATGCGCTGAAGATCGTGCCGGCGTACCGCGTGGACAGGTTCGATGGCACCACGCACCTGCTGGGGGGCGTCCGTGCCCCGCTGCAGGACTACGGCACCATCGGGCAGCCCAAGCTCAGCGTGGTGTATGCGCTGACGCCCTGCACGAACGTCTATGCCAACTGGGGCCGCACCTTCCAGGTACTCACGGGCGCGACGGCGCCGGCCTATCTGACGCCGGGACAGGCGGCCGTGCGGCCTTCCACCAACACCGGCGTCGAAGCAGGCATCAAGTTCAGTCCGTTCGACGGTGTCCAGGCGCGTGTCGCGCTCTGGCAGCAGGATGCGGAGAACGAGGTCTCCAACATGCCCGCGACCGGCACCACCGTGGTGCTGGGCAAGACCCGTCGCCAAGGCGTCGACATGCAGGTCGATGCACGTGTGGGGGAGCGCTGGACGGTCTGGGCCTCGCACGCCTACCAGGAAGCGAAGATCGAACGGGACGGTCGCGCAGCCGGCCTTTCCCTCCAAGGGCGCGAGGTGGCCGCCACGCCCCGCTACATCAGCAATCTGGGTATCGACTTCCGTGCTACCGATGCATTGACCTTCGGACTGCAGGCTCGTGCGCAAGGCGACTACTACTTGGAGGAGCAGAACGTGGCCGGCAAGTTCGGCGGCTTCGCCGTGCTCGGCCTGAGCGCGAAGTACCAGATCAATCCGCGACTGAGCCTCGACATGCAGGTCAAGAATGCGACCGGACGCGAGTACGTCTACGCCTGGTACGACAGCTTCTTCTGGGAACAGGCGCAACCGATGTTCTCGCCCTCGTCGGGTCGGACAGTGTTCGTTGGCGTCACGCTGAAACTCTGACCTCACCCGCAGGAGAGCGGGTCGACGTTGTCCTACCGCGGAGAGGGTGCAGCGTCGTAGCGCAAACCGAGATAGCGCTGCGCAACAGAAGCGCCTGCGACATCCGATGCTCGAACTGCAAGGCAAAAGCGAGACGCCGGCTCGTCTTTGCGGCTAAACGTCCGACACATTGGGCTGTATAGAGGAACAAGGATCACGATATGGCTACACGATTCATATTGGTTGCCGGGCTCGCCTGTGCGAGCTTCCCTGCGCGGGCGAGCGACGCTGTCTTATTGGACAAAGTGACCGTTCTTGGCGAGGCAACAAGTCGGCTGGATCAAACGATGACGGCTGGCTCGAAGCTTGGACTGACCATCAGGGAAACGCCTGCCAGCGTGGAGGTGATCGATGCAGCCACCATCGAGAAACGGGGAGACAGCACCATTCTCAGAGCCGTCACCAAGGCGGCGGGCATCGTAGGTGGTTCATCGGGGCATGGAACGACTGGCAACTACTCGGTCCGAGGGTTCTCGGGTTATCCGGGCGTCGATTTCCTGCAGGATGGGGTAAAGCTCAACGGGACCATTTTCTCGAAACGAACGCTGGACGTGTCCAACTTGGATCGGATCGAGATCATAAGAGGCGCATCATCCGTACTGAATGGAGGAGGCAGCATTGGCGCGACGGTCAACCTGGTCACGAAGAAGCCGACATTCAGTGAGGAGAGCACGGAACTTGGTCTCAGAGTGGGAAGCCATGACAGTTACAGGCTCCACTTCGGGCGCTCGGGTATTGCCATCGACGATGCGCTTGCCTATCGAATCGACGGGGTGACCAGACGCATCGGAACCGACTACTACGGAGAAAAGAGAAAGCTGGACTCCCTGAGCGCATCCATCGTCTACACCGTCGGTGACGGGCTTCTGGCATCGTTGTCTTTGGAAAAATCAACGGATGACGGAACGCATGACTATCAGGGAACGCCGCTGATCAACGGAGTGTTGAACAGAAGCGTCAGGAGGATCAACTACAACAATCTTGAAGATGGGATTGATTCCGGGGAGAGCTTTTGGCTGCGAAGCGGTCTTGAGTGGCGCCTGGCCGGGAACCTGGAATTGAAGAATCAGCTCTACTACCAGACGGCCAGTTCAGACATCAGAAGGCTGTACCTGGCGGTGCAGAGTCCGGCCGACCCGAGCATGATCAATCGAAAGGGGGTACGACTCCAGCCAGGACCAGACGCTTATCGGCAACAGGCTTGACTTCATTGGCTCTGGCAACCTGCTGGGGCTGGAGAACAGGTTCGTTGTCGGCGTCGATGCAAGCAGGCTGGAGTTGCACCGGCAACAATCGACATATGCGGGACTGATCATCCCGACGCCCATCTACAACCCGGCCAAGCTCTACTACAACGATTTCTTTACCTCGACCACTGACGACTACAAGAAGCCCGATGTCGATATTGAGATGAATCAGGTCAGTGCTTATGTCGAGAATCAGCTGAGTCTGACGGACGACCTCAAGCTGGTAGCCGGCCTGCGGCATGATGCTTACGACATAGATTATGACTTCAAGCAAGGCCTAAGCAGCCCGATCAATCAGCTCATCAACAGGAAGCACGACAAGCTCTCTTACAGGGCGGGCCTGGTGTTCGACGCGACAAAGGCATCGACCTTCTACGCATCCTACGCATCATCGTTCGAACCGGGCGATGCCAGCGCCAGCTTTCTTACGGTGAACGCCGCACAGACAAAGCTTGACCTGACGCAAGCGGAGCAGCAGGAGCTGGGTTGGCGGATGTCCATCCTCGATGGGGCGGCAGAATTCACGGCCAGCGCGTACCGCATCTCGAAGAAGAACATGCTGGTGAGCAACCCGACGCCGGGAGCAGGACTGCTGAGCGTGGGCAAGCAGACTGCGAAGGGTTTTGAAGTTTCGTTGTGGCTACGCCCGGTCGACGAGTGGCAGATTGATGCGAACTTTTCCTACGTCGATTCAAAGTACGATGATTTTGTCCACAACGGCGTTGACTACTCTGGAGTAACGCCAAGCTCCATTCCCGACTACGTGGCCAATCTGGGCGTCAGCTATGCGCCGAACCGAAGCCTGAGTCTCGGGGCCTGGTTCAGGCATGTCGCGTCCATTCACACGGACAACATCGGGTTCTCCAACTCGGTGGCGCTGCCCGCCTACACCACAGTTGATCTGACGCTCGCCTACGCGTATGGCAGAAACACCACGTTCTCAATTCTTCTCAGAAACGTTACCGATGAGTTGTATGCCACGACCGCACGTCGGGATAGCCAGGTATTCCTCGGCGAGGGTAGAAGCCTTGAGCTCGGGGTAAACTTCAGGTTCTGATAGTGGTTCCTTCTCAGACGCTGCAGCATTCTGGATCCCACGACCCCCTGAGGGCTGAAACTACGTGCCGAACCGCATCGAAAGCGGCCGTGTGAGGACCGCTTTCGGTGACGCTCTAAGCTTCTGTCTGCTCTGCCAGCAACAGGGCATCATCCACCTCAACGCCCAAGTAGCGAACGGTGCTCTCAATCTTGCTGTGCCCAAGCAGTAGCTGGACGGCGCGCAGATTCTTGGTACGTTGGTAGATCAGCGATGCCTTGGTACGACGCATGGAGTGCGTTCCGTAGTTGACGGGATCCAGGTTGATACTGATCACCCAAGCCTTCACCATGCGAGCGTACTGGCGCGTAGAGAGGTGAGAGGAGCCTCGTTGCCTGCCGGGAAAGAGATGGTCGTCGAGCCCGAGCTTCTGACTATTGATCCACGCGGCCAGGGCATCTCTAGTCTGCGGCGTGATCTCGAACTGGACAGGGCGCTTTGTCTTGCGCTGGACGACGCACCCTCTGGAACCGATGTGCATGCCGTGTGTAACGTCTCGGACCCGCAGCCCAACCAGATCGCAAGCGCGCAGCTTGCTGTCTATTGCAAGATCAAAGAGAGCCAGCTGCCGGGTATCGCCCTTGAGCTGCAGCCTGACTCGAATCGACCAGATCTCCCTGAGCTTTAGTGGCGCTTTCTGTCCAACCAGCTTGCCTAGGTTCCAAGCAGGACGTGCCGCTGAGCGGCCTGAACTTCGCTTCATAGCTTTCTCCAATCCCGAGACGGTAGGTTCGAACCAAGGCATCCGGCCGGGAGTGGTTGCATTATTGCAAGTGACTCCTATTCGCATATAGCATAGTGCAGTCGGACGTCAGCCTGCCGCCGCGTCCCTGGTGACCTGCCCAAGGTCTCGCTCTGGGGAATCTCCCGTGTTGCACCCCCTGTCCCACGTTGCCGGCCAGCGCGTGTCCGTGCTGGCTGCGTGCCTGTTTGTCGCCGTCCAGGCCCACGCCCAAACCCAACCTGTTGCCACCCCCGGTCCCGAACCGACCACGCTCGACGAGATCGTCGTGCGCGGCGAGAAGACCGAACGCTCGCTGCAGGACACCACTGCCAGCGTCGCGGTGTCGACCTCGGTGAGGATGGAGCAGGAAACCCTGCTCAGCCTGTTCGACATCCTCAACCGCACCGCCAATGTGTCGCAGATGTACGGCGACCGCGGCTTCACCATCCGCGGCATCGCCAACGAGGCCGGCGCGCCCAACCCGCTGGCGACGATCTACGTCGACGGCGCGCCGCTGCCGAGCCAGGTGAGCGATGCCGGCCCGACCGACCTGTGGGACATCGCGCAGGTGGAAGTGCTGCGCGGCCCGCAATCGACCATCCAGGGCGAGAACGCCTTGGCCGGCGCCATCGTGCTGCGCACCGAAGACCCGACGATGGACTGGTCCGGGCGCGCCCGGGTGCTGCTGTCCGACCCGTCCGACCGCCGCATCGGCTTCGCCGGCGGCGGTCCGCTGGTCGCCGACGAGCTGGCGTTCCGGGTGGCGGTGGAAGACCGCTCGTTCGACGGTTTCGTCTACAACCCGACGCGCGGCGTGGGCGAAGACGAGCGCGAGTCGACGATGGCGCGCGCCAAGCTGCTGTGGACGCCGAAGGGCATCGACGGGCTGACCGCGCGCCTGACCTACACGCGCGACGACCGCCAGGGGCCGTACATGTACGCCTACTCGCGCAACGACGTGCCCAACCACTACGACGACCGCATCAACCTGTCGGACTACCCGGGCGCTACCGACACGCTGGCGCAGATCGCCACGCTGGAAGTCGACTACCTGCTGTCCGACCGCTGGTCGCTGTCGGCGGTGACGGCCTGGTCGGATACCGACATGCAGCGCCAGTTCGACACGGACCTGACCGAGCGCGCCGAGGCCTATGGCGACACGGACGAACAGTACGGCACGTTCTCGCAGGAGTTCCGCGCGCACTACCGCGGCGAGCGCCTGCGCGGCCTGGTCGGCCTGTACGCCTCGCAGCGCGAGACGGACAACATCAGCATCAACCGCACCAACGTGGACACGCCGGCCTCCACCATCGCTGCCGTGCTGCAGGGCGCCGGGCTGGATGCATTTACCGCGAACTACGTGGCCGGCCTGTACGCACAGGCCGTGCCGGTGATTCCGGTCGACTACGCCAGCGACGGCCAGTCGCGTTCACGCAACGTCGCGCTGTTCACCGATTTCGAAGTCGACCTGACGACACGCCTGGCCCTGCTGGGCGGCTTCCGCTACGACCGCGAGGAATACCGCTTCGGCGCCGTCGCGACGGCGGACTTTGCCGGCACGCTGCCCGACCCCGCCGCGTTCGGCCCGCAACTGGCGCCGGCCATCGCCGGCATCAACCAGGCCGTGCTCGGCATGGTGCAGCAGGCCAACAGCCAGACGCCCGAATCCACCCGCGACTTCGACGCGTTCCTGCCCAAGCTGGGCGTGCGCTATGCATGGACGGACGATGTGTCCACGGCGTTCGTCGTGCAGCGCGGCTACCGCTCCGGCGGTTCGGCGTTCAACATCGCGCGCGGGCAGAACTATGCGTACGACCCGGAGTTCACCTGGAACGCCGAGCTGTCGCTGCGCTCGCAGTGGCTGGACGACCGGCTGACGCTCAACGCCAACCTGTACTACATCGACTGGGAAGACAAGCAGGTCACCGCGATGTTCGGCATCAACGACTACGACTACCACACGGTCAACGCCGGCAAGGCGCACCTGTACGGATTCGAAGTCGAAGCCAGCCATCGCGTCGGCCCCGCGTTCGACTGGTACGCCTCGCTCGGCTACTCGCGCACGCGCTACGACGAATTCAAGACCATCCTGGACGCGCAGATCAACGACTACACCGGCTCCGAGTTCGCCTATGCGCCGCGCTGGACGTTCGCGGTCGGCGCGAACCTGCGCTTCGGCGACCACTGGCTGGCCAACGTCAACGCCAACTACCGCAGCGACGTGACGCCGGACATCGGCAGCGACGCGCGCCGGCTGTCGTCGCGCACGCTGGTCAACGGCCGCTTCGGCTACGAGAACATGGACTGGAGCGCCTATGTGTTCGCCAGCAACCTGTTCGACCGCGGCTATACCCAGTACGCCTGGTCGGACGACAGCCCGAACATCATCGCCGGTGCGCCGCGCGTGGTCGGCATCGGGTTCGATTACCGCTGGTAAGCCCCGGCACTCGCACGGAGTTTCGATGAAGAGCGTCCTCTACCTGCTGCCTGCGCTGGCCGCTTCGCTGGCGTTCTACCTGGCCTGCGCGCACCAGCGCTTCGCGCCGCGCGCGATCGCGAAGAAGCGCCCGCTGCGCGTAGTCGCCTGGTTGCTCACGCTGGCGGCGGTCGTGCTGGCGGTGGTGCAGCTTGGCGTGTGGGCCGGCGTGTTCGCCGCGCTCACTGCCGTGATGACCGCGCTGGTGGCGCTGCCGTATGCGGATGCGTGGTGGCATGCGCGGCAGGAGCAACGCCATGTGGGGTAAGTCGCTGGCTGCGGCCCTGCTGGGCCTGCCGTTGACGGTGGGCATCGTCGGCCTGGTGGCGCTGCACTGGCCGGGCGAGCTGACGCGGGTGACGTTGCCCTGGCTGCTGATGTCGTTCCCGATCTGGGTGGCGGTGATGTCGGGCGCGTTCCTGTTCAAGTCCGGCCTGCGCGCCTGGCTGTGGATGGGCGGCGCGACGCTGCTGTGCTTCGGCCTGATCCACCTGTCGAAGATGCTGGGCTGGGCCACGGAGCTTCCGGCATGAAGACCGCCACGCTGCGTATCTATCTGTCGGTGCACACCTGGGTCGGGCTGGTGGCGGGCATGGGCCTGTTCATCGCGTTCTATGCCGGCTCCATCATCGTGTTCGTGCACGAGTTGCAGGGCTGGGAACGTCCCGCCGAAACGGCGCCCGCTCGGGATGTCGGGTTCGCGCAGGCGCAGGCGCTGGTGGACCGCGTGCTGGCGAAGCATCCGGAGGCGGACCATGCCTTCTTCCTCACGCTGCCCGGCGAACACGGCCCGCGCCCGCAGCTGTACTGGTACGACGAGAAGACCGCCGAGCAGCACAAGTTCACCCTGGAAGGCGAGGGCCTGCAGCAGGCGCCGGCACGCGCCGGCTTCGTCGAGTTCATCTACGACCTGCACTTCACCGCGGGGCTGCCGCGCACGTTCGGCATGTACCTGTTCGGCGTGTTCTGCATCCTCTACGGCCTGGCGCTGGTCAGTGGCGTGGTGATCTACGCCCCCGGCTTCCTGAAGGACCTGTTCGCGCTGCGGTTGGGACGGAACATCAAGCGCATGTGGCAGGACGCGCACAACGTCATCGGCATGCTGTCGCTGCCGTTCCATGTGATCTTCGCGTGGAGTGGTGCGGTGCTGACCATCGGCTTCCTCATGCTGGCACCGTTCCAGTTCCTGGTCTACGAGAACAAGCTGCTCGGCATCCTGGAGAGCGACTTCGATGTGGCGCCGCACGTGGAGCCCGCTCACGTCGCAGAACCGATGCTGCCGGTGGCCGATCTGGTACGGCGCGCCGAGTTGGCGCTGCCGGGCATCGCCATCGAGAGCCTCAACTACCACGAGGCCGGCAACACCAATGCACAGGTCACGCTGTACGGGGAATTGCCGCAGCGGCGACTGAATTCCATGGGCGGCGTGGCGCTCAATGCCACCACTGGCGAACTGATCAAGGCGCTGCCGCCGAAGGACTATCCACCGGGCATGGCGTTTCTGCGTGGTCTGCAGCACCTGCACTACGGCAACTTCGGCGACATGGCGGTGAAGTGGCTGTACTTCGTGCTGGGCATGGCGGGCGCGTTCCTGTTCTACAGCGGCAACCTGCTGTGGATCGAGGCGCGCCGCAAACGCCGCGAGGCGGCGCAGCCGCGCCGCACGCGAGTGATGGCCGGGCTGACGCTCGGTGTCTGCCTGGGCTGCGTGGCCGGCGTGTCGGCGGTGTTCGTGGCGGCGGCGCTGCAGCCGTCGTGGGCGGCCTCGTCGGTGTACTACGCCGTCTTCTTCGCCAGCCTGGCGTGGGCGCTGTTGCGGCGCCCTGCGCACGCCGCAAACGAGTTGCTGTGGGCGTGCATCGTGCTGACCGCCGCCATCCCGGTGGCCGGCGCGGTGGCGTCGAGCGAGCACCTGGTCGCCGCGTTCGCGAACGGTCACTGGCACCGCTTCTTCATCGATGCGACCGCGCTGCTGATGGCGGTGGCGTTCTGGCGGATGGCCGCCGCCACCAGGCATCGCGCGCGGACAGGCGATCCGCATAGCATCTGGGCTGACCCCCGGCGGGACTGATTCGCTGGGTCCGGCAATGTCGGCTTCCGACCCAAAGCGGACATCAGCGGGAGCGCTTGCTCTGCAACCTGCTGGGCCCGGCCGCGCACCGGCTTGTTAGCCGAACTATGCCGTCCTAAGATCTCGCCGCATCAAGGGGATAGCCCACCATACGGTACGCTGTGGATAAGTCGTGTAACCGGCCCCAGGGATCGGCGGCTATTAGGTAGTTTGGGTGCATGGAAAGTAACGTCGATACCCTAGTCAATGATCTTGTACTGCGGTCTGGCGCCATGGCGGCAGGCGCGGCTATGCATGCGAAAGATGCGCTTCACCCTGAAATAGATACGTTCGTCCGCCAATCCCTGGGGGCTGGCGCCGAGTTAATGAGATCTTGCGCCAGCCTTGCCAACGGTGCGAACGAACTTGCCGTTAGTGTTCTAGCGCGCTCCATAATTGAGTCTTCGCTGAAAACGCACTGGGCCACACTTTCGCCAGAGAACGCTAAGCATCTCCTAGCGCTATCTACTGAGCAGATGAAGGCTATCTTCGCCGTCAATGCAAAGGCGGGAATTGCGAAGATTGTTGATAAGGAAGGTAATGACTTTACTGCGGAGTTCCTGTCCAGCGGCGGTGCAGCACGCGGACAGAAGCCGATCTCTATAGAAGTCATGGCTCGTCAAGCTGGATTAATCGACTTATACAACGTCTTCTACCGATTTCAATCTATGCACACTCACGGCAACACTGTTTCTGTTGCCAGCACACAAACCAGCGCCTTGGCTTTGAACTGCGTAGGTGCATTTTCTGTTCTGCTCGGGCATCTTGGCGTGCGTTGGCTGGTACATCGCAGCCGACCCGACAATGACGAAATCCGTTCTCTTCTCGGGCTAAATGATAGCGTGCACCCATAACAATTCATGCAAGCCGAATCCGCTTCGCGGTTCGGCTCAATTCAGGCGTTGGCCATGACCACCATCACTGCCGCAGCTTTGAAAGCCGCAATCCGGCGATACGATGCCGGTCATCGTCCCTTTCGGTACACTCAGCCAAGGGCGTGGTATCTCATCACGCCGCGTGGTAGTGCGTATCCGCTCAAGTATATCTTCGCGTTGGCAATTGGCGTAAAGCCGAGCAAGTTCAACACCTCCGACGCCATCCGTGAAGTCCCAAAACATGGCTACGAGATCCGAAGGGAGCAAAAGTCCGCAGAGACCGACTTCAATCGTAGGGTCTTAGCCTCACTGCAAGACCCAAAGGCTCGTGCTGCACGCTTAGCCCGAGCTCCAAAGCTTCCAAAGCGAGCACTTCGGGAAGTAATCGTGTTTGATCGCAACCCGGACGTCGTAGCGGAAGTTCTCTATAAGGCAAAAGGACGGTGTGAAGTCTGCAAGCGCCCAGCTCCTTTTGCGAAGCGACTCGACGGCACGCCATATCTGGAGGTTCATCACAAAGTGCAGCTCGCGCATGGTGGCGAGGATACGGTTGCGAACGCACTTGCGTTGTGTCCCAACTGCCATCGTCGCGCCCATCACGGCTAACTATTCATTCGGGCCGAAGTTGCTTCGCAGCACGGCTTACTTCAAGCGTTAGGTGCTCATTGGCCGGTTTCGGAGATTTCGGCGATTTGCTAGCGGCAGTCGCACTTCTTGTAGCCGTCGTGTCTGCGGTTTACGCCCGTATCTCTGCGAAAGCTGCGCAAGCGTCGAACAAGATTGGGTTACACCAACCCCACAAGGAAATCTACGACGGCCTGCTTGCCTTCAGAGCGCTCTTCGTGAGAATGGATGTACATCCAACTGAAGAAGAGATCGATACTTTTTACATAGAATAGGTGGCCCCTCCGCCATCTACCTTCCACCCGACGTGGCGCAGCGAATCTATCAACTCCACAAGCGCGCTTGGCGCCTCTACACCATGATCGAGGTCGCAGAAGGTGGCGATGAGCCCCAAATGTCCAAGTGGGATTACATCAACCCTGTTCAGGAGCTTGGAAGGACAGAGCTCGAGGAGGTCATAAGGGCAGTGACGGACCACATTCATGTCGGTCGCACCTAAGACACTACTAAAGCCGAACCCGCTTCTCAGCGCGGCCCAACTCAGATGGTAGGTTCCCCATGAAAGATCCTTATGACTCTCTTGTACCGATATTTCGTGCGGAGAGAGTTCCCCCACGAGTTCATCAGCATGGCACAGGGGTCTACTTCAAGCTGAACGGTGATGTATACCTTTTAACCGCAGCGCATGTCATCGACCGGTCAGAGCCCGGACAACTTCTGGTTCCCGGTCCGGATGGCCTTGTTCCAATAACGGGCAGTATGTATGCCTCATTCATTGGAGATGAGGATCGAGAAGAGGACAGCGCAGACTTCGCTCTGTTCAAGCTAGGCGCGGGATGTAAGAAGGCTTTGAATCATCACTTCAGCCCGTTTCCGCAGACTAGAACAGAACTGCTTACAACAAGCTTGGAGTTGGGATGCTGCTCAGTTTCCGGGTACCCGGTAAGCAAGGGTACAAACAGAGGCGGAGAACTCTCTTCCGAAATCTATAGCTTTCGTGGCGTGGCTGCGGGAGCCGAAACCTACGACAAGCTCGACTTAGATCCTTCCGCCAATATTGTTTTGCACTATGACCGGTCTCGCGCCGTTTATCCGGGCACTCTTCAGCCTTTCCCAGGGCCGGCACTAAATGGCGTTAGCGGTGGTGCCATTTTTAGCTGGCCGAAAGAACATGCACTAAGCGACGATTGGTCGATTCCTTCTCTCGTCGGAATATTCCATACGTACTACAAAGATAAAGGGCTCGCCGTCGGCTCATTGCTGATGCCATACATCGCAACAATCGGGCTTATGCAAATGAAGGAGGGAAAAGCCTAACAGCTAGTTCAAGCAAACGCCGCTTCGCTGCGCGACTTAACGAAGGCGTTGGTCGATGTACGCTCCTGGCCGATAACGGACATCCGCGAGATGGGACTGGCACAGCAGATAAGGGATCACCGCGAACCCAGTCAACGTGTGCCCACACCAGAATGAGACCAATGAAGTCCTCAAGCAGCCGCCGCTACCGTCCGAAGGTCTATGCGGCCGTTGAGATCAATGTAAAGAGATAGCCATCAGAATCCAGCATCGCGCGTAGCTTCTGCCCCGCTGTAATCCGATTGAAGTCATATCCTGCCCACAGGCCGTAACTGGTGCGAATCGCGTAACCGACATTGTTCTGCGTCCTGCGGCTGACGCCAACGTCTGGCGAGTCGCAAGCCGTAGCCCATATCGACCTCAGTGCGAGCGGGCCAATTGACTGGCCAAGGCCAAGACGAAGAACGAAGACCTGCCTTCTCTCGTTCTGAGCCTTCGTTCGATAGACACGTAGCGGCATGAGTCCTGATCGCTCCTATGAAAACTAATGGAACATTCCAGGCCACAGAGAATGGTGTGTAGATGCATGCCACTGCTCTGCGCGGGAAAGGGCCTCTGGTTTCGTCAGGTCGGCCTTGGCGAAGAAGAACCAGCAGACGTCCCCGCCATGATTTCTCTGCTCGTGAACGAGGCGAAATGAATTCAATCGGGAATCCATCTCCGGATCGAGGCGCCCTTCAATGCACTCAACGCTCTGCAACGAAATAACCAACGAGATGCTATCCATGACTGCGATGTTGTGTGCCCGAGGTCACGAGCGCCAAGCCGCGTCGCGTGCTCGGTCCTATACGACGAGGCGCAGGCGTTCTCCGAGACCAGAAGAACGCTTCCTCTTCGGTAGACTGGTCGCGTGGCCGCGCGATGCGTTGAGCAAAATTAGACTGGGCTACTACGAAAGAGGGTTCGATCACGTCATCAAGGGCGGGCCATCCCTCATTCTCGGCACACTGCAACGCGCAATCCCTCAACGCATGAGTGATGTTCTGGAAAGGGGATTCGGTCGATACGACACGATGTCGTTTGATAGTCATGGCAGCTCCGGCACATTGTGCGAACCGGCACACTGCGGGCGCGAAAGCAAACCAAGCATCGGAATTCCGCGTTGCATGACGCTACCACGTTTCTTGCGCGGCAGCACTTTTATATTCCTGGCAGCGTCACACCAGACTAACAACCAAAGGCGCAGGGTGCGGGGGTTGCGGTGCAATACCGTATCGGCTGCTCAGCCGCGCTCCACCCCTCCTACTCTCCGCATTGAGCTCGCGCCTGGCATCTCGCCCAGCCACGGCTTTGGCCGTCCGCTTGACCCTGATACGGGTCTACTTCGTAGGAAATTCCAATGGAAATGCAACAGAAAGAAGGCCTCGCCCAGCAGAACCTCTTGGGTACGCTGAAGACCAACAAATCCTTCTCGACCTTCATCAATGCCGTCGACAAGGCAGACCTTACGGCCTCACTCGCAGGTGATGAACAGTACACGCTCTTCGCCCCCACCGACGAAGCGTTCTCTGGCCTGCCGGCAGGCGCGCTTGACCGGTTGCTCGAGCCTGCCAACAAGGATGAGTTGGCTTCGGTGATCAACTATCACCTGGTCAGTGGGCGCAAGACGACGACCGATGTCGGGAAATGGAAGTCGGCGCGCACGGTGCACAGCCAGACTGCACCGATCAAGGTCGCTGAAGGCAAGCTCAGCATCGGTGCCGCGCGCGTCACGCTTCCGGACATCCTTGCCAAGAATGGCGTGATCCACGGTATCGACAAGGTCAACCTTCCGGAATCCAAACCCAACTGAGGTGCGGATGCAGAGGACTGCTCGCGACGGGAAGAAATTCCCGCCGCATCGCTACCCTCGGAGGCTGAACGGTCTATGGGCCCACCCATCAAACCCCACGTATCAGCCTCAATCGGCGTCGGCACGGACCGAGCCAAGGCCGCTGCTGCCCTAATGAACAAGATCGCCTATCAGCTGAGACCCGCAAGCAAGACGACCATGGCGCCCTGTGCACGATGCTGCAGGCCAAGTCCAGGCGGCCAGCCTTGTGCAAAGTGTCTGACAGACGAGTTGGGCACCCTCATCAACAACTTTGGTGCGGCGTCGCGCTGGCTCGAATCGACCAAACAAGCAAGCCAGGACGAAGGTACGGTACTCCGCTATGCGGGACTCGCAGAAGCGAACTGATTGCCTCGAGTCCTTGTGCAGAGTCCTGTACGGTTTCCAGTCATTCGGAAATGTTTCTGCGTTATACAGGGCAGTGGGCTCTGCTGCGACGTCGCTGCCACTCATCGGAGCATCTCCTGATCCCCGGAATGCCGGGTAGCACGAGGCTGCGCTAACCGATGAGACTTTATGCAGAATCACGCCGGTGTACTGCTCCCGATTTGGGAGCACTCCCGGTGGGCGACAGTCATCGTACTAACCGGAGGTGATGGCGATGCGAACAGTTTCCGAGCTCAGTACTATTCTAAGTGAGAGCATGGCAAGGCTTCGCGACGGCCAAGTGGGGTGTGACGCTCGCGGGTTCGTTCGAACGTTGCGTACCCAACTGCTGCTTGAAGCGCCCGAAGGTGCGCGACTTGCCATCTTCGCGCGCCTCGCTGCAATGGAAATAGTGCTGAACCAGAGAGAGGCAGCATTGCCAAATTCTGCAACGAGCGTCATTGGGTAAAGCTGATCATGATGTCGCACGATCATCCGTTCGCGGACAGATGGCTTCGGGGTGAAGCCACATGCGCGTCTTCGTGAACCCTGCGCTTCCAACCCAAGGCGGAAATGGAAGTCCTGTCTACATAGGCTGGCAGCCAGCCGGATCCGCGTCGGTGTTGATGGCGGCTACTGGTAGCCCGCATGCATGTGTCTTGAGCATGAAATCCAGGCGTCCCTGTACGTACTGCATATCTTCATCAGCAGCCTGATCGAGAATCTCTTTCGCGAGCGCATTGAACTGAGGCCAGAACTGGGCTTCATGTCGGAGATGCTGCAGCCAGGGCGGCATCATGGCCGCCAGTCGATCCAGTTCCGCATCGAGCTGCGCACGAGGTTTCATATCGGAGCGCGGGACCAGCTCGCTTCCACCCGATGCACGTTGCCGTCGTCCACGAGCGCGAAACGCAATCCTGCCTGTTCCACGCCATCCAGTTGCAGCGTGGTAGCGCCGGCATCCTGTTGCCTGACGGAGATGACGTAGAGGCTGGATCCGAAGCGGTAGCGCAGTTCGTATTCCGTCCATTCGCGTGGCAGGCAGGGATGCAGTACCAGCTCGCCCCCGATGCGCTGCAAGCCCAGCAACGACTCGGTCAGCAGGCGATACATCCAGCCGGCGGAGCCGGTATACCAGGTCCAGCCGCCACGGCCGACGTGCGGTGCCACGCCATAGACATCGGCCGCGAGCACGTACGGCTCCACCTTGTAGAGCGCGGTGGCACCCGGATCCTGCGCGTGATTGATCGGGTTTATCATGCGTGCCAGCTCCCACGCCCGTTCCGTGTCGCCTTGATGCGCGAACGCGATCGCGGCCCACACCGCGGCATGCGTGTACTGGCCTCCGTTCTCGCGCACACCAGGAACGTAGCCGCGGATGTAGCCGGGATCTTTTGGGGTCTTGTCGAAGGGAGGGTCGAGCAACTGGATCAGCCCCGCCTCCCGCTTCACGAGATGGCGATCCAGTGACGCCATCGCCTGCCGAGCGCGCACCGGATCCGCGGCCCCGGACAACACCGACCAGCTCTGCGAGATGGAGTCGATTCGGCATTCATCGCTCTGGCTGGAACCCAGCGGCGTGCCGTCATCGAACCAGGCGCGCCGATACCATTGGCCATCCCAGGCATGGTCTTCCAGATTCCCCCGTAAGCGCTCGGCGTGCTCCGTGCATTCCTCGGCGAATGCCTCGTCGCCACGCATGCGCGCCACCCCGATGAAGCGCTGCAGCGTGTCGTAGAGGAAGAAGCCGAGCCACACGCTTTCGCCCCGGCCGGCCTCGCCCACGCGGTTCATGCCGTCGTTCCAGTCGCCGGTGCCGATCAGCGGCAGACCCCGTTCGCCGAGCAGGCTACAACCGCGGCGCAAGGCCAGTACGCAATGCTGGTAGAACGATTGCCGCAGATGCGAGGTCGCTGGCATGTCGTAGTAGGACTCTTCGTCGGCGTTGACCGGTCGGCCGTCGACGAAGCCGACCTGCTCGTCCAGCACGCTGGCGTCACCGGTCACCTGCACGTAGCGCGATGCCGCGAGTGGCAGCCACAGGTAGTCATCCGAGCAGCGCGTGCGTACCCCGCGCCCCTGGGGCGGATGCCACCAATGCAGCACGTCGCCTTGCGGGAACTGGTGGGCCGCGCACAGCAACAGGTGCGCACGGGTCAACGCCGGATCGGCGTGCAGCGTGGCCATGGTGTCCTGCAACTGGTCACGGAAGCCGAATGCCCCACCGGACTGGTAATAGCCGCTGCGCGCCACGTAGCGGCAAGCAAGGGTCTGGTACATCAGCCAGCCGTTCACCAACACATCGACGGCGGGCTCCGGTGTGCTGACCTGCACGGACGTCAGTAGCCCACGCCAGTGGATACGTACGATGTCCAGCGCATCGTGTGCCCGCTGCGTGCCTTGAACACGGCGGGCCAGATACAGGGCATCCTCGTAATCTTTGCCCATGCCAAGCCGGAACACCGTTTCGGACGCCTCGCCATCGAGCAGCGACATCGGCACCTGGATGGCGGCGCACGGATCGAGCCCGACGCCCAGGCGGCCGGACAATCCCTCGCGCTGGAGCGCCGCGGGATCGGCCATGCTGCCGTTACGGCCTAGGAACTCAGTGCGGTCGCTCGTGAAGCTGCAGCCGCTGGCATCGGTATCGAAGAACGCGACGCGGCCGCCGAACTCGGTGTTGTAGGGGTTGCGTGCCGTCAGTACGCCACTGGCCGAATCCTGCGCGGTGATTATGTGCATCTGCGATTTGACGCGCAGGTCACCCAACACCCACTCGACGTAACCGGTGGCAGAGAGACGGCGTGCGCGTCCGGACAGATTGCGAAGCTTCAGTACCGAGTACTTGACCGCATCCTCAACAGCCACATATACCCACAACTCGCTGGCGATACCGTCCTCGATGTGCTCGTACACGCTATAGCCGAAGCCATGACGCGTCCGGTACGCCCCGCGGCCACGACGCGGCAATGGCAGCGGCGACCACACATGACCCGTGTCCTCATCGCGTAGGTAGAACGCCTCGCCACCACTGTCGGCAACGGGGTCGTTGTGCCAGGGCGTGAGGCGGAACTCATGCGCATTCTCGAACCACGTGTATCCCGCCATGCTCTCGCTGACCACCGTGCCAAACCGGTCGTTGGCCAGTACGTTGGACCACGGCGCCGGTGTCGCCCCCCCTTCTCGGGTGATGATCACGTACTCACGGCCATCGGCGGCGAATGCGCCGGTGCCGTTGTCGTGAACGAAGGTGCTGGCCACGGCCTCGAACGGCCAGGGGTCGTTCTCTTCGTCTATGTCCGCCGACGGTGGCAGCCCGGTCGATGCCTCCAGTGCGGGAAGCTCGACATGATCCTCCTGGGGACCTTCGGTCAACAGGGGCGGCATGATCCGTCCGGCAGGCTCGCGACGACCGATCTGTGCAGCCAGCGAACCCTGCTGATCGCTGATGATGACGCGCGCTACGGACTGCAGCAGGATGCGGTCTTCCTGCGACATCTGCTGACCCGGCCGCACGAAGATGCCGCCCGGACGGTCCAGCACGTTCGCCTCGGGATCGGCGGAGATCATGCCCAGGATCAGGTCCTGCAGCTGCTGCCGGTAGCCGGCCTGGCTCTCGTTCCAGATCACCAGGTCCGCACGCAGTCCTTTGAGGCGCCAATAGGCGTGCGCCTGCACCATCTGCCGCACCAGTTCGATGTTGTCGGCATCCGAGATCTGCAGCAGCGCGATGGGTAGGTCGCCCGAGATGGCGTGACCCCAGAGCCCGGACTGGCCACGCTGGTTCTGCAGCAGGATGTCGGCGTCTGCGCGCAGCAGCGGGTGGGCATAGACGATCAGCCCGGCCAACCTTTCGTAGAGCTGTGCATCGGCCTGCGATGCATTGATCTGGCGGCGGACGACCTGGCTGTGCGTCCAAGCCAAGTCGAAGACGCGGTCGGCGAGCCGGCGATCGCGGTACTTGTCGATCAGTCCGGCGCAGGCTTCGCGGTCCACGCCTACGCCATGGACCATGTCGATCATCGCCGTCTGGCCGGGCGCCAGCTCGATACGGCAACGGATGGCCGCGATCGGGTCCAGTACGGAGCCTTCGCTGTCGGACAGCGCGTCCTGCTCCGCCAATGCCGCCGGCGTGCGCGGCGTGTTGCCCCGACCGAGGAAGCGCGCGCGATCGGTTTCGTACGAGATCGCACCGATATCCGCGTCATGCACCGCCACCAGGTGGAACATCCAAGGCGGTATCTCGTCGTGCGCGCGCGGTCGGCGCGTGCACAACAGCGCCTGTTTCTCGCGCAGGATCTCCGACTGCACGAACAGATTGCTGAACGCCGGATGCAGTTCGTCCGCGATGGCCGGCGCCAGCACCACCTCGGTATAGGTGGTGATCTCGATGGTGCGTGTCCGCCGGCTCCGGTTGCTCAGGCGCAGGCGGCGCAGTTCGATGTCGTCTTCGGCGGAGATGGCGATCTCCAGGTGGCTCTCGTAGCCGCGTTTGCGGCCCCGGAACTCGACCTTGGCATCGGAAAAGATCGCCTCGTACTGCTCCACGGGCGCGCATGCCGGCTGCAGCGACGTGGACCAGAATTCTCCGCTCTCCACATCCCGCAGGTAGCAGAAGTTGCCCCAGTGGTCGCGCGTGCCGTCTTCGCGCCAGCGCGTGACCGCCATGTCGCGGTGGCGGCTGTATCCGCCGCCGGCGCTGGTGACCAGGCCGTGGTAGCGCCCGTTGGAGAGCAGTTGCACCGCCGGGCGCGACATGCTCGGGTTGCGGAAGATGCGCAACTGGGTCTCGGCTTCGGTAGGCGCGGCGCGTGTGCCCAGCGTCTCGGCCTCGTGCGGATGGAACACGCCGGTATGCGGGATGCGCTCCTGAAGCAGCAGCAGGGTCGCCTGGAATTCGGCATCGGCCACGAAGCGCCGCTGCATGGGCTGCTGTCGCAGCAGATGGAGGAGCGAGAGAAACCCCATGCCCTGGTGATGCGCCATGAAGGAGCGCACCACCACGTAATCCTGGCCGGGTGGAACGCGCGCAGGCGTGTAGTCGATCGCCTCGTACAACCCGAAGTGCCCACCGAAGCCGAGGGCGGCCAGTCGCTGCAGGTTCTGGCAGGCCGCTTCCGGCGCCACCATCAGCGCCATCATTGTGGCGTAAGGCGCGATGACGAGATCCTGGCCCAGCCCGCGCTTCAGGCCCAGTCCCGGTACGCCGAAGGCGCGGTACTGGTAGTTCATGCGCGCGTCGACGGTGTTGTAGCCCGATTCGGAGATGCCCCATGGCACGTCATGGCGCTCACCATGCTGGATCTGGGCTTCCACCGCATGCCGGGAGGTCTGGTCCAGCAGCGTGTCCGGATAGTTGGGCATGACCAGCTGCGGCATCAGGTACTCGAACATCGAGCCGCTCCACGACAGCAGCGTCGCGTCGCCGTTGACCTCGGTCAGCAGGCGACCCAGCGCGAACCAGCTCTCCTGCGGCAACTGTCCCTGCGCGATCGCCACGAAGCTGCACAGGCGAGCCTCCGAGGCCAACAGGTCGTAGAGCCCGTTGTCCAGGCGGTGCTCGTCCACGTTGTAGCCGATCACCAGCAGGTGGCGCGCGCGGTCGTAGAGGAACTCGTACTCCATCAGCGAGAACTGGCCGGCGATGTGCGCCAGGCGCTCGAGTTGATGGATCCGTTCGCGCGCGCGCCGGGTCGCAAGCGCACCGGCAGGACCGTCCTGCAGCTCGCGCAGGGTGGGCAGGCGATCGCCGGCCCATGCGTCGGCATCGGGTAGCAGGAACTGCAGCTCCGCATGCGCCGACCGGCAGCCTTCGACGAGGGAGGTCGGCCAATGATGCGGGTGGATCCGGTCGGGATCGATGGCCGGCCAAGCCGCGACGATGCCCTCCGCATGCACCACCAGGCGCGCCAGCATGCGTTCGGCATCGGTGACGGTCGATGGCGGTTCCCGTTGGGCCTGCATCAGCACGGTGCGGAATTCGATCACCGCCAACGACAACGCGTCGTCAGCGGACGGCGTGTCCGCGACGGCGTCTTCCAGCACGGCCAGGGTGTCGGCCAGTCCGTTGAACGTGGCGGGCACCAGGACGGGGGCATCCGCCATGGCCAGCAGGCCCTGTCGCAAGGTCAGCAGATGTCCGGCGAGGTTGCCGCTGTCGACCGTGGAAATGTAGGCCGGCGGCAGCGGCTGCAAGGTTTCGGTGTCGTACCAGTTGTAGAAGTGCCCGCGATGGCGGGGCAGCATCTCCAGCGTGTCGAACGCGAGGCGGGTGCGCTCCATCACGCCGCCCGCCTGCAGGTAGCCGAAATCGTAGGCCGCCAAGTTGGCCAGGAGCGACAAGCCGATGTTGGTCGGCGAGGTGCGTCTCGCCACCACCAGCGCCGGATGCTCCTGCACGTTGTCGGGTGGCAGCCAGTGATCCTCTGCGCGCACGTACGTTTCGAAGAAGGCCCATGTCCGGCGCGAGAGCTTGCCCAGGAATGCCAACTGCGGCGCGGACAGCTTGTTGGTCCGTCGGGCCGGGGGGCGGCCAAGCCACGCCATCAGCACCGGCGACAGCAGCCAGAGCAGCAGCAAGGGCGTGGCCACCCACAGTGCGGCCGGCTGCTTCATCACCAGAAGTGCGGCGATGGCGGCCGAGATCAGCGGTGCGGGCGCCATGCTGTAGAGCTCCGCGCTCACGCCGCTGCCGAGACTGCGTTCGACTTCGCTGGACGGGTTCCACTGCAGCAGGTGCCGTCGTGTGACCACGAGGCGCCAGAGCGTACGCACGATCGCGCCCAGGCTGAAAAAAGCCTCGTACGGCAGGCAAGCCACATTGACGACCGCACGCCAGAATTGCCTCAGACAGGATTTCCCAACCTGCACCAGATGGGTTTCCAGCGGCATGTCCACCGGCAGGGCGACCACATCCCGCAGCGCCGGAAGCAGCACGGGCAGGGCCCACAGGCTCAGCAGCCACGCGGTCCAGGCGAGCGGCTCCGGCGAAAACAACCAGCCCAGCACCAGCAGGGCGAAGGTGGCCGTCGGCACCAGGCTGCGACGCAGGTTGTCGAGCAGCTTGCCGCGCGAGAGCCAGGACAATGGATTGCGCTCGAGCCCGCCACCGCGGCGCGGCACCCACGGCAACAACCACGGCAACAGCTGCCAGTCGCCGCGGATCCACCGGTAGCGCCGCTTCACGTCAGCCGCGTAGCGCGACGGATAGTCTTCGAACAGGCGCACGTCGCTGACCAGGCCGGCACGTGTGTAGCACCCCTCCAGCAGGTCGTGGCTGAGGATACGGTTGTCGGGAAAGCGGTCGGCGAGCGCATGCTCGAACGCATCCACATCGTAGATGCCCTTGCCGACGAAGGATCCTTCGCCGAACAGGTCCTGGTAGACGTCCGACACCGTGCGTGTGTACGGATCGATGCCAGGCTCGCTGCCGAACATGCGCGCATAGCGCGAACTCGGCCGCCCGCTGAGACTGGTGCCTACGCTGGGCTGGAGGATGCCGTAGCCGCGGACCACGCGCCGCCGCCGCGGGTCGAATACGGCCTGGTTGAGCGGGTGCGCCAGCGTGCCGGCGAACTCGCGCGCGGCGTCGCGCGGCAATTTGGTGTCCGTGTCCAGCGTGATCACGTAGCGCACCTGCGCCAGCACGCCGATGTTGCCGGTCACCTGCAGGAAGTCTTCGCCCGGCCCGCCACGCAGCAGCCGGTTCAATGCCGCCAGCTTGCCGCGTTTGCGTTCGTAGCCCATCCAGCGCCGTTCGCGCGGATTCCACAACCGCGGGCGATGGAAGAGGAAGAACAGGTCGCCGCCGCCTTCGTCGGCCCGTTCCGGCGCGTAACGGCGATTGAGCTGCTCGACCCGGTGGACGGCATGGGCCAGCAGCGCGGCATCGCCCGGCAGTGATGCGCCGTCCGCATCCAGGAAATCGGTGAGCAGGGCGAAGTGCAGGTGGCGGTCGCGGTTGGCCAGGAAGCGTACTTCCAGTGCTTCGACCAGACTGTCCACCCCCTCCACGCTGCCGAGCATGCTGGGGACTACCACCAGCGTGCGTGCCGTGGCCGGGATGCCCTTGGAGAAATCCATCCGGGGCAGGGGGCGGGGCGGCACCAGCAGGGTTGCCATCCAATTCACGAGCGCTATGCCCAGTTCGCTGAAGGCGAGGAGCGCGAGCGTTGCCAGCAGCCACGTCGGCACCGCATGCGCTGCTGACCCCGCCGTCAGCAGGCCGTGGGTGAACAGGCCGATGATGGTGGCGATCGGGAGCAGATAGACCGCCAGCGGAATCCGGCGCGGGCGCAAGCGGACCCGCCGCGCACCTGGCAATGAGGCCGTCACCGCCGCTTGCGTCTGGCTGACGCCATCGTCCACCAGATAGAAGCCGACGTGTGCCCGGTGATGGCCCGGCGCTGTCGTAGCGGCGGCCTGCGCCAACTGCAGCGCGATCTCCGCCACCGCGTCCTCACCGACATTCGCGAGCCGGGCGATCTTTTCCACCACGTGCCGGTAGCTGTCGCGGGTACTGAAATCCATCAGCGCGTACGTACGCGCCGGGTCCGCCCGGAGCGTGTGCTCGACCACGCTCATGTCTTCGACGAATTCCCGCCAGTCCATGTTGGCCAGGAAGCGCAGGCTGCCGATGCTGTTGCTGATCGATACCTGGTCCGCGGCCTGCTGCTGGCTCTCCAGATGCACCAGTTCCTCGATACGCAGGCCGCCGTCTGCCGCCCATTGCTCCAGCCAGGTGATCGGCATGGAGAACACGCCGCCACGTCCCTGCAGTCCCCGCGTCAGCTCGGAAACGAATGCGCCGCTCAGCGGTGGATCCGAACGCGCCATGTCGGCGACGACCAGAACCACGTCCTTGGGATTCTCCGCTGCCGTCCGGTTGAGTCGGGCAGCCCACTCGCTGGCCAGGCGGTGATCGTCGCCGTCGCGCATTACGCGCACGGCCATGCGACGCAGATTGTCGATCAGCGCCAGTCGCAGCATGATCGGGATCGCCCACAGCTCGCCCAGCTTCAGCGGCGTGATGGACTGGTAGGAAGCGAAGAAGCGGCGCAGCGTTTCCGCGTCGATGCGGCCATCGCCGTGCGCGATGGCTTCCAGCGACAGGTCGTACACGCGTGGCAGGCCGCTGGACGGACCCTGGCTCAGCGAGGGGAGTTGCCGGCTGTAGCCTGTCGGAAGATGCCGCCGCGCAGTGACGATCTGTTCTTCCACCAGATAATAGTTGTCCAGCAACCATTCGCCGGCCGGCGTGATACGCATGTCGTCCTGCACCATCCGCGTCAGCAGCGCGCAGACATCGTCCAGAAGGCCCTCGTTCTCGGTCAGTCTATTCAGCAGGCGCTCCGGCCCTGCATGCGCGCGCAACCGGTGCGCGCGCGCCAGCGCATGGCCATGCAGTTCCATCTGCTCGACGTTGAAGAGCTGCGCCCGCAATGGCGATTCCGCGCGCAGCGGCTTCTGGGTCGCGGCGCGGCGCCAGCGCCACAGGCGCCGGCGCAGGCGTAACCAACGGCTGAAGACTCTCCAGACCTGGGGCATCGGAAATCCTGTGGGGCGGCTGACCGACGTGGATCCCATCCTTGCACGCATATCAGCAGGTGGATGTGAAGGGCGCGGCCAAGCCAGTCCTTCAACTGAGCGCGGCTGGCGCAAGCGCTGCATACGACGGTTCGTTGAGCCTGCACGCATCCGCGGTGCGCACGGAACGAAGGTCTAGACGGGAATCGGTGTCAGCGTGAACAGGTAGCCGCGCGCATCCAGCATCGCGCGCAGGCGCTCCTCGGCGGCAACCGGGTTGAACGTGCGCCGCACCCATAGGCCGTAGCATGGTCGGCGACCATCCGTTCCGCCCAGCTGCACGCGGCGGCTCACGTGTATATCCATGGACTCGCACGCGGTCGCCCAGAGCAAGCGCAGATCGTCCGGCCCTATGGACTGACGGGTACCCAGCTGCAGGAGGAAGACCTGCGTGTGTTCGCGCCTCATGCGCTTTCCTGGCCGGCATTCATTCGCGTGCGCCGGCCGGGTACTTGAAGCCAGGCCAGTCGGGATGCCGCGACGTTTCATACCACTGTTGCGCACGCGCCATGGCTTCCGGCCTGGAAAGATCGGCCTTGGCGAAGAAAAACCAGCGTACGTTGCTGCCCGAGCCCTGCTCTTCGTGGACAAGACGATACGCATTGACACGCGTATCCCGCTCGGGATCGAGCCGTCTGCCGATGAATTCGACACCGAGGGACGAGATGATCAGTGAGATGCTGCTCATGACGCGGCCTCCGCAGCGGCTCGCGGAATGCCACCATTATCTTTGGTGTAGCACTGCGATTCGCTTCTTCTGCCCCAGAACTGCCACGCTCTTCTGGCGTGCTGGCGGCACGGAGCCACTACACGCTGTAGGACGCCGTGGCACGCCATGGCGCGCGGCGGCGGTTCTGCATCGGCTGGAATCGGCCATCCTTCATTCTCCGCGCACTCGACGGCGTGATCGTTCAAGAGTCGGGCGAGGCGCTGGAAGGCGTGGACACCCAGGACGACGCGATGCGGTTTGTTGCTCATGGCGGCTCTCGATCTTGTGCGAGCCGGCACACTGCGGGCGCGGAAGTTAGCCAGTCTCGGAATTCCGCGTGTCACCAAGCTAGCACGTCGGGATAGCGAGCCGCGTTTTTTCTTGAGCCTATAGCGTCACGCGGCGGTAACGTTGGGAAGCGCACGGTGCAGACGTTGCGGCGCAATGCCGTGCCCGCTGCCAAGCCAGCCTTGCTGTCTCCCACTCTCCGCATTGAGCTGGGCTTGGCGCCACGCCGGGTCAAGGCCGACACGGTCGGCCTGTTGGCGAAAGCTCGATTCGCATGGGATTCCACGGAGATATTTTCTTCGTGAAGAACGCAAATCTTCCGTCACGCAGAGTTCTCACTGTTCGGCGTACCTAGAAGACCCGCCCAGCCAGAGGATTCACATAGCCATGGCATCTTCCCCGAAAGTCAGATCCGATCAGGTTCACGAACTTCTGTTACAAGCACTTGAGACCGAACGAGGCGGCATTCTGATCTACACCGCTGCCGTCAACGCTGCGATCAACGAGGATCTCAAGAAGGAATGGAGCGGGTATCTGGACGAGATCCGTACCCATTAAGAAGTTCTCACCCGTGTTTTCAAGCAGCTGGAGATCGACACCGAACAGCAGTCCCCGGGACGAAAAGTGGTCGCGCACGTGGGGGCGGCACTCGTCAAGGTGATTGAGATGGCAGTCAAGACCGGGACGCCAGAAGCAGCGCAACTCGTGGCTGCCGAGTGCGTGGTTCTTGCCGAAACCAAAGATCACCAGAACTGGGAGCTGATCGGGAAGGTAGTCGAGCAAGGAGGAATGCTGGCCAAAGTGCTTGGACCGGCCTATAAGGCGGTGGAGAACGATGAGGATCATCATCTCTACCACACGATGGGCTGGTGCCGGGAGCTATGGATCCAGTCCTTGGGTATGCCCCCTGTCCTGCCTCCACCTGAGGAGGTCAGGAAGGTCGAAACGGCTATCGGAGCCTCGCGCGCAGAGCAACGCCGGGACGAAATGCTTGGCCATCATAAGCATTGAGTGCTTGGACTTGCTGCGACGCTCATGGGCATCGGGACGAAAGCCAGACGCATGCACGCGTATCCACGCGTGCATGCGGACCTCAGGAATCAGTACTCCGATTTCCAGCTTCCTGCAGCAGCGTTGCGAGTCCGCTGAAGTCGATAGGAAGTTCCCGCAACTAGTCGCTTGATCTCATCGCCCAGTCGCCTGTAGTCATCCGTCGAGGCGAAGAATGAAATCTTCTGGCCCACGATGGTCACTTCAGCCAAGTTCATCTGGCCCAGAAGTTGTTCGACCTCCTCTCGGAAGAGACGGATCCAACTTTCTGAAGGCTCGATATCCAGGCTGATGACAATTGCCTCATCCACCTTGCTGTTCACCTTGTTCTCCAAGGCCGGCACGTCGATATCGACAATCCGGGGGAAGCGGCCGTCCATTGACGCATCTCGATTGAGAATTGGTTGATCTTACTCCTTTACCCGTAGGCTGCCCTTGCCAAGTTCCTGTCCTTTGATGGTCGGCGCCCACGACAGATCCAGGGCGTTGCTTTGGTGCGTAACGCCAGAGCTGCCAAGGATATGAGACGATCCTTGCTACGTCGGGGGCGAGATCTTGACCGACGGCGCCCTCCCGACGAGCTTATTCTCCCACCTGGTCGAACATGCGCCTGCAAGCGGGATGCGAATTGGTTGTCGAATCCATCGAGGACTGCGCGGTGGTCGCGATGCTGCGCCCGCGCAGCGGTGAAGCGCAGTGGCTGATCAGTGAAGCCTATTCGTTCGAGCCGCACGTCCGGCCGACGGAGTTCGTCGACGTGTTCGGCAACCTCTGCCAGCGCTTTGTTGTGCGGCGCGGACGCATGAAAATCCGCGCCGAGCTCGAGGTCGAGACCGAGCGCGACATCGCCATCGCGCCGTGGGTCGCGCCGGCATCGGCCGCGTTCTTGCCCGATTACGCGCTGCAGTACCTGTTGCCGAGCCGCTACTGCCCGAGCGACCGTGCGTTCCAGCAGGCGCAGGCCATCGTGGAGGCTGCCGGCTCCCGTTCCGGCCAGGTCGGCGCCATTGTGGAATGGATCCGCACGCACATCGCGTACCGGTACGGCGTGAGCGACCCCAGCACGGACGCGCTTGGAACCATGGAAGCAGGGGCGGGCGTCTGCCGCGACTACGCCCACATCGGGATCATGCTGTGCAGGAGCCTGCGCATTCCCGCACGCATGGTGGTGGGCTATCTGTACGAGCTGGAACCCATGGACTTGCACGCTTGGTTCGAGGCCTACCTGGACGGCCGCTGGTACACGTTCGACCCGACGCAAGCCGCGCCCCGTGGCGGCCGGATCGTGGTTGCTTACGGTCGCGATGCGGCCGATGTGGCGTTCCTGACCAACTACGGTTGGCTGCAGACGGTGGACATGCAGGTATGGGTAGGTGAGCGGACCAATGACGTTTCACCCTCATTCTCGGGTGATGCTGGATAACCGTCGAGCCCCCTTTCAAAGCGTTGTGTTTACTGCGGAGCAGGGCCACGTCCGCTTCTGGCCGCTAGCGGACATGGCACAAAGTTAGCCAGTGATCTCGAGCGCTAGGCGCTCGACCACCTGTCTCAATAGTTCACCAATCGAGTGGTCGGAAGCCATTTGCAGCCGGGTTTTTCCTAAGGCAGACCGGAACAATGCTGTGAACCGGAACCCATCGAAGTCGCCGTCGAGGCGACGCTCGGGTCTGAGATTGGGCTCACATTACGCTCCGAGCGGCCGCTTCGAGGGCTTCCGAGGTAAGCATATGATTTTGCGGGAAATCTGTTTCCGCAGCTGCCAACTTATGCAGGAATTCTCGGATAAGTTGACTCAAATGAGACAACTTTTGCAGGAATGCACACCTTGCGGTTCGCAGCTGATTGGTTGGTGGGCCCACCAGGACTCGAACCTGGAACCAAAGGATTATGAGTCCTCTGCTCTAACCATTGAGCTATAGGCCCGACGATGCTTTCAAGCGGATGTGTGCGATGCCCGGTGCAATCCGGTATACCCCTGCTTCCGGAAAGCCGGTTCCGCAGCGGTCCATCGCGCGCCGCATTGGAGCCGCGTGAGTATAGCGTTCGGCCATTGCGTGAGTCTTCCAGCCCCTTGTCGGCGGGTGGGTGCAGCGTCCTCACCCGCGCGCGTGGCGTTCTTCACGGTAGCTCGGTTACGGGACATGGCCCGTTGCCAGTGGCGTTCCGTAGCCCGACGTCTCGACGGTTGAAATGGGCGCGTCGCGGAATAGAATCCGGCGCGTGCGGTACGGGGTTGGATGAAGCATGACGGTGAAGACGATCACTGAGAATGGACACCAGCTGACAGTCCAGATATTGCAGAGGACCGACGCTTCCGGATTGAGCTACTGGCAGGCCCGGGCTATGTTTCGTGTGGCGAACCAGACCGCCAGGGGCGACGTGATCACGACATCCCGGCACGCCTCGACGGAGGCGGCGGAGCGGGCGGCCATTCGACTGGCGCGGGACCATGGCTGGGGCCGGAGCTGAGCCGGAGCGGCCGATCAGGCGTCGTTGACGGCGGCACCGACGGTGCCAAGGCGCCTTGTCCCAGGTCGCTTAGGCAAGAAGCGGAATTCGCGGCATGCCGAAAAGCCCCGGCAGCATCGGATCACGCGTCCTCTGCGCCGACCATCGGGCCATAGCTCCTCAGCGACGGCGTTGTGCCGGAGGCTTCAACGATTGAAGGCATGCCCTCGCTCCGGGAACGAAGTTCGAGCGCGCGGGCGAGCACGGGCGGGGGCGTGGTGTCCTCCGGGGTGCGGAACCACCCTGCGGCACACAGGCGGCCTCCGACTCGGGGCGACGCGGTCACCATGTTGATCGGCACCGACAGCACCATGCCCAGGATCACCGGCGCCATCCACGCCGCCAGCGCCGGCGACACGAGGTAGGCGAGCACGCCGCAGAAGAGGCCGAACAGCGTCAGCCCGGCATATCGCCGCACAAGGCCGGCGAGCGCGACGCTGCCGTCGTCGCGACGCTGGGTTTCCCAGCCCGAGTCGCGGCCGGCCAGCACTTCCGCCACGCCACGCGACTGCACGTACATGGTGACGGGTGCCATCAGCGCCGCCATCGCCGTTTCCAGCAGCGCACTGCCGGCGATGCGGGCGGCGCCGCCACATTGCCGCCGGAGCGCAGGGTCCAGCATCGTGGCGATGCAGCCCATCACTTTCGGGGCAAGCAGCACCGCCATGGTGAAGTAGAAGACCCACAGGAAGCGTTCGGGGTCGCCACCGCGCCAGTACAGCGCAGGCGTGAATCCCGCCAGCTGCGGCTGGTCCAGATGGAAGCCCGCCTGCTGCAGCGGGATCGCCAGGCCGACCAGCATCAGCATCGCCCACATCGGCGCGGTGAAGTAGTGGCCGATGCCCACCAGCAGGTGCAGGCGACTGATCCAGTGCAGGCCGCGTGCGGGCAGCACGGCACCATGCTGCAGATTGCCCTGGCACCAGCGCCGGTCGCGCACCAGCATGTCGGTCAACGAGGGCGGGCCCTCTTCGTAACTGCCGCCCAGGCCCGGCGCCATGTGCACCGCCCAGCCGCCCCTGCGCAACAGCGCGGCCTCGACGAAATCGTGGCTCAGCACCGCGCCCTCGAACGGCTTTCCGCCGCCCAGATGCGGCAGCCCTGCGTGCCGCGCGAAGGCCGCGGTGCGGATGATGGCGTTGTGGCCCCAGTAGTTGCCTTCGGCACCATGCCACCACGCGATACCGTGCGCGACGACAGGCCCGTACACGCGGCCGGCGAACTGCTGCATGCGCGCAAAGAACGTGCGCCCGTTGACGATCATCGGCAGTGTCTGCACGAGCGCCAGCGCGGGCTGTCGCTCCATGGCCGCGGCCAGCCGGACCAGCGTATCGCCGGTCATCAGGCTGTCGGCATCCAGGATGAGGAAGTGCGGATAGGCGCCGCCGAAGCGACGGACCCACTCGGCGATGTTGCCCGCCTTCCGCTCGGTGTTTTTCTGGCGACGCCGGTAGAACACGCGGGCGCCGCTGCCGAGCCGATGCAGCAGTTCCCGCACGGCCGCGAGTTCTTCCTGCTGCGTGTCCGGCTTGGTCGTATCGCTCAGGATGAAGAAGTCGAAGCGATCCCCCTGACCGCTCTCCGCCAGCGATTCGTGCATCGCCTGGACGCCCGCGAGGACCCGCCACGGATCTTCGTTGTAAGTCGGCACTAGGAGCGCGGTGCGCTGGGTCAGCGCGGGCAACGGCGCATCCGGATCGATACCCAGCGGATGCGGACGCCTCGCGAGCAGCATGACGAAGCCTGCCAGGGCGCTCGAGAACGAGAGCGCAATCCACGCGAACAGCGCGACGAACAGCACGAGCAGGATGCCCTCGAGTACGTCGATGCCATCGCCCCGCAGCACCCACCACACCTGGTAGGTCGCGAAGAGCGTCAGCATCGCTGCGACGCCCATAACCAGCGCGCGACGCCCTCCAATCCCCGAGGGGGACGTGGGCGGAACACGCGATGGAAGACGACCCTCGCGCAGTTCCTGCACGGGCATGGGCAGGGGGGATTCGAGGGGCAGCCACTCATTCTGCAGAGGGGAGGAATGCGGGGTTCGGTCGTTCATGGCGGGCTCCAGCGGTACAGCCAGGTTTCGGACAGCGGCACGTGCCCCTCCAGCACGCGCGCATGCAGTTCCACATCATGTCTGTCCCCATGAGGACGGAATTCGAAGCTCAGCCGCCATCCGCCCGCTTCCGGATTCGGATACGCGACTGCATTCACGACGTCGCCATGGGCCGCCCACACGTCGGGCGTCAGCGTCGTGTCGTGGGCGATGGATGCCAGGCGCCCGCCTTCCAGGTCGATCACCACCAGGCGCCGCGTCGCGTCCGGGGCCGCGCCGATGCGGGTGGCGCCGACGGTGGCCAGCGCTGCCTCCCAGCTGTGCGTGTCGCACCAGTGCATGCGGTAGTCGAAACGGTATTCGCGGCCGGCACGCAAGGGCTGCTGCGGCCGCCAGAACGCCACGATGTTGTCGTGGTATTCGTCGGCGGTGGGAATCTCCACCAGCGTCACCGCGCCGTCGCCCCAGTCGCCCACGGGTTCGATCCAGAGGCTCGGCCGCTGGTGGTAGCGCGCTTCCGTATCCGCGTAGTCGGCGAAGTGGCGCTTGCGCTGCATCAGGCCGAAGCCTTTCGGGCGCGCATCCGCGAAGCCGCTGATCCTGACGCGCGGCGGATTGCCCAACGGCCGCCATATCTGCTCGCCTGCGCCATTGAGGATCGCCAGTCCGTCGGAATCGTGCACGGCAGGACGGTAGTCGTCGATACCGACACGGTCGCCGGCGTCGAACTCGAACATGCTGGTCAACGGCGCAATACCCGCACGGGGAAGATCCACGCGCGGATACAGGCGCGACTGTACATCGATGATCGTCTCTCCGCCGGGCCGGATCGCGAAACGGAATGCACCCGTGACACTGGGACTGTCGAGCAGTGCATGGACGACCAGATGGTCCGCGCCGGATGCGGGCTGCTCTATCCAGAAGGCGCGGAAGACGGGGAACTCCTCCGCGCCGGGATCGCCGCTGCCCAGGGCCAACCCGCGCGCGGACAGACCGTAGAGGTGTCCTTTGCCGAGCGCGCGGAAGTAGCTTGCGCCCAGGAAGACGATCAGTTCGTCATACACCGTCGCCCGGTTGAGCGGCGCATGCACACGGAATCCCGCAAACCCGGTGTCTTCTCCCAACTCCGCGCCGACGCCGGGTGGCAGCGAGAACATTTCCGGCGAGTAGACGAGCGGCGTGGCAACGCCGTCGTGCACCAGATGCAGATCCACGTGCTGCTTGAACAGGAAACCGCGATGGAACATCTGCAACTGGAACGGCAGGGCTTCGCGGCGCCAGATCGCCTGTTCCGGATCGAAGCGCAGGTCGCGGTAGGCATCGTAATCGGCGGCCAACGCGGCAGGCAGGCGGTCGTCCGGCGCGCGGAAGGGCTGTTTCGCCATCTCCTCCGCGAGGCGTGGAACCGTTTCCAAGTCGAATCGTGCAAGTGGTGCGGCGGTGTTCGCCGCTGTGGAGGCCTGCGCCATCACGCGGGGCATGGTGCCCAGCAACGCCATGGCGAGGACGGATTTCACTGCGTCCCGTCGCTGCACGCGGAAGTCTTGCTCGTGGGGTACCGTCAGTCTATGCAGGCGTGCGTGATGAAGATGAAAAGGCTGGCGTCATGGCGTCGCGCGGCCTGCACCAAAAACAAACGCGGCCCATCGGGGCCGCGTCTGTTTGGTGCATCTCGTTGCTGGATGCGTCAGTCGATGTCGAGGAAGCTGCGCAGCTGCTCCGACCGCGACGGGTGGCGCAGCTTGCGCAGCGCCTTCGCTTCGATCTGGCGGATGCGCTCGCGGGTGACGTCGAACTGCTTGCCGACTTCTTCCAGCGTGTGATCGGTGTTCATGTCGATGCCGAACCGCATGCGCAGCACCTTCGCCTCCCGCGGGGTCAGGCCGGCGAGCACGTCGCGGACCGTTTCCGAGAGATTGATGTTGGTGGTGTTCTCGATCGGGGACTCGACATTGGTGTCTTCGATGAAGTCGCCCAGGTGGGAGTCTTCATCGTCGCCGATCGGCGTTTCCATGGAGATCGGTTCCTTCGCGATCTTCATCACCTTGCGGATCTTGTCCTCGGGCATGTCCATTTCCTTGGCCAGCTCCTCCGGCGTAGCCTCGCGGCCGTACTGCTGGAGCATCTGGCGGGAAATGCGGTTGAGCTTGTTGATCGTCTCGATCATGTGCACCGGGATGCGGATGGTGCGCGCCTGGTCGGCGATCGAGCGGGTGATGGCCTGGCGGATCCACCACGTGGCGTACGTGGAGAACTTGTAGCCGCGGCGGTACTCGAACTTGTCCACGGCCTTCATCAGGCCGATGTTGCCTTCCTGGATCAGGTCCAGGAACTGCAGGCCGCGGTTGGTGTACTTCTTGGCGATGGAGATGACCAGGCGCAGGTTGGCCTCGACCATTTCCTTCTTCGCCTTGCGCGCCTTGGCTTCGCCATAGGCCATCGCGCGGCTGATGTCCTTGATGTCGGCCAGCGTCAGGTGCATCGCCTGTTCGACGGCGATGGTGGCTTCCTGCTCGGCGACGATCTGCTCGCGCACGTCGCGCAGGCCGGACGACCACTTCTGCTTGCGCTTCAGCACTTCGTCCACCCAACCGAGGTTGGTCTGGTTGCCTTCCCACGCGCGCAGGAATTCCTTGCGCGGCATCTTGGCGACGTTGGCGCACAGGTGCAGCACGCGGCGCTCGTGGTCCTTCACCTGGGCCACGACCTCGCGCAGCTTGCGGACCAGCGTGTCGGTCAGCGGCAGCGGCAGCTTCAGCGTGACGAAGGTCTCGGCCAGTTCGGCGCGCAGCTTGGCGACCGCCTTGTTGTCGGCACCGTTCTTGGCGTACGACTTCTTGAACTTGGTGTAGCCGTCGGCCAGCACCTGCATGCGGCGCGCGACCTCTTCCGGATCCGGACCGGTCGGCGCGGCTTCCTCGGCGGTGTCGTCGTCGCCGTCCTCGTCCTCGTCCGCCTCTTCGGCAGAATCCGAGGCTTCTTCGGCGGCCGGCACTTCAGGCGTCGGCTCTTCGACGTCGTTGAAGCCGACCACGACTTCGGCCAGGCGCTTCTTGCCGGCCTTGTGCAGTTCGTACTCTTCCAGCAGCAGCTCGATGGACCACGGGAAGTTGCCGAGCGACGCCTGCACCTGGCCGAGGCCTTCCTCGATGCGCTTGGCGATGGCGATCTCGCCTTCGCGGGTCAGCAGCTCGACGGTGCCCATCTCGCGCATGTACATGCGCACGGGGTCGGTGGTGCGGCCGCCTTCGGTGTCCAGCGAGGTCAGCGCGGCGGCCGCTTCTTCGGCCGCGGTCTCGTCGACTTCGCGGTTGCCGGTGTTGCCGTCGGCGAGCAGCAGGGTTTCGGCATCGGGGGCAACTTCATGGACGTCGATGCCCATGCCGTTGATCATGCCGATGATGTCCTCGATCTGCTCCGGGTCGACCAGGTCGTCCGGCAGGTGATCGTTGACTTCGGCGTAGGTCAGATAGCCCTGCTCCAGGCCCTTGCTGATCAAGAGCTTGATGTCGGACTGCTGCGCAGGACGTTCGTTGGCCATGGAGGTTGCGCCACCGGGAGTGAGGAAGGGAGAACCCCGTATTATACCAGCCCGGACCGGCTTGGGTTCCTGCTACCTGGTGCCCGGCAAGGGGGAAACGTCAGGGACGGAGCAGGAAGGTCACGGGCCCGTCGTTGACGAGGCTGATCACCATATGGGCACCGAAACGGCCCGTTTCCACCCTTCCGGCGTGCATTTGGCGACAGATTGCGACCAGCTGGTTGAAGCCCTGTTCAGCCTCGGCGGGAGGGGCGGCCGTGGTGAAGCTGGGGCGCATCCCCGACCGGGTATCCGCAGCCAACGTGAACTGACTGACCAGCAGCAAGCCACCGCCGGTATCGGCGAGGGAGCGGTTCATGCGGCCCGCATCGTCGGCGAAGACCCGGTAGCCCAGCAGCCGCTCGGCCATGCGCGCGATCTGCGCCTCGCTGTCGCCCGGCTCCATCGCCACCAGCGCGAGCAGGCCGCCGTCGATGGCGCCCACGACGACCTCATCGACGGACACGGAGGCCCGGGTCACGCGCTGGATCAGGGAAAGCATTGGGCAACGTTCCGGACGGGAAGGCGACAGGATAGCGGGCCCGGCAGGCCGCGCCAGCGGAAGCATCGCGCCGGTTGGCTACACTCGACGGATGAAACCGGACACCCTTGCCGCCCTCGGCTACCACGCTGCCGCCCTGCTCGGGCGCCTCCCCTGGTCCTGGTTGCGCGCGCTCGGCGACCTGATGGCATGGGCGTGGCGCAAGGCGGATGCGCGGGAGAGCCGGGTGACGCGGCGCAACCTCGAGATCGCCTACCCCGATCTGCTGCCCAGCCAGCGCGAGGACCTGCATCGCGCGATCCTCCGCACGACGGCCAGGCAGGCCCTGGAAACCCTCCGCTTCTGGACCCGCCCGCCCGCCGAGAACCTCGCCCACCTGCGCGAGCGCCACGGCGAGGCGCTGTATGACGCCGCGCTGGCCAGCGGCAAGGGCGTGATCGTCGCCGCGCCGCATTTTGGCAATTGGGAACTGCTCAACCAGTGGCTGGCATCGCGCGGCCCGCTGGCCATCGTCTATCGCCCACCAGCCTCGCCCGCGGGCGACGCCTTCCTGCTGCGCGTGCGGGGCGCCGACAACATCCGCCAGGTGCGCGCGGAAGGCCCGGCCGTGCGCCAGTTGTGGAAAGTGCTCAAGGAAGGCGGCGCGGTCGGCATCCTGCCGGACCAGCAGCCCAAGGCCGGCGACGGCGAGTTCGCACCGTTCTTTGGCAAGCAGGCGTTGACCATGACGCTGGTATCGCGGCTTGCCGAGCGCACCGGCGCGGTCGTCCTGTTCGCCTGGTGCGAACGGATCGGACCCGGGCCGGACTTCGCGCTGCACGTCGAACCCGCATCCCCGGCGATCGCGGATGCGGATCCGGTGGCAGCGGTCACCGCGCTCAACGAAACCGTCGAACGGATCGCGCGCCGCGATCCCGCGCAGTACCAGTGGACGTACAAACGCTATACGCTGCGGCCTGCGGGCAGCGGCGAGGACACACCCTACCGCTGAGGGGAACGGACAGGGGACGACGATGCGGATACGGGGATGGCTGACCGGGATGTTGGCTGGCGTGCTGGCGCTGCCGGCATGGGCGACACAGGACGTGTCCACGATGAACGACGTGTCGCGGACCTGGGAGCGCTACAGCGCCCTGAGCAGCCAGGACAAGATCGAGTCCGTGGACATGCTGTCGGCGTCCAGCCTGGCGCATGTAGGGTTTCTCCGCGACATGGCGCTGTATGCCTCGACCGAGCAGCTGCGCCGCCTGCCGGTCCTCGATCGCATCGTCGTCTACCTTCTGCGGGCCTCCCAGACCGACGACGCCCTGCAGGCCATGGACGCTCGCGCGGTTGCCACGCTGTGCGTGAGTCGCGGCTGGATCAATGTGCGGGCGCCCCAGGCGGGAATGGCGTTGCCTAGCCTGTCGCATGTCACCGTCCTGGGCGACCAGGCCATCGGGGAACTGAGCCCGCCGACGGAAACGCAATTCCATTTCGGGCCGGCGTTCGTTCGCGAAGACGGCCATTGGCGCTTCCTCTACATGTCGATGGTGGGTGATATGTCCACCGTCATGGACGAGCAGATCCGGCGTACCGGGATGAACGAATCCCGTGTGCTGGAAATGTCGATCTCCAATGCACTGAAAGGTCCGGCGCCCAGTCTGGCCACCCTGGACCGCGCGCCGCTGGACGACGCCGCCAGGCGGACACGGCTCAACGAGGCCTGGCCCGACTACGCCCAGTGGCTGCAGCTGCGCGTGCGTGCCATTTTCCGCAAGGCGGAGGATGGCGATGCGCTCGCGCAGTACGCCGCGGGCAGCATCACCTACGTGGGCGAGATGCCGGCCATCGCGCCCAAGGACGAAGCCGCCGGCCTGGCATGGTGGGAGAAGGCCAGCCAGAACGGACATGGCCTGGCGGCCTGGATGGCCTTCATGGCGATCACCGACGGCAAAGACGGGCAGACGGACGCGGCCGCGCTGCGCGCCCTGCCCCACCTGCAACGTGCGGCCGCCCAGGGCACGCCACCCGACGCGTTGCTGGCCCAGTCCAACTACTACCTGGATGGCATGGCCGGGCTGCCGCGCGATTGCAGGCAGGCCGCCGAGTGGGCCACGCGCGCCGAAGAAGCCGGCGTGGAAAGCGCGCGCAACGAGCGCGTCTGGATCTGGGCCACCTGCCCGGTGGACGGCCAGCGTGATCCTGCCCAGGCCCTGGCACTTGCGCAGTACATGATCGACCGCGAAGACACCCTGAAGTGGCATGAACTCGACACGGTGGCCGCAGCGCTGGCCGCCAACCGCGACTTCCCGCAGGCGGTCCGGTTCCAGCAGCTTGCCGTGACGAAGATGGGCGCGGATCCCGAGTACACGGGCCGCGACCGGACGGCGACGCTGAAGCGGATGAAGGCGCGCCTGAACCGCTATCGCGCCGGGCGCGACTATGTGCTCGACTACCGCATGATCGACGAACTCAGGACAGGCAAGCAGTGACATCCCCCGGCATTGATGCACCTTCGACCGACGCGTGGCATGCCTTGCCCGGCCGCGGCGCCTGGCTGGCCGCACTCGGCGGGGCGGCGCTGCTGTTCCCGCTCGGTTTCCCGGTGTTCTTCATTTCCCGGTCGACGGATATCGTGTCGCCCTGGCTGGCGGTGCCGGTCGCGGCCATCGTCGGGGCCGCTGTGGGCGCCTGGGTCGCCGTCAAGCGCCACCGGCGCACGCGCTGGCGCCTCGACGACCGCGGCTTCGCCGTGCGCCGCGGCAACTGGTGGCAGAGCGAAACGCACGTGCCGATCTCGCGCGTGCAACATCTCGACCTGAAGCGCGGGCCGCTGGAGCGCAGCGCCGGGCTGTCCACGCTGGTCGTGCACACGGCCGGCACGCGCATGGCCGCCGTCAGCGTCTCGGGCCTGGATGCGGACGATGCGGAGCGGCTGCGTGAGCGGCTGGCGACCCGGGTCGACCACGACGACGCCCTGTGATGGACGATACACGCCAAGCTGCGCCTTCCGACGAACGCCGCCTGCATCCCTGGTCGTGGCTGTTCGTGCTGTTGCAGCAGCTGAAGCAGTTCATCTTCCCGCTGGTCGCGCTGGTGGTGTTCGGCGCGCGCAGGAGCAGTGGCGACGGCGAGCTGTGGGCCTCGCTCGCACCCGTCATCGGCATAACGGTGCTGGTGGTGCTGGCCATCCTGCAGTACTTCACGTATCGCTACACGATCGGGCGCGACGGACTGACCGTGCGCGAAGGGTTGCTGCACCGCTCGCGCCGCGAGATCCCGTTCTCGCGCATCCACAACGTGGTCGTGCACCAGTCGCTGCTGCACCGCGTGTTCGGCGTGGCCGAAGTCAGGCTGGAATCGGCCGGCGGCACCAAGCCGGAGGCGCAGATGCGCGTGCTCGGCCTGCACGATGCGCTGGCACTGGAAGACCTGGTGCGCCACCAGGCGCACGGAACCGCACCGGTTGCCTCCGGGCAGGAAGCGGCGCCGCGCGACGAAGGCACCACACTGCTGTCGTTGTCGACGATGGAAGTCCTGCGGCTGGGCCTGATCTCCAATCGCGGCATGATCGTGGTGGCCGCCGGCTTCGGTGCTGCGTGGCAGATCCTGCCCGAGAACATGATGGCGCAGTTCTTCCGCCAGGGCGCGAAACAGGCCTATGGCTATGCCGAGGGCCTGCACCTGGGCTGGCTGACCGGCGCCGTCGGCGGCGTCGCCCTGATCGGTGTCGCGCTGGCGCTGGTGCGCCTGCTGTCCGTCGCGCTGGCGCTGTCGCAGTTCCATGGTTTCCGACTGACGGAGGAGCCGCGCCGCCTGATGGTGGAACGCGGCCTGTTCGCGCGCCTGCGCACCAGCGTGGCGCGTCGGCGCATCCAGGCGTGGACGCTGCACGAAGGCGTGCTGCATCGCTTGTTCGGGCGCCGCTCGCTGCGCATCGACACGGCGGTCGCCGAGAAATCGGGACAGCAGGACACGCGCGCACTGAAGGACGTCGCCCCCATCGCGCCACCCGAGGCCTGCGACGCGCTGATCTCCCACCTGTTGCCGCAGGCGCACTGGCCGCGCGACGACTGGCGGGCGGTCGATGCGTCCGCGCGCTGGCGCCTGTGGCTGCCTTCGCTCGCGTGGCTGCTGCCGGTGACGGCTCTGGTCGCCTGGCAGTTCGGTGCATGGGTGTGGTTGCCCGGGCTGGCGTGGATGCTCGCGGCCGCGTACGCCGCACGCCGGCAGGCGCATCGGATCGGATGGGCGCTGGACGACCACCTGGTCGCCGTGCGCAGCGGCTGGTGGTCCCGCTACTGGCGCTTCGCCGAGATCGACAAGCTGCAGGCGCTACGGCTGTCGCGTTCGCCGCTGGACCATCGCATGGGCACCGCGACGCTGTGGCTGGACACGGCCGGCGCGAGCGGCATGTCCGCGCCGCTGGCGCTGCGCTTCATCCCCGAGGCCGACGCCGTGGCCGTCCACGAACGACTGACCACGGCACTGGCACGGCGGCGCCTGCACTGGTGACCCGATGCTGATCCAGGTTCCGACTCCATGACCTCTCCGCTTCCCCTCTCCGCCGTCATCATCACCAGGAACGAGGCCGACCGGCTGGGCCGTTGCCTCGCTTCGGTGCGTGATGTGTGCAGCGAGATCCTGGTGCTGGACTGCGGATCCGACGACGGAACGGTCGCGTTGGCGCAGTCGTTCGGCGCGCGCGTCGAACACCAGGACTGGCTGGGTTTCGCAGAGCAGAAGAACGAAGCCATCCGCCGTGCCACGCAGCCCTGGCTGCTGCTGATGGACGCGGACGAGTGGCTCGCCGACGGCAGCGAGGCGGCGCTGCGCGCCCTGTTCGCCAGCGGTGCGGTCGAGCGGTCGGACGTGTGGAAGTTGAAGCGATGCAACTGGTTCCTGGGGCGCATGCTCAGCGGATTCGAGCGCACCGAGCGGCTGGTGCGGCCGGACCACCGCTACCTGCCGATGCGCGTGCACGAGAAACCCGACCTGTCCGGCAAGCGCGTGCAGGACTGCGACATCGTCATCGAGCACAACACGGCACGCACGCTGGACGCGCATCGTGCGAAGAACGCGCGCTACGCCCGCCTGTGGGCCGAGCAGCGTCATGCCGACGGCAAGCGCTGCTCCGCGCTCAGCCCATGGACCCACGCCACCGCGTACTGGCTGAAGATGTACCTGCTGCGCGCCGCCTGGCGCGATGGTCGCCAGGGCTGGTGGTTCCACGCCAGTCACGCGCAGGCCGTGCTCGACAAGTACCGCCACCTGCACGCATTGGGACGGACGCCGTGAGTGCGAGCGCCCGCCCGCTGATCGTGCGCTGTGGCGCCCTCGGCGACATGGTCATGCTGACCACGCTGATCCGCCTGCTGCATGCGCGTTACGGCCAGCGCGTCGACGTGCTGACCACCGGCGCATGGACGCCGCCCTTGCTGGCGCCCATGCCGGAAGTCGGCGAGATACATCTTGTCGCCAGCCGTAATACGCCCTACCTGCTGTGCCCGAGCCAGTGGAGCGCCGTCCGCTGGCTGCGCAGCCGGGGCCGTGGCCCCGTGTACGTGTGCGACACGGATGCGCCGACCCTGCGCCTGCTCGCGCGTGCCCCCCTGCATCCGGACGACGTCGTGCAGCGGCGCGCGGACGACGACGAGGAAAACGGCATCACCCGCCTGTGGCCGGACCGCTGGATTCGCGTCGGCATGCGGGATCCGGCCCAGCCGTATGCCACGGCACCGGTCGAACCCGCGGCGTTCCGGCTTCCATCGCTGCGCGTCACCGATCAGGACCGCCAGGACCTGGCGCACTGGCGTGCCACGCACGGACTGGAGGGAACATGCGTCCTGTTCCAGCCGGGCAACAAGCGCACCCACAAGCGCGGCAACGTGGCCACGGCATCGCACCCCAAGTACTGGCCGCCGTCCGCGTGGGCCGATGTGGCGGCGGCGGTCTGGCAGCGCTTCCCGCAGGCCCGCATCGTGCTGTGCGGATCGCCGGCCGAACAGGGCGTACTGGACGAGATAGCGGCAGCCACCGGACGCGACCCGCGACTGTACAACGCCGCCCGCGAATTGCCGGTACCGCGCCTGCTGGCGTTGCTGGAACAGGCACACAGCCTGGTCTCGGTGGACACCGGTCCGGCGCATGCGGCGGCGGCGCTGGGCTGCCCGCTGGTGGTGATGTTCGGGGCGGCGTCGCCGGCGAAATGGCGCCCGATCGGACCCGGTGCGATCACGGTACTGGGCGGCGAACGGGGTGAAGCCAGCCGTGTGCGCGACATCCCCGCGACCGACGTGATCGCCGCATGGTCGGCGCTGCCGGACCGCGACGCCGGCTGAGGCGTTCAGCCCGCCGGACTGCCGGCGGACTTGTCGATGCCGTACGGTGTCCAGGTGATGCGCTGCGCACGCGTCTGCGCACGGATGGCGAGGTTGCGCTCCACCGACTCGCGGGTCTTGTAGCCGCGCGCATGGTCCAGGTGCACGCAGACGGCACGGTGGCGGACCTGCTTGCCGCGGATGCCGTTGTTCTCCAGCCGCTCCCCCAGCTCGCGATCCGGCCCGCCGTACTTCATCCGCTCGTCGTAGCCGTTGATCGCCAGCAGGTCCGACTTCCAGGCCGATGAATTGCAGTTGTTGAACGTCGGCCGCGTGGTGGTGATGGTGTCCAGCAGCTTCGCCGTCACGGTACCGGCACCCAGCTTCAGCGTGTTCGACAGGCCGAGCCGATCCTGCGCGCGCAGCCAGCCGCGGTCGAAGGCGCGTCCGTCACGGATATCGTCGGGACCGATCGCCTTGCTGAGTTTCATGCTCAGCTTGCAGTAGCCGCCGGAGAGGAACCGGCCCGGCTCCGCCTGCTCGGCATGGACCTGCACGAAATCGCGCCGCGGGATGCAGTCGCCGTCGGTGAACAGGAGGTAGTCGTGCCGCGCTTCCAGGATGGCCACGTTGAGGATTTCCTGGCGCCGATAGCCCTCGTCTTCGTGCCAGACATGCCGCAGCGGCACCGGATAGTCGGCGGCGAACCGTTCCACCAGCGCGCGGGTCGATTCGCGCGACCCGTCGTCCGCCACGATCAGCTCGAAATCGCGCCAGGTCTGGCAGCGGTAGCCCAGCAGGACCTTTTCCAGCCACTCCTCGGCGTTGTAGGTACTGGCGATGACGGTGATCTTCATGGTGCCCCTCCACACATGCGCGGCGTCGACGCCCCCTCGACGTGTTCCCCCGCGGGATTGTGCCGCCAATGGATGACGACAGGAAGACGAACTTCGCGGCCTATCCGCGCGACAGGCCCCAGTACCCCAGTTCCCGGCGAATCTGCAGGCCGCGCAGCAACCTGCCTATCGGCTTGCGACCGAGCGCACCGAGCCGGCCGGCGATCAGCGCGTCGGTCGCCGCGATCACGCGACGCGAGGAAAGCCCGTCGCGGCGCGGATGGATCTCGTCGGCGTATGCCGCCAACGCATCGCGCAGCGCCTCGGACGGCTCGAACGCCTGCCGCAGCATCTCGCGCAGATCTCCCGGGTCTTCGAACTCCAGCATGTGCGGCTTCGGTGCGCGATTGCGGAACGTCACTACCGGCTTGCGCTGCACCACGAACTCGCTGACCACCGAGGTCGTGTCGGCCACCAGCACGTCGGCGGCGCGCTGCGCGCTGACCAGGTCGACGGCCTCGACGAATGCCGCGTTCGGCCCGCACAGGCTGCGATAGCGCGCGAACAACGCCTCCGGGCACTTGGGATGCAGGGTCAGCAGCCAGAAGCGCCGCCCGTCGGCCACGTCCGCCGCGATCGCATCGAACAGGTGCGGCGCCGCACTCAACCGCTCGGTGAACGTCGACGCGAACATCACCACCGGGCGACCGCCCGCGGCGGCACGCCAGGCATCGGCCATCGCGTCGTCGCCGCGGAACAGCGGATCCAGCTTCGGCCAGCCCGTCTCGACGACCTTGAAGTGACCCTCGCGCGCGGCCAGTGCAGCGAACGGCGCGGTGGTCGCCGGGCCCTGCGTGCAATACAGGTCGAACAGGCCGCGCACGCGGAAGTGCCCGCGTGCGGCGTCGCGCTTTTCCACGTTGAACCCATGGAAGAGCTGCACCTTCGCGCCGGACACGAAGGTCGGCACCCAGTTGGCGGCGCTGAATATGGCCCGGGGTCGCAACGCCACCGCCGCACGCGCGTCGGCGACGGGCCGCACGTCGCCGCGCAGCGCCGTGCCTCGCGCGCCATCGACCAGCCAGGCGTGCACACCGTGGCCAGCGTCTTGCAGCGCATCGGCGAGCGGCTGCAAGATGGGCAGCGCATAGCGCTCCGTCCCGAACAACAGGTACTCCGCCATCAACGTGTCCTCATCCCGCCCGCCTGCGATCTCGGCGTGCATTATCGCGTTCAACGAGGCCGACCGCATCGGGGACTGCCTGGCGTCGCTGGCCTTCTGCGATGAGATCGTGGTGGTGGATTCGTATTCCACCGATGCGACCGTGGCCATTGCACAGGCGATGGGCGCACGCGTGCTGCAGCGGCCGTTCGACGGGTTCCGCAGCCAGAAGCAGTATGCGGTCGAGCAGGCCCGGCACGATTGGGTCTTGTGCCTGGACGCGGACGAACGGGTGGGCGAGACACTGAAGGCATCCATCCTGCAGGCGCGTGCGAACGGCTTCGGCATGGCGGCGGGCTTCCGCTTCGCCCGGCTGTCGGACTACTTCGGCCGCTTCCTGCGCCATGGCAATGCCTACCCCGATCGCGTGCTGCGGCTGTTCGACCGTCGACGCGGCGGCTGGCGCGGCACGCGCGAAGTGCACGAAGCGGCCTCGGTGGACGGTCCCGTGCAGCGTCTTGCCGGCGACCTGGTCCACTACCCCTACCGCTCGCTGGAACAGCAGTTGGCCAAGACGCAGCGTTACGCGCGGATGATGGCGGAGCACGACTTCGCCCGTGGCCGCCGCGCGACGCTGACCGCGCTGGTGCTGTCGCCCGCATGGCGCTTCTGGCGCGGCTATCTGCTGCGTGGCGGCTTCCGCGATGGCTGGCATGGGCTGGTCTACGCGTACGTGCGCGCCAACTATGTGCGGCAGAAGGCGATCATGCTGTGGATGCTGCAGCACGGACTTCCGGTGTCCACGCCCACGGCGACACAGGACTGACGCGCCATGTGCGGCATCGCAGGCGCCATCGCGCCCAACGCACGCCACGACGAACAGGCCCTGCATGGACTGGGCAACGCGATGGGCCTTGCCATCGCGCACCGAGGACCGGACGACGCCGGCACGTGGGCCGACGCGGAGGCCGGCGTGGTGCTGGCGCACCGGCGGCTCGCCATCGTGGACCTCAGCCCGGAAGGCCACCAGCCGATGGTGTCGGACGATGGGCGCTGGGTGATCGCCTTCAACGGCGAGGTCTACAACCACGCCGCCCTGCGCCGCGAACTCGCCGCGCAGGGACAGCGCTTTCGCGGCCACTCGGATACCGAGGTGCTGCTGGCCGCCATCGCCTGTTGGGGGGTCGAGGCGGCGCTGGCGCGAAGCAACGGCATGCTGGCCCTGGCCGCATGGGACCGGCGCGCGCGCACGCTCTGGCTGGCGCGCGACCGCGTGGGGAAGAAGCCGCTGTACTACGGCTGGACAAGTGACGGCACGTTCCTGTTCGGCAGTGAACTGGCCGCCTTGCGCGCCTGCCCATCGCTGCAGGCGGAAGTCGATGCCGATGCGCTGGCGCTGCTGCTGCGGCTGGACTACATCCCGGCGCCGCATTGCATCCTCAAGGGCATTCGCAAGTTGCCGGCTGGCGCGCTGGTGCAGATCGACAGCACGCACGTGGCGACGCGCACGCTGCCCGACACGTCTCGCTGGTGGGATGCACGGGCACGTCAGGACGATGCGATCCGGACAGGGTTCGATGGCGACGAAGCCGCCGCCCTTGAGGCACTGGACGGCGTACTGCGCGATGCCGTGGCGCTGCGCATGGAGGCGGACGTGCCGCTGGGTGCGTTCCTTTCAGGCGGCACGGACTCTTCGCTGGTCACCGCGCTGATGCAGGCGCAGTCCACGCGCCCGGTCCGCAGCTTCTCCATCGGCTTCGACAATGCGGTGCACGACGAGAGCGCGCATGCCGCCGAGGTGGCGCGTCACCTCGGCACCGATCACACCGAATTGCGCGCAGACGGCCACGCGGCACTCGACCTGGTGCCGGCCATCGCGCGCATCTACGACGAACCCTTCGCGGATTCTTCGCAACTTCCTACCGCCCTGCTGTGCCAGCTGGCACGCCGACACGTCACGGTGGCCTTGTCGGGCGACGGCGGTGATGAACTGTTTTTCGGTTACGGCCGCTATGTCCGCGCCCTGCGCAACGACGCGCGACTCGAACGCCTCCCGCGCCGCCTGCTGTCCCGGTTGGCCGGCGAACCAGGCGAGCGCGCGCGGTTGGGTGGATTGCCCGCACTGCGGGCGGAACTGGCGACGCGCAACCTGCAGGAGGTCGCTCGCCACCGGATAAGCCGCTGGCGGCAACCGGAGCGCGTCGTACGCCAGGCACGCCCATGCACCACCGCCTACGACGACCCCGCCGCGCTGCTCCGCCACGGCACGCCGGCCGACCAGCTGATGGCGATGGACTTCGCCTGCTATCTGCCCGAGGACATCCTCACCAAGGTCGACCGTGCCAGCATGGCCGTCGCGCTTGAGGCGCGTGCGCCCTTGCTGGACTGGCGCGCGGTGGAGCTGGCTTGGTCCTTGCCGCTCTCCCTGAAGTACCGCCATGGCGAACTGAAGTATCTGCCGAAGAAACTACTCTCCCGCTACCTGCCCGCGCCGCTGGTCTACCGCGGAAAGTCCGGTTTCGGCGCGCCGGTCGGCGACTGGTTGCGCGGCCCCCTGCGCGAATGGGCCGAAGCCCAGCTGGAGGAGCAACGCCTGCGAGAGGACGGGCACTTCGATGCTGCCGCCATTCGCGGAATCTGGAAGGAGTTCCTCGCCGGTGAGCGCAAATGGCACACCCATCTGTGGAGTGTGCTGATGTTCCAGGCATGGTGGCGAGAGTGGCGCTAGGCGCGGTGGTCCTTTTCCGTTCCACCGGGTGGCGATGACCCGCCAGCGGTGGAAGCGCGGCATACGACGCGAACGAAACTCAAATCTCTGCGGACCGCGCCTCGACACCCAATGACCATTCTGTATTGCGTATCGGCGCAGGCAGTATGGGACGGGTATCCGAAGCACCGGCCAGGCCACGGACCGCATCCACCAGGCGTGAACGGAACGCCAGATCATTCTCGAGAAAGAAGCGGCGCGCCTCGGCCTGCATGTTCGCGCACTCCTCATCATTCAACGCGAGTGCGGATGCCACCGCGGCTTCAAGCGCCTCCGCTTCGACCAGATAACGCTGCGCCAGTTGCTGCCGGTCGGTACGCGCATACGGCATCAGGATGCCGCGCTCGGGAGTCACGAGTTCGTTCATCGGTTCGGCGTCGGTCGTCAGCACGATCGCGCCGACGCTAAGGGCTTCGACGATGTAGTGGCCGAAACCTTCGGTCTCGGAAGGACACACGTGGAACAGATTGGTGTTCTGGATCTCGCGCAATTCGGCATCGTCGAGATAGTCGACGCGGTGCACGATGTTCGCTGCCGCTGGCCGGAAATCCGCAATGCGCGGATGCTGCACGACGGTCAGCAAGGGCCACTCCGGATGCCGTGCCCAGGTCTCCAGCACCATCCGCGTGCGCTTGGCGCTGCTGCGTCCTGCCAGGTGCAGGAAGGTGCGCCGGCGCTCGACGCCAGGCAGGTGCCGGTCGCCGCTGGTGAAGCCGATCGGCGCCACATCACAACCGCGCGCCTCGAACAACCCTTCGGCGTGGCGGGTCTTGGTCATCACCCGGTCGATGTGGCGCAGCCGGCGCACGTCGCTTGGCAGGCACCATTCCGGATTGGGGATGAAGGCGTTCCGATCCGCCGCCTGCAGGTACTCGGGCTTCACGTGCTCGAGCATAATGTTCAGATCGTAGCGCTCGCGGCCAAGCAGGCGCCGCCCGCCGAACCGAGCCCGCTGCAGCCACGGCCCCAGCCATTTCCTCAGCTTGCCGCGGCCACGCGCCGGCTGGAGATGGACCTGCATCCCCGCTTCCCGCAACACGTGTTCGATGAGGCGCAGGTCACGGCTCAGACCGACGCCGTTGTCCCAACCGATCAGGTTCACGCGAGGCATAGAAAATGGGACGTGCGGGGGAGCGCCGATTCTAGGAAGCGGTTTCTGACTCGAATGTGAGAGCCGTCGGAGGCGACCGGAGGACATTCCGCCGCAGTTTATCTATGTGAATAGTCCCCGATCGATCGGTCCGCATCGCGCACCAGGGCGCCTCCCAGCAACAGCCCTCCGAACACGACAAAGGCACTGGTGCTGAGCCCATGGGCGAACATCGACTGCGTCAGCCCCGACACCACATAGGTCGCCACCAGCATGCCGACGGTCCATGCCGGTCCGATGGGGGCGTGGAGGCGATCGCGCCGGATCTGTCGCGCAGCCACCCACACGGGCGTCCCGTACAACATCGCCAGGCCGGCGATGCCGATCAGTCCCATCGTCGCGCCCCACTGCGCAACGTCGTTGTGCGCATGGCCGAGCCCGCAGAAGTGCCGTTGCGCGTCCTGGCAATAGGCGCTCGCATCGATGCGGTCGGCGAAGGTCCCGACCCCGGCCCCCGTCATGGGCGACGCGCGGAATGCGTCCCAGGCGACCGACAGCAACCCCATGCGCGCACTGATGGGTTGATCGACCTCACCGGCGGCGAAGCCGGACACATCGTCGTGCAGTTGGTCGAGCCGGAACTGGCCGGACAGCCACGGTATCGTCCACATGGCGGCAAACAACGCGGCGAGCAGGCAAGCTGCGCCTCCCAGACGCCACCAGCGGCGGCGGGCCGTGGTGCCGACCAGCAGCATCAGCATCACCAGCCCGAGCCCGGGTAGGACGCCGCGGCTGCCGCTGAGGATGACCACCACATTGGCCAGCACGATCACCACGGCCAGCAGCAGCCGCCAAGGCCATCCGTCACGGGCAGGGCGACAGAACACGGCGAGCACCAGCAGCGCCAGCACCGCATTGGCGAACACGATCGGGTTCGCATCGCTGCCGGCCCGTTCGACGCCCAGTGATACCTGTGCGATGGAGACGACGAAGGCGATCAACAGCCCCGTCAACGCGCCGTACCACAGGCCCGGCACGCGCATGCGCGTCGTCCATGCTAGCCACGCACACCACGGCAACAGCAACGCACGCGAAGGATTGTCCAGCACCGACAACGGCGCACCATCCCTCAACATCGAAACCGCCACGACCGCTATAACGCCCAGTGCGCCAGCCAACAGGACGTACAACGCGCGCGGCACGGGCCGCCCGCTGCGCCAGGCATCGGGCAACGCCAGCACGGTTGCAGCCAGCACCAGCACGGCGAATACCGAAAGGCCCTTCGGTACCACCAGCAACGCGGCGGCAAAGAATCCAGCAAGCCACGCCAACCCGCGCGCGACATCCTGTCGACGTGTACTTCTTCCCTGCATGTCCTAGGGTCCTGCGAATGGCAACAGCGCGATCATGAAAGCAGCGGGCCGGAAACTTCCTGAGTCAGGAAGTCTGCGCCATCCCCTCCCCCACCACGTCAACGTGGCGTGAACCGATGGCCTGCGGCGCGCGCGAAGTATGCCGCAGGCCAACCGCCTGCGAGCGCGCGTTAAAGTGAGACAGGATAGCGGCGCGGCATCCTGCGACGCGCCTCACGCTTTGCGCATCGACGCATAAAAGAAGCCGTCCATGTCCTGTTCGCCGGGCAGGCGCTGCCGTCCCGCGCCGTCCGCATGTCCGCAATGCTCTTCCAAGGACTCGATCCGTGCGTCGGGATGCCGCGCGCGGAATGCATCGATCTGCGCCGCGTTCTCCTTGCGCAGCAGCGAGCAGGTCGCGTACACCAATCTTCCCCCCGGGCGCAGCACGTGCCAGGCCGCCTCCAGCAGGCGCGCCTGCAGGGCGGTCAGCGCCACCAGGTCTTCGGGGCGCCGGTGCAGCAGCACGTCCGGCTGCCGGCGCACGATGCCGGTCGCCGAGCAGGGCGCATCCAGCAGCACCGCATCGAACGGCTGCCCGTCCCACCAGCCGGCGGTGTCCGCGGCATCGGCGGCGCGCAGTTGCGCATCCACCCCCACGCGCTGCAGCGTTTCGTGTACGCGCTGCAGCCGCCGCTCGTCGACATCCAGCGCCAGTACCTGCAGCGTCGGGTCGCGTTCGAGCAGATGCGCGGTCTTGCCTCCTGGCGCCGCGCACAGGTCGAGCACGCGCGCACCCTGCGGAAGATCGCGGAACAGATCGGCGACGCACTGCGCCGCTCCGTCCTGCACGGAGACATCGCCATCGCTGAATCCCGGCAAGGCGGTCGCTGCGACCGGCGCATCCAGCACCAGGGCATCCGCCAAGCCGTCCGCGGGAGTGGCGACGATGCCCGCCTGCTGCAGACGCTCCCGATAGGCGTCACGGCCATGTCGCTGCCGGTTGACCCGCAACCACAACGGCGCCTCCTGCTGGCTGGCGGCAAAGATCGCGTCGGCCTGCAACGGCCAGTCCTCGCGCACCTGCTGCCTCAGCCACGCGGGCCACAGGGCATCTGCAGGCGCCGTCGGCAGGCCCTCCCTCTGCGCGCGTCTCAGCAGTGCATTGACCAGTTTGTCCTGATGCGGGCGCCCCAGCGCACGGACCGCCTCGACGGTCGCCGACAGGGCAGCATGGGCCGGCAACTCCATGACCACCAGTTGCGCGAAGCCGACATGCAGCAGCGCGCGCAGTTCGTTGTCGGCGCGCCCCAGCGGCCGTGGCATCCAGGCTGCGAGCGCGGCCTCGCTGCGGGCACGCGAACGCAGCACCGCGAAGCAGATCGCCTCGAGCAATGCGCGATCGCGCGGGTCTTCGATCCGGGGCAGGTTCGCCGCCAGTTCGGCCTTCAGCGAACGGCTGCGGTACATCACGGCGTCCACCACCCGCGCCGCCATCACCCGCACGGCCACGCCGGCCTGCGTGGTCACGACGACACCAGGTCGCGCCTTGCGTTGAGATAGTCGGCGGCGGTGATCGCCTTGCCGCCCTCGCGCTGGACCACGCGCAGGCGCAGCACGCCGGCCCCGCAGGCGATGTCGAGCCCTTGCCGGCTGGCGGCCAACAGCGTGCCCGGTGCCGCCGCATGCGCCTGCTCGACCGCCACCGCGCCATGGATGCGCAGGCGCTCGCCGGCGACCTGCGCTTCGGCGACTGGCCACGGATTGAAGGCACGGACCTTGCGCGCAAGCACCTCGGCCGGCTGCGCCCAGTCCAGCTTCGCCTCCGCCTTGTCCAGCTTGTGCGCATACTCGACGCCCACCTCCGGCTGTGGGTGCGGAGGGAGCCTCACGCCGGCGCGCAGCAGGCCCAGCGCATCGCGCAGCACCTGCGCACCAAGGTCGGAGAGACGGTCGTGCAACTGGCCGCCGGTGTCGTCCGGCCCGATCGGCAGGCTTTGCGCCAGCAGCACCGGTCCGGTGTCCAGGCCGGCTTCCATCTGCATCAGGCAGACGCCGGTTTCATCGTCGCCCGCTTCGATCGCGCGCTGGATCGGCGCCGCGCCACGCCAGCGCGGCAGCAGCGAGGCGTGCACGTTCCAGCAGCCGTACTGCGGAATGTCGAGCACCGCCTGCGGCAGGATCAGGCCGTAGGCCACCACGATCATCACGTCCGGCTGCATCTCGCGCAGCGCATCCTGGGTGGACTTCTTCTTCAACGACACCGGCTGCAATACCGGAATGCCGCGCTGGATCGCCTCCAGCTTCACCGGCGAGGGCGTCAGGCCACGCCCGCGGCCGGCCGGCCGGTCGGGCTGGGTGTAGACCGCGACGACTTCATGGTGGGCATGGGCCGCGCGCAGGCAGGGAACGGCAAAAGCCGGCGTGCCGGCGAAGACGATTCTCATGGGGACCGATATGAGTAGGGGAAGGACGGAACCGGCGGGAGCATCCCGTACGCCCGGTTCCGCGGCGCGGCGATCAGGCCACGTGCTTGCGTTGCTTGGCCAGCTTCTTGCGCACCATTTCGCGCTTCAGCGGCGAGAGGTAGTCGACGAACAGCTTGCCGTCCAGGTGGTCCATCTCGTGCTGGATGCACACCGCCAGCAGACCGTCGGCGCGCAGTTCCTGCGGCTGGCCCTGGCGGTCGAGGAAACGCACGGTGATCTCATCGGCGCGGGTGACGTCGGCAAAGATGCCGGGGACCGACAGGCAGCCTTCCTGGTATACCTGCTCGCCTGCCTTGTCGCTCAACTCGGGGTTGATGAAGACCTGCGGCTGGTTCTTCTCTTCGCTGATGTCGATCACCATGAAACGCTGGTGCACGTCCACCTGGCTGGCGGCCAGGCCTATGCCGGGCGCGTCGTACATGGTCTCGAACATGTCGTCGAGCAGGCGCTGGAATGCGGGCGTCGTCACATGACCGGCGTCGACCGGCACCGCCTTCGTGCGCAGGCGCGGATCGGGGAATTCGAGGATGGGGAGCAGGGCCATGGTACGTCTCGGGGTGGGGGCGCCAGTGGAATCCGGCAAGGCCTCACGAATTCTAACGCGGGCGCTTGCGTTGCGCCGGGTTTTCTGGACTATAGTGCTGACCACCTGTCGGGGAATCAGGTAGATACCGCCATGTTTAAATGTTTTCGTACGGTTTTCGCCGTTGCGGTGCTGACCGTCGGCACCTACGCGGCTGCCGCCGAGATGGCGGAACGCCATCCTGATACCTATGTGGTCAAGCGTGGCGACACGCTGTGGGACATCTCGGCCCGCTTCCTGAAGAAGCCGTGGCTGTGGCCGGAGATCTGGCAGGCCAACCCGCAGATCCAGAACCCGCACCTGATCTATCCGGGCGACGTGATCAGCCTGGCCTACCTGGACCGCGTCGCGGTACAGCCGGGTCCGCGCCAGGAAGCGCCGCTCAACGCCATTCCGCTGTCCGACATCGAGGCCTACCTGAAGGACCGCCGCGTCGTCGACAGCTTCGAGCACCTCCCGCACGTGGCGGCGCTGGAAGAGGACCGCCTGCGCGGTTCCGGCGGCCACAACATCTACGTGCGCGGCCTCGACGGCGCGCAGGCCGGCCAGCGCTTCCTGGTCGTCCGTCCGACCGCCCGGTTCACCGACAACCCGCGCGCCCAGGACCTGGACTTCCGCGGCAAGACCATCCGCGGCGAGATCGACCAGTGGAAGGACATCGTCGAGCAGACGGGCAAGGGCGCGTTCCTCGGCTACGAACTGGCCAAGGTCAACGTGGCCACCTTCACCCGCGGCGTCGTGCCGGGCACCGAGGTCAGCACGCTGGTCGCCGACATCGGCGGTCACGAAGTGCGCGTCGGCGACCGCCTGATCCCGGTCGATGCCCAGCCTTACGACCTGCACTTCTTCCCGCATGCGCCCGCCGCCGATCCGGCCGGCAAGCTGCGCGTGCTGGCCGTGGCCGACGCCCTGACCTCGGGCGGCACGCGCGACGTGATCGCCATTTCCGGTGGTCGCCTGGACGGCGTGGACAACGGCACGGTGTTCTCGGTCTGGCGCAATGGCAGCCACACCGCCAACCGCATGGCGCATCCCGGTTCTTCCCGCATCAGTGAATCGACGAAGTCGGGCGCCGGCCGCGTCAGCCTGCCGGACGAGTACGCCAGCCATGCGATGGTGTTCCGCACCTTCGACAAGGTCAGCTATGCGCTGGTGATGGAAAGCGTGGACGCCACCCGCGTCGGTTACGAACTGAAGCACCCCGACGCGACCTACTGACGCAGGTCAGGCAACTCCTACGCAACACCGCGACGGCGCCCGAGGGCGCCGTCGCCGTATGCGGCCTACGCTGGCGCATGCCCAACGAAGACCTGATCGCACTGGCCCGGCTCGTCCTGGCCGGTGGTCCCGTCCTGCCCCGCCGCCGTCTGCTGGAGCGGCATGCGGCGCCAGCCCTCGTGCTCGCCGCCGGCGCCGGCGCCTGGCGGGCGGAGGGACTGGACGCCACCCAGATCGCGCGCCTCCAAGGCGGGGATACCGAGGGTGCGCTGGCGCGCACGCGACACTGGCTGGAGGAACCGGGCCACCACCTCATCGGCTGGCACGATGCGGACTACCCGGCCCAGTTGCGGGCGATGCCCAGCCCACCGCTCGCGCTGTTCGTCGATGGCGATCCCACCCTGCTCTGGCGTCCCGCCGTCGCCATCGTCGGCAGCCGCAGCCCGACCAGCGGTGGCCGCGACAATGCGCATTACTTCGCGCGCGCGTTCGCTTCGGCCGGGATCGTCGTGGTCAGCGGCATGGCGCGGGGCATCGATGCGGCCGCCCACGAAGCCGCCTTGGCCGCCGGCAGCGGCACGACGGTGGCGGTGGTGGGCACGGGCCCCGACATCGCCTACCCGCCCGCCCACGACCGCCTTCGCGACCGGCTGGCCATGCAGGGGGCCGTGGTCAGCGAGCACCCGCCCGGCACGCCCGCGGTGCGCAGCCACTTCCCGGCGCGCAACCGGATCCTCGCCGGACTGGCGCTGGGCACACTGGTCGTGGAAGCGGCAGAGCAGTCCGGTGCGCTGATCACCGCCCGGCAGGCCGGCGAAGCGGGACGCGAGGTCTTCGCCGTTCCCGGGTCGATCCACAACCCCAGGGCCCGTGGCTGCCATCGGCTGATCCGCGATGGCGCCGCGCTCGTGGAAGACCCCCGTGAGGTCGTCGACGGCCTCGCCCATCTGGCGGCCGACCTCGCCGACGCCCTGCGCGCGCGGCTGGGCGAGGCTGGATCGGGAGCGATCGCAGGCCCGGGAGAGACACCGCAGCGCCTGGACCCGGACTACCAGCGATTGTGGGAGGCACTCGGTCATGACCCAACAGGTATGGATCAGCTCGTCTCACGCACCCGATTGACGGCCGCGGAACTGTCCTCCATGCTGCTGGTCATGGAACTGGATGGCTTAGTAACGGCGGAACACGGCCGATACCAGAGAAAGACCGGTTTCTTCACCTCCACAGCGTCGTTGACGCAGGCCGAGGGGCAATGAAAGAGAGCATCCTGGATGTACTGCTGTACCTGTTCGAACACTACTTCACCGAAGATGCGGACCCTGTCCGCGACCGCGACTCTCTCCAGAACGGCCTGATCCAGGCCGGCTTCAGCCCCACCGAGATCAGCAAGGCCTTCGACTGGCTGGACGCCCTGGCCGACCAGCGCCCCGCGGCATCCACGCCGCGCGCCGGTGGTCCGACCCGGGTGTTCCATGGGCCGGAACTCGAGAAGCTGGACGTCGAATGCCGCGGCTTCCTGCTGTTCCTGGAACAGCACGGTGTCCTCGACGCCGACCAGCGCGAACTGGTGCTGGACCGCGCGATGGCCCTGGACCAGGACGAGCTGGATCTGGACGACCTGAAGTGGGTCGTGCTGATGGTGCTGTTCAACCAGCCGGGTTCCGAAGCCGCGTACGCGTGGATGGAAACCCAGATGTTTGCCGACGAGCCCGAGCCGGTACACTGAGGCGTTGATCCGCTTCAGGGGGAAGCATGTCGGGTTGGTATTACGCCGACCGGAACCGTGAGCAGCACGGTCCGGTCTCGTCGGATGAGCTGGTCGCCCACTATCGTTTCGGACGCGTCGCGCTGGACAGCCTGGTCTGGCGCGAAGGCATGGCGCAGTGGCAGCCACTTCAGGATTTCGCCGACGAGATCGGCCTGAATCCCTCCCCCGTCGAGGCGGCCACCACGCCGCCCCCGGTCCCGCCCACGCCTTCCGCGCCCGCCGCCATCTCGCCGCAGGACCGCCTGGTGCGCACACCCGTGGCACCGGCACCCAAGCCACGCATGTCGGGTGGCAAGATCGCGCTGATCGTCATTGCCGTGCTGCTGGTGCCCTGCCTGGGCATCGGCGCGATCCTCGCCGCAATCTCGCTGCCCGCCTATCAGCAGTACACGCTGCGCACGAAGGTCACGCAGGCGATCACCGACAACGTCGGACTGCGCACCGACGTCAAAGCCTTCCTCGAGGCGGAAGGCCGCTGCCCGAGCAATGGCGAAGGCAACATCGGTACGCCCGAGCGCTACGCCAGCACCTACGTCACGCGCGCGACCGTCGGCGAGTTCGACGACGGCACCTGCGGGTTCGAGCTGGAGTTCGGCAACACCGGCAACGCGGAGATCGACGGCCGCAAACTGTGGTGGGACCTGGGCAGCGACAACAGCGAGTGGCACTGCTCGTCGGAGATCGAGGACAAGTGGCTGCCGCTGGACTGCCGCGGCTGAACAACGTCAGCGTGGCGACGCGGGCCACGCTTTTCATCGGGGAATGATGCAATGACGCAGTGGTACTACGCCGACGCCAGCGGGCATCGGCAGGGGCCGTTCTCGGCCGAGGAACTGGAAGGTCACGTGCGCCACGCGCGCCTGGGTGCGGCGTCGCTGGTGTGGCGCGAAGGGCTGCAGGACTGGCAGCCGCTGTCCACCGTGGCGGCGGAGCTCGGCCTGCCACTCGACGCGCCGGCCGCGCCCGCCATGGACGCCGTCGTGCCGGCGGCGGACGCGCCCTACACGCCGCCGACCGCCGACCTCGCTTCGTTCCAGCCGGTGGTCGCCGGCCACATCGTGCACGGCGGCCTGTGGAAGCGCTTCGCCGCCAGCTTCATCGACGGCATCGTCACCACCGTTGTCAGCTACGCGCTGATGATCCCGCTGATGCTGATCGGTGTGGGCGTGATGGGCGCCGGCGGCTCCGACAATCCGTTCGCCACCGGGGCCGGCCTCGCCTCGATGCTGGCGATCTATCCGATCCTGTTCCTCGCGCCGTGCGTCTACTTCGGCTGGATGCAGTCCTCCTCGCTGCAGGCCAGCCTGGGCAAGCTGGCGGTGGGCATCAAGGTGGCGCGTACCGACGGGCAGCGGATGAGTTTCTGGCGCGGCTTCCTGCGCTCGCTGGCCTACCTGGTCTTCACCATGGTCACCTGCGGCCTGGGCGTGCTGATTTCCGGCCTGATGGTGGCGTTCACCGACCGCAAGCAGGCACTGCACGACATGCTCTGCGACACGCTGGTGGTCGACAAGTGGGCCTTCACCGCATTCCCCGAGCGGCAGCGCGATGAGCTGGGCGTGGTCACCATCGTCATCCTGGTGCTGGCCGGGCTGATGATCTTCGGCAGCCTGGCGATCTACGGCGTCATGGGAGCGCTGATGATGAAGGGGCTGTCATGAGCCAGTGGTACTACGTCGACGCGCACCAGCAGCGCCACGGTCCGGTCGACCCCGGCAGGGTCGCCGACCTCTTCCGCGACGGCACCCTCACGCGCACATCGCTGGTCTGGCGCGAAGGCATGCAGGAGTGGACCGCACTGATCAACGTGGCACCGGAGTTGCGGCTGGACATGACGCCGCCGCTTCCGCCCGTGCCCGAGACGACCGACGCACCGGTAACGGCCACGGCCGAGGAAGTCCGCCCGCTCACGGGCCGCGCCGTGTTCACGGCAAGCGAGCCCACCTACGCACCCGCCGCCGCGCCGGTCGCGCGTCCGGACGCCACGGTCACGACCGGCGACTCTCCCTACGCCGCACCGCACGCGGACATCGGCGCCCATGCCTATGCCCCCGCGGTGCGTGAGGGACACGTGGTCTACGCGGGCTTCTGGAAACGGGTGGCGGCCTGCCTCATCGACGGCTTCGCCCTCGGCATTCCGGTCGCCATCATCGTGACGATCGTCGGCGGCCTGCTGGGCTGGGGAAGCAGCTTCAGCGGCACCTTGTTGGGACGCAGCCAGTTCAATCCGGCCGAGACCGTCATGTCCTGGGTGTTGAGCGCGCTGGTGTTCGCCTGGTTCCATTCCAGCGCCGGCCTGTTGGCGACGCCCGGCAAGCTGGCCATCGGCATCAAGGTGGTCCGCACCGACGGCGGCCGGATCAGTTTCCTGCGCGGCTTCGCGCGCTACTGGGCGTACATGCTCAGCAGCCTTCTGTTGTGCATCGGCCTGCTGATGGCCGCCTTCACCGGCCGCAAGCAGGGCCTGCACGATTTCATGTGCGACACCCTGGTGGTCGACAAGTGGGCCTTCACGTCCCACCCGGAGCGGCAGCGCGATGAACTGGGCACGGTGGCCGTGGTCGTGCTGGTCCTGGGCGGCCTGCTGATCGTCGGCCTGCTCGTGCTCGCCGTGGCGGCCGGTTTCGCCATCGCCTCGATGGGCCGCTGAACCCGCCCCGGGGCGTGACCGGGGTCGCGGCCCCGGCGTCCGGCCCGGTACGGCGGCTTGACAGGCCGGCCCCGCCCGTGACACCACTATAAAAAGGAAATCTGAACGCCCGGGGCCCCCGCTCCGGGCGTCCGCTTCTCTGGCGCCCGCATCTGGGCCACCCTTGCCGGCCCCGGACGGCCCATCCGAACCCCTGAACCCCTGACATGCCCAAGCACCTGCTCATCGTCGAGTCGCCCGCCAAGGCCAAGACGATCAACAAATACCTCGGCAAGGACTTCACCGTCCTGGCGTCCTACGGCCACGTCCGTGACCTGGTGCCGAAGGAGGGGGCGGTGGACCCGGCCAACGGGTTCGCCATGCGCTACGACCTGATCGAGAAGAACGAAAAGCACGTCGATGCCATCGCCAAGGCCGCCAAGGGCGCCGACGACATCTTCCTGGCGACCGACCCGGACCGCGAAGGCGAGGCGATCAGCTGGCATATCGCAGAGATCCTCAAGGAGCGCGGCCTGCTGAAGGACAAGCCCCTGCACCGCGTGGTGTTCACCGAAATCACCCCGCGTGCCATCAAGGAAGCGATGACCCAGCCGCGCCAGATCGCCGGCGACCTGGTCGATGCCCAGCAGGCGCGCCGCGCGCTGGACTACCTGGTCGGCTTCAACCTGTCGCCGGTGCTGTGGCGCAAGGTGCAGCGCGGCCTGTCCGCCGGCCGCGTGCAGTCGCCGGCACTGCGCATGATCGTCGAGCGCGAGGAGGAGATCGAAGCCTTCGTCGCCCGCGAATACTGGAGCATCGAGGCCGAGTGCGCGCATCCGCGCCAGGCCTTCACCGCCAAGCTCACCAAGCTGGACGGCCAGAAGTTCGAGCAGTTCACCGTCACCGACGGCGACACCGCCGAGGCCGCCCGCCTGCGCATCCAGCAGGCTGCGCAGGGTGCGCTGCACGTCACCGACGTGACCAGCAAGGAACGCAAGCGCCGCCCGGCGCCGCCGTTCACCACCTCCACGCTGCAGCAGGAAGCCTCGCGCAAGCTCGGCTTCACCACCCGCAAGACCATGCAGGTGGCGCAGAAGCTGTACGAAGGCGTGGCCATCGGCGACGAAGGCACGGTCGGCCTGATCAGCTACATGCGTACCGACTCGGTCAGCCTGTCGCAGGATGCGCTGGCCGAGATCCGCGACGTTATCGCGCGCGACTACGGCACGCAGGCACTGCCGGACAAGCCGAACGTCTACGTCACCAAGTCGAAGAACGCGCAGGAAGCGCACGAAGCCGTCCGTCCGACCAGCGCACTGCGCACGCCCGCGCAGGTGGCCAAGTACCTGAGCGACGACGAGCGCAAGCTGTACGACCTGATCTGGAAGCGCGCCGTCGCCTGCCAGATGGTGCCGGCCACGCTCAACACCGTCAGCGTCGACCTGGCCGCCGGCAGCCAGCACAGCTTCCGCGCCAGCGGCACCACCGTGGTCGATCCCGGCTTCCTGGCCGTCTACGAGGAAGGCAAGGACCAGAAGAACGCCGAGGACGACGACGAAGGCCGCAAGCTGCCGCCGATGAAGCCCGGCGATTCGGTGCCGCTGGACCGCATCCACGCCGACCAGCATTTCACCCAGCCGCCGCCGCGCTTCACCGAAGCAGCGCTGGTCAAGGCGCTGGAGGAATACGGCATCGGCCGTCCCTCCACCTACGCCTCGATCATCCAGACGCTGATCTTCCGCAAGTACGTGGAAATGGAAGGCCGCGCGTTCAAGCCCAGCGACGTGGGCCGCGCCGTATCCAAGTTCCTGTCCGGCCATTTCACCCAATACGTCGACTACGACTTCACCGCCAAGCTGGAGGACGAGCTGGACGCCGTCTCCCGCGGCGAGGAAGAGTGGGTGCCGCTGATGGAGAAATTCTGGGGCCCGTTCAAGGAACTGGTGGACGAAAAGGCCGAGACGGTCGACCGCAGCGAAGCCACCGGCGCGCGCGAGCTCGGCACCGACGCCAAGTCCGGCAAGCCGGTCAGCGTGCGCCTGGGCCGCTACGGGCCGTATGCGCAGATCGGCGACAAGGACACCGACGAGAAGCTGGAGTTCGCCTCGCTGCGTCCCGGCCAGTCGATGCACACCATCACCCTGGAAGACGCGCTGGAGCTGTTCAAGCTGCCGCGCAAGCTGGGGCAGGACAAGGGCGAAGAGGTCAGCGTGGGTATCGGCCGCTTCGGTCCGTTCGCCAAGCGCGGCAGCGTGTATGCGTCGCTGAAGAAGGAAGACGACCCGTACACGATCGATCTGGCGCGCGCGGTGTTCCTGATCGAAGAGAAGGAAGAGATCGCGCGCAACCGCATCATCAAGGAATTCGACGGCAGCGACATCCAGGTGCTCAACGGCCGCTTCGGCCCGTACATCAGCGATGGCAAGCTCAACGGCAAGATCCCGAAGGAGCGCGAGCCCGCCTCGCTGACCTTCGAGGAAGTGCAGAAGCTGCTTGAGGAAACCGGCAAGCCGGTGCGCAAGGGCTTCGGCAAGAAGGCGCCCGCCAAGAAGGCCGCGGTGAAGAAGGAAGCCGCACCGAAGAAGGCCGCCGCCAAGAAAGCACCGGCCAAGAAGGCCGCGAAGAAAGCCGCCAAGAAGACCGCCACGAAGAAGGCCGCGACCAAGAAGACGACGGTGAAGAAGGCCGCCTCCAAGGTGGTTGCCGGAGACGACGCGCCCTTCTGATTCCACCCAGACGCCCAGACCATGCCGATCGACAGGACCATCGAGGAAGCAGCGGAAACGATCCGCAGCGGCGGCGTCGTCGCCTACCCCACCGAGGCCGTGTGGGGCCTGGGCTGCGATCCGTTCGACGAGGGCGCGGTGCACCGCCTGCTGGCGATCAAGCAGCGGCCGGTCGAGAAGGGCCTGATCCTCATCGCCGCCACGCTGGACCAGTTGAAGCCGCTGATCGACGTGTCGGCGGTGCCCACCGAGCGCCTGACCGAGGTGCTGTCCAGCTGGCCCGGCCCGCATACCTGGATCATGCCGGCGACCGTACAGGCGCCTCGCTGGGTCACCGGCGCGCACCGCGGCATCGCCGTACGGGTCAGCCAGCACCCCATCGTCGTCGGCCTCTGTCAGGCCTATGGCGGCGCGCTGGTGTCGACCAGCGCCAACCTCAGCGGCCAACCCGCCGTCAGCGAGCAGGCGGCGCTGGATCCCGCCCTGCTGGCGCGCGTCGACGCCGTCGTGCCGGGCGCGACCGGCGGCCTGGACCGCCCCACCGCCATCCGCGACGCACTGACGGGCCAGTCGCTGCGTGACTGACGGCCATACGGGCCGCGCCATCGCCTTTCCATCGACCGCTCCGGCGCGCACCATGGCGCCATGCACCTCGCCCTGCCCCTGCTGCTGGTCCTGCTGACGGCCGTGCCGTCCGCGGCGCGTGCGCAGGCGACCACGGGAAGCCAGGTGACCATCTACCGCTGCGTCGCCGCGAACGGCACCGTCGCCCTGCGCGACTCGCCTTGCCTGAAGGGCGAGAAGCAGGAAGTCCGCGCGATGCAGCGGCCGCAGGATCCGCCGCCGCGCCCCGCCGTCGCCGCCCCGGTGCCCGCACCGCAAGCCACGCCCACGCCCGCTCCACCCGCGCGCGTCGTGTACCTCAGTCCGCCCAAGCCCATGTACGAGTGCACCACGCCCGAGGGTCGGGTCTATACGAGCGACAACGACGACGGCAATCCACGCTGGGTGCCGTATGTCGTGGGGTACGCCGCCTATCCGGCGTGGCCGCGCGCCAGCGGCGGCAGCGTGTCGGGCAGCGTCTCGGTCGGCAACGGCAATCTGTCGTTCGAAAGCGGCGACCGTCGCCCTCCGCGTCCTCCGGGAGGCGGCGGCCATCATCACGGCCCGGTGATCGTGCCTGGCGGCGCCTGGGTGCGCGATGCCTGCCATCCGCTGCCGCAGGAAGAAGTCTGCGCACGCCTGTCCGACCGGCGCTACGAGATCCTCCGCCGCTACGGCGCCGCACTGCCCAGCGAACGCCGCACGCTAGACTTGGAACAGCGCGGCATCGATGCGCGCCTGGCCAACGACTGCAGGTAATGATGAGCCCCACCGTCCGCACCTTCGCCCGCCTGCTGCTTGCGCTGTCGTGCGGCATCTCCGGCATCGCCACCGCGACGGCCGCCGACATCACCATCTACCGGTGCACCGACGCCAGCGGCGCACTGACCCTGCAGAACGCGCCCTGCCCCAAGGGCATGAAGCAGGAAGCCCGGACCATGCAGGGCGTGAACAGCGTGCCGATGGCGCCCGGCCAGACGGGTACCGCGCCGCCACCGGCCACCGCGCCCGCCGCACCCGCTCCTGCGACGACGCCCACCACGGACGTCGTCACGCCGCCTGCGGCGCCAAGTCCCGACACCCGACGCCTGCCGCCGCCCGTCATGTTCCAGTGCACGACCTACGACAAGGGCCGCTACGTCACCGAAGATCCCGAACCGGCGTCCCGCTGCGTCGCGCTGCAGACCATCGGGCTGGACGGCAACCCGCAGTCCGGCGCCGGCCAGGCCTGCGAAGTGGTGCGCGACGTCTGCGCGCGCGTACCCGACGGCGCGCTGTGCGACGCGTGGAAGCAGCGCCGCGACGAAACCGAAGTCGCCTTCCGCTTCGCCCGCCCCGAGAACACCGAGAAGAACCGCGCCGAGTACGAGCGCGTCGCGCGCATCGTCGCCGAGAGCAGCTGCGGGCAGTAGGCGGTACTCAACCGCGCGTGCCCCTCATGCCGTCATGCATGAACTGCAGGTCCAGCGTGTGCACGCAGGCGAAGCCACCCACACCCACCACCAGCAAGACCATCAGGCACGCCAGCAGGCCGCGCGTGATCCATCGCTTCATGTCCGCTCCCGCTTCCGTCGATGCAGGCACGCTACGCATCGCGCGTAAAACGAACGTCAATCGCGCCTGCGGCGGTGGCCCGACCCGCCGGCATTGCGGACACGCGTGAGGCCCCTGCGCACGGCACGCTCGCTAGAATCGGCGGTTTCCCACCGCAAGGACCTCCGATGCCGCACGACCCGATGCCTCGCCTGCTGCGCGAAATGCGCCTGTTGCGCCTGTACGCCGGTGCGCTGACCCTCGCCTTCGTCGCCGTGCTGCTGACGGCCTTCAAGGCACCGGATCCGCACTTCGAACGTCTGTCGGTCGAGCGGCTGGACATCGTGGATGCCGATGGCGCCACGCGCATGGTGCTGGCCAACCAGCAGCGCTTTCCGCCGCCCATGTTGAACGGCGAGACCTTCAAGCGCGCGGTCACGCCCGCGGGGCTGGTGTTCTACGACCGCAAGGGCAACGAAGTGGGTGGGCTGGCGCTGACCGACGTGGAGGCCGGCAAGGTCTCCGCGCTCGCCTTCGACAATCCGAACATGGATGCCATCGGCCTGATGACGCGCATCGGCGCCGACGGCGAGCCGATCAGCAGCGGCCTGCAGATCAACCAGGCCGTGCCGTCGCACGTGAAGGTACTGGACGCGGCGAAGCAGGCCACGCGCCGCATCGCCATCCAGAACGAGCACAACGACGCCGAGATCCTGCTGGCCGACGCCAGCGGCAAGGACCGCATCCGCCTGCGCGTGGACCGTGCCGGCGACGCGCGCATCGAAGTGCTGGATGCCGACGGCCGCGTGGTGTTCAGTGCGCCGGAGGCGGCGACCCGGACGCCGTAGCGCAGGTACGCGACGCGCGACTGCCGTGCGCGCATCGCCTCACACTCGGGCATGGCTTCCAGCCCATGAAAGCGTGCGCTCGCGACGCGTAACGTCATCCGCATTCCGACGAGGGCGTGCGCGATGGCGACATGGATGAAGCGGTTGGCGCTGGTGTCCGCACTGGCCGTCGCGGCGGTGATCGGACTGGTGGTGTTCGGGGGTTTCCGTCTGAAGGATCCGCAGGGCAACATCGCGTTCGGCTGGGATGCGGACGCGCGGCGTTTCCAGATCATGGAGAAGCCGACGCTGGCCGCGGAAGGCCCACACGTCTTCCTCCACGACGGCGGCTACGAAGTACTCGCCACGCAGCAGGAGGCGGAAGCCTGGCGACTGGTCCGTACGCAGCTGCCCGCATCGCCATTGCCGACGCTCACCGTGCAGGTCGGCAATGCCGCGAAGACGCGCTTCCAGGTGACGCTGCGGCCGGCATCGCCCGCACGCAGCGCGGTGCACCCCGACAATCCTCCGCGCCTGCTGATGCTGTCGGACATCGAGGGCGGGTTCGACAGGCTCACCTCGCTGCTGCGCGCGAACGGCGTCATCGACGACGCCCTGCACTGGCGCTACGGCGACGGCCATGTCGCGCTGGTCGGCGACTTCGTCGACCGCGGCGACGACATGACCGCGGTGCTGTGGCTGATCTACCGGCTTCAGGCGGAAGCAGATGCCACCGGTGGACGCGTCCACTACGTGCTGGGCAACCATGAGCACCTCGCGATGTCGGGCCGCAAGAAGTACTGGCCCGGCGGCCTGGTCGCGTTCGCCACCGCCCTGGGCGACGACGGCGACGAGCGCCTGTTTTCCTCACAGTCCGTGCTCGGCGAATGGCTGGCGGAACAGCCGGTGATCGCGCGCGTTGGCGACCATCTGTTCGTCCACGGCGGCATCAGTGGGGACGTACTGGCACTCGACCTGGACATCGACCAGATCAACGCCCTCGCGCAACCGCACCTGCATGCCGAACCGGAGAGCCTGCAGGGCGACGCCGACACCCTGCTCGGCCGCACCGGCCTGACCTGGTACCGCGGCATGGCGATGCCGGACGACGCGAAGCAGCGTCGCGAAGCCGATCCCGCCGCCCACCTGCAACGAGTCCTTGCCCGCTACGGCGTCAAGCGCCTCGCCATCGGCCACACGCTGGTGCCGGACATCACGCTGGAGCAGCAGGGGCGCCTGCTGCGTCTGGATGTGCACCACGCCGAGCAAACCCCGCAGGCCGCGCTATACGAGGGCGACGAACTGTGGCGCGTGGATGCGGCCGGCGGACGTGTACGTCTGCAATGACGATCATCTGCGGTGACGCCGACAGACCTGCGGCGTGATGGTGTACTGCAGTCGCCGGCTTGGATCCGATGCAATCCGCTCGGCATCGCCGAACGCGGCGTATGCGAAATGGCCGGTCAACGCTGCGCCCGGTTCGATCCGCGTTCTACCGCAGCCGCCGGGGCAATAGACGCTGAGGAGAGGGCTCTTCACCGCCAGCGGACCGTCCATAGTCGACAGCGATACGACGGGGCTCTCGACCACCAGCGTCCCTTCGGACGATGGCCAGTCGTGCGCCCCCACGCACAGCGCGCGATCATGGTGCGATTGCAGTACGACATCGAATCGGCGCTTGGCCGGGTTGTCGATGACAGTGAGGCTGTATGCGTCCGACGTGAGCAGCGTGGACGTCGAGGCGCACGCCGCCGTCACCAGAGCGAGCATGCTGGCCAACATGCCGCATACGACGTGTGGCAGACGACGGCTCAGAACCCGTACCGCAGGAACCCGCCATCCACCGCGATGCATTCGCCAGTGACGTAGCTGGCGGCGGGCAGACAGAGAAAGGCGACAGCGGCGGCAACCTCTTCCGGTTCACCGATCCGCCGCATCGGCGTGCGCGCGATGACTTCGTCGTAGTAGTCCGCATCGGACAGCGGGCCGGAGGTGCGGCGCGTGCGGATGTACCACGGCGCCACCGCGTTGACGCGCACGCCGTCCTCGGCCCATTCGGCGGCGAGGTTGCGGGTGAGCTGGTGCAGCGCGGCCTTGGTCATGCCGTAGGGTGCGCCGCTGCGCACGGCGGTGATACCGGACACGCTGCCGACGTTGACGATGCTCGAGGCCGCATGCCGCGTCAGCAGCGGATGCGCATAGCGCGACAGCTCGAATGCCGAGAACAGGTTGGTCTCGAAGATGCCGCGCCACTCGTCCTCGGTGTAGTCCACCGCGGCACGGGTGACGTTGCCGCCGGCATTGTTGACCAGGATGTTGAGGCCGTCGCCGTGATCTTCCACCCAGTCGAGGATGGCGCGGCGGTCTTCGTCGTCGGCCACGTCGGCGGCCAGCGTGGCGATGGTGCGTTCAGGGAACTCGTCTGCCAGGTCCGTGCGCGCGTCCTGCAGCGCATCCTCGTCGCGCGCCACCATCAGCACGTCCGCGCCGAAGCCGAGCAATTCGCGCGCGATCGCCAGCCCGATGCCCGCGCTGGCACCGGTCACCAGCGCCAGTTGCCCTTCCAGTCGCCACCGGTTCGCCGCCACATGCGCCTCCTTCATCGATGGGCGTAGCATAGCGCCACGTCACAGGAGGACCGTCGCCATGACCCGGCTCCGCCTCACCCTGCTCGCCATCGCCTTGCTGGCCTGCACCGCCTGCCGCGCCCCCGAGCCACCGCCCACCGACGAGCCACCGGAACCGCAGGCGGCGCCCGCGACCTCCTGAGTCCTGCGGATCATCGCCACACGGCACGGATGGCGCCGCGTGGCACGCGACGTCGCCCTTCGGGATTCGACACCCCAAGACGCAACGGGCCGCGCGGTTGCCCACGCGGCCCGTCGATCACGCGTTGTCGCGGGAACTCAGAACCCGCAGAAGCAGTACGCCAGGCTCTTCACCGGCGCGCCGTTGCGATCGTTCACCGCCTCGTCGACGAAGCGCAGCTGCGCTTCCATCTCCGGCAGGCTGCGCGCCAGCAGCGCGCGGGCGAAGTCGGAATCCTTCAGCCAGGCCGCACCGATGCGGCTGCCGGCGAAGCCGCCCATGAACTGCGAGAACGGCGAGGACATCTTCTCGATGTAGCGCACGCGGTACTTGTCCGGCTCGCCCAGCTTGGCGCGCTTGGCCGCGTCGGCCACCGCCGCGTCGAATCCGGCGAGTTCGTCGACCAGCCCGCGCTCCTTCGCCTGCGCACCGCTCCATACGCGACCGCGCGCGACGGCATCGATCTCTTCGACCGGCTTCCTGCGGGCCTCGGCGACCTTGCCGGTGAAATCGGCGTAGCCCTTGTCGATGACCGACTGGATCACCTGGCCCACGGCCGGGTCCAGCGGACGGGTGATGTCGAACGCGCCGGCGAAGCGGGTGGTGCCCACGCCGTCGGTGCGCACGCCGATCTTCTCCAGCGTGCGCGGCACGGTGGGGATCACGCCGAAGATGCCGATCGAACCGGTGATGGTGGACGGGTCGGCGTAGATGCGGTCGGCATTCATGCTGATCCAGTAACCACCGGATGCGGCCAGGTCACCCATCGAGACGACCACCGGCTTGCCGGCCTTCTTCAGCGCGGCCACTTCGCGGCGGATCTGCTCGGAGGCATAGACGCCGCCGCCGGGCGAATCCACGCGCAGCACCACGGCCTTCACGTCGTCGTCGTCGCGCGCCTCGCGCAGCAGCGCCGAGGTGGACAGGCCACCGACGCGGCCGGCCGGCTGGTCGCCGTCAGTGATCTCGCCTTCCGCCACCACCACCGCGACCTGCGGACGCTTGTCGAGCGGATTGATCTTGGCGTCGAGATGGGTCAGGTAACCGGCCAGGCCGACGGCGCGGAAGCCGGTGTCCGAATCCTCGTCGGCCACGCCGCGCTCGATCAGCAGGTTCTCCACCTCTTCCTGCGTCTTCAGGCCGTCGACCAGCTTCTGCTGCAGCGCGTACTTGGCCAGATCGCCACCGGCGGCGGCGACGCCTTCAGGCAACGTGTCGATGCCGGCGGCCAGCGCTTCCGGCGTGGTCTTGCGAACCTTGGCGATGTCGGCCAGCAGGCGCTGCCACACGTCGTTCATCCAGAACAGGTCGGCTTCCTTGGCTTCCTTCGACGCGCCATCCAGCACGTAGGGTTCGGCGGCCGACTTGTACTCGCCCACCTTGAACAGGTGCACGTCCACGCCGAGCTTTTCCTGCAGGCCTTCGCGGTAGTACTGGCGGTAGCGGCCCAGGCCCTCCAGCATCAGGCTGCCCATCGGGTCGAGATAGACCTCGTCGGCCTGCGCGGCCAGCAGGTACTGCGTCTGGCTGATGTTCTCGCCGAAGGCGACGATCTGCTTGCCGGAGGCACGGAACTTCGCGAGCGCCGCGGCGACTTCACGCAGCGAGGCGTAGCCGGTGGGCTGCAGCTGGTCCACGCGCAACAGCATGCGCTCGATCTTGTCGTCCTTCTGCGCGGCCTCGATGGCGCGCAGCAGGTCGCGCAGCTGCACTTCCTCGGCGCTCTTGTCGCCGAACGCCTTGGCCAGCGCGCGCGTGGCGGGATCGGTGGTGAACTGCTCGACCAGGCGGCCTTCCGGCGCAAGCACGAAGGTGGTGCGCTCCATCATCGGCTTCACCCCGCCACTGCCGGCGGCGATGACGAACACGATGAAGACCAGGAACAGCAACCCGAAGAAGATCAGGTTGAGGACCAGCTTGCGGGTGAAGTTCATCACGTCCCACAGGCCGACGAAGAAGGCGACGATGGGGCTGCGACGCGGCGGGGGTGCGACTTGGTTCATGGAAAACTCCGGGAAACTGGGGCCACTGTAGCGTGCGCGTGTGAGGGTTTCATGCCCCGTTGGTCACCGTGACCGGGGCGGGAGCCGTGGACCATCGCCGGCTGCTGCGCTCGAAGCGCCAGCCCAGCAGCACGGCCGCGGCGGTCAGGCCGACGATCAGGCCCAGCCACATGCCCTGCGGGCCCCAGCCGAGCCCCAGGCCCAGTCCGGCGCCCAGCGGCATGCCCAGGCCCCAGTACGAGACCACCGCCAGCCACATCGGCACGCGGGTGTCCTTCAGTCCGCGCAGCGCGCCGGCCGACAGCACCTGGATGCCGTCGGGGAACTGGAACGCCGCCGCGAACAGCAGCAGCGTGCCGGCCAGCGTGGCCACCGCCAGGTCATCGGTGTACAGCGACACCACCAGGTCGTGGCCGAGCAGCAGGAACAGCGCCGAGATCGCCTGCGTGGCCAGTACGATGACGTAGCCCGCGTGCGCGGCGCGGCGGATGCCCGGCGTGTTGCCCGCGCCCACCGCATGGCCCACGCGCACCGTGGTGGCCTCGGCCACGCCCATCGGGATCATGAAGCACAGCGCCGACACGTTGATGGCGATCTGGTGCGCCGCCGCCGGGATGGCGCCGAGGCGCGCGATCAGCAGCGCGGTGACGATGAAGAGGCTGCCCTCCATCAGCACGGTGATGCCGATCGGCAGGCCGGTGCGCAGCAGCTGCATGATCGGCGCGCGACGCGGCGGATCGAACCGCGCGAACAGCTGCAGGTCGGCGAAGCGGCGCGCACGCGTCAGGTAGATCGCGAACGCGATCGCCTGCAGCCACATGGTCAGCGCCGACGCGATGCCCAGCCCGCCCGCGCCCAGCTCCGGAAAGCCGAACTTGCCGAACGCCAGCACGTAGCCCACCGGCGCCAGCACCAGCAGGCCGCCGAAGCCGAGGATCATCGTCGGCAGCGTCCAGTGCGTGCCTTCGCTCAGGTAACGCATGCAGAAGTAGAACGTCAGCGCCGGCACGCCCCAGCGGATGCCGTGCAGGAAGGCGGTCGCGCCGGGAATGATGTCGGGCGCGATGCCGAACGCGGCCAGCGCGTACGGCGCCACGCTGAGGAAGGCGAACATCAGCAGGCCCAGACCCAGCGACAGCCACAGCGCCTGGCGGAACAGCGGCGCGATCTCGCCGCGCCGGTTGGCGCCATCGAGCTGCGACACCGACGCGGTCAGCGAGATCAGCGTGCCGATCGGCACCATCATCGGCAGCCACAGCAGCGCGGTGCCCACGGTCACGGCCGCCAGCGTGGCAGTGGCGTGGTGGCCGGCGATGACGTTGTCGACGAAGCCGATCAGGCCGGTGGACACGTGGCCCAGCACCAGCGGCAAAGCGAGCGTGCCCGTGGCGCGCACTTCCTGGCCGAAGCGCGGGGTCGGGGAGGGGGAGACGGACATGAGGATCAACCGCCGGACTGCGGTCGCGCGGCATCGCGCTGGCACCGGGTCACGGGAGGCCGGTATCTTACCCGCTCGCCCGCCGCGCCACCCGAACGCCCCATGACCCCATCGCACGATGCCGACGCCGTGCACGCCAGCGCGTGCGACAACTGCAGGACGCCGCTGCAGGGCGGCTTCTGCCACGTCTGCGGACAGAACGCGCACAACCCGCTGCGCAGCTTCGGGCATGCGGTGGAAGAGGTGTTCGAATCGTTCTGGCACCTGGACGGGCGCATCTTCCGCACCCTGCGCACCCTGCTCTCGCCCGGCAAGCTGGCCAACGCCTACCTGGCCGGCCACCGCGCGCCGTACGTGGCGCCGCTGCGGCTGTTCGTCATCGTCAGCGTGCTGACGTTCTTCGTCGCCAGGCTGACCCTGCATATCGGCGAAGTGAGGCTGCCGGAGCCGCCACCGACCGCGGACGGCCAGACCAACCTGGTCGCCAAGCCGGACGAGTCCGGCATCAGCTTCGCCAGGCAGACCACGGTCGAGGCCGTCATCAAGGAGCGCGACCGCACCCTGGAAGGCCTGGTGGCGGCACGGACCACGCTTCCTCCCGGCCTGGGCTTCGTGCGCGAGCGCATGGACCAGAACATCTTCGCCACCCAGCGACTGGCGCGCGAACGGATTATCCAGTTGCAACCGGATCATCCGGCATTGGCGCAACCCGATCCTTATCCGGAGGGCAAGCCGCTGCCGGAGGTGCCGCAAGGCTCGCTGATCTCGATCGGCGACAAACCGTTCGACGCCCAGAGCAACCCGGTGAAGATCGGCTGGCTACCCGATTTCGCCAACGGCTGGATCAACAGGAAGTTGGCGCGTGCCGAGCAGAACATGCCGCGCGTGGCGGAGGACCCCGAGTATTTCTTCACCCGTCTGATCGGCTCGGTACCGTCGGCGCTGTTCGTGCTGGTGCCCGTCTTCGCCCTGCTGCTGAAACTCGCCTACATCGGGACGCGGCGCGTCTATCTGGAGCACTTGGTCGTGGCGCTATACAGCCATGCCTACCTGTGCCTCTGCATCCTGGCGCTGTGCCTCACCCAGGCGCTCGGCAGCGTGATTGCGACGGACAGTTTCTGGTGGAAGATCCCCTACTGGACGGTGCTGACGGCGATCCTGGTGTGGATGCCGATCTACCTGCTGAAGATGCAGCAGCGCGTGTACCGGCAGCACAAGATCGTCACGCTGATCAAGTTTTCGGTGCTGGGCGCGCTGTACTTCATGATGCTGCTGACGGCGCTGATCTTCCTGACGCTGACGACCTGGGTAAACGCCTAGCGACGTAGCGTGGAGCGCGGCTAACGGTCCCGTCGCTGCCGCAGCCACGCGCGGCGCTGGCCCTCGGGCACGGCCAGCAACGCACGACGGAATCCCTCGCGGTCCTGCGGCGGCAGGCGTTGCGCCAGCGCAGCAAGATCGTCGCGCTGTTCCGCATCCAGGCGCCGCAGCAATGCGAGCAGGCCATCGCGCTCTTCCGGCGGAACGTACGCGAACAGCGGCTGCAGTCGCGGCCAGTCCGCGCCGAGTTCCGGCCCCAGCCGCCAGCCCTGCCGCTGCATGCCGTCCAGCACGCTGAACTGCGTGCGCAGCGCGGCCTGGTGCTCCGGCGGCAGCGCCGCGATCTCGCGGGCGGCGGCGCGCAGGCGTGCACGCTGCACCTCGTCCAGCGCACGCCAGGCGGCATAGCGCGCGCGCCGGTCCTCACGCTCGTGCCTCGGCAAGGCATCCCACGCCGACCGGCGCTGCTGCCAGTCGGCCTGCGCGGCCGGCGACATCGCGGCCCAGCGGGTGGCATTCGCGGCATCCTGCGCGGTCGACGCGGCAATGCCCACCACGACGGCAAAGCCTGCCATCACGCAGGCTGCGGCACGGCGCCTGCGGTCAACGCGCATCTGCTCCTCCTGCATCCGCATCGGGCGAAGGCGCCGCGGTGGCACCGGCACCCGCGACATACCAGGCCAGGAAATCCGCCTCGCGCGCACGCGCTTCATCGTCGGCGTCCGTGAGGAGCTGGAAGTCCGGGTGCGATGCAGGCGCGACCGCTTCGGCCGGGGCTGGCAGCGGCGTGTTGTCGGCGGGAAGCGCGATCGATGTGATCTCCGGATCGGGCGGCAGTGGCGATACGCCGTCTTCGTCGGTCGGAATCGCCTGGGGCAACGCGGACGACGTCGACAATCCGGAACCCCGCCACCACCACAGTCCGGCCGCCAGCGCGGCCAGCAGGACAAGGGCCGACAGGATCCACGGCCAGCGCCGGGGCGTCCGCGCAACGGCCGGCGCGGGCGCCTTGGCCTCGACAGGCGGCAACCGCGTGCCGGCGAGTGCGTCCTCGCGCAGGCGCGCGAGCGTGGCCAGCCGATCATCGGGCAGTTCGCGAAGATGCTGCTGGATGGCGTCGGCCAAGGCGCGCCAGGCACCGGCATCGGGGTGGCCCAGGCTGTCCCGCGGACAGGCGCGGGCCAGCGCGTCGCGGTAGGCCGCGCCATCGAGGCCCAGGGCGTTGGCCGCCTCCGCCTCCTGCAGCCCCCCGGCGAGGCGCAGCAGCAAGGCCGCGCGGTCCGCGGTGGCGGGACGGGCCAGGGCGGCGAACGCGCCGGGCCAGCGGGCGGCAGGACCGTCGGCGCGCAACTGCGGCGTCGCCGCCAGCAGCGCCCAGAAGCGCACCGGCCAGTCCGCCATCGGCAGGGCGGCGGCCTTGCCGCGGAACGCGCGTAGGGCCGCGGCCAGGGCCACGTCGCCGCGATCGGCATTGCCGCACTGGAGTTCGGCGAACACGGCCCCCCGGCGTTCGCAGCCGCGGAGGAAGGCGGCAAGCGCGGCGGGCGCGGGAGAAGACGAGGCGGGGGAAGAGACCATCTTGGAACCGGTTGCGGACGTGCCGATCATAGTCACCCGGGGCGCCCGTACGGATGCTTGACAGGGCGTCGAAATCTGCTCTCCCCGGCGGCACAAGGGTTTCGGCGAAAAACGTTGTGCACAGCAGTCACCGATCTGTCATCCACTGCCCCCGTGAATCGGACCGATGCCATATGTCAATCGCGTTTCACGCCCAAGTGTCTGATTACATTGAATAAAGTCGTTCTGGCACTTTTTTGGCCAACCCGGTCCGGAGGCTTATGGAAGCGCCGTCGCGCCGTGAAGCATTCCCGCCATGCACAGATTTATCCACAGCAGGTGTGGATAAACCGGAATCTCCTTCAGGGATCAGCACTTGCGTGAATTTCGTCAAGATTCTGACAGGACATGGACGCAACTGCGTGAGATGTGACCCGCGCCCGGACGGGCCGATACACTGCCCGAAATGCCGCCCGTTTCCGTCCTCCAGGTCGCCCTGCCCGTGCCGCTGCCACGGCTGTTCGACTATCTGCCACCGCCCGGTCTCGTCGCCTCCCCCGGGGACGTCGGCAAGCGGGTGAAGGTGATGTTCGGCAACCGGTCACTGACCGGTCTCGTCGCCCAGGTCGGCCCGCCGGCCGACCCTACCCTCGAGCTGCGCCCGGCCGATGCCCTGCTGGACGATGCGCCCTTGCTGCGGGGCGAGTTGCTCGACTCGCTGCACTGGCTGGCCCGCTACACCCACGCCCCGCTGGGCGAGGTGGTCGCGACCGCGCTGCCCACCGCGCTGCGCCAGGGCGATCCGTTGCCCGACACCCATGCCTGGCACTGGCGCCTGACCGAAGCCGGCCAGTTGCAGCGCGACCGCCTGCGCGCCGGCAGCCGGCCGCGCCGCCTGGCCGACCTGCTGTCCGAGCACTCTTCGCTCGACGAAGACGTGCTGGACCTGCACCTGGACAGCGGCCGCGCCACCGCGCGCGACCTGGGCAAACGCGGCCTGGCCGAACGCTTTCCCGCCGCCGCCACGCCTGCGGCACCGACACCCCGTCCCGGTCCCGCGCTCAACGACGAGCAGCAGGCGGCGGCCGATGCCATCGTCGGCACCGCGGGTTTCGGCGCCCTGCTGCTCGACGGCGTGACCGGCAGCGGCAAGACCGAGGTCTACCTGCATGCCATCGCCGACTGCCTGCGGCGTGGACGGCAGGCGCTGGTGCTGGTGCCGGAGATCGGCCTGACCCCGCAGACGCTGGCGCGCTTCCGCGAACGGCTGGGCGTGCCGGTGCACGCGTTGCACTCCGGCCTCAACGATGGCGAGCGCGCCCGTACGTGGGCGGCCTGCCTGCGCGGCGAGGCACGGGTGATCGTGGGCACGCGCTCGGCGGTGTTCACCCCGCTGCCCGAGGCCGGGCTGATCGTGGTCGACGAGGAGCATGACGGCAGCTACAAGCAGCAGGACGGCATCCGCTACCACGCGCGCGATTTCGCGCTGGTGCGCGGCAAGGCGCTGGACGTGCCGGTGGTGCTGGGCAGCGCCACGCCGTCGCTGGAAACGCTGCACAACGCGCGCACGGGCCGCTACGTGCACCTGCGCCTGTCGCGCCGCGCGGGCGAGGCGCAGCCGCCGACCGTCCGCGTGCTCGACGTCCGCAAGCGCCTGCAACAGGCGGGCCTGCTGGCCGACACGCTGCAGGCGATCCGCCAGGCGCTGGACGCCGGCGGCCAGGTGCTGGTGTTCAAGAACCGCCGCGGCTACGCGCCCGTGCTGCTGTGCCACGACTGCGGCTGGAGCGCGCACTGCAAACGCTGCGACAGCCCGATGACCGTGCATGCCGGTGGCAAGCGTCTGCAATGCCATCACTGCGGCGCGCGCCAGGCGGCGCCGCCGGCCTGCCCCGACTGCGGCGGACTGGCCTTGCAGCCGCAGGGCATCGGCACCGAACGGCTGGAGGAGTTGCTGACCGAACAGTTCACCGACGTACCCGTGCTGCGTGTCGATCGCGGCACCACCCAGAAGCGCGACGGTCTGGCGCAGCAGCTGGCGAAGCTGGGCGACGCGCCCGGCATCCTCGTCGGCACGCAGATCCTGGCCAAGGGCCACGATCTGCCGCACCTGACGCGCGTGGCGGTCGTCGGCGTGGACGAAGGCCTGTTCTCCACCGATTTCCGTGCCGGCGAGAAGCTGGCGCAACAGCTGATCCAGGTGGCCGGTCGCGCAGGGCGCGCGGGCAAGCGCGGCGACGTGTGGCTGCAGACGCACCATCCCGACCATCCGCTGTTGAACACGCTGATCAGCGGCGGCTACCACGCGTTCGCCGAAGCGGAGCTCGAGCAGCGGCGCATGGCCGGCTTCCCGCCGTTCGCGCACCTCGCCCTGCTGCGCGCCGAAGCCCAGCATGTCGACGCCGCCCAGCAGTTCCTGCAGGCGGCGAAGCAGGCGCTGCGCCGGCACGATGCGACGCTCGAAATGCACGGTCCGCTGCCGGCGCCGATGCCACGCCGCGCCGGCCTGCACCGCGTGCAGCTGTTGCTGACCTCGCCCGAGCGCCGCACGCTGCATCGCACGCTCGATCTCGCCCTGCCGGACATCCACGCCCTGCCGGAAGCGCGCCGCACGCGCTGGTCGCTCGATGTCGATCCCATGGACCTCTATTGATGACGCAGACGCCACGTACCGCCCTGACCCCCACCCAGCGGCTGCGCAGCATCTTCAGCGGTTCGGTCGGCAATCTGGTGGAGTGGTACGACTGGTACGTGTACGCGGCGTTCTCGCTGTACTTCGCCGAGGTGTTCTTCCCGGGCGGCGACCGCACCAGCCAGTTGCTGAAGACGGCGGTGATCTTCGCGGTGGGTTTCCTGATGCGTCCGCTCGGCGGCTGGCTGCTCGGCCGCTATGCCGACCGCCATGGTCGCAAACGCGCGCTGATGCTGTCGGTGGTGATGATGTGCGCCGGCTCGCTGATCATCGCCTGCACGCCCGGTTACGCCAGCATCGGCATCGCCGCGCCGATCCTGCTGGTGCTGGCGCGGTTGCTGCAGGGCCTGTCGGTCGGCGGCGAGTACGGCACGTCGGCAACCTATCTCAGCGAGATGGCCACGCGCGAGCATCGCGGCTTCTGGTCGAGCTTCCAGTACGTCACCCTGGTAATGGGCCACCTGATCGCGCTGGGGGTGCTGATCGCCTTGCAGCGCGTGTTCCTCACCGACGACCAGCTGCGCGAATGGGGCTGGCGCATTCCGTTCGCGATCGGCGCGGTGGCGGCGCTGGTGGCGCTGTGGCTGCGCCGGAACATGGTGGAAACCGAGTCGTTCCAACGCAACGACGCGGCGGCGACGGGACAGCAGCGCGCCGAGGGCACGCTGCGTGCGCTGATGCGGCATCCGCGCGCGGTGTTCGCGGTGGTCGGCCTGACCATGGGCGGCACGCTGGCGTTCTATACGTACACCACCTACGTGCACAAGTTCCTGGTCAACAGCGCCGGCATGGCGGCCGAGACCGCCAGCCTGATCAATGCGTCCACGCTGTTCTTCTACATGCTGCTGCAGCCGGTGGTCGGCGCGCTGTCGGACCGGATCGGACGGCGGCGCATCCTGATCGCGTTCGGCGTGCTGGGCACCCTGTGCACCGTGCCGATCCTCAGCCAGCTGCAGGACGTACAGAGCGCCGCGCAGGCGTTCTGGCTGGTGATGGCGGCGCTGGTGATCGTCAGCGGCTACACCGCGATCAATGCGGTGGTGAAGGCGGAACTGTTCCCGGTGGAGATCCGCGCGCTCGGCGTCGGCCTGCCGTACGCGCTGACCGTGGCGATCTTCGGCGGCACCGCCGATGCGGTGGCGCTGTGGTTCAAGCGCATCGGCCACGAGACCGGCTTCTACTGGTACGTCACCGCCTGCATCGCCTGCTCGCTGCTGGTCTACCTGTGGATGCCGGACACGCGCGAGACCTCGCTGATCGACCGCGACCCGACCTGATCGGCATGCGCCGCATGCGACAATCGCGTGCGGTGCCAGGAGAATCGAGCATGCAGGCAGCACGTCCCCATGTGGTCATCGTCGGCGGCGGTTTTGGTGGCCTCTGGACCACGCGCGCCCTGGCGAACGCACCGGTCCGCATCACCCTGATCGACAGGCACAACCACCACCTGTTCCAGCCGCTGCTGTACCAGGTGGCCACCGCCGGCCTGTCCGCCCCCGATATCGCCGCGCCGCTGCGCCACATCCTGCGCAAGCAGAAGAACGTGGAAGTGCGGCTGGCCGAGGTGGCGTCGATCGCGCCGCAGGACAAGCAGATCGTGTTCGCCGACGGCACGACGCTCGCGTTCGACCACCTGCTGCTGGCGACCGGCGCGACGCATGCCTACTTCGGCCACGACGAATGGGCCCGGCACGCGCCGGGACTGAAGACGCTCGACGACGCGCTGCAGTTGCGCCGCCACCTGCTGCTCGCGTTCGAGCGCGCCGAGGCCGAAACCGATCCGGCGAAACGCGCCGCGTGGCTCAGCTTCGCCATCGTCGGCGGCGGCCCGACCGGCGTGGAGCTGGCGGGCACACTGGCCGAGATCGCACGGCACACGCTGACCAACGAGTTCCGCAACATCGATCCCTCGCAGGCCCGCGTGCGCCTGGTGGAAGCGGGACCACGCGTGCTGGCATCGTTTCCCGAGGCGCTGTCGGACAAGGCCCGCAAGCAACTGGAGAAACTCGGCGTGGAGGTCGTCACCGGCACGCCGGTCAGCGATATCACCGACGACGGCTACCGGCTGGGCGACACCTTCGTCCCGGCCAAGACCGTGGTCTGGGCCGCCGGCGTGGCCGCATCACCGCTGGCGCGCTCACTTGGCGTGCCGCTGGATCGCGCCGGACGCGTGCTGGTGCAGCCCGACCTCAGCGTGCCGGGGCATCCCGACATCTTCATCGCCGGCGACCTGGCTGCGGTGACGTCGGACGGTCGAGCGGTTCCCGGCGTTGCACCGGCGGCCAAGCAGATGGGCCGGCACGTGGCACAGGTGCTCCGTGCACGACTGTCAGGCGGCACGTCGCCCGGTGCATTCCGCTATCAGGACTACGGCAACCTCGCGACCATCGGTCGCATGGCGGCGGTAGTGGACTTCGGCCGGTTGAAGTTCTCCGGCCTGCTGGCGTGGTGGTTCTGGCTGACCGCGCACGTGTTCTTCCTGATCGGCTTCCGCAACCGGCTGGTCGTGCTTCTGAACTGGTGCTGGGCGTACTGGAGCTACCAGCGCGGCGCGCGGATCATCCTGGGCAAGGACGAGGATCAGGCCGGGTCGACGCGGCAGGCGTAGCAGCCGGGACGTGCGTTGTGCACGTGAAGGTACGCGACGCCCGGCTGGTCAAGCAGGCGTTGCAGGTACGGCATCGCTTCAACGCCCTCCACGACCTCGGCGTCGCGCATCAAGCCATCGGCATCGTAGGCGCGCAGCGACAATAGCCGGCGGGGAAACGAGGGCGGCAGTTGATCGTGGAATTCGGCGGTCCAACCCTGCATGGCGGCTTCGCGCACGTAGATCGGACCGCTCGCCCGATACGGCCCCGCGACATCGTGGTGCAGATAGGGCAGCAGCAACAACGCTTCGCCCTGTCGCGCGTCCTGCAGCGTGACGCGGCAGGGAAATCCTCGATCGCTGTCCGCGATGACGCGACGGATGTTGCGTGCCGCCAGCGCGGCATCGTCTAGGGCGAACAGGGGGCGGAACGGTTCGGGCGAGAGCCCGCGGATCACGAACGACATGGCATCACTCCGAAGCAGTGATGCCATGCTCGCGCCGCCTCACCGGCGGCGCTATCCGGATCTTGCGCGACCTACTTGCCGTCCAGCGGGTAACGCTTGCCGTCGGCCATGACCAGCTCACCGTCGCCGATCCGCTCACTGTCGGCATCGACGGTGATGAATTCGGCCTCCAGGCGTCCCTGGCCCTTGCTGCCTTTCAAGTCGAAGATGTAGCGCTCGCCGTCCGCCTTCCACGACGCGTCGCGGTCGAAGGCGGCTTCGCGGATATCGCCGATATGGCGCTGCACGACCGGGTGCGCCTGCATGGCCGCGTTGGCCTGCAGCACGAAGATCCCGTCCTGGCGCGCGAACGTGTCAGGGGCCTCGCCACGATCCGAATCGATGCGCGGCGCGGCGAGTTCGCCTTCCATCGGCGCCTCGCCCTCGAAGGCGATCTCGCGGCCATCCGCCAAGGTCAGCACGCCCCTGCCCAGGCGTTCGGTGTCGGCATCGACCGTGATGAACTCGGCGAGGATGCGTCCGCGCCCCTTGTCGCCGGTGAGCGCGAACACGAACTCTTCGGCGCCTTCCGCCTCGCCGGTGGCAGCGAGATCGAGCTCGAACGATGCGAGCGTACCGATGTGCTGTTGCACCAGCGGATAGCGCTGCACCGCCACACGCGCCTGGCGGGTGAAGATGTTGTCGCCGCCGAACAGGTCAGCGGCGCTGACGCCGTCCTCCGGCTCGTCCTCACCGCGGGGCTCACCTTCGAACGACAGCTTGCGACCGCCCGCCAGCGTCAGCACGCCCTTGCCGAGGCGCTCGGTGTCGGCGCTGACGGTGATGAAGTCGGCCTCGAGCCGCCCACGTCCCTTGTCGCCAGCGACGTCGAACACGAAGGTGTTCATGCCCGGTGCGGCACCGGTGGCATCGGTGTCGATCTCGAAGCTGGCGATCTGGCCGATGTGCTGGCGGATCAGGGGATAACGCTGCGCTGCCTCCTGCGCCTGGCGAATGAAGGCATTCGCGCCTGCTTCGACGTCTTCGTCATGCGCGTGGTCGTGCAAAGGAGGGCCATCCTCCGCGGCCAGCGCGTCGGCATCGCCTTCGATCTCGTGCCGGGTGCCGTCGGCCATGACCAGCATGCCGGGACCCAGGGCCTCCTGCGTGGCGCTGACGGTGATGAAGCGCGCGGTGACACGTCCCTTGCCGCGGCTGCCCTCGACATCGAACACCAGCACGTCGGGACCCGGCTCGTCCATGCTCGCGGCGTCATCAAGCGCGACCGTGCGGATCGCGCCAAGATGCGCAGCGACCACGGGATCCACCTGCATCGCGGCGCGTGCCTGCGCGTCGTACTCTTCGCGATCGATGGAGAAGCGGACGCCGCCCTGTCCTTCCGACGATTTCGTGTTGCCATCGTCGGCCGCGTGCGACGCCGCGAAACCCGACGAAGCAGCGAGACCGCTCGCCGCTGCCAACACCCACACGAACAGCCCCCGTCGCTTGTTGCCCCACCCCATGCCCTGCTCCTTCCGGTTATAGCGCCACCCATGTCGGGTCGCGGCGTAGTGGACCACATCCCCCGATGCGCACGCCACAAAAGAGAAGAGGCCCCGGTGGGGCCTCTTCGATATCACGTCACAACCAGGAAGGTCAGGCGGCGAACAGCGCCTTCATCTTCTTCAGCGCATTGGCCTCGACCTGACGGACACGTTCGGCGGAAATGCCGTATTCGTCCGCCAGCTCCTGCAGCGTGACCTTGCTCTCGCCGTCCAGCCAGCGGCGCTTGATGATGTCGCGCGAGCGCTCGTCGAGATTCGCCAGGCCTTCGCGCAGCAGTTCCATCTGGTTGTCTTCGCTGTCGGCACGCTCGTACGCCTGCGACGGATCCTCGTCCCGCGCGACCAGGTAGCTGGCCGGCGAGGGCGGCGCGTGGTCTTCGTCTTCGTCCGAAGGCGCATCGAAGCCGATGTCGCGGCCGGAAAGGCGCGACTCCATCTCCATCACTTCCCGCTCGGAGACATTCAGGTCCTTCGCGATGGCGCTGACCTCTTCGGCATTCATCCAGCCCAGGCGCGTCTTCGACTTGCGCAGGTTGAAGAACAGCTTGCGCTGCGCCTTGGTCGTGGCGACCTTGACGATGCGCCAGTTCTTCAGAATGAACTCGTGCATCTCCGCACGGATCCAGTGCACCGCGAAGCTCACCAGGCGCACACCCATGTCGGGGTCGAAGCGCTTCACCGCCTTCATCAGGCCGATGTTGCCTTCCTGGATCAGGTCGCCGAGCGGCAGGCCATAGCCGTTGTAGCCGCGCGCCACGTGCACCACGAAGCGCAGGTGCGAATGCACCAGTTCGCGGGCGGCGTCGAGGTCTTCGTCCTCGCGGTAACGGTTGGCGAGCGCGCGCTCGTCTTCCACCGTCAGCACCGGAATCTGGTGCACGGCGCTGATATAGGCGTCGAGCGAACCCAGGGCGCTGGGGATCGGCAGGTTGTTGGTGACCAGGGCGGTAGTGGGGGTGTTCTGGCTCATGGGCATGGATGTTAGCAGTCGGGGAGTTCGACTGCTAACCGTGCCGGAAGTTCCGTATTGTTCCAGTGGTGCAACGAACAGCCGCCGATCCAGCTCGCACCAACCTGCCTTTGTAATCAGAGACTTGCAGGTACTGCCCTCGACCCTCGTCATTCCCTGAGGCGGACGAAAGGCTTTCGTTCAGGTCCGCGGCGGCGGCATCGGCATGACGGAAGGCGGCACGGCAGTCGCCTGCCGCCGCAGCACCGTCGCGGCCATGGCATCGGCGTCCGCCGCCAGCCGGGAAGGATGGAAGCCGGGGCGCAGGTACTCCGTCAGATGCCGCAGCGTCCGTCGGCCCATGCCATGCCCTGCGCCGACGTGGTGCGTCAGTTGGCGCCACGTGGCCAACCGCAACAGCCGGCGATCCTGCACGAGCAGCGACGCCGCCAGCCCCACGAGCAGCAGATAGAAGAGCGAGGTGGTCATCACCGCACCCAGCACCCGTACGGCATAGCGGGGCGAGACCGCCTGCAGCAGGTCGAACGCCACCGCCCGGTGCTCGATCTCCTCGGCGAAGTGCCACTCCATCAGGTCGCGCACGCGCGGATCGGCATCCGCAAGGATGGATTGCGTCAGGAACTCGTAGCCGAGGAAGGCGTTGATGTGTTCGACGCAACTCACCAGCGACACGCGCAACCACAACGGCGCGACACGATCCATCACACGGAAGATGCCCCGATCCACCGCGCGCTCGATGCCCCGGTATGCGTAGCCCTGCGCATCCAGATTGCCCCAGTAGCGCTTGTGCGCAACGCCATGCTGCGCCTCCTGCCGGATGAATGCCTGGCAGCGCTGGCGCAGGGCGTCGTCATGCACCTTCGGCAGGCAGGCATTGAGCGTGCGGATATAGAACGCCTCATTGGCCGGCACCAGGATGGTGTAAGCGTTGAGCAGCGACGAAACGACTTCATTGTCCGGCAACCAGTGCCGCGGAATGTCACGGGGAAGCGCGGCGATGAATCGCCTGGCGGTGATCGACTCTTCCATGATGCCTCCCTCTTGGGGCCATGCGTCCGAACCACTTTCCCGCGCGCCGCATTACGCCAAGACGAAACCGGCTTCAGCCCTCTGATGACGCGATCGCCTGCGCCTCCCGGATCACGCGCAGCAGATTGCCACTCCATATCTTCCGCACATCCTGCTCCGTGTAGCCGGCCGCCAGCAGCGCTTCGGTAATCTTCGGCAACGCGCTGACGTCTTCCAGCCCTGCCACGCCGCCGCCACCGTCCCAATCGGCACCGATGCCGACATGATCCACGCCGGCCACCTTCAGGATGTGAAGCACGTGCGCCATGTAGTCGTCGAAGGTCGCGTGCCTGGCGGGGTATCGCGCCTCGATCGCCCTTCGTTCCGCCAGATAAGCGGGCACGCGATCTACCGCGAGTTCGCTCTCGGGTCCGTACTTCTCACTCAGCGCGCCCATAGCTGTCTCGCGCTCGGGAATCTTCGGGATATCGATCAGATAGCCACCGTATGCATTCACGTGGATGACGCCGCCTTTCACCGCCAACTGGCGGAGCCGGCCGTCATCGATGTTCCGCGGATGGTCATACAGGGCATCCGCACTGGTATGCGACAGGACAATCGGGGTCTGCGACAACGCAAGCAACTGATCGAAGACCGCGTCACTGGCATGCGAAGCATCCAGCACGATGCCGAGGCGGTTGGCTTCCTGCACCAATGCCTTGCCGGCAGGACTCAGACCACTCCACTCTGCACCTGCCGGGTCCGTCGACGAATCACCGAAATCGTTGTTCCGTACATGCGTGATGCCGAGCATCCTCAGCCCGAGCCGATGGTAGGCGGTCAGCAGGCTGGGATCGCTGGCGAGCGGCGCTGCGTTCTCCATGCTGATGAAGGAGACACGCTTTCCGGCTTTCGCGATGCGTTCCGCATCGTCCGCGGTAAGCGCGAGCTCCATGTCTCCTGCATTCGCCGCCAGCATTTCACGGATGCTCACAAGACGATCCAGCCCGTGGTCGCGTGCGGCATGCTTCCCGGCTTCGTCACGGGCGCCCTGTGCGGTGTAGATGACCCAGAAGCCCCCATCCAGGCCACCCGCCTTCATGCGCGGAAGATCCACTTGCGAGAGATCGCCTTCGTGCGCATGGTCGTCGACGATGCTCCAGCCGGGACGACGGAAGTTGGCCGGCGTATCCAGATGGGTATCCAGCACGATCGCGTCCTCGTGCACGCGGCTCACCTCTGCAGACACGCCTTCGGCCGACGCCCCATCGATACAGATTGACAGCGCACTGGCCAACGCTATCCGACACAACCTCATGCTTCGCCCCCCCTCGATGAGATGAAATTCGATTGTTGGCGAAAGCCGCGCAAGAAAAAACCCCCAGCCTTACGGCTGGGGGTTTTGGGATAAAGCCCCTGGCGATGACCTACTCTTGCATGGCTTAAGCCACACTACCATCGGCGCGGCTGCGTTTCACTTCCGTGTTCGGGATGGGAACGGGTGGGACCACAGCGCTAATTTCACCAGGGAGAGGGTTGGAGCGTCGCCATCCAGTTAACGGATTAAGGCGCCAATCTCTCATAGGGTCTTGTGACGTAGCGGGCATTGGATTTTCTCTGACGATATCGTCGAGTCCAAGGCCACTTGAGGTTATATGGTCAAGCCGCACGGATCATTAGTATCAGTTAGCTCAATGGGTTGCCCCACTTACACACCTGACCTATCAACCACCTAGTCTTGATGGTTCCTTCAGGGGGCTTGTGCCCCGGGAGATCTCATCTTGAGGCGCGCTTCCCGCTTAGATGCTTTCAGCGGTTATCGCTTCCGAACATAGCTACCCGGCAATGCCACTGGCGTGACAACCGGAACACCAGAGGTTCGTCCACTCCGGTCCTCTCGTACTAGGAGCAGCCCCTCTCAAATCTCCAACGCCCATGGCAGATAGGGACCGAACTGTCTCACGACGTTCTGAACCCAGCTCGCGTACCACTTTAAATGGCGAACAGCCATACCCTTGGGACCGACTACAGCCCCAGGATGTGATGAGCCGACATCGAGGTGCCAAACACCGCCGTCGATATGAACTCTTGGGCGGTATCAGCCTGTTATCCCCGGAGTACCTTTTATCCGTTGAGCGATGGCCCTTCCATACAGAACCACCGGATCACTAAGTCCTACTTTCGTACCTGCTTGATCCGTCGATCTCGCAGTCAAGCACGCTTATGCCTTTGCACACAGTGCGCGATGTCCGACCGCGCTGAGCGTACCTTCGAGCTCCTCCGTTACTCTTTGGGAGGAGACCGCCCCAGTCAAACTACCCACCATACATGGTCCCCGATCCGGATTACGGACCTAGGTTAGAACGTCAAGCACATCAGGGTGGTATTTCAAGGATGGCTCCACCGAAGCTAGCGCCTCGGTTTCATAGCCTCCCACCTATCCTACACAGACGAACTCAACGTTCAATGTAAAGCTATAGTAAAGGTTCACGGGGTCTTTCCGTCTTGCCACGGGAACGCTGCATCTTCACAGCGATTTCAATTTCACTGAGTCTCGGGTGGAGACAGCGCCGCTGTCGTTACGCCATTCGTGCAGGTCGGAACTTACCCGACAAGGAATTTCGCTACCTTAGGACCGTTATAGTTACGGCCGCCGTTTACTGGGGCTTCGATCAAGAGCTTCGCCTTGCGGCTGACCCCATCAATTAACCTTCCAGCACCGGGCAGGCGTCACACCCTATACGTCCACTTTCGTGTTTGCAGAGTGCTGTGTTTTTGATAAACAGTCGCAGCGGCCTGGTTTCTGCGACCCCCCTCAGCTATAGCCCGCATGGGCCACCAAAGGGGGTGCACCTTCTCCCGAAGTTACGGTGCCATGTTGCCTAGTTCCTTCACCCGAGTTCTCTCAAGCGCCTGAGAATTCTCATCCTACCCACCTGTGTCGGTTTACGGTACGGTCTGCGTGAGCTGAAGCTTAGGAGCTTTTCCTGGAAGCGTGGTATCAGTGACTTCGTCCTAAAGGACTCGTCTCGGTGCTCGGTCTTAAAGGATCCCGGATTTGCCAAAGATCCAAACCTACCGCCTTTCCCCGGGACAACCAACGCCCGGTACACCTAACCTTCTCCGTCCCTCCATCGCACTCACGCGAGGTGCAGGAATATTAACCTGCTTCCCATCGACTACGGCTTTCGCCCTCGCCTTAGGGACCGACTAACCCTGCGTCGATTAACGTTGCGCAAGGAAACCTTGGGCTTTCGGCGTGCGGGCTTTTCACCCGCATTATCGTTACTCATGTCAGCATTCGCACTTCCGATACCTCCAGCAGCCTTCTCAAGCCACCTTCGCAGGCTTACGGAACGCTCCTCTACCGCGCATAACAAAGTTATGCACCCCAAGCTTCGGTTTCGTGCTTAGCCCCGTTAAATCTTCCGCGCAGACCGACTCGACCAGTGAGCTATTACGCTTTCTTTAAAGGGTGGCTGCTTCTAAGCCAACCTCCTGGCTGTCTGTGCCTTTCCACATCGTTTTCCACTTAGCACGAAATTTGGGACCTTAGCTGTGGGTCTGGGTTGTTTCCCTTTTCACGACGGACGTTAGCACCCGCCGTGTGTCTCCCGTACAT